>NZ_JBFBFI010000001.1:0-2046829 GCF_040684095.1 Aeromicrobium sp. NPDC092404 | reverse complement strand
GCCGTTCAGCCGCCGCCCGCAGGGCGACAGGTTCCAGACCCGACCACCCGTCGATGGTCATGCGGTCCAACGCAGCCTCGATCTGCTCGACAGCACCCACCAACGGGTGCCGGAGCGAAGAAACCGGGGCAACGGACACGACAGACCTCGAGAACGAAACGGTCGCACGCTTGGCCACTCTCGAAGTGCGGCACACCCAAGCTCGATGCACCACGGGCCGGTCTCAGTCGGATCCAGTCAGGTCAAGGGATTGCTGCGAAGACTTCACCCTCAACACGCACCATCCTATCGGAGATCCGAGACAATGTCGAACACCTGTTCGAATACTGAGACGGCGAACAGTCGACCGCCATCTAGCGCCGGCGACGGTCGTAACGCCGCGTGACGCGCACCTGCGCCGCCCACGCAACCCGCTCCGCAAGCCCGAGCGAACGTGCCCCGGGTGCCGTGGGGGCCTGCGCAGCCAGCTCCTCGAACGCCGAGACGATCGCTGCGGCGGAGCGCTCCTGGGCGGGGAGGCGTACGGGGTCGATCTGGTCCGGCGTCGGGACGATGACCGGGTTCGTGTTGATCTCCCACACCTGCAGCCGACCGCGGCTGAAGCCGTAGTCGATCCGCCCGTAGTCGATGCCCGAGACCGCGTAGACCTCGCGCAGCGCGGCCTCGTGCGGGAACGTCTCGACGAACTCGCGCTCCTCCTCGGCGATGGCGGGGGTCACGACCATGGGCTTCTTGACCATCCACCGGCGGCTGACCAGGACGTGCCGGGGGACCAGGCGCTCGCCGATCTTCATGGCCGAGTACTTGCGGAACATGCCGTCCTCGCCGACGGTGTCCGCATGCTCGACGACCAGGAGGTCGCGGTTGAACAGCCGGCGGCGGCGACTGACCCGCTCCCGGATCCGCTGCCTGAGCTCGGCCTCGGAGTGGACGACGGCACCGAGACTGCCGCTGTGCTCGTTGGCCCACCGCAGGAACGCCGGGAAGCGAACCTCGGCGCCGCGATCACGCAGTCGGTACGCCCGGAAGTCGTTGATCCCCATCGCGGCGAGGTCCTGCAGCAGCCCGAGTCGACCGGTCCACGCCGCCGGGTCGTTGAGCGTGACGTAGCTGCCCGGCTGCGCCGCGAGTCGGTCGTGCAGTCGCCGGACGAGAGCCAGCTCGGAGCGGAGCAGACGCTCGAAGTCGGCGAAGACGTGAACGCCCGGCGGGAGGGGGTCGCCGACCCGCACGTCGTCGTACGCCACGGGGTCGATGACCTCGGCCAGGTGCGGCGCCCACCCGTCGATGAACCGTTCCATGCCCCACAGGAACCTGCGCGCGGCATAGAACCGGATCACGCCTGAGTCCCCGGCACCATCGAGAAGTGGGTGTGCACCGCGCGGAGCTCGGGATCGCCGGCCAGGACGATCGTCGCGCGGCCACGGCGTGGCCCGACCACGTCACCCAGCACTCCCTCGGACGACCAGTCGCTGATCGCGACCACGACATCGCCGTCGGCGAACACCGTCGTGCCCTCGAGGTCGAACGCGAAGCCGGTCGTGCGCTCCCACACCCCGTGCCACTGCTCCGCATGCAGCTGGTCGAGCCCGGACCATCGCTCGGCCACCGTGCCGAACCCCTCGGCGTCGGGGTGGAACATCGCCCGCGCTCGTCCGTAGTCCCGTGCGCGTACGGCCGCGGCGAAGTCGCGCAGCCACGCCTCGACCGGCGGCATCGACCCCGCCCTGCTCACCTCGACCACGTGCCCTCGCTTCGTCCAGACCGCCGCGTGTGCGGATCGAGCACAGTATGCCGGTCGCCTCGGGGTGTGGTCGCGGTGTCGTGCGCCACCACGACGGCACGATCTTCCCTAGAGTGTCCCCATGCGCGCCTACCTCGACGACTATGCCGCGGTCGGCGTGATCATCGTGGTCGGCATCGTGCTGGCCGGCGGGATGCTCGGGCTCAACCGCCTCATGCGACCGAGCGTCGCCGCGAGCGAGAAGCTGCTGACGTACGAGTCGGGGGTCGACCCGGTCGGGGCCGGCTGGGCGCAGTCGACGGTCCGCTACTACGTCTATGCGTTCCTCTACGTGATCTTCGCGGTCGACGCGGTGTTCCTGTTCCCGTGGGCCGTGGTGCTCGAGGACATCGGCCGCGCGGCTGCGGTCGAGATGGGCATCTTCATCAGCATCCTCGTCGTCGGGCTCGTGTACGCGTGGCGCAAGGGGGTGCTGTCGTGGACGTCGTAGGCGGTGTGAACCTGCCGATGCCGACCCTCGGTCCGGTCTCTGCGCACGCGCCCAAGCCGGCGCGCTACCTGCTCAACTGGGGCCGCAAGTACTCCTTGTGGGTCTTCAACTTCGGTCTGGCCTGCTGCGCGATCGAGTTCATCGCGACGTCGATGTCGCGGCACGACTTCATCCGCCTCGGCGTCATCCCGTTCGCCCCCGGCCCCCGTCAGGCCGACCTCATGGTGGTCTCGGGCACCGTCACCGACAAGATGGCGCCGGCCATCAAGCGGCTGTACGACCAGATGCCCGAGCCCAAGTACGTCATCAGCTTCGGCTCGTGCGCCAACTCCGGCGGCCCCTACTGGGACTCCTACTGCGTCACCAAGGGCGTCGACCAGATCATCCCCGTCGACGTGTACGTCCCGGGGTGCCCACCGCGGCCCGAGGCGCTGCTCAACGGCATCGTCACGCTGCAGGACAAGATCGGCGGCGAGAACCTCGCGGACCGCTACCAGCGTCCGGCCACCTCCTTGCTGAGCCCGCGGATCACCCCGCCGCAGGCGCAGGAACCGGGGGATCGTGAGTCTTGAGGACAACGGCTTCGGCCCGCGCCACCGCGTCGTCGAGGCCGCCGAGTGGCATGACGCCGTCGCGCAGCTGAAGCGGGACGGCTACACCTACTTCGACTGGCTCTCGGCCGTCGACGAGCACCCCGAGGGCTTCCGGCTCGTGCTGCACGTCGCGCGCGTACGTCCCCTGGACCACCTGCTGCTCGTGACGTACCTCGATCGTGACGCGCCCGCTGTCGCGTCGATCGCGGACGTCTACGGCGGCGCCGCGTGGCACGAGCGGGAGACCCACGAGATGTTCGGGATCGACTTCGGCGTCGCCCTGGAACCGCTCCTGCTGCCCGATGGCTTCGAGGGACATCCGCTGCGCAAGGAGTTCGTGCTGGCGTCGCGGGTCGCGAAGCCGTGGCCCGGCGCCAAGGAGCCCGGCGAGAGCGACGCGGAGTCGACGCACTCGCCCAGCCGGCGACGCATCAAGCCTCCCGGCGTGCCGGAGCCCGAGGAGTGGGGGCCGCAGGCCGGTGGTCGCGATGCCTGAGGTCGTCGACGCGATGCTGCGTTGCCTCGTGGTCGTCGCGGCGTTCATGGTGCTGCCGCTGGTCATCGGCCAGATGGAGCACAAGGCGATGGCGCACATGCAGAGCCGGGTCGGGCCGATGGAGGCCGGTGGCTTCCACGGGTGGGCCCAGCTCGTCGCCGACGGCGTGAAGTTCATCCAGAAGGAGAGCATCACGCCGGCCGCGGCCGATCGCAAGGTCTTCGAGCTCGCCCCTGCGGTGGCGCTGGTGCCCTACCTCGTCGCACTGCTCGCGATCCCGCTCGGGCCGTTCTTCGGGCAGGGCAACCTGATCGGACAGGACCTCGACCTCGGCCTGTTCTTCGTGCTCGCCGCGATGAGCGTGGGTGTGCTGGGCACGCTGATGGGCGGCCTGGGCAGCGGAAACAAGTACTCCTACATCGGCGGCATGCGCGTCGCGGCCCAGCTGATGTCGTACGAGCTGCCGATGGTGCTCGCGGCAGCCAGCGTCGCGATGGCTGCCGGGACGCTCTCGCTCGTCGGCATCGTGCAGCAGTGGGAGCCGTGGTGGCTGCTCACCCAGCTGCCGGGCCTCGTCGTGTTCTTCGTCGCGGGGCTGGCCGAGCTGCAGCGTCCGCCGTTCGACGCCCCGCTCGCCGACGCCGAGCTCGTGATGGGCCCGCTGACGGAGTACGGCGGCATGCGCTTCGCGATGTTCCTGCTCGCCGAGTACGCCGGCATCCTCGTGCTGTCGGCACTGACGACGGTGCTGTTCCTCGGCGGGTGGGCCGGGCCGTTCTCGGACCACGTCGGCTGGCTGTGGACGCTGGTCAAAGTCATGGGGGTGGCCTTCCTGGTGATCTGGGCGCGCGTGGCCTATCCGCGCCTGCGCGAGGACCAGGTCAACGCGTTGGCCTGGAAGGTTCTCGTCCCCGTGGCCCTGGCCCAGGTCACCCTCACGACGGTCTTGGTGGTGGCATGAGCACGTACGGCAAGGGCCTGCTGCAGGGCTTGGCGGTGACGTGGCGCAACCTCACGCGGCGCTCCGTCACGGCGCACTATCCCGACGTCGAGCCCGACCTGCCGCCGCGCAGCCGTGGCGTCATCGCGCTGCAGGAGGAGAACTGCACCTCTTGCATGCTGTGCGCGCGTGAGTGCCCGTCGTGGTGCATCACGATCGACTCGCACAAGGAGACGATCCCCGCGACGACCGAGGGCGGACGCGACCGCAGCCAGAACGTCCTCGACACGTTCGACATCGACTACTCGCTCTGCATGTACTGCAGCATCTGCATCGAGGTCTGTCCCTTCGACGCGCTGCACTGGTCGCCGGAGTTCGCGTACGCCGAGGGCGACATCCTCGACCTGACGCACGACATGAACCGGCTGCGCGAATGGATGTGGACCGTGCCGGCGCCGCAGGCGCTCGATGCCGGCGCCGAGCCGTCCAAGGAGCTTGCCGCGTACGAGGCGAAGAAGGCGCAGGAGGACGCCGGGTGACAGCGACCGAGATCGTCTTCCTGCTTTTCGCCGTGATCGCCGTCGGCTCGGCGCTGCTCGCGATGACGACGACGCAGCTCGTGCACTCCGCGCTGTGGCTCGTCGTGACGTTGGGCGCGGTCGCCGGGTGCTTCGTGCTCATGACTGCCGAGTTCGTCGCGTGGGTCCAGGTCCTGGTCTACGTCGGATCGGTCGTCGTGCTCGTGATCTTCGCGCTCATGCTGACGCGGCAGCAGACGACGGTCTCGGCGGAGGTCACCGGCAACCGATGGACCGCGGCAGTTCTGGGCCTGGTCGCCGCGGCCGGCCTCGGTGCCACTGTCGTGGCCGGCTTCCGCGGCGAGCCCATCGAGGGCAACCGGGTCGGCACGGCCGGCTCCCTCGGCGAGGTGCTGTTCAACGACTGGGTCCTGCCGTTCGAGATCCTCAGCGGTGTGCTGCTCGCCGCCCTCATCGGCGCCATCGTCATCTCCCGGTCGGGAACCGAGCGCTGATGCCCCTGCTCTATCCGCTGGTGCTGTCGGCAGCCCTGTTCGGCATCGGGCTGTACGGGGTGCTCGCCCGCCGCAACGCCGTCATGATGCTGCTCGGCGTCGAGCTCATGCTCAACGCCGTCAACCTCAACCTGGTCGCCTTCGACGCCTGGTTCGCCGACCAGCTGCACACCGGCCAGGTGCTCACGCTGTTCACGATCACGATCGCGGCGGCCGAGATCGGCCTCGGACTGGCGATCGTCCTCGCCCTGTTCCGCGCCGTCCGCACGGTCGACGTCGACGAGGTCGGTGCGAGCTCATGAGGCGCACCTGGTCGTACGTCGTCCTGACCGCCGCGCTCTCCGTGGCGGTCGCTGTGTGGGCCGTCCCGCACCTCGAGGGCGACGCCTCCACGAGGGTGTGGGTCGAGGGCAGCTCGCTGCTGGGGGTCTCGCTCGCGACGCACGTCGACGCGCTCGCCGCGCAGGTGCTGCTGCTCGCCGTCGGGGTCGGGCTGCTGGTGCAGATCTACTCGACGGCCTACCTCGGCCACCACGCGCGCTACCGGTCGTACGCGTTGGTCATCATCTTGTTCCTCTTCGGCATGATCGCGGTCGTCGCGGCCGACGACCTCTTCGTCCTGCTCATCGGGTGGGAGGTCATGGGGCTGTGCTCCTACCTGCTGATCGGGCACGAGTGGCAGACCGCCGCCGCGCGGTCCGGCGCCGCCAAGGCGTTCCTCATGACCCGCGTCGCCGACCTGGGCCTGCTCGTCGGAATCCTGGTGATCGGGCAGACGTACGGGACCTATCGGATCAGCGAGGTCATCACGCAGGAGCCTGACAACGCCACCGCGATCGGCCTGTTGCTGCTGGTCGCCGTCGTCGGCAAGTCCGCGCAGTTCCCGCTCCACACCTGGCTGCCCGACGCGATGCCCGGTCCGACGCCGATCACGGCCCTCATCCACGCGGCCACGATGGTGGCCGCCGGGGTCTACCTCGTCGCCCGGCTCATGCCGATCTTCGAGGCGTCCGAGCTCGTCATGACGCTGCTCGCGATCATCGCCGCGGTCACGATGCTGCTGGGCGCGCTGTTCGCGCTGGCGCAGACCGACCTCAAGCGGGCGCTGGCCTGGTCGACCGTCAGCCAGCTCGCGTTCATGTTCGCGGCGCTCTCGACCGGCGATGCCGACGCCGGCACCGACCACCTGTTGTCGCACGGCGCGTTCAAGGCGCTGCTGTTCCTCGGGTGCGGGTGCCTCATGCATGCCGTCGGCTCGAGCGCCCTGTCGGCGATGGGCGGCCTGCGCCTGCGCATGCCCGTGACCTTCTGGACCATGTCGATCGGTTTCGCCGCCCTCGCGGGAGTCGTCCCGACGGTCGGCTTCTTCACCAAGGACTCGGTGCTGCACGCCCTCGATCACGGTCGTCACGAGGGACCGTTGCCCGAGGGCATCGCTGTGATGCTCCTCGGCGTCGCGCTGCTGACCTCGTTCGTCACCGCGGCCTACGCCACCCGGCTCTGGCTGCTTGCGTTCCTCGCGCCGGCGACGACCGACCGCGCCGGCCTCTCGACAGGCTCGAGGTCCGAGCACCGCGCGATGACGGGGCCGCTCCTGGCCCTGGCGGTTGCGTCGTTCGCCCTGTCGATCGGCCAGCCGTTCCACCTCGGCATGGGGGTGCTCTCGACCCTCGTCGCGGCCGCGGGCGTCGGTGCCGTGCTGATGGTCTGGCGGCGCGGGCACTCGCTCGACCTCGACGCACCGTGGCTGACCTCCGAGCTCGGGCTCGACCGGCCGTACGCCTCATGGATCCCCTCGACCACGCGGTCCTCGGCGCGAGCGGTCGTCGACGTCGATCGAGACGGCATCGATGCGTACTCACACGGCTCCGTCCGCGTCGCCGAGCTGGCGTCGCGGGTGCTGGCGCTGGTGCAGACCGGCAACGTCCAGCGCTATGCGACCGTGATCGCGGCCGGCGTCGTCGTCATCACGGCAGCGGCGGTGATCTGGACGTGATCGCCGCGGCACTCCTCGTCCCGTTCATCGTCGGGCTCGCCCTGCTGTTCCTGCGCAAGCGCGTCTCCGGGCGCACGGCCGCATCGCTCGGTGCAGCCGCGATGGCCGCGTCGCTCGTCCTCTTCGCCCTGGTGTGGGACGGCCGTGACGAGATCGGCGGCGAGATCGACGAGTCCTGGATCGAGCCCCTCGGCGCTCGACTCCACGTCGGCGTCACGGTCGTGTCGTGGCCGTTCCTGCTGATGACCGCCTTCATCGCTCTGCTGTGCTGCGTCTGGCTCATCGCCGAGGACACCGCCCCGGCCCTCGTCGGGCTCGTCCTGATCATCAGTGCCTCGGCGCTCGGCGTGTTCGCCTCGCTCGACCTGCTCCTGTTCTTCGTGTTCTTCGAGCTCGCACTCATCCCGATGTGGTTCGTGATCGCGTGGTGGGGCGACCCGCATGACCCGGTCGGCCGTCGCGTCGCGGCTACCCGGTTCCTCCTGTTCACGGTCACCGGCTCGGCCCTGCTGCTGGTGGGCATCGTGCTCGTCGCGAGCCGCACGGGTTCGCTGAGCATCTTCCAGACCGAGAGCGCCTCGCTGGTCGCCGCGGTCCTGATCGTGCTCGGCTTCGCGGTCAAGACGCCGCTGGTGCCCCTGCACACCTGGCTGCCCGACGCGCACAGCAAGGCGCCGACCGTCGGCTCGGTGCTGCTCGCCGCGGTGTTCCTCAAGCTCGGCACCTACGGGCTGATCATGCTCGGTGCGCTGATGCTCCCTCGCGAGTTCGTCGACGTCGCACCGTACGTCGCGGGTGCCGGCGTCGTCGGCATCGTCTGGTCGGCGCTGGCCTGCTACGCCCAGGACGACCTCAAGCGGATGATCGCCTACTCGAGCATCGGGCACATGGGTTTCGTGGCGCTCGCGATCTCCACGATGACCGACATCGGTCTGGCCGCTGCGGTCTTCGGCTCGATCGCACACGGGCTCGTCACGGGCCTGCTGTTCTTCCTGTCCGGATCGCTGAAGGATCGCTTCGGCACGGCGTCGATGCGAGCGATCGGCCGCGGGCTCTATGCGCGTACGCCGTGGCTCGCCGTCGCGTTCGTGTTCGCCGCTGTCGCGAGCCTCGGACTGCCGGGTCTCGCCGGGTTCTGGGGCGAGCTGTTGTCGCTGCGCGCAGCGTACGAGGTCGGCGTGCTCGACCAGCCCTACGCGTGGACCGCGCTCGGCCTCGCGGTGCTGGGGGTCGCCCTCACCACGGCGTACTTCCTCCGGGCGATCCGCCTGCTCGCCCAGGGCGAGCCGGTGAGCCACGAGGGCGATCGCGACCTCGCGGTGCGGGAGGCGGTCGTCGGCGGCGCGCTGGCGCTGGCGATCGTCGTGCTCGGGCTCGCGCCCGGCCTGATCGTCGGGCTGTACGACGTGCCGGCCACGCTCAACGGTCAGTCGGGGACGACCTACGACGGCACCTACGGGCCGGTGGAGCGATGAACATCCCCGTGGACTGGTCCGTCGTCGGCCCCTCCGTCATCGTCGCGGTCGGGGCGCTGGTCGCGCTGCTCGTGGATGCGTTCTATCCGCGCCGTACGTGGCTGGGATCCGGGCTGCCGGCCAGCGCCGCACTCGTGTGGGCGGGGTTCGAGCTCTTCCGCCTGCACGACGAGATCGTGCCCTTCACGTTCGCGCTGACGTTGATCGTCCTGGCCGGCACGCTGGTCGTCGTGGTGGCCTCGAACGTCATGAACTTCGAGAACGCGATGCCGCCGGGGGAGTACCACTTCCTGCTGCTCAGCGCCGCTGCGGGCGCCGCGATGATGGTGGCCGCCCGTGACCTGGTGACCCTCGTGATCGCCCTCGAGCTGCTGTCGCTGCCGTCGATCGCGCTGGTCGGGCTCCGTCAGGGCGACAGCCGCGCGATCCGTTCGGCGTGGACGTTCTTCCTCGCGTCCGTCGTCTCGACGGCGATCACCTTGATGGGCATCTCGCTGCTCTACGGCGCCGCCGGGACGCTCGACTACGCGGGCCTCGCCGCCGGCCTCGGCGACACCGAGCTGCCCGACGGTGTCGTCGCCGTCGCGGTCGTGCTGACGATCGTGGGCCTGCTGTTCAAGCTGGGCGCCGTGCCGTTCCACGTGTGGATCCCGGACACCTATCTCGGCGCGCCGGTCATGGTCGCCGGCTTCTTGTCGTCGGTGTCCAAGGCCGCCTCGCTCGGTGCGGTCTTGACGCTCCTGCTGGTCGCGCTGCCCACGGCGTACGACACCTGGTCGCCGCTGTTGCTGCTCGTCGCCGCGGTGACGATGACCGTCGGCAACCTCGGCGCGCTGCGGCAGACCAACGCGGTCGCGATGCTGGCGTGGTCCTCGGTCGCCCAGGCGGGGTTCCTGATCGCGCCGGTGGCCGTCGTCACCCGGTCCGGTCCCGATGCACCGGTGCAGTACCTCGCGGTCTACGTGCTGGCCAACCTCGTGGCCTTCGCCGCGCTCGCCGTCGTGCTTCGCCTGCGCGGCAGCACCGAATACAGCGAGCTCAGGGGCCTGGCCCGCACGGACCCGCCGACCGGGGTGCCGCTCGTCATGGCGATGCTGACGCTCGCCGGCTTCCCGCCCGCGGTCATCGGCCTGGTGACGAAGTACGTCGTCATCCGGCCTGTCGTCGAGGCCGACCACGTCTGGCTCGCGGTCGTCATGGCGGTCAACGTGATGCTCGGCCTGGCGTACTACCTGCGGTTCATCGCGGCGCTCGTCGACCGGCCGGCGATCGACGATCCGTACCGGAGCCCGTCACCGCCCGTGTCGATCCGCATCTCGAAGGCGGCCGTGCTGATCGGCACGGCCGGCCTCGTCGCCCTCAGCGCCTGGCCCGACCTGCTGCTCTCGAACCTCCCCTGACCCCGGGCGCGCGGCCCGGTGACGGGGATGGTCAGCGGTAGTTGACGAACTGCACCGCGAAGTCGAGGTCGGCGCCCTTGACCAGCGCGATGACCTCCTGGAGGTCGTCCCGCTTCTTGCTGCTGACGCGGAGCTCGTCGCCCTGGATCTGGACCTTGACGCCCTTGGGGCCCTCGTCGCGGATCAGCTTGGAGACCTTCTTGGCCTGCTCCTGGCTGATGCCCTCGGTGATCGTCGACGTCAGGCGTACCTCCTTGCCCGACTGCCGGGGCTCACCCTCCTCGAGGGTCTTCAGGGAGATGTTGCGCTTGATCAGCTTGTCCTTGAACACGTCAAGCACCGCGAGCGCCCGCTCCTCGGCGTTGGCCTTGATCTCGATGCCGAACTCGCCGCTCCAGTCGATCGAGGCGCCGGTGTTCTTGAAGTCGTAGCGCTGCGAGATCTCCTTGGCCGCCTGGTTGAGCGCGTTGTCGACCTCTTGACGGTCGATCTTGTTGACGATGTCGAAGGACGAGTCGGCCATGAGTGCTCCTGGTGTTGCGCCACGGGGTCTGATTTCTCTCACCCTAATCGGCTGCGATAGTCTTGCTTGTCGTTGCCCCGGCAACACCCCGGCAGGTTGCCCGAGTGGCCAAAGGGATCTGACTGTAAATCAGACGGCTCAGCCTACGCAGGTTCGAACCCTGCACCTGCCACAGCACGACAGCAGCCCCTCATCTGCGAAGGCGCAGGTGAGGGGCTCTTGCATGTCCGGAGCTCCAGTCAGTGAGGATGACGGCGCTGCCTGATCGGTGCGATGACAGGTCACGTTCTCGGGACGGTGGCTCCTGGTGCGATGTCGGCGTCGCGGACGATGCCCTGGATCGTCCCGTTGTTCTCAGTACGACGGTCCAGCAGGGGGTTCAGCAGGCCGCGAAGGACTGAGTAGACGGTCCACCGCTTCGGCGCGATGATCCGCGGTGCGCGTTGCTCGATGCCGTCGGCGACGGCCTTGCCGGCCTGGGCCGGGGTGAGCCTCTGACGCAAGAAGCCAGGGAACGTGCCCTCGAACCGCTGGGCGAGAGAGCTTGCGAATCCCTCCTGCACCATCACGGTGTCGATGAACCCGAAGTAGGCGACGCTCGCGGTGGCGCCGTGCTGGGCCAGCTCTCCCCGCAGGGCCCGGCCGAACTGCTCGACCGCTGCCTTGGTCATCGCGTACGGCGCCAGCAGCACGCCGTTGACGAAGGCGTAGACCGACGCGACAACCACGACCTGCCCTTGGTTCTCGATGATCTGCGGCAGCGCCGCGTGCACGGTGCGGTAGACACCGAGCTGGTTGACGTCGATGACCCTCTCGAAGAGGGCGGGGTCCATCGTGCGAACGGTGGCGAGATCAGGTGCTATACCGGCATTGGCCATCACGATGTCGAGTCGTCCGAACGCGTCGACGGCCTGTCCGACGACGCGCTGCATCGCGGCGCGGTCCGTGACGTCGGCGCCGATCCCGATGGCGCGCTCGCCCAGCTGCTTGGCAGCGAGCACAGTGGCCTCGTGGTCGAGGTCGACCAGCACGACGCTCGCGCCGCGGTCGTGGAGATGCCTGGCTGTGGCGAGACCGATGCCGCGTGCAGCTCCGGTGACCAGGGCGACCTTGTTCTTGACGGAGTACGTGCTCATGAGCTGGCCAGCTTTCTGTGGAGAGATGCGTGACGGGGGCGAGGCCCCGGGTTCAGATGCCTGGCGAGGAACTCGAGCTGGTCGGCAAAGACCTGTTCCTGCCAGGAGCCGTCGTAGACATCGAAGTGGTCGACCGGGTAGTTGCGCACCTCGGTGAAGTGGTCTGCCTTGGCCGCGGCGTCCCACGCGGCCGCGGGAGGTGCGACCGAGTCGTTCTCCCCGACCTGGACGAGCATGGGGGTGCGCAGGCTTGCTGCCTTCCGAGTCGGTCGGTTGAACGCAACCTCCAGTGCAGCCCTCGCGGGACCTCGTTGCGCCAGGTCGGCCCGGCGAGGGCTTGGTAGCCCTCGAGCGCGCCTGGCGCGGTGATCATCGCCGTCGATCCGGGAGCGCCGACGATCGGCACATGGTGGGGCCGGCGACGGAGCAGGACGCGCAAGGCGTCACGCAGCCCGTTGCCGACCAGCGCGAACAGCTTTCCCGGATGTGCACGCCCGATCGCCACGAGCGCCGCAACCCCGTCCATGGCCGGAGTCAGTGACACGATCGCGGCGATGCGACCGTCGGCCACGGCGACGGGGACGACGTGACCGCCCGAGTAGGAGGTGCCCCAGAGCACGATCCGCTCCGGATCGACGCCAGGAAGCCCGCGCGCGGCGGCAATGGCGGCGGTGTAGTCATCACGCTGCCGTCGGAAGGAGACTCTCTGGCGCGGAGTACCCTCCGAAGTGCCGAAGCCTCGGTAGTCGAAGATGAGGACGTCCAGTCCGGCCTCGGCGAATCCCTCGGCGTACGTGAGGAGGCCGGTGTCACGGGTGCCACCGAAGCCGTGGGCCATCACGACGCACGCGCGGGGTGCGTCGGTGCCGGCCTCCGAGGTGGCCGCCAGGTGCCACGTCCCGCAGCGGACACCATGGCTGACGAACGTCATCTCCCGGTAGGGATGCTGTGTGCTCATGGAATGAGCCTGAGGGAGAGGGGCGGGTCACGTCTTGGCCTCCACCGACAGATCTTTGGCCTGCCACGACAACGGCGAGACGCTTGGCGTCACGTACGCGTGAGGTCGGCGCGGTACTGGCGCGGGGTCTTGCCGAACCATCGCAGGCAGGCGCGATTCAGGCTGCTCTGCTCGGCAAAGCCGAGCATCCTGGAGACCTGGCCAAGGTAGAGCCGTGGCTCGGACAGATAGCGCACGGCCTGCCGCTGCCGCTCGACGTCGATGATGTCCTGGCACCGGACGCCTTCGTCGGCCAGCCTGCGTTGGAGAGTCCGCGGATGCATCGCGAGCTGCTCGGCGATCGCCTCGGTGGTGCAGTGGCCGATCGGGAGCAGGGCCCTGGCCAGCGCCGCCACGTTCTCCGACAGTGCCGATTCGACCGGGCGGAGCTCGCTCTCCAGATACTTGGTGGCGATTCGCCGTGTGGTCTCGTCAGCGCTGTCTATCGGCTTGGCGGCCAGGTCTGCGGGCACCTGGAACGCGTACCGCGGCTCGCCGAAACGGATGGGGCAGCCCAGGACGTCAGCGTAGGACTCCGACGGGCCGATCTGGTCGTGCATCAAGGAGACCCGACCGAGGTGGGTGTCCGGGCCGGCCAGAAGTCTCACGATGCGGGCGAAGTTCGCCATGCTCAGCTCGTAGCACTGGCGCAGCCGCGCCAGGCCAGGTTCGATGATCTCGTAGGTGAAGTTGAGGTCTTCGCCCGAGCCGGAAGGCTCGACCTCCAGCTTCAGGGCAGGGGAGTGAATGTGCAGGTAGCGCGCCACTGCGAGGAGGCCGTCGCGGACGGTGCGCTCGTTGCGTGCGATCACCGCTATGGGGCCCAGGACGTCCAGCCCTTGCCAGCGCGAGAGCCGCAGCGCGAAGTCACGGCAGCCCAGCTCCTCGGCGGTCGTCTCCACCAGGTGCGCTGCAGAACGGAAGGAGACGAAGGCATCGGCATCTTGCTCGATGTCGCCCGGCAGGTCGAAACAGGCCAGGAGGATGGCTGGGTCGCCGCCGAGGTTGCGCACCAGGTCGGTGTAGCCCCACAGGTTGGTCGCGCGTATCAAGCTGCTCATGTGCTGTCGCCGCCTTGTCGGGCTAGGCCAAAAACGTGTCGGTCAGGGCCAAGACTACCGACTGTGTGCCGGGTCACGCTCGTTTCATGGACACACACTTCGACGTACTGATCATCGGTGCCGGCCTCTCCGGTGTTGGCACCGCCTGCCAGATCGCGGCCCAGCACCCCGACAGAACCATCGCTGCGTTGGAGCGTCGTGAGCGAATCGGGGGCACCTGGGACCTGTTCCGCTATCCAGGCGTCCGCTCGGACTCCGACATGTTCACCTTCGGCTATGAGTTCCGCCCGTGGACGGGCTACAAGGTCCTCGCCGACGGCGCGTCCATCCGCAGCTACATCGCGGACACGGCGGCCGAGTACGGCGTCGACGAGAAGATCCAGTACGGCCTCAAGATCGTCGGCGCCGACTGGTCGAGCAGCGACAGCCACTGGACCGTCACCGCGCTGCACGAGGCAACCGGTACGACGCGAACCTTCACCTGCGCGTTCATGATCAGCTGCACGGGCTACTACGACTATGACGCCGGCTTCCTGCCCGACTTTCCGGGCGTCGAGAGCTTCCAGGGTGACTACGTCCACCCGCAGCACTGGCCTGAGGATCTCGACTACAGCGGCAAGAAGGTCGTCATCATCGGCAGCGGCGCCACCGCCGTGACCATGGTCCCGACCATGGCCGGCTCCGCGGAGCACGTGACGATGCTGCAGCGCTCCCCGTCGTACGTCTTCTCGCTGCCGTCGCTGGACAAGATCTCGAAGCTTCTCGCCCGGTTCCTGTCCGAGGAGCGCGTGTACAAGCTCGCCCGTTCACGCAATGTCTGGCTGCAGCGAGCGATCTTCGACTCCTGTCGTCGGTGGCCGCGGGCGACGCGGAAGTTCCTGCTGTGGCAGGTCCGCCGCCAGATCGGCCCGCATGTCGACATGGCGCACTTCTCCCCGAAGTACATGCCATGGGACGAGCGTCTGTGCGCCGTACCCGATGGCGACCTGTTCAGATCCCTCGCCGCGGGTGACGCGTCGGTCGTGACCGATCACATCGAGACGTTCACCCCGAAGGGCATCCTGCTGGGGTCCGGTCAGGAGCTGGAGGCGGACGTCGTCGTCACGGCCACCGGCCTGAACGTGCAGATGGTCGGCGGCCTGGAGCTCTCCGTGGACGGGGTGGTCCACAACCTGCGCGACCAGATGACCTACAAGGGCGTGCTGGTCGAGAACCTGCCGAACATGGCGTGGATCTTCGGCTACACCAACGCGCCGTGGACGCTGAAGTCCGACATAGCCGGCAAGTTCTTGGCGCGCCTGCTCCAGCACATGGACGCCAACGGGCACGCCGTGGCCACACCGCGCGACCGTGACGGTGCGGCGCTCGACGAGGGGATCCTCGACCTGTTGCAGTCCGGCTACGTCCAGCGCGCCAAGGACACCTTGCCACGCCAGGGCAGAACGCTTCCGTGGAAGGTCTTGATGGACTACAAGAAGGACTCGAAGGTGTTGCTCGAAGACCCGATCGAAGATCCTGCGTTGGAGTTCGAGACGCCGGCCCGGATCGAGGCCGTCGCTTGAGCGAGCTCGTCCGCGAGCGCTCCCGATCTTGGCCCTGTGGCCCCCTCCCCCTGGTCCCGATGCTCCACGAGGCGAGTGCGACCTCCGACGAAGCCGTCACCGGCTGGGTTCGTGTGGCAGCCTTCGCGGGCGACCAGCAGGTCGCCTGACCTTGTCTCGGCGGGCCGTCGCCCTGCACCGACGGCCCGCCGGCTTCGTCCCCGTGACTCAAGAGCATGACCACGTGCCACCGTCCTCGAGGCCAGACCTGGGCCCGGGGTCCTCACTGCCCGGCCACGTGACGTCCGGACACACCCCGGCGGCCCCGGACAGCCCAATGGGCGCGTCCCCGGAGGAACCGCGCCCACTGCGCTCTCACCCCAAGGGAGAGTCGTGCCCGTCGACTACTTGGTGTTGACGGTGATCTTCGCGATGCCCACCAGGAGCTCCTCGGTGACGGCGTCGGTCTTGAACGTGTCGTTCAGCAGGCCGGCGGCGACCGGGCTGATGAAGACCTTGGTGCCCTCGAGGATGGCCGCGTCGCCCTCGGTCTGCAGCGGCTTCAGGGTCGCGCCGCGGAGCTGGAACAGGAACGCGCTCGTGGCGGCCACCTTGCCGTTGACCGTGACGTCGCCGTAGACCCGCGAGATGCCGGGGTCGACGTTGAAGTTGGTCAGCTCGACCTTGGTGTCGCCCGCGGTCAGGGACAGGCCCGAACCCTCGTGCTGGACCTGGCCGATGACGTACGGCTTGGCGGTTCCGGGCTTGAAGTAGGTGACGTTGCCGCCCGTGATCGGGAAGATCAGCGAGCCGTCCTCGAGCTTCGCACCGTCGACGACGCCGGGCGTGAGCTTGAGCGACGTCAGGGCGTCGGTGAAGCCCTTGTCGAGCAGGATGCCGGTCGTGCCACCCGTGCTGAGGTCGTTGAGGCGGGCGACGGGCTTGGCGATCGACGTCTTGGAGTCCGACGACGAGGAGTCCGAGCTGGTCGATCCGCAAGCCGCGAGCGGCAGGGCAGCGACGGCGACGATGGCGAGGCCGGCGATCTTCTTCTTGCGAGTGCTGATGGTGCTCATGTGATCCACATCCTTGTGTGTATGTATGTATGTTCGTGGGGTCATCTGCTGACACCCGTGGTTCGTCGCGGTGGGGTGCCGATGATTGGTCCAGTCCCGAACCTTCTGTCTGCAGGCGTCGCCACGGGGTGGCCGTTCTCGACTCGTCACCCGTCCTGACCTGCGGGATGACATGCTCGACGGCATGACCCAGACCGAGCGCCCGGACATCGCCGTCATCGGCGGATCCGGGTTCTACACGTTCCTCGACGACCCACGACCGGTCGAGGTCGACACCCCGTACGGCAAGCCGTCCGCCCCGATCTCGATCGGTACGGTCGAGGGTCGGCCGGTCGCGTTCCTCCCACGCCACGGGCCGCACCACGAGTTCCCGGCCCACCGCGTGCCGTACCTCGCCAACATGTGGGCGCTGCGCAGCCTCGGCGTCCGGCAGGTCCTCGCACCGTGCGCCGTCGGGGGGCTCCAGGTCGAGCACGGGCCCGGCACGTTCGTGGTCCCGGACCAGCTCGTCGACCGTACGGTCGGACGGCACCAGACCTATTTCGACTCCGGCGCCTGCCACGTGTCGTTCGCCGACCCGTACTGCCCGAGGTTGCGCACGCATCTGCTCGGCGGTCTCGCCGATCACGATCCGGTGGACGGTGGTGCGATGGTCGTGATCGAGGGGCCGCGGTTCTCGACCCGTGCGGAGTCGAGGTGGTACGCCGAGCAGGGCTGGGCGGTCATCAACATGACCGGTCACCCCGAGGCGGTGCTGGCTCGGGAGATGGCGCTCTGCTACGCCACCGTCGCGCTCGTCACCGATCACGACGCCGGCGTCGACGAGGCGAGCGCGGTCACGATGGAGGACGTGTTCGCGGTGTTCGCCACCCACACCGAGACCCTCAAGGCGGCGCTCACCGAGGTCGTCGCCGGCCTCGGGACGGAGCGGGACTGCGGCTGCTCCCACGCCGTGGACGGCATGGACCTCCCGATCGAGCTCCCATGAGGATCCTGCTCACCGGCGCGGCCGGGTTCATCGGCGGGCACATCAGGAGCCGGGCCGTGGAGCGGGGGCACGAGGTGGTGGCGCTCGACGCCTACCTGCCGCAGGCGCACGGGTCCGGCGGGGCGCACGACTCCACCATCCGTCGCCTCGACCTACGCCACGACCCACTCGACGAGGTGCTCGAGGGGATCGACGCGGTGTGCCACCAGGCCGCGATGGTCGGCAACGGCGTGGACGCCCAGGACCTCCCGGACTATGCCGAGCACAACGACGCCGGCACCGCGAGGTTGCTCGCGGCGATGTCGCGGGCGGGCGTACGGGACCTGGTGCTCGCGTCGTCGATGGTCGTCTACGGGGACGGTCGCTACACCTGTCCGGCTGACGGTGACGTGCCGCCGGCGACGCGCGGGGTCGAGGACCTCGCCTCCGGCCGGTACGATCCGCGCTGCCCGGTCTGCGCCGGCGAGATCGCGTGGCGGGCCATCAGCGAGGACACCCCCTTCCTGCCGCGCACCAGCTATGCCGCGTCCAAGGTCGCGCAGGAGCACTACGCCGGTGCGTGGTGCACGCTCGACGACGCCCGGGCGATCGCGTTGCGCTATCACAACGTCTACGGTCCGGGCATGCCCGCGGACACGCCGTACGCCGGCGTGGCGGCGATCTTTCGCTCGGCGATCGCGCGCGGGGAGGCTCCGAAGGTGTTCGAGGACGGCCTGCAGGTTCGTGACTTCGTGCACGTCAGCGACGTCGCGCGCGTCAACGTGCTCGCGATCGAGCAGGTCGCAATGCACCCGGCCGGTCTGACGCCTTACAACGTCGCGTCGGGCCACCCGTTCACCATCGGCGAGATGGCGGCGACGCTTTCAGCGGCCGCAGGAGGCACGCCGCCAGAGGTGACCGGCGACTATCGCCGGTTCGACGTACGTCACGTGGTGGCCTCGCCGAAGGCGGCGTCCGAGGGACTCGGGTTCACCGCTGAGATCGCCCCCGAGGTCGGGCTCGCCCAGCTGGCGACCGACCCCCTGCGCCCGCGCTGAGCTGATCTGTTCACCACCTCGTCAGCACCAGGTGCTGGACGAGCAAGGCCAGGACGACCTGCGACAACAGGGCCGGGCGATGCCAGCGCTCGGGGAGCAGCGCGGGGATCGCGACGACCCAGATCGTGAATGGCAGCCAGATCCGCTCGACCTCGGCCTTGCTCATGCCGGACAAGGTCGCGACCAAGATCGTCAGGAGAGCCGCGCCGGCAAGCCTGGCCATGACGTCGCCGGCGCGGAAGGCCCGGATCGCCCGCGGGAAGGCGGCCCACACGACCAGCCCCACCGTGAACGTCCACGCGGCCACGTCGGCCCAGACCCAGTAGGAGTAGGCCCGTTCCGAGGCGATCCCGTCGTAGTAGCGGTCGCGCAGGACCGGGTAGGCCTCCCACCACACGAACCCGGCGACCGTGAAGATCGCGGCCACGGCCGCCGAGCCCGCCAACGCCCACGGCAGCGGTCGCCACGTGCCGGCGATGACAAGGACGGCGACGGCGAGGATGCCGAGCAGCACCAGTCCGTACGAGAGGTAGACGCACGTCCCGAGCAGCAGGCCGGCCGCGACGGCGACGGCAGGCCGCCGGTGCACGGCGGCGAGCGCCAGCGCCGCGATCCCCCACGCGGCGACGGCGGCGAAGAGGGCGTCGCCGTTGACGCCCATCCACACGGCCGTCGGGGCGAGCACGAGCCACGGCGTCGCCTGGCGCGCGAGGCGTTCGGAGCCGAGCGTCTTGAGGGTGACCAGCACGGCGACGGCCGCGGTGCTCCCGATCGTGAGGACGATGACGCCGATCCAGAACGGATCGGTGACGCCGAGCCGGTCGAGCAGGACGAAGAACAGGAGAGCGCCGGGCGGGTGTCCGGCCACGTGGGTGTGCCAGTTGTCCGGCGCGTCCATCGGGATGCGGTCGACGAACGTCCGCAACGTCAGGCCGATCGAGTCGACCCGTTGGGCGTCGTAGACGTACTCACCGGGGCGCTCGAAGACCCGGGCGAGCCCGTCAGTCCCCTCGGTCATGGCCAGCGCCATGGTCCAGACCCAGGTGCCGGCGAAGGTGTAGGCCAGCAGGGCTCGCCATGACGCGTGTCCCGCGACTCGAGGCAGGGCGAGCCACAGGGTCAGTCCGACCAGGATCGCGGGCAGGCTCAGCAGGCCGAACCGCGGATCCCAGTCAGCGTGCAACGGCGGCCAGTGCACGCGGACGTCCTCGTCGGTCCAGCGCGGGACGGCCATCGCGGCCGCCACCAGGAGCAGCCCGACGGTCGCGGACGCGACTGCCGCGCGCGTGGACGGCAGGACGGGAGGCACGTCGTCAGCCTAGGTGCGCCCACCGCGGATGTCCGGTCGGAACCTTTCGCAACGATGGCGACCAAGCACGATCGCGCCTAGCGTCGAACCATGGGTATGAGCGTGTGCGAGGTGGTGATCCCCTGCCGGGACGAGGCCGCCGCCCTGCCGATCGTGCTCCGTGACGTTCCGCCGCAGTGGCGGGTCATCGTCGTCGACAACGGCTCGACCGACGGGACCGCGGACGTGGCGCGCTCGCTCGGCGCCGACGTCATCACCGAGACGCGACCCGGATACGGCGCTGCCGTGCACGCGGGGATGCTCGCGGCTGAGGCTGAGTTCGTCGCCGTGATGGACGGCGACGCCTCGATGCGCCTGGCCGACCTCGAACCCATGCTGGACCTCGTACGCTCAGGTGCCGCGACGATGGTCGTCGGCCGGCGGCGCCCCACCGGCCGCGGCGTGTGGCCTTGGCATGCGCGTCTCGGGACGCAGATGCTGGCCACCTGGATCCGCCGCCGCTCCGCGTTCCCGATCCACGACCTCGCGCCCATGCGCGTCTGCCGACGAGCCGACCTGTTGGGGCTCGGCGTCGAGGACCGCCGTTTCGGCTACCCGCTCGAGCTCATGCTGCGCGCCGCCGACGCCGGCTGGACCGTGCAGGAGATCGAGGTCGACTACGACCGCCGGGCCGCCGGGACCAGGTCGAAGGTCTCCGGCTCGGTGCGAGGCACGGCACGCGTCGTGCAGGACTTCGCCAAGGTGCTGCGATGAGCGCCCCGACTGTCCTCGTGGTCGCCAAGGCCCCTGAGCCCGGACTTGTCAAGACGCGCGTCGCCGCCACGGTCGGCGACGAGGCAGCGGCCGAGCTGGCCGCAGCGGCTCTCCTCGACACCCTGGAGACAGTCGCTGCGCTGCGCTGGCCCGTGGTCGTCGCCTTGACCGGTGATCTCGACTCGGCCGTCCGCGCCGACGAGATCACCCGCGCGCTCTCGGGCGTACGGGTGATCCGCCAGCGCGGCAGCGGCCTCGGGGAGCGCTTGGCGCACGCGCACGCCGACGCCGACGACGGGCACGGTGTCGTGCAGGTCGGCATGGACACGCCGCAGCTGAGCGTGCGGGACTACCTCGACGCCGGCGCGGAGGTCCGCCGCGGATCGCGGGTCATGGGCCCGGCGGCTGACGGCGGCTGGTGGCTCCTGGGCCTCCCCGACCCGGCCGAGGCTGCTGTGCTCGCGGACGTCAGCATGTCGGTCGACGACACCGCGGACCAGACCGAGCTGGCCTTGGGTGAGCTCGTGCGGCTCAGAACGACGCGCGACATGGACACGTGGCCCGACGCCGTCGACATCGCCGACGACATACCGCTGTCCCGCGTCGCCACGGCCGTTCGGCAGCTCAGGGCGACAACATGAGCCTCAGCTTCGACGCCGTCTCGGCGTACGACGAGGCGTTCGCCGGCAAGCCGGCTCACGTGGTCGACCACGTCGGCCGCACGCAGCCGTTCGAGGTCGCCCAGTGGTCGTCGGCTCCCGACTGGGTCGACCGCGAGCTGTTCATCGACCCGTGCGATGACGCGACGATCGACATCGGCTGCGGTCCGGGCCGCCTGGTCGCCGAGCTCGCCGCGCGACACGTTCCCGCGATGGGCATCGACGTGTCGAGCGAGGCGATCCGCCAGACTCGCGGTCGCGGTGCACTGGCACTGCGTCGCGACGTCTTCAGCGACATTCCCGGTGAGGGCCGTTGGTCGTACGCCCTGCTGGCGGACGGCAATCTCGGCATCGGCGGTGATCCCGTGCGCCTGCTCCGGCGGCTGCGCGAGGTGCTCAGCCCTGCAGGCACCGTGATCGCCGAGGTGGCTCCCTCGGGCACCGGATTGGTCCGAGAGCATCGCCGGCTGAGGGTCGGCGGTCGGTTGTCGGCCCATTTCGAGTGGGCCGTGGTCGGCCTCGACGCGATCGATGACGTCGCCCGGCGGGCCGGTCTGCGCGTCGTCGCGACCCACGCCGTCGGTGGCAGGCACACTGCACGTATGGAACGTTCATGAGGCTCCCTCGGGTCGAGGACATCGAGAAGCGCCTGCCGCGGCCCGAGGACTTCACTGCCAGGTCACGGGGCCCGGCGACGACGGCCCGCGTGGGCAGCGCGCTGGGCATCGCGTTCGGCATCTGCTTCCTGACCGGCCTGTGGAGCCACGCCCAGTACACGACCCCCGGCTGGCTGCCGATCGGGCCCGATCCGGCCTGGCTCTATCGCGTCACGCAGGGGACCCACGTGGCGACCGGCATCGCCTCCGTCCCGCTGCTGCTGGTCAAGCTGTGGTCGGTCTACCCGCGGTTCTTCATCCGCCCACCCCGAGCGCGCCGCGACCGGCTCGTCGACGTCCTCGAACGTGCCTCGATCGGCGTGCTGGTCGCGGCGGCGATCTTCATGCTCACGAGCGGGCTGCTCAACGTCGTCCAGTGGTATCCGTGGGAGTTCAGCTTCCGGCGGACGCACGAGGCCGTCGCCTGGGTCGCGATCGGGGCGCTCCTCGTGCACATCGCGGTCAAGCTCCCGGTCATCCGCGAGGGTCTGGGCGCCTCGGTCGAGGACGAGGCGACGGTCGACGCCGAGGGGCCGAGCCGCCGCGCTGTGCTGCGCGGCGTGACGGTTGCGTCGGGTGTTGCCCTGGTGCTGACGGTCGGGCAGACCGTGCCGCTGTTGCGCCGGATCTCGGTCTTCGGAGTCCGCGACGGTGACGGGCCCCAGGGCCTGCCGGTCAACCGGACGGCGCGCGCAGCCGGTGCCACCCGGGCTGCCAGCGACCCGGCATTCACCCTCAAACTCAAGGCCGGCGGCCGCATCGTGTCGGTCACCCGCGACGAGCTCGCCAAGCTGCCTCAACGTACGCACAGGCTGCCGATCGCGTGTGTCGAGGGGTGGAGCCGCAATGCGGTGTGGACGGGTGTCTCGGTCCAGGACCTCGTCGCGCTCGTCGGTGCCCCGTCCGGGTCGACGGTCACCGTGCGGTCGATGCAGACCCGCGGTGCGTTCCGCACGTCGGAGCTGCCGGGCAACTTCGTGGACGACCCGCGAACGTTGCTGGCCCTCGAGCTCAACGGCGAACCGCTCAGCCTCGACCACGGCTACCCGTGCCGCATCATCGCGCCCAACCGACCCGGAGTCCTGCAGACGAAATGGGTCCGAGAGCTCGAGGTGCGGACATGAGGGCGGTGCGGCTGCTGCTGGTGCTCGTCGGGGTGGGCTTCGGACTCTGGGGAGTCTGGCTCATGCGGGACTTCACCTCGGATCAGCTGATCTCGATGGGCACCTGGCTCGTCGGCGGCGTGATCCTCCACGACGCCGTCATCGCCCCGGTGACGGTGCTGCTCGGCGTTGTCGCGGCCCGGGTGCTGCCGGGACGGACCTACGCCGTGGCGGCCATCGCGTTCCTCGTCTGGGCGACCCTGACGGTGACGGTCGCCAACGTGCTGTCGGGTCAGGGCGGCAAGCCTGACAACGACACGGTGCTCAACCGGCCGTACGGGCTCAGCTGGCTCATCCTCACGGCCGTCGTCGTGATCGCGGCACTCGGGATGGCCCGCTTCCGGCCCAAGACCCCGCACACGTCGGCTGCCGAGGGCAGCCCGACGAACGGCTGACCAGGATCCCGTCGAGCAGGTGCGCTCGCCACCGGCTGCTAGATTGCGACTGCCAGTCAACTCAGCGATGAGCCAGGGAACCCGGTGTGAATCCGGGACTGACGCGCAGCGGTGAGGGTGACGGGCGGAGCACGAGGCCACTGGACCGAAGGGTCTGGGAAGGCGCGCCGTCCGGTTGATCCCGAGTCCGAAGACCTGCTGGCCGCAGACGTCGCGTCTGTGCCATCCACCCACCAGGCTTCGCGCAAGAGCCTCCGGACTCGGAAGAGAACCCCGTTTGATGTCGACCTCTCGTCGTACGTTCCTGACCCCTGCCCTCGTGTCGCTCGCGGCACTCGTCCTGGCGGCGTGCGGCGGGCCGCCTGAGTCGGACGCGGCTGCCGCGCCCGGCTCAGCCGACTACCCGGTCGAGGCCACGAGCTGCGGGTTCACCTCGACGATCGAGCAGAAGCCGTCTCGGGTCGTCACCATGAACCAGGGCGCGACCGAGCTCGTGCTCGCTCTCGGCGCCGAGGACCAGCTCGTCGGGACGGCCTATCTCGACGACCAGGTGCCCGCGAAGTGGGCGAAGGCGTACGAGTCGGTCCCCGTGCTCTCGAAGGAGTACCCGGACCACGAGACCCTCCTGACGGCGGAGCCCGACTTCGTCTACGGGTCGTACTCGAGCGCGTTCGAGCGGAAGAACGCCGGGACGCCCACCGACCTCCAGGAGCTCGGCATCGGCTCGTACACGTCGCCTTTCGGCTGTGGTGAGAACGAGCCGAGTGTCGACGTGTCGTTCGAGTCCGTGTGGGACGAGGTCGAGGTCGTGGCGGACGTCCTGGGTGTGCCTGACCGAGCAGCGAAGATCCGCTCGGACCAGAGGAGCGCGCTCGCCGCGCTCGCCCAGCAGGACGTGGGCGCCGGCACCACGGTCTTCTGGTTCGACTCCGGCGACAAGGCGGCGTTCGCCGGCACGGGCGAGGGCGGCCCGCAGCTGATCCTCGACGCGGTCGGCGCGACCAACGTCTTCGCCGACGTCGAGGGTGGCTGGGCGGACGTGAGCTGGGAGCGCGTCGTCAAGGCCGACCCCGACGTCATCGTGCTGGCCGACGCCGACTGGTCGTCGGCCGACGACAAGATCGCGCTGCTGAAGAAGGACCCTGCGCTGCGTGACCTGAAGGCGGTACGTGACGAGCAGTTCGTGGTCCTGCCGTTCTCCGAGACGACCCCCGGCGTACGTCTGGCGGACGGCGCGCGTGCCGTCGCTGCCGGGCTCGCCGAGCTCGGGCGCGGCTGATGCACCAGCAGCAGACCGCGGTCGTGAGCCGGGGGACCGCCGGCACCGCGGCTCCGTTCGCGCTCCTGACCCTCCTCCTGCTCGTCACGATGATCGTCGCGCTCGGCATCGGCTCGGTGTCGATCCCGATCAGCACCGTGACCGACGTCGTGCTGCAGCGGCTCGGCGCCGGTGTCGACGCGTCGCTCCTGGACGACCAGATCGTCTGGCAGCTCCGCATGCCCCGGGTCCTCGCCGCCGCGGCCACCGGCGCCGGCCTGGCGATCTGCGGCGCCGTCCTGCAGTCCCTGACCCGCAACGACCTGGCCGACCCCTATCTGCTGGGCATCTCGGGCGGGGCGACGGCGGGTGCGGTCAGCGTCATCGTGCTGGGCGTGAGCGTCGCGGGACTCGTCTCGGCGACGATGATCACCTTGGGTGCGTTCGCCGGAGCGCTCCTGGCGATGGTGCTCGTGCTGGCTCTGGCCACGGGTCGTTCCGGTGCGCTGCCCCCGTCACGCACGGTGCTGGCCGGCGTCGCGATCGGCCAGATCTGCGCCGCGTACACCTCGTTCGTGGTCATCATGAGCGGAGATCACGACGCGGCCCGCCGGGTGCTGAGCTGGACGCTCGGCTCGCTGGCCGGCATCCGGTGGGGATCGTCGCTGTTCCTGTGCTGTGTCGCCGGGCTCGCCGTCGTGCTGATCATGGCGTTCGCATCCGACCTGGATGCCTTCGCGTTCGGCGAGTCCTCGGCCGGATCGCTGGGGGTTTCCATCACGGCAACCCGTTGGACGTTGCTGATCGGCTCGGCACTCCTGACGGCGTCCCTCGTCGCGTTCACCGGCGCGATCGGCTTCGTGGGCCTGGTGGTGCCCCACGTCGTACGGCTGGTGTGGGGTCCGCTCCACCGGCGTCTCCTGCCGCTCAGCGCACTGCTCGGCGCGATCCTGCTCCTCTGGGCCGACACCATCGCCCGGTCGCTGGTGTCCGGCCAGGAGATCCCGATCGGTGTGGTGACCGCGGTGATCGGCGCGCCGGCCTTCGCCTGGCTGCTGCGACGAGAGGGAAGGGACGCATGAGGGTCGTCGTCGAAGGGATCGACTGGGGGGTCGAGGACCTCACGATCCTGCACGACGTGTCCGCGGAGTTCCCTGCCGGCAGCGTCACCGGCTTGATCGGGCCGAACGGGTCGGGCAAGACGTCGTTGCTGCATGTCATGGCCGGCCTCCGCCGGCCCACGCGCGGGCGGGTGGAGGTCGCGGACGAGGCCGTGCACGCCTGGCCGAGCCGCGTACGGGCCAGGCGGATCGCGCTGCTCGAGCAGCATGCCTCGACATCGCTCGACCTGACGGTGCGCCAGGTCGTCGAGCTCGGCCGCATCCCACACCGCGGTCGCTGGCCCGGACGGATCGACGAGGGGAGGTCGCAGATCGAGGCAGCGCTCAAGCAGGGCCGGGTCGACGACCTGGCCGACCGTCGGTGGCAGACCCTCTCGGGGGGCGAGCGCCAGCGGGTGCAGCTGGCCCGGGCCCTGGCTCAAGAGCCCTCGCTGCTGATGCTCGACGAGCCCACCAACCACCTGGACCTGCGGCACCAGATCGACTTCCTCTCGACCGTGCGGGGTCTCGGGATCACCACGATCGCGGCGCTGCACGACCTGGACCTCGCCGCGGCGTTCTGCGACCGGTTGGTCGTCATGCGAGGCGGGCACGTCGTCGGGGCGGGCTCGACCGAGGAGGTGCTCACGAGCGAGCTGGTGCAGGACGTCTACGGCGTACGCACGACGATCGAGCGGCACCCGCGGGCCGATCGGCTGAGCGTGGTGTGGCACGGGTGACCGCCGTCGTTTCGGCTACCGGGCCCGTCCGCGGCGGCGCTACGCGAGCCAGGCCAGCGGTGACGCCGGCATGCCGCTGACCCCGCGGGCGCTCGGCTTGACCCCCAGGATCTGGTCGACACCCATCCGGTTCTCCTCGAACGCCAGCGCACCGCCGGTGAGGTAGAGCCGCCAGACGCGGGCGTTCTCCTCACCGACCAGCTTCACGGCCTTGTCCCAGCCGGCCTCCAGGTTGGCTGCCCAGGCCGCGACGGTCTGCGGGTAGTGCTCGCGCATCGCTTGCACGTCGCGGATCTCGAGGCCGGCGCCGGCGATCAGCCCGAGGGTCTTGGCCAGCGGCTTCATGTGCATGTCGGGCGCGATGTAGGTCTCGATGAAGGGCCCGCCGCCCGGACGGTCGCCCGGTGCGTCGTTGCTCCGTGACATCTGCTGGATCAGGACGCGGCCGCCGGGCTTGAGGTAGCGGTGGATCGAGTCGACGAACACGACGTACTCGGCGTCGCCCACGTGCTCACCCATCTCGATCGAGGCGATGGCGTCGATCTCGTTGTCGCGGACGCCGGACGCCTCGAGGTCGCGGAAGTGGCGAAGGCTCACCTCGACCCGGTCCTGGAGGCCGCGCTCGACCGCCTTGCCCATCACGTAGTCGCGCTGCTCGACCGACAGCGTCACCCCGGTGACGTGGACCCCGTGATGCTCGGCGGCGAACAGCGTCAGCGATCCCCAGCCCGACCCGATGTCGACCATCTTCATGCCGGGCTGCAGCCCGAGCTTGCGGCAGATCAGGTGGAGCTTGGCGACCTGCGCCTCCTCCAGACCCATGTCGGGGGAGCTGTGGAACCCGCTCGAGTACGCCATGTTGGGGTCGAGGATCAGCTCGTAGAACTCGTTCGACAGGTCGTAGTGGTGGGAGATCGCGGCCAGGTCGCGTTCCTTGCTGTGCACCTCACCGGTCAGGTTGGACTCGGCCGCAGGGCGGGGCGGCCGCGGACCGATCGCTCCCAGCCGTACGGCGAGGGCTGCCGCCCGGGCGACCTGCCTGGGCCCGATGCGCGGACGCCCGGCAGCACCGTCGGCCGTACGCGCGTCGCGGACCGCGTCCCACATGGCCCGCAGGGCTTCACCCAGGTCGCCCTCGACGTCGAGGTCGCCCTGGACGTACGCGCGAGCGACGCCGAGCTCACCCGGGCTCCAGAGGACGTGCCGCAGGGCGCGCTTGTTGCGGATGACGACCGTGGGCGCTCCGGGCACGCCGGCCTCGCTGCCGTCCCAGGCGCGCAGCCGGATCGGGAGGGACAGGCCGATGCCGTCCTCGACGAGGCGGAGCAGGGCGGCGGCTTTGGTCATGTGGTCCACATCCTGTGTACGTCGGGTCTTCGGGTGACGTGAATGGTTCGGGGCAGTCGCCGTCGACGATTGGTCCGGTCGAGCACCTGGACGTCACCGTGGGTCGAGCGACTCCTTGGCCTGGTCCAATGTCGCGTGCAGGCGGATGACCTGGTCGAGGCCGGCCATCGTGAACAACCGGTGAACCCGCTCGACCAGCCCGACCAGGTCGAGCGTTCCACCCTGCTTGGCGAGGGCCTTCTGCACGAGGATGAACGCCGACAGGCCCGAGGAGTCGATGAACGAGGTCCGGTGCAGGTCGACGATGAGGTGGTGCTGTCCGGACTCGACCGCCGCCAGCGCTGTCTCGATGAATTCCGGCGCGGTGGAGACGTCGACCTCGCCCGCGACGCCGATGATGCGGTGGGGGCCGTCGTCGACCGACGTCAGCGTCATCGGCGGACGCTCCGGCTCGGCCGGCGCGTCCGAAGGGGTGGGGGCGGGTGGAGGCGGTGCCGACGTCGGCAGCTGTCGCTGGTCGACGACCTGTTGCGCGATGACGGCGAGCTTGACGTTGTGGCTCTGGGAGTGGCGCCGCAGGACGTCGAACGCGCGATCGCTGTCGATGTCGAAGCGCTCCATGAGGATGCCCTGCGCCTGGCCCAGCAGGTTGCGGCTGTCCGCCGCGATCTTGAGGTGGAAGACCTCCTCGCCCGATGCCAGCGCGATGGAGGCGTGGCGGGCGAACGTGGCGGCGACCGCCACGTCGCCGGCCGTGAAGGCCCCGGGCTCACGGCTGTAGAGGTTGAGAGCGCCGTACGTCCGCTCGGCCGTGTGCAGCGGAAGGCTCAGCACCGAGCGGAGGCCCAGCAGCGCGACGCGCTCGGCCCACCGGGGCCAGCGATCATCGGCCAGCGTGTCGTCGATGACGACGTGAGCGGGCTCGTCCCGTCCCCAGAGGGACGGGCCTTCGCGAAGGGACTGCTGGAACTGGTCGGCCCGGCGCACGAGCATCGACGTGGCAGCAGCCGTCTCGACCTTGTTGCGTCTGGTCACCAGGACGCCCGCCTCGTCACACCGGATCGCCGAACGGGCGTAGTCCACGACGAGGTGGACGGTGGCTTCGGGGACCTTCTCCTGGTGGAGCGCGAACGCCATCTGGGCGAACATCTCGGACTTCTCGCTGCTCATGCATCCCCCGCACCGGTCACAGATCGAACGTCGCCACCGTGGGAAGCCCGGACAGAGGGCTCGACACGACGACGACCACCCGTTTGCTCGAGCACGTCGGTCCCATGCTTTCACAACCCACGGACGGTGGCTACGACGACCGCGGGCCCGCAGGGGTTCCGTTACGCTGTGCCGGTGGATCCGATCACCCGGCACAACGTCGTCCTGAGCGGGGTCGAAGGTGGGCCCACCATGCTCTTCGCGCACGGTTTCGGATGTGACCAGAACATGTGGCAGCGGGTCGCGCCGGCCTTCGCGAAGGACTTCCGCGTGGTCACGTTCGACTACGTCGGTGCCGGAGCAGCGGACCTCTCGTCGTACGACCCCGAGCGCTACTCGACGCTGGCCGGGTACGCCGGCGACGTCATCGACATCGTCGAGGCCCTCGGCGTCGGCGACGTGATCTTCGTGGGTCACTCGGTGTCGGCGATGATCGGGGCCCTGGCCTGCATCGAGCGTCCCGACCTGTTCGCGCAGCTGGTCATGGTGGGACCGTCCGCGCGCTACATCGACGACGTCGACTATGTCGGAGGTTTCTCCGAGGCCGACATCGACCAGCTGCTCGAGTCCATGGCGAGCAACTACCTCGGCTGGTCGCGTGCCATGGCCCCCGCGATCGCGGCGAACCCCGACCGTCCGGAGCTCGGTGGCGAGCTGACGGAGAGCTTCTGCCGGACCGACCCCGACATCGCGCGACAGTTCGCCGAGGTGACGTTCCGCTCCGACAACCGCGGCGACCTGCACCGGCTCAAGACGCCGACGCTCGTCATCCAGGTGAGGGACGACATCATCGCTCCGCAGTCCGCCGGCGAGCTGGTGCGCGACGAGGTGCCTGACGTCGCCTACGTCTTGCTGGACACGAGTGGTCACTGTCCTCACCTCACCGCTCCGGACGAGACGATCGCGGCCATCGCGTCGTTCGTGTCCTAGTCGTGCCACGGGACGCGCTGGACCTGTTCGAGAACGCACCCTGCGGCTATGTCGAGCAGGACCCCGACGGCACGATCATCGCCGCGAACGCCCAATTCCTCCGGCTCGTCGCGCGCGGCGCGGACGACGTGGTCGGGAAGTCCCGATTCGCCTCGTTCCTGACCGTGGGCGACCGCATGTTCCACGAGACGCACTTCCGCCCGGCGCTCCAGATGCACGGCGAGGTGCACGAGATCGCCTTCGAGCTCGTTCGCCCCGACGGCAGCACCGTGCCCGTCCTGGTGAGCTCGAACCTCGGTGACTCCGCAGACAGGTCGGTCATCCGCACGATCGTGTTCGAGGCACGCGAGCGCCGTTCGTACGAGCAGGAGCTCCTGGTCGCGCGGCAGGAGGCCGAGCGCGCCGAGGCCAGGTCGAGCGAGCTGGCGCACACGCTGCAACAGACGTTCATCCCGCCCGCCCCGCCGATCATCGACGGTCTCGAGGTCGCGGCCGAGTACCGGCCCGCCGGTGACGGCAGCGAGGTGGGCGGAGACTTCTACGACATCTTCCAGATCGGCGGCAACGAATGGGTCATCGTGTTGGGTGATGTCGTCGGCAAAGGGGTCGAGGCCGCAGCCCTCACGACGTTCGTCACGCACGCGCTCCGTGCGATCGCCATGCAGACCGACGCGCCGTCAGCGATGCTGACCGTGCTCAACCGCGCCCTGACCGGCGCAGGGCGTGACAGGTTCTGCACCGTGGCGGTGCTCCGTCTCCTGCGCGAGGGCGACCGCTGGCTCGGCACCGTGAGTGTCGGCGGGCACCCGCTCCCCATCCTGCGTCACCGTGACGGCTCGGTCCGCGAGGTGGGCACAGCCGGTTCGCTGGTCGGGGCGCTCGACGCGCCGACGTTCGTGGACGACCGGTTCGTGATGGAGCCCGGTGACTCCATCACGATGTTCACCGATGGTGTCACCGAGGCGCGCCACGGGCCCGACTGGTACGGGGACCAGCGCCTGACGCGCATCGTTGCCGAGACGCCCGACAGCCGGGACGTGCCTCGGCGGGTCCTGCTCGACGTCATGCAGTTCCAAGGGCCATCTGCCCGCGACGACATCGCGGTCCTCTCGGCCATCGCCGGGCCGAACGGGCCTGCCCGACGCCTGCGCACCTCCTCCTGAGCAGCTGTCGAGCCGCTACGGTGGTGCCGTGTCAGACCTCGAGCTCGTCCTGGCGGCGTCGACCGGCCTGCTCGCCGTCGCACTGCTCGTGGCGACCTGGAAGCTGGCGCGGTCGCGGGAGCGCATCGCCGAGCTCGAGCGCCGAACCGAGCGGCAGCGCATCGTCCCCACCCCGGCCGACGCCGTCCGCACCGTCGTGGGGACGGCTCTGAAGGTCAAGGATCAAGGCTTCAGCGGGGCGCTGCGCAGCTCGATCGACGACCTCGCCCTGTGGGCCGACGTCGAGCGTCCGGATCTCGTCCGGTTGGCTGCCTCGGACGGCACCGTGACGATCCTGTTCAGCGACATCGAGGGATCCACGGCGCTCAACCACCGGCTCGGAGATCGTGGCTGGGTGCAGCTCCTGTCCAAGCACGACCGGCTCCTCACACGGGCCATCGACGCGCACTCGGGGCACGTCATCAAGACCCAGGGTGACGGGTTCATGGTGGCGTTCGCCGAGGCCTCGGAGGCGGTCGGCGCGGCGTGCGACATCCAGCGCGCCCTCAGCAAGGTCCGGCCCGGGTCACGACTGTCGGGGGTCAAGGTCCGGATCGGGGCGCACCGCGGCTCAGCGGTGCACCGCGACGGCGACCTGTTCGGACGCAACGTGGCGTACGCGGCGCGGGTGGCCGCGCAGGCGGAGGGCGGTGAGGTGCTGGTGAGCGAGGCCGTCCTGGACGCGCTCGACGAGGGCACCATCAGCGTCGCGGAGTCGCGGGAGGCTGACCTCAAGGGCGTTCCGGGGACCCACCAGCTGCACGTGCTCGACTGGCGGTCCCGCGAGCGCGCTTAGGAGGACTCGAGCCGGCTCGCCGCCGTGGAGCGCAGCGTCTCGGCGAATGCGGGATTCATCTGGCTCAGCGTCTCCACAGCTGTCTCCTCCAGCCTCAGGGCGCTGATGTCGGTCGAGGCGACGACCGACGCGCTGCGCAGCCGATGACCGACCAGGGCGATCTCGCCGAAGACGGCTCCGGGTCCGAGGGACCTGAGGACCTCGCCCGACTTGCGGATCTCGACCTCGCCGTCGAGGAGGATGTAGGCGGAGTCGCCGGGCGTGCTCTCCATCATGATCGACCAGCCCTGGGGGACATGGACCTGGACGCCGACGGTGGCGAGCGCCTTGACGAGATCGGCGTCGAAGTCCGTGACGCGGGTCAGGTCCTTCTGGACCTCAGGATCGAGCTTCTGCTTGCGGATCATGGGGCAACCTGTCGGCTGGGGAGTGTGGTCGGACCCACGCTAGCGACAAAACACCGTTCGAGCGCTTCATTTGGTCGTGGAAATCAACGCCCACGTGTGGCGTCAGGATGTCTCCTGGTGCCTAGCCGTGACGTGGCCAGCTGCGGAGCATCGCGTCCAGCGTGCTGAGGATCTTCGTCCAGGACTCCTGCGAGCTGGGCGAGCTGTGGTCGAAGCTCGTGCTGCGCTCGAGGCTGATGAAGCCGTGGAAGATGCTGCCGAGCAGTCGGACTCCGTGCGTCTGGTCGGGCTCGGCCAGGTCGTAGCCGCGCAGGATCGCACGCAGCATGTCGGAGTGTCGCTGTCCGGCCCGGAGACCGGCAGCGTCGCCCGTTACGGGGTGCCGAGCGGCGTCGTAGCGGCCGGGGTGCTCCGTCGCGTAGTCGCGGTAGACGTTGCCCAAGGCCAGCAGCGCATCCCGTCCCGAACGGCCCGCCAGGGCCTCGGCACCCCTGTCACCGAGCTCGTCGAGGGCCACCAACGCGATGCGGGCGCGGAGGTCGTCCGATCCGTTGACGTGCGAGTAGAGGCTGGCGACCTGGACGCCGGCCCTGCGGGCCACCTCCGAGATCGTGACCCGGTCGAAGCCCAGGTCGTCCGCGAGCTGCGCACCGATGAGGGCGACCTTCTCGGTCGTCAGTCCGGCCCGTGGCATCTCGTCAGCTCCTGACTCGGTCGACGAAAGCCGTGACGCGCTCGACCAACGCGGTGACGCGCGTGTCGGGCACCCCGGTCAGCGACTGCTGATGGGGCTTCAAGGGTTGACGGGCGCGCCGGGAGCAGGCGAAGTCGGCGCACATGTAGACGCCGACGGAGTCCCCCGACCTCCCGCGGGAGCCCGCACGGGGCGCCACCATGAGCAGTGACCCGTCGGGAGCGTCCACGGTCTGGCACAGGTCGCACATCGTCTGCCGCTTCGGGGCCGTGGCGACGCTCGGGGCGCGCAGCTCGACGGCGACCAGCTCGTCGAGCGTCGTCGGGCCGATCACGAGATAGGCGCGCCGTGGCGCCTTGGGGTCCACCCAGCCGAGGAAGTCGAGATCATCCGCGTGGGCCGGCGGCCACGCGGCGGGCAAGGACATCGAAGCCGCCTTGCTTCGGGAAGAGTTGATGAACGAGCGCCTCAGCTCGGTCGTGTCGGGGACCTTCATGCTCATCATGTTAGCGACATACCTAAAAGCATTAGGTAGATGGGACCACCTTGCTGCGTCTGGACCCTGCACATGACATGGTGAGGTCGACCCATCCAACGTGGAGGCAGGTTCGAATGACTGGCAAGAAGCCCATTCGATCGGAGAACCTCGTGACACGTGCAGTAGCGCACCTGCGCCTCGCCGACTCCGCATCGGACGAACCCGTGGCCGACGCCGAGCAGCTGCTGACCCGCGTGGGTCGCGGCGACGAGCGGGCCTTCACCGCCGTCTACGACCTCCTCGGAGCGTCGGTCTACGGCCTGGCCCGCCGCGTCGTACGTGATCCGGCCCGGGCGGAGGAGATCACCCAGGAGGTCTTCATCCAGGTCTGGCAGACGGCGCCGCGCTTCGACCACACCCGCGGCAGCGCCAAGGGCTGGGTCCTGACCCTTGCTCACCGGCGGGCTGTCGACGCCGTGCGCCACGACCAGGCCGCGACCAACCGGGAGAACCGGTACGACTGGACCAGCGGACCGGACTTCGACGTCGTCGAGGAGACCGTCAGCACGACGCTCGAGCACGAGCAGGTGCGGCGTTGTCTCGACGGCCTCACCGAGCTGCAGCGCGAGGCCGTCAACCTGGCCTACTACAACGGGCACACGTACGCCGAGGTCGCCGAAGTCCTCGCAACCAACCCGGCCACCATCAAGACCCGCATACGCGACGGGCTCGTCCGCCTGCGTGACTGCATGGGAGTTCCGGCATGACCACCGACCTTCATTCTCTTCTGGCGCCCTACGTGTTGGACGCCCTCGACGCCGAGGAGCGCAACCGGTTCGAGGCGCATCTTTCCCAGTGCCCCGACTGCAGCGCCGAGCTCGGAGGCCTCCAGGCGACCGCGACCCGGCTTGCCGAGGCGCAGAGCCAGACCCCGCCGGCCGAGCTGCGCCAGCGGCTCGTGGCCGCCGTCAGTTCCGTACCCCAGGAAAGGCCCATCGTGACCGCCCTGAGCGGTCGTGGCGGCACGCTGCGGCGGAGGGTCCCGCAGCTCGTCGCCGCGGCCGCCCTCGTGGTGGGTGTCGCGGGGGCCGGCGGGTACCTGGTCGAGCATGACAGGGCCGCGGAGCGTAGTGAGAAGATCGCAGCGATGACCCGAGTCCTCGGAGCTCCGGACGCCGACACGAAGGCGTTGAGCTTCCCCGATGGTGGCACGGTCCGGCTGGTCACGTCCGAGAGCCGCGACGCCGCAGTCGTGGTGGCCGACGAGCTGCCGGACCTCGACGACGGCAAGGTCTACCAGGTGTGGCTGATCGACGGCGCGAAGGCCCAGTCGCAAGGGACGTTCAGCCGATCCGGCGACATGATCATGGAGGACCTGACCAAGGTCGACAAGGTGGCCGTGACGGTCGAGCCCTCCGGAGGATCCGAGAAGCCGACGACAGATCCCATCGTCGACGTGCCGATCTGACCAATCCGGTCACGCCCTGGATGCGAATTCCTCGGCAGGCACAACCGGACCAAGGAGTTGCATGATGGGCAGACGACAGATCGCCGTCATCGGGAGCGGAGTGGCGGGGCTGACCTCCGCCTACCTGCTCCAGCGCGTCGCGGACGTCACGCTGTACGAAGCCGACGACCGGCTCGGTGGCCACGCGCACACGCACGAGGTGCCCGACCCGGACGGCCGCCTGCTCAACGTCGACAGCGGGTTCATCGTGCACAACCGGCAGACGTACCCGAACCTGACCCGCCTGTTCGACGAGCTGGGTGTCGAGACGCAGGAGTCGGAGATGTCGATGTCGATCCGCTGCGACGGCTGCGGGCTCCAGTACGCCGGGGCGCGGAAGCTCGGGGGCCTGTTCCCGACCCCGCGCAACGTGACGAATGGTCGCTATCTCTACCTCCTCAGCGAGGTCGTGCGCTTCCACCGCCGCGCCCGCCGCCACCTGGCCGAGACCGAGTCGAATCAGCTGACCCTGGACGAGTTCTTGGCGGAGGGCCGGTTCAGCGACTACTTCCGCACGCACTTCGTGGTGCCGATGGTGGCCTGCGTGTGGTCCTGCGCCCCGGCCGAGGCCGGTGCCTACCCGGCCCGCTACCTCTTCGAGTTCCTCGCCAACCACGGGATGCTCTCCGTCCGTGGGTCTCACCCGTGGCGCACCGTCACCGGCGGCTCGCACGCGTACGTCCAGAAGGTCGGCAAGCTGCTGACCGCGGTGAACCTCCTGACGCCGGTTCGGTCGGTCACGCGTACGGCCGAGGGGGTCCGCATCATCGACGAGGACGACCAGGCCGCCGACTTCGATGCCGTCGTCATCGCGACGCATCCTGACCAGGCCCTCCGCATGCTGGCCGAGCCCACTCCCGCCGAGTCAGCCATGCTCGGTGCCTGGACGTACTCCAAGAACCCGACGGCGCTGCACACCGATGCGTCGATCCTGCCGTCGGCGCCGCGGGCCCAAGCGGCCTGGAACTACCAGATGCCGGCGTGCGACGCGGCCGGGTCCGAGGTCAACGTCACGTACGACATGACCCGCCTGCAGCGGCTGCCCGGCCGCTCGCGCTACCTCGTCACGCTCAATCGCGACGACTCCGTGGACGCCGATCAGCTGATCGCGGAGATGAGCTACGAGCACCCGATGTTCACCCCCGACTCGGTCGCGACCCGGTCCGAGCTGCCGCGCCTGAACGACGGCGTCGTCGCGTTCGCCGGGGCCTACCACGGCTGGGGATTCCACGAGGACGGCTGCCGCTCGGGCGTCGCCGCAGCCGCGAGCCTGGGCGCCGACTGGTGACGCGGCGCGAGGCACTCGCGAGCTATGACGTCACGATCGGCCACCACCGGCGTGACGGAGTCCCGTACGCGTTCACGAACCGCGCACGGACCTGGCTCGTGGACCTCGACGACGTGCCGGAGCTGCCCAAGGGCCTGAGCCGCCTCTGCTCCTTCGCCGCCCGCGACCACATGGGCGACGGCGCCCGGACCCTCCGCGAGAACATCGACGGCTGGCTGCGCTCCAGCGGGGTCGACCGGCCCGCCTCCGTCCGCATGCTGGCCAGCCCGCGGGTGCTCGGCCAGGTCTTCAACCCCCTCAGCCTGTTCTACTGTCATGACGCGGAGGGGGCTCTGACGCATGTCGTGGCCGAGGTCCGCAACACGTACGGCGGACGGCGCTGCTACCTGCTGGAGCCCTCGGCCGACGGTCGCGCGACGACCGAGAAGACGTTCTACGTCTCGCCGTTCCACGGCGTGGACGGCGACTACGAGCTGCGCGTGCCGGAGCCGGGGGACGAGCTCTCGGTGACCGTCACGCTGCGCCGGCCCGGCCGCCCTGCCTTCGTCGCCACGATGCGGGGCACCCGGAGCGCCGACGCGCGCCTCATAACCGCCCTGCGGCGGCCGTGGGCCAACCTCACGGTCGTCGTCATGATCCGTGTGCACGGGATCCGGCTGTTCCTCAAGGGCCTGCGACCGACTCCGCGACCTGAGCACCAACCTGACGAATCGTTCCACCTCACCCAGTAGGACAACCGGAGGGCACTTCCATGAGCAACATCCCCGCAGACGCCTTCTTCGACACGCTGGCCCTCGCGGCAGCGGCCGTGCTCGTGACCCTCGCGATCACGTACGCGGTGGCCAAGAAGGTCCACCGGCACAACGTCATCGACGTCACGTGGGGGCTGCTGTTCTGCTGCGTCGCCATCGCGAGCTTCATCGTGTCGGCCGGCGAGGGCGACGACACGCGTCGCTGGCTGCTGTTGGCGATGACCCTCGTCTGGGGGTCGCGCCTCGCGTGGCACATGGCGATGCGGAGCCGCGGGCACGGTGAGGATCCCCGGTACGCCCAGCTGCTCGAGGGCCGCGGCGAGCTCGGGGTCGTCATGATGGTCTACGGCCTCCAAGGCGTCATCGCGTTGATCGTTGCGATGCCGCTCGTCGTCGGCTCCCTCACCTCCGAGCCCATGGGTGTGCTCGCGTACGTCGGCGTCCTCGTCTGGCTCGTCGGCATCGTGTTCGAGACCGTGGGCGACCGCCAGATGGCGGCTTACAAGGCCGATCCGGACCGCGGCCCGGTGATGGACTCGGGCCTGTGGCGGTTCACGCGTCATCCCAACTACTTCGGCGACGCGTGCGTCTGGGTCGGCATCTTCCTCATCACCGCGGAGCACTGGCCCGGCGTCCTGACGATCCCCTCCACCGCCCTCATGGTCTACCTGCTGGCGTTCGGCTCGGGCAAGCGCGTCCTGGAGCGTCACATGGCCGAGCGGCCCGGCTACCGCGACTACATGGCGCGTACCTCGGGCTTCTTCCCGCTTCCTCCCCGCCGCTGACCCGTACGCCGTCCAGGGCGGTGCGCGCGCCTCGGGCGGTGACGGTGCGTCGCGTCCCGGGCGGTGGGCTGGCGTCCAGTTCCGGGTGAAAGGTGGACGCTAGGTCACCGCTGGCCGGGCTGGGCCGGTGGAGGGTGTCCCGGGCGGTGACTTGGCGTCCAATTCCGGGCGAGAGGTGGACGCTAGGTCACCGCTGGCCGGGCTGGGTCGGTGCGTCGCGCGCAGGTCACCACACAGTGGAAGGGGCCGCGGACATGCCAATGGGCCGCCTCCCGTGAGGGAGACGGCCCATCGTCAGGCTGCGAGCACTCAGGCAGGCGGCATGAGGACGCTGTCGATCAGGTAGACCGTCGCGTTGGCGGTCTTGACGCCACCACAGATGACGCCGGCCTGGCCGCCAACCTTGATGTTGTCGCCCGAACCGGTGACCTTCAGGTCGGCACCGTTCACCGTCTTGAGGGTTCCGTCGATGTCGTCCGGCGCGATCTGGCCGGGGATGACGTGGTACGTCAGGACGCTCGAGAGGGTCTCGGCACCTTCAGGCGTACCGAGGGTCTTCACGGTCTTGGCGTCCAGCTTGGCGAACGCGGAGTCCACCGGGGCGAAGACCGTGAACTCGTCACCGTTGAGGGTGTCGACCAGGTTGACGTCGGGGTTGAGCTTGCCGGAGACGGCAGCCACGAGCGTCTTGAGCAGCGGGTTGTTGCTCGCTGCGGTGGCGACCGGGTCCTCGGACATGCCGCTGACCGAGCCGGCGCCGTCCGGGACGGCCTTCGCGTAGTCGGCGCAGCCCGGGCCGACCAGGCCGGCTGCGGGATCGTCGGCCGGAGCCGCGGAGGAGCTGGTCTCTTCCTTGGGCTGGTCGCCCGCCGAGTCGTCGCTCGAGCCGCACGCCGCGGTGAACAACGACAACGAGACAGCCGCCGTGACGGCGAGGGTCTTCACAGTTGTACGCATCTTCATCTCTCCTTGTTGGGGTTGGGGTCGTGCTACTCGACGCGGAACTGGACGCTGTGCCAGCCGGTCGTCCCGTTCGGGCGAATGCTCGCCCGCTCGGAGGTCTGGGTGTCGCCGTCCTTGTTGGTCGCGCGGACGGTCAGGGTGTGGTTGCCGGGGGTGGCGTCATCCCACTCCCAGCTCCACTGGCGCCAGGTCTCGATCGTGTCCTCGGTGCCGAGGCTGGCCTGCTGCCACGGACCCTTGTCGACACGGACCTCGACCTTCTCGATGCCGACGGTCTGCGCCCAAGCGACGCCGCCGACCCGGACCTTGTCGGCCGGGAAGGCCTGGAACGAGCGGGGCACGTCGATGCGCGAGGAGAACTTGATCGGTGCCTCGGCGTCGTAGTCCCTGGTCGTCCAGTACGCCTTGAAGTCCGCGAAGCGCGTCACCTCGAGGTCCGTCAGCCACTTGGTCGCCGACACGTATCCGTAGAGGCCTGGCACGACGAGTCGTGCCGGGAAGCCGTGCGCGAGCGGCAAGGGCTCGCCGTTCATCCCGATGGCGACCATCGAGTTGCGGGAGTCGGTGAACGCCTCGAGAGGCGTGCCCGCGGTCCACTGGTCAGCGCTGGTGCTCTTGATGGCGTCGGCGCCGGACTTCACGCCGGCCTGCTCCAGCAGGTCCTTGACCAGGACACCGGTCCAGACGGCGTTGCCGACGTACGGGCCGCCGACCTCGTTGGAGACGCAGGTCAGCGTGATGCGGTGCTCGGTCAGCGGCATGTCGAGCAGGTCGCGGAAGCTGAGGTTGAGCTCCTTGTCGACCATGCCGTGCAGGCGCAGGTTCCAGCCCTCGGCCGGGACGTCGGGGATCCGCAGCGCGGTGTCGACGCGGTAGAAGTCGCGGTTGGGGGTGACGTAGCGGCTGACGCCTTCGACGTCGACCTGCGTGCCGGCAGGCACTGCGGCGACCGGAGTGGTGGCCTTGGGCAGGGTGATGCCGGCGCGGGAGGCGACGGCTGCGGCGGTGCCGTAGATCTTGCCGACGACGCCGCCGATCACGACGAGTGCCGTCACGCCGGCGGCGGCCTTGAGGAAGTCGCGGCGTACGAAGCCGACCGTGCCGGGTCCGGTGGGCCTGGCACGGACCCGTCGGAGGGTGCCCAGCAGGAGGACCAGCGCAGCAAGGCTCACCGCGACGGTCAGGAGCGACGGCACGAGGGTGAGGGCGCGACTGGCGGTCGCGGTCCTGTCGACCGCGGCAGCGGCCACCGCGATGATGCCGATGACAGCGACGCCGGCGATCGCGACCACGGGACGTTTGCGGCCGATGATCCCGGCGACGATCGAGAGAAGGGCGAGCGTGACGACGACGCCGCCGATCAGCACCGGCTTGTCCTTCGTGCCGAACTGGTCGATCGCGAAGTCCTTGAGGGCCGGCGGAGCGAGGTCGACGGCCCGGTTGCCGACCGACTCGATGGGCGACGGCACTCCGTTGAGCAGCGCGGCGGCGGCAGTGCCGACCGCGACACCCGCTGCGGCGGCAAGCCCGCCGGACAGGGCGCCAGCCCACCAGGGGGCTGTGGTGTCGTTCGCTGTCGTGTTCACACCCCTGGTTCGCTGCGCGCGGCGGCCCGGATTGGTCGGGTTCGGACCGAGTCGACGAATATGGCGGAATCGCAGAGCAAACTGCGGCCCCGGAACCACCGTCTCGGTCGGCCGATACGCTGACCAGGTGGTCTATCGCGCCTTCTTCGACGCCGTCTTCAGCTCGATGGATCCCGAGAAGGCCCACGAGCGCGGGTTCGCCGCGATCCGGGCCGGTCGCGCCGGCACCCAGCTGCTCGTCCCCAGGACGTACGCTCCGCGCACCGTGATGGGTATCGAGTTTCCCCACGCGTTCGGGCTCGCGGCCGGCTTCGACAAGAACGCCAAGGGCGTGACCGCCTTGCTGGCGCTGGGGTTCGGCCATGTCGAGATCGGGACCGTGACCGCCCGCGCGCAGCCCGGCAACCCCCGGCCGCGCCTGTTCCGCCTGGTCGAGGACCGCGCGATCATCAACCGGATGGGCTTCAACAACGACGGTGCGGCCGAGGTCGCGTCGCGGCTGCACCGGCTGCGCGGCACCAAGGCCGGCCGCGACGCCGTCATCGGGGTCAACATCGGCAAGACCAAGGCGGTGGCTCCGGAGGACGCCGTCGCCGACTACGTCGAGAGCGCGCGGCTGCTGGCGCCCTACGCGAGCTATCTCGTGGTGAACGTCTCGTCGCCCAACACGCCTGGCCTCCGCGACCTGCAGGCGGTCGACGAGCTCCGCCCCCTGCTGGCCGCGGTCAAGGAGGTCGCCGACCGGGCGCCCAAGGGGTCCGTCCCGCTCCTGGTCAAGATCGCGCCGGACCTGGCGGACGACGACGTCGATGCGGTCGCCGACCTCGCCCTCGAGCTGGGGCTCGCGGGCATCAGCGCGACCAACACGACGATCGCGCGCCCCGAGTCGTTGGCGTCTCCCCGCGAGATGGTCGAGGCGGCGGGAGCCGGCGGCCTGTCCGGTCCCGTCCTGGCTCAGCGCGCCACCGAGGTGCTCGTACGACTGCGGTCGCGGGTGGGTGATCGGCTGGCGATCATCGCCGTCGGGGGAGTCACGACTCCCGACGACGTACGCGCGCGTCTGGCAGCGGGAGCAGACCTCGTCCAGGGCTACACGGGGTTCATCTACGGCGGTCCCACGTGGCCCTCGAAGCTCGCTGCTGCTGCAACCTGAGCACCACCCCGTCCCCGCCGCGAGCGGTGGATCTTCCACCGAATACGCCGCCATTCGGTGGAGAATCAACCGCCCAGTCGGCTACGTGGTCTGAGCCGGGCCCCCGATTTCGTCCCGGGGCGGTTCACCCTGTATCTTTGGCTGTCGGCTTGCCCCTTTAGCTCAGTCGGCAGAGCGTTTCCATGGTAAGGAAAAGGTCTACGGTTCGATTCCGTAAAGGGGCTCTGGACTCGCAGCATCAGGAGTCCTTCGGTCATGAGGCAACTCGTGCCCGGTGCGGCTGGGTAGCTCAGGTGGTCAGAGCACACGACTCATAATCGTGGGGTCGCGGGTTCGAGTCCCGCCCCAGCTACCGCATCACTGCCAGACGTACGACCTTCAGCACCACCGATCAAGAAGAGGCACCCCCGTGGCCAGCAAGAGCTCAGACGTTCGCCCCAAGATCACCTTGGCCTGCACCGAGTGCAAGGAACGCAACTACATCACCAAGAAGAACCGTCGCAACGACCCCGATCGTCTCGACCTCAAAAAGTTCTGCCCGCGCTGCAAGACCCACCAGGTGCACCGCGAGACGCGCTGACCCAGATCATGCGAACGACGGCTCCCCCTGCTCCGGCAGGCGGGAGCCTTCGTCGTGTTGGACGCTGCTAGCGTCGCCGCCATGGACCTCGCCGAGCTGACGACGCTGCGCCTCGGCGGCCCCGCCAAGGCCGTCATCGACGCGACCTCCGAGCAGCAGCTCCTCGACGCCGTGCGCGTGGCGGACGAGGCCGGTGACCCGATCCTGGTCGTGGCCGGCGGGAGCAACCTCGTGGTCGCCGACGAAGGCGTTCCCGGCACGGTCATCCGGGTGTCCACCCGCGGTGTCACGGTCGACTCCGACGCGTGCAGCGGTGCGATGGTGACGGTCGCCGCCGGACAGCCCTGGGACGCGCTCGTCGCCCGCGCCGTCGACGAGGGCTGGGTCGGTATCGAGGCACTCTCGGGCATCCCCGGCTCGACCGGCGCGACGCCCATCCAGAACGTCGGGGCGTACGGCCAGGAGGTCGCCCAGACGATCGCGACCGTCCGTGCCTACGACCGGTTCGAGCGCAAGGTCCGCACGATCCACGCCGTCGACTGCGCCTTCGGCTACCGCACGAGCCGCTTCAAGGCCGAGCCGCAGCGCTGGCTCGTGCTGTCGGTCGCCTTCCAGTTCCGGCTCGGTGAGCTCGGCGCTCCCGTCGCGTACGCCGAGCTCGCCCGTGTCCTCGGCGTCGAGATCGGCCAGCGGGCTCCTGCCGCCGAGGTGCGCGAGGCGGTGCTGGAGCTGCGCCGTGGCAAGGGCATGGTGCTCGACCCCGACGACCACGACACCTGGAGTGCCGGCTCGTTCTTCACCAATCCGCTGCTGACGCCCGACCAGGCTGACTCGCTGCCGGCGGAGGCGCCGCGCTTCGCCCAGCCCGACGGCTCGATCAAGACCAGCGCAGCGTGGCTCATCGACCACGCGGGCTTCGACAAGGGACTGACGCGCGGCCGCGTAAGGCTGTCGTCCAAGCACGTGCTGGCACTGACCAACCGCGGTGGTGCCACCACGGCAGAGCTCCTGGACCTGGCTCGCGAGGTGCGTGACGGCGTGCGCGAGGCGTACGGCATCACGCTCGTCAACGAGCCCGTGCTGGTCGGGTGCGAGCTCTGAGCTAGCGCAGGATCCCGACGATGCTGTCGGAGTAGTAGGGGTCGTCGTAGTACGGATCGTCGTCGAACCCGCCGTTGACACCGATGATGATGATGACCGTCACCACCAGGAGCGCGAGCACCAGCAGGCACGTGCCGACGATGCCCATGATCTTGCCGGCGCTGGCCTCGCCGCGACCGCTGTAGGCGCCGGGGTTGGCGTCGATCTCCTTGACCGCCTTCGCGCCGAGGATCCAGGCGACCGGCGCGAGCAGGATCGGCAGGAAGCAGGTGACGAGCCCCGCGAGGCTCACGATGCCGAAGATCATGGCCGCGGTCGCCTGCCCGTGCTTGGGCGGTGGCGGTGAGAATCCGGGATGGGGCGGGCCGTATCCCGGCGGCGGGTACTGCGGTGGCGGGGGATAGGCACTGCCCCAGTTGGGCGGCTGCTGGCCGTAGGAGCCGGGTGGGGGTTGGTAACCCGGGGGCGGCGGATCGTACGCGTTCCCTGGCTGCTCCTCGGTCATGGGAACACCCTTGCACATCGGACGACCGGCGCCTGAGGCTCTGGCAGGCTCAGAGGAGACCGCCGATGGAGTAGTCCGCATCGGCGTCGAAGACGAAGCCCAGCCCGAGCATCGCGAGGAAGAGCAGAGCCACCGCGCCGATCAGGCACGTGCCGACGATGCCGAGGATCCTGCCGGCGTTGGCCTCGCTGCGTCCCCCGTAGGCACCCTGGCTGGCGTCGATCTCCCTCACGGCCTTGTTGCCGATCGCCCAGGCGACGGGTGCGACGAGCTGGCACGCGGACAGGCCGACGATCCCGAGGACGAGCGCCGTCGTGGACTGCGGATGGGAGGGCTGCGGGACGTAAGGGTAGTGGCGAGGCGGCTGCGGTCCCTGGTCGCTCACGGCCTCACCCTCGCACAGCCGGAGCGCTCAGGTGCCGTATCCCGCGTCGTAGGTGGCGCCGACCACGGTCAGGGTGCCGATCACCACCAGCAGCAGGACGGCGAACCCGAGCAGGGCCGTGCCGATGATGCCGAGGATCATGCCCGCCCTGGCCTCGCCGGCGCGCCGGTAGCGCCCGGGCTCCCGCTCGGCCTCACGCTCCGCCATGGCGCCGTAGTACCAGGCCAGCGGCGAGACGATGACGGGCAGCACCAGGATGAAGAAGCCCGCCACACCGACGATGCCCAGCACCAACGCGGTCGTGGCGCGTGGGTGCGCGGGCAGCCGCGCGGGTCGCGGGGGATACGGGTAGGCGTACGGCTGCTGGTACGTCATGACCCGCACCCTTCCGCTCTCGCCGGACCCGAGGCCCAGTCGTCGATGCTCGTGAGGGTCGCCCTCACGGTGTCTGAAGGAGCGTACGACCTGCGGATCGACATCCGGGCGAGTTCGGCGAGCTCGGCGTCGGTGAAGTTCTGGGCGGCCCGCAGGACGGCGTACTGGCCGGCGAGCCGGGAGCCGAACAACAGGGGGTCGTCGGCGCCGAGCGCCACGTCCACGCCCGCCTCGGTCAACGTCCGGACGGGGACCTCCTCGAGCGTGCTGTAGACCCCGAGCGAGACGTTGGAGGTGGGGCAGACCTCGAGCGCCACGCCGTCGGTGGCGAGTCGGTCGAGCACCGCCGTGCTCTCGGCGGCGCGCACGCCGTGGCCCAGTCGGTCGGGGTGCAGGTGATCGAGGCACTGGGTGATGTGGGCGGGCCCGCGCAGCTCCCCACCGTGCGGGACCAGTGCGAGGCCGGCGCGCTCGGCGATCGCGAACGCCGGGCCGAACGAGGCGGTGTCGCCGCGGCGCTCGTCGTTGGAGAGCCCGAAGCCGATCACCCCGCGGCCGGCGTACTGGGCCGCCAGGCGGGCGAGCGTCCGGGCGTCCATCGGGTGGCGGGTGCGGTTGGCCGCCACGACCAGGCCGAGCCCGATGTCGGCGCGTTCGGAGGCGTCCCGCACCGCGTCGATGACGAGGTCGGTGAACGCCGTGATGCCACCGAACCGGGCACCGTAGCCCGACGGGTCCACCTGGATCTCGGTCCAGACCGATCCGTCGGCCGCGTCGTCCTGAGCCGCCTCGAGGATCAGTCGCCGTACGTCGTCCTCGGTGCGGAGGACGGACCGCGCCACGTCGTAGAGGCGCTGGAAACGGAACCAGCCCTTCTCGTCGGCCGTGCTGAGCTGGGGCGGCCAGTCCTCGCTCAGCGAGGCAGGGAGGCGGATGCCGTCGCGCTCGGCCAGCTCGAGCAGCGTGCCGTGCCGCATCGACCCCGTGAAGTGGAGGTGGAGGTGGGCCTTGGGCAGTGCCGAGATCGGACGACGATCGGTGGGGTCCAAGGGCACAGCAGTCATACTGCCACCGGCGCACCTACTCCCGGTCTGCCGCCTCGGCGGCCTTGCGCACCGCCGCCGCCACCCGCTTGTGGACGTCGGCGTGGAACACGCTCGGCACGATGTAGTTGGCGTTGAGCTCGTCCGCCGAGACGCTGCCGGCGATCGCCTCGGCGGCCGCGAGGAGGATGTCCATCCCGATGCCGTGGCTCTGGGCGTCGAGCAGGCCACGGAAGATGCCGGGGAAGGCCAGCACGTTGTTGATCTGGTTGGGATAGTCCGAGCGTCCCGTGGCGACGACCCGGGCGTGCTCGCGGGCGATCGCCGGGTCGATCTCGGGGTCGGGGTTGGCCAGCGCGAAGACGATCGAGCCGTCCGCCATGGACTCGACGTCCTCAGCCGTCAGGACGTTGGGCGCGCTGACCCCGATGAAGACGTCGGCGCCGGGCAGGACCTCGCGCAGCGTGCCGGTGACCTGATCGGCGTTGGTGTGGTCGGCGATCCACTGCAACGAGTCGTCGAGGCCGTCCCGCCCCTCGTGCACGACGCCGTGCACGTCGCACACCACGACGTGCTCGACGCCGGCGTGCATCAAGACCTTCAGCACCGCCGTCCCGGCTGCGCCGGCGCCGGCCAGCACGACGCGGGCCGAGCCGATGTCCTTGCCCACGACCTGCAGCGCGTTGCGGAGCGCGGCCAGGACGACCACGGCGGTGCCGTGCTGGTCGTCGTGGAAGACCGGGATGTCCAGGCGCTCGCGGAGCCGGGCCTCGATCTCGAAGCAGCGCGGAGCCGAGATGTCCTCGAGGTTGATGCCCGCGAACCCGGGCGAGATCGCGGCGACGGTCTCGACGATCTGGTCGACGTCCTGCGTGTCGAGGCAGATCGGCCACGCGTCGATGTCGGCGAAGCCCTTGAACAGCGCGGCCTTGCCCTCCATGACCGGCATCGCCGCATGGGGGCCGATGTTGCCGAGGCCCAGCACGGCCGACCCGTCGCTCACGACGGCGACACTGTTGCGCTTGACCGTCAGGCGACGGGCGTCCTCCTTGTCGGCCGCGATCGCCATGCAGATGCGAGCGACGCCGGGCGTGTAGATCATCGAGAGGTCGTCGCGGTTGCGCAGCGGGTGCTTGGTCGCGGTCTCGATGACACCGCCGAGGTGCATGAGGAACGTCCGGTCCGAGACCTTCTCGACCTTGACGTCGCTCATGGCCTCCAGCGCCGAGACGATGAGGGCCGCGTGGTCGGTGTCGGACGCCGCGCACGTGAGGTCGATGCGGAGGGCCTCGGCACCCGAGGCGGTGACGTCGAGGGCCGTGACGATGCCACCGGTACGTTCGACCGTCGTCGTCAGCTCACTGACCGCCGATCCGCCTGAGGGCACTTCGAGGCGGATCGTGATCGAGTAGGAGATGCTGGGTGCGGGGGGCATGGACCCATGCTAAAACATGAGGAACCTCTCAGGTTCTCCGCCTATCGGCCTCGGTTCGACGAGGGCAGGCCGCACCACGTACACTTGACGCACCGGTGAGATTTCACCCTAGATCGTCATGCCCGAAGCCGGGTTGGCGTCGAGGCGAAATTGACTGAGGGCACTAGCTCAACTGGCAGAGCATCGGTCTCCAAAACCGAAGGTTGGGGGTTCAAGTCCCTCGTGCCCTGCGAGACATGTCCATGAAGAACAACGAAGGAGTACCGTGAGCGACCGTCACGAGCTGGCCGGCACGTCCGGCAAACGCACGTCGCCGATCACGTTCTACCGTCAGGTGATCGCCGAGCTCCGCAAGGTGGTCTGGCCGACTCGCCCCCAGGTGATCAACTACTTCTGGGTCGTTCTCGTGTTCGTGCTCGTCATGATGGCCATCGTCGCTGGACTCGACTACGGGTTCGGCAAGGCCGCGTTCTGGATCTTCGCGTAGCAACCAAAGGAATTTTGTGACTCAAGGCATCGACCCGCAGACCAGCTCCGAGACCGACGAGGTCGAAGAGCTCGAGCCGTCGACCCCTGCTGCCGAGGACGAGGGCGACACCGCGGAGGCCTCGGCCTCCATCCCGGCGTCCGACGACGACGTCGCGGAAGCGACCGTCCCCGATCCCACGCTGGGCGCCGAGGCCGAGGACGACGTCATGACCGACGACGAGGCTGCGCAGCCCGAGGCGGCCGACGGCGAGGAGCCGGTCGTCGACGCGCTCCAGGAGTTCAAGGACCGCCTGCACAACCAGATCGGCGACTGGTACGTCGTCCACACCTACTCCGGCATGGAGAAGCGGGTGAAGTCCAACCTCGAGAACCGGGTGACGTCGCTCAATGCCGAGGACTACATCTTCGAGGTCGTCGTCCCGACCGAAGAGGTTGCCGAGATCAAGAACGGTCAGCGCAAGCTGGTCAAGCGCACCGTGCTCCCCGGCTACGTCCTGGTTCGCATGGACCTGACCGACGAGTCGTGGGGCGTCGTCCGCCACACTCCCTCCGTCACCGGCTTCGTGGGCAACTCCCACCAGCCCGTGCCCCTCAGTCTTGCCGAGGTCGAGAGCATGCTCGCCCCGGCAGTGGAGGCAGAGGTCGCGACCGCGGCCGACGCCCCCGACCAGCAGCAGGCGAAGGCCTCCAAGGTCGAGTTCACCGACTTCTCGGTCGGCGACTCCGTCATGGTTGTCGACGGCCCGTTCGCCACGCTGCACGCGACGATCACGGAGATCAACGTCGACGCACAGAGGGTCAAGGCCCTCGTGGAGATCTTCGGTCGCGAGACCCCGGTCGAGCTCAGCTTCACGCAGATCCAGAAGGTGTGATCGCGCAGCGATCGCAGAGCCCGAACGAACTACCCGCAACACCCATTTAAAAGGACCCGAGAAATGCCTCCCAAGAAGAAAGTCGCAGCCATCGTCAAGGTGCAGCTGCAGGCCGGTATGGCCAACCCGGCGCCGCCAGTCGGCACCGCGCTCGGCCCCCACGGCGTCAACATCATGGAGTTCTGCAAGGCCTACAACTCGGCCACAGAAGCCATGCGTGGCAACGTCGTCCCGGTCGAGATCACGATCTACGAAGACCGGACGTTCAGCTTCATCACCAAGACGCCGCCCGCGGCCGAGCTGATCAAGAAGGCTGCCGGCCTGCAGAAGGGCTCGCCCGTTCCGCACAAGGACAAGGTCGGCAAGATCTCCAAGGACCAGATCCGCGAGATCGCCACGACCAAGATGCCGGACCTCAACGCGACCGACATCGACGCCGCCATGAAGATCGTCGAGGGCACTGCGCGCTCGATGGGCGTCACGACGGACTGACCGCACCACTCACCCAGCAGTACGTGGCAGGGCCCGCTGGGCCCGTTCAGACCACAACTGGTTCAACAGAAGGAAGACCAGAGATGGCACAGCACAGCAAGGCGTACCGCCAGGTCGCCGAAAAGATCGACAAGGACAACCTCTACACGCCGCTCCAGGCCACGACGCTGGCCAAGGAGTCGGGGAGCAAGAAGTACGACTCGACCGTGGACGTCTCGATCCGTCTCGGCGTCGATCCCCGCAAGGCCGACCAGATGGTGCGCGGCACCGTCAACCTCCCCCACGGCACGGGCAAGACCTCACGGGTCCTGGTCTTCGCCACCGGCGCCAACGCCGAAGCCGCACGTGAGGCCGGAGCCGACTTCGTCGGTGCCGACGAGCTGGTCGACAAGGTCAACGAGGGCTGGCTCGACTTCGACGCCGTCGTCGCGACGCCGGACATGATGGGCAAGGTCGGTCGTCTCGGCCGCGTCCTCGGCCCGCGCAACCTGATGCCCAACCCCAAGACGGGCACCGTCACGACCGACGTGGCCAAGGCCGTGTCGGACATCCAGGGCGGCAAGATCGAGTTCCGCGTCGATCGCCACGCCAACCTGCACTTCGTGATCGGCAAGGCGTCGTTCTCCGCCGAGCAGCTCGCCGAGAACTACGGCGCCGCGCTCGACGAGGTCCTGCGTCTCAAGCCCGCCAGCTCCAAGGGTCGCTACGTCAAGAAGATCACGGTCTCCACGACCAACGGTCCCGGCGTCCCGGTCGACCCGAGCCGCACCAAGTCGTACGCCGTCGACGAGGCCTGAGCCTCCGCACGACTCTCGAGCCGGCCCTATGCTGACGTCACACGTCGGCGTGGGGCCGGTGTCGTTCGTGGGGGTGGGTCCATGGGCGCAGACGTGACGACGAAGAACCCGTTCGCCGCGAGCGCCTGAGCCCGCCCCCGGCTTTCGGACATGCTGTCGGGCTCATATGCTCGTGGCATGACGATCTCACGCAAGCTCTCCTCGATCGCCTCCCTCGTCCTCGTCGCCGGCCTGACGCTGTCGGCCTGCGGCGGCAAGGACGACTCCGGCGACAAGAACGAGTCCACGAACACCGGCGGCGGCGGCAAGACGTCGCTGACCCAGGCCAACTTCTCCCAGGTCCTCGCCCAGTCGCAGGCCAAGGCGAAGTCGGCGCACGTCACCATGACGATCGGTGTCGGCGGCCAGGAGATCGAGGCCGAGGGTGACGTCGCGGTCGGCGAGACCGCCGCCGACAGTGCCCTGTCCATGACGATGGACATGGGCGGCACGCAGCTCGACATGCGCCTGGTCGACGAGATCATGTACATGAACATGGGGGCGATGACCGAGGACAAGTACCTCAAGATCGACCTCAACGACAAGAGCAACCCGTTCGCGAAGCAGTACGGCCAGATCATGGACCAGATGGACCCGGCCAAGCAGATGGACCAGTTCAAGGACGCGGTGACGTCGTTCGAGAAGAAGGGCGAGCCGCAGAAGATCGACGGCGTCGACGCCCAGCCGTACGTCGTCAAGGTCGACACGACCAAGATCAAGGCCTTCAAGGACCTGCCCGCAGCCTCACGGAGCCAGGTCCCGGAGACGATCGTCTACACGATGTACGTCGGCTCGGACGACCTGCTGCGTCGCATGGAGTTCGAGCTCGCGGGCTCGAAGTCGACGATGAACTACTCCAAGTGGGGCGAGCCGGTCGACGTCGAGGCGCCCCCGGCCGACGAGATCTCCGACAAGGACATCAGCCAGCTGGGCCAGGTGCCCACTCCCCAGGCGTGATCGCGGGCCGGCCGGCCGGCGACGATTTGGTCGCCGTCCGGCCGTGCCCTATTCTGGACCTACCGAAGACCGCTGGTCGGTGACTCTCCTGAGTCGCACGAAGCGCCCGGAAGGGCGGCCCGCGCAGGTTGCGAATGTTGGTTCACTCAACGTCCCGTGCCTTGCGCCGGGACGTTTTTTCGTGTCGGGCCCGTGTACGCACATGGGGTCGCAGTCGTCGGATGGACCCATGTGCTGGAAGGAGACCCATGGCAAACCCGGACAAGACAGCCGCCGTTGCCGAGCTCGCAGAAAGCTTCCGCGAGTCGAATGGCGCTGTTCTCACCGAGTACCGCGGTCTCACCGTGAAGCAGCTGCAGGAACTGCGGCGCACTCTCGGTGCGAACGTGAGCTATGCCGTCGCCAAGAACACGCTGACCAAGATCGCCGCCAAGGACGCAGGAGTGGAGATCGACAACGATCTGCTCACCGGTCCGACCGCCATCGCCTTCATCAAGGGCGATGCAGTCGAGGCGGCCAAGGGTCTGCGTGACTTCGCGAAGGCCAACACGCCCCTCATCATCAAGGGAGGCTTCCTCGACGGGAAGATCCTCACCGCTGACGAGATCAACAAGCTGGCCGACCTCGAGTCGCGCGAGGTCCTCCTCGCCAAGCTCGCAGGTGGCATGAAGGCCAGCCTGACGAACGCCGCGTCGCTGTTCAACGCCCCGCTGTCGCAGGCCGCCCGAGTTCTGGGTGCCCTGCAGGCGAAGGCCGAGAGCGACCCGTCGGTTCTGGCAGCCGGCCCCGCGCCTGCCGCCCCTGTCGAGGAGGCCCCCGCGGCCGAGTCGGCGGAAGCAGAAACTCCGGCCGAGGCACCCGCCGACGCCGCCCCTGTCGAAGCGTCTGCCGACGCCGAGACGACCGAGGGCTGAAAGCCCGATTCACATCGGGACCCCCTCGGGGTCTCAATAACGGAAGGACGCCCCCATGGCGAAGCTCAGCACCGGCGATCTGCTGGATGCATTCAAGGAAATGACCCTCATCGAGCTCTCCGAGTTCGTGAAGGAGTTCGAGGACACGTTCGACGTCACCGCGGCCGCTCCGGTTGCCGCGGCTGCCGCTCCTGCTGCCGGTGGCGCTGCCGCCGGTGGTGAGGCTGCTGCTGACCAGGACGAGTTCGACGTCATCCTCGAGGGTGCCGGCGAGAAGAAGATCCAGGTCATCAAGGAAGTCCGTACGATCACGGGCCTCGGTCTCAAGGAGGCCAAGGACCTCGTCGAGGGCGCCCCGAAGCCTGTTCTCGAGAAGGCCAACAAGGAAGCTGCCGACAAGGCCAAGGAGGCCCTCGAGGCCGCCGGCGCCAGCGTCACCGTCAAGTGACTCGTCGCTGACTCCTCGTCAAGAGCGCCCCTCCTTCGGGAGGGGCGCTTTTGTCTGTCCGGCGTGACGTGGCTCACGATTGTCACTCCGAGTTACATGAGGTATGTTTCACCGGATCCTTCCAGTGGTTACTGGCGGGTCACGAAGGGCCACAAGAACGTAACCTCGGATCACATATCTCGTTACACCCTGTGTCCGCGGTCACACCGGCCTAGGATGAGGTAGTTCGGTCGGCAATCGCCGGCAGACCACGGCAAGCAAGGAGGGGCCGACCGTGGGCGTTGAAGTCGTCGTCGAGGGGCTGACCAAGAAGTTCGGCAGCGCACTCATCTGGAAGGACGTCTCGCTGACCCTTCCTGCTGGTGAGATCTCCGTGATGCTCGGCCCGTCCGGAACCGGCAAGTCGGTGTTCCTCAAGACGCTGATCGGTCTGCTCAAGCCCAACGAGGGCCATGTCTTCATCGAGGGCACCGACATCGCGAACTGCTCCGAGAAGGAGCTCTACGAGATCCGCAAGCTGTTCGGTGTGCTGTTCCAGGACGGCGCGATGTTCGGCTCCATGGACCTGTTCGACAACGTGGCGTTCCCGTTGCGCGAGCACACCAAGAAGTCCGAGTCCGAGATCCGCCAGATCGTCATGGACAAGATGGAGCTGACCGGTCTGGTCGGTGCCGAGAACAAGCTGCCCGGTGAGATCTCCGGCGGCATGCGCAAGCGTGCCGGCCTGGCCCGTGCCCTCGTGCTCGATCCCGAGATTCTCCTGATCGACGAGCCCGACTCGGGCCTCGACCCGGTCCGTACGTCCTACATCAACCAGCTGTTCATCGACCTCAACGCGCAGATCGACGCGACGTTCCTGATCGTGACGCACGACGTCAACACGGCGCGCACCGTGCCGGACAACATCGGCCTGCTCTACCACCGGCACCTGGCGATGTTCGGTCCCCGCGAGATGCTGCTGACCTCGTCGGAGCCCGTCGTGGCGCAGTTCCTCAACGCCCAGACCGTCGGTCCCATCGGCATGTCCGAGGAGAAGGACGCCGACGAGCTCGCCGCCGAGCAGGGCATCGAGATGCCGCCGCTGCCGCCCGTCCCCCTGCAGCTCGAGCCGTCCGACGGCCGTCCCCGCCGCGCCCAGCGCGAGCCCGGGGCCTGGTGCCGCGAGAACGGCGTGACCGCCCCTGACGGTTCTTTCGGAGAGAAGATGCCGCTGGCTGCCGGCGGTGCTGCGTGAGCAGTGCCGTTGTTGCCGGCCCCGCGAGGGTTGCCGGCAATCTGTTCGCCTTCATGCTGGACGTCGTGGTGGCGTTGTTCCGCCGCCCGTTCCAGCTCAAGGAGTTCCTCCTGCAGTCGTGGTTCATCGTCAAGGTGACGATCGTCCCGACCGCCTTCGTGTCGATCCCGTTCGGCGCGGTCATCGCCCTCCAGACCGGCGGCCTGATCAAGCAGTTCGGCGCCCAGTCGTTCACGGGTTCGGCCGCGGTCCTGGCCGTGGTGCAGCAGGCCGGCCCCATCGCCACCGCGCTGTTGATCGCCGGCGCAGCCGGCTCGGCGATCGCCGCTGACTTCGGTGCACGTCGCATCCGCGAAGAGCTCGACGCCATGATGGTGCTGGGCATCGACCCGATCCAGCGCCTGGTCGTGCCGCGCGTCCTCGCCTGCATGCTCGTGGCCGTGTTCCTCAACGGTCTGGTCACGGTGGTCGGCGTGGCAGGCGGGTACGTGTTCAACGTCGTGCTCCAGGACGGCACCCCTGGCGCCTACGTGGCGTCCTTCTCTGCCCTGGCGCAGCTCCCGGACCTCTACATCGGCATGGTCAAGGCCGTGATCTTCGGATTCCTCGCAGCCATCGTGGCCACCTACAAGGGCATGAACGCCAAGGGCGGCCCAAAGGGTGTCGGCGACGCCGTCAACGAGGCCGTCGTCATCACCTTCACGTTGCTCTTCATCGTCAACTTCTTCCTGACGGCGATCTACATCCAGCTCGTGCCGCCGAAGGGGATGTGACGATGTCTGACAAGACAGCTCTGTCCACGGTCGCCGCCCTGCCCGGCAAGTTCAACGGCTTCCTCGACGACCTCGGTCGTCAGATGCTCTTCTACGTACGCGTCATCGCCTCGGTCCCGCGCACGATCAAGGACTACGGCAAGGAGATCGTCCGCCTGCTCGCCGAGGTCGCCCTCGGTTCCGGTGCCCTCGCGATCATCGGCGGCACGATCGGCGTGATCTTCGCGATGTGCTTCTTCACGGGCACCGCCGTGGGCATCCAGGGCTATGCCGCGCTCGACCAGCTCGGCACCGCCGCCCTCACCGGATTCATCTCGGCCTACTTCAACACCCGCGAGATCGCGCCCATCGTGGCCGGCATCGCGCTCGCCGCGACCGTCGGCTGCGGCTTCACCGCCCAGCTCGGCGCCATGCGGATCAGCGAAGAGGTCGACGCGCTGGAGGTCATGGCGATCCCCTCGCTGCCGTTCCTGGTCACGACCCGCGTCATCGCCGGACTCGTCGCCGTGGTGCCGCTCTACATCGTGGGTCTGCTGGCCTCCTACTGGGCGACCAGATTGACCGTCACCCAGCTCAACGGGCAAAGTGCGGGCACCTACGACCACTACTTCAACACGTTCTTGCCACCGACTGACGTCTTGTGGTCGTTCGCCAAGGTGTTGATCTTCGCCATCGTGGTGATCCTGATCCACTGCTACTACGGCTACTACGCCAGCGGCGGCCCGGCCGGCGTGGGTGTGGCGGTCGGTCTCGCCGTCCGTACCTCGATCGTCGCGATCAACGTCGTCGACCTGCTCGCCTCCATGGCGATCTGGGGCACCAACGTGACCGTCAGATTGGCGGGCTGACCCATGCCTCGTACTGCTGTGCTCGAACGCTCCAGCTCTCTCAAGATGCTCGGGGCCGCCTTCATCGCCATGATGCTGTTCTTCCTCTGGGTGACGTGGGCGTTCTTCTCCAAGGCGTTCGTCGACTACGACCCCGTGACGCTCAAGACCGACACGACGGGCGTCAACCTGCCGCAGAACGCCGACGTCAAGCTCCGCGGGATGATCGTCGGCGAGGTCCGCAAGGTCGAGCCCGACGGTGACGGGGTCGAGCTGCTGCTGGCGATGAACCCCAAGTTCATCAAGGACGTGCCCAAGGGCGTCACGGCGCAGCTGATCCCCAAGACGCTGTTCGGCGAGAAGTACGTCGCCCTGATCCCGCCCGCCACCGAGAGCGGGGAGTCGCTGCAGGCCGGTGACACGATCTCCAAGGCCGAGGTGCCGATCGAGGTCGAGACACTGCTCAACGACCTCTACCCCTTGCTCGACGCGGTCGATCCGGCCAACCTGTCGTACACCCTCAGCGCGGTCTCGACGGCGCTCGAAGGGCGGGGCAAGCAGCTCGGCGAGACCTTGGTCCAGGCCAACGACTACCTGCAGAAGACCAACCCCGACGTGCCGCAGCTGATCGACGACCTCACCAAGCTGGGCACGGTGTCCGACGGCTACGCCGACGCGATGCCCGAGATCGGCCGCCTGCTGCGCAACACCGTCGTCACCGGCAACACCATCGTCGCCAAGAAGTCGCAGCTGACGGCCTTCTTCGACGAGGCGACAGCCCTGTCCAACACCCTGACCACGTTCACCAAGGACAACGGGGAAAACATCAAGGCCCTCAACCGAGACGGTCGCCCGGTGCTCGAGACCGTCGGCGAGTACTCGACGACGTTCCCGTGCTTCCTGACCGCGCTGCACACGCTCATCCCGCGCCTCGACAACGCCTACCGCGGCGGCCAGCTGCACATCAACCTCGAGATCATCGCGCAGCCGGACGCCTACGCCGCCAACGAGAACCTCTCGGCGACGCAGGAGACGTTCGACGCCGCCACGTCGGGGCCGGCACCCAAGAGCGGCAAGGACATCAGGGCCGACAACGCCGCCGCGCCGAGCTGCCTCGACCTCAACGAGATCAACGCGAGTGCGGCGGGGGAGAAGAAGTTCTCCTCGCAGCAGAACCCGTTCAAGATCCCGGCCGACGTCTACAAGCTGGTCGGCATCAAGAAGCCGCACGCCAAGTTCGGCTCGGCTGCCGACTTCGCCAACCGCCCGGCCGCAGCCGACGTCTCGCTGCAGGACCTCGTCCAGCCGAGCGTCACCGGCGTCGACTCGGCGAGCGAGCGTGCTGAGCTCAACGTCCTGCTCGGCGGCACGCTCGGCATGCAGCCGTCGACCGTCCCCGACATCGGGTCGCTGCTGATCAGCCCCGTGCTCCGTGGAACGGCGGTGGAGCTCCGATGAAGCAGATCGATCGCGAGTCCATGGGCGCGCTGGTCAAGCTCGGGTTCTTCTTCGCCTTTACCGGCATCTCGACCCTGGTCCTCGCGCTGACTCTCGGCAACGGCTCGTTCGGTGACCGCAAGGAGTACAAGGCCGTCTTCAACGACGTGACCGGCATGGCCAAGGGCGACGACGTCCGCATCGCCGGCGTCGCCGTCGGCTCGGTCAAGAAGGTCGAGATCGTCAAGCGCGACAAGGCGCTCGTGACCTTCGGCGTCGACTCCGACGTTCCACTGACCGACAACACCAACGTCACGATCAAGTTCCGCAACCTGGTCGGCCAGCGCTACATGGCGCTGTCGCAGGGTGCCGACGGCGCCAAGACCACCCTCAAGGCCGGCAGCACGATCCCCGAGAGCCGGACCGAGGAGGCGCTCGACCTCAACGTGCTGCTCAACGGCTTCAAGCCGGTCTTCCAGGCGCTGTCGCCGACGGACACCAACAAGTTCGCGTACGAGATCGTCCAGACCCTGCAGGGGGAGAGCGGCAACGTCGAGAACCTGCTGGCCCGGACCTCCTCGTTGACCAACACCCTGGCCGGTCGTGACCAGCTCATCGGAGACGTCGTGACCAACCTGAGCGAGGTGCTCGACACGATCGGCAGCCGCGACCAGGAGCTCACCGAGACGATCGACACCCTGCAGCAGTTCGTGACGGGGCTCAAGGACGATCGCGACGCGATCCTCAACTCGGTCGACTCGATCTCGGACCTGACCGACGAGACCTCGGACCTGCTGGTCCAGGGCCGGCCCGCGCTGACCGAGGACATCAAGCAGCTCAACTCGCTGACCAAGAACCTCAGCTCGAAGAAGAACCTCTCCACGCTCGAGACGTCGATCAAGATCCTGCCCATCAAGCTGCAGAAGATCGGCAACGCGTCGTCCAACGGTGCCGAGTTCAACTTCTACCTGTGCACGGTGCGCGGCAGCGTCACGATTCCTGCGATCCCGGGCATCCTGCCCGAGACCAAGATCAACTTGGCCGGCGAGGAAGGGCTCGCCGCCGGCGGCCCGCGTTGTGAACAGCCGGGGTACCAGCAATGAAGCCATTCCGCGAACGCAATCCGGTCGTCATCGGGGTCATCGGCATCGCCGTCCTCGCCCTCATGATGCTGGGCGCCTTCCGCGCCGATCGCCTGCCGATCATCGGCGGCGGTGACACCTACCACGCCGACTTCGCCGAGATCGGCGCGCTCAAGAAGGGCGACGAGGTGCGGGTCGCCGGCGTCTCGGTGGGCAAGGTCCAGAGCATCGAGCTCAAGGGCAACAAGGCGCGCGTGACGTTCAAGATCGACAAGGGCACCAAGTTCGGCGTCGAGACCGGGGCCGACATCCGGGTCCGTACGCTCCTCGGTGCCGAGTTCCTCGCGCTGACCCCCGAGGGCCCGGGCCAGCTGCCCAAGGGCGCCATCATCCCGGTGTCGCGAACGGTCCCCCCGTACGACGTCGTGCAGGCGTTCTCCGACCTCAGCAGGACGACCGACCAGATCGACGTCCCTGAGCTGTCCAAGGCGCTCGACACCCTCGCCGACATCTCGGCGAGCACGCCGGAGGAGTTCCGCGGCGCGATCAAGGGCGTCTCGAACCTGTCGCGCAACCTCGCGGCCCGCGACGACCAGATCAACACGCTGCTGGTCAACCTCAAGAAGGTCTCCGGTGTCCTCAACTCGCGCAACGACGAGCTCGTCACGCTGTTCAAGGACTCCGACGTGCTGTTCGAGGCCATCAGCTCGCGACGCGACTCGATCCACCGCCTGCTCGTCTCGACGCAGAGCATCTCGACCCAGCTGCGTGGCCTGGTGAAGGACACCCGCTCGAACCTCAAGCCCGCGCTCGACCAGCTCGACGTCGTGACCACGATGCTGCGCAAGAACGAGGCGAGCCTCGACGAGGCCCTGCGGCTCTACCCCGCGTTCCTCCGGGTGTTCTCCAACGCGCTCGGCACCGGTCCTTGGTTCGACACCTACCTCGGTGGCGCCGCCTCGGGCGCCGGCATCCGCAAGCAGATCGAGGACGCACTTCTGGGAGGGGGCAGCTGATGAGTCCATCCGGCATGGCGCAGCGGTTCGCCGGCATCTCCAAGGTGCTCACGGTGTTGGTCGTGCTCGCGCTGCTGGCCGCCGTGGCCCTGGTGCTCAACAACGGCGACGGCAAGCGCTACATCACGATCGACTTCGAGCGGACCAACTCGGTCTACAAGGGTTCGGACGTCAAGGTCCTCGGCGTGCCGGTGGGCAAGGTCGAGGAGCTCACGCCCCGCGGTGACGTGGTGCGGGTCAAGGTCTCCTACTCCGGCGACGTCAAGCTGCCCGACGACGTCAAGGCCGTCGTGGTCTCGCCGTCGATCGTCGGCGACCGGTTCATCCAGCTGGCTCCCGCGTACGACGGCGGCGCCGTCCTGAAGAACAACGCGAGCCTGTCGATCGACCGCACGGCGGTCCCGATCGAGCTCGACCAGGTCTACCAGTCCCTCGACGACCTCTCGGTCGCCCTCGGACCTGAGGGAGCCAACAAGGAGGGCTCGCTCAGCAAGCTGATCGACGGCTCGGCGGACCAGCTCGACGGTCAGGGTCAGCAGCTCAACGAGACGATCAAGAACTTCGGCAAGCTCAGCTCGACGCTGTCCAACAACAAGGACGAGCTGTTCGGCAGCCTCCGCGAGGTCGAGGAGTTCGTCAGCCTGCTCAAGTCCAACGACTCCGTCGTGCGTTCGTTCAACGACAGCACGGCCAAGGTGTCGACCGTCTTGGCCGGTGAGCGCGAGGATCTGGAGGAGACGCTGAAGCAGCTGAGCCTGGCGCTCGTCGAGGTCAACTCGCTGGTCAAGGAGAACCGCGGCAAGCTGCGCAGCAACGTCGACAACATCGCCTCCCTCGCGGCGCTGCTGGCCAAGCACAAGACGGACCTCGAGGAAGTCACCGTCGGTGGTCCGACGGCGCTGACCAACGTCGCACTGGCCTACAACAGCACGGCCGGCTCACTCGACACCCGCGCCGACATCCCCGAGCTGATCGCCGGGACGGTCAAGGATCCTGCGACGTTCGTGTGCAACCTGCTCGGTGAGTCGGTCCAGGACGGGCTCTGCAAGACCCTGAGCGACGTCCTCGGCCAGGTCCCCCTGCCGCGCGCGGCAGTGGCACCTTCGACACCGATGGACACGAGCCGGGTCAACGACTCCGTGGCCGAGATGCTGGCGGTGAAGTGATCATGAATCTCAGACTCCTCCGCGCCGGCGTCATCGGCAGCGCCGCGGCCCTGGTCCTCAGCGGTTGCGGGTTCTCGCCCTACAAGCTCCCGCTGCCCGGCGGCGCCGACGTCGGCGACGACCCCTACACCGTCAAGGTGCACTTCCGTGACGTCCTCGACCTCGTTCCGCAGAGCGCGGTCCGGGTCGACGACATCGCGGTCGGCAAGGTCACCGACATCAAGCTCAACGGCTGGACGGCCGTCGTCACGGTCGAGGTCAACTCCAAGTCCAAGCTGCCCGACAACGCCGAGGCGACGATCCGGCAGACCAGCCTGCTGGGTGAGAAGTTCGTCTCGCTGGCACCGCCCAAGACCGGAGCCCGGGGCCAGCTCGGCAACGGCGACACGATCCCGCTGGAGCGGTCGAGCCGCAACCCCGAGATCGAAGAGGTCCTCGGTGCCGCCTCACTGCTGTTCAACGGCGGCGGGCTCGAGAAGACCAACACGATCGTCAAGGAGCTCAACAACGCCCTAGGCGGCAACGAGCCCGAGGTCAAGGAACTCATCGGCTCGACGACGTCCTTCATCACGCAGCTCGACAACAACAAGGCCGCGTTGCTGACGTCCCTCGAGAAGATCAACCGGCTGGCCATCGCCACGAACGACCAGAAGGCCGCGATCACCGGAGCGCTCGACGACCTGCCCGACGCGTTGCGGGTCGTCAACGGCCAGCGCGACGACCTGGTCAAGCTGCTCGAGTCGCTGTCGCGGCTCAGCGACGTCGCGACCGACGTCATCCGTGACTCGAAGGCCGACACCGTCGCCAACCTGCGCGCCCTGGTGCCGACCCTCACGAACCTCACGAAGGCCGGTGACGACCTCGCGTACGCCGCCAAGGCCTTGCTGACCTACCCGTTCTCCGACGGATTCGTGGGCAATACCTTCGCCAAGGCATCAGGCAAGTGCCAGGACGCGGATCCTGCCAAGGGGCTGCCGGAGATCAAGGAAGGCGTGTGCTTCGGTGACTTCGCCAACCTCGACCTCGGCCTCGACATCAGTGCGACCCAGCTGACCAACCTCCTCGAGGGCTACGCCGCACAGGCCGGGGCCGGGGACATCGTCAAGATCCCCAAGTCCGAGTCCGGCAACGCCGACGTGGCGCAGGGCCTGGTCGACCTGGTCACGGGTCTCGTGCCGGACTCCGGTGCCGAGGGCGAGACCCCGGGCGGGACGGGCGGCGCCGCGACGCCGAAGCCGACCGCGACCCCGACGCCCAGCAGTGGTGGCATCTGCTCGCTGCTCGGCACCTGCCGCACCGCCGTGGCCAACGAGCCGGCCGGCGACCTGGAACGACTTCTCGTGGAATCGGCGGTGGCACGATGATCTCCCGACTCACCAAGATCCAGCTGGTGGTCTTCGCGATCGTCACGGTGCTGGGCGGAGCCTTCGTCGGCGGCCGGTACGCGCAGGTCGACCGACTCGTCGTCGACCGCAGCTTCCCGGTGTCGGCGCAGTTCAAGGACTCCGGCGGCATCTTCGCCGGCGCCCAGGTCACCTACCGTGGCATCCCGGTCGGCAAGGTCGGCAAGCTCGACTTCAAGGACAACGGGGTCGAGGCAACGCTCGACATCGAGAACAGCGCGCCGAAGATCCCGTCCGACGTGCTTGCGGTGGTGGCCAACAAGTCGGCGATCGGCGAGCAGTTCGTCGACCTGCAGCCGCGGACCAACGCGGCGCCCTACCTCCGCAAGGGCTCGGCGATCGCCCTGCGCGACACCCGCATCCCGATCGACACCACGACGCTGCTCGTGGACATCAACAACCTGGTCTCGTCGGTCAACACCGACAGCCTGCGTACCGTCGTCGACGAGCTGGGCCAGGCCTTCGAGGGCACCGGGCAGGACCTGTCCACGATCCTGGACACCTCCTCGGAGTTCATCCAGGCGGCCGACGACAACATCGACGTGACCCGGGCCCTGATCAACAACTCGGCATCGGTTCTGCAGACCCAGATCGACAAGCAGGGCGACCTCAACACGTTCTCCAAGAACCTGGCGCTGCTGTCGGACAGCCTCGTCGATGCCGATCCAGACCTGCGACGCCTGTTCGATCAGGGCAGCAACAGCGCGGCAACGCTCAACGCCGTGGTCGAGGAGAACTCCGCCGACCTCGGCAACGCCATCCGTGACCTCGTCACGGCCAACAAGCCGCTGTCCGAGAACGTCCTGGGGCTCCAGGCGATCCTGATCCTCTACCCGTACCTGATCGAGGGCTCGTTCTCGGTGCTCGACAAGGTGCCGGGCACCGACAACTACAACGCGACATTCGGCGTGGTCGCTCTCGACACGACGGCGACCTGCACCTACGACCAGACGGGCGGCCCGGAGTCGGGCTACCTCGAGCGCCGCGAGGAGGCGATCATCAGCGACCGCTTCCCCGATCCGTTCAACACCGAGGTCGACTGCCTCAAGCGGGACAACCACATCGCTAGGCAGCCGTGCAAGACTGAGTTGAACGGCGAGCGCCCCCTGGAGTGCAAGGCGGATCGCGCGAACCGCGCGGCCGCGGCCTCGAGCTCGTCGGCATCCAACGGAAAGGACTCCTGGAAGTGGCTTCTGCTCGGCCCGGCTCAGAAGTGACCGAAAGGTCCAGCCGCTCCCGAGTCATCGCTCTCCTGGTGGTCGTCACGGCTCTCGGCGTGGTGCTCTCGGTCGTCGGTGGCATCCTGCTCGTCAAGGACCCGTCGGGCGGTGACGGCGACACCAAGGACCGCAACGCGGTCATCTCCCGCGCCAACGACTTCGCGGTGGCGAACAACACCTACGACGTCGTCGAGCTCGAGGACTACCAGCAGCGCCTCAAGGGCCTGTTGACGCCGAAGTACAACGACCAGTTCGTCAAGATCACCGACGCCGTCTTCAAGGCACTCGAGTCCAAGAAGCAGAAGAGCGGGGACGCCAAGGTGCTGGGCACCGCGGTGCAGACCATCGACAAGGACTCCGCCGTGGCGATCGTCGCGGTCGACGCCAAGATCACCAACACCGACGCCGCAGCGGCGGTGCTGCGGCACTTCCGCTGGAAGCTGTCGCTCACCAAGACCAAGGGCGAGTGGCTGGTCGCCGGTTTCGAGAGCGTGGCCGCGTCCGATGCCGTCGCCGAGCCGGTGCCCAGCACGGGCCCGACCGCCACCGAGGGCGGTGCCGAATGAGCGACCCGAACGGCCCCGTCCGCCGCCGTCGCATCGCGGGGGAGAACAAGCCCGCCGCCCCGGCGGCCAAGCCGGTCGTCCCCAAGGTGCCGGCGCGCAAGGCTGCCGCCAAGAAGGCGGCCCTGCAGAAGGCCGCTCCGCCGGCCGCACCTCCCGCCCGGACCGTCGCAAGCCCCAAGACGCGTCCCGCCAAGACGGCCGCGCCCGCGGCTGACGCCGACTCGGGCAGCGGGTCCGACCTCGACCTGCGCCGGCTGCTCCCGGCCATGCTCCTCGCGCTGGTGGCGATCGTCGCCGGCGTGCTGCTGACCGTCATGGGTGTGCAGAACGTACGCGGCGAGGGCGGCAACGAGGCCCTCGAGACCTCGCGCGAGCAGGCGGTGTCGGCAGCGAGCACCGCCGCCACAACGATCTTCTCGTTCAGCTCCGACCAGCTCGACGAGCACGTGTCGGCGTCCAAGGCGCTCATGACCCCTTCGTTCGCCAAGGACTTCGACAAGGTCGCGCCCGCGCTGACCGAGGTGACGGCCAATCGCAGGATCGTGGTCAAGGCCGAGGCCCTCGAGGCCGCGCCGCTGGCCTGCGGCGACGAGTGCTCACCGTCCAAGGTCAACGTGCTGGTGTTCCTCGACCAGGCCCGGCTCGTCGGAGCCGCCAAGCAGCCCACGGTCTTCGCCAACCGCATCTCGGTGTCGATGGTCAAGAGCGACGACGGCTGGCTCGTCGACAACATCAGGGCTCTCTGAGCCTCTCTGGGCGCGCGTCCAGCCGCGGCGAGGCTGCGGACGGCCCGGCGAGTTCGGCTCGAAATGCCGGGAATCGTCCGAAAAGCCAAATAGACTCCCCCAAGCAGCGGGCTTTGTCAAGACCCGCCCTTGCTTCGCTGTGCCCTGCGGGTTACACTGAACTTTCGCGCTCGCTCTGTCTGCCCATGTCCCCTTGACCGGGGTCGATTGGCGTGCGCGCAGCACGATCCACCGAGCCACCCGCCTGCGAGCCCTTGGAAGGACCCCTCTTGGCCGCCTCGCGCACCTCCGCAACTGTTCAGCCCCGCCGCATTTCCTTTGCAAAGATTTCAGAACCGCTCGAGGTCCCAGAGCTGCTTGCTCTGCAGACCGACAGCTTCGCCTGGTTGATCGGCGATGACTCGTGGAAGGCCGGTGTCGAGGAAGCCCTCGCAGGCGGCCGGACCGACGTCTCCACCAAGTCCGGCCTCGAGGAGATCTTCGAGGAGATCTCCCCGATCGAGGACTTCTCCGAGACGATGAGCCTGTCGTTCCGCGATCACCGCTTCGAGCCGCCGAAGTACTCCGTCGAGGACTGCAAGGACCGCGACGTCACCTACGCCGCTCCGCTGTTCGTCACGGCCGAGTTCATGAACAACGAGACCGGCGAGATCAAGAGCCAGACCGTCTTCATGGGCGACTTCCCGCTCATGACGGACAAGGGCACCTTCATCATCAACGGCACCGAGCGTGTCGTCGTGTCGCAGCTGGTCCGCTCGCCGGGTGTCTACTTCGAGCGCGTGCCCGACAAGACGTCCGATAAGGACATCTACACCGCCAAGGTCATCCCGTCGCGTGGCGCATGGCTCGAGTTCGAGATCGACAAGCGCGACCTGGTCGGCGTCCGCCTGGACCGCAAGCGCAAGCAGAGCGTCACGGTCCTGCTCAAGGCGCTCGGCTGGACCGAGGCGCAGATCCTCGAGGAGTTCGGCCAGTACGAGTCGATCCGCCTGACCCTGGAGAAGGACAACACCACGACCCAGGACGAGGCGCTCCTCGACATCTACCGCAAGCTGCGTCCGGGCGAACCGCCCAGCCGCGAGGCCGCGCAGACGTTGCTGGACAACTACTACTTCAACGCCAAGCGCTACGACACGGCCAAGGTCGGTCGCTACAAGATCAACAAGAAGCTCGGCGTCGACGAGGCGTTCGACCAGCAGACGCTGACGATCGACGACATCGTGTCGACGATCAAGTACATCGTCGCGCTGCACGCCGGCGAGACCGAGCTGGCGACGCCGGCCGGCCAGACGATCGTCGAGGCCGACGACATCGACCACTTCGGCAACCGTCGCATGCGCACGGTCGGCGAGCTGATCCAGAACCAGCTGCGCACGGGCCTGGCCCGCATGGAGCGTGTGGTCCGCGAGCGGATGACGACCCAGGACGTCGAGGCCATCACGCCGCAGACCCTGATCAACATCCGCCCGGTCGTCGCGGCGCTGAAGGAGTTCTTCGGCACCTCGCAGCTCAGCCAGTTCATGGACCAGAACAACCCGTTGGCCGGACTGACGCACAAGCGTCGCCTCTCGGCCCTCGGACCTGGCGGCCTGTCCCGTGAGCGCGCCGGCTACGAGGTCCGCGACGTCCACCCGTCGCACTACGGCCGCATGTGCCCGATCGAGACCCCCGAAGGCCCCAACATCGGTCTGATCGGCTCGCTCGCGTCCTACGGACGGATCAACTCGTTCGGCTTCGTCGAGACGCCCTACCGCAAGGTCGTCAAGGGCAAGGTCACCGAGCAGGTCGACTACCTCACCGCGACCGACGAGGACCGCTTCATCATCGCTCAGGCCAACTCGGTCCTGACCGACAAGAGCACGTTCGCCGAGGACATGGTGCTCGTACGTCAGAAGGGTGGCGAGGCCGAGCTGCGTCCCGCCGCCGACGTCGACTACATGGACGTCTCGCCCCGGCAGATGGTGTCGGTCGCCACGGCGCTGATCCCGTTCCTCGAGCACGACGATGCCAACCGCGCCCTCATGGGCTCGAACATGCAGCGTCAGGCCGTCCCGCTGATCCGCAACGACGCCCCGCTCGTCGGCACCGGCATGGAGTTCCGTGCCGCGGTCGACGCCGGTGACGTCACGGTCGCCAAGGTCGCCGGCGTGGTCAACGAGGTGTCCGCGGACGCGATCGAGATCATGCAGGACGACGGCTCGTACTTCACCTACCGTCTGGCGAAGTTCCGCCGCTCCAACCAGGGCACCTGCACCAACCAGCGTCCGCTGGTCGCGCAGGGTCAGCGCGTCGAGGTCGGCACCCCGCTGGCCGACGGCCCGTGCACCGACGAGGGCGAGATGGCCCTCGGGACGAACCTGCTCGTGGCGTTCATGCCGTGGCAGGGTCACAACTACGAGGACGCGATCATCCTCTCGCAGCGAGTCGTCCAGGACGACCTGCTGACCTCGATCCACATCGAGGAGCACGAGGTCGATGCCCGCGACACGAAGCTCGGTCCCGAGGAGATCACCCGCGACATCCCGAACGTCAGCGAAGAGATGCTGGCGGACCTGGACGAGCGCGGCATCATCCGCATCGGTGCCGAGGTCGGCAACGGTGACGTCCTGGTCGGCAAGGTCACGCCCAAGGGCGAGACCGAGCTGACGCCGGAGGAGCGCCTGCTCCGTGCGATCTTCGGTGAGAAGGCGCGCGAAGTGCGCGACACCTCGCTCAAGGTCCCGCACGGCGAGTCGGGCACCGTCATCGGCGTCCGGGTCTTCGACTCGGCCGACGGCGACGAGCTCTCCCCGGGCGTCAACCAGCTCGTCCGTGTCTACGTCGCGCAGAAGCGCAAGATCTCCAACGGCGACAAGCTGGCCGGCCGTCACGGCAACAAGGGCGTCATCTCCAAGATCCTTCCGGTCGAGGACATGCCCTTCCTGGAGGACGGCACGCCCGTCGACATCGTGCTCAACCCGCTCGGTGTCCCCGGTCGTATGAACGTCGGACAGGTGCTGGAGACCCACCTCGGTTGGGTCGCCAAGACCGGCTGGCAGATCCCGGACGACGAGCAGGACGAGTGGGCGCAGACCCTCCGCAAGATCAAGGCGGACAAGGCCGAGCCCTCGACCAACATCGCGACGCCCGTGTTCGACGGTGCCCGCGAGGACGAGATCCAGGGCCTGCTGGCCTCGACGCTCCCCAACCGGGACGGCGAGCGCATGGTCAAGCGCGACGGCAAGGCGGTGCTCTTCGACGGTCGTACCGGCGAGAAGTTCCCCGACCCTGTCTCGGTCGGCTACATGTACCTGCTCAAGCTGCACCACCTCGTCGACGACAAGATCCACGCACGCTCCACGGGTCCCTACTCGATGATCACGCAGCAGCCTCTCGGCGGTAAGGCGCAGTTCGGTGGACAGCGCTTCGGCGAGATGGAGGTGTGGGCCCTCGAGGCCTACGGAGCGGCGTACGCGCTGCAGGAGCTCCTGACCATCAAGTCGGACGACATCCTCGGACGCGTCAAGGTCTACGAAGCGATCGTCAAGGGCGAGAACGTCCCCGAACCCGGCATCCCGGAGTCGTTCAAGGTTCTCGTCAAGGAGATGCAGTCCCTGTGTCTCAACGTTGAGGTGCTCTCCAGTGACGGCTCGGCCGTCGAGATGCGCGACGCGGAAGAGGATCTCTTCCGTGCCGCCGAAGAACTCGGCATCGATCTGTCCCGGCGCGAGCCCTCCAGCGTCGAGGAAGTCTGATCCGCGCGGATCAGACCTCCTCGACCCCAGCAACACTTCTGAAAGGGAAAGAAGACCAACGTGCTTGACGTGAACTTCTTCGATCAAATCCGGATCGGTCTCGCGACCGCCGACGACATCCGCGGATGGTCGTTCGGCGAGGTCAAGAAGCCCGAGACGATCAACTACCGCACGCTCAAGCCCGAGCGTGACGGACTCTTCTGCGAGAAGATCTTCGGTCCCACCCGGGACTGGGAGTGCTACTGCGGCAAGTACAAGCGCGTGCGCTTCAAGGGCATCATCTGTGAGCGCTGCGGCGTCGAGGTGACGCGGTCCAAGGTGCGTCGCGAGCGCATGGGCCACATCGAGCTCGCCGCCCCGGTCACGCACATCTGGTACTTCAAGGGTGTGCCCAGCCGGCTCGGCTACCTGCTCGACCTGGCTCCGAAGGACCTCGAGAAGGTCATCTACTTCGCGGCCTACATGATCACCAAGGTCGACGAGGACGCTCGCCACCAGGACCTGTCGAGCCTCGAGACCAAGATCGACCTCGAGCGCAAGCAGCTCGAGAGCCGTCGTGACAACGAGGTCAACGAGCGCATGCAGAAGCTCGAGGAGGACCTCAAGGCACTCGAGGACGAGGGCGCCAAGGCCGACGCCAAGCGCAAGGTCAAGGACGCCGCCGAGCGTGAGGCCAAGCAGCGTCGCGACCGTACGCAGCGCGAGATCGACCGTCTCGACGAGGTCTGGAACCGGTTCAAGAACCTCAAGGTCCAGGACCTCGAGGGCGACGAGCTGCTCTACCGCGAGATGACGTACCGCTTCGGCAAGTACTTCGAGGGCTACATGGGCGCCTCGGCGATCCAGAAGCGCCTGCAGGACTTCGACCTCGAGGCCGAGGCCGAGTCCCTGCGCGAGATCATCGCGACCGGCAAGGGCCAGAAGAAGACCCGTGCGCTCAAGCGCCTCAAGGTCGTCTCGGCGTTCCTCGGCAGCAGCAACGCGCCCGAGGGCATGGTCCTCGACGCCGTCCCGGTGATCCCGCCGGAGCTGCGCCCGATGGTCCAGCTCGACGGTGGACGCTTCGCGACCAGCGATCTCAACGACCTCTACCGCCGCGTGATCAACCGCAACAACCGGCTCAAGCGACTGCTCGACCTGGGTGCTCCGGAGATCATCGTCAACAACGAGAAGCGCATGCTGCAGGAGGCCGTCGACTCGCTGTTCGACAACGGCCGCCGTGGTCGCCCGGTCACCGGACCGGGCAACCGTCCGCTGAAGTCGATCTCCGACATGCTCAAGGGCAAGCAGGGTCGCTTCCGCCAGAACCTGCTCGGCAAGCGCGTCGACTACTCGGGCCGCTCGGTCATCATCGTGGGCCCGCAGCTCAAGCTGCACCAGTGCGGTCTGCCCAAGCAGATGGCGCTCGAGCTGTTCAAGCCCTTCGTCATGAAGCGGCTCGTCGACCTCAACCACGCGCAGAACATCAAGAGCGCCAAGCGCATGGTCGAGCGGGCTCGCCCGGTCGTGTGGGACGTCCTCGAAGAGGTCATCACCGAGCACCCGGTGCTGCTCAACCGTGCTCCCACGCTGCACCGTCTGGGCATCCAGGCGTTCGAGCCGCAGCTCATCGAGGGCAAGGCCATCCAGATCCACCCGCTCGTCTGCTCGGCCTTCAACGCCGACTTCGACGGTGACCAGATGGCCGTGCACCTGCCGCTGAGCGCGGAGGCGCAGGCCGAGGCTCGCGTCCTGATGCTGTCGACCAACAACATCCTGAAGCCGTCCGACGGCCGGCCGGTCACCATGCCGACCCAGGACATGATCATCGGTCTGTACTTCCTGACGCTCGAGCGCCAGGGGCACATCGGTGAGGGTCGCGCATTCAGCTCGGTCTCCGAGGCGATCATGGCGTTCGAGCGTCACGAGATCACGCTGCAGAGCCACGTCAAGATCCGCATCGGCGGCGAGACCGTCGAGACGACCCTGGGTCGCGCGATCTTCAACGAGGCGCTGCCCGAGGACTACCGCTACGTCAACTACCAGGTGGGCAAGAAGGAGCTCGGAGTGATCGTCAACGATCTCGCCGAGCGCTACTCCAAGGTCGACGTCGCCAACTCCCTCGACAACCTCAAGGACACCGGCTTCCACTGGGGCACCCGCTCCGGCGTGACCATCTCCATCGAGGACGTCGTGACCCCGGGCCGCAAGCCCGAGATCCTCGCGACGTACGAGACGCAGGCCGCCAAGGTCCAGACGCAGTTCGACCGCGGTCTGATCACCGAGGACGAGCGCCGTCAGGAGCTCATCGAGATCTGGACGCAGGCCACTGCCGAGGTCTCGGCCGAGATGGAGAAGGGCTTCCACGAGGACAACCCCATCTACATGATGGTCGACTCCGGTGCCCGCGGAAACATGATGCAGGTCCGTCAGATCGCCGCCATGCGTGGTCTGGTCGCGAACCCGAAGGGCGAGATCATCCCTCGCCCCATCAAGGCCAACTTCCGCGAGGGCCTGTCGGTGGTCGAGTACTTCATCGCCACCCACGGTGCCCGCAAGGGACTTGCCGACACCGCTCTGCGCACGGCCGACTCGGGCTACCTGACGCGTCGACTCGTCGACGTCAGCCAGGACGTCATCATCCGTGAGGACGACTGCGGCACCGAGCGTGGTCTGCCCAAGGTCATCGCGACCAAGCTCGACGACGGCCGCCTGGTCGCCGCCGAGAACGTCGAGACCTCGGCCTACTCGCGCACCGCGGCCACCGACGTGACCGACGCCGAGGGCACGGTCCTCGTGCCGGCCGGCGGCGACCTCGGCGACGTCGAGATCGCGCAGCTCATCGCTGCCGGTGTCGAGCAGATCAAGGTCCGTACGGTCCTGACGTGCGAGGCCAAGGCCGGCACGTGCGCCAAGTGCTACGGCCGATCGCTCGCGACCGGCAAGCTCGTCGACATCGGCGAGGCGGTCGGCACCATCGCCGCCCAGTCGATCGGTGAGCCCGGCACGCAGCTGACGATGCGTACGTTCCACACCGGCGGTGTGGCCGGAGACGACATCACGCACGGCCTGCCGCGCGTCGTGGAGCTCTTCGAGGCGCGTCAGCCCAAGGGTCGTGCGCCGATCACCGAGTCCGCTGGCCGGGTCGAGATCGATGACTCCGACAAGACGCGCAAGCTCGTGGTGACGCCGGACGACGGTTCCGAGGTGCTGGAGTACCCCGTGACCAAGCGTTCGCGCCTGCTCATCGCCGACGGCGACCACGTCGAGGTCGGTCAGCAGCTCACGCACGGCACCCCGGATCCGCAGGAAGTCCTGCGCATCCTCGGTGTCCGCCGGGCGCAGGAGCACCTCGTGGACGAGGTCCAAGAGGTCTACCGCTCGCAGGGCGTGGCGATCCACGACAAGCACATCGAGATCATCGTGCGCCAGATGCTCCGTCGCGTGACGGTCATCGAGCAGGGCGCGTCGAACCTCATCCCGGGTGACCTGGTCGATCGGGCCAAGTTCGAGGAGGAGAACCGTCGCGTGGTCGCCGAGGGTGGCACCCCCGCCTCCGGCCGTCCGGTCCTGATGGGCATCACGAAGGCCTCGCTGGCCGTCGAGTCGTGGCTGTCGGCCGCCTCCTTCCAGGAGACGACCCGCGTCCTGACCGACGCCGCCATCCACGGCAAGTCGGATGCGCTGCGCGGCCTCAAGGAGAACATCATCATCGGCAAGCTCATCCCGGCTGGTACCGGTCTCGACCGTTACAAGAACATCCGGGTCGAGCCGACCGAAGAGGCCCGTCAGGCCGCCTACGCCGTCACCGGCTACGGCGACTACGACTACGGCTTCGGCGCGCCGGACGCAGCTCCGGTGCAGCTCGATGACTTCGACTTCACGTCGTACGAGAAGTAACCCAGCACCACCGACGACAGCCCCCGGCCGACCGGTCGGGGGCTGTCGTGCGTCCTAGACCCCGTTGGCCCGCAGGATCTTCGCGAGCTGTCGACCGGTGGACCTCGCGTGCGCCGGGGTCTCGTAGAAGTGCCGGTGCGTCTCGGACAGCGGACCCTCGTAGCCGCCCTCGGGCCAGTTGCAGATCTCGTCGCGCGCGGCGCAGAACGTGATGGCGCGGTCCCGCCACCGCGCGCCGAGCTCGGGTCCGGCGCCGAACGCGCCGGGACCAGGTGCGGCGTCGCCGTAGCTCCACGCCGTGATCGGGTCGGCGGGGTTGCGGATCGGGTCCGCGATCATCGCGACGAGCGCGACCTGCTTCTCCGGCTCCAGGTCGCTGACCAGCTCGTGCACCACGTGGGCGCCCTGGCTGAACCCGATGATCGCGACACGGCTCTCGGGGCAGCGCTCCGCCAGCTCGTCGAGCCGGGCCCGCGTACGGCCCATGCCGTCCTCGATGTTGCCCCGGTGGAAGTCGCTGGTGGGGGCCACCTCGGCGCGATAGGGGACGCCCTCCAGCCGGACGGTCGCCGGGGACGAACGATGCAGCTCGGCCGACATCGCGCGCACCGAGGCCAAAATCTCGCGTCCGGAGCCTTGGTTGCGGCCCGCGTCCTGGCCGGCGCCCCGCAGGCCCAGCACGACGAGGTCGGCGCACCCCGTGGAGACGAGCACCGGGGGAGTGCCGCGAGAGGGCCGGGGATCGACCGGTCCCGAGCAGGCGGTCAGGGCGAGCACGACAGCCAGTGCCCCGCCAAGAACCGCCCCGCGGCTCACCGGTTGGTGACGCTGTCGTCGCGTCGGCCGGGGGTGGGCTCGCTCGGCGGCTCGGCAGCCGGTTTCGCCGCCTCGACGGGGCGGAAGAGCCAGTTCAGCTTCGGCTCGAAGACCGGCCGGAACGCCGTGGCGACCGGCTTGGTCATGAGGAGGTTGGCGACGACGACGGCGACGAGGGAGCAGCCGACGACGGCCGCTGCCCCGAAGCGGTCGACGCGGTCGAAGACCTCGAACTCGTACTGCAGGTACACGATGATGTAGCCGTGGATCAGGTAGCAGTAGAACGTACGCCCGCCGAGTGCGGTGGTCCACGATCGCCGCCGGGGCACCAGTGACAGCGCTGCGAACGTCAGCACGAACCCGATGACCAGCAGCTCGGCCCGTTGCGTGATGCCCTCCATCGCGGTGGCACTCAGAGGGTTCTCGTCGTAGCGCTGCTTCCAGAGCAGCCAGTCGGTCTCCCAGTTCTTGGAGTAGAGATAGCAGACCGCCAACGCCGAAGCGAGCAGCACCAGGGAGGCCGCGCGCACGCGAGGCGTCGTGAGCCGTTCGAATCGTTCGCGGCTCATGTGCAGGCCGACGACGTAGAACGGCAGGAACCCGAGGATCTTCGGCAGCGCCAGCACGTTGGGGACCTCGATCAGCCCGACGAGGAGCGAGATCACGATCGAGGTCGTGATGGGGTACTTCAGCGCCCGCCAGATCGGCGTGGTGAGCCGCCACACGAACAGGGCTGCCATGAACCAAGCGAGCCACTGCGGCGACAGGATCATGAGGGGATCGGGCTCGCCGGTGTAGTGCCGGCTGATGAGCTGCAGCGTGGTCTCGACGATGAGGTAGGGCACCACGAGGGTGCTGACGATCCGGCGCACCTGGCGCGCGTCACCCATGTAGCGGCGGGCCGTGTAGCCCGAGATCAGGATGAAGAACGGCATGTGGAACGAGTAGATCCACACGTAGACGCCACGGGCCGAGTCCATGTCAGTGAACTGCGTCAGCGAGTGGCCGATCACCACCAGGAGCATGACCCAGTAGCGGGCGTTGTCGAGGTAGGCCACGCGCTCCTTGGCCGGAGACGTGGTGACGGGCAACGGTTCGAGAGCGCTCATTGTGGTTGACTCTATAAGCACCGCCTGAACGTGCACTGTGATCAACCAGGGGAGCTCGAGTGGTCGACCCGTCCCGCACCCAGCGCCTGGGTGCGTACGCCGTCGCGGTCGACGCAGACCGTCTCCTGCTGACCCGGATCTCCCCGATCGGCTACCCCGCCGGCACGTGGACGTTGCCCGGCGGCGGCGTCGACCACGGCGAGTCGCCGCACGACACCGTGCGGCGGGAGCTCTACGAGGAGGCCGGCCTCGAGGCGCTCAGCGCCCGCCTCGTCGACGTCCACCACGTGCACATCGTCGAGGTCGGGCGCGGGGACCAGTACGAGGACTATCACGGCGTTCACCTGCTCTACGCAGTCCAGGTCGACGCCACGATCGAGCCGCACGTCGTGGACGTCGGCGGCACGACGGACGAGGTCCGCTGGGTGCCGATCGACGAGATCGGCTCAGCGACGGGCCCGGTCCTCCCGATGGTCGCCCACGCGCTGGAGCACCTGGATCACTTCGCAGCAGGCGGGTCGTAGAAGAGCACGGTGTAGTTGGCGCGGGCCGACAGCACGTACGTGGCCCGAGCCGTCCCACCGTTCCTGGTCCGCGACGAGTAGGTCGTGCTGACCTGGTTGAGGTCCTCGACGACGTCCTTGGAGATGCGGCCGGTCGGGCTGTTGGTCAGGGCGTACTGCTCCGCCGCCACGTCGGCGTCGACCGCGTGCTTGGCGGTGATCACGACAAAGCTCGGGCGATAGCCGCTGAGCAGGATCGTGGCGCTCGTCGGGGCGGTCCAGCCGTTGAGCAGCTTGCTCGTGGGCGGCGCGTCCTCGTCCATCTTGGGCCAGATGTATCCGGACTTCTCGGGCGAGTCGACGCTCTCGACGTCCTCGAGCGAGTTGGAGTCGCCGGTCAGCTGCCCCTGGCGCGGCTCGCCGATGTAGGACACCGAGAGCATCATCACGGGACGCGTCAGGTCGGACGGGCCGGAGGTCCGGTTGGCGATCTTGCCGGGGTCGACCGTCAGGACGACGCGGAGGTCGCGATCACCGGCGGCCGTGCCGTCGACGGACATGCGGCAGCTCGTGATGCGTCGCTCGAGGGCGCTGCAGTAGGCGCTCAGGTCGTCGGTGACGACGCCGGCGTCGGGCACGAGGGCATCGATCTGCGCGAGCATCCGGCGCACGACCTCGGTCGGCGAGCCGTCGATGCGCATGAGGGAGATCGTGGAGTCCGGCCTGGGCGGGTCCTCGAGGAGCTTGAACGAGTCGTCGCTCGGCCTGGTGTCGGGCGCCGGCGTGGTGGGCGTGGGCGGCGTCTCCTCGCTGGCGTCCTCCTTGGCCTTCGCGCGATCCTCGGCGTCCTTCTGCGCCTGCGCGGCCTTGAGCTCGGGCAGGTAGGCCGCGATCAGCCGGGAGCTGCGGAACCGGATCAGCGGCCCGAGCTGGGTCGCGCCCGGGGGCGCCTGAAGTCCGTACGTGATCGGGCTCTCGGGTCCCGCCTCGTGCTCCTGGACGTCCGGGGCCTGCGTCGTCGTCCGTGTGGTCGTCGGCGTGGGGTCGGCGCCGGATCCCTGGCCGTCGCACGCGGCGAGCAGGCTCACGGCGAGGAGGGGTGCCACCACCCGGAAGCAACGAGACTTCATGCAATCCCCTCGTGGAGGTCCCCGGAGGGACGCGACTGGTCAGGCGTGCCGGGCAATCGCTTGCGACGAGGCCTCGTGCGCCAAGCCCACACGATATCGTTCCCGGCCAAGGGGTCCGACCGTATGGTCCGGGTTCGGAGAGGGGCGCGCGATGGCGGCACGGGTCACGACGACCGATCGCGTGTTCGCCTCCCTCCGCGAGTCGATCCTCGGAGGCGAGTTTCCGGCGGGCTCACTGCACTCCATCTACCGACTGGCCGATCTTCTCGGCGTCTCGCGCACGCCCGTCCGCGAGGCGGTGCTGCGGCTCGCCGACAGCGGGCTGGTCACGATCGAGCGGAACCGCGGCGTGCGCATCCGCGGCGTGTCGGTCGGCGACATCAAGGCGGTGTTCGAGCTGCGGCTCATGATCGAGGTGCCGTCCGCAGCGTACGCCGCGGAGCACGCCGGCGAGGCCGAGCTCGACACGTTGCGGGCCGAGCTCGACTCCATGCGCGCGGCGGCGGAGGGCCTGGACGAGGTGCGGTTCACGGCCCACGACCGTGCCCTGCACCACGCCATCGGCGCGATCCTCGGCAACGCCAAGGCCCTGCAGGAGGTCGCCGCCCTGCGCGACTCGATCCAGACGCGCGGCGCCTCGACGTTGCACCGCTCACGGGGCATGGCGGAGATCCTCGGCGAGCACGTGCCGATCGTCGAGGCCGTCGTGGCCAGGGACCCGGGCGCGGCCGCGGCTCACATGGAGGAGCACCTTGTCAGCACCGCCGCCCTGCTCATGGACCAGGCCGCCTCGTCCGAGGATCCCGCACCCGGCCCCGACTGGGCCGACCACCTGCGCCGGCACCTGTACGCACCGGGTCGCACGGCCGCTCGGAGGGAGTAGCATGCTAGTAGTCCGAGTGCGCCGACCTGCCAGGAGCTGAACCGTGCCGAGCTTCCATCCCACGAATCCCGAGACGGTCTTCACCTACGGTGCGCCGGGCCTGAAGTTCGGCGTGGGCGCCCGGCACGAGCTCAGCCACGACCTCGCGCAGCTCGACGCCGGCCGCGTGCTGATCGTGACGGACCCCGGGGTAGCGGCGACCGGAGCACCTGCCGAGATCGCCGAGTCGCTGCGCGCCGCCTCGATCGAGACCGTGGTGTTCGACCGTTCACGGGTGGAGCCCACGGACGGCAGCCTGGTCGAGGCGATCGACTTCGGCCGCGCGGAGGGTCCGTTCGACGTGATCATCGCCGTCGGCGGCGGCAGCAGCATCGACACCGCCAAGGCGGTCAACCTGCTGCTGACCAACGAGGGCGAGCTGATGGACTACGTCAACGCCCCGGTCGGTCAGGCGCGCCCCCCGAAGAATTCTCTGCTGCCCCTCATCGCCGTCCCCACCACGACCGGCACCGGCAGCGAGAGCACGACCATCTGTGTCCTCGACGTCGTGAGCCAGCACGTGAAGACCGGGATCTCGCACGCCCGGCTCCGCCCGACCCTCGCCGTCGTCGACCCCGAGCTGACGCTGACGCAGCCGGCCGGCGTGACCGCGGCATCCGGTCTCGACATCCTCTGCCACGCCCTCGAGAGCTACACGGCGCGGCCCTACGAGTCGTACGAGCGCAAGCGTGCCGATGAGCGGGTGCCCTACTGCGGGGCGAACCCGATCGCCGACATGTGGTCGGAGAAGGCGTTGACCCTCATGGCCTCGTCGTTCCGCAAGGCCGTGCGCGACGGCGACGACCTCGCGGCGCGGACCGAGGTGGCGATGGCGGCGACGTTCGCGGGGCTCGGTTTCGGCAACGCCGGCGTGCACATCCCGCACGCCAACGCGTACCCGATCGCAGGCCAGGTGCGCGACTTCCAGCCCGAGGGGTACGACGCCGATCACGCCATGGTGCCCCACGGGATGGCGGTGTCGCTGACCGCACCCGCAGCGTTCCGCTACACCTTCGAGGCGTCGCCGGAGCGCCACGTCCGTGCGGCCGAGCTCCTCGCGCCGGGAGCGGATCGGCCCGACGATGCCGCTGAGTTCCTGCCGCAGGTGCTGGCCGGGATCATGCGCGACGTGGGCATCCCGAGCGGCATCGGCGGGGTGGGCTTCGGCGCCGGCGACATCGACGCGCTCGTCGAAGGCACCATGAAGCAGCAGCGCCTGCTGGCGACGGCCCCCCGCGAGGTCACCGAGGACGCTGTCGCGACGATCCTCGACGAGTCGATCGAGCTGTGGTAGCCGTGACGCGCTCCTTCGTCGCGCTCGGGCGCGGCTTCGCCGCTGCACGGCTGTCGGCCTCCGGCCGACCTTTGGTTGCGGGCTTTGGCGCTGCACGGCTGTCGGCCTCCGGCCGATCATGGTGACGTCGGTGGTGACGACCGAGGTCGTCCACGAGCTGCGACGGCTCGGCGTTGCCGACGTCGACGACTCGTCGTTGGCGCGAGCGCTCTACAGCACCGACGCGTCGCTCTACCGGGTCGTCCCGCACGTCGTCGTCCGTCCGCGAAGCGTCGAGGAGGTGCTGGCCACCGTCGAGGCCTGCCGGGTGACCGGGACACCGCTGACGTCGCGGGGTGCCGGCACCTCGATCGCGGGCAATGCCATCGGCACGGGTGTCGTGATCGACTTCACCCGCCACCTCAACCGGGTCCACGACGTCGACGTCGAGGCACGCACGGCCCGGGTCGACCCCGGCACCGTGCACGCCGTCCTGCAGAAGGCCGTCACGCCCTTGGGGCTTCGATTCGGTCCGGACCCGTCGACCCACACGCGGTGCACGATCGGCGGGATGATCGGCAACAACGCGTGCGGCTCGCGTGCCCTGGCGTACGGGCGCACGGCCGACAACGTCGTCGGCCTCGACGTGGTGACGATGTCGGGCGAGCAGCTGACGGTCGGCGCGGGAGCACGTGCCGCGTCACCCACCCTCGACCGGCTCGAGGAGGTCGTGCAGGGCGGGCTGGGCCCGATCAGGACCGAGTTCGGCAGGTTCGGCCGCCAGGTCTCGGGCTACAGCCTGGAGCACCTGCTGCCCGAGCGTGGCTTCGACGTCGCGACCTTCATGGCCGGCACCGAGGGAACGCTGGCGACGATGACCGGGGCGACGGTCCGGCTCGTCGAGGACCCGCCGCACCGGCAGATCCTGGTCCTCGGGTACGCCTCGATGGCCGAGGCCGGCGACGACGTTCCGGCCCTGCTGCCGTTCGGGCCGACGGCGTGCGAGGGCCTCGACTCCCGGATCGTGGACGTCTTCCGGACGCACACCGGCTCGGTGCCGGAGCTGCCGCGCGGCGAGGGATGGCTGTTCGTGGAGATCTCTGGCACCGACCCGGCCGAGGTGGCCGACACCGTGCAGCGCGCGGCGGCCGCCTCCTCGGCAGTGGCCAGCCGGGTCGTGACCGACCCGCGGGAGCAGGCCGTGCTCTGGCGCATCCGCGAGGAGGGGGCGGGGCTCGCGACCCGCACGCTGCCCGGCAAGGCGCTGTCCGGCTGGGAGGACGCTGCGGTGCCGCCCGAGAGGCTCGGCACCTACCTGCGCGAGTTCGACGCGCTGCTGCGCGAGAACGGGCTCGACGGTGTGCCGTACGGCCACTTCGGCGACGGCTGCATCCACGTACGCATCGACTTCCCCCTCGACGCGGTCGGCGGCAAGGAGCTGTTCCGGTCGTTCATGTTCGACGCCGCGACACTCGTCGCCTCGCACGGTGGCTCGTTCTCGGGGGAGCACGGCGACGGCCGGGCCCGCTCGGAGCTGCTGCCGTTGATGTACTCCGCGGACGCCATCGACCTCTTCGCGCAGGTCAAGGCCGTCTTCGACCCCGAGGACCTGCTCAATCCGGGCGTCCTGGTGCGCCCGCGTCCGCTCGACGCCGAGCTCCGGGGCCCCGAGTCGTCGCGAGACCGCCTCGACGGCCGACTGGGGCTGCGGCTCCTGCACGACGACGGCGACTTCGGCAAGGCGGTGCACCGCTGCACGGGCGTCGGCAAGTGCGTCGCCGACAACAGCGGCTCGCACGGGGTCATGTGCCCGTCCTTCCAGGCGACCCGCAACGAGAAGGACTCGACACGCGGTCGCGCGCGGGTGCTGCAGGAGATGATCGACGGCCGGCTCGTGACCGGCGGGTTCCGCTCCTCCGAGGTGCACGAGGCCCTGGACCTCTGCCTGTCCTGCAAGGGCTGCGCCAAGGACTGCCCGACCGGGACCGACATGGCGACCTACAAGTCCGAGGTGCTGCACCAGTCCTACAAGGGCCGGGTGCGGCCTCGCAGCCACTACATCCTCGGCCGGCTGCCGTTCTGGGCCCGCGTGACCTCACCGGTCGCGTGGCTCGCGAACCTCGGCCTGCGCATGCCGGGGATCCGTTCGCTGGCCCGTTGGGCGGCCGGCGTCGACCAGCGCCGCAGCCTCCCCACGTTCGCCCGGGGGACCTTCAGCCGGTGGGCGCGCCGCCGGACGACCGACACCGCCGGCCGGCCGCGCGTGCTGCTGTGGGCCGACTCGTTCACGGACTACTTCTCCACCGACGGCGGCAAGGCGGCCGTGCGGGTCCTGGAGGGTGCCGGCTACCACGTCGAGCTGCTCGACCGGTCGGCGTGCTGCGGCCTGACGTGGATCACGACGGGCCAGCTCGACCGGGCCCGGTCGATCGTCGCGAGCACGGTCGCGCAGCTTCATCCGTACGTCGCCGAGGGCGTGCCGATCGTCGGGCTCGAGCCGTCATGTCTGGCGGTGCTGCGCTCGGACGCCGTGGAGCTTCTCGACGACCCGCGCGCCGTCGACGTGGCGCGAGGGGTCTTCACCCTGTCGGAGCTGTTGCGGCGGACCGACGGCTGGCGTCCGCCTGACCTGACCGGCACGACGCTCGTCGTCCAGCCGCACTGCCACCAGGCGTCGGTCCTGGGGTTCGAGGCGGACCTCGCCGTGATGGAGTCCACCGGGGCCACGATCCAGCGGCTCTCGGGCTGCTGCGGGCTGGCGGGGAACTTCGGCGTCGAGAAGGGCCACTACGAGGTGTCCGTCGCCGTTGCGGAGCAGCAGCTCCTGCCCGCGGTGCGTGACGCCCCGGCCGGTGCGGTCGTTGTCGCTGACGGATTCTCCTGCAGGACCCAGCTGGACGACCTAGCCTCGGTCCAAGCGCTGCACCTCGCCCAACTCCTCACCACCGACGGAAGCTGACGCCATGGACCACATGCTCGAGCTCGGCTCGGCCATGTCGCGGTTCGCGGAGATCGTGGGGAAGGCGTCGGGTGACGAGACGGTGCCGGCCTGCCCGGGCTGGACCGTACGCGACCTGGCCACGCACCTCGGCACGATCCACCGCTGGGCCGCCGCTACGGTCCTGTGCGGGCAGCGCCTGCACGAGCCCGAGGTGCTGGTCACCGAACCCGTCGTCGAGTGGTACGCCGGCACCGCGACGGCCCTGCTCAGCGCCCTCCAGGCCGTCAGCCCCGAGGAGCCCGTCCCCAACTTCTCGTACGTCGGTGAGACCGCGGCGTTCTGGGCCCGCCGGCAGATGCACGAGACGACGGTCCACACGACCGACGCCGCCCAGGCCGTCGGGATCGACGAGGCGGACTGGGGCGTTGCGGCGGCCGTCGCGGCCGACGGCATCGACGAGGTCGTGCAGGTGTTCTTCCCGCGCATGACCGCGCGCAGGCAACGGCCGGACGTCCGCTCGCGGATCCGGCTGATCGCCACTGACGTCCAGCAGTCATGGCTCATCGCCCCGGGAACGGGTGACTTCGGGCCGCCGATCGAGCTGCACCCGTCCCTCGACGCGGACGGCTCGGTGAGCGGCACGGCCGTCGAGCTCTACCTCGGGCTCTGGAAGCGCCTCGGGCCCGAGCGACTCGACTTCGAGGGCGTCGACGGACGCATCCTGTTCGACGGCCCGACCACGCCCTGACCGTCGCTCCGCCCTGACTGGTCGACCGCGGCTCCCACGGTTTGGAAGTTGGTGCAGGCGCCCGGTAGTATTGGCTGCTGTGCCTGAACCATTCAGGCCGATGCACGCATCCTGCCGGATTGCACGGTGGCGAGTGCATCACGACTCATGGCTCACACCAGTCAGAAGAAGGAAGTTTGTAGTGCCCACGATCAACCAGCTGGTCCGCAAGGGCCGCACGCGCAAGGTCGTCAAGACGACGACCCCCGCGCTCAAGGGTTCGCCTCAGCGGCGCGGTGTCTGCACCCGCGTCTACACCACCACTCCGAAGAAGCCGAACTCCGCGCTCCGCAAGGTCGCCCGCGTGAAGCTCTCGAGTGGCACCGAGGTCACTGCATACATCCCGGGCGAGGGTCACAACCTGCAGGAGCACTCGATCGTGCTCGTGCGTGGTGGCCGAGTCAAGGACCTTCCCGGTGTCCGTTACAAGATCGTTCGCGGCGCCCTGGACACGCAGGCCGTCAAGGGCCGCAAGCAGGCCCGCAGCCGCTACGGCGCCAAGAAGGAGAAGAGCTAATGCCTCGTAAGGGTCCGGCAACCAAGCGCCCCGTCGAGACTGACCCCGTCTACGGGAGCCAGCTCGTCACCTCGCTCATCAACAAGGTCCTGGTCGACGGCAAGAAGCAGGTCGCCCAGCGCATCGTCTACACCGCGCTCGAAGGCACCCGCGAGAAGTCCGGCACCGATCCGGTCATCACGCTCAAGCGCGCCCTCGACAACGTCAAGCCGTCGATCGAGGTCAAGAGCCGCCGTGTCGGTGGCGCGACCTACCAGGTCCCGATCGAGGTTCGCGCCTCGCGTCAGAACACCCTGGCCCTGCGCTGGCTCGTGAGCTACGCCGGCGCCCGTCGTGAGAAGACCATGGCCGAGCGCCTCATGAACGAGCTGCTCGACGCCTCGAACGGTCTCGGCGGCGCGGTCAAGAAGCGCGAGGACACGCACAAGATGGCTGAAGCCAACAAGGCCTTCGCCCACTACCGCTGGTAATCCAGCACCACCTTCACCAGTCGCCGTGACCCGGCGACGCTCCGTAACAAAGGGAAAGCGACAAACTCGTGGCAACCGACATCACCACCGACCTCAACCGGGTCCGCAACATCGGCATCATGGCGCACATCGATGCCGGCAAGACCACGACGACCGAACGCATCCTCTTCTACACCGGTATCAACTACAAGATCGGTGAGGTCCACGACGGCGGCGCCACGATGGACTGGATGGAGCAGGAGCAGGAGCGCGGCATCACGATCACGTCGGCCGCGACGACCTGCTGGTGGAAAGACAACCAGATCAACATCATCGACACCCCCGGTCACGTCGACTTCACGGTCGAGGTCGAGCGCAACCTGCGCGTCCTCGACGGTGCGGTCGCGGTGTTCGACGGTGTCGCCGGTGTCGAGCCGCAGTCCGAGACGGTCTGGCGCCAGGCCGACAAGTACGGCGTCCCGCGCATGTGCTTCGTCAACAAGCTCGACCGCACCGGCGCGAGCTTCGACTTCTGCGTCAAGACGATCCGCGAGCGCCTCGGCGCCGTGGCGCTCGTGCTCCAGGTGCCGATCGGCGCCGAGGGCGACTTCATCGGTGTCGTCGACCTGGTCGGCAACCGTGCGCTCGTCTGGCGCGGCGAGACCGCGATCGGCGAGGACTACACCGTCGAGGAGATCCCCGCGGACCTGGTCGACAAGGCCGCCGAGGCCCGCAACGAGATGATCGAGACGCTCGCCGACCACGACGACGAGTTCGCCGAGGCCTACCTCGACGGCGCCGACATCACGCCCGAGCTGCTCAAGCCGGCCATCCGTCGCGCGACGCTGGCCGCCAAGCTCAACCCGGTCCTGTGCGGCACGGCGTTCAAGAACAAGGGCGTCCAGCCCCTGCTCGACGCGGTCATCGACTTCCTGCCGTCGCCGATCGACGTCGGCGCGATCTCCGGTCTCGATCCCCGCGACGAGAGCAAGACCGACACGCGTGAGCCCAACGAGAGCGAGCCGTTCGCGGCGCTGGCGTTCAAGATCGCGTCCGACCCGCACCTCGGCAAGCTGACCTACCTGCGCGTCTACTCCGGTCGCCTCGAGGCCGGCAGCACGGTCATCAACGTGACCAAGGGTCGCAAGGAGCGCATCGGCAAGATCTACCAGATGCACGCCAACAAGCGTGCCGAGATCGCATCCGTGGGCGCCGGCCAGATCGTCGCCGTCATGGGCCTCAAGGACACCACGACCGGTGAGACGCTGGCCGACCCGCAGAAGCAGATCGTCCTCGAGTCGATGACGTTCCCCGCGCCGGTCATCCAGGTCGCGATCGAGCCCAAGACCAAGAGCGACCAGGAGAAGCTCGGCACCGCGATCCAGCGGCTCGCCGAGGAGGACCCGACGTTCCAGGTCCACACCGACGAAGAGACCGGTCAGACGATCATCGCCGGCATGGGCGAGCTGCACCTCGACATCCTCGTCGATCGCATGAAGCGCGAGTTCAACGTCGAGGCCAACGTCGGCAAGCCCCAGGTCGCCTACCGCGAGACCATCAAGCGCAAGGTCGAGAACGTCAGCTACACCCACAAGAAGCAGACGGGTGGCTCCGGCCAGTTCGCCAAGGTCATCATCAGCATCGAGCCCACGGGCCCGATCTCCGGTGGCGAGGGTGGCTACGAGTTCGACAACGCCGTCACGGGTGGTCGTGTCCCGCGCGAGTACATCCCGTCGGTCGACCAAGGTGCGCAGGACGCGATGCAGTTCGGTGTTCTGGCCGGCTACCAGATGGTCGACGTCAAGGTGACCCTCGAGGACGGCGCGTACCACGACGTCGACTCCTCCGAGCTCGCGTTCAAGCTGGCCGGCTCGATGGCTTTCAAGGAAGCCGCGCGCAAGGCCGATCCGGTGATCCTCGAGCCGATGTTCGCGGTCGAGGTCACCACGCCCGAGGACTACATGGGCGATGTGATCGGCGACCTCAACTCTCGCCGTGGCCAGGTTCAGGCCATGGAGGAGGGCATGGGCGGTGTCAAGATCGTCAAGGCACTCGTTCCCCTGTCCGAGATGTTCGGGTACGTCGGCGACCTGAGGTCCAAGACCTCGGGCCGTGCGTCATACTCGATGCAGTTCGACTCCTACGCGGAGGTTCCCAAGAACGTCGCGGAAGAGATCATCAAAAAGGCCCGCGGCGAGTAGCAGCGGTCCATCTCATAAGATGGCCTGAGGCTTCCGTACGGCGGGACCCAACGGCGTTCAACAGCAACCAATTCGAAGAAGGAGCCCCAAGTGGCTAAGGCGAAGTTCGAGCGGACCAAGCCGCACATGAACATCGGCACCATCGGTCACATCGACCACGGCAAGACGACTCTTACCGCGGCGATCACCAAGGTGCTGCACGACAAGTACCCCGATCTGAACGAGGCCTCGGCCTTCGACCAGATCGACAAGGCGCCTGAGGAGAAGCAGCGCGGCATCACGATCTCGATCTCGCACGTCGAGTACCAGACCGAGAACCGTCACTACGCGCACGTCGACTGCCCGGGTCACGCTGACTACGTCAAGAACATGATCACGGGTGCGGCTCAGATGGACGGCGCGATCCTCGTGGTCGCCGCCACCGACGGTCCCATGCCCCAGACGCGCGAGCACGTGCTGCTCGCTCGCCAGGTCGGTGTGCCCGCGATGGTCGTCGCGCTCAACAAGTGCGACATGGTCGACGACGAAGAGATCCTCGAGCTCGTCGAGCTCGAGGTCCGTGAGCTCCTGAGCGATCAGGAGTTCGACGGCGACAACGTCCCCGTCGTCAAGGTCGCCGCTCACCCGGCGCTCCAGGGCGACGCCAAGTGGGGCGAGTCGATCCTCGAGCTCATGCAGGCTGTCGACGACTACATCCCGATGCCCCCGCGCGAGACGGACAAGCCGTTCCTCATGCCCGTCGAGGACGTCTTCACGATCACCGGTCGTGGAACCGTCATCACCGGTCGTATCGAGCGCGGCATCATCAAGGTCAACGAGACCGTCGACATCGTCGGCATCCGTGAGACCAAGCAGACGACGACCGTCACCGGCATCGAGATGTTCCGCAAGCTGCTCGACGAGGGTCAGGCCGGCGAGAACGTCGGACTGCTGCTTCGCGGCACCAAGCGCGAAGACGTCGAGCGCGGCATGGTCATCATCGCGCCCGGTTCCACGACTCCCCACACGGAGTTCGAGGGCCAGGTCTACATCCTGTCCAAGGAGGAGGGTGGCCGTCACACGCCGTTCTTCAACAACTACCGTCCGCAGTTCTACTTCCGCACCACGGACGTCACCGGCGTCGTCACGCTGCCCGAGGGCACCGAGATGGTCATGCCCGGCGACAACACCGAGATGAGCGTTGAGCTGATCCAGCCCATCGCCATGGAGGAAGGCCTCCGCTTCGCCATCCGTGAGGGTGGTCGCACGGTGGGCGCCGGACGCGTCACGAAGATCAACAAGTGAGCTAGCACCACCAGCTCTCTGCGAAGAGCCCCGTCCTGCTTCGGCAGGGCGGGGCTCTTTCGTCGTCCTGGCCGTCCTGACACTGGTTACCGGTGGCGTCCCCTTGGCGGACGTGGCCTCGTTGTTGAGGCAACGTCGCCGTACCCTTATTGGCATGGGACACGACCACGCGCACGGTGCCGGCGCGACGCACCGCGGGCGTCTGGCGCTCGTCCTGGTGCTCTCCGTCGGGGTGATGCTGGTCGAGGCCGTCGTCGCGTGGCTGACCGGCAGCCTCGCGCTGCTGGCGGACGCCGGGCACATGCTGGGCGACTCGTTCGGCATCGTCATGGCCCTGGCGGCGATCACCGTCGCGCAACGCGGCGGGGGACCGGGGTCCCGCCGGACCTTTGGCTACTCACGGACCGAGGTCCTCGCCGCAGGAGTGAACGGACTGGTCCTGCTGGGACTGGCCGGCTGGGTCGCGGTCAGCGCGATCCGGCGCTTCGGTGACAGTCCCGAGCTCGAGGGCGGCCTCATCCTCGTCGCCGGTGCGATCGGCCTCGTCGTCAACCTGCTGGGCCTCCTGCTGCTGCGCGGGGGCGCGCAGGAGAGCATCAACGTCCGCGGTGCCTACCTCGAGGTGCTGGGCGACGCCCTCGGCTCGGTGGCGGTGCTGGTCTCGGCGGGCGTCATCCTGCTGACCGACTGGTATCCGGCCGATGCGATCGCCTCGCTCGTCATCGCGGCGATGATCGTCCCGCGCGCGATCTCCCTGCTCAGGGAGGTGGCCGAGGTACTCCTGGAGTCGACGCCGCGCGGCGTCGACCTGGTCGAGCTGCGGGAGCACATCCTCGCGATGGACGGCGTCGAGGACGTGCACGACCTGCACGTCTGGACCATCACGTCAGGCATGCCGATCATGAGCGCGCACGTCGTGGTCGAGGACTCGGTCACCGGGATGGACGAGGCGCACAGCGTGCTCGACCGGCTGCGCGGCTGCCTGGCGGACCACTTCGACGTCGAGCACTCGACGTTCCAGATCGAGCCTGCCGGTCACCTGGACTCCGAGAGCCACGTGCACCACTAGGGCCTGGCTAGCACCTCGACGGCCTCGATTTGTCTTACGCCCCGCGAGTCTGTCAGAATAGTTCGGTTGCTCCGGCTCGATCGCTGGGGCGCCGACCGTCCGGCCTCTCACGCCGATCATGACGCCGGTGCCGAACCTGAGATCGAGCTTGTCCCGCTGAAGCGGGTCCAACCACCTAACTCGACAAGTGTGTGACGTATGCCCCCATGTGGCCGCGACACGCCCGACCTCGGGGGTCGGCGGGAGGGAGGAGCCTTTCTCCCTCGATCCGGGGTGAGACTGCGAAGCGAACGAACGTAAAGGACAAGCGAGAGCATGGCGGGACAAAAAATCCGTATCCGGCTCAAGGCCTACGACCACGAGGTCATTGACTCGTCGGCGCGCAAGATCGTCGACACGGTGACGCGCACCGGCGCCAAGGTCGCAGGACCGGTGCCGCTGCCCACCGAGAAGAACGTGTTCTGCGTGATCCGTTCGCCGCACAAGTACAAGGACAGCCGCGAGCACTTCGAGATGCGCACGCACAAGCGCCTCATCGACATCATTGACCCGACGCCGAAGACAGTCGACTCGCTCATGCGCCTCGACCTGCCTGCCGGCGTCGACATCGAGATCAAGCTCTGAGGGGGACAGCGACCATGAGCACCAGCAGCACTGCCACCACGCGCGGCCTCCTCGGCCGCAAGCTCGGCATGACCCAGGTCTGGGACGCCGACAACAAGATCGTTCCCGTCACCGTGATCGCCGCCGACACCAACGTCGTCACGCAGATCCGTACGCGTGAGACCGACGGCTACTCCGCCGTCCAGCTCGGCTTCGGCGAGATCGACGGCCGCAAGGTCAACAAGCCGGTCTCCGGCCACTTCGACAAGGCCGGTGTGACTCCTCGCCGCCACCTCGTCGAGATCCGCACCGAGGCCATCTCGGACTTCACGCTGGGCCAGGAGGTCTCCCCGGAGATCTTCGCCGCCGGCGACGTCGTCGACGTCACGGCGACCAGCAAGGGCAAGGGCTTCGCCGGAGTCATGAAGCGTCACGGCTTCCACGGCGTCGGCGCCTCGCACGGTGCGCACCGCAACCACCGCAAGCCCGGCTCGATCGGTGGCTGCGCCACCCCGGGTCGTGTCTTCAAGGGCCTGCGCATGGCCGGCCACATGGGCGCCGAGCAGGTGACGACGCAGAACCTCAAGGTTCACGCCGTCGACGCCGACAAGGGCGTCATCCTCATCAAGGGCGCCGTACCCGGGCCCAAGGGCGCACTCGTCGTCATCCGTTCCGCAGTGAAGGGAGCCTGACCTCATGGCCAAGACCATTGATGCTCAGCTGCCTGTCGACATCTTCGACGTGCAGGTCAACATCCCGCTCATCCACCAGGTCGTCGTGGCGCAGCTCGCCGCGGCTCGCCAGGGCACGCACAGCACCAAGACGCGTGGCGAGGTGTCCGGTGGTGGCAAGAAGCCGTACCGCCAGAAGGGCACCGGTCGCGCTCGTCAGGGCTCGATCCGCGCACCCCAGTACAACGGTGGTGGCACGGTGCACGGCCCGACGCCGCGTTCGTACGACCAGCGCACGCCCAAGAAGATGAAGGCTGCCGCTCTGCGCGGTGCCCTCTCGGACCGGGCTCGTTCGGGTCGTCTGCACGTCGTCGACAGCATCGTCTCCGGCGACACGCCGTCGACCAAGCTGGCCCTGGCCACGCTGCGCGAGCTGACCCCGCGTCCCCGCGTGCTGCTCGTCGTGGACCGTGACGACACGATCACGTCGCTCAGCCTGCGCAACATCGGCGAGACCGTCATCCTGACGTTCGACCAGCTCAACACCTACGACGTCCTGCTCAGCGACGACATCGTGTTCACCCAGGCAGCGTTCGACGCCTTCGTGGCCGCGCGTTCCGCCGAGGGCACCAAGACGATCGCCCTGAGCGCGGCAGCGACCGAGGTCGACGCCCGCGACGCCAAGCCGGCCAAGAAGGCGCCCACCAAGAAGGCCCCGGCCAAGAAGGCAGCAGCCACCGAGGCCGTCGCCGACGAGGACAAGCCGGCCAAGAAGACCGCCGCCAAGAAGGCGCCTGCGAAGGCTGCTGACGAGGCGCCGGCCAAGAAGGCCACCGCCAAGAAGGCGGCCGCCGACGAGGACAAGCCGGCCAAGAAGGCTGCCGCCAAGAAGGCCCCCGCGGCCAAGAAGGCGCCGGCCAAGAAGACCGCTGCCAAGAAGGCTGCACCCGGAGGCGATGACAAGTGAGCACGATCCACAAGGACCACCGCGACATCCTGATCGCGCCGGTCGTCAGCGAGAAGAGCTACGGCCTGCTCGATGACAACAAGTACACCTTCGTGGTGCACCCCGACGCCAACAAGACGGAGATCAAGATCGCCGTCGAGAAGATCTTCGGCGTCAAGGTCACCGCAGTGAACACGCTCAACCGCAAGGGCAAGACCCGCCGCACGCGTTCGGGTCTCGGCAAGCGCAAGGACACGAAGCGAGCCATCGTGAGTGTCGCCGCAGGCCAGAGCATCGACATCTTCGCAGGCCCGAGCGCCTGAGACGAGGACTGAAGACATATGGCAATTCGCAAGTACAAGCCGACAACCCCGGGCCGTCGTGGCTCGAGCGTTGCCGACTTCGCCGAGATCACCCGCACGACGCCTGAGAAGTCGCTGACGGAGCCGCTGCCCAAGAAGGGCGGCCGCAACAACCAGGGACGCATCACGACGCGTCACCAGGGTGGCGGTCACAAGCGCGCCTACCGCATCATCGACTTCCGTCGCTACGACAAGGACGGCGTGCCGGCCAAGGTCGCTCACATCGAGTACGACCCCAACCGCACCGCTCGCATCGCGTTGCTGCACTACGCCGACGGCGAGAAGCGCTACATCATCGCGCCCGAGGGCCTGAAGCAGGGCATGACGGTCGAGTCCGGCGTCGGTTCCGACATCAAGGTCGGCAACAACCTGCCCCTGCGCAACATCCCCGTGGGCACGCTGATCAACGGCATCGAGCTGCGTCCGGGCGGTGGCGCCAAGATGGGCCGCTCCGCCGGCACCAAGGTCCAGCTCGTCGCCAAGGAGGGCAACAAGGCGCAGCTGCGTCTGCCCTCCGGCGAGATGCGCTACGTCGACGTGCGCTGCCGCGCCACGATCGGCGAGGTCGGCAACGCCGAGCAGTCCAACATCAACTGGGGCAAGGCCGGCCGCAACCGCTGGAAGGGCAAGCGCCCGACCGTCCGCGGTGTCGCCATGAACCCGGTCGACCACCCGCACGGTGGTGGTGAGGGCAAGACGTCCGGTGGACGTCACCCGGTCTCCCCGTGGGGCAAGCCGGAAGGCCGTACGCGCAAGCGCAAGGCCAGCGACCAGATGATCGTCCGCCGCCGCAAGTCCGGCCGCTGAGAGGGATTGGTTAACAGATGCCACGCAGTTTGAAGAAGGGCCCGTTCGTTGACGGGCACCTCGAGAAGAAGGTCGACGCGCAGAACGCCGCCGACACTCACACCGTGATCAAGACCTGGTCGCGTCGCTCGATGATCCTGCCGTCCTTCATCGGACACACGATCGCCGTGCACGACGGCCGCAAGCACGTGCCCGTGTTCATCACGGACTCGATGGTGGGTCACAAGCTGGGCGAGTTCGCCCCGACCCGCACGTTCCGCGGTCACGAGAAGGACGACCGGAAGGCGAAGAGGCGATGAGTGCAGCTACCCGTGAGAGCGTCAGCGCTCGACGTGAGCGTCTGCTGGGCGACGAGCCCGGCGCGTTCGCCGTCGCTCGCTTCGTTCGCGTCACCGCGCAGAAGTCGCGCCGCATCGCGGACCTGATCCGCGGCGACTCCGTCGAGAACGCCTTGGCCACCCTGCAGTTCGCGCCGCAGGCCGTCGCCGAGAACTTCTACAAGCTCGTCGACAGCGCCGCGGCCAACGCCGAGACGACTGAAGGCCTCGACCGCGCCGACCTGGTCATCACCACGGTCCTGGTCGACGAGGGCCCGACGATGAAGCGCTGGCGCCCGCGCGCCAAGGGTGCGGCCAACCGCATCCTCAAGCGCAGCAGCCACCTGACCGTGGTCGTGCAGCCCCGCGAGGTCGTCCAGGCCAAGCTGGACGCGGCCAACATCAAGAACTCCAAGAAGAAGGGCGGGAACCGATAGTGGGACAGAAGATCAACCCGCACGGGTTCCGACTGGGCATCTCGACGGATCACAAGAGTCGTTGGTACGCCGACAAGCTCTACAAGAGCTACGTCGGCGAGGACGTCAAGATCCGCAAGATGCTCACCAAGGGCATGGACCGCGCCGGCATCAGCCGTGTCGAGATCGAGCGCACGCGTGACCGCGTACGCGTCGACATCCACACCGCTCGCCCCGGCATCGTCATCGGCCGCCGTGGCGCCGAGGCCGACCGCATCCGCGGCGACCTCGAGAAGCTCACGGGCAAGCAGGTGCAGCTGAACATCCTCGAGGTCAAGAACCCCGAGATGGACGCGCAGCTGGTCGCCCAGGGCGTTGCCGAGCAGCTCTCGGGTCGCGTGCAGTTCCGTCGCGCGATGCGCAAGGCCATGCAGACGACGATGCGCAGCGGTGCCAAGGGCATCCGCATCCAGTGCTCGGGTCGTCTCGGCGGCGCCGAGATGTCCCGCTCGGAGTTCTACCGCGAGGGCCGCGTGCCCCTGCACACGCTCCGCGCTGACGTCGACTACGGCTTCTACGAGGCCAAGACGACCTTCGGCCGCATCGGCGTGAAGGTCTGGATCTACAAGGGCGAGGTCGCGGGCACCCGCGCCGAGCGCGAGGCCGAGGCGGCCAAGCGTGCCGCCGCTCCCGGCAGCCGTCGTCCCGCCCGTGGTGGCGCAGCCGGTGGCGCCCGTCGCCCCGAGCGTCCCGCTCGCGACGACGCCGCTCCGGCGGCCGACGCTGCTGCTGCAGCACCGTCCACCGCCGAAACCGTTGCCGCGCCCGCCGCTGCAGCACCTGAAGGAGGGGAAAGCTGATGTTGATGCCCCGCAGGGTCAAGTACCGCAAGCAGCACCACCCCACGCGCCGCGGCGCGGCCAAGGGTGGCACCGAGCTCGCGTTCGGTGACTATGGCATCCAGTGCGTCACCGCCGCGTACGTGACCAACCGTCAGATCGAGTCCGCTCGTATCGCGATGACGCGTCACATCAAGCGTGGCGGCAAGGTCTGGATCAACATCTACCCGGACCGCCCGCTGACCAAGAAGCCGGCCGAGACCCGCATGGGTTCCGGCAAGGGTTCGCCGGAGTGGTGGGTCGCCAACGTCAAGCCCGGACGCGTCATGTTCGAGCTGTCGGGCGTCTCCGAAGACGTGGCCCGCGAGGCGATGCGCCGCGCGATCCACAAGCTCCCCATGAAGGCCCGATTCATCACCCGAGAGACAGGTGAGCTGTGATGGCGCAGCACACAACCGCAGCAGAGCTGCGCAGCGTCGCTTCCGACGACCTGGCGGCCAAGCTGTCAGAGGCCAAGGAAGAGCTGTTCAACCTGCGCTTCCAGAACGCCACCGGTCAGCTCGACAACACCGCCCGGCTTCGGGCAGTGCGCAAGGACATCGCCCGGATCTACACCGTCATGCGTGAGCGCGAGCTCGGCATCGTCGAGGAGGTCCAGGCATGACCGACAAGAAGACGAAGGACGAGGCAGTGACCGAACGTACAGCGCGCAAGACCTTCGAGGGGCTCGTTGTCAGCGACAAGATGGACAAGACCGTCGTGGTCAACGTCGAAGAGCGCGTCAAGCACGCGCGCTACGGCAAGGTCCTGCGTCGCAACATCAAGTTCAAGGCTCACGACGAGGCGAACGACGCCGGCATCGGTGACCGTGTCCTGATCATGGAGACACGTCCACTGTCCGCCACCAAGCGTTGGCGCATCGTGGAGATCCTCGAGAAGGCCAAGTAGGAGACGACAGATGATTCAGCAGGAGTCGCGACTCAAGGTCGCCGACAACACCGGTGCCAAGGAGATCCTTTGCATCCGTGTCCTCGGTGGCTCAGGTCGGCGCTACGCGGGCATCGGCGACACGATCGTCGCCACTGTCAAGGACGCCATCCCCGGCGGAAACGTCAAGAAGGGTGATGTCGTCAAGGCTGTCGTCGTGCGCACCGTCAAGGAGCGCCGTCGTCCGGATGGTTCGTACATCAAGTTCGACGAGAACGCAGCCGTGATCCTCAAGGCCGATGGCGACCCGCGCGGTACGCGCATCTTCGGTCCCGTAGGCCGTGAACTTCGCGATAAGAAGTTCATGCGCATCATTTCGCTCGCACCGGAGGTGCTCTGAGATGGCCCGCAAAGGCACCATCAGCATTCGCAAGGGTGACCAGGTCAAGGTCATCGCTGGCAAGGACAAGGGCGTGACCGGCTCGGTGATCGAAGTGATCGCCGACCAGAACCGCGTCATCGTCGAGGGCGTCAACCGCGTCAAGCGTCACACCAAGCCTTCGCAGGCCGGTGGCGCAGGCTCGGGCGGCATCATCACCAGCGAGGCTCCGATCCACATCTCCAACGTGATGCTGCTGACCGACAAGACGCCGACTCGCGTCGGCTACCGCCGGGACGACGTCACCAAGAGCCGCCCCGACGGATCCACCTACACCGCGCAGCGCAGCGTGCGCATCGCGAAGAAGACCGGAAAGGAGATCTGAATATGGCCACCACCACCGCACCGCGGCTCAAGACGCGCTACCGCGAAGAGATCCTTCCGGCGCTTCGTGAGCAGTTCGACTACCAGAACGTCATGCAGGTTCCCGGCCTCACCAAGATCGTCGTCAACATGGGCGTCGGCGAGGCTGCCCGCGACGGCAAGCTGATCGAGGGCGCGCTCCGCGACCTCACCGCCATCACGGGACAGAAGCCGCAGGTCACCAAGGCCCGCAAGTCCATCGCGCAGTTCAAGCTGCGTGAGGGCATGCCGATCGGCGCGCACGTCACGCTGCGCGGCGACCGCATGTGGGAGTTCCTCGATCGTCTGCTGACGCTCGCGCTGCCCCGCATCCGTGACTTCCGCGGGCTCTCGCCCCGGCAGTTCGACGGTCGCGGCAACTACACGTTCGGTCTGACCGAGCAGGTCATGTTCCACGAGATCGATCAGGACAAGATCGACCGGTCGCGCGGCATGGACATCACGATCGTCACCACCGCCACCAACGACGACGAGGGTCGCGCGCTGCTCACGCTGCTCGGCTTCCCCTACAAGGAGAACTGACATGGCGAAGACTGGACTCAAGGTCAAGGCCGCCCGCAAGCCCAAGTTCGCGGTACGCGGCTACACCCGTTGCCAGCGCTGTGGCCGACCCCGGTCGGTCTACAAGAAGTTCGGCCTCTGCCGCATCTGCCTTCGCGAGATGGCACACCGCGGCGAGCTGCCGGGCATCACCAAGAGCTCCTGGTAACCACTCACCTCTGACAGCCGCAGGTCCGTCGCTCGACGGAAACCGCGGCAGGAACGGAACACACGAACTATGACAATGACCGATCCGATCGCCGACATGCTGACGCGTGTCCGCAACGGCAATCAGGCGTACCACGACAGCGTGTCGATGCCGTACTCCAAGCTCAAGGCCGGCGTAGCCGAGATCCTGAAGCAGGAGGGCTACATCACCGCGATCGACGTCGCCGACCCCAAGGAGGGCGAGGTGAGCAAGACGCTCACGATCACTCTCAAGTACGGGCCGCACCGCGAGCGTTCCATCGCCGGCATCCGCCGCATCAGCAAGCCGGGTCTGCGCGTCTACGCGAAGTCGACCGGCCTGCCCAAGGTGCTCGGTGGACTCGGCGTCGCGATCATCTCGACGAGCCAGGGTCTGCTCACGGACCGCCAGGCCAACCAGAAGGGCGTAGGCGGAGAAGTCCTCGCCTACGTCTGGTGAGAGGGGTCTGAACACATGTCACGCATTGGCAAGATTCCCGTCACGATCCCGGCCGGTGTCGAGGTCACGATCGAGGGCCAGGACGTCCGCGTCAAGGGCCCCAAGGGCGAGCTGTCGCACACCGTCTCGGAGCCCATCACGGTCACCAAGTCCGACGACGGCAGCCTCGCGGTCGAGCGTCCCAACGACGAGCGACGCAGCAAGGCGCTCCACGGCCTCTCGCGCACCCTGATCGCCAACATGGTCACCGGTGTCACCGAGGGCTACGAGAAGAAGCTCGAGATCGTCGGCGTCGGTTACCGCGTCCAGGCCAAGGGCCCGGCTGCGCTCGAGTTCGCGCTCGGCTTCAGCCACCCCGTCCCGGTCGAGGCTCCCGAGGGCATCACGTTCTCGGTCGAGTCGCCCACCAAGTTCGCCGTGCACGGCATCGACAAGCAGGCCGTCGGTGAGGTCGCAGCGAACATCCGCAAGATCCGCAAGCCCGAGCCCTACAAGGGCAAGGGTGTCCGCTACGCCGGCGAGCACGTCCGTCGCAAGGTCGGAAAGGCTGGTAAGTAGTCATGGCTATCTCGATCAGGCACAACAAGAGCACGAAGGGCCGTACGGCATCACGCCTGCGCCGCCAGATCCGTGGTCGCAAGAAGATCCAGGGATCCGAAGAGCGTCCGCGCCTGGTCATCACGCGCTCGAGCAAGCACATGGTCGCGCAGGTCGTCAACGACCTCGAGGGCCGCACGCTGGTCTCGGCGTCGACGATGGAGGCCGACCTGCGCTCGTCGAGCGACGACAAGACCGCCAAGGCCCGCAAGGTCGGCGCACTCGTCGCCGACCGCGCCAAGGCTGCCGGCATCGAAACCGTCGTGTTCGACCGCGCGGGCAACAAGTACGCAGGACGCGTCGCGGCACTCGCCGACGGCGCCCGTGAAGCAGGACTGGAGTTCTGATGAGCACGCAGCAGCGCCGCGGAGGCGGCGGCGGCCGCGGTCGTGGAAACGACCGTGGAGCCGAGAAGTCCAACTACATCGAGAAGGTCGTCACGATCAACCGTGTCGCCAAGGTCGTCAAGGGTGGTCGTCGCTTCAGCTTCACCGCCCTGGTGATCGTCGGCGACGGTGACGGTCAGGTCGGCATCGGCTACGGCAAGGCCAAGGAAGTCCCGACCGCGATCGCCAAGGGCGTCGAAGAGGCCAAGAAGTCCTTCTTCCGCGTCCCGCGCATCCAGGGCACGATCCCGCACCCGGTGCAGGGCGAGAAGGCGGCCGGTGTCGTCTTCCTGCGTCCCGCATCGCCCGGTACCGGCGTCATCGCCGGTGGCCCGGTGCGCGCCGTGCTCGAGGCTGCGGGCGTCCACGACGTCCTGTCGAAGTCGCTCGGCTCGTCCAACGCGATCAACATCGTCCACGCGACCGTGGCGGCCCTCAAGCTGCTCGAGTCGCCGGAGATGGTGGCCTCGCGTCGCGGCCTGACGGTCGAGGAGGTCGCTCCGGCGGCGCTCCTGCGGGCCGGCAAGGAAGGCATCGCCGAGGCCAAGGCCAAGGCAGACGCCGGAGTTGGTGCATGATGGCGAAGATCCAGGTCACCCAGGTCAAGTCCGGCATCGGCCGCAAGCCCAATCACCGTCAGACCCTGCGCACGCTCGGTCTGAAGCGCATCGGCGACGTCGTCGTCAAGGAAGATCGTCCCGAGATCCGCGGCATGGCTGCGTCCATCTCGCATCTCGTGGACGTCAAGGAGGTTGACTGACATGGCGCTCAAGCTGCATCACCTGCGCCCCGCCCCGGGAGCCAAGACTGCCAAGACCCGCGTGGGTCGCGGTGAGGGCTCGAAGGGCAAGACTGCCGGTCGTGGCACCAAGGGAACCCAGGCTCGTTACCAGGTTCCCGCGGGCTTCGAGGGCGGACAGGTTCCCATCCACATGCGACTGCCCAAGCTGAAGGGGTTCAAGAACCCGTTCCGCGAGGAGTACCAGGTCGTCAACCTCGATCGTCTCGAGGAGCTCTACCCCAAGGGTGGTGACGTCGACGTCGCGTCGCTCGTCGCCAACGGCGCGGTCCGCAAGGGTCGCCCGGTCAAGGTCCTCGGGCAGGGCGAGATCACGGTCAAGCTCCAGGTCACGGCGAACAAGTTCTCCGGGTCTGCCAAGAGCAAGATCGAAGCAGCCGGCGGCAGCGTCACCGTTCTCGGTTGATGCTGTCCGGGGCAGGACGTCACGTCCTGCCCCGGCTGCTGGGGTGACTGTTAGAGTCACTCTGCGGGCGAGAGCCCGCTTTTGTCCGTCATACCGAAGCACTCCGGTGCACGAGGAGGATCTCGGTGCTCAGCGCCTTCGTCCACGCGTTCAGGACGCCCGACCTGCGGAAGAAGATCCTCTTCGTCCTGTTCGTCATCGTGCTGTTCCGGTTGGGCTCGACCATGCCGGCCCCCGGGATCGACGTCGCCAACGTGCGCCAGTGCGTCGACAACGCGGCCACCGGTGAGAACAGCAGCCTGTTCGCCCTCATCAACGTCTTCTCCGGCGGAGCCCTGCTCCAGCTGACGGTCTTCGCGCTGGGCATCATGCCCTACATCACCGCGAGCATCATCCTGCAGCTGCTCGTCGTCGTGATCCCCCGTCTGGAGGCCCTCAAGAAGGAGGGTCAGGCCGGACAGACCAAGATCACGCAGTACACCCGCTACCTGACGCTGGGCCTCGCGATCCTGCAGGCGACCGGCATCGTGGCGCTCGCACGCAGTGGCAACCTCTTCGGCGGCTCCTGCAACCTCGACCTGCTCTACCGCCAGGACAGCATCCTGTCCTTCCTTCTGATCGTCCTCACGATGGTCGCGGGCACTGCGGTCATCATGTGGCTCGGTGAGCTCATCACCGACCGCGGCATCGGCAACGGCATGTCCATCCTGATCTTCACGCAGGTCGTCGCCACGTTCCCCGGCGCGATGTGGCTCATCAAAGAGCAGAAGGGCTGGACGACGTTCAGCATCGTGGTGCTGATCGGCCTCGTGATCGTCGCGGCGGTCATCTTCATCGAGCAGGCGCAGCGCCGCATCCCGGTGCAGTACGCCAAGCGCATGGTCGGCCGACGCATGTTCGGCGGCTCCTCGACGTACATCCCGCTCAAGGTCAACCAAGCCGGTATCATCCCGGTCATCTTCGCCTCGAGCCTCATGTACCTCCCGGCGCTGATGGCGCAGTTCAACTCGAGCGCCTCGTGGGCCGTGTGGGTCAACGACAACTTCGTCCGCGGTGACCACCCGCTCTACATGCTGTCGTTCTTCCTCCTGATCGTGTTCTTCACGTACTTCTACGTGTCGATCACGTTCAACCCCGAAGAGGTCGCCGACAACATGAAGAAGTACGGCGGCTTCATCCCGGGCATCCGCGCGGGCCGACCGACCCAGGACTACCTCGCGTACGTCCTGAGCCGCATCACGGCACCCGGCGCGCTCTACCTCGGCCTGATCGCCCTGATCCCGATGATCGCGATCGCGGTCCTCAACGCGAGCCAGAACTTCCCGTTCGGCGGCACGACGATCCTCATCATCGTGGGCGTCGGGCTCGACACGGTCAAGCAGATCGAGAGCCAGCTGCAGCAGCGCAACTACGAAGGGTTCCTCAAGTAATGCGGCTGCTGATCATGGGTCCCCCCGGCGCCGGCAAGGGAACCCAGGCCGTGGCGCTCGCGAAGCGCATCGGTGGCGCCCACATCTCCACCGGCGACATCTTCCGCGCCAACGTGCAGCAGCAGACCGAGCTCGGCAAGGCCGCGCAGCGCTTCATGGACGCCGGCGAGTACGTCCCCGACGAGGTCACCAACGCGATGGTCGAGGACCGGCTCGCGCAGGACGATGCCCGTGAGGCGTTCATCCTCGACGGCTACCCGCGCACGGTCGACCAGGTCCACACCCTCGATCGCATCCTCGACGGCTTCGGCACGAAGCTCGACGGCGTGCTCGAGCTCGTCGTGGATCCCGAGGAGCTGATCCAGCGGCTGCTCAAGCGCGCCGAGACCAGCGGCCGTGCCGACGACACCGAAGAGGTCATCCGGCACCGCCAGGAGGTCTACACCGCCGAGACGGCTCCGCTGCTCGAGGTCTACGGCTCCCGCGGGCTCGTCATCGAGGTCGACGGCATGGGCGAGGTCGACGAGGTCACCCGAAGGATCGACGCCGCCCTGCCCTCGTGAGGGCGAGCTTCTAGCGATGTTCGAACGCGGCATCGAGATCAAGACGCCGGCTCAGATCGAGTCGATGCGCGAGGCTGGGCTCGTCGTGGCATCGACGCTCGAGCTGCTTCGTCGCTCCGCGGTCGCAGGGATCACCACGGCAGAGCTGGACTCGATCGCCCACGACCACATCCGGTCGCAGGGCGCGACGTCCAACTTCCTCGGCTACCACGGCTTCACCGGAGTGATCTGCACGTCGGTCAACGACCAGGTGGTGCACGGCATCCCGGGCACCCGAGTGCTGCGAGACGGCGACATCATCTCGATCGACTGCGGCGCGATCGTCGACGGCTGGCACGGCGACGCCGCCACGACCGTCGCGATCGGCGACGTGCCCGCTGAGGTCGCCGACCTGATGCGCGTGACGGAGCAGGCGTTGTGGCGCGGCATCGCGGCCGCCCGCCTCGGCGGCCGGGTCTCCGACATCAGCCACGCGGTCGAGGCGACCGTCGATGCTGCCGGCGACTTCGGCATCGTCGAGGGCTACACCGGTCACGGCATCGGCTCCGCGATGCACCAGCCGCCCAACGTCCCGAACTACGGCAAGGCCGGTCGCGGACCCAAGCTCGTCAAGGGACTGGCGCTGGCGGTGGAGCCGATGGTGACCCTCGGCTCGCCCGAGACGCGTACGCTCGCGGACGACTGGACCGTCGTCACGACCGACGGGTCATGGGCCGCGCACTACGAGCACACCTTCACGATCACCGATGCCGGGTTGTGGGTGCTCACCGCGGCCGACGGCGGCCAGTCCCGGCTGGCCGAGCTGGGTGTGCCCTACGGGGGACACTGAACGCATGAGGCTGATGGTCGCGGTGGGCGCCATGCTCCTCGTCGCGGCCTGCGGCACGTCAGAACCGCCGTCTGATCATCCTGCGAGACCGTCGAGCACGCCCGCCACCACCACCCTGGCACCGACCCTCTCGTCTGCGGAGGCTGCGGTCGACGCGCTCATGCGGGCTCTCGACGCCGGCGACTGCGCGGCGGCCAGGCGCCTCGTCCTGTCGCCGGCGGAGCTTACGTGTGACCTCGTGACGCAGTCCGAGGACTCGTTCGCCGCCGAGGGCATCGACCTCGACGAGGTCGTCTATCGGGCCGGCGCGGTGCACGGGTCGAGCAGCACGGTGCGCATCACCTGGGGCAACGGCTACCCGACCGAGTCGTACGACGTGCAGAAGGTCGGCGGCCGCTGGAAGGTCGTGTTCGACTCCGCCGCCTGAGGACAGGGGTCTCGCGGCCGTGCGGTCGGACGCTATGCGAGCCGGGCCGCGCCGCCCACGGCGGCGTTGACGTCCTCCAGCTCGACCCTGATCGCAACGCATGCCCTGCACACGCCCAGATGGGCGCGGACCTGGACCTCACGATGGCCCCGCAGCGTCCGGCGCACGAGAGCGGGGAGGTCGGCCCGGGCCTCGCGGCACGACCGGCTCGGCTGCGCCGTGTCGCTGGCGAGGTGCTGCTTGAGGTAGGCCTCGCGCAGGGCAGCGCGGGCGCGGTAGGCCAACGCCGAGACACCATTGGGTGACAGGTCGAGGGCATCTGCCAGCTCCTGCGGCTTGCGGCGCTCGACCTCGATCTGCCACAGGACGGTCCGCCACCGCTCGGGCAGCGACATGTACGCAGCGCGGACCGCGGCGGTCTCGAACCCGTCGAGCTGTCCTGCACGCGGCCCGATCAACGAGTCGACGGCGGCGTCGTCGGAGGAGGGCACGAGGCGTCGCCGCGCCTTGGATCGACGTGCGGAGTCGTGCCGGATGGTCGTGAAGAGATAGGCCCGGAAGGAGGTCAGGGGTCCCTTGCCCCGCTGCAGGAGCTCGAGCACCTGGGCGAAGGACTCCGAGACGACGTCGTCGGCCTCCTCGTGCATGCCGAGGTGACGCGCCAGGCGATGGGCCGCGAAGGAGTGTCGGTCGTAGAGCGCCGCATAGGCGTCATCGACGCCGCTCCGCGCGAGGTCGACGAGGTCGGCGTCACCGAGCTCCGAGAGGTCTGGCCGATCCCCGTCGTCAGATGGTCGTGCGGTCATGTGCGTCCCCTGGGAGTGAGCAGCAGGAGATCCCTGTCGAGATCGTCCACCCCCCGGTGCGCCGTGTGTCACGGCTTGGAGGTGAGACGGCTCGCGAAGCGGTTCATGACGCGCGACAGTGACACTTTGTTCGGTGTGGCGGCCGACCGGGCTCAGGAAGCGCGTCGAGCGGCTGTCAGGACGACGACCGTGGTGTAGCCGGGTGCCGAGACCGTGACCCGTACCGAGATCAACGATCCGACGTCGCCGCTGCTGATCCGGCGGGTGCTTCCCGTAAACCCCTTGAGCACCTGGCCGTCCCGCAACCACTGGTAGCGACGGGTCGCCGCCGACGGCACGTGCACACCCGGATCCAGGGTCACGACCTGACCGGCCCTCAGGGTCCCCGTGATGCGGGGCTGCGTGGTGAACCGGATACGTCCGTACGCCACCGCTGCCGTGCCGGTCGAGACGGCCGACGCGCTGGTGTAGCCGGCCTGGCGTGCCGTGACCCGGACATAGATCGTCTTGCCTCGTTGGGCAGCCTTCGGGATGAACGTGCGGCCCGTCGCGCCCGCCACGGCGACACCACCGGCGTACCACTGATAGGTGTGCTCGGCGGGCGCCGACCAGGTGCCCGGCGCCGCCACCAGTGCCGAGCCGACCCGCGGGGTGCCGGCGATGGTCGGTCGGGTCTGCACGCTGAGCACGCCTCGGGCCACGGAGGCGCTCGGTGCAGAGGCGGCGCGAGCGGTCTCGTAGCCGGCTCGGCTGGCGACCACCTCGACCGACACCGAGCGGCCGACGTCCTGCCCACGAGGTGTGAACGTACGGTCGTCGGCTCCGGGGACCACCTGTCCGTCGACCGACCAAGCGTACGCATAGCTGAGCCCGGGCTTGGACCACGCGCCGACCCTTGCGGTCAGCGGGGAGCCGACCTGGGGGCTGCCGACGACGTATGGTCGCTCGGTGTTGGCCAGCAGTCCGGGAAGAGTGGCGGGCGCGGGTGCGGAGACGGAGGTCACCGGCTGGTAGCCGCTGCGGCTTGCTGTGACGGCGAAGGCGAGCTGCTGGCCCGCGAGCTCGGGGCCCGGTGAGAACGTGCGACCGGTCGCGCCGGCGATCTTCGCGCCGTCAGCCAGCCACTGGTAGGTGTAGACGTTGCCGGTCGGGCTCCACCGGCCTGCTGTCGTCGCGGTGACGGGCTCGTCCACGCGAGGGGTGCCGCCGACCGCCGGCAGGGACACGCTGCTGATGCTGCCGGGGCCGACCGTGGTCGACGGGGAGGTCGCGGAGACGGTGGGATAGCTCGCACGGGTGGCGGTCACCCTGATCGCCAGCGGCTTGCCGAGCTGGGCGGTGGTGGGGGTGAAGGTGCGGGCGGTCGCGCCGGAGATCTTGGTCCCGTCGGACAGCCACTGGTAGGCGTACGTGTTGCCGGTGGGGCTCCAGGTGCCGCCTGACGCCGTGAGCGGCTCGCCCACCTTGACCGTGCCCTTGATCGCCGGTCGCGTCGTGTTGGTGATCGAGGGGTCCTTGAAGTGGATGAAGCCGTCGGGCCACCCGGAGCCGGACTTGGTGATCTTGCGCCAGTCGAAGGCGCCGCTCCAGTTGGACTCTGACACCCAGATCTCGCTCGACGACACCACCTTCTCGACGTACGCGACGTGGTGGCCGGTCCGGCCCCACCACGCGACTGATCCCACGGTCGGCGTGGAGTTCGTGATCGAGGACATCGCGAAGCCCCAGTCCTCGGCGTTGCCGACACCTGCCTTGGGGCGGACGTTGGGCATCCCGTTCGTGGTGACCAGGCGGTAGGCGACGTAGTTGGTGCAGTTGGTGCCGGTGTACATCCGCCAGTAGCTCGTCGACTTGTGGGTCGCGTAGCCGAAGTGTGAGTAGCCCTTGTCGCTGCAGCCGGAGTAGCCCGTGCAGATCAGCGAGGAGCCCGCCTGGGCGGGGCTGATCGGGGCCAGAACGGCAGCGCAAAATAGCACGGCGAGGAGGACCCGAGAGCGCGACACGCGGTTACCCTACGTGACTGGTGTGACTGGTGGGAATGAATTGAACTGAATTACAACAGTGGTACTTGCTGCGGTCGGGCCTAGCGGTGGAGCTCCATCGTGCAGCACTTCACGCTGCCGCCCGACTTGAGGAACTCGCCGAGATCGACGGGCACGGGTGTGTATCCCCGCGACGTGAGGGTGGCCGCGAGACCCTTGGCCGCCGACGGCAGCACGACGTGGTGCCCGTCGCTCACGGCGTTGAGTCCCAGCACCAAGGCGTCGGCCTCGGAGCAGATGACGGCATCGGGGAACAGCTCGCGCAGCGTGCGCTGGCTGTGCCTGCTGAACGCGCCGGGGTAGTAGGCGATGTCGGCGGGCGCGTCGCCGTTGCCGTCGTCCAGCACCGCGATCGCGACGTCGAGGTGATAGAACCGCGGGTCCACGAGCTCGAGCGAGACCACGGGACGGTCGAGGGCCTCTGCTGCCTCGATGTGTGCCGCGAGGGACGTCCGGAAACCGGTGCCGGCCAGGATCATCGAGCCGAGGGCCAGGAAGTCGCCCTCGCCCTCGTTGGTGTGGCCGGGCTCGGCGACGCTGACACCCGAAAGGCGCAGCCACGTCGCGTACGCGTGGCCCTCGGCGGAGCGCTCGGGGAAGCGGAACCTGGCGCCGTACGCCCGGCCGCCCACCACGAGCCCACCGTTCGCTGCGAACACCATGTCCGGCTGCCCGACCATCGGCTCGATGAGGTCGACCCGGTGTCCCAGGCTGAGGTAGGTGTTGCGCAGGACCTCCCACTGCAGGTGGGCGCGCTTGGCGTTGACCGGGTTGGTCGGGTCCATCCACGGGTTGATCGCGTAGGTGACCTCGAAATGGGTGGGCTCGCACATCAGGTAGTGGCGAGTTCTCGACGCGCGGACGTACGGAGCGGTGGTGCGGACAGCGGTACGGGTGTCGAGAACGGTCAACGTGAGCCTCCAGAGATCTGACCTGCGCAATGAATCAATGCTAGGGCTGGTCGCCGTGGCGCAACGAATCAGAAACCGACGATTCGCCCAGCGATTTCTTGCGCGTATACGCATTTTGCGAAGGATTCTTGCAATACTGGCTCGATGGACGATCTGGACCGCCGGCTCATCGGCTGCCTGCTCGAGGACGGCCGGGCCGGCTATGCCGCGATCGGAGACCGCATCGGTCTGTCGGCGCCCGCCGTCAAGCGCCGGATGGACCGGCTGCTGGCCGATGGGGTCATCAGCGGATTCACCGCGGTGCTCGATCCGGACCTGGTGGGCTGGAGCACCGAGGCCTACGTCGAGGTGCACTGCAAGGGCACGATCTCGCCTGACGAGCTCCGCGCCGCCTTCAGCCGGGTGCCCGAGGTGCATGCCGCGGCAACCGTGACCGGTGCAGCCGACGCGATCCTGCACATCGTGGCCAAGGACGTGCGTGACCTCGAGCGTGCGCTCGAGCGGGTCCGCGTCGAGACCGACAACATCGACCACACCGAGACCGCGATCGTGCTGTCCCGCCTCATCGAGCGGTACGGTCCGGGGCAGAGCGAGTTCAGCCCACCCGGCTGAGCCGGTCGCGGTCCCCGCGATTTGAGTCTGCCGCCTGTGTGAGCGTAGAATCGGGAGTCGGCCTTTTCAGGTCCGCATTCCCATGTCGTGGTCACCGCTCAGGCGGCTGCGCTGAGGTGCGCCGGAACGGGTCGATCGGCCAGACAAGCGACACAAAGAAGAGGTTATGGCGAAAAAAGAAGGCGTCATCGAGATGGAAGGCGCCGTCGTAGAGGCACTTCCCAACGCGATGTTCCGCGTGGAGCTGGCCAACGGCCACAAGGTTCTCGCGCACATCAGCGGCAAGATGCGCCAGCACTACATCCGCATCCTCCCCGAGGACCGCGTTGTGGTGGAGCTCTCGCCGTACGACCTCTCCCGCGGCCGCATCGTCTACCGCTACAAGTAAATCCACCACGTTCAGATCCCAAAGAGAGAATCTCGATGAAGGTCAACCCGAGCGTGAAGAAGATCTGTGACAAGTGCAAGGTGATCCGTCGCCACGGCAACGTCATGGTGATCTGCGAGAACCCGCGTCACAAGCAGCGCCAGGGCTGAGCAGAGTTCTTCACACAGCAACACGAAACATCTGATCGCTCCCGTCACAGCACGATCGTGGCGGGTCACCTCCGGAAGCGAAGGCCGGAGCCCGACTCAGGATCGTCCAAGATCCTGGAGGCAGTCGGGATGCATCAGGTGGCCATACCTCGCCGAATGGAAGGAACTGCCTAGATGGCACGCCTCGTAGGAGTCGACCTCCCGCGCGAAAAGCGCATCGAGATCGCACTCACGTATGTATTCGGGATCGGCCGCACCCGCGCCGCCGAGACCCTCGCAGCAACCGGCATCAGCCCGGACAAGCGCGTCCACGAGCTCGACGACACCGACCTCGTCGCTCTGCGCGATCACATCGAAGCGAACTACCAGACCGAGGGCGACCTGCGTCGTACGGTCACCGGTGACATTCGCCGCAAGATGGAGATCGGCAGCTACCAGGGCCGTCGCCACCGTGCGCACCTGCCCGTTCGTGGCCAGCGCACCAAGACCAACGCGCGTACCCGCAAGGGCCCCAAGCGCACCGTCGCCGGAAAGAAGAAGTGATAGCGCATGCCTCCTAAGACAGCTGGCAAGAAGGTTCGCCGCAAGGAGAAGAAGAACGTCGTTCAGGGCGAAGCCCACATCAAGAGCACGTTCAACAACACCCACGTCACCATCACGGACCCCTCGGGCGCCGTGATCGCATGGGCCTCCGGCGGAACCGTCGGATTCAAGGGCTCGCGCAAGTCGACGCCGTTCGCAGCCGGCATGGCTGCCGAGTCGGCCGGTCGTCAGGCGATGGAGCACGGGATGAAGAAGGTCGACGTCTTCGTGAAGGGCCCCGGTTCGGGCCGCGAGACGGCGATCCGGTCGCTGAGCGGAGTCGGCCTCGAGGTCGGCACCATCTCCGACGTGACCCCCAGCCCGCACAACGGCTGCCGTCCTCCCAAGCACCGTCGTCTCTGACGACTGCCCACGACTTACACAGTTTCCTAGGAGCTATCAACCATGGCCCGTTACACCGGACCTCTCACCAAGAAGTCGCGCCGTCTCGGCATCGACCTCGTCGGTGGTGACGCTGCATTCGAAAAGCGTCCTTACCCCCCCGGCCAGCACGGCCGCGCGCGCGTCAAGGAGTCGGAGTACCGCAACCAGCTGCTCGAGAAGCAGAAGGCGCGCTACACCTACGGCGTGCTCGAGAAGCAGTTCCGCAAGTACTACGAGCTCGCCTCGCGTCGCCCCGGCAAGACCGGCGACAACCTGCTGCAGATCCTCGAGTCGCGCCTCGACAACGTCGTCTACCGTGCCGGCTTCGCCCGCACGCGTCGTCACGCCCGCCAGCTCGTCAACCACGGACACTTCGTGGTCAACGGCGTCAAGACCGACATCCCGTCGTTCCAGGTGAGCAAGCACGACATCATCGACGTCAAGACCAAGTCGCTGGAGACCACGCCGTTCATCGTCGCGCGTGAGACCCACGACCGCGACACCGTCCCGGCCTGGCTCGACGTCGCGCCCGAGCGCGGTCGCATCCTCGTGCACAGCCAGCCGGTGCGCGAGCAGATCACGGTCCCGATCAACGAACAGCTGATCGTGGAGTTCTACTCCAAGATCTGATCTGGCCCACTCTCACCAGAGAAAAACAACCCGGACCTTCAAATAGAGGTTGGTCCGGAAAGGAAGAAACAATGCTCATCGCCCAGCGCCCCGCCCTGTCCGAAGAGGTCGTCGACGAGTTCCGTTCGCGGTTCGTCATCGAGCCCCTCGAGCCTGGCTTCGGCTACACCCTCGGCAACTCGCTGCGTCGTACGCTGCTGTCGTCGATCCCGGGTGCGTCCGTCACCTCGATCAAGATCGACGGTGTCCTGCACGAGTTCTCGACCGTCCCCGGCGTGACCGAGGACGTCACCGAGATCATCCTCAACCTGAAGGAGCTCGTGGTCTCCTCGGAGAACGACGAGCCCGTCGTCATGTACCTCCGCAAGGAGGGTGAGGGCGTCGTGACCGCCGCCGACATCCAGCCCCCGGCCGGTGTCGAGGTCCACAACCCCGACCTGCACATCGCGACGCTCAACGCCAAGGGCAAGATCGAGATCGAGCTCGTCGTCGAGCGTGGCCGCGGGTACGTGTCGGCCGTGCAGAACAAGTCCGGTGACGAAGAGATCGGCCGCATGCCGGTCGACTCGATCTACTCGCCGGTGCTCAAGGTGACCTACAAGGTCGAGGCGACCCGAGTCGAGCAGCGTACGGACTTCGACAAGCTCGTCATCGACGTCGAGACCAAGAAGTCGATCCTGCCGCGTGACGCGATCGCGTCGGCCGGTTCGACCCTGGTGGAGCTGTTCGGTCTGGCTCGTGAGCTCAACGTCGAGGCCGAGGGCATCGACATCGGTCCGTCGCCGGTCGACGAGCAGCTCGCTGCCGACCTGGCTCTGCCGATCGAGGACCTCAACTTCACGGTGCGCTCCTACAACTGCCTCAAGCGTGAGGGCGTCCACACCGTGGGCGAGCTCATCACCCGCTCGGAGCAGGACCTGCTCGACATCCGCAACTTCGGTTCGAAGTCGATCGACGAGGTCAAGGCCAAGCTCACCGAGATGGGTCTCGCGCTCAAGGACAGCCCGGCCGGTTTCGACCCGTCCGCGGCCATCGACGCGTACGACGACGACGCCAGCTTCGCCGAGGACGAGCAGTACTGACGTACTGCTCGATCTCGACGGCTCAGCCCGATTGATTTTGGAGAATAGACAATGCCCACCCCCACGAAGGGTCCCCGCCTCGGCGGTAGCCCGGCCCACCAGCGCCTGATCCTCGCCAACCTCGCTCAGAACCTGTTCGAGCACGGCAAGATCACGACGACGGAGGCCAAGGCCCGCCGCCTGCGCCCCTACGCAGAGGCGCTCATCACGAAGGCCAAGACGGACACGGTGGCCAACCGCCGCCAGGTCGTCAAGGTCATCCGTGACAAGAGCATCCTGCACACGCTGTTCACCGAGATCGGTCCCGCCATGGCGACCCGTCCCGGCGGCTACACGCGCATCACGAAGGTCGCGCCGCGCAAGGGCGACAACGCCCCCATGGCCGTCATCGAGATCGTCGAGGCCAAGCAGTTCGGCGCGCAGAACCAGACGCCCAAGAAGGCCAAGGCCACCGAGGCTGCGCCTGTCGAGGAGCCGGCTGTCGAGGAGACCGAGGTCGTCGAGACCGAGGACCTGGGGACCGACGTGCCGGTCGACGCCACCGACGATGCCGCTGTGGCGGCAGAGACGGTTGCCGAGGCGACCGACACCGAGGCGCCGGCCGCCGAGGAGGCTCCTGCAGAGGAGACCACCGAGGACGACGCCAAGTAGTCATCAGCTCGTCAGGAGACCCGTCACCGCAAGGTGGCGGGTCTTCTGCGTTCTGGCCAATCGTGGGCCCGAGGGCTGATAAATTTGCCTCCGGCGCAGCGACTGGCTGCGCTCTTTTCTTTGCGGGGGAGCACCACGCGTGTCGACGTATCGCCGGTCCTTGACCATCCTTGCCACGGCAGCCCTGACCCTCTCGGGGCTCGCTGTGACAGCCTCGGCCGAGGAGCCGGAGGCTCCTGCCACGAGTGCGGGCAGGACGTCAGCGCCTGAGGCTCAGCCAGACGCAGTCGCGCGCGGACTCATCGTGCAGACCTCGACGCCAGGCGTCTCGGACGGTGTGCTCGAGACGACCGATGATGCCCTCGGTGGCGAAGCCAACGTGGTGGACGATGCGAAGCTCACCGGCAAGATCTCCACGATCCGCTTCGACGAAGAGGTCGGCGCCGAGCTCGCGACGGAAGCGGCGTCCGATCTCGAACGACGGGCGGACGTGGTGTGGGCGGTCCCGGACACCTTGCGGCAGCGTCAGTACAAGCCGCCCGGATACCCGAACTACAACAGTGGTCACCAGTGGAACCTCTGGGACGTGGTGCCGCCCAAGCCGGCCGGCGGCTACACGATCAAGGCGCCTGGGTTGTGGCGCAAGACCTCCGGTTCCAGCGAAGTCCGGGTGGCTGTGCTCGACACCGGAGTCACTGGCCACGCGGCGCTCGCTGGCCAGCAGGTCCCGGGTTACGACATGGTGGGACCGGACGATCCCAAGGCTGCCGTGAAGACCTACTTCACGGCCAACGACGGCGACGGCCGCGACCCGGACCCGGCGGATCCAGGAGACTGGGTGACCAGCGGCCAGTGCTACCGCAACTCCCGTCCCGCGCACAGCTCGTGGCACGGCACGTTCGTTGCCGGCCAGATCGCTTCGAACGGTGAGTACGGGATCCGAGGCATTGCACGTGACTCCAAGGTGCAGGCCGTCCGCGTCCTGGGACGTTGTGGCGGTTGGGACTCCGACATCCTCGCGGGAATCACGTGGTCCAGCGGGGGCAGTGTTGCCGGCGTGCCGGACAACCAGTACCCGTCGCAGATCGTCAACCTTTCGCTCGGCTACACCTACAGCAGGGGCGCTGACCGCGATCGTGCGTGCAAGTCCTATGCGGCAGCGGCGGCCGCAGGCCGGGCGCGAGGCGCGATCTTCGTTGCTGCGGCTGGCAACGACGGTGCGAACGCCAATCTCGCCGTACCGGCCTCCTGCCCGGGTTACATCTCGGTGGGAGCCTTGGGACGCCAAGGGTTCAGCGCGACCTATTCGAACGTGGGGTCGTCCGTCGACCTCTCCGCGCCCGGAGGCGACACGCTCGTTGGTGGAGAGAGAGAACTGATCCCGTCACTCGGCGATCAGCACCGTTCCAAGCCGGGCGTCGATGGCACCCTCGCCTACGAGGGCACGAGCATGGCGGCGCCCCAGGTATCAGCTGGCGCAGCGCTCATCTTGTCCGTGCTCTCGCAACCTGACCCGAACGCCGGCCCCGTGACGGTCTCTCCCGCCAAGCTCGAGGCGGCAGTCCTCGCCTCGACCACTCGTTTCCGGGCCAAGTCGGCCACCTACGCGAAGAAGAAGGTCGTGATCGGCGGGCGGACGTACACGTTCGACCTCAACTGCTCCGGACACACGTGGTGTGGACGTGGGATGTTCGACCTGAGCCGCGTTCACGTGCCGCAGACCGAGGCCCAATGGGGTGTCGCCCGGCACGTCGTCCACGAGCCGTTCAGCGCGTATGCGGGGTCTTGGCAGGGCAACCCGGAACTTCGCTTCCAGTGGTTCCGCATCAGCGCGGACTTCTCCGAGATGCATCCCGTCGGCACAGACTCCCGGTTCTACTACCCGACCCCGGAAGACGCCGGCGCCATGCTCCAGCTGAAGATCACCCCGAAGTCGGGCCTGTACTCGGAAGTCAGCCAGTGGACCGACCGGACAGGCATCATCAGGATGGGGCCGACGGTCTCCATGACGCTCCCGACGGGGCCCGTCGTCTACGGGACGCCGTTCACGACGTCGGTTGTCGTGAGCGGTCTGGAGGGCGGCGGCCCGCTCGCGGATCAGGTCGAGGACGCTCCGGTCGCCGTGCAAGCCGACGACGTGACCCTGACCGAGTGGACCGACCTGGTCGATGGCAAGGCAGAGCTCACGATCCCCGGGGAGGCGTGGAAGGTGGGATCCCACCGCATCCGGACCACCTACGACGGCAAGTACGACTCGGTGAATCACCGCGTGATCACGTTGGCCTCCGCTTCCCCGTTCCAGGTCGTCACGGTCGTCAAGGCCAACGCGACTGTCGGCACGTCCTTGATCTCGGCGATCAAGCGGACGTCGAACGCGAAGCTCTCGCTCACGGTCTCCGTGCCGGGGGTCCCGCAACCCTCGGGCGCGCTCAAGATCTATGACGGCTCGCGGGTGATCGCGAACTCCTACCTGTACGGCAGCAGCAACGGCAAGAAGACCATCACCCTTCCTCGATTGGCGAAGGGCAAGCACCAGATACGGGTCCGGTACGCGGGCAACGCGAACATCAACGCCAAGTACTCCGCGTACGAGACGATCGTCTCTAAGTAGCCCGGCGGACCTCGAGGATCCGGAAGCCCTTCTCGCTCGCGACGCGGTCGGTCGGCCAGCCCTGGTCGATCAGCCAGCGTTGCAGCGAGTCGGCGCCGAGGTTCTTGCCGACCACCAGCCGAGCGACGCCATCGGGAGCGAGGCGGGGGAGCCAGCGCAGGAGGAGGTCGTGGAGGGCCTGCTTGCCGATGCGAATCGGCGGGTTGGACCAGATCTCGTCGAACACGAGCTCGCCTGGCACGTCGTCGGGCAGCGCGGTGTGCACGGTCAGGTCGAGACGGCCGGCGTTGAGCGCTGTGAGCTCCAGGGCGCGCTCGTTGGGGTCGATCGCCCAGACCGTTGCACCAGTGGTGGCCAACGCGCACGCGATCGGCCCCCAGCCGCAGCCGAGGTCGAGCATCGTGCCGCCTTCGGGCGGGGTCGAGCTGCGCAGCAGGACCGCGGTCGCCTTGTCGAGCCCGTCGTGCGAGAAGACGCCGGCGGACGTCGTGAACGTCAGGTCTCGGCCCCAGATCCGTGCGGCGACGTCCTGCCGCCGGTCAGGGGTCGACGGGCTGGCGTCGAAATAGTGGTCCGGCACCGGCCCATTGTCTCAGCAGGTCTCGTGGACGTAGCCCTCAGCGCCGCGCGGGACGACGTCGCGGTCGCGCAGCATGATCGAGATCTCGCCGGACCGCGCAGAGCAGGCCCGGGCGTACGCGCTGCGGCCGTTGTCGGTGTACTCGATCTCGATGACGTTCCGCCCGTACGCCTTGGTGTACGCGCCGCACTCCCGGTAGACCTCGCACTCCTCGACCACGGCGAAGTCGAAACCGAGCTTCCGGCCGGCCAGCTCGGCGGTGTTCTTCTGCGCGATCGCGAGGCCGGCGTAGTGCGCCTGGCTGACGAGCCGCTTCGCGAACGCCTCGGCGTGCGACTGGCGGATGAAGCCGCGCGATCGGGTCCACGAGTCGAGGTTGTCGGGCTCGGTCGCCTGGTAGCCGTCGGCCGCGCAGCGGTTGAACCAGGCACGCACGACCTTGCCGAGCTTCTCCCGCTTGGCCGGTGTCCGGATGTCCAGCAGGATCTCGTCGGGCCAGCCGGTGTCGTGCACGAGCCGGCCCGTCCTCGGGCTGCGCAGGAGCAGGTCGGGGTGGCGCTTGATCCACCAGGCGTACGAGCCGGGCTGGGTCTGGAACGCGTTGACGTAGCAGATCGAGAACGTGCCCTCGGCCGGCGCGGACGTGCGGTCACGCACGACGACCTGGACGTCGGCCGCAGGCGGGTACGCCCCGCCGAGCTGGTAGTCGGCGACACCCGCGACCGGAGGTGCTGACGGCGCCACCGTCGCCAGCACGGTGACGAGAGCTGCGACGAACCCGCTCACGGGCACCGCCTCTGGCCGGTGGGCGAGCTGACGTCGACGTCGTTGTCGGGCACAGACTCATTGTCTCAGCCCGCGAAAGTTCTTCGCCGACGGTTCAACGCAACGGCCGCTTGGCCGGTACTCCCTTTGTCACCGGCACCGGGCCGTGACAGATCACGGAGGAAATCATGCGCCACCGTTTACGTTCACTCGTCGCCGCAGGTGCGGCCGTAGCGCTCGGCCTGGGAGCATCCGTGGGGCTGGCCGGCACGGCTTCTGCCGCCAGCTCCAACCGCGCCCTCGGCCTCTCGAGCAACGGCAAGACCTTGAGTGTCGTCAACCTCGACACCGCCAAGCGCACGGCCGGCCTCGGCAACGTCACCGGGCTCTCCGGCGACGCCAAGCTCGTCGGGATCGACTTCCGCGTGCAGGACCGCCGGTTCTACGGCGTCGGCAACGCGGGCGGCGTCTACGTCATCAACTCCTACACGGGCAAGGCCACCAAGGTCTCCCAGCTGAGCGTCGAGCTGGACTGGAACATGGACTTCGCCGTCGACTTCAACCCGGCAGCCGACCGGCTGCGGGTCATCAGCTCCGGCGGGCAGAACCTCCGGCACGACGTCAACACCGACACCACGACGACCGACACCCCCCTGGCCTACAACCCCGCGGGTGCCACGCCGGCGGTGACGGCCGTGGCGTACACGAACAACGACCTCGACGCGGCGAACACCGCGACGACGTTGTTCGACATCGACACGACGACGGACTTCCTTGCGGTGCAGTCCCCGGCCAACGCCGGGACGCTCGTGAACGAGGGCAAGCTCGGCTTCGACGCAGCCCCCGCCGCGGGGTTCGACATCCGGACGACGGTCGTCAACGGGCGCGCGGTCGCGAACAGCGGCTGGGCGGCGCTGCGACCCGCCGGTGGCGGCGCGTCGGCGCTCTACCGGATCGATCTGTCGAGCGGAAAGGCCACCAAGGTGGGATCGTTCATCTACGACGTCGCCGACCTGGCCGTCACCCAACCCTGAGGCCTGCCGCTCGCGGGCCCGCCACAGGCAAGCCCAGGAGCGACGGTGCCCTTGCGCATGACCCACCGGGCCGGTGGCGACGACGACAACCCCATGTCGCCGGACGCCCTGGCCCGGGCGGGCTATGCGCAGCACGGCGGGGAGCTCTACCGGTTCGCCCTGAGCCGCCTCGCCGACCAGGGTCTTGCCCAGGATGCCGTGCAGGAGACGATCGTCCGCGCGTGGCGGTCCGGCGACCGGTTCGACCCGGCGCGGGGCTCGCTGCGCACCTGGTTGTTCGCGATCCTGCGCAACGTCATCATCGACCAGGCCACGGCACGGACGCGCTCGTCCGAGCCTGCTGCCCTGACCAGCACGGAAGAGGAGCACGCGGTGGATCACTCGTCGGCAGTTGCCGACTCGGACCTCATCACCCGTGCGCTGGGTGTGCTCAGTGACGACCACCGGACCGCGATCGTGGAGACCTACCTGCGCGATCGGCCGTACGACGAGGTGGCGGCCGAGCTGGACGTCTCGGTGAGTACGCTGCGGAGCCGGGTCTTCTACGGGCTCAAGCAACTCAGGCAGACGATGGCGATGATGGTGGTCGAGTCATGACGGACCGGCACGACGAGCTGCGGCACAGCCTGGGCGCCTACGTGCTCGGGCAGCTCGACGTCGACGCGCGCCAGGAGATCGAGGAGCACCTGGCGACGTGCGCTGCCTGCCGCGCCGAGCGGGACGAGCTGGCCCCGCTCGCCGGCCTCCTGCGGACCGTCGACCTCGACGCGCTCGAAGCGGGTCTGGCGCCCCCGCCCGAGCTGGACCGGATGATCGCTGCCGCGCTGCCCGGTCCGACCAGGCGCCGCGCTCGTCGCTGGGCACCCGCGTTGGCCGGGGCGGCTGTCGGTGTCGCAGCGACGGTGGGCGTGATGCTCGTGCTCCCGGAGGACGAGCCCCCGCCGGCACCCCCGGTGATCGCCGTCAAGTCCGTCGAGGCCGTGCAGGGCGTCAGCGCGACCGCGGGCCTCGTCGATCACACCTGGGGAGTGGAGATCAAGCTCGAGGCCGACGGACTGCCCGCGGGCGAGACGTACGAGATGTGGGTCGTCGGCAACGACGGCACGAAGCACCTGGCGGGCGAGTTCGTCGGCGTCGAGGACAAGAAGATCGTCTGCGACATGAGCTCGTCGGTGCTGCTCCGGGACGCCGCTCGGTTCGCGGTGGTCGACACGCAGGGCAAGGAGGTCATCGCCGCCGACCTGGACTCCTGACGGCGCCCGACGGCCCGTCAGATCGCGTGACGCTTGCGCAGGGTCGCGGGGGCAGCGATGTGCCAGGCGTCCCCGACGAGCTCGAACAGCTCGTCGGGCTGGGCCAGCTCGAGGTTCACCAGCACGTAGTTGTAGCCGTCGTAGTGCGGGGTCGTGAAGTACGCCGGGTCGTCCCCGCCGACCAGTGCCACCTTGTCGACGGCGGAGCACTTGATCGCGAGGCCGCCTTCGGCGTCCGAGCGGAGCCGCGCCATGAGCTTGCCGGCGACCTTGAGTGCGGGCGTCCCGTACGACGTGGACTCGGCGACCTCAGGCAGCGTCACGGCGTACGCCACGACGTCGTCCCAGGTCACCACCACCTCAGTGTGCCAGTGGTCGGCGCAGATCGTGGGCTTCGGGTGAACGAGGCCGGGGGCTCACTCGTCCCTGCGGCGGCGCGCCTCCGCTGCGCGCGCGGCCAGCCCGTGCTCGTCCGGGAAGACGACCTCCTCGAGCACGAGGCCGTGCGGTGGCATGACCATGACGCGGGCGTCACGGGTGGCGCTCACCAGCACCTGCTCGGACCACTCGGGCGCGTGGCGCCCTTCGCCGACGGCGACCAATAGACCCATGAGGGACCGCACCATCGAGTGGCAGAACGCGTCCGCACGAACCGTCGTCTCCAGGAGGTCACCCGTACGTGTGGTGCCGAGCTCCAGGAGGGTGCGCGTCGTGGTCGCTCCGTCGCGGCGCTTGCAGAAGGCGGCGAAGTCGTGGAGCCCGAGCAGCCGCTCACCGGCGGCGTTCATGGCCTCGACGTCGAGTCGGCGCTGCCAGCGGACCACCGAGGTCCGGGTGAGCGGGTCGGGACCGGACGGGCCGTCGAACATCCGGTACGCATAGCGGCGCTCGAGTGCGGCGAAGCGCGCGTCGAAGCCCTCGGGTGCGACGCTCAGCGAGCGAAGGGTGATGTCGTCGGGCAGCAACCGTCGCAGGCGTCGCTCGAGGTGGCCCGGGTCGACGTCGTCGAGGTCGACGTGGGCCACCTGCCCGCGGGCGTGCACGCCGGCGTCGGTGCGGCCGGCGCAGGTCAGGGGCGCCGACCGGGGCAGCCGCAGGATCAGCGCGATCGCGGCCTCGATCTCGCCCTGCACCGTGCGCAGTCCGGGCTGGGTCGCCCACCCCCGGAATCCGGTCCCGTCGTAGGACAGGTCGAGTCGCAGTCGCACCCCGTCACGCTACCGGTCTGGTCAGCGCCACGCGTAGAAGGACCAGGCGCCCAACGCCGTGCCGGCCGTGCCCAGCGCCAGGTAGATGCCCCACCACATCGCCGTCTGCGTGGGCCGGCTGTTGGTGCCGTTGCCCGTGGTCCACATCGTGCCGCCGGAGAGGACGATGGCGATCAGTCCGGGCAGCGCCATGAGCTCGAACACGATGCCGCAGACGATCCAGCCCACCACGTTGCCGTCCGGGCCTGCGAATCCGTACTCGAGGAAGTTCCAGCCCAGCGAGCCGAACAAGATGGTCCACATCGGCACCAGCAGGTTGGGCGCCTGGAGGCTGATCGCGACGGCAGAGCCCGCGAACGTCGCCAGGATCATCACCGGGATCGCGACCCCGATGAATCCCGCGCCGCCGGGGCAGGGCTGCGCGCTGACGTACGGCCCGCCGTCGGCACACGAGCCACCCACGTCCATCACGGCCCGCATGCTGAGGAACGCCCAGGTCAGCGTCAGGGCGAGGATCACGACGCAGACCAGCAGCACCGACAACCTCCGCACGGGCAGCGCGGTCTGCGTGTCGCTCATGCGCTCACTCTGGCAGAACCAGACGTCTTCTGACCGCGATATGCAGGGAGCGGCTGAGCGCTACTTCCAGCGCTCCTGCGCCGGGACGAAGTCGAGCCGCCGGTCGCCGGTGTAGATCTGCTTGGGCCGGGCGATCTTCTGCTCCTTGTCGTCGACGAGCTCGAGCCACTGGGCGAGCCATCCCGACGTGCGCGGGATGGCGAACAGGACCGTGAACATCTCGGGCGGGAACTGCAGCGCCTCGTAGATCAGGCCGGAGTAGAAGTCGACGTTGGGGTAGAGCTTGCGCGAGATGAAGTAGTCGTCCTCGAGCGCGATGCGCTCGAGCTCCTGGGCGACCTCGAGCAGCGGGTTGACGCCGGTGACCTCGAAGACGTCGTCGACGGCCTTCTTGATGATCGTGGCGCGCGGGTCGAAGTTCTTGTAGACGCGGTGGCCGAAGCCCATGAGCTTCTCGTCGCCGTTCTTGACGCCCTCGATGAACGCGGGGATCTTGTCGGGCGTGCCGATGCGCTTGAGCATCTTCAGGACCGCCTCGTTGGCGCCGCCGTGCAGTGGTCCGTAGAGGGCCGCGACGCCGGCGCTGACCGCCGAGTAGGGGTCGACCTGGCTCGATCCGACGGACCGGACGGCGTTGGTGGAGCAGTTCTGCTCGTGGTCGGCGTGCAGGATGAACAACACCTCGAGGGCCTTGGCGAGCCGCGGGTCGGGGTCGTACTTCTGCTCGCTCATCTTGAACAGCATCGACAGGAAGTTCTCGGTGTAGGACAGCTCGTTGTCCGGGTAGACGTACGGCTTGCCCTGGGCGTGGCGGAACGACCAGGCGCCGAGCGTCGGCATCTTGGCGATCAGCCGGACGATCTGGTCGTGCCGGATGTCGGGGTCCTTGATGTTGCGGGCCTCGGGATAGAACGTCGACAGTGCGCCGACGCTCGACAGCAGCATGCCCATGGGATGCGCGTCGTAGCGGAAGCCCTGCAGCTGGGACTTGAGGTTCTCGTGCAGGAAGGTGTGGAACGTGATCTCGTGCACCCACTGCTCGTGCTGCTCCTTGGTGGGCAGCTCGCCGTGGATCAGCAGGTAGGCGACCTCGAGGTACGTCGACTTCTCGGCGAGCTGCTCGATGGGGTAGCCGCGGTACTCGAGGATGCCCTTGTCGCCGTCGATGTAGGTGACGGCGCTGCGGGTCGAGGCGGTGTTGGTGAAGCCCGGGTCGTAGACCGCGAGCCCCGGCTCGTCCTCGGACTTGCCGATCTTGCCGAAGTCACTCGCACGGACGGTTCCGTCGGTGATCGGGAGCTCGTACTCCTCGCCCGTCCGGTTGTCGCGGACGGTCAATGTCTGGTTTTCGGTCACGATGGGTCTCCTGTGACGGCGGGGAAATGCCCTGCTGCGAGGTGGTGCAGCCATCGACCAACTTAGTGCGACTCCGGCATTCGCACGATCCGGGGTCTCAGGTGTGAGACGGCACAGCCTCCCGTTTTGACCCGAGTGGCTGCCGCCGGTTAACCTTGTGTGTCGTGTCTCCGTCGGCCTGACCCGCGGAAACGACCACCGAAGTTTCGGATCCACCCGCCACACCACCAAGAACGAGAAGGTCACGCCGTGCGCACGTTCAGCCCCAAGCCGTCTGACATCACCCGTCAGTGGCACGTCATCGACGCCGAGGACATCGTCCTGGGTCGTCTCGCCGTCCAGGCTGCGACGCTGCTCCGCGGCAAGCACAAGCCGACCTACGCACCGCACGTCGACGGCGGCGACTTCGTCATCATCGTCAACGCCGAGAAGGTCGCCCTGTCGGGCAACAAGCGCACCGACAAGCTGGCCTACCGCCACAGCGGCTACCCGGGCGGACTCAAGTCCATCGCCTACGGTGACCTGCTCGACAAGGATGCCCGCAAGGCGATCGAGAAGTCGGTCCGCGGCATGCTCCCCAAGAACCGTCTGGGTGATCAGCTGATCACGAAGCTCAAGGTCTACTCCGGCCCCGAGCACCCGCACCACGCCCAGAAGCCCCAGCCGTTCGAGATCACGCAGATCTCCCAGTAAAGAAGAGAAGCAGGCGCATCGTGGCTGAGACCACCACCGAAGAGACCGAGTTCGAGACCAACGCCGAAGGTGTGGCATACACCTCCGAGACCGCTGGCTCCGCTGTCACCTCCGACAAGCCCGCGACCATCGCTCCGGGTGCCGCGACCGGCCGTCGCAAGGAAGCCATCGCGCGCGTCCGCATCGTCCCGGGCACCGGCGTGTGGACCGTCAACGGCAAGCCGCTCGAGGAGTACCTCCCCAACAAGCTGCACCAGCAGATTGCCAAGGAAGCCTTCGCCGAGACCGGTCTGCAGGACCGCTTCGACGTCATCGCCCGGGTCACCGGCGGCGGCATGACCGGCCAGGCCGGCGCGCTGCGCCTCGGTGTGGCCCGTTCGCTCAACCAGATCGACGAAGAGGTCAACCGCCCGGTCCTGAAGAAGGCCGGACTGCTGACGCGCGACTCGCGCATCAAGGAGCGCAAGAAGGCCGGCCTCAAGAAGGCCCGTAAGGCTCCGCAGTACAGCAAGCGCTGATCCAGCCGTGGGCCGGATCTTTGGCACAGATGGCGTTCGCGGGCTCGCGAACCGCGATCTGACCGCAGAGCTGGCGGTCGACCTCGCGGTCGCCGCAGCCCACATCCTCGGCGAGGTCGGTGCCTTTGCCGACCAGCGTCCGACCGCAGTCGTGGCCCGCGATCCCCGCGCCTCAGGAGAGTTCCTCGAGGCAGCGGTGGTCGCGGGTCTCGCGTCTGCGGGGGTCGACGTGCACCGCCTCGGCGTCGTGCCCACGCCGGGCGCGGCGTTCCTGACGTCCTACCTGCAGGCCGACATGGGCGTCATGATCTCGGCCAGCCACAACCCCATGCCCGACAACGGCATCAAGTTCCTGGCCCGCGGCGGGCTCAAGCTCGACGACGACCTCGAGCTGCAGATCGAGCAGCGGCTCGAGGAGCCGTGGGACCGGCCGACCGGTTCCGGCGTCGGACGCATCGGCGACAGCCGCGCCGGAGTCGCCGCCTACGTCAAGCACCTCGTCGGCTCGGCTCCCGGACCGCTCGACGGCCTGACGATCGTGCTCGACTGCGCCAACGGCGCGGCGTACGAGGTCGGGCCCCAGGTGTTCGAGCAGCTCGGCGCCACGGTCATCTCGATCCATGCCGAGCCCGACGGCCTCAACATCAACCTCGACTGTGGCTCGACGCACCTCGACGACCTGCAGAAGGCCGTGATCCGTCACGGCGCTGACGCCGGCTTCGCCTTCGACGGCGACGCCGACCGTTGCCTCGCCGTCGATCATGCCGGTGCTGTCGTCGACGGCGACCAGATCCTGGCGATCCTCGGGATCGCCGCCCGCGACGCGGGCCGTCTGCGCGACGACACGGTCGTCGCGACCGTCATGAGCAACCTCGGCTTCGTCCAAGCCCTGCAGGCGGCCGGCATCACGGTCATCCAGACCGCCGTCGGGGACCGCTACGTCCTCGAGGCCATGCGATCGGGCGGGTTCAGCCTGGGCGGCGAGCAGTCGGGCCACGTCATCATGGCCGACTACGCCACGACCGGCGACGGCGTGCTGACAGCCGTGCACCTCGCCTCCCGCATCCGCGAGACCGGCACATCGCTCGAAGAGCTCGCGTCGGTCATGACGCGGCTGCCCCAGGTGCTGATCAACGTGCCTGACGTCGACAAGGCCCGTGCGGACTCCGACCCGGTGCTGCAGGGCGAGGTCGCGATCGCCGCCGCGCGACTGGGCTCCAGCGGCCGGGTGCTGCTGCGCCAGTCCGGCACCGAGCCGCTGGTCCGGGTCATGGTCGAGGCAGCGACCCACGACGAGGCCTCCGAGGTCGCCGAGCGCCTCGCCGGCGTCGTGCGCTCCACGCTCGCCCTCTGAGTTTCTCCGATTTGCAGGACGAGCCGCGGGTTGCGCCGGTAGTTTTTCGGACAACCTCTCAAGGAGCATCCATGCGATCCGTGCGTCTCATCTGTGCCGCTGTCATGACCGTTGCCACCCTCGTCGCCGTCGGGGCGACGACGCAGTCGGCGAGTGCGGCCGGTGTGAGCCTGCACTTCTCGCGGCCGAGTGCGATCGCGAACGAGACGATCCAGATGGACGGGACGTTGCCGACAGCCGCCGTACGTACGGTTCGCCTGCAGTACCGGACCGGGACGTCAGGATCGTGGACCACCAGGCTGACGGAGAAGAGCACCTCGAACGGCTTCTTCTTCTTCGTGGTCAAGAACACCAAGACCCGCTACTGGCGGATCAGCGTCCCCGCGGGTGCCGGCCAACCGGCGGTCGTGACCACCCCGAAGCGTCTCGCAGTGGTCCCGCAGAAGGTGGAGTACTTCGAGGCGACGAACGAGTGCGACAGCAACACGAACAGCGTGGTCACGGTGTGGGCCGACTTCTATCCGGCGCGCCCGGGACGGCGCGTCGACTTCGCGACACCGGCGGGTCCCAGGACCGGCTTCCAGGACGCCAAGGGCATCGCGACGGTGCAGGTCTTGACCGGCGCCTCAGGCTTGGTGGGGGTGCAGGCGACCGCGGCGGCGGACGACGGAGCCGCGGCCAAGGCATCAGTCGTCAGACAGCTGTCCCTTCCCCAGTGCGACCCGGTCTGACGAGAGCCGCCTATCGCTCGGACCAGACTCCGAGCTGATTGCCGCTGGGGGTCGCGGAAGTGGAACCGGCGGCCGATAGGTCCAGACTTTTTTGGGCAATCCGGAGACGCCCTGTCTGTTGGTGCAGTAGTTTTTCGAACGCTTCTCAGACACTTCAACAGGGAGAGAGACCCATGCGTTCCATTCGAATGATCGTCGCGGCGATGCTCGCGACGGCCGGCCTGGTCGCGGTCGGCGCCACCACCCAGGCTGGCAGCGCCGCCACCACGACCAAGGACCTCAGCGCCAGCTACGTCAACGTCATGAAGTACGAGACCTTCCGCCTCAAGGGCCGGGTCTCGACCTTCAACGCGCGACCGGTCTGGCTGCAGTACCGCGACGGCAAGACCGGCTCCTGGAAGACCAAGACCAAGGCCACGAGCTCGGCGAACGGCAACTTCTCGTTCTTCCCGTCGACCTACAAGACCCGCTACTTCCGTTACTACGCCCCGCCGAGCGGTGGCAAGAAGTCGATCATCGGCAACGCCAAGAAGATCACGGTGGTCAGCCAGAAGGTCTCGGTCCAGATCATCCGCCAGACCCAGTGCCACTTCGCCGACAACCCGACGTCGGACGTGACGTTCGTATACACGTTCTACCCGGCCCGTGCCGGCCGGAACGTGGACTTCGCCTCGTCGGCGGTCGACCTGAGTGACTTCACCGACTCGCGCGGCCGGGTCGCGTTCCGGTTCAACCCGGGCAAGACCAACGGGACGTACCAGGCCGCCGCCACGGCGAAGGCCTACGAGGGTGCCGCACCGCTGGCGTCCGGCGTGTCGCAGTACTCCATCACGCAGTGCCAGATCATCTTCTTCCCCTGAGCTGAGGAGCCTGCGGCTCGCGCGTCGCTCAGATCTTGCGGAGGCGGACCCACTCGACCGAGTGGTCGGGTCCCTTCCGCAGGACGAGCGACGCGCGTCCGCGGGTGGTCTGGATGTTCTCGCGCAGGTTGGGCTGGTTGATCGTGTCCCACAGCTCACCGGCACGAGCCTCGGCCTCGGCGTCCGTGAGGGCGCTGTAGCGGTGGAAGTACGACGCGGGGTCCGCGAACGCGGTCTTGCGCAGCGTGAGGAACCGGTCGACGTACCAGCGGCGCAGGTCTCGCCCGGACGCGTCGACGTAGATCGAGAAGTCGAAGAAGTCGCTGACGGCGAGGCCCGGGCTGCCGTCGCCTCGTGGCCGTGCGGGCGCCAGAACGTTGAGGCCCTCGACGATCACGATGTCGGGCGCCTTGAGCGTCACGACCTCCTCCGTGCGGTCGTAGGTGAGGTGGGAGTAGACGGGCGCCGACACGACCTCCACGCCGGACTTCACCTCCATGACGAACCGGAGCAGGGCCTTGCGGTCGTACGACTCGGGGAATCCCTTGCGCTCCAGCAGCCCGCGACGTTCGAGCTCGGCGTTGGGGAACAGGAAGCCGTCCGTGGTGACCAGGTCGACGACGGGATGGTCGGGGGAGTGCGACAGCAGCTCCTTGAGCAGGCGTGCCGTGGTCGACTTGCCGACGGCGACCGAGCCGGCGATGCCGATCACGAACGGGGTGCGCTGCGTCTGCGGCGCGTGGAGGAACGCCTCGGTCGCCTGGTAGAGCGCTCCGGCGAGGCGCACGCGCATGCTGATGAGCTGCGTCATCGGGAGGTAGACCTGCCGGACCTCCTCGAGGTCCAGCTCGTCGCCGAGGCCGCGTACGCGCTCGATCTCGGCCGGCTGGAGCGGCTGCGGGGCGTCGCCCGCGAGCTCGGCCCAGGCGGCGCGCTCGAGCTCGACATACGGTGACTGGTCGCGCGTCATGCGGCCATTCTCCTGCCTGCCCCCGATTGCGGCAGCACGCGGTCCCCTCACCGGCTCTCCCGCATGGTCAGAGGGCCGGTCAGCGCCGGTACCCTTGAACCCATGTGTGGAATCGTCGGATATGTCGGACAGCGCTCGGCGCTCGACGTCGTCATGGGTGGCCTCCGCCGCCTCGAGTACCGCGGATACGACTCCGGTGGTGTCGCGCTGGTCCACGAGGACACGATCGTCTCGGCCAAGAAGGCCGGCAAGCTCGTCAACCTCGACGCCGAGCTCGAGGCCAACCCCTTGCCGGTCGCGCACACCGGCATCGGTCACACGCGGTGGGCGACGCACGGCGCGCCCAACGACCGCAACGCGCACCCGCACCTCGACCAGACCGGCCGGATCGCGGTCGTGCACAACGGCATCATCGAGAACTTCGCGGCGCTGCGCGCCGGGCTCGAGGCGGCCGGCCACGAGCTGATCTCCGAGACCGACACCGAGTGCGTCGCGCACCTGCTGCACGACGAGCTGCAGCACACCGACGACCTGTCCGAGGCCGTACGTGCCGTGTGCCGCCGGCTCGAGGGCGCCTTCACCCTCGTGATCTGTGACGCGGCGCAGCCCGACGTCGTCGTCGGCGCCCGCCGCAACTCACCCCTCGTGGTGGGTCGCGGCGAGGGCGAGAACTTCCTCGGCTCGGACGTCGCGGCGTTCATCGAGTTCACGCGGGACGCGATCGAGCTCGGCCAGGACCAGGTCGTGACGATCACGCCCGACGACATCGTCGTGACCGACTTCGACGGCCATCCCGCCGAGACCAAGGAGTACCACGTCGACTGGGACGTGTCGGCTGCCGAAAAGGGCGGCTACGACTGGTTCATGCTCAAGGAGATCGCCGAGCAGCCGCAGGCCGTCGCCGACACCCTGCTCGGCCGCCACTCCGCCGACGGGCGCCTGCAGCTCGACGAGATGCGGCTGTCCGACAGCGAGCTGCGTGACGTCGACCGCATCATCATCGTCGCGTGCGGCACCGCGGCCTACGCCGGGCTCGTCGCGAAGTACGCGATCGAGCACTGGACCCGCATCCCCTGCGAGGTCGAGCTCGCCTCGGAGTTCCGCTACCGCGACCCCATCATCGACCGCTCGACGCTCGTCGTGTCGATCAGCCAGTCCGGCGAGACGATGGACACCTTGATGGCGGTCCGGTACGCCCGTCAGCAGAAGGCCCGCGTCCTGTCGATCTGCAACACCAACGGCTCGACGATCCCGCGTGAGTCCGATGCCGTGATCTACACCCACGCCGGCCCGGAGATCGCGGTCGCCTCGACCAAGGGGTTCTTGGCGCAGATCGTGGCCTGCTACCTCCTCGCGCTCTACCTCGCGCAGGTCAAGGGCACCAAGTTCGGCGACGAGATCAGCGGCATCATCGACGACATCGAGAAGATCCCGGCGGCGATCCAGCGGTTGCTCGACGAGGGCGACCAGATGCGCAAGCTTGCAGCCGATCTCGCGGAGTCCCGCTCGATCCTGTTCCTGGGCCGGCACGCGGGCTATCCCGTCGCGCTCGAGGGCGCGCTCAAGCTCAAGGAGCTTGCCTACATCCACGCCGAGGGCTTCGCCGCCGGTGAGCTCAAGCACGGCCCGATCGCCGTGATCGAGGAGGGCCTGCCGGTGTTCGTCGTCGTGCCGCCCAAGGGTCGCGACCAGCTCCAGGAGAAGACCGTCAGCTCGATCCAGGAGATCCGGGCCCGTGGCGCCCGGACGATCGTCCTGGCCGAGGACGGTGACGAGGACGTCGTCCCCTACGCCGACCACTTGATCCGGTTGCCCAAGGTCCCGACGCTGCTGCAACCGCTCGTCGCGGTCGTGCCGCTGCAGATCTTCGCGTGCGAGTTCGCATCAGTGCTGGGGCACGACGTCGACCAGCCCCGCAACCTGGCCAAGTCCGTCACGGTCGAGTGACGAGATGACGATCGTGGGCATCGGGGTGGACGTGGTGGATCTCGCCCGGTTCGCCGCGACGCTCGAACGTACGCCCACGATGCGCAGCAGGCTGTTCACCGAGGCCGAGGCACACCTGCCGGTGGAGTCCCTCGCCGGCCGGTTCGCTGCCAAGGAGGCGCTCGCCAAGGCGATGGGCGCCCCTTCGGGGCTGTCCTGGCAGGACTTCGAGGTCGTCAACGACGCCCGGGGCGCGCCGAAGTTCGCGCTGCACGGCGCCGCTCCCGAGCGGCTCAAGGCGCTCGGCATCGTGACCGTGCACCTCTCGATCTCGCACGACACCACCGTCGCGACGGCGTTCGTGGTGGCTGAATGCTGAGTGCGCACGCCGTCGGCGACATCCGCGCCGCCGAGGAGGCCCTGGCGGCCACCCTCCCTGACGGTGAGCTCATGCGGCGCGCGGCGCGCGGACTGGCCGACCACCTCGACCTGATCCCGGCCGGCGACGTGGTGCTGTGCCTGATCGGGCCCGGCAACAACGGCGGCGACGCGTTGTACGCCGCCGTGCACCTGCTCGACCGGGGCGTGCGCGTGGACCTCTGCCTGCTCGAGGAGGCCAAGGTCCATGCCGGCGGGCTGGCTGCCGCGACGGCGGCCGGCGCGCAGGTCGTCAGAGCGCCGGGTGCGCAGCGCTGGTGCCTCGACGCGATCTTCGGCATCGGCGCGCGTCCCGGCCTGAGCGGCAAGGCCGCCGAGTGGGCCGGCTGGATCGACGAGCGTCGACCATACGTCTGGGCCGTCGACGTGCCGTCGGGCGTGGACGTAGACGGAGCGACCGTGCCGTCGGCGGCCGTACGCGCTGATGCCACCGTGACCTTCGGGACGCACAAGGCCGCCCTGCTGGCCGATCCGGCCGCTGCCCTGGCCGGGACGGTGACGCTGGTCGACATCGGCCTCGACCCCCATCTGCCGGCACCGTTGATCGAGGTCGTCGAGGCATCGGACGGTCACCTCCTGGACGACGTCCTGCCTGTTGCGACCTCGCACAAGTACGCCCGCGGCGTCCTGGGCATCGCCGCAGGCTCCGAGCAGTACGCCGGCGCGGCACACCTGTGCGTCGCCGGTGCCCAGGCCGGCCTCGCAGGGATGATCCGGTTCGTCGGCAGCGCAGAGCTCAGCCGGCGGGTCGTCGACCGGGCGCCTGAGGTCGTGGCCGGTCGCGGGCGTGTCCAGGCGTGGGTCGTCGGTCCGGGCAGCGGTGACGACGCCGCGTCACAGCTCGCCGTGGCGCTCGAGGACCAGGTGCCGGTCGTGGTCGACGCGAGCGCTCTGCAGCACCTCCCGCAGACGTTCGACGTGCCCGCGCTCCTGACGCCGCACGCCGGTGAGCTCGCCGAGATGCTCGGCACGGGACGCGAGAGCGTCGAGGCCGACCCGTTGGGTCACGCCACCGCGGCGGCGCAGCGCTGGAACGCCACGGTGCTGCTCAAGGGTCGGCGCACCGTCGTGGCCCGGGCCGGCGCCCCCTCGCGGGTCAACCGCAGTGGCTCGGCCTGGTTGGGCACGGCCGGGGCCGGCGACGTGCTGGCGGGCTTCGCCGGGTCGCTGATGGCCGCCGGGCTCGATCCCCTGGACGCCGGCTCAGTCGCGGCCTACCTGCACGGCGTCGCCTCCGTGCGGGCCAACCCGGACGGTCCGGTCGTGGCCACCGACGTGGCGCACGAGCTGCCGGCCACGGTCGCCGCGTTCGTGCAGGGGAGCCTCGCATGACGCCACAGGTCGAGGCGCGCATCGACCTCGAGGCGTTCCGGGCGAACCTCGCGGCTCTGCGGGAGTGCGCCCCGCAGTCGGCGCTCATGACCGTGGTGAAGGCCGACGCCTACGGCCACGGCGCTGCGCGGATGGCGCGGGCCGCACGGCAGTCGGGCTCGGACTGGCTCGGCGTCGCCACCGTGGCGGAGGCCCTGGCCCTGCGGTCGACGGGTGACACGGGCAACCTGCTCTGCTGGCTGGCCGCTCCCGGGGCGGACTTCGCGGCGGCGGTCGATGCCGGTGTCGAGGTCACCGCCTCGTCGGCCGCCCAGCTCGGCGAGATCCTTGCCGCGGCGACGTCGCAGCGCCCCAAGGTGCAGCTCAAGGTCGACACCGGCCTGTCGCGCAACGGCGCCTTCGGCGAGCAGTGGACCGAGCTGGTGGCCGCAGCGGCCGCCGCCCAGAGGGCCGGCACCGTCGAGGTCACCGGGGTGTGGTCGCACTTCGCGTGCGCCGACCAGGTGGAGCACCCGGCCAATGACGCCCAGGAGGCGGCCTTCCTGCAGGCCGTCGAGGAGCTCCGGGCAGCCGGGATCGAGCCGGCGCTGCGGCACCTCAGCAACTCCGCAGCGACGCTCACGCGGCCGTCGGCCCACCTCGACCTCGTCAGGGTCGGCATCGCGGCCTACGGCATCCGCCCCGACCCGCAGATGACCTACCCGACCGCCCTGACCCCGGTCATGACGCTGCGCGGCCGCCTCGCCGCGGTCAAGCGCGTGCCGGCCGGCACCAGCGTCTCGTACGGCCACACCTGGACGACCGACCGCGAGACGACGCTCGGGCTGGTCCCGATCGGCTACGGCGAAGGGATCCTGCGCACCGCGTCCAACCGCGCGGAGCTGGGCTTCGGCGGTCGCCGGGTGCCCCAGGTCGGGGTCGTCTGCATGGACCAGCTCGTCGTCGACCTCGGTGACCTGGCGGCAACGCGCGGTGACGCCGTGACGGTCTTCGGTCCCGGCGGCGACGGGGAGCCGACGGCCGAGGACTGGGGCATCGCGGCCGGGACGATCGCCTACGAGGTCGTGACGCGCCTGGGTGGCCGCATCGAGCGTACGTACGTGGGGGAGAACGCATGAGCCGGACGGCGAAGGTGGCCACGACGGCCGGCGCGTTCGTCGCCGCCGGGGTCGTCGCGTCGGTGCTCAACGGCCGGCAGCGCCACCAGCGTCGGTTGCGGCGGGGCGAGGACGTCGTGTTCGGGTCGGTCCACAGCGATCCCGTGCAGGTCACGGCGAGCGACGGCGTCCAGCTCAACGTGGAGGTCGACGAGGCCGAGTCGAGGACGCCGACGGTGGTGTTCGTGCACGGCTGGGTCGAGTCGATCGACGTGTGGCACTACCAACGGCTCGCGCTGCGCGGCAAGGTCCGCATGGTGTTCGTCGACCTGCGTTCCCACGGCGCGTCGGGCCGCTCGACCCGCACGCGTTCGACGCTGGCGCAGCTCGCCGACGACCTGCGCAGCGTCATCGCGGCCCAGGTGCCGAGAGGCCCGATCGTCCTCGTGGGGCACTCGATGGGCGGCATGGCGATCATGGAGCTCGCCGCGGCAGAGCCCCAGCAGTTCAGCCGTCGGGTCAAGGGTGTCGTGCTGCTCAGCACCAGCTCAGGCAGGCTGATGCGCAGCAGTCCTGCCCTGCGCTACCTGGTCCCGTTGCTGCGCGTGGCGTCGCCCGTGCTGGACTGGGGGCGTACGTTCAACAGCTATTCGATCGTTCGGCGCTGGGGACTCGGCCCGAACGCCCAGGAGCGACACGTCGACATGACCAACGAGCTGATCCTCGCGTCACCGACCCACGTCCTGATGGACTTCTACCCCCTGTTCGTCACGCTCGACACGACGGCCGGTCTCGAGGTCATCGGCCGCAGCCGGACCGTGGTGGTGGGCGGCACAGCAGACCTGATCACGCCGATCAAGCACAGCCGCCGGCTCGCCCAGGCGATCCCGGGCGCCACGCTCGTCGCACTCGAGGACGCCGGGCACATGGTCATGTTCGAGGAGCACCAGCGGGTCACCCGGGTCATCGAGGACGTCCTGGAGGCGACGGCATGACTGAGCGCCAGCGAAGGAATCATGTGGCAGCAGTCATGCCGTCGTCCTCATATCGTGGGCTTCTTGAGGAGGCGACGGCATGACCGCGCTCAACGTCATCCACGCCGGGCCGGAGCACGCGCCGCAGATCGTCGACATCATCCACCGCTCGTTCGGCGCCCGCCCGAGGCTGGACCCCCCGTCGACCGCGTCCGAGGAGACGGTCGAGTCCGTCGCGGAGGTCCTGGCCACGGCAGGAGGGCTGCTGGTCGAGCGTCGCGGCCTGCCGATGGGCGCGATGCTGTTCGACGAGTCGCGGCCGGGGCAGCTGGGTCTCAAGCGGGTCTGCGTCGACCCCGACATCCAGGCGCGCGGTGTGGCGTCGGCGATGGTCGGTGTCGCCGAGGACACGGCCGAGGAGCGCGGCAAGGACGGCATCTGGCTCGACGTGCGCGAGGAGCTGCCCGAGACCGTGCAGTTCTGGTCACGGCGGCTCTACTACCCCGTCGGCCGCGACCGGCAGTTCATCGAGTTCGGCAAGACCCTCTGGCTGGCGCGCGAGGTCCCGACACCCGAGGAGATGCACGCGCTGGCCGCCCGGCTCTCGACCTTGCTGCGCCCCGGCGACCTGCTGGTCCTGTCCGGCGACCTCGGCGCCGGCAAGACGACGTTCACCCAAGGCCTCGGCGAGGCGCTGAGCGTACGCGGTCCGATCACGTCCCCGACGTTCGTCATCGCCCGGACGCATCCCTCGCTCGCAGAGGGCCCGCCACTGGTGCACGTCGACGCCTACCGGCTCGGCAGTGCGGCCGAGCTCGACGACATCGACCTCGACGCCACCACCGAGGAGGCCGTCACGGTCGTCGAGTGGGGCGAGGGCATGGCCGAGCAGCTGGCAGACAGCTGGCTGCACGTACGCATCGAGGTGCGCGGGCCCCGTCCGATCGACCCGCTCGGCACGCCTCACGACGGCGACCCGGTCGACGAGGCCGAGCCGCGCGTCGTCACGGTCAAGCCGCACGGCTCTCGCTGGGTGGGCGTACCGCTCCGCTCGACGCTCCTGTCCTGACCCGTCACCGTTAGGGTTCACTCGTGCTGCTGCTTGCCTTCGACACCGCCACTCCGGCCATCACCGTCGCCGTCCACGACGGCGAGCGCGTCGTCGGCGAGGCCGCCGGAGCCGGTGCCATGGCGCACGGCGAGCTGCTCGCCCCGGCGATCCGCGACGCCGTGGCGCAGGCCGGCGCCACGATGGCCGACCTCACCGACGTCGCCGTAGGCGTGGGTCCCGGACCGTTCACCGGTCTCCGGGTCGGTGTCGTCACCGCGCTGACGCTCGGCGCCACGCTCGGGCTGACGACCCACGGGGTGTGCACGCTCGACATCATCGCTGCCGACACCCAGGTCGAGGGGGAGTTCCTGGTCGCCACGGACGCCCGGCGCAAGGAGGTCTACTGGGCGCGCTACGGCGGGGGACACGTACGCCTCGACGGTCCACATGTCGACTTTCCCGCCGATGTCGCCAACCGGCACGCCGACCTGCCGACGTACGGCCGCGGCGGCGAGCTCTACGACGGTGTCCTGCGCGCGGCGGGGGACGCCAGTGATCCGCGCGCGGCGGCACTCGCCAGGATCGTCGTCGCCGGCACGGCTCAGGTGCTGCCGCTCGAGCCGCTCTACCTCCGGCGACCCGACGCGATCCCCTCAGCGGCCACCAAGCGCGCATGATCCGCGAGGCGCTGCCGACCGAGGTCATGGCGGTCACCGCGATCGACCTCGCGTGCTTCGGCCGCCAGGCCTGGTCCGTGGCCGCGGTCCAGGCCATGCTCGATGACGACCGCCGCACCGTGCTGCACGACGACCTGGAGGCGTACGCCGTGATCGCGGTCGCCGGTGACGTCGCCGACCTCGAACGCATCGCCGTGATGCCGTCGCGGCGTCGCCGGGGGGTGGCTCGCGGGCTGCTGGACGCGCTCACCGTCGCGGCCGGAGCCCAGGGCGCGACCCGCATGCTTCTCGAGGTCGCCGCCGACAACGACGCAGCGCTCGCCTTCTACGAGTCGTACGGGTTCACGACGATCAGCACGCGCGTCGGCTACTACCCCGGCGGCGTCGACGCCGTCGTCATGCAGCTCGACCTCGAGGAGGCCCGATGAGGAAGAACGTCAGCTCACCGTCACCGTTCGAGGACGTCGTGGGCTACTCCCGCGCGGTCCGGGTCGGCAACCACGCGTGGGTCGCCGGCACCACCGCCACCGTCAAGGGCGAGGTGGTCGGTATCGGCGACGCCTACGAGCAGGCGCGGATCGCCTTCGGGATCGCTCTGGCGGCCCTGGCCACGGCGGGCATGGAGACGCAGCACGTCGTCCGGACCCGGATGTACGTGACCGACATCGCCGACTTCGACGCGGTCGGCCGGGCGCACAAGGAGATCTTCGACGTCGTGCGGCCCGTCGCCACGATGGTGCAGGTCGTGGCCCTCGCGCGCCCCGAGCACCTCGTCGAGGTCGAGATCGACGCACACGTTGCGTCCTCCGGCTGGCGTGGAAGGCTGGGAGCATGACCGAGACCCCAGAAGGCTTCGACGCCAACCTCGACGACGGTGACCACGGCCCGGACCAGGAGTCGATCTTCGACGACCCGGACGAGACGCTCGACGCGGGCTACTCCCCGCCGGAGAGCTACCGGGGCGAGGGGTTCGGCACGACAGCCGACGAGGCACTCCAGGGCGAGTCGCTCGACGAGCGCCTGCGCCAGGAGGTCCCCGAGCCGGATCCCTACGCCGACACGGACGAGGTCCTCGACGACGGCGAGGTCGGCACCGAGCGCGCTGGCCGTCTGGTCGACCCGGATGGTGGCATCGGCGAGGACACCGAGAAGGACCTCGTCGGCGACGACGTCGGCATCGACGGCGCCGCTGCGAGCGCCGAGGAGGCTGCCGTCCACATCGTCGAGGACTGAGCGGGCGAGGGCGTGAGCCTGCTCTCGATGATCGCCCCGGTGCACACGTGTCCACTAGGCTGACCCGATGCGCGACTTCACGTACCCTCCGGTGATCCTGACCGCCAAGACGCTGTTCAAGGCCCTCGGCATGAAGTTCCAGACCTCCGGCACGGAGCACATCCCGCGCACCGGCGGCGCCATCTTGGCGGCCAACCACATCGGCTACGTCGACTTCATCTTCGACGGCCTCGCGGCCCAGCCGAGCGGGCGGCTCGTGCGCTTCATGGCCAAGAAGGAAGCGTTCGACCACCGGATCTCCGGGCCGATCATGCGCTCCCTGCACCACATCTCGGTGGACCGCGAGAACGGCCTGGCGTCATACGACGAGGCGGTCGAGCTGGCCCGCAGCGGCGAGATCGTCGGGATCTTCCCCGAGGCCACGATCAGCCGCTCGTTCGAGATCAAGGAGCTCAAGACCGGCGCCGTGCGCATGGCCGCCGAGGCCGGGGTGCCGCTGATCCCGATGGTGACGTGGGGGACCCAGCTGCTCAAGACCAAGGACCACCCGTCGGACCTCACGGGGCGCGGGAAGACCATCGGCCTGCACGTGGGCGAGCCGCTCGAGGTCACGGGCGAGGACCCCGTCGCCGAGACGGCGCTGCTGCGCGAGGCCATGACGGCGCTGCTGGACAAGGCGATCGCCGACTACCCGCTCAGCCCGGAGGGCCAGTGGTGGGCGCCTGCCCGTCACGGCGGCACCGCACCGACGCCGGAGCAGGCCAAGGAGCTGGACGAGGAAGAGCTCCAGGCCCGCGCGGCCCGTCGCGCCGCCAAGCAGGCGGAGTAACAGCTCCGCTGAGCGTGACGATCTGCAGGCCCGCATCGGCGTGTCGCCTGCCAATCGTCACGCTCAGCGGAGGTCAGTCGCCGACGCTGCCGTCGGCCATCTCGCGCAGCAAGTCGAGGTGACCGTTGTGGCGAGCGGTCTCCTCGATCAGGTGCAGCAGGATCCAGCGGGCGGTCAGAGGCGTGCTGCGCCGGTGCTCACCTTTCATCGTCATGTCGAGGTCGACGGACTCGAACGCCGCGCGGGTGCGTGCGGCCTCCTCCTCGTACAGCCGGATGACGTCGTCCAGCGGCAGCTCGAGGCCTTCGCGCAGCTCGGCGTCGGGGTCCTCGTCGGACCACGGCCCGTCGTCCTCCCCACCGAACAGGTCGGCGTTGACCCATGACCGCTCGACCCAGCGCAGGTGGTTGAGCAGCGCCGCCGGGGTCGTCAGCGGAGACGTCTCGATCGGCGCGTGCCGCGCCTTGTCCTCATCGAGCCCCTGCACCTTGAACACCGCGGTCTCCTGGACGTAGCGCAGCATCGTGAGGAGCAGCGTGCGCTCGTCCCACGGTCCGTCGGGTCCCGGGTCGTCAGATCTCGTCATGGCTCCGAGCCTGTCACAATGGATGGCGTGACCGAACCGTTGGTGCTGGGCATCGAGTCGTCCTGCGACGAGACTGGCGTCGGCATCGTGCGAGGCACGGAGCTGCTGGCGCACGCGCTCTCGTCGAGCATGGAGCAGCACGTACGCTTCGGCGGCGTCGTCCCCGAGGTCGCCAGCCGGGCCCACCTCGAGGCCATGGTGCCGACGCTCGAGCAGGCGTACGCCGAGTCGGGCGTTCGCGTGCAGGACGTCGACGCGATCGCGGTCACGAGCGGACCGGGGCTGACCGGGGCGCTGCTGGTCGGCGTGGCGGCCGCCAAGGCGCTGGCCCTGGCCCACGACAAGCCGCTCTACGGGGTCAACCACCTCGCTGCGCACGTGGCGGTCGACCAGCTCGAGCACGGCCGGTTCGACGAGCGCGTCGTCGCCCTGCTGGTCAGCGGGGGGCACACCGAGATCCTGCTCGTCGACGACATCGTCACCGGCATCACCCTGCTCGGTCAGACGATCGACGACGCAGCGGGCGAGGCGTTCGACAAGGTCGCCCGGTTGCTCGGACTGCCCTACCCCGGCGGCCCGCACATCGACCGGGTCGCTCGCGACGGCGATCCGTCGACGATCGCGTTCCCCCGGGCCCTGACCGGCCGCGACCTCGACAAGCACCGCTACGACTTCTCGTTCTCCGGCCTCAAGAGCGCCGTCGCCCGCCACGTGCAGCACGAGGACCGCATGGGCCGTACGTTCGAGGTCGCCGACATCGCCGCGTCGTTCCAGGACTCGGTGTGCGACGTCCTGACCAAGAAGGCCATCGACGCCTGCCTCGACCACGACGTCAGGACCCTGATCATCGGGGGAGGGGTGGCCGCCAACGGCCGGCTCCGCCAGTTCGCCGAGGAGCGCGCCGCCGCGGCGGGCATCCGGATCCGCGTCCCCCGCATGGGTCTGTGCACCGACAACGGTGCCATGGTCGCCGCGCTGGGCGCCGAGGTCGTCCGCCGTGGACTTCCGCCGTCACCGCTCGACCTGCCCGCTGACTCCAGCCTGCCGGTCACCGAGGTCGTGGCTGCATAGGTGGAGGAGCAACGCCACGACCGAGCCGTCCGGGGACGCCGCATCGCTGCGGTCGTCCTCGTGGTCATGGTCGGCCTCTCCGCCGTCGGCTGGACCGTGAGCCGCGACCGGTCCAGCCCTGCTTCGTCGGACGCCCCGACCCCGAAGCCCTCACGCACGCCGACCGCGCCGCCCGAGCCCGCGGGATGGGTACCGACCGCCGACGAGTCGGCGAAGGCGAAGGCTCTCGCCGACGACCTGAGCCTCGCCGAGCTGGCCGGGCAGCTGATCGTCGCGCGCAGCCTCTCCGAGGAGGCGTCGCTGGCGCTGGTCCGCGACAAGCACTTCGCCGGAGTCATGGTGACCAGCCCGCAGATCCTGGACGTGACGACGGACGACCCGTTGAGCCAGGTCAAGGCGTTCAACCGGCGGCTCCACGAGGCCGGTGACGAGCGCGGCGTGCCGGTCATGGTGCCGATCGACCAGGAGGGCGGACTGGTGGCCCGGCTGGCCGAGCCCCTGACCACGTTCCCGACGTTCATGTCGGCCGGCTCCGCGATCGCGGGCGACCCCCGCATCGGGGCGCGCGCCGTGACCGGGGCGGCTCGCGCCTCCGGCGCCGAGCTGCGGGCCGCCGGCTACAACACGGTCTTCGCGCCGTCTGGGGACATCACGGTCGGCCCGGCCGACCCGATCATCGGCAGCCGCTCGGCCGGCGCTGACCCGGAGATCGTCGCCAGGGCCGTCGTCGCCGCGGTCGACGGCTACTCCGAGGCCGGCATCATCTCGGCGGTCAAGCACTTCCCGGGGCACAACGTCGACGAGGACAGCCACCGTGGCCTCCCGGTCCTCGCCAGCGACCGTGATCGCCTGCGCCGCCACGACCTCAGGCCGTTCGAGGCGGCGATCGAGCGGTCGGCGCCGGGCATCATGACGGGGCACCTCGAGGTCCCGGCGATCGACAAGGGCGTGCCGGCCTCGCTCTCGAGCAAGGTCGTGACCAAGGGCCTGCGACGCAACCTCGGGCACGAGGGCCTCATCGTCAGCGACTCGCTCGGCATGGGTCCGATCATGTCGCGCCACCCCGGGGGCGATGCCGCGGTCGAGGCGCTCAAGGCCGGCAGCGACCTGGCGCTGATGCCCGCGGACAACGACAAGGCGTACGACGCCGTCCTCGATGCACTCGAGTCGGGCGAGATCCCTGAGCGGCAGGCTCGCGAGTCCGCCACCCGGGTGATCGCCTACCTGCTGCACAGCGACGGGTCGAAGCGGTTGCCGGGTGCGCCCGGCAGCCACGTCAAGGAGGCCGAGGCCCTGTCCTCCGCGGCGTTGACGGTCGTCGCCGCGCCCTGCCCGGTGCAGAAGGTCCGGGCGGTACGCCCGACAGGGCCCGGCAAGGCGGTCGCGAGCTTCCGCGCCGCTGCCGAGGACGAGGGCCTGTCGCTCGGCTCGGGTCCGTCCCTCGCGTTCACCGGGCCGGGGACCGGCGGAGCCGTGGCCGACATCGTGGTGTCGACCGACACTCCGTACGCACTGGCGCAGAGCACCGCAGCGACCAAGATCGCGCTCTACGGCGACGGCGTCCCCGCGATGCGGGCTCTCGTGAAGCGCCTGATGGGTGAGGGCCGGGCTCCGGGCGACCTGCCGATCAAGGGCACGGGCCTCAAGAAGGTCAAGGCCTGTTGAGCGCGCGGCGCCGGAACCGCACGACCTGACCCGGGCCGGCCTGCGCCAGCCGGTCGGTGTGCCGGTCGAGCACGACCGCGATGACCGGGTATCCACCGGTGACCGGGTGGTCCGGGCCGAAGATGATCGGCTGGCCGTCGGCCGACACCTGGATGCTGCCGCGGATGCACGGCTCGCTCGGCAGCTCGCCGGTGCGGGACCGCTGGAGCACAGGGCCGGTCAGGCGTACGCCGACCCGGTTCGACGCCGGGCTGACCTGCCACGGTGACTCGAGGAGCAGCCGCACCGCGGCAGGGGTGAACCAGTCGTCCCGTGGACCCAGCACCACGTCGAGCGTCAGCTCACCCGTGCGCCCGATCGGTGGGACGTCCTCGAGGTCGGGTGGACGGCTCGCCGGACCGACCTCGAGGCGGTCGCCCTCGTGCAGTGGTGCCGGTCCGAGGCCGGCCAGGGTGTCGGTCGAGCGCGAGCCCAGCTCGGAGCGAGGCGCGAACCCACCGGCCACGCCGACGTACGCCCGCAGGCCCGCCGTCGGGGTTCCCAGCGCGAGGCGCTGGCCGGCGCGCAGCGGGATCGCGCGCCCGTACGCCGCAGGGTCGCCGTCCACCGTGATCGGTCCCGCACCACCGGTCACCGCGATCATGACGGATGACGCGGCGCGCAGGAGCAGCCCGCCACCGAGCACCTCGAGGGCCGCGGCCGCCGGGTCGTTGCCGAGCACGAGGTTGAGCTGCCGCAGCGCGGCCCGGTCGAACGCGCCGGAAGCGCTCACCCCGACGTGCCCGAGTCCCGGCCGGCCGCTGTCCTCGACCAGCGCCAGCAGGCCCGGCGACTCGACGACCAGCGTCATGCGACGACGAACGTGACGGTCGTGCCGGCGGTCAGCAGTGCCGGTGGCTCGCGGGTGCTGTCCCACATCGTGACGTCGGTGCGGCCGATGAGCTGCCACCCACCGGGCGACTCGCGGGGGTAGACCCCGCTGAACTCACCGGCGAGCCCGACGGCACCGGCCGGCACCCGACTCCTCGGCGAGTCCCGTCGCGGCACGCGGAGCCGTGGGTCCCCGCCCACGAGGTAGGAGAACCCCGGGGCGAAGCCGCCGAACGCGACGGTCCACGGCGTCGCGGCATGTGCCTCGACGACCTCGGCAGGACGCAGCCCGGTCAAGCGGGCGACCTCGTCGAGGTCATCCCCGTCGTAGGCGACCGGGATCTCGATCCCCGCGTCCTCGGGGCGGGTGGAGGACTCGGCCGGCGCGCTGCGGCCGACGAGCGAGCGCAGCGCGGCCGGGTCGCCGCGCAGCAGCACGCTCCGGGCCCCCAGCACCGCCTCGGCCTCGTCGTGCAGGGCGGTGAACCACCGCTGCGCCTCGTCGAGGGACTCGCAGTCGAGCAGCAGGGCCGTGTCGCCGTACGGCTTGAGGTTCACGGCCCGACGCTCATCAGCTCGGCGCCGGCGGCCTCGAGGGCGACGCGCACGGCGCGGGCGAGCTCGACCGCCCCGGGGCTGTCGCTGTGGACGCAGACCGACGAGACGCTGTCCATCAGGCGGACGGCCTGCGCCGCGACCGCGACCGGGTCGTCGATGACCGCGCCGGGCTCGCCGCGCGGGACGAGGCGGCCGTCCGAGGTGTACGCGCGATCGGCGAAGCCCTCACGGACGATCGGGATGCCGGACGCCTCGGCGATCGACAACGAGACCGACCCGGGCAGCCCGAGCAGCGGCAGCGGTGCGGCGAGACCCTGCAGGGCGTCGACCACGGCCTGCGCCTGGACGTCGTCGTCGACGATGGCGTTGTAGAGCGCGCCGTGCGGCTTGACGTACGAGACCGTCCCGCCGACGGATCGCGCGATCTCGTCCAGCAGGAGGATCTGGCTCAGCAGCTCGCCGGTGAGCTCGTCGGGCGGCATCTCGAGGTGGAGCCGGCCGAAGTTGTCGCGGTCCGGATAGCCCACCTGTGCGCCGATGGACGTCCCCCTCGAGACGGCCGCCTCGCAGGTCGCACGCATCAGGTCGGCGTCGCCGGCGTACGCGCCGCAGCACACGTTGGCGCTCGTCACGAGGGCGAGGAGCGCGAGGTCCTCGCCGGACTCCCACCGGGGCCACGACTCCCCGAGATCGGCGTTGAGGTCGATCCGCATGCCCTCAGGGTAGGCCCGAGATTCAGATCCCGGTGCACCACGCCGTGGCCGGCGACGATGCGCGGGAATCCAAACTCGGGGGCTAGAGACGCTCGACGAGGAAGGCGCGGCCCTGGCCGAGGACCCGCGTCATGATCATCGTCGCGGTGTTGGGTCCCTTGAGCTTGAGCCGACGGACCAGCTCCTCGGGGACGACGTCCACGCCGCGCTTCTTGACCGTCAACGTCCCGACACGGCGGACCTGCAGCGCGGCCCTGAGCGGCTTCTCGCGGAACGGCAGCTCGTCGACGATCCGGAACCCTCGGGCCAGCGGGGTCGCGTGGACGGCGTCCGAGGAGACGTACGCGATGTGCGGGTCCGGGAGCCAGCCGCCGATCGTCGCGGCGAGCTCGCTGACGAGACCCGAGCGGATGACGGCGTCGTCCGGCTCGTAGAGGTGGGCTCCGACGTCGGCCACCGCCACGGGTGCCCCGGTCGAGACCAGCTGCGCGCCGGACGGCAGGACGGTCGCGCGCCGGACCGCGGTCGCGAACGGCGCACCCCACAGGCACGCCTCGACGAGGTTGCCGCCGTCGCTGACCCACTCGGCCTCGACGCCGGCCGGCACCGCGTCGTGGGCGAGCCCCGGCATCAGCTTGGCGACGGCCCGGCCGGCCAGCAGCTGCCGCACCCAGTCCCATGGCGGTTGGAGGTCGGCGGTCGAGAACGTACGCCCTCGGCCGTCCCGACGCGCAGGATCGACGAAGGCGACCTCGTCGGCCGCGATCTCGACGTCGCGGACGTCGGCGCAGGCGACGTCGCCCTCCAGCCCGAGGGCTCGCAGGTTGGCCGCGGCGATCGCGACGCGCACGGGGTCGAGCTCGACGCCCCGCACCCTCAGGCCGGCGCGGGCCAGGGCGACGAGGTCGCCGCCGATGCCGCAGCCGAGATCCACGACGGCGTCGGCGCCGGTCGCCGCGAGTCGCTCGGCACGGTGCCTGGCGACGGACCCGCGGGTGGACTGCTCGAGCGCGTCGTGGGTGAAGTACATCCGTTCGGCGTCGTCGCCGAACTTGCTCCTCGCCTTGCCCCGGAGGTGGTTCTGCGTCACAGCAGCTGCGACGAGGGCTGGAGCGTACGTCTTGCGCAGCCGGGTGCCCAGGGCCAGGTCGGACTCGACACCGGCTCGATCGGCCACCTCGGCCAGCAGGTGCTGGCCCGCGGGAGCCAGCAGCTGGTCGAAGGTGGCCAGGTCCATGAGGCGACCCTAGCGACGAGCGAAGCGAGAAGAGCACGCCGGACGAGATCTGCGGGCAGACCCGGCCACAGCGACGAGCGAAGCGAGGAGAGCGGCCTCGGGCGGAGCTCTGCGCGCAGACCCGGCCATAGCGAGGGCGAAGCCCGAGAGCGGGCCCCGGCGGAGCTCTGCAAGCACCAGACCACAGCGACGAGCGAAGCGAGGAGAGCGGCCTCGGGCGGAGCTCTGCGCAATCCTGACCACAGCGACGAGCGAAGCGAGGAGAGCGGGCCCCGGACGAAGTCCGGAAGCGAGCACGAAGCGAAGCGAGTGCGGGCCCGCTAGCACTCACTAGACCCGAGTGCTAGATTTCGTATTGGCACTCTCGCCATGAGAGTGCCAAGCATCGGTGAGTACGACCCCCGCGACGGCGTGCCCACCAGCGTCCATGTTCCACCGCCTGAAAGGGGAGGTCGACACGTGTCGGTCACCATCAAGCCGCTCGAGGATCGCCTGGTCATCCAGGCTGTCGAAGCCGAGCAGACCACTGCATCAGGTCTGGTCATCCCGGACACTGCCAAGGAGAAGCCCCAGGAGGGCAACGTCATCGCCGTAGGACCCGGCCGGGTCGACGACAACGGCAACCGCGTTCCTCTTGACGTCGCCGTCGGCGACAAGGTCATCTTCAGCAAGTACGGCGGCACCGAGGTCAAGTACGACGGCCAGGAGTACCTCATCCTGTCCGCGCGCGACGTCCTCGCTGTCGTTTCGTGATCTGACGCCCCGGCGCCCCTCCGCGGGCGCCGGGGCCTCTCACGTCCCTCCTCCGTCGCACCCATAGATCTCGAAAGAAGCTGACAATGCCCAAGATCCTCGAATTCGACGAGAACGCCCGCCGCTCGCTCGAGCGCGGCGTCGACAAGCTCGCCGACACCGTCAAGGTCACCCTCGGCCCCAAGGGCCGCTACGTCGTCCTCGACAAGAAGTGGGGCGCTCCCACGATCACCAACGACGGCGTGACCGTCGCCCGGGAGGTCGAGCTCGACGACCCGTTCGAGAACCTCGGCGCCCAGCTGGCCAAGGAAGTCGCCACCAAGACCAACGACGTCGCCGGTGACGGCACGACCACCGCCACCGTCCTCGCCCAGGCCATGGTCCACGAGGGACTGCGCGCCGTCGCCGCCGGTGCCAACCCGGTCGGCCTCAAGAAGGGCATCGAGGCGGCCGTCGAGGCCGTCGTCGCCCGCCTGCACGAGGTCGCGCGCGATGTCGACGACATCAAGGACATGACCGACGTCGCGACCGTCTCGTCGCGCGACGGCGTCATCGGCCAGCTCATCGCCGAGGCCTTCGACAAGGTCGGCAAGGACGGCGTCATCACGGTCGAGGAGTCCAACACGATGGGCACCGAGCTCGAGTTCACCGAGGGCATGCAGTTCGACAAGGGCTACCTGTCGCCCTACTTCGTGACCGACACCGAGCGCATGGAGACCGTCCTCGACGATCCCTACATCCTCGTCAACCAGGGCAAGATCTCCGCGGTCAGCGACCTCCTGCCCATCCTGGAGAAGGTCGTCCAGGCCGGCAAGCCGCTGTTCATCATCGCCGAGGACGTCGACGGCGAGGCGCTGTCGACGATCGTCGTCAACAAGATCCGCGGCACGTTCACCTCGGCAGCCGTCAAGGCTCCCGCCTTTGGCGACCGCCGCAAGGCCATGCTGCAGGACATCGCGACCCTCACCGGCGCGCAGGTCGTGACGCCCGACGTCGGCCTCAAGCTCGACCAGATCGGGCTCGAGGTCCTCGGCACGGCTCGCCGCGTCGTCATCACCAAGGACGACACGACGATCATCGACGGCGGCGGCGACGCGGCCGAGGTCGACGGCCGGGTCAGCCAGATCAAGGCCGAGATCGAGAACACCGACTCCGACTGGGACCGCGAGAAGCTCCAGGAGCGCCTCGCGAAGCTCGCCGGCGGCGTCTGCGTCATCAAGGTCGGCGCGGCCACCGAGGTCGAGCTCAAGGAGAAGAAGCACCGCATCGAGGACGCCGTCTCGGCGACCCGCGCGGCGATCGAGGAGGGCATCGTCGCCGGTGGCGGCTCCGCTCTCGTCCACGCCGTCTCGGTCCTCGAGGGCAACCTCGGCCTGACCGGTGACGAGGCAGTCGGTGTCCGCATCGTCCGCATCGGCGCCGACGCCCCGCTCGAGTGGATCGCCCGCAACGGCGGCGTCTCCGGCGAGGTCGTCGTCAACAAGGTCCGCGAGAGCGGCGAGGGCTACAACGCGGCGACCGAGGAGTACGGCGACCTGGTCGCGCAGGGCGTCCTCGACCCGGTCAAGGTCACGCGCTCCGCGCTGGCCAACGCCGCGTCGATCACGGCCATGCTCCTCACGACCGAGACCTTGGTCGTCGAGAAGCCGGCCGACGACGAGGCTGACGCCCACGCGGGTCACAACCACTGACCCGTACCCGGCACTGAGAGCGGGTCCCACCTTCGGGTGGGGCCCGCTTTCGCGTTCCGGCTAGGTTCGACCTCGTGAGCACACCGCGGCACGACTTCGACGACGTCCGTTCCGAGCTCGGCCTCCCCCCTGCTGCCGAGACCGACCGCTTCCCTCCTGAGGTCGTCGCCGAGGCCGAGACGATCGCGGCAGCGCGCCGTGGTGACGTCGAGGACGCCACTGCCACCCCGTTCGTGACGATCGACCCGCCCGGGGCCCGTGACCTGGACCAGGCGATGTTCCTCGAGCGTGCGGGCGACGGCTTCAGGGTCCACTACGCGATCGCCGACCTCGGGGTCGCGATCCCACCGAACGGTGCGGTCGACGCCGAGGCGCGGCAACGGGGCCAGACGATCTACCTGCCCGACGGCCGGGTGCCGCTGCACCCGCCGGCCATCTCCGAGGACGCACTGAGCCTGCTCCCAGGGGTCGTGCGCGGGGCGGCACTGTGGACGATCGACGTCGCGGCAGACGGCAGCACGAGCAACGTGTCCGTACGGCGTGCGCTCGTGAAGTCCGTCGAGCAGCTCGACTACGAGGGTGTCCAGGCTTCGTTCGACGCCGGTTCGCCCCACCCGTCGGTCGAGCCCCTGGGTGACCTCGGTCGGCTGCGCCGGCAGGTGCGGGTCGATCGTGGCGCGCTCGAGCTCGCGCTGCCCGAGCAGGAGGTCGAGCGCGTCGAGGATGGCTCGTCGGCCTCAGGACGAGGCTGGCGCGTCGTGATGCGCACCCGCACCGAGGTCGACGGCTGGAACGCCGAGGTGTCGCTGCTGACCGGCATGGCGGCTGCGCAGCTGATGCTCGAGGCGAAGGTCGGCCTCCTGCGTACCCTTCCGGCAGCGGACCGCCGCGCCGAGTCCGAGTTCCTGCGCACGGCGCGGGCGCTGCAGGTGCCGGTTCCCGACGGGGCCACGCCGGCCCAGGTCCTGGTCGGCCTCGACCCGGCACTCCCGGCGTCCATCGCCCTGATGACCGAGGCGACGCGCCTGCTCAGGGGAGCGGGCTACGAGGCGTTCGACGGCGGGGTCCCTGCCCAGGTCGACCATGCGGGGGTGGGTGGCCCCTACGCCCACGTGACGGCCCCGTTGCGGCGGCTGGCCGATCGCTTCGGCACGGAGGTGTGCCTGGCGATCTGCGAGGGCCGCGCCGCGCCGGACTGGGTGCGGGAGGCGTTGCCTTCGCTGCCCGAGATCATGCAGGCCTCGGACCGGCGGGCGTCCAAGGCGGACCGGACGTGCATCGACCAGACCGAGGTCTGGACGTTGGCCGGGCGCATCGGCGAGACCTTCGAGGCGATCGTGATGCATGCCGACCGCGAGGGTGGCGAGATCATGCTGCGCGAGCCGCCGGTCATCGCGCGGTGCCGGGGCGCGGGACTCCGCGAAGGCGCGCGGATCGCGGTGCGCCTGGCGGACGTCGACGAGGCCAAGCGTGAGGTGGAGTTCACACCGACCGCGGTATGAGGGGAGCGAGCGCTTAGGTTAGGCTCCCCTTATGAAACGCTTTCCTCTCGCGGCTGCAGTCGCGACCGCCCTGATCGCCCTCACCGCTTGCGGCTCCTCGTCATCCGACGGTGACGCCGGCAGCGGCCCGTGGACGTTCACCGACGACCGCGGCACGAAGATCTCGGTCGACGGCACGCCCCGGCGCATCGTGGTGCAGTCCTCCATCGCCGCCGCGCTGACCGACCTCGGTCTGGGTGACCAGATCGTCGGCACCTTCGGCCCGCTCAAGCTGTCCGACGGCTCGGTCGATCCGCAGGCAGCCGGGCTCGACCCCGAGGACGTCACCGACGTCACCGGCGGTGGCGAGTACGGGACGCTCGACCTCGAGAAGCTCGCGGCGCTCAAGCCGGACCTCGTCGTGACCAACATGTACGTCAAGCCGGAGCTCTGGTACCTCAACGACGCCACCGCGAAGCAGGTCGAGAAGCTCGCGCCGACCCTCGCGATCAACTTCCAGGGGCTCGACCTGGTCGAGACCCTCGACGCGGTCGAGAAGGTCGCCGCGAGGCTCGGGGCCGATCTGCAGGACGACGACGCCGTCGAGGGACGCAAGGCGTTCGAGGCGGCGAGCAAGCGGCTGTCGGCCGTCGGCGACGAGCTCGAGGGCAAGACCGTCCTGCCGGTGTCCGCGACCGCCGACCTGTTCTATGCGGGAGACCCCAAGCAGTTCCCGGACATCGCGTACTACCAGTCGATCGGCCTGCCCATCGCGCCCGTGAAGCCCAAGAAGGGCTCCTACTGGGACGAGCTGAGCTGGGAGAAGTCGGACAAGTACGACGCCGACATCATCCTGTGGGACGACCGGCTCGGTGCCGGCGGCCTCAAGTCCCTCAAGGCCCAGCCGGTGTTCGGCACGATCACCGGCGCCAAGAACGACGCGTACGTCCCGTGGGCGGCGGTCACCCCGCCCGGCTACGCGGCGTACGCCCGCATCATCGACACCCTCGTCGACAACCTGAAGGAGCAGCTGTGAAGAAGCTCGGGGCGGCCCTGGCCGCCGCATCGATGATCGCGCTCGCTGCGTGCGGCTCATCGGCATCCGACGACGCGGGCTCCGGCCCGTGGAAGTTCAAGGACGACCTCGGTACCGCGATCTCGCTCGACCAGGCACCCGATCGGCTCATCGTGCAGTCGTCGGTCGCTGCGGCGCTGACGGACCTCGGGCTCGGGGACAAGATCGTCGGCACGTTCGGGCCGCTCAAGAACGCCGAGGGCAAGCCGGACTCGCAGGTCGCCGGCCTCGACATCACCAAGGCGACCGATGTCACCGGGGGTGGCGAGTACGGCACGCTCGACCTCGAGAAGGCCGCGAGCCTCAAGCCCGACCTCGTCGTCACGAGCGCCTACCTCGAGAGCGATCTCTGGTACGTCAACGACGCGACCGCCAAGAAGCTCAAGCAGCTCGCCCCGATCATGGTCGTGAGCTTCGACGGCAAGACCCTGCCGGAGATGCTGGACTCGACCGAGCGTGCCGCCACGGCCCTGGGCGCCGACGTCGACTCCGACGCGGTGCAGAACGCGCACGACGAGTTCGCCGCCGCCGCCGACCGCGTCGAGCAGGCCGGCTCGGACCTCGGCAGCAAGAAGATCGTCGTCGGCTCGCCCGCCAAGGACGTCTTCTACGTGTCCAACCCCCAGGTCAGTCCCGACCTGAAGTACTGGCGCGACCAGCTCGGGCTGCCGATCACGGTGCCGAGCAAGCCCGACGAGGGCGGCTACTTCCAGACGCTGAGCTGGGAGAAGGCGGACCTGCATCCCGCCGACGTCTTCCTGTACGACGACCGGGTCGGCAAGGCCGGCCTGGCGATTCTCGACGACCAGCCGGTGTTCCAGACGCTCGCAGCGGCAAAGGACAAGGCCTACATCCCGTGGACGTCGGTCGCGCCGCCGAGCTACCAGGCGTACGCGGACATCATGAACCGTCTGGCCACCGAGCTCGAGAAGTACGCGGGCTGAGGGCTAGGAGGAACGGCGCTGGTCGAGGCCGCTCAGGACGATCTCGAGCTTGCGGTCGTACCAGCCTCGGCCGCGCCAGACCTCTTCGGTGTCGTACGCCTTCAGGACCGGGACGCGGGGTCCGTCGGCATGGCTCTTCTCGATGGCCTTGAGGCGCCGCATCTCGGCAGAGGCCGTGAGAGCGAGGGTGATGATGAACTCCACGGCGACGGCGGCGTCCTCGAGCAGGAAGCCGTTGGCCTGGAGGGACTCGATGTACCTCTCGATGCGGTCCTCGACGGCGCGCGGCGACTTGGGCGCGCCGAGGGCGGCGGTGTCGAGTCCGGGGTGGTCGTCGCACATCTGCCAGATGGTCTCGCCGATGCTCTTGAGGAGCTCGTCCCACGGCAGGTCGGCGGACGGCCACGTCGCAGCGAGGATCGCCTTGTCGAGGGCGCGGAGCAGCAGGTCGTCGCGGTCCTCGACGTAGCGGTAGAGACCGGAGTGAGCCACCCCGAGCCGGCGGGCGACCGAGGGCATGCTGAACGTGGCGATTCCGTCGTCGAGCGCAGCCTGTGCGATGACATCGACGGTGAGCGCCCTCGGGCGTCCTGGCTTGCGGTCCATCGCGCCATCATACTCCGGGTACGGTCCACATGTCGGGTCTTCTGTGATGCCCGTCGCAGCCTCCAACCGGAGGCGCTTCCGGCCTTCACCAGGGCGGTAGGATGGGGCAATGGTGAACACCGGCATTCCTGACAAGTTTGCGCCCCTCGGCCTGACCTACGACGACGTCCTCCTGCTGCCCGGGTTCTCCGACCTCAACCCCAGCGAGATCGACACGACGTCGCGGCTCACCCGCGAGATCAGTCTCAGGATCCCGCTGGTCAGCGCCGCGATGGACACCGTCACGGAGTCGCGGATGGCGATCGCCATGGCGCGTCAGGGCGGCATCGGCGTCCTGCACCGCAACCTCTCCCTGGAGGACCAGGCCTACCAGGTCGACCTGGTCAAGCGCACCCAGACCGGCATCATCTCCAACCCCGTGACGATCGGCCCGGACGCGACGCTCGAGGAGCTCGACCGCATCTGCGGCGAGTACCGCGTCTCCGGCCTCCCGGTCGTCGACACCGACAACCGGCTGCTCGGCATCATCACCAACCGCGACCTGCGCTTCACGCCGGTGGCGGAGTGGGCCTCGACCAAGGTCGACGAGGTCATGACCCCGATGCCGCTGATCACCGGCCCCGAGGGCATCTCCCGCGAGGACGCGACGCTCCTGCTGCGCAAGCACAAGCGGGAGCGTCTGCCGCTGATCGACGACGCGGGACGTCTTGCCGGGCTCATCACGGTCAAGGACTTCGTCAAGTCCGAGCAGTTCCCGCACGCCTCGAAGGATGCCGACGGTCGCCTCATGGTCGGTGCGGCGATCGGCTACTTCGGCGACGCCTGGGAGCGCGCCACGACGTTGATCGACGCGGGTGTCGACGTGCTCGTGGCCGACACGGCCCACGGGCACGTGCGGCTCCTCCTCGACATCGTCAAGCGGCTCAAGACGGACCCGGCGACGCGTCACGTGCAGGTCATCGGCGGCAACGTCGCGACCCGCGAGGGCGCCCAGGCCTTCGTCGACGCCGGCTCCGATGCGGTCAAGGTCGGCTTCGGGCCGGGCTCGATCTGCACGACCCGCGTCGTGACGGGCTGCGGCGTCCCCCAGGTCACCGCTGTCTACGAGGCCTCGCTGGCCGCCAAGCCCGCCGGTGTCCCGGTCATCGCCGACGGCGGCCTGCAGCAGTCGGGCGACATCGCCAAGGCCCTGGTCGCCGGTGCCGAGACCGTCATGATCGGGTCGATGCTCGCCGGCGTCGAGGAGTCACCCGGCGAGGTCGTCTTCGTCAACGGCAAGCAGTTCAAGGCCTACCGCGGGATGGGGTCGCTGGGGGCGATGAGCAGCCGGGGCAAGAAGTCCTACTCCAAGGACCGCTACTTCCAGGCCGAGATCACGAGCGACGACCACATCGTCCCCGAGGGCGTCGAGGGCCAGGTCGCCTATCGCGGCCCGCTGTCGGCCGTCGCGCACCAGCTGGTCGGCGGGCTCAACCAGTCGATGTTCTACGTCGGCGCGCGCACGATCCCGGAGCTGCAGGACAAGGGCCGGTTCGTGCGCATCACGTCGGCCTCCCTCAAGGAGAGCCACCCGCACGACATCCAGATGACCGCAGAGGCACCCAACTACAGCTCCCGCTGACCACCGCTAGCCTCGTGACGTGACCATCCGCAAGAACGTCGCCGTCTTCATCGATGCCGAGAACCTGTTCAAGGGCTACGGCAAGCTCGACATCCCCGACGTGTCGATGGAGGACATCCTCAACCAGATCGACCGGGCCGCCTCGCAGGAGGCCGGCGCCAACGGCATCGCGGTCGCGCGGGCGTACGCGGACTGGAACGCCCTCGGGCTCGAGGACTACCGGCGCGACGTCGAGCGCAGCCGGGTCGAGACCGTCCAGGTGTTCTCGGTCGGCAAGGCCGAGAAGAACGCCGCCGACATCGTGCTCGTCGTCGACTGCCTGCGCGTCGCCGCCGACCTCGACCACATCGAGGTCTTCGTGCTGGTCTCGGCCGACGGTGACTTCGTGCCACTCGTGCGACGCCTCCACGAGCTCGACAAGTACGTCGTCGGCGCGACGCTGTCGAACCACCCGGTCAACTCGGTGCTCGAGAAGGAGGTCGACCAGTACGTCGCCCTCAAGGTCACGCCCGTCCCACCCGCGGCGGCACTGAAGCCCGTGTTCTCCTCGGGGGACCCCGCCACGGGGTCGGCGCCGGCACGCCCGTCGGCGAGGAAGACGACGCAGAAGAAGGCCGAGACCCCCCAGCGCCAGGAACCGGCCGAGAAGCCCGCCAAGGCCGTCGCCGCGAAGGAGCCGGCCAGGGAGCCGGCTGCCGAGCCTGCGAAGAAGACGGCGAAGAAGGCGGCGAAGCGACAGGAGCCGGCGCCCGACAGGTCCGCGGCGCGTACCGGCGGAAAGCCGGAGTGGCACACGATCGCCAAGCAGATCCCGGTCGTCCACAAAGGCCGGGCGTCCTCGCCCGACGACTACAAGGCGATCATGAAGAAGGTGCTGACCGAGCCCAAGGTCCGCAGCTACCTCGACCAGCTCGCCAACCACGGCGGCACGCTGCCGATCCTCGCCATGGCGATCAAGGCGGCGGCGCCCCAGGTCAGCCCATCAGACGCCAAGGTCAGCACGTTGTCGCGCGCGTTGCGGTTCGCGCTCGCCGGTACGCCCTACGCCTTGGCCCGCGAGAGCGACGACGTCCAGCCCGTCCTCGTGCGCCGGGCGACCAAGCCGGCCGGCATGCTCCCTGATCTGTCGCTCGACGACATCCAGCGGGGCGTCCAGTAGCCCGACGAGTCCCCCTCCGGCACTAGGCTGTACCGCATGGCAGACATCGAGATCGGCACGGCCAAGCGCGGCAGGCGTGCGTACTCCTTCGACGACATCGCGATCGTCCCGAGCCGGCGCACCCGTGACCCCGAAGAGGTCTCGACCGCGTGGCAGATCGACGCCTACCGCTTCGAGCTGCCGGTCATCGCGGCGCCGATGGACTCCGTCATGAGCCCGGAGACCGCGATCGCGCTGGGCAAGCACGGCGGGCTCGGCGTGCTGGATCTCGAAGGGCTCTGGACCCGCTACGAGGACCCCGAGAAGCTCCTCGAGGAGGTCGCCGGCATCGACGGCCCCTTGGCGACCAAGCGGCTCCAGGAGATCTACGCCGAGCCGATCAAGGCCGAGCTGATCACGGCCCGCCTCGAGCAGATGCGGTCGTCGGGCGTCACGGTCGCCGGCGCGCTGTCGCCGCAACGGACCAAGCAGTTCGCCGACGCCGTGGTGGATGCCGGCGTCGACCTGTTCGTCATCCGCGGCACGACGGTGTCGGCCGAGCACGTCTCGGGCCAGACCGAGCCGCTCAACCTCAAGGAGTTCATCTACGAGCTCGACGTGCCGGTCATCGTGGGCGGCTGCGCGACCTACCAAGCGGCGCTGCACCTGATGCGCACCGGAGCGGCCGGCGTGCTCGTCGGCTTCGGTGGCGGCGCGGCCCACACGACCCGCTCGGTGCTGGGCATCTCGGTGCCGATGGCCTCGGCCGTCGCCGACGTCGCCGCAGCGCGACGTGACTACCTCGACGAGTCCGGCGGGCGCTACGTCCACGTCATCGCCGACGGCTCGATCGGCCGCAGCGGCGACATCGCCAAGGCCATCGCCTGCGGCTCCGACGCCGTCATGATCGGTTCACCGTTCGCTCGCGCCCTCGAGGCGCCGGGACGTGGCTTCCACTGGGGCGCCGAGGCGTGGCACCCCGACCTCCCGCGCGGCGCCCGCGTCGAGATGGGCACGGTGGGCGACCTCGAGTCGGTGCTGTTCGGCCCGTCGTCGGTGCCCGACGGCACGATGAACCTCATCGGCGCGCTGCGCCGCGCGATGGCGACGACCGGCTACACCGATCTCAAGGAGTTCCAGAGGGTCGAGGTCGTCGTCGGTTGACCCCCACCGACGTCCAGCTCGTACGGGTGCCGTTCGAGCATCCCGATGCCGTGGCGCTGCGCGACGAGCACGTCGCGTGGGGCAACCAGCTCTATGCCTCCGACCCGGCGGCGGTGCACCGGTCGGGATCAGAGGGCATGGACCCGGCGTCCGTGGTCGTCACCGTCGTGGCGTACGACGCCCAGGACCCGGTCGGCCACGCCTGTCTCCGCGAGCTGGACGGCGAGCTCGAGATCAAGCGCATGTACGTCGTGCCGCGCCGCCGTGGCGCCGGCATCGCCGACTCGCTGCTCGCGGCGATGGAGGACGCCGCCCGGGAGCGGGGGGCCCACCGCGTCATCATCCACACCGGCGACCGGCAGCTCGCCGCCCTGAAGTTCTACGAGCGGCACGGCTACACCCCGATCCCGGTCTACCCGCCCTATCAGGACGTGACCTACTCGCTCTGCTTCGAGAAGCTCCTGTGATCCGCGTCCGGTCGATCCACCTCTACCCGGTCAAGGCGACCGGGCCGGTCGACGTCGACTCCGCTCGCGTGGAGCTCGAAGGTCTGCGTCACGACCGCCGCTGGGCGGTGGTCGATCCCGACGGCGTCAGGCTCAGCGCGTCGACCCACGACCGGCTGCTCAGTGCCACCGCGACCCCTGACGCCGGCGGGGCGCTGACCTTGACCGGCCCCGGCCTGGCGCCGCTCCAGGTCGCGGTGCCGGTCAACGGTCCGCACATCGCGGTCGACGTCTCCCGGCTCCCCACGATGGTCGACGCGGGTGACGAGGCGGCCGCCTGGTTCGGTCGCCTGCTGGGCGAACCGGCACGGCTGGTGTGGCAGGACGACCCGACCCGTCGGCCCATCTCGATGGAGCACGGGGGACTGGGTGCCGAGCCACTCAACCTGGCCGACACCGGGCCGCTGCTGCTCACCACCACGTCGTCGCTGTCCCAGCTCGAGGCCTGGATCGCCGAGGACCACGAGCCGCAGACCATGGTCATGCGGCGGTTCCGGCCCAATGTCGTGGTCGACGGCTCCGAGGTCCCGTTCGCCGAGGACGGATGGCGCGGCATCCGCATCGGCGACGTGCCCTACCGGTTCGCCGAGCACTGCGACCGGTGTGTCGTCACCACGATCGACCCCCTGACGCTGGCGCACGGCAAGGAACCGATCCGTACGCTCGCGCGCCACCGCAAGTGGGACGGCAAGACCTGGTTCGGCATTCGCATCGTCCCGCTCGCGACAGGCACGATCGCGGTCGACGACGAGGTCACGGTGGCCTAGGCGCCGATCAGATCACACCGGGTCCGCTGTCCTACCGTTCCAGGGTGATCTAGCATGGTGAGGCTTGCCTTATCAGAAGGCCGGCCCCGATCACCTGAAGGACACCTCAGCCATGAAGACCCTTGCCACGCTCGGCGTGATGACCCTGGCCGCCTTGAGCCTGACCGCCTGCGCGGACGACGCCGCGAGCTCGGACGGTGGCCTCACCGTGAATGCCTCGGACTCGTCGTGCAAGGTCTCGGCGACCAAGCTCAAGGCCGGCCCGTCGACGTTCAAGGTCACCAACACCGGCAGCAAGGTCACCGAGTTCTACGTCTACGCCGAGGGCGACCGCATCATGGGCGAGGTCGAGAACGTCGGCCCCGGACTGTCCCGCAACCTCGTCGTCGACCTGCCCAAGGGCACCTACGAAGGCGCCTGCAAGCCCGGCATGGTCGGCGACGGCATCCGCCAGAAGCTGACTGTCACGGGCGAGGCCGCCAAGAAGCTGTCGGACTCCGAGGAGCTCAAGGCTGCTGCGACCTCGTACGAGCGCTACGTCAACTCGCAGACGGTGGCGCTGATCGCCAAGACCGAGGAGTTCGTCGCCGCGGTCAAGGACGGCGACGTCGAGGAGGCCAAGCGCCTGTTCCCGATCGCCCGTACGTACTGGGAGCGCATCGAGCCCGTCGCCGAGAAGTTCGGCGACCTCGACCCGCTGACCGACGGCCGCGAGCCCGACGCCAAGGCCGAAGGCCGCGACTTCACCGGCTGGCACCGCATCGAGAAGCAGCTGTGGGTCGAGGGCGACACGAAGGGCATGAACCCCTACGCCGACGACCTGCTCGCCAACGTCAAGAAGATCGTGGCGCTGGGCAAGGACGCCCCGCTGACCGCGCTCGAGCTCGCCCAGGGCTCGAAGGCGCTGCTCGACGAGGTCGCGACCGGCAAGATCACCGGCGAGGAGGACATCTTCAGCCACACCGACCTGTGGGACTTCAAGGCCAACATCCAGGGCTCGGAGGCGGCGATCGCCTCCCTGCGACCCGTCCTGGAGAAGCAGGACCCGGCACTCGTCAAGGAGCTCGACACCAAGTTCGACGCGCTCAACACCGAGCTCGACCAGTACCAGGACGAGAACGGCGACTGGACGTTCTACGACAAGCTGACCAGGGACCAGGTCAAGCGCCTGTCCGACCTGGTCGCGTCCGTCAGCGAGCCGATCAGCCGCGTCGCCGCCGTGGTCGCGAAGTCTGCCTGACCTGACCTGATGTCCGACTCGAACGACGCCTCGTCCGGCCTCTCCCGTCGCAAGCTGATCGGGGCGGCCGGGCTGGGCGCGCTCGCAGCCGGCGCCGGAGCCGGTGGCGGCTACGCCGTGGGGCGCCAGGACGAGCCGAGCATCGCCGGTGTCCCGGACCCCGATGCGATGCCGATCCCGTTCGAGGGCGTGCACCAGGCCGGCATCGTCACGCCGGCGCAGGACCGGCTCTACTTCGTGGCCCTCGACCTGACGACCGAGGAACGCGGCGACCTGATCTCGTTGCTCGAGGACTGGACTGCCGCGGCGCGGCAGATGACCCAGGGCAACGACGTCGGTGAGTTCGGCGCGGTGTCGGGCTCGCCGTACGCGCCGCCGGAGGACACCGGCGAGGCCCTGGGCCTGCCGCCGTCCGGGCTGACGATCACGGTCGGGTTCGGCCGAGGCATGTTCGTCGATGCCGAGGGCAAGGCCCGCTTCGGGCTCGACGGCAAGCTGCCGGACCGGCTCAAGGAGCTGCCGGCGTTCTCCGGCGACGAGCTCGACCCGGCGCTGTGCGACGGCGACCTGGCGATCCAGGCCTGCGCCAACGACCCGCAGGTCGCGGTGCACGCGGTCCGCAACCTCGTGCGCATCGCGTTCGGCCGGGCATCGGTCCGCTACTCGCAGATGGGCTTCGGCCGTACGTCCTCGACGTCGACGGCGCAGGTCACGGCGCGCAACCTGTTCGGCTTCAAGGACGGCACGGCCAACATCAAGGTCGAGGACGAGAAGGACGTCGAGAGGTTCGTGTGGGTCCACGAGGACGACGGTCCCGACTGGCTCGTCGGCGGGTCCTACCTCGTCTCCCGCAAGATCAACATGCGGATCGAGATCTGGGACCGCGAGCCGCTCGAGGGCCAGGAGAACATCATCGGCCGCACCAAGGGGTCCGGTGGTCCGCGGTCCGGCGGCGACGAGTTCGAGAAGCTCGACTTCACGCAGAAGGACGATCGCGGTGCTCCGGTCATCGACATGAAGTCCCATGTCCGCCTGGCTCACCCCGACTTCAACAAGGGTGCCAAGCTCCTGCGCCGTGGCTACAACTTCGTCGACGGTTCCGACGGCCTGGGCCAGCTCTCCGCGGGGCTGTTCTTCCTCGCCTACCAACGAGACCCCGAGACGCAGTTCGTCCAGATCCAGCGTTCGCTCGCCGGTCTGCAGAAGGATCTGCTCAACGAGTACATCGTGCACGTCGGCTCCGGGTTGTTCGCGTGCCCGCCCGGCGTCGGCCGCAAGGGGTTCTGGGGCGAGGCCCTGTTCGCCTGAGTCCGTGAGCCGGTGACTCTCGTTACTTGCCGGTAGTCATGTGACACGGCGAATGTCATACTCTGGGTATGACCGCGCTCGACTCACCTGTCACCACCGCGTCGCCCGTGCCTCCGGCACGTGCCGCCGAGCTGACCCGCCTCATCCGGACCACGTCGGACGAGCACCGCACGACCCATTCGCCTCTCACCGGGGACCCGATCGCCGACATCCCGGTGTCGAGCATCGCCGACGTAGACGACGCGTTCGCCGCCGCCCGCACGGCCCAGGAGGCGTGGGCCCGGACCTCGCTGCGCTCCCGCAAGAAGGCCCTGCTCCGCCTCCACGACCTGGTGCTCGAGCACCAGGAGGAGCTCCTCGACCTGATCCAGATCGAGTCGGGCAAGAGCCGCGCGCACGCCTTCGACGAGGTCGCGCACCTCGCGCTGACGGCTCGCTTCTATGCCCGCCGACTGGCCAAGCAGGTCGGGACGCGCCGCCGCAACGGCGCCCTGCCCGGACTGACCTCGATCACGGTCAACCAGGTCCCCAAGGGCGTCGTGGGCATCATCAGCCCGTGGAACTACCCGCTCACGATGGCGATCTCCGACGGCATCCCGGCGATCGCAGCCGGCAACGCCGTGGTGCACAAGCCCGACAGCCAGAGTCCGTTGATCGCTCTCGCGGGCGTCGAGCTCATGCGCAAGGCCGGCATCCCCGACGACGTGTGGCAGGTGGTGAGTGGCGCCGGCTCAGTCGTGGGCACCGCGATCATCGAGCGCGCCGACTACGTCTGCTTCACGGGGTCGACCGCCACCGGCAAGCTCATCGCCCAGCAGGCCGCCGCGCGGCTCATCAGCTGCTCCCTCGAGCTCGGCGGCAAGAACCCGATGATCGTCCTGCCCAGCGCCGACATCGAGAAGGCCGCGGCGGGTGCCGTCCAGGCGTGCTTCTCGTCGGCGGGCCAGCTCTGCGTCTCGATCGAGCGCCTGTACGTCCCGGAGTCGCGCTACGAGGAGTTCAAGGCCGCCTTCGTCTCCCGCGTCGAGCACCTGGCCCTGGGTGCGGCGCTGGACTGGGACGCGGACATCGGCTCGTTGGTCTCGCAGGCACAGCTCGACACGGTGACGGACCACGTCAAGGACGCTGTCGCGCACGGCGCGACGGTCCTGGTCGGCGGCAAGCCGCGACCCGACATCGGCCCCTACTTCTTCGAGCCGACGGTGCTCGAGGGGGTGACCGAGATCGCCGAGTGCTTCGCCGGCGAGACGTTCGGACCGCTCGTGTCGCTGTATCCCTACCGCACGATCGACGAGGCCGTCGCACTCGCCAACCAGGGGGAGTACGGCCTCAACGCCAGCATCTGGGGCAAGCCGCGTGAGGCTCGCGCGATCGCCCCGCGCATCAAGGCCGGCACGATCAACATCAACGAGGGCTTCTCGGCCACGTTCGGCAGCGTCGACGCCCCGATGGGCGGCATGCGCCAGTCGGGCCTCGGTCGGCGGCAGGGCGCAGAAGGCATCCTGCGCTACACCGAGCCCCAGGCCGTCGGCGTGCAGCGCGGTCTCCCGATGGCCGGGCCGGCGTTCCTGCAGGCCCGCACCTACGCCAAGCTGCTCACCGCCGGACTGCGGATCCTGAGGAGGACCCCACGTGCCTGACCACGAGAAGGCGTACGACTACGACGTCATCGTCATCGGATCGGGATTCGGCGGGAGCGTCTCGGCGCTGCGGCTGACCGAGAAGGGCTACAAGGTCGCCGTGCTCGAGGCGGGCAAGCGCTACGAGGACAAGGACTTCGCCAAGAGCTCCTGGCGCCTGCGCAAGTTCCTGTGGATGCCGCAGCTCGGCTGCTACGGCATCCAGCGCATCGACAAGCTCAAGGACGTGCTGATCCTGTCGGGCGCGGGCGTCGGTGGCGGCTCGCTGGTCTACGCCAACACGCTCTACGAGCCGCTCGACCCGTTCTACAAGGACCCCGCGTGGGGGCACATCACGGACTGGAAGTCCGAGCTCGCGCCCTACTACGACCAGGCCAAGCGCATGCTGGGCGTCGAGATCTATCCCATCGAGACCGCCGCGGACCGGATCATCAAGAAGGTCGCCGAGGACATGGGCGTGGGTGGCACGTTCCACCACACCCCGGTCGGCGTCTTCTTCGGCGCCGAGCCGGGCGAGACCGTCGCCGACCCCTACTTCGGGGGCGCCGGCCCGGACCGCGCAGGCTGCCTGCACTGCGGCGAGTGCATGACGGGCTGCCGTCACAACGCCAAGAACACCCTGGTCAAGAACTACCTCTACCTGGCCGAGAAGGGCGGAGCCGAGGTGCACCCGCTCACCACGGTCACGTCGGTCACCCCGTTGGCGGGTGGCGGCTACGAGATCGAGACGCGGCGCACGAACCGGCGCTTCCGACCGCGCAAGAAGATCACCGCCGAGCAGGTCATCTTCTCGGCCAGCACGATGGGCACGCAGAAGCTGCTGCACCGCATGCGCGACCGGGGGGCGCTGCCGGAGGTGTCCCAACGGCTGGGGCTGCTGACGCGTACCAACTCCGAGGCGCTGCTCGGTGCCATCGCCGATCGTCGCGACGTCGACTACAGCCACGGCGCCGCCATCACGTCGTCGTTCCACCCCGACGAGCACACGCACGTCGAGCCGGTGCGCTACGGCAAGGGCTCCAACGCCATGTCGCTGCTGCAGACCGTGCTGACCGACGGCAGCACCAGCACCCCGCGCTGGCGGGTGTGGCTCAAGGAGATGTGGCGGCAGAAGGCCAGCATCTTCAAGCTGTACGACCTGCGGCACTGGTCCGAGCGCGCCGTCATCGCGCTGGTCATGCAGACGCACGACAACTCGATCACGACCTACACCAAGCGCGGCCTCACGGGGCGTCGCAAGCTGTCGTCCAAGCAGGGGCACGGCGCGCCCAACCCGTCGTTCATCCCGCCGGCGCATGAGGCGGTGCAGCTGATGGCCGACCACATGGAGGGCACGCCCGGTGGCACGATCGGCGAGCCGTTCAACGTGCCGCTCACGGCCCACTTCATGGGCGGCTGTGCGATCGGTGACTCGCCCGAGACCGGTGTCATCGACCCCTACCAGCGCCTCTTCGGCCACGAGGGCCTGCACGTCGTCGACGGCTCGGCGATCAGCGCCAATCTCGGCGTCAACCCGTCGCTGACCATCACGGCGCAGGCCGAGCGCGCGTTGTCGTACTGGCCCAACAAGGGTGAGGCGGACGTACGCCCGGCCGTCGGCGAGCCCTATCGCAAGCTCCAGCCCGTCCCGCCGAAGAATCCCGCCGTCCCGGCGGATGCGCCCGCAGCGCTGCGGCTCCCCATCGTCGGAGTCTCGTAACCCCGTCCTCGAGCGGGGCGGTGACCTGGCGTCCACTTCGAGCTGCGCACTGGACGCCAAGTCACCGCTCACAGGCCGGGGAACGACAGAGCCCCCGCCGGGGCGGGGGCTGCGTCGCACTCAGGGTGGGAGCCCCGGAATGCACAGAGCCCGACCGGGAGGGAGCTCACGGGTCGGGCCCTGTTGTGCCACGAGGAGCAGCACATGATCTAACGGGAGGGAGTGTTGTTAGATCCACCCTGTAAAACGACCGTGGTGACAGCGGGTTACGCACGTTCTGAACTTTATTTTTCGGCCGATAGGATGGCACCTGTGACCCCTGATCATGACCTGGTTCTCGTCGTCGATTTCGGGGCGCAATATGCCCAGCTGATTGCCCGCCGGGTGCGTGAGGCGCGGGTCTACTCCGAGATCGTCCCGCACACCATGCCGATCGACGAGATGCTCGCCAAGCAGCCCGCCGCGATCATCCTGTCCGGAGGGCCGTCCTCGGTCTACGAGACCGGCGCTCCGCACCTCGACGCCACCTTGTTCGAGGCGGCAGTCCCGGTGTTCGGCATCTGCTACGGCTTCCAGGCGATGGCGCAGGTCCTGGGCGGCAACGTCGCGCACACCGGGCAGCGGGAGTACGGTCGCACGGCCGTCAGCGTCGTCGAGCCCGGCATCCTGCTCGCGGGCGTCCCGACAGCCCTGACCTCGTGGATGTCGCACGGCGACGAGGTCGTCGCCGCCCCCGACGGATTCCTCGTCAACGCCAACTCGCCGCGCGCCACCGTGGCCGCGTTCGAGCACACCGAGCGCCGCCTCGCCGGCGTCCAGTGGCACCCCGAGGTGCTGCACAGCGAGCACGGGCAGCGCATCCTCGAGGCGTTCCTGGTCGACATCGCGGGCTGCCGCCAGACCTGGACCAGCAGCAACATCGTCGACGAGCAGGTCGAGCTCATCCGCGAGCAGGTCGGCGACGCCAGGGTCATCTCGGCCTTGTCGGGCGGTGTCGACTCCGCCGTGTCGACCGCGCTGGTGCAGCGCGCGATCGGGGACCAGCTGACCGCCGTGTTCGTCGACCACGGCCTGCTTCGCGAGGGCGAGGCCGAGCAGGTCGAGAAGGACTACGTCGAGGCCACGGGTGTCGATCTCAAGGTCGTCGATGCCCGCGAGCAGTTCCTCGGCTTCCTCGCCGGTGTCTCCGACCCCGAGGAGAAGCGCAAGATCATCGGCCGCGAGTTCATCCGCGTCTTCGAGGCGGCCGAGCGCGAGGTGCTCGCGACCCCCGGGACGCCGGTGAAGTTCCTGGTCCAGGGCACGCTCTACCCCGACGTCGTCGAGTCCGGGGGCGGCACGGGTGCCTCCAACATCAAGAGCCACCACAACGTCGGCGGCCTGCCGGACGACCTCGTGTTCAGCCTGATCGAGCCGCTTCGCACCCTGTTCAAGGACGAGGTGCGCGACGTGGGCCGCCAGCTCGGCATCCCCGAGGCGATCGTCGGCCGCCACCCGTTCCCCGGGCCGGGCCTGGCGATCCGCATCGTCGGTGCGGTGGACGCCGACCGCCTGCGCATCCTGCGCCGGGCCGACGCCATCGTGCGCGAGGAGACGACAGCGGCCGGCCTCGACGCCGAGATCTGGCAGTTCCCGGTCGTGCTGCTGGCCGACGTGCGTTCGGTCGGCGTGCAGGGCGACGGTCGTACGTACGGGCACCCGATCGTGCTGCGCCCGGTCTCGAGCGAGGACGCGATGACGGCCGACTGGAGCCGCCTGCCGTACGACGTGCTCGAGCGCATCTCGACCCGCATCACCAACGAGGTCGACGAGGTCAACCGGGTCGTCCTCGACATCACGAGCAAGCCCCCGGGAACGATCGAGTGGGAGTAGCCGGGCTGTCTTGTTAGGGTCGTCTGAGTCGATCGAAGGGGAACACCAGTGAGTCAGACCGCCTCCCAGCGGCCCAAGCAGGTGTTCGTGGTCCTGTTCGTGATCGCCGTTCTCGCCGTGGTGGCGTTCGCCGGCTGGCGGCTGATGGGCGACGACGGTCCCGACGGCTCGCGTGCGTCCGGCACCGACTCGAGCAGCAGCACGGCGCCGACGGGTGCTCCGACGAGCGAGCCGACCACGACCAAGCCGACGCCCAAGGTCTCGTGCGAGGGCCCCGACACCCAGTTCAACATCGAGGGCGTCGAGCAGGACAGCCTGCTGCCCGACTGCGGCACGACCCCGGTCACGCCGCAGGAGCAGAAGAAGTCCGGCCTCGGCCTGGCCTGCGGCGGTTCCTACCCGGTGATCCTCTACAAGACCACGACGACCGACGCCAAGACCTCGATCTGCGGCAAGGACGCCTCAGGGGAGTCGTTCCGGTTCGTCACCCAGCCCGACGGCGGCGAGCCGATCGACCTGCGTGGCACCTACGATCCCGGGCTCGACGCGTTCGTGGCCAAGAAGGACGGCACGCGGTATGCCGTCCAGGGCTACGACGGCACGCTGCTGATCACCAAGGACGGCTCCACCACGCGGCAGAAGTCGTCCGACTGGATCTCGCTCGACAACGAGTCCGACTACGACTGACGTCAGTCGTCGAACGACGCCTGCGTCCGCCGGACGAGGTCGTCGACGACGGCGGTGAGGTCCGGCGACCGACCGGCGACCGCCCGCTGGCGGTCCGCGCCGGTCCCGTCGACCAGCAGGCGGCGGATGCCGTCCTCGACCAGGGAGGTCGTGCCGTGGTCGTCGAGCACGGGGCGCAGGTGCTCCAGCAGGGTCGACAGCGCCTTCTCGGCCGGGACGACGGCCCGCGTGACGGGATCGAGCAGGGAGTCGGCCAGGCCGTGCCGGCGGGCCCGCCACCGGGCCGCACGGAGCAGCTCGACCCGCCAGCCCTCCGCGACGCTCCCGCGGGCACGTTCACGGGCGAGTGTCTCGACGAGCGCTCGCGCGAGCTCGGCGACGAGCACGGTGTCGTCGAGGTTCGTGCAGACGTCGGCCACCCGGATCTCGACGGTGGGATAGCTGCGGGCCACACGAGCGTCGAAGTAGACCATCGCCTCGTCGAGCGCGGCTCCCGACCCGACCAGTTCCCGGACCGCGTCCCGGTATCCCGCGAGGTCGCCGAACGGCTCGACCGGGCCGGCGCTCGGCCAGGCGTCCCACAGCTGTCCGCGCCAGCTGGCGTAGCCGGTGTCGACACCCTCGGCGTACGGGGAGTTGGCCGAGACGGCCATCAGGAGCGGAAGCCACGGGCGTACGTCGTCGATGATCCCGATGACCTCGTGCTGCTCGACGCTGACGTGCACGTGCGTGGCGCACACGAGACCTTGCCGGCGGATCTCGCCGAAGCGGTCCAGCATCGTGTGATACCGCTCCTTCGGCGTGACGATGCCGTGTGGATCGGCGAGCACCGGGGTGGCCACCGCGGCGACGGTCGCGCCGACGGCGTCCGCGGACCCGGCCGCGCGCCGGCGCTGCTCGATCAGGTCAGCCTTGAGGGCTGCGAGGTCGGACTGCGGCCGGCTCGCCGTCTCGATCTGCTGCAGGAACAGCTCCTGGTCGAGCCCTTCCTCGGCCTCTCGGCTCGAGTGGACGACGTCGTCGGAGACGGGAGCGAGCTGCCGGGTCCGAGGATCGATGAGGAACATCTCCTCCTCGACGCCGACCTGGCGCAGCGTCATGCGTCTTCTGAGTCGTCCAGGAGTCCTTCAGCGCGGGCCTCCCGGACGAGACGGCGTACGTTCTCGATCGCGCCGCAGTCGGCATCGATCTGCCGGTTGCGCTCGGCGGCGAACTTCTCGCCGAGCGCCGTCCGCGTCGGCTCACCGACGTCCTCGCGAGCGGGATTGAGGATCGTCAGCTCCTCCTCGGTCAGGTGGTGGTTGACGAGCTCGGCGAGCTTCTCGAGGGCGTCGTCGAACTTCTGGGTGTCGGTGCCCGAGCACTCGAGCAGCGCGAGCAAGGCCTCGTTGCCCTCGGCGTGCTCCTCGGCACCGTGCTCGATCTCCTCGGCATCCGCGGAGGTCTTGCGGCGCAGCTCGGGATAGACGAACCGTTCCTCCGCCTCGGCGTGCGCGACGTGCAGGGCGGAGAACGCCGCCCGTACGCTCTCGCGATCGCTCTCGATGTTGCGGAGGTCGCGGAGAAGCGCCTCGAACCTCCGGTGGTCCTCGATGATGAGGTCGACGACATCGCCCTTCTCGGGCCGGCCCAGGTCAATCGTGGTCATGCCCGGAACCTACCCCTGCGGCGCACGGCCAATCCCCGGGCGGGACTCAGGACGCGCCGGGGTAGTGCGACTCCTTGAGGGCGCGAGCAAGATGTGCGGCGTTGGCCACAGCGGCCTGCATCGCCGACGCGACGGGCTCCGGTGTCTCGTCGAGGTCGCGATAGTCCGTCGTCTGCATGGCCTCGCCGTTCCAGTACGTCCCGCCCTGGGCCGGGATCGTGAAGCCGACGTCGTTCAGACCCTGGTAGAGGTCGGCGGTCACCTTGTGGGCGCCGTCCTCGTTGCCGACCACTCCGACGACCGCGATCTTGCCGTAGAGGACGGGGTTGCCGTCGTCGTCCTCGCTCGACAGCTCGGCATCGAGCCGTTCGAGCACCCGCTGGGCGACGCTCGACATGTGCCCCATCCACGTCGGCGACACGAAGACGAGGATGTCCGCGTCGAGCACCTGGTCCCGCAGGGCGGGCCAGTCGTCGCCGTCACCCATGTCCGCCTCGACGCCCGGCATGATGTTGTGGTCGACCGCCCTGATGACGGTTCCGGTGGCCCCGTGCTCGGCAAGGGCATCGAGGAACTGGTGCGCCATCAGGTCGCCGCTGGACGCGTCGGGACTCGGCTTGAGCGTGCAGTTGATGGCAAGGGCTGTGAGGGGCTCGGACGGCATGGTTCTCCTGGGTCGGCGGGCCGTGTGCGTACCCGCTGCCCGGGCGGCGAAACCGGCGCCCCTGCCTCGTTGTTTGTACGCGGTGGGGCTTGGGTAGGGACACGAAGATGTACCCGACCCCCGAGGAGACCGCTCCGTGAGCGTCAACACGCGCATCGTCAACGCCACCCCCGACGCCGTGTGGGCGGTGCTGGCCGACGGCTGGCTCTACCCGTTGTGGGTCGTCGGCGCCACCCGCATGCGAGACGTCGACGAGAACTGGCCTGAGAAAGGCAGCCGCCTCTACCACTCGGTCGGCGTCTGGCCGCTCGTGATCAACGACCACACCGAGGTCCTCGACGTCGTTCCCGGCCGTTCGATCAAGCTGCGGGCCCGAGGCTGGCCCATCGGCGAGGCTGAGGTCGAGATGCGGCTGAGCGACGTCGGGGCGCAGACGGAGGTCACGATCGTGGAGGACGCGGTCGCTGGTCCCGGCGTGCTCGTGCCCGAGCCGATCAAGGGGCTGTCGCTGAAGTGGCGCAACACCGAGGCGCTGCGCCGCCTCGCATTCCTCGCGGAAGGCCGGCACGAGGCCGGCAGGACCACCCAACGAACGACCAAGGAGAACTGATGCGCGCATTGACCTTCCAGGGACGACGCAAGGTCTCGGTCGAGACCGTGCCCGACCCGGTCATCGAACAGCCCAACGACGCCATCATCAAGGTGACGTCGACCGCGATCTGCGGCTCCGACCTCCACCTCTACGAGGTGCTCGGCCCCTTCCTCGACCCGGGCGACGTGCTGGGTCACGAGACGATGGGTGTCGTCGAGGAGGTCGGCCCGGAGGCGGGCGACCTCAAGGTCGGCGACCGCGTCGTGATCCCGTTCAACATCTCGTGCGGACACTGCTGGATGTGCTCGCGCGGCCTGTTCGCCCAGTGCGAGACCACGCAGAACACCAAGACCGGCAAGGGCGCGTCGTTGTTCGGCTACACCGAGCTCTACGGCTCGGTGCCGGGTGGCCAGGCGGAGTACCTGCGGGTCCCGCAGGCGCAGTTCGGGCCCATCAAGGTCCCCGACGGTGCGCCTGACGAGCGCTACCTCTACCTGTCGGACATCCTGCCGACCGCGTGGCAGGCGTACGAGTTCGCGGACGTCCCCGAAGGCGGCACGTGTGCGGTGTTCGGGCTCGGCCCGGTCGGTCAGCTCACGGCGCGCATCGCCCTCAATGCCGGACGGCGGGTGATCGGCGTCGATCGAGTTCCCGAGCGCCTGGACCTCGCCCGCTCGTACGGGGTGGAGGTCGTCGACATGGGCTCGGTCGACAGCGTGCCCGAGGCGATCCTCGACCTGACCGACGGGCGGGGAGCGGACGGCACGGTCGACGCGGTCGGCATGGAGGCCCACGGCTCCCCGTTCGCCAAGGCCGCGATCACCGCGGTGGGGCTCCTGCCGGACGCCGTCGCCAACCCGCTCGCCGACAAGATGGCGATCGACCGGATGGCGGCCCTGGTCGACTCGATCAAGTCCGTCCGCCGTGGCGGCACGGTCTCGGTCAGCGGCGTCTACGGCGGCGAGATCGACCCGATGCCGATGATGGAGATGTTCGACCGCGGCATCACGATGCGGCTGGGCCAGTGCCACGTCAAGCGCTGGACCGACGACATCCAGAAGCTGTTGGACCAGGACGCCGACGTCCTGGGCGTCGAGTCGCTGGCGACGCACCACGTCCCGCTCGAGGACGCCGCCGGCGCGTACGAGATGTTCCAGAAGAAGCAGGACGGCTGCATCAAGGTGGTGCTCAAGCCGTGACCTCGGACCCCCGGGTCCTCGTCGTCACCGGAGCGTCGAGCGGCATCGGCCGGGCCGTCGCGCTGCAGTCGGCCGAGGCGGGCGATCACGTCGTCCTCGTCGCGCGTGGCGAACCTCCCTTGCAGCAGGTGGCCCGGGAGTGCGAGGCGGCCGGTGCGGCGTCGGCGCTCGTGCTGCCGACGGATGTCGGCGACGACGCCGAGGTCGAGAAGCTCATGACCGCCGTGACCTCGCAGCACGGCCGGATCGACGCGGTCGTGCACTGCGCCGGCGTCGTGGCGTACGGGCGCACCGAGGAGGTCCCGGTCGACGTCTTCGACGGCGTGCTGCGCACCAACCTGACCGGTTCGGTCAACATCGCCCGGCACGCGATCCCCGTCCTGCGACGGCAGCGGGCCGGCTCGCTCGTGCTGTTCGGCTCCGTGATCGGCCACATCGGCGTGCCGGGCATGAGTGCGTACGTCCTGAGCAAGTGGGGGGTCCGGGCGCTGGCGCGGCAGCTGCAGCTGGAGAATCGTGACCTCGACGACGTGACGATCGCCTACGTCGCTCCCGGGGGTGTCGACACCCCGATCTACGAGCAAGCCGCGAACTACGACGGATTCGCCGGCCGCCCTCCGCCGCCCGTCCTGTCGCCTGAGCGGGTCGCCCGCATCACGCTGCGCCGGCTCGACCGGCACCGCGCCCGTACGCAGGTCGGGATCGCCAACGACCTCATGCGGTTCGGGTTCAACGCCGTGCCGTGGGCCTTCGACATGCTGGTCGGGCCGCTGTTCAGGTTCGGGGCCATCGACCGCACGACCCACGTGGAGCCGACGCAGGGCAACGTCCTGGAGTCCAACTTCGCCGGCAACCTGCTGCACGGTGCGCAGGGCAACGCGTTGGTCGGCATCGGCCGCAACGTGATCGCGCGGGTCACCGGCAAGGACAAGACCGGATGAGTCGTGCGTACGACGCGGTGGTCATCGGTGCCGGACCCAACGGGCTCGTCGCGGCGAACCACCTGATCGACGCCGGCTGGTCGGTCCTCGTCCTCGAGGCTCAGCCCGAGGTCGGGGGAGCGGTGCGGAGTGCCGAGGACGTCCAGCCCGGCTTCGTGCACGACACCTTCAGTGCGTTCTACCCCTTGGCCGAAGGATCGCCGACGATCCGGTCGTTCCACCTCGAGGACCACGGACTGACGTGGGAGCACGCGCCGGCGGTCTTCGGGCATCCGACCAAGGACGGCCAGTGGGCGATGCTGCACCGCGACCGCGACCTCACGGCCCGGCAGATGGACGAGCAGCACCCCGGTGACGGTGATGCGTGGCTCGAGCTCTGCGGCCAGTGGGACCGCATCGGCGACCACATGGTCGGCGCGCTGCTGTCGCCGTTTCCTCCGGTCAAGCACGGGATCGGGGCGCTCGCGAAGCTGCGCAGCGTGGGCGGCCTGGACTTCGTGCGCTCGATGCTGACCCCCGCGGCCGAGCTGGGCCGCGTGAGGTTCGGCGGCCGGTCGCCGCGGCTGATCATCGCGGGCAACGCGGCCCACGCCGACATCCCGCTGCATGCCCCCGGCTCGGGCCTGATGGGCCTCCTGCTGGTCATGCTCGGTCAGACCGTGGGGTTCCCGGTGCCGCAGGGCGGCGCCGGCGAGCTCACCAAGGCCCTGGCCCGCCGCTTCCAGTCGTTGGGCGGCGAGATCCAGTGCTCGTCCGAGGTCACCCGCATCGAGGTCGCCGGCCGCCGGGCCGTCGCCGTACGCACGAGGGACGGCGAACGCTTCGGGGCCACCCGGGCCGTGCTCGCCAACGTCGCTGCTCCGCACCTCTACGGCGGACTCGTGTCCGAGGCTGATCTACCGGCCAGCACCACGAAGGCGATGCGGTCGTTCGAGCTCGATCCCGGCACGGTCAAGGTCGACTGGGCCGTCGACGGGGGCGTCCCATGGGCTTCGCCGCCGCCTGCGGCACCCGGCACGTTCCACATCGCCGACTCGGTCGAGCAGATGACCGAGGCGTTGACCCAGGTGTCCAACCACTCGATCCCCGCAGCCCCGTTCATGCTGGCGGGCCAGATGACGACGACGGACCCCACGCGCTCGCCTCCCGGCACCGAAGCGCTGTGGGCCTACACGCACGTCCCGCAGGCCGCGGTCGGCGACGCGGGCGACGGCAGCATCCGCGGTGTGTGGGACCGCGACGACTGCGAGCGGTTCGCCGATCGCATGCAGGCGCGCATCGAGGAGCTGGCGCCCGGGTTCGGGTCGCGGGTCCTGGCCCGGCGGGTGCTGGGGCCGCGCGAGATGGAGGAGCGCGACGCCAACCTGATCGGCGGATCGATCAATGGCGGCACGGCGCAGCTGCACCAGGAGCTGATCTTCCGGCCGGTGCCGGGACTCGGTCGCGCCGAGACCCCCGTCCGCGGCCTCTACCTCGCCTCGGCCTCTGCCCATCCCGGCGGCGGCGTGCACGGTGCGTGCGGCATGAACGCGGCGCGCGCGGCCATCGCCCACACCCGCGTACGGGAGCTGACGCCGGCCGCGCTCAGGCGCTGACGGCAGCGCGGCCCGGAGCGTCGAACGCGACGTCGTCGAGCCGGACGGTCGGCTGACGGTACTGCTGCTCCAGCTGCTCCTGCGTGCGTCGATTGAGGCCGGGATCGATCGACGCGACGGCCTCGTCGACCAGCACGACGCGGAGGTCGCGGGCGTACGCGTCGGCGGCCGTCGTGGCGATGCACGACTCGGTCGAGACGCCGACCAGGGCGATCGACTCGACCCCCCGGCTGCGGAGCAGATCCTCGAGGTCGGTGCGGAAGAACGCGCTGTCCCGGGTCTTGACGACGCGCAGGGCGCCTTCGGTGCGCAGCCCGGGAACGGGATCGACACCGGGCGTCCCCTCGATGACCATGCCGCTGTCGTCCTCGCGCATGTTGAGCGCCCAGGTCGACCGGTCCGGCCGGTGCTCGGTGCGCACCTCGACGACGGGTGCGCCGGCGGCGGTCGCCCGCTCGAACAGCGTGTTGCAGGCGGCGACGAGGTCGTCGCGGCAACGCTCGAGCTCGCCGTCGTTGAAGTAGTCGACCTGCATGTCGACGATCACCAGCGCCTGCGCGGTGTGCTCGGTCATCGCTTCTCCTTCCTCCGAGCGCGAACTACCCGGAGGCGCCAGCATCAACCGTTGCGGAGCCGCTCGAGCTCGGCCTCTGCGTCGTCGAGGGCCTCCTGGGCCGACCGCTCGGCCTCCTCGGCCCGGTCGGCCACGGTGTCGGCCTTGTCGAGGGCGCGCTCCGTGTCGGCGATCTCGCGCTCGATGGCCTTGGCCCGCTTGCGGAGGTCGGCGAGCTCCTCCTGCAGCTCCTCGCGCTCCTCGACGAGCGACTCGAGCTCGTCGGCTGCCGCCTTGGCCTTGCGGCGCGCCTTGGCCACCGTCGCCTCGGCCGCCTCGATGCGCTTGCGCTCGAGCTGTGTCGGACCGGTCTTGGCGGGCTTCTTCCTCGTCCGCGGTCGGGCTCCCTCGGGCGGGATCGCGACGACCTCCGAGAGGTCGACCGGCTCGAACGGGTTGGCGGCGAACGTGGCGACCAGCAGGCCGTCCTGCACGGCGTTCGCTGCGTCCGGGTCGGTCATGGCGGCTCGCAGGGTCTCCTCGACGCCGGCGGCGGCCTGGTCGCTGAAGCTCCCGCCGGAGGCCTCGACCAGCTCGGCGGCCTCGTCGAGCGCCTGCCGGGTCAGGTCGCGTCTCGCCCGGTCGAGCAGGCGGGTGCGCGAGCCGTCGGAGTCCGACTGGGCGTCGCGCAGCTGCTCGCCGAGCTCGACGACCTCCTCGACGAGCTCCGCCCGCTCCCGTGCAAGGGCGTTGACCGCCCAGGCGCCGGCGCTGGGCTTGCGCAGCGTCTTGACCTGTCCGGCCAGCTCCTTGTCGCCCGCGCCGGCGGCCGCCTCCTTGCGTGCGGCGATGAACTCCGACAACGGCCGACCGTAGAGCTCCTGGGCGATCGAGCGCAGTCCGGCCATGCACCCAGCCTAGGACGGCGGCGCGTTTGTCGCCGGGACGTGCGGGTACGCCCGGGTCATGACGTCTTTGTGGCTCGATCGGACCGACCTGCCCGCCAGTGACCCGTTGCCGGTCGATGAGCATCTCGACGACATCGTGGTCGGGGCCGGTCTCACCGGGCTCACCACCGCCCTGCTCCTGGCCCGTGCTGGTCGACGGGTCGCGGTCATCGAGGCTCGCCACGTCGGCGCGGTCACCACCGGCAACACCACGGCCAAGCTCTCGCTGCTGCAGGGCACCAAGCTGTCCACGATCCTGCAGAAGCAGTCGCACAACGTCGCGCAGGCGTACGTCGACGGCAACCTCGAGGGGCAGAAGTGGCTGGTCAGGTTCTGCGCCGACCATGACGTCCCCGTGCAGACGCGAGACGCCATCACGTACGCCGCACAGCCCCAGCAGGTCGCGACCGTGCGCAAGGAGCACGACGCCGCTCGCTCGCTGGGGCTCGACGTGCAGTGGCACGACTCGCTCGACCTGCCGTTCCCCAACCACGGCGGCGTGATGCTGGCCGAGCAGTACCAGTTCGACCCGTTGGACGTGCTGATCGCCTTGGCCCGTCAGGTGCGCGAGCACGGCGGCACGATCCACGAGGGGCACCGCGTCGTGAGTGCCTCGAAGACCGGCCGGCCCACGCTGCACCTCGACGGCGGCGCCCAGGTCAGCGCCGACGAGGTCGTGCTCGCGACCGGCACCCCGATCCTGGACCGCGGGCTCTACTTCGCCAAGCTCGAGCCGATGCGGTCGTACGCCCTCGCGTTCGACTTCGCCACCACGCCCATGCCGATGGCCCTGTCGGCAGGGACGCCCTCCCGCTCGGTGCGCGACATCCCGCGCACGGACGGCGCGACGAAGCTCATGGTGGGCGGCAACGGGCACACCGTCGGGAGAGCCGACTCCGAGGCCCAGCTGGTCGACGAGCTGCGCGAGTGGACGGCGACGTACTACCCCGGTGCCGTGGAGACGCACGTGTGGTCGGCGCAGGACTACCAGTCGCACGACGGCATCCCCTATGTCGGATACCTCCCGCGCGGCGGCGGCAAGTTCCACGTCGCGACCGGCTTCGACAAGTGGGGCATGTCGAACGCTGTCGCGGCGGCGCGCAACCTCACCTCCAGCCTGCTTGGCGAGCCGGTGTCCTGGTCCAAGCCGATGTCACGCAGGATCACCCGACCGGCCGGCGCAGCCAAGATCGCCGAGCTCAACCTCGCGGTGGGCGTGCACCTCGCCAAGGGCCTGGTGTCGGCCGAGCTCAAGGAGGCACCGGACACCCCGCCCGAGGGTGAGGGTCGCGTCGGTCGCGACGGGGTGCTGCCGACCGGAGTCTCGACCGTCGACGGGCGTACCTGCGCCGTCCGCGCCGTGTGCACGCACCTGGGCGGCATCTTGTCGTGGAACGACCAGGAGAAGAGCTGGGACTGCCCGCTGCACGGGTCGAGGTTCTCTCCCGACGGCGAGGTCCTCGAGGGGCCTGCGACGCGGGCGTTGCATCAGGCCGGCGACTAGGGCCGGTCGCGCGGCGGCAGGACCTTGTGGGTGCCGTCGCACCAGGGTTGGTCGGCGGACTTGCCGCACCGGCACACCGCGCTGACGGGTCGCCAGGTCTCGTGGGTGACGCCGTCCGCGTCCTCGACGACGTGCTTGCCGCGCAGCAGCAAGGGGCCTCCGGGGCAGATGACGACGTCCGGATGGTCGAAACCGTGCTCCGTCATTCCTCCACGCCCCACTCGTCGAGCATGCGTCGGGTGTAGCGGTCCTCGAGGTCGAGGCACGTGAAGGCGCCGAGCAGGACGTCGTCGACGAGCTGAGGCTCTTCGGCGACGAGGCTGCCGCAGATCGTCCGCACGGCGAGCTGCTCGTGCACCGCGTCGGCCTCGATGTGCTCCTCGTAGTAGTCGATGATCTCGCGCGGGAACTCGAGCCGTTCCAGGCCTTGCACCATGCGGCGCGACGGCAGCGAGCTCGTGGCCTCGAAGGCCGCGAGATGTCCGAGCGAGGCGGCGCGAAGCCGACGATGCAGCCCGAACAGCGACATCGCGTTGTTGACCTCCAGCACCTCGACCGGCACGTCATCGATGTAGGCATACGGATCCGCGCGCAGGCCCGAGGCCTCGAGTCCCACGGCGAACAGGTGCGCGTGGAGTCGGTTGGGGTCTCCGTCGCCGTACTCGTCGTACTGCAGCTCCATCAGCGCGGCCTTGGGAGCCGTGGGCAGCCGTGGCACGACCCACGCGGTCGGGTCGGACTCCTTGAGGTGGTAGATCGTGCGGTGCCTCAGCAGCTCGAGCACCTGCTCGCGGTCGGCCTTGCGCTGGACGAAGGCAGCCAGCGACGGGCCGTCGTGGTCGGCGATGAACGCGAACAGCGCCTCCGCGAACGGCTCGCCGAGGACGGTCTGCGGCAGGCGTGCCCTGAGCTCGCTCTCGAAGTCGCGCTCGAGGGCGCGGCGCAGCTCGAGGATGCCGGGATGCCACTCCATCTCGTCGTCGACGTCCTCGAAACCCGAGTAATGAAGCTCGTACATCGCCCAGAGCGCGATGTGGATGTCGTCGGCGTCGCTCGCGGGAACCGGCAGCAGGCTGTCGAGGTCGCCGGTGTCGGACCGCAGCGCCTCGAACAGCGCCTCGCTGATCTCGCCGCGTGCCTTAGGAAGCAGCATCTGCGTCCCCCTCCTCGTCAAGTGCCTGCCACTCACCTCGGCAGTCGAGAAATCCTCGCGGCGCGGTGTCGGAGGCCGGCGCGCCGGCATCCGGCCGGCCGGGGCGCTGGGTCACCAGTGATTGAATCGTCATCTCCCGGCCGGGATACCCCCGCGCGGCGGCGGCGAAACCCGGAGTGGTCACGCGGCAGGCGGGGCCATCGCGTCTCGCTCCGGACCGGTGGCAGCTGGGGACTCCGGGGTGGAATCGTCTGCGATGCCGGGAGTACACATGTTCACAGCGTTACCCACAGCATGTGCATATGGTTCTTTGGGACTAGGCGGGTAGCCACTTGTGACCCGGATCACGTCGCGAGATCCGCGGGTGGGAATGCCGTCTCAGGTCTGGAACGCGTCAGGGATGCCGTCGCCGTCCTCGTCGCGGCGCTCGATCTCCTCGATCCGGCAGTAGTGCCGGTTGCGGGCCCGCAGGAGCACCGCCGCCGCGCAGGCTGAGGCCAGTGAGCCCAGCAGGATGCCGACCTTCGCGTGCTCGTCGGCCTGCGACCCGGCGCCGTACGCGAGCTCGGCGATCAGCAGGGAGACCGTGAACCCGACTCCCGCCAGCATCGCCAGGCCCACCACGTCGACCCACGCGAGGTCGTCGTCGAGGTCGGCGCGGGTGAACCTCGCCGCGAGCCAGGTCGCGACGAAGATGCCGATCGTCTTGCCCGCGAAGAGCCCCACGACGATGCCGATGGTGATCCGGTCGGACAGCGCACCGGTGAAGCCGTCCCACCCGCCGATCGCCACCCCGGCCGAGAAGAACGCGAAGACCGGCACCGCGACGGCCGACGAGATCGGGCGGAATCGGTGCTCGAAGTGCTCGGCGAGCCCGGGTCCGTCCTGTCCGTCCCGGCGCAGGACCGGCACGGCGAAGCCCAGGAGGACTCCGGCGACCGTGGCGTGTACGCCCGATGCGTGGACGAGGCCCCAGGTCAGGGCGGCCAAGGGGAGCAGCAGCCACCAGGCGCGAACGCGCCGCTGCACCAGGAGGGTGAACAGCCCGAGCGGCACGAGGGCGGCCAGGAGCCACACCGGGTCGAGGTCGGCGGTGTAGAAAAGCGCAATGATGGTGATCGCCAGCAGGTCGTCCACGATCGCGAGGGTCAGCAGGAACGTCCGCAGGCCGGAGGGCAGGTGCGTGCTGATGACGGCCAGCACCGCGAGGGCGAACGCGATGTCGGTCGCGGTGGGAATCGCCCACCCGCGCAGGGCGCCGCCGGCATTGATCGCGACGAACAGCACGGCCGGGGCGGCCATGCCGCCCACTGCTGCGATGACGGGTATCGCTGCCCGTCTCGGGTCGCGCAGGTCGCCGGCCACGAACTCGCGCTTGAGCTCGAGACCCGCGAGGAAGAAGAAGATCGCCAGCAGGCCGTCGGCTGCCCACGTGCCGAGCGTCAGATCGAGGTGCAGGGCGTGGGGCCCCACGACGGTGTCGCGCAGCTCGGCATAGGCGTCGCCGGCATTGGCTGCCACGAGCGCGACCACGGCGGCGCCGATCAGCAGCACTCCGCCGATCGTCTCCTGCCGGAGGATGTCGGCGATGCGCGAGGCCTCGGGCCACGATCCTCGGCCGAACAGACGAGGCGAACGGGTCGGCATGGGGTGCTCCTCGGGGTCGACGGCAACATGCCGACCAGACTTCCCGGCGCACCTGCCCCCAACCCTACCGGTCGAGGTCCGGGCGACGAGTAGCCTGCGGGCATGCCAGATGTCGCGATCGCCGCGCCCAACGAGGCTGCCGCCGACGCCGGTGAGCAGGTCGCTCGCAGTGGCGGCAACGCCGTCGACGCCGCGCTCGCCGCCGCACTCGTGACGATGGTCAACGAGATCGGCATCGTGTCGCTCAGCTCCGGGGGGTTCATCACGGTCCAGCCGCAGGACGGCAGCGCCCCGCAGACGGTCGACGGCTGGATGGAGATGCCGGGGCGTGGCCGTGACCTCGGCGGTGGGACGTGGGACATCCACACGGACTACGGCGACGGCGTGATCGCGACGATCGGGCCCGGATCGGTCGCGACCCACGGCTCGGTGGCCGCGTTCGGCGCGGCGCACGAACGCTGGGGTCGGGTCCCGTGGCGGGAGATCGTGGCGCCGTCGATCGAGGTCGCTCGTGGCGGGTTCCGGCTCGGCTCCGCGTCGCGCTACTACCTCGAGCACGTCCACGACCTGGTGTTCGGCTGGGACGATCAGAGTCGGTCGGCCGTCCACGACGAGGACGGGCTGGTCACGACGGGGCGCATCGTCGTGCCCGACCTCGCCGGCTCGTTGGAGCTGATCGCCGAGGAGGGCCCGAGCGCACTCCACACGGGTGACCTGGCCAGGCTCATCAGCGACGACGTGCTGGCTCGTGGCGGCATACTCGGTCCCGAGGACCTCGCGGCCTACCGCCCGGTCGTGCGGCCTTCGCTGCTGAGCACGGTCGGCGACTGGACCTTCGGCACCAACCCGCCGCCGTCCGTCGGCGGGGTGTGCGTGACGGCGATGCTGCGCATGCTGGACGGCAGGCCGTACGGGGAGTGGGCCGAGGCGGACGTCGAGCACCTCGTACGCGTGCAGCGAGCCGTGCTGGGCCACCGCCTGCGGGTCCTGGACCACACCGACGACCTCGAGCGAGATGCTGCCGAGTTCCTCGCACTCGTCGACCAGGACCATCTCGCGGTGCTCGAGTCCGGATCGACCGCTCACGTGTCGGCGACCGACAGTGACGGCGGGGCGTGCTCGGTGACGGTGTCATCGGGCTACAGCTCCGGGATGATCGCCAAGGGCACCGGCATCTGGCTCAACAACTGTCTCGGGGAGCAGGAGCTCAACGCCCGGGGACTTCACGGGTTGCCGCCGGGAACCCGCCTGTTGTCGAACATGGCGCCGACGGTCGGGCACCACGTCGACGGCTCCGCGATCGCGATCGGCTCGCCGGGCGCCGACCGCATCACGACGGCGATCGTGCAGGCGCTGGCGGGGTTCGTCAACGGCCGGCTCGGCCTGCAGCAGGCGATCAGCCACCCCCGGGTCCATGTGCACCGCGCCGGTCGGCCGGACGAGGTCGTCAAGACCGAGACCGACCTGACGATGTACTACGGCGGCGTGGCGGCGACGCTGCGCCGGCACGACGGGCACCTCGTGGCGGCCGCTGACCCGCGCCGTGACGGTGCCGTGCGTCTCGTTCGCGCCGACCCACAACACGGGACGGATGCGCTTTGATGGAGAGGTGACCCCGGCGCCCATCGTGATCGCGCACCGCGGTGTCCCCGGCGAGCGGCTCGAGCACACCCGGCCGTCGTACCTGCTGGCGATCGAGCAGGGCGCCGACTACATCGAGCCGGACGTGGTCAGCACCAAGGACGGCGTCCTCGTCGTCCGTCACGAGAACGAGATCGGCGGGACGACCGACGTCGCCGACCGGCGGGAGTTCCTCGACCGCAAGATGACGAAGTTCATCGACGGCGTCCCGCACACGGGCTGGTTCACGGAGGACTTCACGCTCGAGGAGATCAAGACGCTGCGCGTCCGCGAGCGGTTGCCGGCCCTGCGACCGCAGAACATCTCGCTCGAGCACGTCGAGCAGATCCTGACCTTCGTCGAGGTGCTCGACATCGCCGCAGAGGCGAGCGTGGGCCGTGCCGAGCCGATCGGCGTCTACGTCGAGACCAAGCACCCCACGTACTTCGCCGCGATCGGCCTGGACCTCAACGACCTGCTGGTCGCCGACCTCCAGCGGCGAGGCGCCAACCACGAGCGGTCCAAGGTCATGATCCAGTCGATGGAGACCGGCAACCTCCGCCGGCTGCTCGGTCGCACGCCGCTTCCCCTGATCCAGCTGATGGACCGGCGGGGCGCGCCGTACGACCTCATCGAGGCGCGCGACCCTCGGACGTACGCCGACCTGACGGCCCCCCGCGAGCTGGCCACGATCGCGACGTACGCCGACGGCATCGGGCCCAACAAGAGCCAGGTCATCGCCCGCGACAAGAAGTACCGGCTGGCCGGCCAGACCGCGCTGATCCGGAACGCCCACGACGTCGGGCTCCTGGTTCACATCTGGACGATGCGCAACGAGAACAACTTCCTGCCGACGAACCTGCGGACCAGCACCATCAAGGCCGCCCACGGCGATGCCGTGGGCGAGTACCTCGCGTTCTTCGACGCCGGCGTGGACGGCGTCTTCTCCGACTTCACGCAGACGGCTGTGCAGGCTCGCTCGTTGTGGTCGGAGCGTCAGTAGCCTGCGCCCACACGGTCTGCTGTCCGGCGGGTTGACGACGCGGGATCAGGATCCACGCGACGACGTACGCCACGATCAGGGAACCGAATCCGAGGACGGTGCCGACGGCGACGAGGATGCGGATGATGTTGGCGTCGATGCCGGTGTAGTCCGCGACTCCGCCGCACACACCTCCGATCCACTTGTCGTCACGGCTGCGGGTGAGCTTCTTCATCTTCATGTCCTTCCGGGAGATCAGTGAGGGGGTCGAGATCGGAGTCGGTGACGGTCGGCGCCGGCTTGGCCGGCCGGGTCTGCCAGACCGTCGCGGCGACGCCGAGGAGACCGAGGAGGATCAGCACCCCGGACGCGGAGAGGCCGAGCTGACGGGGAGTCAGGAGATCCTGCTTCCACACCGACCAGTTGCCGACGACGGCGAGGAAGAACAGCCCGAAGGCGAGCCCTTCCCAGCGGAAGGAGTGCCTGCTCATCTGCGGATCACCTCGATGTTTCCGAGTCGTTGGTGGAGGTCGAGCCTGAGGGCTGGGCCCGGGGCGGCGGCGCCGTAGGTGAGCTGGGTGTCGGTGCCGTCGGTCTTGCGGTCGAAGACGCGGATCTCGCCGGCGTCGATGTCGGACGTGACCCGGACGTTGAGCCCGTCAGGGACGATGACCCTGGTCTGCCCGATGCCGGTCTCGATCTCGATCGTCCGGCCGAGCAGGGCCTCGGGGTTGGCGACGTCGGTGAGGTCGAGCTCGATCAGGCCGATGCCGTGGCGGTAGTTCGGATCGACCTGGACGGCGGTCGTGGGAGTCGGCGACTGGGTGCCGATCTGGCCGCCGGGGACCAGCGAGCCGATGGTGAGCGTGAGGGCCAGGATGGCGCCGATGCCGATCAGCGGCCCGCCGTTGCCGATCAGCGTGCTGACCAGGAGGCCGACGGCGACGACGCCGAGCGCGACGGCGACGTACGCCGTCCAGTGGGGTCCGTCGTTGTAGGCGTCGTAGATGCCCGTCGCCGCGGCAGCGATGGCGGTCACCGAGAGGGTCAGCAGGGTGAGGGTCCACGAGCGGTCTGGCTGGGACTTGGCGAGCTTGCCCCGCGTCACGAGGCCGGCCTTGGCCGCGGTGAGCTCCGGGCCACGAGCTGACTCGTCAGCCGGGTCCTCAGCGGTAGGCGCGTACTCCGCAGCGAGGGCCGTCTCGGCCTGGCGCCGGCGCCGGGGGCGCACCACGAACAGGTAGTAGGCGAGCCCGAACGGCACCAGGATCCACGGTGCGCCGTCCCAGAACCAGCCACCGTCCCCGACGACGGCCAGAGCTGCCAGCACGATGGCGCCGACGAGGCCCGCGACGCGCACCTGCTCCTCGTTCTTGTCGAGGCGGAACCAGTCGGCCGCGACGCTCTTGGCCTCGCCCTCGGCCGGCAGCAGGAACCAGGCGGCGGCGTAGATGATGACGCCGGCGAAGCCCACGATCGTCAGGACCGCGATGACGACGCGGACGATGACCGGGTCGATGTTGAGGTACTTCGCGGCGCCGGCGCAGACACCGCCGAGCATGCGGTCGTTCCTCGACCGCTTCATGTCGGTGATCGACCGAAGCCGGTGCGGGTCGAACTCGCCCTCCGGTGGGATGGTGCGGGTGTCTTCTGCGTTCATGCCTCCATCGTGTCCGAGGCCGGGCGGCGCGACCATCGGGTACGACCCTGAAAGCCACCCGGGACCGGTCAGGGTGGGGGAGGGGCGTTCCTGATGGCGCGCGCGCACGCGTACGTGTGACGATCATGGGGTGACCGAGTACCGCCGTGCCTACCGACCAGCCGACCGCCGGCTCGTCGGCGGTGTGGCGACCGGTGTGGCCGAGCACTTCGGCGTGCCGGTCCTCTACGTCCGGCTGGCGTTCATCGTGGCGACGTGGTTCCACGGCATGGGGGTCATCGCCTACCTGCTGCTGTGGCGGTTCCTGCCGCTGCGCCAGCCCGACCTGTCGCCGGGGCTCGAGTCGGCGACCCGGCGCGGGCTCCGCACGAGCGGCCGGCCCGGCGCCTTCGAGGTGTTCCAGACCGTCGCGCTCGGCGCGGTCGGCATCGGCGTGATGTTCATGATCCAGGCCAGCGGGCGGGGCATCGCCGGTGGACTGTTCGCCCCGCTGCTGATCGGCGTCATCGGCCTCGCGGTGATCTGGCGCCAGTTCGACGACGCCGCGTGGGGGCGCTGGATGCGCCAGACCCGCGGATTCGGGTTCGCCCTGCGGATCGCGGCGGGTGCCGTGCTCGTCGTGACGGCGGCGATCTACTTCCTCAGCCAGGAGCGGGGCTGGGGCGCGATCGTCGACCTCGCCTCCGCCGTCGCGGTCGCCGCCCTCGGCCTGCTGCTGATCCTCGGTCCGTGGATCACCAAGCTGCTCGGCGACCTCTCAGAGGAGCGGCGCGAGCGCGTACGTTCGCAGGAACGCGCCGACGTCGCCGCGCACCTCCACGACTCCGTCCTCCAGACGCTGGCCCTCCTGCAGAAGAACTCCGGAGACTCCGCCGTCGTGGCGACCCTGGCCCGGCGCCAGGAACGCGAGCTGCGCGCCTGGCTGTACGGCAACGACGAGAAGCCCGGCGACTCGCTCGTCGCGGCGCTCCGGGCCTCGGCCGCCGATGTCGAGGACGCGCACCGGGTCCCGGTCGAGGTCATCGCCGTCGGTGACGCGCCGCTCGATCCGGACGTCGAGGCAGTCGCCAAGGCGGCCCGGGAGGCCATGATCAATGCCGCCAAGCACGCCCGCGTCGACCGGATCGACGTCTACGCCGAGGCCGACGGCCGCACCGTCGAGGTGTTCGTCCGCGATCGTGGCGTGGGGTTCGACACCGAGTCGATCGCCGAGGACCGCATGGGTGTGCGAGGCTCGATCATCGGCCGGGTCGAGCGCCACGGCGGGACCGCGACGATCCGCAGCGGACCTGGGGAGGGCACCGAGGTCGCCCTCAAGGTCCCGGTTCGACGCGGCGACACAAACCAGGCAGAGACCGCGACACCACGAGCTACGACAGAAGAAGTGAGCCCATGACCACACTCCGCGTCGCCATCGTCGACGACCACGCGATGTTCCGCACCGGGGTGCGGGCCGAGATCGACGGGCCCGTCGACATCGTCGCCGAGGCCGAGGACGTCGACAGTGCGGTCAAGGTCATAGCCGAGACCGAGCCCGACGTCGTGCTGCTCGACGTCCACATGCCCGGGGGTGGCGGCCTGGAGGTCATCCGCCGGCTCCACCTGCGCCATCCCGACACCAAGTTCCTGGCGCTGTCGGTCAGCGACGCGGCCGAGGACGTCATCGGCATCATCCGCGCCGGCGCTCGCGGCTACGTCACCAAGAACATCTCGGGCCCCGAGCTGCTCGACGCGATCGGCCGGGTCGCGGCCGGCGACGCGGTGTTCTCGCCGCGGCTCGCGGGCTTCGTGCTGGATGCGTTCGCCGGAACGATCGAGGTCGCCCAGGTGGACGAGGAGATCGACCGGCTGACCGAGCGCGAGCGGGAGGTCATGCGCCTGATCGCCCGCGGGTATGCGTACAAGGAGGTCGCCAAGGAGCTGTTCATCTCGATCAAGACCGTCGAGACCCACGTCTCCAGCGTCCTGCGCAAGCTCCAGCTCTCGAGCCGCCACGAGCTCACCCGCTGGGCCAACGACCGCCGTCTGATCTGACGCGTCAGGGATGCAGGCCGGCACCCTTGAACGTCTTGTCGACGGCGTTCTTGGGACCGTGCACGGCGATGCCGACGAGGTCGAGGTCGTCACGGCGGACCGCGCGGACGGCGGCGCGGTTGTCCCGGTCATTCCCGGTCGCGAACATCTCGCTGGTGTAGACGGCCGTTGGGAGCTCGCGTGCCACGGCCTTGGCGTGTGCAGCGCGCAGCTGCTCCGCGTCGCCGGCGAGCACGACGATCGGCTGGCGGATCATCGGCAGGTACTCCGTGCCGTCGGCGTCCTCGTACGCGTCACCGATGAGGTCCTTGTCGGTCGCGATGCCGCTGACGAGGAACCCTGTGACGTTGAGCGCCTGCCAGCTCGCGAGGTCGTGGCGCAGCAGCACCGCGATCTTGGTGTCGAATCGGATGGGTTCAGGGGTCTCGGCCATGGCCCCAGCGTCGCGGGGACCGCTGGCCGCAGTCTTGTACATTCCTGACATGACTGCCGGTGAGCGCGTCAGCGCCTGGCGCCCGGCCGTGCCCGGCGTCGGCGAGGTGCTGCATGCGCACTTCACCGCACACGCCTACCCCGCGCACACCCACGCCTTCTGGACCGTGCTGCTCGTCGACACCGGCGGTGTCTCGTACGAGCTGGAGCGCATCCCGCACGACGCGCCGCCGCGTTCGCTGACGTTGCTGCCGCCCCACGTGCCGCACGACGGCAGGGCAGCCGTGGCGACCGGCTTCGACAAGCGCGTCGTCTATCTCGACGAGCGCTGGCTGCCGCTCGAGCTCACGGGCGCTGCCGTGCGATCGCCGACGCTGCGTGACGACCAGCTCGTCCGCGCGGTCGGCCGACTCCACCAGGTGCTGGCCTCGCCCGGCGACGAGCTCGAGGCGGAGTCGCAGCTCGCGGTGGTGAGCGAGCGGATGGCGCAGCACCTCGACCGCTCGATGGAGCCTCGGCGTCGCCGCGCGGAGCCCGCTCTGGCCCGCCGCGTGCGGGACCTGCTGGACCATGACCTCACCGACGTCCCGACGCTGGAGTCGCTGGCGGCGGAGCTCGACGCCCATCCGACCCAGCTCATCCGGGCCTTCGGCCGTGAGTACGGCCTGCCGCCGCACCGCTACGTCACCGGCCGGCGGGTCGACCGGGCTCGCGGCCTGCTGCTCGACCGGGTTCCCCCGGCGGAGGTGGCGGCGGTCGTGGGCTTCTACGACCAGGCGCACCTGACGCGGCACTTCCGCGCGACGCTGGGCGTGACTCCGGGCGCCTACGCCCGACAGGCCGCCTAGGCGCCAAGGTGCTGGCCAGCTCGCCGGTCGGCCACACCCTCGCCAACGCGGTGCCACTCAGCGTGGAGCTCGCGCGCTAGCGACGTTCATGCGCCCGTCATCCGGCGGGTCTAGCCTGTGGGAATGAACGAGCCACACCTGATCGTGCTGTTCGGTGCCACCGGCGACCTGGCCCGCCGCAAGCTGCTGCCGGGCATCATGCACCTGCTCGAGTCGGACCTGGTGTCGGAGTCCCGCATCATCGGCGTCTCGCTGGACGAGCTCGACGACGAGGGATTCCGCACGTTCGCGGAGAAGGCGTGCCGGGAGTTCGCGACGCGTCCGCTCAACGACGAGCAGTGGACCGAGTTCGCCGCCAAGCTGTCGTACGTCAACGTCAAGGCAGGTCCCGAGGCGTTGGCGGCGGCAGCCGCCACGCTCGAGGCCGAGCTCGGGGGCACGCCGCGGCGCCTGCACTACCTGAGCGTCCCGCCCAAGGCCGCCCTCGACGTCGTGCACACCCTCGACGCCGCCAACCTGGTCGAGCGCTCCCGCATCATCATGGAGAAGCCGTTCGGCACCGACCTCGCCAGCGCCAGGTCGCTCAACGCCGAGCTGCACGAGGTGTTCGCGGAGGAGCAGATCTTCCGCATCGACCACTTCCTCGGCAAGGAGGCAGCGCTCAACATCCTCGCCTTCCGCTTCGCCAACGGCCTGTTCGAGCCGATCTGGAACCGCAACTTCATCGACCACGTCCAGATCGACGTGCCCGAGACGCTGTCCGTCGAGGGCCGCTCCGCGTTCTACGAGGGCACCGGCGCGTTCAAGGACATGGTCGTGACCCACCTCTTCCAGGTCATGGCGTTCATGGCGATGGAACCGCCGACGTCGCTCGACTCGGACTCGATCGGCGAGGAGAAGAACAAGGTCTTCCGTCAGATGCTGCCGCTCGACCCGCACCACGTCGTGCGCGGGCAGTACCAGGGCTACCGCGACGAGGACGGGGTCGCGGCGGACTCCGAGACCGACACGTTCGTCGCCCTCAAGGCCGAGATCGACAACTGGCGGTGGGCCGGCGTGCCGTTCTACCTGCGTACGGGCAAGAAGCTCGCCGAGGGGGCGCGGATCATCTCGATCGCGTTCCGCGAGCCGCCCAAGTCGATGTTCCCGACGGGATCGGGGGTCGGCCTGGCCGGGCCTGACCACCTGACGTTCGACCTGGCCGACTCGTCCAAGATGTCGCTGTCGTTCTACGGAAAGCGCCCCGGTCCGGGCATGCGGCTCGACAAGCTGAGCATGCAGTTCGCGATGCAGGAGACCGAGCGGGCCGGTGAGGTGCTCGAGGCGTACGAGCGGCTCATCTACGACGCGATGCGGGGCGAGCGCACGCTCTTCACGACCGCCGAGGGCATCGAGCGGCTGTGGGAGATCTCCGAGCCGTTGCTCAACGACCAGCCACCGGTGCGGCCCTATGCGGGCGGCACGTGGGGGCCCAACGCGGTGCACCAGCTCATCGCGCCCCGCGCGTGGCGGCTGCCGTTCGAGCGCACGTGGCGCCGGCCCAACACGATGGCCGAGTGACGTCAGTCCTTCTTGTCGAGCTTGTCCATGGTGTCGTGTCCGGGCAGCCGCGGCGGGGCCTGGCGCGTGCGGTCGCTGCTGCCGTAGCCGCTGAGTGCCAGGACCATCAGGCCGACGCCGGCGATGAACAGCAGGGCGACCAGGATCGCGAACTGGTTGTGTGACATGTCCACACGGCCACGGTAGCCCGGCCGGCTGAGAGCTTGCTCAGTGCGTCCAGCCCTGCTCGAGGAGCCGGGTCGCCTCGTCCAGCGAGAGGCCCTGCGTCCGCGCGAGCCGGGCGTACGTCCGAGCGGCTGCTGCGGCCTCGGCATCGCCGAGGCGCCGGGCGGCGACGAGCGTGCCGCGCCGGCCGTGCGTCTCGATCACGCCGTCGGCCTCCAGCGCCCGGTAGGCCTTGGCGACCGTGTTGGCGGCGAGCCCGAGGTCGGTGGCGAGCTGGCGGACGGTCGGGAGCCGGTGCCCGGGCGCCAGGGTGCCCGCCGCGGCGCCCTCGGCGATCTGGCGGCGCACCTGCTCGTACGGCGGCTCGTGGCCTGCCGGGTCGACCGTCACGATGTCCATGCCGGTCAGCGTTCCAGGTGGACGACCGGGAAGGGCCGGCCGGCGGCGTCGAGGGGGTCGCGGCGGGTCTCGTGGAACCCTTGCGAGAGGTAGAAGCCCAGCCCCACGGTGTTGCCCGCGTAGACCTCGACGCTGTGCGGGCCGGAGCCACCGTCGACGTACGCGAGGAGGGCCGGGCCGAGCCCGCGGCCCTGGGCCTCCGGTGCGACGTAGAGGAGCTCCACGTGCTCGTCGCGGGCGCCGACGAAGCCGTGCAGCTCGTCGCCCGACTCGGCCACCCAGACGTCCATCGAGGGCAGCAGCAGGTCGCGCAGGTGCGGCTTCAGCTCGACGAGCTCGTGGTCCGCCATGAAGGCGTGGCTCGATCGTGCTGACCGCTCCCAGAGGTCGGTGAGCACGTCGAAGTCAGCCTCTCCTGCCGCCCGTATGCTGACCGCGCCGTCCATGGCACGCGAGTCTACGGCCGGTGACCCTCCGGCGCGGGCGATGTCGGCTCCGGCAACTAGGCTGGGAGGCACGATGACCTTGCCGTTCCCTGTGCCCACCGCCGCCCCGGAGGCGTCCGCCGAGAAGCGGCGTCCCCGCTCGGAGACCCTGCTCGAAGGCCTCAACGAGGCTCAGCAGGCCGCCGTGTCCCACCCCGGCGGGCCCTTGCTCGTGGTGGCCGGCGCCGGTTCGGGCAAGACCCGGGTGCTCACCCGGCGCATCGCGTGGCTCATCGCCGCACGTGGGGCCCACCCCGGCTCAATCCTGGCCATCACGTTCACCAACAAGGCCGCCGCCGAGATGCGCGAGCGCGTGGCCGACCTCGTCGGTCCCCGGGCCCGCATGATGTGGGTCTCGACGTTCCACTCGGCGTGCGTACGCATCCTGCGCCGTGAGGCGAGCAAGTTCGGGTTCACCTCGTCGTTCACGATCTACGACGCGGCCGACCAGCGCCGGCTCATGACGCTCGTGTGCCGCGACATGGACCTCGATCCCAAGCGGATCAACCCGCGCGCCGTGCTCAACTGGATCTCCAACCTCAAGAACGAGCTGGTCGACCACGAGTCGGCGGCCGGGCGGGCCGACAATCCCACCGAGGAGATCTACGCCGAGGCCTACAAGACCTACCAGGCGCGTCTCCAGGCCGCCAACGCGATGGACTTCGACGACCTCATCATGAACACGGTCCACCTGTTCCAGGCCTGGCCCGACGTCCGTGAGACGTACCGGCGCCGCTTCCGGCACATCCTGGTCGACGAGTACCAGGACACCAACCACGCCCAGTACCAGCTCATCAAGGAGCTGACCGACGCCGAGTCCGACCTGCTCGTCGTCGGCGACTCGGACCAGTCGATCTACGCGTTCCGCGGTGCCAACATCCGCAACATCCTCGAGTTCGAGGACGACTTCCCCAACGCCGCGACGATCCTCCTGGAGCAGAACTACCGCTCGACCCAGACGATCCTGTCGGCCGCCAACGCCGTCATCAGCCGCAACGAGGGCCGCAAGGACAAGCAGCTGTGGTCCGCCGAGGGCGACGGCGAGAAGATCGTCGGCTATGTCGGCGACGACGAGCGCGACGAGGCGCAGTTCATCGCCGACGAGATCGACCGGCTGACCGACGACGACGCCGCTGCCGCCAAGGACGTCGCGATCTTCTACCGCACCAATGCCCAGAGCCGGGTGTTCGAGGAGGTCTTCATCCGCGTCGGCCTGCCCTATCGCGTGGTCGGCGGCGTACGGTTCTACGAGCGCAAGGAGATCAAGGACGCCCTCGCCTACGTCCGGGTGCTCGTCAACCCGCGCGACGCGGTGTCCCTGCGACGCATCATCAACGAGCCCAAGCGCGGCATCGGTGAGCGCGCCGAGGCGTCGATCCAGCGACTCGCGACCGCCGAGGACATCAGCTTCTGGGAGGCGCTGACCCGCGCCGAGGAGGCGACCGACCTCGCCACCCGCTCCCTCAACGCGATCCAGGCGTTCACGTCGACGATGTCCGAGCTCATGGCCATGGCCGAGTCCGGTGCTCCCGCCGACGCGGTGCTCGAGGCGGCGCTGACCCGCAGCGGCTACCTCTCGACCCTCGAGGCGAGCACCGACCCGCAGGACGAGACGCGCGTCGAGAATCTCGCCGAGCTCGTCGCCGTGGCTCGCGAGTTCGTCGTCGGTGCCAGCACGGTCTCCGACGGACTGCTGCAGGAGCAGGGGGTCGAGGTCGTCGACGAGGAGCCGTCCGAGGCCGTCGACGCGATCTCCGACGAGCCGGACCTGGCGGCCGGGTCGCTGGGGGCGTTCCTCGAGCAGGTGGCACTCGTCGCCGACGCCGATCAGATCCCCGACGAGGGCGACGGCGTCGTGACCTTGATGACGCTGCACACCGCCAAGGGCCTGGAGTTCCCCGTCGTGTTCCTCACGGGGCTCGAGGACGGCGTCTTCCCGCACATGCGGTCCCTGGCCGACACCAAGGAGCTCGAGGAGGAGCGCCGGCTGGCCTACGTCGGCATCACCCGCGCGCGTACCCGCCTCTACGTCACCCGTGCGGCGACCCGGTCGGCGTGGGGTGCGCCGTCCTACAACCCGCCCTCGCGCTTCCTCGACGAGCTGCCTGAGTCGCTGGTCGACTGGCGCCGGCTCGCCTCGCCGCCGACGCAGTGGACCCCGAGCTCGCCCTCGGCCACGGCCCAGTCGTCGTTCCGGTCCTCCAACGTCGCTGCCCGGTCCAAGAGGGCCACGCGTGAGGTCGTGTCGCTCACGGCGGGCGACCGGGTCAGCCACGACAGCTTCGGCCTGGGCACGGTCGTGGCCGTCGAGGGACAGGGCGAGAAGTCCGTCGCCTCGGTCGACTTCGGCTCGCAGGGCGTCAAGCGCCTCCTCCTCCGCTACGCCCCCGTCGAGAAGCTCTAGCCCCCAAGTTTTGTGACCCAACTCGTCACGTTTGTGAGGGAGGTGACGAGTTTCGTCACGATGTGTGGAACCAGCGGCGCCAGGAGTCGCTCATGACGGGACCCGGGCCCACGTAGCCCGCGAGGGTCAGCGCCGCATGCACACGCTGCACGATCATGGACGGCGCCCTCATGTCCTCGATCGTCACCACGATGACCCGCCAGCCGTTCGCCTCGAGGCGTTCTCGTCGGAGGTGGTCCTTCTGGCGCTGCCGCGCATCGCGCTCGTGATGCCATCCGTCGTACTCCACCACGACCCGCCACTGCCTGAACACCAGGTCGCCGCGGGCCAGGAACCCACCGAAGACATCGGTGATGGTGCCGTTGATCTCGGGCTCGGGGAGGCGGGCGAACCTTAGCATCAGGCGGAGATCGGTCTCCATCACCGAGTCGACGCGTTCCCGCACGTGGGAGGCGACCCGGCGAGCGCGCCGGACGCCGTTCAGGTGGGAGCTCATCGCGTACGCCATCAAGGTGTCCGGCGTCGTCAGCCGGAGTCGCACCAGCCAGTCGCCGGCGCGGACGAGGTCGACGTGACCGAGACGCGTCGCGCAGTCCACGAAGGTGCGGTCGGGTCCGAGCACGCGAAGGCCTTGGTCGAGCCGAGGGCGCAGGGGCCCTTGCCGGCGGTGCAGCACGACGCCTTCCAGTCGCGTCTGGGTGACGGAGTTGGTCGAGAAGTGCAGCGGCAGCTCCGGTCCCATCGTCACCCCGAACCAGCGCAGGGCGGTCACGTGACTCAGGCAGGCGTCGGTGGGCAGGACGAGGAGCGCGGCGCGGACGAGCAGGGAGAACGTGACGGTCTGGTCGACGGTGCAGTACGCGCCTCGGAAGAGCCTGCGGAACCGGCCGCCCGCGAGCGCGTCTTTGGAGACTCCCGCCTCCCGGGCCTGAGAGGTCGTGAAGGGGCCGTCGCGCAGGTGCGACGGGACGTCGATGGGCCGTGGCATGCCGACATCGTCGGCCAGGTTCCTGCGGTCACGGACGACGAGGACGCGTCGCTGGGGACAACCCGGGCCGCAACGTCGGCTGTGGATCCCGGATCGTGACGAATCTCGTCACCGACGAGCCAAGCGTGACGACTTCCGTCACAAAACTTGGGGGAGGGTCAGGGGTTGACGCCGTGCTGGCGCAGGACCGGCTCGGGGTCGACCGCGGAGCCGCCACCGGGGTGGATCTCGAGGTGCAGGTGCGGTCCGGTCACGTTGCCGGTGGAGCCGGTGTAGCCGATGACCTCGTTGGGCTGGACGGCCTGGCCGACCTTGACCGAGATGCGGCTCTGGTGGCAGTACCAGATGTCGGTGCCGTCCTGGAGCTGGATGACCGTGCGGTTGCCGTAGGCACCCTCGTAGCCGGCCGACTTCACGACACCGGCGGCGACCGAGACGATGGTCGAGCCCGAGGGGCCGGCGAAGTCGACGCCGGTGTGGACCGTGGACCACAGGCCGCTGCGCTGACCGAAGCGTGCCGTGATGCGGTAGCCGGTGACCGGGACGACCCACTGGTTCTTCTTCAGCAGCGCCGACTGGGCCGAGACCTTCTTCTTGAGGTCTTCCTGGGCGATCAGGGCCTGCTGAGCCTGCAGCTTGATCTGCTTGGTCGTCAGCTCGCGGTCGAAGCTGCGGCTGATGTCGACCTTGCCGTTAGCGGCCGCGTCGTCAGGACCGGTGTAGCTCTGCGAGATGGTCTGGTACTTGTCGGTGGCGAGCGAGTCGCCGTCCGACCGGTTGCCGAGGACCATGGAACCAAAAGCAGCCAGGACCAGGATGAATGCACCGGCCATGGCTGGGGTAGGTCTGAAGCTGCGCTTCCGGGTCTTGCGTCGCTGTGCGGTCCGCTTGCCGGTCGTTCGCTGAGGGGTCTCCTGGCGTACGTCCAGTCGGCGTTTAGGCGCAGACGAAGTCACGCAAAAAACCTCCGGAGAAGTGACGACAGGACTCGGGAAGCCTAGCCGACCCGGCGGGTGGTGTGAAACCGAATTGGCGCCGAGAACAACTAATTGCTCCTATTTCGCCTCAGATGTGGATGAAAATGTGACGACCTTCACGCTTGTGGGACGATCGCTGACATGCTAAGACAGCGTGTCGTTCTCGGGTCCACGAGGGACGCCGAGCCGGCCAAGAACGCTGCCCGGCGACTGCGCGACGAGGGTCAGGAAGTCGTCTACGTCGGCGGGGACCAGACGCCCGAGCAGCTCGTACGGACGACCGTCGCGGAGGACGCGACGGTGCTGGTCGTCGACGGCGACGCCGCCGCGTTGGCCCGCATCGCCGAGCTGTGCGCGCAGCTGGGCGCCGACGACGTCGTCGTCACGCCTCTCGCCGCAGGTCCTGACGAGCCTCGATCTCGGTGACGAACGCGCGCACGGTGTCGGCGACCACCTGAGGCTGCGACTGCACGATCCAGTGTCCCGCCACGACGTCGACCCGGCGCACGTCGGGCGCGAACTCCTCGATGTCGGCGTAGACCGCCGGTGAGAGGAACGAGTCCTTGGTCGGCACGACGAGCTGCACCGGGACAGCCGTCGTGCCACGCCGGAAGCTCAGCCCGTTGGCGCGGTAGAGGTTGACGCCGTTGCGGAAGTCCGCCTCGAACGTGTCGCCCCAGTGCTGGCCGTCGACCTTCTGGCTGCGCGCCAGGGTGGCACGGAGCCGGCGTCCGAAGCGGCGGGCGACGAGCTCGGGCAGGCCGGGGGCCTGGAACGCGACGACGTACCAGGACTGGACGGCCTGTCGGCCGACCGTGGCGAGCCGTCCGCGCGCCAGTCCCGTGCGGAAGAAGTTGCCGAACAGGTCGAGGCCGGGCCCGCTGATCGAGGTGTAGGACGCGATGCGACCGGTGATCCGGGCGTCGGAGGCTTCGCGCATCACGGCGCCCCACCCCTGGATGGAGCCCCAGTCGTGGCCGACGAGGTGCACCGGTCCGCCGTCGGGACGTACGTGGTCGATGACGGCCGCGAGGTCGCCGACCAGCTTGCTCATCCGGTAGCCCGAGCGTGAGGAGGGAGCCGAGGAGTCGCCTGCGCCACGGACGTCGTACGTCACGACGCGATGGTCCGCGGCGAGCAGCGGGACGACCCGGTCCCAGACCCGCTGGGAGTCGGGGAAGCCGTGGACCAGGACCACGACGGGGCCGTCGTCAGCGCCCTCGATGCGGACACTGAGGCGGACGTCGGACGACGTGATGGTCTCGATGGTCATGACATGGTTCTCCCGGGGCACTGTGTGTGACGAAGCCAACGCGCGTGAACGCACGGTTACGGGCTAGAGTCGCAAAGGCTCAATTGGTGTCGGCCACCGGCCGGCTGCTGAGCGTATCGGACGTCAACAGAGGACGGACTCCACCGTGGACTTGATGGAATACCAGGCGAAGGAGCTCTTCGCCAAGCACGATGTACCGGTCACCCTGGGCATCGTCGCCAACACACCGGACGAGGCGAGGGCCGCAGCTGAGCAGCTGGGCGTCGTCGTCGTCAAGGCGCAGGTCAAGGCCGGCGGTCGCGGCAAGGCCGGCGGCGTCAAGCTCGCCAAGACCCCGGACGAGGCCTTCGAGCACGCGTCGAACATCCTGGGGATGGAGATCAAGGGCCTGACGGTCAACCGGGTGCTCATCGCGCCGGCCGCCAGCATCCAGGAGGAGTACTACTTCTCCTTCCTGCTCGATCGCGCCAACCGCAGCTATCTCTGCATCGCGAGCGTCGAGGGTGGTGTCGAGATCGAAGAGGTCGCCAAGACCAACCCTGACGCCGTCCGGCAGATCGCGATCGACGCCGGCACGGGCGTCGACGAGGCCAAGGCCCGCGAGATCGTGGCCGACGCGAAGTTCCCCGCGGAGCTGACCGACCAGGCCGTGCAGATGATCCAGGCGCTGTGGAAGGTGTTCGTCGAGGAGGACGCGACGCTCGTCGAGGTCAACCCGCTCGCCCGCCTCGAGGGCGACATCCTCGAGGCGCTCGACGGCAAGGTGTCGCTGGACGACAACGCCGACTTCCGCCACGAGGACCACGCCGCGTTCGAGGACAAGGCCGCGGCGGACCCGCTCGAGGCGAAGGCCAAGGAGAAGGGCCTCAACTACGTCAAGCTCGACGGCGAGGTCGGCATCATCGGCAACGGCGCCGGGCTCGTCATGAGCACGCTCGACGTCGTCGCGTACGCCGGTGAGAAGCACGGGAACGTCAAGCCGGCGAACTTCCTCGACATCGGCGGCGGCGCCTCGGCGCAGGTCATGGCCGACGGCCTCGACGTGATCCTCAACGACGAGCAGGTCAAGAGCGTGTTCGTCAACGTCTTCGGTGGCATCACGTCGTGCGACGCCGTCGCCAACGGCATCGTCGGCGCGCTGGACATCCTCGGCGACGAGGCCACCAAGCAGATCGTCGTACGCCTCGACGGCAACAACGTCGAAGAGGGTCGCCGAATCCTCGACGAGAAGAACCATCCACTCGTGACGCTCGTCGACACGATGGACGGCGCGGCTGACCGCGCTGCCGAGCTCGCGAACGCAGGAGCCTGACATGTCGATCTTCCTCAACAAGGACTCCAAGGTCATCGTCCAGGGCATCACCGGCGGTGAGGGCACGAAGCACACCGCGCTGATGCTGAAGGCCGGCACGAACGTCGTCGGTGGCGTCAACGCCCGCAAGGCCGGCACCACGGTCGAGCACACGGACGCCGAAGGCAACGCCGTCGAGCTGCCGGTGTTCGGCACGGTCGCCGAGGCCATCGAGAAGACGGGCGCCGACGTGTCGGTCGCCTTCGTCCCGCCGGCGTTCACCAAGGACGCCGTCATCGAGGCCATCGACGCCGAGATCGGCCTGCTGGTGATCATCACCGAGGGTGTCCCGGTGCAGGACAGTGCCGAGTTCTGGGCCTATGCCCAGGGCAAGAAGACGCGCATCATCGGCCCCAACTGCCCCGGCATCATCACGCCGGGCGAGGCGCTCGCCGGCATCACGCCGGCGACGATCTCCGGCTCGGGCCCGATCGGTCTCGTGTCGAAGTCGGGCACGCTGACCTACCAGATGATGTTCGAGCTGCGCGACCACGGTTTCACCACCGCGATCGGCATCGGCGGCGACCCGATCATCGGGACGACGCACATCGACGCGCTCGAGGCGTTCGAGGCCGACCCCGACACCAAGGCGATCGTCATGATCGGCGAGATCGGCGGCGACGCGGAGGAGAAGGCTGCGGCCTACATCCAGGCGCACGTCACCAAGCCCGTCGTCGGCTACGTCGCCGGGTTCACCGCTCCTGAGGGCAAGACGATGGGCCACGCCGGCGCCATCGTCGCCGACGGTGCGGGCACCGCGCAGGGCAAGAAGGAGGCCCTCGAGGCCGCCGGCGTCAAGGTCGGCAAGACGCCGTCCGAGACCGCCGAGCTGATGCGCGAGATCCTGAAGAACCTGTAGCACCGCACGAGTCGAAGCCCCCTTCCGTCATCGACGGGAGGGGGCTTCCTCGTGCCTAGCGCGCGTACTTGAGGCGGGTGGCGGCGCGGAGGGCCATCGCCTCGAACGCCTTCTGCGAGATGTCGTAGCGACCGGCGGGGGTGAACGTCACCTGGGCGACGTAGGCGCCGCGGCGGACCAGGCCCATCCGGTAGTGCGCCCGATCGCCCTTGGTGATCTCGACGCTGACGCGCCAGACGTCGCCGGAGTACTGCGAGTTCTTGAACGACTCGTGCTGGTCGATCTCGGCCGACAGGTTCTTGTCGGAGCAGGCGTCGAGCCGCTTGCTGACCTTCTTGACGTATGCCTTGGCCTTGCCCGCCGACGAGAAGCGGCCCACGGTCTCCGCGACGCCGAACTGCCGGGGCAGCGTCGTGGCCTGGTAGAGCACGTAGATGCGCGAGCCCGCCTGCTTCACGTCCTTGCCGGTGAAGCTCGCGTTGTCGCACTGCGTCGCGGCGGGGTTGGGCTTCGTCGGGACGGGTGCGCCGGCCCAGACCTTGTCGACGTTGCGGATCGGCGGCAGGTCGACGATGCCGAGGAATGAGGGTGCCTCGGACGTGGACGGGGGATCGGTGCGCTTGACCGTGATGCGGTCGGTGCACGCGCCGTTGCTGTCCTTGCAGACCTTCGCGACGGAGTCGTTGAGCGTTCGGGCGAAGACCTGGATCGGCGGACCGGCGGCGCCGTCGGCCTCGTGCACCAGCGTGCTGGTGACCGTGCCGGAGTGGCTGAAGCCGACGGTGAAGGTCCGCTCGGGTGACCGGTGCGACCGCAGGCGCAGGATCTGGAAGTCGCCGAAGTTGCGCTGCACGGTGTAGGCCGCAACGAGCTGCACGCGGGGATGCTCGCAGTCGGAGTACCACTGCACCAACCGCTCGTACGACTTCGAGGCGGTGGTGGCGCTGCGCGACACCTCGATGGCCTGGGCGACGCGCTCGTTGCCGGTGCCGATGCCGGTGCCGCTGAACGTCCGGACGAAGACCTTGAGCGGGTTCTTGTCGGCGTAGCGCTTGGTGGGACAGGTCGCGTAGGGGGTCGTGTTGTCGACGTTCTCGTCGGTGCCGTCGACCTTCCATGTGCTCTCGGGATCGAGGGCGCTGACCTGGTTGGAGGACAGCAGGTTGCCCTTGTCGATCTTCTCGGAGTCGAGGAGCACGTCGGGGCGCTCGGCGCCGATCTTCTGGCGCTGGGGGAGAGCGCTGCTGGTGGCCAGGGCGTCACCCTCGGTGGCGACGAACCCGCCGCCGAGGATCGCGACGACGGCCGCCGCGACGAGCAGCACGGTGTTGCGCTGGCGACCGCGCTTGGCGGCCGTGCGGATCGTTGCCGCGGGCGGCACCTCGAGCGACTCGGTCGCTGCTGCGAGCGCGTGCATCCGTCGCTCGATCGTGTCGATGCCCTGCCGGAGTGCCGCCTCGAGGCTGGCCAGGGCGGTCGTGACGTTCTCGATGCCCTCCTCGGCCGGGACGCCGACCTCGCGGGAGGCCTCCTCGAGGTCGGTGTTGCCGAGCGTCATCAGGACGATCAGGCGGCGGTCGTCGACGCCGAGCTCGGCGAGCGCCTCGAGGAGCTGGGTGTCGCTGTCCTCCTCGTGCCTGCGTCGCAGCGGGTGGGTGGAGCGGCTGAGCGCCGTGAGCTTCCACGCCTCGTTGCGGACCCAGCCGAGAGGGTGGTGGTTGCGGATCTTGGTCCAGTCGCGCCAGGCCCGGCGATAGGCGTCGACGGTGGCCTCGAACGCGACCTGACGGTCGCCACAGACGGCGTACGTGACCTGCACCGCGTCGGAGAACGTCGATGCGTAGAAGCTGTTGAACTCGTCGACGCGAGTCATCCTCAGCCTCCTCCTGACGTTCGGCGTGCCTGGGTGCGACGACGCAACTTTACAGGGAGGATGAACTGGTGCCCGCGCCCGTCGAGACCTCCTACCTGCGGCCGGCCTTCCTCACTGCGTTCCTTGCGGCAATCCTGTCCTTGGCCCTCTCCGGGGCGTTCGTGCTCGTCGCGCAGGGATCAGCCGATCCGCCGCTGGCCTCGTTCGTCCGGGCCACGGTCCGTACGTGGCTCGTGTCCCTCGGGTCGGGCATCGATGCCGGGGCGGTGACGTTCGGCCTCGTGCCGGTCGGAGCCACGCTCGTGTGCGTGGCCCTGGTGGCCCGTACGGCCGCATGGGTCGTGGCGGACCCGGTCGACGAGGTGGCCGCGTTCGTCGCGGCGACGGCCGGGGCGTACGGCGTCATCGCCGGCATCGCGTCCGCCGCCTCGGCCTCCGGCGGGGTGCAGACCTCGGTCGTCCGCGCTGCGTTCGGGGCGTTCGTCGTGGGTGGCATCGGGGCAGCGTGGGGTCTCGCCCGGCGACACGGTCAGGGTGATCGGCTCTGGTTCACGGCCTCCGACGACATCCGCCGGGCGACCCGCGCCGCGGTCCCCGGCGTGCTGACGGTGCTGGGCGCCGCGGGCGTCGTGGTGATCGTCCAGCTGCTGCGTCACCTGGCACGAGCCGGCGACATCTGGGCGCAGCTCGATCCCGGCACCGGTGGCGGTCTCGCCCTCGCCGTCGCCTGCCTGCTCGCGGTGCCCACGCTCGTGCTGTGGGCCGCCTCGGCCCTGATCGGGCCGGGATTCATGCTGGGCACCGACACCTCGGTCGACCTCACCGGATCGCAGCTGGGCAACGTCCCGGGGTTCCCGCTCCTGGCCGCGCTGCCGCCCCCGGGGGAGTTCCCGGGCTGGGTGTTCGTGCTGGCGCTGGTGCCGCTGCTGGCCGGCATGGCCTCGGGCTGGCGCGTCCAGCTCGGCGCCCGCGAAGGCTTGCTGGCGCGAGTGGCGCTCGGCGCCGCCTCGGGTGGCATCGCGGGATTCCTCCTGGGGATCCTGGTCGGCCTCTCCGGCGGGGCGGTCGGCCCCGGGCGGATGGCCGACGCCGGACCCCCGGCGCTCCTGCCCCTGCTGATCGCGGTGCCCGTCATGGCGGTGGGCGGCGCGCTCGGCGCGGTGCTCAAGCACTATCGTGGAGATCGTGCCCCGCAGCCCTCGGACGCCAGCGCGCCTGGTCGTCCTCGTCTCTGGCGGCGGCACCAATCTCCAGGCGCTGATCGACGCGTCGACGAGTCCTGACTACGGCGCCGAGGTCGTGGCTGTCGGCGCCGACCGCGACGGCATCGAGGGCCTGGCCCGCGCCGAGCGGCACGGCATCCCCACGTTCGTGCTGCCCACCTCGGCGTACGCCGATCGGCCCGCCTGGGACGCCGCGCTCGCCGAGGCCGTGGCGGCGTACGAGCCCGACCTCGTGGTGCTCGCAGGTTTCATGAAGCTCACCGGTCCGGCGTTCCTCGCCCGGTTCGGCGGCCGCACCCTCAACACCCACCCTGCGCTGTCGCCGGCCTTCCCCGGCATGCACGGTCCGCGTGACGCCTTGGCGTACGGCGTCAAGGTCACCGGCGCCACGCTGTTCGTCGTCGACGAGGGCGTCGACACCGGGCCCATCGTGGCCCAGGTCGCCGTGCCCGTGCTCGACGGCGACGACGAGGCGACGCTCCACGAACGCATCAAGACCAGCGAGCGCGCGATGCTCGTCGACTGGGTCGGCAGGCTCTCGCGCGAAGACTTCCACCTCGATGACCGGGCCGTCGTGCTCGGAGGAGACTCACATGGCTGACATCCGTCCACTCAAGCGCGCCCTCGTCTCGGTCTACGACAAGACCGGGCTCGAGGAGCTCGCCCGCGACCTGCACGCCGCCGGCGTCTCGATCGTGTCGACCGGCTCGACCGCGAAGACCATCGAGTCCGCGGGCGTCCCGGTGACACCGGTCGAGGAGCTCACAGGCTTCCCGGAGTGCCTCGACGGCCGGGTCAAGACGCTGCACCCGCGCGTCCACGCCGGCATCCTGGCCGACCTGCGGCTCGACGACCACGTGCAGCAGCTCACCGAGCTCGAGATCGAGCCGTTCGACCTGGTCATCGTGAACCTCTACCCCTTCAGCGAGACCGTCGCCTCGGGTGCGACGCCCGACGAGTGCGTCGAGCAGATCGACATCGGCGGGCCCTCGATGGTCCGTGCTGCGGCCAAGAACCATCCCAGTGTCGCGGTCGTCGTGAGCCCCACGGCGTACGAAAGCGTCCGAGCGGCGCTCACTGCGGGCGGGTTCACGTTCGACCAGCGCAAGCAGCTCGCCGCGCAGGCGTTCGCCCACACCGCGGCGTACGACGTCGCGGTGGCGTCGTGGTTCGCCAGCTCCTACGCGGCTCCGGCGGACGCGGTGTTCCCGGACTTCCTCGGTGGCACCTGGGACCGCTCGGCGGTGCTTCGCTACGGCGAGAACCCGCACCAGCCCGCCGCGCTCTACACCTCCGGTCGCGGAGGCCTGGCCAACGCCGAGCAGCTGCACGGCAAGGAGATGTCCTACAACAACTACGTCGACACCGACGCGGCCCGCCGCGCCGCCGGCGACTTCGCCGAGCCCGCCGTGGCCATCATCAAGCACGCCAACCCGTGCGGCATCGCCGTGGGCGGCGACGTCGCCGAGGCGCACGCCCGGGCGCACGCGTGCGATCCCGTCTCGGCCTTCGGCGGCGTCATCGCGGCGAACCGGCCCGTGTCGGTCGCGATGGCCGAGCAGGTCGCCGAGGTCTTCACCGAGGTCATCGTCGCCCCTGACTACGAGCCGGGTGCCCTCGAGGTGCTGCAGGGCAAGAAGAACATCCGCATCCTCAAGGTCGACGCGGACGCCGGTCACTCACCGGTGGAGCTGCGGCCGGTCAGCGGTGGTGTGCTGCTGCAGCAGGTCGACCGGGTCGACGCGGAGGGCGACGACCCGTCGGCCTGGACGCTCGTCGCCGGCGAACCGGCCGACGAGCGAACGCTCGCCGATCTCGCCTTCGCCTGGACTGCGGTGCGCGCCGTGAAATCCAACGCGATCCTGCTGGCCAAGGACGGCGCGTCCGTCGGCGTCGGCATGGGACAGGTCAACCGGGTCGACTCGTGCAAGCTCGCCGTCGAGCGTGCGGGTGCCGAGCGGGCGACCGGTTCGGTCGCCGCGTCCGACGCCTTCTTCCCGTTCCCCGACGGTCCGGAGATCCTCATCGCCGCAGGCGTCCGGGCGATCGTGCAGCCCGGCGGGTCGATCCGCGACGACGCCGTCATCGAGGCCGCTCAGGCCGCCGGCGTCACGATGTACGTCACGGGGACGCGGCACTTCTTCCACTGACCGCGGGGTCAGTGCAGCCCGAGGCCGTCGAGCACCTGCGCGCCCGGCAGCTGGGCGAGCGCTGACCCGGGGAGCGCCAGCTTGGACCGCCGCAGGCCGCTGCCGAGCAGCACCCAGGGCTGCTCGGTGACGGCCCGGTCGACGAGGATCGGCCAGCCGTCGGGGAGGCCGACCGGCGTGATGCCGCCGTGCTCCATGCCGGTCTCGCCGACGGCCCAGTCCTGCGGTGCGAACGAGCACTTGCGGCTGTCGAGGGTGCGACGGACGAGACCGTTCACGTCGGCCCGGGTGCTGGACAGCACCACGCAGGCTGCCGGCCGGTGCTCGCCCCCGCGCTTGCCCAGCACGACGACGCAGTTGGCCGACATCTCCGGCTCGAGATCGAAGCGCTCGGTCAGCGCGGCGGTGTCGGCGAGATCGGGGTCGATCGCCACGGTGTGCGCGTCGGCCGCGACGGACGGCATGGTCGCGAGGGCGGCGGCGACCGCAGGAGCGAGCAGGTCGTCCTGCGCCGGCTCGAGCCGCAGACCTGCGAGTCGCACCGTCACTGCTGTGCCCGGCGGAGGCCGGCGAGCGTACGGTCGACGCTCTCCGGACCCATCGTGTGGGCGGCGACCAGGCCGCGGATCGCCGAGACCAGCAGCTCGGCCTCGGCCTGCTCGGTGTACGCATCCGACTGACGGCGCATGGCGGTGCCGACGATGAGAGCCGCGATCGAGGCGGCCAGAGCTGCCGGCTCCTGCACCCCGATACGCTCGAGCACGGTGCGGGCCAGGGCCTCGAACGCGTGCATCGACCGGGTGGCGTTGTCGCGGAGGCCGGGGTTGCGGGCGGCGGCGAGGAAGATCGCCAGCTCCAGGCCGGCCACCTCCGGTCCGCGCGCGGCGAAGACCCGCGTGATGAACGCCGAGACGTCGTCGATGCTGGCGCCGGCTCCTCCGTCGATCGCGGCGAGCGACTCGATGTCGCGCGACCACTGGTCGATGTGCGTGCCGAGGGCCTCGCGGATCAGCTCGTCGATCGACTCGAAGTAGTAGGTCGTGGTGGCCGGTGGCAGCCCGGCCCGCGCGGCGACCGCGCGATGCGTGATGGCCCGCGAGCCGCCCTCGGCGAACAGCTCGATGGCAGCAGCCAGGAGCTCGTCGCGGCGCAGCCGACTACGCTCCTGCGTGAGCTGGGCACGGGTGGTCATGCTCGAAGTCTAGGTGCCGGTGACCGGTGGGTCCCGGATCGGCGCGGGCGTGCGAGACTCGTGCCGTGAGCGCGCAGATTCTCGACGGCAAGGCGGTTGCGGCCGCGATGAAGGACGAGCTCCGGGTCCGTGTGGACGCGCTCCGTGAGCGTGGCGTCACGGCCGGTCTCGGCACGATCCTCGTCGGCACCGATCCCGGCAGCCAGTGGTACGTCGCGGGCAAGCACCGCGACTGCGCACAGGTCGGGATCGAGTCGTTGCGCATCGACCTGCCCGAGACGGCGACGCAGGCCGAGGTCGAGGCCGCTGTCGACCAGCTCAACGCCGACCCGACCTGCACGGGCTACATCGTGCAGCTGCCCCTGCCCAAGGATCTGGACGAGAACGCCGTCATCGGCCGCATCGACCCGGCCAAGGACGCCGACGGCCTGCACCCCACCAACCTCGGCTGGCTCGTGCTGGGCAAGGAGGCGCCGCTGCCGTGCACGCCCCGCGGCATCATCGAGCTCCTGCGCCGCCACGACGTCCCCATCGCCGGGCAGCACGTCGTCGTGGTGGGCCGCGGCATCACGGTCGGCCGTCCGATGGGCCTGCTGCTGACCCGCCGCAGCGAGAACGCCACCGTGACCCTGTGCCACACCGGCACCCGTGACCTGGCCTCAGAGGTACGTCGCGCGGACATCGTCATCGCCGGAGCCGGCGTCCCGGGCATCATCACGGCCGACATGGTCAAGCCCGGCGCGGCGCTGCTGGACGTGGGGGTGAGCCGCGACGAGAACGGCATCGTCGGCGACGTCGACCCCAAGGCGTACGAGGTGGCCGGCTGGATCTCGCCCAACCCCGGCGGGGTCGGTCCGATGACGCGCGCGATGCTGCTGGCCAACGTCGTGGAGACCGCGGAGCGGCTCAACCCGTGATGGGCCCGCGGAGCCGCGGCTCACAGCTCTACCTGCTGCACCTGCTCGCGGTGCTGGCCGGGCTCGTGCTCGTCGCCGTCGGGTCGTGGCGCATCGGCGTGATCGTGATCGGCGCGGCCTTCGTCGTCGGTGCGCTGGGTCGCCTGGTCGTGCCGATCGACCACACGGGCATGCTCCGGGTGCGCGGCAAGGCCTTCGACGTCTTCTGGATGTCGACCCTGGGGGTCGCCCTCGTCGTCCTCGCCGCCGTCATCCCCGGCCAGCCCGGCTGACCACGCCGAGAATCGGACGAATCCCGCTCATTCTCGTGGTGAGAGTGGGCGGGATTCGTCCGAATCTTGCGGGCTCAGATGAGGCCGAGCTCCTTGACCGCGTCGTGCTCCTCGATGAGCTCGGCGGCGGTGGCGTCCATGCGGCCGCGCGAGAACTCGTCGATCTCGAGGCCCTGGACGATCTCCCAGTCGCCGTCCTTCGTCGTGACGGGGAACGAGTAGATCAGGCCCTCGGGCACGTCGTACGATCCGTCGGACACGACGGCCATCGAGGCCCAGTCGCCCTCGGGCGTGCCGTGCAGCCAGTCGCGGGCGGCATCGATCGTGGCCGACGCCGCGGAGGCCGCCGAGGACGAGCCACGCGCCTCGATGATCGCGGCTCCGCGCTTGGCGACGGTCGGGATGAAGTCGTTCTCGATCCAGCCCTGGTCGTTGACGGTCTCGGCGGCGTTCTTGCCGGCGATCTCGGCGTGGAAGATGTCGGGGTACTGCGTGGCCGAGTGGTTGCCCCAGATCGTCATCTTCTTGATGTCGGTGATCGATGCGCCGGTCTTGGCCGCGAGCTGCGAGATGGCCCGGTTGTGGTCGAGGCGGGTCAGGGCACTGAAGCGCTCCTTGGGGATGTCAGGAGCGTTGGACATCGCGATCAGGGCGTTCGTGTTGGCCGGGTTGCCGGTGACACCGATGCGTACGTCGTCAGCGGCGACGGCGTTGAGCGCCTTGCCCTGGGCCGTGAAGATCGCGCCATTGGCCTCGAGCAGGTCGCCGCGCTCCATGCCGGGGCCGCGGGGGCGGGCGCCGACGAGCAGGGCGAGGTTGACGCCGTCGAAGATCGTCTCGGCGTCGTCGCCGATCTCGACGCCGGCGAGCGTCGGGAAGGCGCAGTCGTCGAGCTCCATGACGACGCCCTCGAGCGCCTTGAGCGCGGGCGTGATCTCGAGCAGCTGGAGCTGGATCGGGGTGTCGGGGCCGAGCAGGGATCCGCTGGCGAGGCGGAAGAGGAGGCTGTAGCCGATCTGGCCGGCGGCGCCGGTGACGGCGACCTTGACGGGGGTAGTGCTCACGAGAGGTGCTCCTTGAGGCTGGGGTTCCGTTCGAAACTAGCGCACGTGTGCCGGAGGCGGCCCACCCGACCCTGCGTTCACGAGACGTTCACAGGCCCTTTCTTGAACCATTCCAGAAAAGGTGGTTGCATGGCTGGGTGCCCACTCTGACCGACCCCGTCGCGCAGCTGCGCGACGCCGGTCTGCGGGTGACCCGGCCGCGCCTGGCCGTCATCGAGGCCCTGGCACACCACCCGCACGCCGACGTCGACGCGATCGCCGACGCGGCCCGGGCCGATCTCGGCACGGTCTCGATCCAGGCGGTGTACGACGTGCTCAAGGCGCTCACCGCTGCCGATCTCGTACGCCGTATCGAGCCGGCCGGCTCGCCCGCGAGGTTCGAGCTGCGGGTCGGCGACAACCACCACCACGTCGTCTGCCGCTCGTGCGGCTCGATCGCCGACGTGGACTGCGCGGTCGGTGCAGCGCCCTGCCTCCACATCCCCGATTCCCACGGCTTCGTCGTCGACGAGGCCGAGGTCACGTTCTGGGGCCTGTGCCCCGAGTGCTCCACCACCCCTGTTCGATAGCTTCCCGGAAGGATGCCCATGACCGAGACCCACAGCCCGCACGCCGACGGCAGCGAGAGCGAGAACCCGGCGATCGACTCGCCGACCCCCAAGGACGGCCGCCCGCGTACCAACCAGGACTGGTGGCCCAACCAGCTCGATCTCAGCCCGCTTCACCAGCACTCCCCGTCGTCGAGCCCGCTGGACGGCGACTTCGACTACGCAGAGGCGCTCAAGACGCTCGACGTCGAGGCGCTCAAGGCCGACGTCACCGAGGTCATGACCAGCTCGCAGGACTGGTGGCCGGCCGACTACGGCCACTACGGCCCGCTGTTCATCCGCTTGAGCTGGCACGCCGCCGGCACCTACCGCATCGCCGACGGCCGTGGCGGAGCCGGCGACGGCAGCCAGCGCTTCGCGCCGCTCAACAGCTGGCCCGACAACGCCAACCTCGACAAGGCCCGCCGACTGTTGTGGCCGGTCAAGAAGAAGTACGGCAACCAGATCTCGTGGGCCGACCTCCTGGTCCTCGCCGGCAACGTCGCCCTGGAGTCGATGGGGTTCAAGACGTTCGGCTTCGCCTTCGGCCGCGAGGACGTCTTCGAGCCCGAGGAGATCATCTGGGGGCCGGAGGACACCTGGCTCGGTGACGAGCGCTACGGCGACGAGCGGGAGCTCAGCGGTCCGCTCGCTGCGGTCCAGATGGGTCTGATCTACGTCAACCCGGAGGGCCCGAACGGCGAGCCCGACCCGATGGCCGCCGCTCGCGACATCCGCCACACGTTCGCCCGCATGGCGATGAACGACGAGGAGACCGTCGCGCTGATCGCCGGAGGTCACTCGTTCGGCAAGACGCACGGCGCCGGTCCCGCTGATCACGTCGGCCCCGAGCCCGAGGCGGCTCCGCTGGAGGACCAGGGTCTCGGCTGGAAGAGCACCTACAAGTCCGGCAAGGGCGAGGACGCGATCACCAGCGGCCTCGAGGTGACCTGGACCAGCACGCCGACGAAGTTCAGCATGGGCTTCTTCCAGAACCTCTTCGGCCACGAGTGGGAGCTCACCAAGAGCCCCGCGGGCGCGCACCAGTGGACCGCCGTCGGCGCCGAGGCAGACCAGCCCGACCCGTTCGATGCGTCCAAGAAGCGCGTGCCCACGATGCTCACGACCGACCTCGCGCTGCGTGAGGACCCGGTCTACGGCGAGATCTCGCGTCGCTTCCTCGACAACCCGGAGCAGTTCGCCGAGGCGTTCGCCAAGGCCTGGTACAAGCTCCTGCACCGTGACATGGGTCCGATCTCCCGTTACCTGGGCCCATGGGTCCCGGAGCCGCAGCTGTGGCAGGACCCCGTCCCGGCCGTCGACCACGAGCTCGTCGACGCCGACGACGTCACGTCGCTCAAGCGCACGCTGCTCGACTCCGGCCTGACCGTCCAGCAGCTCGTGTCGACGGCGTGGGCCTCGGCCGCGAGCTTCCGCGACACCGACAAGCGCGGCGGTGCCAACGGAGCACGCATCCGCCTGGAGCCGCAGCGCAGCTGGGAGGTCAACGAGCCGTCCGAGCTCGCTGCCGTCCTGTCGACACTCGAGCAGGTCCAGCAGGACTTCAACGCAGCGCAGGGCGGCGGCAAGCGGATCTCGCTGGCCGACCTGATCGTGCTGGGCGGTGCCGCCGGTGTTGAACAGGCTGCTCGTGAGGCCGGTGTCGAGGTAGAGGTGCCGTTCACCCCGGGTCGCACCGATGCCTCCCAGGACCTGACCGACGTCGAGTCGTTCGCGGTGCTGGAGCCGCGGGCCGACGGCTTCCGGAACTACCTGCGGTCCGGCGAGAAGCTGTCGCCGGAGACGCTGCTGCTCGACCGCGCCAACATGCTGTCGCTGACGGCTCCGGAGATGACGGCCCTCGTCGGCGGCCTCCGGGTCATCGGCGCCAACCACGGTGGCGCGCAGCACGGCGTCTTCACCGACCGGCCGGGCGCCCTGACGAACGACTTCTTCGTCAACCTGCTCGACATGAGCCTGGAGTGGAAGGCGTCCGTCGACGCGGAGAACGTCTTCGAGGGCCGGGACCGGTCCACGGGTGACGTCGTCCGTACGGCCACGGCTGTCGACCTCGTCTTCGGCGCCAACTCGCAGCTGCGGGCCCTGGCCGAGGTCTACGGGGCCGACGACTCCAAGGAGAAGTTCGTCCGGGACTTCGTGGCGGCCTGGGTCAAGGTCAGCGAGCTCGACCGCTTCGACCTGAAGTAATCAGCGTGCTGCAAAAGACGGCCGGTCCCCTAGGGGTCGGCCGTCTTTTGCCGCTGAGCGGGGGAGGATCTCCCTGCTTTCGCGCTGCCGGGACGACACACGGATGGACATCAGTCACACCCGTGCGAGCCGCACCCTAGTCGGAGTCCTCGCCGACGATCAGGGCGTGCGTGACGCCGGCGATGGCCGCGCCGATGACCGGAGCGAGGATGAAGACCCAGATCTGCTGCAGGGGCTCGGCGCCGGCGAACCACGCCACACCGAGGGACCGGGCCGGGTTGACCGAGGTGCCGTCGACCGGGATCGAGATCAGGTGGATCAGCGTCAGCGCCAGCCCGATGGCGATGCCGGAGAAGCCGACGGCGGCTCGCTTGGCCGTGACGCCGAAGATGACGTAGAGGAAGAACGCCGTCAGCACGATCTCGGTGATGACGACCGCCAGCAGGCTGTAGCCGCCGGGGGAGCGGTCACCGTAGCCGTTGGTGCCGAACCCGCCGGCCGAGGCGTCGAAGCCGTCGGCCCCGGAGGCGATGACGTAGAGGACGCCGCCGGCGACCGAGGCGCCCACGACCTGCGCCAGGAAGTAGAGGGGCGCGTCCTTCCAGGCGAAGCGCCCGGCGGTGGCGAGGCCGACCGTGACAGCTGGGTTGAAGTGCCCGCCGGAGATCGGGCCGAAGGCGTACGCAGCGGTCAGGACCGTGAGCCCGAAAGCCAGCGCGATGCCGAGCGTGCCGACACCACCCTCGTTTCCGGCCAGCACTGCCGTGCCGACGCCGCCGAGGACGAGCCAGAACGTGCCGAGCGCCTCGGCGCCCAGCTTGTGCGATGTGGTGGGTGCTGCCATCGTGGGCCTCCTGGGGCGGTGAGTGACCTGCCTCACAGCGTAAGGCTGTCGCAGCCGCCACTGGGGGACGCTGAGCGCTCCGGTGTCGGTGAGATATCTTGATGTCAAACAATCTTTGATCCACACGTAGGAGTCGTCGCACTCATGGCCAAGATCATCTACACCCACACCGACGAGGCGCCGTTGCTGGCCACCTACTCGTTCCTCCCCGTCATCGAGGCCTACGCCTCGACGGCCGGCGTCGAGGTCGAGACCCGCGACATCTCGCTCGCGGGCCGCATCATCGCCCTCTTCGGCGACCGCCTGACCCCCGAGCAGCAGATCGGCGACGCCCTCGCCGAGCTCGGGGACCTGGCCAAGACGCCAGAGGCCAACATCATCAAGCTGCCCAACATCAGCGCCTCGATCCCGCAGCTCAAGGCCGCGATCGCCGAGCTGCAGAGCCAGGGCTACGCGCTGCCGGACTATCCCGACGACCCGCAGTCGGACGAGGACAAGGATGTCCGCGCCCGCTACGACAAGGTCAAGGGCAGCGCGGTCAACCCGGTGCTGCGTGAGGGCAACTCCGACCGCCGCGCCCCGGCGTCGGTCAAGAACTTCGCCAAGGCGCACCCGCACTCGATGGGCGCCTGGAGCAGCGACTCGAAGACCAACGTCGCGACGATGGGCGCCGACGACTTCCGGTCCAACGAGAAGTCGGTCGTCATCGAGTCCGACGGCACGATCAGCATCCAGCACGTCGCCGCCGACGGCACCACGACGGTGCTCAAGGACGCGTTCCCCGTGCTCGCAGGCGAGATCGTCGACGGCACGGTCATGCGTGCGGCGGCCCTCGACGAGTTCCTGAAGGCGCAGGTCGCGCGCGCCAAGGACGAAGGCGTGCTGTTCTCGGTGCACCTCAAGGCCACGATGATGAAGGTCTCGGACCCGATCATCTTCGGCCACGTCGTCAAGGCCTTCTTCCCCCAGGTGTTCGAGCAGTACGGTGCCGACCTCGAGGCCGCCGGTCTGAGCCCCAGCAACGGGCTGGGCGGCATCCTGTCCGGTCTGGACGCGCTGCCCAACGGTGCCGAGATCAAGGCAGCGTTCGAGCAGGGCCTCGCCGACGGGCCCGCCCTGGCGATGGTCGACTCCGACAAGGGCATCACCAACCTGCACGTGCCGAGCGACGTCATCGTCGACGCCTCGATGCCGGCGATGATCCGCACCTCGGGCCACATGTGGGGCCCCGAGGGCAACGAGGCCGACACGCTCGCCGTGATCCCCGACAGCTCGTACGCCGGCGTCTACCAGACCGTCATCGACGACTGCCGCGCCAACGGCGCGTTCGACCCCACGACGATGGGCTCCGTCCCGAACGTCGGGCTGATGGCGCAGGCCGCCGAGGAGTACGGCAGCCACGACAAGACGTTCGAGGTCGAGACCGCAGGCACGATCCAGGTGGTCGGCCAGGACGGCGACGTGCTGATCGAGCACCAGGTCGAGGTCGGGGACATCTGGCGGGCCTGCCAGACCAAGGACGTGCCGGTCCGCGACTGGGTCAAGCTGGCCGTGACGCGTGCCCGGGCCTCGGAGACTCCCGCGGTGTTCTGGCTCGACGCGAGCCGTGCGCACGACGCCAACCTGATCGCCAAGGTCGAGGCCTACCTGCCCGAGCACGACACCGACGGCCTGCAGATCGAGATCATGTCGCCGCAGGAGGCGACGGCGTTCTCGATCGAGCGCATCCGTCGCGGTGAGGACACGATCTCGGTCACCGGCAACGTGCTCCGCGACTACAACACCGACCTGTTCCCGATCCTCGAGCTGGGCACCAGCGCCAAGATGCTCTCGATCGTCCCGCTGATCAACGGGGGCGGGCTGTTCGAGACCGGTGCCGGTGGATCGGCGCCCAAGCACGTCCAGCAGCTCGTCAAGGAGAACCACCTGCGTTGGGACAGCCTGGGTGAGTTCCTCGCGCTGGCCTCGAGCTTCGAGCACATGGCGACGACGACGGGCAACGCCCGGGCGCAGATCCTGGCCGACACCCTCGACCGGGCCACCGGCACGTTCCTCAACGAGAACAAGTCGCCCAGCCGCAAGGTCGGCGAGATCGACAACCGCGGCAGCCACTTCTACCTCGCGCTCTACTGGGCGCAGGAGCTCGCGGCGCAGACCGAGGACGCCGACCTCGCGGCGGCGTTCGCCGAGGTCGCGGGATCCCTGGCCACCAACGAGCAGAAGATCAACGACGAGCTGCTCGCGGTGCAGGGCTCTCCGGCCGACATCGGTGGCTACTTCCGTCCCGATGACGCCAAGGCCACGCAGGTCATGCGCCCGTCGGGCACGTTCACCGAGGTCCTGGGCCTCCTGACCTGAGCCGCAGGCGGGGGCCGGCCGTGCCAAGTGTGCGGCTAGCCCCCTCCTGTGGCCGGCGGCGGCCGGACACACTGGTCGTATGGAGGTAGCAGCGGTGTCACAGGAGCCAGACGTACGGGTGCTCGTCGTCGACGACCAGGAGCCCTATCTGCGGGCGATGCGTGCCGTCGTGGATGCCACGAACGGGTTCACGGTCGTCGGCACCGCGGCGACCGGCCAGGAGTCGCTCGACGTCGCCCGCGACCTGGTCCCGGAGCTCGTGCTGATGGACGTCAACCTGCCGGGCATCGACGGGATCGAGGCGTCGCGCCGGATCCTCTCCGAGGGCACCGGGACCGTCGTGGTCCTGCTCTCGACCTACGACCGCGACGACGTCGACCTGGCCGGCTCCGGGGCGGCGGCCTACGTGCCCAAGGGCGCCTTCGGGCCGGACCGCCTGATCGAGGCCTGGACCTCAGCGCACGGGGACGGCTGACACCTCGGCCTCACGGGGCAGCCGGATGACGACACCATCCGGGGCGTCCTCGAGGGTGCCGCGCAAGGCCTCCACACGGTCGACCATCGACTGGTGCACCTCGGCGCCCAGGTCGGCACGGACAAGCTCGATCCGGAGCAGGTCACCCGGCTCGACCGTCAGCGTCACGGATGCGGCGCCGCCGTCGGCGATCGCGCGGGTGCAGCAGAAGTAGGCAGCGGCCTCGACCCGATCGGGCCAGCGGGCCGCCGAGACTGCCGGGTCGATCGTCAACGTCGATGCGCCGCCGTCGCGGGAGACGTAGGAGGCGAGGGCGGGCGCCAGTCCGCTGCGAGTGAGCAACGTCGGGTGCAGGCCCTTGGTCAGGTCGCGCAGGGACTCCAGCGCCGTGGTGGCGTCGGTGACGAACCCGCCGACCTGCTCGGGATCCGGGCCGGCGTCCCGGGTCGCCGCCAGTGCCGAGCGCAGGGCGTGGAGCCGCGAGAGCACCTCGTCCGCGATCGCGACCTCCAGCCGGCGCCGCTCGGAGTCGCTGGCGCGGATGAGTCGTCCCCGCGATGCCTTCAGCTCCTCGGTCTGCCGGTAGAGCTGCTGGACGTGCTCGCCGAGTGTCACCTCGAGGCGTACGTTGCGGAACGCCACGGCGGCCTGGTCGGCGATGTCGCTCAGCAGGCGCTCCTCCTGCCTGCGCAGGTTGCGGCCGGCCGGAAGTCGCACCCGGATCGCGCCGACCTCGCCTGCCCGGTCGGCGATCGAGGTCTCGAGCCAGTGGTCCGTCTGCCCGTGGCGGGTCTGCCGCGGGCTCCACGACGCGGTGCGGGAAGCACCGTCGGGCAGGTCGAGCCGCACGGTCGCCTCCAGTGCCGAGCCGGCCAGACCGGCCGCCTCGGCGACCGCCGGCAGCAGCTCGTGCGGAGCCGGGCTCTCCCCGGCGCGACGGATGAGCTCAGCCAAGGCGTCGTACGGCTGGGCGCGACGACCGTACGCCAGGCGGTCGGCCAGCCGCATGATCCAGTGCCGCAAGGGCTGGAAGGCCAGGGCCACGATGGTCGTGATCACCAGCGACAGGCCGAAGCTCTCCGCCTCCCCGTCGAGCCGGTCGCCGACCGAGACGACCGCGGCGACGTACGCGCCGGTCACGAACGCGGTCGCGCAGGCCAGGGCGACCCCGCGGCTGATGATGATGTCGAGGTCGTAGAGCCGGAACCGCAGCACCGAGATCGCGACGCTGCCGATCAGGGCGACGTACGAGAGGTAGAGCGGGATGCTCGTGACGGGTGACTGCCGACCGGTCACGCTCTGCGCGGACAGGATCGTGACGAGGGCCAGGCCCACGAAGATCGCCGCGGTCACCACCCACCGCAGCTGCTGCCGAGCCTCTCCCTGAGAGCGACGCAGTCGGACGACCATGCTCGCGACCGCGACGAGCAGCGCCGCGGCGATGAGCAGGATGCCGACCGAGCTCAGCACCTGGGCAGCTGACACGCCGGTGGTCGCGTCGGCCCTGCTGACGATCTGGCGCGGCGGTGTGAGCAGCAGGCCGACGAGCGACAGCGCATAGCCGAGGCACGAGGCCCACGCGACCGGCCGCCACCTCCGGGAGAGGACCTGGCCGTCAGGGACGGTGAGGAACACGAGACCGAGGACCGTGAGCGCGAACGGGCCGCCCAGCGCCAAGGAGACCGTCGCCGAGACCTCGCCGGCAGACCGGGAGCCCGGCCCGGCTTCGTCGATGACCCAGTGGCTGTAGGACTCCAGGACCAGCGACACCGAGGTGGTCACGCCGACGACGGTCAGGAGCCAGCCGATCAGGTGCCGGCGATAGGTCATCACGATGACCGCGCCCAGGACCGAGCACCCGAATCCGGCGAGGTCGACGAACGGCCAACCATGCAGCCCCAACGTCTCGGACGACCACAGCGAGCCGTACGCGGAGACGATCAAGGTGTCGCCGATGACGGCCAGCGTCGAGACCAGGGCGAGGACCCAGGCGATCGTCCTCGTCACGATGAACCGTCCCGGCGCACCCGAGCCGTGACGACGGTGCCGGTCGGCGACGACTGGATCGCGAGGGTGCCGCCGACCGCATCCAGCCGGTCGCGCATGTTGACCAGCCCGGACCCGCCGGGCGTCCCGTCGACGTCGAAGCCCGCGCCGTTGTCGCTCACCGTCGCGGTGAGCCCTCCGTCGTCGTCTCGCAGTGCCACGTCGATGTGCGAGGCGCCGGCGTGCTTGAGCGCGTTCTGGATGGCCTCGAGGCAGCAGAAGTAGACCGCGAGCTCGACCTCGGCGTCGAGGCGGGACGACGTGGCGTCCCGCACCTCGACGGGGGTCGGGGCCGAGGAGGTGGCCGAGGTCAGGGCCGGGCCGATGCCGCGCTCGCTGAGCGCACCTGGATAGATTCCGCGCGAGAGGTCGACGAGCGTCTCGATCGCGACGTCCGTGGCCTCGACCTGCTCGGCCAGGACCCGCGCGGCGGCCTCGGGCGAGGACTCGCTCAGGGTCTGCGCGAGCCGCAGGTTGACCGCCAGCGCGACCAGGTGCTGCTGCGCGCCGTCGTGGATGTCCCGCTCGAGCCGGCGCCGCTCGGCGTCCTGCGCCTCGACGACGCGCCCTCGAGAGGACCGCAGCTCCTCCGACCGGACCGAGAGCTCCTCGAGCCGGGCCGCGAGCTCGGCCCGCAGGCGGGCTCCTTGCAGCACGTGGCCGGCCTGGCCGGCGAGGCCGTCGAACAACCTGCGCTCGACCGGCGTCAAGGGCTGGAACGGGCGCTCCTGGATCCGGAGCGCACCGAGCGTCTCACCCGCCAGCCGTACGAGCAGGGTGCGCTGGCCCTCTGGCGTCCCCTCGGCGTTCGCCGTGTAGGGCCCTTCGGCTGCGCCTTCTGGCCAGGTGGCGGCGAGGACGGGGGCGTCCCCGACCAGCAGCCAGACCTGGGCCCAGACGGCACCGGTGCCCTCGGCGAGCACCCGGGCCATCGTGAGCGGCACCTGCTCGTCGTGGGACTGGGTGACCGACGCGGAGAAGCGGCTCAGGACGTCGTACGGCAGCTCGCGCTCACCAGCGACGACGCGGTGCGCCAGCCGCTGAAGGACGGACTGCACGGGCCCGAGCCCGAGCGCGACGACCAGCGTCGCCAGGATCGACAGGCGGGTGTCGGGCGACGACGTCCGGCCGATCAGGGCACCTCCGCCGAGCACCGTCACGACGTAGACGACGCCGACGAACACCAGCAGCCCGGCGACGACGAGTGCCGTCCCGACACGGTCGGGGTTGAGCCGTCGCTGGGTCACGAGCGCAGTCATGGCGCGAGTCTGCTCCGGATCGCTCTCTGGAGGGCAGGGCGTTGACCGCACCGGGGGGTGGGGTCAGCCGCACGGTCGGCAGGCGAGGCGGCGTCAGGACGTCGCTTCGACATACGCCAGCACCGCCATGACCCGGCGATTGAGCTCACCCTCCTCGACGAGGCGCAGCTTCTGGAAGACCGAGCTGATGTGCTTCTCGACGGCCCGTTCGCTCATGTAGAGGGTCTTGGCGATCGTCGCGTTGTTGCGGCCGGTCGCCATGCACTCGAGGACGGCGCGCTCCTTCTCCGTCAGGCCGAGCAGCGGCGACTCCTGCTCGCTGGCCTTGCGCGCCATGAGCCCCTCGACGACCTTGGGGTCGAGCGCCGAGCCACCGCGGGACACCTCGTGCAGGGCACGCACCAGCTCGTCGAGCTGCGTGATCCGCTCCTTGAGCAAATAGCCGAGGCCCGCCACGCCGTCCTCGAGCAGCTCGAAGGCGTAGTCCTCCTCGACGTACTGGGACAGGACCACGACGCCCGTGGCGGGGTACTGCACGCGGATCTGCTTGGCCGCGACGATGCCCTCCGTGGTGTGGGTCGGTGGCATCCGGATGTCGGTGAGCACCGCATCGGGCTGGTGGATCGCGACGGCCTTGAGCAGGGCGGCCGGGTCGTCGACGATCTCGACCAGCTCGATGTCGTCGACCTGGCCGAGCAGCGCGGAGACGCCCTCGCGAACGAGGTAGTTGTCGTCTGCGAAGACGACGCGCAGAACCATGATCGGGAGACTATCGCAGCGCGGCAGGGTCGGAGGCCGTCCTGCGCAGATCGGTCGAGGCGAGTGACGCGACCAGGTTCTGCAGGGCAGCGGGGTCCTCCTGCTGGGCGAGCCGGTCCTGTCGTCGGGCTGCCGCGGGTATGCGGGTCGCGGCGCGGATTGCTGCGTCGCGGAGTCGCGGGCGCAGGCGGCCCCGCAGGTCACTCAGGGCGGCGAGCCGGTCAGCGGAGTCCTGCACGGCACGCACCGCCGGCCGGCGCCGCGCGGCGTACGCAGCCAGGGCCGCATCCCGGTCGGGGGTGCGGATGAGCTCCTGGGCCAGCACGGCCGCGTCGACCAGGGCGCTGTTGGCGCCCTGCCCGAGGGTCGGCGCCATGGCGTGTGCCGCGTCGCCGAGCAGGACGAGCGCGCCGTCGTGCCACCGCTCGGCGTCCACCCGGACGACGTCGTTGACCAGGAGCTGGTCGAACGTCGTGACGCCCGACCATGCCTCGGCGCCCACCGGGACTGCGTCGGACCAGAGCCGGCGAATCGTGTCCAGGTCGCGATCGGCAACGGCGGCCGCGACTGCGGGGGCGTTCGCCGCAGCGTAGAAGTAGGTCGAGCCGTCGCCAAGCGGTGCACCGCCGAACAGCCCCAACGGGGTCCAGAACTCGCCACGGAACGCGTCCAGCTCGGTGTCGACGATCGCGCGCAGGTACGTCGTGCCGGCCGGCGTGGCGCGGGCCCCGAAGGAACCGTGACGGCGGACGACCGAGCCGACTCCGTCGGCCGCGACCACGAGATCGGAGGCGAGCACCTCGACGCCGTGAGCGCTCTCGACGGTGACGGTCCCGGATCGCGATGCCTCGATGACCGTGGTGCCGAACCGGACGTCGATGTTGGGAGCGTCGGTCACGGCTCGAACCAGGATGGCGTGGAGGGTGCTGCGTCGCATCGTGAGCACGTGGTCCAGCCCGGGCGCGTGGGCCGGCACGGTGCTGGACGCGATGATGCCGCCGTCGGCACGGCGGAGCGAGATGTGGTCGAGGGCGAAGCCGGACTGCTCGAGCTCGGGACCGAGGCCGAGGCCGGACAGGACGGCCAGGCCGTTGGGCTGCAGCAGGATGCCGGCACCGACGGGCGTGGAGGTCTCGACCTTCTCGACGAGCGTGACCGTGGCACCGGCCTTCTCGAGCACGAGGGCGGTGGCGAGGCCACCGATGCCGGCACCGACGACGATGACGGCTGGGGACGGGGTGTGCTGGTTCATGTCTCGAACGTACGGCCGAGGACGGGTGGCGCGGGAGGTTGCTGGCCGCACACCCCGGTGCGGCTGACCGCCCCCGGCCCCCACACACGCCGACGCGGCCGGCCCCGTGAGGGACCGGCCGCGCCGACTGCTGTGCTGTCGTCCTCAGACGAGGACCTTCTCACCTTCCTCCAGCAGCTCCTGGTCCTGCTGGGTGAGCGTGCTCTCGGAGTAGCCACCTTCCAGATCGATCGACGGCAGGAGGCGATCCAGCCACGTCGGCAGCCACCAGGCGCGGTCGCCCAGCAGGCTCATCGCGGCCGGCACGAGGACCATCCGGACCAGTGTCACGTCGAGCAGGACCGCGACGGCCAGGCCGACACCGAACATCTTCGCCGTGACATCGGGCATCAGGATGAAGGACGCGAACACGCTGATCATGATGAGCGCGGCGCTGGTGATGACGCGTCCCGTGCTGGCGACGCCTTCCACCAGGGCCTTCTTGGCGTTGCCGTGACGCATGAACTGCTCACGCACCCGGCTCAGCAGGAAGACCTCGTAGTCCATCGAGAGGCCGAACAAGATCGCGAACATCAGCATCGGCGCGAGCGGCATGATCGGGACCGAGCCCTCGACACCGATCAGGTTCGCCGCCCAGCCCCACTGGAACACCGCGACGATGACGCCGTACGAGGCCCCGACGCTCAACAGGTTGAGCGCAGCTGCCTTGAGGGGCACGAGCACCGAGCGGAACACCAGCATCAGGACCAGGAACGACAGGCCGATCACGGCACCGAGAAACAACGGCATGCGGTCCTGCAGGCGGTTGGAGACGTCTTCCGACATCGCCGTTCCGCCGGTGACCATCGACTCGACCTTGCTGTCACCGAGTGCGTCGGGCAGGACGCTGTCGCGCAGACGGTGCAGCGTGTCCGAGGTCTCCGCGTCCTGAGGCGCGCTCGTCGGCGTGACGCCGATGATCGCGATGTCCTTGCCCTCGTTGAACGACGGCTGCTCGACAGAGGCGACGCCCTTGTCGGCGGCCAGCGCGTCAGCGACCCGGTCGACAGCTGCATCGGCGTCGGGAGCGTCGTGCGTCTCGAGGACGACCTGGAACGGACCGTTGGTGCCGGGACCGTACGCATCGGCGACGATGTCGTACGCCTTGCGGGTCGTCGTGCCCGAGCCGTCGTTGCTCGCATCGGTGAAGCCGAGGCGCATCGAGAACACCGGAGCAGCGAGCACCGCGAGGATCACCGTGGCGACGACTCCGTAGCGGACCGGGTGCTCGACGACCTTGGCCGCCCAGCGGGCCGATCCCGAGCTGGGATCGTTGGCGGGACGCTGCTTGATGAACGGGATCTTCGCGGCGTTGACCTTCGTCTTGACGATGCCGAGGATCGCGGGCAGCAGGGTGATCGCCGCCAGCATCGTGATCAGGACCATCAAGGCAGAGGCCCAGCCCATGACCGACATCATCGGGACACCGCTGACCTGGAGGCCGGCGATGGCGACGATGACCGTGAGGCCGGCGAAGACCACCGACAGCCCTGCGGACGAGTTGGCCTGGCCGATCGCCTCGGGGACCGTCATGCCGTCGTCGAGGTTCTGACGGTGGCGCGACAGGATGAACAGCGCGTAGTCGATGCCGACGCCGAGCCCGAGCATCATGCCGACGATGTTGGCGATCTCCGGAACGGCGATCAGGCCGGACAGGTAGCCGAGCGAGCTGGTGCCGATCAGGAGACCGAACAGCGCGGTGATGAGCGGGATGCTCAGCGCGACGAGCGAGCCGAAGGCGACAGCCAGGACCACGATGGCCACGAGGATGCCGACCTTCTCGCTGCTCGGCCCGGCTGCTTCGCCCTTGGCGTAGCCGAGGCCGTTGTCGTACTCGACCTGGACGCCCGCGTCGACGGCGTGCTCGGCAGCCTTCGCGGCGGCCGTGTACTCCTTCTTGCCGATCTCGTTCTCGTCGAACGCGACCGTGGCGAAGGCGGTCTTGCCGTCCTCGCTGAGGGTGGGACCGCGGGGGTCGTACGGACTGGAGACCGACACGACCTTCTCGCCGTCCGCCAGCTCCTGGACGGTCTGCTCGATCGCGGCCTTGGTGGCCGGGTCCTCGAGCCCCTTGTCGGAGTGGAAGATGACGTTGGAGGTGTAGACGGTCTCCTGGGGGAACCGGTCGGCGACGGCGTCGGCAGCGCGCTGCGACTCCGCACCGGGGATCGTGAAGCTCTCGTCCGGCGAGCCGCCGGCCGTGGAGTTGAGCATGAAGACCGAGACGCCGACGACGATCCACGCCGCCAGGATCCGCCACGGGTGGCGTCCGGAGAAGTGTCCGAGTCGGTAGAGGATGCGGGACATGGTGGAGCCTTTCGTAGGAACCGTGAGCTCCGAACCGGGCGGCTGGTGCTCTGACTCCTCGAAGGTATGAAGATCCGTGGGTGCGGCGGCAGTGCGTTGTCCGTCCGCGCGGAGGGGTCGAGCGCCGGGTTTCCACGAGTCCCACTCGGGGGTGTCCCGCCACCCCGGTGGGGGCTAGCCCCCGGTCAGGCCGACCGCTGCTGCGCGAGGTGCGGCAGGACCAGCTCGTCCCACAGGTCGACCTGGTTGTGCCGGAAGAAGCCGAAGTGGCCCACGCGCTCGACGCCGAGCTGTTGAGGGGTGTGGCGCACGCGCGTCGTGTCGACGGCTGTGTAGAGCCCGTCGAGGGTCCCGATGCTGGTGGCCGACATCAGCTCGTCGTCGGTGAACGACAGGGACGCCATCGGCAGGTCCACCGCGGTGAACCGTTCGCGCATCTCCGGCAGCTCGCCGAGGAGGTAGTCCGGGTGCATGCACCACCGCGCCCACTGCCGCATCACGTTGGGCGGCAGATCGCCCAGCATGCGCAGGCGCTTGCCGGGGAAGTAGCCGGTCACGGCGATCGCCGTCGGCGCGATGACCTTCCAGAGCAACGGCGCCTTGCGACGCGTTCCAGCGGTGTTGTGGCGCCAGTAGCCCGTACCGGCCGCGACGCTGACGGCCCGGTCGGCCTTGGTGTGGTCGGCGAACGGGAGGACCTGGCCACCGAGGCTGTGACCGAGCCAGGTCACGGGGCGGCCCGCGGCGCGGTCGTGGGCGTGCTCGAGCGCGTCCCGGGCGTCGAGCGCCCACCGCACGAGATCGTTCCCGACCTCGCGCAGGGGCCTGTCGGCCGACTCGCCGTAGCCGCGGTAGTCGAACGTCATGACCGCGAAGCCCCGGTCACGGAGCCAGGACGCGAACGTCGAGTAGTACGACGCCGTCGTCGCCATCGCGGGCACGATCAGCACGACACCGCGGGCGTCGCCCACCGGCTCGAACCAGCGTCCCCTGAGCTCGTGGCCGTCGTCGGCGAAGAAGGTGATGGTCTCCCAGACCTGCTGTTCTATAACGTTTGTCATAGCCGCGACGCTAGGCTATGACAACTGTCATAGTCAAGCGTATGATGGACTCATGCCCATGGACCCCCGTACGAAGATGGTCGCCGGCGCGGCGCAGCTGATCGGTGAGCGGGGCGTCGGCGCCACGAGCGTCCGGGAGCTCGCGAAGTTCACCGGGGCGCCGCTCGGATCGACCTACCACTACTTCCCCGGCGGCAAGGACCAGCTCGTGCAGGAGGCCGTGGTGTGGGTCTCCGGCCGCGTCGAGAAGATCCTGGCCCGCGCGGGCGAGGGGGGAGCACTCGCGGCACTCGACGCGTTCATCGCGAGCTGGCGGGAGTTCCTCATCACGAGCGACTACGAGGCGAGCTGCCCGGTCCTGGCCGTCGCGACGGAGGACACGGCCACCGCCGGGCCCGCGAGCGAGGTCTTCAAGACCTGGCAGGGCCTCCTCGTGCCGGTGCTGCAGCGCGACGGCATCGCAGCCGAGCGGGCCGAGCGACTGGCCTGGCTCGTCGTGGGCAGCCTCGAGGGCGCGGTCGTGATGGCGCGCAGCCAGCGCAGCCCCGTGCCGCTGGAGGCCGTCGCCGAGGAGCTGCGCGGGCTGATCCGCGCCGCCGTCAAGCCCTGAGCCGCTTCTCGACCGCCGTCCAGCCGCGCGCCCGCGCCTTGAGGCGTATGTCGCCGAGCATCGCGGTGAGCTCGGCCGCCGTCCGCTCGATCGCTGCGGCAGGCTCGGCGCCGACGTCCTGCAGCAGCTCGACCACGACCTCGCCGTCGTCGCGCTGCGCCCAGCCGCCGACGATGCGGCCGTTGACCCAGACCGTGGGGCCGGCGTTGCCGTTGAGGTCGAACAGCTGCTGACGGTGCGGGCCGAGGACGAAGTCGCGGTGCTTCCAGCCCATCGTCGTGGGGTCGAGGGCGGGCAGCAGTGCGACCCACGGCTCGAGCGGCTCGACCATCTCGGCGTCGTCGGCCAGCACGATCCCGGGACGGCCGTCGAGATCGACCTCGACGGTGTCGAGGGACGCGACGGCAGCACGGGTCCGGGTCTTGGTCCACCCCGCCCACCACTGCAGGTCGTCCAGGGTCGCCGGGCCGTATGCGTGCAACCACCGGCGGGCGAGCTCACCGATGGCCGCGTCACGGTCCGGCAGCTCGCCGAGGTCGCACCAGGCCGCCATCGTGCTCCAGCGGAACTGGGTGGAGGTCCAGCCGCCGCGCGGCCGGGTCCGCACGACCTTGCCCTCGGCCGACAGCAGGGTCATGAGCCGGCTGGCGACCGTGGGCGTCGCGACCGTGGCGCCGCTGCCCAGCTGCACCCGTGTGGCCAGAAGGGAGTCGGCCTGGGCCAGCTCGGCGCTGGTCACCTCACCAGCGGCTCGGATCGCCGTCATCGCCGCTTCTTCGGCGCGCGCGACCCACGCGCCGAGATCACCAGCGATGCCGGCCGCGGCCAACGACTTGAGCAAGAGGCGGCGCTGCTCGACGGCCACGACGTCGCCGGCGCCGACCAGGCAGGTCCCCGCCGTCTCGCGAGGCACCGCGAAGACCGTGCGGCGCATCGCCAGCACGCGCACGAGGTCACGGTCGTCGTAGAGCGCCCGCTCGACGTCCGCCGGGGTCGAGCCCCGGGTGCGGGCCAGCGCCGACAGGACCGTCGTCGCCGGGTCGGTGCCGTGCAGGGCCACCACGGCCCGCGCTGCATCGGTCACCGAGGCAGCTCGGTGGCCGTCGGCGAGCGCGTGCCGCCGGCCCAGTCGGGCGCGGCGCTCGGCTTCTGAGATCGCGTGCATGGTGGACAGCGTGGCACCCGCCACCCACACACCGGACGTGAGCCGACGCACACGGCCGCGATTCGTGGAACAACCGACGCCGCTGGGAGACTTGTACCCGTGGTGACCACCGTCGAGAGCTCTCCCCAGACGATCCTGAGCACCCGTCACCTGACGTGGGCGCTGCTGGCGCTCGCCCTCGGCGGATTCGCCATCGGGACCACCGAGTTCATGACGATGGGCCTGCTCGAGGAGATCGCCGACGGGATCGACCGGTCCAACGCCACGACCGGCCACATCATCACGGCGTACGCGCTCGGGGTCGTCGTCGGCGCCCCGGTCATCGTCTCCCTCGGCGCACGGCTGCCCAAGCGGGAGCTGGCGATCGGCCTGATCCTGGCGCTGGGCGTCGGCAACGCGATCACGGCGATGGCCAGCGGATACCTCCCGGTCATGATCGCCCGGTTCGTCGCCGGCCTCCCGCACGGGGCCTACTTCGGCGTCGCCTCCCTGCTGGCAGCATCACTGGTGCGTCCGGAGTTCAAGGGTCGCGCCGTCAGCTCCGTGATGCTCGGCCTCTCCGTCGCGACGGTCGTCGGCGTGCCGGCCAGCACCGTCCTCGGACAGCATCTCGGCTGGCGGAGCGCGTACTGGGTCGTCCTGGCGCTGGCCATCGCCACCGCCCTGATGATCTTCGCCTTCGTTCCGCACTCCCCGGCCAACCGCGACGCCTCCGTGCGGGGTGAGCTCTCGGCGCTCAAGCGGCCGCAGGTCCTGTTCGCGGTCTCGGCAGGCATGATCGGGTTCGGCGGGTTGTTCGCGATGTACAGCTACATCGCCCCCTTGGTCACCAAGGTCGCCGACCAGTCGTCGGCCTGGATCCCATGGTTTCTGCTGGTGTTCGGCATCGGCTCAGTGCTGGGGTCGTGGCTCGCCGGCATCCTGGCGGACTGGGACGTCGAGCGCTCGGTGCTTCTCGGCTTCGCAGGTACCGTCGTCGCCCTCGTCGCGTTCTTCTTCGCCGCCCCGCACGTCGCGCCGGCGATGATCCTGGTGTTCACGGTCGCCGTCATCAGCTCGGTCGTCGCGATCAACCTGCAGGTCCGGTTGATGCACGCCGCCGGCGAGGCCCAGATGCTGGGCGCGGCGTTGAACCACTCCGCACTCAACCTCGCGAACGGCCTCGGTGCGTGGCTCGGCTCGGTCGCGATCGCCGCCGGGTACGGCTATCGGGCGTCCAGCCTCGTCGGTGCCGGACTGGCCGTCGCCGGGCTCGCGATCTTCGCGTCGGGCATCGCGGTCCAGCGCCGTACCGTCAGGCCCTGACCGGAACGACTCCGGCCTGCGGCCGCAGCCACACCTGGTCGCCCTCGTGCAGGCCCAGCGCCGTCGCCTCGGCCCGGGTCACCACGACCTGGACGGGATCGGGGTGGAGCCTGTCGTCGGGCGTCACCTCCAGCCGGATCTCGAAGCCGACGCGCGTCCAGCGGGTGATCCGCCCCGACGCCGTCGCCGCCTGCTCGTAGCGCGAGATCTCGATGTCGTGGGGCCGGATGAGGTGGTCGCCGAGGCGCGTCACCGGGCCCAGGAACGAGAGCACAAAGTCGCTGGCCGGCCGGTCGTACAGGTCGTCGGGGGAGCCGATCTGCTCGATGCGTCCCTCGTTGATCACGACGATGCTGTCGGAGACCTCGAGGGCCTCCTCCTGGTCGTGCGTCACGAACACCGTCGTCACGTGCATCTCGTCGTGCAGGCGTCGCAGCCAGTCGCGCAGCTCCTTGCGGACCTTGGCGTCGAGCGCGCCGAACGGCTCGTCGAGCAGCAGCACGTTGGGCTCGATCGCCAGGGCACGAGCGAGCGCCATCCGCTGACGCTGGCCGCCGGACAGCTGCGACGGCAGCCGGTGCGAGAACTGCTCGAGGTGCACGAGCTCGAGCAGCTCGGCGACCCGCTTCTTGACCTCGTCCTTCGGTCGCTTGCGGATCTCGAGGCCGAACGCGACGTTCTTCTCGACCGTCATGTGCTTGAACGCCGCGTAGTGCTGGAACACGAAGCCGACGTTGCGCTTCTGGGCGGGAACGTGTGTCGTGTCGACGCCCTCGATCTCGATCGTGCCGCTGTCGGTCGACTCCAGGCCGGCGATGATGCGCAGGAGCGTCGACTTGCCGCCACCGCTCGGCCCGAGCAGGGCCGTGAGCTGGCCGCTCGGGATGCTCAGGTCGATGTCCTGGAGCGCGACGAAGTCGCCGAAGAGCTTGTTGACGCCGCGGATCTCAATCCCCATCAGTGTCGTCCTTGGGTCGGAGGATGGTCACGACGACGAGGGCCGCGACCGCGATCAGAGCGAGCAGGAAGCTCGTGGCGTACGCCGAGCCCTGCTCGAAGTCCTGGTACTTCTGCTCGACGACCAGTGTGGCGGTCTGGGTCTGCTGCGCGACGTTGCCCGAGACGATCTTGACCGCGCCGAACTCGCCGAGGGCACGAGCGAGGCTGAGCACGACGCCGTAGACGAGGGCCCACTTGATCGAGGGCAGCGTGATGCGCCGGAACGTCTGCAGCGGGCCGGCGCCGAGGCTCGTGGCGGCCTGCTCCTGCTCGGTGCCGATCTCGTGCAGGACCGGCACGATCTCGCGGATCACGAGCGGCAGGCTGACGAACGCCGTGGCCATGATGATGCCGGGCGTCGCGAACGCGACCTGCAGCCCGACGTTCTCGAGCGCGGGCCCGAACGTCCCGTTGGTGCCGCCGTAGGCGAGCAGGAGGGCAAGGCCGACGACGACGGGCGAGACCGAGAGCGGCAGGTCGATCAGTGCTGACAGCACGCTGCGACCGGGGAACTCGTAGCGCACCAGCAGCAGCGAGATGCCGACGCCGAAGATCGTGTTGATGGCGACGGCCCAGAGCGCGACCACGACCGTGAGCTGCAGGGCGTCGGTCACCACCGGGTCCGACAGGGCGGTCTGCAGGTTGTCGAGCCCGCCCTCGAAGGTCTTCTGGACGACGAGCGCAACGGGCCAGATGACGAGCAGGAACAGGTAGCCGACCACCAGCAGGCGACGGGCATACGTACCGGCGGTGCGCGGCGGCCTCACGCGGCTAGCCACGGCGCGCCACCCAGGCCGACAGGACCTGCAGGAGGACGATCGCGGCCAGCGCGACGAGCAGCAGGATCGTGGCGACCGAGGCTGCCGCGGCCTCGTTGCCGTTCTCGATGTAGGTCAGGATGCGGACCGAGGCGACCTCGGTCTTGAGGGGCAGGTTGCCCGACAGCAGGACGAGCGAGCCGTACTCGCTGATGCCGCGGGCGAACGACAGGGCCGCGCCGGCGGTGATGGCCGGTGCGAGGCTCGGCAGGATGATGCGGCGCAGCGTCGTGAAGCGGCTTGCGCCCAGTGATGCCGCGGCCTCCTCGACGTCGCGGTCGAGCTCCATCAGCACGGGCTGGACGGTGCGCACCACGAACGGCAGCGTGACGAACAGGAGGGCGAGGAAGACCGACCGCTCGGTGTTGGCGACGTTGACCCCGAGGGGGCTGTCCGGGCCATAGAGGCTGAGCAGCACGAGCCCGGCGACGATCGTCGGCAGCGCGAACGGGATGTCGATGACGACCTCGAGCAGTCGCTTGCCGGGGAACTCGTCGCGCACCAGCACCCACGCGATGAGCGTGCCCATGACGACGTTGATGCCCGTCACGATGAGCGCCTGCGTGACGGTGAGCCGCAGCGCTGCGGCGGTCTGGGGGTTGGTCAGGGTCTCGCGGAACGTCTGCCATCCGCCGTCGATCGACTGGATCACGACCAGCGAGAGGGGGATGAGCACCAGGAGGCTGAACCAGGTCAACGCGACCCCCAGGCCGAGGCCTGAGGATCGCGTCAGGGACGTGCTGCTCCGGGAGCGGCGCGAGCGCGCCGCTCCCGGAGCAAGGGGTGCGTCAATCGTCACGACTTGCCGGAGTCCGCAAGCAGCTTGGTGATGATCCCGTTGTTCTCGTCGAAGAACTTCTTGTTGACCGCTTCCCAACCGCCGAGATCGCCGTCGATCGTGAACAGCTTGGACGGTGTCGGGAACGGGTCGTCCTCGTCGTTGGCGCCCTTGACGGAGCCGACGGTGACGCCCTCGACGCTGTCGAGCGGACGGAAGCCCTTGGAGACGTACTGCTCCTGACCTTCCTTGGTGAGCACGAAGTCGAGGAACGCCTTGGCCTTGGGGTCGGCCTTGGTCGTCACGGCGGCCGGGTTCTCGATCTTCAGCGTGTCGTCCGGGACGATGTAGTCGATCTCCTCGCCGTTCTGGCGGGCCAGGATCGCCTCGTTCTCGTACGAGATCAGCACGTCGCCCGTGCCGCCCTGGAACGCCGTCGTGGCGTCGCGGCCGCTGCCGGGCAGCGCCTTGACGTTGCCGAACAGCTTCGCGAGGAAGTCCGAGGCGGCCTTCTCGTCTCCGCCGCCGGCGATGACGTGCTGCCAGGCAGCGAGGATGTTCCAGCGTGCAGCGCCTGACGAGCCGGGGTTGGGGGTCACGATCCCGACGCCGGGCTTGACCAGGTCGTCCCAGCCCTGGATGTTCTTGGGATTGCCCTTGCGCACCACGAGCACCACGACCGAGTCGGTGACGATGCCCTTGTTGGGGCCGGTGTTCCAGTCCTTGTCGACCAGGCCGGCATCGACCAGGCGGGTGACGTCGGGGGTCAGCGAGAAGTGGACGTAGTCGGCCTTCAGGCCGCCCGCGACGGCGCGGCTCTGGTCGCCGGACGCTCCGTAGGACTCCTTCCAGGTCGTGCCTTTGCCCTCGTCGGTCTTGGCGAACGCCTGCTGCGCGGCGTTGTTGCCGGCCTTGGGAACCGCGAACCCGACCAGTGACAAGGTCGCGCCGTCCGAACCGGCGTCGGCGCCTCCGCCGCAAGCGGCCAGCAGCGCAGCGCTCGTCAGGAGTGCGACCGATGTGGCCAACCGCTTCGGGGTGAAGATCTTCATGTTCCTGCCTCTGGTCCAGGGCGCGCCACCGTGCGTGCTCCGGGCTTCAAACTAGGTGGGCGGCAGGAAGGCTGGGCCAAATCTCAGGATTCGAGACGCGTGCCTGCATGTCGAGATGATGCAGGTCACACCCGGGTCAGTCCGTCGACGGAACCGGCTCTGCCGTGATGGCGGGGGCGCCGCCATGCCCGGCATGGGACGGCTTGGCGAAGAACAGCACCAGGACGAAGCCGATCGCGAACGCGATGACCGGGATCAGCAGCGACTGCGCCATCGAGTCCGCGAACGGGCCGCGAACCTCCGCGGGCATCGTCGTGCCGGAGGCCTGGAGGGAGTCGGCCGAGGCTCCGAGACCGTTGGCGGTGAGGCGAGCCTGGATCAGTGCGGCGACCGCGGCGCTGCCGAGGACGGCGCCGATCTGGCGGGTCGTGTTGTAGACCCCGGCACCGGACCCTGCCGAGCTGATCGGCAGGTTGCGGGTCGCGGTGGCTCCTAGGGGAGCCCACATGCAGGCGTTGGAGACGCCGAACAGCGCCATGGGCAGGAGCAGCTGCCAGACCGGTGTGCCCGGCTCGATGAGCAGCGCGAGCCAGGACATCGCCACCACCGCCGTGCCGAAGCCGACCAGCGTGATGCTGCGCGGGTGGACCCGGTCGACGAGCTTGCCGACGAACGGCGACAGGACCATCAGCACGACCGCCATGGGCGCCATCAGGAGCGCTGCCTCGGTGGGGCTCCAGCCGCGGGCGCCTTGGGCATAGAACTGGAACGGCAGCGACATTGCCGTGATCGCGAGCGAGACCATCGCGATGCCGCCGTTGCCGAGCGAGAAGTTGCGGTCGCGGAAGAGGCCCAGCGGGACCAGCGGCTCCTTGCGGATCCGGCCCTGCCACCAGATGAAGGTCGCGAACACCAAGATGCCCAGGGCGATGAGCAGCGGGACGCTGATGAACCCGGTGATCTGGCCCCAGTGATACTTCTCGCCCTCCTGGATGCCGAAGACGACCAGGAAGACGCCGATGCCGCTCAGGGCGACGCCGAGCCAGTCGAAGCTGTGCGTGTGGGTCGGCAGCGTGGGGACGAGTCGCCAGGCGAGGACGAAGCCGATGATGCCGACCGGGATGTTGATGAAGAAGATCCACTCCCAGCCGAGGCCGTCGACCAGGACGCCGCCCAGGATGGGCCCGACGAGAGTCGCGACACCCGCGGTCGCGCCCCACAAGGCCATGGCACTGCCGCGCTTGGCCGCGGGGAACGTGCGGGTGATGACCGCCATCGTCTGCGGCGTGATGAGCGAGGCACCGATGCCCTGGACGACGCGCGCCAGGATCAGCATCTCGATGCTGCCGGTCAACCCGCACCACAACGAGGCGAGCGTGAAGATCGTCAGGCCGACGAGGTAGAGGTTCTTGGGGCCGAAGCGGTCACCCAGCCGTCCGGTCACGAGGAGCGGCACGGCGTAGGCGAGCAGGTAGGCACTCGTCACCCAGATGACGCTGTTGACGTCGGCGTCGAGGTCGCTCGAGATCGCGGGGGTCGCGACCGACACGATCGTGTTGTCGACGAGGATCATGAAGAACCCGATCACCATGGCCCACAGGGCCGGCCAGGGCCGGTAGTCGTCGGGCAGGTCGGTCGTCGCGCCGGAGGTGGTTGCCATATGCACCATTCTGTCCCTCGCCGCAGACACCGGCAGAACCAGGGTTCAGCGCAGCAGCTCGTATCCGTGGAGGTCGTCGAACGAGCCGTCTCCGAGGCGTTCTGCCGCGCGTTGGGTGCCGAAGAGCGAGTAACCAGCGGCCACCGCCACGGCGTTGCTGGCCGGGTTGTCCGCCGCGGCGTAGAGCACGAGCCGGCGCCGGTCGAGGCCCTTGGGGTCGAGCGCATGCCGTACGACCATCCGCGTCGCCTCGGTCATGACGCCCCTGCCGCGCGCCGCCGGGTGCATCCAGTAGCCGATCTCCGCCGAGGTGGGATCGATGCCCGCCATGTCCATCACCGCGATGTTGCCGAGCAGCTCGTCGGTCTCCCGGTCCGCGATGGCCCAGGAGGCCTTCGCTCCGGTCGCCGCCTGCCAGACGCAGTCGGCGACGTAGCTGCGGGCGACTGTGGGCGTGTACGGATGGGGCAGGCCGGACAGGAAGTGGCGGGACACCGGGTCGGTGCAGGCCTCGACGATGCGCGGCACGTCGGCGTCGGTGAACGGGCGGAGGCGGACCCGGTCGGACTCCAGCACGGCCGACTCGGCCCATGGCGCGGTCGGCAGGGGGCTGTCGCCGAAGCGGAAGGATCCGGTCCAGGCATCGATGACCCGGCCACGCTCGTGCAGCATCCCGGGCACCAGTCCGTGGAGGGTGAACCCGGCCCGGTGGGCGACCCGCAGGGAGGCCACGTTGCCGACGTGCGCCCGCCAGTGGACGATCTCGATGCCGCCCTCAGCGAGGGCCCAGTCGACGGCAAGGCGTACGGCCCGGCTCATGGCACCTCGACCGCGGGCCCACGGGTGCAGGGCGAACCCGATGTCGGCGATGGGCGTCTGCCGGATGTCGATGTTGCCGGCGAAGCGGCCGTCCAGCTCGATCGCCCACCCACGGTGCGTCCCGTCGTCCCAGCCGCGCGGCAGGACCGTCATGGCGTACAGCTCACCCATCTCACGGGTGTTGGGGATGGGGATCGCCGTCCAGCGCTGCATCTCGGGGTCGTTGCCCATCTCGACCATCGCGTCCAGGTCGCCAGGGGTGTGCGCCCGGAGCGTCACCACCCCGTCGCTGAGCACCGGGACGTTGAGCGGCCACCTCATGCTGCCCGCCTCACGGGGCCAGTGAGCGGAACGGGTCAGCCGGGTAGACGCCGAGGATCTTGACCTCCGTCGTGAAGAACGTCAGCTCCTCGAGAGCCCGCGCGAGCGCCGGGTCGTCGGGGTGGCCGTCGACCTCGGCGAGGAACTGGGTCGCGGTGAACCAGCCGTCGACCATGTAGCTCTCGAGCTTGGTCATGTTGACGCCGTTGGTCGCGAAGCCGCCCAGCGCCTTGTAGAGCGCGGCGGGCAGGTTGCGGACGTTGAAGATGAAGCTCGTGACGGTCGGCCCGTTGCCGGCCGGTGCTCGTCGCGGCTCGCGGGACAGCACGACGAAGCGGGTCGTGTTGTGGTCCTCGTCCTCGATGTCGGAGGCCAGGACGTCGAGTCCGTAGATCTCGGCGGCCAGGGGCGGGGAGATCGCGGCCTGGCTCGGGTCCGCGGCGTCGGCGATCTCGCGCGCCGCACCCGCCGTGTCACCGGAGATGATTGGCGTCAGCCCGTACTGCTTGATGATCTTGCGGCACTGCCCGAGGGCGTGCACGTGGCTGTGGACCGTCTTGATCGTGTCGAGGCTCGCGCCGGGAACGCCGAGCAGGCTGAACTGGATGCGCAGGAAGTGCTCGCCGATGATGTGTAGCCCGGACGTGGGCAGGAAGTGGTGGATGTCGGCGACGCGCCCCGCGATCGAGTTGTCGATGGGGATCATCGCGAGCTCGGCGTCGCCTGCGGCGACCGCGGCGAACACGTCCTCGAACGACGCGCAGGGCAGGGCCTTCCAGTCGGGGTAGTGCTCCTTGGCGACGATGTGGGAGTTCGCGCCGGGCTCACCCTGGTACGCGATGCGGGACTTGGTGCTCACACAGAGCAGTGTCCCAGACCCGGCGGCCGCACCGGCTACTCCACCAGGTGGGCGCCGTCGGCCGACCGCACGACGAACGTCTCCGGGTCGCGCCACTGGTGCGCCGCGTAGCGGGCCGCGACCCGTTCGCGGACCGCCGCCACGCGGTCGGCCGGGACCAGGGCGATCGCACTGCCGCCGAAGCCCCCGCCGGTCATGCGGGCGCCGAGCGCGCCGGCCTCGAGCGCCGCCTCGACCGCGACGTCGAGCTCGGGGCAGCTGACCTGGAAGTCGTCGCGGAGCGAGGTGTGCGACGCCGTGAAGATCGTGCCGAGCTGCGTCCACGCCCTGCGGCTGATCGCGTTGACGGCACCCTTGACGCGGGCCGTCTCGGTCAGCACGTGCCGGGTGCGCGCCTTCAGCGTCTCGTCGGTCAGCGCGACCGTGGCGTCGAGCGTGGCCTCGGCGAGCCAGGTGACGCCCAGCTCCTCGGCGGCCCGCTCGCACTCGGTGCGCCGCGCGGCGTACTCGCCATCGGCCAGCGAGTGGTGCGCGCGGGTGTTGATGGCCACGAGGGACAACCCGTCAGCCTCCCAGGACACCGGCACGAGGTCGGTCGTCGGCGGGGACTGGGCGGTGTCCATCAGCACGGCGTGGCCGGCCCGCCCGTAGAGCACGGCGAGCTGGTCCATCAAGCCGACCGGCGCCCCGACGAAGTCGTGCTCGGCGCGCTGGGCCAGCAGGGCGAGATCGGTGCGGTCCAGGCCGAAGCCGAACAGCTCGTCGAGGGCCGACGCGATGCCGCAGGTGAGGGCGGCCGACGACGACATGCCGGCCCCGGACGGGATCCGCGACTCCACGACGATGTCGGCGCCGCCGAATCGGTGCCCGGACGACATCAGGCTCCACACGATCCCGGCGGCGTACACGGCCCAGCCGTCGACGTCGCCGGGCTGCACGCCGGTGCCGAAGGTGACCTTGGAGGAGTCCGGGAGGTCGGACCACAGGTTCACTGTCTCGTCCTCGCGGATGCGCACCTTGATCGTCAAGGACCGGTCGATCGCCATGGGCAGGACCGGGCCGCCGTTGTAGTCGAGGTGCTCACCGATCAGGTTCACTCGTCCGGGCACGTCCCACCGGCGTACGTCAGTCACGCCCCGACCCTACGACGTGCGTCGTGGCTGGCAGAATGCCGTCCATGCCCGCTGAACGTCGCCCCCGAGTGCTGTCCGGCGCCCAGCCGACCGCCGACTCGTACCACCTCGGCAACTACTTCGGCGCGTTCAAGCAGTGGGTCGCGCTCCAGGACGACTTCGAGGCGTTCTACTTCATCCCCGACCTGCACGCGATCACGGTCGAGTACGACCCTGCAGCCCTCCGGGAGCGGACCTACATCGCGGCGGCGCAGCTGCTCGCCGCGGGCGTCGACCCGCAGCGCAGTGCGCTGTTCGCCCAGAGCCACGTGCCCGAGCACGCCCAGCTGGCCTGGGTGCTGAGCGGCATCACGGGCTTCGGCGAGGCCGGCCGGATGACCCAGTTCAAGGACAAGACCGTCAAGGGCGGCTCCGAGTCCGCGAGTGTCGGCCTGTTCACCTACCCGATCCTCATGGCTGCCGACATCTTGATCTACCAGGCCGACAAGGTGCCGGTCGGCGAGGACCAGCGCCAGCACGTCGAGCTGACCCGCAACCTCGCGCAACGGTTCAACCACCGCTTCGGCGAGACGTTCCGGGTGCCCGAGTCGCACATCGTCAAGGGCGTCTCGAAGATCTACGACCTGCAGGAGCCGACCAACAAGATGAGCAAGTCGCAGTCGTCGCCCAACGGTGTCATCGACCTGCTCGACGAGCCCAAGCGGGCGGCCAAGAAGATCCGGTCGGCGATCACCGACTCCGGCAGCGACATCCGGTTCGACCAGGCCCAGAAGCCGGGCATCTCCAACCTCCTCACGATCTACTCGGCGTTGACCGGCCGGCCGATCGACGAGATCGTCACGCAGTACGAGGGTCAGCAGTACGGCGCGTTCAAGGTCGCCCTCTCGGAGATCGTCGCCGACTTCGTCGAGCCGTTCGGGGCGCGCACCCGCGAGCTCCTGAGCGACCGGGCCGAGCTCGACCGCATCCTCGCCAAGGGCGCCGAGCGCGCCCGCGAGGTCGCGAGCGTGACGCTCGACCTGGTCTACGACCGCTCCGGTTTCGTGCGGCCCTCATGAGCCGGCGCACGATCGGGATCGCGATCCCGGTGCCCGAGCCGTACGGGAGCCGGCTGCGCACGATGCGCGCGAGCTTCGGGGACCCGATGGCCGAGACCGTGCCGAGCCACGTGACGCTGATCCCGCCGCTCGACTACGACGTCGAGCAGCTCGACGAGGTCTACGCGGCCCTCGAGCGGGCCTCGGTGTCGATCCCGCCGTTCGCGATGCGCCTGCGGGGGACCGGGACGTTCCGTCCGGTGTCGCCGGTCGTGTTCGTCGCGGTGAGCCAGGGCATCTCCTACACCGAGATGCTCGCCAAGGCCCTGCGCCGCGCGCTCGACGCGCCGGAGCCCGACTTCCCGTTCCATCCCCACGTCACGATCGCCCACAACCTCGACGACGCCGGCCTCGATCGGGCCTACGACGAGCTGAGCTCGTTCGAGTGCCAGTTCTCGGTCGACGAGTTCGCGCTCTACCACCACGACGACACGGTCGGCTGGGTCCCGCAGCACACCTTCGCCCTGGGCGCCGGCACGTCGGTCTAGCGCTGGCGCACCAGGCCGAGGTCGTCGGAGACCAACGTCGTCAGGTGCTTCAGCAGCTCGGACTTGAACGCCCGCGCGGCCAGCGGCAGCGCCTCGGTGCTGCGGTGCGCCAGCGCGATGACGCGCTCCAGCGAGGGGCTGTCGAGCTGGGTGGCCCGCAGCTGGGGGCGGGTCGTCAGCACCATGCTGGGCACGACGGCGTGCCCGAGGCCGGCCTGCACGAACCGCAGCACGGCGCTCATCTCGCCACCCTCGACCGAGAGCCGTGGCTCGAAGCCCGCGTCGGCGCAGGCCCCCAGGGTGACCTCCCGCAGGTCGTAGCCCTCTCGGAACATCACGAGCGGCAGGTCCTCGAGGTCGCGGATCTGCATGCGCTCGGGCACGTCGGCGTCCGCAGGGCTCGCGAGCACCAGGCGCTCGCGCAGGATGGGCGTCGTCTGGATGTCGGGGTCGGCGTTGTGCAGCGGCACGATCAGCAGGGCGACGTCGAGGCGGCCGTCGGCGAGCTCGCGGGTCAGCACCCGGGAGCCGGCCTCCTGCACCTCGAGCTCGATGTCGGGGTACGACGCGTGGAACTCCCTGAGGGCCTCGGGCAGCAACCCTTCGCACAAGGAGGGCGTGGCTCCCATGCGTACGCGACCGCGGCGCAGCGTCGCGACCTCGCGGACCGTGCGCTCGGCGCTCTCGGTGTCGATCAGGATCCGCTGGGCGTGGGGGAGGAGGGCCTCGCCGGCGCTGGTCAGCTCGATCGCGCCGCGGTTGCGGACGAACAGCGGCGTGCCGAGCGAGTTCTCGAGGACCCGGATCTGCTTGGACAGGCTGGGTTGCGAGACGCCGGTGAGCTCGGCGGCACGGGTGAAGTGCCGCGTCCGCGCGACGGCGACGAAGTACGCCAGCTGCTGGATCTGCACGCCGGCCACGATAGTCGACGGCTATGAAACACGACCTCACAATGACTTGGCGGATGGGTGGGCCCGCCTTACTGTGTGACGGTGGCCACACTGCGAACCTCCGCCTCGTCTCCGCACGCCGGCGGCCGCGCTGCGATCGCCGCCCGCACCCTGCGCACCGACCGGTGGTGGATCCCGCCGCTCGCGACCGCCGTCGGCCTGCTCGCCTGGATCGCCTACGCAACGGTCCGCGTGTTCCAGCAGAAGGACTACTTCGTCGGTGACTACAACTACCTGACGCCGTTCTACTCGCCGTGCATCTCCAACGGGTGCGTCGAGCAGTCCGCTCACTTCGGGACGTTCCTGCCTGACGTCTGGTGGCTGCCCTACGCGGCGCTGACCCTGCCGTTCCTGCTGCTGTTCCGGTTCACCTGCTACTACTACCGCAAGGCCTACTACCGGGCGTTCTGGTTCTCGCCGCCGGCCTGCGCGGTCGCCGAGCCGCACGCGACCTACTCCGGCGAGACCCGCTTCCCGCTGATCGGCCAGAACCTGCACCGCTACTTCTTCTACGCGGCCGTGCTGATCTCGCTGATCAACACGTACGACGCGATCTATGCGTTGTGGAACCACGACGGCGAATTCGGGCTGGGTCTGGGCAACCTCGTGCTGCTCGGCAACGTCATCGCCCTCTGGGCCTACACGGCATCGTGCCACTCGTGCCGCAGCATCATCGGCGGCCGGCTCAACCACTTCTCCCAGCACCCCGTCCGCTACAAGCTCTGGGGCTGGGTCTCGCGGCTCAACGGCAAGCACATGCAGCTGGCCTGGCTGACGCTCGGCACCCTCGCCGTCACCGACTTCTACATCATGGCCGTCTCGGCCGGTTGGTTCTCCGACCCTCGCATCATCAACTGACAAGGATCGCAATGACGGAGATCGAGCGACTGGCGTACGACGTCATCGTCATCGGCGCCGGAGGTGCCGGCCTCAGGGCGGCGATCGAGGCGCGGGAGCAGGGCAAGAAGACCGCGATCATCAGCAAGTCACTGTTCGGCAAGGCCCACACCGTGATGGCCGAGGGCGGGTGTGCCGCGTCGATGGGCAACGTCAACGACAAGGACAACTGGATGGTGCACTTCGGTGACACCATGCGAGGCGGCAAGTTCCTCAACAACTGGCGCATGGCCGAGCTGCACGCCAAGGAGGCGCCCGACCGGGTCTGGGAGCTCGAGAGCTACGGCGCGCTGTTCGACCGTACGCCCGACGGCCGGATCAGCCAGCGCAACTTCGGCGGGCACACCTACCCCCGGCTCGCGCACGTCGGCGACCGCACCGGCCTCGAGCTGATCCGCACGCTGCAGCAGAAGATCGTGTCGCTGCAGCAGGAGGACCTGGCCGAGACCGGCGACTACGAGGCCCGCATCAAGGTCTTCGCCGAGTGCACCGTCACGGACCTGACCAAGGACGGCGACGCGATCTCGGGGGCGTTGGCCTACTGGCGTGAGTCCGGCCGCCACCTCGTCTTCGAGGCGCCTGCGGTCATCCTGGCGACCGGTGGCATCGGCAAGTCCTACAAGGTCACCAGCAACTCGTGGGAGTACACGGGTGACGGCCACGCGCTGGCACTGCGGGCCGGCGCCTCCTTGATCAACATGGAGTTCCTGCAGTTCCACCCCACCGGCATGGTGTGGCCGCCCTCGGTCAAGGGCATCCTGGTCACCGAGTCCGTACGCGGTGACGGTGGCGTGCTGACCAACTCCGAGGGCAAGCGCTTCATGTTCGACTACATCCCGGACGTGTTCAAGGCGCAGTACGCGACGACCGAGGAGGAGGCCGACCGGTGGTACACCGACGCCGACAACAACCGACGTCCGCCCGAGCTGCTGCCGCGCGACGAGGTGGCCCGTGCCATCAACTCCGAGGTCAAGGCCGGCAGGGGCACCCCGCACGGCGGCGTCTACCTCGACGTCTCGAGCCGGCTCAAGCCCGAGGTCATCATCAAGAAGCTGCCGTCGATGCACCACCAGTTCAAGGAGCTGGCCGACGTCGACATCACCAAGGAGCCGATGGAGGTGGGCCCGACCTGCCACTACGTCATGGGTGGCGTCGAGGTCGACCCCGACACGGGTGCGGCCTCCGTCGCCGGGCTGTTCGCCGCGGGGGAGTGCTCCGGCGGCATGCACGGCTCGAACCGGCTGGGCGGCAACTCGCTGTCGGACCTGCTGGTGTTCGGCCGTCGCGCGGGCGCGGGAGCTGCCGCCTACATCAACTCGTTGGGTGACCGGCGACCCGCGATCAGCGACGACGACGTGCAGGTCGCCGCCCGGCGTTCGGTCGCCGCGTTCGGTGACGGCGGGCAGGAGGGGTCCGAGAACCCGTACACCCTGCACCAGGAGCTCCAGCAGACCATGAACGACCTCGTCGGCATCATCCGCAAGGAGGACGAGATCCAGGAGGCGCTCGACCGGCTCGAAGGACTCAAGGCCCGCGGCGAGCAGGTCGTGGTCGAGGGGCACCGCCAGTTCAACCCCGGCTGGCACCTCGCGCTCGACCTGCGCAACATGCTGCTGGTCAGCGAGTGCGTGGCCAAGGCCGCGATCCTGCGCACCGAGAGCCGCGGCGGTCACACCCGGGACGACTATCCCGCGATGGACGCCGAGTGGCGGCACGTCCTGCTGGTCTGCACGCTGGCCGACGACGGCACGATCGACGTCGACCGCAAGGAGCAGCTGCCCGTGCGCGACGACCTGCTCGACCTCTTCGAGAGCGACGAGCTCGGCAAGTACTTCACCACCCAAGAGCTCGGCGGAAGGATCTAGATGGGCAACCAGGAGCACTTCCGCGTATGGCGTGGGGACGACGAGGGCGGGGACTTCGCCGACTACGACGTCGAGGTCAACGAGGGCGAGGTCGTCCTCGACATCATCCATCGCATCCAGGCCACGCAGGCCCCCGACCTCGCGGTCCGGTGGAACTGCAAGGCCGGCAAGTGCGGGTCGTGCAGCGCCGAGATCAACGGGCGGCCGCGGCTGCTGTGCATGACCCGCATGTCGACGCTGCCGCCGGGCGAGCCGATCGTCGTGACCCCCATGCGTACGTTCCCGGTCGTCCGCGACCTGGTGACCGACGTGTCGTTCAACTACGACAAGGCGCGCGAGGTGCGGGCCTTCGTGCCGCCCGAGGGCGTGGCGCCGGGCGACTACCGGATGCAGCAGGTCGACGTCGAGCGATCGCAGGAGTTCCGCAAGTGCATCGAGTGCTTCTTGTGCCAGGACACGTGCCACGTGCTGCGCGACCACGAGGAGAACAAGCCGGCCTTCGCCGGCCCGCGGTTCCTCATGCGTGTCGCCGAGCTCGACATGCATCCACTCGACGCCGCCGAGGAGCAGGGCGTCAACCGCAAGGCGGCGGCGCAGGACGAGCACGGACTGGGGTTCTGCAACATCACCAAGTGCTGCACCGACGTCTGCCCCGAGCACATCAAGATCACCGACAACGCGTTGATCCCGCTCAAGGAGCGCGTCGTCGACCTGAAGTTCGACCCCATGATCCGCCGCCGGAAGCGGTCGAAGCGCGCCTGACCCCGCAGGGCATGGTGCCCGTGCAGTTCATAGCCACAGGCTATGAACCCTTACCTCACTATGCCTTTGCGGAAGCGCGCACACCGTCCTAGGCTGGCGAGTTGTGGCGACTACCCAACTGAGCAAGCGACCGTCGGCCCGTAGGTCCACCGTCGCGCAGAAGTATGCGATGGCGGTGTCGGGGCTCATCATGCTCGGCTACCTGCTGGTCCACATGTACGGCAACCTGAAGTTCTTCCAGGGCCAGGAGAAGTTCGACTCCTACCTGCACGACACCCTGCCGCACATGTTCTATCCCTACCTCCCCGAGGGCGGCGCGCTCTGGATCATCCGCGTCCTGCTCCTGGTCGCGGTCGTGGTGCACGCCCTCGCGGCGGTCACGCTGTGGCGGCGCAACAAGAAGGCGGCCGGCTACGTCGGGGGCAAGCGCTACCAGACCAAGCAGAACCGCACGGGCATCCAGCGCAGCTACGCCTCGTTCACGATGCGCTGGGGCGGGGTCACGCTGGCGCTGTTCATCATCGGCCACGTCGCCCAGATGATGCCCAACTGGCTCTCGCCCGGTGGTGCGTCCGACAGCAAGTACGAACGGACCGTCAACGGCTTCGAGATATGGTGGGTCGTCCTGCTCTACACGATCGGGCTGCTGGCGCTCGGCGCCCACCTGTGGCACGGCTTCTGGAGCGCGCTCACGACGCTCGGCCGCAACTACAGCCCCACGCGTCGCGACTCCACGTGGACCACCATCTCGATCGGGCTGGCGTCGCTGCTGACGGCCGGCTTCCTGTCCGTCCCCTTCGCCATCTTCTTCTTCGGAGCAGGATCATGACCACGAACGTCTCTGAGCAGTTCCACGCCGTCGGCGAGGAGATCCACGACACCAAGGCGCCGTCGGGCCCGATCGAGCGCCGCTGGGACGAGCGCAAGTTCAGCACCAAGCTCGTCAACCCGGCCAACCGCCGCAAGCTCAGCGTCATCGTCGTCGGCACCGGCCTCGCCGGCGCCTCGGCGGCCGCCACGCTCGGCGAGGCCGGCTACCGCGTCAAGAGCTTCTGCTACCAGGACAGCCCGCGGCGCGCCCACTCGATCGCCGCGCAGGGCGGCATCAATGCGGCCAAGAACTACCGCAACGACGGCGACAGCATCTACCGGCTGTTCTACGACACGGTCAAGGGCGGCGACTTCCGCGCCCGCGAGTCCAACGTCTACCGCCTCGCGCAGGTCTCGGTGAACATCATCGACCAGTGCGTCGCCCAGGGCGTGCCGTTCGCTCGTGAGTACGGCGGACTGCTCGACAACCGCTCGTTCGGCGGCGTGCAGGTCTCGCGCACGTTCTACGCCCGCGGCCAGACCGGCCAGCAGCTCCTGATCGGCGCCTACCAGGCCCTCGAGCGGCAGATCGCCGCCGGCACGGTCGAGATGAACACGCGCCACGAGATGCTCGAGCTCATCATGGTCGACGACCGGGCGCGGGGCATCATCGTCCGCGACATGGTGACCGGTGAGATCGAGACGCACACCGCCGACGCCGTCGTGCTGGCGACCGGTGGCTACGGCAACGTCTTCTTCCTCTCGACCAACGCGATGGGCAGCAACGTGACCGCGACGTGGCGCGCGCACCGCAAGGGCGCCTACTTCGCGAATCCCTGCTACACGCAGATCCACCCCACCTGCATCCCGGTCAGCGGCGACTACCAGTCCAAGCTGACGTTGATGTCGGAGTCGCTGCGCAACGACGGCCGCATCTGGGTGCCCAAGAAGGCCGGTGACGACCGCCCGCCCGCCGACATCCCCGAGGACGAGCGCGACTACTACCTCGAGCGCATCTACCCGGCGTTCGGCAACCTCGTGCCGCGTGACATCGCCTCGCGGGCCGCGAAGTACCAGTGCGACGCCGGCAAGGGCGTGGGTCCCGGAGGCCTGGGTGTCTACCTCGACTTCGCCGACGCCATGGCGCGCCTCGGCCGCGAGCAGGTCGAGGCCAAGTACGGCAACCTCTTCGACATGTATGCGCAGATCACCGGCGAGAACCCGTACGAGCAGCCGATGCGCATCTATCCCGCGGTGCACTACACGATGGGCGGCCTCTGGGTCGACTACGACCTGCAGAGCAACCTGACCGGCCTGTTCGTCGCCGGCGAGGCCAACTTCTCCGAGCACGGCGCCAACCGCCTCGGCGCCTCGGCGCTGATGCAGGGGCTGGCCGACGGCTACTTCGTCCTGCCGTACACGATCGCCAACTACCTGGCCGACGGCCCCTACGAGAAGATCGACGACTCGCACCCCGAGGTCGTCGCGGCCAGGACCGCGGTCGAGGAGCGGGTCGCGAAGTTCCTGTCGATCAACGGCACCCGCACCGTGGACTCGTTCCACAAGGAGCTGGGCCAGATCATGTGGGACTACTGCGGCATGGAGCGGACCGAGGAGGGCCTGATCAAGGCCATCAGCATGATCCGCGACCTCAAGGACGAGTTCTGGTCCAACGTCAAGGTCACCGGCGTCAACGAGGAGCTCAACCAGACCCTCGAGCGCGCCGGCCGCGTCGCCGACTTCTTCGAGCTCGGCGAGCTCATGTGCATCGACGCGCTCAACCGGCGCGAGTCGTGCGGCGGCCACTTCCGTGCGGAGAGCCAGACCGAGGACGGCGAGGCGCTGCGGCACGACGAGGAGTTCGCCTACGTCTCGGCGTGGGAGTTCGGCGACCAGCCGACGCTGCACAAGGAACCGCTGGAGTACGAGTACGTCGAGATGAAGTCCAGGAGCTACAAGTGAACATCACCGTCAGGGTGTGGCGTCAGAAGAACGCCGACGACAAGGGCCGGATGGTCACGTACGGCGTCGAGAACGTCAGTCAGGACATGTCGTTCCTCGAGATGCTGGACGTCCTCAACGAGCAGCTCACGCTGTCCGGCGACGACCCCATCGCGTTCGACCACGACTGTCGTGAGGGCATCTGCGGCATGTGCGGCGTCGTCATCAACGGCATCGCGCACGGCCCCGAGGTGACCACGACGTGCCAGCTGCACATGCGCAGCTTCGAGGACGGCGCCGTCATCGACGTCGAGCCGTGGCGTGCGGGCGCCTTCCCGGTCGTCAAGGACCTCGTCGTCGACCGCGGGTCGTTCGACCGCATCATCCAGGCCGGCGGCTACATCAGCGCGCCGACCGGATCGGCTCCCGACGCGCACGCCGTGCCGGTGCCCAAGGACGACGCCGACCACGCGTTCGACGCCGCCACCTGCATCGGCTGCGGCGCCTGCGTCGCGGCCTGCCCCAACGGCTCGGGCATGCTGTTCACCGCCGCCAAGATCACTCACCTCGGACTGCTCCCGCAGGGACAGCCCGAGCGCGAGTCGCGGGTCATCGGCATGGTCGAGCAGCACGACCACGAGGGCTTCGGCAGCTGCACCAACATCGGCGAGTGCACGTCGGCGTGCCCCAAGGGCATCCCGCTCGACACGATCGCGCAGCTCAACCGCGACCTGCTCGGCGCTCTGGCCCACGGCAAGGGCTAGCCGCGCCGCCTTGCGTCGTGGGAGCCGAGGCCTCGAGCCCTCGGTCCCCACGACGAATGCGTGCGCTCGAAATGTGATTAGCATAGGTAATGAGGTATGCTAATGACATGCCCACTGACTCGCACCAGCTCGCTCGGTCGGTGGCCCGGCTCAACCGTCGCCTCCGGCAGGAGCGCCAGACGGACCTGACCCCGACGCAGCTCTCCGTCCTCGGCTCGATCCTCAAGCTCGGGCCCGCGACGCCCAGCGCGATCGCCGCCCACGAGCGGGTCCAGCCGCCCTCCATCACCCGTACGATCACCTGCCTCGTCGACGAGGGCCTGGCGATCCGCGAGCCGCACCCCGACGACGGCCGCCAGGTGCTGATCTCGGTCTCCGACAAGGGCGACGCCGTGCTCGCCGAGGAGCGCGACCGCCGCGACGAGTGGCTCGCCCAACGCCTGGCCAAGCTCACGACCGCGGAGCGCAAGACACTGAGGGAGGCGACCGCACTGCTGGAACGGTTGGCTGCGAGTTGACCACCCCACAAGACCGCTCGCGCGGTTCCGGACCGAGCCGTCCCAGGGGCCCACGCTTTCGCGGGGACCCCGGATGAGCCCCACCTTCCGGGCGCTGTCGATCCGCAACTACCGGATCTACGCGATGGGCGCCTTCGTCTCCAACATCGGCACGTGGATGCAGCGCGTCGCGCAGGACTGGCTGATCCTGCAGCTGACCCAGAGCGGCACGGCGCTCGGCATCACCACCGGGCTGCAGCTGCTGCCCGCGCTGCTCTTCTCGCCGATCGCCGGCGTCGTCGCCGACCGGGTCCCCAAGCGTACGGTCCTGAGGTTCACCCAGGCGGCCATGGCGATCCCCGCAGCGCTGCTCGGTGTGCTCGCCGTCACGGACGTCGTCCAGGCTTGGCACGTCTACGTCCTGGCCTTCGTGTTCGGCATCGGCTCGGCGTTCGACGCCCCGGCCCGCCAGTCGTTCGTCGTCGAGATGGTCGGCAAGGACGACCTGGCCAACGCCGTGGGCCTCAACTCGGCGTCGTTCAACTCCGCGCGCATGATCGGCCCGGCCGTCGCCGGGCTCCTGATCGCAGCCCTCGGGTCGGGCGTGGCCGCCACGGGCTGGGTCATCCTGGCCAACGCCGTCAGCTACGTCGCGGTGTTCGTCTCGCTGCAGCTGCTCGACGGCAGCCGCCTGCGACCGGCACCGGTCACCGGCACGCGCAAGGGCGCGGTCCGGGACGGGGTGCGCTACGTGCGCTCGCGCCCCGACCTCGTACTGATCCTCTGCTGCGTGTTCTTCGTCGGGACGTTCGGCATGAACTTCCAGATGACGAGCGCGCTCATGGCGACGGAGGTGTTCGGCAAGGGCGCCGGCGAGTACGGGATCCTCGCCTCGATCATGGCGGTCGGCTCCCTGGCCGGCGCGCTCCTCGCCGCGCGCAGGGCGCGCCCCCGGCTGGCCTTCGTGGTCCTCGCGGGCGCGGCGTTCGCCGTGGTCGAGATCATCGCCGGACTGATGCCCGGCTACGTCTCGTTCGCCGCGGTCCTGCCGCTGCTCGGCCTGTGCGCCCTCACGATGATCACGTCGGCCAACGCGATGATGCAGATGACGACCAGCGCCATGATGCGCGGCCGGGTCGCGGCGCTCTACCTCATGATCTTCCTCGGCGGCACGCCGCTCGGTGCCCCGCTGGTCGGCTTGGTGGGTGAGGAGCTCGGCCCGCGGTGGATGCTGATCGGCGGCGGCGCGATGTCGTTGCTGGGCATCACGCTCGGCACGCTCTGGTACCTCCACAAGCAGGACATCCACCGTCCCGAGCTGCAGACCGTGGCCCGCGACATGCGCTGGGCGCCACGACGGCCCGTCAGGACAGCCCGTACGCCCTAGGGTGTCCGCCATGACCCGTCTCCGCGCCGGTGCCGTGGCGGAGCGTCGCTGGTTGTCGGCCACAGGCTCCTGAGCACCTCGGCGCGTGCCGCCGAGGCAGCGTCACGCTTCGGAGGCGATGGCGGCCTTGAGCTGGCTCAGCTTCTCCGCGGTGATCCGACCGTCGGCGTGCAACGCCTCGAGGTGGGCGATCCGGGCCTCCTTGGACTGCCCGGCGACGTCAGTGCTGGCATCGGAGACGAACGCTTCCTGGATCATGGACTGCAGCTGGGTGACGTCGACGACGTCCGAGGCCTTGGTGCGCTGACGCCACGCGGCCTCGACGGCGGCCACGTCGACGCCTGAGGCGGAACCGCCTCGCGCACGGACGATCGCGATGCGCAGCATGGCCCAACCCAGCGAGATGACGACGGCGAGCGTGAAGAAGCCGACCGTGAACAGCACCGGGTGGTCGAGCGCGTCCCAGATGTCCATCTTCCGACAGTAGTGCCGGGCCACGGTGAAATCAGCGATATCCTGAGCAGATGCCCTTGTCCGAAGCGCTCGCGCGATCCATCGACGTGGTCACGCCCGACCTCATCGAGGTCCGGCGCGAGCTGCACGCCTACCCCGAGCTCTCGTGGCACGAGGAGCGGACGACCGACGTGGTCGCGACGTGGATGGACAAGAGCGGCATCTCCTACGAGCGGTTCGACGGCACGGGGCTCATGGCCGAGATCGGCCCCGACGGCGGACCGATCGTGGCGCTGCGCGCCGATCTCGACGGGTTGCCGGTCGTCGACACCTCCCAGGACCCGTGGAAGTCCAGCGTCCCGGGCGTCTCGCACTCCTGCGGGCACGACGTGCACGTCGCGGCCCTCCTCGGTGCCGCCGTCGCACTGGCGCAGGCCGACGCGGCCGAGAAGCTCCCTGTGCGGGTGCGCCTGATCTTCCAGCCCGCCGAGGAGGTCATGCCCGGCGGCGCGCTCAAGCTGCTGGCCGGCGGCGCCCTGCGCGGCGTCTCACGCATCTTCGCGCTGCACTGCGACCCGTCCCTCGACGTCGGCCACGTCGGCCTGCGCGAGGGCCCGATCACCGGTGCCTCCGACCACATCCACGTGCAGCTCAGCGGTCGCGGTGGCCACACCTCACGCCCGCACCTGACCGAGGACCTCACCTACGCCCTGGGCAGCCTCCTGACGCAGCTGCCGTCGGTCCTGTCCCGGCGCTTCGACCCGCGCGCCGGCGCCAGCATGGTGTGGGGCCAGATCCACTCCGGCAACGCCGCCAACGTGATCCCGTCGACCGGCGAGCTCAGCGGCACGCTCCGCATGCTCGACGCGGCGGCGTGGCACCAGGCCGAGCACCTCGTGCGCGGCCTGATCAGCGACATCATCCAGCCGTTCGGCGTCAGTGCGGACGTCACCTACACCCGCGGCGTGCCGCCGGTCGTGAACGACTTCAGCGCCACCGAGGTCATGCGCCGGGCCGTCACCCAGGCGATCGGCCCCAGCGGCGTGGCCTCCACGGCGCAGAGCCTCGGGGGCGAGGACTTCGCCTGGTACGTCGAGGCGGTTCCCGGTGCGATGGGCCGCCTCGGCACGCGCACGCCCGACGGTCCGACGTACGACCTGCACCAGGGCAATCTGCGGGTCGACGAGCGCGCCATCGCGATCGGCGCCAAGGTGCTCGCCTGCGCCGCGATCTCCTGACTCCGGCGGACTCCGCGAGCCTGATGACAAAACGATTACGACTGCGCTGAATATCGCCGAGCACCTGCCCAAGGACCCACTGGACAACTAGGGTCTGAGGACGTGCCGGGCACCCGGCTCCGTATCGAGGAGGAATTTTGCGTCGATTGACGAAGGCCACCGCTATCGCGGGTGTGGCCGCACTGGTGCTCGCTGCAGCGGGCTGTGGCAAGGACAGCGACGGGGACAAGGGCTCGGACTCCGGCGCCAAGGGTGACTGCGTCGAGAAGACCGACACCAAGGTCGGCATGGCGTTCGACGTCGGCGGACGTGGCGACCAGTCGTTCAACGACTCGGCCGCCAAGGGCCTCGACAAGGCCGAGTGCGACCTCGGGTTCGAGGTCAAGACCGCCGAGGCGCAGGACGGCGAGGCCGAGTCGGCCCGTGAAGGCCGCCTGCAGCAGCTCGTCGACGCCGGCTACAACCCCGTCATCGCCGTCGGCTTCGCCTACTCCGCATCCGTCGGCAAGGTCGCCAAGGCCAACCCCAAGGTCAACTTCGCGATCGTCGACGACGCCGTCGAGGGCAAGAACATCGCCAACCTGCTGTTCGCCGAGGAGCAGGGCTCGTTCCTGGTCGGCGCCGCAGCGGCGCTCAAGAGCGAGGCCGACAACATCGGCTTCGTCGGTGGCGTCGAGGTGCCGCTGATCAAGAAGTTCGAGGCCGGCTTCGAGGCCGGTGCCAAGGCGGTCAACCCGGACATCAAGATCCAGGCCCGCTACCTCACGCAGCCGCCGGACTTCAGCGGCTTCGGTGACCCGGCCAAGGGCAAGACGGCGGCCGAGGGCATGTACGACGCCGGCGCCGACATCGTCTACCAGGCGGCCGGCGGATCCGGTGGTGGTGTCTTCGAGGCTGCAGCAGCTGCCAAGAAGAAGGCCATCGGCGTCGACTCCGACCAGGCCCTCACGGCCGATCCCTCGGTCAAGGACGTGATCATGACCTCGATGCTCAAGAACATCGACGTCGCGGTCTTCGCCTACCTCGAGGCCGTCTCCAAGGACAACGTCCCGACCGGCCCGACGGTCTACGACCTCAAGGTCGATGGCGTCGGCTACTCCACCACGGGTGGTCAGGTCGACGACATCAAGGAGAAGCTGGACGAGTACAAGCAGCAGATCATCGACGGAACCATCACGGTCCCGAGCGAGTAGTCACGCTGTCAGACGTGGCCCGGGCCCCCGCTGTAGCGTGGGGCCCGGGCCGCCGTCGTCCGGTCTGAAAACGGTTGAGATGAGGGGCACTGTGAACACGACCAGCACGAGCGAAGACGTGGTCGTCCGACTTCGCGACATCGGCAAGACGTTCCCGGGGGTCGTGGCCAACCACGACGTCAACATCGACATCAAGCGCGGCACGGTCCACGCGATCGTCGGGGAGAACGGCGCCGGCAAGTCGACGCTGATGAAGATCCTGTACGGAGTGCAGAAGCCCGACTCCGGGACGATCGAGGTCAACGGCACGCAGGTCGCGCTGTCGTCGCCGGCCGACGCGATCGGTGCCGGGATCGGCATGGTCTTCCAGCACTTCATGCTCGCCGACAACCTCAGCGTCCTCGAGAACGTCGTCCTCGGCGCCGAGAAGCTGCACGGCATCGGTGACGCCGCCCGCACCAAGATCATCGAGATCTCCGACGCGTACGGGCTGGACATCGAGCCCGACCGCCTCGTCGAGGACCTCGGCGTCGGTGCCCGCCAGCGGGTCGAGATCCTCAAGGTGCTCTATCGCGGCGCCTCGATCATCATCCTCGACGAGCCGACCGCAGTGCTCGTGCCGCAAGAGGTCGACGAGCTGTTCGGCAATCTGCGTGAGCTCAAGTCCGAGGGCCTCGCAGTCATCTTCATCTCCCACAAGCTCGACGAGGTCCTGTCGGTCGCCGACGAGGTCACCGTGATCCGGCGCGGCGCCACGGTCGACACCGTCCCCGCCTCCTCGGTCAGCTCCAAGCAGCTCGCCGAGATGATGGTCGGCTCCGAGCTCCCCGACCCGAGCACCGAGACGTCGACCGTGACCGACAAGGTCATCCTGGAGATCCGCGACCTCACGCTCCCCGCTCCCGGCGGCGGGCGTGACCTGCTGCAGGACGTCGACCTCGTGATCCACTCCGGCGAGATCCTCGGCATCGCCGGCGTCGAGGGCAACGGCCAGTCCGAGCTCGTCGAGGCCGTCATGGGCATGCGCCCCTGCAACGTCGGCTCGGTCTCGCTCGGCGGCCAGGACCTGGTGGGCCGATCGACGCGCGAGCGGCGCGAGGCCGGCATGGGCTACATCCCCGAGGACCGTCACCGCCACGGGCTCCTGCTCGACGCGCCGCTCTGGGAGAACCGCATCCTCGGTCACCAGACGCGCGAGCCCAACGTCAACGGCCCGCTGATCGATCGCAGCGGTGCCCGCAAGGACACGCAGCGCATCGTCGACCAGTACGACGTACGCACGCCGGGCATCGACACGCTGGCCCGCGCGCTGTCGGGCGGCAACCAGCAAAAGCTCATCGTCGGCCGTGAGATGGCCGACGACCCGATCCTCCTGATCGCCTCGCACCCGACCCGCGGCGTCGACGTCGGCGCCCAGGCGGCGATCTGGAACCACATCAAGCGCGCCCGCCGCGAAGGCCTCGCGGTGCTGCTGATCTCCGCGGACCTCGACGAGCTGATCGGTCTGTCCGACACGATCCGCGTCATCCTGCGCGGGCGGCTCGGCGAGACCTTCGACCCGGCGACGGTGACCCCGGCGATGCTCGGGTCGGCCATGACAGGAGCGGACGCATGACGAGGAATCCCAGGACCCTCAAGATCGCGCTGGCGGTCGGCGCGCCGCTGCTGGCGCTCGTCGCAGCCTTCCTCATCACGAGCCTGGTGCTGATCCTTGCCGGCGACGACGTGGGTGGCGTGTGGGGGCAGATCCTCAGCCTGCCGACCGACCGCGGCTACATCAACATCCTCAACGCCGCGACGGTCTACTACCTGTCGGCCATCGCCGTGGCGATCGGCTTCCGGATGAACCTGTTCAACATCGGCGTCGACGGCCAGTACCGCATCGCGGCCTTCACGGCCGCGGTGGTCGCCGGCGAGGGTTGGCTGCCCGGCTACTTCAACACCGCGCTCGCGATGCTCGCCGCAGTGCTGGTCGGCGCCGCCTGGGCCGGCATCGCCGGCCTGCTGCGGGTCACCCGCGGCGTCAGCGAGGTCATCTCGACCATCATGCTCAACGCGATCGCCACCGCCCTCGTGGCCTACCTGCTCCGGAAGGCGGCGGTCAAGGACACCGGGAGCAACATCACGGCGACCAAGGAGGTCCCCGAAGGCAGCCGGATCGGCGGGATCAAGCTGTTCGGTGACGTGCCGGCGACGGTTTACGGGCTGATCTTCCTCGCCGTCGCGGTGGGCTTCCTCTACTGGTTCGTGATCAACAAGACGACGTTCGGCTTCGACCTGCGGGCGACCGGCTCCTCGGAGACCGCCGCGGTCGCGAGCGGCATCAACGTCAAGCGGATGATCGTGATCTCGATGCTGCTGTCAGGAGGTGTTGCCGGCCTCGTCGGCATGCCGCTGCTGTTCGGCAACGACTACGCGTACGGCTCGACGTTCCAGTCCGGCCTCGGCTTCGCCGGCATCGCCATCGCGCTGCTCGGTCGCAACCATCCCGTCGGGATCGCGCTCGGCGCCCTGTTGTTCGCGTTCCTCGACGAGCAGTCCAACCCGTTGCAGATCTTGCTCGAGATCTCGCCTGACATCGTCAAGATCACGCAGGGCACGATCGTGCTGACGGTCGTCATCGCGTACGAGGTGGTGCGTCGCTACGGAGTCCGGCTCGAGCAGCGCCGGGTGGCGAGCGCCCTGGACGACGAGCCCGCGACGGAAGGAGTCAAGGCATGAGCGAGCGCCAGCGAGCGAATCATGAGGCAGGGATCATGCCGGCGCCTGCGTATCGTGGGCTTTTGTCGGAGGTGACGGCATGAGCGTCGTGGCGGATGCGGTGGCTCCGGCCAAGGCCGCGGCCAAGAAGCTGACGTTCGGCTGGATCATGATCTGGCTGGCGGTCGGGCTGGTGCTGTTCTCGGCCCTGCGGATCGTCACGGGTGCGGACGACCTGGACTCCTCGGGCACCTTGCGCGCGACCCTCGTCGCCGCGGTGCCGATCGGCCTGGCCGGCCTGGGCGGCCTGTGGTCCGAGCGGGCCGGCGTGGTCAACATCGGCCTCGAGGGCATGATGATCCTCGGCACGTTCGGGGCGGGCTACTTCGCGTACTTCGGCCTGTTCGGGTTCGACGGGCCGTGGGCGGGCGTGCTGGGCGCGATCGCCTTCGGTGCGATCGGCGGCTTGTTGCACGCGGTCGCCACCGTGCTCTTCGGCGTCGACCACATCGTGTCAGGCGTCGCGATCAACATCATCGCGCTGGGTGCCGTGCAGTACCTCGCGGCGCTGGCCTTCACGGGCGAGCCCGGTGGCGGGCAGACCCAGTCGCCGACGCTCAAGACCCCGCCGACGGTGACCCTGGACTTCCTGGGCGATCCGCTCCTCGACCTGGAGAAGAAGCACTGGTTCGTGGTGTCCGACCTGGCCTCGATCGCCCGCGCGCTGGTCACCAACCTGTCGTTGCTGACGCTCCTGTGCCTGCTGCTGTTCGTGCTGACGTGGTGGCTCCTGTGGCGCACGTCGTTCGGCCTCCGGCTGCGCTCCTGCGGCGAGAGCCCGGCGGCAGCCGAGTCCCTCGGCATCAACGTGATCCGCTACAAGTTCACCGCCGTCGTGATCTCCGGCGGCTTCGCCGGGCTCGCCGGCGGGTTCCTCGCCCTCGTGGCGTCCAGCACGTTCCGCGAGGGACAGACCGGTGGTCGCGGCTACATCGGCCTCGCCGCCATGATCTTCGGCAACTGGCGTCCGGGCGGACTGCTGGCCGGAGCCGGCCTGTTCGGCTACACCGACACGCTGCGCCTGCGCGGCGGCGGAGAGACGATCCACGGCCTGCTGCTCCTGGTCGGGGTCGGCATCATCTTGTTCGGCATCTGGCAGTACCGCAAGACCCGCCAGGTCTCCTCGCTGATCGGCGCCCTGCTGGGTGTCGGGGTCGCGGCCTGGTACTTCTCGACCGACTCGATCCCCGAGGACCTCACGGGCATGACGCCCTACCTCACGACGCTGCTCGTCCTCGCGTTGTTCTCGCAACGACTGCGGATGCCCGCGGCGGACGGCCAGCCCTATCGACGAGGGAGCGCCGGCTAGTGGCCCTCGGAATCTCCGGACCCGACGACCCCATCGACTGGGAGTCGCTGGCGAAGTACGCGACCGAGGTCATGGGCCGGGCCTATGCGCCCTACTCCGATTTCAAGGTCGGGGTCGCAGGGCTCGTCGACGACGGCCGGGTCGTGCTGGGCTGCAACGTGGAGAACGCCGCCTACGGCGTCGGCCTGTGCGCCGAGTGCGGCATGGTCTCGGCGCTGCACGCGACCGGCGGCGGCCGGCTGATCGCCGTCGCGTGCGTCGACGCCAACGGTGCGCCGCTCATGCCGTGCGGCCGGTGCCGCCAGCTCCTGTGGGAGAACGGCGGACCGGACATGCAGCTCATGACGCCGAGCGGGGTCAAGACCATGACCGAGGTGCTGCCCGACGCCTTCGGGGCCGACGACCTGGACCACCGTTGACCCGCTACGCGGTCCAGCTCGATCCCGGCAACCCTGACTTCCTGCGCGATCCCTACCCGGTGCTCTCGGCGCTGCGCGCCACCGGTCCCGTGCTGTGGCACGAGCCGATGGGCGTGTGGCTGGCCACGACGCACGACGCCGTCAGCCAGGTGCTGCGCAACCGCGCGTTCGGCCGCATCTGGTCGAACTGGGAACCGGCCGACCAGATGGAGCCGTTCAACGCCCTCCACCGCAACCAGATGATGGAGAACGAGCCACCTGCCCACACACGCCTCCGCAAGCTGGTGTCAAGCGCCTTCGGTCGCGGGCACGTCGAGCGCATGCGGCCGCGCATCGAGGAGCTCGCGGCGACGATGGTGGACGATCTCGGGGACCGGTTCGACGTGCTGGGGGCGTATGCCGAGCCGATGCCGGTCTTCGTCATCGCCGACCTGCTGGGCGTGCCGCGCGACGACCACGTGCTGCTTCGTGCCTGGTCGCAGGCGATCGTGCACATGTACGAGACCGACGTCGACGCTGCGACCCGGGCCAAGGCCATCGAGGCAAGCACGGCTTTCTCCGACTACGTGCGCATGGTCGTCGCCGAGCGACGGACGAACCTCGGGGACGACTTGATCAGCGACCTGATCGAGGCCCGCGACGAGGGCAGCAAGCTGACCGACGACGAGCTCGTCGCGTCGGTCGTGCTGCTGCTCAACGCCGGCCACGAGGCGTCGGTCAATGTGTTCGGCAACGGCATCCATGCCTTGCTGAGCGACCCCGTCCAGCTGTCGCGGGTGACCTCCGGCGATGTGCCCGTCGAGGTCGCCCTGGAGGAGCTGATCCGGTTCGATGCGCCACTGCAGCTGTTCGAACGTACGGCCACCGCGGACGTCGAGGTGTGCGGCGAGACCATCAAGGCAGGACAGAAGATCGCCTGCCTGATGGGCTCGGCCAACCGCGACGCCAGTGCGTTCCGGGATGCCGACACGCTCGACGTCGGCCGCGACCCCAACCCCCATGTGGGCTTCGGCATGGGCCTGCACTTCTGCCTGGGCGCGCCGCTGGCCCGGCTCGAGCTCCAGATCAGCCTGAAGACATTGCTCGACCGCTTCCCCCGCCTCACGCTGGCGGAGGAGGCGCCGCGCCGCCCGACCTGGGTGCTGCGCGGCTTCGAGCGCATCGAGGTCCAAGGAGGACCGGCATGACCGAACCGTTCGACGCCGTCGAGGTCATCGCGGCCAAGCGCGACAAGCACGAGCTCGACGACGCGCAGATCGACTGGGTCGTCGACGCCTACACCCGCGGGGTCGTGGCCGACGAGCAGATGTCGGCGCTCGCCATGGCGATCCTGCTGAACGGCATGAACCGCCGCGAGATCAGCCGGTGGACCGGCGCGATGATCGCCAGCGGCGAGCGCATGGACTTCTCGTCGCTGTCGTGGCGCACGGCCGACAAGCACTCGACGGGTGGTGTCGGCGACAAGATCACGCTGCCACTCGCACCGCTGGTCGCCGCCTGCGGCGTCGCGGTGCCGCAGCTGTCGGGCCGCGGCCTGGGGCACACCGGCGGCACGCTCGACAAGCTCGAGGCGATTCCCGGGTGGCGCGCGGCACTCACCAACGACGAGATGATGGCGCAGCTCGAGGACGTCGGCGCGGTCATCTGCGCCGCCGGACCGGGCCTGGCCCCGGCCGACAAGAAGCTGTACGCCCTGCGGGACGTGACCGGCACGGTCGAGGCGATCCCGTTGATCGCCAGCTCGATCATGAGCAAGAAGATCGCCGAGGGCACCGGCGCGCTGGTGCTCGACGTCAAGGTCGGGTCCGGAGCCTTCATGAAGACCGAGGAGCAGGCACGGGAATTGGCCGAGACCATGGTGGCTCTCGGCAACGACGCCGGCGTCACGACGGTGGCCCTGCTGACCGACATGTCCACGCCGCTCGGGCGCACGGCGGGCAACGCCGTCGAGGTCGCCGAGTCGGTGGAGGTGCTCGCCGGTGGCGGACCGGCCGACGTCGTCGAGCTGACGGTGGAGCTGGCCCGCGAGATGCTGGCGGCCGCAGGCAAGGACGACGTCGACCCGGCCGACGTCCTGGCGTCGGGCGCGGCCATGGACGTGTGGAAGCGAATGATCTCCGCGCAGGGCGGTGACCCGGACGCCGACCTCCCCACGCCCAAGGAGACGCATGTCATCACGGCCCCCGAGGCCGGCACCCTGACGCGCCTGGACGCCCTGAGCGTGGGCGTCGCGGCCTGGCGGCTGGGCGCGGGCCGGTCCAGGCCGGGTGAGCAGGTGCAGGCGGCGGCCGGCGTCGTGATGCATGCCAAACCAGGCGACGAGGTCACCGCTGGCCAGCCCTTGATGACGCTGCAGACCGACACCCCGGAGCGGTTCGAGCGTGCGGTTGCAGCGCTTGACGGGGGGTACGACATCGGCGTGGGACATCCAGACACGGTGTCCGTCGTGATCGATCGCATTCGTTAGGTTGAGACATGCGCATCTTGAACAACAGCACGGAGATCGCGGCGGCCGCCGGGCAGGAGCTCGGGGTGAGCGAGTGGGTCGCGATCACGCAGGAGCGGATCGACCTCTTCGCCGACGCGACGGGTGACCGCCAGTGGATCCATGTCGACCCCGAGCGCGCGGCCGACGGGCCGTTCGGTGCCACCGTGGCCCACGGCTACCTGACGCTGTCGATGCTGCCGTTCCTGGGCGCCCAGGTCTACGCCTTCGCCGGCGACGTCGCCCGGGTCAACTACGGCCTCAACAAGGTGCGCTTCGTCTCGCCGGTCCTCGTCGGGTCCAAGGTGCGCGACCGGGTCGAGCTCCTCGAGGTCGAGGAGCTCGAGAAGGGGCAGCGGGCGACGTTGCAGCACACCGTGGAGATCAAGGGCAACGACAAGCCGGCCTGCGTGGCGGAGACCGTCGTGCTCCTGATGGCGTCATGACACGATGACCCAGTGAGCGCCACTTCCGAACAGATCGCCAAGGCCCCCAAGGTCGCCCTGCACGAGCACCTCGACGGCGGGGTTCGTCCCGCCACGATCGTCGAGATCGCCGACGAGATCGGCCACGACCTGCCGGCCGGCGACGCCGAGTCGCTCGGCGCGTGGTTCGAGGAGGCGTCGAGCTCCGGCTCGCTCGAGCGCTATCTCGAGACGTTCATCCACACCGTCGCGGTTATGCAGCGTCCCGAGGACCTGGCCCGCGTCGCCCGCGAGGCCGTCGTCGACCTCGCCACCGACGGGTGCGTCTACGCCGAGCTGCGGTGGGCTCCCGAGCAGCACCTCTCGGCCGGCCTGTCGCTGACCGAGACCGTCGAGGCCGTGCAGGAGGGCATCGTCAAGGGCCGGGAGGAGGCCGCAGGACTGGGTCACCCGATCGTCGTGGGCCAGCTGCTGACCGCGATGCGGCACGCCAAGCGCGGCCTGGAGGTCGCCGAGGTCGCCGTCGAGTACCGCGACCGGGGCGTCGCCGGCTTCGACATCGCCGGGGCGGAGGACGGCTTCCCGCCGATCCTGCACCTCGAGGCGTTCGAGTACCTCCGCCGCGAGAACGCGCACTTCACGATCCACGCGGGCGAGGCGTTCGGGCTGCCGTCGATCTGGCAGGCGATCCAGCGGTGCGGTGCCGAGCGGCTCGGTCACGGCGTGCGCATCGTGGACGACATCGACTTCGACGCGCCGGGCGGCCCCGTGCTGGGCCGTCTCGCCGCCTACATCCGCGACCGTCGCATCCCGCTCGAGATGTGCCCGTCCTCCAACCTGCAGACCAACGCCGTGCCGGGCATGCAGTCGATCGCCGACCACCCGATCGGCAAGCTCAAAGACCTCGGTTTCCGCGTCACGGTCAATTGCGACAACCGACTCATGAGCGGCACGTCGATGAGCCGTGAGTTCCAGCTGCTGGTCGAGGCCTTCGGCTACGAGCTCGGCGACCTGCGCTGGTTCACGATCAACGCCATGAAGAGCGCGTTCCTGCCGTTCGACCAGCGGCTCGCGATCATCAACGACGTGATCAAGCCGGCGTACGCCGCCCTCTGACCCCTCACCCACCCCGCGATGCGTGACGTATCGATGGGGTCAGGCGACGGTCCAGGCGTCGGGGCCGTCGAGCAGGTCCTGCAGCGACGGTGTCTCGCCGGCGAGGGCGGCCTGCTCACGGCTGAGGTCGTCGTACGTCGGGCGCTCCACCTGGCGGAAGACGCCGATCGGTGCACGGTGGACGATGCCACTGTCGGTGATGCGGGACAGCGCGAACGCGGTCGTGGCGTCGGGTGCGTGCGCGTCGTGGACCAGCACGTCGTCGGCGTTCGCATCGTCGACCTCGACGACCTCGACACCGCCGCCGGCCGAGCGGACGACGCCGAGCCGGCCGTCGGCGCCGAACCGGATCGGCTCGCCGTGCACGAGCGGGATGATCGCGTCGTCACGCGTCTCCGGGTCCTTGATCGCGTCGAACGCGCCATCGTTGAAGATCGGGCAGTTCTGGTAGATCTCGACGAGCGAGGTGCCCCGGTGCCGCGCTGCCGCCGACAGGACCGCGGTCAGGTGCTTGCGGTCCGAGTCGATCGTGCGGGCCACGAACGTCGCCTCGGCGCCGAGGGCGAGCGACAGGGGGTTCAGCGGGGCGTCGATCGAGCCGTACGGCGTGGACTTAGTGACCTTGCCGGGCTCCGACGTGGGGGAGTACTGGCCCTTGGTGAGCCCGTAGATCCGGTTGTTGAACAGCAGGATCGTCATGTTGACGTTGCGGCGGAGCGCGTGGATCAGGTGGTTGCCGCCGATCGACAGGGCGTCGCCGTCTCCTGTCACGACCCAGACGCTGAGGTCGGACCGCGTCGTCGCGATGCCGGTCGCGATCGCCGGTGCCCGGCCGTGGATCGAGTGCATGCCATACGTGTCGAGGTAGTAGGGGAACCGGGCCGCGCACCCGATTCCGGAGATGAAGACGATGTTCTCGCGGCGCAGGCCGAGGTCGGGCATGAAGCCCTGCACGGCGGCGAGGATCGCGTAGTCACCGCAGCCAGGACACCAGCGGACCTCTTGGTCCGACGCGAACTCCTTGCGGGACTGGGGCTCGTCGGCCGTGGGCACGCCCTCGAGCCCGAGGCCCGGCATGCCGAGATCGGTCGTCATGTCACTCACCCTCCTTGATGCACAGCTCGATGAAGTGCTGGCCGAGCTCGGCGGCGCCGAACGGCATGCCGCGCACGGCGTTGTAGCCCTCGGCGTCGACGAGATACTTCGCCCGCAGCAGGCCGCGGAGCTGACCGAGGTTCATCTCCGGCACGATGACCCGGTCGTACGCCGCCAGGACCTCGCCGAGATTGGCCGGGAACGGGTTGAGGTGGCGCAGGTGGGCCTGGGCGATGCGATGCCCCGCGACGCGTGCCCTGCGGCAGCCGGCGCCGATGGGGCCGTACGTCGATCCCCAGCCGATCACCAGGATCTTGGCACGACCGTCGGGGTCGTCGACCTCGACCTCGGGGATCGTCGCCGCGATGCCGTCGACCTTCGCCTGTCGGAGGCGCACCATGTGGTCGTGGTTGGCCGGGTCGTAGGAGATGTCGCCGGTGCCGTCGGCCTTCTCGAGACCACCGATGCGGTGCTCCAGGCCGGCCACACCGGGCGGCGCCCAAGGTCGGGCGAGGGTCTCGGGGTCGCGGGCGTAGGGGAGGAAGGCCGCGTCGGGATCGGCGGTCGCGAACGCCGGGTCGATCCGGGCCAGCGAGTCGACGTCGGGCAGGCTCCACGGCTCGGAACCGTTGGCGAGGTAGCCGTCGGACAGCAGGATCACCGGCGTCCGGTAGGTCACCGCGATCCGGGCCGCCTCGACGGCCGCGTCGAAGCAGTCGGCGGGCGACTGCGCCGCGATCACCGGGACGGGGGCCTCGCCGTTGCGGCCGTTCATGGCCTGCAGCAGGTCGGACTGCTCGGTCTTGGTCGGCAGTCCGGTCGACGGACCGCCGCGCTGCACGTCGACGATGACGAGGGGGACCTCGAGCATCACCGCGAGGCCGATCGTCTCGCCCTTGAGCGCCAGACCGGGACCCGAGGTCGTCGTGACGCCGAGGGCACCGGCGAAGCTCGCCCCCAGGGCTGCGCCGACCCCGGCGATCTCGTCCTCGGCCTGGAACGTCGTCACGCCGAACGCCTTGTGCTTCGAGAGCTCGTGCAGGATGTCGGAGGCCGGGGTGATGGGGTAGGCGCCGAGGAACACCGGCAGGCCGGACAGCTGGCCGGCGGCGACGATGCCGTACGACAGCGCGGTGTTGCCGGTGATGTTGCGATAGCGGCCGGTGGGGATGACGGCGGGCTTGATGACGTACGAGACGGCAAACGACTCGGTCGTCTCGCCGAAGTTGTAGCCCGCGCGCAGCGCCGCGACGTTGGCATCGCGGATCGCGGGCGAGCCGGCGAACTTCTTGTCCAGGAAGGCCGTGCTGCCCTCGATCGGCCGGCCGAACATCCAGCTGACGAGGCCGAGGGCGAACATGTTCTTGGCGCGCGAGGCGTCCTTGCGCGAGAGCCCGAACTCCTCCACGGCGCCGACGGTCAGGCCGGTCAGGTCGATCGCGTGCAGCTGGTAGTCGCCGAGCGAGCCGTCCTCGAGGGGGTTGGTCTCGTAGCCGACGCGCTTGAGGTTGCGCGAGGTGAACTCGTGGGCGTCGACGATCGCGATGCCGCCGGCCTGCAAGTCGCCGATGTTGGCCTTGAGGGCCGCCGGGTTCATCGCGACGAGCACGTCAGGATGGTCGCCGGGCGTCAGGATGTCGTAGTCCGCGAAGTGGATCTGGAACGACGAGACGCCGGGCAGCGTCCCTGCCGGCGCGCGGATCTCGGCCGGGAAGTTCGGCAGCGTCGAGAGGTCGTTGCCGAAGTCGGCGGTCTCCTGCGTGAACCGGTCACCCGTCAGCTGCATGCCGTCGCCGGAGTCACCGGCGAATCGGATGACGACACGGGTGAGCTCTTCGGTCGACTTGGTCGTCATCGCCACCTGCCTCTGTGTGCTCTACCCCACACCGTACCCACTCACGAGGAAGGAATCGGACGTTGGGGTGCCCAAAACGAGAACGTGTTCTTGTTTTGGGCGCCTCACCCGGCCCCTCGGCGGGGGTTCAGCGCTGGCTGAGCACCTCAGCGGGTGAGAAGCGCAGGGCGCGTCGCGTCGGCACGACGATCGAGGCGTACGCGATCGCCGTCACGAGGACCACGGTCCCCGGCACCACCCACCAGGGTCCGTCCGGCAGCGGCCGCTCGAGGAACCCGACCCCGAGCAGGGCCAAGGGCACGGCCGACACCGCCAGGCCCGCCGCCACGGCCGCCGTGGCCACCAGGCCGGCCTCGCGCCGCATCATGGCCAGCACCTGCTTGGGGGTCATCCCGTTGAGCCGCAGCGTGGCGATCTCGTGACGTCGCTGCACTGTCGTCGCGACGAGCTTGTTGGCGATGCCCAGCAGCAGGTAGCCCATCAGGACCGCCAGCGTCGCGACGTTGATCCAGACCTCGGCCGGGACAGAGCGCTGCTGGCCCTTGGCTTCGGTGCTCTGCACCAGCCCCGGTCGCGTCGCCAGGACGTCGTCGATCGCAGCACGCGTCCGGGCCGTGCCGTCGGTGCGCACCTCGAGTCTCTGGTCGACCAGGCCGGTGACGTGGCCGGACGCGAGGTCGCGCGAGACCACGAGCGGTCCGAAGCCGAGGCCTCGGCCATAGATCGCGACGACCCGCGCCTTCACGCGTGCACCGTCACCGAGGGTGAGGGCGACGGAGGAGCCGATTCGTGCGTTGCGGTCGCGCGCCACGTCCTCGCCCAGGGCGACGGTGTGCCCCGAGAGGTCCTCGAGGCTGCCGTCCTGCACCTCGAGGTCGCGGATGCCCGGCGCGGCCGGGTCGAGGACCTGGACGGCCAGCGCCTCGACCTCCTCGGAGCCGAGGACCCGGCTGCTCCACACGGCCGTGGTCGCCCCGACCGGCGCCGCGGCACGCACGCCGGGGATGCGACGAATCGCTTCGACAGTGCCGTCGGGCACGCCCCCCAACGCCGGTGCCGCGATCATCACGTCGGACCGGGTGCCGGCCGTCACCTCCCGATCCTGGGCGCTCATGACAGTCGTCTGCGCGTACGCATAGGTCAGCGTGAACACGACGGCCATCGTCAGGGTCGTGACGGCGCCGGCGACCCGGAGCGGGTAGCCGTGCGTGTTGGACACCGCGAGCCACCATGGCGCCGACACCCCGGTCGGCAGCCGGCGAGCCAGCACGGCGCTGAAGCGGCTCACGAGCATCGGGCCCGACAGCGCCAGACCGATCGCGGCCAGGATGCCGGCCATCGAGGTCGTGGCGGCGCCGAGGGCCGACCGGCTCAGCAGCGGCGTGACCGAGAGCGTGAGAGCAGCGACGATCAACAGCAGCCCGCTGCGGTGACGGATCAACGACGGCGTCCGCGGCTCGCTGCGGGCTTCCGCGACGGCCTCGGTCGCCGCCATGCGTGAGGTGCGCCAGACCGACGCGCGCGTGGACACCTGGACGACGCCCAGCATCAGCGCGAGGGCGGCGACGGCGGGCAGGGGACTGATCGTGAGGGGCAGCCCGGCCGGGATGATGCCCAGGTCGACGAGGAACGCGTGGAACCGCTGGGCCAGGAGGTGTCCGAGTGCGAGACCGGGAACCGCCGCGACAGCGGCGACGACCGTCGCCTCGGTCGACACGAGTCGGCGCACCTGGCGTGGGGTCGCCCCGACCGCGCGCAGAAGCGCCAGCTCCTGGCGCTGACCGCGGATGGAGGTCGAGAGCGCGCCGGCCACGATGAAGCCGATGACGCACGCGATGACCCCCGCGAGCGAGGCCGCAAGCACGACCAGCATCGAACGGGACGCGGCGGAGCCGGGCAGCTCCGCGTCGCCGCGGGACGCGCCGGTGCTGACGACGAGCCCGCTGCCGGCCAGCTCGTCCTCGACGGCTCTCGTCGTCGCCTGCTCGCTGCCGGCCTCGACGCTCAAGGCGACGGCGTCGACCGTCTCGGCGCGGGGGCCGGACACCCGACCGGCGAGCCGCTGGGCGACGTCGTCCGCGAAGAGGACCCCGGCGTCGTCGGACCGCACGACGGCCGAGAGCCGGTACGTTCGCTGCTGCCCGGCCGCGACGACGGTGACGGAGTCGCCGACGGTCACCCCGGCCCTCGAGGCAGCCGATCGGCTGATGACGACCTCGTCGCCTGACGGCGCACGGCCGTCGACAGTGGAATCGTCCACCAGTCCCAGCGTCGACCACGGGTGCCCGGCGGTCCGTGGGTCACCGGAGGCGATGCGTCCGTCGGCGCTGACGACGGCTGCGGGGAAGCCGATGTCGCCGGTCGCCGAGACGACTCCCGGAACCTGGGCCAGACGGTCGACGACGTCAGCCGGAACCGTCCCGCGCTCGGGCAGGGCCAAGGGCAGGTCGGGCCCGTCGACGCTCTGCCGGGCCGACACGACGAGGTCGGCGTCGGCGAAGCGGTCGGCGGTGACGTGCGACCGCAGCCCCGACTCGGCGAGGATGCCGGTCGCGGTGATCATGGCCGCTCCGCCGAGGACGGCGCAGGCGACCGCGACGAGTGAGCTGACGCGGCGGCGCACCATCCGCAGGGCGAGCTGGAACATGTCAGGCCTCCGTCAGCGCGACGAGACGAGCGGCGAGGTCGGCCGCCGAGGGCCGGCGCACGGTGTCGACGATCCGGCCATCGGCCATGACCAGCGTCTGGTGGGCCTGCGCCGCGGCGCTCGGGTCGTGGGTCACCATGACGACGGTCTGGTGCAGCTCCTCGACCAGCTCACGGAGCAGGGTCAGGACGTCGTGCGCGCTCTGCAGGTCGAGGGCTCCGGTCGGCTCGTCGGCGAACACGACGGCGGGCTGCGCGACCAGGGCTCGTGCGATCGCTGCGCGCTGCTGCTGGCCGCCGGACAGCTCCGCCGGCCGATGGGCGAGGCGATCGGCCAGCCCGACGCGCGCGACCAGGCTGGCAAGCCATGCCGGGTCGGGTCGACGTCCGGCCAGGCGCAGCGGCAGCGTGATGTTGTCCATGACACTGAGCGACGGCACGAGGTTGTACGCCTGGAAGACGAAGCCGATCCGGTCCCGGCGCAGCTCGGTCCGACGGTTCTCGTCGAGCCCGCCGATCTCGTCACCGGCGATGCAGATCCGGCCCGTGGTCGGGGTGTCCAGCCCTGCGGCGCAGTGCATCAGCGTGCTCTTGCCAGAGCCGGAGGGACCCATCACGGCGAGGAACGTGCCGGGCTCGACGTCCAGCGTCACGTCGTCGAGCGCCAGCACGCCGCCCGGGTAGGACTTGCTGACGTGCTCCAGCGCGATCGCCGGGGCGAGGGTCGTGGTCGCGACGCTCATGAGCGGCGACCGAGGCGGCGTGCGACGAGGAGCCCGATGCAGAGCAGCGCCGTGAGGCCCAGTGCCACGTTGGCGAGGATCGGGACACTGCTGAACGAGGTGATCGTGTTGCCCATGAGGCTCACGACCAGCACGATCCACAGGATCGTGGTGACAGCGCTGGGGGAATCGGTGTCGGTGCTCGGGAGGTGCTGCGAGTCGCTCATGATGGAGCCTTTCGTCGAGAGATGATGTCCTCTACGACGCTAGGTTTCGCGGGCCCCGCGAACGATCCCGTCAGCTGCCCAGTCGAGGTACAGCAGGCTGTACCTCCCGCCCGTCACCGACGCCGCTCGACGTCCTCGAGATAGCGCAGCACCGCGGCCACGCGGCGGTCCGTCCGGTCGGCCGGGGACAGGTCGAGCTTGGCGAAGATGCTGCGAATGTGCTTGTGCACGGCACCCTCGGTGACGACCAGGCGCTCCGCGACCGCGGCGTTGCCCAGGCCCTCGGCCATGAGCGCGAGGACGTCGAGCTCGCGAGGACTCAGCCGCTCCAGCCGGTCGTCCTGGCGGGTCCGGGACATCAGCTGCGTCACGACCTCGGGATCGATGGCCGTGCCGCCGGCCACCACGCGGTCGAGCGCTGCCAGGAACTCGTCGACCCGGCCGACCCGCTCCTTGAGCAGGTAGCCCAGTCCGGCGGAGCCGCCGGCAAGGAGCTCGGTGGCGAAGGCCTGCTCGACGTACGCCGACAGCACCAGCACGGCGAGCTCCGGCTGTCGACGGCGGGCCTCGACCGCGGCGACGATGCCCTCGTCGGTGTGGGTCGGCGGCATCCGTACGTCGACGATCGCGGCGTCGGGGCGGTGCTCGTCCAGCGCGGCCAGGAACGTCGTGGCGTCGTCGGTCGTCGCGACGACGTCGATCGACTCCGCGCGCAGCAGGAGCGCGAGGCCTTCGCGCAGCAACGGGTCATCCTCGGCGATCACGATCCGCATGGGAGCTCCACCTCCAGGACTGTCGGGCCGCCCTGGGGGCTGGTCAGGGCGAGGCTGCCGTCGTGCGCCTCGACGCGACGCCGCATCCCGGAGATGCCGGATCCGGACGACTCGCCGGCGCCACCGACACCGTCGTCGAAGACGCGGACACGAAGCCGCGGACCGTGGGTCCGCACCGTGACCTGGGCGTGGGCGGCCCCGCTGTGGCGGGAAATGTTGGTGAGTGCCTCCGAGACCACGAAGTAGGCCGTCGCCTCCACCGATGCCGCACACCGTTGGGGCACGTCGACATCGACTTGGCACGGCACCGCTGACGTCGCGGCCAGGCCCGACAGCGCGCCGGCGAGACCGCGGTCGGCCAGGACCGGGGGCAGGATGACGCGGGAGATGCCGCGGAGCTCGGTCAAGGCCCGTTCGGCCGCGGTCTGGGCCTGCTCGAGCAGCTCGTCGGCACCGGCCGGGTCGCGCGTGATCGCCCGCCGGGCTGCGCCGATGAGCACCGTCACGGCGACGAGCGGGTTCTGGGTGCTGTCGTGCAGCGCGCGTTCGATGCGACGCAGCTCCGCTGCGTGGGCGTCGAGTGCGGCGGCACGCGTCGCGGTGAGCTGGGCGACCCGCAGCGGCAGGTCGGTCTCGTCGCCGGGGGCCAGCAGCCGGCGGCCCCGCTGGGTCTGCAGCAGCGCCAGGGTCGGGGTGAGCCAGACGGTCGCCGCGGTCCAGCCGAGACCCAGCACGAACACCGCGGCTGCCTCGGCCCAGCTGTCGACGATCCAGAACCACAGCGACGCCGTCGCCTCGCCGGGCACGAGCCACCAGTAGGCCGGCAGGATCAGGTCCCGGAACGCCAGGAGGGGCAGGAGCGCGCCCACGACTCCGAGCAGGACGCCGAACGTCGCGTGACCCACGAGCCAGCGTGCCTCGCGGCGGGTGAGAGGGTCGGCGACCGCCTCTCGCAGGCGTACTGGCCCGGCCTCCAGGCGCACCAGGCCGGGCTCCCAGCGGTCGAGGCGGACCCGCTCGCGGTCGGCGAGGGCATGGAGGGCGCGCAGCACGAGCGGCACCAGGAGCAGGCCCACACCGACGACCCCGAGGATCGCTGCGGCCAGCATCGCGATCGCGACGACCAGGGCCAGGAGGCCGGTGCCGGCGCCACCGACGAGCTGCCGGACCGCGCGCCACGCCGTGTCGACGGCGGCCCGCAGCGACGTGCCGAGTGACGACTGGGTCGTGGCCATGGCACCTTCCGTGATGAGCTGCTCGACGAGTCTAGGGCCTGGCTGTCGTGTCAGACCGCCGTGTCGGTGGGTGTGACGCTCAGCAGCACGACGACCTCGCGGTGCCGCAGCAAGAACGCACTCTCGTCGAGCTTCTTGCGCCGCAGCCAGCCGGTCACCTCGTCGTTGTTCTTGCTCGCGTTGCACGAGCCGCACGCCGGCACGACGTTGCCGAGCGTGTAGCGGCCGCCGCGGGACAGCGGCAGCACGCAGTCGCGTTGCAGGGCGCGATCGGTGGCGCCGCAATACGCACAGCCCGCCCAGGCCTCGCGGATGGCGGCCCACTGGACCGGCGTGAGGTCGTTGTCGGCGCGGGCCATCCGCCCCGCGCGACGGCGCGTCGCACGGGCGCGACGACTTCGGCTCACGACCACGGCTCCACGCTAGGCGGTCGGGGGCGGCGGCAGCGGCAGGACGCCGTCGGCCCTCGAGCGTGTCGACGCGACCCGCCCGAGGACCGACTCGCTGCTACGCGGCGACGGCGGTGGTGACCTCGGCAGCCGGCTCGAGCGCCAGCGCCAGGATCTCGGCGACGTCGGCCACCGGTCGCACGTCGAGCTCGGCGAGCACGTCCTCCGGCACGTCGACCAGGTCCACCTCGTTGCGCGCCGGGATGAACACCGTCTTGAGCCCGGCCCGCTGGGCGGCCATGAGCTTCTGCTTGACCCCACCGATCGGCAGGACGCGGCCGTTCAGGGTCACCTCGCCGGTCATGCCGACGTCGGCCCGCACGTTGCGCCCGAGGGCCAGCGACGTCAACGCCGTCACCATCGTGACGCCTGCGGACGGCCCGTCCTTGGGCACCGCGCCAGCCGGCACGTGCAGGTGGATCGCCCGCTCGAGCGTCGCCGGGTCGATGCCGATCGCCGCGGCGTGTGAGCGTACGTAGGACAGCGCGATCTGCGCCGACTCCCTCATGACGTCGCCCAGCTGGCCCGTGATCGCGAGGCTTCGGTCACCGTCGTACGCGCTGGCTTCGATGAACAGCACGTCGCCGCCGAGGCCCGTCACCGCGAGCCCGGTCGAGACGCCCGGCACCGCCGTGCGCTCCTCGGACTCAGGAGTGAACCGGGGCCTTCCGATGTAGTCGGTGAGGGTCTTCTCGTCGACCACGACCGGCTTGACGACCTCGGGGTCGGTCAGCTTGGTCGTGACCTTGCGGAACACCTTGGCGAGCAGCCGCTCCATCTGGCGCACGCCGGCCTCCCGGGTGTACGACGCGGCGATCTGGCGCAGCGCCTCGTCCGTGACCTCGACCTCGTCGGCCGTGAGCGCGGCACGCTCGAGCTGCCGCGGTGCGAGGTACGTTCGGGCGATCGCGACCTTGTCGTCCTCGGTGTAGCCGTCGAGCTGCACGAGCTCCATGCGGTCGAGCAGGGCCTGCGGGATCTGCTCGACGACGTTGGCGGTCGCCAGGAACAGCACGTCGGACAGGTCGAGGTCGAGATCGAGGTAGTGGTCGCGGAACGTGTGGTTCTGCGCCGGGTCGAGCACCTCGAGCAACGCTGCCGCAGGGTCCCCGCGGTAGTCGGCGCCGACCTTGTCGATCTCGTCGAGCAGCACGACCGGGTTCATCGAGCCGGCCTCGCCGATCGCACGGACCAGCCGGCCCGGCAGCGCGCCGACGTACGTCCGACGGTGCCCGCGGATCTCCGCCTCGTCGCGGACGCCACCGAGGGCGACGCGCACGAAGTTGCGCCCGAGCGCTCGTGCGACGCTCTCGCCGAGGGAGGTCTTGCCGACCCCGGGCGGGCCGACCAGCGCCATGACGGCGCCCGAGCCGCGACCGCCGACGACCTCGAGGCCACGCTCGCTGCGCCGGGCCCGGACCGCGAGGTACTCCACGATGCGGTCCTTCACGTCGTCGAGGCCGTGGTGATCGGCGTCGAGCACCTCGCGGGCGCCCTTGATGTCGGTGTTGTCATCGGTCTTGACGCCCCACGGCAGCTCGAGCACCGTGTCGAGCCACGTGCGGATGTAGCCGGACTCGGGGTTCTGGTCGCTCCCGCGCTCGAGCTTGGCAACCTCGCGCAGGGCGGCCTTGCGGACGTCCTCGGGCAGGTCGGCCTCCTCGACGCGCGCGCGGTAGTCCTGCGTGCCCTCGGGCTCGTCGTCACCCAGCTCCTTGCGGATCGCGGCGAGCTGCTGGCGCAGCACGAACTCGCGCTGGTTCTTGTCGATGCTCTCCTGCACCGACTCCGAGATCTTCTCGTTGACCTCGCTCTCGGCGAGGTAGGCACGGGCCCACTCGATCAGCAGGGTGAGGCGCAGCTCGACCTCTGGAGTCTCGAGGAGCTGACGCTTCTGCTCGAGGTCGAGGTACGACGCGTAGCCCGCGGTGTCGGCGAGCGCGCTGGGGTCGGTCAGGCGCTGCACGGAGTCGATGACCTGCCACGCGTTGCGCTTCTGCAGGATCGTCACGAGGAGCCCCTTGTAGTCGCCCGCGAGCTCACGGACGTGCTCGGTGACCGGCTCGTCCTCGATCAGCTCGGCCTCGACCCACAGGGCCGCGCCCGGGCCGGTCACGCCGCCCTGGAGGTGGGCGCGCTGCACGGCCTGGATCACGGCGCCCGGTCCGCCGCCGGGGAGGCGGCCGACCTGCTGGATCGTCGCGATCACGCCGTGCGTGGCGTAGCGGTCCTCGAGCCTCGGGGCGACCAGGAGCCGGTCGTCGTTGCTCGTTCGGGCGGCATCGACGGCCGCGCGCGCGGCGTCGTCGAGCTCGATGGGGACGACCATGCCGGGCAGGACGACGACGTCCTCGAGGGCCAGCACGGGGAACTTCTGCAGTGCGCTCACGGTCTCTCCTCAGAGTTGAGTCTGATGGGCTCAACCGCGAAGGCGGAGCCGGCATTCCGCTTGGCAGCACGTGTTCGCTGTGGGCGGACTCAAACTTTTCCGGCTCCCGACGTATCGGACGCGGACAACCGGGTAGTGGCCGGGAAACAGCGACATGGAGGAGGGGGTCATGAAGGCGATGGTCTATCGCGGGCCTTACAAGGTGCGCGTCGAGGAGAAGGCCGAGCCGCGGATCGAGCACCCGAACGATGCGATCGTGCGGGTCACGCTCGCCGCGATCTGCGGCTCGGACCTGCACCTGTACCACGGCATGATGCCCGACACCCGGGTCGGCCACACGTTCGGCCACGAGTTCATCGGGGTCGTGGAGCAGATCGGCCCGTCGGTCCAGAACCTCAAGGTCGGCGATCGGGTCATGGTGCCGTTCAACGTCTACTGCGGGTCCTGCTACTTCTGCGCGCGCGGGCTTTACTCCAACTGCCACAACGTCAATCCCAACGCCACGGCCGTGGGCGGCATCTATGGCTACTCGCACACCTGCGGCGGCTACGACGGCGGACAGGCCGAGCTCGTCCGCGTCCCGTTCGCCGACGTCGGGCCGGCCGTCATTCCCGAGTGGATGGACGACGAGGACGCACTGCTGTGCACCGACGCCTTGGCGACCGGCTACTTCGGCGCCCAGCTGGGCGACATCGTCGAGGGCGACACCGTCGTCGTCTTCGGCGCCGGGCCGGTCGGGCTGTACGCGGCCAAGACGGCGTGGTTCATGGGTGCCGGCCGGGTCATCGTGGTCGACCACCTCGACTACCGGTTGGCGAAGGCCCGCGAGTTCGCGCACGCCGAGACGGTCAACTTCGCGGAGCACCGGGACATCATCGTCGAGATGAAGCGCACGACGGGCTTCCTGGGTGCCGACGTCGCGATCGACGCCGTCGGCGCCGAGGCCGACGGCAACTTCCTGCAGCACGTCACGGCCGCGAAGCTCAAGCTGCAGGGCGGATCTCCGATCGCGCTCAACTGGGCGATCGACTCGGTGCGCAAGGGCGGGACGGTCTCGGTCGTCGGCGCGTACGGCCCGATGTTCAGCGCCGTGAAGTTCGGCGACGCCCTCAACAAGGGCTTGACCCTCAACATGAACCAGTGCCCGGTCAAGCGGCAGTGGCCGCGCCTGTTCGAGCACATCCAGGAGGGCCACATCAAGCCCAACGACATCGTGACGCACCGCATCCCGTTGGAGCACGTCGCCGAGGGGTATCACATCTTCTCGGCCAAGCTCGACGGCGTCATCAAGCCGCTCATCGTCCCGAGCGCGAGCTGAGAGGAGCTCCCATGCCGTACTCCGCCGAGAAGCCCATCACCCCGCCGCCCAGCGAGGAGCTGCGTCAGCGGATCCCCGGCTGGGGCTCCGACCTCGACCCGAAGGACCGGCCCTCGTTCCCGCAGGAGCGGCTCGACCCCGGCACGACCGGGGCGCACTGGGACGTCCCCGAGCAGCAGGAGGGAGTCGACCGTCGCGAGCGCTCGATCGAGCATCCGCGGGTGACCCCGGCGTTCGGGACGTCCGTACCGCTGCGCGGAGTGTCCGGGGCGATCCGGCGACTGGCCTACGTGAGTTTCAGCGAGGCGCGCGCCGCGCACTGGCTGCTGCTGCTGGCCGGCGATCGCGTGGACGTCGCCGAGAGCCACGCACGTGCGCTGCTGAGCGGCCGCCCGACCGCGCCAGGCACGGCGTCGGGTCTGAGGAGCGAGCTCACGCACCACGGGTGGTCGTCACGGCGCGGGCACGGCCGTGCCGACGTCAAGCACCAGTGGCTCGACCCGGTGGTCGTCGCCGGCCCACTGCTGCTGGCCGGCGTGGCGGCGACCAGGGTCGTACGCCGCCTCGGGCGGAACCGATCGTGAGAGACGGGTGAGCCCGGCCCGGGGGCCGGGCTCACCCACCTGTCAGTACGTGAGGGATCCGGCGACGCCGACGTAGATCTCGGCGCCGGCCTTGAGCCCGCTCCGGGGCGACAGGAGCGTGACGTGCAGGCCCACGACCTGCGCGCCGATCGAGGTCGTCGTCTGCTCGTTGACCACGACCTTCACGACGTTGGGCACGTTGACCACGGTGTTGGGCTGCGCGGACACCGTGATCGGCTTGCCGCCGATCACCAGGTTGACGATGTCGGACGACGCGGTGTTGACGCGTTGCCCGGGCCCGGTCTTCTGCGACCGCGCCGTGACCTTGACGGCCTTGGCCTTGATGAGGCCGTTCAGCACGTTCACCCCGGCGATCTCGTTGGAGTGCGTGACATCGGCCGTCGTCGGGGTGCTGACGGAGTTGGCCGACGACTGGATCGCGCCGATGACGAGGACGAGGGGCACGTTGACCGCCGCGGTCTTGTTGTAGAGCGTGTATCCGTGCGTGCTGCCCGGGGGCGTCGCGGCCAGCGCGCTCGGGCCGGAGATGACCTTGACGCTGCTGCCGACGTTGACGCTGGCGTAGGTGCCGTAGGCGTAGCCCCCGACCTGGGTCGACGTGGTCTCGCTGGGTGACAGCGTCGAGGTGGTCGGGTTGATGATGATCGTGGTCCCGACGGGCGAGCCCTCGTAGGCCTTGAGCAGCGTGACCTTGAGCGCCGAGCCCGTCACGGTGACCTTGCCGCCGACGATGTCGACCTTCTTCTCGTTGAGGATGACCGAGGCGACGCCCGGCAGGTTGACGCCGAAGTTGTTGTCGACGTTCAGCGGGATGTTCTTGCCCTTGATGGCGACGCCGACGAGCTCGGTGTCGCTGTCGCCGCTGAGCACCGTGCCGGTGCGCTTGGCGTTGGTCACGGTCGTGAGCGCGTTGACCTTGATCAGCCCGTTTAGCACCGACAGGCCCGCCGTCTTGGCCGAGGAGGTCTGGGTGATGTCGGTGCCGACCTTCTCGACCTTCGTCTCGGTCTCGACCGCGCCGGCCTTCAGCAGCGTGCCCACGTTGGCCGACGCGACGCTGTTGGCGTTCTGGTTGGGGTACGTCGTGCCGTTGATGCTCGACGACGCGGTCGCGTCGGACTCGACGGTGCTGCCGAGGACGCGGACGTACGTGCCACCTGCGGCTCCGTAGTAGGCGTACGGGGTGTTCGGGTCGGGCTCGGCACCCTGGGCCGGCAGTGTGGTGAAGGCGACGGCCAGCACGGTGGCGGCCGACGCCAGAAGGGCGATGGGACGGCGAGACATGGGGACCTCCGGGAGAATTCAGTCCCCCGACCTGGTCCGCGAGGACCGCGGCCATATCGAACAACGAGGGGTCGGTCGTTTCGTGACGGTCTGTTCGACATCTTTGTCCGGAAAGTCGGCGAAGTGCGCCTTTCGCCAGGTCAACGCGGCCCCGCCTCGCGATACGTTGAGGGATGCCCGAGTCGATCGACGATCACGTCGTCCGCCGGTTGCGCACGTGGCCCGAGCGCGGCGACGCACGCGTTCCCGTCCCGGACCCCGAGGCCCTGCTGGCGTACTTCGACGCGCAGCTGCAGAGCCGTCACCTCGACCTCGCGATCCGGTGGCTCCAGGCGCAGGGTGAGGCGTTCTACACGATCGGCTCGGCGGGGCACGAGAGCAATGCCGCGGTGGCCATGGCGCTCCGCCCGACCGACCCGGCGCTGCTGCACTACCGCTCCGGCGGCTTCTACGCGGCGCGGGCCGCCCAGGTGAGCGGGTCGACCGCGATCGACGATGTGCTCAACGGTGCCCTCGCCTCGACGAGCGACCCGATCTCGGGCGGACGCCACAAGGTCTTCGGGCATCCGGGCCTCAACGTCATCCCCCAGACGTCGACGATCGGCTCGCACCTGCCGCGTGCATTCGGGCTCGCCTTCGCCATGGGCCGGGCGCCGAGGTCCGCGGTCGTGCCGCCGTGGCCGCTGGACTCGGTCGTCGTCTGCAGTTTCGGCGATGCGTCGGCCAACCACTCGACCGCGGTCGGAGCGCTCAACGCCTCGGCCTACTGTGCGCACCAGGGTGCACCGCTGCCGATCCTCTACGTCTGCGAGGACAACGGCATCGGCATCAGCACCCGTTCGCCGGCCGGATGGGTCGAGCGCGCGCTGACCTCCTGGCCGGGCCTCCAGTACGCCGCCGCCGACGGCACCCGTCCCGTCGAGCTGCTGGCGACGGCGGCGCGGCTCGTGGACCGGGTCAGGGCGGAACGACGACCGGCGATCCTGCACCTGCGCACCGTCCGCTTCATGGGGCACGCCGGATCGGACGCCGAGATCGCCTATCGGTCGACCCGCGAGATCGAGGACGACTACGCCCGGGACCCCGTCCTGGCCACCGCCGGCGCGCTGATCGATGCGGGTGTGCTGACGGGGGACGAGGCCTTCGCGCGGTACGAGGACGCGCGGGCGCGCGTGATGCAGCGGGCCAAGGCGCTGGCCGGCGCCCGGCGGCTCCACGAGGCGGCGGTCATCGCGGAGCCGATCACGGCGCGTCGGAGCCGCCAGGACGTGGTTGCCGATCCGGCTCGGCGACAGGCGACGTTCGCTGGTCGGCTGCCGGAGGACGACGGGCCGATGACCCTGGCCCAGAGCATCAACGCCGCGCTCAAGGACGCCCTCGCGGCGCATCCCGAGGCGCTGGTGTTCGGTGAGGACGTGGGGCGCAAGGGCGGCGTCTACGGCGTGACCCGCGGGCTGCGCAAGGCGCACGGCGCCGCGCGGGTGTTCGACACGTTGCTCGACGAGCAGACGATCCTCGGCACCGCACTCGGCTCAGCCCTCGCCGGCTTCCTGCCGATCCCCGAGATCCAGTACCTCGCCTATCTCCACAACGCCGAGGACCAGCTCCGCGGCGAGGCGGCGACGCTGCGCTTCTTCTCCGCCGGCCAGTACGAGAACGGCATGGTCGTGCGGGTCGCCGGCCTGGCCTACCAGAAGGGCTTCGGCGGGCACTTCCACAACGACAACTCGGTCGCCGTGCTGCGTGACATCCCGGGCCTCGTGCTCGCGGTCCCGAGCCATCCCGACAGTGCGCCGCAGCTCCTGCGGGAGTGCCTGGCGCTGGCCGGGGAGGGCCGGGTCTGTGTCTACCTCGAGCCCATCGCCCTCTACCACCAGCGCGACCTTCAGGACGGTGACGCCGCGTGGACGGCCGGCTACGCCGCGCCGGCGCCGTGGCCGGCCGAGGCCGGTTCGGAGCTCGGTCGCGTGCGTACGCACGGGGACGGGCGGGACGTCCTGCTCGTGACGTTCGGCAACGGCGTCCGGATGAGTCTCCGGGCAGCTGCCCAGCTGGCCGAGGGCGGCATCGGTTGCACGGTGCTCGACCTGCAGTGGCTCTCGCCGCTGCCGCACGAGGAGCTGCTGCGGACGGCGGCGGGGTTCGAGCGGGTCGTGGTCGTCGACGAGACCAGGCAGAGCGGGGGTGTCTCGGAGTCGGTCATCACGGCCCTGGTCGACGGCGGGCACACCGGCCGTCTGGTCCGGGTGACCAGCGCCGACAGCTTCATCCCGCTGGGCCCGGCGGCCGACCACGTGCTGCTGTCGGAGGAGCTCATCACCGAGGTCGTGCGCCGGATCGCCGGCTAGGCGTGCCGGCCGACCCGCCAGGCCGGCCGGCACGCACGGTCTCAGACCGCGACGGGCAGCAGCTCGCCGGCCTGCGCGGCGTCGCGGTGGTCCCTGGAGTGCTGCGAGCTGATCAGCACCAGGCTCAGCACCGCCCCGGTGATCGCGAGTCCCGTGCCGACCAGGAAGGCCGACTGGAAGCTCTCGGTCAGGCGCGCCGGGAGCGCGCCCGTCGTGTCACCGAAGGCGCTGTTGGACACCGCGACGAGGATCGCGAGGCCGAGCGCGCCACCGACCTGCTGCGACGTGTTGATCAGGCCCGAGGCCAGTCCCGCGTCGTCTGGCTCGACGCCCGACACCGAGGCGATCGTCAGGGGGACGAACGCGAAGCCGAGCCCCAGCGCGGCCAGCAGGGAGGGGCCGAGCAGGTCGCCGAGGAACGTGCCGTCGGGGGAGACCCGCGAGAACCAGAACAGTCCGGCAGCCACCAGCAGCATGCCGCCGGCCAGCACGGGCTTGAACCCGATGCGCGTCGTCAGCACCGAGGCGAACCCGGCCGAGACGATGATGCCGCCGGCCAGCGGGAGGTAGGCGAGCCCTGCTTTGAGCGCGGAGTAGCCGAGCACCTGCTGCATGTAGAGCGACACGAAGAAGAACATCGAGAACAGCGACATCGCGACGAACACGCCGGTCAGGTTCGCGCCGGTCAGCGTGCGGTTGCGGAAGATCCGGAACGGCAGCAGCGGCTGCTTCCACACCCGCTCGATCGCGATGAACGCGGCGATCAGGGCGGCGGACAGGATGGCCAGGCTGATGGTCCTGGTCGAGCCCCAGCCGGAGTCGTTGGCGTCGACGATCGTGTAGACGAGCAGCGAGACGCCGGCCGTCACCGTGATGGCGCCGAAGACGTCGAACGAGCTCGCGCTCTCGTCTCGGCTCTCGCCGAGCACCCGCATCGCGCCGTACGCGGCGAGCGCCGTGATCGGGACGTTGACGAACAGCACCCACTCCCAGCCGAGCGACTCCGTGAGGATGCCGCCCAGCAGCACGCCGACGGCACCGCCGGAACCGGCGACCGCGCCCCAGACACCGAGTGCCTTGTTGCGCTCGGCGCCCTCGGCGAACGTCGTGGTGAGGATCGCGAGGGCAGCCGGCGACAGCAGTGCAGCACCGAGGCCCTGGACGACGCGGGCGGCGATGAGCTGGCCCTCGGTCTGGCTGAACCCACCGAGCAGCGAGGCGACGCAGAACAGCAGCAGTCCGACGACGAACATGCGGCGCCGACCCATGAGGTCGGCGATGCGACCGCCCAGCAGGAGGAACCCGCCGAACACCAGGACGTACGAGTTGACGACCCAGGACAAGCTGTCCTGGTCGAGCTGGAGCTCCCGGCCGATGGAAGGCAGGGCGACGTTGACGATCGAGGCGTCGAGGACGACGACGAACTGGGCCGCCGCCAGCAAAGCGAGGATCAAGCCCTTGCGCTCGGTTGAGACCGTGGACATGTGTGATTCTCCTGGGGAGATGGGGAGTTGTAAGAAGCGGAACCTGAGGTCCGCTTCCGCAACGATATGGAGTTGCGGTTCCGTTTGTCAACCCGTACGTTTGAGGTATGTCGATGACCGAGGAACGGCCCCTGCGCGCCGACGCGCGCCGCAATCGCGAGGCGATCCTCAAGGCCGCCCGGCACATCTTCGCCAAGCACGGGTCGCAGGCGCAGATCGATGACGTGGCCAAGCGCGCCAAGGTCGGGGTGGGCACGGTCTACCGCCACTTCCCGACCAAGGAGGCGCTGTTCGAGGCGCTGGCCAGGGACAAGTTCGAGCGGCTGGCGGGTCTCGCCGACACGGCGATGGGGATCGAGGACCCGTGGGAGGGGATCGTCTTCTTCCTCAAGGAGGCTGCCGCCCTGCAGGCGGCCGATCGCACGCTGTCCGAGGTCTTCCGCGACCACGGTGACTTCATGGTCGACACCGCCCAGTCCTGTGGCCTCTCCGAGCTGGGCGACCGGCTCGTGCAGCGCGCCCAGGACGCCGGGGTGCTGAGGGACGACATCCGGGGGACCGATCTCGGCCTGATCTCCTGCTCGCTCGCCGGCGTGCCGCCGGTGTGGTCGTGGGAGCGCATGCTCGACATCGCCCTGGACGGGCTGCGGCCGGCCGACCGGCTGACCGACCTCGCGGGCTGAGTCAGCGTCCGGCCAGCAGCCTTCGGGCCTCACCGGGGGTCATCGGCTCGCAGCCGTGCGCGACGGCCTCGGCCACGACGCGCGGCTCGTCCTTGAGCAGGCGCCAGCCACGGCGCACCAGGACCCACGGAGACTTGCGGCCCTCGCGCAGGTCGCGGGCGAGGCGCAGCAGGAACGTGAGGACGCGGTGGCGGCGCAGGCAGATCGCGGCATCGAGGATCCCGGCCTCGCGGCAGGCGTCGACGATGACGGGAGCGAACAGGCCCTCGGCGATGAACCGGCCGTCGGGCGCGGTCAGTGTCTGCGTGCCGGTGCGCCGGCTCGCCGCGATGTCGTAGACCGGCACCTCGACGGAGCCGGAGGCGCACAGCTCCGCGATCGTGCCCACCGCGTCGACCGAGCTCCATGAGGCCGGGTCGTCCCAGTCGACGATCCCGAGGCTGGAGCGCGGCATGTCCGGCTCGTCGACGTCGCGGTAGAAGTCGTCGAGCCGCAGGACCGGCCACCCGAGACGTTCGGCCAGGTGGGACTTGCCGGAGCCCGAGGGCCCGGCGAGGATCACGACACCCACAGGTCGGTCACACCCCGATGGGGTGCCACACCGTCTTGGTCTCGACGAGCGCCTCGAGGCGGGCGAGCGACGGCTCGGCCAACCAGTCGACGGACGCGGTCCAGGGACGCACGACCCGCTTGAGGTTCTCGGCGGCCGCGACCTCGAGGGACGCGGCGAGCTCGGGGTCGTCGACCCCGGCCAGGTCGAGCGCGTTGACGTCCATGTGCGACGCGAGCCACGGCGCGATCTCGGCCGGCCGGCCCGTCAGGATGTTGACGACACCGCCCGGCAGGTCGGAGGTCGCCATGCACTCCGACAAGGTTACGGCGGGCACGGGGAACCGCTCGCTCGCGATCACCACGACGGTGTTGCCGGTGACGATCGCCGGCGCGACGACCGACACGAGGCCGAGCAGCGGACCGCTCGGCGCGACCGTGGCGACGACGCCCGTGGGCTCCGGCGTCGACAGGTTGAAGAACGGGCCCGACACCGGGTTGCCGTTGCCCAGCACCTGGGCGTACTTGTCGGCCCAGCCGGCGTACCAGACGACGCGATCGATCGCGGCGTCCACATAGGTGGTGGCCTTCTTGTCGCTGAGTCCCTCGGCGGCCCGGAGCTGTTCGATGAACTGGTCGCGGCGCCCCTCCATGACCTCGGCGAGGCGGTAGACGACCTGGCCGCGGTTGTAAGGCGTACGGGTCGACCATCCGCCGAACGCCTTGCGGGCCGCGAGCACCGCGTCGCGCGCGTCCTTGCGCGAGGCCAGGGCCATGTTGCCGAGGAAGCCGCCCTTGGCGTCGACCGCCTCGAACGTCCGACCGGACTCCGAGCGGGGGAACGCCCCGCCGATGTAGAGCTTGTGCGTCTTGCGCACGTCGAGACGGGTCATGCCACAGCCTCCTCGGAGAAGCAACGGTAAGGAGGCAGTGGCATGAGTGCCTGATGGTGCCCTCGCTGGCGCTCGGTCATACAGAAGCTCCCTGCAGGTAGGCGGCGAGGCCGTGGCGCCCGCCCTCGCGGCCGTAGCCCGACTCCTTGTAGCCGCCGAACGGGGCGGCCGGGTCGAACTTGTTGAACGTGTTGGCCCAGACGACGCCGGCGCGCAGCTGGTTGGCCATCGACAGGATCCGCGAGCCCTTCTCGGTCCAGACTCCGGCCGACAACCCGTACGGCGTGTTGTTGGCCTTCTCGACGGCCTCGGCCGGCGTGCGGAAGGTCAGGACCGACAGGACCGGCCCGAAGATCTCCTCACGGGCGATCCGATGGGCCTGCGTCACGCCGGTGAAGATCGTGGGGGCGAACCAGAACCCGCTGTCGGGGATGTCGCACGGAGCGGACCAGCGCTCGGCGCCCTCGGCGTCGCCGACGTCCGACAGCTCGTTGATGCGGGCGAGCTGCTCGGCGGAGTTGATCGCTCCGATGTCGGTGTTCTTGTCGAGCGGGTCGCCGAGTCTCAACGTGGACATGCGGCGCTTGAGCTTGTCGATGACCTCGTCGTAGACGCTCTCCTGCACGAGGAGCCGGGAGCCGGCGCAGCACACGTGACCCTGGTTGAAGAAGATGCCGCCGACGATGCCTTCGACCGCCTGGTCGAGCGGGGCGTCGTCGAACACGATGTTGGCGGCCTTGCCGCCGAGCTCGAGGGTCACCTTCTTGGACGTGCCGGCGACCGAGCGCGCGATGGCCTTGCCGACGGCGGTCGAGCCCGTGAAGGCGACCTTGTCGACGTCCGGGTGCTCGACGAGCGCCTGGCCGGTCGCGCCGGCGCCGGTGATGATGTTGACGACACCGGGCGGCAGCTCGGCCTGCTGGCAGACCTCGGCGAACAGCAGGGCCGTCAGGGGCGTCGTCTCGGCGGGCTTGAGCACGACGGTGTTGCCGGCGGCGAGCGCCGGCGCGATCTTCCACGCCAGCATCATGATCGGGAAGTTCCACGGGATGACCTGGCCGGCGACGCCGAGGGCCTGCGGGGCCGGTCCGAGTCCGGCGTGGTCGAGCTTGTCGGCCCACCCGGCGTAGTAGAAGAACCACTGCGAGACCAGGGGAAGGTCGACGTCGCGCGACTCCTTGATCGGCTTGCCGTTGTCGAGCGACTCGAGCACCGCGAACTCGCGGCTGCGCTCGGCCATGATGCGCGCGATGCGGTAGAGGTACTTCGCCCGCTCGCTGCCCGGCATCGTGGACCAGACCTTGTCGTAGGCGCGGCGTGCCGCCTCGACGGCCCGGTCGACGTCGTCGGTGGTCGCCTCGGTGACCTCGGCGAGGACCTCCTCGGACGACGGGCTGATCGACTTGAAGGAGCCGCCCGTGCCGTCGACGAAGTCGCCGCCGATGAACAGGCCGTAGGAGCTCTTGATGTCGACGATGGCGCGGGACTCCGGCGCCGGGGCGTATTCGAACTTCTTACCCATTCGTGTCCTCGCTTCGCTCCGGGCACGAATGGGGCCCGAAGATGTCAGTCAGCCGGCGTGCCGGCCTGCGGTTGTTCATCGGTCAGTCCAACGTCACGTAGTCGGGGCCCGAGTAGTGGCCGGTGGCCATCTTCTGGCGCTGCAGCAACAGGTCGTTCAACAGGCTCGAGGCCCCGAAGCGGAACCAGTCGGGGTCGAGCCAGTCCTCGCCGGCGATCTCGTTGACCATCACGAGGTACTTGATCGCGTCCTTGGACGTACGGATGCCGCCGGCGGGCTTCACACCGACCTGACGCCCGGTCTCGGCGCGGAAGTCGCGGACGGCCTCGAGCATCACGAGGGTCACCGGCAGCGTCGCCGCGGGCTGCACCTTGCCGGTGCTGGTCTTGATGAAGTCGGCCCCGGCCATCATCGCGAGCCACGACGCCTTGCGGACGTTGTCGTACGTCTGCAGCTCGCCGGTCTCGAAGATGACCTTCAGGTGGGCGTGCGAGCCGTCGGGCCGGGCGCAGGCCTCCTTGGTGGCGACGATCTCGTCGAACACGAGGTCGTAGTCGCCGGTCAGGAACGCGCCACGGTCGATGACCATGTCGATCTCGTCGGCGCCGGCCTCGACGGCGTCGCGGGTGTCGGCGAGCTTGATGTCGAGGGCCGCCCGCCCCGACGGGAAGGCCGTGGCGACGCTGGCCACGTGGAGGCCCGACGTGCCGAGGGTTTCCTTGGCGATCTTGACCATGTCGGGGTAGACGCACACGGCCGCGGCCGCGGGACAGGTCGGGTCGGTGGGATCGGGGCGCATCGCCTTGTTGGCGAGCGCGCGGACCTTGCCCGGGGTGTCGGCGCCCTCGAGCGTCGTGAGATCGACCATCGAGATCGCGAGGTCGATGGCCCACGCCTTCGACGTGGTCTTGATCGAGCGGGTCCCCAGCCCGGCGGCTCGAGCCTCGAGCCCGACCTGGTCGACGCCCGGCAGCCCGCCGAGGGTCTTGCGCAGGGACGCGGTGGCGCCAGTCACGAAGGACCTCCTGGATCGGCGCGGCCACGTCGTCGGGGCCGCATCGATCCAGATTAGGCCCTTCGACCCGGGACCACGAAACTCCTGAGCGGGCTGCTGCTCCCATACGCCCGAGGTTCATCGTTTTGTCACCTTCAGGCCTTTGGAAACCGGTTGACAGGCCCGTGGTCTCGGGATGTTCTGTAGCCCTCACTTCTTCCTGAGACTTTCTCAGGACCTGCATCGGGGGATGGACCACGTGGTTCCTCGCCGATCCGTTCTCGGAGAGGAACATCTGTGAAAGCCCTGTCCCGTCGCGTCCTCGCGGTGGCCACTGCCACCGTGCTCGGCGTCCCGCTCCTGGCCACCGCACCTGCCCAGGCCGACGACCCCGTCGTCCTGAACCTGATCGGGATCAACGACTTCCACGGCCGCATCGACGCCAACACCGTCAAGTTCGCGGGCACGGTCGAGCAGCTCCGCCAGGACGGCGGCGACGCCAACTCGCTGCTGATCTCGGCCGGCGACAACGTCAGCGCCTCGCTGTTCGCCTCGTCGGTCCAGAAGGACAAGCCGACGATCGACGTGCTGAACGCGCTGCAGCTCGACGCCTCCGCCGCGGGCAACCACGAGTTCGACCAGGGCGCGGACGACCTCACCGGTCGCCTGTCCGAGCTCGCCAACTTCCCGTTCCTGTCGGCCAACACGTTCAAGGCCGACAACAGCCCGCTGCTCGACAAGTACAAGATCTTCACGATCGACGGCGTCGACGTCGCGGTCGTCGGTGCCGTCACCCAGGAGACCCCCTCCCTCGTGAGCCCCGGTGGCATCCAGGGCCTGACGTTCCAGGACCCGACCGACGCGATCAACGACACGGTCGACGAGCTCGAGGCGTTGGCCGACCCGCCGGACGTCATCGTCGCGAGCATCCACGAGGGCGCCGACGGCTCCAAGACCCTGGAGCAGAACGTCGCAGCCTCTCCGGTGTTCAAGAAGATCGTCGAGCAGACGGACCCCGCGGTCGATGCGATCTTCATGGGCCACACCCACCAGGCCTATGCCTATGACGCCCCGATCCCGGGCGCCGGCGGCAAGACCCGCCCGATCCTGCAGACCGGCAACTACGGCACCAACGTCGGCCAGATCAAGCTGACGTTCGACAAGGACTCCGGCGACGTCACGGGGTACACCAAGAAGAACCAGGCCCGCACCACGACGGCCGACGGGGTCCTGGTCGACACCTACCCGCGCGTCGCCGCGGTCAAGCCGATCGTCGACAACGCCATCGCGTTCGCTGCCGAGAAGGGCAACGCCCCGGTCGCCGAGCAGACCGCCGACATCACCCGAGCCGGTGGTCCGGCGGACGACCGCGCCAGCGAGTCGAGCCTCGGCAACCTCGTTGCCGACGCGTTCCTGGCTCAGGTCAAGAAGACCCCGGCCGGTGCCGACATCGGCCTGAACAACTCCGGTGGTCTGCGGGCCGACCTGCTCTACAAGGGCACCACGGGGACCAACCAGGACGGAGTCCTGACCTACGCCGAGGCGCTCTCGGTGCTGACGTTCGCCAACCAGCTGAGCTCGGTGACCGTGACGGGCTCGACGCTCAAGAAGGTGCTCGAGCAGCAGTGGCAGACGACGCTGCCGCCCAACCCCCCACCGACGCGGCCCTACCTGCAGCTCGGCATGTCCAAGAACATGTCCTACACGTTCGACCCGAGCCGTCCCCAGGGCGACCGGATCACCTCGATCACCATCAACGGTGCGCTGGTCAAGCCGAGCGACACCTTCAAGGCCGCACTGCCCACGTTCCTGACGACGGGCGGCGACAACTTCCGCGCCTTCACCGAGGGAACGGCCGTCGACACGGGACTGGTCGACTACCAGGCCTTCGTCGACTACCTCACCGAGTCCAGCCCGGTGTCGCCGAGCCCGCTCAAGCACGCGGTCCAGACGACCGGCGTCAAGAAGCAGTACCGCGTCGGGGGCAACGTGTCGTTCACGCTGTCCAAGCTCGACCTGACCTCGCTCGGCAGCCCGGCCAACACCTCGGTGTCGTCCAAGCTGTTCTACGGTGACGGCAAGAGCGTCAGCCTCGGCTCGAAGTCGGTCACGGGTGGCACCAGCGCCCCGATCGCGTTCACGCTGCCGGCGGGCGAGAGCGGCGCCATGCGCGTCGAGTCGACGGCCTTCCCGAGCGGCTCCAAGGTGGTCGTCCCGCTGGACGTCACGGGCGCGACCGTCACGGGGTCGCCCGCCGAGGGCACGTACGGCGACGACGTCGAGGTCGGCGTCGACGTCACCGGTCCCGAGGAGACGCCGACCGGCACCGTCACGCTCAAGGACGGCGACCAGGTCGTCGGCACCGGCGCCCTGGCGAACGGCAAGGCCACCATCACGGTCGACACCGAGGACATCGGCGCCGGCGTGAACGACCTGACCGTCGCCTACGCGGGCGACAGCAGCTACTCGGCTGCGAACGGCACGGTCAAGGTCACGGTCGCGAAGGCCGGCACGACGGCCTCGGCCGAGGCCCCGGACCCGGTCGCGATCTCGTCCGACGCAGAGATCAAGACCGCGGTCGCGTCCGCCACCGGCACGACGCCGACCGGCACGGTGACGGTCTCCGATGGCGACACCGCGCTCGGCTCGCAGGAGCTCGGCGAGGGCAAGGCGACGGTCACGACCGACGTCTCCGGCCTGAGCATCGGCTCGCACACCCTGACGGTGGCCTACTCCGGCGACGCCAACCACGAGGCCTCGACGTCCACCGTCGTGGTCAAGGTGTTCAAGGGCACGACCGAGCTCGACGTCACCGTCGACCCCTCGCCGTACGGCACCTCGGCGGTCCTCGAGGTCAAGGGCGACCCGGGTGCCTCCGGGCTGGTCCACGTGGGCGAGGGTGACCAGTCCGTCGGTGTCGGGTTCATGCGTGACGGCGTCGCGAAGGTGCTCCTGGACAAGACGCTCGCCGTCGGCACGCACCAGCTCGACGTCTACTACGGCGGCAGCTCGACGTTCGACGCGACGCAGACGACTGCCGAGCTCGAGGTCACCAAGGCCGCGACGACGATCACGATGACCAAGGTCTACCCGACCTCGATCATCAAGAACCGCACGAAGCCGTTCGTCTACGTCAGCGTCAAGGCTGCCGGGGTCACGGTCGACGGCGGAACCGTGACGCTGCGCCAGAGCGGCCGGTCCTACACCGGCACCGTCGTGGGCGGCAAGGTCCGGATCAAGCTCGGCGTGTTCGCCACGTCGGGCACGGGCAAGACGATCCCGATGAGCTACTCCGGCAACGAGAGCTTCCTGCCCTCGAGGTCGAGCTTCACGGTCAAGGTCCTGTCCCGCTAGTCCCGCGCGCCTCCCGGGGACGTTCACGCGTCCCCGGGAGGCGAGCGCCCATCGCCACCACCTCCGAGGGGAAGCACACACATGCACAGCTCCACCATCGCGCGATGGGCGTCCGCCCTGGCCGTCGGCGCGGCAACACTCGTCGCCGTACCTGCATCGGCGTCCGTCGCCGGCGACGGCATCGTGATCAACGAGCTCTACGTCAACGGCGGCAGCGCCAACGCGCCCTACAACGCCAAGTTCGTCGAGCTCTACAACCCCACCGACGAGGCGGTCGACCTCAGCACCTGGTCGCTGCAGTACCGCCCCCCGACCAACAGCGCCGACTTCCCGGCGGCGACCAAGTACGACCTCGAGGGCATCATCCAGCCCGGCAAGACGTTCCTCGTCGGCGGCTCGGGCAACGGCCAGACCGGCGCTGCGCTGCCGACCCCGGACCAGGTCACGACCTTCAGTCCCGGCAACGGTGGCGGCAGCCTCGCGCTGGTCAGCTCGACCGACCTGCTGCCGGCCGCGGTGGTCGGCGACGTCAAGGGCTCGCTGTCCAGCGCCAACGGCGTCGTGGACTTCATCGGCTGGGGCAACGCCAACACCTACGAGACCGCGGCCGCCGCAGCTCCCACGGCGACGAGCGACCCGCGCTCGCTCAACCGCTCGGCGTACGCCGACAGCGACAACAACAGTGCCGACTTCACCCGCTCCACGACCGTCAGCCCGCTGGCGTGCGGTCCGACGTGCGCGTTGCCGACGCCCACCCCGTACGACGGTCCCATCGCGGGCATCCAGGGCACCGACGCCGTGAGCCCCGTACGCCGTGCGGTCGCGACGACCCGCGGCGTCGTCACCGCCGTCTACCGCACGGGCGGCTTCAGCGGTGCCTACATCCAGACGCCCGGCACGGGCGGTGCGATCGACCTGGACCAGCACGACGCCTCCGACGGCCTGTTCGTCTTCGGCTCGAGCTTCGCCAACGGGGTCGACAAGGGTGACTACGTCGAGGTCGTCGGGAAGGTCGTCGAGTTCGGTGGCATGACCGAGCTCAACGCCACGTCGTTCAGCAAGCTGCCCGACGAGCACGAGGCGGTCGTTCCCGCGCAGGTCACGTTCCCGCTCTCGGCGGCCGAGAAGGAGTCGCTCGAGGGGATGCTGCTGGCACCCCAGGGCCAGTTCACGATCACCAACAACTACACGACCAACCAGTACGCCGAGATCGGGCTCGCGCCGGGCGACGAGCCGTTCGACACCCCGACCAACGTCGTGGCGCCGGGCGCCCCGGCCAAGGCCCTCGCGGCCAAGAACGCGGCCGACCTCGTGACGCTGGACGACGGCTCGTCGCTCAACTTCCTCAGCGCCGCCAACCAGTCGGTTGCCCTGCCCTGGCTCACCCCGACCAACGAGGTGCGGGTCGGCCAGCACGTGGCGTTCGACGACCCGGTCGTGCTCGACCACCGCAACAACGCGTGGCGGTTGCAGCCGACGCAGCAGCTGCTCGCGGGCGGCGACGAGCCGGTCGTGTTCGGCCCCTCGACGCGTGCAGCGGCGCCCAAGGACGTCGGCGGTGCCGTCAAGGTCGGCACGTTCAACGTGCTCAACTACTTCACGACGACCGCCGAGGCGTACGACGCCGGTGCGGGCAACGTCTGCACCTACTACACCGATCGCGCCGGCAACAAGATCACGGCGAACGAGTGCGGCAACCCGTCGGCCGGCACCGGCAACGGTCCCCGCGGCGCGGCGAACGCGGTCAACCTCGGCCGTCAGCAGGCCAAGATCGTCAAGGCGATCAACGCGCTCGACGCCGACGTCGTGTCGCTGGAGGAGATCGAGAACTCGCTCAAGTTCGGCATCGACCGCGACACCGCGCTGTCCTCCCTCGTCGACGCGCTCAACGCCGACGCCGGAGAGACCCGGTGGGCATTCGTGGAGTCCCCGGCGCAGCTGCCGGACCTGGCCGGCCAGGACCTGATCCGCACGGCGTTCATCTACCAGCCCGACGTCGTCGACGTGGTCGGTGAGTCGCGGATCCTCGACGTGCCGGCGTTCGACAACGCGCGTGAGCCCCTGGCACAGGCCTTCAAGCTGGCGGACGGCTCGGCGGACTCGACGTTCGCGGTCATCGTCAACCACTTCAAGTCCAAGGGCTCGGGCAGCGGCGTCGACGCCGACACGGGCGACGGCCAGGGTGCGTCGAACCCGGCGCGGGTGGCGCAGGCCAACGCGCTGGTCGACTTCGCCGAGGAGTTCGGGACCGCTGCAGGCACCGACAAGGTGTTCCTGACCGGCGACTTCAACTCGTACAACGAGGAGGACCCGGTCAAGGTCATCGAGGACGCCGGCTACGTCAACGTCCCCGCCGAGCTGACCGACAAGGAGACCTACCAGTTCGACGGTGCGGTCGGGTCGCTCGACCACGTGTTCGCCTCTCCCGAGGCGTTCGCCAACGTGACCGGTGCCGACATCTGGAACATCAACTCCTACGAGTCCTTGGCCCGGGAGTACAGCCGGCACAACTACAACGTGACGGACTTCTACCAGGTCAACCCCTACCGGGCCAGCGACCACGACCCGGAGATCGTCGGGTTCGATCCCGGCCCGGTGGCCACGACGGTCACGGCCGACGCGCCCCACAGCGTCCGGGCCGGTGCCGACATCGAGGTGGCCGTGGCCGTGACGTCGTCCAACGAGACGCCCGCCACCGGCGCCGTGACGGTGTCCGAGGGTGGCACCGAGCTCGACGAGGCGGCGCTCGAGGACGGCCGGGCGACGCTCGACGCCGGCGCGCTCGGCCTCGGCACGCACGTCCTGAAGATTGCTTACGCCGGCGACCGCAACCACCAGCCGTCGACGACGACGGTGACGGTGACGGTGCTCCGCAGCGACGCGGACATCAGCGCAACCGTGGACCCGTCGACGTACGGGACCTCGGCGGTCGTCACGGTGACGGGCGGACCGCAGGCATCGGGCCTCGTGTTCGTCGGCAACGGCGACACCGTGATCGGCAGCGGCATGATGACCGGGGGGAGCGCCACCATCTCGCTCGACACGTCGCTCCCACCGGGTGACTACGAGCTCGACGTCTACTACGCGGGCGACCAGTCGTACGAGCCGGCGCAGACGACGGCCGACCTGACCGTCGGCAAGGCGGCCACCACGACGAAGCGGATCGGCACGATCGCCCGCGTCGTCAAGGGCAAGACGTGGGCCAAGGTCCCGTTCGTGGTGTCCAGCACGGCCTACACGCCGAGCGGCGGGACCGTGAAGGTCTATCAGGGCACCAAGCTGCTGGGCACCGGGACCGTGTCGAACGGCAAGGTCACGGTCTCGTTGGCGAGGTTCGCCACCGCCGGCCGCAAGACCTTGGTGGCGAAGTACTCCGGTGACGCCTTCGGTGGCACGTCGTCGGTCACCTTCACGTTGGTCGTCGCCAGCAAGTAGGAACCGCCCGGCTCTCGCGCGCCCGCGCCGTCTCATCCAGGTGAGCGGCGCGGGCGCCTGCCTTGGCACGCCCGCGTGGTGTGGGATGAGTCCATGACCGCCACACTGCTCGCCGCCGGCACGGTCCTGATGGGCCTGTCGGCCGGACTCTTCGCGACCTTCTCGTACGTCGTCATGCCCGGGCTGCGTCGCGCCCCGGACGCCGCGTTCGTCGACACGATGCGCGGCATCAACGTCGCCATCCTCAACCCGGTGTTCGCGCTGACGTACGGCGGCAGCTTCCTCGTGACGGTGGTCGCGCTGGTGCTCGGCTGGGACGAGGCATCACGACCGTGGGTCGTCGCGGGGTTGGCGCTCCATGCCGTCGGCGCGTACGTCATCACCTTCGCGGTCAACGTGCCGATGAACGACGCCCTCGAGGCCGGCACGGACGACGCGGCAACGCTGCGAACGGCGTTCGAGGGCCGGTGGACCAGGTGGAACCATGCCAGGTCGGTGCTCATCACGGCCGGGTTCGCGTGCCTGGTCGTCGCTCTGCTGCAGACGTGACCTCAGGCCGTCGGGGTGGGCTTGCGATGGCGCTTGATGGCGACCACGAGCACGATCACGAAGGCTGCGATGCCGCTTGCCAGGCCGAGGAGGCCTCCGGCGACGGCCGGCAGGACGTACCGCCCGATGCGGGGGTTGTCGGCATAGCCGTATGCCTGCGCGCCACCGTCGCACTCCACGAGGTGGACGGAGCCGGGTGCGCCCTTGACGATCCCCACCCGTTTCCACGTGGTGCCGTCGTCGGTGATGGTGACCTTCGACGCCGTGCCGGAGCTGATCGACGACTCCTGCGTCTGTGTGTCGGTGGCGGTGCAGCTCGCCGGGGCGTCCTGGGGTGCGAACCAGATCGCGACGTCGCGCTCACTGATCGTGACGGTCGTGGACCTGTCGTCCTCGAACGGTGTCACCGAGTAGCCGGCGATGGCCCGCGCGATCCACACGACGAGCACGACGACGGTGGCGGCGGCCACGACAGCCAGGACGGCCGCCACGGCGTACCAGCCCCTGCCGGGTCGCTTCGCCGGTGCGGCAGGTGTCGTCATGCGGGTGAGCCTAGCGGCGGGGTGCGGTCGCTGGCGGTGGATTCCGGCTGGTCGGACGTCATCCGGTGACGGCCGCCCCCTCAGATGCCCAGTGCCTCCGCCAGGTCGGCCTTGATGTCGGCGATCGTCTCGTCGGCGGCAGACCGGGACGCCTCGATCGAGTCGGTGACCGGCACCACGACCTCGATGTAGCACTTGAGCTTGGGCTCGGTGCCCGACGGACGGGCGATGATGCGGGCGTCGCCCTCGAGACCGAGCCGGACGCCGTCCGTGGGCGGAAGGCCGTGATAGCCGTCCGCGAGGTCGTCGACCGACGTCACGTCCAGCCCACCCAACGACGTCGGGGGAGAGGTCCGCAGCGTCTGCATCGCGCGGGAGATGATCGACAGGTCCTCGACCCGCACGGACAGCTGGGCCGTGGCGTGCAGCCCGTGCTCGCGGTAGATCTCGTCGAGCCGGTCGATCAAGGTGCGTCCCTCGGCCTTGAGCGTCGCGGCGAGCTCCAGCACCGTGATGATCGCCGAGACGCCGTCCTTGTCGCGAGCGATGTCCGGCGCGACGCTGTAGCCGAGAGCCTCCTCGTAGCCGAACACGAGTGTCGGGATCTTGCCGAGCCACTTGAACCCGGTCAGCGTCTGCTCCCACGGCTGCCCATGCGCCGCGGCCTGGCGACCGAGCAGGTCGGACGAGACGATCGATGCCGCGTACGTGCCCTGCACGCCCTTGCGCAGCAGGAAGTCGCCGAGCAGCGCGCCGACCTGGTCGCCCGTCAGCATCCGGTACGCCTCGCCGTCCCGGACGCCCACGGCGCAGCGGTCGGCGTCGGGGTCGTTGGCCACGATGATGTCGGCGCCGACCTCCGACGACAGCTTCAGCGCGAGGTCCATCGCGCCAGGCTCCTCGGGGTTGGGGAAGGCCACGGTCGGGAAGTCGGGGTCGGGCTCGGCCTGGTCGCGCACGACGTGCAGCGGCGGGAAGCCGGCCCGGTCGACCGCGTCGACCAGCGTGTCCCGGCCGACCCCGTGCATCGGGGTGTAGACCGCGACGATGTCGCGCGGCCCGTCCGACGGCAACGCCACGACCGCCCGGACGTACGCCTCGGCGACCTCCGGGCCCAGCAGCTCGTACGCATCACTGCGCGGCATCTCGTCGACCCGGCCGACGCTGTCGATCGCTGCCGAGATGTCGGCGTCGGCGGGAGGCACGATCTGGCTCGAGTCCTCGAGGTAGACCTTGTAGCCGTTGTCCTGCGGTGGGTTGTGCGACGCGGTGACCATGACGCCGGCGCTGCAGCCGAGGTGCCGGATCGCGAAGGCCAGGACCGGCGTCGGCAGGTGCGTCGGCAGGAGGAACGCGTGCACGCCGGCGCCCTCCATGATCTCGGCGGTGTCGCGGGCGAAGACGTCGGAGTTGTGCCGGGCGTCGTACCCGACGACGACCGACGGCGAGGAGCCGTGCTCGAGCAGGTACGCGGCCAGGCCGGCCGCGGCCTGCGCGACGATGACCCGGTTCATCCGGTTGGGCCCGGCGCCGAGTGCGCCGCGCAGGCCGGCCGTGCCGAACTGCAGCCGCTCGCGGAACCGGTCCTCCAGCTCGGCGGTGTCGCCGGCGTCGATGAGGGTCCGCAGCTCGGCACGGGTCGCCTCGTCGGGGTCCTGGTCCAGCCACTCCTCGGCGCGGGCGAGCAGGTCGTCGGTCATGGTCTTCCCTTCAGAAGGCGGGTGGTAGCTCGAGCTGGGTGACGAGGGGGCCGCCGACGTAGGCGTTCTCGGCCGCGTCACCCGCAGCGGGTGTCACGACGTCCGCATACGCCTCGGCGTCGTCCTGCGGGTCGTACCCCAAAGCGCGGCCCGGACCCAGGTCCCACCACGATCGGGTGTTGGCGGAGATCCCGTACAGCACGTGGAAGCCCGGCACGGTGGTCCGGACGGCGGCGTCGGTCATGCGCACGGCGTCGCCGGGGGACAGCCACGTCGACAGCTCGCGGACGCTGGTCGGCTGCTCGTGGAAGGAGCCGATACGCATGGCGACAGCATCGATCCCGCGGCGATCGGCGTACAGGCTCAGCAGCGCCTCGGCCGAGGCCTTGGCGACGCCGTAGTGGGTGTCCGGCCGCGGTCTCGCCGCGACGGTCAGCACCTCCCCGCTCGGCGTGTGCCCGACGGCGTGGTTGCTGCTCGCGTACGCCATCCGGGTGACGCCGTGGGCGAGCATCGCCTCCAGGAGCCGGCCGGTGGTGTGGACGTGGGACTCCAGGCTCTCGGGCAGGGATGCCTCGTCGGGGTTGCCGGCCAGGTGGACGACGGCGTCCACCCCGGCCACGGCCTCGAAGGCGACGGCAGGGTCCAGGCAGTCGCCGGTGACCCAGCCGAGGGCCGGTTCGGGCCCGTCGACCAGGTCCAGCGCGCGGATCTCGTGCCCGAGCGAAGGCAGTCCTCGAAGGAGGGTGCTGCCGATCGAGCCGGCGGCACCCGTCACGAGGACCCGCATCAGATCCTCGGCAGCACGTCGCCGAGCAGGCGGCCCATCCGCGTCGCCGCGGCCTTGCCGGCCTCGAGAACCTCTTCGTGGTTGAGCGGCTCGCCGGTCATCCCGGCCGCCGCGTTGGTGACCAGCGAGATGCCGAGGATCTCCATCCCCGCAGCCCGGGCAGCGATGGCCTCGAGCGTCGTCGACATGCCGACCAGGTCGCCGCCGATCGCGCGGACCATCCCGATCTCCGCGGGCGTCTCGTAGTGAGGGCCGGGCAGCTGGACGTACACGCCCTCGTCGAGGCTCGGGTCCGCCTCCTTGCACAACGCCCGGAGCCGGGACGAGTACAGGTCGGTGAGGTCGACGAAGGTCGCGCCCTCGAGGGGCGACGTCGCGGTCATGTTGATGTGGTCGCTGATCAGCACCGGCGTGCCCGGCGCCCAGTCGGGGTTGAGGCCGCCGCAGCCGTTCGTGAGCACGAGGGTCTTGACGCCGGCGGCGGCTGCCGTGCGTACGCCGTGGACCACCGCGGCGACGCCCTTGCCCTCGTAGAAGTGGGTGCGGCCCAGGAAGATCAGCAGACGGCGGTCACCGAGCCTCACCGAACGCACCGTGCCACCGTGCCCGGCGACCGCAGGAGCGCTGAACCCGGGCAGCTCGGCGAGGGGGACCTCGTGGTCTGCCGCGCCGAGCGCGTCGGCGGCCGGGAGCCAGCCGGAGCCCATCACGAGGGCGATGTCGTGGTCGACCCCTCCGGTACGTTCGCGCAGTGCGTCGGCGGCCTGCTGAGCCAGTTCCTGAGTAGTCACCTGCCGTACATTACGACAGTCGTGCGGCCGCCGACCGGTGGCGACGCGCTCGTCGGGAATGGGAGACTGGTCCGGTGACCCATGTGACGATCGTCGGCGGCGGACCGGGTGGATACGAAGCGGCCCTGGTGGCCTCGCGGCTCGGTGCGGAGGTCACGCTCGTCGAGCGCGACGGCCTCGGTGGCTCGACGGTCCTGACCGACTGCGTGCCCAGCAAGACGCTGATCGCGACCTCTGACCTGCTGACCGAGGTCGGCACCTCCGCCGAGCTCGGCGTACAGGTCCCCAAGGCCGTCCGCGCCGACCTCGCGGCGGTCAACGCCCGCGTCCTGGGCCTCGCGCAGGCGCAGTCCGACGACATCGCGGAGCGCCTCGCGGCGAGCAGCATCACGATGATCGACGGCACCGCGACGATCGAGAGCGCCGGTGCCGTCGTCGCCAGCACCGCGGACGGCGACGTGCGGGTCGAGACCGACGCGATCCTGCTCGCCACGGGCGCCCACCCGAGGGTCAGCGCGGATGCGCAGCCCGACGGCGAGCGCATCCTGACGTGGGAGCAGGTCTACAACCTGCAGGAGCTGCCCGAGCACATGATCGTCGTCGGCTCCGGCGTCACGGGTGCGGAGTTCGCCAGTGCCTACAACGGGTTGGGCGCCGCGGTGACCCTCGTGTCGAGCCGCGACCGGGTGCTGCCCGGCGAGGACATCGACGCCGCCAACGTCATCGAGGCGGTCTTCACCAGGCGGGGCATGACGGTCATGGGCAACTCGCGCATGGCGTCCGTCGAGCGCACGGGTGACGGTGTCCGGGTGACCCTGACCGACGGACGCACGGTCGACGGCTCGCACTGCCTGTTGGCGATCGGCTCGATCCCCAACACCGAGGGACTGGGCCTCGACGCCGTCGGGGTCGAGCTCAGCGACCAGGGCTTCATCGAGGTCGACCGGGTCTCGCGCACCAACGTCCGCGGCATCTACGCGGCCGGCGACGTCACCGGCGTCCTGATGCTGGCCTCGGTCGCCGCCCAGCAGGGCCGGATCGCGATGTCCCACCTGCTCGGCGACGCGGTCCACCCGCTCGACCTCGGCAAGGTCGCGAGCAACGTGTTCACGTCACCGGAGATCGCCACGGTCGGGCTGTCGCAGCAGCAGGTCGACGAGTCGGACCTGCAGATCGACGTGGCGATGCTGCCGCTGGCCTCCAACGCCCGCGCCAAGATGCAGGGCGTGCACGACGGCTTCGTCAAGATCTTCGCCCGACGGGGGATGGGCGTCGTCGTCGGCGGCGTCGTCGTCGCCCCGCGCGCCAGCGAGCTGATCCATGCGCTGTCACTGGCGGTGTCCGCCTCGCTGACGGTCGACCAGGTTGCCGACGCCTTCACGGTCTATCCGTCGCTGTCGGGGTCGGTCGCCGAAGCCGCGCGGCGCCTGCACCGCCTCGGCTGAGGTCGCGCGCGGCCCCTGCAACCGCAGGAATGACACGGTTGTAGTTCGGCCGATCGCCGATTTCCGCTGGAACTTCGGGCAAAAATGTGAGCATAATCGGTCGGATCACCTCATCTGTCACATGAGTCACACCCGTTACACAGGATCGGACTTCCCCCATGCTTTCCTGGCGTACGGCTCGGCGTCTTCCGGGCCTCACCGTTGCGGCGCTGCTGGTAGCGGGCGCGCTCGCGCCGTCAGCCGTGCAGGCTGCCGGCACCGACGTCACTGGCGGGACGCCGGGTCGCGCGGCGGCACCCACGCCCCCTCCGGTCAAGGTGGTCAAGCACGAGATCCCGGCCCAGGCGGCGCCCGAGGCGGGCAAGCCGCTCGCCGAGCACGAGCCCGGTGAGCCCGAGCACTCGCACGCCGATCACGTCGTCGCCCGGCTGACGGATCGCCGGCTCAAGCCGTTCGCGATGCTCGGCGTGACCTGGAAGGGCGGGCTCGAGTCCGAGGACACCGTCGTCGAGGCACGCTGGCGCAGTGACGGCCGATGGTCGGCGTGGACCGAGCTGCACATCGAGCTGGCCCCGGAAGAGGGCGGGCTGCCGGGGACCGAGCCGCAGTGGGTCGAATCCGCCGACGGCGCCGAGGTGCGCGTCCTCTCGGCGCGGGACGCCCGGCCGACCGGGCTCTCGCTGACGACTGTTGAGGCGAGCGAGCCGGACGAGTCGGCGGCCGCTGCCGGCACCGTGGTGGCACCCGCAGTGACCGTGAGCAAGCCGGCCATCATCCTGCGGTCGACGTGGGGCGCCGACAGCTCGAGCTCGTGCAGCAGCCCGATCTACGGAAGTACGACGCGGGGCGCGGTGATCCACCACACCGCGGGCAGCAACACGTACACCAAGGCGCAGTCGGCAGGCATCGTGCGGGCGACGCAGGCGTATCACATGAAGGGCCGGGACTGGTGCGACATCGGCTACAACTTCCTGGTCGACAAGTACGGACAGATCTTCGAGGGCCGGGCGGGCGGCATCACCAAGCCGGTCCGCGCCGCGCACTCCGGCAACGACAAGGTCAACCAGGAGACGATGGGCGTCTCGCTGATGGGCACCTTCACGAGCACCGAGCCCTCGGCGGAGATGAAGACCGCCGTCGTCAACCTCGTCTCGTGGCGGTTCGCGCAGTACAACCTGCCCGCCAAGGGCACGTACTCCCTCGGCGGGAAGACGCTCAACCGCATCGCCGGCCACCGCAACGTCGTGAGCACCGCGTGTCCCGGAGCCATGGCGTACGCCTGGCTGTCGGCGAGCGGCGGGCTGCGGGACCGGGTCGCCGGTCGCCTCGCCGGGACCTCGACGGCCATCACCGCGCAGGTCGGCGGCCGCGCGGTCAGCAACGTCACGGCGACGGGATTCGACCTGACGTGGAGCTCCTACCCGGGTGCGACGCGCTACCAGGTGCACGTGTCCACGTCGTCGAGCCGACCCACCACGTGCGGCACGTCCTGCAAGACGGTCACGGCGCCGACATCGGGCTCGCCGCGCCTCGCGGTCCGCGACCTGACGGCCGGGAAGACCTACTACGCCTGGGTCCGCGCCATCAGCTCGGCCGGCAAGGCGATCACGGTCTGGCAGACCACCCCCAAGACCGTCAAGCTCGCGACGGCGCCCACGGGTGACACCGTCACGGTGCCGAGCTCCCGGACGATCCCGGTCACCGGCCACGGCTACGGACACGGGATCGGGATGAGCCAGCACGGTGCGCAGGGCGCGGCCAAGCAGGGCGTCACCTACAGCAAGATCCTGTCGCACTACTACCCCGGCACGGCGCTGGGGACCAAGGCCGGCTCCATCAGGGTGCTGATCTCCCAGGACACCTCCGACTCCGTCGTCGTCGCCGGGCGGACCGGGCTCACGTTCCGCAACGTCGCGGCCAACACGAAGGTCGCCCTGCCCACCACGGCGGGCGGCAAGACCATCACGCGCTGGCAGATCGTGCAGCTCGGCAGCAACAAGACCCGCTCGACGCTGCAGTACCGGACCGACGGCGGCTACCTCACGTTCCGCAACATGGTCTGGGTGGGCGACGGCCAGTTCGAGGGTCCCTCGACGGCCTCGACGATCTCCTTGATCCTGCCCGACGGCTCGGCGGCGAAGTACCGCGGAGCGCTCCGCTCGGCGGTGCCCTATGCGGGCTCGTGGAAGCGGGACACCGTCGACGTCGTGTCGATCGAGAGCTACGTGCGGGGTGTCATCGCCGCCGAGATGCCGTCGAGCTGGATGCCGGAGGCGCTCAAGGCCCAAGCCGTGGCCGCACGCACGTACGGCGTCCGCAGCATCACGTCGTCGCGCTACTACGACATCTGCAGCACCACCTCGTGCCAGGTCTACCGCGGTGCGAGCAGCGAGACCACCGCCACCAACGCGGCCGTGAGCGGGACGGCCGGCCGGATCCTCACGTACGAGGGCAAGCCGGCGTTCACGCAGTTCTCGTCGTCGTCCGGTGGCTACACCGCGCCGGGCAGCCAGCCGTACCTCAAGGCCGTCATCGACACGTGGGACGACTTCTCGGGCAACCCTCATCACACGTGGACGGCGAGCGTCACCGCCTCGAGGATCGAGAAGGCATACCCGGCGATCGGCACGCTCAAGCAGCTGAAGGTGCTCACCCGGAACGGCCACGGCAGCTGGGGCGGACGGGTCAGCACGATCAGCCTCGTCGGGTCGACCAAGACCGTCACGATCACGGGCAACCAGGCGCGAACGGCGTTCGGGCTCAAGTCGTCCTGGTTCAGGTTTTAGCGCCGACACCTTCGCGGGTTATCGTCGAGCGCATGCGTCCGTTCATCTCGGGATCGATCGCAGCGCTCGTGCTGTCCGCCCTGATCTCCGCCCCTTCCCACGCCGAGTCCTCGGCTGACCTCGCGACGACCCCGGCCGCCGCGGCGGAGCCGGTCGACGTCGGCACGACCACGGTGCCCGCCGTCAGCGACGCGGTCGCCGAGGCTGCCGAGAGGGCCGACGACGACGCGGCGGACCTCGTGGCCCAGCTGCCGGCGAGGCGGACGGGTGACTTCGGGCTCGTGGGCGTGACGTGGGAGCGCGGGTTCGAGGCCAAGGGCATGACCGTCCAGGTCCGGTTGCGCACTGACGGCTCGTGGTCGGACTGGGAGGAGCTGCACGTCGAGAGCGACGAGGGCGAGGGCGGCCGTGACGGCACCGAGCCCCTGTGGGCCGGCTCCGCCGACGGGGTCGCCGTACGCGTGACGAGCCCTACGGGCGAGCGACCCAAGGGGCTTTCCGTCGCCACGATCGATCCGGGCACGACCGCGTCGAGCGCGTCGACCGTCGGAGCCGACTCGGGCGTCAGCACCGCGTTCCACTCCGCCGCCGGCGACGGCGCCGTCACGCAGGTCGCCGACGGCTCGCCGGCGTACACCGGGAAGCCGTCGATCATCTCGCGCTCGGGCTGGGGCGCGCGGAAGAACACCTACTGCGACTCGCCGCGCGCCGGCAACGAGACCCGCGGCATCGTGGTGCACCACACGGCCGGCACCAACTCCTACTCCAAGTCGCAGTCACCCGGGATCGTCCGGGCCGTGCAGGCGTATCACATGAAGGGCCGTGACTGGTGCGACATCGGATACAACTTCCTGGTCGACAAGTACGGCCAGATCTTCGAGGGCCGCAACGGCGGGACGAGCGTCCCGGTGCGCGGTGCCCACGCCGGCGTGAAGTCGGTCAACACCTACACGATGGGTGTCTCGATGATGGGCACGTTCTCGTCGTCGGAGCCCAGCTCGGCGACCAAGTCCGCGATGGTCAGGCTCATCGGGTGGCGCCTCGGCACGACGTTCCACCCGGCGACCGGGACCTACAAGATCGGTGACCGCGCCTTCCACCGCATCGCCGGCCACCGCAACGTCGTGAGCACGGCCTGCCCGGGTGCCGCGGCCTACGCCTGGCTGTCCAAGAGCGGCGGGCTGCGCGACCGGGTGTCGGCGTACGTGTCGGGCTACACCAGCTCGATCAAGACCCGGGCGACGTTCCTCGGCTCCGCCACGACCGGCCCGGTGTTCATCGGCGAGACGATCTTCACCGGCGGGCGCAAGGCGCGGCTGCAGAAGCTCGACCTCTACGCGTCGACGGCCGGCACGTTCTCGGTCGCCAACTACTTCCGCACCGGCTACAACGCGTTGAAGGCGCAGTCGGGCATCCTCGGCATGCCGGCGTCGGAGGCCGAGTCGACTGCCGTCGCCGGCGTGCAGGTGCAGCGGTTCGCCCGCGGCAGCATCCACCGCGTCTTCCGCAACGGTCGCTACGCCTCGTACGCCGTGTGGCAGGGCATCGACGCGAAGTACCGTGAGCTCGGCGAGGCCGCCGGCGAGCTGGGCCGACCGACGAAGACCGAGGCGTCGATCTCCGGCGGCCGCTTCAGGGCGTACTTCGAGCACGGCTACATCACCCGCTCGTCGACCGGCGTCATCACGGTGACGATGACCTGAGGCTGTCACGGGGCTGACGGCGTGTCTGGGATACTCGACCGCATGACCGCTCTCCTCAAGTCGGTGGCGATCTCGGCTGCCGCCAACGCCGCGGCGTTGGCACTGGCGGCCTGGATCTTCGACCGGTTCACGATCGAGCTCTGGTGGTTCGTCCTCGCGGTCGTGCTGTTCACGGCGCTGACCGTCGTGCTGCGCGGCGTCGTGGTCAGCACCGTCAACCGCTTCGCCCGCGGCTACACGATCGCCGGCGGGCTGGCGCTGACCTGGCTGGGTCTGCTGCTGACCGACCTGGTGTTCCCGGCGAGCGGGTTCGGCATCGAGGGAGTCGGCACGTGGATCGGCGTCATCCTCATCGTCTGGGCAGCCGGCATCGCCTTCGGCGAGGTCGACTCCGCCCCGCCGCCCAAGCGGGCCTGAGCCGGCCCGCCTCGGCGGGTCCTACTCGCCCGCGGCGTCCTTGATCTCGGCGATGACCTCGCCGGACGTCACCGTGGCACCGACCTCGATGGCCAGGCCGGTCACCACGCCGTCCTTGTGCGCGTTGATCGGCTGCTCCATCTTCATGGCCTCGACGACGACGATCTGGTCACCCGCGGCGACGGTCTGACCCTCCTCGACGGTGACCTTGACGACGGTGCCCTGCATCGGCGCGGTGAGCGAGTCGCCGCCCGCCGCTGCGCCGGCAGCCTTGCCGCCCTTGCGCTTGGGCTTCTTGGCACCGCCGGCGGCGGGTGCGGCCGATGCGCCGAGGCCGCCGGGCAGCACGACCTCGACGCGCTTGCCGCCCACCTCGACCGTCACGCGCTCGCGCTCGGTGGGCTCGTCCGCGTCGGCGCTGTCGCCGGCGTACGGCTCGAGCTGGTTGTCGTAGTCGGTCTCGATCCACGTCGTGTAGACGTCGAAGCTGCCGTCAGCCGCGGTGAACGCAGGATCGTCGATCACGGAGCGGTGGAACGGGATCACGGTCGGCATGCCGTCCACGACGAACTCGTCGAGCGCGCGGCGCGACCGCTCCAGCGCCTGCTCGCGGGTGGTGCCGGACACGATGAGCTTGGCGACCAGGGAGTCGAACGAGCCGGGGATCGTCTCGCCCTCCTCGTAGCCGCCGTCAAGGCGTACGCCGGGCCCCGACGGGGGCGCCCACTTGGTCAGGGTGCCGGGGGCGGGCAGGAAGCCGCGGCCGCCGTCCTCGGCGTTGATGCGGTACTCGATCGAGTGGCCGCGGATCTCGGGATCGTCGTAGCCGAGCTCCTCGCCGGCGGCGATGCGGAACATCTCGCGGACGAGGTCGAGGCCCGTGACCTCCTCGGAGACCGGGTGCTCCACCTGCAGGCGGGTGTTGACCTCGAGGAAGCTGATGGTGCCGTCGCGGGCCACGAGGAACTCGCACGTCCCGGCGCCGACGTAGCCGGCCTCTCGCAGGATCGCCTTGGACGAGGCGTAGAGGCGCTCGACCTGGTCGTCGGTGAGGAACGGTGCGGGCGCCTCCTCGACGAGCTTTTGGTGGCGACGCTGCAGCGAGCAGTCGCGGGTCGAGACCACGACGACGTTGCCGTGCGAGTCGGCCAGGCACTGGGTCTCGACGTGGCGCGGCTTGTCGAGGAACTTCTCGACGAGGCAATCGCCTCGTCCGAACGCGCTGACGGCCTCGCGCACGGCTGACTCGAAGAGCTCGGGGATCTCCTCGATCGTGCGGGCGACCTTGAGGCCGCGGCCGCCGCCGCCGAAGACCGCCTTGATCGCGACCGGCAGGCCGTTGGCCTTGGCGAACTCGACGACCTCGTCAGCGTCCTTGACCGCGTCCTTGGTGCCGGGTGCGAGCGGTGCATTGGCCTTTTGGGCGATCTGCTTGGCCTTGGCCTTGTCGCCGAGGCTCTCGATCGCCGCGGGCGGCGGGCCGATCCAGATGAGCCCGGCGTCGATGACAGCCTGGGCGAAGTCGGCGTTCTCGGCGAGGAAGCCGTAGCCGGGGTGCACGCTGTCCGCGCCGGAGCGCTCGGCAACGGCGATGATCTTCTCGATCGACAGGTAGGAGTCGCCGGGCGTCGACCCCTCGAGCGAGTAGGCCTCGTCGGCCAGGCGGACGAACACCGCGTCACGATCGGGCTCTGCGTAGACCGCGACGCTGCCGATGCCGGCGTCCTTGCACGCGCGGATCACGCGCACGGCGATCTCTCCGCGGTTGGCGATCAGGACCTTGGCCAAAGGCTTGCTCACTGAATGTTCTCCTCGATCCGACACGGTTGCCTGCCGCAGTCTAGGGCGTTCGCCCGCCATCGGCGCTATGAGGTTGGTTACGCCGGACGCTGCTCGTCGGTGCCATCTGGTTAACGTTGGTTAACGGTTGTTAACATGCTGCCATGACCTTCGCCCTCTCCCGTGAGCACGAAACGTTCCGCCGCAGCGTCCGCGAGTTCGCCGAGGCCGAGGTCGCACCTCACGTCGCGAAGTGGGACAAGGACCATCACTTCCCGGTGGATCTGGTCAAGCAGATGGGCGACCTCGGGCTCTTCGGCCTCACGGCCCCCGAGGAGTTCGGTGGGGCCGACGGCGACTTCACCAGCCTCTGCGTCGCGATCGAGGAGCTGGGGCGGGTCGACCAGTCCATCGGGATCACGCTCGAGGCGGCGGTGGGCCTTGGCATCAATCCCATCCTGACCTTCGGCACGCAGGAGCAGAAGGAGCGCTGGCTGCCTGACCTCGTCGGCGGCCAGACGCTCGCGGGCTTCGGGCTGACCGAGCCCGGTGCCGGCTCCGACGCCAGCGCGACCAAGACCAAGGCCGAGCTCGACGGCGACGAGTGGGTCGTCAACGGCGCGAAGCAGTTCATCACCAACTCGGGCAGCGAGATCACCTCGCTCGTGACCGTCACGGCGCGCACCGGCACGCGCGAGAACGGGACGCCGGAGCTCTCCACGATCATCCTGCCCTCCGGCACGCCGGGCTTCATCGTCGAGCCGGCGTACGACAAGCTCGGCTGGCACATCTCCGACACTCACCCGCTGTCCTTCGTCGACGCCCGCGTGCCCGCCGACCACCTGCTCGGCGCCCGGGGGCGCGGCTACGCCCAGTTCCTGGCAACGCTCGACGACGGCCGGGTCGCGATCGCCGCCCTCGCGGTGGGCTGCATCCAGGCGTGCCTCGACCTCTGCGTGCAGTACGCCGGCGAGCGCACGACGTTCGGCGTGCCCATCGGCACGAAGCAGGGCGTCGCCTTCCAGATCTCCGACCTCGCCGTCATGGCCCAGGCGGGCCGCGCCCTGACCTATCAGGCAGCCGCGCTCAAGGACGCGGGCGCACCGGCCAAGGAGTTCAAGCAGGCCGCCGCCATCGCCAAGCTCTACACGTCCGAGTCCGCGGTGACGGCCACCCGCATTGCGACGCAGGTCTTCGGTGGCTATGGCTTCATGGAGGAGTATCCCGTCGCCCGGTTCTACCGCGACGCCAAGATCCTCGAGATCGGTGAGGGCACGTCCGAGGTGCAGCGCATGCTCATCGCGCGGGGACTCGGCCTGCCGGTCGAGTGACGAGCGCCTAGGCTCTCCCGCGTGGGAGAGGTCTTCGCGGGGCGCTACGAGCTCGTCGACGTGCTCGATGCCGGCGGCATGGGCACGGTGTGGCGGGTGTGGGACCTGCGCGACCGTACGTACCGGGCGGCCAAGATGCTGAGCCAGTCAGATGGCGCGTCCCTCCTGCGATTCGTGCGGGAGACCGCCACGCGGATCGAGCACCCCCACGTCGTCGCGCCGACCGGTTGGTCGGCCGAGGACGACCGGGTGCTGTTCGCGATGCCGCTGGTCGCCGGCGGGTCGATCGCAACCCTCGTGGCGGACTACGGCCCGCTGCCTGCTGCGTTCGTGCAGGCGATCACCATGCAGCTGCTGGACGCCCTCGCCGCCGTGCACGACGCCGGGATCGTGCACCGCGACGTCAAGCCGGCCAACCTGTTGCTGGACCCGACCGGGACCGGTGAGCCGCACCTGCGGCTCTCCGACTTCGGCATCGCCGTTGCCCTCGACGAACCGCGACTGACCCGGGCGAGCGACATCGTCCACACGCCGGGCTATGCGGCCCCGGAAGTGCAGCGCGGCGCCGACCCCGATCCGCGGCAGGACCTCTACTCCGTCGGCATGGTGCTCCAGGAGCTGCTGACGGGGGCTCGGCCCGGTGGTCCACCGGTCGTGCTGGACGGCCCCCTCGCGATGTTCCAGCGACGACTGAGCGACCCGGACCCGGCAGCACGACACCCGTCCGCCGCTGCGGCGCGGGCCGAGCTCGCGACCATCCGGGTCGGTGAGCCCGACGGCGAGCCCGTCGAGGTGTTCGACCACCTGCCGGAGCTCCCGGTCGGATGGGGCACGGACGGACCGGCGGGCCCTGCACGTCAGGCTGCGACGCGGCAGCCACTCACGCGACGGACGCGCCTGCGGCTGGTCGCCGGTGGGCTGGCGGCGGCCGGGATCGCGCTGATCGCGGTCGCCGCCGCCCTGCTCGGCTAGTCCGCGACCCGGGACCGGCGCAGCACGACGACCGCTCCGCCGACGAGCAGCGCGCCCAGGAGGCCCAGTCCGACCGGCAGCAGCGGAAGACCACCGTCGTCGTCCTTGGCGCCGGCCTCGTCCTTGCCGGCCTCGTCCGCCGGCGCATCGCCGTCGCCCTGGTCGTCGGACGGCCGCTCGACCAGGCGGGAGTCCGCCTTCGGCACGAGCAGGCCGTCGGTGTCGGCGTACTTCGGCTCGCCCTCGCCCGCGGCTCCGTTCGTCCTGAGCGTCAGGGTGTAGGGCAGGTTGGCCTCGTCGCCGCGCACGTTGTAGGTGACCTGGACGTAGCGCAGGCCGGCCACCGACGCGCCCTGGACGTCCGGGCTGGTGGAGCCCCGGTTGAGGAAGCCGATGGTCTGGCTCTGGGCGCCGGTCCGGAACGTCGGCGTCCCCTGGAGGTTGGCGAGCGGGGCGTCCTCCCAGTCGGCGGGGGTGTTGCCGTAGAACGAGACGGCGCCGCCGTCGCGCACCGGGCCGATGATGCTGACGTCGATGCCGCTGCCGACGCCGCCGGCCTCGATGACGTCACGGGTCAGCCTGGCGTCGAGCTGCGCCTGCACGTTCTGGCCCCAGTCGAGCGGGACCGCGAAGACCTGCGACTCGCCGGGGTTGAGGTCACCGGCGTACGTGCCGTCCGCCACGACCGGCGCGTTCGCGATGCTGGTGCCCGGCACGACGTCCTGCGGGGTCGAGGGCTCGAGGGTCGTCCACTCGGGCTCGGCAGGAGCGGCGGCCTGGTCGCGTCCGGTCCGGTCGGCCAGGGGCGGCTCCTCGTACACGGCGATCTCGATCGGCCGGCCGGCGATCTCGGCACCACCGACACTCGCGTCGAGCGTGGCCACGATCTCCTTCGCGGTGTTGCAGGGGTCCTTCGGATCGGGCTGCCAGGTCATCCCGCTGCCGTAGAGGATCGGGTCGCGCACGCCGATGCCGTTGCCGAACCCCGACGCGGTGCCGCACGAGGCCGGGGACGCGTCGGTCCCGCCGGGGAACAGCTGCATCTTGACGCCGTTGCCCGCGCTGCCGCCGACTCCCTTGAGCGTCACGCCGACATGGATCGTCGACCCGGGGGCCGTGCGTGGGATCCGGTAGGAGACGGACCCCGAGGCCGGGATGCGGTCGAGGTACTGCCCGTTGCCCAGGGTCGGGGCCGACGCGGGATCGGCGGTGCCCTCGACGGGCTCGCCGGTCAGGTCGAACGGACGAGACGCGCGGGTCGAGGAGACCGTGAGGCTGTCAGTGAGCGACTCCGCGTCGTCGGCGTCGTAGTAGGTGCCGTTTCCGGCGTCGGCGATGCAGCGCAGCTGGTTGCGCGCCTTGCCCGACACGTCCAGGCCGACGACGTCGATCTTGAGGTCGATGCCGTCCTCGGACAGGTCCTTCGCGACCTTGCACGGATCGGGGTCGCACGTGGGCTCACCGTCCGAGACCAGCACGATCGTGCGCTGGCCCTCGCCGCCCAGGTCCTTGCCGGCCTGCTGCAGCGCGTAGCCGATGGGAGTCTCGCCGTACGGCTTGTAGGTCGACACGGCCTTGCGCAGCTCGTCGCGGTTGTCGGCGGCGAGGTCGACCACGCGCTGCGAGTCCTTGCACGCACCAGCGTCGTCGCGGGAGAAGACCTCGGCTCCGTACACCCGAAGGCCGACGACCTGATCGTCGGGCAATGACGAGATGACGTCACCGAGGGCCTGCTTGGCGGCGGCGATCTTGGTCTGCCCGCCGGCCGCCTTCTCCTTCATGGAGCCGGACGAGTCGAGCACCAGCATCATGCGGCCGGTCGGGTCGGACTCGGCGGCGGCCGACGGGACGGCCGGGACGAGGGCGAGCAGGACGGTCGAGGCCAGCACGGCGGCCGTGGTGGTGCGAAGCATGGAGTCCCCCGGTAGTTGATGTTTGCAAAAGCAAATGCACGACGACTCTCGTACACGCTTGCGGGATGTGTCAAGATGAACTGTTTTTGCGAACGCAAACCGGAGGCGGATGATGGAGGGACGCGCGGCCCAGGCGGAGATCTACGGCGAGCCGCTGGGGGACATCCTCAACCGGTGCGGCCGCGCCCTGGGGCTCAACCAGTCGCAGCTGGCCCAGGTCCTGGGGATCTCGGCCCCCATGCTCTCGCAGCTCATCAATGCCCGCCGGGTCAAGATCGGCAATCCTGTGGCCGCGCAGCGACTGCAGGTGATGCACGACGCGGTCGACGCCGTCGAACGGGGCGACCTCGACCCGCAGGCGGCGTTGGCCCGCATCGCCCTGGTGCACGGTGGCGGCGACATCCTGACCACGCGCCGCTCGACGCGCGACGAGGCGCTGACCGAGCTGCAGGACCTGTTCCGGCGGGTGGCGAGCGCATCGGACCACCTGGCCGCCGCGGACCGCCTGGCGGACGCGTACCCCGAGATCGCCGAGATGCTGCGGATCTACGGCGCGGGTCGTACCGACGAGGCGCAGGCGCACCTGGCCCGGCTGCGCGGAACCACAGGCTGAACCTGGTCCGAGCACGGCTGGACGGGACCTACAGGTTGGTCATCTTGGCGCAGGGCAGCGGGATGTGCTTGACCTCGTCGCCGAAGTCGACCTGGGCCGACTGGGTGCCCTGGAGGCTGACGATGCGACCGAGCCCGAACGTGTCGTGGGAGACGCGAGCACCGACTTCGTACACCTCGTTCACGACCTCCGGACCGGCCTGGAAGGGACTGGATGCGTGGTAGCGGCGTCGCCGCGGTGAAGTTGCCATCGTCCGTCCAGTCTCCCACTGTTTCGGGGCACTGGCCAACGCTTTCATGCCTTGGGCAGCGTCCAGAGGTCCGGCCAGGCGATCCCGAGGTCGCCCACGAGCTCGCGCAGGAGCGGGAGCGAGAGGCCCACGACGTTGTGGTGATCGCCCTCGATCGCGGTGATGAACGCACCTCCGAGGCCGTCGATCGTGAAGGCCCCGGCGACCTGCAGCGGCTCGCCCGTGGCGACGTACGCATCGATCTCGGCGTCGGTGATGTCGGCGAAGTGCACGATCGTCGACGCGGTCTCGACGAACTCCTCGTCGCCCCGGCGCACGCAGTGACCGGTGTGCAGGACGCCGCTGCTGCCGCGCATCCGGCGCCACCGGCCGGCGGCCTCGACGGGCCCTGCCGGCTTGCCGAAGATCTCGCCCTCGAACGCGAGGACCGAGTCGCAGCCGATGACCAGGGCGTCAGCTGCGACCTGCTCGGCGACCGTGCGGCACTTCATCTGTGCCAGCGCGGCGGCCAGGTTGGCGGCGTCGGTCGAGGTGATGCGCTCCTCGTCGACACCGGAGACGATCACCTCCGGCTCGATCCCGGCGGCGCGCAGGGTCGCGAGCCGGGCGGGTGAGGCCGAGGCGAGGACGATCCTCATCGCAGTGCTCCCTCGTCGTAGCGGTTGCGGACGACCTCGAGCGCCGGCTCGGCGAGCAGGTCGTCGATCAGCGCGCTGCTGCCGCCCACCCCGGTCCACGTGCCGTCGATGCTGGTCGTCACGAACCAGGCGTGGTCGGCGGGCCACATCAGGTTGGGACTGTTGATGTCGCGGGGCACCCCGGCGCCGAACGAGGCCGCGCCCCACTGGCCGGCCTCGGTGATCGGCCCGGCGAACAGGAAGTGCGGCTCGCCGAGGATGTCCAGCGTGGGCCCGTCCATCACACTCTGGGGGAACGCCGGCGGCACGGGAGGCCGCGGCTTCTCCTTGGTGAAGAGCCGTCCGGGCCAGCGGACCGGGCCGGCGAACGCCGTCAGGAACTGGGCCGAGTCGCCGCCGTGGATGTCGCCGTAGCCGTTCCACAGCGCGAAGAAGCAGTCGGCGGGGGTCGTCGTGTGCCTGGCCAGGACACCGGTCAAGGCCGACAGCAGGTCGTCGTCGAGATGGCCCTCGTAGCGGTCGCCGTGGCCGGGATTCATCTCGCTGTGCAGCACCCGCGCGTACGCCTCGAAGCCGGACGGTCCGAGATGCGCGCGCAGGACGGGCGAGGCGTCGTCGTCGACGAACCAGTCGGCGGGCGACAGGTCCGCCAGCGGCCGCAGGGGCATCGTCAGCCGCCGTACGCGGAGCGGTGCCACTGGCCCGGGCCGACCCGGTGCGGCGTGCGAGCCATCCGGGCCGGATGTCCCCACTGGGAGCGTGCCTTGGGCTTGCTCCCTGCAGCGGCATGGGCCGCCGCGGCGTTGCGGGCGGCGACGACCGCCACGAGCGCCGCCAGCTCCTCCGCGGTCAGGTCGCCCTTGACGACGCGGAGGATCGGCCGGTGCGCGGCCTCGACGGTCTCCGCCGTGGGCTCCGGGCTCTCGTCGGTCACAGCGGGATGTTCCCGTGCTTCTTGGGCGGCAGCGTCTCGCGCTTGGTCTTGAGCAGTCGCAGCGCCTTGACGACCTCGGCGCGGGTCTGGGCCGGCTCGATGACCGCGTCGACGTAGCCCCGCTCCGCCGCGAGATAGGGGTTGCAGAGCGTGTCCTCGTACTCGGTCATCAGCTCGGCACGCTTGGCCTCGGGATCGTCGGCTGCCGCGATCTCCTTGCGGTAGAGGATGCCGACGGCTCCCGACGCGCCGACGACGGCGATCTGGGCGGACGGCCAGGCGATGTTGATGTCGGCGCCCAGGTGCTTGGACCCCATGACGTCGTAGGCGCCGCCGTACGCCTTGCGGGTGATGACGGTGACGAGCGGGACGGTCGCCTCGGCGTACGCGTAGATGAGCTTGGCGCCGCGGCGGATGATGCCGTCCCACTCCTGGCCGGTGCCGGGCAGGAAGCCGGGCACGTCGACGAAGGTCAGCACCGGGATGTTGAACGCGTCGCACGTGCGCACGAAGCGGGCGGCCTTCTCGGACGCGTCGATGTCGAGGCAGCCGGCCAGCTGCATCGGCTGGTTGGCGACGACGCCGACGCTGCGGCCCTCGACGCGGCCGTAGCCGATGATGATGTTGGGCGCGAACAGCGGCATGACCTCGAGGAAGTCGCCGTCGTCGAGGACCGACTCGATGACGGTGTGCATGTCGTACGGCTGGTTGGCCGAGTCGGGGATCAGCGTGTTGAGCGCGAGATCGGTGTCGGTCGGCTCGAGGTCGGCCACCTCGTCGTACGGCTCGGGCTCCTCCATGTTGTTCTGCGGCAGGTAGGAGATGAGCGCCTTGACGTACTCGAGCGCGTCCTCCTCGTCGGCGCCCATGTAGTGCGCGTTGCCGGACTTCGTGTTGTGCGTGCGCGCGCCGCCGAGGTCCTCCATCGTGACGTCCTCGCCGGTGACCGTCTTGATGATGTCGGGGCCGGTGATGAACATGTTGGAGGTCTTGTCGACCATCACGACGAAGTCGGTGACCGCGGGGGAGTAGACGTGACCGCCGGCATTGGTGCCCATGATCAGGGAGATCTGGGGGATGACGCCCGACGCGTGCACGTTGCGCTTGAAGATCTCGCCGTACAGACCGAGCGAGACGACACCCTCCTGGATGCGCGCACCGGCACCCTCGTTGATGCCGATGATGGGGCAGCCGGACTTGATCGCCAGGTCCATGACCTTGGTGATCTTCTCGCCGTACACCTGGCCGAGGCTGCCGCCGAAGATCGAGAAGTCCTGGCTGAACACGCACACCTGACGGCCGTCGATCGTGCCGTAGCCGGTGATCACGCCGTCGCCCAGCGGGCGGTTCTCCTGCAGCCCGAACGCGGTGCTGCGGTGCCGGGCCAGGGCGTCGAGCTCGACGAACGAGCCCTCGTCGAGGAGGTCCTCGATGCGCTGGCGGGCGGATCCGCGGCCCTTCTTGGCCTGCTTCTCGGCAGCGCGCTCGGCCATCTCGACCGTGGCTTCTTGCTGGCGTCGCTGGAAGTCCGCGAGCTTGCCGGCGGTCGTGTGGAGCTCGGGGTGGGCTTCGATCTCTTGTTCGGTCACGGGGGTCAGCGTAACGATCAGAGGCCGGGACCGGTATGTGAGTCTGTTCTCATGCCCTACAGCGACCTCGACCGACCGCCGCTCGACGCCAACGCCCTGCGATCGGCGCTGACCGGGCCCGACCGGTTCTGGACCGACGTCGTGGTGACCGCGCAGACCGGCAGCACCAACGCGGACGTCGCCGCGGCGGCCCGCGCCGGGGCGCCGGAGGGGACCGTGCACACGACCGACCAGCAGACAGCGGGCCGCGGCCGGCTCGACCGTGCCTGGGAGTCACCAGCAGGCTCCGGCATGATCGTCTCGGTGCTGCTGCGCCCCGATGCGGTGCCTGCCAACCGATGGGTGTGGCTGCCGCTCCTGGTCGGCCTGGCCGTCGACGCGACCGTGCACGAGTGTGGGGTCGAGTCGGGGCTCAAGTGGCCCAACGACGTGCTTGTCGACGGCCGCAAGATCGCCGGCATCCTGCTCGAGCGGGTCGACACGCCGCTGGGCTCGGCGGCGATCATCGGGGTCGGGCTCAACGTCTCGCTGCGTCGCGAGGAGCTGCCGGTCGACACTGCGACCTCACTGCTGCTCGAGGGCGCGACCGAGACCGACCGCACGATCGTCCTGCGCGGCTTCCTGCGCAACCTCGAGGCGCTCTACCGCGCGTGGGCCGCGGCCGGCGGCGATCCCGGGTCGGGCATCCGCGAGTCGTACGTCCGCCGGTGCGTCACCCTGGGCACGCGGGTCCGCGTGAGCCTCCCCGACGGCGGCGCGCTCGAGGGCGAGGCGACCGGCATCGACGATCTCGGCCGGCTGCTCGTCGACGGCCAGGCCATCAGCGCCGGTGATATCACCCATGTCCGGCCGGCGACATGAGAAAATGAACCCATGACCCTCCCCCGCAAGCTGATGATCGACGGCGAGCAGATCGTCGCCACGACCCGCACCCACGTCAAGGTGCTCATCATCCCCTTCCTCGTCCTGCTGGCGCTGTCGGGCATCGGGGGGTTCCTCATCAACCAGGTCGGCGACTCCGGTGACGGCATCCCGCGCTGGATCGTCGTCGCGGTCATGCTCGTGCTGATCCTGCTGGGCTCGGTCATCCCGTTCATCAAGTGGTTCACCTGGACCTACACCCTGACCAACAAGCGCATCGTGGAGCAGAAGGGCATCCTGACCCGCACGGGCCGGATCATCCCCTTGAGCCGCGTCAACGACGTGGCGTTCGAGAAGAACCTCAACGACCGCATCCTCGGCTGCGGCACGCTGATCATCCACGACGCCAGCGAGCAGGCCGGCCTCCAGCTCAAGGACATCCCCAACATCGAGGCGTTCCACCGCACCGTGTCCAACCTCGTGTTCGAGAAGCACGACAAGACGGCGAGTGATGAGTCGGTCTGAGCTCCGCGACGAGCTGGCGCGCCTGATCCTGGGCGGCGAGCTGACCCTCACCAGTGCGGAGGTCGCCGACAAGGGCGGACTGAGCCTCGAGGACGGGCAGCGCCTGTGGCGGGCGCTCGGCTTCCCCGACACCGGTGACGCCATCGCGTACGGCGAGACCGACGTGTCGGCGATCGCGACGGTCGCGGCGTCGATCGAGTCGGGCGTGCTCGACGAGGAGACGGTCTTCCGCATCACCCGTGCGCTGGGCACCACGATGTCCCGGCTGGCCGACTGGCAGGTCTCGACCCTCGTCGACCAGGTCGAGCTCGACGTCCAGGGCGGCAAGGCCAAGAGCCGCCTCGGCGCGGCGGTCACCCTGGCCACCGGAGCAGCGCCCGGGTTCGAGCAGCTGATGATCTACGCGTGGCGGCGCCACCTCGCCGCCGCGGCGGCGCGCATCGAGGCGCTGGGCGCGGCCGACGAGGAGCTGTTGTCGACGGTCCTGACGGTCGGCTTCGCCGACCTCTCGCGCTTCACGTCCTTGGCGAACGAGCTGGACGACTCGACCCTCGGTGCCCTGGTCGAGAACTTCGAGACCCGGTGCACCGACATCGTCACCGCGCACGGCGGTCGGGTCGTCAAGACGCTCGGCGACGCCGTCCTGTTCGTGATCGGGGACGCGCCGGAGGGCACGCGAACGGCGCTCGACCTGGTCTCTCAGATCTCGTCGCGCGACGACATGCCCGACATCCGGGTGGGCCTGGCCACCGGGTCGGCGATCAGCAGGCTCGGCGACGTCTTCGGCCCACCCGTCAACCTCGCGGCGCGCCTCTCGCACGTCGCCCGCAGCAACCGCGTGCTCGTCGACGAGGCCACCGCGGCGACCCTCGGCGACGAGTTCGACACGCGGACGCTGCCGCCCCGGCCGCTGCGCGGGTTTGGCAACGTCTCGCCCATCACGGTGACCGAGCGTCGCGGCTTCCGGTCCCGATAGGCTGACGCCGTGCCTTCTCCCCAGCTCGCGATCGTCGGCGGTGGCCAGCTGGCCCGGATGATGCAGCAGGCCGCGATCGGCCTCGGTGTCCGCATCCGCCTGCTGGCCGAGGCGCCCGACGTCTCGGCGGCGCAGGTCGTGCCCGATCACGTGGTGGGCGACTACACCGATCTCGAGACCCTGCGTACCGTCGTCGCCGACGCGCCGGTCGTCACGTTCGACCACGAGCACGTGCCGCCCGAGCACCTCCAGGCGCTCCAGGCCGAGGGACACGCGTGCCGGCCCGGCCCCCACGCCCTGCTGTACGCCCAGGACAAGGCCGAGATGCGCACCCGACTCGAGGCGCTCGGCGCACCGTGCCCCCGCAACGCGACCGTCTCGTCGGCCGACGACCTCGTCGCGTTCGGCTTCCCTGCGGTCCTCAAGACGACCCGCGGCGGCTACGACGGCAAGGGCGTGTGGGTCGTGCGGTCGGCCGCCGACGCGCAGGAGGCCTTCGCCTCGGGGCGACCGCTGCTGGCCGAGGAGCTGGTCGACTTCCGCCGTGAGCTGGCCGCGCTCGTCGCCCGGTCGCCCTCCGGGGAGGTGCTGGCCTACCCCGTCGTCGAGTCCCGGCAGGCCGACGGCGTGTGCGCCGAGGTCATCGCCCCGGCGCCCGACCTCGACCCCGAGCTGGCGGCCGAGGCCAGAGCCCTGGCCGAGCGCATCGCGACCGAGCTCGACGTGACCGGGATCCTCGCCGTCGAGCTGTTCGAGACCGCCGACGGCCGCCTGCTGGTCAACGAGCTCGCGATGCGACCCCACAACACCGGCCACTGGTCGATCGACGGCGCCGTCACGAGCCAGTTCGAGAACCACCTGCGCGCCGTCCTCGACCTGCCGCTCGGCGCGACAGACCCGCGGGCGCCGTGGTCGGTCATGGTCAACATCCTCGGTGGCGCCGTCGAGGACCTCGAGGCGCAGCGCGCTGTGGTGCTCGGCGCCGAGCCCGACGTCAAGATCCACCTCTACGGCAAGTCCGTCAAGGCCGGCCGCAAGGTCGGGCACGTGACGGCGTACGGACCCGATCTCGACGACGTGCTCGCCCGGGCGCGCCGTTCCGCCGCACTGCTCACCGATGGAGTGACCCATGACTGATTCGCCCCGTGTCGGCATCGTGATGGGATCGGACTCCGACTGGCCCACCATGGAGGCCGCGGCGACGGCGCTGACCGAGTTCGGCATCGCGTACGAGGCCGACGTCGTCTCGGCCCACCGCATGCCCGACGAGATGCTGGCCTACGGACGTGACGCGCACGGTCGCGGCCTCGAGGTCATCATCGCCGGGGCCGGGGGAGCGGCCCACCTGCCGGGCATGCTCGCCGCCGTGACGCCCCTGCCGGTCATCGGCGTGCCGGTCGCGCTCAAGCACCTCGACGGCATGGACTCGCTGCTCTCGATCGTGCAGATGCCCGCCGGGGTCCCGGTGGCGACGGTCTCGATCGGCAACGCCCGCAACGCCGGCCTGCTCGCGGTCCGCATCCTCGCGGCGGGCGACGGGGAGCTGACCGACAGGATGCTCGCGTTCCAGGCCGAGCTCGTTGACATCGCCCGGGCCAAGGGCGACCGGATCCGCAATCCCGGCAGCGGCGCGGGGTTCCGCTGACCGTCAGGTCGTGTAGAGCCTCTCGGCGTACTGCTCGCCGTAGTAGGCCTCGATCTCCTCGAGGGGGTCGTCGGGCCGCTCGAGGGACTTGGCGATGCGGGCGCGGCTCGGCACCGCCTCGGGGTGCCAGGTCTCGGGGTCCCACAACGCGGAGCGCAGGAAGGCCTTGGAGCAGTGGAAGAAGATCTGCTCCACCGCGACCTCGAGGATGACCGCCGGACGGTGTCCCTTCACGACCATCCGGTCGGCGTAGGGCGCATCGGCCAGGAGCGTGGCGCGGCCGTTGACGCGCAGCGTGTCGCCACGTCCGGGGATGAGGAAGATCAGGCCGACGTGCGGGTTCTGCAGGATGTTGGCGAACCCGTCGGCGCGCCGGTTGCCGGGACGCTCCGGGATCGCGAGCGTCGTGTCGTCGAGGACGAGCGCGAATCCCGCAGGGTCGCCCTTGGGCGAGACGTCGCACGTGCCGTCGGCGTCGGAGGTCGCGACGAGGCAGAGGGGCGAGGCCGCGATCCAAGCACGGTGCTCGGGCAGGAAGGCATCGGAGTCCTTGTCGAGGGTGCGCTGCAGCGGCACGCCCAGCAGGTCCTGCAGCTGGCTGGGGCTGGTGATCTCGGTGCGCATGTCGCGAATCTACCCGCGGACGTACGACGTCAGGGCCGTGAGTGTCGGCGTCGCCGGGGACGAGGCGAACCCGAAGTGCACGGGCGGCTCGACCGGGCACAGCGCGCCGAGCTCCTCGCCCTCCCAGGTGGCTCGCGCGTCGACCAGGCGGCGGACGTCCTTGGCGGCGTACCACTCGGTCCGGCCGTTTCCCGCTGATCCGTGCGTGCGCACGCCTGGCATGACCAGGCCGGCAACCGGGCTGCACATCTTGGCCCAAGTCTCGGTACGACGGAGGCCCGGTGGCACCAGGCCGAGCAGGGGAGCGACCCAGAGACGCGGGCCGGGGGTGAAGCGCAGCTGGAGCGATCTGGTGTGGACGGACCACTCGTCGCCCTGCTCGACCGACACCGGCTCGACGCGCACGTCGTCGAACGCGTAGACCGATGACACGAAGTCGGCGACGGCCTGGCGCGCGGCCAGCAACGTCCGTCGTCCCGAGGCGTCCTCGACCATCACGTCGGCGAACGGGCCGAACGGGCTCTCGTCCCAGACGCCCACGACGAGGCGCACGCCGGATGACGTCCCGAGCCCGGCGATGTGCCCGGTGAAGGAGCTGGTCATGTCGCCAGTGTGTCCGATGCCACGAAAGGATTGGTCGGAGGCGGCTCGAGGGGACGATACGATTAGTTGGTCGTCCTACTATCGGGAGTCCACACGTGTCCGACCTGTTCGTGCTGTCCGAGGAGCACCAAGCCATCCGCGAGGCGGTCCGCGCGGTTGCCGGGGCGAAGATCGCGCCGTTCGCGGCGGACGTCGACGAGCACGCCCGCTGGCCGCGCGAGGCCGCCGAGGCTCTGCTGGCTGCCGACTTCCACGCGCCGCACGTGCCGGAGGAGTACGGCGGCGCCGGTGCCGACGCCCTCGCGACGGTGCTGGTGATCGAGGAGGTCGCGCGTGTCGACGTGTCCGCCTCGTTGATCCCCGCGGTCAACAAGCTCGGCTCGCTCCCGCTGATGATCGCCGGCGACGAGCAGCTCAAGAAGAACTACCTCTCCCGCCTGGCCCATGGCGAGGGATTCTCCTACTGCCTGTCCGAGCCCGAGGCCGGCAGCGATGCCGCCAACCAGAAGACCCGCGCCGTGCGCAGCGGCGACGACTGGGTGCTCAACGGCGTCAAGCGCTGGATCTCCAACGCCGGCGAGTCCGAGTTCTACACCGTGCTGGCGGTCACCGACCCCGACCAGCGGACGAAGGGGATCTCGGCCTTCGTCGTCGAGAAGTCTGACGAAGGCGTGTCGTTCGGCGCGCCGGAGCGCAAGCTCGGCATCAAGGGCTCTCCGACGTGCGAGGTCTACCTCGACGACGTCCGCATCCCTGCCGACCGGATGATCGGTGCCGAGGGCACGGGATTCGCCACTGCGATGAAGACCCTCGACCACACCCGCGTCACGATCGCCGCCCAGGCCGTCGGTGTCGCGCAGGGCGCGCTCGACTACGCGCTCGGGTACGTCCAGGAGCGCAAGCAGTTCGGGCACCCGGTCAGCGACTTCCAGGGCCTGCAGTTCATGCTCGCCGACATGGGCATGAAGATCGAGGCGGCACGGCAGCTGACGTACGCCGCGGCCGGCCGGTCGGAGCGCGGCGACAAGGACCTGACCTTCTTCGGGGCCGCGGCCAAGGCGTTCGCCTCGGACACCGCGATGCAGGTCACGACCGATGCGGTGCAGCTGCTCGGCGGCTACGGGTTCACCCGCGACTACCCGCTCGAGCGGATGATGCGCGACGCCAAGATCACCCAGATCTACGAGGGCACCAACCAGGTGCAGCGCGTCGTCATGGCCCGCCAGCTCCTCGCCGGGGTGCAGAGCACGCTCTGACGGTGCCGGCAACGGCCGCCGGCGCAGCTAGGGGCGCGTCCTAGGCTCGGCTCGTGAGCCTGTTGCCGTTCGAGCTGCCGCAGTCGTTCCTCGCGATCGCCGACCGCGACGAGCAGTGGGCGGCCTGGGTCGACAGCGTGCCGCGCATCGTGCACGACCTGATCGCCGAGTGGGACCTGGCGGTCGACGGCGAGCCGATGCACGGCTGGACGTCGCTCGTCGTGCCCGTACGAGCACAGGGTCGGCCCGCCGTGCTCAAGGTCGCCTGGCCGCACGAGGAGTGCCAGCACGAGATCCTCGCGCTGCAGCACTGGCACGGTCGGGGTGCGGCGCTGATGCTCAGGGCCGATCCGCGCCGCAACGCGATGCTGCTCGAACGGCTCTCGACCCGGGACCTGATGCACGTCGACGACCTCGAGGCGTGCGAGATCATCGGCGGTCTCTACGCCCGGTTGCACGTCCCGGCGCCACCGCAGCTGGTGCCGCTTAGCTCCTACATCCGGCGCCACACCGCCGACCTCGAGCGGCTGCCCAGGGACGCGGCGGTTCCGCGCCGAATCGTCGAGCAGGCCGTGCATCTCGGGCGAAGCCTCGTCGACGACCCCGCGACCGACGGCACGCTGATCCACGGCGACCTGCACCACCAGAACGTCCTGGGCGGTGGCCGGGAGGCCTGGCTCGCGATCGACCCGCAACCGGTCTCCGGCGATCCTCACTACGAGGTCGACCCGGTGCTGTTCAACCGCTGGGACGAGATCGTCGCGTCTGGCGACATCCGCGCGGCCGTCCGACGCCGGTTCCATGCGGTCGTGGACGCCGCCGGACTGGACGAGGAGCGGGCCCGCGCCTGGGTCGTCGTGCGTGAGGCACACAACGCCATGTGGGCGATCGAGGACGGTGACGACCCGGATCGGGTGACGATGGCCGTCGCGATCGTCAAGGCCGTGCAGGACTAGGCCGCCAGCGACTCGACGACACGGTCGACGTACGCCGTGAAGGCCGTGCCCTTCGGCAGGCGGTCCGGGGTCGCATGGGCGAGCTGCGCGTGCCCGAGATAGGCCGTGTACGCCAGGAGCGCCCGGTCGCGCGCCTCGTCCGAGGTCAGCCCGCGCTCGGCATACAGCGCCTCGAGGGTCGACATGCGCCGCCGAGTGACCCGGGCGAGCACGGGAGCGACGAGGGGATGACTCGCGTGCGGCTGGAGCGCGAGCTCGATCGCGCCCGCTCCGGGCGATGCGACGACGGCGCTCAGCACGATGCGCAGCAGCAGCCGGAGCCGGTCGTCGTCGTCACGCGCGCGGTCGATGGCGGCGATGACGCCATCGGTGTCGCGCCGTTCCCACAGCGCCAGGGCTGCGGAGACCAGGTCGTCGCGGCCTGAGAAGTGCCAGTAGAAGCTGCCCTTGGTCGCGCCGAGCGTCTTCGCGATGGGCTCGACCGCGACCGCGGCCAGGCCGTTGCGCTCCAGCGCGGCGAGCGCGGCCGCGCTCCAGTCGTCAGCAGTGAGCGGCGTGCGCGAGCTCTTGGCAGGAGTCATGACCGTACGCTACCGTATGGACATCCTCCATACGGAGGCGTATGGAGGAGCTGTCATGGTGGTCAACGTGCACGAGCGGCTCGTCCCGGCCTCGGCGTCGCGGGTCGGAGCGTTCCTCGACCGCGTCGGCGGCCCCGACGACCTCTGGTGGCCGGCGCCGGCCTGGCCCGCGATGGTGCTCGAGGCGCCGCTGGCCGCCGGGGTCCTGGGCGGTCACGGGCCCATCCGCTACCGGGTGACCGAGCACGTCCCCGGCCGGTCGGTCGTGTTCACCTTCGACGAGCGGGTGGGACTCCGTGGCACGCATCGCTTCGACGTCGTCCCGCGCGACGAGCGGTCGTGCGTCGTGCGGCACGTGATCGAGGCGCGTACGACCGGGGCCATGCGCCTGGTGTGGCCCCTCGCGATGCGGTGGCTGCACGATGCCCTCGTCGAGGACCTGATGGACCGGGTCGAGACCGAGGCAGGTCACCCACCGGCGCGGCCGGCCCGCTGGTCGTGGTGGGTGCGCCAGGTCCGCCGGGCGACACGCCCGCGTGCCACCGCGGTGCCGGTGCCGTCCACCGCGCTGCTCGCGCAGGCACTGCCCCAGGTCGACGCCTCGGACGCGTTCGCGGTGCCGTTGCCGAAGGGAGCGACCCGCGACCCGCTCGTCTGGGCCGACGCCGTGTTCCACCAACCACCGGTCTGGGTCGCATCCTTGATGGCCGCCCGCCAGGCCGTGGTCCGCCTCGTCGGGATCGACCGGGCGGGCAGCGAGGTCTTCGACCCGGTCGCCCGCACCGACGACGAGGTGCTGCTCGGCATCGACCAGAGCCATCTGGGCTTTCGCGCATCGGTCCTGTGCGAGCCCGAGCGGGTCGTGGTCAGCACCGTCGTCAACCTGCACAACCGGCGCGGGCGGCTCTACTGGGCCGTCGTGCGCCGGCTGCACCCCGCTGTCGTCCGCACCATGCTGCGTCGGGCGGCGGCTCGGGTGCCTCGGGAGACGGCGACCGCTCGCTGACCGCCAGCCGTTGTGGCAGGCTGAATTCATGCCTCTCGTGAGCTACAAGGCGCTGTGCATCGACGCCAACGACGTCTCGGCGGTCCAGGGCTTCTGGGCCAACACGCTCGGCTACGAGCTCGAGGTGCTCGACGACGGGGACGCCGTCCTCCGGGGCGAAGACCCGGGCGAGGAGCTCTGGGTCAACCTCGTGCCCGAGCCGAGGACCGTCAAGCACCGGGTGCACCTCGACGTCCGGGCCGAGTCGCTCGAGCCGTTCGCCGGCCTCGAGCAGGTCACCGGCGACGGCGAGTTCGCGTGGACGACGTTCCTCGACCCCGAGGGCGGCGAGTTCTGCGTGTTCACCTACGACGAGCCGCCGGCCAAGCGGCTCAAGGACGTCGTCGTCGATGCTGCCGACCACCGTGGGATCGCGCAATGGTGGGCCGACGTGATCGGCGGGTCGCTCGGCCACGACGGCGACCACTACTCGCACCTCGACGACGTGCCCGGGTCGCCGCTGGAGTCGTTCGACTTCGTCCCGGTGCCCGAGCCCAAGACGGTCAAGAACCGCATCCACTGGGACGTGACGCTGCTGCCGGGATCGAGCGTCGACGACCTGGTCCGGGTCGGCGCGACGGTGCTCGAACCGGCGACCGCCGAGCGTGAGTGGACCGTCATGGCCGACCCCGAGGGCAACGAGTTCTGCGTCTTCCCGACCGCGTGAGCCTGTCGCCTCGGTGCCGCGTGGTGGAATGAACCCGTGCCCGAACTCGACCTGACCACCGACGTCGTCAGCCTCACCGCCGCACTCGTCGACATCGCTTCGGAGAGCCTGGACGAGCAGGCCATCGCCGATGCCGTCGAGTCGGCCCTGCGGCCGCTGGCCCACCTCGAGGTCGTGCGCGACGGCCACACGATCGTCGCGCGTACGCACCTGGGCAGGGCCGAGCGCGTGGTGATCGCAGGTCATCTCGACACGGTGCCCGCCAACGGCAACTTCCCGTCACGGCTCGAGGGGGACATCCTCCACGGCCTGGGCACCTGCGACATGAAGGGCGGCGTGGCGGTCGCCCTCCTGATGGCCGCGACCGTCCCGGACCCGGTCCGCGACGTCACCTACGTCTTCTACGACGGCGAGGAGATCGCCGCGGAGCACAACGGTCTGGGCCGACTGGCCCGCGAGCGCCCCGAGCTCTTGGCCGGCGACTTCGCGATCCTCATGGAGCCGTCCAACGCCGGCGTCGAGGCGGGTTGCCAGGGCACGATGCGGGTCGACATCCGGACGACGGGCGAACGCGCCCACAGCGCCCGCGCCTGGATGGGCAGCAATGCGATCCACGCCTTGGCGCCGGTGCTGGACGGCCTCAACGCGTACGTCCCCAGGCAGGTCGACATCGACGGCCTGACCTATCGCGAGGGGCTCAACGCGGTCGCGATCAGCGGCGGGGTCTCCGGCAACGTCGTGCCTGACGAGGCGGTCGTGACGGTCAACTTCCGCTTCGCGCCCGACCGCACCGAGGAGCAGGCGCACCAGCACCTGCAGGAGACGTTCGAGGGCTTCGGGTTGACGGTCACCGACTCCGCGCCGGGTGCCATGCCGGGCCTGTCCCACCCGGCCGCAGCGGCCTTCGTGGCGGCCGTCGGCAGCGAGGTGCACCCGAAGTTCGGCTGGACCGACGTCGCGCAGTTCACGATCCTGGGCATACCGGCGGTCAACTACGGACCCGGTGACCCGATCTACGCCCACAAGGCCGACGAGCACGTTCCTGTCGAGCACCTGCATCGGGTGCGCGACCGACTGGAGAGATGGCTGACCACATGACGACTGACAGTCCCCGGCCCGACCACCGCAAGGGTCCGGTGAGGCTCAAGGGCGCGCAGCGACCGACGAGCACGACCGACCAGCGGCTGCTGGACTCGCGCGGCCCGACGGACTGGGTGCACACCGACCCGTGGCGGGTGCTGCGGATCCAGGCCGAGTTCGTCGAGGGCTTCGGAGCGCTGGCCGAGCTCGGTCCGGCGGTGAGCGTCTTCGGCTCCGCCCGCACCCAGCCGGACGACCCGATGTACGAAGCCGGTCGCCAGATCGCCGCGAAGCTGTGCGGCGAGGGCTACGCGGTCATCACGGGGGGTGGCCCCGGCGCGATGGAGGCGGCCAACCGTGGCGCGAGCGAGTGCGGCGGCGTCTCGGTCGGCCTCGGCATCGAGCTCCCGCACGAGCAGGGCATGAACGAGTGGGTCGACCTCGGCATCAACTTCCGCTACTTCTTCGTCCGCAAGACGATGTTCGTCAAGTACGCCCAGGGCTACGTCGTGCTGCCCGGTGGGTTCGGCACGATGGACGAGCTGTTCGAGGCGCTGACCCTGGTGCAGACCCAGAAGATCACGTCGTTCCCGATCGTGCTGTTCGGCACGGAGTACTGGGGCGGCCTGATCGACTGGCTGCGCACCACGATGCTCACCGACGGCAAGATCGGGCAGCCCGACATCGACATGCTGCACCTCACCGACGACGTCGACGAGGCCGTGGCCTGGTTCGTCGCGAAGGACGCCTGACCCACCCCGCGATTCGGAGCCTCAGGCCGAGCGGTTCGCCAGCTCGGCGCGCAAGGCAGCGACCTCGTCCTTCAGCTCGGCGAGTGCGCCGAGGATCTCGGTGTCACCCTCCTCGATCTCGTCGACGATCTCACGGGTGTCGTCGTCGGACTGCCGCTCCAGGGCCTCCACGGCGACCGCGATGAACAGGTTGAGCACGATGTAGGTCGAGGCGAGGATGTAAAGGATGAAAAACCCCCACGCCCAGGGGTGCTCGTCGGTGACGGGTCGCACGACGGCGGCCCAGTCGTCGCCGGTCATGACCTGGAACAGCGACAGCAACGAGGTCGGCAGGTCACCGAAGTGGTCGGGATCGGTCGTGCCGAAGACCTGGGTCGCCATGACGCCGGAGACGTAGACGAGCATCACGAGCAGGGCGCCGATCGACGCCATGCCGGGGATCGTGGCCACGAGCGCGGCGACGACGCGGCGCATCGAACGCACGGCGGACAGCAGGCGCAGGACCCGCAGCACGCGCAGCACGCGCAGGATGCCGAACCCCGCCGACGTCGGGATCAGCGCGATGACGACGACGAACAGGTCGAACAGGCTCCAGCCGTCGCGGAAGAAGCTGCGACCGTATGCGTAGATCCGCAGCCCCAGCTCGACGACGAAGATGCCCACAGTCAGCCAGCCCAGCGCCGTCAGCCAGCCGTTCGACTCCGCCATCAGCCGGGGCGAGGTCTCGAGACCGAGGATGGCCGCGTTGACGAGGATCACCCCGATGATGAACCACTGGAACGGGGTCGAGTCGACGAAGGCGCGTACGCGAAGCCGGCTGTCAGGCATGGGCGGCCTTCCTGTGAGCGGGATCGCCATCGTAGCGACGCGGTGTCTGGCTCGTGCGAGATCGTCGAGGACGGTCAGGCGAGGCCGCGGCGGGCGACGGCGGGGGGCCGGTCGCCCCTGACCGACGCGACGACGTCGAGCACCTGCCGGGTCTCGGCGACGTTGTGGGCACGGAACACGCGGGCACCCTGCCACGCCGACACGGCGGTCGCGGCGAGGGTGCCGGCCAGCCGGTGGTCCTTGTCGACGTCGAGCGTCTCGCCGATGAAGTCCTTGTTGGACAGCGCGACCAGCACGGGCCACCCCGTCGCGACCAGCTCGTCGAGCCGGCGGGTGAGCTCGAGGCTGTGCCGGGTGTTCTTGCCGAAGTCGTGGGTCGGGTCGATCAGGATGCCGTCGCGTCGCACCCCGGCGGACACGGCACGCTCGGCCAAGGAGGTGACGGTCTCGATGACGTCGGCGACCACGTCGTCGTACGCGGAGCGGTGCGGGTCGGTGCGTGGCCCGATGCCGCCGGTGTGGCTGCACACCAGTCCGGCGCCGTGCTGGGCCGCCACCGCCGTGAGCTCGGGGTCGTGGCCCGACCACGTGTCGTTGACCAGGTCGGCACCGAGCCGGCACAGCTCGTCGGCGACCTCGCTGCGCCACGTGTCGACGCTGATCACGAGATCGGGGAACCGCGACCGGGCCTCGGCCACGAAGTCGGCGGTGCGCCTCAGCTCCTCCTCGACGTCGACATCGGGGCCGTAACCGGCCCGCACGCCACCGACGTCCACCAGGTCGGCCCCGTCGCGCACGGCGTCGCCGAGCCTCACCAGGGCCGGCTCGAGATCGAACGTCGACCCGCTGTCGTAGAACGAGTCGGGCGTGCGGTTGATGATCGCCATCAGCACCAGGTCCGTGGGCCCGAACGTGCGGGTGCCCAGGCGCAGAGTGTCCGGGGCAGGTGGCAGAGTCACACTCGTGAGCGTATCGACCGGTGCCGAGGTCGTGGTGCGTTGCCCCTGGGGCGACGACCCGGCCATGATCGCCTATCACGACACCGAGTGGGGCCGTGAGCTGCGCGGCGACCGCGAGCTGTTCGAGCGCATGTCGCTCGAGGCGTTCCAGTCCGGGCTCTCGTGGGCGATCATCCTGCGCAAGCGCGACAACTTCCGCGAGGCGTTCGCCGGCTTCGACCCCGAGGCGGTCGCGGCCTTCGGTGACGCCGACGTGGCCCGGCTGCTCGACGACGCCGGCATCGTGCGCAACCGGCTCAAGATCGAGGCGACCATCAGCAACGCCCGCACCCTGGTCGGACTCGACGAGTCGTTCACCGACCTGCTCTGGTCGTTCGCCCCGCCGCCCGGTCCGGCCCCGACCTCGTTCGCCGACGTCCCGGCGACCACCGCCGAGTCGATCGCGATGGCCAAGACCCTCAAGCGCAAGGGTTTCCGCTTCGTCGGGCCGACGACGGCCTACGCGTTGATGCAGGCGACCGGCATGGTCAACGACCACCTCGCGGACTGCGTCGCCCGGACCAAGCGATAGTCACGGTCCGCAGGCGTGGCTACCGGGAATCGCCCGCCCCGGCGCCTACCATCCGGACATGGCCTCTTCGCGGAAATCTCCCCGTTCCCGCAGGGCAGTCGGTGCTGTCGTCCTGCTGCTCTCGGCTGTCCTCGTCGCTGCGGCAGGCATCCTGATCTCCACGGTGCCAGTGCTCATCGCCGCGACGACGTACGCCGTCGCCACCGGCGTCGTCGCTGCACGGTTGCTGTCCGACGAGCTCGCGGACCGGCGACGCGAGTGGTCGTTCGAGCGCGCCACCATCGTCGACGACAACCGTCGTGCGTCGGTCGCGCGATCGCGTGAGCACATCGTGTTCGCCGAGCAGATGGGGTCGCGGATCAGGCTGCGGGACGCCCAGCTGGCTGAGCTCCGCGACTCGCTCGTGACCGCTGAGATCGACCTCGCCCGGTCTCGCGAACGGGTGTCGGAGGAGAAGGCACGCAGCGCTGCGCTCCAGTCAGATGCCGAGTCGGCGCGGTCCGACCTCGAGTCGGCCCAGCTCGACCTGGCGCGCGCGATGGACGCCCTCGCGGAGAGCGAGAGCGCCGAGCTCGACGCCCGCACCCAGTTGCTCGCCTGGGAGGAGGCCGCCTCCGAGGAGGCGCGCCGCCAGCACGACCGCTCGGCCTGAGCGGTCAAGGCTCAACGGCCGGTGAAGACCGGCTTCTCCTTGGCGAGGAACGCCTGCACCGCGGCCGCGTGATCGGTCGATGCGCCGGTCAGTGCCATCTTCTGGCCCTCGTGCTCGAGCGACGCCGGCAGGTCGTGGGTGGCTGAGAAGGCCAGCGACCGCTTGATGGCACCGAGTGCCAGGGTCGGGCCGTCGGCGAGGGAGCGGGCCAGAGCGGCGACCTCCGCGTCGAACTTCTCGTCGTCGACGACCGTGGTGGCCAGCCCGAGGTCGTACGCCTCGTCGGCCGGGATCGTCCTGGGCTGCATCAGCAGCTGGGTGGCCCGGCCGTGGCCCACCAGGCGGGGGAGGGTCCACGACGAGCCGGTGTCGCACGACAACGCGATGCCGGCGAAGGCGAGGTTGAAACCGGCCGAGCGTCGTACGACGCGGAAGTCTGCCGCGAACGCCAGCGACGCGCCGGCCCCGGCGGCGACGCCGTTGACCGCAGCGATGACCGGCTTGGGCATCGTCGCGATCGCGGTCACGGCCGGGTTGTAGTGCTCGGCGACCGTCGTGCCCAACGACGCGCTCCCGGCCTGCAGGTCGGACACATGCTCCTTGAGGTCCTGACCGACGCAGAAGGCCCGTCCGGTGCCCACCAGGACCACGCAGCGCACGGCGCTGTCGGCCGCCGCGGCGTGCAGCGAGTCGCGCAGCGCGACCTTCGTCGCCAGCGTCAGACTGTTCATCCCGTCGGGCCGGTTGAAGGTCACGGTGCCGACGCCGTCGACCACTTCGTACGTGACAGGTGGTGCGCTCTGGTCGGTCATGGATGCCTCCTGGTGGTACTGCGGTCGAACGTCCGCTGGCCATAGGCGATAATAGGAGGCACGCTTCCCGCCGTCGCGGCGGGAGCTCCAGATCGAGAGGGGAATCGATGGCCGCCATGAAGCCACGGACCGGAGACGGCCCGATGGAGGTCACCAAGGAGGGACGCTGCATCGTCATGCGCGTCCCGCTCGAGGGCGGCGGACGTCTCGTTGTCGAGCTCAACAATGAGGAAGCCGCCACGTTGGGCGACCAGCTCAAAGCGGTCTGATGTACGGGCTGACCGTTCGCTGGTCACTGGCCGACGCACCCAAGGGCACGCTCAAGGCGCTCCGCAGCTACGTCGAGGACGAGTCCTTCGCGAGGTTCGCGGGTCTTGACGGTCTGCGGTTCAAGACCTGGCGCGCCCGCAAGGGCGAGTGGTTCGAGGGCAGCTACGTCTTCGTGTCCGACGAGGCCCGGGCCGCGTTCCAGCACGACTTCGAGAAGAAGGCGGCCGACTCGGCCGGCTCGAAGATCATCGGCAGCCCGCCGGTCACGATCGAGCCCTACGAGGTCGTCGCCGTCGTACGAGGTCCAGCGGGGTTCCGCTCGTCGGCGTCGTTCGAGCACGACAAGCGCGACGACGACTAGTCAGCCGACGAGCTGTGCGGCCAGCAGGCCGTCGCCGAGCGGCAGCAGCACGCTGCGCAGTCGCTCGTCGTTCTTGACGCGCTGGACGACGTCGCGGATCGCGGAGGTCTCGGGATCGCGCTGGGCCGGGTCGGCGACCCGGTCGTGCCACAGGGCGTTGTCGAACACGATGACCCCGCCGGGGCGCACGAGCCGCATGGCCTGGTCGAGGTACTCGCCGTACTCGACCTTGTCGCCGTCGAGGAACACGACGTCGTAGCCGGCGTCCGTGAGCCGGGGCATGACGTCGAGCCCTGCACCGGCGATCAGTCGGAAGCGCTGGGGCGCGAAGCCGGCCTCCGTGAACGTCTCACGGGCCAGCCGCTGGTGCTCGGCCTCGAGGTCGACGGACGTCAGGACGCCGTCGGGCTGCATCCCGCGCAGCAGCCACAGGCCGGACACGCCGGTACCGGTGCCGATCTCGGCCACTGACCTGGCCTGCACGACGGAGGCCAGGAAGGACAGTGCGGCACCGCCGCCCGGGCCGACCGGGATGACCCCGACCTCGTCGGACCGGCGCCGCGCAGCCACGAGATGGTCGTCCTCGCTCAGGTAGTCCTCGGCGTACGCCAGGCTGGCTGCGGTGGTGATGGTCGGCTCCTCGGTCGTGGTGGTCAGGGCCAGACTATCCGCGCCGAAGCCTCAGGCGGCGGAGGCTCAACCGGGCGAGGTGCCAGGAATCTGGGGAACAGTCAGCAGATTCCATGCGTTCTCTCAGGTACGAGGTGAACGATCAACTCATGAAGGCAGACGACGTGACCACGGCAACGCTCAACTGGGACGACATCGTCGCGGAGCACTCCGCGCGGGTCTACCGACTCGCGTACCGCCTGACGGGCAACCGCCAGGACGCCGAGGACCTGACGCAGGACGTCTTCATCCGTGTCTTCCGCTCGCTCGACAGCTACGAGCCGGGCAACTTCCCGGGCTGGCTGCACCGCATCACCACGAACCTGTTCCTCGATCGCGTGCGCCGCAAGTCGCGCCTCCGCATGGACGGTTTCTACGAGGGTGCCGAGGAGAAGCTCCTGAGCTCCGAGGTCCTGCCGGAGTCGGCCGTGCACGACGCCAACTTCGACCCCGACATCGAGATCGCGCTCTCGTCGCTGTCCGACGAGTTCCGCGTCGCCGTCGTGCTGTGCGACATCGAGGGCCTGTCCTACGAGGAGATCTCCGACGTCCTGGGCATCAAGCTCGGCACCGTCCGCTCCCGCATCCACCGCGGGCGCACCCAGCTGCGCGAGGCGCTCGCCCACCGTGCGCCCAGTGAGGGCCGGACTCGATTCGTGGGACCGGTCGGGGTTTGATGGCTCATCTGGGTGCCGATGTCGCGGCGTTCGTGGACGGACAGCTGTCCGAGCCCGCGACGCGCGAGGCGCTGACGCATCTCCAGACCTGCGACGCCTGCGCCAAGGCGGTTCGCCAGCAGCGGCTCCTGAAGTCCCGCATGTCGACCGTCACGGCACCCGAACCACCCCCTGAGCTCATGGCCTCGTTGGCCAAGCTGGCCGCGGCGCCGCCCGCTCCTGAGGGCTGGTGGGTCCGCGTACGACGATCGGTGCCGTTCCGTGCCGGCGTCGTCCTCGTCAGCGCCTCGGTCGCCGTGGTCATGACCGCGTACGCCGTGGGCGGTGGCCAACCCCAGGTCGGCGACGAGGTCGCGCCGCCGTTCAACCGCTACGCCGCGGACTTCCACGGGGCGACGGCCGTGCCGGCCGGTCACGTCATCGCGGAGTCGACGATGGACGAGCTCGACGGCTCCGGCTGGCCCTGCCTCTCGACCCTGGCCGGCGACCTGCACCGCGTCTCCGGCGCGTTCAGCGACGACGGGGCGGTCGTTGCGCTGAGCTATTCCAACGGTGCTGCGAAGCTCAATCTCTTCGAGCAGAACGGATCGCTCGACCGCGACAGCGTGAAGGACTTCGAGCCGACCGAGCTGGGCGGGTCCGACGTCTGGGTGCGTGACGGTGTGCCGATGCTCGTGACGTGGGACGACGACGGGGTCGTCTACACGATCGTGACCGATGCCGACCGCCGGCGGGTCGAGCAGGCGGTGTCACAGCTGCCGCGCGCTACGCGCCGCGAGACTCCGCCCGAGCGGGTGCGCGACGGGCTGGACCGCATGACGACCTGGTTCGACGCGGCCTAGGTCGACTCGGGGTCGTACGGCGGCGTCTCGCCGGGCCGCAGGATGCGCTGCTCGCGGGTCGCCGAGGGCGTCGTGTCGTCGTCGAGGAGGCTCTTGCGGACGATCTCGCGGGGATCGAGGTCGCGGAGGTTGAGGTCCGAGAGGTCGTGCCCCATCTCGCGGCCGAGGTCGTTCTTGGCGTTGTCGGCCATCTGCCGGAGCGTGCGGACGAAGCCACCGGCCTGCTTGGCGATGTCCGGCAGCTTGTCGGGTCCGAACACGAGCAGTGCCACGACGAGGATGACCCCGATCTCGGGCACGCCCATGCCGAACATGTGCGGGCCTAGAGCCGTCCGGCCGGGGCCAGCCCCAGCTGCATGCCCGCGAGGCCACGAGAACGCCCGCTGAGCTGGTCGGCAGCGCCTTGCAGGACCTTGGCGGCCTCGGAGTCCGGATCGGTCTCGACGATCGGGTCGCCGGCGTCACCGCCCTCCCGGAGGCTCTGGTCGAGCGGGACCTGGCCGAGCATCGGCACGTCGTAGCCGAACCGTGAGCTCAGCGTCTCCGCGACCTTGGCGGCACCGCCGGACCCGAAGATCTCCATGCGCTCGCCGCCGGGGACCTGCAGGTAGGACATGTTCTCGATGACGCCCACGACGCGCTGGTGCATCATCGACGCCATCGTGCCGGCCCGCTCCGCCACGTCAGCGGCGGCGGGCTGCGGCGTGGTGACCACGACGACCTCGGCGTTGGGCAGGTGCTGGCCGAGGCTGATCGCCACGTCACCGGTGCCGGGCGGGAGGTCGAGCAGCAGGGCGTCGAGGTCGCCCCAGTAGACGTCGCTGAGCATCTGGACGAGCGCCCGGTCGAGCATGGGTCCGCGCCACGCGACGACCTGGTCCTTGCGGGGCTTGAGCATGCCGATGCTGATGACTTTCATGCCCTTGACCGGGACCGGCATGATCATGTCCTCGACCTGGGTCGGCCGCAGGTCGCCGACGCCGAGCATGTCGGGGATCGAGTGTCCGTAGATGTCGGCGTCGATGATGCCGACCTTGAGGCCACGCTTGGCCATCGCGAGGGCGAGGTTGACGGTGACCGTCGACTTGCCGACTCCGCCCTTGCCGGAGGCGATCGCGAAGACCTTGGTCAACGACCCGGCCTGGGCGAACGGGATCTCCTTCTCGGTTCGCCCGCCGCGGAGCAGCTCCTGCATGCTCTTGCGCTGCTCGTCGGTCATGACGCCCATGTCGACGACGACCGCGTGGGCCGGGGCCACCTCGCCGACGGCGGCGGTGATGTCGCGGTTGAGGGTGTCCTTGAGAGGGCAGCCGGAGACCGTCAGCAGCAGGCGTACGGTGATCTGCGCCTCGTCGATCGTGATGCCGTCGACCATCCCGAGCTCGGTGATGGGTCGCTTGATCTCGGGGTCGTTGACCTTGCCGAGGGCTGCGCGGACTTGCTCTTCGGTGACCACTGCCATGCCTCCATCGTACGGGGGCGCACCTGCGGAGACCGCTGAGTGTGACCTAAGCGGCCGCCGTCACCCCAGGGCGACCGGCAGCAGGCCGCGCGGCGTGCGACCGGCGACCTGGTCGAGGGCCGACGACAGGGTGGGATGGGCGAAGGTGAATCCCGCCTCGCGCAGCACGCGGGAGTCGATCCAGCGGCTCTTGAGCACGAGCTCGGGCTCGGTGCGGATGACGCGTGCGCCGGCCTCCAGCGCCCAGGTGGGGAGCGGCAGCCCTCGGGAGCGACCGAGTGTCGTCCGCACCTGCCGCATCATCTCGGCGTTGGACACGACCTCGGGAGCAGCCAGGTTGACCGGACCGGAGATGTCGCGGTGCTCGTGTGCGTACGTGATGGCCGCGGCGACGTCGTCGACGTGGACCCAGCTGAGCTTCTGGCCGCCGTCGCCCATGGGTCCGCCGAAGCCGAGGCGCGCGAGGTTGATGAAGGGGTTGAGCGCGCCTCCGCCTGCGCCGAGGACGATCGACATCCGCAGGGCGATGCGGCGCACCGGCGTCGGGGCGGTGAACAGCTCCTGCTCCCAGGCGCGGGCGACACCCACGGAGAACCCCACGCCGAGCTCGCCGGTGACCTCGTCCATCGGGCGGTCCCGCGCATCACGATAGATCGTCCCGGTGCTCGCGTTGACCCAGAGCTCCGGGGGCTGAGGCGTCGCTGCGAGCGCACGTCCCAGGGCTGCGGTGGTCTCGGTCCGCGACACGAAGATCGAGTCGGCGTTCCGCTTGGTGTAGCGGCAGCTGACCGATCGGCCCGCGAGGTTGACCAACAGGTCGGCTCCGTCCAGGACCTCCACAAGGCTTGTCGGCGTGTCCCAGGTGGCGTCGTTCGAGGCGGAGCGGCCGATCATGCGGATCTCGGCGCCGTCGGCTGACAACGCGCGAACCAGGTGCTGCCCGATGTAGCCGGACGCACCGGAGATGACGACGGTCTGCAGGCCTGCGGAGGTCATGACTCGATGATAGACCAAGAATTGAACGTGTTCAATAATGCGTGAGGCTCGTGGTTTCCCTTGGCCTGCGGCCGACTGCGAGGATGGCGGGGTGGGACACCTCGACCTGAACACCATCAGCTTCACGCTCTCCGACGGCCGGCCTCTGCTCGACGAGGTCAGCCTGCGGGTCGGCGAGGGCATGAAGGTCGCCCTGATCGGGCCGAACGGCAGCGGCAAGACCACCCTGACGCGCATCGCGACCGGCGATCTCGACCCGCACGAGGGTGCCGTGACGATCTCCGGCGGACTCGGCGTCATGCGGCAGTTCATCGGATCGGTGCGCGACGAGACGACCGTGCGCGACCTGTTGGTCTCGGTCGCCCCGCCGGCGGTGCGCAAGGCCGCCGCCGAGGTCGACCGGACCGAGCTCCTGATGATGGAGCGCGACGACGAGCGCGACCAGATGGCATACGCCCAGGCGTTGGTGGACTGGGGCGATGCGGGCGGGTACGAGCACGAGGCGATGTGGGACATGTGCACCGTCTCGGCCCTCGGGGTGCCGTTCCAGAAGGCGCAGTGGCGCCAGGTCACGACGCTGTCCGGTGGTGAGCAGAAGCGGCTCGTGCTGGAGGCACTCCTCCGGGGACCGGAGCAGGTGCTGCTGCTCGACGAGCCCGACAACTATCTCGACGTGCCGGCGAAGCGCTGGCTCGAGGAGCAGCTCGTCGAGTCGCCCAAGACCGTGCTGTTCGTGAGCCACGACCGCGAGCTGATCGAGCGGGTCGCCCAGCGCATCGCGACCCTCGAGCCCGGCGCCGCGGGCAGCTCCCTGTGGGTGCACCCGGGGCGGTTCTCGACGTACCTGCAGGCGCGCATCGACCGCAACGCCAAGCTCGAGGAACGCCGGCTCCGGTGGGACGAGGAGCGGGCCAAGCTCAAGGCGCTGGTCCTGATGTACCGCCAGAAGGCGGCCTACAACTCCGACATGGCGGCGCGCTACCAGGCCGCCCAGACGCGGCTCGAGCGGTTCGAGCGGGAAGGGCCGCCCGAAGCCGTGCCGATCGCGCAGAACCTGCGGATGCGGCTCGACGGCGGGCGGACGGCGAAGCGGGCCGTCGTGGCCCAGCAGGTCGAGCTCACCGGGCTCATGAAGCCGTTCGACCTCGAGATCTGGTTCGGCGAGCGGGTCGCGGTGCTCGGCAGCAACGGCTCGGGCAAGTCACACTTCCTGCGCCTGCTGGCCGGTGGCGGCTCGCGCCCGGACGTCGAGCACGAGCCGGTCGGCGACGTCATCCCGCCACCCGTCGACCACACCGGCATGGCCAAGCTGGGCTCGCGCGTGCGCCCGGGGTGGTTCGCGCAGACCCACGAGCATCCGTCGCTGCTCGGTCGTACGTTGCTGGAGATCCTGCACCACGGCGACGGGCACCGCAGAGGCATGGGTCACGAGGGGGCGGCCAAGGCACTCGACCGCTACGGCCTGGCCAAGGCCGGGGACCAGCCGTTCGAGCAGCTGTCGGGCGGGCAGCAGGCCCGCTTCCAGATCCTGCTGCTCGAGCTGTCCAACGCCACGCTGCTGCTGCTCGACGAGCCGACCGACAACCTCGACCTGCACTCGGCCGAGGCGCTGGAGCAGGCCCTGTCGACGTTCGAGGGGACCGTCGTGGCGGTCACCCACGACCGGTGGTTCGCCCGTGGCTTCGACCGGTTCCTGGTGTTCGGAGCCGATGGCCGGGTCTACGAGTCGGACGAGCCGGTGTGGGACGAGTCCCGGGTGCAGCGTTCCCGCTGACCCCCACGTTTTGTGACGAACCTCGTCACGTATCGGCTTCGGGTGCCGAGTTCCCTCACAAAACTTGGGGTCAGGTGTCGTCGGCGTCGCGCTCGTCGAGGTCGGCCATCAGGCCGCGGAGCTCGCCGCGGATGAAGTCTCGCGTGGCGACCTCGCCGAGGCCGAGGCGCAGGCTCGCGACCTCGCGGGCGAGGAACTCCATGTCGGCGTTGGCCTGGGCCGTGGCATCGCGGTCCTGCTCCTGCGTGACCCGGTCGCGAGCCTCCTGACGGTTCTGGGCCAGCAGGATGAGCGGAGCGGCGTACGACGCCTGCAGCGACAGGATCAGCGTGAGGAAGATGAACGGGTAGTCGTCCCAACGATTCCGATCGGGTCCGTAGGGCATGTTCCAACCGACCCAGACCGCGACGAACACCGTCATCCAGGCGATGAACCTCGCCGTGCCGAGGAACCGGGCGGTCGACTCGGCAAACCTTCCGAACCGCTCGGGATCGGCGTCGCGGCGCGGACGGAAGCTCCGGCGCACCGACCGGGGCTGGTCGAGGCGGGCGCGATCAGCCATGCGTGACCACCTCCGAGGACGCCGCGGGCTCGGGCTCGGTGTCCTGCTCGCGCCAGCCCTCGGGCAGCAGGTGGTCGAGCACGTCGTCGATGGTCACCGCCCCGAGCAGGTGGGAGTTCTCGTCGACGACCGGCAGCGCGACCATGTTGTAGGCCGCGAGCAGGTTGGCGACGTGCTCGAGGGACGCCTCGGGACGCGGCCAGTCGATGTCGTTGTCGACGATCGCGCTGACCATCGTCGACGGTGGCTCACGCAGCAGTGCCTGGAAGTGGACGATGCCGAGGAACTTGCCCGTCGGCGTCTCCAGCGGCGGACGGCAGACGTAGACCATCGACGCCAGCGCCGGGATCAGGTCGGGGTTGCGGACGCGTGCCAGGGCGTCGGCGATCGTCGCGTCCGGCGGCAGCACGACCGGCTCGGTCGTCATCATGCCGCCGGCGGTGCGCTCCTCGTAGGTCAGGAGCCGGCGCACGTCCTCGGCGTCGTCGGGCTCCATGAGGGCGAGCAGCGCCTCGGCGGTGGCGGGCGGCAGCTCGCCCAGCAGGTCGGCGGCGTCGTCGGGATCCATCTCGGTCAGCACGTCGGAGGCCCGCTCGGGGTCCAGCACCCCGAGGATCTCGACCTGGTCCTTCTCGGGCAGCTCCTCGAGGACGTCGGCGAGCCGCTCGTCGTCGAGCTCGGTCACGACCTCCATGCGGCGCTTGGGCGCCAGGTCGCGCAGGGCGTTGGCGAGGTCGGCTGCCCGCATCTCGTCCATCGTGGCGAGCAGGTGGGTCGCGCCCTGGCCCGCTTCCTCGGTCGTGAGGCCCTTGACCTCGTCCCACTCCAGCACCTGGTGGGGGCCACGCCGACCGAAGCGCTTGCCACCGCCCTGCACCGCGACGGCGCTGACGTACCAGTCACGACGAGGGTCCTGCTCCATCGCGAGGTCGTAGACCGTGCCGGCGGTGCCGTCAGGCATCGTGACGCTGCGGTCGAACAGCTCGTGGATCGCGAGCGTCTCCGTGCGGCGCTGCACGAACTTGCGGACGTTGAGGACGCCGGTGGTGATGATCTGGCCCGAGTCGAGCGAGGTGACGCGCGTGATCGGCAGGAAGACGCGGCGGCGACCGAGCACCTCGACGACGAGGCCCAGCACGCGCGGGCGGTGGCGGTCGGAGCGTACGGCGACCACGACGTCGCGCAGCTTGCCGACCTGGTCGCCCGCGGGGTCGAAGACCGCCTGACCCACGATGCGGGACAGGAAGATGCGTCCGGGCGTTGCGCTCACGCTCGAACTCTACCGGTGCGACGAGCCCGGACCTGCGCATGTGCGGCCCGCGGAGCGGGCCCGCTCGCGGCGTCCGGAGTGCGGGATCGCACCCCCCGGCCTAGCGTGAGGTCCAGTGACGATCGTCTTTGGGGGCCCCATGTCGCTAGATCTGCTCGACCGCCGGCACACCATCGCCAAGCCGGGATTCAACCGGTGGCTGATTCCACCGGCCGCACTCGCGGTCCACCTCTGCATCGGCCAGGCGTACGCCACGAGCGTCTACAAGGCATCGCTCGTCAAGAACTTCGATGCGAGCCTGACGCAGATCGGGATCATCTTCTCGATCGCGATCGTCATGCTCGGCCTCTCGGCTGCGGTCTTCGGCACCTGGGTGGACACGGGTGGTCCTCGCCGCGCGATGTTCACGGCTGCGCTGTTCTGGTCCGGCGGCTTCCTCATCGGCTCGCTCGGCATCGCGACCGATCAGCTGTGGCTGGTCTATCTGGGCTACGGGTTCATCGGTGGCATCGGCCTCGGCATCGGCTACATCTCACCGGTGTCGACCCTCATCAAGTGGTTCCCGGACCGTCCCGGTCTGGCGACCGGCATGGCGATCATGGGCTTCGGCGGCGGCGCCATGATCGCCAGCCCGCTGTCCGCCAAGCTTCTGGGCATCTACGACGACTCGTTCGACACCGCGACCGGAGTCGCATCGGGCTCGGCGGTCGCCAAGCTGTTCGTCACCCTCGGCCTCGTCTACCTCGTGCTGATGCTGTTCGGAGCCTGGTTGATCCGCGTCCCCGCCGAGGGGTGGAAGCCTCAGGGATTCGACCCGTCGACGATCAAGTCCAAGGCGTTGGTGACGACCGAGAACGTGTCCGCGGCCAACGCCATCAAGACGCCGCAGTTCTGGCTGCTGTGGACCGTCCTGTTCTGCAACGTCACGGCCGGCATCGGCATCCTCGAGCAGGCGGCGCCGATGATCCAGGACTTCTTCCGCGAGGGTGAGAAGTCGACCGTCAGTGCGGCCTCGGCCGCCGGCTTCGTCGGGCTGCTCTCGTTGTTCAACCTCTCGGGACGGTTCGCATGGTCGTCGACGTCCGACCTCGTGGGGCGCAAGAACATCTACGTCGGCTACCTGGGCGTCGGGATGGTTCTCTACGCGTTCCTGGCCTTCCAGGGGTCGAGCTCGACGATCCTGTTCGCGCTGGTCGCCGGGGTGATCATCAGCTTCTACGGCGGTGGGTTCGCCACCGTGCCGGCGTACCTGCGCGACCTGTTCGGGACGTTCCAGGTCGGTGCGATCCATGGTCGTCTGTTGACGGCGTGGGCCGCTGCCGGCGTCGCCGGCCCGCTCATCATCAACGGCTTCCTGGACGCGCAGGGTGAGCCGGGGCAGCTCAACGCCGGCGACTACCGGGCGGCGCTGCTGACCATGGTCTGCATCCTGGCGGTCGGCTTCGTGGCGAACCTGCTGATCCGCCCGGTCGCCTCGAAGTTCCACGAGGAGAAGAAGGACGCGACCGAGACGCCCGCGCAGGAGGCAGCCTCGGCCGAGCACGACGTCGCAGTCGACAAGGCCGGTCCGCTGCTCGTCATCGCCTGGATCATCGTCGCGGTCCCGCTCGCCTACGGGATCTACGAGACCGTCGTCAAGGCGGCCGACCTGTTCTGACCGTTCAGATCAGCTCGAGGGTCGCCGGGTCGGGCTGCCCGTCGAAGTGCCGGTCGATCAGCTGGTCGATCAGGGGCGAGCTGGTCACCTGCGCGAACAGTGTCAGCGACGAGTGCAGCTTCTGCGCGTCGACCTGCCCCAGCACGTCGCCCATCGGCACGTCGCCGAGGCCGAGCAGCGCCGCGCAGCACTCGTCGTACCGAGGCCCGAGGAGCGCGTGCGTCGCATAGGCCCGAGCCTCGTCGACCCCGGCCACGGCGTACCGGACGGCCGTCTCGCTGCGGCCGAGGCCGGCGAGCTGCGGGAAGACGAACCACATCCAGTGGCTCGTCTTGCGGCCGGCTCTCAGCTCGGCGAGTGCCCGCTCGTACGTGCCGCCGGTCTGGGCGTCGACGAACCTCCGGAGGTCGTACGGCTCGCTCACGACAGGTGCTTGGGCTGGCGGTCCGTCTTGTGCCCGTCATCGGCGCCGACGTCGTCCTGCTCGACCCCGTCCTCGGCGTTGGCCTCGTCCTCGCTCGGGTGCGGCTCGAGGCGGACCATGACCGACTTGGACGTCGGCTGGTTGCTGCCGGTGGCGGTCGAGTCGAGCGGCACCAGGGGGTTGGTCTCGGGGTAGTAGGCCGCCGCCGAGCCCCGCGGGGTGTCGTAGGGGACGATGCGGAAGCGCTTGGCGACCCGATGCACCTCGTCGTCCTCCCAGTGCGCGACCAGGTCGACCAGGTCGCCCTCGGCGAAGCCCAGGGCAGTGATGTCGTCCGGGTGCACGAAGACGACGCGTCGGCCGTCCTCGATGCCGCGGTAGCGGTCGCTGAGGCCGTAGATCACGGTGTTGAACTGGTCGTGGCTGCGCAGCGTCTGCAGCACGAGATGGCCCTCGGGCACGTGCAGGAGCTCGACCGGGGAGGGCACGAACTCGGCCTTGCCACTCTTGGTCTCGAACGTACGGGTGTCGCGGGGCGGGTGCGGGAGCACGAAGCCGCCCGGGCGGTCGACGTTGTGCGAGTACGCCTCGCAGCCCGGGACGACCCGAGAGATGTGCTCGCGGATGATGTCGTGGTCGATCGCCATGGCCGACCAGTCGATGCCGTGTCGGTGCCCGATCGTCGCCTCCGCGAGCCCGGTGATGATGGCGATCTCGTGGCGGACGTGCGGGCTGGCCGGCGGCAGGACGCCGCGCGAGGCGTGCACCGCCGACATCGAGTCCTCGACGGTGACGTACTGCTCGCCGGCCGGGGTGACGACCTTCTCGGTGCGCCCCATGGTCGGCAGGATCAACGCGGTGTCGCCGCACTCGAGGTGCGAGCGGTTGAGCTTGGTCGACACCTGCACCGTCATGTCGGCGCTGCTCAGGGCCTTGGCGGTGACCTCGGTGTCCGGAGCGGCGACGACGAAGTTGCCGCCGAGTCCCATGAAGAACGACGCCTTGCCGTCGCGGAAGGCCCGGATCGCGTCGACCGTGTCGAGCCCGTGCTCGCGTGGCGGGTCGAAGCCGAACTCATCCTGCAGGGCATCGAGGAAGTGCTCGGGCACGCGCTCCCAGATGCCCATGGTCCGGTCGCCCTGCACGTTGGAGTGCCCGCGCACGGGACAGAGCCCGGCTCCCCGCTTGCCGATGTCGCCGCGGGCGAGGGCGAGGTTGGCGATCTCGCGGATCGTGGCGACGGCGTTGCGGTGCTGGGTCAGGCCCATCGCCCAGCAGTAGATCGTGGCGCCGGAGCCGCGGATCATCTCGGCCGCCGTCGTGATCTGCGAGCGGGTCAGTCCGGTCGCGGACTCGACGAGCTGCCAGTCGACCTCGCGCACGTGCTGGGCCCACTCCTCGAACCCCTGCGTGTGCTTGTCGAGGAAGTCGTGGTCGAGCGCGTCCCACTCCACGAGCAAGGAGCCGATCGCCTGGAACAGGGCGAGGTCGCCGTTGAGCTTGATCGGCAGGTGCAGGTCGGCGATGTCGGTGCCGCGGCCGACGACCCCACGCGGCTTCTGCGGGTTGCGGAAGTTGACCAGCCCGGCCTCGCGCAAGGGGTTGATCGCGATGATCTTCGCGCCGCGACGCTTGGCGATCTCGAGCGCGGACAGCATGCGGGGGTGGTTGGTGCCCGGGTTCTGGCCGGCGATCACGATGCACTCGGCGTCGTAGATGTCGCGGAGGCTGACGCTGCCCTTGCCGATGCCGATCGACTCCGTCAGGGCGGTGCCGCTGGACTCGTGGCACATGTTGGAGCAGTCGGGCATGTTGTTGGTGCCGTAGGCCCGGATGAACAGCTGGTAGAGGAACGCCGCCTCGTTGGACGCGCGGCCGGACGTGTAGAACACCGCCTGGTCGGGGGAGTCGAGGCCGTTGAGGTGGTCCGCCGCGAGACGCAGCGCCTCCTCCCAGCCGATGGGCTCGTAGTGCGTGCCGCCCGGCCGCTTGACCATCGGATGGGTGATGCGGCCCTGCTCGTTCAGCCAGTAGTCGTCGTGGGCCCTGAGGTCGGCGATGCTGTGGCGGGCGAAGAAGGCCGGGTCCGCCCGGGTCTTGGTCGCCTCGTCGGCGACGGCCTTGGCGCCGTTCTCGCAGAACTCCGCCGTGTGCCGGTTCTCCGGGTCCGGGTCGGGCCAGGCGCAGCTCATGCAGTCGAAGCCATCGGCCTGGTTGAGCTTGAGCAGCGTCCTGGCGGTCGTGCGTACGCCCATGTTGGCCAGCGAGCGCTGCAGCGACACCCGTACGCCGGTCACGCCGGCCGCGGCGCGCTTGGGGTCGTGCACCTCGAGCTCGTCCTCGTTGATGGCGTTGTCCGACATGGCTGCCCCTTCTCCGTCAGGTCTTTGCGTATGGCCTACCCGCAAGTCGCGGGCTCAACGCGTCAGATGGGGCGCCGTGTGCGCGATCCTCGTGCTGATCTGGTCGGGCAGCGCCACCTCGTCGGTCGGCACGAGCCGCACCACGACCGACTCGCGCGCCCAGCGGTCGATCGCCCCGTCGCTGTCGCTGAGGTTGAGGCGGCCGGCCTTGAGCGCCGTCGTGACCGGGTCCCAGTGCTCGGACCCCGGCACCACGACCTCGACCCGGGCGGGCGCCTCGGCGACGAGGGCCCGCGTTGACTTGCTGCGCAGGCTCAGCAGCACGGTCTCGTGCCGCTCGATGTCGGGCAGCGGCTGCTCCGTGCCGCCGGCCACGACGCACACGGCGTCACCCACCCACTCGTGCCACACGGGGTGTACGCGACGGCCGTACGAGACCCAGAGCAGCCCGGACTTCTTGGCGAGCTCGGCGACGAGGTCGGTGCGGTTCACACCGTTCAGCGTACGGCGGCGCGGCTGCGGCGCGATGCGCTTGCGGGAGCCGGGGCGGTGACCGGGGCCGTCGTGTCGACCTCGCGAGCGGCGAGGTGGCGCACGAACGTGCCGATCTCCTCGATCGCGGTGCGCGCCTCGGGGACCCAGGCGGCGGCGGCCTGGAAGACGTGGACCTGGCGGTCCCAGACCTGCAGGTCGCACGGCACGCCCGCGGACACCAGGCGGTTGGCCATCAGCTCGGCGTCGGCCATGAGGACCTCACGGGAGCCGATCTGCACCAGCGCCGGCGGCATGTCGGCCAGGGGCATGTCGACGGGGCACACCCGGCTGCCGGAGATGCCGCGACGGCTGTCCATCCGGCCCGACACCTCGTGCAGCTTGGCGAAGGCCCCGATAGGGAACGTCTGGCAGCGGTCGGCGTTGCGGTGACCCTGCTTGTTGGTCGGGTCGAAGTCGAGCAGCGGTGACAGGGCGACGACTCCGGCCGGCTGGCCCCAGTCGTTGTCCATCACGGCGCGGGCGACGCTGAACGCGAGGTAGCCACCGGCCGAGTCGCCGGCGATCGTGATGTCACGTGCGGCGTAGCCCTGGTCGAGCAGCCAGCGGAACGCGTTGACCCCGTCGGCCACCGACTCGGTGATGGGCTCGTAGGGCATCTGGCGATAGCCCACGTTGAGGACGGGCTGCGCCGAGGCGTACGAGATGCGCGACACGAGCCTGCGGTGGGTGTTGAGGCCGCAGGTCAGGAACGCACCGCCGTGGAAGTAGAGGATCGCGCCGGTGTTGCCGCCGTGCAGGTCGGACACGCCCTTGGCCTGCAACCACTCGGCCCCGCAGTCGTTGAGGTCGACGTGGCGCCAGCGGGTGCCTTCGTGGACCGGCAGGAGTCGCGCCGCGGTCTCGATGACGTTGGGCGGGAACACGTCGAACGGGAGCCGGGTCCAGGCGTCGATGATGGGCCGGACGGTGTGCCGGAGGCCGAAGCCCAGGAGCTTGGACTGCAGGCTGGCTCCGCGGAAGAAGCGAGGTTCGGCTGCCAGTGCCAGGTGCGGTGCCATCGGGTTCCCTCCAGAATGGGTGCAACACTCGTTTACCCCGCGAACGCGCATGTCACTCATGGTTCACGAGCTTGTCACCTACAGTGACTTGCGCCACACGTCCCGTCAGCGTACTGCGAGTACGGTGCCATTGCCCGGAGGATTGCCGATGTCGTTCATGCCGCCCACGGATTCGATGTTCTTGCTGGCGGAGAACCGGGATCATCCGATGCACGTCGGGGGCCTGCAGCTCTTCGTCCCGCCGGAGGATGCCGGGCCGGAGTTCGTGCGCGAGATGCTCGAGGCGTTCCGGCAGACCGACAACATCTCGCCGCTGTTCCGCAAGCGTCCGGGCGAGCCCGTCGGCACGCGCTGGAAGTCCGACGAGACGATCGACTACGACCACCACGTGCGCCACTCGGCCGTCCCGAGCCCGGGTCGGATCCGCGAGCTCCTGCAGCTCACCTCGCGCTGGCACGGCTCCCTGCTCGACCGGCACCGGCCCCTGTGGGAGGTCCACGTCGTCGAAGGGCTCAAGGACGGCCGCATCGCGGTCTACACCAAGGTGCACCACGCGATGGTCGACGGCGTCTCGGCCCTGCGCCTGATGCAGCGCTCGCTCAGCGAGGATCCTGACGCCATGGACTGCCTGCCGCCGTGGGCGTTGCCGCCCCGACCGTCGTCGGGCGCCAAGAAGACCTTCGACCCGATGGCCCTCGTGCGTACGGGTGCCGGGGCCGCCGGCGACATCGCCGGGCTCCTGCCGGCCGGGCTCAAGATCGCCAACCAGATCATCCGTGAGGGTGACGTGACGCTGCCGCGGGCACCCAACACGGTGCTCAACGGCACGATCACGGGCGCGCGACGCTTCGCTGCCCAGTCGTGGGAGATCGAGCGCATTCAGCGGGTCGCAAAGTCGTCTGCGACGACGCTCAACGACGTCGTCCTGGCGATGGTGTCCGGTGCGCTGCGGGACTACCTGCTCGAGCAGCATGCGCTGCCCGACGAGCCTATGACGGCGATGGTGCCGGTCTCGCTGTCGCTGCGTGCCGAGTCGGCGGGCAAGGACACCGGCACCGGCAACGCCACCGGGGCGATCATCGTCAACCTCGCCACCGACCGCGACCAGGGCGCGACCCGGCTCGAGGAGATCGCGTACTCCTCGCGCCAGGCCAAGAAGATCCTCGGCGAGCTCACGCCGACCCAGATCCTCGCGTTCTCGGCCCTGCAGATGCTGCCGCTGGCGCTGACCCCGATCCCGGGCTTCGTGAAGTACACCAACCCGCCGTTCAACGTCGTCGTGTCGAACGTCCCGGGGCCCAAGAAGGAGCTGTACTTCAACGGCTCCCGCCTCGACGGCATGTATCCGGTGTCGATCGTGACGGACGGCCTCGCGCTCAACATCACGCTGACGAGCCGCGCCGGCTACCTCGACTTCGGCCTCATCGGCTGCCGCCGCTCCGTCCCGCATCTGCAGCGACTGCTCACCCACCTCGAGACAGCACTGGCCGAGCTCGAGAAAGCCTGGGGCTGAACCCCGCTGGGCGTGACGATCTGCAGGCTCGTACGGGCGTGTCGCCTGCACATCGTCACACTCAGCGTTGAGGCGCCCAGCGGTTGGCGATCAGCTGGTGGCTGGGGGTGTCGTCGAGGGATTCCATGGCCTCGTAGATCCGTTCGTACGACGTCTCGGCGATGCGCCATCCGTCGGCCTCGCGCCGATAGTGGTCACGGTAGTAGCCGGCGCCGCGGATGAGGATCTTGAAATCCGTCGCGATCACTGTGTCCTCGAACCCCCACGACGCCTCGGCGGTGTCACCGTCCACGTCGATCTCGGGGTGGTGGGCGACGTGCATCGTCACGATGCCGTTCGAGAGCTTGTCGCTCATGAACCCGACGATCGCGTCGCGGCCCTGCAGCGCGTCCATCTCGCCGTACACCTTGGTGCCGTAGCGCCCGACGGCGTCGGCCGTGAACGTGTCGCCGAACTCGTCCCACAGCTTGAGGTCGAGGGTGCGGAAGTAGCGGTACTTGAGCCGCCGGATCTCTTCGAGCGCATGCAGGTCCATGCCGGAAGCATCCCAGCGCGAGTTCCCGGAGACAAGAACCTGTTCTAGTTCGCTGCGTCTACAGGACCAGCACGAGCACGCCGGCGATCAACGCGATGTCGCCCGCAACCATGAGCGGTATGCCGTTGCCGGGCGCCACCTCTCCGGGAGCGAGCACGCGGCGGCGCGACGAGACGAGGCGGAGGACACCGAGCACCGAGACGACGGCGCCGACGGCGATCAGGCAGATGGCGAGCACAGTCATGGCGACATCGTGGCACGGCGGCGGCCGGGCTGAGCGGCATACCGGCAGACTGTGCGGGTGAATGCCTTCCTCGCCGTCGTCGCGATCCTCGGTGTCTCGGCATCGGGTCCGCTGATGGCCGGGGCGAGCGCGCCGGCGCTCGCGATCGGGTTCTGGCGCAACGCGCTCGGGGCCTTCGCCGTCGCCCCGTTCGCCGCTCGGACGATCCGTCGCGAGCTGGCCACGCTCGGCCGGTCCGGCTGGTACGCGACGGTGTTCGCCGGCCTGATGCTCGCGCTGCACTTCGCCACGTGGGTCTCGGCGCTCAAGATGACTTCGGTCGCTGCCGCGACGGCGATGGTCAGCATGCAGGTGGTCTTCGTCGTCGTCATCGACCGGCTGCGGGGCGATCGCACCCCGGCAGCGGTGGTCGGAGGCATCTCGATCGCCGTGGTGGGCGTGCTGGTCATCACCGGCGTCGACTTCTCGCTGTCGGCGGAGGCGGTCGCCGGCGACCTGCTCGCGCTCGCCGGCGGTCTGACCGCTGCGCTCTACCTGATGGCCGGGAGCCGCGTGCGCGAGAGCGTCTCGACGACGTCGTACACCGTCGCCTGCTACGGGATCTGTGCCGTGGCGCTGGCGGTGGCCTGCCTGGTCGGCCAGGTGGAGCTGATGGGGTTCTCCGGGCGCACGTGGCTCGCGATCATCGGCGTGACGATCTGCGCGCAGCTGTTGGGCCACTCGGTCCTCAACCACCTGCTGGCGGTCATGAGCCCCGGGCTGATCTCGCTCCTGCTCCTGTTCGAGGTGCCCGGCGCCGCGATCCTCGCCGGCATCTTCCTCGACCAGACGCCACCGATCGGGGTGTACGTCGGTCTGGCGCTGATCCTCGCCGGACTCGTCGTCGTGGTGCTGAGCCGGCCGCCGCCCGAGGCCGTGCTGGCGGACTGAGCCGCGGCCAGCCCCGGGCGGCGCAGGTTAACGACAGGTAACGAAGGTCACCATCCGCACCGGACGACATTCCGATTACCCGTCGGTACAGTCAGCAGGTCACCGCCGGAAACCTGTGAGGAGCCCGAGATGGGTCGTCTTGTCCGCACCGAAGGTCTGACCGAGATCCAGGAAGAGATCCTGAAGACGGTCCGTCAGTTCGTCGAGAAGGAGATCATCCCGGTCGCGACGGAGCTGGAGCACAAGGACGAGTACCCGACCGACATCGTCGAGGGCCTCAAGGAGCTGGGCATCTTCGGGATCATGATCCCCGAGGAGTACGGCGGCCTGGGCGAGTCCCTGCTGACGTACGCGCTGGTGGTCGAGGAGATCGCCCGCGGCTGGATGAGCGTCTCCGGCGTCATCAACACGCACTTCATCCTGGCCTACATGTTGAACCGGCACGGCACGGACGAGCAGAAGCAGAAGTACCTGCCCAGGATGGCCACCGGCGAGGTCCGTGGGGCGTTCTCGATGTCCGAGCCCGCGCTCGGCTCCGACGTGGCGGCGATCAAGACCAAGGCGACCAAGAACGACGACGGCTACGAGATCACCGGCCAGAAGATGTGGCTGACCAACGGCGGCTCGTCCAACCTCGTCGCGGTGCTGTGCAAGACCGACGAGGGCGAGGAGTCGGTCTACAAGAACATGACGACGTTCCTGATCGAGAAGGAGCCCGGCTTCGGCGAGACCGCCCAGGGCGTCACGATCCCGGGCAAGATCGAGAAGATGGGCTACAAGGGCATCGACACGACCGAGATGATCCTGGAGAAGCATCAGATCTCGGCCGACCAGGTCCTCGGCGGCAAGCCCGGCCAGGGCTTCTACCAGATGATGGACGGCGTCGAGGTCGGTCGCGTCAACGTCGGCGCCCGCGCCGTCGGCATCGCCAACCGGGCGTTCGAGCTCGGCATCGCGTACGCCCAGCAGCGCGAGACGTTCGGCAAGCCCATCGCCCAGCACCAGGCGATCCTGTTCCGCCTGGCCGAGATGGCCACGAAGGTCGAGGCGGCGCACGCGATGGTCGTCCGCGCGGCTCGCACCAAGGACTCCGGCGAGCGCAACGACGTCGAGGCCGGCATGGCCAAGATGCTGGCCTCGGAGTACTGCAACGAGGTCGTGCAGGACTCGTTCCGGATCCACGGCGGCTACGGCTACTCCAAGGAGTACGAGATCGAGCGGCTCTACCGAGAGGCGGCATTCATGCTCATCGGCGAGGGCACCTCGGACATCCAGAAGATGATCATCGGCCGTAGCCTGCTCAAGGACTACAAGCTCTGAGTAGGCTCCAAGACATGGCAGAGATCTTCTCGCTCGAGTACCCGCAGTCGCTGGGTGTCTTCGACAAGTACGCCGACGCCCAGAAGGCCGTCGACCACCTCTCGGACCACGAGTTCCCGGTCCAGAACGTGCTGATCGTCGGCACCGAGCTCAAGCAGGTCGAGCGGGTCACCGGCCGGCTCACGTGGGGTCGGGTCCTGATGGCCGGAGCCGGCTCCGGCGTGGGATTCGGGCTGTTCGTCGGGCTGCTGCTCGCCCTGTTCAGCGACGGCAGCTCGTTCGCTGCCGCCGTGCTGGGCGGTCTGCTGCTCGGCCTCGTCTTCGGAGTGACGTCGGCGGCCCTCGGCTATGCCGCGACCCGCGGCAACCGGGACTTCAGCTCGGTGCAGAAGGTCGTGGCGACGAAGTACGAGGTGCTCGTCGAGCACAAGTTCCTCGCCCAGGGCCAGGAGCTGCTGACCAAGATGCCCGGCCGCGACCCGTTCGCCGTCTGAGGCCGCCGTGACCAAGACCAATCCCGGCAACTTCTTCGAGGACTTCCGCGTCGGGCAGATCATCCGCCACGCCACGCCTCGCACCGTCACCGAGGGCGACCGAGCAGCGTACGGATCGCTCTACCCGACCCGGTTCGCGGTGCCGTCGTCCGCGGAGTTCGCGGCCTCCGTCGGGCTCGCCCCAGCCCCGGTCGAGGACCTCGTCGCGTTCCACATCGCGTTCGGCAAGACCGTTCCCGACGTGTCGCTCAACGCCGTCGCCAACCTGGGCTACGCCGAGTGCCGTTTCCATCGCCCGGTCGTGCCAGGCGACACGATCGCGACGCAGTCCGAGGTCATCGGGCTCAAGCAGAACTCCAACGGCCGGACCGGCGTCGTCTACGTACGCTCGACGGCCACCAACCAGCGCGACGAGGTCGTCCTCGACTGGGCGCGCTGGGTCATGGTCCACAAGCGCGATCCCGAAGCCCCGGCGCCCGAGACCGTCGTGCCCGAGCTCGCCGCGGCGGTGGAGGCCGAGGACCTCGTCATCCCGGAGGGCCTCGACTTCACGACGTACGACTTCGAGGCGGCAGGGGAGCCGCACCGCTTCGACGACTACGAGGTCGGCGAGAAGATCGACCACGTGGACGGGGTCACGCTCACCGATCCCGAGCACATGCTCGCCACCCGGCTGTGGCAGAACACCGCCAAGGTGCACTTCAACACCGAGGCGCGCCCCGACGGCAGCCGGCTCGTCTACGGCGGGCACGTCATCTCGCTCGCGCGGGCGTTGTCGTTCAACGGCCTGGCCAACGCGCAGCTGATCGCCGCGATCAACGCCGGTGCCCACGTCGCGCCCGCGCTCGCCGGCGACACGGTCTACGCGTGGTCCGAGGTCCTCGACAAGGCCGAGACCTCGGCGCCGGGGGTCGGCGCCCTGCGCCTGCGCCTCGTGGCGACCAAGGGCCGCGACGAGTCGATGACCCTGCGCGGGGACGACGCGAAGTACGCAGCCGGTGTGCTGCTCGACCTGGACATCTGGGCCCTTGTCCCACGATGACGAGGCCGAGGACCAGCTCTGGCTGGTGCGCCACGGCGAGACGGAGTGGAGCCGCAGCGGCCAGCACACGTCGACGACCGACCTGCCACTGACGGAGAAGGGCGAGGCCGCAGCTCGTACGCTCGTGGGTCCGCTGTCGGGCATCGACTTCGCGCACGTGCTGTCGAGCCCGCGCCGCCGCGCGGTGCACACCGCCGAGCTCGCCGGCTTCGCGGACCCCGAGCTCGACGAGGACCTCGCGGAGTGGGCCTATGGCGACTACGAGGGCCTGACGACGCCGGAGATCCGCAAGACCGTGCCGGGCTGGAGTGTCTGGACCCATCCGTCGCCCGGCGGCGAGACGGCAGAGCAGGTCACGGAGCGGCTCGACCGCGTCGTGGCCCGCGCCCGTGCAGCAGACGGCAAGACCTTGGTGTTCGCGCACGGGCACTCGCTCCGCGCCCTCGCGGCCCGCTGGCTGGGGCTCGACGTCTCGGAGGGCCGGCTGTTCGTGCTCGACACCTCGACGATCTCGGTGCTGGGCATCGACCGCGGCACCCAGGTCGTCCGCCAGTGGAACTGCCCCAGTCCCGACGCCGGAGCCCCGCTCGCGTGACGGGAGGTGGCCGAGTCCTCGGTCGGCTGAGCGTCGCGGTCGTCGCGGCCGTCCTTCTGACCGCGTGCCCGGGTCCGGAGCGATCCTCCAATGGGTCGGGTGCACCTGAGCCCAAGCCGTTCACCGTTCAGGAGCTGGGCGCAGCCGTGCCGGTCCTCGACGAGGTGCCGACAGCCACTCGGGTGTCCTCTGCCTGTGTCGGCGAGCCCGGCTGCCCGAAGAACATCGCGAGCTCCCTGTTCATCCTGGCCGAGCGTCCGGGTGGCAAGATTCCCGACGAGGAACATGTGGTGAAGCCGAGCAATGTCGCCATCTTGGATGCCACAGTCTTCGAGGACCAGGCTTCGGCGCAGGCGAGTCTCAAGAGAGATCGTGAGGACCTCGTCGAGCTGTTCGAGGGTGAGTTCGACTTCGGACCGAGGAGGGCACGCGACACTGGGGCTCTGTTGTCTGGCGGGCGCGGTTCCGGCAGCACCGTGAGTGCACAAATCCAGGGTTGGCGTGGATTCTGCGCATCCCGCGCATTCGTGAAGGTCGGCGACCGTACCCTTGCCGTGTCGAAGCTTCCTCATCAGACCTCGCTCGTTCGCCTTGTGCACGGACGCAACAGGCTCGACGTGACGGTGACCCTGATCTCCGAGAAGCGCGAAGGTGCCGCAGAGGACATGGCGCGCAAGCTGGCGGCCGAGTTCATCCAGAGGCTCGACTAAGTCGAGGACTCCTCCTGCCAGTGGAACTGCCTGCCCTGAGTGCCGATGCGGCGGCATGACATGCTGTCGGCGCTAGTCGTTCCGGGGGAAGGTGGGGCCATGCTGAGACGAATGACGGTGTTCGCGGCGGGGTTGCTGCTGCTCGCCGGTTGTGGCGGGGGCTCGGACGACGGCGATGCCGACAAGCCGACGGCGAAGCCGACTCCGCGGACCTACACGCTGGCCCAGCTGACGGCCGCGATGCCCGAGAAGCCGGACATCCCCGGCGCAAAAAAGGTCGAGCCGCGCTGCCCGGACGAGAAGGACAGCTGCGACCCGTCCAAGAAGATCGTGGCCCAGCGGTCGGTGCACGTCGAGCTCAAGGCGACGCCGTCCGAGCTGTCGCCGGTCGAGCAGGAGGAGGCCGCGAACGCGCCGGGCATCGGCGAGTTCGTCCAGATCTCCGCCGCGCAGTACGGCTCGGAGTCCGATGCCGCTGCAGCGGTCGCGTCGGTCCGAGCTGCGAACGCGAAGGCGGGCGGCACGTACGCCGACAAGCCCAAGAAGCTCGAAGGCGACCAGTACCAGCCGGGCGTCACCGGCACCGGTCGGGTCGACGACCTGTCGATCCGTGGTTGGAAGGGCGTCATCGCTCCCCGACGGATCGTCCTCTCCTCTCCGGAGGGCCTCAAGAGCCGGCCGATCCTCGACGCTGTCGTGAGCATCAGTCGCGGCGCGACGGTCGTGTCTGGATCGGTCGCGGTCTACCGCGGCAAGGGCGACGCCGATGCTGCGGTCGTGCTGATCGAGAAGGTCCTCGAGGACTATCTCGAGCGGCTGGAGTCGTGACCCGAGGCCGCGGCGTGCGGTGGCTCGTCGCGCCGGTCGCGTTGTTGATGCTGGCCGGTTGTGGTGGGGGATCCGCGCCAGACGACGACACGCCCACGACCACACCGGCTCCGCAGACGTACACGCCGAAGCAGCTCGAGGCGGCGCTTCCGGAGGCCGGGGACATCCCCGGCGGCACCAGGATCGGTGTGAGGTGCCCTCAGGACGCGGAGGCGTGCACCACGTACCCGCAAGGAACGGTCGCAGTGACCGCCCACGTCGATCCGGCGTCGCCGGTGGGTGCCGAGCAGGTGCAGGACCCGGCGACCCCGATCGACTTCGTCGCGGTGCAGGCCCGCCGCCAGGCCGACGCGGCAGCCGCGAGCGACGCCATCAAAGACGCGCGTTCGTTCAACGAGCCGTACGAGGGGGAGTTCGACCTGCCGGAGCGCAAGACGGACGACGGCGGCATCATCCGGCCGGCGCGCGGCAAAGGTTCCATCGACGATGTCACGATCGACGGTTGGACTGGGGTGGTGGCCCGGCGCACGGAGACATCGAGCCGGTCCAAGACTGACCAAGGCCTCCTGATCGCCACCATCAGCCTCAGCAGTGGACGTACGTCGGTCACGGCCTTCGTGTCCCTGTCAGCCGCCCAACGCGAACCTGACGCTGCCGTCGACCTCGCCGACGGGCTCGTCCGGGACTACATCGAGCGGCTGGGCTGAACCATCGGGCGAACCCGTAGCCTGACCACGTGAAGATCGACCTCCACACCCACTCCGACCGCTCCGACGGCACCGACAGCCCGGCCGTGCTCGTCGAGAAGGCCAAGGCGGCCGGCCTCGACGTCGTGGCCCTGACCGACCACGACTCGACGGAGGGCTGGAGGGAGGCCGATAAGACGGCGAAGCGGGTCGGCATCACGCTGGTGCACGGCATCGAGATCTCCACGAAGCTCGACGGCCGGAGCGTGCACCTGCTGGGGTATCGGTTCGATCCCCGTCACCGTGCGCTCGTCGCCGAGCTGCGCAAGGTCATCGACGGTCGCAACTCGCGACTGCCGGCGACGCTCGAGCGCCTCCAGGGCCTCGGCATCGACATCACGACGCAGGACGTACGCGCCCGGTCGGCGAACGCTGCGGCGACGGGCCGGCCCCATGTCGCGGACGCGCTGATCGACCTCGGCGTCGTGAAGGACCGCACCGAGGCGTTCGACCGCTACCTCAAGCCCGGCCGGCCGGCGTACGTCGACCGCTACGCCGCCGACCTGCCCACCGCGATTGGCCTGGTGAAGGCCGCCGGCGGCAAGACCGTGCTGGCGCACCCCTGGTCACGCGGCAGCCACCGTGTCCTCACGCGGGACCGCATCGGCGCCCTGGCGGAGCAGGGGCTCGACGGGCTCGAGGTCGACCACAACGACCACGGTGCCGAGGACCGGGCGGCACTGGGGCAGATCGCCCGTGACCTGGGCCTGGTGCGCACGGGGTCGAGCGACTACCACGGCCTCGGCAAGATCGACTTCCCGCTGGGCGGCAACACGACCGACCCCGCACAGTACCGACGCCTGCTCGATCTGTGAGCCGTCACGGCGCGATGTTGAACGTGCGGCGGAAGACGTTGCCGGGATCCCACGTCCGCTTGACCTGACGCAGCCGGTTCAGGGTCGCCTCCGGCCAGAGCGAGGCCAGGTCGTCGGGGCTGTCCGAGCCGAGGAACCCCGCGTACGCCCCGATGCCCTGGTCGCCGATCGTGCGCCACACCGCGCGTGCCGAGGCGATCTCGTCCTCGGTTGCGTCCGGGGTGAGGAACGCCGCGGAGACGACGAGGGCTTCGGCGCTGCGGTGGGCGAACGCCGTCTGGTCGGGGCCGACCCGGCCGAACGCCCCGCCGAGGCTGCGCAGGAACACGACCCGTCCACCCCTGGCGTACGCCGTGGCGATCGCGTCGGCGAGTGGCGTGTCGACGGACTCGACCAGGGTGTTGCCGATGACTGGCAGGATGCCCTCTGGCGGGTGCGCCTCCTCGAGGATCTCGGCGTACGGCCGCTTGCCGACCTCCTCGGCGACGACCGTGCCGATCGCGCGAAGCGGCTGCAGCACCTCGGTGTCGTCGCCGGCCAGGCAGACGTACAGGACCGCGCCCGGCGGGAAGTCGCCGAACCCCGGCATCAGGACCATCGTGGTGCTGAGCTCGTCGGGCGCTGCTCGCATCGCCTCGGCCCACCGGGTGAGCAGCCCCGCGACGTCGTCGAGCGCAAAGCTGATCGTCCCGAAGTGCACCGTCGAGATCCGCTGCGCCTGGAACTCGAAGGCCGTGACCACGCCGAAGTTGCCGGCGCCGCCGCGCACGGCCCAGAACAGGTCGGCGTGCTGCATCGGCGTCGCCCGGACGATCTCGCCCGCGGCCGTGACGACCTCGGTCGCGAGCAGGCTGTCGATCGTCAGGCCGTGCTTGCGGATCATCCAGCCCATCCCGCCGGCCTGCGTCAGGCCGCCGACACCGACCGACGTCGTGTCACCCGAGGTGATCGCGAGACCGTGCTCGGCCAGGCTGGCTGCGGCCGGCCCCCAGGTGGCGCCCCCGCCGATGCGGACGCGGTCGTCGCCCAACAGCTCGACACCGTCGAGCCGGGACAGGTCGATGACGACCCCGCCGTCGAGGTTGCTGTGACCCAGCGGGCTGTGGCCGCCGCAGCGGACGGCGACCGGCAGTCCCTCGGCCTGGGCGTACCGCAGCGATGCGGCGACCTCGTCGGCCGAGGTCGGCCGCAGGACGACGGCGGGCTCGGAGCTGCCGCCGATCGTGGTCCGGGCCGCGTCGTAGTCGGGGTGACTGGGCCGGATGGCGATGTGCTCGATGGTCATGCGCAGGTCCTTCGGGGTCTCTGACGGGTGCGTGGCACGACCCTAGGACCTGAACCAGACTTGAGGTCAACCCTCGAAAGATCAGCCCGTGGCGCCGAACTGCTCGACGCGCACGATGCTGCTCGGCACCCCCGCCTCGCCGAGGCTGCGGCCGACGAAGCTCACGAACCCGGCCGATCCGCAGACGTACGCTCGCTCGATGCCCGTCGACAGCTCGGCGAGCTCGTCGGGATAGATGTGCGCCGCCACGCGATCGCCGTGATTCTCTCGGGTCAGCGCGATGAACGCACCGAACTCCTCGAGCTCCTCGATGTAGGGCAGCCGCTGACGGGTCTGTGCCGACGCGACGATCGTCAGGTGCGACGCCGTGCCCATGCGGCGGGCGTAGCGGAGCATCGAGACGAACGGCACCACGCCGGACCCGCCGGCGACGCACAACGACGGGACCTCCCCGCCCCACACGAACCACCGGCCGATCGGGCCCCGCAGCTCGAGCTCGTCGCCGACCTCGACGACGTCGTGCAGGAAGCCCGACACCTCGCCGCGCGGCAGGCACTCGACCATCAGCTCGATGAGCGGGTCGGCGGGGTCCGAGGCCAGCGAGTACGACCGCTGCGCCGTGTAGCCGTCAGGCGCCCTCAGGCGCACGACGTAGTGCTGGCCGGGCACGTGGTCGTGCCGGTCCGCGACCTCGAGGCGCAGGCGGACGTACGTCTCGCCGAACCGCTCGACCTCGCGAACCGTCCCCGTCGTCCAGGAGCTGGCGATCGCCTCGGTCATGCATCACCCTGGTAGCGCTGCTCCAGCCACGGGTCTCCGCGGTCGTGGTAGCCGTTGCGCTCCCAGAAGCCCTGCTCGTCGTGGTCCATCAGCTCGATGCGGGTGATCCACTTGGCCGACTTCCAGAAGTAGAGGTGCGGCACCAGCAGGCGCACGGGGCCGCCGTGCTCGGTCGGCAGCGGCTTGCCGTCGAACTCCCACACGATCCACGCCTTGCCGCCGGTGATGTCGTCGAGCGGCAGGTTGGTGGTGTAGCCCGTCGTCGAGGTCGCCATGACGTGAGTCGCCTCCGGCCTGGGCCGGGCGACCTCGAGCAGCGCGTCGACGCTCACGCCGGCGAACGTCGTGTCGAACTTGGTCCAGGTCGTGACGCAGTGGATGTCGCCGAAGTAGGACGAGGACGGGAGGGCGTGGATGCCGCGCCAGTCCCACGTCGTCGGCTTCTCCACCAGTCCGTCGACCGTCATGGTCCACGTGTCGACGTCGATCGTCGGAGCCAGCTCGGCAGTCAGCACGGGCCAGCTCGCGCCGGTGTCGTACTGGCCGGGAGGCAGTCGGTCGTCGCCGCCGCGGCGCGCGCCGCCGGTGAACCCTCGGGTGAACTCGGCCATCAGCTGTGCTCCTTCACGAACGGCAACCAGGTGTCGAGGAGTCCTTGCGGGTTCTCGACGGCAGGGGAGTGTGCGGACTCGGGCACGACGTGGATCTGGGTGCCGAGCCGTCGAGCCATCGACTCCTGCACGGCGTGGGGCCAGGCGTCGTCGTCGGCCCCGCGGCCGACCCAGGCCGGCAGGCCGGTGGCTGCGACGTCGTCAATCGCGTCAGGCGCGTCGATCAGCAGCCGGGTCATGGCGCGCAGCGAGGCCGGGGCGTTGGACGTGAACCGGGTGTCGAGGAACTCGGCGATCTCAGGCGGCAGCGACGGGTCCTTGGGCATCGCGCGGCGGATCTGGGCCAGCGGGACGGCGCTGAGTGCCTCGACCAGCGGGGTCAGTGGCGGTCGGCCCGGGGTCTCACCGAGGGCGCCGGGCCCGGAGCAGAGCAGGCTCACGCTGTGCCACGCCGAGGGCTCGTCGATGATCGCCTGCTGGGCGACGAGACCGCCGAAGGAGTGCCCGAGCAGGTGCGAGCGCGCCGCCCCGGTCGCCGCCGCGCGGACCGCGAGGGCGTCGGCGGCGAAGCCCGCGAGCGAGTAGTCGTCGTCGGGACCGCCCGGGGTCTCGTACTGTCCACGCTGGTCGTACGTCGTCGCGTCGAAGCCCGCGGCCGCCAGCAGCGGCAGGAAGGCCGTGAAGTCCTCCTTGGAGCCGGTCCAGCCGGGGATCAGCAGCACGTGACCCACGGCGCCGTCCGTACGGGCCGTGTGTGCCGCGAAACCGCCGCGCGCCGTCTCGAGCGTCACGGACTCGACGCCGGGAGGCAGCACGAGGGACCGCGGAGTGCTCATCGCCCGCGCTTCGCGATCCGCGTCACGAGGCCCGTGGGCAGGTACTGCGCGAGTGTCGCGAGAACCTTGTAGCGGAACGAGGGGATCGAGACGGACTTGCCCTTGTCGAGGTCCTTGAGCGAGGCCTTGACGACCTTGTCGGCCTTGAGCCACATCCACTTCGGCACGCCCGAGACGTCCATCTCGCCGCGCTGGTGGAACTCCGTGCGCACGAAGCCCGGGCACAACGCCTGGACCGAGATGTTGACGTCGGCGTAGTGGATGTCGGCCCACCGCGACAGGTTGAGCAGCCACGCCTTGTGCGCGGAGTAGACGCCCCGCGGCGTGAAGGCGGCGACGCTCGACACGTTGATGATCTGCCCCCCGCCTCGGCCGGCCATGGTCTTGATCGCTGCGTCCATGAGGTGCATCGGGGCCCGCACGAGCAGGTCGAGCTGACGGTCCTCGTCGTGGATGTCGGTGGTGCCGAACCAGCCGGCCAGGGACGCACCCGCGTTGTTGACCAGCAGGTCGACCGGGCGGGTCGTGTCGGTGAGCCGGTTGACGGTCGAGCGGACTCCTTCGGAGGTCGACAGGTCAGCGGTCACGACGTCGACCTCGACACGGTGCTTGCTCCGCAGCTGCGTCGCGAACGCCTCGAGACGGTCGGTCGTCCGGGCGACGATCACGAGGTCGTAGCCGCGCCCCGCGAGCTCCCTGGCGAACGCGTTGCCGATCCCTGCGGTTGCCCCGGTCACCAGCGCGCGACGTGTCATGGGGCAAGCATGCCAAACGCCTCAGCGCGTGGGCAGCGAGGTCAGGCGACGTGATGACACAATGGCGACCGTGACGACGACGATCGCGGTGGCGAACCAGAAGGGCGGGGTCGCCAAGACCACGACCGTGGTGTCTCTTGGCGCGGCGCTGGCCGAGCTCGAGCAACGGGTGCTGCTCGTCGACGTCGACCCGCAGGGCAGCCTCACGTTCTCCCTGGGCATCGACCCGGAGGATCTCGACGTCACGGTCGCGGAGGTCCTGCTCGGCACCAAGCAGGCCGAGGACGCGATCGTCATCACCGACGACGGCATGCACCTCCTGCCGGCCAACATCACGTTGACCCAGGCCGAGGAGAGCCTCGTGGGCCGCACGGGCCGCGAGCAGCGCCTGCGCGTCGCCCTCGACAAGGTGGCCGACGACTACGACTGGATCCTGATCGACTGCCCGCCGACGCTCGGCGTCCTCACGGTCGGCGCCCTGTCGGCGTCGCAGAAGGTGCTCATCCCGCTGCAGGCCGAGACGCTGTCGCACCGCGGCGTTGGCCAGCTGCTCGACACGATCCACGACGTGCGCCAGTTCATCAACTCCTCGCTGGAGATCATGGGCGTGCTGCCCACGATGTACGACGGCCGCACCAAGCATGCCCAGAACGTGCTGGCCGCGATCCGCGAGACGTACGAGCTGCCGATCGTGACGCCGCCGATCCCCAAGACGATCAAGTTCGCCGAGGCGCCGGCGATCGGTCGCTCGGTGCTCGCCACCGCGCGCACCCACAAGGGTGCGGAGGCCTATCGGCAGGTCGCGGCGGGCATGCTCGCCGACAGCAGACGGCGCTAGCGCCCGAGGCCTGCGGCCACGAGGTTGTGGAAGTGGGCGGGCAGGCAGCGTCCCGCGGACTAGGATGGGCACGTGTCCAAGCACCGCGCTCCCCACCGGATGGTCCGCCGTCGCGGACGTGTCGGTGCGATGGGACTGTCGGTGGGCCTCACGATCGCCATCGGCACGGCCTCGGTCGGCATCCTGCCGCAGCTGAAGGCCGACCTGGCGGCCGCTGACACCAGCACGGTGGCCTCAGCCGCACCGGCTGCGATCGAGAAGGCGACGATCGACCCCCTCGTCATCCCGGAGCCGACGCCGGCGCCCAAGCGTCGTGCCGCGGCGGCCAGCGTCACCAAGGTCGCCGCACTGCCGGAGGGCTCCGGCTCCGGACGACGCATCGTGTTCGACCAGAGCGACCAGCGGGTCTGGCTGGTGGGCAACGACGGCAAGGTCAAGCGCACGTATCCCGTCTCGGGCAGCCGCTTCGACAACCTGCAGCCGGGCAGCTACAGCGTGCAGTCCAGGTCTCGGCACGCGACGGCGTTCGACGGCAGCGGCACGATGGAGTACTTCGTACGCTTCGCGACCGGCTTCAGCGAGCCGATCGGGTTCCACTCGGTGCCGCGCTACAACACCGGCGAGCTCGAGCAGACCAAGGCGCAGCTGGGCACCCCGTTGTCAGCGGGGTGCGTACGCCAGTGGATGCCCGACGCGATCGCGCTGTGGGAGTTCGCGCCCATCGGCACCAAGGTCATCGTCACCGCCTGACCCCGGAATGCCGTGAGCCGGCCGAAAGGAGGTCCTTTCGACCGGCTCAGGGGCCGGATCGGGTCAGTCCTGCTTCGCGACCGGGGCGCCGCCGCGCGACCGCGTGCGGCTGCGGTTGCGGCGGGGACGCTGGGCGCCGTCGCCCTGCTTGTCGCCACCTGACGACTGCTGCGCCTTCTGCTCGCCGCCGCGTCCGCCGCGGTCTCCACCACCGCCGCTGCGCCCTCGACCGCCGCCACGGCCGTCGTCCTTCTTGGGCTCGCGCGGCGACGGGTCCTTGATGCGTCCCTTGACGCCGCGGTCGATGCCGAGGTCGTGGAACAGGTGGTCCGACGTCGAGTAGGTCTCCTGCGGCTCGTCGAACGGCAGGCCCAGCTCAGTGTTGATGAGCTTCCACCGGGTGATGTCGGCCCAGTCGACGAACGTCACCGCGATGCCCGAGGCGCCGGCGCGGCCCGTACGACCGATGCGGTGGACGTACGTCTTGTGGTCCTCGGGGCAGTTGTAGTTGATGACGTGCGTGATGCCGGCGACGTCGATGCCGCGGGCGGCCACGTCGGTCGCGACGAGGATGTTGATCTTGCCCTCGCGGAACCGGGTCAGCGCCTTCTCGCGGGCGGGCTGCGCCATGTCGCCGTGCAGCGGCGAGGCCGGGAAGCCGCGGTCGATCAGCTCGTCGGCGACCCGCTGCGCGGTGCGCTTGGTGCGGGTGAAGACCAGCACCTTGCCCACGTCGTCGGCCTGGAGGATGCGGCCGACGATCTCGGGCTTGTCCATCTCGTGCGCCTGCCAGACGAACTGCGCCGTGGCCGGCACCATCTGGTTGTCCGCGCCGGACTCGGCGCGGATGTTCATCGGATGGCGCATGTGCTTGCGGGCCAGTCCGACGATGGCGCCCGGCATGGTGGCCGAGAACAGCATCGTCTGACGGGTCTCGGGCGTCTTGGCCAGGATCGACTCGACGTCGGGCAGGAAGCCCAGGTCGAGCATCTCGTCGGCCTCGTCGAGCACCAGCGACTTGACGTGGGACAGGTCGAGCGCGCCACGGTTGGCGAGGTCGAGCAGACGGCCGGGCGTACCGACGACGATGTCGACGCCGGCCTTGAGCGCGTCGAGCTGCGACTCGTAGGGGACGCCGCCGTAGATCGTCAGGTTGCGGGTGCCGCGACGCTTGGAGGCGATCGCGATGTCGCTGGCGACCTGGATCGCGAGCTCACGCGTGGGAGCGACGATCAGGGCCTGCGGCTTGCCGGCGACGATCTGGTCGTAGTCGGCGTCGTGGGGCGCGACCGTGCGCTGGATCACCGGGATGCCGAACGCCAGCGTCTTGCCGGTTCCGGTGCGCGCCTGGCCGATGAGATCGGTGCCCATGAGCGCGACGGAGAGCGTCATCTCCTGGATCGGGAAAGGATTTTCGATGCCGACGTCAATCAGTGCGTCGGCGATCTCGGGCATGACGCCCAGATCTTTGAACGTAGTCAGGGTCTTCTCGAATTCTTGAGACTCGTGGGATTTCTCGGCCCAGTCTATCGTCTGGCGCCGCCGGCCTTCCCGCTACGCTGCGGAGCATGGCTTCCAAGAACGTTCCGCCGCCCTCGACGTTGGACGATCCGGTCTACCGGACGGGCGTGGTCGAGCTGCTCGGCATCCTCGCGTACGGCGAGATCAGTGCGTGCGAACGGCTCGCCGAGGACGCCAAGATGGCCCCCGACCTCAAGACCAAGGTCGAGATCGCGGCGATGGCGACCGCCGAGTTCGGGCACTTCGAGAAGCTGCGTGACCGGCTTGTCGAGGTGGGTGAGGACCCCTACGAGGCGATGCAGGAGTTCGCGCCGATCTTCGAGCGGTTCCACCGGCAGACCGCGCCGTCGGACTGGCTCGAGGGACTCGTCAAGGCGTACGTCGGCGACGGGCTGGCGGCCGACTTCTACCGGGAGATCGCGGCCTATCTCGACACCGAGACCCGGGCCCTGGTCCTCGACACGTTGAGCGGCACGGGACACTCCGAGTTCGTCGTCGACGCGGTCCGCAGCGCGATCGAGCAGGATCCCCGGGTCGGCGGCCGGCTGGCGCTGTGGGGCCGGCGGCTGATGGGCGAGGCGCTCAGCCAGGCGCAGACCGTCGTCGCCGAGCGCGATGCGCTCAGCACCGTGCTGGTCGGCGGTGTCGACCATCCCGGCATGGACCTGGCCGGCATCGGCCGCATGTTCACGCGACTGACCGAGGCCCACGCCGCCCGCATGGAGCGGCTCGGCCTCGCCGCCTGACCCCGAGCGGTGACTTGGTCGCCCTTCGTCTCGCGCGGCGGTGACCTAGTCGCCCATCGAGGAGGCGGAAAGGCGACTAGCTCACCGCCCCGTGGCGGGAAGCGCGACCAAGTCACCGCTCGGCGGGTGGGTGGACGGGGTCAGGAGCCGGACAGGAGCTGCTCGACGACGGCGGACTTCTCGTCGGCGTAGTCCTGGACGTGCTCCCAGCGCTGCGCCGCCAGACGTTGCTTGGTCGTCAGGTAGAGCTCGAACGCCTCGGGGTCCGTCCGCAGGCGGTCGCGGAACGTGATCATCCGGTCGTGCTCCGGCGAGCCGGCGGTGAACACGTGCAGGTTGACCCTGGGCTCGGCCGGACGGAGCAGACGGTGCTCGTGCCACTCCGGCTCGCGCAGGTGCAGGACGTAGCCGATGCCCTCGAGCGCCGGCACGTATGCCGCTTCGTCGGCGCTGTCAGGCACCAGGAGGTTGATGTCGATGATGGGCTTGGCGGCCAGCCCGGGGACCGAGGTCGACCCGACGTGCTCCACCGCGGTCGCCACCGGACCCAAGGCCGTACGGATGTCGGTCGCGAGGGTCTCGAAGGTCGCGACCCACTGCGGGTCGTACGGCACGAGCTCGATCGACCCGTCGACCCGCGCCGGCGGGACGAGGTACTCGACCATGCGCCGTATGGGCCCTACTTGGCGGCGGCGGTGACGGCTTCGCTCGCGGCGAGGCCGAAGCCGACCTTGCGCCCGAGGTCGGACGTGAAGTCGAGGTAGGCGACCTTGGCGGCCGGGACCGCGACAGTACGGCCCTTGGTGTCGGTCAGCGTGAACACCGCGTCGTCCTTCATCGCGGTGTCGAGCGCCTTGAGCACGTCCTCGGGGCTCGACTCGGTTGCCACTGACAGCTCACGGGCGGCGTGCTGCACGCCGATCTTGACCTCCACGGTCACTCATCTCCTTTGATGTCGTCTTCGTTGCGGGGGAATGCGCCGATGCCGCGCCAGGCGAGGCCGGCGACGAGCTGGACGGCCTCGCTGCGGGTCAGGCTCGAGTCCTGCGACAGCCAGTTGCGCGCACCGACGTGGCCCATGCCGACGAGGCTGACGGCCAGCAGGTGCGAGGACGCGACGGGGAGCCCGGTGTCCTCGCGGATGACCTCGGCGATCGCGGAGGCGGACTCCTCGATGACCCGGTCGACCTGCTCGCGCACGGACGGGTCGCTCGTCAGGTCGGACTCGAACACGAGCCGGAACGCGGCACCCTGGTCGGCCACGTAGTCGTACCAGAGCTCCATCGTGGCGCGCACGCGCTTGCGGTTGTCGGTCGTCGACGCAAGCGCGGTCTTGACGCCCTCGATGACGGTGTCGCACGAGGTCTCGAGCAGCGCGAGGTAGAGGTCGAGCTTGCCCGGGAAGTGCTGGTAGAGCACGGGCTTGGATACTCCGGCGCGCTCGGCGATCTCGTCCATCGACGCGGAGTGGTAGCCCTGCTCGACGAAGACCTCGAGCGCGACCTCCAGCAGCTGGGCGCGTCGCGCCGTGCGGGGCAGGCGACTCGTGCGCGGGCGCAGCGGGGTGGTTTCGGTCACGAGCCCCAGCGTAGTCGGTGCTGCCCGACATCCGGACGCCCACTGGGGGCGTTGCGACCGCGGGGAACAATGGACGGTGGATGCGGTGTTATGCCGACGTCAACACCCGTACAGAGGAGAACCCGTGGTCGCCCCACTCGTGGAACCCGCCGACGAACTGACCATCGACGAGGTGCGCCGCTACAGCCGGCACCTGATCATCCCCGACGTCGGCATGACGGGCCAGAAGCGACTCAAGAACGCCAAGGTCCTCGTGATCGGCGCCGGCGGGCTCGGCAGCCCCGCGCTGCTCTACCTCGCGGCCGCCGGTGTCGGCACGCTGGGCATCATCGACGACGACGTGGTCGACGAGTCCAACCTGCAGCGCCAGATCATCCACGGGCAGTCCGACATCGACAAGCCCAAGGCCGAGTCGGCCGCCGCGTCGGTCGCCGAGACCAACCCGTACGTGAAGACGATCGTGCACAACGAGCGCCTCGACACCGACAACGTGCTCGAGATCTTCAGCCAGTACGACCTCATCGTCGACGGCACCGACAACTTCGCGACGCGCTACCTCGTCAACGACGCGGCCGTGCTGCTCGGCAAGCCGTACGTCTGGGGCTCGATCTACCGGTTCGAGGGCCAGGTCTCGGTGTTCTGGGCGCAGGAGGGTCCGCAGTACCGCGACCTCTACCCCGAGCCGCCGCCGCCGGGCATGGTCCCCTCGTGCGCCGAGGGCGGCGTGCTGGGCGTCCTGTGCGCCTCGATCGGCTCGATCATGGTGACCGAGGCCATCAAGCTCATCACCGGCATCGGCGACCCGCTGATCGGCCGCCTGATGGTCTACGACGCGCTGGAAATGCGCTACTCGACGCTCAACATCCGCCGCGATCCCACGGGCCAGCCGATCACGGCCCTCATGGACGACTACGAGGCGTTCTGCGGCGCGATCAGCGAGGAGGCCGCCGACGCGGCTGCCGACTCGACGATCTCGGTGGCGACGCTGGACGGCTGGCTCAAGGAGCGCAACGACGGCGGGCGCGACTTCGTCCTGGTCGACGTCCGCGAGCCGGGCGAGTACGAGATCAACAAGATCCCGGGCTCGATCCTGATTCCCAAGGGCGAGTTCCTCAACGGCAAGGCCCTCGAGCAGCTGCCCGGCGACAAGCAGATCGTCCTGCACTGCAAGTCCGGCGTACGCTCGGCCGAGGCGCTCGCGGTGCTCAAGGGCGCCGGCTACAAGGACTCCGTGCACGTGGGCGGTGGCGTCGTGGCCTGGGTCAACCAGATCGACCCGAGCCAGCCGTCCTACTGAGCCCCACCCCGCTGGCAGTGACGTTTGCGTCGCGACACGCCGTGTCGCCCCGACCCGAACGTCACTCCCAGCGGGGAAGGTGACCTCATGGATCGTGAGTTCGTCGAACGCGTGCTCGATCTCGTGGAGCGCATCCCGCTCGGCCGGGCCCTGTCGTACGGCGGGATCGCCGAGCACCTCGCCGCCGGCTACGGCCCGCGCTACGTCGGCCGGGTCATGGCGATGGAGGGCCACGCCGTGCCCTGGTGGCGGGTCGTGCGGGCCGACGGTGCCATGGCTCCGCCCCTCATGGCCGAGGCCCAGCTGCACTGGCTCGAGGAGGGCACGCCGGTCCGCAACGGCCGCGTCGACATGAAGCGCGCCCTCTGGGACTTCGCCGACTGAGTGTCACCCCCGTCTGGTGAGATGGAGCCATGCCTGAGTACGTCCTGCAGCGGCCGAGCGCCGCGTCGATCACCCCTCCGGTGCTCGACGAGAGCCAGCAGGCCGTGCTCGACCACTTCGCCTCGGGGCCGGGCGGACCGCTGCAGGTCCTGGCCGGTCCCGGGGCGGGCAAGACCACCGCTCTGGTGGAGCTCGTCGTCGACCGCGTCGAGAACGGCGGGCTGAGCCCCGACGAGATCCTGGTGCTGACGTTCAGCCGCAAGGCCGCGCAGGAGGTGCGGTCCCGGATCGCGCGGCGCCTCGCGCGCACCACGCGCACGACTCCGGCGATGACGTTCCACGCGTTCGCCTACGCGCTGCTTCGCGCCGAGCAGTCCCCGACGGACTTCGCCAACCCCATCAGGCTGCTCAGCGCGCCCGAGAACGACGCCATGATCTCCGAGGTGCTGGCGGGGGTCGACGCCGAGCAGTGGCCCGCCGTGCTGCGGCCGGCGCTGCGCACCCGCGGGCTCGCCTCAGAGCTCCGCTCGCTCATCGCCGCGGCCCGTGCCCTCGGCATGGATGACGCCGACCTGGCCACCGTCGCGAGCAAGGTCGACCGCGACGACTGGCGGTCCGCGGCGCGGTTCTTCGACGAGGTCACGGCGGTGGCCGCGCTCGCCAACACGATCGACCACACCGACCTGATCTTCGCGGTCGTCAACGCCCTCAAGGATCCCGAGGTCCGTGACCGGTGGCGGGCCAAGCTGGCCCTCGTCGTCGTCGACGAATACCAGGACACCGACCCGCTCCAGGTCGAGCTCCTCCAGGCGCTCGCCGGCGACGGGCGCGACCTCGTCGTGGTGGGCGATCCCTACCAGTCGATCTACGGCTTCCGGGGCGCCGACGTGCGCGGCATCGTCGAGTTCCCCGACGCGTTCGCCACCGCTGCCGGTCCGGCGCCACGACTGACCCTCGGCTACACCAACCGCTACGGCGACGACATCGCCGCGGCGGTGCGGTCCATCGTCGACAACAAGGGCGCGCTCGGCGCAGTCGACGGTGCGGCCTACGCCGCCCTGCGCAACCCCACGAGCAAGGTCGCCGACCCGGGCACGGTCGACGTGCGCACCTACTCCACGCCGACCGCCGAGGCCGAGCACATCGCGCTGCTGCTCCGCGAGGCTCACCTGCACGACCACGTCCCGTGGCGTGACATGGCGGTCCTGGTGCGATCGAGCGTCCACCTGACGCGGCTGCAGCGCGCCATGGTGGCGGCCAGCGTCCCGGTCGAGGTGGCCGGCGACGAGCTCCCACTGGCGGTCGAGCCAGCCGTGCGTACGCTGCTCTCGGCCCTGCACGCCGCCGACTCCCTGAGCCGTGACGAGACCCTGACCCCCGACGTCGCCCATGCCCTGCTCACGGGTCCCCTCGGCCATCTCGACGCGGCCGGTGTCAGACGTCTGGGCCGCACGCTCCGGCTCGCCGACGCCGCCGACGGCGAGACGCCGCGCGCCTCGCGCATCCTCATCGCCGAGGCCCTCGGCGACCCGGCGCTGCTCACGACGCTGGAGGTGCAGGGCCCACCGGCTCGTGCGGCCGAGGCCGCGGCCAGGTTGAGCCAGCTGCTCCTCAAGGCGGCCGACCAAATCAGGGCCGGTGAACCGGCCGAGCAGGTGCTCTGGACCGTGTGGGACGGCACCCGGTGGCCCACCCGCCTGCAGGCCGAGGCTGAGGGTGACGGTGACGGCAGCGCCCGGGCCAACCACGACCTCGACGCCGTGTGCGCCCTGTTCGCCGAGGCTGCGCGTGCCGAGGAGCGCGAGGCGCACCGGTCGGTCGCCGAGGTCGCCCGCGCCCTCGAGGCGCAGCAGATCCCGGCGAGCTCGATCGCGCAGAGCGGCGACTCCGGCGACGCCGTCCAGCTCATGACGGCGCACCGGTCCAAGGGGCTCGAGTGGCCGTTGGTCGTGGTCGCCGGTGTGCAGGACGGGGAGTGGCCGGACCTGCGGGCCCGGGGCAGCCTGCTGCAGGGCGACCGGCTCTCGCCCGACGGCGTGCTGCCACCGCCGTCACCCTGGGCCGCGGCGGCCGAGGAACGCCGCCTGTTCTACGTCGCGTGCAGCCGGGCCGGCTCACGCCTCGTCGTCACGGCTGTCGCCAGCGGTTCTGACGAGGGCGACCAGCCCTCGCGCTTCGTGGGTGAGCTGCACGCCCATCTCCAGGGCGCCGCGACCCGCACGCTCCCCGAGGCCGAGCCGCGCCCCCGGCGGTCCCTGTCGTTGCGGGGCGCCATCGCGGAGCTGCGCCGCATCGGTGAGTCCACCGACGACCAGGCCGTACGCACCCGGGTGGCGGCCCAGCTGGCCCGGCTGGCCGAGCACCCTTCCGGTCGCTCCGCCCACCCGGACCGTTGGTGGGGCCTGGCCGAGCGCACCACCAACGACGCCCCGGTGCGCGACCCCGCCGAGGCGCTGAGGCTGTCGGGCAGCCAGATGAACACCCTGACCAAGTGCGCGCTGCAGTGGTTCGCCGGGCACGAGGCCAAGGGCGACCGCGGCACCTCGGCGGCGCAGGGCTTCGGGTCGATCGTGCATGCGCTGGCTGCCGAGGCGGTGCGCAGCGGGGTCGAGCCCGACGTGGCCGAGCTGTCGGCCCACCTCGACGCCGTGTGGGACGCCCTGGGGCTCGCCCCGTGGATCAGCCTGCGCGAGCGCAAGGAGGCCGTCGAGGCGCTCGAGAAGTTCGCCCAGTGGCATCGCACCAACCCGCGCGAGGTGCTCGCCGTGGAGCACCCGTTCGACGTCACGATCGACCTCGACGGCCGCGAGGCCAGGTTCACCGGCTCGATGGACCGGGTCGAGCGCGACGACGAGGGCATCCACGTCGTCGACTTCAAGACCTCGAAGACCCCGATGACCGCCAAGGACGCCGCCGTCAACGCGCAGCTCGGCGTCTACCAGCTGGCCGTCGACGCCGGTGCCCTCGACGAGCTCTCCCCGGGCGACGGCCCGGCCGGTGCCGAGCTCGTCTACCTGCGCACCGGAACCAAGTCGGCCGCGGTCCGCAGCCAGCCGGGAGCGCCCGAAGGCACGACGACTGCCCGCGAGCAGGTCACCGAGGCGGTCCGCCTCATCGATGCCGAGGAGTTCGCGGCGACCGTCGGTGGCGCGTGCGGCTACTGCGCCTTCAAGCGCATCTGCCCTGCGCACGACGAGGGCGCGTCGATCCTGATCGAGGAGAAGTCGTGACCGGCCCTCTCGTGCGCGACGAGCAGCACCTCGTCGACCTCCTCGACCGCCAGTTCTCCCGCGCCCAGCTCGATGCGATCACCCTGGGCCTCGATGCTCCGAGCTCGATCATCGCGGGGGCGGGCTCGGGCAAGACCACCGTCATGGCGGCGCGGGTCGTTTGGCTCGTCGGTCACCTGGGCATCCCGCCCGAGCGCATCCTCGGGCTCACGTTCACCAACAAGGCCGCCGCCGAGCTCGGTCAGCGCATCCGCGCCAGCCTCGAGCTGTTGGGTGTCGACCACGCCGAGGCCGGGTGGGGCGAGGTCACGGCGTCGACCTACCACGCGTTCGCCGGGACCCTCATCGCCGAGCACGGGCTGCGGCTGGGGGTCGAGCCCGATTTGCGGGTCGTCACCGACGCGTCGCGGTTCCAGCGCTTCGCGCGGGCCATCGAGTCGTACGAAGGCGCGCTCGACCTCGTCACGACCTATGTCCCGCGCCTCGTTCCCGACGCGATGAAGCTCGACTCAGAGCTGTCCGAGCACCTCGTCACGCCCGCGGACCTGCGGGCGTACGACGAAGCGATCCTGGCGTGCGCCGACGCAGAGGCGTCCGGCCACAAGGTCGTCACCCAGGCGGCGGCCACCGCGCGCAAGCGGGCGGAGCTGAGCCGCCTGGTCGACGCCTACCGTGCGGCCAAGCACGTCGACGGAGTCATGGACTTCTCCGACCAGATGGCCTGGGGTGCCCAGCTCGCCATGCTCCCGGCCGTGCGCGAGTCCATGCTCGAGAAGTATGACGTCGTCCTGCTCGACGAGTACCAGGACACCTCGGTCGCCCAGCGGGACCTGTTGGTCGGGCTGTTCGCCGGGCTGCCGGTCACTGCTGTCGGCGACCCGGCGCAGGGCATCTACGGGTGGCGCGGCGCCGCCACCGGCAACCTCGAGGACTTCCTCGACGACTTCGCGATCGAGGGCGTGCCCGGCCGGCGACTCACGTTGCGCCAGACCTATCGGTGCCGGCCGGAGATCATCGGCGCCGCCAACCACGTCATCTCCGCGTTCTACGAGGACGCCGCGGTCACAAGGAGCGTGGAGCCCTTGGTGTCCGGCAAGGACCCCGGCGGACGGGTCGAGGTGGCCCTGCACGCGACGGTGTCCGACGAGATCAGCGCCATGGTGCGCCAGATCGAGCAGATCCGTGACGAGGGAGTCGTCCCGCTGCGCAGCGTCGCGATCCTGGTGCGCGTCGCGGCCGAGAACGGCGAGATCGTCAAGGCGCTGCGTGACTCCCACATCCCCTTCGAGATCGTCGGTCTCCAGGGCCTGCTCGCCCAGCCCGAGGTGCAGGACGTCGTGTCGTTGCTCGAGGTCGTGGACGACGTCACGGCCAACCCGGCCACGCTGCGCCTCCTGACCGGGCCGCGCTGGAACGTCGGCCCGCGCGACCTCGCCCTGCTGGGCCGGCGAGCCTCCCAGCTGAGCCGGTCGGTCGGCCACGACGACGCTGCCGAGGCCTCGTTGGCCGCCGACCTGGCGCACGCCGTCGAAGGCACCGACCCGACCGAGATCGTCGCGCTGGCCGATGCGCTGGAGGATCTCGGCGACCTGCCCTATTCCGAGGCCGCCCGCGCCAGGTTCGCCGAGCTGTCCGGCATCATCACGTCGGTGCGCCGGCACAGCAGCGAGCCGCTGATCGACCTGGCCCGGCGCGCTGTGCGGGTCCTCGACCTCGACATCGAGCTCGAGGCCGGCGACGTCGAGGGCGCCGGCGACAACCTCGCGCTGTTCCTCGACGCCGTGGCGACGTACGCCGAGAGTGACCGCTACGCCTCGCTGGCCGGCCTGCTGTCGTACTTCAACGCCGAAGAGGTCTACAACCAGGGCATGGAGGTGTTCACCCCCTCCGAGGCCGAGTCGGTCAAGCTCTTGACGATCCACCGGGCCAAGGGGCTGGAGTGGCACACCGTGTTCGTGCCCTTCATGTCTGCCACTGTGTTCCCCACGGGGCAGGGCCGCGCCAACTGGATCACCACGGCGTCAGCCGTGCCGACCGCGCTGCGCGGCGACCGGTCGAGCCTGCCGCAGATGGCCGACCACCCCGAGGACTGGACCGACGATTCCCGCGGCGTGCACGACGCGCGCAACAAGGAGCTCGGCCACATGGAGGAGCGCCGGCTGGCCTATGTCGCCTACACCCGCGCCGAGGAACGTCTGGTGCTGTCCGGGCACTGGTGGGGACGCACGCAGATCAAGCCGCGAGGCCCGTCGGAGTTCCTCCTCGCCACTCGGCAGTGGCTGATCGACAGCGGCGCGGACGCCACGACCTGGGCGCCCGAGCCAGCTCCCGGTGCCACCAACCCTCACCTCGACACCGTGCAGCGCTCCGACTGGCCGCCGGCCCCGCCGGTGCTGGCGCGCCGCCACGCCCTCGCCACGGCCGTGCGCGAGACGCTGGCCCGACCCGAGCGCCCCGCCTTCGACGTCCCGCTCCTGCCGGCCGACCGGCTCGACGAGCTCTGCGCCGACGTCGACCTGCTGCTGGCCGAGGCCGATGCCATGGCGGCCCAGCAACGCGTCGTGACGCTGCCCGGCTCGGTCTCGACGACCTCGATGCTGGGGCTGGCCGAGGACGAGGAGTCGTTCGCGCGCGAGCTGGCCCGGCCCATGCCGCGTCGCCCGTCGCCGGCCGCACGCTTCGGCACCCGGTTCCACGCCTGGGTCGAGGCGCACTACGGCCAGCAGGTCCTGCTCGACCCTGCCGAGCTCCCCGGCCAGGGCGACGTCGACCTCAACTCCGACGCCGAGCTCGAGGAGGTCATCCGGCTGTTCAGCGAGGGTGAGTACGGGCAGCGCGATCCGCATGCGATCGAAGCCCCGTTCTCCATCGTGCTCGCCGGCCAGCAGGTGATCGGTCGCATCGACGCGGTGTTCGCCGCGACCCTGCCTGACGGCCGCCAGGGTTTCGAGGTCGTCGACTGGAAGACCAATCGCAAGCCCACGGCCGACCCGCTCCAGCTGTCGATCTACCGCTTGGCGTGGGCCGAGCTGCACGGCATCGCCCCTGAGGACGTCACGGGCGCGTTCTACTACGTCCGCCTCGGCCGCACCGTGCGCTACGGCGCGGACCAGCTCCTGGACCGTTCTGCCCTCGAGGCGCTCCTCGGCCTGGGCTAGGCCGTCGCCGCGACCTCCAGCGCCACCGCGACGAGCCGGTCCCGGTCGACGCCCAGGTGGTCCAGGGCGCGTACGGCCGTTCCGGCCTGCTGCTCGGCCACCGCGGCCACGACGTGTGCTCCAACCAGCGCCGATCGCGGCTTGGTGCGGGCCAGGTGCAGCGCCGCGTTGAACGCCTCCTGTGCCGGAGCCGTCGATCGCATGACCTTCGGCCGCGGCGCCGGAGGAGCGGAGCCCGTGCTGCTCGGGTCCACCCCGATCGACGTCAGAGCCGCGTCGTGGACCTCGCGGACGGCGCCCTCGAGCTCACGTCGTCCGATGCCGACCTCGCCCAGGGCGGCAGCTGCGGTCCCGTCCGGCAGGTCGAGGGCGGCCAGCAGGAGGTGCTCGGGGCCGGGCAGGTCGTCCCCGCCGGCCCGGGCCGATCGTTCGGCGGACTCCATCAGGGTCCGCATCGTGCTGATGTCGCGCAGCGCGCGGGCTCGTCTCATCCTCGTCCTCCTCGGGTGCGGCCGGGTCCGGGCCCCAGCTTCTTGTGGGCGGCCTGACCGCTGATGCCCAGAGCCTGGCCGATCCGGGCCCAGGTCCAGCCCTGCTCGAGCGCCGCGGCGACGCCGGCACGCTCCTGCTGGGCCGCCGTCCGGCGCAGGGCGACGACGCGGGCGAAGACAGCCGCGGGGTCGACGTCCTGGTCGGGTGCTGGGTCGTGGTCCATGCCATCAACCTATGTTGATGAGCATGCCGTGTCAACCAAAGTTGATGAGCGGCCGACTACCGTGGGCCCGTGGACTACGCCTTCGATCGCACGCAGCACGACCGTTCCGCTCACCTCCGCAAGGCCGACGCCTGGCGTGGCCCCGACGTCCGCGTGATGGTCATCGGCGGCGAGCACGTCGCCACCGACGGCGGCGCCGGCATCCGGTGGATCGGGATCGACGAGGCGCCGGAGGGCGAGTGGATCTTCCTGGGCACCAAGGACGACGTTCGTCACGCCGCGGTCATGGTCGACCGAGTGCCCGCGGAGCTCGAGCCGGTGAGCCTGCGAGTCCTCGGCCCGACGATCGCCGCCGACGAGGCGTCGCTTGGCGTGCACGCCGTCGGCATCGCCAGGTGGCACCAGAACCATCGGTTCTGCGCGAGCTGCGGTCAGCCGACCGACATCGCCGAGGCCGGTCACGTACGCATCTGCCCGGCCTGCGGCACGCACCACTTCCCGCGTACGGACCCCGCCGTCATCATGCTCATCACCGATGGCGACGACCGGGCGCTCCTGGGCCGGCAGCCGAGCTGGCCCGAAGGGCGCTTCTCGACGCTGGCCGGGTTCGTCGAGCCGGGGGAGTCGCTCGACGACGCCGTTCGGCGTGAGGTCATGGAGGAGGTCGGCATCGAGGTCGGCGAGGTGACCTACGCGGCGAGCCAGCCGTGGCCGTTCCCGTCGAGCCTGATGCTGGGCTTCTTCGGTCAGGCGGAGACGTCAGACATCACGGTCGACCAGGACGAGATCGCCGAGGCGCGGTGGTTCACTCGCGACGAGGTCACCGAGATGACGGCCTCGAGCGATCTGCTCCTGCCTCCGAACGTGTCGATCTCTCGCTGGCTGCTGCAGACCTGGCACGGAGGCACCATCCACGGCCGCTGGGCCTAGGACGCGAGCTGGGCCTTGACCTGCGCGACCGACGGGTTGGTCAGTGCGGTGCCGTCGGCGAACACCAGCGTGGGGACGGTCTGGTTGCCGTTGTTGGCCTGCTCGACGATGAAGGCGGCCTCCGGCTGCTGCTCGATGTCGACCTCGTCGAACTCGATGCCCTCGCGCTTCAGCTGGCCCTTGAGCCGGTGGCAGTACCCGCACCAGGGGGTGGAGTACATCGTGAACGTGCCCGACATGGAGTGTCTCCTTCGACGACTAGTCTTGATCATCTCAACACCGAGACCGATTCGCCCATTCCGCCATGACCAGTGAGGAGCCCGCGTGCCGGACGCCGACGACCTGCTGACCGGCCTGGATCCTGAGCAGCGAGAGGTCGCCCAGGCGCTCCGCGGCCCGGTCAGTGTCATCGCGGGTGCCGGCACCGGCAAGACCCGCGCGATCACCCACCGCATGGCGTACGGCGTGGCGACCGGCGTCTACAAGCCGACCGAGGTCCTCGCCGTCACCTTCACGGCCCGCGCGGCCGGCGAGATGCGCACGCGGTTGCGCCAGCTCGGCGCCGAGGGCGTCCAGGCCAGGACGTTCCACTCGGCTGCGCTGCGTCAGGCCCGTTACTTCTGGCCCCAGGTCTACGGCGGCGAGTTCCCTGAGGTCACGGCTTCCAAGTTCGCCCTCGTCGCCGAGGCGGCCCGGCGGCTGGGCTTGCGCACGGACACCCCGTTGCTGCGCGACCTGTCGGCCGAGATCGAGTGGGCCAAGGTGTCCAACATCCGGCCTGCCGCCTACGCCGCCGCGGCCGGTCCCGCCCGTCGTGAGGTCGCCGACCTCGACCACCCCACGGTCGGCAACATCATGGCGGCCTACGAAGACGTCAAGCGCGACCGCGGCCGCATCGACATGGAGGACATCCTCCTGATCACCGCCGCGATCCTCGCCGACGACGAGCGCATCGCGGCGCAGGTGCGCCAGCAGTACCGCTGGTTCGTGGTCGACGAGTTCCAGGACGTCAACCCGTTGCAGTCGACGTTGCTCGAGCTGTGGCTCGGCGGCCGCAACGACATCTGCGTCGTGGGCGACCCGCGTCAGACGATCTACTCGTTCGCCGGTGCATCGCCCGAGATCCTGGCGTCATTCGGCCGGCGCCACCAGGGTGCGCAGCGCATCGAGCTGGTCCGCAACTACCGGTCCACGCCCCAGATCGTCGCCGCCGCCAACGCAGTCTTCAGCCGCACCAACGGCACCGACGGCGTACGCCTGCAGTCGCAGCAGGAGCCCGGCGACCCGGTGACCTACATCGGCTTCCCCGACGAGCAGGCCGAGGCCGCCGCGGTGGCGAGCGAGATCTCGTTGCTCCACCGCCGGGGCGTGTCCTACAAGGAGATGGCCATCCTGTTCCGCATCAACGCCCAGTCCGAGGCGTTCGAGGAGGCGCTGGGCGAGCACGGCATCCCCTACGTCCTGCGGGGTGTCGAGGGGTTCTTCCGGCGAGCCGAGGTACGCCAGGCGGTGACCTTGCTGCGCGGCGCGGCGCGGGGCGGCGAGGGCGGTGGCGAGCTGGTCCAGGAGGTGCGGGCGATCTTCGCCGCGATGGGCCACACCGACGAGCCGCCGACGGCCGCTGGTGCCGTGCGCGACCGCTGGGAGTCGCTGCACGCGATCGTCTCGATGGCCGCCGAGCTGGTCGAGTCCGATCCTGCTGCCGACCTCACGGCCCTCGTCGCCGACCTCGACCGGCGCGCCGACCAGGCGCACGCCCCGGCTGCTGACGGCGTCACGCTGGCGACCCTGCACTCGGCCAAGGGCCTGGAGTGGGATGCCGTGTTCTGCGTCGGCATGCACGAGGGCATGATGCCGAGCGTCCATGCCGACACGCCTGCGGCGGTCGAGGAGGAGCGCCGGCTGTTCTACGTCGGGCTGACCCGGGCGCGGCACGACCTGATGATCTCGTGGGCGGTGACCCGCAACCGCGGTGGCCGTGGCAACCGCCGGCCCACCCGCTTCCTCGACCCTCTGCTGCCCGCCGACCACGAGGCACGCCAGACTGCGCGACAGCCGCGCGAGCGCAAGGTCGCCAAGTGCCGCGTGTGCAACACGGTCCTAGCGGTCGCCGACCGCAAGCGCGGCCGCTGCGAGGACTGCCCGGCGACCTACGACGAGGAGCTCTACGAGCAGCTCCGCGCCTGGCGCACCGAGCAGGCGACCGAGCAGGGCAAGCCGGCCTACGTGATCTTCACCGACGCCACCTTGCAGTCGATCGCCGAGGTCAAGCCGGCCGACCCCGACGCGCTCGCCAAGGTGCCGGGCATCGGACCGGCCAAGCTCGAGAAGTACGCCGACTCGGTGCTGGAGCTCATCAAGTCACGCTGACTCCGCGTCGGCGGGTCGACCACCACGATCCCCGGGCCGGTGGTGGCGCGTCCCGCCACACCTCGGAGGGCTTGCTCAGGCTTCGGCAAATCCGGGCAGCGACTCCTCGAGGATCGTGCGGAAGGGCGCCGTGGCGCCGAGCTGGCTCAGCACGCCGACACCGCCCAGCCACACCCGGTGGATCAACAGGTACTGCGGCGGCAGGTTGATCTTCATCGCCGTGCCCATGCCCTCCGACGTCAACGCGCTGACCCGCAGCGTCTGCGCGCGCATCCACTCGCGGCTGAACGTGAAGCGTTCGACGCTGGCCGGCTCGACGAACGGTCCGATGTACCGCGCGATCGTGTCGGCGTCGAGGTCGGTCGTCCGTTTCAGGAACCCCTCGTCGCGCAGGCCCTCCAGCACGAGGTCGTACTCTCCGTCGACCGCGTGGCGCAGCAGGCGGCCCACGGGCTCGGGCAGTCCGTCGGGCAGCCGGGCAACGGCGCCGTAGTCGACGACCCCGAGGCGGCCGTCGGGCATGATGCGGAAGTTGCCCGGGTGCGGATCGGCGTGCAGCATCCCCGTGCGGCTCGGGCCGGCGAACAGGAACCTGACGTACGCCTCTCCGTAGCGGTCGCGCTCCTCCTGCGTGCCGTTGGTGATGACCTGCGCGAGCGAGTGGTCGCTCTCCAGCCAGGTCGAGACGAGCGCGTGCTCGGTGTAGGCGAGCACGTCCGCGACGACGATCTCCGGGTCACCGTCGAACTCGGCGGCGAACACGCTCTGCGCACCCGCCTCGAGGGTGTAGTCGAGCTCCTCGGCGACACGGTCCTGCAGCTCCTGGACCAGCGGCTTGACGTCCAGGCCCGGCGCCAGGGTGCCGAACAAGCGGGCCAGCCGCGCAATCTGCTTGAGGTCGGCCGTCAGGGCCTTGGCGGCCCCGGGGTACTGCAGCTTGACCGCCACCTCCTGGCCGTCGGCCCACACCGCACGATGCACCTGGCCGATCGAGGCCGAGGCGGCCGGCTTGTCCTCGAACGAGGTGAACTGCTCGCGCCAGTCGGCGCCGAACTCCTCGGTCATGACGCGGTGGACGGTGTCGGGTGGCATGGGCGGTGCGGCGTCCTGCAGCTTGACGAGCGTCTCGCGATAGGGACCGATGAACTCCTCGGGCAGGGCGGCCTCGAAGATGCTCATGGCCTGGCCGAACTTCATCGCCCCACCCTTGAGCTGCCCGAGCACCGAGAAGATCTGGTCAGCCGTGCGCCGCTGGACCTCGTTGAGCACGACGTTGGCCGGCGCGCCGACCATGCGCTTGCCGAGCCCCAGGGTCGTCCGCCCGGCGAACCCCACCGGCAGCGACGCGAGGCGCGCGGTGCGCAGGAACGCGCTGCCGGTCAGCGGCCGACCAGCAGGAGCACCCTTGCCGGGCGCACCTGGTCGGTCCGGCCCGTCGGGCTGGTCGGGAGTCTTGGGCACCTGGTCAGGATAGTCGCGGGGACCCCATCAGGCGGCGCGGAGCAGGTCACAGGTGCAGGCGTGGTGGAACGCCAGCGGCCAGGCCGCCCGCTCGTCGTGCGCCGGGCCGACCACCAGGCAGCGACCCGTCGTGCGGCCGGGCCGGCCCTCTGCGTGCGCCAGCACCTCGACCGCGATCTCGAGGGCCGCCGCGTGCAGCGTCACGGCGCCGACGGCCGGCGGTGTCATCGTCGCGGTCTGGCGGCCGAGCTGGTGCACCAGGGCGGGCCAGGCGCGGTCCCAGTCGGCACGGTGCAGGTCGTGGCAGGACATGCACGGCGTGAAGCCGGGTCGCACCAGCGGTCCGATCCGCACCCGGTCCTCGTCGATCACGACAGGCAGGTGGTCGAGGCCGAGCCGAACGGACTGCTCGAACACGGTGCGTGCGGGTTCACCGCACGAGACGACGACCAAGAGGTCGGGCTCGTCCGCGCCGAGGTCGGTCACTCCGGAGTCCGTGAGGATCGCCTGCGCGATCTCGGCCAGTCGCCGGCTGCCGGCGTCCGCGTGCACCGACAGCCCGTACGCCTGCCGGTGGCGCAGTCGGGCCGGGTCGTCACCGACGACGTCGGCATGGCGGGCCTCGGCGTCCATGCCACGACGCCGGGCACCGCTCCATCTCGTGGCGTCGAAGACCACGCCGGCGGATCGCAGCTCGGCGAGGACCTCGGCCACTGGCCTGCCGAGCTCGGGGATCGTCGCACGGGCGACGGCAGCCAGGCGCTCGACGTCCCGGGCCCCGTCGAGCAGGCGCAGCAGCTCGACCAGCCCCGGGCGGTCGGCGAAGACGATGCCGGGGGAGGTGCCGACCTGCAGGTGCGTCGCGTCCCTGCGCAGGAGTGGGGCTCCGGGCCGGAGCGCGGGACGGAAGGCCATGGCCTCAGCGTCGCTGCTCGAGGCTGATCGAGCGAGCACGCCGTCCACACACACGAGTGCGGAGGACCCGACATGGTGTCGGATCCTCCGCAAAGCTCGGGGAAGTGCGGGGCCCGGATCCCCGCGGGTGGCTCAGGCCTTACCGAGGATCCGGTTCAGCTTGGTGCCACAGACCGGGCAGACGCCCTTGGCCATACGAGTGCCCTTGTCACTGACGTGGACCTCTCCGGACGCCTCGCGCTTTTCCTTGCACTTGACGCAGTAGAACTCGCCACTCCATGTTTCCGACATTGCGGCCTCCTTGCCGATGTGGTGCTAGTCACGTTCAGCGTACGCGCGAGGGGGGCGTTTCACGCTCAGCCGAGCGTAAAGGGCTTCGGCGCGTCGTCGCGGCGGAAATCCCGCGTCGCGGTGGCACCGGGCGGCCGGCACACGAGCGAGGCTCCCGACGGAGCTTGCCTTCCCCTTGCGAGCTCCGTCGAGAGCCTCGAGTGGCGCTCACGCTAGGGCTCTTCGGCGGTGAGGGCAACCGGTTTCCAGCACCTGTTGTCCACGCCTGTGGATAACTGTGGGGACAACTTGTGGGGAACGCCGAGAGGGCATGTGGACGAGACGGTGCACAACCTGTGTGCCCGTCCCACACCCATCGCTGATCTGCCTGTGTGACCAGCCGCTTTGCACAGACCGCGTTGTGGACGGACGAAAGGTCGGCGGACCGAGATAGGTTTTCGGCATGGGAGAGGTCGAGATCCGTCGCAGCGCACGGCGCAAGCGCACGGTGCGCGCCTACCGCGAGGGCGACAAGACCATCGTGCTGATGCCGGCCCACCTGTCTGCGGCCGAGGAGGAGCGCCACGTGCGCAGCCTGGTCGAGCGACTCGACCGCCGCGAGCAGCGCGTCCGCCCGAGCGACGACGACCTCCGGGCGCGGGCGACCCAGCTGTCCGAGACCTTCCTCAACGGACGCGCAGTGCCGTTGTCCGTGCGCTGGGTCGGCAACCAGAACAGCCGATGGGGATCGTGCACCAGCGCCGACCGCAGCATCCGGCTGTCGGACCGGCTCAAGGGCATGCCGGAGTGGGTCGTCGACTACGTCCTGCTGCACGAGCTGGCCCACCTGATCGAGCCCAACCACAGCAAGCGGTTCTGGGCGCTCGTCGAGGCCTACCCGGAGACCGCGAAGGCTAAGGGCTTCCTCGAAGGCGTGTCCTGGCAGCAGCGATCAGCGCCCTGACCGAGTCGTCCGTCTCCGCAGGCAGCGCCTCGACGTCGAACCACGCGAGATCGTCCGACTCGTCACTGATGACGTGACGCGCGCCCGCCGGGGCGACGGCGACGTACTGCACGTCGAGGTGGTGCGCCGGGCGCACCGGGCCGCACGGCACCTCGTGGCGCGACAGCAGCACGGGCACGGGATCGATCGCGAGATCGTGGATGCCGCTCTCCTCGCGGCCCTCCCGCAGCGCCGCCTCGGTGAGGGTCGCATCACCAGGCTCGCAATGCCCCCCGGTCTGCAACCACCGCTTGATGACACGGTGCAGCGTCAGGAGCACGCGCTCGTGATCGGCGGAGAAGATGATCGCGCTCGCGGTCAGGTGGTCCGGGTGGCACTCCCGGCTCATCGCATCGGCGTACGTCTCGGTGTGCGCGACGTACAGCCGGCGCAGCCGCTCCTGCTCGTCGTCGGGCGCGGCCCACGCATGCAGGACGCCGTGCGCGTCGTCACGCAGCGTCACTCGCGGGGGCCGTCGGCGCCGGGCTCGGACTCGCCGGCCTCACCGGGGTCGTTGTCGAGCAGCTCGCCGAGCGCGGCGTCGAAGTCGTCGTCGCTCTGCGTACGGTGCTCGCCCTGGGCGAAGCCCAGCGGATCGTCGAGGTCCGCCGTCGACGGCATCAGGTCCGGGTGGCTCCAGACGGCGTCGCGGGCGTCGGCACCCTGCCGGTCGCGCAACGCGGCCCAGAGCGTCGTGGCCTCGCGGAGCTTGCGGGGCCGGAGCTCCAGCCCGACCAGCGAGGCGAACGTCTGCTCGGCCGGGCCACCGGCGGCGCGCCGACGGCGCATCGCCTCGGCGAGCGGTGCCGCGGCCGGCATCCGGTCCTTGGTCGCCTGCGTGACGATCTCGTCGACCCAGCCCTCGATGAAGGCGAGCAGCGTCTCGAGGCGGTCGAGGGCGCGCTGCTGCTCGGGCGTGCGCTCGGGCTCGAACAGGCCACCTGCAAGAGCTTCCTGGAGCTCCTCGGGGCGCGAGGGATCGAGGCCGTGCAGCTGCGACTCGATCGCCCCCACGTCGATGCGGGTGCCGCGGCCGAACTCCTCGACCGCCCCGACGAGGGCGGGCCGGAGCCACGGGGCGTGGTGGAACAGGCGGTGGTGGGCGCACTCGCGCAGGACGACGTAGAGGAGCACGTCGGACGCCTTGTGCTCGAGGCCCTCGCCGAATGCCTCGACCCCGGACGGCAGGACGGCGGCGATGCGCTCCGGGCCGAGGGGGATGCCGATGTCGGTCGACGACACGACCTCGCCTGCGAGCCCGCCGAGGGCCTGGCCGACCTGCTGGCCGAACATGGCTCCGCCGGCCTGGGACAGCATGCCGATGAGCGGGCCGGCCATGGCCTTGGCCTCGTCGGGCAGTGCCTCGCCCATCGCCTTGACGACGTGTGCGGCGATCGGCTCGACGAGCTGCTGCCAGGTGCCGGAGGTCGCCTCGATCCACTCGGCCCTGCTCCACGCGGTCGCGGTGGTGGCGCCGACGGGCATCGACGTGACGGTGTCGAGCCAGGACTCGGCGAGCTGTGCGGCGTCGTCGACGGCACCCTGCTGCGCGGAGCTGGGCGACGGGTCGGGGCCCGCGGCGGCGACGGTGTGCCGCGCGACGTCCTTGGCGAGGTCGAAGTTGACGCTGCCCTCGTGCGGGGCGAACATCTTCTGCATCTGGCCCATGATCTGGTTCATGTCCATCTGGCCGCCGGAGAACGCCCCGAACAGCTGCTCCATGGGCGTGCCCTTGAAGGGGTTCTCGGGCTCTTCGTTCTCGTTCTCGGCCATACGGCAACAGTAGCGACCGGATCCGCAGGTCCCACGGGATCTGTGTTCGCCCTACGATGAATCGACCATGACTGCCGTACGCTTGCTCGACATCCGTGACGCACCGCTGAGCCTCGACGAGGTGTACGACGCGGTGACCGACCCCGTCGCGGGCGGCATCTGCATGTTCATCGGGACGGTGCGCGACCACGACGAGGGTCAGGAGGTCGCCGCCCTCGGCTACTCCTCGCACCCGACCGCTTTGGCGCGTCTGCAGGACGTCGCGCAGCGCATCGCCGACGAGTGCGACGTGGTCGGCTTGGCCGGCGTGCACCGCGTCGGGGACCTGGCGGTGGGTGACCTGGCGGTCGTCGTGGCCGCGTCGGCAGCACACCGCGCGCAGGCGTTCGAGGCCTGCCGGCGCCTCATCGACGAGCTCAAGACCGACGTGCCGGTGTGGAAGCACCAGACCTACACCTCGGGCGACGCCGCATGGGTGGGTTCGCCCGACGCCCCGGCCGGAGGCCCCGAGGTTGCCGGCACTGACTAGGCTCAGGGTGTGTCCGACCCGTCGAAGCTGAGTGCTCGCTACACGACGATGGTCGTCGCAACACTCTCTTTGATCGTGCTGAGCTGCCTGGCCTGGATGGTGCCGGTGCCCTACGTACGCCTGCAGCCGGGGCCGGCCTACGACACGTTGGGCGAGTTCAACGGCAAGCCGATGTTCACGTTCGGCGACGGCGTCAAGACCTACCCGACGAGCGGCTCGCTCGACTTCACCACCGTACGTGTGGGAGGGCCCGAGCAGAACCTCTCGCTGGTCGAAGCCGTCGCGGCCTACTTCGACGGCGACAAGGCCGTCGTGCCCAAGGACCTGATCTACCCCGACAACGAGACGCAGGAGGAGTCGACCGCCGAGTCCGCCGCCCAGCTGTCCGGCTCCAAGGACTCCTCGCGGGTGGCTGCCTTGCGTGCCGCCGGCTACACCGTCACCGGCCGTCCGTCGGTCGCCGGCGTGGTCAAGGACGGCGCATCGGCCAAGGTCCTCAAGCCCGGCGACGTCTTCACCGCCGTCGACGGCAGCAAGGTCACCACGCCGGACCAGGTCGTCAAGGCCGTCGGCACGCACGAGCCGGGCGAGGTCGTACGCATGACGGTCGAGCGCAAGGGCCGGTCGCTGCAGGTCCCGGTCACGACCCGGGCCGATCCCGAGGACAAGAGCATCCCGCGGGTCGGCATCACGATCGGGGTGACCTACACCTACCCCATCAAGATCGACAACAACGTCGGTCGTACCGTCGGCGGGCCCAGCGCCGGCACGATGTTCGCGCTCGCGATCTACGACAAGCTGACGCCCGGCTCACTGACCGGTGGCAACAAGATCGCCGGCACCGGTGAGATGACCCCCGAGGGCACGGTCGGGCCGATCGGCGGCATCCGCCAGAAGATCGCCGGGGCCGCCGACGGCGGCGCCACGATCTTCCTGGTCCCGGCCGCCAACTGCGCCGAGGCCACCGACGGCGACGACCACGGACTGCAGCTGGTCAAGATCTCCGAGCTCGACGACGCGATCTCGTCGCTCGAGGCGCTGGCCAAGGACGCGCACGCCAAGGTCCCGACATGCAGCTGATGCCGGACTCGCCGCTGCGCCAGGCCGCGCTCGAGGTCGAGTCGCACGTGGGCGCCGAGGGGTGGGACCAGCCGCCACGACTGTTCGCCCTCGTGCCCACCGCCGAGCTGATCGCCCGGGAGCCGGGACTCGCGGAGCAGCTCGCCGGAGACGCAGCCAGCATGACGCCCGTCGAGCAGGAGCTGCCGTCCGGGCGGGAGCTCGAGGACCTGCTGACCGAGATCACCTGGCCCGATGCCGTCACAGGCTGTGCCGCCGTCGTCGAGCGCATCATGCTGCCGCCCGAGGCCGAGGCGTCGTTGCCGGACGACCCCGACGAGCTGCTCGCCGTCGTCGCGGCTCACCCGGACCGCCGCGAGGTGCGCCTCGTCGCCGCCGTGGTGCGCGACGGGCAGGCACACAGTGCCGTACGCGCCCGAGAACCCCATGATGCCGAGCTGCTGGAGGGGCCCGATCTCGTACCGGGCCTGATCGAACACCTCCGCCGCACTCTGGCATAGAGTCTTGTCACCCCGTCACCAGGAGCCACGTGAGCGACATCTTCGGAACCCCCCGCCCTCGCAGGGAGCCCCGGCAAGGACCTGACCGGCGTCAGCGCGTGCTGGTGCCCACCCTCATCACGTTGGCACTGCTGCTGTTCCTCGGCTCGATCTTCACGAGCGTCTGGACCGATCGCCTCTGGTTCAAGTCGGTCGGCTACAGCGACGTGTTCCGCAGCGTGCTGCTGACGCGGGTCTCGCTGTTCTTGATCATGGGGCTGATCTTCGGGCTGTTCGTCGTCGGCAACCTCGTCGTCGCCTACCGCACACGTCCCGACGCGGCGCCAATGCGCCGGGACGACCCGGCCTACCGCTACCGACTGGCGCTCACGCCGTTGCTTCGCCCGCTCGCGATCGGCTTCGGCCTCGTCCTGACCGGCTTCTCCGGCTCGGTCGCCGCGGCGCACTGGGACACGTTCCAGAAGTGGCGGCACGGCACGTCGTTCGGCACCAAGGACGCCCAGTTCGGCAAGGACGTGGGGTTCTACGTCTTCGACTACCCGTGGTGGCGGTTCCTGACGTCGTTCTCGTTCGCGATGATCGTCATCACGGTGCTCACGGTGCTGTTCCTCAACTACGTCTACGGCGGCATCCGGATCGCCGGGCGCGGCCCGAAGCTCACGCGTGCCGCGCAGGTGCACCTGTCGGTGCTGGTCGGCATCGGCGTGCTGCTGCGCGCGGTCTCGTACTACCTCGACCGTTTCGGTCTGGCGATCGGCTCGGGCGGTCTGGTCGACGGCATCACCTACACCGACGCCAACGCGCGCATCCCCAGCAAGAACATCCTGATCGGCGTCGCGATCGTGTGCGCCCTGCTGTTCTTCGCCGCGATCTTCATCCGGTCCTGGGCCCTGCCGGCGATCGGCCTGGGCCTGTTGGCTCTCACCTCGATCCTCATTGGCGCCATCTGGCCTGCCGTGATGCAGGGCTTCCAGGTCAACCCGTCGGAGCCGGACAAGGAGGGGCCCTACATCGCCAGGAACATCGAGGCGACGCGGCAGGCGTTCGACGTCGCCGACACCGACGTGCAGACCTACTCGGCCAAGACCGACCTGACGCCCGCAGCCCTCGCCGCGTCGGCGGAGTCACGGGTCAGCACCCGCCTGCTCGACCCGACGCTGATCTCCGACGCGTTCCAGCAGCTCCAGCAGGTGCGCGGCTACTACACCGTGCCCCGGACCCTCGACGTCGACCGCTACCAGCTCGAGGGCGAGGACCGGCCGCAGGACACCATCATCGCGGCTCGCGAGCTCAACCTCGACGGCCTGCAGGACACCCAGCGCAACTGGACCAACGACCACACGGTCTACACCCACGGCTACGGCGTGATCGCAGCCCGGGGCAACCAGCGCGGCGCCAACGGTGAGCCCGTGTTCACCGCCCGTGACATCCCCATGGTCGGCGAGATCAAGACCACCACGCCGCCGCGGATCTACTTCGGCGAGCAGTCCCCGTCGTACTCGATCGTCGGGCGGCCCAAGGGTGCCGAGCCGATCGAGGTCGACATCCCGCGCAGCGGCGCTGCTGCCGACGACGACGGCAAGGCGAGCGTCACCCAGAACACGTACGACGGCAAGGGCGGTGTGCCCGTCGGCAACCTGTTCAACAAGGCGCTGTACGCCTTCAAGTTCGCCGAGCCCAACATCGTGCTGTCGGGCCGGGTCAACTCCGAGTCCAAGATCCTCTACGACCGGGAGCCCCGCGACCGGGTCAAGAAGGTCGCGCCGTGGCTCACGGTCGACGGTGACTCCTACCCGGCGGTGGTCAACGGCCGAGTCGTCTGGATCGTCGACGGCTACACGACCAGCAACTCCTACCCCTACTCCGAGCACCGCTCGCTGCGCGAGGCCACGGCCGACACGTTGACCGCCGACGGCAACTCGCAGGCCGCGCTGCCAACCGACCAGGTCAACTACATGCGCAACTCGGTCAAGGCCGTCGTCGACGCGTACGACGGCACGGTCAAGCTCTACCAGTGGGACACCAAGGACCCGGTGCTCAAGACCTGGATGAAGGTGTTCCCCGGCGTCGTGGAGTCCAAGAGCAAGATCAGCAACGGGCTGCTCGAGCACCTGCGCTACCCGGTCGACCTGTTCAAGGTGCAGCGCGACGTGCTGCAGCGCTACCACGTGACCGATCCCCAGGCGTTCTACAACGACGACCAGCGGTGGAAGGTGCCGGAGGACCCGACGGCTCCGGGCAGCTCGACGGCGCTGCAGCCGCCGTACTACCTGTCGACCTCCACGCCCGGCGAGGACGTCCCCACGTTCAGCCTGACGAGCGTCTACCTGCCCAACAAGCGGCAGAACCTCGCGGCGTTCGTGTCGGTCAACTCCGAGGCGACCGACACCGAGGACTTCGGCAAGATGCAGATCCTGCAGCTGGCGAGCGGCAGCCAGGTCGACGGTCCGAGCCAGATCGCCAACAAGCTGCAGACCGACAACGGGGTGACCCAGGCGTTGCTGCCGTTCAAGCAGGCCGGCACCGACATCCAGTACGGCAACCTGTTGACGCTGCCGGTCGGCGGAGGACTCCTGTACGTCCAACCGGTCTACATCAAGCGGCAGGCCTCCGAGGGGTCCTATCCGCAGCTGCAGTACGTCCTCGCCTCGTTCGGCGACGATGTCGGGTTCGGCGAGTCGCTCGACGAGGCGCTGCGGGTGGCGCTCGGCCTTGAGGAGGGCAACACGTCCGGCGAGTCCGACCCTGATCCGGCGCCCGACGACGACCCGCCATCCGACGCCGACCAGACCGCGTCGGAGCTCCTCGACGACGCTTCGCGCTACTACGACCAGGCGCAAGCGGCACTCAAGGACGGCGACCTCGCGACGTACCAGCGGAGGGTCGGCCAGATGGCGCAGGCCATCGAGGACGCCCAGAAGGCCGTCTCGGCCGAGAAGAAGTAGGACGGCGGGGGACCCCGGATTTGATCCGCGGGTCCCCGACCCGTAAAGTGGAGCAGGCGACGCGGGGTGGAGCAGCTCGGTAGCTCGCTGGGCTCATAACCCAGAGGTCACAGGTTCAAATCCTGTCCCCGCTACCAATGAAGGCCCCTGACCAGCAGAAATGCCGGTCAGGGGCCTTTGTCATGCCCGGATCGAGGCACGCCAGGATGCAGCTGGCACGCGAGCTCGGACGGCGGCACACTGGAGGGATGGATCCTGAGGACCTCGTTGCTGCGTACCTCGAGGAGGTGTCGAACGAGCCAGAAGGCGAGCGACGCCGGGCGGCGATTCAACGGTTGTTCGCTGAAGGCGTTCGTTACGTCGATCAAGACGGCCCGGTGGACGGTCGAGAGGCTTTCATCGAACGCATCCACACTCTGGCCACGATGATGAGGCCGACTTCCGAGTTCTCCTTGACGAAGCCGGTCAAGCACGTCGACGACGCCGTGATCTTCCATTGGCAGCTCGGTGTCCCGGGAGAGGATCCCAGTCTGGCGGGGATGAACTTCGCGATCGTCGAGGACGGCCGCATCGTCCGCCTCTACGCGGTCCTCGACTGACAGCGCGCGTGGAGGATCGCGTCGAGCGCGGGGTCACAGACGATCGGCTGCGCGGCGGCCTCGGACCGGCGCTCGCCGGTCCACCAGGGCCCGTGGGACGCTCCAGGTGCCGGCCGGCACGCGCTCGTCCTCCAGGCCTCCGCCGGCGAGGCGGCGCTGGATGCGAGCGCGAACGGAGGGCCTCAACCACAGCTCGAACGCGTCGCGCACCGCGTGGTCACGGAACTGGTACCCCTGATCGCTGAGGCGCAGGAAGCCCCGGTCCGCGAGATGGTCCATGCGGTCCTCGATCTCGGAGCGTCGCAACGCGGTACGCCGATCGTGCCCCACCACGTCCATGACGGTGCTCGGCGTGGCGTCCTGGTCGATGACCGCGAGCACCTGGCAGATCTCCAGGTCCTTCGGGTCGAGGTGCTCGGTCAGGAGCCGGAAGGTCGCACCCGCGGCCATGACACTGCCGAAGCCGGACTCGCTCACCACGTCGAGACCGCGGGGGGTGGAGATGATCTGCCCGGCCGCCATCCACGCACGGAGCTGGGCCACGGCGCGACCAGCGAGGTCGTCGGTGACAGACCTCAAGGTCGCGATCAGGTGGGGCGTGGGCGGACCGGTCAGGATGACGCGCGAGAGCAGACGTAGGTCGGACTCGTCGAGAGGGCCTGATTGCACGGTCGTCACGCGGTAGCGGGCATCAGGATCGGCAGCGAGAAGCCGCGCGGTCACGCCAGACGTCAGCGCGACCAGCACCCGCCCGGCCTGGGGGTCGATGCTCGCCAGCATCTCCCTCAGCTCGGCGTGCGCCCTCTCGGGCCGGGTGTCGACGGGACCCTTGACCGCGACGTCGGTGCGCCCGTCGTGCGTGACCCGTGCCGGGGTCGGACCGCGCCGTGATGCGGTGGCGGGCCGTACGGGCCGCAACGAGGCATGCGCCAGGCGGTCCACCGCTGCGCGCAGAAGGGCCTCCCGGCCCGAGCCCGGAGGACCGACGAGACAGACGACGTCGGATCCGTCGCCGTCGGCCGCTGCTTCCAGTGCCGCGACCAAGGCTCGCACCTCTCGCTCCCGGCCCACCAGCTTCTTGTCCGGGGCCGGACTCTCGACGGGAGCGAGGATCTGTTGGTGCAGGGCGCGGGTCTGCGCCGACGGCGCGGCCCCGAGGCTCGCCTTGAGGTTTCGGCTGAAGCGTTGATAGGTGCGGACAGCCGAGTCGGTCTCGCCGATGGCGGCGTAGGCCTGCATGAGCGTCCTGTGCGCCCGCTCGAAGCACGGGTCAAGGGCAACCGCGACCGTGGCCAGCTCGATGGCGTCGCGTATCCAACCCAGTCGGGTGGCGCTCTCGGCAGCGGTGGCGAGGACGGTCTTGCGGCGGTCGATCAGGTGGTCACGGATCGTGCGTGCCCAGCCGCTCGAGTCGTCGTGGGCGCGGAAGTCGTCGACATAGAGCGCCTCGGACTCCTTGGCCATGGCGACCGATCGGGCGAGGTCTCCCGCGCGCGCAGCGCCCTCCACCTCCAGGGCGAGCAGCCGGTAGGCGCCGACGTCGACCCACGCCCCACAGAGCTGCAGGTCGCCCAGGTGCCGTTCGATGCTGTTCTTCCCCAGCGCGGCACGGATGTGAGCGGTCGCGGTGCGCAGGCTCGCCATCCCCTTCTCCTTCGTGACGTCCGGCCAGAGCGCAGCCACGAGGGTCTCCGAGCTGACGGGCTGGTCAGCCTGGACGGCCAGCAGCCTCAGGAGGTCCGTCGTCTTGCCGGCGGCCCAGTGCGACGACGGCACCAGAGCGCCGTTCGCCCGCCTGACCCACAGCCGCCCGAGCATACGTATCTCGATCTGGTCGACCATCGGCGCTCCCTCGCTCGAACGGGCATGGCGCCCGGTGCTCCCACAGCCGACAGTACGGTGCCGAAGGAGCACCGGCCCTGCAATGACAGGAAGGACTAGGAAAGATGCTTCGTGCTGGTCATGGTGAAAATTTTCGGCAAACACCACCATGGAGGGACGACGCCCAGCTCCCAGACGTCGTAGGGCCGATGTCGACGACGCCTCACGGCGGTGGAATGGGACTGCATGGATCACGCGGAGGGGACCGTCGCACCGGCCGAGCTGTTCGCCGGTCGCTACCTGCTGGGCGCCTGCCTGAAGTCCGGCCATGGGGCCACGACATTTCGCGCGATCGACACCAGGACCAGGTCGGACGTGGTCCTGAAGACGATCACGCCCGGCGCCATCCACGACCTCGCGCGACTGCGGTTCGAGCACGAGACGCGGGTCCTGCGTGGTCTGACCGGCGACGGGCTGGTCGGGCTCAGCGACGCGGGAGTCGCTGACCAGCACTGGTACCTGGCGCAGCCGTTCGTGCCCGGCGTGCCCCTCGACCAGGTGATCAGTCGCGGGCCGTCCTCTCTGGGCGCGGCACTGAGGATCGTGCTCGACGTCGTCAGCGCGCTGACCGCCGCGCACGACTCCGGCATCCTGCATCGCGACGTCAAACCCGCCAACATCATCGTGAACCAGTCCGATCCGGTCCGTGCGACGCTCGTCGACCTCGGATTCGCCCGCGGCCCCCTCCTCGACGACGCGGTCGGCGTCCATCTCGTCGGGACCTGTCGCTACCTGGCGCCGGAGGCTGCCGGGATGCTCTCGGTCAGCCCCGACGAGCGCGCCGACCTGTACGCGGTCGGGGTCGTGCTCTTCGAGATCCTCGCCGGTCATCCACCCTTTCCCGGCACCACCGTGGGAGAGGTGCTGCGGCACCACCTGTCGACCCCCGCGCCGCTGCTCGCGGCGACACGTCCGGACATGCCACGGGCCGTCGACGCCATCTTGCAGCGTCTGCTGGCCAAGGAGGTGGGGGACCGGTATCAATCCGCACCCGCGCTCGCGTACGACCTCAGGAAGCTGCTCGACGCCTGGGAAGGCGGCGACACGGACCCGCGCCTGGTCGTGGGGCGGAACGACCACCGCCGTACGCTGACCGATCCTGACTTCGTGGGACGCGACGCCGAGCTCGCCCAGCTGGGTGCGTTCGTCGACGAGGTGGGGCGCGGTGGTTCGGGCCTCGTGCTCCTCGAGGCGGACTCCGGTGGCGGCAAGAGCAGGCTGCTCGCCGAGGTGTCGACGCGCGCTGCGGCAGGGGGACTTGCCGTCCTCCGTGGCCGGGGCGTCGCCGAGAGTGGTGCTCGGCCGTTCGAGGTCCTGCACGGCCTGGCGGAGGGGCTCGCTGCGCGACACGAGGAGCAGCCCGAGATCGGCGCGGCACTGCGCGCCGGCCTCGGCGAGAGCGCGGGACCGGTCGCGCAGGCGCTGCCCCTGTTGGCGGAGATGCTGGGAGTCGCGGCCGACGAGGCCGACGTCGGTCCGGAGCGATTCGGTGAGCAACGGAGCCTGACCGCCCTGCGCCGGCTGCTGCACCTGCTCGGTGATGCCGAGCAGCCCTGCCTCGTGGTGTTCGACGACCTCCAATGGGCCGATCGGCTGACCATCCAGCTGCTCGACGACGTGTTCGCCGAGGGAGCGGAGCTGCCCGACCACGTCGGAGTCGTCGTGGCGTTCCGGTCCGAGGAGGTCCCACCGGACCATCCGCTGCGGAGCATACGCAGGGCGACGTCTGTGCAGCTCGGTCCGCTCCTGCCCGCGGCGATGCGACAGCTGTCGGAGTCGATGGCCGGGCCGCTGCCGAGCTCGGCGATCAGCGCCGTCGTCCGGCTCGCCGACGGGAGCCCGCTCATGGGGGCCGCCGTGCTGCGCGGACTCGTCGAGTCCGGCGCACTGCTCAGCACGCCACGCGGCTGGAGCTTCGAGCCGGGGGCGCTCCGTCACGTGCAGACCGCCCGTCGGACGGCCAGCTTCCTCGTGCGCCGCCTCGAGCTCTTGTCGCCGTCCTCGCTGAGCGTCCTGTCCGCCGGTGCTGCTCTCGGCAAGGAGTTCGACTTCGTGCTGGCCACACAGCTCGCCGACGAGACCGACGCCGCGGCGGAGATCCTCCACGATGCGGTTCGGCGTCGTCTGGTGTGGGTCGACGACGTGACCGGTCGCTGCGCCTTCTCGCACGACAAGATCCGCGAGGCGCTCCTCGCACGGCTCGACGACACCGAGCGGCAGCAGCTCCACGGTCGCGCGGCCGACGCGATGCTCGCGTTGCCCGAGGACGAGGTCTCCGTGTTCGACCTCGCCTACCACCTCGACGCCGCGGGACGACACGACGAGTCGCTTCCGTACGCCCTGCGATCGGCCGCGACCGCTCGAGCGCAGCACGCCTTCGACGTGGCGTTGTCGCACTACCGCATGGCCGAACGGGCCGTGGCACCCGACGACCACCCCACGAGGCTCGTCGTCGCAGAAGGACTGGGCGACGTGCTGACCCTCGAGGGCTCCTACGCCGCGGCTCAGCGACAGCTGGACATCGCCCGCACACTGGTGACGGACCGCGGCCGCCAGGCCGAGCTGGACGGCAAGCTCGGCGCTCTCGCGTTCAAGCAGGGTGACATCGCCACGGCGAGGCACCACCTCGAAGGCGCCATGGCACGACTCGGTCGACCGGTGCCGCGCACGTTCGCGGGCTTTGCGCTGCGCCTGGTGTGGGAGGTGGTGGTGCAGGTGACCCACACGCTGTTCCCGCGGCTGACGACAGGGCGTCGCGACCCCTCGGGCCGCGACGAGGACTTCCTGGCCATGCGCCTGCACAGCCGACTGGCCTACCTCTACTGGTTCCACAGCGGCAAGGTGACCTGCGCCTGGAGCCATCTGCGCGGACTCAACCTCGCCGAGCGCTACCCACCCAGTCCGGAGCTCGGGCAGGCGTGCTCGGAGCACGCCCCGGTGGCGACGATGGGACCCCTGTTCGCACGTGCGCTGCGCTATGCAGCGCGCTCCCTCGAGATCCGCCGGGCCGACAAGGACGTCTGGGGCCAGGGCCAGAGCCAGAGCTTTGCCGGGGTCGCGCTGTACGCCGCGTCGCGGTTCGTCGAAGGCGAGGAGGCGAGCCGCGAGGCCATCCGGCTGCTGGAGACGACGGGGGACCAGTGGGAGGTCAACACGGCCGGCTGGAACCTGGCCATGTGCCTGCACCGGCAGGGCCGGTTGGCCGATGCCGCAGAAGTCGCGGAGGGCGTCTACCGCTCGGCCGTCGCGATCGGCGACCGTACGGCTGCTGGTGTCGGCCTCTCCGTGTGGACCCGAGCCATGGAAGGCGACGTCGACGTCCGGCTCATCGAGGCCGAGCTCGAGCTGGGTGGCCTGGACGCCAGCACGGCGACCGAGGTGCGGCTGGCCGCCGGCATCGCCGCACGGCACCGCGGTGACCTGGCCGCCGCAGCGGAGCATCTGGAGGAGGCAGCGGCGACGATCCGCCGTGCGGGACTGCGCCAGGAGTACGTCGCACCGGTCGCTGCCTGGCGCGCGACGGTGGCACGGGAGCAGGCCGAACGGGTCCCGGTCCATGACCCCCGCAGCCGGGCAGCAGCCGTCCGCGCGGCGCGGCGTGCGGTTCGCCGGGCTCGCTGGTGGGCGTTCAGCTATCGCAACAACGCTCCTCACGCCCTGCGAGAAGCCGGCCTGGTGGCATCGCTCAGTGACCGGCGTCGCAGGATGAGCCGGCTGCTGCGCCGCAGCCTGGCCGTCGCAGAGCAGCAAGGCGCCCGGTTCGAGGCGGCCCTGACGCGGCTGGCGACGGCGGACGTCGCGCGGGCGCGTGGGGGACCTGAGGAGGCGGTGGCCGACGCGTTGGCAGTCGTCGAGTCGTGCCGACCCCAGCGGACCGCCGTCGACTCCGTCGCCGGGTTCACGTTGTCGCGCTTCGACCGCTTCGAGACCTTGCTCGACGTCGGGCGAACGATCACCGCCGCTGCGACGCCCCAAGCCGTCCACACGGCCGTACGCGAGGCGGCCCTGACCCTGCTGCGTGGCGATTCGTGCCACATCATCAGCGGGGAGGCCCTCGTCGACGACAGCTCGACGACCCAGTCCGGCGAGATCGTGGATCGCGTCAGTCGCGCACTGCTCCGCCGCGCGGTGAGGAGCATGGCACCGGTCGTGGTCGACGAGGACGAGCTCAGCGAGGACGACAGCGCGATCCTCTCCGAGGTCCGGTCGGTGCTGGCTGCGCCGATCGTGGTGCACGGCGAGGTGCGGTTCTGCTTCTACGTGACCCACCAGCGCGTCAGCGGGCTGTTCGGGGACGAGGAACGGCAGCTGGCGGCCTTCGTCGCCACGCTCGCCGGCGCAGCGTTCGAGCACCTCGAGGGCACCGAGACCCGCTACCACTCGCTGGCTCGCAACTCCAGTGACGTCCTGACCCTGGTGGACGACGCCGGCGAGGTGACCTACCAGAGCTCGGCGGCTGCGCGGGTGTTCGACGTGCCGGTCAACCAGCTGGTGGGGAGGCCGGTCCGCGACTGGGTGCACCCCGACGACGTCGAGGTGTTCAGCAGTGCGCTGGAGCGGGCTCGCAGCGAGGGCAGCGCGCGCATCGAGTGCCGGTTCCTGCACGCCGATGGGACGTTCATGTACGCCGAGACGGCGGTGACCGACCTGCTCGACGACCCGACGGTGCAGGCGCTGGTCCTCAACAGCCGAGACATCACCGAACGCCGTCAGCTCGAGGACGAGCTGCGTCGGCGAGCCACGCACGACAGCCTGACCGGGTTGCCCAACCGGGCGCTCTTCCTCGAGCGTGCCCAGCAGGCGACACAGCGCCGGCAACCCCACCCGTTGGTGATCTGCTTCCTCGACCTCGACGACTTCAAGACCGTCAACGACACGTATGGGCACAGCACGGGCGACCTGTTGCTCTGCGAGCTGAGCGAGCGGCTCGTCACCTGCCTTCGTCCGGAGGACACGGTCGCCCGCTTCGGCGGAGACGAGTTCGCCATCCTGCTCGAGGACACCTCGCTCGACGAGTCGTTGCGGGTGATGGACCGGGTCATCGCGGCCACGTCGGTTCCGATCGTCCTGGCGGGCACGGAGCACATCGCCCACTTCAGCATCGGTGTAGCCCCGGGCAGGCCGGCGGCATCCGTCGACGACCTGGTGGCGGAGGCCGACGTGGCGATGTACGAGGCCAAGGCCGGTGGGCGCAACCGTTACAGCGTCTTCCGGCCCGAGATGAGCATCGAGGCCAGACGACGCCCGGTCCACCAGGACGACGTCGAGCGCGCGTTGGCCGGCGGAGAGCTCCGGCTCGCCTACCAGTCGGTGGTCGACGTGCGGTCGCTGGAGACCGTCGGGGTCGAAGCGCTGGTGCGGTGGCAGCATCCCGAGCGAGGGCTGCTCAGTGCTGGGGAGTTCATCGGGCTGGCCGAGGACCGTGGGCAGCTCGGGCTGCTCGGCGAATGGGTCCTGAACCAGGCGTGCCTGGCGGCGCGCGACCTGGCGGGCGACCGGTGGGTCAGCGTCAACGTCGCTGCTCAACAGCTGGCCGACGGGGCGTTGGTCGATCAGGTACGAGACGCCCTGCGACACAGTGGCCTCGCGCCCGGACGGCTGGTGCTCGAGATCACCGAGACCGAGGCGGTGCCCGCGTTGGAGCCCGCTGCCGAGGTGCTGCGCGACCTGGTGGACCTCGGTGTGTCGGTCGCCCTCGACGACTTCGGCACCGGTCACTCCAACTTCGAGCACCTGAAGCTGTTCCCGGTCACGGTCCTGAAGATCGACCAGACGTTCGTGCGAGACATCGAGAACGACCCGGCCAACCGGGCGATGGTCCGCAACATCGCCGATCTCGCCCGGTCCTTGGGCCTTCGGACGATCGCCGAGGGGGTCGAGACCGAGGAGCAGCTGCGGCTGGTCCGAGAGCTCGGGTGCGACTGGGGGCAGGGATACCTGTGGGCTCGCCCGACGGCAGCGCGGGAGCTCCCGATGCTGTTCCCGGTCCCGGCTTGAGGCTCTACCGTCCAGGCGCCTGGAGGTGCTCGGCGATCAAGCGGTCTGCTCGCCGAGCCGGGGGAAGGGCTCCAGCGAGAAGATCACCTCGACCGGGACCTCGAAGAACCCAGCGATGCTCAGCGCCAGGTGGAGGCTGGGGCTGAACTCGCCGCGCTCGAGGTAGCCGATCGTCTGGTAGTGCACGCCGACACCGTCGGCGAGCTCGCGCCGGGAGATGCCGCGTTCGGCGCGCAACATCGCGATCCGCTGGTGGACGAGCTCCGCGTTGGGCGCCACGTCAGCCCCAGCCCTGCATCGCCTTGGCCTTGCGGCTCTCGACGGCGGAGCCGGACTCCTTGCGCGCCATGGCCCGCAGCACACGAGGTGCGACGAGCAGGCCGAGGACGGCGTAGGCACCGAGCACTCCGAACGTCGTCAGGGTGTGGAACTCCCCGCCCAGCTCGGCCGCCGCTGCGGCGTCGGGGAGCAGGGCCTCACGCATGCCAGCCCCGAGCCAGTAGACCGGGAAGGCCTGGGCGACGGGGTGGAGCCAGTCGGGCATGCCGGTGATCGGGTAGAAGATGCCCGAGATCGCGATCAGCACGACCATCGGCAGGAACGTCAGCCCGAACCCGGCGCCGGCGGACTTGACCGAGGCCCCGACGACGGCGCCCCAGGGCATCGTGGCGAGCATGCCCAGCAGGAACACGCTGAGCAGCATGAGCCAGCCGGTGACCGGTACGTCGGTGAGCCCGGGCAGCAGGAACAGGCCGGCGACGAGGAAGATCACCAGGCCGAGCGCGGTGTTGAGCACGGCCAGGGTGACCCGGGCGACGAGGTAGGCGAGCATCCCGTTCGGCGTGGACTTGGCGCGCAGCAGCGTGCCGTCCTCGCGCTCCACGGCGAGCATCTGCGCGGTGCCCATCCAGCCGCCCATGACGACGTTCATGCCGATGAGTCCGGGCAGCGTCGCGACCGCGAGCGAGAAGCTCGTGCCGCCGAGGTCGGAGTTGCGTTGCAGCAGGAGGACGCCGACGAAGATGCCGTTCATGACGACGATCCAGATCTGGTCGGCCCGGTTCGTCAAGCTGTGCAGCATCTCGATGCCGCCGCGCCGCATGCCGAGGCGGACAGCGTGCAGGACCGTGCTCGACGGTCGGAGGCTGGTGACGCCGCTCATCGGACGACCTCCATCGGTCGGGGTTCGGCCGTCGGATCCGTCTCGTAGCGGTGGACCAGGGTCATGTAGCTGTCCTCCAGGGTGCTGCGGCGGACCTCGAGGTCGCCGATGGCGTCGCCGTGCTGCTCGAAGAGCTCGCGCACGAAGCGGGTGGCGTCGTCAGCGGCGTGGACGAAGTGCTCGCCGTTGCGGCTCCACCGCACCTCCGTACGCCCCTCGACCTCGCGGGACAGCTCGGCAGCGCTGCCGTTGGCGACGATCCGTCCGCCGGCCAGGATCAGGATGCGGTCGGCGAGCTTCTCCGCCTCGTCGAGGTCGTGGGTCGTCAGCAGGATCGTGGTGCCCTCCAGGTCGGCGAGCCGGTGCACGACGTCGTGGAAGTCCCGCCGTGCCTGGGGGTCGAAGCCGGTCGTGGGCTCGTCGAGGAACAGCAGGTCAGGCCGGCCCACGATGCCGATCGCGACATCGAGGCGACGACGCTGACCGCCGGACAACGACCCCGCCTTCTGATGGGCGTGCTCGCTGAGCCCGACGGTCGCCAGCAGCTCGTCGACGTCCATGGGACGAGGACGGGAAGGCGTCGAGAAGGGTGCGTAGTACGCGCCGAGGTGCGCGAGCAGCTGGCGCACGCCCCATCGGCCGTGGTCGCGCCAGGACTGCTGGACGATGCCGAGCCGCGCTCGCCACGTCTCGTCAGCCTCGGCCGGGTCGAGCCCGAGGACCTCGACGTCGCCGTCGGATCGATGGCGGAAGCCCTCGAGGATCTCGATCGTCGTGCTCTTGCCGGCGCCGTTGGGGCCGAGCAGGGCAAGCACCTCCCCGGGGCGGGCCTCGAACGTGACGCCGTCGAGCACGACGTGGTCGCCGTAGCTCATGCGCAGGTCGTCCACCCGGATCACGGGTCTCGAGGCAACTTGGTCAAGGTTCATGGAACGGAAGGTAGCATAAATACTATCTATGGCACAGGGTGTGTGTTGTCGGGTCGCGGCCCTGGTCTCGCCGCGATTGCGTACGGGCGACACGGGGCACTGACATGGCATGACTGAGCCACACACCATCACCGTCGAGCACCTGCGCCAGCTGCTGGCGGCGGACGCCCCGGACGCGATCCTCGGACTGGTCGGGGGAGCCGTCGAGGTCCTCGAGCCCGGACAGCGCGACGACGAGCAGCACCGAGGCGCCCTCGAGGTGGTCTCCCGGTCGGCGTTGACCGAACGACTGGGGGACGATCCCGGCGACGAGCAGCTCGCTGCCGAGGCCGAGGCCCTGGCCACCTCGGTCCAGCAGCTCGGCGGCTGACGAGGCCCTTCCGCCTGCTGGAGGGGGCGCCTAGGTGCCGCCATGGCTGAGGACTGGCGCGCTGCGACCGTCGAGCAGGTTCGGCGACTGATCTTCGAGGCCGCGCCGGACGCGGTCGAGGAGGCCAAGTGGCGCAAGGCCTCGAATCCTGACGGCGTGCCGACGTTCTCGTGCTCGGGCCTCGTCTGCACCGTCGAGACCTACAAGGACAAGATCAAGGTGACGTTCGCCAAGGGCGCGTCGGTCGACGACCCGCACGGTCTGTTCAACGCGAGCCTGGACGGCGGGACCCGCAGGGCGATCGACCTCCAGCAGGGCCACGAGCTGGACGAGCGGGCCTTCGTCGAGCTCGTGCGAAGCGCCGTCGCGCTCAACGAGCGCTGAACCCGCGATTCACGCGAGGTCGACGACGAGCGCGCGGTGGTCCGAGATCGGCAGTCGGTGGGCTGCGCCCGTGATGCTCTGCCAGTCCCCGTCCCCGAGCACGTGGTCGAGCTGCTCGAGGGGCTTGTCGACGGGGAAGGTCGGCGCCGAGACCAAGCTCCTCATGCCGGTGATGCCGGCGGCACGACCGGGACTCATGTTGAGATCGCCCATCAGCACCAGCGGGCGGGCGAGACCGCCCAACGACGTCGTGAGCGACCGCAGCTGACGGCTGCCCCACCACGGCACGAACGACAGGTGGGTGCTGGCCGCGGTCAGGACTCCGTCGGGGGTCTCGATGGTCGCCGCCACCGCGACCCGCGGCTCGTCTCGCACCATCATCGGCAGTCGGCTGTCGCGGAACCACATCGGCACGCGGGTGTGGAGGGTCGGCAGCCGGATGACCTCCCAGGCCGCCACGGGGTGCCGGCTGAGCAGGGCGATGCCGTACGCCGCAGCGTCCGGCTGCTCGCGTCCGGTCGCGGCCATCCACGTCGCGCCGGGACTGCCGCTCAGCGCTGCGACGAAGCGGTGATCGACGGCGCCCATCGCCTCGGCAGCCAGGGCCGTCAAGTCGGCACCACCCGACCGTGGCTGGCTGCGATCGACCTCCTGGAGGGCCAGCACGTCGGCATCAAGTGACGCGATGGCTTCCTGGAAGACGCCGAGGTCCACCTGGTGGTCCGACGGCGTGCGCCCGTTGAGGATGTTGAAGGTGGCGACTCGCATCCGCGAAGACATACCCGAAGCGGCGGACATGACACGTCGCAGGGCGGGTAGTGCTCAGGCGTGACTCAGAACAACGATGCAGGCGGAGATCTCCGAGAAGCACTGAAGACGGTTGCCGTGGCTCTCAAGGAGAGCGACATCCCGTTCGCCCTCACCGGTGGCTACGCCATCTGGGCCCGCGGCGGTCCGGAGCCCAGCCATGACGTCGACTTCGTCGTAGCCTCCGACGATGCGGCGCGCGCGTTCGAGATCCTGGAGGGGCGCGGCCTCAAGGCCGTCCATCCGCCGGAGGACTGGCTGTTCAAGGTCTACGTCGACGAGGCGATGGTCGACGTCCTGTTCGAGGCCAATGGTGAGCCGATGACGCATGACGTGCTGGCCGACGTCGAGCAGATCGAGGTCGAGTCGGTCATGATGCCCGTGCTCTCGGCGACGGTGCTGATGGCGCACCGGCTCAACGCGATGGAGGAGCACGCCTGCGACTTCGGCCGTCAGCTGCCGGTGGCCCGCGCGGTCCGGGAGCAGGTCGACTGGGACGAGGTGCGAGACGCGACGGCCCACAACCCGTACGCCACAGCCTTGCTCTTCCTGCTCGAGCGCCTGGAAGTCATCGCGCCTCGCGCCGCAGGTTGACCAGCGTGAGCGGCCCGCTGAGTCCCGGGAGCACCGCGCCCACGCGCGTACGGGCTGACAGGCCGCGGCCGAGCAGTGCTGTGCAGGCGACGGCGAGGTAGAACGCGCCGTGGACCGGACCGAGCACGCTCGACACCGTCTCGTCGTGGGCGGTCAGCAGGTTCGCGATCAGCGCCACGAGGCTGGCCAGCTCGAGGGCGGACAGCACGCCGAGTGCCCGGAGGAGGGGGCTCACGGGGAGCTCGATCCGGGCCGCACGATCATCAGCACGACGACAGCGGCCCACAGCAGGTTGAACATCCCGGTCAGCATGCCGAGCTGGCGGAGCTGACTGCCGTCGTCGGGTGATGTCAGCGCCTCGTCCTGGCGCGGCGCGATCTGCAGCACGAGCAGGGCTCCGGCGACGGCCGTCAGCACCATGGCGACCACGACCCAGACCTCGGACGTCCGCCCCTGCACGACGGCAAGGGCCAGGCCGACCACCGGGACGAGGACGGCGAGCTGACCGTAGCGCCGGGTGATGCGGTGCAGCAGCCGCGCGGTCTCGAGGCTGCGTACGACGGATGCATCGCCCGACGGGACGGAACCGAGCGGGGCGTACCGAGGGAACAGGCTGGCGGTCACGGCGACCGGCCCGACGAACAGGATCGCGGCCACGACGTGGACGGAGAGCAGGAACTCCTTCATACCTTCAGTCTATCTGAAGGTCGCCCTCCAGCATCCGTCGGACCTCGACACGCAGGACGTCGGCGAGCTGAGGATGCCGCGAGGTGAACGTGTCATCGAGTCGGCGCACGAGCTCTCCTGCCCGCGACAGGAGCGCCTCGCCATCGGCGGTGACCTCCAGCCTCGAGGCCGATCCGGCCTGGCCGATCACGTCCTCGACCAGTCCGGCCTCGACGAACCCGGCGACGGCGGTGTGCACGCTCTGCACCGTGATGCGCGACCGTCGGGCCAGCTCGCTGAAGGAGATCCCGGGTGACCCGCGGACGTGGCCCAGGAGGCCGTACTTCCGGGTCGTGAGGCCGAGCGACCTCAGCTCATCGGCCAGCTCCGCGTCCCAGCTCCGGCCGATCGTCAGGAGCGCGAGGGTCGGGCTGAACGGCGGTTGCTCGGACATGGGGCCACGCTAGTCGCGCGGCTCGAGGATGACGACGGGGATCTCCCGGTCGGCCCAGGTGTCGTACTTGGCGAAGTCGGCATAGAGATCGACGAGGCGGGGCCAGAGCACAGCCTTCTCCTCCGGCGAGGCGACCCTGGCCAGCACCGGCCGACCGCGCTCCTTGCGCAGATGGACCTGCGTCTCGGGGTGCGCGACGAGATTGGCGTACCACTGCGGGTTCTTCGGCAGGCCGCCCTGGGAGGCGACGATGACGAGGTTGCGGCCGTCCTCGAGGTAGAGCAGGGGAGCGGTGAAGACCGCGCCGGACTTGCGGCCGACGTGCTCCAGCAGCAGCGTTGGCACGGGCTTGCGGAACCCGGCGCCGATCCGCCACTTCGACCCGATCCGGCCGTTGGTCAGCCGGAACGCGCGCACCTGCGCCTTGGAGCCGTACTTGATCAGCTTGGCGGTCAACGGCGAGTCGAGTCCTGGCGGACGCTCGTCGGGCAGCGAGAACCGGCCCATGTCAGGTCCCCTCGCCCGGTGCGGTGGTGCCGCCCAGAGGTATGGGGTCGAGCCCGAGCTTGCGGTGGTCCCACGACCGGGCGCGCTCGACGTCGAAGCGCACGGCGACCCGCTTGTGCAGCATCAGCTCGACGAGGGGCTTCATCTCCTCGGAGTAGGGGCCGTTGTAGCGCTCCCAGACATCCACACCGACCGCCCACAGGGCGTCCGGGTCCTCGACGATCGTGCACCGGCCTTCGAGTGACACTCCACGAAGGGTGTCGTACGTCAGGCCGTCCTCGAGCAGGACGGTGGCGCGGGGGTCCCGCTTGATGTTCACCGCCTTCTGGGCCTTGGCCTTGGTCTCGAACCAGATGACCCCGTCGATGACGGCGAACCACATCGCGACGGCATGGGGATGACCGGTGCGCCCGACGGTGACGAGGCTCGCGGTGCGCCGTGACGGGATGAATGCCGCGATCTCCTCGTCGGTCATCGTCACCTGTGAGCGCTGGTTGATGCCCATGCGACCTCGTCCTGTGCGTCTGCAGCGCGTTGCGTCGGGGGTAGCAAGCGCTTGGTGGTCAGAACGATAGACGAGGCCGATATCCTCGCGGGCATGAGCCGCGTCTTCACCGTCAGCGTCGCGTCGGTCTATCCGCACTACGTGACCAAGGTCGAGAAGAAGGGCCGGACGAAGGACGAGCTCGACGAGGTCATCGCATGGCTGACCGGTTTCGACGAGAGCGCCCTGGCCCGCCACCTCGCTGACGGGACGACGTTCGAGGACTTCTTCGCCGCTGCTCGGCTCAACCCTGCCGCGGCGTCGATCACGGGCACGGTCTGCGGGGTTCGCGTCGAGGAGGTCGAGGATCCGCTGATGCAGAAGATCCGCTACCTCGACAAGCTGGTCGACGAGCTGGCCCAGGGCAGGCCCATGGACAAGGTGCTGCGTCAGGTCGTGTGATCCGGTGCTGCTTCACTGGTCCCGAACGAACTTCCGGCGGCCTCGAGGAGCGGTGATCACATGGATCCGGTCAGGATCGGACTGGTTGGCTACGGTTTCGGCGGGCGGTACTTCCATGCCCCGCTGATCGCGGCAGCGCCGGAGTGCGAGTTCGTCGGCGTCGTCACGGCCTCTCCGGACCGCCGGGCCCAGGTGGCCGAGGAGCACCCAGGACTCGCGGCGTTCGACTCGCTCGAGGACCTCGCCGCAGCCGGTGCCGAGGCCGTCAGCATCTCGACGCCGGCCGACACCCACTCGAGCCTGACGGACGAGGCGATCGGACTCGGCCTCTCGGTGGTCTGCGACAAGCCCTTCGCGCTCGACCCCGCTGCTGCGCGCCGGTCGGCCGAGCTCGCGGCGGGCCGCGGCGTCGTGCTCAGTCCTTACCAGAACCGTCGGTGGGACTCGGACTTCCTCACCGTGCGTGGCCTCGTCGACGACGGGACCCTGGGGGAGGTGCGCAGGTTCGAGTCGCGGTTCGAGCGGCACGCCCCCGACAACGGCCCCGGCGCCTCGGGCGGCGGGACGCTGCTCGACTTCGGCGCCCACCTCGTCGACCAGGCCCTCGTGCTGCTCGGACCGGCCGAGTCGGTGCATGCGGAGTCGCGCACCCGCGAGAGCGGTCTCGACGACGACGTCTTCGTGGCGCTCCGCCACGTCGGCGGGGCCGTGTCGCACCTGTGGGGCAGCTGGAGCCAGCACGCTCCGGGACCGCGGTTCCGGGTCACCGGCTCGGCGGCCTCGCTCGTCATCACCACGGCGGACACCCAGGAGGACGCGCTGATCGCCGGCGGCAGCCCTGGGTCCGGTAGGTGGGGCGCGGAGGCCCCCTCCGACCTCGACCGGCTCTTCACGGCGGGCAGCGCCGCCCCCGTCGACCTCGCGCACGGCGCCTGGGACACCTACTACCCGGCGTTCGCGCGAGCCGTACGAGGAGAAGGACCGCCGCCGGTCGACGCGACCGACGCCGTGGCCACGGCTGACGTGCTCGAGGCGGCCAAGGTCAGCGTCGCGACGCGGTCGACCGTACGCCCGGGAGCCACGTCGTGACCGGGGGCGAGCTCCTCGACGAGCTGGAGGCGCAGGAGCGCCGCCTGGTCTTCGATCGCTTCGACGAGCAGACGGCCTGGGACCTCGGCGTCGCACTCCGCGACGCCGGCCTCGCGGCGCAGCTGCCGATCGCCATCTCGATCCGGCGCAACGGGCAGGAGCTGTTCCACGCCGCACTGCCCGGAGCCTCCGCCGACAACGACGGCTGGCTGGCGCGCAAGAGCGCCGTCGTCGATCGTTACGGTCGTTCGTCGCTGCGGGTCGGTGAGGAGTTCCGGGTCAACGGCGGGTCGTTCGACGAGGACTCGAGGCTCGACGTGGGGACGTACGCCGCTCACGGTGGCGCGTTCCCGATCCTGCTGCGCGGGACCGGGTGCATCGGCACCGTCGCGGTGTCCGGGCTGCCGCAGCTCGAGGACCACCGGCTCGTGGTCGAGACCCTCTCCGCGATGCTCGGAGGCTGACGTCAGGCCGGTGCGAACCGACTGGTGATCGTCGCGACGTAGCTGCGCAGCATCGTCTTGGCCTCGGCCATCAGTGCGGCGTCGCCCGCGTCGCTCGCGCGGAAGGCCTCCTGCGTGATGGCGTCGGAGGCGAGCATCGCGGCGTGGCAGATCGTGGCGAGCTCGGGGGCGTCGGCAGCGATGTCCTGGGAGACGAGGATGTGGCGCAGCCCGTCGGCCATGACGCGCTTGTGCGCACGATCGGCGTCGCGGAGGTTCTCCGAGAGCAGCCCACCGAACCAGATCGCCCGCAGGCCGGCGTCGGTGCGGTATAGGTCGGCGTACACGTCGAACAGCGTGCCGACCGGATCGGTCCACTTCTCGTTGCGTGACCGCTCGACCAGGTCGTCCATGAGCGACTCGAAGCGGCTCAGGCAGCGCGCCGCCAACGCGTCGAACAGCGCTTCCTTGTCGGGGAAGTAGCGATAGAGGGTGCCGACCGCGATGCCTGCCTCGGCGGCCACTCGCGTCGTGGTCACGCCGGCGGCACCGTTGCGGACGAGCAGACGATCAGCCGCCTCCACGGCCTGGGCGATCGTGGCCTGGCTGCGGGGCTGCTGCGGAGCCCTGCGCAGCCGGGACTGCCACTCGGGCTCGACGACCGCTGCTCCCATGATGCTCCGACCAAAACTAGCGAAAGTGAATTCTGTTTCGGTTATGGTACACGGATGCAGAGCACCCCAGCGGTGGACGAGCGGCGCGCCGAGATCGCCGCTGCCTGCCGCCGGCTCGCTGCGGAGGGACTCGTCATCGGCACCGCCGGCAACGTCAGCGCACGTGCCGGGGACCTGGTCGCGATCACCGCGACCGGCGCGGCGTTCGAGCAGATGACGCCGGAGCAGGTCTCGATCGTCGACCTGTCCGGGGTGGTCGTCCAAGGCCTGCTGGCGCCCACGTCCGAGCTCGAGCTGCACCTCGGCATCTACCGTGATCTCGATGCCGGGGCGGTCGTCCACACGCACGCGCCGATGGCCACCGCGGTGGGTTGCGTCGTCGACGTCCTGCCGTGTGTGCACTACCAGATGCTCCTGCTCGGCGGCGAGGTCAGAGTGGCTCCCTATGCGACGTTCGGCTCTCCCGAGCTCGCTGCCGGTGTGCACGCGGCGCTCGAGGGTCGCTCCGCTGCCCTCATGGCGAACCACGGCGCAGTGACCCATGCCGGCGACCTGGCCGCTGCGGTCGAGCTGGCCCTCCTGCTCGAGTGGGCGTGCACCGTCTACTGGCGCGCGGCGTCGATCGGCACCCCCCGCACCCTCGACGCCGAGGCGCAGGCCGCCGTCGTCGAGGCCGCGGTCCGACGCGGATACGGCAGCAGCCGACCAGCCCACGAAGAGAAGGACAGTGCATGACCAACAGGCCGATGACCGTGATCGCGATGGGCGTGCACGTGCTGGACGTCCTGGTCCGCCCGGTCGAGGAGATCCCCGAGGGTCAGGGCGGGCAGCTGGTCGAGCAGATCAAGATGACCGCCGCCGGCTCAGCGGGAGGCACGGCCTTGACCCTGGCCAAGCTCGGTGCCACGGTCCGCAGCGCGGGAGCCATCGGTGCCGATCCGATCGGCGATCTCCTGGTGACCCTGCTGGAGCGCGGCGGGGTGGACGCCTCGCTGCTCGTGCGGCGCGAGGGCGAACAGACGTCGTCCAGCGTCCTGCCGATCCGGCCCGACGGCTCCCGTCCGGCGTTCCACGTGATCGGCGCCAACGGCACGTACGGGCCGGACGACGTGCCGTGGGACGCCATCGCGTCCGCCAGCCATCTCCACCTTGGGGGCCCGGAGTTCATGGGCGGTGAGGCTGCGGCGCGGATCCTGTCGTTCGCCCGGGAGCACGGGGTCGTCACGTCGGCCGACTTCCTGGCCCCCGGGGAACCCGGGCTGCTCGAGTGGATCGCGCCTGCGTTGCCGCACCTCGACCACGTCCTGCCCAACGACGAGCAGGTCCTCGGCTTCACCGGCACCACGACCCTGGCCGAGGGGTGCCGCGCGCTGATCGGTCTCGGAGCAGGGTGCGTCGCCGCGACCGCGGGCGCCGACGGCGCACTCGTCGTCGACGGCACCTCGGAGACCGTGGTCCCGGCCTTCGCGGTGGAGGTCGTCGACACGACCGGCTGCGGCGACGCGTTCTCCGCCGGCTTCCTGCGCGGCCTGTCCCTCGGGCGTACGCCGGCCGAAGCAGCTGAGCTGGGCTGCGCCGCGGCCGCCCTCGTCGCGGGCGGGCTCGGGAGCGATCACGGCGACTTCGACCTCGACGCGGCCCTCGACCTCACCCGGAACGAGGTCGTGGAAGCAACGAGCTGACCCAGGCACTCCCACCACTCCCACCACTCCCAGGCAGGTTCTCGCATGACTGACGACGACATCACCACCACCGGCGCCATGGCGCCCAGCCGACGTACGTTGATCCGCGGTCTGACGGTGGGCGGCGTGCTCGCCGCCTCGGGCCTCAAGCTGACCGCATCGGCCGAGGCCGCGACGACGGAGGGCTCGCTGCCCGCCTCGGTGGACGTCGTCGTGGTCGGCGGCGGGCTCTCCGGCCTCGTCGCTGCCCGCAAGCTACGCGCCGCCGGCAGGTCCGTCCTGGTCCTCGAGGCCCGTGACCGCGTCGGCGGCCGCGTCCTCAACCACACGCTGTCCGGAGGCTCGGTCGTCGAGGCCGGCGGGGCGTTCGTGGGCCCGACGCAGGACCGCATCCTCGGGCTCGCCAAGGAGGTGGGCGCCGAGACCTTCAAGGAGTACGTCGCCGGCAACAACGTGTACTCGAGCAACGGCGGTGCGCCCCAGACGTTCACCGGCACGGTGCCGCCCGACCTTCTGGCCCTGGCCGACGCCGCGATCCTGCAGACGCGGATCAACAAGATGGCCGCCGAGACCCCGATCGACGCGCCGTGGACCCGCAAGGACGCTCACAACCTGGACAGCGTCTCGGTCGACACCTGGCTGCGACAGAACTCGGTCCTGCCGCAGGTTCGCAAGCTGTTCCTCAGCTATCTCCAGCCGACGTTCGGGTCCGACGGTCTCGACGTGTCGATGCTGTTCTTCCTCTGGTACATCGCCGGCGCGGGCAACGAGACCCATGTGGGGACGTTCGAGCGGTCGTCCGACACCGCGAACGGGGCGCAGGACTCCCGTTTCGTCCTGGGCAGCCAGATCGTTCCGCTCCGGCTCGCGGCCGAGCTCGGCGACGCTGTCGCTCTCAACGCCCCGGTGCGCAAGATCAGCCAGGACTCCGACGCGGTGACGGTCGTCAGCGACCGGGGGACCGTGCGGGCGCGGCGCGTCATCGTCGCGTGCCCGCCGCCCATGGTCCTGGGCATCGACTGGGCTCCTCAGCTGCCGCCGCGTCGCCAGCAGCTGCTGCAGCGGATGCCCATGGGCGCCCTGATGAAGTGCGACGCGGTCTATGCCAAGCCGTTCTGGCGGACCAAGGGGCTGTCGGGCTACGGCATCGCCGACACCGGTGCGGTGCGGGTCTGCTTCGACAACAGCCCGGCCGACGCGTCGGTCGGTGTGCTCCTGGCCTTTGTCGGCGGGTCGAACTGGAACACGTACGGCAACCAGTCGCTGGCCGAGCGACGCAAGGCGGTCCTCGAGGGTTTCGCCAAGCTCTTCGGCCCCGAGGCGCTCAACCCGATCGAGTACACCGAGCACGACTGGACGCGCGAGCCGTGGACGACGGGCGGCCCGGTGGCGGTGCAGGTGCCCGGCGCCATCACGGCGTTCGGCAACACGATCCGAACGCCGTTCCAGCGGGTCCACTGGGCCGGCACCGAGACGTCGACCTACTGGGCCGGGTTCATGGACGGCGCCGTGCGTGCGGGGGAGCGGGCGTCTCGCGAAGTGCTGGAGCTGCTGTGATCCGGAGCCTTCGTCGCCGCGTCTCGACCGCCCTGGCCGCAGCGCTGATCGGGCTGGCGACCGCGACGCCGCAGGTCGCGGCCGAGACGCCACGACCCCGTTGGGACACGCGCGTGCTCGCCAAGGTCGGCAGTCCCGGCTTCCCGGCCAACGTCTACGCGCATCCCAACGGCCGGGTCTACGGCGGGACCTACACCAACCTGCTGGGCGACAGCCTGCCGTCCAAGGTGTTCGAGTGGTCGGCCGACGGCACGCTGCTGCGCACCTGGACGGTCCCGGGACAGCACCTCGACAAGCCCCGCGGCGTGCAGGTGTCCATCAGCGACGCCGACGGCAACCTGGTGCTGCTGGAGAAGTCGACCTCGCGCATCATGCGCCTCCACCTCGGCACCGGCGAGTTCTCGACGTACGCCACGATCCCGGACCTGCCGACCTGCCTGGCGGCTTCGAAGGGGGCGGCCTGCAGCCCCAACCTGGTCGACCGTGCCGGCGTGCCGAACTTCTCCGTGTGGGGCCCCGGGGGCGAGCTCTACGTCACCGACTTCGCGCAAGCGGTCGTCTGGCGGGTCCCGGCCGGCGGAGGGACGCCTGAGCCGTGGTTCACCGATCGTCGCCTGGACGGCCTGGAATTCGGCACCACCGGCATCGCCCTCTCGCCGGAGCACGACGCGCTCCTCGTGATGCAGCAGACCTCGCTGGGTCTCGGGGAGCTCGGCATCGCCAGCGGCAAGCTCTACCGGCTGCCGATCAGACCTGATGGTCGGCCCGGGACCCTCTTGAAGCTGTGGGAGAGCCGTCCCGCCGAGCTCCCGGACGGGTTCGGCATCGCCCGGTCCGGCCGGATCTACATCGGCAACGCGGGTGTGATGCAGCAGGTCGTCGTGGTCGATCCCCGGGGCTCGGAGATCGAGCGGTTCCCCACGATCCCGCTGCTGGGGTCCAACGGCTCCGCGGTGCCGTTCGACGGGCCGTCCAGCGCGAGCTTCGTGGGCACGCGCATCCTGGTGGCCAACCAGGCGCCCCTCGGCAACCGGTCGAACCACGCGATCCTCGACGTCGAGGTCGGTGAGCCCGGGGCCGAGATCCTGATCCCGGCCGGCGCCGGACGCTGACCACACGACAGCGCCCCTGACCGGCACGAAGCCGGTCAGGGGCACTGGCGCGGGGGCTACTTGACCTCGGACCGCATGAGCGACCAGAGACCGAGGGCCATCGGCGCGACGAGCCAGACGAGACCGGTGACCCCGAGGTGGGCCCACTGCTCGCCGTCCAGGGAGCCGTTGAACAGGGCGGTCTGGGCGTAGTTGAAGTCGACCCAGGGCTGCAGGTCGGCGAACCACTCCTGGCTCGCCGCCAAGACCTCGGTGATCGCCGTCAGGACGAACGAGTAGACGAAGTAGGCGACGATGGCCGGAGCCGAGCTGCGGATCACGACGCCGAGCATGAACCCGACGGACATCCCGAGGATCTGGGCCAGCATGATGTTCGCCAGGTCGACGAATCCGGCGTCCCAGACCGGGTCGATGCCGACGATCGCCGAGCCGAGCACGGTGCCGACCGCGCCGATCGCCATCGCGAGGAGCACCGACACGACGCTGATGCCGACCGTCACGCCGGCCTTGGCTGCGATCGCGCGGCCTCGGTGCGGCACGAGCGTGAACGTGGTCAGTCCGCTTCGTTGGCTCCACTCACTGGTCACGGACAGCACGGCGACCATCGGCAGGATGATGGCCATGGGGAAGCCGATCGCGGTGGCGAACGTCGAGTACGTCAGCTCCGAGTCCGGCGCCCAGAGGAGCACGGCGATGGTGGCCAGCAGGGCGGCGATGCCGATGCTGGTCATCAGCCAGAAGCCGGCCCGGGTGTCGAAGCACTTGCGCAGCTCGACGGACAGGAGCCGGGTGAACGGGATCGGCCGGGGCTCGCGGCGTTCGACCCGAGCCGTGGTGGTGGTCTCGGCGGTGATGGTGCTCATGCTGCGACTCCTTCGGTGACGGTCTCGCGCTGGGTGTCGGCGGTGAGCTCGAGGAACATCTCCTCGAGTCCCGCCCCTTCGGCCGGTCGCAGCTCGAGGAGCAGGATGCGGGCGTCGAGGGCGACCCGGCCGACCACCTCCGTGTCGGCCTCGACCCGCAGCACGTCGTCGCCGCCGGTCGCCGCACTCGCCGTGTGGCTGACCCCGGCGGCGGACAGGGCCTGGGAGAGGGCGTTCACGTCGGCCGTGCGTACGAGGGTGCCGGCGGTCGCGAGCAGCTCGGACTTGGCGCCTTGGGCGACGATCCGGCCGTTGCCGATGACCACCAGGTCGTCCGCGATGACCTCGATCTCGTGCAGGAGGTGAGAGGAGAGCAGCACCGTGGCCCCCTGGTTGGCGTAGCCGCGCAGGAGGTCGCGCATCCACCGGATGCCGGCGGGGTCGAGGCCGTTGGCCGGCTCGTCGAGGATCAGGACCTCGGGCTCGCCGAGCAGGGCCGTGGCGATGCCGAGCCGCTGTCGCATGCCGAGGGAGTAGTTGCGGACGCGGCGGTCCGCCTCGTCCGGCGTCAGGCTGACGAGCTCGATCATCTCGTCGACCCTCGAGGAGGGCAACCCCATCGTGCGCTGGGCGACGGTGAGGATCTCGCGTCCGGTGCGACCGGCGTGCTGCGCCGACGCGTCGAGCAGGACACCGACCTCGAGGCCGGGGTTGGGCAGCTCGCGGTACTGGCGGCCGCACACGGTGGCGCTGCCGGAGGTGGCGGGCGTCAGGCCCACCATGACGCGCATGGAGGTGGACTTCCCGGCGCCGTTGGGACCGAGGAAGCCGGTGACCCGGCCGGGCCGGGCCGTGAACGTGACGTCATCGACGGCGGTGAAGGCGCCGTACGTCTTGGTGAGTGAATCGACTGTGATCATGGCTCAACTGTCGCGGCGCCGGGTCTCGTGGCACATCGGGGAAACAGCGTCGGCGCCCCCTCAGCCGTCCCTGAGTCGACCCTGAGACCGGGCCCTGAGTGGGGTCCTGGACGGTCAGGAATCGAGAAGCAGCGCCCGGGCCGACGCCCTTAGCGTCATGACATGACCTGCATCCACGCCGTCGCCACGCCACCTGAGGCGGTGAGGGGCTGATGTGCCTGGCGGCATGGGCGCGCGTGCTGACCGAGGGGCAGGACGAAGCCTCAGAAGGGCGGCCAGGGGATGGCGGGCATGTCGCCACCGGGCGCGGGGAATCGGGCCTCTCGCAGCAGCAGGTCGCACCGTGTGGCCAGCTCGCCGACCTCGTCACCGGTGAGGAGCGCGGCGAGCCGGTCGCCGAGGTCGCCGGCCACGGCTGAGCGGAGCCGCTCGATCCCCTCGACCTCCTCGGGCCGCAACGCCTGCCCCAGCCAGCCCCACAGCACGGTGCGCAGCTTGTGCTCGACGTGGAACGTCAGGCCGTGGTCGACGCCGTGGCGATGACCGCCGGTCATCTCGAGGACGTGCCCGCCCTTGCGGTCCGCGTTGTTCACGACGATGTCGAACACCGCCATCCGGCGCAGGGCCGCAGAGTTCTCGTGGATGAGTGACACCGGCCGGTCGTGCTCGTCGAGGCCGTCGAAGACGTGGCACCAGCCCTCGGCCGGCAGGTCGTCCGCCGCGACGAGCGTGACGGCCTGCTGGTCCGGGTCCGTGTCCTGCCACAGCTGCACCATCCCCGGACCCAGGGGCCCGTCCCGAAGCCAGGTCGCCGGAGCGATGTCCCACCCCAGCGCCTCGGAGACCTCGTAGGCGGCGACCTCTCGATGGGCGAGGTTGCCGTCGGGGAAGTCCCACAGTGGACGCTCGCCCGCGATCGGCTTGTAGACGACCTTGACGGTCCCGATGGTGCCGAGGAACGTCGCGTTCGAGGCCGGCATGATCCGGCTCTCCAGCTCGAGGTCACCGTCGACGAGCTCCGCTGGCTGGGTCACCGGAACCCGTCGGGCAGCTCGCAGATGTGGTCGTCGGAGTCCATCGGCAGCCGGCAGAGCGGACAGATCGGCCGGCCGGCGCCGACGACCTCACGGGTGCGCTTGGCGAACGCGCGGGCCGTGCCCACGGGAATGCGGATGACGAGCACCTCCTCGGGCTCGACCTCGATCACCTCGACGTCCTCGAGCTCCTCCATGTCGACCTCGATCACGGGGAAGGCCTCGATCACGATCTGGGCCGTGGTCGGGTCCCACCCGAGGCTCATCACGCCGGCCCGGAACTCCTCGTCGATCGGCTGCTCCAGCGGATCGTTGTCGACGAGCCCCTCGGGTGTGATCGCCGGGACGCTGAACGGGTTGCCGTCGGTCGCCATCAGCTCGTCGAGGACCTCCTCGACGCGCTCGGCGAGGGCTGCGGACTGCTCCTTCTCGAGGGAGACGCTGACGAGGCGGGCGCCCTCTCGGGCCTGCATGAAGAACGTTCGCGACCCGGGCTGCCCGACGGTCCCGATCACGAACCGATCGGGCCAGTCGAATCCGTGGACGATGGATGGCATGTAGCCATGTTAGGAGCGGGGCCGAACCGCGGCCTCGGGGCCCGCGCCTCCGCCGACGGTGCCCTCGGCGGCCGGCGGGTGTGCGGCGAGCCAGGACAGGTCCCCGGCATCGGTGTTGACGGCCACTACGTCGGGGCGTCCAGGGGCGTAGCGGACGATCGAGATCGACGCCGGACTGACGTTGAGGCGCTGGAACAGGTCGAGGTGCATCCCGAGCGCGTCCGCGAGAATCGACTTGATGATGTCGCCGTGGCTGACGGCGGCCCAGACAGCGCCCGAGCCGTGCTCGGCCTCGAGCGCGGAGTCGTGCCGGCGGATCGCCGCAACGGCCCGAGCCTGCATGGCGGCGAGCGACTCACCACCCGGGAAGGCCGCGGCGGAGGGCTGACGCTGCACCACTGACCACAAGTCCTCCTGGGCCAGCTCAGCCAGGGCCCGGCCCTGCCAGTCGCCGTAGTCGCACTCGGTGATGCCCTTCTCGACAGGTGTGGCCGGAGAGCCCGGCTGGTGGTCGAGGATCGCGCGCGCGGTCTGCCGGCAGCGCTCCAACGGGCTCGAGACCACGCCCGCCAGGGGCACCGCGGCCAGCCGCTCTCCGACCCGCCGGGCCTGGTCCCGGCCGACCGAGTCGAGCTTGACGCCGGCGGTGCGACCCGCCAGCACACCGCTGGCGTTCGCGGTCGTCCGCCCGTGGCGGACCAGGATGACAGTGGCCATGCCTGTGAGCCTAGGCGGTCGTCGCGGGGTGGATAGGCTGGCGCGGTCTGGTGGCGAAGGAGCAGGCACGTGAAATGGCTGGGGCAGGTCGTCATCGTCGCCGGGTCGTGGCTGTTCTACCTGCTGTGCCGCCATGTGTTCGAGGGCTCGGGGCGCATCGCCCACGAGCACGCCGAGGACGTCTGGTCGTTCGAACGGACGCTTCGCCTCCCGAGCGAGGCACGGCTGCAGGACTGGGTCCTGGGGTCGGACACCGCCGTGCGCGGGATCAACGCGATCTACCAGCACGTCCACTTCCCGGTGATGCTGGTGACGCTGGTCGCCCTGTACGTCCGGCGGCGTGAGGTCTACCGCTGGTTCCGTGACGTGCTGCTGCTGACGACCGGGCTGGCGCTCGTCGGTCACATCGCCTATCCGCTCGCGCCGCCGCGGCTGGAGCCGGGGCTCGGGATGGTCGACACGGGTCTCGAGTTCGGCCAGAGCACGTACGCCGGAGAGCCCGGGACCGGATTCACCAACCAGCTGGCCGCGATGCCGTCGATGCACGTCGCATGGGCCGCACTCGTGGCGGTCGCGGTCATCGTGTGCCTGCGCACCCGCTGGCGCTGGCTCGCGCCGTCGTACGCGGCCCTGATCCTGTTCGTGGTCGTGGTGACCGGCAACCACTACTGGCTCGACGGCATCGTCGGGCTCGTCCTGCTGGCGTTCTCCCTGGTGGTGCTCCGCGGGCGGCTCGAGCCGGCTCAGCGACCGGCAGACGCCTCGCGCTTGCGGGCGCGGTAGGCCGCGGCCTTCATCTTGTTGCCGCAGGTCTCCATCGCGCACCACTCACGGCGTCCGCCGCGCGACGTGTCCAGATAGGTCTGCGTGCAGCCGGGACGCGCGCACTCCTTGAGCAGTGCGGCCTCAGGGCCGCCGAGGATCCTCACGGCGTCGCGGGCGACGGTCGACAGGGCCTGCTGGGCAGAGCCCTCGGTGCGGCTGCCGTCGCGGTCGAGCTGCGGGATGACCGGGGGCCTGCTCGCGGCGGCGTTCAGCACGTCGAGGGCGGGCGCCTCGTACGTCCTTCCTGCCATGCGGGCGGAGACGAGGTCGTGGATCGCCTCGCGAAGGCGGATCGCCGCCTCGAGGTCTCGCGGTCGCGAGCCGGTCGTGCCGTCGACCGTCCTGGACTCGGCGAACCACGAGTCGAGCCGGGCCGGTGTCGTCAGCATCTCGGTCGGCGCCTCGGCACGGCGCGCGCGCAAGGTGCCGATGAAGTCGAGCGAGAGATCTCCGCAAGGAAAGGCGTGTTCCATGTAACCAGTCTGACAGGTGACGTAGAGAACACCAAACCGCCTTGACCGGTGACGCGTTGCGTGTCAGAGTCGTAACCAGTTAGACCGGTGACGGACGGTATCCGCCAGAGCGGCCCCCAAGGGGTCGAAGGAGTACGCATCATGGATATGAAGCTCGAAGTGGTCGTGGTCCCCGTCTCGGACGTGGACCGGGCCAAGGAGTTCTACTCAGTGCTGGGCTGGCGCGAGGACGCCGACTTCTCCGCGGACGACGGCCTGCGCGTCGTGCAGTTCACCCCGCCGGGGTCGGAGGCGTCGGTGATCTTCGGCGACCGCGTCACGTCGGCCGAGCCCGGTTCGGCCCAGGGCCTGCACCTGATCGTCTCGGACATCGAGGCGGCCCGGGCCGAGCTCGCCGGTCGGGGCATCGACGTGTCGGACGCCTTCCACGATGCCGGCGGCGTCTTCCACCATGCCGGCAACGAGGCTCGCGTGGCGGGCCCGCACCCCGACGGTGCCGACTACGGGTCGTTCGCGTCGTTCAGCGACCCGGACGGCAACGAGTGGGTCGTCCAGGAGGTCACGACCCGGGCGCCGGGGCGGTGACTGACGTGCTGACGACAGAGATCGTGCAGGACGCCCTGGAGCGGGCCGCCGCGGCCCACGGCGTGCACGAGGCCGAGGAGCTCGGCGGCGTGTACGACGAGGAGTGGCCGGCCTGGTACGCCGCTCACATGGCTCAGACGTTGGCCGGAGCAGGGCGGACCGTGGCCCCGGACGTCCTGCAGAAGGCGTTGCAGGACGCCGCGGCGGCACATGCAGCCCACGAGCGGGAGCTCGGCATCAAGGACCCGGACTGGCGAGCGTGGTACGCCGCCCACATGTCGCCGGGACTGATTGGCTGAGCGGTCCTACTGGCCGAGCAGGATCTCGAGCAGGTTCTTGGGCGGCGTGGGGGACGGGGACGGCGCAGGCGTGGGTGGCGGCTTCGAGGTCGGCTTGGCCGGCTCGTCCGGGGTCCTCGACGGCTTCGGCGCGGGAGCAGGGGCCGGGTCGACCTTCGGCGCCGGCGTCGTCGTGCTGGGCTCGGGCTTCGGAGCGGGCTCGGAGGTGGCCGGGGCGCGCCGCTCGACGACGGGGGCGTCGTTGGAAGCCTGCGGAAGCGAGGCGATCCGGTCCGCGGGCGCGGTGTCGGCGCGGGTGAACGTCAGGACGGTCGCGGTGGCGATCGTGGTCATGACGGCGGTGACGGCGACCTTGTGGGTCCTGCTCATCCGCATGGGAGTGCTCCTTGCGGTCATACGTGCCTGGAAGAGGGAGTGTGGGCGTCAACGGCATCGGCGACGCACCGCGACAGCCTATCGGTCGGTGGGCTGTCGGCCGAATCGCGCGGCGCTCGCCGCGGGCGTCGTGCGGTCGGGTAGTTTCGCGCCATGACGGAGTCCGCCGCTGACATCCCGGTGATCCTCGTGGTCGCTTCCCCCGAGCACCACGCGTCGCTGGCCGACGAGTTCGCCAGCCGGTACGGCCGCGACTACGACCTGCAGGTCGTCGAGGGCGGCACCGCGGCGTACGAGCTCAAGGGCTACCTCATGGCCGAGGGACGCCAGGTGGCTCTCGTCGCCGTCGACCACTCCCTGGACGGTGGCGCGTTGCCGATGCTCGACAAGCTCCGCGTCGCCTCGCCGACGAGCCGGCGGGTCGCGCTGGTGCCGGCTTCGAGGTTCGTGGCGGCGCTCGACGAGCTGCGGCCCGCCCTCGCGCAGGGCCGGCTCGACACGTACCTGATCATCCCGCAGGGTGCGCGCGACGAGGAGTTCCACACCGCGATCTCGGAGTACCTGTCGGACTGGGGCTGGTCGGCGACGAGCCCGGTCGTCGCCGGGGTGCAGATCGTCGACGACGGCACCCAGAGCTCGATCCCGGCGATCCGGGACTTCCTCGACCGGATGGGGATCGCGTACGAGCGGTTCGCACCCGACAGCCAGCCCGGCCGCGAGCTCATCGCCTCGGTCGAGGGCGACGCCCCGCTGCCGATCGTGCGTGCGTTCGGCCGCGAGCCCGTGACGGCCGCGACGGAGCGCACCGTCGCGGCGGCGTTCTACGGGACGCCGGCTGATCTCGGCGACGACTTCGTGGCCGACCTGCTGGTCGTCGGCGGCGGGCCCGCCGGGCTGGCCGCGGCGGTCTACGGCGCGTCCGAGGGGCTCGAGACCGTCGTGCTGGAGTCCGAGGCGATCGGTGGGCAGGCCGGGACGAGCTCGATGATCCGCAACTACCTCGGCTTCCCGCGTGGGGTCTCCGGGATGCGCCTGGCGCTGCGAGCCCGTGTGCAGGCGACGCGTTTCGGCGCCCGCCTTTACACCGGGAGGGCCGTCACGGCGTTGCGGGTCGGCGACGTCCACGAGGTCGACTTCGACGGCGGCACGCTGCGCGCTCGTACGGTGCTGGTCGCGTGCGGCGTCACCTATCGTCGCCTCGGCGTGCCGGCGCTCGAGGAGCTCGAGGGCCGCGGCGTGCACTACGGCGCGGCGACGAGCGTCGCCCGCGACATGCAGGGCCGCGACGTCTTCGTCGTCGGCGGCGGCAACTCCGCCGGCCAGGCGGCGATCCACCTGGCCCGGTTCGCCAGCAGCGTCACGATCGTCGTACGTCGGCAGGGTCTCGAGGACACCATGTCGGCCTACTTGATCAACGAGATCGCGACCCACAAGCGCATCCACCTGCGAACCGGCTCACGCGTGGTGCACGGAGGCGGCGACGGACGGCTCGAGTGGATCGACCTCGAGGCCACGGACGGCACGGTCGAGCGGATGCCCGCGGGCGGGCTGTTCCTGCTCCTCGGTGCCGACCCCGGCTGCGGCTGGCTGCCGCCCGAGGTGGAGCAGGACGAGCGCGGGTTCGTCCTGACCGGTCGGGAGATCCCGATGGATCGCTGGGTCGACGGCCGGCCACCGGCGCCGCTCGAGACCACCGTCGCCGGCATCTTCGCAGCGGGTGACGTCAGGTCGGGCTCGATGAAGCGGGTGGCTTCCGCCAGTGGTGAGGGGGCCGCGTCGGTGTCGCAGGTCCACGCGCACCTGGCGCCGACGGCCCTGAGCTGATCAGTCGGAGGACCGCGACGGCCGCCAGCTCGTCACGAGCATCCCGGCGGCGCCGAGCACGCCGGCAGCCGCGGCTCCGAGACCGATGGCCACGCCGTCCAGGTCGAGGTCGAGCGCGTGGTCGAGCGAAGCCTGTCCGCCACCGAGCACGGCCAGCGCGGTCAGTGCGAAGGCCATCGTCATGACGTACTCGTAGCCCTCGCCCTCGCGGAAGATGAAGAAGCCGTTCTTGCGGTGCACCGTCACGAAGGCGACGGTCATGATGCCGATGCCGGCCGCGGCCGCGAGCGGCACGAGGAACCCGACGAGCAGGGCGGCGCCGGCCGCGAGCTCGAGGTAGGAGCTGACGGCCGCGTGCACCTTGGCGGGACGCAGGCCGATGCTCTCGAACCAGCCGGCGGTGCCCTTGAGCCCGCCGGGACCGAAACCGTGGTTCCAGCCGTGCGCGATCAGCGTGACCCCGAGGACGAGGCGAAGGATGAGGGCGGCGGTGTCGAGCTCGTTCACGGTGGACTCCTTGGGTGCGGGACGGGGACCAGCCTAGGGGTGGCGGGAGCGGACCCACCTGGTCAGGAGCCCGCCGTCGGCCTCGATGGCATGGGCCAAGGTCATCGTGTGGTGCACCGGGTCGTCGCCGTGGGCGATGCGCGGCGCGTCGCCGGCCGTGAGGACGGGCGCGATCGTGAGGCACAGCTCGTCGACGAGGTCGAGCCCGACCAGCTCGCCGTGCAGGCTGGGTCCGCCCTCGCACAGCACGCGGTTCCAGCCTCGCTCGGCGAACCAGGCGAGCACCGCGGTCCAGTCGATCTCGCCGCGGCCCTCGGCGATGACCTCGAGCGTACGGCCGAGGGCGGCGACGGCCTCGGGGTCGGCGTCCGCGGTCGTCACCACGACGGTGCCGCGAGCGATCAGCGCTGGCGGGATGTCGAGGCGCCTGCTGACCAGCACCATCGTGGGTGCAGGCGCCAGGCCGAGGCGCGCGCGCAGCTCGGTGTCCACCTCGAAGTCGGCGTAGCCCTCGTCGCGGGCGGTGCCCGCGCCGACCACGATGACGTCGGACAGTGAGCGCAGGAGGGCGAACACCCGGGTGTCGGCCTCGCCGCCCAGTGTGCCGGACTTGCCGTCCGTGCCGGTGGCAGCGCCGTCGAGGGTCGAGACGAAGTTGGTGCGCACCCAGGGTCGGTCGGCGGCTGGATAGGCGTACAGGCGTTCCAGCTCGCCGGCGTCGAGGGTCATGCCTGCAGCCTACGAAACCCGTCGCCGGCTGGCGACGTGAGTGCCGGGTCGTCATAGGCTGCAGTCATGGAAGCCATCGACGTCACGAAACCCCCGTCAGGCGACGGCTGTGTCGAGTGCTTGGCGGCCGGCGGTTGGTGGGTGCACCTTCGCCGCTGCGCTGCGTGCGGACACGTCGGGTGCTGTGACAGCTCGCCAGGGCGCCACGGGTCGCAGCACTTCCGGGAGACCGGCCACCCGGTCATCCAGTCGTTCGAGCCGGGGGAGGACTGGTTCTGGGACTTCCGGACCGACGAGGCACTCGAGGGCCCGGAGCTCGCCGAACCACACGCGCACCCCGCCGACCAGCCGGTGCCCGGGCCCGCTGGTGCGGTCCCGGCCGACTGGCGGACGCGGATCGGCTAGCCGGCCGGGTCGGGCTGCGTCGCGGGCTCTGGCTCAGGTGCGCCACCGGGGCCGGGATCGCCACCCGGCAGGACCTCGGGAAACGCCGGATCGGGCAGGTCAGGAGCCTTGGGCTCGCTGGGCTCGTCCTCGCCCGGTGCGGTCGGCTCCTGATCGGGCTCGGGTGGGGCAACAGTCATGCTTCCTCCTGGGTCGCGTGTCGGGGGCGTACCCGCGACAGGCGCCCTCAATCGGTTGGTTGAATGGGACGCATGCTGCGACACCTCCCGACCGGCCTGGACACCCGCCCGCTCACGATGGCCGACGTGCCGGCGGGCGCACGGCTCGTGGGCGCGTGCGAACAGCACTTCGTCGGAGAGATCTTCATTGACGAGGGCGATGTCACGGCGATGTGGACCGCGCCGGGCGTGGATCTCTCCACGGACTCGGTCGGTGTGTTCGAGGGCGACGCGCTGGTCGCCGGAGCCATCATGGACGATCGCCGGTTCGTCGTCGCGGAGGTGCTGCCGTCCCACTTCGGGCGCGGCATCGGCACGGCCTTGATCGAGTGGATCGATGCCCACGCGCGAGACAAGGGCCTGCCGATCGCTGAGCAGGAGATCGCGTCGACCGACACGGTCGGCGCAGCGCTGCTGGAGGTGAGCGGCTACACCCGGACCCACGACGACTGCGTCCTGCGTCTCGACGAAGGTGCCGAGATCCGCCGGCACCAGCTGCCGGCGGATGTGACGATCGGCGGGTTCGAGGAGGCCGACGCCCCAGAGGTCCACCGGGTCATCTCGGAGGCGTTCGCGGAGTGGCAGGTCGTCCCGCCACGTGGCTACGACGACTGGCGTGCCGTGGTGATCGACCGAGCCGGTGCCAACCCGAGCCACTCCCGTGTGGCCCGGGCCGGCGGCGAGGTCGTCGGGGCGGCGATCGTGCTCGACAGCGCCGGCGCGACCTGGGTCCCGCAGCTGGCGGTCCGGGCGGACCGGCGCAGGCAGGGCATCGCGCAGGAGCTGCTGGCTGAGGCCTTCGAGGCCGGTCGGCAGCGGGGCAACGCGACCGGTGAGCTCGCGACCTCGGCGCTCACCGGCGCGCTCGCGCTCTACCAGGGACTCGGCATGCGGATCGTCGCCGAGTTCCACACCTGGGAGAAGGCCTATCAGCCCTGACGGGCCTTGAGGCGAGGGTTCTGCCGGTTGATCACGAACGTCCGTCCGTGGCGTCGCACGACCTGCGAGCCGGGCTGTCCCTTGAGCGACCTGAGCGAGTTGCGGACCTTCATGGCTGTCCTTCCCTGCGTGAGCATCACGCGCAGATGACAACGATTGTCAGGTGCTCGCTATTCCCACGTGCCGGAACGACCCTGCTTGATCGAGCTGCGCCGCTTCTTGGCGTCGATCCGCCGCTCCTTCGACGCCCGGCTCGGCCGGGTGGGTCGCCGGGGCTTCGGCGGCACGACGGCCTGTGACACCAGCTGCTCGAGGCGTACGCGAGCCGCCTCGCGGTTGCGGTGCTGCGAACGGTACTGCGACGACACCACCGTGATCGTCCCAGCGACCAGGCGGTTGCTCAGCCGCTGGGCGGCGAGCTCCTTCTGTGCGGGGGAGAGTGCGGTGGTGTCGTCGAGCGACCAGATCAGCTCGACGCGGGTGTCGGTCGTGTTGACGTGCTGGCCGCCCGCGCCCGAGGAGCGCGAGAACCGCCAGCTCAGCTCGCTCTCGGGCAGGGACAGGCGTCCGTCATGACTCATCGTCCGCAAGTATGCGGTACATCGCCTTCCGGGCGTCGTCGACCACGACCTGCGCCTTCTGTCGCTGTTCCGGTGTGCCGGCCTGTGCGACCTGCTTCCACGCCGTCATGAATGCCTTGAGCCCGTGCGCGAAGTCGCGCATCTCGTGGGACGGCTCACCCTTGGCATCGTCCCATGGGGTGCCGAGCAGCTCGCGGTTGTCCTCGACGTACGCACTGCCCTCGTCGGTCAGCGTCGCGGTCTTGCGACCCTCGACGCGCTCGAACGTGATGAGGCCTTCGTCCTCGAGCTGCTGGAGCACGGGGTAGATCGACCCGGGGCTGGGGTTCCAGCTGCCGTTCGAGCGCTCGCCGATCTCCTGGATGAGCTGGTAGCCGTGCTGCGGCTGCTCGCTGAGGAGCAGGAGCGCCGCGGCGCGGACGTCCCCGCCCCGGCCGCCCCGCCGACGGCCTCGGGTGCGGCCGGGGCCGCCGAGGCCCGGGCCGAAGCCGAGCTCGCGACCGAAGTCGCGGCCGAACTCACGACCGAAGTCACGTTCGGGGTGCTGCCTGCCGCGCCGGCGGTCGGCCGGGCGGCGCTGTTCTGAGAAGTCATTGCTTCGCATGGGGATGACCCACTTTCTCTCTTCGATCGACCACCGATCGGTTGCCGATAGCTAAACGATATATCGTTAACGGATCGAATGCAAATGGGAGGCGAGGGGAACGCCACGATGCCCGGCCCCCACGAGGGAGACCGGGCATCGAGGAGCGGGTTCGTCAGCCGCCCGCGACGTAGTTGTTGAGCTGGTCGCGCTCGAACTCGAGCTGCTCCATGCGGTACTTGACCGCGTCGCCGATGCTCACGACGCCGACGATGAGCCCGTCGTCGATCACAGGGATGTGCCGGACCCGATGCTGGGTCATGGTCGACATGAGGTCGCCGAAGGAGTCCTCGGGACCGCACAGCTGGACGTCGGTCGTCATGATGTCCGCGACCGCCATGGTGCGCGGGTTCTCGACGCTGCGGAGCTTGCGGACGATGTCCCGCTCGGACACGATGCCGAGCATCGCCTTGCCGTCGTGGCTCACGATCAGCGCGCCGACGTTGAGCTCGGCGAGCATGTCGAGGAGCTCCTGGACCGTTGAGTCGGGGGTGATGGTGTAGACAGCATCGCTTCCCTTGGAAGCCAGGACATCGCTCACGCGCATACAGGACACACTCCTCGGGTCGGGTTCCTCGCAGCGTAGCCCTTCCGCGCGCGATCCGCGTGGGTCATCGAGCAGCGCTAGGGCAGGTCCTCGACGTGCTCGCGGGTGAAGTCGAAGCTGCGGACGTTGTCGGGCTCCGGCTCGTCCGTCCACGACTCGTCGGGCGGGCCCTGGTCGGGGAAGTGCCCCACGTAGGCCATCGCCGCGTCGTGCAGGCGGCCGTTGGTCGCCACCGCGTTGTCGCCCCAGGGGCCAGGCTGGCCGGCGAGGCTCGTGAACGTGCCGCCCGCCTCTCGGACGATGACGTCGAGCGCGGCCATGTCCCAGACCTTGAGCTCGGGCTCGGCGGCGATGTCGACGGCGCCCTCGGCCAGCAGCATGTAGGACCAGAAGTCGCCGTAGGCGCGGGTGCGCCAGCAGCGGCGCATCAGCGCGGCGAAGGCATCGCCCTTGCCGATCGCGTCCCAACCGCTCAGCGAGGCGTAGGAGAGCGAGGCGCTGTCGAGGTCGGAGACCTGGGAGACCCGGATCTCGCGGGACGACATGAGCGACTTGCCGGTGTAGGCGCCCGTGCCCTTGCTCGCCCACCAGCGCCGGCCGAGGGCCGGGGCCGAGACGCAGCCGGCGATGATCTCGCCGTCCTCCTCGAGCGCGATCAGCGTCGCCCACACCGGGACGCCGCGCACGAAGTTGGAGGTGCCGTCGATCGGGTCGATGATCCAGCGGCGGCCGCCGGCTCCTGCGGTGCCCTCGACCTCACCGTGCTCCTCGCCCAGCACGATGTCACGGGTGCGAGCGGACTTGAGGGTGCGCCGGATGGCGGCTTCGACGGCTTCGTCCGACTCGGTCACGTAGGTCATGTCCGGCTTGGTGTCGACCTGCAGGTCGATCGCGCCGAAGCGGTCCATCGACAAGTTGTCGGCGTTGTCGGCGAGCACGTGAGCGAGGCGCAGATCGTCGTTGTACGAGTGAGCCATGGCCCTCAGAGTACGGCTTTCGCACCCCAAAACCCGCTGCGGCACTCCTTCAGTGGTCGTCCTTCTGGTTCATGCTCGCGAGGATGCGGCGGAACGACTCGACTCGCTCGGGCGCGATGGACCCGTCGGCCACCGCGATGTCGAGGGCGCACTCGGGCTCGGTGGCCGAGTGCAGGCAGCCACGCGGACATGCGCGGGTGGCCTCCTGCAGGTCCGGGAAGGCCTTGATGAGGTCGTCGATCTCGACGTGGGCGAGGCCGAACGACCGGATGCCGGGGGTGTCGATGATCCAGCCGCCGAAGGGCAGCTCCAGGCTGATCGCCGAGGTCGAGGTGTGCCGGCCGCGGCCCGTCACGGCGTTGACGTAGCTGACCGAACGGTTGGCGTCCGGGACCAGCGCGTTGACGAGCGTCGACTTGCCGACGCCGCTGTGCCCCACCAGCACGCTGACGCGGCCCCGGAGCGCGTCGCGCACGCCGTCGAGCTCGCCGCCGCGTCTCGTCACCACGACGCGTACGCCGAGGGGCTCGAACATGGCGACGATCTCGTCGGGGGACCCCAGGTCGGACTTCGTGAGGCACACGAGGGGCTCCATGCCCGCGTCGAACGCCGCGACGAGGCAGCGATCGATCAATCCGGCGCGCGGCGGTGGGTCGGCCAGGGCGGCGACGATGACGAGCTGGTCGGCGTTGGCGACGATGATGCGCTCGATCGGGTCGTCGTCGTCAGCGGTGCGTCGCAGCACCGTGCGCCGCGGGGTGACCTCGACGATGCGGGCGAGGGACCCCTCGACGCCGCTGACGTCACCGACGACGCGGACCTGGTCGCCCACCACGACACCCTTGCGGCCGAGGTTGCGCGACTTCATGGCGGTGACCGTGCGGCCGTCGTCGTCGAGCGTCACGGTGTAGCGACCGCGGTCGATCGTCACGACCCGGGCGGTGTCGGCATCGTCGTAGTTGGGCCGGATCTTGGTGCGCGGCTTGGTGTGCCGCCGCGGCCGCTCGAACCTCGCGTGCTCGTCGCGCTCCTTCATGACATCAGGCGTTCCCAGACCGGGGCGAAGTTGGGATAGGTCTTGACCGTCGTCACGACGTTCTCGACGAAGAGGTCGGGGACCCGCAGGCCGATCAGCACCCCGGCATGTGCCATCCGGTGGTCGTCGTACGTCCGGAAGGTCTCGCCGTGGAGGGGGCGGGGCCGGATGCGCAGGCCGTCGTCGAGCTCCTCGGCGTCGCCGCCCAGGCGGTTGATCTCGGTCACGAGGGCCTTGAGCCGGTCGGTCTCGTGGCCGCGGAGGTGCGCGACGCCCACGAGGGTCGACGGGCCCTCGGCCAGCGCCGCGATGGCCGCGACGACCGGTGTGAGCTCTCCGACGTCGTGCAGGTCGAGCTCGACCCCGTTGAGCGTGGCCCCGGCCGAGAAGACCAGGTCGGCGCCGTCGGTCTCGACCGTGCCGCCGAACGCCGGGACGATCGTTCGCCACGCGTCGCCGGCCTGGTCGGTGGCGGCCGGCCAGTTGCGGATGCGGACCCGCCCGCCGGTGACGAGCGCGGCGCCGATGAAGACACCGGCGTTGGACAGGTCGGGCTCGATCTCCACGTCGAGCGCGCTGACGGGACCGGGATGCACGTGCCATCGGTGCGGCTCGTCGGTGTCGACACGCACCCCACGGCGGCGCAGCTCGGCGACCGTCATGTCGATGTGCGGCATGGAGGGGAGGGTCGCGCCGGTGTGCCGGAGGTCGAGGCCCTGGTCGAAGCGGGCCCCCGCCAGCAGCAGCGCCGAGACGAACTGGCTGGACGAGGAGGCGTCGATCTCGAGCTCCCCGCCGGTCACCCGACCGGCACCGTGGACCGTGAACGGCAGGGCGCCGCGATCGTCGTCGTCGACGCGGACGCCCAGAGCGCGCAGGGCTGCGATCGTGGTGCCCATCGGGCGTACGCGGGCGTGCTCGTCGCCGTCGAACGTCACGGGCGCGGCGCCGAGGGCGGCGAGCAGCGGGACGAAGCGCATCACGGTCCCGGCGAGGCCGCAATCGACGGCAGCGGGCTCGGTGCGGTCCCACGCCGACGGCGTGATGGTCCAGGTCATGCCGTCGCGCTCGATCGCGGCGCCCAGGGTCGTCAGGGCGCCGAGCATCAGCGTCGTGTCACGCGAGCCGAGCGGGCGGGTCAGGACCGAGGGGCCGTCGGCGAGGGCGGCGAGGATCAGGACGCGGTTGGTCAGGGACTTGGACCCCGGGACCAGGACCTCGCCGTCGAACGGCGTGTCGCGGTAGGGCGCGAGCCAGGGCAGCGGGGCAGTCATCGGCCCCAGCCTATCGGCGTCAGCCGCGCAGGTGATCGATCTGGTCGTGCACGGACGCGGCGGCCCCGGCGACCTTGTCCTTGGCACGCCGGCCGATGAACTTCTTGTGCGGGTCGGGGTCGAGGGTCGCCATCAGCAGGCCGCCGGTCATCGACACGTTCTTGAGGAAGTGGATGCGCTGGTTCGCGCGCGCCCCGGGATCGGTCTCGTTCCAGTAGGGATGCCCGGCGAGCGTGGTCGCGGGCAGCGTGGCGGCGAGCCCCAGGGCGGCGAGCCGCGGGAAGCGGCCGGTCGCGAGGGCGAGGCCGGCAGCCAGCTGGGCCGCTCCGTTGAACCGGGTGAGGTTGGAGCCGTTGACCGGGAGCTGGGGCGCGAGCTGCTTGATGCGGTCGGCCGTCGGCTGCGCCTTGGCGGCGCGTGGCCCGGGGTCCTTGAGCGCCGTCGCGCCGCCGTAGATGAACATCGAGGCGAGCATCGGACGGGCCACCGTACGCAGGAGGGTCATGACTCATTCATACCGGACGGTGCGCGAGAGGCAAGGCGGGTGTCAGATCAGGGGCCAGAGCCCGGCTCCGAACGATGCCGCGTCGTTGCCGGGGACGGGGTCCCCGGGTGCCGAGACGGCGACGGTGCCGGCGGAGTGGATGAGGTTGCTCGACCGGGCGATGAACGTCGTGCCCTGACCGGCGGGCAGCGAGCTCGAGCACGTCAGCGTGCGGAGGTTCTGGTGGGGGAGGGCATCGCAGCTCCAGCCGGGACTCACGACCCCGCCGAAGTGCACGGGCCGCCGGAACGCCAGCGTGAGCGTCACGGTCTGCGCGGCCGGGCGTCCGTTGCTCGTCGCAGTGATGTCGACGGTGATCTGACGCTGCAGGAGCGGCAGGAGCTGGTTGGACACCCGCACCGAGCCGATCCCGAAGTCGGTGGGAGCGGCCGGCTCCACGGTTGGTGCGGGGGTCGGCTCCGGGTCGGCGGCGGGGGCGGCCACTGCGGGCTCCGGCTCCGGCTCAGGCGTTGCGACGGGCGTCGGCTCCGGAGTCGGCGTGGGAGTCGGGCTCGGCGTGCTGGTGGTGGGTTCCGGCTCGGGGACCGTCGGCACCGCCGGCGTCGGGGCTGCCGGGCCGACCGCCCGCGGCGAGGCGGCGGCGGGAGGGTTGTCCGTGTCGTTGCGCAGGTCGGTGGTGAGGGCCACGGCGCCGACGGCAGCCACCGAGACGACGACTGCGGCCGCGACGACTCCTTGGGTGCCGGCGCCCGCGACCGTGCTGCCGGCCGTCTTCACCGGCGCGAACGCCGCCTCGGCGAGCGCGCCGAGGCCGGTCAGGGTCGCGCCACTGCCGACGTACCCGGCGGCGGCGGTGCCGAGCACGGCCGGGCCGAGGATGCCGGAGAGGCGGGCGTTGATCTCGGCCAGCTCGAGCCACAGGCCCGTGCAGCGGCTGCACTCGTCGAGGTGCGCCTCGACGCGCGAGGTGTCCCGCGCGGCCAGGCCCTTGCGGACGTACGCGCCGAGCATGCCGGTCGTGGTCCGACAGCTGGCGTGCAGGCTGGGGCGGAGATGGCTCTGAAGATAGGCCTGTCGCAGCCCTTCGCGAGCGCGGTAGGCGAGGGCGGAGACGCTGTTGGGGCTCATGCCGAGCAGCGGGGCGATGTCAGCCGGCTTCTGGCCCTCGACGTCGAGGTGCCACAGCACGAGCTGCCAGCGCTCCGGCAGGGACGCGAACGCGGTGGCCGCGGCCTGCTGCTCGAAGCGCATCTCCGCAGGGTCGACGAACGCGACGGCGCGATCGAGCTCGGCATCGTCTGCCGTCGTCTTGACCCGCTTCTGCCGCCTCGTGCGGTCGACGTGCAGCCGGCGGATCGCTGTCAGCAGGTACGCCCGGAAGAACTCGTCGGGACCCTTCCCGGCCTCCAAAAGCGCGAGCACGCGGGTGAACGACTCGGCGACCAGGTCGTCGGCATCCGGACCCGGCACGAGCTGTGCCGACAGCCGAGCCGCCGCCTCGCGATGGCGGTCGAACAGCACGCCGTACGCCGTGGTGTCTCCCTCGCGGACGGCCGCGATGAGCTGTGCGTCGCTCGCCTCGACGCGGCTGGTGCTGATGTCTGACACGGTGTCCCTTCCCGAGAGCACAACGACCCAGCAGCGGAGCGGTCACGAATCCGTCCTCGACCGCGTCATGGGAGCCCCTCCCGTGCGTCTCATGGGTGTCCGAAGGGGAGAGGAGCACCACATGACCGGCTCGGGCCTGAACGCGGCGCTCCTCGCCGACGCGGTGCGCGACGACCGCCCGGACGTCGCCGATGTTGCACTCGAGGTGGGAGCGAGTGCAGCGCGGCTCGGCGTCCCGCTCCACGAGGTCCTGGACCACGTGGAGCGGGCCTATGCCGGTCGGGAGCCGTCGTTCGAGGCGACCCGCGCCGCCGTCCTGTCGTGGGCCGAGTGGGCCTTGATCCTCCACGTCGACATCTCGTGCGAGGACCCACTGACGACGCTGGCCACCCCGGCGTACGTCCGGTCGCGCCTCGCCGAGATCTATCGGGGTGCCGAACGGGACGGCAGGCAGGTCCCCGACACGAGTGCGCTCGTGGTCGTCGAGCTGCCGCGCGAGCCCGAGGGACACGAGCTCGAGCGCTCGCTCCGGTCGCTCGACGTGGCCGAGGCGATGCGGGCGGTGTTCGCCGGCGACGAGACGGTCGCGCAGGTCTCGCCGCGCCGGTTCGCAGCGCTGGTCGGTCGCGACCGCGCGGACGCGGTGGCGATGCGGTTGCTGCGGATCCTGCTCGACCGCGCGCTCGGCGACCGGCCCCAGGCGCGCCTCTGGGTCGAGGAGCTGCCGCCGACGTCGGGCGGCGTCGCTCACGTGCTGGCCGGCCTCGCGGAGTAGCCGCGCTGTCGGTGTCACCGCCTAGGCTGGAGTCATGTGCGGGCGCTACGCAACGACCCAGACCTCGGCTTCGCTCAACCAGGCGTTCGAGGTCGACCTGGCCAACTCCTTCGTCGAGCTCGAGGCCGACTACAACATGGCGCCGACCAAGCTGGCCCCGCTGATCATCGGCCGGCGGCCCGAGGAGCTCGCGGCCGACGCGCCGCCGCAGCGCGAGCTCATGACAGCCAAGTGGGGGCTGATCCCGAGCTGGGCCAAGGACCCGTCGATCGGCAACCGCATGATCAACGCCCGCAGCGAGACCGCGGCCGAGAAGCCCGCGTTCAAGAAGGCCTTCGCACGGCGCCGCGGCCTCGTGCCGGCCGACGGCTACTACGAGTGGTACGCCGGCGAGGCCCGCGAGGGTGAGCGCAAGCCCAAGAAACAGCCGTTCTACATCACCCCCAAGGACCGATCGGTGCTGGCGATGGCCGGCCTCTACGAGTTCTGGAAGGACCCCGCGACCGGTGAGTGGGTCACGAGCTACACGATCTTGACCACGAGCGCCGAGGACGACATGGGGCACATCCACGACCGGATGCCGCTGTTCCTCGAGCCGGACGCGTTCGATGCGTGGCTCGACCCCGCGCCCCAGCCGCTGGAGCAGCTGCACGAGCTGCTGATCCCCGCCGCCCCGGGCCGACTCGACGCGTTCCCGGTCTCGACCGAGGTCAACAACGTCGCCAACAACGGTCCTGACCTGATCAAGCCGCTGCCCCCGGAATAGCGGGTGCGCCTGCACGGTTGAACCCGGCAGGAGGTTCGATGCTGACATACGCAGACCACGGGCTCGAGAGGTCCATCACGCCCCTCAGCCGACCCACCGTCCCCGGAGTAGGCTGGGAGGCGATGACCGTCACCGGCGAGACACCCGACAGCGCCGACCAGCGCGACACCGAGACCTCGGAGCAGCAGCAGGCGCGCTTCGAGGCCGACGCCCTGCCCTTCCTCGACCAGCTCTACTCGGCAGCGCTGCGCATGACGCGCAGCCCGCACGACGCCGAGGACCTCGTGCAGGAGACCTACGCCAAGGCATTCAGTGCGTTCCACCAGTTCAAGCCGGGCACCAACCTCAAGGCCTGGCTCTACCGCATCCTGACCAACACCTACATCAACTCGTACCGCAAGAAGCAGCGCCAGCCGCAGCAGGTCACCGACGAGATCGAGGACTGGCAGATCGCGCGGGCCGAGTCGCACGGGTCCAGCGGGTTGAAGTCCGCCGAGATGGAGGCGCTCGAGCACCTGCCCGACAGCGACGTCAAGGATGCGCTGCAGGCACTGCCTGACGACTTCCGCTACGCGGTCTACCTGGCCGACGTCGAAGGTTTCCCCTACAAGGAGATCGCCGAGATCATGGACACGCCGATCGGCACCGTGATGTCACGGCTGCACCGCGGTCGTCGCATGCTGCGCGAGATGTTGGCCGACTACGCCCGCGACCGGGGCATGGCCGTCACGGGAGCGGGTGACAAGGCATGATCGAGCCGACCCCGTGCGAGGGACCCGACTGCGAGAAGGCGTTGGAGAACCTCTACCTGTTCATCGACCAGGAGATCGACACCGCGAGCTGCGCCGAGATCCAGTCGCACATCGACGAGTGCACCTCGTGCCTGAGCGAGTACGACCTCGAGCGGGTCGTGAAGACCTTGGTGTCGCGCTCGTGCTCCGAGGTGGCGCCCGAGCCGCTGCGCGAGAAGGTGCTCTTCTCGATCCGCACGGTGCAGGTCGAGATCACCGAGCGCCGAGCGCCCTAGCCCCACCAACGAAGAAATCCCCGTCCAGCGGACGGGGATTTCTTGTCTTGGGTGTTGCACTCACGCGTTGGGGCGCTTGCCGTGGTTGGCGCCCTTCTTGCGGCGTGCGCGACGCTTGCGGCCGGTCTTGCCCATGGTGATCCTCCTCCGAAGTCGAGGCCTCAGTCTTTCACAGGGGGGATCCGGGCCAGGAATCGCTCCCGGTCGACGACGACGCGACGGACCTCGCCGGTCGCCAGGAGGGTGCCGTCCGCGTCGTGGGCCGCGACCTGGAAGCGTACGAGCCGGCCGTCGGTGTGGACGACGTTCGCGGTCGCCGTGACCGTTGCCCCGACGGGACTGGCAGCGAGGTGCTCGAGCTCGACCCGGGTCCCGACGCTCGTGCGGTCCGCGGCCAGCTCGAGCGCGGCGCACGTCGCCTCCTCGCACCAGGCGAGGACGCGGGGGGTGGCCAGGACCGCGAGGTCCCCACTGCCGAGAGCCTGCGCCGTGTCGGCCTCGGTGACGACGTGGGTGATGCTGGCGGTGTCCATGCGCAGAAGACTACGACGACCAGGCCGACCACAGGTCGGCGTACCGGCCGCCGGCGGCGACGAGCTCGTCGTGCGTGCCCTCCTCGATGATCCGCCCGTCGTGCATCACCACGACCCGGTCGGCCGACTGCGCCTGGGTCAGTCGGTGGGCGACCACGAGTGCCGTACGCCCCCGGGTCACGGCGATCGCCGCGGCCTCGAGCTCGCGCGCCCCGGACGACCCGGCCTCCGCCGTGGCCTCGTCGAACACCGCCACCCATGGGTCGTGCAGCAGCACGCGAGCCAGCGCGAGCTGCTGGGCCTGGGACGGCGTGAGGGCATGGCCGTGGTCGCCGACGACGGTGTCGAGGCCGTCGGGCAGCGCATCGACCCAGGAGAGCGCCCGCACGGTGTCGAGCGCGGAGCGGATCTCGCCGTCGTCGGCCTGCGGCCTGGCCAGGTCGACGTTCTCGCGCACCGTGCCGGAGAAGACGTGCACGTCCTGGGTGACCAGGGCGATCCCGGACCGGATGTGGGCGGGGTCGAGCGCGTCCAGCGTGAATCCGCCCAGCCGGACCGTGCCGGACGTGGGGTCCAGCAGCCCGGCGGCGATCGCCCCGAGCGTGCTCTTGCCGGCGCCGGTCGCGCCCACCAGCGCGACCCTCTCGCCCGCGGCGAGCCGCAAGGTGACGTCGGCGAGGACCGGGCGGCCCTCGACGTAGGCATGACCGACGCCGACCAGCTCGAACGTCCCGGACCGCACCGGGGACGGGCCGCCGGTTCGCGGCGAGGGCTCGAGCATCGCGACCCCGGCGAGCCGAGCCAGCGAAGCCCCGGCCGACTGGACGTCGTCGAAGATCATCAGCAGGGCGCCGATGGGGTTGAACAGCCGGTGGAAGTACAGCGCCGCGGCGGTCACGGCTCCGACCGTGGTGAGGTCCCCGCGCACCAGCACGAAGCCGGTGCCGAGCACGAGTCCCAGCCCGATCAGCTCGGATCGGTTGGTGCGGGCGCCGAACCGGGTCAGGAGCGAGAACACGTCGAGGGTGATCGTCATGGCGCGGCGCGAGTGGTGGGTGATGCGGTCGAGCTGGGCCTGCTCGCGGGACAGCGCGCGGAGCGTCGCGGCGCCCTGCACGCCACTGACGAGAACCTCAGCCCGCTCGCCTTGCGCGATGCGCTCGCGCTTGTAGTAGGGACCGGAGCGCGGCAGGTACCAGCGCAGCCCGAGGACGTAGAACGGCGCCGCCCCGAGCCCGGCCAGGCCGAGCCGCCAGTCCAGCGCGAAGAGCCCGCCAGCGGTGAACACGACGGCGACGAGGGACTGGATCAGCAGCGGGACGATCTGGGTCAGCGACCGGGCCACGACTCGCACGTCGTCGCCCATCCGCGACAGCAGGTCGCCCGCACCGGCCTCCTCGAGCCGGATGCTGTCGAGGTGCAGGGCGCGGTCCAGGGCCTGCTCCCGCAGGTCTGCGAGGGCCGGTTCTCCGGACCTGGCCAGGTAGGTCACCGACAGTGACGTGCCGAGCCCGGCGACGACGCTCGCGGCGGCGATCACCAGGACGCCGCGCAGGATGCTGGAGGTGTCGCCGCTGGTCGACACGGTGTCGACGATGTCGCCGAGGACCCATGGCGCTACCAGACCTGCCAGTCCCACGACGACGAATGCCGCGGCTGACACGGCAAGCGGTCCGCGGTGGGCCCGCAGCATGCGCATCGCGATCCGGGTCGTCTCGGCCCGCGACGCGATGGGCAGCAGATGGCGGGTCATCGGAGCACCGCCCGACGATAGGTCTCGTCCTCGGAGAGCTCGTGGTGCGTACCGGTCGCGACGACCTGGCCCGCCGTGATCATGACGACGCGGTCCGCGGCCGCCAGGATGGCCGGGCTCGAGGTGATGACGATCGTGGTGAGCCCGGACCCGTCATGGTGGCGCAGCGTACGGATGCCCTCGGCGACCCGCTGCTCGGTCATCGCGTCGACGGCGCTCGTGGGCTCGGCGAGGACGAGGATCGGAGCGCGGGTCGCCAGGGCGCGAGCCAGCGAGATGCGCTGCCGCTGGCCGCCCGAGAACGTGGTCGCACCGGCGGTGACGGGCTGCTGCAGCCCGTCCGGGTGCAGGCCGACGACGTCGCCGGCTGCCGATGCGGACAGGACCTCCTCGAGCGCCGCGTCGTCGAGCCGCCCGTCGGGGTCGATCGCCGAGCGCAAGGTCCCCTCGAACAGGTCGACGTGGTGCTGGCTCACGACGACCCGGGAGCGGAGGGAGTCGATCGTCAGCTCGTCGACGGGGTGACCACCGAGCGCCACCAGGCCCTCGCGATCCGCGGGACCGATCTCGCCACGCAGGAGCCGTACGAGCAGGTCGCTGCTGGCGGTGTCGTCCACGACGACGCCCAGCAGCTCACCGCTGCGAGGCGCGAGGTCGACGCCGCGGATCGGACCGGCGGTCACCCCATCGAGGGTGAGCTCGGGGCTCGCCTCGTCGAGGACGATCTCGCCGTACGTCGCCAGCTGGGGGGTCTGCAGGAACTCGACGACCCGTCGCGCCGAGGCGAAGGACGACGCTGCCTGCGCACTCGTCTCGCCGAGCCCGGTGATGGGCTCGGCGAGGAACTGCGTCAGGCCCACGATCGCGATCAGCTCGCCGATGCTGATCGTGCCGTCGAGGGCGCGGGTGCCGGCCAGCCACGCCACGACCGCGAGGAAGATGCCGCTGAGCGACGCGGTGAGGCCGAACAGGTAGCCGACGGACTGCGCCGTGCGGATGCTGGCGTCGCGGGCCGAGGCGCTGTGCCCGCGATAGCGGGCGGCCGCGACGTTCTCGGCGCCGACACCCTTGAGCGGGCGGAGCCCTTTCACGAGGTCCGTCGCGATGCCGGTCGCCTTGGCGATGCCGGCCTGCTGGTCGCTGGTGTGCCGGGCGATCAGGGGGGTCACGACCTGGATCAGCGCCAGCACGAGCGGCACGCCGAGCAGCACCACGACGCCGATCGTGAGGTCGATGCGGATCAGGACGACCGCACTGACGACGACGCCGACGAGCCCGGCCAGGGTGTAGCCGACGTGCCAGAGGAACTGGCCGATCGTCTCGGCGTCGGACGTGGCCAGCGACAGCGTCTCGCCGGGCAGCAGGCCCGTACGGGCGCCACCGGGCCCCAGCACGTGCTCGCTGACCTCGACCCGGAGCAGATGGGTCTCGAGCTCCAGAGCACCGACACCGAGCCGCGCCCCGAACCGGTAGGAGTAGCTCAGCACGACGAACAGCGCGACGAGCGCCGCGCCCCAGGTCGCGAGCTCGCTCACGTCGCCGGTGGCCACGGCACGGTCGATGACGACGCCGATGACGACCGGCACCAAGGCCTCGCAGAGAAGCCAGGAGCAGATCAGGGCATAGCTGCCGAACAGCTTCCTGCGGTGGCGACGCAGCCCTCGCCGCAGCAGGGCGCCGGCGCTCCGGGGTGGAGCAGGGACGTCGACAGGCACCGGGTCAGGCTAGCCTCAGCTGCGCCCGTCCGATCCACCCAGGTGGGCGTCAGAGATCCACCGAGAAGGCCCACAGGATGACGTCGGGCTCGGGGCTCCAGTCGAGCTCAGGACGACGCACGAAGCCCAGGCGGGCGTACAGCCGATGCGCCGGGACCATCTCCAGGAGGGAGAACAGCAGGACCTCGGTCAACCCGGCCTCGCGCGCGAGCCCGAGGCAGTGCTCGACCAAGGCCTGTCCGATCCCGCGGCCACGTGCCTCCGGCGCGATCGAGAGCGTACGGAACTCGCCTTGATGCGGCTCCTTGGCCAGCTGGGCGTCGCCGGACCCGTACGGGCACCACGTCACGGTGCCGACCAGCTCGTCGTCGTCGATCGCCACGAGCAGGGTGCTCTTGTCGGCGCGGGAGGCGGCGTCGGCGAGCCAGCCGGCGTAGCCGTCGTCGAACGTCCCGTCCGGGTAGGTGAGGTAGCCGTCGGCGTCGTATCCGGCGACGCTCAGCGCTCCGACGGCCTCGTACTCCGCCTCGAGGGCCGGCCGGATGACGACCACGTCAGATGCCGGTGGTGTTGCGCGGGTAGGCCGCGTTGATGTCCGTCATGACGTTGACGAGGTAGGGGACGCCCGAGGCGAACGCGCGGTCGAGGGCCGGGCCGATCTCGCGGGGGTCCGTCACCATCTCGCCGCCGCCACCCAGCGCGGTGACGACCTGGTCGTAGCGCGTCTGCGGAGCCAGGTCGGCGGCGACGTCGTAGCCGTACAGCCACTGCATCGGCCCCTTCTCGAGCCCCCACGCCGAGTTGTTGCCGACCACCATGACGACGGGCAGGTTGTGCCGCACGAGGCTGTCGACGTCCATGAGCGACATGCCGGCCGCACCGTCGCCGTAGAGCAGGACGACCTGGCTCGACGGTCGGGCGATGCGGGCTGCCATCGCGGCGCCCATGCCGGCGCCGAGGCAACCATAGGGACCGGGATCGAGCCAGCCACCGGGCCGCTTGGGCTCGACGAACTTGCCCGCGAACGACACGAAGTCGCCGCCGTCGCCGATCACGACGGCGTCGTCGGCCAGGCGCGGGAGCAGCTCGCCGTAGATGCGAGCCGGGTGGATCGGGTCCGCCTCGGCCATCAGCAGCTCGCTGTCGCGTTGCGTGGCCGCGGCGACCTCGGCCTGCAGCGTCCCGATCCACGAGGACCAGTTGGGACGGCGACCGTGCTGCGACGACGAGGTCAGCGAGTCGAGCAGCGCGGTGAAGAACAGCGTCAGGTCGCCGCTCGCGGATGCCGCGAGCTCGGCGTGCGTCGACATCTGGCCGGGGGAGTCCGCGACGTGCACGGTACGCGCCGGGGTCGCGCCGTCCTTGCCGCCGAAGATGCCGTAACCGAGGCGGAAGTCGAGCGGGGTGCCGACGACGATCACCAGGTCGGACTGGTTGAACGAGGTCGAGCGGGCCTTGGTCACGAGCTGTGGGTGCCCACCGGGCACGATGCCGCGGCCCATGCCGTTGGAGATCACCGGCATGCCGGTCTCCTCGACGAAGTGCAGGGCCGCGACCTCGGCGCGATCGGCCCAGACGTCGGTGCCCAGGACCAGGACGGGTCGGGCCGACTGCCGGATGAGCTCGGCGATGGCCTCGACGGCACCGGGGTCGGGCTCGACCGGGGTCGTGGGGTTGCCCTGCGACGGCGTGGTCACGGTCGTGCTGTTGAAGAACTCGTCCATGGGGACGTCGACGAACGTCGGACCGCGATGCGACGAGCCGGCGAGGGTGAAGGACTCGTCCATGACCGGAGCGATGTCGTCGACCGTCCGGGCGGTGACGGCGGACTTCGAGATCGAGTCGAGGATCGGTGGCTGGTCAAGCTCCTGCAGGCTGCCCGAGCCCCACCGGTTGTTGGGCGCCCGGCCGCCGACGACGACGAGCGGCGAGCCGGAGAAGCTGGCCTGGGCGATGGGGCTCACGCCGTTGGTCACGCCGGGTCCGGCGGTGAGCACGGCGAGGCCCGGGGTGCGGGTCAGCTTGCCGATCGCCTCGGCCGCGAACACGGCCGTGGGCTCGTGGCGGACGTCGATGATCGGCATCGGCGGCTCGGCCTTGACGGCGGCGTCGTACATCGGGAACACGTGGGCACCCGACAGGGTGAACATCGTCTCGACGCCATGGGCGCGGGCCACGTCGACGGCGTGGACTCCGCCGTGACCTTCTCGGGGCTCAGTACTCATGTGACGCAGGCTACTGGAGCGTCAGGCCAGCGGCTTGGCCCTGGTCGTCGGGCGGTAGAGCCAAGGACTCTCGGCGCGGATCTGGTCGAGGACCGCGAGCAGCAGGTCCGCCCGGTGCGCGGGCTGCTCCGCGAACAGCTCGGCGTCGGCCCGCAGGTCGTCGCGGCCCTGCACCCCGAGCGCGAGCTGGAGGTGCAGCGCCCGCAGGAACGACGACGTGTTGCGCACGCCGGGGGAGGGCCACTCCGCCTCGAGGTGGCCGCGGGTGCGCGGGGGCTTGATGCCGGCGCCGAGCCGGGCGAGCCACGGCTCGACGATGCTCGGGTCGAGCTCGTTGCGGTGCAGCAGCGTCATGACGGCGTACGCCAGCCGGTCGTCCTCGCCGTGGCGCCAGATGTAGGCCGTCGGCGTCAGGACACGGTCAGCGATGACGTCGAGGAGGACCGTCAGCTCGAGCCGGCCGAAGTGCCGCGAGCGCGCGAGCGCCGCCAGGAGGTCGGCGCCGTGGGCGATCGAGTTGGCCCACCCCAGCTCGGGGATCCAACCGCGATGGTCCTGCTCCCGGACGTACCAGGCGGTTGCCCGGTCGCCCCAGTCCAGCACCGAGGAGGCCGACATCAGGTGCTCGTTGTTGTCGCGGCCGATGATCTCGGCCAGCATCAGCGCGCTGTAGGACCGCCGCAGGACCGAGACGTCGCCGTCGTGGCCGAGGCCGTAGCGCAGGCCGGGCGCGATGCCGTCGCCGAGCCCGGACAACAGCTCGTCGTAGACGCCGCGCGTGATCCACGTGGTCAGCAGGGGGTAGGCCAGGTCCTCGCGCCACCGGGGGTTGGAGTGGCCCAGCATCTCGACGAGCTCGACGGTGCACTCGTCGAGGCTGCGGTCACCGGGTACGTTCATCCCGCTCTGCATCACGGTTTGCCAATACGCCTCAGACACTCGCTCATCGTGCCACGCCTCCGCCACTAGGCTGACTGTGTGCCCTCGCTGGATGACATCGCGCGCTTCCAGACGTCGCTGAGCCCTGACGACGTGGCGTGGCTGCACGCCCTGGTCACGGACTGGCAGATCATCGCCGACCTGTCGTTCTCCGACCTCGTGCTGTGGGTGCCCGACGCGGAGGCCAAGGGCATGTGGGCCGGGGCCCAGATCCGCCCCACGACCGGGCCGACGACCCTGTTCGAGGACGTCGCCGGGACGTTCATGCCGTCGGGCCGTATCGACGAGATCGAGCTGGCCCTGAGCAGCGGCGAGGTCGTCGCCGAACGGATCGCCGAGCTGCCGGACGGCCGTCGCATCCGGGTCGAGTTGGTCCCGGTCACGCACGACGGTCGGACGATCGCCGTGATCTCCCGCCGCAGCGCCGAGTCAGGCGTCCGCACCGCCAGCACGCTCGAGGCCGCGTACTTCGAGGCAGCCGGCGAGCTCACCGAGATGATTCGCCGAGGCGAGTTCCCGTTGCCGGGCAGCCGCTCGGACCTGGCCGACTCGTTGCGGGTGGGTGACGGGTTCGTTCGTACGAACGCCGCCGGGACGGTCCGCTACGCCAGCCCCAACGCGATGTCGGCCTACCGTCGCCTCGGACTCGTCGGTGACCTGGTCGGCACGCAGCTGGGGCACGTCACCTCGGGTCTCGTCGACCGCCGCCCGACCGACCGAGGTGCCCGCGGCCTGCTCGGCGGTGACGCCAGCACGGAGGCCGAGATCGAGAACTCGGCGGCCTCCCTGCTGCTGCGGGTCATCCCGCTGCGGTCGGACGGCCACCGCAGCGGGGCCCTGATCCTGCTGCGCGACGTCACCGAGCTGAGGCTCCGCGAGCGCGAGCTCGTCTCCAAGGAGGCGACGATCCGCGAGATCCACCACCGGGTCAAGAACAACCTGCAGACCGTCGCCGCCCTCCTGCGGCTCCAGGGCCGGCGCATGGAGCTGCCCGAGGCGCGCGCGGCGCTCGACGACGCCGAGCGCCGGGTCGGGTCGATCGCCCTCGTCCACGAGACCTTGAGCCAGTCGTTCGACGACAACGTCGCGTTCGACGAGATCGCCGACCGGTTGCTGCGCACCGTGCTCGACGTGGGCGAGGAGGCGTCCGCGGTCGGTCGCATCCGCGCGGACCGGATCGGCTCGTTCGGCCTGCTTCCCGGTGCGGTGGCGACCCCGCTGGCGATGGTGCTGACCGAGCTGGTCCAGAACGCGTCGGCGCACGCCTTCGATGAGCGCGGCGGCACCGTGACGATCGCCGTCAACCGCATCCGCGACCGCGTACGCCTGCGGGTCAGCGACGACGGCAAGGGACTGCCAGCGGACTTCGACCCCGCCGGCAGCCTCGGCCTGTCGATCGTCACGACGTTGGTCGAGGGCGAGCTGCACGGCTCGCTGGCCTTCGAGCAGCGGTCCGGCGGCGGCACGACCGTGGCCATCTCGCTCCACGTGTAGCGGTCGGGGATGCAAAGAACCCCGCGGCCGAGGCCACGGGGTTCACCGATACGTGCGTACGTTCAGGCAGTACGAATACGTGCCCGTGCGTTGCGGCGCTTCAGCGTACGACGTTCGTCTTCGCTCAAGCCTCCCCACACACCGTGATCCTGTCCGGACTCGAGTGCCCACTGGAGGCACTGCTCGCGAACGTCACAGCGGCGGCATACGACCTTGGCCTCTTCGATCTGCAAGATGGCGGGACCCGTGTTGCCGATGGGGAAGAAGAGCTCAGGGTCCTCATCGAGGCATGCAGACTTGTGACGCCAATCCATGTGGACACTCCTTCCCGTTCGGTGTTGCTCCCTGGGCAGGCCTGTTTGACCCGGTACCAAGGCGTTGACCTCCATGTTTTCAACAATCCAATCGCTTTACAAGGGCTGCGCCGCGCGCGAATTGTCAGTTCGGTCACACGCTCCCTACCCTGATGTCGTGAGCGCTCACGCCAAGCCGACCGGCACGGCTCGAAACCTGCTTCTCGTAGCGGCCGTCGTCGTCCTCGCCGAGGCCGGGACCTGCGTGGTCCTGGCCGTCCTCGGCCTGCTCGACCTGGGCGGGGACAGCATCGGCTCCGGCATCGGGGTGTCCCTCATCCTCGCGGTGTACGGCGGGTTCCAGGCCTGGGCCGCGTGGCGAGTCACCGAGGGGGACCAGTGGGCCCGCAGCCCGCTCGTCGTCACCCAGATCATCCAGCTCATCATCGCGTTCAACCTCGCAGACGTACCGACGTGGATCACGGTCCTGCTGGGCTCCGCCGCGGTCGTCACCCTGGCCTGCCTGCTGTCCCCGCCGGTGACCCGGGCCCTCGGGGACAACCCTCCCGTGTGAGAGACTGGCGGTCGGGCACAACCCGTGTGACCCCGCCTCGGCGGGCAGCAATGAGCGGCGTACTCGCCGCGCCGGCGACCTGATCGGTCCCGAAGAGAACGTACGGAACGGCCCCGAGGATCCACACCATGGTTGCGACTGACATCGACGTGCACTCCGACACCCCTGACCCCGACGACCCGGTCTTCGCCCTGCACCGCGGCGGCAAGATGGCGATCTCGGCGACGGTGCCGCTGCGCAACGCCCAGGACCTGGCGATGTCCTACACACCCGGCGTCGCACGGGTGTGCGAGGCGATCGCGGCCGACCCGGCCCTCGCCCACGACTACACCTGGGTGTCCAACACCGTCGCGGTGGTCACGGACGGCACCGCGGTGCTCGGGCTCGGCGACATCGGCCCGGCAGCGTCGATGCCCGTCATGGAGGGCAAGGCCGTGCTGTTCAAGCAGTTCGGTGGGGTCGATGCGATCCCGGTCGCCCTCGACACGACCGACGTCGACGAGATCGTCGAGACCATCGTCCGACTCGCGCCGACATTTGGTGGCATCAACCTCGAGGACATCTCGAGCCCGCGCTGCTTCGAGATCGAGCGCCGCCTGATCGAGCGCCTCGAGATCCCGGTCTTCCACGACGACCAGCACGGCACCGCCGTCGTGACCCTCGCCGCGCTGATCAACGCCGCGCGCGTGACGGACCGCGAGCTGGACGACCTCAAGGTCGTCATCTCCGGGGCCGGTGCCGCGGGCGTCGCGATCATGAAGATGCTCCAGACGGCCGGCGTGCGCAAGATCGCCGTCGTCGACCGCACCGGCGTCATCCACCCGGCGCGCGAAGGACTCGACGTCGTCAAGGCCGGCATCGCCGAGGCGACCGCCCCGTGGGCCCGGCCCGGCACGATCGCCGATGCGCTGGCCGGGGCCGATGTCTTCGTCGGTGTCTCGGGCGGGACGGTTCCCGAGGCCGCTGTGGCCTCGATGGCACCGGACGCCGTCGTCTTCGCGATGGCCAACCCGACCCCCGAGGTGCACCCGGACATCGCTCACAAGTACGCGCGGATCGTGGCCACCGGACGCTCTGACTTCCCCAACCAGATCAACAACGTGCTGGTGTTCCCCGGGATCTTCCGCGGGGCCCTCGACGTCCGCGCGACGCGGATCTCCGAGGGCATGAAGCTCGCCGCGGCCCACGCCATCGCCGACCTCGTCGGCGACGACCTCAGTGAGACGTACGTCATCCCGTCGCCGTTCGATCCCCGGGTAGCCTCTGCCGTGGCGCGGGCCGTCACGGACACCGCGCGCCGCGAGGGCGTGGCTCGACGCCCCTACTGATCTCGACAGGAGCGCGATGTTCGCCGTCTACGCAGGAACCATCGATCCGAAGGACCCCCTGAGCGGTCTGGTGGTGGGCGACCGCCCCGCCCCCGAGGTCCCGGACGGCTGGACCACCGTCACGGTCAAGGCGGCATCGATCAATCACCACGACGTGTGGAGCCTGCGCGGGGTCGGCCTGCGCGAGGAGTCGCTGCCGATGATCCTCGGCTGCGATGCCGCGGGCCTCGACGAGGACGGCAACGAGGTGCTGGTGCACGCGGTCATCAGCGATCCGTCGTGGCGCGGTGACGAGACGCTCGACCCCAAGCGGTCCCTGCTGTCGGAGCGCCACCAGGGCACGTTTGCCGAGAAGGTCGCCGTGCCGACCCGCAACGTCGTGGCGAAGCCCGCTGGCCTGTCCTTCGCCGAGGCGGCGTGCCTGCCGACGGCCTGGCTCACGGCCTACCGCATGCTCTTCACGCAGTCGGGCCTGCAGCAGGGCGACACGGTCCTGGTCCAAGGAGCCGGGGGAGGCGTCGCCACCGCGGCGATCACGCTGGCCAGGGCCGCCGGCTTCCGCGTCTACGCGACGAGCCGTGACGAGGACAAGCGCCAGAAGGCGGTCGAGATCGGCGCCCACGAGGCGTTCGAGTCCGGTGCTCGGCTGCCCAGCAAGGTCGACGCCGTCATCGAGACCGTCGGTGCAGCGACCTGGTCGCACTCGGTCAAGTCGATGCGGCCCGGCGGCACGATCGTCATCGCGGGGGCGACCTCGGGCGACGCGCCGTCGCACGCCGAGCTGACCCGCATCTTCTTCCAGCAGATGCGCGTGCACGGCTCGACGATGGGCACGCGTGACGAGCTGCACCGCCTCGCCCAGTTCATGGACGTCACAGGCACCCGGCCGCTCATCGACCGCGAGATCCCGATGGCGGACGCCGCGGACGGGCTGGCCTCGGTCATCGACGGTGACGTCTTCGGCAAGATCGTCCTGACCCTCTAGCCCCCGAGCTTTGTGACGTTGATCGTCACGCGAGGCGCCAGCGTGACGATCACCGTCACAAAACTTGGGGGTCAGTCCTCGTCGTCGAGGCGGGCCAGCCAGGTGGCGAGCCGCTCGACCGGGACCTCGAACTCGGGGTTCAGGTCGACGAACTCGACGAGCCGCTCCGCAAGCCAGGCGAAGGTGACCTCTTCGTCACCTCGCCGGCTCTGGAGCTCCTCGATGCCTCGATCCGTGAAGTACATGCGTCAGCTGAAGGCCTGCTGCATCAGCGTGGCCTGCTCCTCGACGTGCCGGTTGTGCGAGCCCACGGACGGTGCCGACGACTCCGGGCGCGAGACGCGCAGCAGCGGGAGGCCGTCGAACTCGCCGCTGTAGTGCAGCGCGACGTGTGGCCACGGGCCCTGGTTGGCCGGCTCGTCCTGCACCCAGCGCACCTCGCGGGCGTTGACGAACTGGCTGATCACGGCGTTGAGCTCGGACGTGGGCCGCGGGTAGAGCTGCTCGAGACGGACGATCGCGGTGCGGGACTGGCCCGACTCCCGCTTCTCGCGCTCGGCGAACAGGTCCCAGGCGATCTTGCCCGAGCAGACCAGCACGCGCTCGACCTTGGACGCGTCGACGGAGTCGTCGCCGATCACCGGCCGGAACTTGCCGGAGGTGAAGTCCTCCGGCTGCGAGGCCGCCGCCTTGCTGCGCAGCATCGACTTCGGCGTGAAGACGACGAGCGGGCGGTGCTGCGTCTGCAGGTTCTGTCGGCGCAGCAGGTGGAAGTACGACGCGGGGGTCGAGGGCTGCGCGAGCGTCATGGCGTCGTTGGCGCACAGCTCGAGGAACCGCTCGATGCGGGCCGACGTGTGGTCCGGCCCCTGTCCCTCGTGACCGTGCGGCAGGAGCAGCACGACGCCGGACTTCTGGCCCCACTTGCTCTCACCGGCCGAGATGTACTCGTCGATGACCGACTGGGCGCCGTTGATGAAGTCGCCGAACTGCGCCTCCCAGATCGTGAGCGCCTCGGGGCGGGCGACCGAGTAGCCGTACTCGAAGCCCAGTGCGGCGTACTCGCTCAGGAGCGAGTCGTAGATGTAGAACGTGGCCTGGTCGTCTCCGACGTTGGCCAGCGGGGTCCACTCGTTGGCGTTCGTGCGATCGATGATCGTCGCGAACCGCGAGGAGAACGTGCCGCGGCGCGAGTCCTGACCGGCGAGGCGTACGGGCCGCCCGTCGAGCAGCAACGAGCCGAGCGCGAGGATCTCGCCCGTGCCCCAGTCGATCGGGCCGGCGCTGATCGACTGCGCGCGGCGCTGCAGCTGCGGGAGCACCTTGGGGTGGACCGTGAAGCCCTCGGGCACGTTGGTGTAGGAGTCGGCGATCGCCTTCATCGTCTCGGGCGTGATCGCGGTGACCAGCTCGCCGGCGTGCTCGGGCTTCTCGGGGTAGTCCGGGGTGCGCGAGTAGCCGGGATCGGTCGTGCTCTCCTTGACCTCGGCGAAGTTGCGCTCGAGCTGTGCCTGGTAGTCGCTGAGCGCTGCTTCGGCCTCCTCGAGGGTGATGTCGCCACGTCCCACCAGGGCTTCGGTGTAGAGCTTGCGCACCGACTTCTTGGCGTTGATCGTGTCGTACATCAGCGGCTGGGTGAAGCTCGGGTCGTCACCCTCGTTGTGACCACGGCGGCGGTAGCAGACCAGGTCGATGACGATGTCCTTGTGGAACGTGCGGCGGTACTCGTACGCCAGGTGTGCCACGCGGATGCAGGCCTCGGGGTCGTCGCCGTTGACGTGGAAGACCGGCGCCTGGATCATGCGGGCGACGTCGGTGCAGTACGTCGAGGAGCGCGACGACGAGGGTGCCGTCGTGAAGCCGACCTGGTTGTTGACGATCAGGTGGATCGTGCCGCCCGTGCGGTAGCCGCGCAGCTGCGACAGGTTGAGCGTCTCGGCCACGACGCCCTGCCCGGCGAACGCGGCGTCGCCGTGCACGAGGACGGGGAGGACGGGGTACTCCGCGCCACGGTTGAGCCGGTCCTGCTTGGCGCGGGCGATGCCCTCCAGCACGGGGTCGACGACCTCGAGGTGGGACGGGTTGGCCGCGACGGAGACCTTGATCTTGTCGCCGGTGCCGGAGGTGAACTCACCCTCGACGCCGAGGTGGTACTTGACGTCGCCGGAACCCTGCACCGTACGGGGGTCGATGTTGCCCTCGAACTCGCGGAACACCGAGCCTGCGTGCTTGCCGGCGATGTTGACGAGCACGTTGAGGCGACCGCGGTGGGCCATGCCGATGCAGACCTCGTCGAGCTGGTCGGCCGCGGCGGCCTCGCAGATCTCGTCGAGCACGGGGACCGTGGTCTCGCCGCCCTCGAGGCTGAAGCGCTTCTGCCCGACGAACTTGGTCTGCAGGAACGTCTCGAACGCCTCGGCCTGGTTGAGCTTCTGCAGGATCCGCAGCTGCTCCTCGCGGGGCGGCTTGGTGTGCGGCCGCTCGATGCGCTCCTGGAACCAGGCGCGCTCGTCTGGATCCTGGATGTGCATGTACTCCAGGCCGATCGTGCGGGCGTAGGAGTCGCGCAGGATGCCGAGGATCTCGCGCAGCTTCATGAAGCGCTTGTCGGTCTTGAACGATCCCGTGGCGAACTCGCGGTCGAGGTCCCACAGCGTCAGGCCGTGCGACGCGGTGTCGAGGTCGGCGTGACTGCGCGGCCGGTTGTCGAGCGGGTTGGTGTCGGCCATGAGGTGACCACGGACGCGGAACGCGTGGATCAGCTCGAGGACGCGGGCCTGCTTGTGCACCTCGTCGTCGTGGCTGACCGCGATGTCCTGGGCCCAGCGGATCGGCTCGTAGGGGATCTTGAGGGCGCGGAAGATCTCGTCGTAGAAGTCCTCCTCGCCGAGCAGCAGGGCGTGGATCTTCTTGAGGAACTCGCCCGACTGCGCGCCCTGGATGACGCGGTGGTCGTACGTCGAGGTCAGCGTCATCATCTTGGAGATCGCCATCTGGGCGAGCGTGTGCTCGCTGGCGCCCTGGAACTCCGGCGGGTACTCCATCGAGCCGACGCCGACGATGACGCCCTGCCCCTGCATGAGACGGGGGATCGAGTGGTTGGTGCCGATGCCACCGGGGTTGGTGAGGCTGACGGTCGTGCCCTGGAAGTCGGAGACCTCGAGCTTGCCGTCGCGCGCCTTGCGGACCATGGTCTCGTAGGCGGCCCAGAACTCCGCGAAGCCCATGGTCTCGGCGGCCTTGATCGAGGGCACGAGCAGCGTGCGGGAGCCGTCGGGCTTCTTGAGGTCGATCGCGAGACCGAAGTTGACGTGCTCGGGCTTGAGCTGGTTGGGCTTGCCGTCGACGACCTCGAAGCCGGTGTTCATCTCCGGGATGGCCTTGAGGGCCTTGACGATGGCCCAGCCGATGAGGTGCGTGAACGAGACCTTGCCACCACGGGCGCGGGCCAGGTGGTTGTTGATCACGATGCGGTTGTCGAACAGGAGCTTGACCGGGACCGAGCGGACGCTCGTGGCGGTCGGGACGGCCAGGCTGGCGTCCATGTTGGCGACCGTGCGGGCCGCCGCGCCGCGCAGGACGACGTTGTCGACCTCGCCGGGACCGGCCTTGGGCGCCTCGGCCTTCTTGGTGGCGGGAGGCGTGGCCGCGGCCGTGGGTGCGTCGACGACCGGGGGCAACGGGGCCGGCGGGTCGACGTGCGCCGGGGCAGCCACCTGGCTCTGCGCCGGGGTCACGGCCGCAGGCTCGGTCTTGGCGGCCGGAGCTGCCGTGGACGACGGTGCCGTCGGGGCCGGGCTGGGCGCAGCAGGCTCGGCCTTGGCGGCGGGCTGCTCGGCCTTGGCAGCGGCCGCGGGCTCCTTGGCCTTGGCAGCGGGCGCCGGGCTGGCCGCCGAGCTAGCGCCGTTGGCCGACGCGCCGTTGCCGGAGCTGCCCGCCATCGCCGCGCCGTCGCCGCTCTCGAAGAACGTCACCCAGGTGGCGTCGACCGACGACTTGTCCTGGCGGAAACGTTCGTACATCTCTTCGACGAGCCACTGGTTGGTGCCGAAATCAGGGGTTGAATGGTCTTGTGAGGACTCGGCCACAGCCTCGATCGCCTCTTCCGAATTGTGTGCTGGCGCGTTTGCAAAAACTACCGCTAACAGGGTAACGCGGCGTCCTACCGCCCTGCAGGCAGGTGGACGGCCGAATCGCCGTGATCATGGCGCCTGGTTGATGGGGCGTGGTGGACATCACGTCCGCCTTGACGCTGGCTCGTCAGCTCGTCAGCTCGTCAGCTCGCCAGCGTGAGCTGTGGCTCACGGTTCAAGAACCGGCCGAACGCGGCAGCCTCGGCCTCGAGGGCGCGCCGCACCGCCGCCGTGAGCCGAGGCGCTCGGTCGACCACGATCGTGACCGTCCTGGCCGAGACCGTGCGGGACCACCGGGCGCAGAGGAGGCCGTCGATCATCAGCAGTCCGGCGCCGCGCATCACGTCGTCAGCGGTGCCGTCGAACCCTGCGTAGTCCTCGGGGTCGCGAGCGTAGGAGATGTACTCGTCGAAGTTCGACAGCAGCATCACGCGCGGGACCTCGGCCTCGACCGGCTCGTCGATCATCCAGTAGGCCTGGCCGTCGACGTCCAGCGGTCGGAGCCCGGCGAGCTCGATCGCCCGGCGGCTGTCGGTCAGGGTGAGGCTCGTCCACCACGCCAGGTCCTTGTCGCGGAACGGCCCGTGCCCTCGGGCATACCGGCGGGCAGCCTCGGCCAGCAGCTCGTCGTGGGCTGGTGCCTCCGGCTGGGGCGGCAGGGCGACGTAGGTGTGCTGCTTGCCCTGCATCGGGCCGTTCGCGGCGAGCAGCCGGATCTCGGCGTTCATCAGCTGGTGCACCAGGAACGTGCCGGTGGCCTGCAGCCCGGCGCCCTCGAGGGCCTCGGCGAGCTCGGCGCGGGTGTGCGGCTCGCCGTCGGCCAACGCAGCCGCGATGACCTCGGAGCCGCGGTCGATGAGCTCCATGCTGAGCCCGAGGGCGTTCCAGCTCGACGTCATGACCTGGCGGATGCGGGGGGCGGTCAGGGCCATGAGCCAGGGCAGGTCCGCCGGGTCGACGAAGTGCCAGGTCGGCCGCAGGATGTGCGTGCGGAGGAAGTCGCCGCGAGCGAACGCGGCCTGGACCTCGGCGTACGTCAGGCCGGGCGTGCGGCGGGCGACCGCCCACAGGGCCATGTCGTGGAGCTGTGACTGGACGCAGCCCAGGTGGCGCACGACGTCGGCGGCTGTCTCGAGCCGTGGGGTTGCGAGCCCCTGTGCGTGGACTCGGCCGGGGACGTTGGGCTTCACGGGTTCAGCATGGCGTACGAGACGGACCTTTCGGCGGGTCGATGCGCCCGGCGGCCGTGCTCTAGGCTCGCCCTGACGAAGCATGATCAGCGACGAAGGTGGAGATCGATGAGCACTGGGACAACTTCGGGACGCAACCGGCTCGTGGTTCCGGCCGCGGCCGGCGCGATCCTCCTGGTCATCATCATCGGCGTCCTGCTCGCGCGCGGCGGCGACGAGACACCCGCAGCGCCCAAGGCCACCAAGTCGACGACGGCTGCACCCACCGCGCCGCAGGACAAGCTCAAGGGCTCGGGTGACGCACCCGAGGCGATCTCGGTCAAGACCGCGACGGTCGCGCGGGGCTCGAGCGTCTTCGCGCTCGGCGCCGAGCTGCCCGACATCGACATCAAGAAGATCGACACCGTCAATCTCGTGATGGGTCAGGACGACGGCGACGTGCTGTGGCGCCTGACGACCTTCCAGGACGCCCGTGGGGGCTTCGTCTATCCCGAGCTCTACCTGGTCAAGGACGGGGACGACGAGCAGTTCGCCTGCAACGCCGTCATGCGCATCAAGGGTGTCCAGCTGACCATGACGGTCCCACTGAAGTGCCTCGACGACTCCGAGAAGCCCCTGCGGGCACGCCTTGAGATCACTGATCGCGATGGCGGCGAGGAGAAGACCTCGACGTCCAAGGAGCTCAGCGCTCCCAAGGCGTAGACCCGGTCAGGGAGTCTCGAGCGCGGCGTCGAGCGTGATGTCGACGCCGGCGAGGGCCTTGCTGATGGGACAACCGACCTTGGCGGCCTCGGCTGCCTCGAGGAAGCCGGCCTCGTCGATGCCCTCGACCTCGCCACGGACCTTGAGCACGATGCCCGTGAGCTTGAACCCGCCATCGGGGTCGGGACCGAGCGTGACCTCGGCGCTGACCTCCATCGACTGCGGCGAGGCGTCCCGCGCATTGAGCTGGCCGGCCAGCGACATGGCGTAGCAGGCCGAGTGGGAGGCGCCGATGAGCTCCTCGGGATTCGTGACGCCGCCGCCGTCGTCGGACGCGCGCTTGGGGAACGAGACCTCGAACGTGCCGAGGCCCGAGCTGGTGAGCTCGACCTGGCCGGAACCGTCCTGCAGACCGCCGTCCCAGGCGGTACGGGCTGTGCGTGTGGGCATCGTGAACCTTCTTTCCGTATCGGGTGTCACCTCGACGCTACTGGTCCGGGTCTGACGCGGGGAAGGTGCGAGGTGACGGCCGGGTGAAACTTCCTGCCGTCCGGCGGGATGCAGGCCAGGCCCTGGCTCAGTCGCGACTGCCCAGGAGCTCGAGGGAGACCTCCCAGAGCCGCTCGGCGTTGCCGGGGTCGAGCGCGTACGGCGCCACCCCGGTCATGTCGTCGGTCGGGCGATCGACGACCACGGCCTGCTGGTTGTCGACGAAGTAGCGCCCGCCGATCCCCTCGAGCAGGGGGCTGGTGGCGAGCAGCACCGACGTCGACGCGCCCTGCTCGACGGTCTTGGCGAGAGGGTTCGGCGGCTCCGAGCCATCGCTGTGCCGTTGGAGGTTGGTGGCGATCGAGCCGGGCATCAACGCGTTCGCGGTGATCCCGTCGTCGGCCCAGCGCCTGGTCGCCTCCACCGCGAACAGGACGTTGGCGGTCTTGGACTGGCCGTACGCGGCCCCCGGGTCGTACGGCATGAACCGGTAGAACAGGTCGTCGAAGATCACCGGCGACCGGAAGTGTGCGCTTGAGCTGACCGAGACGATGCGGGCACGGCCTGCAGCCGCGAGGGCGTCGTGCAGCCCGAGCGCCAGCTTGAAGTGCCCCAGGTGGTTGGTCGCGAACTGCAGCTCCCAGCCCTGCTCGGTGTAGGTCTCCGGCGTGGCCATGACGCCGGCGTTGTTGACGAGGATGTGGAGCGGCTCGTCCCACTCGGCGGCGAAGGTGTCGACGCTGTCGAGGTCCGTCAGCTCGAGGTGGCGGACGTCGACGACACCTCCGGACGTCGTCCGGCGAATATCCGCGGCGACCTCCTCGCCCGCGTCCAGGTCGCGCACGGCCAGGGTCACGTCCGCGCCGGCACCGGCCAGCGCGCGGGCCGTCTCGACCCCGATGCCGGACGCGCCTCCGGTGACGACGGCGCGCCTGCCCCGCAGGTCGATGCCCTCGACCACCTCGGCGGCGGTGGACGTGATGTCGAACGGTGTCGTGATGCGGTCCATGCCCCCCAGCATGCGCGCCGGCCTAGACGTGCGGGTAGTCGGGGGAGCGCTGCTGGAAGGCCAGGATGTCGGGGTTCTGGACGACGCCGTCCCGGATCTCGATCGCCCGCCTCAGCGTCTCGTCGGCGTCCCAGGCCTCCGGACCGGCGAGGACCTTCGAGACGTACGGCAGGAGGGCCTGGCTGATCTCCCACGTGGCGGAGTTCCAGAGGTACGACGGGCTGTGGTCGACCGCGTAGTAGGTGACGCCGTTGCCGACCGTGAACGTCGGCTCGTCGAAGGACGTCGGCCTGGCCCACTCGAACCCCATGCCCTCGTCGCAGGACACGTCGACCACGAGCGTGCCCGACGCCAGGGTCGGCAGGTCGTCGTTCGTCAGGAACGTCATGGGGGAGTTCGGGTTCTGCAGGACACAGTTGACGATGACGTCGTGCTCGGCCAGCAGCGCCGGCATCGGCACCCAGCTCTCGTCGACGAACGCGCGACTCTCCGCCGGCGACGCGGCCGGGTCGAAGTGCACGATGCGGGCCGAGTGGATCGGTGCGCTGACGGCCGCCACGCCGCGCTGCGTGAAGATGTCGACGTCGTGGATGCCATGGGCGCTCAGCGCCGTGACGGCACCTCGTGCGGTGGCCCCGAACCCGATCACGGCGGCGGCGAGGCGGCGTCCGTAGTTGCCGGTCAGTCCGCCGATCTCCATCGCGTGCAGCACGGACGAGTAGCCGGCGAGCTCGTTGTTCTTGTGGAACACGTGCAGCAGGAAGTTGCCGTCGCCGCTCCAGTGGTTCATGACCTCCCACGCGATGAGGGTCAGCTTGCGGTCGATCGCGGCCTGGGTGAGCGCGCGGTCCTGCACGCAGTGCGGCCAGCCCCAGAGCGTCTGGCCCTCGCGCATCGCCAGCAGGTCGGACGGCTGGGGCTTGGTCAGCAGGATGATGTCGCAGCGCTCGATCAGCTCGGCACGGCTGAGGATGCCGCCGACGTACGGCCGCAGCTCGTCGTCGGACCAGCCGAAGTTCGCCCCGTAGCCGGCCTCGAGGAACACGTGAGGTCGCTGCGCCTCGGTCAGCCGCTCCAGGTGCCGCGGGTGGATCGGCAGCCGGCGTTCGTTCTCCTTGGCGGTGTGGGCGATGACGCCCAGGTCGAGCTGTTCCATGCGGCTCCGTCTGATGAGGGTCTTGTGCAGGATCGAGTGCCCGCTGCCCGCTCTCGTGATGCTCGGCACAGCGTACGTCCACACGGCGGTGTCGCGACCGGCCCGGCCGCGACACCGCCATGCGGGATCAGCCGCGGAGCGACCCGAAGAACTCGCGGATGTCGGCCGACACGACGTCGGGACGCTCGAGCGAGGCGTAGTGCCCACCGGTCTCGTGCTCGGTCCAGTGCACGATGTTGCTGTTGTCGCGGTCGGCGAACGTACGGATGGACGTGAAGTCGTCGGCGAACACCGCGACGCCGGTCGGGGCGTGGTTGACGGCCGGCTCGGTCCCGGCATGCGCCTCGGCGTAGTGGTAGCGACCGACCGTGGCCGACGTGTTCGTGAACCACTCCAGCGACACCTCGGTCAGGATCTGCTCGCGCGTCACGAGGCTCGTGCCGTTGCCGAACGACATGAACAGCTCGTTCCAGGCGAGCTGGCCCACCGGGGAGTCGGAGGTGCCGGCGGCGATGGTCTGCGGCCGGGACGCGTTGATCGCGTTGTAGCCGCCGACCGACTGGAACCACTCCATGTGCTCGAGGGCGGCGTAGTCCTTGGGCTGCAGCTGCTCGAACTCGGCGGGGTCGCCGGACGGGAAGGAGAAGAGCTGCAGGACGTGCAGGCCCAGGAATCCCTCGGGCTGCAGCAACCCGAGCTCCCGCGAGACCAGCGCTCCGCTGTCGCTGCCGTGGGCACCGTACGAGTCGTAGCCGAGTCGGCGCATCAGGGCGTCGTACGTCCGCGCGACCCGTGCCATCGTCCAGCCGTGGTCGGTGACCGGCGTGCTGAACGCGAAGCCGGGCATCGAGGGCACGACGACCGAGAAGGCGTCCTCGGCCCTGCCGCCGTGCGCCACCGGATCCGTGAGCGGGCCGATCATGTCGAGGAAGTCGACGAACGATCCGGGGTAGGTGTGGAGCAGCAGCAGCGGGGTCGCATCCGCCTCGACGGACGGCGCGTGGATGAAGTGGATCGTCTGACCGTCGATCTCGGTCAGGTAGTGCGGGAACTCGTTCATGCGTGCCTCCTGGACGCGCCAGTCGAACTCGCCCCGCCACTGGGCCACCATCTCCTGGAGGTAGTGGTTGGGCACGCCGTAGGTCCAGTCGTCACCGGGCGCCGGCGCGGGGTAGCGGGTCCGGGCGAGCCGGTCGTCCAGGTCGTCGAGCTCGGCCTGCGGGATGTCGATGATGAAGGGGCGGATGTCGGATGAGGTGCTTCGCTGTGTGGTCATGAGTCAACCGTAGAATCGATATAGGAAGACTTCGTTCCTATATCTGGAGTATCTTTTCAGCCATGTACGAGACCTCCTCACGGCTCCTGTCCCTGCTCTCGTTGCTGCAGTCCCGGCCGCAGTGGTCGGGTGCCGAGCTCGCCGAGCGGCTGGACGTCACGACCCGCACGATCCGCAACGACATCGAGCGGCTGCGGGCGATGGGCTACCCGGTCAACGCCGAGCGTGGGGTGCACGGCAGCTACCGGCTCGGCGCCGGCGCCGCGCTTCCTCCTCTCCTCCTGGAGGACGACGAGGCCATCGCGGTCGTGCTGGGTCTGCGGGCCGCGTCGACGAGTGCGGTCGAGCGCGTCGCCGAGAGCAGCACCGTGGCATTGGCCAAGCTCGAGCAGGTGCTGCCGTCGCGCCTGCGCCGCCAGGTGGCCACGCTGTCGCAGGTCACGACCCAGGTCGCCGACGACGCCGGCATCCCCGATGCCGACCCGACGGTGGATCCCGAGGTGCTGACCGCCGTCGCCGCGGCGATCCGCGACGTCGAGTGGCTCCGGTTCGACCACGACGACGAGCCTCGCCTCGTGGAGCCCTACCGGCTGGTCAGCTGGGAGCGTCGTTGGTACCTGCTCGGCCGAGACCCCGACGCCGACGTGTGGGGTGTGTTCCGGCTCGACCGCATGACGCTGCGGATGCGCACCGGGCGCCGATTCGCCCCGCAGCCCCTGCCGGACGAGGACGTCAGCGCGTACGTCATGCGAGCCGTCGCGTACGAGGGGTGGGCCGTGCACGCTCGCATCACGGTGCTGGCCCCGGCCGAGCAGGTCCGTGAGCGGATCAACGCTGCGGTCGGCATCGTCGAGCCGATCGACGACGAGTCCTGCGTGCTGATCACCGGCGCCGACAGCGTCGCGACGATGGCGGTCTACGTCGGCCTGCTCGACATGGACATCCGCGTCGACGAGCCGCCGGAGCTCGTCGAGCGGATGAAGGTGCTCAGCCGCCGGTACGGCGAGGCGGTCGGCTGAGTCCGCGGCGTCGGGGCCCCGGCCGCCCGGACGGGCTCGAGATGGGCCATACTTTCCGGGTCAGGCTCGCACGAGGTTGGCGTCGCGGACGTGGTGTAGTTGCAGCACGCTTCCCTTCCAGGGAATGGGTCGAGGTTCAAATCCTCGCGTCCGCTCCACACGCCACTCGAGCCCGATGCCGGCGCACTGACGCGTCGCCTGGCCGGTGCCGGGCATGGGCCGATCGTCAGCCCACCTCAGTCGTGCCGGCGACCACCAGATCGGCCAGGGCGCGGTAGGCATCTGAGTCGCTCAGACCGGTCCTCGAGCGGATGTCACCGCGGTGGATCGCCTCCATGACCTGAGCCGTCGCGGCGCCGACGAACGCAGCGTACGTCCGATCGGCCTCCGGGGTGGCCGCGCGGATCAGCTCCCTGACGCGCTCCGACGCACGTGCCGTGTTGAGCCGGTAGATCTCTCGCGCGGGGGCCATGGAGTGCAGGTCCGCGAAGAACTGTGGCGATGCCGGCGCAAGCTCCTCGGACACGCTCAGGAGATAGGTGGAGATGCGACCGACTGGGTCCGGCTGGGTGGCCACGCGAGCCTCGACGCGCTCGGTCGCCCGGCGGAAGAAGCTGCGAACGGTCGTGGAGATGAGCTGTTCCTTGCTCGGCGCCAAGGTGTAGAGCGTCGATTTGGAGCATCTGAGGCGCAGCGCCAGGTCGTCCAGGCTGAAGCCGAGAAATCCCTCCGAGAGGAAGAGCTCGATCAGCTGAGTCTGGAGCTGAGCGTGCCGGGGGGAGTGTCCTGGTCGGTGGCGCATGGTCCTACTGTACTGATATAGATTCGTCAGTACACCTTGAAGTATCGTCCCGAGGAGAGCAATGCCTGCCATCCGCCTGATGCCGTCCGACGAGTCCTCGGACCTGATCGCCCTGACCCGCGACATCGTGGCCAAGGAGCTGACGCCGAAGGTCGCGCAGATCGAGGCGTCGGCGGAGTTCCCTCGTGAGGTGTTCCGGACCCTGGGGAGGGCCGGGCTGCTGTCGTTGCCCTATCCCGAGGAGGTCGGCGGGGGTGGTCAGTCGTACGAGGTGTACCTGCAGGTGCTGGAGGAGATCGCGGCGGTGTCGGCGTCGGTCGGGGTGGGGGTCAGCGTGCACGCGCTGTCGTGCTTCGGCTTGTTCACCGCGGGCACCGACGAGCAGCGCCAACGATGGCTGCCCGAGATGTTGTCGGGCGAGCTGCTCGGCGCGTACTGCCTGTCGGAGGCGCACGCGGGCTCGGACCCGGCGGCGATGCGGACCCGCGCGGTGCGCGACGGCGACTCGTACGTGCTCAACGGCGCCAAGGCCTGGACGACGCACGGCGGCCAAGCCGACTTCTACAAGGTCATGGCGCGCACGTCCGACGACGGTGGGCGCGGGATCTCGTGCTTCCTCGTGCCGGCCGACACTCCGGGGCTGTCGGCGGACAACCCCGAGCAGAAGATGGGCCTGATGGGGTCCACGACCGCGACGATGCTGTTCGACGATGCCCGCGTCCCGGCCGAGCGACGGCTGGGTGACGAGGGGCAGGGGCTGCCGATCGCCCTGGCCGGCCTGGACTCGGGGCGCTTGGGCATTGCCGCGGTGGCCACAGGTCTGGCGCAGGGTGCGCTGGATGCCGCGGTCGCGTACGCCAAGGAGCGGCAGGCGTTCGGCAAGGCGATCATCGACCACCAGGGTCTGGGGTTCGTGCTGGCCGACATGGCGGCGGCGGTCGAGTCCGCTCGTGCGACCTATCTGGCCGCGGCCCGGCTCAAGGATGCGGGGCAGCCGTTCTCGCGGCAGGCCTCGATCGCCAAGCTGGTGTGCACCGACAACGCCATGAAGGTCACGACCGATGCCGTGCAGGTCTTCGGCGGCGCCGGCTACACCCGCGACTTCCCGGTCGAGCGCTACATGCGCGAGGCCAAGGTCATGCAGATCTTCGAGGGCACCAACCAGATCCAGCGCCTCGTGATCGCCCGCGACCTCGCCCGCTGATGAGGACGATCCTCGGCGAGCTGTCGGAGATCGTGGCGGGACGGGTCGACACCGACCCGGACGTCATGGTCGCGTACAGCCGCGACCAGTGCCTCACGGCGCCCGCTGGTGCACCGCTCGCGGTCGTCCACCCCACGTCGACGGCAGAGGTGAGTCAGGTCCTCCGGCTGGCCACGCGGCACCGACTCCCTGTGGTCACCCGAGGTGCGGGGTCCGGACTGGCGGGGGGAGCCAACGCGATCGACGGCTGCATCGTGCTGAGCCTCGACGCGATGAACCGGGCTCCACTCATCGACGCCGTTGCGCGGACTGCCACAGTCGAGGCCGGCGTGCTCAATGCTGATCTCGACGCTGCGGCCCGACGGCACGGCCTGTTCTACGCCCCCGATCCGGGCAGCAGGTCGATCAGCACGATCGGCGGCAACCTGGCCACCAACGCCGGCGGGATGTGCTGCACCAAGTACGGGGTGACGGCCGACCATGCCCTGTGCCTCACCGCAGTGCTCGCCGACGGCACCGTGATGACGACCGGCAGGGCGACGCTGAAGGACGTGGCAGGTCTGGACCTGGTACGGCTGCTGGTCGGGTCGGAGGGCACGCTCGCCGTCATCACGGAGGCGGTGGTGAGGCTCCGGCCCGAGCCTGACGGGGTGTCGACGATGGCAGCGTTCTTCGCCACGCCGCACGAGGCGATCGAGGTGGTGCAGGCGCTGACGGACATCGGTCCCGCCTGCGTCGAGATCATGGACCGGACCACGATCGCGGCCGTCAACGACATGACGCACATGGGTCTCGACCCCGACGCCGGGGCCCTCCTGCTCGTCCAGTGCGACGGCCGGGGCGCAGACCGCGCGGCCGCGGACTGCGTCGCGGTGATGCAGCGGGGAGGAGCCCGCGACGTCGCGATCACGCACGACCCCGCAGAAGGGGCCGCCTTCATGCGAGCTCGCGCCAGCGCGTACCCCGCGCTCGAGCAGCGCGGGTCCACGATGCTGGACGACGTGTGTGTCCCGGTGCACGCCCTGCCACGGATGCTGTCCCTCGTCGACCAGGTCGGCGCCGACCACGAGCTCACGATCGGCACGTTCGGACATGCCGCCGACGGCAACCTGCACCCCACGATCGTGTACGACGCGGCATCGCCCGCAGAGCTGCAGCGCGCGACCGAGGCGTTCGACGCCATCGTTCGGGGCGCCCTGGCCCTGGGCGGGACGATCTCCGGCGAGCATGGCATCGGGGCACTGAAGACCGGTCACCTGGGCGACCAGCTGGCGCATGCCGAACGGGACGTCATGCAACGCGTGAGGTCGGCGCTGGACCCGGCCGGAATACTCAACCCCGGACGTGCGTACTGACCCGCGACCAGCGCCCCGCGCAAAGTCGAACTTGACATCGAATTCAGTTTGTCTAATACTCCGGAGAACGCCAGTTTCGCCCCGCGCCGAGGCGGCTGTGCGTGATGATGTCCTCGGGGTACTGAAGACGGGCGGTGGCATGATGACGGTCGACAGTGCCACGCCCGGCATCATCCTCGACCCTCCCGTCGCGATGCCGTCCCGGGGCGGTCTGATCGATGCTCGCGCGATCTTCACGTTGCTCGGCCGCTTCTACGCGATGTCGCTCGAGACCTTCCGCCAGCTGTTCAAGCGGCCGTTCCACACCAAGGAGTTCATCGAGCAGGCGTGGTTCATCGCCAGCGTCTCCTTGCTGCCCACCTTGCTGGTGGCGATCCCGTTCTGCGTCATCATCGTCTTCCAGATCAACCAGCTGCTGGCGCAGATCGGCGCCGTCGACCTGGCCGGAGCCGGGGCCGGCCTGACGGTGGTGCGCGAGATCGGCCCCCTGGTCAGCGTGCTGGTGGTGGCCGGAGCCGGGGCCACAGCCATCTGCGCGGACCTGGGAAGCCGGACGATCCGCGAGGAGATCGATGCCCTGATCACCTTGGGGGTCAATCCGATCCACCGCCTCGTCGTGCCCCGTGTCGTCGCCTCCACCGTGGTGGCCCTCGCGCTGAACGGGCTGGTCACGTTCTTCGGCCTCGCGGGAGGATTCATGTTCTCGGTCTTCGTGCAGGACGCCAGCCCCGGCCTGTTCGTGTCGAACCTCAACCTGCTGGTCGGCCTGCCCGACCTGCTCACCAGCCTGTTCAAGGCCGCCGTGTTCGGCATGGGAGCAGGGCTGGTGGCCTGCTTCATCGGGCTGAACGTCAAGGGCGGGTCCAAGGGCGTGGGCGAGGCGGTCAACCAAACCGTCGTGTTCAGCTTCATGATGCTGTTCTTCACCAACAGCGTCATCACCGCCGTCTTCATCCAGTTCGCGCGGTGATCCGGTGAGTGCAGGCACGCGGGTCTCGGACTCGGCAGCGGTGACGGGTCTCGCGGGTCTCGGCCGGCAGGTCCGGTTCCTCCTCGGTGCCTACCTCGCCGTGCCCTTCGCCGTGCGGCGCCACCGTCGGGAGGTGCTGCGGCTCGTCAGCGAGGTCAGCCTCGGCAGCGGCGCGCTCGCACTCATCGGCGGCACCGTGGTCGTCATCAGCTTCCTGACCGCGGCGGTGGGGATCGAGGTCGGGATCCAGGGATACACGTCGCTCGGCAACATCGGGGTGAGTGCCCTGTCCGGCTTCATCGCCGCGTACGTCAACACCCGCGAGGCCGCTCCCGCGATCGCCGGCATCGCCCTGACGGCGACCGTCGGCGCAGGCTTCACGGCGCAGCTGGGAGCCATGCGGGTCTCCGAGGAGATCGACGCCCTCGAGGTGATGGCCATCCGCTCCATCCCGTACCTGGTGTCCACCCGCATCGCCGCCGGATTCCTCTCGGTCATCCCGCTCTACGCCGTGGCCGTCGTGATGTCGTACGTCTCCACCCGCCTGGTCGTCACGGTCTTCTTCGGGCAGTCCGCCGGCACCTACGAGCACTACTTCTCCACGTTCCTCATCCCTGCCGACCTGCTCTACTCGTTCGGCAAGGCGCTGCTGATGGCGTTGCTGGTGCTGTCCATCTGCTGCTACGAGGGCTACACCGTCAAGGGCGGCCCGGCGGAGGTCGGACGTGCGGTGGGCCGTGCCGTGCGCACGTCCTTGATCGCCATCATGATGCTGGACCTCCTGTTCGGCCTGGCCGTCTGGGGCGGCACGTCGACCGTCCACGTGGCGGGCTGACATGACGCGACAGGTCAAGGACGTCGCCCTCGGCGTGATCTTCCTCCTCGGGATCGCCCTGCTCGCCCGCCTCGCGGTGGGCCAGTTCAATCACGAGTACGAGCGGACGTTGCCGGCCACGGTCGAGGCCCCGCGCGCCGGGCTGCTGCTGGAGAAGGGGTCGCAGGTCAAGCTCCGCGGGGTGGAGGTGGGCCGCGTGTCGAAGGTGGAGCCTGCGCCGGGCGGCGCGCGCATCCACCTGGCCCTCCAGCCCGGCAAGCAGCGGCTCATCCCCGCCGACGTCCGGGCCTCCATCATCCCGCCGACCGTGTTCGGGTCCAAGTACGTGGAGCTGGCCGGCTCGACCGAGACCGACGGGCCGGCGATCGCGTCCGGCGCCGTCATCGACGCCGACCACGTGACGGTCGAGACCAGCACGACGTTCGCGCACTTGGCGGAGCTTCTCGAGGCCGCGCCGCCGGCCAAGGTCAACGCCGCCCTGACCTCGCTGGAGGCCGCGCTCAGCGGGCGCGGTGAGGAGCTGGGCGAGTTCCTCACGGACCTCGACGCCTATCTCGCCCAGATCAACCCCGAGCTGCAGGTGTTCACCCGTGACCTGCGTTCGGCGGCGCGCGTGGCCAAGACCTACGCCGATGCCGCACCCGATCTCGTGGGCGTCGCCGAGAACCTGACCACCACGAGCAACCTAATCGAGGACAACCCGGCCACGCTCGACGCCTTCCTGCTGAGCCTGCGAACCGTCTCGACCCGGTCCCAACGATTCCTGGAGGCCAACGAGGACCAGCTGGTCACGACGCTGGACGTCCTCGCACCGACCACCCAGCTGCTGGCCCGGTACTCACCTGAGTTCCCGTGCCTGTTCCAAGGTCTCGTCAGGGCGTTGCCGCTGGCCGAAGCCTCGATCGGCGGGACGAATCCCGGGCTGACGGCCGAGTCCTCCTTCATCCCGGCGATCGAGCCGTATCGCTACCCTCGTGACCTGCCGAAGGTCGGGGCGGACGATCCGCCGGGCTGCTACGGACTGCCGGACATCACCGGTGCCGTCCCGCCCCGGCACAAGGTCTTCGACACCGGGCGCGACCCCTACCTGAATGCCAACCCGCGACCGGGCGTGGACCTGGACAACCTGGCCGAGCTGCTGTTCGGCTCGCTGCTCGGGGGCACGCCATGAACGTCCGTGCGAGTGCCATCAAGCTCGTGGCGTTCTTCGCCGTGTGCGGGCTCATCACGACCTATCTCGCGATCGTCATCGGCGACCTCAGCCTCACTCCGCGGCACCGCTACGGAGCGGTCTTCGACGACGTGTCCGGGCTCAAGCCCGGCAGCCCGGTTCGCATCGCGGGGGTCAAGGTCGGTTCGGTCAGCGACGTGCGCATCCACGGAGGCACGCGCGCCCGCGTCGACTTCGAGGTCGACGAGTCGGTGACGCTGTCCTCGCGGACCGAGCTTGCCGTGCGCTACAAGAACCTGATCGGCGACCGGTACCTCGAGCTCACGGGCGGGCAGTCGGGCGCCGACGTCCTTGAGCCGGGCACGGTGATACCGGCGACGAGGACGGCGGCGGCGCTCGACCTCGACACGCTGCTGGACGGATTTCAGCCCCTCTTCCAGGGCCTCGACTCGGCCGAGATCAACGCGTTGTCGACCGACATCGTCCGGACTCTCCAGGGGGAGGGCGGCACGGTCCGCGCCATCTTGAGCCATGTCGGCTCCCTCACCGGGACGTTGGCCGACCGCGACGAGGTCGTCGGCGAGGTGATCGACAACCTGCGGGCGTTTCTCGACGTGGTCGCCTCCAGGGAGTCCAACCTGGACGCCCTGGTGACCAACGTGCAGAGCCTCGTCACCGGGTTGGACCGGGAGCGCCGCCTCATCGGGACGGCCTTGACCGATGTCGGGGACCTCGGACGCACGACCGCCGATCTGCTCGCGGAGGTGCGTCCGGACCTGCGCGCCAACATCGAGTCGCTGGACGCAGTGGCCGGCACCTTGGCCAGTCGGCAGGACACGCTGCGGTTGGTGCTCGACAAGCTGCCCGACACGTATGCCCGGCTCGCGCGCTACGGGTCGTACGGCAACTTCTTCAACTTCTACGTGTGCGCGTTGCGGTTCAAGGTCGACGGGCCTGACGGGCCGATGTACACCCCGTACCAGCGAAGCGGAGCCGCCCGATGCGAGGACTGAGGATGCAACGCTCGTTCACCGAGATGAACCCGGTCGTGATCGGCGTCGTCGGAACGGTCTGCACGTTGGCGCTGCTGGTCGTGTCGTTGAACCTGACGAACCTGCCGTTCACGGGGGAGGGTCATGTCTACCGCGCGCAGTTCGCCGAGGTCGGCAACCTCAATCCCGGTGACAGCGTCGAGGTCGCGGGTCTGCAGGTCGGCACGATCAACGACATCCGCCTGCGCGACGGGCTGGCCGAGGTCGAGTTCGAGGTCTCCGACCGAGCCGTGCACCTGGGTGAGGAGACTCGGATTCAGGTCTCGACCCTGACGCTGCTGGGCAAGCGAGGTCTGCGCCTCACCAGCGCCGGACCCGGCACGCTCGACCCCGGGCGCGTCGTGCCCGTCGCGCGCACGGAAGGCCCCTACGACCTGACCGAGGCGCTCTCGGGCCTGACGCAGACGACGGGAGCCATCGACACGGCGCAGGTCGCCAAGGCCCTGGAGACCCTCACCGAGACCTTCGGGGGCACCGCCCCGGCCCTGCAGTCGGCGGTGCAGGGATTGTCCGACATCAGCGCACAGGTGGCGGATCGCGACGACTCGGTCAAGGCCCTGCTCGGATCGGCCGAGACCGTGACCTCCGTGCTGGCAGACCGGAACGAGCAGATCCGTCTGCTGCTCAAGGACGGGTCGACCCTGCTCGGCGAGCTGAACACCCGACGGGCGGCGGTGATCAGGCTGCTGGACGCCACACAGGAGGTCTCGCGCCAGCTGACCGGGCTCGTGGGGGACAACAGCAAGGCGATCGGGCCAGCCCTCGACAAGCTCAACGACGTCACCGCGCTGCTCAATCGCAACAAGGCCAACCTGGAGAACATCCTGGCCCGGGCCGGCGTCTACGCCACGGGACTGGGCGAGTCGCTTGGCAGCGGGCCGTTCTTCAGCGCGTACGTGCAGAACCTGGTGCCGCCCACCAGCCTCCTGCCGGTGCTCGGGGGGTTGAGCCAATGACGCGCGTCCGCCACGGGCTGATAGCCCTGGTCCTCGTCATCCTGGCGTCGGCCGTGGTCGTCCGCCTCACGGGGTGGAACGACGCCGGGACGCGAGGGGTCGATGCCTACTTCCGGTCCACCACCGGCCTCTACGTCGGCGACGAGGTGCGCGTGATCGGCGTCAAGGTCGGCAAGGTGGAGTCGATCACCCCCACCGCCGACGCCTTCCGGGTGCGGCTGCAGGTGCCTCACGACCTGGAGCTGCCTGCGCAGGTCAGGGCGGCCATCGTCCCGCCCAACCTCGTGAGCGGCCGGTTCGTCGAGCTGGCGCCCGCCTACAGGGGAGGCGCACGCCTGGGTCGCGGCGAGCCGGTGCGGTTGGACAGGACCGCGGTCCCGGTCGAGTGGGACGAGGTCAAGTCCCAGCTGACCGAGCTCTCGCAGGCGCTCGGGCCCGACGGTGCCAACAAGGAGGGTGCCCTGGGTGACGCGGTGGTGACGGCGGACGCGAACCTCGACGGCCTGGCCCGGAAGCTGAACGACACGCTCGGGACGATGGCAACCAGCTCACGCGCGCTCGCGGACGGGCGCGGTGACCTCTTCGCCACGGTGGACCACCTCCAGCAGCTCGTCAGCACCATCCGGGCCAGCGACTCCGACGTCCGGGCGTTCAGCGCCCAGCTCGACGGGGTGGCGGAGGTGCTCGCGGCCAACCGGACCGACCTGTCCGCGGCGGTCACGCTGCTCGACCAGGCCCTGCGGGACGTCACGGGCTTCGTCCGGACGAACAAGGCATCGCTGTCCAAAGGCGTCGACCAGCTGACCGAGCTCGGGTCGACGCTCGCGGGCCGGACCGACGAGATCGAGACGATCCTGCACGTGCTCCCGACCGCGCTGGCCAACTTCTACAACGTCATGGATCCCCGGTACGCCTCGGTCACCGGTGCCCTGTCGGTCGACAACGCCCGGGATCTCGGCCAGCTCGTGTGCGGTGCGGTGGTGTCGACCGGTGCTCCGGTGACGGACTGCAAGAAGGCGCTCGGCCCCCTGCTCGAGCTGCTCCGACTCAACGACCTGTCGTTGCCCGGAGGAAATGCCGGAGCTGAGGCGGCGCCGCCGTCCGAGCAGCCCTCTCCAGCGCCCGACGCTGCTCGACCGACGACGCCGGCCCCCCTGGGCGGATTGCTCGACCTGCTGGTTCCCGACGCGGAGGAGGGCCGATGAGAACGATCAGGCGATCGTGGTCGTCCGCGGTCGCGGCGATCGTGGTGGCAGGTGTGCTCGCGTCGGGGTGCGGCCTGACTGATCCTGGCAGCGCCGTCCTCCCGGGCGGTGTGGCCAGCGGGGGCGACGGCTACCGGGTGACCGCCGAGTTCGAGAGTGTCTCGAACCTCGTGCCCAACTCGTCCGTCATGTTCAACGACGTGACGATCGGCACCGTGCGCTCGATCGACCTGGATCGCCGGACGTGGCGGGCGCGAGTCGTGCTGAGCCTGGACCGCGACGTCGACCTGCCTGCCGATGTCACCGCGTCGGTGGCGCAGAAGAGCCTGCTCGGCGCGGAGTACGTCGAGCTGGCCGCGCCGGGGGAGCCGAGCACCGCGCTCCTCGAGCCCGCGGCCGTGATCCCCGCGTCGCGCACGAATCGCTACCCCGAGGTCGACGAGCTGCTGTCGGCCCTGTCGCTGCTGCTGAACAACGGTGGTCTGGACAAGATCCGCAGCATCACCGCTGAGCTGCACGACGCGCTCGGCGGGCGCAGCGCCGACGTCCGGTCGCTGCTGGACCGGCTCGACGTGTTCGTCGGGTCCTTGGCCGGGCAGCGCAGCACGATCAAGGAGACGATCCAGCACATCAACCGCTTGTCGAGGACGTTCGCCCAGGAGTCCGAGACGGTCCGCGACGCGCTCGAGGGGATCACTCCTGCGGTCGCGCGGCTCGAACGTGAACGCCCGGACATCGTCCGGGCCCTGCGCGCCGTGGACGAGTTCGCCGTGGTGGCTGAACGCGTCGTCACCGAGTCCCGTGCGGGGCTCGCGGCCAACCTCGAGTCGCTCCGGCCCGTGCTCGGCAAGCTCGCCGAAGCCGGTGACTCGGTGCCGGACTCCCTTCCCATCGCGCTCAGCTTCCCCTTTCCCGTCACGACGCTCGAGCGCGCCGCACCGGGGGACTACCTCAACGCCTTCCTCACGTTCGACTTCCGCCTGGGCACCCTGCAGCGGGACCTGCTCGGCCAGGTGCCGCTCGTCGGCGGCCTTCCGCTGGGTGCGGCACTCGACGCGAACGACCCGACGACCGCGCCCCTGACGACTCCGCCTGCCGGGAAGGACGCGGCGAAGGGCTCGGCTCCCAAGCCCCCTGCCGCCACATCGCCCGAGCCCCGGGCGACCGAGCCCCCGGCCGCGCCCTGCGGGCTGCTCGGCCAGCTGCTCGGGAGCTGCACATGATCACGCGTCGGACACGGGTCCAGCTGGTGATCTTCGCCGTCGTCAGCATCGTGATGGTCGCGGTGACCTCGGTCCTGTACCTCCGGCTCCCTCAGCAGCTCGGCATCGGGCAGTACGACGTGACCGCGGACTTCGCCGACACGTCGGGCCTCTACGCCAACGCGCTCGTCACCTACCGCGGCATGGACGTCGGCAGGGTGCGCGGACTCGACCTGCGAGCCGACGGAGTCACCGTGCGGATGAGCATCGACGACGAGCGACGGATCCCGGCGAACGTGACGGCGAGGATCCGGAGCACCTCAGCCATCGGCGAGCAGTACGTCGACCTGGAGCCGGCGACCGTGTCGGGACCGATGCTTCGCGACGGAGCCGAGATCGAGCGAGCCCGCACCAAGGAGATGCCTCAGGTTGGCCCGTTGCTCGACAGCTTGGATGCGCTGGTCGAGTCCGTCCCCGAGGAGGCGCTCGGCCGGCTGCTGACGAACGTCGCGGTCAGCTTCGAGGGCAGCAGCGACGACGTCGACACGCTGTTGACCGCTTCCGCACAGCTCGTGTCGACCGCGTCGGACCACGTCGAGTCGACCCGCGCCCTGCTCCGGGACCTCGGGCCCGTGCTGCAGACGCAGGAAGATCTCGCTGACCAGACCCTGTCGTCGGTCGCCGACCTCGAGTCGTTCACCAAGGATCTCGCCGGCAGCAGCGATCATCTCCTCCGGCTGTTGCTCGCCCTGCCCGCGGCCACCTCCCAGGTGCTGGACCTGCAGGACCGCCTCGAACCCACCCTTCCGGTCCTCCTGTCGAGCCTGACGACGGTCGGCGACGTGGTGTACACCTACCTCCCCGGGGTCCAGCAGGTTCTCGTGATCTACCCGCCGCTGGTCTCCGACCTGATCGCCGACGTGCTGCCCTACGCCGACCGGTCGGCCGTGCCGCTGGACTTCCGGCTGAACCTGAACGACCCGCCCACGTGCACCAAGGGATTCATCCCGGTCAAGGACCGGAGGGACCCGAGCGAGACGTCGCTGGTGCCCACGCCCCCCGGCCTGTACTGCAAGGAGCCGGTCGATGCGGTGCAGGACGTCCGGGGCGCGCGCAACCTGCCCTGCCTGAACAACCCGGGGGTTCGCGCGGCGAGCCCCAAGCTGTGCCGAGCCGGGGCGCCGGCCAACCGTCGTTCGGGGGCCTCGGACCTCGCCGCGACTCCGTACGACCCAGCGACCGGTGGCTTCAGCGCGCCGGACGGTGCGCGATACCTGTTGGGCTCCACGGGCCCGACCACGTCAGGAGGAAGCACGACATGGCAACAGCTCTTGCTGAGGGCGAGATGACCGACCGACCCGCGCCTGAAGGGGTGCGCCGAGTCCGACGACCCGGATGGCAGGTCGTCGTGGTTCTGACGCTGGCGGTCGGTCTCACGATCTACGGCGTGGTGGGTGTCCTCGACCTTCGCGAGCATCGCGCGCGCGACGTGCAGCGTGACGACGCCGTCCGCACGGCCAACCGAGCCGTGCTGCTGCTCGTGTCCATCACCAAGGACAACGCGGACCGCAACCTGGACGACCTGTTGGAGCTCACCGAGACCGGTACCGGGTTCCGCGAGAACCTCGCGCAGCTGGCGAAGACGTTCCAGCAGACGGTCGAGGCCGGAAAGGTGACCTCGACGGGTGAGGTCACCTCGGCCGGGCTCGTCCGCATGACCGACACCTCGGCACGAGTGGTCGTCGCGGCGTCCGCGGTCGTCGTCAACGTCGACGCTCCTGATGGAGAACCACGCAACTACCGGATGTCGGTGTCTTTGAAGCGCGTGGACGGCACGTGGAAGATCAGCAACATGGAGTTCGTCGCATGAGCCGCCGACCTGCGGTGCTGGTCCGGGTCGTCGTGGCCGTGGCGCTGCTCGCCCTGCTTGCCGTCGACGTGCGCCTGTCCGTCGTGCGGGACAACCGTGAAGAGGTGGAGTCCGCGCGAACCGAGGCGCTGGCGAGCGCAAGGAAACGGGTCCCCGCGGTCCTGTCGTACCACCACCGCTCGCTCGACGCCGATCTCGCCCGGGCCACCCGACAGCTCACCGGGCCCTTTCGCCGCGACTTCAGCGAGCTCGTCCGGTCGACGGTCGAGCCAGCGGCGCGCAAGAGCCAGATCGTCACCAAGGCGGTGGTGCGATCAGCCGGCATCGTCCGGGCGAAGTCCGACAAGGTCGTGGTGCTGCTGCTGGTCAACCAGCAGACCAGCACGAAGTCGCAGACCGCGCCCAGGATCGACGGCAGCAGGGTGCAGGTGACGATGCAGCGCAAGGGGTCGAGCTGGTTCGTCGCCGCCATCAAGCCGGTGTGACGGGCTCGCCGAGCTCCTCTGCGAAGGCCAGGACCAGGTGGGCGAGCTCGGGCGCCAGCATCGCGAGATGACCGGCTCGCGCCAGGACCACCTCGTCCACGAGCCGGAGCCCGGCGACCAGGTCGGTCGTGTGGTCGGCAGGCAGGGCACGGTCTGCGCCGGCGCGCACCACCAGCGCAGGGCACGCCACCTCTGGCAGGCGCGGCCGCAGGTCGATGGTCGACGCCAGCTCGCAGCAGTCTGCGTACGCTGCGGCGTCGACTCCGGCGAGCATGGCCAACGTGCGGTCGGCCTGGTCGGCCGGCACGTCCCACCGCTCCGCGATCGCGGGGGCGAGGTCACCCAGCCCTGATGCGCGCACCCGCGCTGCTCGATCCAGCCACGCCGCCGGGTCACTGGGGCACGCCGTACCGGCTGCCAGCACGAGGCCGGCCACCGTCGCAGGCTCGCGAAGCGCCACGGCGAGCGCGAGGCAGGCGCCGAAGCCGACACCGACCACGACCGCCTGTCCGCGGTCCGGGACCAGGGCCAGGAGGGTGTCGGCGAAGCGGTCGAGGTCGGTGCAGTCCGCGCCGCCGAGGGGCACGTCCACGGCTCGGGGCTGGTGCCTGGGCGAGAGGAGCCGGGCCGTGTCGGCCCAGACGTCGGCCGTCGTGCCGAGCGGCCCGAGGAGGAGGACCGTCGTCACCCGATCGCCGGCGCTCTGGGTGCGGGGGTCCACCCGGTGCCGGAGGGGTGGCCGTACCGGTTGCGAAGCACGCCCAGGCCCTCGATCTCGAGCTCGACCAGGTCCCCGGGCGCCAGACGCTTGCCGATCTCGAGGGTGCAGCCTTCGTTGCAGGTGCCCGAGCCCAGCAGCATCCCCGGCACGAGCTCCTCAGCCTGCGAGGTCCAGGCGACGAGCTCAGCGATCGACCAGATCATGTCGGCCGTGGTCGACCGGTTCCACGTCTCCCCGTTGACTCGTGTCTGCATCACCAGACCGGCCTCCAGGTCCAGCTCGTCGAGGCTGGTGACCCACGGTCCCACGGCGCAGGCGAAGTGCTTGCCCTTGGAGGGGCCGAGACCACCGGTCATCTCGCGGGCCTGGATGTCCCGCGCCGAGACATCGTTCAAGATGGTCAGCCCCGCGACGTGCTGAAGGGCCTCGTCCGGAGTCAGGTTCGTCCCCGGACGACCGATCACGATGCCCAGCTCGAGCTCGTAGTCGAGATGCTCGCTGTAGTGGGGCCACGGGACCTCGTCGTCAGGTCCGATGAAGGCCAGCGGGTTGCCGCAGTAGCTGACCGGGAGCTCGTACATGACCTCGGGGACCGGCTTGCCCTGCCACCGGTACCCGAAGCTGAAGTGCCGCTCGAACGTCATGAAGTCTCGGTAGCCGGCAGGATCGAGGGCGTTGACCAACGGCGTGCTCGCCGCGACCGGGGCATCGCCTGCGGAGACCGCCGCCGCACACGCCTCCTGAAACAGCGGCCCGACCGAGAGCGCCTCGCTCAGGCTGCCCGGCACCACCGCCGCAGCGACCCGCGCCGCCGCCTGGTGCGTGGCGCCCAGACGCACCAGCCGCAGGCGCTCAGCCGTGCGCACGTCCACCCATCCAGAGCTCGGGTCAGCACTGGCCAGCAGCCTGGGCTGGGGGCCGTCGCCGACATCCACGACCGTGCGTGCGTAGTGCACGTCAGAGCTCCAGGCCTGCGGGAAGCGGGTCCTGGGGGGTGGGGAACTCTCCGTCGATGAGCTCGATGCGATGCCCGTCGGGGTCGACGGCGAAGCACACGCGCACCTCGGCGCGATCGGCCGGATGGAACGGCTCGGACTCCAGGTTGATCCCGTCCTCACGCAGCGACCGGACCACCGCGTCGAGATCGCCGACGGCCAGCGCCAGGTGTCCGGTCCCGGGGTCGCGTGAGTAGTCCGGATCGGTCGTCCCGTTGACGGCCAGCTCGATCGTCACGCCGGGATCCCCGGGCGCCGACACGTAGAGGAGGTAGTAGCCCTCGGCGATCTGCAGGCACCCGGTCACCTCGAGGCCCAGCGAGCGGTAGAAGCTCACGGAGGCCGCGGGGTCCGACACCCGCAGATTCGCATGCGAGAACCGGACGCTCATGAGTCTTCCTTGGTCAAGGTCTCCATGTCGTACGACTTCTCGTCGGCCATCGGCCAGTACCCGTGGGTCGCCCAGCACTCCATGGCCATGCCGGTCGGCAGCTCCTTGGTGAGCAGCTCACGCCACGGCTGCACCAGCAGGGCGCGGGTCATTCGCCGGTGGGAACGGGCTCGGGCCATGAACACGGTGCGTGCCAGCTCCCATGCGCGGTTAAGCAGCTGGTCGTCGGGCACGACCTCGCCGACGACCCCGGCGGCGAGCATGTCCTCGGCCGTCAAGGTCTGGCCGGTCAGCAGGAAGTGGCGGGCACGGATGGGTCCGAGCAGCTCACGGAAGACGGTCTGGACACCGTCGCCCGGGACGATCCCCATGCCGGTGTAGTGCCCGTCGCTCATGGTCGTGCTCTCCGAGCAGATGACCAGGTCGTTCAGGAGCGCGAGCTCTTGATGGATGAAGAACGGTCCGTTGATGGCCGCGATCACCGGGATCTCCAGGTTCAGCAGCGACATCGGCTCGTGGACCTGGTCCGCGTACCAGAAGTCGTACCCCTTTTCGAAGTCATAGGGCTTGTCGAACTCGTAGCGGACCCACCCGGCAGGGTCCATCGACGCGAGGAAGGCGTCGCCGCTGCCCGAGAAGATGACGCACTCGTTCTCCGGGTCGTGCCCGATGTCTGCGAACGCCGGGATGAACGCGCGATGGAGCTCGAGGCTCCACTTCGCCGAGTCGCCGCCCGTGTGCATCCGTACCTCGAGGATGCCGTCCTCCCGCCTCATCTGGAAGTATTCCTGCCACGCGACCGAGTAGTCCTCGAGGTGGGTCCGGTACATCTGGTTGGCCTTGTGCACGCGCATGCGTTTCCTTCCGTTGGTGCGGTGAGGGGTGGGTACGTCAGGTGGTCGAGACGGTGCGGGCTACGTACGGCTCGGGGATCCAGTCGCCGCCGCGACGAGCATCGGCGCCAGCCGCCACGGCCCGGTCGAACACCGTGTCGCAGGCGGTCTCGGCGAGTCGGCGCAGGCGGGCCACGTCGACACCGACCAGCTCACCGTCCCGCTTGACCGCCTTTCCGGCGACGTAGACCGACTCCACGTCCCCGGCGTGCGAGCCGAGCGCGACGGCTCCGTACGGGTTGTTGAGGGGCGCGTGGTGGAGGGTGTCCGCCCGCAGGACCACCAGGTCGGCCTGCTTGCCGGGGGTCAAGGTCCCGATCTTGTCCTCCATCCACAGCGAGCGCGATCCCACCACCGTGGCCATCTCGAGCAGGTCGCGCGCGGTGACGGTGAGCCGGTCGGGCATCGCGTCGGCGTGCGCATGCTGCATCGCGCGGGTGAGGGCGGCGGTGGACCGCATCGCGCCGAACATGTCGCCGACGGAGTTGATGACGATGTCGATCCCGAGGCTCGGGCGCAGCCCGAGCTCCATGAGACGCAGGACCGCCGGCCAGCCGAGGCCGAAGTGGGACTCGCTGTCGACCGTGACCGACGGCGGCCGGCACCCGGCGTCGCGGATCAGCCGCAGCTCCTCGTCGCTCGAGGCGTTGCAGTGCACGAACAAGATGTCGTCGGCCAGGAGGCCCCAGTCGTGCAACGACGTGACCGGCCCGTGATTGGCGGGCAGGCGGTCCCCGTTGCCGACGTGGATGCTCATCTTGAGGTCGAGCTCGCGGGCCAGGGCCATGTCGTGCTCCACGACCGCGCGGGTCGTGAACTCGGGTCCGCGGGGCGACATGGCCATGGTCACCAAGCCGTCGTCGTGGGGGAACCAGGTCTCGCGGACGTGTCGTGCCACCTGGTCGCTCGCGGGAACATCACTCATCGGCAGCCAGTCGTCGTTCGGGTCGCCCAGACCGAAGACCGCGCGACCGCCGGCGTCTCGCAGGCCGGCCACCGCGGCGTCCGCCGCGTCCTGGTCGTTGATGCAGTGCGCCCAGTCGAAGATCGTCGTGATGCCCATGTCGAGCGCCTCGAGGGCGCCGACGAGGTTGGCCGCGTACATCTCCTCGGCGCCGAAGTGGCGTCCGAGCTGACCGCGAACCCCCGAGAAGTAGTGGGATCCCTGCCAGTCGGTGGCGATGTTGCGCAGCACCGACTCCCAGGTGTGCCGGTGCGTGTCGATGAACCCCGGCATCAGGATGCGGCCGCTGACGTCGACGACCTGCGCGTCGCCGACGCCCAGGTCGGCCCCGACGGCGGCGATGAGCTCGTCCTCGATGAGCAGCTCACCGCGCGGCAGGATGCCGATCTCGGGGTCCAGCGACATGACCATGCCTCCGGTCAGCAGCGTTCGCATGCGGTCTCTCCCGGTCTCAGGCGCCCGGCGCCCGGTAGATCGTCACGACAGCGGCGCCGCCGAGCCCGATGTTGTGCTGAAGGGCGGCGCGCGCGTCGTCGACCTGGCGGGCCCCGGCCGTGCCGCGCAGCTGCCAGGTGAGCTCAGCGCACTGCGCCAGCCCCGTGGCCCCGAGGGGGTGCCCCTTGCTGATCAGGCCGCCCGACGGGTTGACCACCCACCGGCCGCCGTAGGTGGTGTCCTCGTCATCGACGAGGTGGTGCCCGTGACCCTCGTCGCACAGGCCGAGGGCTTCATAGGTGAGCAGCTCGTTGGTGGCGAAGCAGTCGTGCAGCTCGATGACCTGCACGTCGGAGACGTCGAGCCCGGCCTCGGCGTAGGCTGAGCGGGCTGCCGCGCGCGTCATGCCGGCGCCGACGATCTGCGCGGCCGACCGAGAACTCAGCGTCGCGTCGGTGTCGGTCACCATGCTCTGTCCGGCGATCTCGACGGCTGTGTCGCGCAGTCCGCGCTCGTCCATCGCTCGTTCGCTCATCACGACGGCCGCGGCGGCGCCCTCAGAGGTCGGCGAGCACATCAGCCGGGTGAGCGGGTCGTGCACGGCCGGGGAGGCCATGATCTCGTCGACGGAGTACGCGTCCTGGAACTGCGCGCGCGGGTTGTTGACCGAGTGGGCGTGATTCTTCGCCGCGATTCGTGCGAAGTGCTCGGCGGTCGATCCGTGCCGGTGCATGTGCTCGCGCCCGGCGTTGCCGAACAGCTGCGCCGCAGGAGGCCCGGACTCGGGCGGGTAGAGATCGGTCATCGACGCGACGTGGAGGTCGAGGGGGTTGGTGCGGTCCTCGTACTGCGTCACGAGCGACCCGCGCTGCATCTTCTCGAAGCCGACGGCCATGGCGACGTCCACGACCCCGGCGGCGACCAGCTGACGTGCCGCGAACAGCGCGGTCGACCCGGTGGAGCAGTTGTTGTTGACGTTCACCACCGGTACGCCGCTGCGGCCGAGGCCGTACACGGCGCGCTGACCCGAGCAGGAGTCGCCGTAGACGTATCCGACGTGCACTTGCTCGACCTCGTCGTAGCCGATGCCGGCGTCCTCGAGGGCGGCGGTCCCGGCCTCCAGGACCATGTCGGGGTAGTCCCACTCGCGGCGGCCCGGCTTCTCGAAGTTCGTCATGCCGACACCGGCGATGAACGTCCTGCGCGCAACGCTCATGTCAGATGCTCCTGTCGTGGTCGGCCCAGAACTCCTCGCGCACCTCGCGCTTCAGGATCTTGCCGACCGACGTACGGGGGAGGGCTTCGCGGATCTCGACGCGCTTCGGGGTCTTCACCCCGGACAGCCGGTCCCGGCAGAAGGCCACGAGCTCGTCCTCTGTCAGGGCGGCGCCGGGCCGCAGCTCGACGACGGCCGTCACGATCTCGCCCCAGTGCGCGTCGGGGGCGCCGACGACGACACAGTCAGCGACGCCGGGATGCTCGGCGACCACACGCTCCACCTCGGCGGAGTACACGTTGAAGCCGCCCGAGATGATGACGTCCTTCGAGCGATCGACCAGGTACAGGTACCCGTCCTCGTCCAGGTAGCCGATGTCGCCGGTCCGGTGCCACGCGCCGTGCTTGGAGCGTTCGGTCTCCTCGGGCTCGCGGAAGTAGCCGGTCATCACCAGGTTGCCGCGGACGCACACCTCACCGCGCTCACCCTGGGGGACAGGTTCGCCGTCGCTGTCGAGGATCGCCAGTCGCACGAACGGAGTCGCGCGCCCCGCGCTCGACAGCCGATGAACGGCATTCTCGTCCAACGCCCTCGTGTGCTCGGCCGCGGTCAGGGCGGTGCAGATCATCGGCGCCTCGGTCTGTCCGTAGAGCTGGACCATCACCGGGCCGAACACCTCCATGGCCTCGACCAAGCGGGTCGGTGAGATCGGAGCCGCGGCGTAGAGGAAGTGGCGGACGGACGAGAGGTCGTGGTCGGCTCGCGAGGGCGCGTCGAGGAGCATGTAGATCAACGTCGGAGGCAGGAAGATCGTGTCGACCCGGTGGGTCTCGATCGCCTCGAAGATCGCAGGCGGCGAGGGGACTCCCAGCACCACGATGGTGCCGCCCAGCGCCATGATCGGGAACGCCAGTGCGCCTGCCGCATGGGTCAGGGGAGCGGCGGCGAGGTAGGTCGGCGGGGCGCTGAACTGGACGGTGGCCAGCACGGTGGCCGTCATCGTCTCGAAGGTCAGGTCGGACAGCATGACCCCCTTGGGAGTGCCGGTCGTCCCCCCGGTGAAGCCCAGCACGGCTGTCCGGTGCGGATCGCTCGACGCCTCCGGGACGGCAGCCTTGGGGCCGGCCAGCCATTCGGCCAGCGGTACGGCTGACTCGCCGGCAGCGCCGTCCCCGGCAACCACGACCGCCTTGAGGGACGGAAGATCGGCCAGCAGCTGACCGGCGGCGGAGGCGAACATCGGGTGCACGAACAGCAGCTCGCACTCCGACGTCCGCAGCACCTGGGTCGTCTCGGCGATCGTGGCACGGGCGTTGACCGGGACCCAGATCTGCTCAGCCCGAGCGATGCCGAGGACGCAGAGGAACGCTGTCGGATCGTTGGGGCTGAGCACGGCCACGGCGGAGCTGGGGCCGAGGTCGGCCACCAGGCGCTCCGCGACGGCCGTGATCTGCTCGTCCGCCTCGCGGTAGGTCACGTGGTCGTGGTCGAACACGAGGAAGGGGCGGTCGGCGTGCAGGGCACGGCCGCTGTCGAAGTAGTCGATGAGGCGCACATCGGCATCCGAACACAACTTGAAGATGATGTCAATATCAAGTACGCTGTCACGAGTACGCTGAGGCGTGGAGAGCGACGGTGACGGACAGGTGGATGGCACGATGAAAGCCAGCGCGACAACCAGCGACCGGCCGGTCCTGACGGCGCGGGGCCAACGCACCCGTGGGATCTTGGTGGATGCCGCGCGGAAGGTGTTCGACCGCGACGGCTTCTTCGACGCCCGCATCGCCGACATCGCCGACATGGCGGGGGTCGCCCATGGAAGCTTCTACACCTATTTCGAGGGCAAGGAGCAGATCTTCCGCGCGGTCGCCGAGCAGGTGGCGGAGGAGATTCTCGCGCAGAGCCAGCCGCCGGAGGACGCTCCCCAGGATCCGCTCGCACGCATCGAGCTGACCAACCGCGCCTACCTCGCAAGCCAGGGACGCAACCGCAGGTTCTTCGACACCCTGAACCAGGTCGCGACGTTCAGCGACGAGCTCTCGCAGCTTCGGCGCGACCTGCGACGCCATTTCGTCGATCGCGCAGTGGCCGGCATCCGGCACGGCCAGGCTGCCGGAGTCTTCGACGCGTCATTGGACGCCGAGGCGACCGGCAATGCGCTGTGCGCCATGGTCGAGCACATGAGCTACCTCGTCGCAGTCCTCGGAGAGCCGCTCGAGGAGGCCCGTGTGCTGGACACGATGAGCCTCATCTGGGCCCGCACGCTCGGGCTCACCGACGCCAGCAGCTCCCTCTGACGGTCACCCCTGACGACGCCTGCTCCACCAGTGGAGCCCCGCCAAGGCGACCAGCCCGGCAGCCAGAGGCGCGGTGGGGTCGGTACGGAGGTCGTTGCTGCCGACGATCAGGGACGGTCGCGGATCCTGCAGTCGTGAGCACAGGAGCCGCGCTGACGGCGCCAGGACGGCCGCCTCGTCGAGCAGCCCCTCCATCTCACCGGCCAGGTGGGACAGCTCGAGGCGAGCGTGCCGGTGATGGGCCGCGAACCGGTTGATGCCGAACGTGCTCGTGAACATCTGACGCACGGCGAGGTGCAGCATCGGCTCCGGAACCTTGCCTAGTCGCGCCAGGTGAGCGGGGGTGAGGTGGTGCCCGGTTCGTCGCACCGCGACGTAGCTCTCCTTGACCGCGCGACCCAGGACGCGCTGGATGTCCGGCGTGGTCGACAGGCGCCACGGGTCCCCGCCCGCGAGCTCGAGCGCCCCGGCCATGGCCACCACGACGGCGTGGTGGGTGCGGCGCCAGCTGGCCATGTCCGGCTCGAGGTCGACCGGGACCCCCGCGCTGAGGAACAACGACCTCACGTCATCGGCGGCGGGGTGGTGCGCGTCGATCGTCACCGGGAAGCGCTTTCCCTTGTCGGTGTCGAATTGCTGCACCTCGCCACCCGACATGGTGCCCCCGGCGCCGGTGAAGGCCACGACAGCGCGAGCGGCCGGCAGTCCGGCGGTGACGTCGACGATGCCGTTCCCCAGGAGCACCACGGGCGCCCTGCCCGTCGGGACGAGCTTGATGGCCTCCGGCAGGTCGTGAGCACCCACCGCCACCAGCACCACGTCGGCGGTGTCGCGCGCGGAGGTGCCGACGCCCACGGGGGTCACCGAACGACGCCCACTCACGATGTCGTGGATCCTGGCGCCGCCCTCGAGCTCGTCCGCCCGACGCCCACGAGCCACCAGGTGCACGTCATGGCCGGCCTCGGCCAGCTGAGCTGCGTAGATGGTCCCGACGACGCCTGCGCCGATGACGTCGACCCTGGTCATGCCAGCATGTCGTTGAGCCGCTTGAACATCACCGCGTACAGGGCGGGGAAGTTGGCGACCGACACGTGGTCGTCCGCTCCGCCGCCCTTCGGGAGCACGTCCAGCGTGGCGCGCTCGCCGAGCAGCTCCACGAGGTGACGGGAGAGGGCATACCAGGCCGGCGGCTCGGACTCGCCGACGATGACGGCAACCGGTGCCTCGATCCGGGCCAGGACGTCGTCGGCGATGACGAACTGCTCGAGGTGCTCGATCATCTGGGACCACCTGGTGGCCGGTGCGAACCTCGCTGAGAACCAGTCGAACCCGAAGGCGACCGGAGGCACTCCGCGGAGCGCCTCCATGTGCGCGTCGACATCGTCCATCGTCTTGCCCGCGGCCAGCATCTGGTCGATCCCCGCCACTGAGGTGGCCAGGTGGCGCAGGTCCTGGAGGGCGGCGTCGAACACCCACGCCTTGACCCGCGGCTCGAACGCCGCAGCCCGGGGACCCAGGTATCCGCCCAAGCTGAAGGCCGCCAGCGCGAGACGATCGCCGTCGACGCCGGGCTGCTGCAGGACGAGATCGACTGCTGCCGACACGTCGCGCTCGCTGTCCGGAGCGAAGTGCGACACCTCGTTCATCGCCAGGCTGGATCCCTGCCCGGGCACCTCGAACAAGAACACGTTGTAGCCGCGTTCCAGCGCCGCGAGCCCGGCGATGAGGCCGAGCTCCTCGACGCACGAGTCGCCGCCACCGAGCAGCATGAGGGTGGGGGCGTCGTCGGCCGTCGGGCACGGCAGGTACCAGGCCGGCAGCCGCACGCCCCGCGACTCGTACTCGAGGTACTCCGCGGCCTGGCCGGTCGCGGCCATCGCGGCGCCGAAGCTGGCCTTCACGTGCTCGCGGATCTCCCGGCGCCGAGCGTCCTTCTGCGGCAGGAACTGCTCCGACGCGTGCGCGTAGTTCATCGAGCGCAGGTGCGCGCTGCGGGCGTCGGGGCCGGTCAGCTCCGCTGCCGCGTCCGCGCAGCGTTGCGACATCTGCCGCCAGGCGACGTGCCAGGTCTCCAGGTCGGCCTGGTCGATCTGTGACGCGAGCGTCAGGACCTCGCCCAGGGTGGCTGCACCGTGCACCGCGTACCCGAGGAAACGGCTCACCTGGAAGTCGACCCAGGCGTCGGGGAAGAGATTGAGCCGCATCTCCGCCATCACCAGGCTGTCATTGGGCTTCGTTTCGGTCATAGCCGTTCCATCTCCTTCTTGAGTCCGTCCAGGTATCCCATGCGCAGCCCCCACCCGCCGACCGGAGTGCGATCCATCGCCGTGTCGCGCAGGGTCTGCACGAGCGGGTTGCGGCTGTGGAAGATCGCACCCAGGGCCCGGGCGAACTGCACGGTCTGTGTGGTGTGGCCCCGGCGGAGATCGTCGTACGACCGCAAGGCGGCAGCGACCTCCTCGGTCCGGTCCAGGTCGACGTCGCGCAGGATCTTCGCGAGCTGCCAGCCGTCCTCGATCGCCATCCCCGCGCCGTAGCCCGCATAGGGGGAGGTGGCGTGCGCAGCGTCTCCGAGCAGGGTGACCCGCCCGCGAGACCACCGTGGCAGCGGGCGCTTGTCCTGGATCTCGCGACGGATCAGCACGTCTGGATCGGTCGACGCGACGCACTCGGCGATGAAGGGATCCCACCCTCCGGACCAGATCTCGGCCAGGACGTGCTCGAGACCGGCGCCGGGGCCGGTGCCCGGGTGCACCCGCTCGATGTACCACCACTGACGACCCAGTCGGCCGTCGGCGAGCCGGAGTGGCAGGTGACCGACCTGCGCGTGGCGGTTGTGCATGATGCGGCCCTCGCGCTCAGGTCGGCCGGCATAGTCGCACCAGCCCTGCCAGGCCACGAGCCCGTGGCTGCGCAAGGGCGCGCGACCCCACAGCTGGTCCCGGATCACCGAGTGGATGCCGTCCGCCCCGATCACGAGGTCGGCCGTGTGGGTGGAGCCGTCGTCGAACGTCACGTCGACATGCGTGCCGGTGTCGTCGACCCGGGTCACGCGACGGCCCGATGAACGGGACGAGGTGGGGATGAGGTCGAGGAGTGCCTCGTGGAGCGTCGGGCGGAGCATCGACCAGACCGAGGCGCCGAAGTCCCGCTCCAGCTCGGGGCTGGAGATGACGCCGGTCCGCGTGGTTCCGTCGGCCCGGGCGAAGTCCAGGTCGACCGGGACTCCGATGGCGTCCAGGTCGACGCCAAGCTCGGACAGCACCCACATCGGCGGTGCCGACAGCGAGATGCCGGACCCGATCGGCCGGATCGCGTCCTTCTGCTCGAACAGGTGAGCATCGAGGCCGGCTCGCCTCAGGGCGATGAGAGCTGTCAGGCCGCCGATCCCGCCACCGACGACGACGATGGAGTGCTTGGTCACCGGTCCTCCTGACTGGGACGCGCCGCGGGTGTGCAGCGAGGTATGCGTATATTGATCCACGAATATGAATCCGATGTCAAGTTCATTTTAGGAGCATCGTGCTGGCAAGCGTGAAGAAGGTCATCGCGGAACACGTCTCGGACGGCATGACCTTGGCCGTCGGCGGCTTCGGTCTGTGCGGCATCCCGGCCGATCTCATCGAGGCAGTGCGGGACTCGGGCGCATCTGACCTGACGATCGTGTCGAACAATATGGGCGTGGACGGCAAAGGGCTCGGGCTGCTGCTGGAGAGTCGCCAGGTGCGGCGGGTCGTCGCGTCGTACGTGGGAGAGAACGCGTTGTTCGCCCGCCAGTACCTGCAGGGAGAGCTCGAGGTCGAGTTCAACCCGCAGGGAACACTGGCTGAGCGGTTGCGGGCAGGCGGAGCGGGCATCCCGGCGTTCTACACGCGGACCGGCGTCGGGACCGCCGTCGCGGAGGGCAAGCCGACCGCCATCTTCGACGGCGTCGAGTACGTGCAGGAGCGGGGGATCGTGGCCGACGTGTCGTTGGTCCACGCCCGCTCGGGCGACCGCCACGGGAACCTTGCCTATCGTCTCGCCGCACGGAACTTCAATCCAGCGGTGGCGATGGCTGGACGGGTCACCATCGCCGAGGTCGAGCACCGGGTCGATGCCTTGGACCCGGAACAGGTCCACACTCCGGGGATCTACGTGAACCACGTGGTGACGACGACCGCCCGGGTCAAGGACATCGAGCAGCTCACCACCCGCCCCCGGCGGAAGGTGGGTGCGTCATGACGTGGACCAGGCACGAGATGGCCGCCGTGGCGGCACAGGAGCTGGAGTCGGGCGACTACGTCAACCTCGGCATCGGCATCCCGACCCTCGTGGCCAACCACATCCCGCCCGGTGTCTCGGTCACGCTCCAGTCCGAGAACGGCATCCTCGGGATGGGGCCCTTCCCGTTGGAGGGCGACGAGGACGCCGACCTGATCAATGCCGGCAAGCAGACCGTGACGGTCAACGCCGGCGGAAGCTTCTTCGACTCGGTCGAGTCGTTCGCGATGATCCGCGGCGGCAAGGTCGACATCGCGATCCTCGGTGCGCTGCAGGTTGCGGCGAACGGTGATCTGGCCAACTGGGCGGTGCCGGGAGCACTGGTCAAGGGGATGGGCGGAGCCATGGACCTCGTCGCCGGCACTCGTCGGATCGTGGTGCTGACCGATCACGTGGCCAAGGACGGCACGCCCAAGATCGTCGACCGGTGCACCCTTCCGTTGACCGGGGAGAAGGTGGTCGACCGCATCATCACCGATCGGGGAGTCCTGGACGTGACGCCTCGTGGCCTCGTTCTGCGGCAGCTGGCCCCCGGGGAGACAGTCGCCGGCGTCCGAGGCCTCACAGGAGCGGACCTGCATCTGTCGCCCGATCTTTGAGGCATGGCCAGGAGCGGCCACGCCGCCGCAGCGACCTCCGACGTCGGGAGGGGGTGCACCCCTTCCGCGGAAGTGGTGTGTCCACCCTCGTGGTCGCCGGCCCGCTCGCCGAGGCTGGAACCACCACTCGGCGCGTCACCAGCGACGCGCACACCCGAAAGGATGATCTGATGTTCGTGTGTCATACGTTGAGCCGCCTGACCACCGCCTTGGCGGTCAGCCTGATGGCGGCCGGCACCCTGGTCGCCACCACGGCCCCCGCCACGGCGGCGTGGTCACCGAACGTCATGGTGATCAGTCCTGCTGCACCGATGGCGAACGAGGTGTTCGCCACGAAGGGCCGGCTGAGCACTGCGTTCGAGAGGCCGGTCAAGCTGCAGCGCCTGAAGTCGTATCGCGACCAGACCTGGGAGACCGTCCACACGGCGGTCTCGGACTCGGCCGGCTACTTCTACCTGTCAGGTCGTACGAGCGCAGACCGGTCCTTCCGGGTCTATGCCCCTACGGTCAAGCACAAGGGTCGGACCTACGCGCGCATCGTGACACCCACCAAGGTCGTCCGGGTGGCGGTCCAGAAGGTGACGCTGACGGTCAGCAGCAAGGTGTGGTTCCCGTACCAGCCGGCGACGGTCACCTTGCAGGCCACACCGGCCCGCCCTGGTCGCGCCATGTACCTGTTCGCGTCCACGTCATCGCACATCGACACCACCGGGATGCCCGCGCAGGCGTCGACGCAGGATTCGCGGGGGCGAGCGACCTTCACGTTCACGCCCGACTCCGACGAGGTCGGCCTCCACATATTCCTTCTGGGCAAGGCCATGGCGTGGGACGGCGCGGCGCCCACGTCGAGCGCGGCGCTCGAAGCCGACATCGTCGCTCCGAAGCCATGACCGGCCTCTCCATGGGCGCGAGCCAGCGCCCATGGAGAGCGCACACCGGCCGACCGGACGACGTGGAGCGAGCGCCGCAGTGACGATCGAGCACCGTCCGGCCGTACGGATCGGTAGGTTGATGCTGGATCGAGCTCGGGATGCCGCCGCTCGGCGGGACGAGACACCAGGATCATCAGGAGACACATGTCGGAGCACGTAGCCCTCATCACCGGCGCTGCTGGCGGCATCGGGTCCGCGACTGCGGCACGCTTTCTCGAGGCCGGGACCAGTGTCGTCGGATTCGACCTCAAGGTCCCGGATCACACGGCTCGCACCATGGACGCGGCGGCCGCGCGCGGGGGCGGCGAGATCATCTGGATCGAAGGCTCTGTGACCGACCTGGGCGCCATGGCGGCGGCGCGCGACCTCGCCGTGAAGCGGTTCGGTGGCGTCGACGTCTGGGTGAACAATGCCGCGCGGCTCTTCGTTGGACCATTCCTGGAGACCACCGACGCCGACTGGCTCTCAGTCCTCGACTCGAACCTCCTCGGATACGTCCGTGGAGCGCGGCTTGCCGCTGAGGTCATGGTTCCCCGAGGTCGTGGTTCGATCATCAACGTCGGTTCGGTGGTCGAGGTCCTGCCGCCCACGGAGATGAGCGTGTACGTCACGGCCAAAGCCGGCGTCACCGGCCTGACCCGGGCTCTGGCCGTCGAGCTCGGACCACGTGGGGTCCGCGTCAACTGTGTCTCGCCAGGCGCGACTGAGACACCTCTGAACGAGGAATCGTGGACCGATGCGGTCCGCGACACCTACAAGGCGCGCATACCGTTGCGAGCCATCGCGACGTCGGACGACGTGGCCGGAGTCATCGCGATGGTCGCGTCGAGCGACGCCAGCTACATGACCGGTCAGGTCGTGGTCGTCGACGGCGGTCTGAGTCTCGACGGCTCGGTCGGCCACCGGGGCACCGGAGGGCACGCGGACAAGGTCGCCGATCGGGAGCCTGACGGATCGGGGACGACCGGGGCCTGAGCGCCCCCGGCAGGACTCCGTCAGGCGCTGAGCGCCTTCCTCCCCGAATCCTGAACGCCGGGGAGTTGCGAGGTGACCTCGCGTTCGTATGTGCGCCCCCGGCAGGACTCCGTCAGGCGCTGAGCGCCTTCCTCCCCGAATCCTGAACGCCGGGGAGTTGCGAAGTGACCTCGCGTTCGTATGTGCGCCCCCGGCAGGACTCCGTCAGGCGCTGAGCGCCTTCCTCCCCGAATCCTGGACGCCGGGGAGTTGCGAGGTAGGAGCGGGTAAATCTGTGCGCCCCCGGCAGGATTCGAACCTGCGCTTCCGCCTCCGGAGGGCGGCGCTCTATCCCCTGAGCTACGGGGGCCAATGCGGCCAACTGCGGTGTGAGCCTACCCCACAGGCGCTACCGTGTTGCTGGTGCCCAGAGTGCTTGTCGTGGACGACACCGCTTCGATCCGGTTCCTCATCCGGACCAACCTCCAGCTCGCGGGATTCGAGGTCGACGAAGCCGTCGACGGCGCCGATTGCCTCGAGTTCCTCCGGACGACCGAGGTGCTGCCCGACGCCATCACGGTCGACGTCATGATGCCCCGGCTCGACGGGATCGCGACGGTGTCGGCAATCCGCGCCGACGCGCGTACGGCGCACATCGCGGTCGTGATGGTGACGACCCAGGGCCACCCCGCCGACATCCAGCGAGCCAAGCAGGCCGGTGTCGACGCCTACGTCACCAAGCCGTTCGACCCCGACGCCCTCATCCAGACCGTGCAGGACGTGATCGACGGAGCCGCGACTCGCGGCGACGACTGATCGCAAAGTGCTTGAGTGCTGCCATCCCGGGACGTACGGTTGCAGTACACGGAGAGGAGGTGGTCCGAAGAATGAATTCGTCTTGGACTTGTGAGGTGGCTGTCCGCTAGCCGCAAGGCTCAGCCGGTGGCGGCGAATACCCGCAGTCACCCGACCCGCAGGGCGTCGAGTTGTCCACTCGACCGCGCTCCTACTCCTGGGAGGCGAGCGCAGCCCTGCGGGTCGTCCACGTTCAGGGGCAGTGTCCCGGGCCGATACGCTTGGCGAGTGACTCCCGAGCAGCTCTCCGCGGCCATCGTCGGCGCCCTCACCTCCCTCAGCGAGGCTGGGACGATCACGCTGCCCGATGGGGTGCCGGCCGAGGTGCTCGTCGAGCGGCCCAAGGTCAAGGAGCACGGCGACTACGCCACCAACATCGCGCTCCAGCTGGCCAAGAAGGCCGGCATGAATCCACGCGACTTCGCCCAGCTCCTGGCCGACCAGCTCGCCGCGACCAACGGTGTCGCGAGCGCGGAGATCGCCGGACCCGGTTTCCTCAACATCCGCGTCGAGGCCGGTGCCCAAGGTGCCCTGGCCCCGCAGATCGTCGCGGCCGGGCAGGCGTACGGCACGAGTGACCTGTACGCCGGGCAGAAGGTCAACCTCGAGTTCGTCAGCGCCAACCCCACGGGCCCGATCCACATCGGCGGTGTGCGGTGGGCCGCGGTGGGTGACTCGCTCGGCCGCATCCTCACGGCGATCGGCGCCGACGTCACGCGGGAGTACTACTTCAACGACCACGGCATGCAGATCGACCGCTACTCGCGCTCGCTGCTGGCCAACGCCCGCGGCGAGGACGCGCCGGAGGACGGCTACGGCGGTCAGTACATCTCCGACATCGCCGCGACGGTGGTCGCCAAGCACCCGGACGTCCTCACGCTTCCCGAGGCCGACGCGCTCGAGACCTTCCGCGCCGAGGGCGTCGACCTGATGTTCACGGAGATCAAGCGGAGCCTGCACGACTTCGGCGTCGACTTCGACGTGTTCTTTCACGAGAACGACCTGCACGAGTCCGGTGCCGTGCAGCGAGCGATCGCACGGCTGCGCGAGCTCGGCATGATGTACGAGCAGGACGACGCGACCTGGTTGCGGACCTCCGACTTCGGCGATGACAAGGACCGCGTCGTCATCAAGTCCGACGGGCAGCCGGCCTACATCTCGGGCGACCTGGCCTACTACCTCGACAAGCGCGAGCGGGGCTTCGACCGCTGCCTCATCATGCTCGGCGCCGACCACCACGGCTACGTGTCGCGGATGCTCGCGATGTGCGCCGCGTTCGGCGACACCCCCAAGGTCAACCTGGAGCTGCTGATCGGGCAGCTGGTCAACCTCGTGCGCGACGGTGAACCGCTGCGGATGAGCAAGCGCGCCGGCACCGTCATCACGCTCGAGGACCTCGTCGACGCGATCGGCGTCGACGCCGCCCGCTACGCCCTCGCGCGTTACTCCACGGACTCCACGATCGACCTCGACCTCGATCTCTGGGCCAAGCAGGACAGTGACAACCCGGTCTACTACGTCCAGTACGCCCACGCGCGGCTGTCGTCGATCATCCGCAACGCGGTCGACCTCGGCGTCGTGATCGACGAGTCGACGTTCAACCCGTCGCTGCTGGCGGTCGAGCAGGAGGGCGCGCTGCTGCGGGCGCTTGCCGACTACCCGCGCGTCGTCGCTCGAGCGGCGGAGCTGCGCGAGCCGCACCGCGTCGCCCGCTACCTCGAGGACACCGCCGCGGCGTTCCACAAGTTCTACGACGTGGCGCACGTGCTGCCCAAGGGCGACGAGGAGCCCAGCGACCTGCACCGGGCCCGGCTGATGCTCGTCGCGGCGACGCGACAGGTCATCGCCAACGGCCTCGGCCTGCTCGGCGTCAACGCCCCGGAGCGCATGTGATGAGGTCCCACGAGGCAGGTGCCCTGCACGGCCAGTCGGGCGACCGCGGACCGGCGTGGTTGCGTACGCCCGAGGATCCCAACCAGCTCGTCCCGCACCTGTGGGCCTCGTCGGTCTCCAAGGTCGACGGCGTGCTGACCGTCGCGGGCGAGTCCGCGGTCGACCTCGCCGCCGAGTACGGCACGCCCACCTACGTCGTCGACGAGGACGACTTCCGGCGCCGGGCGCGCGCGTTCAAGGAGGCGTTCCCCGACGCCGACGTCTACTACGCCGGCAAGGCGTTCCTGTGCGTCGCGACCGCCCGGTGGATCGCCGAGGAGGGTCTCAACCTCGACGTCTGCACCGGCGGCGAGCTCGCCGTGGCGCTCAAGGCCGAGGTCCCGCCGGAGCGCATCGGCCTGCACGGCAACAACAAGTCCGTGACCGAGCTGCGCCGGGCCCTGGAGGTCGGGGTGGGTCGCATCATCATCGACTCGGTCGAGGAGATCGAGCGGCTGCACGACCTGACCACCGAGCTCGGCGTCACCGCGCCCGTCATGATCCGGGTGACGGCCGGAGTCGAGGCGCACACGCACGAGTACATCTCGACGTCGCACGAGGACCAGAAGTTCGGGTTCTCGATCACCGGCGGCGACGCCCTCGACGCCGCACGCCGGGTGCTGGCCGAGCCGGCGCTCGAGCTGCGCGGCCTGCACTCCCACATCGGGTCGCAGATCTTCGTGACCGACGGCTTCGAGGTGGCGGCCCGGCGCGTGCTGCGCCTGCACGCCGAGATCGAGAAGGAGCTCGGCGTCGCGCTGCCGGAGTTCGACCTCGGCGGTGGCTTCGGCATCGCCTACACGACCCAGGACGACCCCTCCACACCGGACGACCTGGCGCGGGGGATGCTCAAGATCGTCGACGACGAGTGCGCGGCGATGGGCATCGCCGTGCCTCACCTGTCGATCGAGCCCGGCCGCGCGATCGCCGGCCCCTCGACGTTCACGCTCTACGAGGTCGGCACGACCAAGTCTGTCGCGCTCGACGGCGGCGCGTCCCGTCGCTACATCTCCGTCGACGGCGGCATGAGCGACAACATCCGGCCCGCTCTCTACGGCGCCGACTACTCGTGCACCCTCGCCTCGCGCGCCTCGGACGCGCCTGCGCTGCTGAGCCGGGTCGTCGGCAAGCACTGCGAGTCCGGCGACATCGTCGTCAAGGACGAGTTCCTCCCCGGCGACGTCGCGGCCGGCGACCTGCTCGCGGTGCCCGGCACCGGGGCCTACTGCCGCTCGCTCGCGAGCAACTACAACCACGTGCCCCGCGCCGCGGTCGTGGCCGTGCGCGAGGGCGAGGCGCGGGTCATCCTGCGGCGCGAGACCGAGGACGACCTGCTCGCCCTCGACGTCGGCTGACGTACCTCAGGCGATGCTCGACGGCGGCCGCAGGAGGCGCCGCGGTCCGGAGCCATGCGCGGCGAGCCGGTCTCCCGGGTTGTAGAGAGCGCAGCTCTTCAGGGAGAGGCAGCCGCAGCCGATGCAGCCGTCGAGGTCGTCGCGCAGGCTCTTGAGCTGGTCGATGCGGGCGTCGAGGTCAGCCCGCCAGCGTTGTGACAACCGGGCCCAGTCGGACTTGGTCGGCACCTTGTCGTCCGGCAGCGACTCCAGCGCCTCGCGGATGCGGGCGAGGCTGATCCCGAGTCCTTGCGACACCCTGATGAACGAGATCCGGCGCAGCACGTCGCGGTGGTAGCGCCGCTGGTTGCCCGCCGTTCGCTCGCTCTCGATGAGGCCCTCACGCTCGTAGAAGTGGAGGGCCGAGACCGCGACCCCGGCGCGCTCCGACACCTCGCCAGGGGTCAGCCGCTGGTGCTTCGAGACCGTCATGACCTGAAGGATACTTGAGGTTCACGCCAGCAGGCGAAGGCCTGCCGTCACGACAGCCGCGACGAGTACCGAGGTCAGGACGCCGGCGCGGGTCAGCACGAGAACTCCCGCACCCGCCGCGACGCCGGCCGTGTCGGCACCGACGTGCAGGTGCTCGCCGTCCGCGAGGGCGCTCGAGACCACGAGTGCGGCCAGCAGGGCCGGAGCCATCAGCATGATCACGCCGTTGACGCGGTCGGGCAGCTCGCGACCGCCCATCAACACCGGCCCGAAGGCCTTGATCGCGAACGTCACGACGGTGCAGCCCGCGATCGTCAGCCAGATCGTCTCGGTCATGCGGCCTGCTCCCGACGTCGAAGACCCCACAGGGCGACGAGGCTGGCCGCGAGCACCGGGATCCCGGCTGGCGCGATCTCGATGAGCGAGAGCGCGACGACGGCGCCGGCAGCGGCGATCGCGGCCGTGCGCCGGTCCTTGATCTCGGCGATCAGGAGGGCGAGGAAGAACATCGGGTAGATCGCGTCCAGCCCGAAGCGGGACGTGTCGCCGAGCGTGTCGCCGCCCAGGGCGCCGACCGTCGTGCCGGTCATCCAGGTCACGTACTGCGGAGCCGTCGAGCCGAACAGGAACCAGCGGTCGAACGTCCCGTCGCCCCGGTTGGCCATGGCCCATGAGGCGTCGACGACGGTCTGACCCTGGGCCGCTCGCAAGGCCGGCCGTCCGGGCAGGGAGGGACCGAGGGCGATGCCCATGGGCAGGAAGCGGGAGTTCATGAGGGCCGCCGCGGCGATCGCCGCGCCGGCCGTGCCGCCCCCGGCCAGGATCGCCACCGCGGCGAACTGCGCCGAGCCGGCGAACACGACGGCCGACATGACGATCGCGGCCTCGACCGGGAAGCCGGCGTCGCGGGCCAGCACGCCGAACGACATCGACAGGAGCCCGCCCACCGCGGCATACGGGATCGCGGCGCGGACACCGGCGCGAAACGAGGCCCTGCTGTCCTCGGCTGCGGACTCGACGGGGCTCGGCATGTGGCCAGCCTGCCACGTACGACCGACAGGGCAGGTCGGTGGTCAGCCCACGCAGACTGCGACGTAGCCCGGCTTGCGGGCCGTCCGCCTGCTGACGACCGTGCCGTCGATCGACACCGAGCACGTCACGTACGTCGCGGTGGACAGCACCTGCCCGCCGATCCTGCCGACCGGTAGCGGCCCGCGAACCGTGCGGCTGATCGTCACCGACTTGTCGGCGACCTGGGTGCCGGCCCTCTTGCCGTCGCGGTAGTCGTGGCCCTCGTTGATGGCTCCGTCAGAGGTCAGGGTCATCACGACCTTGTAGAGCTTGGTGGTGCCGTGCGAGCCGGCGTACGGATCGGGCATGCCGGCGAACGGGTCGTCCTTGGAGGAAGAGGCCTTGACCACTCCGCTCCCGGACTCCTCGTCGCCGGCCGAGGTCGGGCCGGAGCCGTAGTCGCTGGTGCTCCCACTCAAGCCGTCGGAGGCCGGATCCGACGCCGACGCGGGGTCGGTGTCGCCCTTGAGCAGCATGACCAACGAAAGAGCCGCTACCAAGGCTGCGGCAACACCGATGGCGACGGCAGCACGCTGCTTGAGACGGGACGGGAACCTGCGCTTCATGTTGACCTGACTCTTCCGTCTGATGCCTGGCGGCGGTTCGGGGTTCATGGGGAGAACGACCGACGCCCCCCTCGGGCTATGGTGACGAACCCCTCATATGGCTTCTCATTCGACGAACCGTGTCACCTGTCGCGCCCTCGCGCCGATACCCTTGACCGGTGAGCGAATCCTCGTGGTCCCCCGGTCGTCCGCTCCGCGTCGCCCTGTTGGGCTGCGGAGTCGTCGGCACGGAAGTCGCCCGACTGCTCACGAGCGACTCCGAAGAGCTCGCCCAGCGCGTGGGCGCGCCGCTGGAGCTGGCGGGCATCGCCGTACGCCGTCTGGGCCGCGAGCGCGACCTCGACGTGCCGGCCGAGCTGTTCACCACGGATGCGACCGGCCTCGTCGGCCGGGGCGACATCGACGTGGTGATCGAGGTCATCGGGGGCATCGAGCCGGCCCGCGAGCTGATCTTGTCCGCGCTCGACAACGGCGCCTCCGTCGTCACCGCCAACAAGGCGTTGCTCGCCGAGGACGGCGCGACGCTGTTCGAGGCAGCGCACAAGGCCGAGCGCGACCTCTACTTCGAGGCCGCCGTCGCCGGCGCCATCCCGATCGTCCGGCCGTTGCGCGAGTCGCTCGCCGGTGACCGGGTGCAGCGCGTGCTGGGCATCGTCAACGGCACCACCAACTTCATCCTCGATGCGATGACCACGACGGGGCAGGGCTTCTCCGAGGCGCTCGACGAGGCCCAGCGGCTGGGATACGCCGAGGCCGACCCGACCGCCGACATCGAGGGCTTCGACGCCGCGTCCAAGGCCGCCATCCTCGCCGGCCTGGCGTTCCACACCCGCGTGACGATCGGCGACGTCCACCGCGAGGGCATCAGCGAGGTCACCGCCGCCGACGTGCGCTCCGCGGCCGAGATGGGCTGCGTCGTCAAGCTCCTCGCGATCTGTGAGCAGCGGGAGACCCCCGACGGCCCTGCGGTCTCCGCCCGCGTGCATCCCGCGATGATCCCGCTCTCGCACCCGCTGGCCTCGGTTCACGGTGCCTACAACGCGGTGTTCGTCGAGAGCGAGGCCGCCGGCCAGCTCATGTTCTACGGTCCCGGCGCCGGTGGCGCCCCCACGGCCAGCGCCGTGCTGGGTGATGTCGTTTCGGTCGCGCGCAACCGCCGCAGCAACGTGTTCGGCCCCGGCGAGTCCACGCATGCGCAGCTCGAGGTGCTCGACATCGGCCGGGCCCGCACCCGCTACCACGTGTCGATCGACGTCGACGACCGTGCAGGCGTGCTGGCCTCCGTGGCAAGCGCCTTCGCCGAGTTCGACGTCTCGATCCGCACGGTGCGCCAGGAGGGCAGCGGCGACGACGCCCAGCTCGTCATCGTGACGCACGAGGCTGACGACGCTGCGCTCTCGGCGACGGTGGCCTCCCTCCGGGGCCTCGACATGGTGCGTGACGTGACCTCGGTCATGCGCGTCGAGGGAGGCTCCTGATGGCGCACCTGTGGCGTGGCGTGATCGAGGAGTACCGCGAGTGGCTGCCGGTCACCCCTGAGACCCCGGTCGTGACGCTCGGCGAGGGCGGCACCCCGCTCGTCCACTCAGCGTGGCTCTCGGGCATCGCGCGCGGCGACGTGTGGCTCAAGGTCGAGGGCGACAACCCGACAGGATCGTTCAAGGACCGCGGCATGACCGCCGCTGTCTCGGTCGCGGCGGGCGAGGGCGCCAAGGCCGTCGTCTGCGCCTCGACGGGCAACACCTCGGCCTCCATGACGGCGTACGCCGCCAAGGCCGGGCTGACCCCGATCGTGCTGGTCCCGCACGGCAAGATCGCCGCCGGCAAGATGGCGCAGGCCGTGATGCACGGTGCCGAGGTCATCCAGGTCAAGGGTGGGTTCGACGAGTGCCTGCAGCTCTCGCGCGCGCTCGCCGACCACTACCCGGTCGCGTTGGTCAACTCGGTGAACCCCGTACGCCTGCAGGGGCAGAAGACGGCCGCGTTCGAGGTCGTCGACGCCCTCGGTGCGACCCCCGACCTGCACGTCCTGCCGGTCGGCAACGCCGGCAACATCTCCGCCTACTGGCTGGGCTATCGCGAGTACGCCGACGCCGGGATCGCGAGCCGCACCCCGGTCATGTGGGGCTTCCAGGCGCAGGGCGCCGACCCGATCGTCCAGGGCGCACCGATCCCGCACCCCGAGACCGTCGCCACCGCGATCCGCATCGGCAACCCCGCGTCGTGGCACCTGGCCGAGGGGGCGCGCGACGAGTCCGGTGGCCGCATCGCCGCCGTGAGCGACGAGCAGATCCTGCAGGCCCAGCGCGACCTCGCGTCGCACGACGGCGTCTTCGTCGAGCCGGCCTCTGCGGCCGGTGTCGCGGGACTGCTCGCGGCCGCATCGGCAGGGGAGGTCGAGCCGGGCCAGACGATCGCCATCACGGTCACCGGCCACGGCCTCAAGGACATCGACACCGCGCTCGCCGGAGCCGGTGCACTCGTCGACGCGATCATCGAGGCCGACGTCGACGCCGCGGCTGAGGCCGCGGGCCTCCGGTGAGCTTCGTCGCAGGACCGGTCACCGTACGCACGCCGGCCTCCAGCGCCAACCTCGGCCCCGGCTTCGATGCCCTCGGCCTCGCCCTGTCGCTGCACGACGAGATCACCGCCCAGGTGCTCGACACCCCGGGCCTGGACATCGAGGTCTCCGGCGAAGGCGCGCAGGACGTGCCGAGGACCGGCGACCACCTCGTCGTGACGGCGATGACGGCTGTGTTCGACCTGCTCGGGCTGCGCCCGCCGGGCCTGCGGCTCGCCTGTGTCAACGCGATCCCGCACGGTCGCGGGCTGGGCTCCTCAGCCGCCGCGATCGTCGGCGGCATCGTGCTGGCCCGCGCGCTGCTCGACGACGGTCAGGACCGGCTCGACGACCGCACGGCGTACCAGCTCGCGGCCGATCTCGAGGGCCACCCCGACAACGTGGCCGCGGCGATGTTCGGCGGGCTGACGATCGCGTGGGTCGACGGTGCCTCCGCCGAGGTCCAGCGGCTCGACACGGGGGTCCAGGTCACGGTCTTCGTGCCGCCCGACGCCGTGTCGACGCAGAAGGCGCGTGGGCTGCTGCCCGAGACCGTGCCGCACCGTGACGCCGCGGTCAACGCCGGCCGGGCCGCGCTGCTCGTCGCGGCCCTGACCACGGCGCCCCAGCAGCTCATCTGGGCGACGGAGGACCGGATCCACCAGGGCTACCGGTCCGAGGCGATGCCCGAGTCGTACAAGCTGCTCCGGCAGCTGCGGGTCGAGGGCATCCCGACGATCATCTCCGGCGCCGGCCCGACCGTGCTGTCGTTCGCCCGGGGGGTCGCCGACCGGGCACCGGAGGGCTGGACCGTGCACGAGCTCGAGGTCGACGCGAGGGGCGCGCAGACCGTCTGAGGACTCCGCGGGACGTGAACCCGAGCGGAATGCCGGATGACTCGCTGGTGTTACAGTGGACGAGTCGGAGTCGAGTGCGAAACTCCCCGGCAGTGACAAGTAGCAGCGCCATTCAAGTCGCCCGTCGGATACGGGCAAGCCTCCATGCGTTCCGGACAGCTCCGGACTCCAGGCCTTGTGGCCACATCCAAAAGGAACCTACGTGACTGAAACCACCACCACACCTGAGTCGTCCACGCCTGCGGCCGAGACCGCGGCGGCCGCCCCGAGGAAGACCGGGGGCGGACTGGGCGGGAAGGTGCTCGCCGAGCTCCAGGAGATCGCCGGCGAGCTGGGCATCACCGGCGCGGACAAGATGCGCAAGGGCGCCCTCATCGACGCCATCAAGATCGCCCGCGGAGACGCCGGCACGTCGACCAAGGCCGCGGTCGCCGCGGCCGCGCCCAGCAAGGTCGACACCAGCAAGGGTGACGCCGCTGCGGCCGCCACGATCGAGCAGCCCGCTGCCGAGGCCCCCGCCGAGCCCAAGGGTGACGCGCGCAGGGCCAAGCAGGCCGAGTCGAGGAACGACTCGCGCAACGACGGCAACGACAAGAACGCCAAGAACGACGGCAAGGGTGACGCGCCCGTCGACCAGCCCGGGTCCAGGAACGACTCGCGCGGCGACGACTCCGAGGACGAGTCGGGCCGGGGCCAGGGCCGCAACCGCAACCGCAACCAGAACCGCGACAACGATGGCGGCAACCAGGGCGGTCAGGGCGGCGGCAACCGCAACCGCAACCAGAACCGCGACAACGACGGCGGCAACCAGGGCGGCGGCCGCAACCAGGGCCAGGCCCAGGGCGGCAACCGTCAGGCCGGGTTCGACGACGACGAGGACGGCGGGGGACGTCGCCGCAACCGTCGTGGCCGCAACCGCAACGCCGGCCGCGGCGGCGAGGTCGACACGACCTACACCGAGGACGACGTCCTGGTGCCGGCCGCGGGCATCCTCGACATCCTCGACAACTACGCGTTCGTCCGCACCACGGGCTACCTGCCCAGCGAGAACGACGTCTACGTCTCCCTCTCCATGGTCCGCAAGTGGGGGCTTCGCCGCGGCGACGCCGTCATCGGCCAGGTGCGCCAGCCCCGCGAGGGCGAGCGCAAGGAGAAGTTCAACCCGATGGTCAAGATCGAGTCGGTCAACGGCATGACCCTCGACGACAGCCTCAAGCGCGTCGAGTTCGCCAAGCTGACCCCGCTCTACCCCTCGGAGCGCCTGCGCCTCGAGGGCGAGGCCGGCGGCCTGACCGGTCGCGTCGTCGACCTGGTCGCCCCGATCGGCAAGGGCCAGCGCGGCCTGATCGTGTCTCCGCCCAAGGGCGGCAAGACCATGATCATGCAGCAGGTCGCCAACGCGATCACCGAGAACAACCCCGAGTGCCACCTGATGATCGTCCTGGTCGACGAGCGTCCCGAGGAGGTCACCGACTTCCAGCGCACCGTGAAGGGCGAGGTCATCGCGTCGACGTTCGACCGGCCTGCCACCGACCACACGACGGTCGCCGAGCTGGCCATCGAGCGCGCCAAGCGTCTCGTCGAGCTGGGCCACGACGTCGTGCTGCTGCTCGACGGCATCACCCGCCTCGGTCGCGCGTACAACCTCGCCGCGCCGACCAGCGGACGCATCATGTCCGGCGGTGTGGACTCGTCGGCGCTCTACCCGCCCAAGAAGTTCTTCGGTGCTGCGCGCAACATCGAGGACGGCGGCTCGCTGACGATCCTGGCCACGGCTCTGGTCGAGACCGGCTCGCGCATGGACGAGGTCATCTTCGAGGAGTTCAAGGGCACCGGCAACTGGGAGCTCCGCCTGCGTCGCGACTTCGCCGACAAGCGCATCTTCCCGGCCGTCGACGTCGACGCCTCGAGCACGCGCCGCGAGGAGCTGCTCATGGGCAAGGACGAGCTCGCCGTCGTGTGGAAGCTGCGGCGGGTGCTCTCGGGCCTCGAGGGCCAGCAGGGCCTGGAGCTCATCCTCGACAAGCTGAAGAAGACCACCAGCAACGTCGAGTTCCTCATGCAGATCAACACCACGCTGCCGCAGGACGGCGGCAGCAACGGCAAGTAGCAGGCCGTACGACCGAAGGGCCCGGGGGAGACCTCGGGCCCTTCGGCGTTCCCGGACTCGATCGGCCGTCGTGGTGATGCGCAACTAGGGTTGGGGCATGACGACTGCATTCGACTTCTCAGCGACCGCGATCGACGGCACCGAGCGGCTGCTGGCCGACTACCGGGGCAAGGTCCTGCTCGTGGTCAACACCGCCACCCAGTGCGGGTTCACCCCGCAGTTCAAGGGACTCGAGGCGGTCTACCAGGAGTACGTCGACCGCGGCCTGGTCGTGCTCGGCTTCCCGTGCGACCAGTTCGGCCACCAGAACCCGGAGTCCGACGAGGACACCGCGGTGTTCTGCGAGAAGAACTTCGGCGTGACGTTCCCGCTGTTCTCCGAGATCGAGGTCAACGGCGACGGCGCCCACCCGCTCTACAAGTGGCTCAAGCAGGAGAAGGGCGGCCTCGGGCCGAGCAAGATCAAGTGGAACTTCACCAAGTTCCTGATCGACACCGAGGGCAACGTCGTCAAGCGCTACGGCTCGACGACTGCCCCGGAGAAGATCAAGGGCGACATCGAGAAGCTTCTCCCCGCCTGATCCGCTGCGACCACCCGGCCCCCGGCCCGGGAATGAATCCGGTGCCGATTTCCTTATACGTACTGCCGACTGGCACAATCAATCCTTGGTTCTGGTTCACGGACCGCATCCCGCGAGACGACCCAGCGACCGCCGAGAGGACATCATGAAGCAAGGCATCCACCCCGACTACGTCGAGACCCAGGTCACCTGCACCTGTGGCAACACGTTCACCACCAAGAGCACCGCGACCGACGGCACCCTCCGTGCCGACGTCTGCGCCGCGTGCCACCCGTTCTACACCGGCAAGCAGAAGATCCTCGACACCGGCGGCCGCGTCGCCCGCTTCGAGAAGCGCTACGCCAAGAAGACGACCGAGAGCAAGTAGCTCCACTCCGGCACCGACCCGTACGCACGCCGTACGGGTCGGTGCCGTTGTCGTGTCCGCACCATCCCGCACCCAGTCCGAGGAGCCATCGTGTTCGAAGCCGTCGACACCCTCGTCGCCGAGCATGCCGAGCTCGAGGTCCGCATGTCGGACCCGGCCGTGCACTCCGACCAGGGCCTGGCCAAGAAGCTCGGGCAGCGCTATGCCGAGCTGACCGCCATCGTGAAGACCTACCGCGAGTTCCAGCAGGTCACGGACGACCTCGAGGCCGCGCGTGAGCTCGCGGCCGAGGACGAGTCGTTCGCCGCCGAGATCGAGACGCTCGAGCCCCGCCTGCACGAGCTGAGCGAGCGGCTGCAGCGGCTCCTGGTGCCCCGGGACCCGGCCGACTCCAAGGACGTCATCATGGAGATCAAGGGCGGCGAGGGCGGCGAGGAGTCGGCCCTGTTCGCCGGTGACCTGCTGCGGATGTACTCCCGCTACGCCGAGCACCGCGGCTGGAAGACCGAGATCCTCGACGCCACCGAGTCCGCGCTGGGTGGCTACAAGTCCGTGACGATGGCGGTCAAGGCCAAGGGCACGCCGGAGCCGGGCGAGGCCCCGCACGCCCTGCTGAAGTTCGAGGGTGGCGTGCATCGCGTGCAGCGCGTCCCGGTGACGGAGTCGCAGGGCCGCATCCACACGTCGGCCGCCGGCGTCCTGGTGCTGGCCGAGGCTGAGGACATCGACATCGAGATCCACGACAGCGACCTGCGGATCGACGTCTACCGGTCGTCCGGTCCGGGTGGCCAGAGCGTCAACACGACCGACTCGGCCGTCCGCATCACGCACCTGCCGACGGGAGTCGTCGCCAGCTGTCAGAACGAGAAGAGCCAGCTGCAGAACAAGGAGCAGGCGATGCGCATCCTCCGGGCGCGCCTTCTCGAGGCCGCGCAGGCGGCGGCCGACGCCGAGGCCTCGGACGCCCGCAAGTCGCAGATCCGCACGGTCGACCGCTCCGAGCGGATCCGCACCTACAACTTCCCGGAGAACCGGATCTCGGACCACCGGACGGGGTTCAAGGCCTACAACCTCGACCAGGTCATGGACGGCGCGCTCGAGGACGTCATCAAGTCGCTCGTCGACGCCGAGCTGTCCGACCGCCTCGCTGCCGTCGAGTCCGGCGAGTGACGAGGTGACCGGGGTACGCACGCTCGCCGAGCGTCTCCTGTCCGAAGCGACCCAGCAGCTCGAGGCCGCCGGGGTCGGCTCTCCGCGGCACGACGCGGAGACGCTGCTCAGCCACGTCACCGGCGTGCCGCGCGCGGCGCTGATCAGCCTGGCCAAGCCGAACGCCCTCCAGCGCAAGACGTTCCTCGAGCTCGTCGACGCGCGGGCCCGGCGCTTCCCCCTGCAGCACCTGACCGGCTCCACCGGCTTCCGCTACGTCGACGTCGAGGTCGGTCCGGGGGTCTTCGTCCCGCGACCGGAGACCGAGGTGCTCGCCGGCTGGGCGATCGACCAGGCCAAGGCTCTCTCGGACCCTGTGGTCGTCGAGCTCTGTGCCGGCGCCGGTGCCATCGCGCTGTCGGTCGTGCACGAGGTGCCGGGCGCGGCGGTGCACGCCGTCGAGCTCGACGAAAAGGCGTACGAGTGGGCGCAGCGCAACCTCGCCGGCACCGGCGTCGACCTGCGGCTCGGCGACATGGCCGATGCGTTCGGCGACCTCGACGGCACGGTCGACGTCGTCGTGGCCAACCCGCCCTACATCCCGCTCGACGCGTGGGAGAGCGTCGCGCCGGAGGCCCGCGACCACGACCCCGCCCTCGCCCTGTGGTCCGGCGACGACGGGCTGGATGCGATGCGCGTGGTCGAGCAGGTCGCGTGGCGGTTGCTCAAGGCCGGTGGCGTGGTCGGTGCCGAGCACGCCGACGTGCAGGGCGACTCGGCGCCCGAGGTGTTCCGCCCTCGTTGGGACCAGGTCCGGGACAACCACGACCTCGCGGAGCGGCCCCGCTACGTCACCGCCGCGAAGCCACGCGGATAGGCTCTCACCATCATGGGCGGCGAAGAACTGGCACTGATCGGTGCTGCCATCGCCGTAGGGATCGGGGCAGCGCTGCTGCCGGTCTTCGTCAACGCCGAGGTCTACGTCGTGACGATGGGCGCCACGGTCGACAGCAAGCCGTTCCTCGCGGTCCTGATCCTCATCCACGTCATCGCCACGACGATCGGCAAGGCCTTCGTCTTCCAGCTGGCGCGGCGGGGCACCAACAAGATCCGGATGGTGACCCCCAAGCCGCCCCGCAACCGGGTCATGGCGGTCTCGCGAAGCCTGGGGCATCGTCTCGCCCGGACCCGGCTCGCCAAGGGGATCAAGAAGGTCAGCGACTGGCTGCTCTCGCTGCTCGACCGGCCCTACTCCGGCGGCCTGACGGCGTTCATGTCCTCGCTCATCGGTGTCCCTCCGCTGGCGATCGTCACGATCCTGGCGGGCGCGTCCAAGCAGCCGCAGTGGCTGTTCCTCACCATGGTGTTCACCGGGCGACTGCTGCAGTTCCTCGCGATCGCGTTCCTGCTCCACGAGGTCTCGTGGTTCTAGAGGCCCGCAACAGGCCGAGCAGAGTGACCATGGGCGAAGGGCCATGGGCAAGCGAGCGCCAGCGAGCTGCACCTAGGATGACCGGGTGAAGTTCGACTGCAGCGTGGACGAGGAGTTCGACCGCGGCCTCTTGGCGGCGCAGGCAGCCCTCGAGGAGGGCAGGCTCGTCGTGCTCCCCACCGACACGGTCTACGGCATCGCCGCGGACGCGTTCAACCCCCGGGCCGTCCAGAATCTCCTCGACGCCAAGGGTCGCGGTCGGCAGATGCCACCTCCGGTGCTCGTCGGCGCCCCCACGACCTTGGACGCCCTGGCGACCGACATCCCCTCGTGGCTGCGCTCGACCGTCGAGGCGCTCTGGCCCGGACCGCTCACCGTCATCTGCCGGCAGCAGCCGTCCCTGACGTGGGACCTGGGCGAGACCCACAACACCGTCGCCGTACGCATGCCGGCCGACCAGCGCGCGCTGGCGCTGCTCAAGCAGACCGGACCGCTCGCCGTCAGCAGCGCCAACACGACGGGCGACCCGGCGGCCACGACGGTCGACGAGGCCGAGGACATGCTGGACGGCCGTGTCGCGGTCTACCTGGACGGTGGACCCAGCACCTCGGGTGTGCCGTCGACGATCCTGGACGCCACCGGAGCGACCCCCCGCATCCTGCGCGCGGGCTCGATCACGCTCGAGCAGCTGCACGCCTTCAACAACACGATCGAGCCGCCGGACGAGCCCACGGCATGAGGGAGTACCTCGTCGTCTTCGGCATCGCCCTCGGGGTGACCTATCTGCTCGCATCGATCGCACGCATGCTGGCCTACCGGTTCGGGGCCGTGGCTCGCGTCCGGGACCGTGACGTGCACGCGATCCCGACTCCCTACTTCGGTGGACCGGCGATGCTGGGCGGCCTGGTCGCGGCCTATCTGGTCGCCACGAACCTGCCGTTCCTCTCGATGGCCGACGACGGGGTCTTCAAGGACGCGCGGGCCGTGCTGCTCGGTGGCGTCGTGGTCTGCATCGTCGGGATCGTCGACGACCTCTACGAGCTCGACGCCCTCAGCAAGTTCGCCGGGCAGGTGCTGGCCGGCGTCATCGTCGTCGCGCAGGGCGTGCAGTTCGTCTACCTCCCGCTCTACGGCAACTACATCGGCCTCGACCAGGCGCAGGCGCTGATCTTCACGGTCGTGCTGATCGTCGGCACGGCCAACGCCGTCAACTTCGTGGACGGGCTCGACGGACTCGCCGCGGGCATGGTGGCGATCGGAGCCGTGGCGTTCTTCGCGTACGCGTTCGTGCTCGCGGTCGAGAACGGCGAGACCCGCGCGATCGCCGCGGCGCTGCTGACCGCGGCACTCGCGGGCGCGTGCATCGGCATCCTGCCGCACAACTTCTTCCCGGCCCGGATGTTCATCGGCGACTCCGGCTCGATGCTGATCGGGTTCGTGCTGGCGTGCTCGTCCATCAGCCTCACGGGCCAGTTCCCGGCGACCAGCATCTCCGAGGGCATCGGGGGAGCGCAGAACAGCTTCCTTCCGGCGCTGCTGCCACTGATCCTGCCGTTCGCGATCCTCGTCGTGCCGTTCGTCGACCTGGCGCTGGCGGTCGTCCGCCGCACCCGGGCCGGCCGGTCGCCGTTCAGCCCCGACAAGATGCACATCCACCACCGGCTGCTCGAGATCGGTCACTCGCACCGCCGAGCCGTGCTGCTGATGTACGCCTTCGCGGGCCTCGTCGCGTTCGGCAGCGTCGTCATCAGCCTGTTCAGCGGGTGGCAGTCGATCGCCGGGTTCGCCACCCTCACCGTCATCACGATCGCAGCGGTGTTCCTGCTGCCCAAGCTCGAAGAGAAGGTCTGGTCATGATCGAGTCAAGAGGAGTCCCGGCGCGCGTCGCTGCTGTGGTGGTCGTCGTCAGCGTGGCGATCGCCGTGGCGGTCGCCGCGATCGGCTTCGGCGCCGAGGCGGGCCGGGGTGCCGCGGTCGGCGGTCTCGTTGGGGCGGTGTTCGTCGCGACCGGACCGTGGATCCTCGAGCCGCTGATCCGGAGCAACCCCAGTGCTGCGCTGCCCGCCGCCATGGTCCTGTTCATCGGCAAGGGCATGGTGGTCGTCGCGGTGCTCCTGCTGCTCGCTCGGTCCGATTCCGCGCAGGACTGGCTCAGCGTCCGGGCCGTGGCCTTGTCGATGCTGGCCGTCGTGCTGGTCGCGCTGAACCTGCAGCTGGTCGACTTCCGCAACCGTCGTGTGCCCACGTATGACCTGGGTGACAACGACTGAGGTATCCCTGATAGCCTCGGCACTGCGAGGACGACCCCCGTTTTTCCGGGCTGGGACCATTCGCACGACAATGACGCTGGCCGTATGCCTTCCGACTTCTGGTCGAGGGCGACCACGCCATGACAATGAAGGTGTGACCGAGTGACACTCGCCTTGACCACGCTGGTTACCGCTGACGGACCGCCGAGCCCGGGTCCTGCAGATTTCGAGCTTCCCGCGGTGTTCCACATCGGTGAGCTCGGCGTCACCAAGCCGATGCTGCTGGTCGTCCTGGGCGCCGTGCTGGCCTTCACGTTCGCCTACTTCGCCGCGCGTCCCGCGGCCGTGGTGCCCGGACGTCTGCAGTTCGCCGGCGAGCTCACGTACGGATTCGTCCGCAACTCGATCGCGCGGGAGAACATCGGCGAGCAGTACAAGAAGTTCGTGCCCTACCTCTTCGCGGTGTTCCTGTTCGTCCTGGTCAACAACTTCTACGGCGTCATCCCCTTCTTCCAGTTCCCGTCGATGTCGCGCATCGGCTATCCGATCGCCATCGCGGTCATGACGTGGTTGATCTACAACACCGTCGGCGTCATGAAGCACGGGCCCATCGGCTACCTGAAGCACGAGACGGTGCCCGCCGGTGTGCCCGGCTGGATCCTGCCGCTGATCGTCCCCTTGGAGTTCTTGTCGAACATCCTCGTGCGCCCGGTCACCCTCGCGCTGCGACTCTTCGCCACGATGTTCGCCGGTCACCTGCTGCTGGTGCTGTTCTCGCTCGGCGCGGACTACCTGATCACGCAGTACTCACCGACCGCCCTCGGCATCACCGTCGGCATCTTCTCCGGCCTGCTCGGCATCCTGGTGAGCTTCCTCGACATGCTGATCATGTTCCTGCAGGCCTACATGATCACGCTGCTGTCGGCGATGTACATCGGCGAAGCCGTCGCCGACCACCACTAGGCAACACCCTCGAACCAGATAGTCATCTCACCTGATGCATCCGGCATCACAACGAAAGGAAATGCCGTGGAAGGCACTCTGAACATGATCGGCCTCGGCCTCGCCGCGCTCGGTCCTGGTATCGGCGTTGGTCTGATCTTCGCTGCGTTCATCACCGGCACCGCGCGTCAGCCCGAGGCTGAGGGCAAGCTGCGCACCAACGCGCTGATCGGCTTCGCCCTGTGTGAGCAGTTCTTCATCATCTCACTCGCGCTCGCCTTCGCCCTCTAGCTTCGAGGAGAGGTCACACTCATGATCGCGACTTCCATTCTGGCCGCGGCCGAGGAAGGGCACGAGGAAGAGATCAACCCCCTCGTCCCGCACCTGCCCGAGATCATCCTCGGTCTGGTCGTGCTCGTCCTCCTGGTCGGGCTCATCGCCAAGTTCGTCATGCCCGCGTTCGAGAAGGCGTATGCCGAGCGCACCGCTGCGATCGAGGGCGGCATCGAGGAGGCCCAGGCAGCCCAGAAGGAAGCCAAGGCCGCACTCGACCAGTACACCGAGCAGCTCGCCGGAGCCCGTCACGAGGCTGCAGCGATCCGTGAGGAGGCCAAGGAGCAGGGCGCGCAGATCATCGCTGAGCTCCGTGCCCAGGCGCAGGCCGAGGCCGAGCGCATCACCTCGACGGCGCACGCGCAGGTCGAGGCCGAGCGTGCCCAGGTGCTGGCCCAGCTCAAGGGTGAGGTCGGCTCGATGGCGACCCAGCTGGCCGGACGCATCGTGGGCGAGTCCCTCGATGACGACGAGCGCCAGAAGCGCACGGTCGAGCGGTTCATCGCCGAGCTCGAGGAGTCGGCCAACTGATGCGAGGCATTTCAGCGAAGTCCCTGGTCGACGTCCTCGCCGCAGTCGATGCGGCGAAGGGCGGCGCCGGTGACCTCGGAGCCGAGCTGTTCGGCGTCGTCTCGACGTTGGACGGCGCTCCTGCGTTTCGCCGCGTGCTGACCGACCCGTCCACCGAGGCCGACGCCAAGGTGGGGCTCGCCGAGCAGGTCTTCGGTGGCCAGGTCAGCGCGGACACCTTGGCCGTGCTCAAGGCCGCCGTCAGCGGACGCTGGGCGTCGATGCGCGACCTGACCGACGGCCTTGAGACCGCGGGCGTCGCCGCCCAGGTCGCCGCCGCCGACGCGGCCGGTGAGCTCGACGCGCTGGAGACCGAGCTGTTCGAGGTCGAGCGGATCGTGCGCTCGGACGCCGACCTGCGTCAGGTCGTGTCCGACCGAGGCGTCTCCGGCGAGGCCAAGAGCACGCTGCTGGCCACCCTGCTCGAGGGCAAGGTCACCGGATCCACGCTCGCACTGGCGACCCAGGCCGCCGCCGCGCGCACCGGGTCGTTCGAGAAGGTCCTGTCGAGCTTCGGCGACACCGTCGCCGCCCGCCGCAGCCGGCTCCTGGCCGAGGTGCGGGTGGCGTACGAGCTGGGTGACGCGGAGAAGACCCGTCTCGCCAAGGCTCTCGCCAAGAAGTACGGACGCGACGTCCACCTCAACATCGTCGTCGATCCCTCGGTCGTCGGAGGCATCGCTGTCTCCGTCGGTGACGAGGTCGTCGACGGCACCATGTCCACTCGCCTCGAAGTCGCCCGCCGGCGTCTTGCAGGCTAGATCACACACCGAACAAGAAGGCAGGCACACACATGGCGGAACTCACGATCCGTCCGGACGAGATCCGCGACGCATTGCAGAAGTTCGTGGCCGACTACAAGCCCAGCGCTGCTGCGACCGAAGAGGTCGGCGTCGTCGCCGAGGCCGGTGACGGCATCGCGCGCGTCGAGGGACTGCCCTCGGCCATGGCCAACGAGCTGCTCGAGTTCGAGGACGGCACGCTGGGCCTCGCGCTCAACCTCGACGTCCGTGAGATCGGTGTCGTCATCCTGGGTGAGTTCTCCGGCATCGAGGAGGGACAGACCGTACGCCGCACCGGTGAGGTGCTCTCGGTCCCCGTTGGCGACAACTACCTCGGCCGCGTCGTCGACCCGCTCGGCAACCCGATCGACGGCCTCGGCGACATCGAGACCAGCGACCGTCGCGCCCTGGAGCTGCAGGCCCCCAACGTCATGCAGCGCAAGAGCGTGCACGAGCCCATGATGACCGGCCTCAAGTCGATCGACTCGCTGACGCCCATCGGCCGCGGCCAGCGCCAGCTCATCATCGGTGACCGCCAGACCGGCAAGACCGCGATCGCGATCGACACGATCATCAACCAGAAGGAGTTCTGGGCGTCGGGCGATCCCGAGAAGCAGGTGCGCTGCATCTACGTCGGCATCGGCCAGAAGGGCTCGACCATCGCGGGCATCCGCGGTGCGCTCGAGGAGGCCGGCGCGCTCGAGTACACCACGATCGTCGCGGCCCCCGCGTCCGACTCGGCGGGCTTCAAGTACCTCGCGCCCTACACCGGCTCGGCCATCGGCCAGCACTGGATGTACGAGGGCAAGCACGTCCTCATCGTGTTCGACGACCTGTCCAAGCAGGCCGAGGCCTACCGTGCCGTGTCGCTGCTGCTGCGTCGCCCGCCGGGCCGCGAGGCCTACCCCGGCGACGTGTTCTACCTGCACTCGCGGCTCCTCGAGCGTTGCGCCAAGCTCAGCGACGACCTGGGTGCCGGCTCGATGACCGGCCTGCCGATCGTCGAGACCAAGGCCAACGACGTCTCGGCCTACATCCCGACCAACGTCATCTCGATCACCGACGGCCAGATCTTCCTGCAGTCCGATCTGTTCAACGCCAACCAGCGTCCCGCCGTCGACGTCGGCATCTCGGTGTCGCGCGTCGGTGGTGCCGCGATGCAGAAGTCGATGAAGGCCGTCACCGGCTCGCTCAAGGTCGAGCTCGCCCAGTACCGCGCCATGGAGGCGTTCGCGATGTTCGCGTCCGACCTCGACGCGGCGTCCAAGCAACAGCTCGCCCGTGGTCAGCGCATCATGGAGCTGTTCAAGCAGGGCCAGTACGCGCCGTTCCCGGTCGAGCACCAGGTCGTGTCGATCTGGGCCGCCACGACGGGCAAGCTCGATCCCGTGCCGGTCGAGGACGTCAGCCGCTTCGAGACCGAGTTCCTCGACTACCTCAAGCGCTCGCACGAGGGCATCTTGTCGGCCATCCGTGAGTCCGGGAAGTTCGAGGACGACAACGAGCAGGCGCTCGAGGGCGCCTACACCTCGTTCCTCGAGCAGTTCGAGACCGGGGACGGCAGCCAGGTCAGCATCAAGGCCGGTCACGAGGAGCACGAGGCGCTGGACGACGAGGACGTCGACCAGGAGCAGATCGTCAAGCAGAAGCGGGGCTGACGATGGCAGCTTCGGTACGCGAGCTACGCGCGAAGATCAGGTCGACCCAGGCGACCAAGAAGATCACGCGCGCCATGGAGCTGATCGCTGCGTCGCGCATCATCAAGGCGCAGCAGAAGGCGGCGGCGGCAGCGCCGTACGCCCGTGAGCTCACGCGCGCCGTCTCGGCCGTCGCGACGTTCTCCAACGTCGACCACCCGCTGACGACCGAGAAGGACGAGCCCTCCAAGGCGGCCGTCCTGATCATCGCCAGCGACCGCGGCCTGGCCGGGGCGTACTCGTCCTCGGTGCTCAAGGAGGCCGAACGCCTCGTCGAGAAGCTGCACGGCGAGGGCAAGGACGTCGATCTCTACCTGACGGGCCGCAAGGCGGAGGCCTACTACAACTTCCGCAACCGCGACTTCGTCAGCTCGTGGACGGGGTTCTCGGACAAGCCCGAGTACTCCGATGCACGCGAGATCGGCAACGCGCTCGTCCGGGTCTTCAACATCGACCCGGACGCCCCTCAGGACGCCGACGACGACATCGACCCGGCCTTGGCCGTCGACGAGCTCCACGTGGTGTTCACGCGGTTCAAGTCGATGCTGTCGCAGGAGCCCGAGGTGATCCGCCTGCTTCCGCTGGAGGTCGTCGAGGGCACCGAGGCGCCCGAGGACCACGACGTCCTGCCGCTCTACGAGTTCGAGCCGTCAGCACACGACGTGCTCGACGCACTGCTGCCGAAGTACATCCACAGTCGGATCTACTACTGCCTGCTGCAGGCCTCCGCGTCGGAGCTTGCCGCTCGGCAGAAGGCCATGAAGTCCGCGACGGACAACGCCGAGGACCTGATCCAGAAGTACACCCGGACCGCCAACCAGGCCCGCCAGGCGGGTATTACCCAGGAAATCAGCGAGATCGTCGGAGGCGCCAACGCGCTTGCCGATGCCACCGCTGGGAGTGAGTGAGAGAGATGCCTACCGCCAAGAAGACCGCAGACACCACGACGTCCGACCAGTCGGACGAGACCCTGGCCACCGGTCGGGTTGCGCGCGTCATCGGCCCGGTGCTCGACATCGAGTTCCCGAGCGACGCGATCCCCGAGATGTACAACGCGCTGAAGGTCGACACCGAGCTGGACGGCGTCAAGGAGACGCTGACCCTCGAGGTCGCCCTGCACATCGGCGACGGGCTGGTCCGCGCGATCAGCCTGCGGCCGACCGACGGCATCGTCCGCGGCGCGACCGTCATCAACACCGGTGAGCCCATCACGGTCCCGGTCGGTGACCAGACGCTGGGCAAGGTGTTCAACACCACCGGCGACGTCATGAACCTCAAGGAGGGCGAGAAGTGGGAGGTCAAGGAGCGCCGTGGCATCCACGCCAAGGCTCCTGCCTTCGACCAGCTCGAGTCCAAGACCGAGATGTTCCAGACCGGCATCAAGGTCATCGACCTCCTGACGCCGTACGTGCTCGGCGGCAAGATCGGCCTGTTCGGTGGTGCCGGTGTCGGCAAAACCGTGCTGATCCAGGAGATGATCGCCCGTGTGGCCCGCGACCACGGTGGTGTGTCGGTGTTCGCCGGCGTCGGCGAGCGCACGCGTGAGGGCAACGACCTGATCGCCGAGATGGAGGAGGCCGGCGTCCTCGGACAGACCGCCCTCGTCTTCGGCCAGATGGACGAGCCGCCGGGAGCGCGTCTTCGCGTCGCCCTGTCGGCCCTGACGATGGCCGAGTACTTCCGCGACGTCCAGAACCAGGACGTGCTGCTGTTCATCGACAACATCTTCCGCTTCACGCAGGCCGGTTCCGAGGTCTCAACGCTGCTCGGCCGCATGCCGTCCGCCGTGGGCTACCAGCCGACGCTGGCCGACGAGATGGGCGTGCTGCAGGAGCGCATCACGTCGACCCGTGGTCACTCGATCACCTCGCTGCAGGCGATCTACGTGCCGGCCGATGACTACACCGACCCGGCCCCGGCCACGACGTTCGCCCACCTCGACGCGACGACCGAGCTCAACCGTGAGATCGCGTCGATGGGCATCTACCCGGCGGTGGACCCGCTGACGTCGACCTCGCGCATCCTCGACCCGCGGTACATCAGCGCCGAGCACTACCGCACGGCCAACCGGGTCAAGAGCATCCTGCAGCGCAACAAGGAGCTGCAGGACATCATCGCGATCCTCGGTGTCGACGAGCTCAGCGAGGAGGACAAGACGCTCGTGTCCCGCGCGCGTCGCATCCAGCGCTTCCTCTCCCAGAACACCTACGTGGCCAAGCAGTTCACCGGCATCGAGGGCTCGACCGTCTCCATCGACGAGACGATCGACGGCTTCACCAAGATCTGCGACGGTGACTACGACCACGTGGCTGAGCAGGCCTTCTTCATGTGCGGCGGTCTCGAAGACGTCGACAAGAAGTGGGAAGAAATCCAGAAGAGCCTCTGATGGCCGACCTGTTGCAGATCGAGCTCGTCGCCGCCGACCGCGTCGTGTGGTCGGGGGAGGCGAGCCAGGTGACCGCCCGTACGGTCGAGGGAGACCTCGGCGTCCTGTCCGGTCACGCGCCGCTGCTGTCGCTGCTCGTGCCGGGCGTCGTCGAGATCCGTCCGGCCGACGGCGAGGTCGTGCGTGCGGCGGTGGCCGAGGGATTCCTCTCGGTTGCCGACAACCACGTGTCTATCCTGAGTGAGGACGCGTTCCTCGCCTCGGAGATCGATGCGAGCGCGACGCGGTCCGAGCTGGAGGCCGCCCAGTCCGAGGGCGACCAGGACGCGGTCCTGCGGGCCGAGGCCAAGCTGCGCCTCATCGACAAGGCGTCCTGACGAACGGAGGGAGTTCCTGATGCCACTGTGGATGTGGTTGGTGGACTCCCTGGTGTTCGTCGTCGCCCTGTTGCTGCTGCTGGTCGTCGGGCTGCTCGTGCGCCGTCGCTTCCTGGCGCGCTCGGGTGGCACGTTCGAGATGAGCGTCAACCGGTCGGCCGAGGCGCAGGCCAAGGGATGGATGCTGGGGCTCGCGGTCTACAAGGACACCGAGCTCGAGTGGTTCCGCACGTTCTCGCTGTCCCCACGCCCGACCTTCCGGTTCACCCGCGGGGACGTGCAGATCGACGGGCGGCGTGAGCCGGTCGGCCACGAGGTGCACGCCATCCACGCGGGGCATCTCATCGTCGCGACCGAGAACGCCGCCGGGGTGCGGCAGTTCGCGATGAGCGCCAACGCGCTGACCGGTCTGCTGTCCTGGCTGGAGTCGTCACCTCCGGGTCAACGGGTCAACAACGTGCTCTGAGGCGGTCGTACAGGTTCGCCGTTCCGGTTGACGGGCCCGCGTGAGCCGGGGAGAATCGTCGGAAGCGAAGCGGATCCCCGTTTCCCCAGGGAGCAGGTGCATCATGGTCAAGCGTCTAATCGCCTCAGCATTCGTCTCGGTGCTCACGGTCGTGGGCGTCGCGTCCACGGCTGATGCGGCACCGAAAGGCGGCAACGGTCACGTCGTCAGTCACGCCATCGACTGGGACTGATCCTCAGGAGCAGCGCGAGAGGCATCCACCGGTTGGTGGGTGCCTTTTTCGCGCGCCCGGGATGCTCCTAGCGTTCCCCGCCCGGGACCCACAGGACGTCCCCGGTCTCCCGATTGGCGTACCGGCCGAGGATGAAGAGCAGGTCGCTGAGCCGGTTGAGGTACTTGGCGGTCAGCACGTTCATCGTGTCCCCGTGCGCCTCGATCGCTGCCCACGCGGACCGCTCGGCCCGGCGCGTGACGGTGCAGGCGACGTGCACGGCGGCGGCCGCGGGCGTGCCCCCGCGCAGGATGAACGACCGCAGCTTGGGCAGCTCGTCGTTGTAGTGGTCGCACCAGCCCTCGAGCCGGTCGATGTAGTCCGGCTCGACGCGCAGCGGCGGGTACTCGGGATCGTCGACGACCGGGCACGACAGGTCCGCGCCGACGTCGAACAGGTCGTTCTGGACGTGCGTGAGCACCGCGACGACGTCGTCGTCGAGGGTCCCGAGGGAGATCGCGAAGCCGAGGTGGCTGTTGGCCTCGTCGACGTCGGCGTAGGCGGCCAGGCGCAGGTCGAGCTTGCTGGTCTTGCTCATGTCGCCCAGGTTGGTGGTGCCGTCGTCGCCGGTCCGGGTGTATATCCGCGTCAGGTTGACCATGGCCGCAGTCTACGAGTGTGAGCAGGAACGCTCCCTCGAGGCAGTGACCGCGAAGGTTACGGGAAGGTAACCTGACGCTCATGCCTGACAAGCCATGGGTGATGCGTACGTATGCCGGCCACAGCTCGGCGGCGGAGTCCAATGCGCTCTACCGTCGCAACCTGTCGAAGGGGCAGACCGGTCTCTCGGTGGCCTTCGACCTGCCGACCCAGACCGGCTACGACCCGGACCACGAGCTGAGCAGGGGAGAGGTCGGCAAGGTCGGCGTCCCCATCCCGCACCTCGGTGCGATGCGTCAGCTGTTCCACGACATCCCGCTCGACGAGATGAACACCTCGATGACGATCAACGCCACGGCGATGTGGCTGCTCGCGATGTACCAGGTCGCGGCCGAGGAGCAGGGCGTCGAGCCCGCCGCGCTGTCGGGCACGACGCAGAACGACATCATCAAGGAGTATCTGTCCCGCGGCACGTACGTCTTCGGGCCCGCGCCCTCGCTGCGGCTGACGACCGACATGATCGCCTACACGGTGGGCACCATCCCCAAGTGGAACCCGCTCAACATCTGCAGCTATCACCTGCAGGAGGCCGGTGCGACACCGACGCAGGAGCTCGCGTACGCCTTGACGACCGCGATCGCCGTTCTGGACGCCGTGCGCGACTCCGGCCAGGTGCCGGAGGACGAGTTTGAGAACGTCGTCGGCCGCATCTCGTTCTTCGTCAACGCCGGTGTCCGGTTCATCGAGGAGACCTGCAAGATGCGGGCCTTCGGGCGCCTGTGGGACGAGATCACGCGCGAGCGCTACGGCGTGCAGAACCCCAAGATGCGGCGATTCCGCTACGGCGTGCAGGTCAACTCCCTCGGCCTGACCGAGGCGCAGCCCGAGAACAACGTGCAGCGCATCGTCCTGGAGATGCTCGGCGTGACGCTCAGCAAGGACGCCCGTGCCCGCGCCGTGCAGCTGCCGGCCTGGAACGAGGCGCTCGGCCTGCCGCGGCCGTGGGACCAGCAGTGGTCGCTTCGCCTCCAGCAGGTGCTGGCGTTCGAGTCCGACCTCCTGGAGTACGACGACATCTTCGAGGGCTCGGTCGTGATCGAGGCCAAGGTCACCGAGCTGATCGAGGGCGCCAAGGCCGAGATGGACCGGGTCCAGGCGATGGGCGGCGCCGTGGCGGCCGTCGAGTCCGGCTACATGAAGCAGGCGATGGTCGCGTCGCACTCGGAGCGCCGGGCGCGCATCGAGGCCGGCGAGATGAAGGTCGTGGGCGTCAACTCCTACACCGAGACCGAGCCGTCACCGCTCACGGCGGACCTCGACACCGCGATCATGACGGCCGACCCCGAGGCGGAGGCCAACGCGATCGCCGACGTCACGGCGTGGCGCGAGCAGCGTGACCAGGGCGCCGTCGACGAGGCGCTCGACCGCCTGCGGCGCGAGGCCAAGACCGACACCAACCTGATGGCGGCGACGCTCGAGGCCGTACGCGCCGGGGCGACCGTCGGCGAGTGGGCCGGTGCCCTGCGTGAGGTGTTCGGCGAGTACCGCGCGCCCACCGGCGTCAGCGGCATCGGCAGCATCGCCGAGGCCGGCGCAGAGCTGTCAGCCGTACGCGACAAGGTCCGGCGCACGGGTGAGGAGCTCGGCACTCGGCTGCGCTTCCTCGTCGGCAAGCCGGGGCTCGACGGGCACTCCAACGGTGCCGAGCAGATCGCCGTGCGTGCCCGCGACGCCGGCTTCGAGGTCGTCTACCAAGGCATCCGCCTGACGCCGGCGCAGATCGTCGCCGCAGCCGTCGCCGAGGACGTGCACTGCGTCGGGCTGTCGATCCTGTCCGGATCGCACATGGAGCTCGTGCCCGACGTCCAGAAGGCCATGGCGGAGGCCGGGATCGGTGACGTGCCGTTGATCGTCGGCGGCATCATCCCCGAGTCCGACGCCCGCAGGATGGAGGCCGCCGGCGTCGCCGCGGTGTTCACGCCCAAGGACTTCGGCATGACGACGATCATGGACCGCATCGTCGACGAGATCCGCAAGGCCAACGACCTGTCCTGACCGCGCAGCCCCCGCTCGCGGCTAGTTCAGGACGCGGAAGTCCGAGGGCAGGCCGCCGCCGGCGACGATGTCGGTCGTCAGGTCCTGCAGGGCCATGAGGGCCACCGACTGGCTGAACGGGCCGTACGACACGCGGGCGACCCCGAGCTCCTCCATGCGGGCCAGCGGTACCGAGCCGGGGGCGCCGATCAGCGTCAGCTTCTGCGGTCCCCAGGCGTCGACGAAGGCCTTGATGTCGTCCTCCGACACCTTGCCCGGCACGAAGACGACGGGAGCGCCCGCGGCGAGATAGGCGCGCCCGCGCTCGATCGCGTCGGCCAGCACCTCGTCGTGGGGCTTGTCGCCGGCCTTGAGGAATGCGTCCGTCCGGGCGTTGAGCACGAAGTCGATGCCCTCTTGCTGCGCCGCGTCGAGCACAGCCTCGACCGCGCTGACCGCTTCGTCGAGCGGCTTGAGCTGGTCCTCGAGGTTGCAGCCCACGACGCCCACGCCGATGGCCCGGAGCGTCGTCTCGCGGGGGTTGCCGTAGCCGGCCTCGAGGTCTGCCGTGACGGGCAGGTCGGTGGCGGCGACGATGCCGCCGACAGCCTCGATCATGAGCTCGACGGGGATGTTCTCCCCGTCCTCGTAGCCGTAGGCAGCGGCGATCGAGTGGCTGGCGGTGGCGAGTGCGGTGACGCCTTCCACCTCCGAGACGACGCGGGCGCTGATGGCGTCCCACACGTTGACGACCTTGAGGAGCGCGGGGTCGGTGTGGAGGGCGAGGAGGGTCTGGGCCTGTGTGGCGAGTTCGGTCATGACGACCACCGTACGGCCCAGCCCTTCCGGGCGTCCGACCACGGGATGACTTTGGCCAGCCACACCTTCGTGGTTCCCGCCGGGCGGTTGCCCTAGGCTCGGATCACCGCTCAGGCGGCGATCTTGTCGCTGGTCTTCTGCTTCTTCTTCTTGACCTTGACGAGCTTGCGCTTCTTGACGGTGTAGCCCTCCGGAAGCGTGCCCTTCTTCATCATCTTGATGGGACACCGTCTGCAGGCAGGCTTGCTGCTGCAGCACTTCTTCTTGGGTGTCGGTGGCACAGACGTAGGATACCAGCGTGAGGTGAGGCTCGCCTAAGGCGAGAGAACGGAAGTGGGGACACATGGCAGCACCAGCATTCGTGGCAAAGCTCAACGAGCAGCTCGGCTACGAGTTCGGCGCGCACCAGCAGTACGTCGCGATCGCGGCCTACTACGACTCGCTGACGATGCCCCAGATGGCCGCGTTGTTCTACCAGCAGGCCGTCGAGGAGCGGGACCACGCGATGATGATGATCCAGTACCTCCTCGACGCCGACGAGACCCCGGTGATCCCGGCGCTCGAGGCGCCCAAGGTCGACTTCGCCGACGTCGTCGAGCCGGTCACCGCGGCGCTCGCGCAGGAGAAGCGGGTCACCGACCAGATCAACGAGCTGACCCGCATCGCCCGCGAGAACCATGACTACGCGTCCGACCAGTTCATGCAGTGGTTCATCAAGGAGCAGGTCGAAGAGGTCTCCAAGATGAGCGACCTGCTGGCCGTCGTCACCCGCTCCAAGGACGACTACGAGCGCATCGAGGACTGGGTCGCCCGCGAGGACAAGAGTGCCGGTGGCGACCCGACCGCACCTCCCATCGCCGGTGCGTAGAGCCCTCGTCCTCTGCTGCGTCGTCCTCGTGGCGGCGCTCTCGGCCTGCGGCAAGGATGCCGACAACGGCTCCGCGCCCTCGTCCGACGGCACGGCCTTGACGATCACGGTCGTGGCCGACGAGGGCGCCGCACCCCGCACGTACGAGCTGGAGTGCGACCCCGCAGGGGGCGACCACCCGCAGCCGGCCGAGGCGTGCTCCGCGCTGGCCAAGGCCGGTGCCGAGGTCTTCGAGCCGGTCGGCGAGGGCCAGGCGTGCACCGACATCTTCGGCGGCCCCCAGACCGCGACGGTCACCGGGACGTTCGAGGGCGACGAGGTCGACGCGGAGTTCAGCCGTGCCGACGGCTGCGAGATCGACCGCTGGGAACAGCTCGGCACCACGTTCTTCGACGTGCCGCTCCAGTGAGCCCTAGAACAGCCTCAGCGAGGGGTCGTCGATGCCGCGCAGCTCGTCGTAGTTGACGACGACGCACTCGATGCCGCGATCGGCCGCCAGGACGCGAGCCTGTGGCTTGATCTCCTGCGCCGCGAAGATGCCGCGCACCGGACGCAGGGCGGGGTCGCGGTTCATCAGCTCGAGGTAGCGGGTCAGCTGCTCGACGCCGTCGATGTCGCCGCGCCGCTTGATCTCGACCGCGACGGAGCTGTTGGCGCCGTCCTTGCAGAGGAGGTCGACCGGGCCGATCGCGGTCATGTACTCCCGGCGCACGAGGCTCATGCCGGGGCCGAGCGCCGTGGTGTGCTCGGCGAGCAGCTCCTGCAGGTGCTTCTCGACGCCGTCCTTCTGCAGGCCGGGATCGACGCCGAGGTCGTGCGCGGAGTCGTGCAGGACCTCCTCGATGCGGATGCGCAGGGTGTCGTCGGTCTTGCCGGCCGTGACGGTCCACTCCGTCACGCCGTCGTCGGCGAGACCTTCGCGCAAGGTGCACGGGGGACTCATCCAGTTCAGGGGCTTGTAGGAGCCGCCGTCGGAGTGGATCAGCACCGAGCCGTCGTTCTTGACCATGATGAGGCGGGTGGCCAAGGGCAGGTGGGCGGCGAGCCGGCCGGCGTAGTCGACCTGGCACCGCGCGATGACAAGGCGCACGCGCTACTTCCTGGTGAGGGTGCCGAGCTTGAACACGAGGGTCTCGCCCTCGATCGTGCCCGTGTCGGTGTTGCCGTCGCCGCCCTCGAGGGAGACGGTCGTGCCGTCGACGGTGTAGGTGCCGACCCGGAAGTCGGTGACGCCCTGGTAGTCCTCGGCGTACGTCCCGTCCTCGTGGAAGTGCACCGTCCAGTCGGCCTCGGTGTCCTGCCAGTCGCCGACGATGCCGGCAGCCGCGTCGTCCGTGGGTTCCGAGGTCGGCGCAGATGGACTGCTGGTGGTCTCGCTGGCCGAGGTCGTCGGCTCGTCGGCCGGCTCGTCGCTCGTGCCACACGCGCCGAGCCCTAGCAGAGCAAGGGCCACGATGGCTGTAACCATCGTCATACGTCGATTCATCGTTCTCCCATGGAGCCAACGGCAGGGTCAGGTTAGTCTGACACGACCCGCTTATTACTCAGGAGTAGCCATGCAGGAAATCGTCGACAGACTGGGCTCCAGCGACAAGGCGGCCGACATCGCCCGCACCTTGCTGCTGCCGTACCTGAACCATGCCGCGACGATGTACGAGAGCGGCTACGCGACGCGCGACGACATCGACGCCGCGATGCGCTTCGGCTGCGGCTACCCGATCGGGCCCCTGGCGCTGATCGACGAGCTCGGCCCGCAGACCGTCGCCACCGGCCTGGACAAGCTGTACGTCGAGACCGGCGACGAGCTGCACCAGCCGGTCAGCATCCTGACGCAGATGGCCGCCGACGGCACGACCTTCGCGCAGGCTGTCGGCGAGGACGACGGCGACGCGCCCCAGCTGCGGCACGACATCCAGACCGTCGGTGTCGTCGGCACCGGCACGATGGCCTCGGGCATCGTCGAGGTCTTCGCGAAGTCCGGCTACGACGTCGTCTACGTCGGCCGCAGCGCGGACAAGGTGGACGGGGTGCAGGCCCGCATCACCAAGAGCCTCGACAAGGCCATCTCGCGCGGCAAGCTCGACGAGGACGGCAAGGCGGCCGTGCTCGCCCGGCTCAGCGGATCGACCGAGCGCGAGGCCCTCGCCGGCGCCGACATCATCGTCGAGGCGATCGCCGAGGACCTCGAGGTCAAGCTCGAGCTGTTCCGTGACCTCGACCGGATCGCCAAGCCCGGCGCGATCCTGGCGACCACGACCTCGTCGCTGTCGATCACGGCGTGCGCCGCCGCGACGTCGCGCCCGCAGGACGTCATCGGCATGCACTTCTTCAACCCCGCACCCGTCATGAAGCTCGTCGAGGTCGTCACCGCCGACGAGACGACCCCCGAGGTTGCCGAGACGGTGCGCGCCCTCTGCCTGTCGACCGGCAAGCACCCGGTCTCGTGCGGTGACCGCGCCGGCTTCATCGTCAACGCGCTGCTGTTCCCCTACCTCAACGACGCGGTCAAGCTGCACGAGGCCGACGGCATCCCGCTCACCGAGATCGACGACGCCATGAAGGCAACCAAGCTGCCCATGGGCCCGTTCGAGCTGCTCGACGTCGTCGGCAACGACGTGTCGCTCGCGATCCAGGAGACGCTCGTCAGCACGTTCGGGCACGCTGGCTGGGCGCCGGCACCCACGTTGCAGTCGCTCGTCGCGGACGGAAAGCTGGGTCGCAAGACCGGAGCGGGCTTCCACACGTACTGAGACGCCAAAAGTTACGCGATTCGCGGAAGAGTTCTTTTTCCTGCGACGCCGGTAACTATGGGGTGACGACCTCGTTGCTCTGTCCAGAAGGCCACATGGACAGGAGCACCGATGACCAGCACGTCGTACGTGTTTCTCGCGGCCCGCATGGTGCGCCTCGCCGTGCTCGTGGGCGTCGCAGGCCTGCTCGTCGGCTACGTCGCGGTCTCCTCGTTCTCGAGCCGCTACGGGGCGACACCGATGGTGCTCGACAGCAAGAGCAGCGAGACCGCGCTGTCGGCCGCGATCGCGACGCAGGAGTCGGCCGGCCTGGCGTGCAGCAAGAAGCCGGCCCTGACGGACGTCGTGCTGTTCCAGCGTGACGGCAAGGACACGATCGACGTCCTGACGTTCGACGAGGCGATCAAGGCGTCGAGCGCGCGTGAGGGCTGGATCAGGACCTACTGCACCGTGCCGGTCGCCCCGGCTCCGTAGACTGGGGGCATGTCCCGCCGTCGTGTCGCCCACCGTGCGCACACGCCGCTGCGGGCCACGACGGAGCAGGTCGAGGAGAAGTCCGACGGCTCCTGGTACGTCCGGCAGATCCGCGGCTCCGGTGCCGCCAAGGACTACCGCTGCCCGGGCTGCGCCCAGCTCATCCGCCCCGCGACGCCGCACGTCGTGGCGTGGCCGGTCCAGAAGGCCTTGCTGAGCGAGGCCGCCATCGACGAGCGCCGGCACTGGCACACGGCCTGCTGGGCCAGGAAGCACTGAGGACGACCCATGACCCAGAAGATCCGTGGCAACTCCGTGCTGCCCGCCCGCCGGGAGCAGCTGACCCTGCAGACCGCCGACGGCGTGAGCCTGGTCGGGGAGCTGGCCCTCCCGGAAGACCGTGATCCCGTCGCGACGATGATCTGCCTGCACCCGCTGCCGACGCACGGCGGGATGATGGACAGTCACCTGTTCCGCAAGGCGTCCTACCGGTTGCCGGCGTTGGCCGGCATCGCCGTCCTGCGGTTCAACACCCGGGGCACCTCGAGCGTGCAGGGCACGAGTGGTGGGACGTTCGACAACGCCGTCGCCGAGCGCTTCGACGTGGCCGCCGCGGTCGAGCACGCCGAGTTCGCCGACCTGCCCCACGTGTGGCTCGTGGGCTGGTCGTTCGGCACCGACCTGACCCTGATGTACGGACTGGAGCCCTCGGTCGAGGGGGCCGTGCTGCTGTCACCGCCCCTGCGCAACGCGACCGACGAGCACCTGGCGGCGTGGGCCGAGTCCGGCAAGCCGGTCACGGCCCTGATCCCCGAGCACGACGACTACCTGCAGCCGGCCGAGGCCCGCGATCGGTTCGCCGCGATCCCGCAGGCCGAGATCATCGCGGTCGACGGGGCCAAGCACCTCTGGGTCGGTGACTCCGAACGGGTGCTCGACGAGATCACGCGCAGACTCGCCCCGACCGTCCCGGTGCCGTTGCCCGACACCTGGGACGGTCCGATGGAGCAGGCCGACTCGTCGGCCTACCGCGATCGCACGGTCGCCGCGTTCAAGGACGTCCCGCGCTAGCGGCAGGCTGCTAGCTGCCGGTCTTCTCGTCGACGGTCTCGGCCGCCTCGGTGTCGTCGGCGCCGTCTGCATCGGCTGACGACTCCTGCGCAGGAGCCTGGGGCTGCTCGGCCTCGGCGGCCGGCTTGGCCTCCGCAGGCTTGTCGGCCTTGGGCTCGGGCGAGGCCGGGGCGTCCTTGACCGTCGTCGGCGCGAAGGTCGAGACGATGTCCCTCAGCTGGCCCATCTGCGCCATGATGCCGTCGCGCTTGCGCTGCAGCTCCTCGACCTCGGCCCGCAGGACCCGGGTCTGGCGCTCGGCGTCGGTCGTGGCGCTGACCCGGATGTGCTGGGCCTCGGCGCTCGCGCCGGACACGAGCTGGCCGGCCTCGGCCTTGGCGTTGTCGAGCAGGCGGGCGGCCTCGGCGCTCGCGGCGTCGCGGGCCTTGGCGGCCTGCTCCATGATGTCGCGGGCGCGGTCGTCGGCGGCCTTGGCGCGAGTCTCGGCGTCCTTGACCAGCTTGGCGGTCTGCTCGGTGGCGGACGCGTGGTTCTCGGAGGCCTCGCGGGCGAGCCGCTCCTTCTCGACGGCCAGCACGCGGCGGGCCTCGGTGACCTCGCGGTCGGCGGCGGCACGAGCCTGCTCGACCTCGCGGGTCGCCCCGAGGCGCATGTTCTGGGCGTCCTGCTCGGCCGCGAGCCTGACCTGGGCGGCCTCGCGCTCGGCGTGGGCGCGCAGGTCCTCGGTGTGGGCGATGGCGTCGGCGTGCATGGCCTCCGCGTCCTCGAGCAGCTGCTTGCGCTTCTCCTCCAGCTCGATGACGGCGCGGCCGCGCAGCTCCTCGGCCTCGTGGTTGGCGGTCGCGCGGACGATCGCGGCCTCCTCCTCGGCCTTCTTGACGAGCTCGTCGGCCTCGCGGACGGCGCGGTTGCGGACGTCCTCGGCCTCCTGCTCGGCCAGGCCGAGCAGCTGGGCGGCGTGGTTGCCCAGGCCGGTGTAGGTCGGCTTCTCGACGGCTTCGACCCGGTCCTTGAGCTTCTCGATCAGCTCGCGGAGGTTCTCGTTCTCGGCCTGCACGGACTTGAGGCTGTCGGCGGCCTTCTGGAACTCGGCCGACTGGGTGCGGACCCAGGCGTCGACGGCGTCACTGTCGTATCCACCGCGGCGGGCGAGCGGGAAGGAAGCGTCGCCGGACTTCTCGGCGGCGTCGAAGATGGACAATCCGGACTGGTCGGACATGCTGTTCCCATTCGTGAAAGAGAGGGGTTGTCAGGTGTGGTCCCACCATACCTGCCGCAAAGGGGCACCGACACGGCCCGACGTGGGCCGTCCCGATGCCCCTCAGGGGTCGTGCGGGTCTCGTACTCAGATCCCTCGGAACCTGTTGATCTTGTCCTCGTGCAGGGCGCGCTTCTCGGCGTTGCGCACGCCGAGCCCTTCCTCCGGGGCGAGGCACAGCACGCCGACCTTGCCCTGGTGCAGGTTGTGGTGCACGTCCAGTGCGGCCTGCCCGGTCTCCTCGAGGGAGTAGACCTTGGAGACCGTGGGGTGGATCAGGCCCTTGTCGATCAGGCGGTTCGCCTCGAAGGCCTCACGGTAGTTGGCGAAGTGCGAGCTCTTGATCTGCTTGAGGTTCATCCACAGGTAGCGGTTGTCGTACTGGTGCAGGTAGCCCGACGTCGACGCGCAGGTGATGATCGTGCCGCCCTTGCGGGTGACGTAGACGCTGGCGCCGAACGTCTCGCGGCCCGGGTGCTCGAACACGATGTCGGGGTCCTCGCCGCCGGTGAGCTCGCGGATCTTGGAGCCGAAGCGCTTCCACTCCTTGGGGTCCTGGTTGTTCTCGTCCTTCCAGAACCGGTAGCCCTCGGCGGAGCGGTCGATGACGTGCTCGGCGCCGAGCGACCGCACGATGTCGGCCTTCTCCGGCGACGAGACGACGCAGACCGGGATCGCACCGCCGTTGAGCGCCATCTGCGTGGCGTACGAGCCGAGGCCGCCGGAGGCGCCCCAGATCAGCACGACATCGCCCTGCTTCATGTTGGCGCCGTTCTTGCTGACGAGCTGGCGGTACGCGGTGGAGTTCACGAGGCCCGGGCTCGCGGCCTCCTCCCACGACAGGTGGTCGGGCTTGGGCATCAGCTGGTTGGACTTGACGATCGCCAGCTCGGCGAGGCCGCCGAAGTTGGTCTCGAATCCCCAGATGCGCTGCTGCGGGTCCATCATCGTGTCGTCGTGGCCGTCGGGGGACTCCAGCTCGACCGAGAGGCAGTGTGCGACGACCTCGGCGCCGGGCTTCCAGGCCGTGACGCCGGGACCCGTGCGCAGCACGACGCCGGCGAGGTCGGACCCGACCACGTGGTACGGCAGGTCGTGCCGCTTGGAGTACTCGGACAGGCGGCCGTAACGCTCGAGGAAGCCGAACGTGGAGACGGGCTCGAAGATCGAGGTCCAGACGGTGTTGTAGTTGATCGCGCTGGCCATGACCGCGACGAGGGCCTCACCCGGGGCGAGCTCGGGGATCGGGACGTCGTCGAGGTGCAGGCTCTTGCGGGGGTCCTTGTCGCGACTCGCGAGCCCCTCGAACATGTCGACCTCGTCCTTGTGGACGGTGATCCCCTTGTACGTCTCGGGGAGGGCGATCGATCCGAACTCCTCGGGAGCGGTGTCGCCGGCCATGATGGCGTCGAGAATCTGCTGCACGTAGGTCCTCCAGGTTGGGTGTTTCCGCGATGTTACTAACGGTTAACCTGCGCGGCTATGCGCGAGGACTGTGATCCCGAACTCAGTGCGAGGCGGCCGGCTGGACCAGCTCGACGAGGACGCCTCCTGCGTCCTTCGGGTGCACGAAGTTGACGCGCGAGTCGGACGTGCCGCGCTTGGGGGCGTCGTAGAGGAGCCGTACACCGCGCTCGCGAAGGATCGCCGAGACCGCCTCGATGTCGGCGACGCGGTAGGCGAGCTGCTGGATGCCCTGGCCGTTGCGCGCGAGGAACTTGGCGATCGTGGAGTCGTCGCTCAGCGGGGCCAGGAGCTGGATGCGCTGGTCGGAGTCGCCGACGGCGAGCATGGCCTCGCGGACGCCCTGCTCCTCGTTGGTCTCCTCGTGCACCGAGTGCAGGCCGAAGGTCGAGGCATAGAACTCCAGCGCGTCGTCGAGGTCCGGCACCGCGATGCCGACGTGGTCGATCGCGAGAAGGAGGTGGTCGGGGACGAGGGGGGTGTCGGGCATGGACACGAGGGTATGGCACCGAGCCGGCATCGCGGCGTGATCCGCCGCACACAAACGGCCACCGACGTTACCTCTGAGTAAAGTGGAAACCACGGTCTTTTCGAAGACGTGTCTTGCTAAGGAGCAGCCCCATGACCCAGTCCGTGATCGTTGCCGGTGCGCGTACCCCGATCGGCCGTCTCCTCGGCGGCCTCAAGACCCTCTCCGGGTCGGACCTCGGCGGTCTGGCCATCAAGGGAGCCCTGGAGCGGGCCGGCGTGACCGGCGAGCAGGTCGACTACGTCATCATGGGCCAGGTCCTCGGCGCCGGAGCCGGCCAGGTGCCCGCCCGTCAGGCCGCGTTCAAGGGTGGCATCCCGCTGACCACCCCGTCGATCACGATCAACAAGGTGTGCCTGTCAGGCATCAACGCGATCGCCCTGGCCGACCAGCTGATCCGCGCCGGTGAGCACGAGATCATCGTCGCCGGCGGGCAGGAGTCGATGACCCAGGCCCCCCACATGCTGCTGGGGTCACGCGAGGGCACCAAGTACGGCGACACCAAGCTGACCGACCACATGGCGTACGACGGCCTGTGGGACGCGCTCACGGACCAGGCGATGGGCGGGCTCACCGAGCAGATCAACGCCGAGGGCACCCAGCTGAGCCGCGAGGAGCAGGACGCGTTCAGCGCCCGCTCGCACCAGCTGGCCGCGACGGCGCAGAAGAACGGCGTCTTCGACGACGAGATCGTGCCGGTCGAGATCCCGCAGCGCAAGGGCGACCCGATCGTCATCAGCGCCGACGAGGGCGTGCGTGGCGACACGACCACCGAGTCGCTCGGCAAGCTGCGCCCCGCGTTCAACAAGGAGGGGACCATCACGGCCGGTTCCGCCAGCCAGATCTCCGACGGTGCGGCCGCCGTCGTCGTCATGAGCAAGGCCAAGGCCGAGGAGCTGGGACTGACCTGGATCGCCGAGATCGGTGCTGCCGGCGTCGTGGCGGGTCCGGACTCCAGCCTCCAGCTGCAGCCGGCCAACGCGATCGCCAACGCGGCCGCCAAGGAGGGCATCGAGGTCAGCGACATCGACCTGTTCGAGCTCAACGAGGCCTTCGCCGCCGTCGGCATCGAGAGCACCCGCGCGCTCGGCGTCTCCGAGGACAAGGTCAACGTCAACGGCGGAGCGATCGCGCTGGGCCACCCCATCGGTGCCAGTGGCGCGCGCGTCCTGCTCCACCTCGCGCTCGAGCTGGGGCGTCGTGGCGGCGGCATCGGCGCGGCCGCACTGTGCGGCGGTGGCGGTCAGGGCGACGCGCTGATCATCCGCGTCCCGCAGAAGTAGCCGCTGCCCGGTGAGTCGCAGCCGCGCCATCCCGGTCGCCGAGCTCGTCGAACGTGCACGAGCCGGCGAGGCCCGGGCCGTGGCGCGGCTGATCTCGCTCGTGGAGGACCGGTCGCCGGCCCTTCGTGAGGTCAGCGCGGCACTGACCCCCCACACCGGGGCGGCGCACATCGTCGGCATCACGGGCTCCCCGGGCGTCGGCAAGTCGACGTCGACGTCTGCGCTCGTCGCCGCCTTGCGGGCGCAGGGCAAGCGGGTCGGGGTGCTGGCGGTCGACCCGACGTCACCCTTCTCCGGGGGAGCCCTGCTGGGCGACCGCGTACGCATGCAGGACCACGCGACCGACGACGGGGTCTACATCCGCTCGATGGCGAGCCGTGGGCATCTCGGCGGACTCTCCGCGTCGGCGCCGCAGGCCCTGCGGGTCCTGGACGCTGCAGGATGCGACGTCGTGCTGGTCGAGACCGTGGGCGTCGGGCAGTCCGAGGTCGAGGTGGCCGGGCTCGCCGACACGACGCTCGTGCTGCTGGCGCCCGGCATGGGGGACGGGATCCAGGCGGCCAAGGCCGGCATCCTCGAGATCGGTGACGTCTTCGTCGTCAACAAGGCGGACCGAGACGGTGCGCAGTCGACTCGCCGCGAGCTCCGTTCCATGATCTCGATGACCGAGCGCGACGACGCTGCCTGGAAGCCGCCGATCGTCCTGACCGTCGCCACCACCGGCGAGGGGGTCGACGAGGTCGCCGACCACGTGGCGGCGCATCACGCACACCTCGACGAGTCCGGAGAGCTGCAGCGCCGCCGGCTCGCGCGCCTGAGGCGCGAGATCGAGGCCCTCGCCCTGACGGAGGTGCAGTCGAGGTTCGCCGGGCTGTCGGGCGACGCGCGCCTCGACACCCTGGCCGCTGAGGTCCTCGCCGGCCGAACGGACCCCTTCGCGGCGGCGGACACCCTCGTCGAGCAGGTCTGAGCCGAAATCGTCGCGAGGCCTCAGCCCTCGGCGCGCCTGCACGGCTCAGCGAGGGGTCTTCGACACAATGGCGGTGTGCTGAAGAAGGTCATTGTGCTGCTGCTCGTCGGCTTCGCGGTCTACTACCTGCTGTCGACCCCTGCCGATGCCGCCGACTTCGTGAGCAGCGCCTTCGGCGGGATCATGGACGCTTTCCAGCGGGTGGGCGTGTTCTTCGACGAGCTCGTCAACTAGGGCGCCGATGCTGCGGGCGCTGCTCGACCGATTGCCCGACCAGGAGATCGACAGCCATCTCCTCGCCGACGAGGGCGAGGTCGTGATCGACCTCGTGCGGCACCACAACATCGTGTTCTTGAAGCCGGTCGCCGAGGTCCTCGGGACGGTCGTGCTCTGGATCCTCGCCGTCATCGGCCCGATCCAGCTCGGCTGGCTGTTCATCATCGGCGGGCTGGGGCTCGCCCTCCACGCTCTCTATCTCGCGATGCGGGAGCGTCGCGACGTCTTCGTCGTGACCAACATGCGCGTGTTCAGGGCGACCGGGGTGTTCTCGGTCCGCATCGCGACGATGCCGATCACGCGCATCCTGGACATCACGGTCGAGAAGCCGCTGCTGGGTCGCCTGCTCGGCTACGGCCACTTCATCTTCGAGTCGGCGGCGCAGGCGCAGGGGCTCCGCCACATCCGTTACATCGGCGACCCCGATGCCCGTGACCTCACCATCCAGCGAGTCGTGCAGCGCTCGGGTCTGCGCGGCCGCACGCTGGAGCAACGGTTGCTGGACGGGAGCTGATCGACACCCACGGCACCCCCTTCGCGGCGGTTCATACACTGGGCGCATGAACTTCTCGCGCCCCGGCGCCATCGACCTCTCCGCGCTGAAGCAGCCGGCAGCCCGCCCGGGTCAGCCGGCCGCAGGCGGTGGGTCGTACGTCGTCGACATCACCGAGCAGAACTTCCAGACCGAGGCGCTGCAGGCCTCGATGAACCACGTGGTCGTCCTGAGCCTGTGGTCGCCGCGCTCTCCGCAGAGCGAGAGCTTCAACGCGATGCTCGGCGCCGTGATCTCCCAGTACGCGGGCCAGATCGTCCTGGCGCAGGTCGACATCGACGCCAATCCCGCGATCGCCCAGGCGCTCCAGGCCCAGGCCGTCCCGCTCGTCGTGGGTCTCGTCAAGGGCCAGCCCGTCCCGCTGTTCCAGGGCACCGTCGACGAGGCCGAGGCGCGCCGCTACTTCGACGAGCTCGTCAACGTCGCGGCCCAGAACGGGGTGACGGGTCGCGCCCAGCCGACGGGTGAGGCGTCCGCGTCGGCGGATGACGCCGAAGAACCCGAGGACCCCAGGTTCGCTGCTGCGGACGAGGCCTTCGCCGCTGGCGACTTCGACACCGCCGTCGCCGAGTACGAGAAGATCCAGGCGCAGTACCCGGCCGACTCCGAGGTCTCCGAGCGCCTCGCCGGTGTCAAGCTCCTGGCCCGCACCCAGGGTGCCGACCTGCAGGCCGCGCGCAAGGCCGCGGCCGATGCGCCCGACGATCTCGACGCGCAGATGCTGGTGGCCGATCTCGACGTCAGCGGCGGCCACGTCGACGACGCGTTCGACCGGTTGATCCAGCTCGTGAAGCGGACCTCCGGCGACGACCGCGAGCGCGTGCGGCAGCGGCTCCTCGACCTGTTCACGGTCGTCGGCGTGGCAGATCCCCGTGTCGCCACGGCCCGTCGCGCTCTGGCCTCGGCGCTGTTCTGACCGACTCGGCGGGCCCGGCACCGGGCAACCTGCCGGGCGGTGGGCTCGATCCCCGATAGGCTCACGGCGGCGTCAGTCGTCGGCGGCCGAGAGGGAGTGTGAGATGCGCAAGACGTTGGGCTGGGCACTGTCCGTGCTCGGTGTCCTCGTCGCGCTCCTCGGGCTGGCCGTCATGATCGTGCTGGGACCGGACAGTCGCTTCTCGACGGGGCCGCACCCCATCGAGACCGACGGCATCGCGATCGTCACGGCGCCCAAGGTCATCTCGTGGGCCGACGTCCAGGTCGACCTGCGCGCCGAGGTGCCGGTCAGCAAGCCGGTCTTCGTCGGCATCGCCAACAGCGTCGACGTGCAGAGCTATGTCGGCAAGACCCGGAGGCTCGAGGTCACCGGCTACCAGCGGCCGTGGGACGTCAGCACGCGGGAGGTCAAGGGCCAGGTCAACCTGCCCGGCGCACCGACCGCTCTGGACTGGTGGATCGTCCAGTCGGCCGGTCGCGGCGGGGCCAGCGTCAGCACGGAGCTGCCCGACGAGACGGTCTCGGCGGTCGTGCTCGCGGTCGGCTCGACCAACCTCTCCGGGGTCGAGATCACGTTGGCGTACGGGATCAAGGGCGGGTTCTACAAGGGCGTCTCGCTGCTGCTGCTGGGGATCGCCGCGGTCTGGTTCGGACTGTCCCTGCGCCGCGAAGGCGCCTGGTGGACGACCGAGCCCAGCGACGAGGAAGGCACGCTCATCGAGGAGCAGGTGGTCTACGTGTACGTCGACGAGGACGGCGTCGAGCACGAGATGTCGGCCGAGGAGGCCGCGGCCTACGACGTCGTCGAGGAGTCGGTCGAGGTCGTCGACGTCTCGGACCATTCGTCGGAGCCGCAGCCCGAGGAGGAGGCCGAGGGGGCCGAGGAGGCTGGGCCCGACTCCGCCTCGGAGGTCGCGGACGCCGTCGAGCCGGTCGCGCCACGGATCCCCGGGGTCCTGACGGCAGCCGAGATCGCGGCCGGTGCCGAGCCGGAGCCCGTACCGGGTCCCACGCCCGAGCCGGAGCCGGAGCCGGAGGCCGAGCCGGAGCCGGAGCCGGAGCCGGAGCCTGTGCCGGAACCTGAGCCGGAGCCGGAGCCGGAGCCGGAGCCCGAGCCCGAGCCTGAACCTGAACCTGAACCTGAACCTGAGCCCGAGCCTGAGCCGGATCCCACGCCTGACCCCGAGCCGTCGGACGAGCGGGTGGTCTACGTCTACGTCGACGAGGACGGTGTGGAGCACGAGGTGAGCGAGGACGAGCTCGCGGAGTTCGAGGTCGTGGACGAGGAGGAGGAGTCGTGAAGCGTCTCGTGCTGCTCCTCGTCGTCACCGCGCTGGCGCTGTCGGCGTGCGCGGTCCCGCACGAACGCGGTGACGCCACGGTCGAGAAGACCGCGGCGCGGGAGGCCGAGGTCACCGCGGTCTTCAACCGCTACCGCACCGTGCGCAACACCGCGATCGAGCTGCTCGACGCCAAGCCGCTGTCGATCGTCGAGAGCGGGCCCGTCCTCGCGATCGACACCGGATCGTTCGAGGTCTCGCAGCGGCTCGCGACGACGCAGAAGCAGGACACCGCGTCGGTCGACGTCACCGACGTGCAGACCCCGCGGTTCACGAAGTACCCCCTGTGGTTCTTCGCGGTCGTGCGAGACGTCAAGGCCGGCGTCAACCGGGTCCAGATCTTCGAGCGCGAGACCGCCGTGGAGCCCTGGCTCCTGGTCGCCAGCCCCGAGACGCTCGCCGACACCCCCATACCCGCCATCCGGCGTGAGGGCGGCCGCGCCTTGACGGTCAAGCCGGACGACGGGGTCGGCATGTCCATGTCGGCCACCGCAGCCGCGAAGGCGTACGCCACGTCGCTCGCCGACGCCGCGTCACCCGAGGCGGGCAAGGTCGCCGACGACTCCTTCATCAAGCAGATGCGGGCGACGGCCGAGACCAACGCGAAGCTCGACGGCGTCACGTTCGCCCAGTCGTGGGGCAGCGACCCCGTGAAGTACGTCCTGAGGACGACCGACGGGGGAGCGCTGGCGTTCGTCACGCTCCTGCGGCTCGACACGTACGAGGTGAAGGACGGTCTCACGGTCAGCTGGCCCGAGGGCACGCCGCAGCAGGCCTTCCTGTCGTCGGGCATCTCCAGCGCCGGCAAGCTGCGCTACTTCCACCAGGTCCTGATGTACATCCCGGGCGGCAGCGGGAAGCCGCGCGCGATCGGCCAGTACGGCGGCGTCGTGAGTGCCGACTCGCAGTGAGATGCGAACCGGGGGCCTGACCCGCTACGATGGTCGGGTTGCACGACGTTGGATTCTACGGCTGATCGAGTTCCGCAAGGTAGCTAGTTCTTCTCGCAGGTTGGATGTGTGTCGCGACAGTCGCTCGCGAAAGGCGTGAGCGACACTCGCCAAAGAGGAGAAACAACATGGCTACAGGAACCGTCAAGTGGTTCAACGCTGACAAGGGCTTTGGATTCATCGCCCCCGACGACGGCAGCGAAGACGTCTTTGCGCACTTCAGCGCCATCGCGACGAGCGGCTACCGCTCGCTCGACGAGAACCAGAAGGTCGAGTTCGACGTCGAGCAGGGCCAGAAGGGTCTGCAGGCGACGAACATCCGTCCCCTCTGATCTGAAGTAACGCCTACGAAAGCCCCGGAGCACGCTCCGGGGCTTTCGTCATGCCCGGGCGGGCTGGGCGTGACGTTCCGGTCGCGACACGCCGGAGCCGCCCGACCGGAAGGTCACTCCCAGCGGGCGGCTACTCGGCGGCCTTGGGCGCTTCGCGGTAGGTCGGCAACGAGCCGGCCTCGACCGCCTCGAGCAGCTCGATCGCAGCTGCGGCGGCGTGGGTGCGTACGGTCTCCGGGTCGCACCACCGCACGGACTTGATCTCCGTCGGCTGCAGCGTCATCCCGTCGGTGATCGAGCTGTCGACGACGCCGAGGTCGAACAAGAAGATGCACGCGTCGTCCCAGCCGCGCCACGCGGGCAGCCAGTTGACCGTGATGAGGTCCCGGACCTCGACCGTGATGCCGAGCTCCTCCTCGAGCTCGCGGACCAGTCCGATCGACGGCGCCTCGCCGACCTCGACGACGCCGCCGGGCAGGTCCCACTCCCGCTTGTAGGTCAGCTCGCACAGCAGCACCCGACCCAGCTCGTCGCGCAGCAAGCCCTGGCTGATGACCCGCTTGGTCGGCAGGCCGGCGTTGAGGATCGCGATGAACCCGTCGCGGCTGTTGGGCTCCGGGTCGTCGGCGATGCGTGCCAAGAGGGCCCGATCGGGGTCGTCGCCCGCTCCGCGGAGCACGCCCTCACGCCGCATGCCGGCGATCGAGGCGGCGCGTACGTCGGCGAGGCGCTCGAGCGGCACCCGGGCCTCGACACGGGTCATGCCGAGGTCGTCGAACGCATGCGCCAGGGCGAGCCGCAGCGCGCGCACGGCGACAGGGATGTTGTCGGTGCCGGCGTTCCAGCGGATCGACGCCGTACGGCCGTCCTCGCCACGCAGCGCCACCGTGCCGACCCGCTCGCCACCGACCAGCACGGCGAAGCCGGTGAACTCCTCGGAGCCTGAGGTGGGTTCGAGCACGAGGTCGCCGTCGCGGAGGGTCTCGGTCACGCGTTCAGGCTACCGACCCGTCGCGACGACGGCTCGGCCACGGCGTGGGCTCGGCGTCGTACGCTCGTGGGGTGAGCGAGAACCGGGCCGTGGCAGCTGTCGAGGCGACCGGCATACCGTACGAGGTGACACGGCACGGGCCGGTGGGCTCGCTCGCCGAGGCCGCCGCCGCGCGAGGCGTCGAGCCCCGGCAGCTCGTCAAGAGCCTGGTGGTGCGCCGGTCCGACGAGGACTACCTGTTCGTGCTGGTGCCGGGCGACCGGACGATCTCGTGGCCCAAGCTGCGGGCCCTGCTCGGCGTCTCGCGGCTGTCGATGCCCGACGCCGCGATCGCGCTCGAGGTCACGGGCTACGAGCGTGGCACGATCACCCCCTTCGGCTCCCTCCGTGCCTGGCCGGTGGTCGTCGACGAGCGCGTCGCGGGCACGATCTCGCTGGGCGGCGGGGCCCACGGAGTGGGCCTCACGGTCGACGCAGCCGACCTCGTCCGGGCGCTCGGGGCGCAGCGCGCGGACGTCTCCGAACCACGGTGACGCCGGCCGAGTGACGTCATCGCCGTGTCCGTGAACCGCGGCGTGTGCCACGATGCCTGCGTGGAACTCGAGAACGTGCTCTGGATGCTGACGGCCCTGGCCGCTGTCGTCGTCCTCCTGACGCGGATGCGCCTGTCCGCCACGGGGCGCCAGCCAGGCCATGCCCAGATCCCCGGATCGATCCTCAACGCGCACACGATCCTGGGTGTCACGGCCCTGGCGGTGTGGGGCTACTACTTGACCTCGCCGAGCGACGTGGTCGGCATCGCCGCCCTGGTGGTGTGGTGGTTCGAGGTCGTCGTCGGGATCCTCATCCTCGCGCGATGGCTGCCGGGCGCGGGGCGGCATGCTGCCCCTGCGGTCGACGACACGTGGGCCGAGGGCCCCTACCTCTCGATCCTGGGGCACGTGGGCCTGCTCCTGGGCGTCATCTTCTTCACCTACTGCGTGCTCACCGGCAAGGTCAGCTGACCGAGAGGGGTTGACCTCAACTTAGGTTGAGGTTGTTGGCTGGTGCCCGAACCATCGGACACCACCAAGGAGCACCTCATGCCCCGAGCACTCATCACCGGCGGGTCGGCCGGTCTCGGCCGCGCGCTCGCTGCCGGCCTCGTCGCCCGCGACTGGGACGTCGTCATCACGGGGCGGGACGAGGGACGCGTCCGGGCCGCGGCCCGCGAGCTCGGCCCCAGCGCCGTCGCCGTGGCCGGCGACGTGACCGATGCCTGGCACCGCGCCGCCCTGCTCGCGGCGGTGCCGGACGGGCTCGACCTGCTCGTCAACAACGCGAGCACCCTCGGCGCCACCCCGCTCGTGCCACTCACCCGGTTGCCGGAGCAGGTCCTGCGGGACGTGTGGGAGACCAACGTCGTCGCCCCGATGGCCCTGATCCGCGCTTTACGGGGGTCCCTGCTCGTCGGTTCGGCCGTCGTCAACGTCACCTCGGACGCCGCGGTGGAGCACTACGAGACCTGGGGCGCGTACGCCGCCAGCAAGGCCGCGCTGGAGCACCTGACCCTGACGCTCGCGGCCGAGGACCCCGACGTCCGGTGGTGGACGGTCGACCCCGGCGACATGCGTACGCAGATGCACCAGGACGCCTTCCCCGGAGAGGACATCTCGGACCGGCCGCTGCCCGAGAGCGTCGTGCCGGGCTTCCTCGCGCTGATCGACCGTCGGCCTCCGAGCGGGCGCTACCGCGCGTCCGATCTCGTCCCGGCGAGCGCGAGGGCCTGACATGAGCACGATCGACATCGCGCCGCTGACGAGGTTCGACCCACCCGGCGACCGCACCGCTCCGTCGCCGGCCGAGGCGCGTGGCCTGCGCCGTGACGACGTACGCCTGCTGGTGGCCGACGGCGAGGGGCTGACGCACGCCCGCTTCGGCGATGTCTCCGACCACCTCGATCCGGGAGACCTCGTGGTCGTCAACGCCTCGCAGACCGTGGCGGGTGAGGTCGACGGGCTGCTCACGGGCGACGGACCCGTGAGCGGCCAGGTGGTCGTGCACGTCGCCACCGACCTGCGCGACGGCACCTGGGTCATCGAGCTGCGTACGGCGCCGGACGCGTCCCGTGCCGTCCTCGATGCCGCGACGGGGCAGGTCGTGACGCTGACCGGCGTCGGCGAGCCCGCGGCGCTGACGTTGCTCGAGCCCTACCCGCGCGAGGAGTCCTCGCCGACCGGGACCGGCAACCGGTTGTGGCGCGCAGCGTTCGCGGGGGAGTCCGGGCTGCCTGCGCTGCTCGGCCGTGCCGGGCGCCCCATCGCGTACGGCTACCTCGACCGCCGCTACCCGATCGAGGCGTACCGCACGATCTTCGGCACGACTCCCGGCAGCGCGGAGATGCCGAGCGCGGCGCGACCGTTCACGCCGGACGTGGTGACGCGTCTGGTGTCGCGAGGCATCGCCATCGCCCCGATCGTGCTGCACACCGGTGTGTCGTCGCAGGAAGCCGGCGAGGCGCCGCAGCCCGAGTGGTTCGAGGTCAGCGAGTCGACGGCGCGGCTCGTCAATGCCACCAAGGCCGGGGGAGGGCGCATCATCGCGGTCGGGACGACCGTCACCCGGGCCCTGGAGTCAGCGGTGCGCGGTGCGGCCGGCCGCGCCCGGGTCGCGGCTGCGGAGGGCTGGACCGACCGGGTCGTGACGAGGTCGGCACCGCCGCAGGTCGTCGACGGTCTCATCACCGGCTGGCACGACCCGGCGGCTTCCCACCTCCTGCTGGTCGAGGCCGTTGCAGGGCCAAGGCTCACCCAGGCGGCGTACGACGCGGCGGTCGCGCACGGCTACGACTGGCACGAGTTCGGTGACTCGGCCCTCCTGCTCCCGGCGCGGGCGAACGTCATGGCTGCCTGACTGCAAAGAAGTATTTGCAAAGAACTCTTTGTGGTCCTAGGGTGGCGGCATGGCACTCAGCAGCAAGGTCGTCGATGATCTCGAGACGCTCAAGGCCGTCTCGCACCCGCTCCGCATGCAGCTGCTCGGCGCCCTGCGCCGCAAGGGGCCCGCCACCGCCTCAGAGCTTGCCCGCGAGCTGGGGGAGTCGAGCGGGTCGACGTCGTACCATCTCCGCCAGCTCGAGCGGTTCGGCTTCGTCGCGGACGACGACGAGCAGCCGTCCGGGCGCGAGCGCCGCTGGAAGTCACTCTACGACCTGACGACCTTTCCTCCCGCCCTCGCGGGTCTCGACGGGGGCCGGGAGTATCTCGACGCCGTGCGCCGGCGCCAGGAGGAGAACCTGCGCGAGGGGCTCGAGCTGTGGACCGAGCCGCGTCCGGGTATCGGTATCAGCGACTACGCGTTGGAGCTCGACCCCGACGATCTCGAGGCGCTCGAGCAGGACATCTTCGCTGCCGTGCAGCGGTATGCCGATCGCAAGGGATCAGAGCGGGTCACGCTGCACGTCGTCACGCTGCCGCGACCGGTGGGACCGGACGCATGAGCCTGCGGCGCCGGTTCTGGCTGCTGTCGGCCCTGAGGTGGCTGCCGACGGGCTTCATCATCCCGGTCACCGCCCTGCTGCCGCTCGAGCGGGGACTGACGATCGCGGAGTACGGGGCCGTCGCCGCGACACAAGGCATCGTCGTGCTGCTGCTGGAGCTGCCGACCGGCGGGTTCGCCGACGCGCTCGGCCGCAAGCCGGTCTTCGTCGCGTCCGCTCTCGTTGCGCTCGCCTCGTACGTCGTGAGCGCCCTCGCGCACTCGCCCCTTGCCTTCGTGTGCGCCAGCGCATTGGCAGGAGTCTTCCGTGCGCTGGACAGCGGCCCCCTGAACGCGTGGTTCGTCGACGCGGTGCACGACGATCCGGCGGTGTCCGACCGCAGCGGCACGGTGGCGCGCGGGCTCTCCGGATACGCGAGCGTGGTCGGTGCCTCGATCGCGGTGGGTGCCGTGGCCTCGGGCGCGTTCGTCGTCTGGGCGCCGTTGGGCCGCGAAGGCTCGCTCGCCCTGCCCTACTGGATCGCCGCCGGGCTCGCGATCGTGCAGGTCGTGGTTGCGACGGTGATCATGCAGGAGGACCGGTCGACGCGCGTCGCCGGAGTGCTGAGGTCGATCCGAGCCACGCCGCGGGTCGTGCTCGACGGCGCGCGGCTCCTCAAGCGCTCCAGGGTGCTGCGCGCGCTCGTCGCGGTCGAGCTGTTCTGGGGCTTCGGGATGATCGCGTTCGAGTCGTTCATGCCGATCCGCCTGGCCGAGCTGCTGTCCGACCGCGACCAGGCCGCGGCGATCATGGGACCGGTCACGGCCGCCGCCTGGGGCGTCTCGGCTCTCGGCGCCGCGATGGTGCCACTGCTGCTGCGGCGTTGGAGCATGACGGGGGTGTCCGTCGCCCTCCGCCTCGTGCAGGGAGCCACGGTCGTCGGCATGGGGCTGGCCGCCGGCCCGGTCGGACTGATCCTCGGCCTCTTCGCGACGTACGCCGTGCACTCGGCCGCCGGCGCGATCTACGAGACGCTGCTGCACGAGCAGGTCGGCAAGGAGAACCGTGCGACGGTGCTGTCGCTGGCCTCCATGGCGATGCAGCCCGCGGGCTCGCTCGGGGCCATCGTGCTCGGCCTTGTCGCGACGGGCGTCTCGACAGGTCTCGCGATCGTCGTCGGCGGTGTCGTGCTCGCGCTGGCCGCCCCGCTGTTCCTGGTGAAGGAGCCGGTCAGCGCGGGGGCGGCAGGTCGTCGCGACGACGCTCGGTCCGCTGACCGTTGATGATCAGGCTGACGACGATGCCGAGGGCACCTGCCGCCATGAGGATGTAGCCGACCGTGGTGAGCTCGACGCCCTCGAGCCGGTCCTGCACGGCGAAGGCGAGGATCGCGCCGAGCGCGAGAAGGAAGATGGATCCACCGATGTACATGTGATCGCCTTTCGTTGGGGGGCAACCTTTCGACCGTAGCGCCGACCGGCGGACCCCGCATGTCGGCGATCAGCTCACGCGTCGAGGTTCTGCTCGACGAGACCCGCGATCGTGTCGAGAGCGGCGGCGTCCTCGCTCTCCACGACGACCTCGTCGCCGACCTTCGCGCCGAGGGTCATGATCATCATCGCGGAGCCCGCGTCGACGGGTGTGCCGCCCGGCGTGGCGATCGTGACCGGGACGCCGGCCTCGACCGCGGCCTGGGCGATCAGCGCTGCGGGGCGGGCGTGCAGGCCGACGGCCGAGCCGACGACGACGTTCTTGGAGGGCATGGCGGAGGTCCTTTCGGCGGCGATGACCGCGGACGAACGTAGGGTGTGAAGTTACGTGTGTTCGTGTGGCTTTGTGTTGATTCGACCGTGTCTGCGCGCCGGTGTCAAGGCCACGTCGGGGGCCCGAGGCGCTGTCCTATGCTCGACGCGAACGGCGGGAGCGACCGCCGACGACGCGGCTGGAGGCACGATGGGTGAGTTCGTACGGCTCGAGGTCAGCGACGGGGTGGGCACGATCCGGCTCGACCGGCCCAAGATGAACGCCCTCGACGCGCAGATGCAGCAGCAGATCGTCGACGCCTGCGCCGAGGCCGACCGCCGCGACGACGTCGCCGCGGTGGTGGTCTTCGGTGGCGAGCGGGTCTTCGCGGCCGGCGCCGACGTCAAGGAGATGGCGGCGATGTCGTTCCAGGAGATCGCCCGCCACGCCCACCTGTTGCAGGCGTTCACGCGTTCGATCGCCGCCATCGGCAAGCCCACGGTCTCGGCGATCACGGGATTCGCGCTCGGCGGCGGGTGCGAGGTCGCCCTGTCGACCGACGTGCGCTTCGCCGCCGACGACGCCAAGCTCGGACAGCCGGAGATCCTGCTCGGCATCATCCCGGGCGCCGGCGGCACCCAACGGCTGGCCCGACTCGTCGGCCCGGCCAAGGCCAAGGACCTGATCTACACCGGCCGGTTCGTCGACGCCCACGAGGCGCTCGCGATCGGTCTGGTCGACCAGCTCCACCCCGCCGACCAGGTCCATGCCAAGGCCGTCGAGTGGGCGGCCCGGTTCGTGGGCGGTCCGGCCATCGCGCTGCGCGCGGCCAAGAACGCGATCGACCGCGGTCTCGAGGTCGACCTGCAGACCGGGCTCGACATCGAGCGGGCGGAGTTCGCGGCGCTGTGGGGCACGGACGACCAGTCGGCCGGCATGACCTCGTTCATCGAGAACGGGCCGGGCAAGGCGACCTTCAGCGGCAGCTGAGCGATTCGCGGCTCCGGATCGGGGTAACCGGTCGGACATGCGCAGGACACTCCTCATCGCGCGGCTGCTGGCCGCGCGCAGCCTCGCGGTCTTCGACCCGCCTCAGCCCGTACGCACCCGTGCGGCATACCGGGCCACCGGTTTGAACAGCGGTCACCTGACCGACGATGCTGGACCGTATGGCCACGCCCCACGACTCTGACGCGTTGAGCCGGCTCGCTGCCGCCCACGGCGTCGCCCGGTCGTACGAGGGCTCCGACCGCGAGATGGTCACGGTCGACGACGACATCGTCGTCGCGGTCCTCGCCCGGCTGGACGTCGATGCGAGCAACCCCGCGTCGATCGAGCGGGAGCTGCAGCGGGTCGAGGCCGATCGAGCCCGCCGACCCCTGCCCGCGACGATCGCCGTGACCGAGGGGGCCGGACGACCCATCGGCGTCGCAGGACGCCTGCTCCTCGAGGACGGCAGGGCGCTCGACGTCGACGAGGAGCTGCCGGCCGACCTGCCGCTCGGCTGGCACCGGCTGGTCACGGCCGATCAGGAGGTCACCGTCGTCGTCGCGCCGCCCCGGATGCCGGAGGTCCCGCGCACGTGGGGCTGGATGCTGCAGCTGTATGCCCTGCGGTCCGCGGAGTCGTGGGGGATGGGTGACTACGGCGACCTGGCCGAGATGGCCCGTCGCGCCGGTTCCGAGCAGGGTGCCGGTGTGCTGCTGGTCAACCCCGTCCAGGCGTTCATGCCGTCGCATCCGCTGGAGCGGTCGCCATACTCGCCGTCGAGCCGCAGGTTCGCGAACCCGCTCTACCTCCGCGTCACCGCGAGCGAGGCCTTTGCCGCCGCGGATGACCGGACCCGCGAGGACGTCCTCGCGCTGCTGCCGGACCGGGACACCGAGCTGATCGACTACGACGCGGTGTGGGCCGCCAAGCTCGCCGCGCTGGAGCTGCTGTTCCCCTACGCGGGCGCCGTGAAGCGGGACGACCCCGACCTCGAGGCGTACGCGACGTGGGCGGCCCTCGCAGAGCTGCACGGTGCCGACTGGCGAGACTGGCCCGCGGAGCTGCGCGATCCCGGCGGTGAGGCGGTGGCCGAGGCCCGTACCTCGCTGGCGCATCGCGTCGACTTCCACACCTGGCTCCAGCTGCTGTGCCGCGAGCAGCTCGACGCCGCGCGGGCAGCGGCGCACGAGGCCGGGATGGCGGTCGGCCTCGTCCACGACCTGCCGGTCGGCGTGCACCCCGGGGGCGCCGATGCCTGGGCGCTGCAGGACGCCTTCGCCTCCGACGTGCGAGTCGGCTGCCCCGCAGACGCGTTCAACCCCCTCGGCCAGGACTGGGGCCTGCCGCCCTGGCGCCCCGACAAGCTCGCCGATTCCGGCTACGCGCCGTTCCGCGACGTGATCCGAAGCGTCCTGCAGCACGGCGACGGCATCCGCGTCGACCACGTCGCCGGCCTGTGGCGCCTGTGGTGGATCCCTCCGGGCGAGCCCGCGCACCGTGGGACGTACGTGCACTACGACTCCGAGGTCATGCTCGCGGTCCTGACGCTCGAGGCACACCGTGCCGGAGCGATCGTCGTCGGCGAGGACCTCGGCACGGTCGAGGAGGTCGTGACCGAGACGATGCACGAGCGCGGGCTGCTCAGCTCGTCGGTGCTGTGGTTCGAGCGCGACTGGGACGCCCCCGGTCAGCCGCACGTCCCGCCGCAGGACTGGGAGCCCGAGACGATGGCCAGCATCAGCACCCACGACCTGCCGACCGTCACCGGCTGGCTGCAGGACGAGCGCATCAGGGTGCAGGCCGACCTCGAACTGCTCGACGGACCGGCGGACGAGGCGTACGCGCAGGCCGGAAACGACCGCGAGGCGCTGTTCGACCTCGTCAAGGCCGAGGGCATCCCCGCCGAGGATCCCGTCGTGGCGCTGCACGCGGTGATCGCCCGAGCGGCGTCTCGCCTCGTGCTCAGCTCTCCGGCTGATGCGGTCGGGCAGCTGCAGCAGCCCAACCTCCCGGGCACGGTCGACGAGTACCCCAACTGGCGGCTCCCGCTTCCGGTCGGACTCGATGAGTTCTTCTCCGACGAACGGGTACACGCAGCCGTGGCCCCGTTGCGGGCCGCCCGACCACCTCACCCATGACGATGCAAGGAGAGCCCGTGCAGCCCTGGCCCGGATCCGCCTACCCACTCGGAGCCACCTACGACGGGACTGGCACCAACTTCGCCCTGTTCTCCGAGGTCGCCGACTTCGTGGAGGTGTGCCTGTTCGACGAGCAGGGCACCGAGACCAGGGTCCGGCTCGAGGAGGTCGACGGCTTCGTCCACCACGGGTTCCTGGCCGGCATCGCGCCCGGCCAGCGCTACGGCTACCGGGTCCACGGGCCGTACGAGCCGGAGAATGGGCTGCGGTGCAACCCCGAGAAGCTCCTGATCGATCCCTACGCCAAGGCGATGTCGGGCCAGGTCGACTGGGATCCCGCCCTGTTCTCGTACGAGCTGGGGACCCCGGAGGAGCGGAACGATGCGGACTCGGCGGGCCACGTGCCCTACTCGCTGGTGGTCAACCCGTTCTTCGACTGGGCGAACGACCGCCAGCCGCAGACGCCCTACAACGAGACGGTGATCTACGAGGCCCACGTCAAGGGCCTCACGATGAACCACCCGGACATCCCGGACAGCCTCCGCGGGACGTACGCCGCGATCGCCCACCCGGCGATCATCAAGCACCTCAAGTCCCTCGGGGTCACCGCGATCGAGCTGCTGCCGGTGCACCAGTTCCTCACCGACCACTACCTCAGCGAGAAGGACCTGACGAACTACTGGGGCTACAACACGATCGGCTTCTTCGCGCCCCACGACGCGTACGCCTCACAGCCCGGTCGCCAGGTGCAGGAGTTCAAGGGGATGGTCCGCGCCCTCCACCAGGCCGACATCGAGGTGATCCTGGACGTCGTCTACAACCACACGGCCGAGGGCAACCACCTCGGTCCGACGTTGTCGATGCGCGGCATCGACAACTGCGCCTACTACCGTCTCGTCGACGACGACGCGCAGCACTACATGGACTACACCGGCACCGGCAACTCGCTGAACGTCCGGCACCCGCACACGCTGCAGCTGATCATGGACTCGCTGCGCTACTGGGTCACCGAGATGCACGTCGACGGATTCCGGTTCGACCTCGCCGCGACCTTGGCGCGCGAGTTCTACGACGTCGACAAGCTCGCGACGTTCTTCGAGCTCGTGCAGCAGGACCCCGTCGTCAGCCAGGTCAAGCTCATCGCCGAGCCGTGGGACGTCGGACCCGGCGGCTACCAGGTCGGCAACTTCCCGCCTCAGTGGACCGAGTGGAACGGCCTCTACCGCGACACCGTCCGTGACTTCTGGCGCGGCGAGCCGGCGACGCTCGGCGAGTTCGCCTCGCGCATCACCGGCTCGTCGGACCTCTACCAGGACAACGGCCGCCGGCCGTACGCCTCGATCAACTTCGTCACGGCGCACGACGGGTTCACCCTCAACGACCTGGTGTCCTACAACGACAAGCACAACGAGGCCAACGGCGAGGACGGCCGCGACGGTGCGGACGACAACCGCTCCTGGAACTGTGGCGTTGAGGGCCCGACGGACGACCCGGACATCCTCGAGCTGCGCCACCGGCAGCGGCGCAACCTCATGGCCACGATGCTGCTGTCACAAGGCGTCCCGATGGTGCTGCACGGCGACGAGCTCGGACGTACGCAAGGCGGCAACAACAACGTCTACTGCCAGGACAACGACATCGCGTGGGTCGACTGGGACCTGGAGGAGAACGAGCAGGACCTCCTGCGGTTCACCTCGTCCCTGGCGGCCTTCCGCCGTCGCCACCCCGTGTTCCGCCGTCGCCGGTTCTTCCAGGGCAAGCCGATCCGCAAGGCCGACGAGCTGCGTGACATCGCCTGGTTCACCCCGTCGGGCGAGGAGATGAAGGAGCAGAACTGGGACGACGCGTTCGGCCGCTCGATCGCGGTGTTCCTCAACGGCGACGCGATCGAGGACCGTGACGTCCGGGGCGTACGCATCACGGACGACTCGTTCCTGCTGGCGTTCAACGCCCACGACGAGGACATCGAGTTCACCCTCCCCGACGGCGACTACGGCAGGACCTGGACCGTCGCCGTGGACACCGCCACCGGCGTGGTCGAGCAGCCGGGCAGCGGCATGTTCGACACGGGTGCCACCGTCAACGTGCGCGCCCGCTCGCTCGTCGTGCTGCAGCGGGTGCCGGCATGACGACGCCGGCGTCGACGTACCGCCTGCAGCTGCGGCCCGAGTTCGGCTTCGAGGACGCCCGCGAGGTGGTGGACTATCTCCGCGACCTCGGGCTCGGCGCGGTCTACCTGTCCCCGGTGCTCGAGGCGACCCCCGGGTCGACCCACGGCTACGACGTCACGGATCCGACCCGGCTCCGGGACGAGCTCGGCGGCGAGGACGGCTTCCGCTCGCTCACCGCCGCCGCGCGGGAGGCCGGCCTCGGGGTCGTCGTCGACATCGTGCCCAACCACATGTCGGTCGAGGTGCCGGCTGCCAACCCGTGGTGGCGGCACGTCCTGCGAGATGGGCCGGGTTCTGCCTATGCGAACCACTTCGACATCGACTGGTCACGGGGCAGGGTGCTCGTGCCGGTGCTCGGCGACGAGGCCGATCTCGCGAAGCTGACGGTCGAGGGCGACGAGCTGGTGTACTTCGACCACCGCTTCCCGATCGCGCCCGGCACGGGCGACGGCTCGCCCCAGGAGGTCCACGACCGGCAGCACTACGAGCTCGTCGACTGGCGGCGGGGCAACACCGAGCTCAACTACCGCCGGTTCTTCGACATCACGACGCTCGCGGCGGTGACCGTCGAGCGGCCCGAGGTCTTCGACGACGCGCACCGCGAGATCCTGGTGTGGGTCAACGCCGAGGAGGTCACCGGCCTCCGAGTCGACCACCCCGACGGGCTCGCCGACCCGGGTGCGTACGTCCGACGCCTGCGCGAGGCGGCTCCTGGCGCCTGGATCGTGATCGAGAAGATCCTGCACCCCGGCGAGCCGCTGCCGGACACCTGGCCGGTGGACGGCACGACCGGCTACGACGCGATGCGTGAGGTGCTCGGCGTCCTGCTCGACCCGGCCGGCGAGGCGGCGTTCACCAAGCTCGCCGACCGGCTGGGCGTCCCCACGGACTACGCCGCCGTCGAGGAGGAGGCGCGACGGCTCGTGACCGACCGGATCCTCGTCGCCGAGGTCCGCCGCATCGCCGGTCTCCTGCAGGACGTCGACACCGACGCGGCGCGAGCCGCCGTCGCGGAGACGATGATCGCGTTCGGCGTCTACCGGTCGTACCTGCCGGAGGTGGAGTCGACGTGGAGCGACGCGATCAGCCGGGCGCGTTCGCGCCGACCTGATCTCGACGCAGCCCTCACCGCGCTCGACGAGCAGGTGCGCCGCGATCCGGCGGGTGAGCTGGCGACTCGCATCCAGCAGACCTCGGGCATGGTCGTCGCCAAGGGCACCGAGGACACCACGTTCTACCGCTTCACCCGGTTCGCCGCGCTCAACGAGGTCGGCGGCTCACCTGCCGACTGGGGCATGGGGATCGACGAGTTCCATCGCCTGGCCGCAGCACGCGACGCCGGGCACCCCACGACGATGACGGGCCTGACGACGCACGACACCAAGCGGTCGGAGGACACCCGGGCCCGCATGGCCGTGCTGTCCGAGGTCGCCGACGAGTTCAGCGACGCCGTGGTGTCGTGGACCGAGCGCTGCGGCATCGACGAGCCCTCGCTCAACCTGCTCGCCTGGCAGACGATCGTGGGTGCCTGGCCGATCAGCGATGAGCGGCTCAGCGACTACCTGCTCAAGGCCGCACGGGAGTCCAAGCTCCGGACGACCTGGACCGAGCCGGACGAGGCGTTCGAGGAGTTGGTCGTCAGCTGGCCGGCCCGCGCGCGGGCCGAGCTGGGCGACGAGATCGAGGCGTTCGTCCGCCGGATCGAGCTGGCTGGCTGGACCAACTCGCTGACCCAGAAGATCGTGCAGCTCACCGCGCCGGGGGTGCCCGACGTCTACCAGGGCACCGAGCTGTGGGACTTCTCGCTCGTCGATCCCGACAACCGCCGCCCGGTCGACTACGGTCTGCGACGGGAGATGCTGGCCCGGTTCGACGAGGGGCTCGTGCCCGATCTCGACGTGTCCGGGGCAACCAAGCTGTTCGTCGTCAACCGCGCGCTGACCCTGCGCCGGGACCGGCCTGAGCTCTTCGAGGGCTATCGGCCGCTGCGCGCCGAGGGCTCGGCGGCCGATCACGCGCTGGCATACGCGCGGAGCGAGGACCTCGTGGTGGTCGGCACGCGCCTGCCCGTGGGCCTCGAGCGGGACGGCGGTTGGGGCGACACCACGGTGACCTTGACCGAGGGGGAGTGGACCGACGTCATCACCGGCTCCTCCGTCGACGCGGGTGCGATCGAGGTCGCCGAGCTGCTCAGCCGATTCCCGGTCGCCCTGCTCGTCAGGTCCTGACCAGCAGCGCGACGACGTCGACGAGCGCGATCGCCAACGCCGCCCGGAACGCCGCTGGTCCGCGGCCCAGCCGACCGGCGATCGCCAGGCCCACGACCAGCGCAAGCGTGAGCCCGTCGGCGACATCGATCCTGCGGTCGGGCCCCAGGACTGTCGCGGCGGACCCGGCCAGCATCAGCGCTGTTGCGAGATCCAGCGACCGGCGGGCACCGAGCCGGTGCGGGAGTCCTTGCACCCCGGTCCGCTCGTCGTCCGCCAGGTCCGGCACCGCGTTGATGAGGTGGGCCCCGACACCCAGCAAGGCGCCGGCCACGGGCATCCACGCCGGCGACATGCCCTCACCGGCAGCGAGCGAGACGACGATCGGGAGGCACCCGAAGCACACGGCGTACGGCAGGAACGAGCCCACCGTCTTCTTGAGCCATCCGTTGTAGGCCCATCCCAGCGACACGAGTCCCAGGTGCAGCAGCCCGGCCCGGAGACCGAGTGAGAGGGAGGCGACAGCGGTCGCGGCGAGCGCGAGGGCGATCGCCACCCGCACGGTCTCGGGTCTCAGCACCCCGGTCGCGAGGGGCTTGTCGGTCCGCCCGGCGATCCGGTCGCGATCGCGATCGATCAGGTCGTTGGACCAGCCGACGGAGAGCTGGCCGGTGAACGCCGCGATCGCGGTCAGGGCCACGGTGGCGGGAGTCGCCTCCATCGCGACCGCCAGCAGCACGGCCAGCGTGGTCACCGCTGTGCCGGGCTCGGGATGGCTGGCGCGCAGCAGCGCCTGCGCCGTCGACGTCAGGGCCGCGAGCCGATCCCGGTGCCGAACTCGCGGGACCTCAACGGTCCGCTGCTCTTGGGGTCGAGCGGCGGCATGGTGCTGCCCGCGCCATGGCGTACGCCTTCCAGGAACGCCTCGAGGGCCTCGCGGCCCGTGTGTTGCGGCTGCCAGTCGAGCTCGGCCTTGGCGCGCTCGGCCGACATCACCGGGAGGCGCATCAGCGCGTCGAACAGGTTGCCGGGCGCCGGCACGAGGTGCAGCCGCCACGCCGCTCCGAGGGCGTGTCGGACGACGCCAGCCGGCACGTCGAGGGCCTTGGCCGAGAACACCTCGGCGAGAGCATCGCGGTCGAGCACGTCGTCGGTGGTGATGTTGAAGGCGCCGCGCACGGGCCGCTCGATCGCCGCGGCGAGGGCACGGGCCAGGTCGCCGGAGTGCACCGTCTGCATCTGCAGGCCGGTCGGCACGGGGAGCATCGGGATCAGCTTGGGGTCCAGCAGCCGCCCCGGCAGAAGGGGACCGCCGAACAGGCGCCGCTGTGCCGTCGCCGCCGAGCGCTGGAACACGAACGCGGGCCGCACCCGCACGACGCGGGTGTCGGGGTGCTCGAGCTCGAACACGTCGAGGAGCCGTTCGACGTACGCCTTCTCGCGGGCGTACGCCGCGCTCGACGGGCCGTCGGTCGGCCAGTCCTCGTCGACAGGGGTCCCCTGACCGGGCGAATAGGCGGCGACCGAGGAGCTCACGATGACGGCCGGTACGCCCTGCCGGCCGGCCGCGTCCAGCAGCCGGCGCGTGCCGACCGCGTTGGACGCCCAGGTGAGGTCCGGGTCGTGGCTGGGCTGGAACAGCCAGGCGAGGTGAACGACCACGTCGGCGCCGGCCACGAGCGGGTCGAGATCGCTCGTGGCGATGTCGGCCGACTCCCACCGGACGGACGCGAGGTGCTCGGCCCGGGGGGTCACTTCCGGCACACGTCGGGCAACGCCGACGATCTCGTGGCCCGAGCTGCTGATCTCCCGGACGAGCGCGCTGCCGATGTTGCCCGAGGCTCCGACGATGACGATCTTCATCTGATCGGGATACCCGCTTGTCATGCCGCCCAATCCGCATGGGTCCCCGCCCGTGCGGGTACTCCCGACGCATGATCGCGCACGACGTCGCCCCGGGAGTCATCGGCATCACCCAGGCGTCCACCAACTGCTATCTCGTCGAGGCCGACGACGGTCTCACGTTCGTTGACGCCGGATTGCCGCGGACCTGGGCACTGGCAGACCAGGCGGTGCGTGAGTCGAGCCACACGTGGGCAGACGTGAGTGCGATCGTCCTGACGCATGCCCACTTCGACCACCTCGGCTTCGCTGCGCGAGCCCAACGGGAGCACGGTGTCGAGGTGTGGGTCCACGAGGGGGATCTGCGCATCGCCAAGCACCCGTACGGCTACCACCCGGGGCGGCCGCGCCTGCTCTATCCGCTGAAGCATCCTCGAGCGATCCGCCACCTCGCCGCCATGACAGCCGCTGGTGCCTTGAGGGTGAAGGGGGTCCCGCGAGTACGGACGTTCGGCGACGGCGACATGCTGCAGGTGCCGGGGCACCCCCACGTCATCGCCACCCCCGGTCACACCGACGGACACTGTGCCCTGCACCTGCCCGACCGCGAGGTCATCTTCACCGGCGACGGCTTGGTGACCTTGGATCCGTACACGGGGCGCACCGGCCCGCGCATCGTGGCGCGGGCCGGAACCCACGACGGCGAGCGGGCTGTCGAGTCGCTCGAGGTCATGGCGCTGACGAACGCCGCCATCGTGCTGCCCGGCCATGGTGAACCCTGGACGGCAGGAGTGGCCGACGCCGTCCGACGGGCGTGGAGAGAGGGCGCTGCCTAGCAAGCGTCAGGGTCGCCAGCGGTGGTTGGTCTGCCAGATGCCGTGGGGTGTCTTGGTCTGGATGTGGCCGTCGGTGTGTTGTCGGAACTGCCATGCCTCGTTGTGGGCTTGGTGGTGGTGTCGTGAGCACAAGAGCGTGCCGTCGTTGATGTTGGTGGTGCCGCCGTGGGCCCAGTCGGTTCGCCAGTGGTGGGCTTCGCACCAGCCGGGCGGTGCTTCACATCCGGGTGCGACGCAGCCGTGGTCGCGGTTTGCGATCGCGATCCTTTGGGCGGGGGTGAACAGTCGTTTGGACCGGCCCATGTCGATGGGCAACGGTGCTCCGTTGAGGACCATGGGCAGGATGCCTTGGTTGCAGGCGATGCGGCGCAGCTCGGTGTGGCTGATCCGGGTGCCGGTCGTCAGGGTCGCCGCAGCCGCTTGTGACTTCAGGTCCTCGAGGTCGATGTTGACGGTGACCAGGGCTGGGGTGCCGCCGGTGGTCGGGAGCTGGTCGACCGGCAGGTGCTCGACCAGGTGGGCGAAGGCGCGGCCCATTCTCTGGGTGTAGGTCAGCTCGTCCTGCTCGCGTTCCTGCTCGGCCGTCAGGTGGCGCCTGCGGGGTGCGGCGATCGCGTCGAGTGAGGTCTTGAGCATCTCGGCCTGCAACGAGGGCAGGCGTCCGGCGAATCGCCAGGTGCCGTCGTGGTCGTCGACCATCCACATCTCGGTGCGACCCCAGGCGCGCCGTTCGCGTAGCCGCAGGGCTTGGTCCTCGTCGACGGCGGCCTCAGCTGGTGGTTTGAACACGTCGGTGATCCGCAGGGCTCTTTGGCGTAGGTCCTTGATCGGGAACCGCTTCGCATCGGCGATCAACGTCGTCTCACACGCATCGCGCTGGGCGGGAGTCACATCGTCGGGCAGGTTGTCCATCGCGCCGGCGATCACCGCCGCCTGCGGCTCGGCCAGATCACCGGCAGCCAGCGCGTCCTCCGTCCGGGGTGCTGACGACAGCGTCTTGGCCACCCGCACGGTCCGGTTCGCCTCATAGGTGTCGCGGCCGAACCCACGGGCCAGCAGGTCACCGGTCCTGGCCCGATCGCCCAGCCCGGCGTCCAGCGCCCGTACGGCGGCCAGCTCGTGCGCCGTGATCCGGGCCTTCAACCTGCGCAACCGCTCGGCCGCCGACCGTCGCAGCACCGGGTCCAGCGAGGCGTACGCATCGACAGCCATCGAATCGAGGACTTCCTCGAGCACGTCCAGGCACCCCACCAGCGGTGGTGGCTGCGGGACGAGCTCGGCGACCATGATCCCCCGATCACTAGAACGTATGTTCGACTGATCCCAATCTAGACCACGCCTCGGACACTGTCCATGACCGCAAAAACGGACTGTGGAAACCTGCGAAGGTGCCGATCAGGATGACCGCACTAGGCTCGAATCATGGACTTCAGATATCTCGGGAACAGCGGCCTCAAGGTCAGCGAAATCATCTACGGCAACTGGCTCACGCACGGCTCTCAGGTCGAGAACGACGCGGCACTCGCGTGCGTACGCGCGGCCCTCGACTCGGGCATCACGACGTTCGACACCGCTGACGTCTACGCCAACACCAAGGCCGAGTCGGTGCTGGGGGAGGCGCTCAAGGGTGAGCGCCGCGCGTCGGTCGAGATCTTCACCAAGGTCTACTGGCCGACCGGCCCTGGCGGACCCAACGACACCGGCCTGTCGCGCAAGCACATCATGGAGTCGATCGACGGCTCGCTCGAGCGACTGGGCACCGACTACGTGGATCTCTACCAAGCGCACCGGTACGACCACGAGACGCCGCTCGAGGAGACCATGCAGGCGTTCGCCGACGTGGTCCGGCACGGCAAGGCGCTCTACATCGGCGTCAGTGAGTGGACCGCCGAGCAGATCCGCGCCGGCCATGCGCTGGCCCAGGAGCTCGGCGTCCAGCTGATCTCCAACCAGCCCCAGTACTCCATGCTGTGGCGCGTCATCGAGGGCGAGGTCGTCCCCACCAGCAAGGAGCTCGGCATCTCGCAGATCGTCTGGTCACCGATTGCCCAGGGCGTGCTCACCGGCAAGTACAAGCCAGGTGCCGCGCCGCCCGAAGGTAGCCGCGCCACCGACGAGAAGGGCGGCGCCGACATGATCAAGCGCTTCCTCGACGACGAGGTGCTGACCGCCGTTCAGAAGCTGCAGCCGATCGCCGACGACCTCGGCATCACGATGGCGCAGCTCGCCGTCGCGTGGGTGCTGGCCAACGACAACGTCGCTGCGGCGATCGTCGGTGCATCTCGGCCTGAGCAGGTCGAGTCCAACGCGCAGGCCTCGGGCGTCTCGCTCGACGACGACGTGCTCAAGGCGGTCGACGAGGCGCTCGGCGACCTCCCCGAGACCGATCCGGCGAAGACCACGTCGCCCGAGTCCCGCGTCGTCTGAGCCGGCGCCATGGCTTTCACCGTCTGGTGCCCCGACCTGCAGCGCGTGCGTCTGCGGGTCGGCGGCACCGATCACGAGATGCGGTCCGGCGACGACGGCTGGTGGCGTGCCGATGTCGAGGCCGGACCGGGCACCGACTACGCCTACCTGCTCGATGACGACGACACCCCGTTGCCGGATCCACGCTCGACGTGGCAGCCGAACGGCGTGCACGCGGCCTCCCGGACGTACGACCACGAGTCGTTCGCGTGGACCAATTCGCAGTGGCAGGGCCGTGCGCTCGAGGGGTCGGTGATCTACGAGCTGCACATCGGCACGTTCACCCCCGGGCGTACGTTCGACGCCGCCATCGAGCGGCTCGACCACCTCGTCGACCTCGGCATCGATCTCGTCGAGGTGCTGCCGGTCAACGCGTTCGACGGTGACGCGGGCTGGGGCTATGACGGCGTGCTGTGGGGCGCGGTGCACGAGCCGTACGGCGGGCCTGATGGCTTCAAGCGGTTCGTCGATGCCTGCCACGCTCGCGGGCTCGGAGTCGTGCTCGACGTCGTCTACAACCACCTGGGTCCGTCAGGCGCCTACCTCGATCGGTTCGGGCCCTACTTCGCGGGCCAGAACGACTGGGGACCCGGGCTCAACCTCGACGGCGCGCAGTCCGACGAGGTGCGGCGCTACGTGCTCGACAACGCGCTCGGTTGGTTCGAGCACTTCCAGGTCGACGCCCTGCGCCTCGACGCGGTGCACGCGCTGTCCGACCACCGAGCGCTGCCTCTGCTCGAAGAGCTGTCGGCCGAGACTGCCCGCCTCTCGTCAGAGCTCGGCCGACCGCTGGCGCTCATTGCCGAGTCCGACCTCAACGACCCCCGCATGGTCACGCCGCGCTCCACCAACGGGCTCGGCATGGACGCCCAGTGGTCGGACGACCTGCACCACGCACTGCACGTGCGGCTGACGGGGGAGACCGACGGCTACTACGCCGACTTCGCCGCGCCCGGCGCGCTGACCGCGACACTGCGGGGTGCCTTCTTCCACGCCGGCACGTGGTCGTCGTTCCGCGAACGTACGCACGGCCGCCCCGTCGACACGTCCTCGCTGACCGGCACGGCCTTCCTCGCGTACCTGCAGAACCACGACCAGATCGGCAATCGCGCCACCGGCGACCGCATCTCGGCAGCCATCTCGCCCGGCCTGCAGGCGTGCGGTGCGGCGATCGTCCTGCTCGGGCCCTACACCCCGATGCTGTTCATGGGCGAGGAGTGGGCGGCCGGCACACCGTGGCAGTTCTTCGCGTCATTCCCCGATCCCGAGCTCGCCGAGGCCGTGCGCACCGGCCGCCGTCGGGAGTTCGGCCGGCACGGGTGGGGCGAGTCCGAGGTGCCCGACCCGATGGACCCGGCGACGGTCGAGCGGTCGACGCTCGACTGGTCGGAGGTCGGCGACCCGGACCATGCCGCGATGCTCGATCTCTACCGCTCGTTGATCGCGCTCCGTCGAGCGCACCCTGAGCTGACGGATCCGTCGCTGGACGGGTTCGTCGTGGAGGTCGCGGCAGACGATTCCTGGCTCGTCATGCACCGCGGCTCGCTTCGCGTGGCGGTCAACTTCGCCGCGGAGTCGTTCGAGGTGCGTACGTCCGACTGGTCACCCGAGTCACCGGAGCACGTGCTGCTGCGCTGGGGCTGAGTGCGGCGGTGCCCCGTCCGGCCGCACTGGCCGAGCTGTCGTCACCTACCAGCTGATCTCGCCTGAGGCGTCGAAGAACGTACCGGACAGCCCGGAGGAGTCCAGCAGGGCTGCTTCGACCACGACCTGGGCTGCCTCGTCGGCCGTGGTCGGTGCGGCGGCACGGTTGTCCGGACCGCCGAGGTCGGTCTGCACCCAGCCGGGACAGACCGAGTTCACCTTGATCGCCGAGTCGGCCAACGCCTTCGACAACGCGACCGTCAGGCCGTTCAAGGCAGCCTTCGACGTCTGGTAGGCCGGCACGACCAGAGAGAAGTAGGGCGAAGCCGGGTTGAGCTGCTCGGACAGCGAACCCATGGTGGTCGACACGTTGACGATGCGGCCGGCCGGCGACGCGGCCAGCAGAGGCAGGAAAGCCTGCGTGACGGCAACGGCGCCGAGCACGTTCGTGTTGATGGTCTGCGTGAACAGTGCCAGGTCGAGGGGCCAGCCGGCATCGGGCGTGGTCGCCTCGGGGAGGATCCCCGCGTTGTTGACGAGGATGTCGAGCCGTCCCTGCTCTCGAGTGACCCGTTCGGCTGCTGCTGCGACGCTGGCCGGGTCGTTGACGTCGAGCCGGATCGCGGTCGCATAGATGTCCTCACGCCGCAGAGCGACGACCGCCGCGCGGGACCGCTCCTCGTCGCGCGCGGCGATGATGACGGTCGCTCCCGTACGTCCGAGGAGCCGCGCTGTGGCGAGTCCCAGTCCGCGGTTGCCTCCGGTGATGAGAGCGATCTTGGTGGTCGTGGTTGCTTCTGCTGTCGGCGTGGTCATGGTGCCAGCCTCGCTGGCACCGCGGCCCGGTGCTGGCAGCTATCGGACCTCGCGTTGAACCGCCATGTCACACAGGGCCTCTGGTTTTCGTCTTCATGGTGAAGCTGCACACAACAGGAGGACGACATGACCGGAACCACCCGCATTCCCCCCGCCGAGATCAGCGGATTCAAGGGCGCGATCATCAAGCGGTTCGCGAGGAAGGCACTCGGCCAGGTGCCGAGCTCGATCGGTGTCTACTGGCACAACCAGAAGGTGTTGATGACCATGGCGGGCCTCGGAGGCAAGCTGAAGAAGTGGGACGCGTGCGACGAGCAGCTCAAGTCGTTCGCCCACATGGCGGTCGCCTCGCAGGTGGGCTGCACCTGGTGCCTCGACTTCAACTACTTCGAGGCCAACAACCTCAACCTCGACATGGACAAGGCGCGCGAGGTCCCGCGCTGGCGCGAGGTGGCCGTCTTCTCGCCGCTCGAGCGCGAGGTGCTCGAGTATGCCGAGGCGATGACGGTCACGCCACCGTCGGTGACCGACGAGATGGTGGCCGGGCTCCGCGACCAGCTCGGCGACGCTGCGCTCGTGGAGCTGACGGCGGTGATCGCCTTCGCCAACTTCACGACTCGCCCGAACGTGGCGATGGGCATCGAGTCGGACGGCTTCGCCGCCGCGTGTGGCCTCAGGCCGCTCGCACAGCCGACCACCCTGACGTCATGAGCGTCTCGCACGTCGAGAGTGGGTGAGCCAGGTCAGTCCGCGATACGCGGACAAGCGCAGTGGCGAACGCTGCCGCGCCGCCGCCTCAGGCGGTTGCCGAAGCTCCGAGGCGCGCTGGCGCTCCACCTGCAGGGCCAGGTCTCGCTCTCGTCGTTGGGCATCGGACTGGGCCAGGTAGATGTGGATCATGGGTGTTCCCCCTCGCAGACGAGGCTCGTGGGTGAGGTACGCCCTGTACATCGGGGGAAGTGCGTAGATCCCGTACGTCCGCCCATCAGGCAAGCCGCTGAGGTACCTCACTGGTCGGTGGGAGGGTCTGCCATGGTGCTGGCGCCGGCACCGCCGGTGCGGTTCACTCGTCACATGAGCGAAGCGGCCCTGCGAGCACGCCGGTGAGGCCGCGGGACTGGGCCGGGCCCGAGGTGGCGGCTCTCGACGCCGAACCCTGGTCGATGCCGTTCGCCGGGACTATGCGGCCGTTCGGCCTGATGGCCATGATCCGACTCACCTGGGCCGCCGCGTTCCTCCCGACGGCGAGCGGCGCCGCGGGTCTGGCCTACGCCATCGCTGCCGATGATGCTGCTCGCCACTCGAGCACGTTCGTCGTCTTCAACTGCATCGCGATCGCCCTGGGCGTGTCGATGGCCGGCTACGTCCTCGTGAGCCCGGCGCGGCTGCTTCGCCTGGCTGCACCCGCGGTCACGCTGCTGGTGCTCTACTTCTCGGTGGTGATGGTCACCCTCGGCGTCTGGTCGGCGGGTCCGGACCTCGCGGTCGTCGCGCTGGCCTACATCGAGGCGCCGCTGTTCGCGTTCTACATGCTGCGGCTGCGCTGGGCGGTCGTTCATGCCGCCTTCCTGCTGGGCTGCTTCGGGGTCGTCCTCGGTACGCAGGACGGTTGGTCCTCCCCGTGGCAGGCCTGGCTGTTCGCGGCGGCGAACATCATCGGCACGGGAGTCGTGATGGGCCAGATCGCTGCTCGAAGCAACGAGCTCGCGACGTCCGAGCACGAGGCGCGGGTCGAGCTGGCCGAGCTCAACCACACTCTGGAGGACCGGGTGGAGTCCCAGGTGGCCGAGATCGAGCGGCTGAGTGGCCTGCGCCGGTTCCTCTCGAGCCAGGTCGCCGACGTGGTGCTGGCCGAGGACTCCGCAGAGCTCTCCAAGCCCCACCGAGCACGCATCGCGGTGTTCTTCTGCGACCTGCGCGGATTCACCGCGTTCACCAACGGCGCCGAGCCGGAGGAGGTCGTCGAGGTGCTCGGTGACTACTACAGCGCGGTCGGCGGGCTGCTCCAGCGCTACGAGGCGACAGTCGGCGACTACGCCGGCGACGGGATCATGGCCTACTTCGGGGACCCGGTGCCGCGAGACGACGCTGCCCTGGCTGCCGTCGCGATGTCCGCCGAGCTCGGCAACACGATGTCGGGCGTCGTGGCCGGCTGGCAGCGCCGAGGATACGACCTGGACTACGGCGTGGGGCTCGCGTTCGGCTACGCGACGCTGGGGATCGTCGGGTTCGACGGGCGGTACGACTACAAGCCGGTCGGTGGGGTGGTCAACCTCGCGGCCCGTCTGTGCGCCCGGGCCGGGCCCAGGGAGGTGCTGCTCGACCACGCGACGCACGCCGAGACCGACGAGGTCCACGCCAGCAGCCCCGTCCCGGACCTGGATCTCAAGGGCTACGGCTCCGCGGTCCGCGCCTACCTCCTCGGCGCCGGCTGACGTCCGTCGAGATCCGGACCGCATGTCCGGTGCACTGCTCGGCGTTTCCCCGGGGTGCCCATGGGTAGTCGGTGTCGATCAGGACGCGCGACAACGAGACCCAGAGCAGCGGAGGCCCCATGAGCACGACCGACGAGCGGACCCGATCCGCGCCCAAGCCCGAGGACGATCGCAAGCCTGACTCACCCGCAGATCTCCACAAGAGGTCGTGGTTCTACGTGGCGCGAAAGACGCTCCGCGAGTTCTCCAAGGACCAGTGCACCGATCTGGCGGCTGCGCTGACCTACTACGCCGTGCTCGCGCTGTTCCCCGCGTTGATCGCGCTCGTCTCGCTGCTCGGCGTCTTCGGGCAGGGCAAGTCGACGGTCGACGCCCTGCTGAAGATCGTCGACCAGGTCGGACCGTCGTCGGCGGTGGACAGCCTGCGCCCGACCATCGAGCAGCTCAGCACGGCGCAGGGCGCCGGCATCGCGCTGATCACCGGTCTGCTCGCAGCCCTCTGGTCCGCGTCGGGCTATGTCGGGGCGTTCGGTCGTGCCATGAACCGGGTGTATGACATCGGGGAGGGGCGCCCCATCTGGAAGCTGCGTCCCGTGCAGCTGCTCGTCACCCTGATCTCACTCGTCCTGGTCGCGATCGCCGCGGCAGCCCTCGTCCTGACCGGCCCGGTGGCCGAGGCCGTCGGTGAGCAGATCGGCCTGGGGTCGACCGCCATCCTGATCTGGGACATCGCGAAGTGGCCCGTGCTGCTGGGTGTCGTCGTCCTCGTCGTCGCGCTCCTCTACTACGCCACGCCGAACGTCAAGCAGCCCAAGTTCCGCTGGATCAGCGTGGGCGCGGTCTTCGCGATCGTGGTGTGGATCATCGCCTCAGCCGCCTTCGGCCTGTACGTCGCGATGTTCTCGAGCTACGACAAGACGTACGGATCCCTGGCCGGCGTCGTCGTGTTCCTCCTGTGGCTCTGGATCACCAACCTCGCGCTGCTGTTCGGTGCGGAGCTGGATGCCGAGCTCGAGCGAGGGCGCCAGCTCCAGGCCGGCATCGAGGCGGAGAAGGACATCCAGCTTCCGCCACGCGACACCCGCAACATCGACAAGGCCGAGGAGAAGGAGCAGGAGGACGTGGCCAAGGGTCGCGAGCTTCGCGTCGAGTCAGAGCGGGACAGCCGTAGCTGACCGTCGCCTCACTGCTCTCTTCAGAAGTCGCGGAGCAGCTCGTCAAGTCGTGCGGGCCGCTCGAGCGGCACGAAGGTACGGACGCCGGAGATCGTCGTTGCTCAAGCGCCCGGAGTGCAGGCGGCAGCGGCGGTGTTGCGAAGCAGGCTCGAACTGCGGCGCGGGGAACGCCATGCGCCGGAGCGTAAAAATGTAACTCCGGTGTACAGCACGGGGCTGCGCAATATGTGCCACCTTGTAAAGGTGAGCCTGTCGCATATGCGACACACGCTCCTTCCGGAGCAGCGACAGAGCCCCTATGTGGGGTGCGCGCCTCGGAGGGGTTTGCCACTCCCACAGTCGTACGGTCTGCTGATCTCACATCCACGGCACTCCCGCACCATCGTCGCCCCGAACTCGTCGACGCGGCGAAGAAGCCGTGGCCCTTCTTGCCTGGTCACAGGATCGAGAAGACATGAACGACTACGTGCATCACGACTCAGCCGGGCCGCGCGGCCGTCACACGCTGCACACGGCGGTGGGCGTGACAGCCTTGACGCTCGCCTCGCTGGGCATCCTCAGTGCCAAATCGGCCCAGGCAGCAGACCCGACCATCGACCTCGGGACCGCCAAGGCGTTCTCGGTCCTCGCCGGTTCAGGCGTGAGCAACACAGGTGTCACGTCACTGGCTGGCAGCGTCGGAAGCTACGAGACCCCCACGGTCAGCACCGACACGCCTTTCGTGTTCACCGGCGCTGGCGCGGAGGACCACGCCGGCGACGGGGTCACCCAGCAGGCCAAGTCCGACCTGTTGGCGGCATACAACGAGACCGCCGGGGCTTTGCCTCCGACCGCTGTCCCGCAAGAGCTCACCCGCAACGACCCGTACCTGCCCGGGATCTATCGCGCGAGCAGCAGCATGCTGCTCAGCGGCGCGATGACGCTGGACGGCAACGGGCGCAAGGACGGAGTCTTCGTCTTTCAAGCGCCCTCGACGCTGATCACCGCGTCAAACTCGACGGTGAACTTCGTCAACGGGGCGCAACCGTGCAACGTCTACTGGCAGGTCGGCAGCTCGGCCACCTTCGGCACCGGTACGAGCTTTGTCGGAAACGTCCTGGCGCACACCAGCATCAGCGCCACGACCAACGCCACGTTCGAAGGACGGCTGCTCGCCAGCAACGGGGCCGTCACCTTGGACAGCAACACCATCGTCGACCCTCGTTGCGACACCACCCCAGACGCCGGTACCGACACCACCGCAGTCACTGGCACTGAAGGCACCAGCACGGACTCCGGTACCGAGACGGACCCCGACGGTGGCACAGACACAGACACGGCCGTCGACACCGATGCCGGCACCGACGCAGGCGGGGGTACCGACACTGACACCGACGCCGGGGCCAGTGCCGACTCTGGAACTGAGATCGACGCCGGGACAGACGCCGGAGCCCAAGCCGACGATGGCTCCAACATCGACAGTGCGGGCACTGATTCCGACTCAGTCGACTCATCGACCGACCTCCCGGACACAGGCGGGCCGGCCGTCATCCCGCTCGCCTTCGCCCTCGTGGCCATGGCCGGAGGGGTGGCGTTGGTACGGGCACGGCGTCATCGCGGCACGCACCGAGCGTGAACGTCACGCGCTGAGCTCAAGCTCGGCCGGTGACGCCGGAAAGGCCGGACTCGTCGACCGAACCCAGGGCGGTTGAACCGTCTCGCATCGACGACCAGTCTCTGTAGGGTTCGGGGATGTCCCTCGAATTCGCTTGCAGGTGTGCATGCCCGATCGGCATGCCGAAGCTTGTCTCCGATTGCTTGCGGGTGGCTGAGTGATGGACGTCGGTGTCGCGGTTCCGCAGATGGCTGAGGGCTACGGCCCCGGCACCACCGTTGACTGGGCGCGCGGAATCGATGCAGGACCCTTCTCGAGCGTCTCGGCAGGGGAGCGCGTCACGTTCAGCAATCCCGAGATGGTGGCGACGCTCGCCGCGTGTGCTGCAGTCACCGAACGCGTGCGCGTCTTCGCCAATCTGTGGGTGCTGCCGCAGCACGCGATGCCGATGGTCGCCCAACAGATCGGCACCCTCGACCACCTTGCTCGGGGCCGTCTCGACGTGGCAGTCGGCGTCGGAGCTCGGGATGACGACTACCGCGCCGTGGGACGGGACTTCTCCAACCGCCACTCGCGGCTTGACTCCAACATCGCCGAGCTGCGTCAGCTGCTGGCGGGGCACCCGCCGTTCGACGGAGCCGAGCCGGTGGGGCCGCTCCCGCTGCAGCCCGGCGGTCCACGCATCCTGGCCGGCGCGATGGGACCCAAAGCCATGCGCCGGGCTGCTCGATGGGCGGACGGGATCAGTGGGTTCGACATCGCAGGCGACCGCGAGGCCATCAGTCGGGTCAACGCCTTGGCCGAGAGGTGCTGGGAGGAGGCGGGTCGCGACGCGCCGCCCGTCAAGATCAGCGGCTGCTTCGTCGCGGTGGGGATCGGCGACGCCGCTGAGACGTTGCGCTCGTTCACCGCTCGCTATCTGGGATTCCTCGGCCCAGAGCTCGCAGGCGCGATCGCGAAGACGGCCATCACTGCGACGCCCGACGCCCTGCGCGGAGTGCTGGACGGTGCTGAGCAGGCCGGTTGCGATGAGTTCATCGTGGTGCCCGCCACCACCGATCTGCGCTGCCTCGACGCGGTGGCGGACGTCGTCGCTGCTCGTGGATGACGTCAGCGCAGGTGCGCCCGGACCCTTCGCCGCCCTCTTGGAGGAGTCGGGACGGGTTCCAGGCATGCGCGGGCTGACTAGATTGGTGCCATGACTGACGACGCTGTTGTCGCCTGGAAAGGCAACACGCTGCTCACGTTCGACGGCACGGTCCTGGAGGTCTTCGGCTATCCCGGCACCCTCAGTGCCCGATTTCACGTCGCCAATCTCGACCTGACCGTGGGTGAGCCGGATCGCAAGGGAGATCGGTTCCTACGCCTCGCGACGCGCCTCCGGAGTGCGGGCTCCATGCGCCTCGAGGTGACCGCCGACGAGTGGCTCGAAGTGCAGGAGGTCATCGACGCGGTGCAGGCTGCGCTCGCGCTGGATTGAGCCCTCCCGGTCGGGTGTCGTCACTGCGGCCACCGGCGTGCCCAGTCCTCGATCGGCCAGACCGACTCGCTGCTGGCATCCCAGCCGACGGTGATGGTCTGTCCGGGTTCGAGCCGCGAAGTGGCCGAGAGCTCGACCTGCCATGTCACCGAGCGAACCACGCCCGAGCCGAGATCAAGCCTGAGCTCGACGATGGCGACGCCCCGATCAGCCGCCGTGCTGTTGATGGTTCTCGAGCTGACGATCTGAGCGCCAACCCACTCCACACGGCCTGACTGCACCGGCTCCTGCCGCCGTCCCGACGGCGGGGCAGCGGCGACCCTCCTCAGCAGTGCGACAACGGCGAGTGTCGCCAACGCGCACAACAGCACAGTCGCGACCACGATCGTCAGCACAGTCACCACGGCCCAGACCTTATCTCCACACGCAGGACGCCCCGCCGGTGATGCGCGCAGCGGAGCAATGTCTACCACGAACCCTGCCACCCAGACGCGATCCGGGACTGCCGAGGCCACGGCCTGACGTGAGCAGGTCGAATGACGCAGGTGAGCCAGCGACCGAGCCCCCGGCCTACAGGCTCACGGTCCCGGTGATCCCCACGACGGTCTCGCCGCCGATCCAGATGTCATCCCCGATCCGGTCGACGTGGATGCGGCCGCGGCGGTGGATGACGGTGCCCTGCGCGGCAACGTACGACGAGGGTGCTCGGCCGGTGCCGATGAGCCACTGCGCGATCGAGGCGTTGAGGCTGCCGGTCACTGGGTCCTCGCCGCCGGGACTGGAGGTGAAAGCACGGATCTCGAGGGCGGTCTCAGAGCCTTCGGGGTGGGGCCCGACGACGCCGACGCGGTTGGTCTCGCCGAACAGTGACTGGTCAGGTGTCAGGCCGAGCACGGTCTCGGCGCTGTCGAGCAGCACGGCGACCCACCCCGGGCCGTTGTCGGCCCAAGCGGCGTCGACGACACGGGACGGATCGACCCCCAGGCCGCGCACCACACGGTCCAGGTCGGCGTCGTCGACCGCGCCGTCGCGAACGAGTGGGGGAGCGGCGAAGGCGAGCCGCTCACCGTCCTGGCGGATACGGATCAGGCCGGCAGCGCACTCCTGGACGATCTCGCCCGGTGTGCGAGGCGTGCCGCCAGCCTCGAGCCACGCGCGAGCCGAGCCGAGGGTGGGGTGGCCGGCGAAGGGCAGCTCTCGCTGCGTATTGAAGATGCGTACGCGGTAGTCGGCGTCGGGGTCTGTCGGCGGCAGGAGATACGTGGTCTCGGCGAGGTTGGTCCACCGCGCGAAAGCGGCCATGAGCTCGTCGTCGAGGTCGTCAGCGTCGTGGACGACGGCAAGGGGGTTGCCCTCGGTGATGGCGGAGGCGAACACGTCGATCTGGCTGAACTGGTGCACGCCCCCATCCTCCACGACCGGCCGTACGGCTCAGCGTGCGGCAGCCACTGCTTCACGGACGCGCTGCGACACCTTGCGCGCCCCGTAGCACCGGAACGTGACGCCACCGTCGGGACCGTCGACATGGACGATCTTGGTGAAGATCCCGCCTCGGTCCTCGACAGCGGTGACGTCGCGAAGCGCGATGGCGCGGTTGGTGTCACCGTCGTGCAGCGCGATGTTGACGATGTTGGGCTCGAACTCGAGCCTGGTCGCGGTGAGCGTGATCCGGCCGCCGACCCACAAGCCGCCCATCCGCTTGCCCATCCAGCGCGTGACCGCGCGCATCATCCAGGTGCCAGTGGTCGAGACATCGGGCACGAGGCAGTTCGCGACCTTGCTGACGATGACGTCGGTCACGACGGACCGAACCGTTTGCCGCTCCTGACGTCCTCGACCTCGTCCGACGGCTTCGCGGGATCGGCGAGGCAGGTGTCCTCAGGCTGCAGTGCCGGGGGCTGCGGCCAGCCCTTGTCGACGTGGTGCGGCACGAAGACCTTGACGGTCACGTCGTACGAGTCCTCGGCCGTGCTGCTGTCCGGAGAAGCCGTGATGATGGCGCGGGCGAAGGTGCCGAGGCTGTCGCCCCGCGAGAGCTGGACGGAACGCACATGGCCATCGTCCTCGTCGCAGTCGGCGGCCACGAGCTCCCAGCCATCGGCGGTGGCAGCCTCGACCTCCTTGGCGACGATGGGCCGGCTGTCGCTGCCTGCGACGTTGGTCGAACGCTCGCCGGCCTGGCGGTCGAGCTGCCCGTTGCTGCCGTACGACTGGCGCGGCAGCATCGTCCTGGTCGGTGCGGCCCAAGGATCCTTCGCGATGCGGTCGACGCGTGCCCGGTCGGTCGCGTTGGGCTTGAGGTCCTGCTTCGCCGGCCCCGGGCACGCGGCGAGCAGGAGCGCGGCTGCCGTGACGAGCAGCAGCCTGAGGGTGCGTGTCACGACGGCGTGACCGCCATCCATGGCTGCTCCCAGCCGGCGATGTCGGCCGTGCCGTTCTCGAACTCGTCCCGCGTCACCGTGATCGTCTTCCCGTCCGCCGGCTCATAGATCGTCAGGGTGTCATCCGAGCTCGCGGTGACCAGCACGACGTGCTGGGGGATCTTCTCGTCGCCGACGAACAACGGCACGGTCTCACCGTTCTGCGTCGCCGCGACGATGCTGTCGTAGTCGGCACCCGGCGCGCTGGGATCGGTCAGGTCGATGCCGTAGTCGGAGCCCGGCAGGCCCGATCCGCCGTCGCCGGCCATCTGGTTGGCGACACCCCATGGCGAGGTGCCGATGGGCTCGGGCCACGGCACCTGCGGATCCCCGTCGTGATCACTGAGCCCGTTGGTCTGGTCGTGCATCTTCTGCGACTCGGCGGCGAACAGCTTCTCCGGAGACAGGTCGGACGTCTCCCCGGTCTCGGGGTTGTAGCCGGTCGTGATGAACATGGCGTACGCCGGATCGTTGAGCATCCGCGACATCACGAGGGTCGACGAGCCGCACGTCGTCTGGTCGGGCTGCTTGTACGTCCCGTCGCTCGCGTTCGCCGGGTCGAGCGCGTCGAGCTCCTGCGGCGACATCGCGTTGACCTTGCCGGCATACCGGGTCAACGCCGCCACACCCATGCCGGATGCGAGCCCGGCGAGGATCCATGCCTTGGCCTCGTCGCTCGGCGCCGAGTCGAGCAGCCGCTGCACGACGGCACGCTCGGAGGGCGACATCTCGTCGAGGGCCGCATCGGCGCGTTCCAGGACGGAGCCGCGCAGGGGACCGCTCTCGTCACCGTCCCAGGCGTTGACGACGCTGATGGCGCTGACTCCGCCGGGCAGGTGGGCGGGCAGCTCGATGTCATCGATCGCCGCGACGATCGCGCGGCGCGCGGTGGCCAGCGCCTCGGCGGCGTCCTGGTAGGACCCGATGAGTGCCTCGACCGCCTCGATGCAGTCGCCGACGATGTTCTTGAGCTTGTCGACCAAGGCCCACGGGCTCATGTCGGACCAGCTGATGTTGAGGTTCTCGGTGAGGATCGAGTATGCCGATGAGTGCCGGTCGCGCGCCCCGGTCATCGCGTCCGCGGCCACGACGAGAGCTCGTTTGACCGCCTCGGCGGCGACCGGGATGGTCTCGGTCCGGTCGCTGAGCTCGTCGATCGAGGTGCGTGCCGCGTCGCCGGCGTCGCCCAGCCAGACCGCCGGGGTCATGGCCCGGTGCGACTTCGACAGGTCGAGCGCAGCCTGGTCGACGTGCGTCGCGATGGAGCCCCACGCGTCGGCCGCTCGTTCGATGTCGTCGGGATCGGGCTCGGGTGGGGTGGTGGCCACGGTCACCGCCGTGCTGATGGCATCGACGATCGTCTGGGCCGCGTCCCAGGGCGGCCAGAAGTCGATGTTCTCGAGCTTGGCCAGCACGGTCCGCAAGCCCTCGATGGTCTCGTCGAGGGCGTCCTCGGCGATCGCCCCGACGTCAGGTGAGCCCATGGAACCCACCCGCCGTGCGGCCGTCGCTGGCGGCGTACTCAGCCAGGCAGCCGTCGATGTTGGCGGTCGTCTCGCTGATGACCGCCGTGACGACGTCGAGCATCTGGCTGACGGTGTCGGCGGCCGAGGTCAGCGTGGCCTGCAACCCGGCGAGGTCGGTGCCGGCAGCTGCGGTGGTGAGACCTGATGCGGAGTCGATGTCGCCCTCCGCGCCTTGCCCGATCTCCCACGCATCCAGAACTCCCCGCGGTTCCATCTCTATGCGCATGCGGCCACTGTAGTGACATCCAGTCTCCCCGGACAGAGCGTCTCCCGGGAGCCTCGACGGCGGCAGCTGCGCCTCAGGTCTTGTTTCCGGCGAGCAGCAGCCCGCCGCCGAGGCCGATCATCATGGCGCCCCCGGTGGCGTTCATCTGCGACATCCGGCGAGGCGAGCGAGCGAACCACGCCCGCGCTGCGCCGGCCGCCACGGCCCACACCGAGTCGCAGGCGAACGCGATGACGGCGAAGATCAGACCGAGCGCCAGGATCTGACCCGGGATGCCACCGCGGTCGTGGTCGACGAACTGGGGGAGCACGGCGACGAAGAACACGATGGTCTTGGGATTCGTTGCACCGACGACGAACCCCTGCCAGAGCAGCTGTCCGCCCGAGCTGGCAGCGGCATCGGGACCGTCGACGGGTGCCCGCCGGTGCCGCACCGCCTGGAGGCCGAGGAACGTCAGATAGACCCCACCGGCAACCTTGACCGCGGTGAAGGCGACGACCGACTGCGACACGAGGGCACCGATGCCGAGGGCGACGGCGACGATCGGCACGACGTACCCGAGCTCGTTGCCCGCCACGCTGAGCAGGCCGCCGCGGCGTCCGAGCGACAGTGAGCGGCCGACGACGAACAGCACGCTCGGCCCCGGGATCACGATCAGCAGCAGCGACGCCACCGCGAACGTCAGGGCGGAGTCGGTCGAGAGCATGCCCCGATCCTAGGGGCCGTCAGCCCCCGCTGGATGCTGCTTCAGCGCAATGATCTCGGCTGGCTCGCGTGGCCGCCTCGGACCGCGACACGGACACGGCGCGGGCGCGGCCGGGTGAGCGTTGACTCCATGTGCACAGCGAGCAGCAACAGGGTGCTCAAGGCAATGAAGAACGTGAGGATGACCAGCAACGACGCGCCGAGGCTCGCGGTCATGATGCCTGCCTCTCGGTGGGAGTAGAGGTGTCGGACGAGGGGGAAGTACCCGGCCGGCGCAGGCGAAACCACAGACACCCCGTCTTTTCGAAGAGCTCCCCACTCGATGCCGCGAGCCCGGCGTGGCTCCTCCGCTCGTCCGTGTGCACCCCCACCTGAAAGACTTGCCGCATGGCCACCCACCCGACCTCCGGCACCCAGGTCCTCGCCGGACGCCCGTTCCCGCTCGGCGCACATCCGGAGGCCGGCGGCGTTCGCTTCGCCGTCGCCAGCAGCGTCGCCGATCGGGTCGAGCTGTGCCTCATCGACGAGGACCTCAACGAGCGCCGCATCGAGCTCACGGAGCGGACGTTCGGGGTCTGGCACGGGCTGGTTCCGGGAGTCACGCCCGGGCAGAAGTACGGCTTCCGCATCCACGGCCCGTACGAGCCCAAGACCGGGCTGCGCTGCAACCCCAACAAGCTCCTGGTCGACCCCTACGCCCGGCGCATCAGCGGGACGATGACCGACATGTCAGCCGCACTCGGCTACGCCGACGACCCCGAAGGCGTCGAGCCGTCGCAGGTCGACTCGCTCGGATCGGTGCCGCTGAGCGTCGTGACGAGCCCGGGCGGACCCGACACCGGCGTCAAGCCCGAGATCCCGTTCGAGGAGACCGTGATCTATGAGCTCCACGTCAAGGGCTTCACGCAGCAGCACCCCGACGTGCCCGAGGCGCTGCGCGGCACCTACCTCGGCCTCGCGCACCCCGCAGTCATCGAGCACTTCGTACGCCTCGGCGTGACGAGCGTCGAGCTGCTGCCCGTGCACACGTTCAGCGACGAGCCTTCGCTCGTCAACGCCGGCCGGCACAACTACTGGGGCTACTCACCGCTGGGCTTCTTCGCGCCGCACGCCGGCTACGCGAGCGAGCCGGGTCGTGAGGTCGAGGAGTTCCGCACGATGGTGGCGGCGTTGCACGCGGCCAACATCGAGGTCATCGTCGACGTCGTCTACAACCACACCTGCGAGGGCGGCCCCGACGGCCCCACGCTGGCGTTCCGCGGCTACGAGGCCCCGGCCTACTACCTGCACGACGAGGACGGCCACATGGCCGACATCACGGGCTGCGGCAACACGCTCGAGTCCGGCTCGCCGACGGTCGTCCGGATGGTGACCGACTCGCTGCGCTACTGGACCACCGAGCTCGGCGTCGATGGCTTCCGCTTCGACCTCGCAAGCACGCTCGGGCGGCCCAACGGGGGACCGTTCGACCGCGACTCGACCCTGCTGACCGCGATCACGACCGATCCGGTCCTGTCGAGGTGCAAGCTCATCGCCGAGCCCTGGGACGCCACCGGCGAGGGTTACAAGGTCGGCGACTTCAGCGCCCAGTGGGCCGAGTGGAACGGCATCTACCGCGACACCGTGCGCGACTTCTGGCGCGGTGCCGCGGGCGGCGTCGACGACCTGGCCTACCGGCTCACCGGCTCGTCCGACCTCTACGACCACACGTTCCGCAGGCCTTGGCAGTCGATCAACTTCGTCAACGCGCACGACGGCTTCACGCTCCGGGACCTCGTGTCGTACGACGGCAAGCACAACGAGGCCAACGGCGAGGACAACCGGGACGGCACCAACGACAACCGATCGTGGAATCACGGCGTCGAGGGCGAGACCGACGACGCCGGGATCCGCACGCTGCGCCAGCAGCAGGCCCGCAACCTGTTCGCGACGCTGCTGCTGTCGACCGGCACGCCGATGTTCGTGGCGGGCGACGAGCTCTGGCGCACCCAGGGCGGCAACAACAACGCGTACTGCCTCGACGACCCCACGTCGTGGGTCGACTGGACCGAGACCGACGAGACCGAGGCGATGCTCGCGTTCGCGCGTCGCGTGATCCATCTGCGGGCCAACAGCCCCGCTCTGCGTCAGCCCGAGTTCTTCGACGGTCGCACCACGCCGACCGGGCGTCCCGACCTCATCTGGCTGCGCCCCGACGGCCACGAGCTCGAGGAGGCCGACTGGGCCGAGGACGACCGTCGCACCCTCGGCATGTGGATCGACGGGTCCAACAGCCAGTCCCGCACGCGCGAGGGCGAGCTGCTGGCGGACCACTCGTGGCTGCTGCTGATGCACGCCGGTGCCGAGCCGGTCGACGTCGTGCTGCCAGGAGTGGAGTTCGGCGCCACGTTCGAGCCCACGCTCGACACGACCACGCCGGACGGCGAGCCGGCATCCACCGAGCCGCTGTCGGCCGGCAGCTCGCTCACGTTGCCGGCCCGGTCGCTGCTGCTGCTCAAGGCACCTCGGCAGGACTGACCGCAGCGCGGGGCGCCGGGGGTTTCGCAGCCGCCCGTCCGGGCAATGCACATGCGTGCCGAACTCCCCACGCCTGATCCCCGTCTCCGAGCCCAAGAATGCCGAGGCAGCCGTCCTGGTGCTGCACGGCGGTGCCAGCCGCCGTGGCAACCCCATGGTCAGCCCGACCCAGCTCTCGGTCCTGCGCATGATCCCGATAGCCAAGCGGCTCGCACTCGCCGGCCGGCGCCGGCTGGCGGTCTACCGGCTGCTCAACTCCACACGCGGGTGGGACACCCGCCGCACTCCGGTCGACGACGTCCACTGGGCCATCGACCAGATGCACGAGGGCCTCACGGAACGCCTCCCGGTCGGCCTCGTGGGGCACTCGCTGGGTGGCCGGGCTGCCCTCCTGGCCGGCGACCGCCGGGAGGTGCGAAGCGTCGTGGCGCTGAACCCCTGGGTCTACCCGACCGACGGCGAGGTCGATCTCTCCGGGCGCAAGGTCCTCATCGTGCACGGCACGGACGACCGGATCGCGCGCCCGGACAGCTCTGCCGCAGCCGCTCGACTGTTGTCGCGCACGGCCGACGTGTCATACGTACGCGTGACAGGCGGCAAGCACGCGATGCTGCGCCGCCACCGCGACTTCGACAAGCTCGCCGCCGACTTCGCCGCGGCGACCCTCCTCGACGGTGCCAAGCAGTCCGACCTGGTCGCCCGCGTGCTCGGTGAGGAGCGGCTCGTCGAGATCTGACGCGGCAGCGATGGACCATGGCGTCACCTCGTCGAGGCCACGTAGCGTCGGGCCCATGACCGAGCAGACCCCAGAGACCGGCCCCGTCGTCCAGCTCCGCCTCGTCGTCGAGGCCGACGACTACGAGCAGGCCGTGACCTTCTACCGCGACGTGCTGGGCCTCCGCGAGCAGGAGGCGTTCGAGGCCGAGGGCGAGGGAGCGAAGGTGACGATCCTGCACGCCGGCTACGCGACGGTCGAGATCGCCAACCCGGCGCAGCGTCGGATGATCGACGAGCTGGAGGTCGGGCACCCGACCACGCCTCGGCTGCGGGTGGCGTTCGAGGTCCTGGACGCCGAGGAGCGGACGCAGAGGCTCGTCGACGCGGGTGCCTCGCTGGTGGCTCCACCGACCGAGACCCCCTGGCAGTCCCTCAACTCGCGGCTGGACGCTCCCGGCGGGCTGCACATCACCCTGTTCCAGGAGCACCTGTCGCGTGAGGAGCGGGCCCAGCTCGAGGGCTTCGGCACGGGCGACGACTGAATCGGGCCGGGCTTCCAGGCGGTGTTTGCTCGGAGTGCGTCCGGGTAGGTCCACCCAGTAGGTTCGAAGACGACGCACGCACTCGACGTACGGGGGAGCACTGGATGACCGGTCGGCTCGGGATTGACGACGTCAGACCTCTCTCCGGAGACGGCACACACCCCTCGAAGGCAGTCGCCGGCGAGCATGTCCCGGTCACCGCCACGGTGTGGCGCGAGGGCCACGACGCCGTCGCGGCCACCGTCGTCTGGCGCGGTCCCGGCGAGCGGCGTGACCGCACGACCCGGATGCACGAGACCGGCAAGGACACCGACCTGTTCCGGGCGACGATCGTCCCCGACACGACCGGGCTGTGGACCTTCCGCGTCGACGCGTGGGGCGATCCGTGGACGACGATCGTGCACGCGATCAAGGTCAAGCTCGCGGCGGGCCAGACCGCCGCCGAGCTGGGCAACGACCTCGAGCTCGCCGCCCAGCTGCTCGACGAGGTGGCCGCCCGCAAGGAGCGCAAGGCGCACCGCCCGGCGCTGGAGGGCGCCGCGACCGCGCTGCGGGCCACGGAGCTGCCCCTCGGCGCGCGCACCGGCCCTGCGCTGGGCGGCGACATCCGCTCGATCATGCACGACTTCCCGGTCCGCCAGGTCGTGACGAAGGGTCCGACCCACAAGATCTGGGTCGACCGCCAGCGGGCCGCGTACGGATCCTGGTACGAGCTCTTCCCCCGATCGACCGGCGGCACCGACAAGAAGGGCCGGCCGGTCCACGGCACGTTCGCGACGGCCGCCAAGGAGCTCGAGCGCGTCGCCGACATGGGCTTCGACGTCGTCTACCTCCCGCCGATCCACCCCATCGGCCGGGTCAACCGCAAGGGACCCAACAACACGCTGACACCGGGCAAGACCGACGTCGGGTCGCCGTGGGCGATCGGCGCCAAGGAGGGTGGCCACGACGCGATCCACCCCGAGCTGGGCCAGGACAAGGACTTCACGGCCTTCGTCCAGCGAGCCGGCGAGCTGGGGCTCGAGGTCGCCCTCGACCTGGCGCTGCAGGTCGCGCCCGACCACCCGTGGGTCGAGCAGCACCCCGAGTTCTTCACGACGCTGCCGGACGGCACGATCGCGTACGCCGAGAACCCGCCCAAGAAGTACCAGGACATCTACCCGCTCAACTTCGACAACGACCGCGATGCGATCTACGCCGAGATGCTGCGGGTCACGCTGCACTGGGTCGAGCGCGGAGTCCGGATCTTCCGGGTCGACAACCCGCACACCAAGCCGCCGGACTTCTGGGCCTGGCTCATCGCGCAGGTCAAGGCCGAGCACCCCGACGTGTTGTTCCTCGCCGAGGCGTTCACCCGTCCGGCGCGGCTCTGGGGCCTCGCCCGGGCCGGCTTCACGCAGAGCTACACCTACTTCACGTGGCGCACGACCAAGGCCGAGCTCACCGAGTTCGCCGAGGACCACCGGGACCACTGGGACATCGGGCGGCCCAACCTGTTCGTCAACACCCCCGACATCCTCCCCGAGCACCTGCAGGTGGGCGGGCCGAGCATGTTCGCGATCCGGGCCGCGCTCGCCGCCACCCTGGCGCCCACCTGGGGGGTCTACTCCGGCTTCGAGCTCTTCGAGCACGAGGCGGTCAAGCCCGGCAGCGAGGAGTACCTCGACTCGGAGAAGTATCAGCTGCGGCCGCGTGACTACGCCGCCGCGCTGGCCGAGGGGCGATCGCTCCAGCCGTGGCTGACCCGGCTCAACGAGATCCGCCGGGCGCACCCTGCGCTGCAGCAGATGCGGACCCTGCACTTCCACCACATCGACCACGACGCCCTGCTGGTCTACTCCAAGCAGGACCCTGCGACCGGCGACACGGTGCTCGTCGTGGTCTCGCTCGACCCGCACGAGTCCCGCGAGGGCACGATGTGGCTCGACCTGCCGGCGCTCGGCCTCGATCCGGGCGACCGCCTGATCGCGCACGACGAGGTCACCGGCGAGACGTACGACTGGGGCGAGTCCAACTACGTACGCCTCGACCCCTCGCGTGCCGTCGCCCACATCGTGAGCCTGACCAGACGGACGTACGAAGACGCCGACGACACTGCCCTGAATGCCTGACCGAGAGGTGACGCACATGCCACACGACCCCGCCCCCGATGCCGGACTGGTGGGGCTGGAGGAGACGCCGCACACCGGGGAGGCGATCGCCGAGGACGGCACGCTCGTCGAGCCCCAGGCCGACGACTTCGGCCACGCCGAGCAGGCGACGAGCGACCCCGAGTGGTTCAAGCGGGCGGTCTTCTACGAGGTCCTCGTGCGTGCCTTCTCCGACTCCAACGGCGACGGCACCGGCGACCTGCGCGGGCTCGCCGACAAGCTGGACTACCTCCAGTGGCTGGGCGTCGACTGCCTGTGGCTGCCGCCGTTCTACGCCTCGCCCCTGCGCGACGGCGGGTACGACATCAGCGACTTCCGCGCCGTGCTGCCGGAGTTCGGCACGGTCGACGACTTCGTCTACCTGCTGGAGGAGGCGCACAAGCGCGACATCCGGGTCATCACCGACCTCGTCCTCAACCACACCTCCGACGCGCACCCGTGGTTCCAGCAGTCCCGCAACGACCCCGACGGGCCCTACGGCGACTACTACGTGTGGAGCGACGACGACTCGGCGTACTCCGACGCGCGCGTCATCTTCGTCGACACCGAGTCGTCCAACTGGACGTACGACCCCGTGCGCGGCCAGTTCTTCTGGCACCGCTTCTTCAGCCACCAGCCCGACCTCAACTTCGAGAACGAAGAGGTCCAGGAGGCGATGCTCGACGTGCTGCGGTTCTGGCTGGACCTCGGCATCGACGGGTTCCGGCTCGATGCCGTGCCCTACCTGTTCGAGGAGGAGGGCACCAACTGCGAGAACCTCCCGCGCACGCACGAGTACCTGCGCAAGTGCCGCGAGACGGTCGACCGCGAGTATCCCGGCCGCATCCTGCTCGCCGAGGCCAACCAGTGGCCGTCCGACGTCGTCGAGTACTTCGGCGATCCCAAGGTCGGCGGCGACGAGTGCCACATGGCGTTCCACTTCCCGCTCATGCCGCGCATCTTCATGGCCGTCCGCCGCGAGTCACGGTTCCCGATCTCGGAGATCCTCGCGCAGACCCCCGAGATCCCGTCGGGCACGCAGTGGGGCATCTTCCTGCGCAACCACGACGAGCTGACGCTCGAGATGGTGACGGACGACGAGCGCGACTACATGTACCAGGAGTACGCCAGCGATCCGCGCATGAAGGCCAACATCGGCATCCGCCGGCGGCTCGCCCCGCTGCTCGACAACGACCGCAACCAGCTCGAGCTGTTCACCGCGATGCTGCTTAGCCTGCCCGGGTCGCCGGTCCTCTACTACGGCGACGAGATCGGCATGGGCGACAACATCTGGCTGGGCGACCGCGATGCCGTCCGCACGCCGATGCAGTGGTCGCCCGATCGCAACGCAGGGTTCTCCCGCTCCGACCCCGGCCGCGTCTACCTGCCGCCGATCATGGACCCGACCTACGGCTACGAGGCGATCAACGTCGAGGCGCAGCAGGGCAACGCGATGTCGCTGCTCAACTGGACGCGCCGGATGATCGAGGTCCGCAAGCAGCACAACGCGTTCGCGGAGGGCGAGTTCGTCGACCTCGGCGGCTCCAACCCGAGCGTGCTGGCCTACAAGCGGGTGTGGGAGCGGCCCGACGGCGAGCGGGACGTCGTGCTGTGCGTCAACAACCTGTCGAGGTTCCCGCAGCCCGTCGAGCTCGACCTGTCGGAGCACGAGTCCTACACCCCGGTGGAGCTGACCGGCAGCGTGCGGTTCCCGCGCATCGGTGAGCTGCCCTACCTGCTGACGCTGCCGGGCCACGGCTTCTACTGGTTCCAGCTGTCCGAGCTCGGCGACGAGGGAGAGCGAAGGAGCAAGACATGAGTGGACCTGTTGAAGCCACCGAAGCCGTGTCGCCGCGCGACGAGCTGGTCGCGCAGCTCGCGACGGCCCTGCCCGGCTGGCTGCCGACGCAGCGCTGGTTCGGCGGCAAGGACCGTGAGATCAGCGCCGTACGCCCGCTGTCGTGGACGACGCTGCTCGACGGCGACCCGCTGCTGATCCACCTCGTCGTCGAGGTCGAGCAGGGCGACCGCAGCGAGCCCTACCAGCTGCTGATCGGCAGCCGGCAGAGCCAGGTCCCCGACGTGGCGGCGTCGTCGTCGATCGGGCTCGAGAACGGCCTCACCTGCTACGAGGCCAGCGGCGACGCGGACCTCACGGCCGCGCTGCTCGAGCTGATCATCGCCGGTGAGCAGGTCGACGAGCTGCGCTTCGAGCGTGAGCCCGACGTCGAGCTCACCTCCGGGCTGCGGGCTCACCCGATCACGTCGGAGCAGAGCAACACCTCCCTCGTCTACGGCCACCACTACATCCTCAAGCTGTTCCGCAAGCTGACCCCGGGTCTCAACAAGGACCTCATGCTGCACCGCGCGCTGCGTGACGTGGACTGCCCGCACATCGCCGATCCGCTCGGCTCGATCTCGGGTGAGCTCGACGGCGAGGAGCTGACGATCGGCATGCTGCAGCGCTTCATGCCCGACGCCGCTGACGGCTGGGTCATGGCGACCACCAGCGTGCGCGACTTCATGGCCGACTCCGGAGGGCTGGCGCCCGAGGAGGTGGGTGGTGACTTCGCCGGCGAGGCCTACCGCCTGGGCAAGGCGGTCGCGAGGGTGCACACCGACCTCGCGACCGCGCTGGGCACCGAGCAGGCCGACGACGCCGAGCTCGAGCGCAGCGTCACGGCGATGATCGAGCGACTCGACCGGGTGACCGCGGAGCTCCCAGCCCTCGCCGACCACGGGCCGGCGCTCCGCTCCGCGTTCGCCAAGGTCGCCGAGGTGTCCGAGCCCGTGTCGATGCAGTTCGTCCACGGCGACCTGCACCTCGGCCAGGTCCTGCGGACGATCAACGGCTGGCTGCTGCTCGACTTCGAGGGTGAGCCCGCCGCCAGCCTGGCCGAGCGATCGGCGCTGCGGTCGCCCCTGCGCGACGTCGCGGGCATGCTCCGGTCGTTCGACTACGCCGCACAGCAGCTGCTGGTCGGCCAGCCCGACGACCCCGATCGCACCGCTAGAGCGATGCAGTGGTCGCGCCGCAACCGGGCGGCGTTCTGCGACGGCTACGGCAAGGTCGCCGGCGCGGATCCGCGAGACAGTGCAGACCTGCTGCGAGCCCTCGAGCTCGACAAGGCGGTCTACGAGGTGTCCTACGAGCACGCCAACCGGCCCGACTGGCTGTCGGTCCCGCTGGCGTCGATCGAACGCATCATGACGGAGGGTCAGTGATGGAACCCCAGACGTACTCCTGGCCGGCAGCGGTCGGCGAGCTCGACCTGCACCTCATCAGCGAAGGGCGGCACGAGCGGCTCTGGGAGGTGCTCGGCGCCCACGTGCGTACGTATGAGGGGCCCGACGGCCCCGTCGAGGGCACCTCGTTCGCGGTGTGGGCCCCCAACGCGCAGGCCGTCCAGGTCGCCGGTGACTTCAACTTCTGGGACAGCGGCGAGCACCCTATGCGCTCGCTCGGCAGCGCCGGCGTGTGGGACCTGTTCGTCCCGGGCATCGGGATCGGTACGCACTACAAGTTCCGGATCCTCGGCCCCGACGGGCAGTGGCACGAGAAGGCCGACCCGATGGCGTTCCGTGCCGAGGTGCCGCCCGCGACGGCTTCGGTCGTCACGACACCCCAGCACACCTGGGCCGACGACGCGTGGATCGCCAAGCGCGACTCCACGGCCTGGCTCGACGCGCCGATGAGCATCTACGAGGTGCACCTCGGCTCGTGGCGGCCGGGTCTTGACTACCGCGAGCTCGCCGACGAGCTGGCGGACTACCTCACCGAGACCGGCTTCACCCACGTCGAGCTGATGCCGATCGCCGAGCACCCGTTCGGCGGCTCGTGGGGCTACCAGGTCACCTCCTACTACGCGCCGACGTCGCGCTTCGGCTCGCCCGACGACTTCCGCTGGTTCGTCGACGAGCTGCACCAGCGCGGCTTCGGCGTCATCGTCGACTGGGTCCCCGCGCACTTCCCGCGTGACGAGTGGGCGCTGGCGCGCTTCGACGGCACTCCTCTCTACGAGCACCCCGACCCGCGCAGGGGCGAGCAGCCCGACTGGGGCACGTACGTCTTCGACTTCGGCCGCCCCGAGGTGCGCAACTTCCTCGTCGCCAACGCGCTGTTCTGGCTCGAGGAGTTCCACCTGGACGGGCTGCGCGTCGATGCGGTGGCGTCGATGCTCTACCTCGACTACTCCCGCAAGGACGGGCAGTGGGTCGCCAACAAGCACGGCGGCCGCGAGAACCTCGAGGCCGTCCAGCTCCTGCAGGAGCTCAACGCGACGGTCTACAAGCACCACCCGGGTGTCGTGATGGTCGCCGAGGAGTCGACGGCCTGGCCCGGCGTCAGCAGCCCGACCGACAACGGCGGCCTGGGCTTCGGCTTCAAGTGGAACATGGGCTGGATGCACGACACGCTCGACTACCTCGGGCACGAACCGGTCCACCGGTCGTACCACCACGGCGAGATGACGTTCTCGATCGACTACGCCTGGACCGAGAACTTCATCCTGCCGCTGTCCCACGACGAGGTCGTCCACGGCAAGGGCTCGTTGTGGCAGCGCATGCCGGGTGACGACTGGAACAAGGCGGCGGGCGTACGTGCCCTGCTGGCGTTCATGTGGGCCCACCCGGGCAAGCAGATGCTGTTCATGGGCGGCGAGTTCGGGCAGGAGGGGGAGTGGGCCGAGGCGCGGTCCCTCGCGTGGAACGAGCTCGAGCAGCCGCTGCACTCCGGCATCCTCCACCTCGTCAGCGACCTCAACACCTACTACCGCTCGGCGCCGGCGCTCTACTCCGCCGACAGCCGGCCGGAGGGCTTCCGCTGGATCGATGCCAGCGACGTGGCCGGCAACGTCATCTGCTTCCTGCGGATCGGTGCGGACGGATCCACGGTCGCGTGCATCGCCAACTTCTCGGGCAGCCCCCACCACGACTACCGGGTCGGCCTGCCGACGGCCGGCACGTGGCGCGAGGTCATCAACACCGACAGCGAGATCTACGGCGGATCCGGCGTCGGCAACCTCGGCGCGGTCGAGGCCGAGGCCGAGGCGTGGCACGGTCAGCCGGCCTCCGCGCTGCTCCAGCTCCCGCCTGCCGGTGTCGTCTGGCTGGCACCGGCCTAGCGCCGTCACAGCGACGGGTGCACCGTCGACATGACTTTCCGGCGGTGACGATCGTTGGTCCTCATGTGACTCCGTCGGGCCGCCTTCGGGCGCGCGCGGCACGGGTCGCCCGGTGGCCGGAACCGATGTGACACACGGTACGCATGGGGCATACTGAGCAACGAAGTGCCACTAGCGGTGAAGATGAAAGGGAGTCATGACCGACTCAGAGTCCAATCAGCCGGTCGAGCGTCGGCGCGCCGACCCGTTGCAGGTCGCGGCCGACATGCTCGAGAGCGATGAAGCGGACAGTGCTCCCACCACGGGCCGGGACACCGGCTCGACCAAGGACGACTCGTCCTCACGACCCAAGCACGGCGACGCACTCGCGAAGGCCGCGGCCAGCATCGACGACTCGTCAGCTGACACCGGCGGCGACGACAGCCCCCGTGCACGCCGGGCCGCCGCCCGAGCCGCGCGTCAGGCCGCTGCCGAGCAGCGCAAGGCCGAGCGCGCCGCCGCCAAGGCCTTCGCCGCGTCCAAGCGCCACGCTGTACGCCGCGACGACCCGCCGGCCGAAGAGGCTCCGCAGGAGAAGACCCTTGCCGAGAAGCTCAACGCCGCACGCGAAGCCGTGGCGACGCCGCCCGACCAGGTCGAGCCCGACCCTGCACCGACCGTGACGTTCCAGGCGTTCAACGACCGCAAGCAGGCCGAGGAGCCCGCCCGCTCCGACACCCCGGCCGAGACCACCGCTGAGCAGCCCGCCGTCGACGACACGCCGCGCGAGTCGCCCTTCTCGCGAGTGGGAGGAGCGCCGACCGCCGGCGAGCTCTCCGGGGACGACGCCCCGCCGGCACCTCAGCCCGAGGTCGCCGAGGCGCAGCCGCAGGTGGTCGAGGAACGCGTCGTCGAGACGCTCGAGAACGAAGCGCCCGCGCAGGAGCCGGCACCGGTCGCTGAGGCCGAGCCGGTCGCCGAGCCGCAGCCGGAACCCGTCGCCGAGCCCGAACGTGCTCCCGAGCCGGTGGCCGAGCGTGCACCGGAGCCCGTACGCGAGCCTGAGCCGGCCCGCGAGCCTGAGCGTGCGCCGGAACCGGTCCGCGACGAGACGCCTTCGGGCGAGGCGGTTCCCGCGACGTTCGCCGAGAAGCTGGCTGCCGCCAGCGCCGCTGCCCAGCAGCGGGTCGCGGCCGCTCGAGCCGAGGCGGCCCGTCTGATGGAGGAGGCGGCACGCGAGCGTGCGGAGGTCTCCGCACGGCTGCAGTCCGACGAAGCGGCCCAGCGCGAGATCGCCGCCCAGAAGCTCAAGGCCGCCGAGCAGGCCGCCGCCGACCGGGTCAGTGCCGCGCAGCAGGAGGCTGACCGCGTCACCGCCGAGATCGAGCGCGAGCGGGCCGCAGCCGCTGCCAAGATCGCCGAGCTCCAGAAGGCAGCCGACGAGCGAGTCGCCGCAGCGAAGGCCGAGGCCGAGCGCCAGGCCCAGCAGCGCATCGAGCAGGCCAACGCCGAGGCGCTTCGTCTGGCCGAGGAGGCAGAGGCGGAGGCCAAGCGCGTCGCCGAACGCCGCCTCGCCGAGTCCGAGAAGGCCGCAGAGGAAGCCGCGACACGGCGCCTCGAGGCAGCCGAGCAGGACGCCCAGCGTCGTATCGAGGCCGCCCGTGCGGAGGCCGAGAAGGTCGCCGCCCAGGCTGCCGCCGACCGTGAAGCCGCCCTGACCCAGCTGGCCAAGGAGCGCGAAGCCGCTGACGCCCGCCTGGTCGAGGTCAAGGCCGAGGCCGAGCGCATCGTCGCCGATGCCGACCGCACGTCCGCGAGCCACGTCGCCGCGGCGCAGGCCGAGGCCGAGAAGGTCGCCCAGCAGGCCGCCGCTGACCGCGAGGCCGCCCTGGCTCAGCTGGCCAAGGAGCGCGAGGAGGCCGACGCCCGACTGGCCGAGGTCAAGGCAGAGGCCGAGCGGACCATACGCGAGGCCGAGGAGTCCGCGGGTGCCCACGTCGCCGCGGCCAAGGCCGAGGCCGAGAAGTTCGCCCAGGAGACCGCTGCCGAGCGCGTCGCCATCGCCGTACGCGTCTCCGACGCCGAGCGCGCCGCGGAGGAGAAGCTCGTCGCGGCCAAGGTGCAGGCCGACCGACTGGCCGCAGAAGCCGCTCAGCGGCACGCTGAGGCAGCCGCCGAGCTCGCCCGCGAGCGCGACGAGGCCAAGGCGCTCGTCGAGCGAGCCAACGAAGAGGCCGACAAGCTGGCCAAGGAGGCCGAGGCCGAGCGTGCCGAGGCCGCCGCCAAGCTGGCCGAGGCCGAGCGCATGGCCGCGGAGAAGATCCGCGCGGCGCAGGCTGAGGCCGAGCGCGTCGCCGCCGAGGCCAACGAGGCCGCGCGGCTCGCGGGAGAGGCCCGCGAGCAGGCCGAGCGCAAGCTCGCCGAGGACGTCGAGGCTGCACGCCTCGATGCCGAGCGCAAGATCGCCCAGGCCGAGAAGGACGCAGCCGAGCGCATCGCCCAGGCCCAGGCCGAGGCACGCCGGCTCGCCGAGAAGTCCGAGCAGGACGCTCGCGAGCGTGTCGCTGCTGCGCAGGCCGAGGCCGAACGGGTCACGGTCCAGTCCAAGCGGGACGCGCAGGAGCGGCTCAGCCAGGCCGTCGCCGCGGCTCGTTCCGCCGCGGAGGAGAAGCTGCAGGAGGCCGAGCGCACGGCTCTCGAATGGGTCGCCGCTGCCGAGGCCGAGGCCGAACGCGTCGCGCAGGAACACATCGTGATGGCCAACCACTCGTCAGCAACCACCCCGCTGACGACGCCCGAGCCGCTCGTCGACGAATATGTCGACGAGGCGCCCGATGACACTGACACCTCCGATGATCATTCGCCCGAGGAGGTGAATGACGACTCCGGGCAGGTCGCCCCCAAGATCAAAAAAAGGGTCGTCCGCCGCAAGTGAGGTCCTGACTGCCGGTTCGATCGTCGCCGAGCTCGAGAGCGACGAGGACTCCGACGACGCGCCGACCGGTGCGTCGGAGCACGCTGACGTCGACGACGCCGTCGACGTCCCTGGACCGATCGTCGACGCCCCGGTCGTCGAGCCGCTGCAGAGCGTCGCGCCGACCGACGTCCCGGCGCCCGAGGCCAAGCCGACCCGTCGTGAGCTGAAGGCGGCCCGCCGCCGGGAGCGCGAGGAGGCCAAGGCGGCCGCGCGCCGCGAGCGTGAAGAGGCAGCCCAGGCACGGGCTGACGCCAAGCGCCAGGCGCGGGAGGAAGCAGAGCAGGCCAAGCGCCAGCTCCACGAGGAGCGGGAGAATGCCAAGCGCGCCGAGCGCGAGGAGCGGGAGAACGCCAAGCGCGCCGAGCGTGAGGAGCGGGAGAACGCTGAGCGCCAGGAGCGTGAGCTCGCGAAGCAGCGCGCCCGCGAGGAGCAGGAGCGGGCCGACCAGCGGGCCGCGGCTGCACGTGAGCAGGAGGCGGCCGACCAGGCAGCCGCACGTGAGCAGGAGACGTCCGACGACGCGGCTGAGAGCACAGCGCCCGAGCCGGCGTTGGAGCCCGAGCCGCAACCGGTGGCGCCCACCGCCGAGTCGGTGGGACTGGCCCAGCGGCTTGAGGCCGAACGGCTGAAGCTGGCAGAGCAGAAGGAGCAGCGCGAGGCCGAGGAGCGGGAGCGGCTGGCACGTGAGAAGGCCGAGGCGGATGCCGCCGAGGCGAAGGTCGCCCAGCGCCGCGAGCGTGACGAGGCCAAGACGGCGTCCCGGCAGGCTCGTATGGACGCCAAGGCACAGCGCAAGCAGGCCAAGCTGGATCGCCTCGAGGCCAAGCAGGCAGCCCGCCGCCAGCGCAACGAGGAGCGGGAGAAGCTCGCAGCCGCGAAGGTCCAGGCCAGGACCGACGCTGCCGCGGCCAAGGCGGCGGCGCGGGTCGACACGCAGACGGCCGAGCTCCACGCCCCGGAGCTGACGACGCGGGACGACGTGACCGACGAAGCCGGCCGCGCAGCGGCCCTCCGGGACAGCGCGCCGGAAGCCGTCGAGGCCGTCATCGGGCCCGATACCGACAGTCGTGAGGTCGCGGACGCCTCTCGTGGCGACGAGCCCGTCGCGCCGGATCCCGCGACCGACCCCAAGACGGAGGCCAAGGCCGCGCGACTCGCTGCCCGGCAGGAGCAGGGAGACGTCCGCCGTGCTGCCAAGCACGCTCGGGCGACGAGCAAGCAGGAGGCTCGCCGCGAGCGCCAGGAAGCCAAGGACGCAGCCCGTCGCGAGCGCGCTGCGGCCAAGCAGGCAGCCCGGTCCGAGCGCCAGGAGGCCAAGGAGGCCAAGGACGCCGAGCGCAGGGCTCGCGAGCAGGCCGAGCACGAGGAGCGGATCCAGCGCGAGGAGGCCGAGCAGGCAGCGCGTACGCCCGCTGAGACGGTCGCCGAGCCCGCGGCTTCGACGGGCGACGCAGACGTCGATCAGCTCCGGCAGGACGACACCGCCGAGGTCGAGGTGCCGGCAGAACCAGAACCCGACGTCGCCGCCGACGCGGCAGTCTCCGACAAGACCGACACGACCGACGAGACCGCGGGTGCGCCCGAGCAGCAGGACGAGCAGCAGCCCCAGGACGACGAGGCCACGCCCGAGGCCGCACGGGTGGCGACGACGACGCGGGAGGCCCTGCGCCGTGATCGCGAGGACGCCAAGGCGGCCCGCCAGGCCCGCGACGAGGCCAAGGCAGCCGCGCGTCGCGAACGCCAAGAGGCCAAGGCAGCCGCCCGCAGCGCCAAGCTCACGCAGCGGGCCGAGAAGAAGGCCGACCACATCGTCGAGGCGCCGCGGGAGCCCAAGGTCTCGTTCCTCGACCGCTGGCGTCAGAAGACTGCGGGACGCGACGGCGACGGTCCCGACGGAGGGCGCAATGCTGTTGCGGCCCTGGCGGTCACGATCGGCGTGGTCGGGTTGATCTGCTCGCTCGCCTTGGCGACGGGGGCCCTCATGGCAGCGCTCGGCACGACCGACAGCAACGGCATCTTCGACATCTTGTCGTCGGTGTGTGACGTGCTCGTCGGCCCGCTGCGGAACGTCTTCAGCTTCAGTGGCGCCAACGCCGAGATGAAGGAAGCGGTCGTGGCCTGGGGCGCCGGCGCAATGATCTACGTGCTCGTCGGCATGTTCGCGCAGTCCTATCTGCGGTCGCGGACCGAAGAGGACTGAGCGCGCGGGTGTGACCTAACCCATGCCCACGACGTGTCGCCCCCGTTGCTACCTCTAGGTAACATTCAGATGACGTAGGGCCGCCTCATCTCGGCGCCGGATGGCGTGGAATGGTGGTTCTCGCCCAGTCCAGAGACTGCCGTGGCGACTGTTCGGTCGTCGCGCCCCAGATTCACAGGAGGGTCCTCGTGACCAAAATCGTTGTCGCTGTGAAGTACGTACCGGATGCCACGGCTGACCGGACCTTCAGCGCCGATAACACCGTCGACCGTGTCGGTGTCGACGGTCTGTTGTCCGAGCTCGACGAGTACGCGGTCGAGCAGGCGTTGCAGGTCGTGGAGGCCGGCGAGGGCGAGGTCACAGTGCTGACGGTCGGCCCCGAGCAGGCCTCCGATGCCGTGCGCAAGGCGCTGCAGATGGGCGCCGACGCCGGCGTGCACGTGCAGGACGATGCGATCCACGGCTCCGACGCCTTCGCGACGTCGTTGGTGCTGGCCAAGGCCATCGAGAAGCTCGACTACGACCTGGTGTTCTTCGGCATGGCCTCGACCGACGGCGGCCTCGGTGTTGTCCCGACGCTCGTCGCCGAGCGTCTGGGCCTGCCGGCCGTCACGTTCGCCTCGGAGATCAGCGTCGACGGTGACACCGTCAAGATCCGCCGCGACGGCGACGTCGCCACGCAGGAGATCGAGGCGTCCGGCAAGGTCGTCGTCAGCGTGACCGACCAGTCCGGCGAGGCTCGCTACCCGTCGTTCAAGGGCATCATGGCGGCCAAGAAGAAGGACGTCCAGGAGTGGACGCTGGCTGACCTTGACCTCGACGCCGGCTCGGTCGGTCTCGACAACGCCTGGACCAAGGTCGAGTCGTTCGAGCCCCGCCCGCCGCGCACCGCCGGCGAGATCGTCACGGACGAGGGAGACGGCGGCGCCAAGCTCGTCGAGTTCCTCGCCGCCAAGAAGTTCGTCTGAGAAGGGCACTGACTATGACTGAAGTACTCGTTCTGATCGACGCCCCCGACGGCAAGGTCACCAAGCCCTCCCTCGAGCTGCTGACGATCGCCCGCCGCATCGGCGAGCCGTCGGCTGTCGTGTTCGGCAACGCCGACACCGACACGCTCAAGGAGTACGGCGCAGAGAAGATCTACACCTACGAAGATGCCGCGTTCGACGAGTTCCTCGTCGGCCCCAAGGCCGAGGCGCTCGCGCAGCTCGTGGCCGACAAGAGCCCGGCTGCCGTGCTCGTCGGCGCCAGCACCGAGGGCAAGGAGATCAGCGCCCGTGTGGCGCTGAAGACCGAGTCCGGCTGGATCAGCGACGCGGTCGACGTCCAGGCCGACGGTGGCAGCATCACCACGACGCAGTCGGTCTTCGCCGGCAACTTCACGGTCAAGGCCGCCGTCACCCAGGGTGCGCCCGTCATCACGGTCAAGCCCAACTCGACCGCTCCCGAGGCCGCTCCGGCCGCCGGCGCCGTCGAGTCGGTCACCGCCGACATCTCCGATGCCGCCAAGACCGCCAAGATCACGTCGTCCAAGCCCAAGGAGGCCTCGGGTCGCCCGGAGCTGACCGAGGCCGCGATCGTGGTGTCGGGTGGACGTGGCACCGGCGGCGACTTCACCGAGGTCGAGTCGTTCGCCGACTCGCTCGGCGCAGCCGTCGGCGCGAGCCGCGCGGCCGTCGACTCGGGCTGGTACCCGCACTCGTTCCAGGTGGGCCAGACCGGCAAGACCGTGTCGCCGCAGCTCTACGTCGCCAACGGCATCTCAGGCGCGATCCAGCACCGCGCCGGCATGCAGACGTCCAAGACGATCGTGGCGGTCAACAAGGACGACGAGGCGCCGATCTTCGAGCTCGTCGACTTCGGTGTAGTGGGCGACCTCAAGGCCGTCCTGCCGCAGGCCACCGAGGAGATCAAGAAGCGCAAGGGCTGAGCACCACCTCCCCACGACGGCCGGCTCACCATGGTGAGCCGGCCGTTGCCGCGTCCCGGCGTCCCACCATGTGGTACGCCGGTCTGACCCGTGAGAACCACCGCGGATGAGCCGCCCTGACTATTGACTCGGGCTTCGCAGGCCGCCTCTACCTTTTGGTAACACTTTGATTAAGCAGCCCGCTGATGCTGTCCCGCGAGCCTGCTGTGGTGATAGTCATAGGGGGCGCGCGCCAGCGTGCACACATAATCACAGGAGGATTCCATGCGACTCACTCGGCGAACTCGCCTTGCGGGTGTGGCGTTGACTGCTGCCGCCAGCCTGTTCTTGGCTGCTTGCGGTGGCGGCGACGATGACAAGGGCGGCAGCTCCGACGCCGTCATCACTGTCTATGGCACCAACCCCCAGAACCCGCTGATCCCGACCGCCACGAACGAGGTCGGCGGTGGAGATCCTCTCGACAACCTGTTCTCCGGCCTGGTGGCCTACAACACCGACGGCTCCGTGACCAACGATGTCGCCGAGTCCGTCGAGCCCAACGAGGACAGCACCGTCTGGACCGCCAAGATCAAGGACGGCAAGAAGTTCACCGACGGCTCGCCCGTCACGGCCGAGTCGTTCGTCAAGGCATGGAACTACGGCGCCAACCCCGCCAACAAGCAGCTCAACAACTACTTCTTCTACCCGATCGAGGGCACCGACGACGTCGGCAACACGGTCGAGGGCGCCGAGACGGTCTCCGGCCTCAAGGTCGTCGACGAGAAGACCTTCACGATCACGCTCAAGGAGCCGGAGTCGGACTTCAACCTCCGTCTCGGCTACTCGGCGTACTTCCCGGTCCCGGAGTCGGCCTACGACTCGGCCGGCAAGATCACCAAGGAGTACGGCGACAAGCCGATCGGCAACGGTCCCTACAAGCTGTCCGACAAGGGCTGGGAGAAGAACAAGCAGATCTCCCTGGTTCCGAACCCGGACTACGACGGACCGCACAAGGCCAAGAACGGCGGCCTGACGTTCAAGTTCTACAACTCGGTCGACGCGGCCTACACCGACGTGCAGTCGGGCAACCTCGACGTCCTGGACCAGGTCCCGCCGAGCGCGCTGACCACCTTCGAGGAAGACGACTCGGTCAAGGCCTACAACGAGCCCGGCTCGAGCTTCTCCTCGTTCACCATCCCGGAGCGCCTGCCGCACTTCGACGGTGAAGAGGGCAAGCTGCGTCGCGCCGCCATCTCGATGGCGACCAACCGCGAGGAGATCGTCGACAAGATCTTCAACGGTGCTCGCACCGTGGCCAAGGACTTCACCTCACCGGTGCTCGACGGCTGGACCGAGGACGTCCCGGGCAACGAGGTCCTGGAGTTCAACCCGACCGAGGCCAAGAAGCTGTGGGCCGAGGCTGACGCGATCGACAAGTGGGACGGCAAGTTCGAGCTGGCCTACAACAACGACGGCGCCGGCAACAAGGAGTTCAGCGAGGCGATGGCCAACCAGATCAAGAACACGCTGGGCATCGAGGCCGCTCCGAAGGCCTACCCGACGTTCGACGAGCTGCGCACGGTCGTCACCGATCGCAAGATCAAGACCCCGTTCCGCACCGGTTGGCAGGCGGACTACCCGTCGATGCTCAACTACCTCGGACCGATCTACGCGACCGGCGCCGGCTCCAACGATGGTGACTACAGCAACAAGGAGTTCGACAAGCTGATCGCTGACGCGTCCGCCGCCCAGGGCGACGAGCGCTACAAGCTGATCAACGAGGCTCAGGCGATCCTCCTCGAGGAGCTGCCGGCCATCCCGCTGTGGTACCAGAACGCCACCGCAGTGACCACGAAGGATCTGACCGGTTACAAGTTCAACTGGAAGCAGAAGCCGGACTACTACGCACTGTCGAAGTAGCTCGCTGATGTGACGGCGGAGGCAGCCCTACCGGGCTGCCTCCGCTCGTTCCGCCCTCTCGGACCAGCCCTCACCTGGGCGGTCCGTCCCCCTGCGTGGTTGACACTCCGGAGTAACGTTGGAGCGGACTCTCGCGGGGGTCCCGCTTCCAGACCCCAGGAGGTCCCATCGTGTGGTGGTACGTCGCCAAGCGGCTGCTCCAGACCATCCCGGTTTTCCTCGGCGCCACGCTGATCATCTACGCGTTGGTGTTCTTGCGTCCCGGTGACCCGATCAATGGCCTGATCGGCAACAAGCCGGTCTCTGACGAGGTACGTCAGGCCATCCGCGACCAGTACCACATGAACGACTTCTTCCTCGTCCAGTGGCTCTACTTCATCAAGGACGTCCTGACCTTCAGCCCTGACTTCGTCGGGCTGGACGGCCAGCCCGTCTTCCAGAAGATCAGCAACGCCCTTCCGGTGACCGCGACCCTGGCCGTCATGGCCCTGGCGATGGATGCCGTCATCGGCATCGTGGTCGGCACGATCGCCGGTCTTCGCCGCAACGGCGTCTTCGACTCGATCACCCTGGTGATCTCCCTGATCCTGCTCTCGGTCCCGATCTTCGTGGTCGGCTTCGTGCTGCAGTTCCTGTTCGGCGTCAAGTTCTCCATCTTCTCCGCCACGGTGGGTGGTGACTGGTCGATCGGCGACCTGATCCTGCCGGCGTTCGTGCTGGCCATCGCCAACATCGCCACGACGACCCGCCTGACCCGCACGTCGGTCGCCAACAACTTGAGCGCCGACCACGTCCGCACGGCTCGCGCCAAGGGCCTCTCCAATGGCCTGGTGATCCGCAACCACGTGCTGCGCAACTCGCTCGTGCCGGTCGTCACCTACATCGGCATCAACCTCGGCTCTCTCATGGCCGGCGCGATCATCACCGAGGGCATCTTCAACGTGCAAGGAATCGGCAACCTCGCCTTCGACGCCGTCAGCCGTGGAGATGCTCCGGTGACCGTGACGGTCGTCGCGGTCATGGTGATGATCTACGTGTTCATGAGCTTGATCGTCGACCTCTTGTACGCCGTTCTCGACCCGAGGATCCGCTATGTATGACAAGCAGTCGGGCGACATCCGCCCGGGCCAGGAGCGCTTCGTCGCACCCCTCGACGAGACACCGCTGCGCGCGATCGACGAGGTCGATGTCGACGCGGTGCCGGAGAGCCAGTGGAAGGAGGCCTGGAAGCGCCTTCGCAAGTCGCCGCTGTTCTGGCTGGCCTCGCTGATCATCCTCGTCCTGGCGGTCATGGTGGCGTTCCCGACGTTGTTCACGAGCGCCGATCCCAAGGCGGCCTCCCTCGGCAACCAGTTCGCCCCTCCGAGCGACGGTCATCCGTTCGGCTACAACTTCCAGGGCGCCGACATCTGGGCCCGCACCGTCTACGGCGCCCGCGCCTCGGTGGCGGTCGGACTGCTGGCGACCCTCGTCACGGTCCTGCTGGGCATGATCACCGGTGCCCTGGCCGGCTTCTACGGCGGGATCGCGGACACCCTGATCTCACGTCTCAGCGACATCTTCTTCTCGATCCCGCTCCTGCTGGCGTGCATCGTGGTCATCTCGGTCATCAACAACGTCTGGGAGGACCGCGGCTTCTGGGCCTCCGTCCTCGTGGTCGTCATGGCGCTCGCCCTCTTCGCGTGGCCGCAGATCACCCGTCAGATGAGAGGTGCGGTGCTGGAGGTCAAGAACCTGGAGTTCGTCGACGCAGCCACCGCGATCGGCGCGTCCAAGCTCACCAACCTGCGCCGTCACATCGTCCCCAACGCCCTGTCACCGGTCATCGTGTCGGCCACGATCATGCTCGGTGTCTTCATCGTGTCGGAGTCCGCGCTCTCGTTCCTCGGGCTCGGCCTGCCCCAGTCCATCGTCTCGTGGGGCAACGACCTCTCCGATGCCCAGACCTTGGTCCGGTCGGGCCAGCACCTCGTCGTCATGTGGGTCCCCGCGACGGCGCTGGCGATCACGGTGCTCGGCTTCGTCCTGCTGGGTGAGGCCGTCCGCGAAGCGCTCGACCCGAAGGCGAGGAAGTCATGAACGAGACCCCCCTGCTCGAGATCAAGGACCTGCAGGTCGGGTTCCGTACCGGCAAGAAGACGATCCTGACGGCGGTCGACGGTGCCAGCCTCAGCATCTTCCCCGGCCAGACGATCGCGATCGTCGGCGAGTCCGGCTCCGGCAAGTCCACGCTCGCCCACTCGGTCATCGACCTGCTGCCCGGGTCCGGTCACGTCATGGGCGGTCAGATCCTGTTCGAGGGGCACGACATCTCGCAGGCCGATCGCAAGGCGGTCCTCGCACTTCGCGGGTCTTCCATCGGGCTGGTCCCGCAGGACCCGATGTCCAACCTCAACCCGTTGTGGCGTGTGGGCCGGCAGATCAAGGAAGCACTCGTCGCCAACGACGTGGCGACCGGGGCCGAGGCCGACAAGCGCGTCGTCGAGCTGCTCGAGGAGGCCGGCCTCCCGGACGCTGAGCGTCGCGCCCGGCAGTATCCCCATGAGTTCTCCGGCGGCATGCGTCAACGCGCGTTGATCGCGATGGGACTGGCCTCTCGTCCCAAGCTGCTGATCGCCGACGAGCCCACGTCCGCCCTGGACGTGACGGTGCAGAAGCAGATCCTGGACCACCTCGACCAGCTGACCAGCACGCTCGGCATCGCCGTCATGCTGATCACCCACGACCTGGGACTGGCCGCCGAACGGGCCGACCACCTCGTGGTGATGTACCGCGGCAAGATCGTCGAGTCCGGCCCCGCCCGCGAGATCCTCCAGGACCCGCAGCATCCGTACACCAAGCGCCTGGTCGCCAAGGCGCCGTCGATCGCGTCGCAGCGCCTGTCGTCGGTGCGCGCTCGCGCCGAGGTCCGTGAGCAGGCGGTCCAGACCGCAGCCGAGATCGCCGAGGAGATCGCTCACAGCGAGTCCGAGTTCGGAGAAGGACGCGACGACATCATCGTGGTGGAGAACCTCACCAAGGTGTTCACGCTCCGCGGTGCCAAGCCGTGGCAGAAGGTCGACTTCCCGGCCGTCGACGACGTGTCGTTCAGCCTTCGGCGTGGTACGACCACGGCGATCGTGGGGGAGTCGGGGTCCGGCAAGTCGACTGTCGCGCGCATGGTCCTCGACCTGCTGCCGCCCACGTCGGGTCGTGTGCTGTTCGACGGCCGCGACGTGAGCGGGCTCCAGTCCAAGGCCGAGCGCCTCAAGCTGCGGCGGCAGATGCAGCCGGTCTTCCAGAACCCCTATGCGTCACTCGACCCGCTGTACTCGATCTACCAGTCGATCGAGGAGCCGCTCCGCACCCACGACGTGGGCACCAAGAAGGAGCGCGAGGCGCGCGTACGGGACCTGCTCGACAAGGTCTCGCTGCCGACCACCGTGATGTCGCGCTATCCCGGTGAGCTCTCGGGCGGTCAGCGCCAGCGCGTGGCGATCGCACGGGCGCTGGCACTCGAGCCGGAGGTCGTGATCTGCGACGAGGCCGTCTCGGCCCTCGACGTGCTGGTCCAGGCGCAGATCCTGGAGCTGCTCAACGACCTGCAGGCCGAGCTGGGTCTCAGCTACCTGTTCATCACGCACGACCTCGCAGTCGTCCGGCAGATCGCCGACGACGTGGTCGTGATGCAGAACGGCAAGATCGTGGAGGCCGCGACGGTCGCCCAGGTCTTCGACGATCCGCAGAAGGACTACACGCGCAAGCTGCTGGACGCCATTCCGGGCGCATCGATCGAGCTGGGGGCCTGATCGGGCTGTCGTTGCCGGTTGTCCGGCTGGTGCCCTACGCTGACCGGTGGGAGAGGGTCCTAGCGAAGGGTCGGCATGAGGCGCTGGACGCTCTCCTCCATGATCGCGGCGTGCTGCCTGGTGCTGCCGACGGTGGCCCAGGCGGCCACTGACGACGAGTCGCCCCCACCGGCGGCGACGTCACAGCGGGCGACCGGGCTGATCGTCTCGACCTCGGGGCTGCTTCCCGATAAGACGCTGCGCCGGGTCTCGAAGCTGGTCGGCCGGGACATCGTGGAGCAGACGCCGTTGGGCGGGTCGACGGTGTCGCTGCGGTTCGACCGGGCGCTGCCGGCCTCGACCGTACGACTGCTGAGCAGCCTGCTCAACGCGCTCCCGGACGTGTCCGGCGTCAGTCCCGACCTCGTCGCCACGAGCGACTCGGTGCCCAACGACACCTACTTCCAGCGGCAGACCAACCTGTGGTCGCCCGTGCCGGTGATGTCGGACTCGACGGATGAGGACGGTGAGGCCGCGGTCGACTACAGCATCGCCGCGCCCACGCTGTGGGAGGCGACGACGGGACGAAGATCCGTCGTCGTCGCGATCGTCGACAGCGGCCTCGTGGCGCACCCCGACCTGGCGAAGCAGACGGTCCCGGGCTACGACATGATCGCCGACAGCCGCAACGCCGAGGACGGGAACGGCCGCGACGCCAGCCCTGCGGACCCGGGCAACGGGTCCAACGGATCGTTGTGCTCGGCGCATGCCAGCACGTGGCACGGCACGCACGTGGCCGGCATCGTCGGGGCGTTGCGCAACAACGGGATGGGGATCTCCGGCATCGCGCCCGGGGTCGCCCTCCAGGCCGTACGTGTCGCAGGTCAGTGCGGAGCCGCGATGTCCGACGTGGTCGCCGGGATCCGTTGGGCGTCCGGAGGGTACGTCCCGGGGGTCCCGCGCAACGCGAACCCCGCCGACGTCATCAACCTCTCGCTGTCGAGCAGCGTCAGCGACTACGCGTGCCCCGCGGCCTATCAAGACGTGATCGACGAGGCGCGGTCACGCGGCGCGATCGTGGTGGCCTCGGCGGGCAACCAGGGCAGGGTGGTCCTGTCCCGTACGCCCGCCAACTGCCGGGGTGTGCTGTCGGTGGGCGCCACGGACATCGACGGCAGCCCCACGTCGTACACGAACGCCGGCTACACCATCGGGATGATGGCGCCGGGCGGGGAGACCGGCGAGGGCCAGGGCATCTGGTCGACCGTCGACTCGGGGACGTCGGGACCGGTGCGCGCGACGTACCGCCAGCTGGCCGGCACCTCGATGGCCGCGCCGGCCGTCTCGGCCGCTGCCGCGCTGGTCCGCTCGCTGGGTGACTTCACGAACGACGAGGTCGTACAGGTGCTCAAGGCGTCGGCGGTCAAGCCGCCGGACCTCGACGGCTACTACACCTGCATCTCGCAGGACCCGACGACCGGTGCCGAGCGCACGGTCTGCGGCGCGGGCATCCTCAACCTGGCGAGGATCCCGGCCCCGGTCGGGCAGGCGACCCTGTCGGGAGGTGCCACGGTCGGCAGCACGGTGTCGCTGACGCCGGGGGACTGGAACGGCAGTCCCGACTCGGTGACGTACGCGTGGCTGCGCAACGGCGCCGCGATCGCGGGGGCGACCGGCACGTCGTACGAGCTGACGGGTGCCGATGTCGGCCGCACCCTGACGGTGCGCTCGACGGCGCACACCCGGGGCTACCCGGACTTCTCCGGGCTCTCGGTGGCCAAGGTGGTGCCCAAGGCGTCGGCGACGGTCACGCTGCGCCTGTCGTCGACGCGTGCGCGGGTGAAGCTGTCGCGGCTGTACGCCTACGTGACCGTGAGCGCCGCCCAGGGACAGTCACCGTCGGGCACCGTCGGGGTGTACGTTGACGGTCGCCGGATCTCGAGCGCCACGCTGGTCTCCGGTGCCGTACGGGTGCGGCTCCCGGTGTTCGGGACGACCGGGCAGCACCAGGTCCAGGTGCGCTACAACGGCACCTCGCAGGTGGCCGCGAAGTGGTCGCCGAGCGTCTCGGTGAGTGTGTCGAAGTAGTCCCTCCGACGGATTGACTCCTTCGAACACATGTTCGAAGATGGGTCAATGACCGTCGCTCCTGCCCCGACCTTGGACGAGCTGCGAGCCCGCGTCGACCAGATGCAGGGCCGCCCGGCGGCGCAGCCCGTCGCGACCCACCCTGCCTTCGCCGGACTCCTGCAGCTGCAGACCGGATCGAGCTATGCGGTCGACTCGGCCAGCCTGGCGATGGCCCTCATGGCCGGGCCCTCGGCCGACGGTGCCTGGTGCGCTGTCGTCGGCTCTGCGGAGTTCGGCCTCGAGGCCGCCGCGGCCGCGGGTGTCGAGCTGCGCCGGACGATCCTGGTGCCCGACCCGGGCAAGGCCTGGCTCGAGGCGACGGCCGCCCTGATCGACGTGCTGGGCGTCGTGGTGGTGGCCGCTCCGTCAGGCGTCTCGGCCAAGGACGTCAGCCGCATCGGCGCCCGGCTGCGCCAACGGGGGAGCGTCCTCATCGCCTACGGCGACTGGCCGCGCTGTGACGCCCGGCTGTCGCTCCGCGATGCCGAGTGGGTCGGGCTGGGACGTGGGCACGGGCACCTGCAGGCGCGCCGGGTCACGGTCGAGGTCCGTCGTGGCACGGCTCCGCCGCGCACCGGACGGCTGTGGCTGCCCGACCGTGACCAGGCCATCCGGCCGGTCGAGCAACAGCCCGTGCAGCTGCGGAGCGTGGGCTAGATGCCTGCTCCGTCCAAGGGCCGCACGATGGTGCTGTGGGCGCCTGACTGGCCGGTCGTCGCGGTCGAGAGCCCGGCCTCGATGCCGGCTGCCGTGCTCCACAAGGGTCAGGTGCTGGCCTGCTCGCAGGCCGCCCGTGCCGACGGCGTACGCCGGGGGATGCGGCGGCGCGATGCCCAGTCGCGGTGCCCGGACCTGGTCCTGCACGACTACAACCCCGATGCCGATGCGCGGGCGTTCGAGGCGGTGCTGGCCGCGATCGAGGAGCTCAGCCCAGGTGTCGCTCCGCTGCGGCCGGGCCTCTGCGCGATCAACGTGCCGGCCCGGTTCTACGGTGGTGAGGCCGAGGCGGCGGCGGTCATCGCCGAGCGGCTCGTACGCCTGGGGGTGTGGGACGTCCGCGCCGGCATCGCCGACGGGCTCTTCGCCGCCGAGCAGGCCGCCCGCCGGGCCCTGGCGCAGGACAGCCTCGTCGTGCCCCCGGGCGGATCAGCCCAGTACCTGCGCGACCTGCCGATCGACGCGCTCGACGACGAGGCGATGGTGGGGTTGCTGCGCCGCATGGGCCTGCTGACCCTGGGCGACTTCGCCGCCTTGTCGCCGGCCGACGTGCACACCCGGTTCGGCACGCACGGCGAGCTCCTGCACCGCATGGCCCGTGGCCTCAACCCGCAGCCGATCAGTCGCCGGCAGGTGCCTCCGGAGTTCGAGGCGACGCTCGTGCTGGAGCCGCCGCTCGACCTGGCCGAGCAGATCGCGTTCAGCGTGCGGACGACGGCCGAGAAGTTCGTCACCGATCTCGCCGGCCACGGCCTGGTGTGCACGACGGTGCTGATCGAGGTCGACACCGACGGCTCGCTGGCGACGTCGCGGCAGTGGATGCATCCCCGCTGGTTCGGCCCGACGGACCTGGTCGACCGGGTCCGCTGGCAGCTGCAGGTCGACGGCGCGATCAAGGCGTCGGTCGACGCCGTGCGCCTGATCCCCCAGGTCACCGAGCCGCTCGGTGATCACGCCGACAGCCTCTTCGGTGGTGGCCCCGACGAGCGGGTCGAGCGCGGGGTGGCCCGGGTGCAGAGCATCGTCGGCCACGAGGCGGTCGTCTCGGTGTCGGTGCAGGGCGGCCGCGGGCCCGCCGAGCGGCGGCTGCTCGCCCCGTGGGGCGAGCGCCCCGTCGCCGCCCGAGCGGTGGGGCTGCCGTGGCCGGGCAGCCTGCCGCCGCCCGCACCGGCGACGGTCTATCCCGAGCCGCAGCAGGCCATGGTCGTCGGCGCCGAGGGGCAGGCCATCGGGGTCACCGGTCGTGGCATGGTGACGGGGGAGCCCGCCCGCTTCCGCGCCGCGGCCGGCCAGGACTGGCAGCCGGTGGCGTCGTGGGCCGGGCCGTGGCCGGTCGACGACCAGTGGTGGGACGAGGCCGCCGCCCGCCGCATCGCCCGCTTCCAGGTCGTCGGTGTCGACGGCAGCGCCTATCTCATGATCGTGGAGAGCGGCTCCTGGTGGACAGAGGCGCGCTATGACTGACCAGACCCCGCTGGCAGTGACGTTTCGGCCGCGAAACGCCGCGCATACCCGACCACAACGTCACTCCCATCGGGGATGTGAGCACGGGTGAACTGGAACAACCCGGACGTCTCGTGGCGTGAGCTCGAGCGTCGACTGTCCGGCAAGCCCGAGCCCAACGGCGGTGATGCACCGGGCTGGTCGCGCAAGCGCGCCAAGACCGAGCCCAAGGCGCTCCAGCGTCCGCCCGGTCCCGTCGTGCCCTACGCCGAGCTGCACTGCCACAGCAACTTCAGCTTTCTCGACGGGGCCAGCGGTCCCGAGGAGCTGGTCGAGGAGGCGATCGGTCTCGGCCTGCACGGACTGGCCCTGACCGATCACGACGGGTTCTACGGCGCTCCACGGTTCGCCGAGGAAGCCCTGAAGTATGCCGATGCCGGGCTCAGGACGGTCTTCGGCGCCGAGCTGTCGATCGGGCTCGGCAAGCCGCAGAACGGCGTGGCCGACCCCGAGGGCAACCATCTGCTGGTCCTCGCGCGAGGGGTCGAGGGCTACCACCGGCTCGCCGCCGCCATGACCGACGCGCACTTCCGGGGCGACGAGAAGGGCCGGCCCGTCTACGACCTCGAGGAGCTCGCCGAGCGGGGCCGCGACCACTGGCTGATCCTCACCGGGTGCCGCAAGGGTCATGTCCGCCAGGGGCTCGCCACCGGTGGTCGCGACGAGGCGGCAGCGGCCCTCGACCGGCTCACCGCGCTGTTCGGCCTCGACAACGTCGTCGTCGAGCTGATCGACCATGGCTTCCCGGCCGACAGCGTCACCAACGACGCCCTCGCCGAGCTCGCCGCGATGCACGGGCTGCCGACGATCGCGAGCAACAACGTGCACTTCGCCAAGCCCGCCGCCCGCCAGCTCGCCGCCGCGATGGCGGCGGTCCGGGCCCGCCGCAGCCTGGCCGAGATGGATGGCTGGCTGCCGGCGACCGGGGCGGCGCACCTGCGCTCCGGCGCGGAGATGATGGCGCTTTTTGCGAGATTCCCGGGGGCGGTCCACCGTACGGTCGCGATCGCCGACGAGCTCGCGTTCGACCTGCGCGCCGCGAGACCCCGGCTGCCCCACCGCGGCATCCCCGAGGGGCACACCGCGATGAGCTACCTCCGCGAGCTGGCTGAGCAGGGCATCCAGGAGCGCTACGCCCACAACGTCGACGAGGCGCGCGAACGCATCGATCGTGAGCTCAAGGTCATCGAGGAGAAGGACTTCCCGGGCTACTTCCTGATCGTCCGCGACATCGTCAAGGAGGCCAGGCGGCGCAAGATCCTGTGCCAGGGCCGGGGCTCCTCGGCCAACTCCGCGCTCTGCTACGCGTTGGGCATCACGGCGGTCGACTCGATCTTCTACAACCTGCCGTTCGAGCGCTTCCTCGCCACGACGCGTGAGGAGGAGCCCGACATCGACGTCGACTTCGACTCCGACCGGCGCGAGGAGATCATCCAGTGGGTCTACCAGACGTACGGCCGGCGCAACGCCGCCCAGGTCGCCAACATCATCACCTATCGGCCCCGGTCGGCCGTACGCGATGCCGCCAAGGCGCTGGGCCACTCGCCCGGGCAGCAGGACGCGTGGTCCAAGCAGATCGACGCGTGGAGCTCGATCACGGCACAGGACACGTCCGAGGTGCCGCCGCAGGTCGTGTCGCTGGCGCAGCAGCTGCTCGGCGGTCCGCGTCACCTCGGCATCCACTCCGGCGGGATGATCCTCACCGAGCGGCCCATCGGCGAGGTCTGTCCCATCGAGCGCGGCCGCATGGACGACCGCACGGTGCTGCAGTGGGACAAGGACGCGTGCGAGTGGATGGGGCTGGTCAAGTTCGACCTGCTGGGCCTGGGCATGCTCGGCGCGCTCGACCACACGATGCGGATCGTCGCCGAGCACCTCGGCGAGGAGTGGGACCTCGCCACGATGCCCAAGGAGGAGGCCGCGGTCTACGACATGCTGTGCCGGGCCGACTCGATCGGGGTGTTCCAGGTCGAGAGCCGGGCCCAGATCGGCACCCTGCCACGCCTGCAACCCCGGTCCTACTACGACCTCGCGATCGAGATCGCCCTGATCCGCCCCGGCCCGATCCAAGGTGGTGCGGTGCACCCCTACATCCGCCGGGCCACCGGCCGGGAGCCGGTCACATACGCGCATCCAGCCCTCAAGGAGGTGCTCGAGCGAACGCTGGGCGTCCCGCTGTTCCAGGAGCAGCTCATGCAGATGGCGATCAAGCTGGGTGGCTGCACGGGCGACGAGGCCGACCTGCTGCGCCGCGCGATGGGCTCCAAGCGCGGCATCGAGCGCATCGAGTCGCTGCGGCTCAAGCTCTACGAGGGCATGGCCGCGCACGGCATCACGGGCGAGGAGGCCGATGCGATCTACGTCAAGATCCAGTCGTTCGCCAACTTCGGCTTCGCCGAGAGCCACGCGTTGAGCTTCGCCCTGCTGGTCTATGCCAGCTCGTGGCTCAAGCTGCACTATCCGGCGGCGTTCCTGGCTGCGCTGCTGCGCAACCAGCCGATGGGCTTCTACTCGCCGCAGTCGCTCGTGACCGACGCCCGCCACCATGGCGTCACGATCCTGCGGCCGGACATCGTGCACTCGCAGGCCCAGGCCGACCTCGACGTGATGGACTCGGCCGAGGCGACCGGGCTCGACAGCTGCCTGGCCCGCGAGCAGCCCCCGGTCGAGCGGTTCGTCCGTGGCACCCCCGACCCGACCGTCGAGCACCGCCGCGACGGCAACTTCGCCGTACGCCTGGGGCTCGACGAGGTGCAGGGCATCGGGCTGGAGGTGGCCCGGCGGATCGTGGCCGAGCGGGACCGGCAGCCGTTCAAGGACATGGCCGACGTGTCACGTCGCACCGGTCTGACCGTCGCCCAGATGGAGTCGCTGGCGACCGCGGGGGCGTTCGACGGGTTCGGCCTCTCGCGGCGGCAGGCGTTGTGGAACGCCGGCTACGTCGAGAACCCCGACCAGCTCGAGGGCACCTCGGTCCAGGCCCCGCCGCCGATGCTGCCGGGCATGACCGAGGTCGAGGAGACCATGGCCGACCTGTGGGCGACCCGGATCTCACCCGAGAAGCATCCGGTGGAGTTCCTCCGCCCCCTGCTGACCTCGGAAGGCATCTGCTCGGTCGCCGGGCTCGCCGAGGGTGAGTCCGGGCGCCGGGTCAAGGTCGCCGGCCTGATCACGCACCGGCAGCGCCCCGCGACGGCCGACGGGACGACCTTCCTCAATCTCGAGGACGAGACGGGGATGCTCAACGTGGTGTGCTCCCACGCCTTGTGGCAGCGTCATCGTCGGGTCGCCCGCAACTCCGCGGGGATGATCATCCGCGGCAAGCTCGAGCGGTTCGACGGCGTGACCAACCTCGTGGCCGACAAGCTCGAGCGCATCGAGACGGTCTATCCCGAGGCCGCCGCCGCGATCCCGGCGAGGCACCAGGGCCGCGACTTCCGGTGACTCAGGGCAGGTAGCCGCGCACCGTCTCGAGCGTGTCGGCCTCGGCCGGCGTCTTGTCGTCGCGGTAGCGGACGACCCGGGCGAACCGCAGCGCGACGCCACCGGGGTAGCGGGTCGACCGCTGGACGCCGTCGAACGCGATCTCGACGACCTGCTCGGGACGGACCGTGACGACGTAGCCGTCGTCGTCCATCTGCAGCTCGCGGAACCGCTCGGTCTGCCACGTGAGGATCTCGTCGGTCATGCCCTTGAACGTCTTGCCGAGCATGACGAGGGAGTCGCCGTCGCGGGCGCCGAGGTGGATGTTGGACAGCCAGCCGCTCCGGCGCCCCGAGCCGCGCTCGACCGCCAGCACGACGAGGTCGAGGGTGTGGACGGGCTTGACCTTGACCCAGGTCGCCCCGCGCCGCCCAGCGGCATAGGGCGCGTTCAGGCTCTTGACGACGACACCCTCGTGGCCGAGGGCCAGCACCTCGGCAGCGAAGGCCTCGGCCTCGTCGGGGTCGGCCGTGACGAGCCGAGGCACGCGATGTTGCTCCGGCACGACGCGCTCGAGGGCGTCGAGGCGTTCGGTGGTCGGAGCGTCGACGAGGTCGCGGCCGTCGAGGTGCAGGAGGTCGAAGAACGCCGGAGTCAGCCGGACCGTGCCGCCGGCCGTCGCGGCCCGGGAGGCGGTCTCCTGGAAGGGACGCGGACGGCCGTCGGGTCCCAGGGCGAGCACCTCGCCGTCCAGCACGACGTCGTGGCACGGCAGGGCGCGGGCGATCTCGACGACCTCGGGATGGCGATCGGTGACGTCGTCGAGCGATCGGGTCACGACCAGCACGTCGTCACCTCGTCGGTGCACCTGGATGCGGATGCCGTCGAGCTTGGTGTCGATGGCCACCTCGCCGCCGCCCGCCTTGGTCATGGCCGCCTCGACCGTGGGCGCGGTGGAGGCGAGCATCGGCAGCACCGGTCGGCCGACCTGGAGCGTGAACACCGCGAGCGCGTCGAGGTCGCCGGTCAGCGCCGCGGCGGCGATGTCGACCGAGGAGCCGGCCATCATGGCGGCCCGGCGCACGGCCGCGACGGGGACCGCGCCGGCAGCAGCAAGGGCTTCCTGCACCACGGCGTCGAGCGCTCCCTGCCGGACCTCGCCGGTGACGATGCCCCGAAGCCAGCGCTGCTCATCAGCCGTCGCCCGGCCGAAGAGGTCGCGGGTGGCCCCGGCCCGGGCGAGCTGCGACCCTGCGCCGGTCAGCTCGGCGATGCGATCGAACGCTGCGTCGACCTCGGCGACCTCGAGGGTCGCTTGCTCGGCGGGCTCGGGCAGCTCCTGCAGCGACCGCCAGCCGAGGCCCGTCCGGCGCTGCCGGAGGGTGCCCGAGACGTAGGACGTGACGACCGGGACGGCGTCGGGCTCGCTGTCGGCCACGCGGCGCAGGAGCTCGGCGATCGCCGCGACCTTGGCCGTACGTGACCGGGTGGCCGCGACCGCGGCGGAGGTGTCGACGACATCGGCGAGGAGCATGCACCCATCATCGGCGCCCCCACCGACACCGCAAGACGGACTTAGGGTTGACATGACTTTAAGTGGGCCACTACGCTGACCTTAGAGTCGGATCAACCTTAAGTAGGGCGGAGGATACGCATGACGGTGCAGGCAGCGATCGACCAGCGGGTCTCGCTCGCGGTCTCGACCGTGATCTTCGCGCTCAGGCCCCATCCGGAGTCCGGCCTGATGACCCTGTGGCTCCCGCTCGTGCGCCGCATCCGCGAGCCGTACGAGGGGCAGTGGGCCCTGCCCGGCGGCCCCCTCGAGGCCGACGAGGACCTGGCCGGCAGCGCCCGCCACACCCTCGAACGGACCACCGGCCTGGCGCCCAACTACCTCGAGCAGCTCTACGCCTTCGGCAGCCTCGACCGCTCGCCCGACGATCGGGTCGTCTCGATCGTCTACTGGGCGCTGGTGCAGCCCGACGAGGTCGCCCGCGCCGTCGACGGCGAGAACGTCGAGTGGTTCGTCGCCGACGAGCTGCCGCCGCTGGCGTTCGACCACACCGAGATCGTCGACTACGCCCTCGCCCGCCTGCGCGCCAAGATCACCTACACACCCATCGCGCACGCGTTCCTGCCTCGGGAGTTCACCCTCGCCGAGCTGCGGGCCGTGCACGAAGCCGTCCTCCGCACGCATCTCGATCCGGCCAACTTCCGCCGCCAGGCGCTCGCCAGCAAGACCCTCGTCCCCACCGGCACCTGCCTGCAGGGCACGAGCCACCGACCTCCGGCCCTGTTCCGCTTCGAGGCAGGCCTCCCGTCGAACGCCCCAGAGGAGCGCAGATGACCACCTCCATCAACGACCTGATCGTCGCGGCACCCGATGCCAGCTGCGACGTCGAGCTGGCCAAGGGGCCGTGGGAGTTCGACACGTTCCCCGGCTACGGTCCGGGCGCGTCGGAGGAGGACGTCATCCCCGACCCGGTGGTCCGTCCGGGACAGCTCCCTGCCGCCTACCAGCGCATGACCGACGACGAGCTGCACGCGCGCATCCGCGCTGCCAAGGAGACCCTCGGCAACCGGCTCGTGATCCTCGGCCACTTCTACCAGCGCGACGAGGTCATCCAGTACGCCGACTTCGTGGGTGACTCGTTCCAGCTCGCCAACGCGGCACTGACCAAGCCCGACGCCGACACGATCGTGTTCTGCGGCGTCCACTTCATGGCCGAGACCGCCGACATCCTGGCGCGGCCCGAGCAGCACGTGATCCTGCCCAACCTCGCCGCCGGCTGCTCCATGGCCGACATGGCCGACGAGGACTCGGTCGAGGCGTGCTGGGAGGAGCTGATGGCCGTCTACGGCGAGGAGCCCGACGCCGACGGCCGGCAGCCGGTGATCCCGGTGACCTACATGAACTCTTCGGCAGCGCTCAAGGCGTTCTGCGGCCGGCACGGCGGCATCGTGTGCACCTCGTCCAATGCGGCGACCGTCCTGGAGTGGGCCTTCGAGCGTGGCCAGCGCGTGCTGTTCTTCCCCGACCAGCACCTCGGACGCAACACCGCCAAGGCCATGGGGATCCCGCTCGAGCAGATGCCGATGTGGAACCCCCGCAAGGAGCTCGGCGGCAACACCGCGGAGGACCTCGACGCCGCCAAGGTCATCCTCTGGCACGGCTTCTGCTCGGTGCACAAGCGTTTCTCGGTCGCCCAGATCGACAAGGCTCGCGCGGAGCACCCGGGCGTCAAGGTCATCGTGCACCCCGAGAGCCCGATGCCCGTCGTCGACGCCGCTGACGCGGCCGGGTCGACCGACGCGATCCGCAAGTACGTCATCGCGTCCGAGCCCGGCGACGTGATCGCGATCGGCACCGAGGTCAACATGGTCAACCGGCTGGCCGCGGAGTTCCCCGACCGGACGATCTTCTGCCTCGACCCCGTCGTGTGCCCCTGCTCGACGATGTACCGCATCCACCCCGGCTACCTCGCCTGGACGCTCGACGGCCTCGTCGCCGGCGAGGTCCGCAACGAGATCGTCGTCCCCGACGACGTCGCCACCGACGCCAAGGTCGCCCTCGAGCGCATGCTCGCGGCGCTGCCCAAGTAAGGACCGACCATGCGCAGCAGCATCATCGTCGTCGGCAGCGGGGTGGCCGGCATGACCGCAGCCCTCGAGGCCGCGGACGCGTACGACGTCACGCTCTTCACCAAGGCCGACCTCGCGCAGAGCAACACCCGCTACGCACAGGGCGGGGTCGCCGTCGTGATCGACGCGATGAGCGACCCCGGCGCCCCGCGCCTCGGCGACACCGTCGAGTCGCACGTCGGCGACACCCTGGTCGCCGGCGCGGGGCTCAGCGACGAGGACACCGTGCGCATCCTCTGCACGGACGGTCCTGCAGCGATCGACGAGCTCATCGCCCGCGGCGTGCCGTTCGACCGGCACGACGGCGAGCTGTCGCACGGTCTCGAGGCCGCACACACCTACGCCCGCATCCTGCACGCCGGGGGAGACGCCACCGGGGCGGGCATCGCCTATGCACTGATCGACCGGCTGCGCGAGAGCAGCGTGACGGTCCGCGAACGGACCACGGTCGTCGACGTCGTCATGGTCGATGGTCGGGCTGCCGGCGTACGCCTGCTCGACGGCTCCGAGGTCCGGGCCGACGCGGTGATCCTCGCGACCGGGGGAGCCGGCCAGCTGTTCCCCTACACGACCAACCCCGGGATCGCCACGGCCGACGGGCTCGGGATGGCGCTGCGGGCGGGTGCCGTCGCGGCCGACCTGGAGTTCTACCAGTTCCACCCGACGTCCCTCGACGCCCCGGGCAACTTCCTGGTGTCCGAGGCCGTACGCGGTGAGGGCGCCACCTTGATCGACGCCGACGGCCGGCGCTTCATGCTCGACATCCACCCCGATGGCGAGCTGGCACCGCGGGACGTCGTCGCCCGCGGCATCGCGACCCAGATGGCCAGGCAGCCCGGCATTCCCGTCCGCCTCGACGCGACTCATCTGGGAGCGGAGTTCCTCGCCAAGCGCTTCCCCAACATCGACGCCGCCTGCCGGGCGCAGGGCTTCGACTGGGGCGAGGTGCCCATCCCGGTGACTCCTGCGGCGCACTACTACATGGGCGGCATCCGCACCGACGAGTGGGGCCGCACCTCGGTCCCCGGGCTCCATGCCGTGGGCGAGGCCGCGTGCAACGGGCTGCACGGCGCCAACCGTCTTGCCTCCAACTCCCTGCTCGAGGGCGCGGTCTACGGCACGCGGGTCATCGCGGCGTTGGGTGACCCCGCACCGCAGGCCGACCTCGGGGCCGACTGGCCGGCGCCGATCGCGGTCGATCTCGGTGACGACCCGGACGGCGACGACGTCAACCGCAGCGACCTGCAGCAGCTGATGTGGGACGCTGCGGGGCTGTCGCGTGACGGCGACCAGCTCGAGCGCGCCGTCGCCACCCTGGCCGGCTGGCGGGCACCCGCGGCGACCGACGCGAAGTCCGCCGAGGACGCCAACCTGCTCGTCGTGGCGCGCGCCGTCGTCGCGAGTGCGCTGGCCCGGCGTGAGTCGCGCGGCGGGCACTTCCGCACCGACTTCCCCGAGACCGACCCCGCGCAGGCCAGGCACTCGTCGATCGCGCCCCAGCATGCTTGAGCGCCGACAGGTCCAGCGCGTCGTCGACCTCGCGCTCGACGAGGACGCGCCTTTCGGCGACCTGACCTCCCAGACGCTCGTCCCCGAGTCGGCGATCGCCCGAGCCGACCTGGTCGCGCGCGAGCCGGGTGTCCTGGCCGGTGCCGGCGTGTTCGAGATCGCGATGACGACGCTCGACCCCACGGTCAAGGTCACCTCCGCGCTGTCGGACGGCGAGCGGTTCGACGCCGGCGCGGTGCTCGCCCACGTCGAAGGGCCGGCGCGGGCTGTGTTGCAGGCCGAGCGGGTCGCGCTCAACCTCGTCCAGCGGATGACCGGGATCGCGACGCTCACCGCGACGTACGTCGCAGCCGTTGCGGGCACCCAGGCGCGCGTCGTCGACACCCGCAAGACCACGCCCGGCCTACGGGCGCTCGAGCGCCACGCCGTGCGGTGCGGCGGCGGCCACAACCATCGCTACTCGCTGTCCGACGCGGTGATGGCCAAGGACAACCACCTCGCCGTCATCCCGGACATCACGGCGGCGCTCCGCCAGGCCAAGGCCGACCTGCCCCACACCACGCACATCGAGGTCGAGGTCGATCGCCTGGAGCAGCTCGACGCGGTGCTCGCTTCCGGGGCAGCCGGCACGATCATGCTGGACAACTTCAGCCTCGACGACCTCCGCGCCGGCGTCGCCAAGATCGCCGGCCGAGCGGTCGTCGAGGCCAGCGGTGGCATCACGCTCGACACGATCGCCGACGTCGCCCGTACGGGCGTCGACGTCATCTCGGTCGGCGCCCTGACGCACAGCGTGCGGGCGCTCGACCTCGGGCTCGACATCACGGTGTCCTAGGTGATCTACCTCGACCACGCGGCCACCACGCCTCTTCGACGCGAGGTGCTCGAGGCGATGTGGCCGCACTTCGGCCCCGACTTCGGCAATCCGTCGAGCCACCACGAGGTCGGTGAGTCGGCCCGTCGAGCCCTCGAGCAGGCCCGCGCCGACGTCGCGCAGCAGCTCGGCGCCCGTGCCTCGGAGATCACGTTCACCTCAGGTGGCACCGAGGCCGACAACGCGGCGCTCAAGGGCATCGCGCTGGCTGCTCCCCGAGGCAAGCACGTCGTCATCTCGTCGATCGAGCACCCGGCGGTGCTCGAGTCGGCCGAGTTCCTCGGGCGTCTGGGCTACGAGATCACGGTCCTCGACGTCGACCACGACGGCATGGTCCATCCGGAGGTCCTCGAGGCGGCGCTGCGCGACGAAACGACGCTCGTCAGCATCCAGCACGCCAACAACGAGGTCGGCACGATCCAGCAGGTCGAGACGCTGTCGCGACTGGCCGCCGGCCGGGGAGCGCCGTTCCACACCGATGCCGTGCAGGCCGCCGGTTGGCTCGACCTCGACGTCGATCGGCTCGGCGTGCAGGCCGTGAGCATCTCGGGCCACAAGCTCGGCGCCCCCAAGGGCATCGGAGTCCTGTACGTCCGACGTGGCACGCGCTTCGAGCCGCTGATCCACGGTGGCGGGCAGGAGTCCGGCCGTCGGTCCGGCACCGAAAACGTCGCGGCCGCCGTGGGGATGGCGGCAGCGCTTCGACTCGCGGGTGACGGGGGAGCGGGCAACGACGAGGTCGTCGTCCGCCGCGATGCCTTCATCGAGCGCGTGCTGGCCGAGGTGCCGTCGGCCGAGCTCACGGGCGACCGCAACCACCGGCTGCCGGGCAGTGCTTCGTTCGTGTTCCCCGGAACCAACGGCGAGACGATCCTCCTGGAGCTCGAGGCCCGCGGCATCGTGTGCTCGAGCGGCTCGGCGTGCGCAGCGGGCAGCGACGAGCCGTCCCACGTGCTGACCGCGATGGGCTACGACGCCGCCGTGGCGCAGACCGCGGTGCGATTCACGTTCGGCCGGACGACGACGAGCGAGGAGCTCGACGCGGCGGCGACCGAGCTGGTTCGCGCGGTCGCCGCCGTGTCGGCGCTGGGCTAGACCGCCAGGCCGCCGTAGACGTACGTCCCCGGTGCCGACGGGTTCGGGATCAGGTTGACCGAGTCGCCGACGCGCGGGATCTGCAGCTTTGAGACGAGGATCTGGTCCATCTGCAGCGCCTGACCGCTCTCGAGGGTGACGCTGAGGTTGACGACCGGATCGTTGTTGATCATCGTGCCGGTGTCGGCCAGACCCGTCACGGTCGCCTTGACCCCGGGGATGCCCGATGCCGCGATCGCCGCGTCGGCCTGCGCGTTGCGGGCGGTCGCGAGGCCGTCACCGAACTTGGCCATCGTGTCCGCGCCCATGAAGCCCTTGGCGAGCTTGCCGGTGAGGCCCTTGCCGCCGACGATCCTCTCCGCCTGCTGCATCGCGTCCTCGGTGCGTTCCGCGTCGGAGCGCTTGTCTTTTCCGAACAGTCCCATGTTGAGTCCTTGCTGTCCTTGTCGTGAGGTGACTGCATCTCACGATAGACGCGCGAGCCTGCGGCTGAAACGGTTTTGGCCGATCGCGCGATCACTCTCGGTTGAGAGCGACTTGGTGGCTGCCGGGCCCATCCGGGCCTGGTGCAAGGATGATGCGGTGAGCGAGCAGATCGACGACGTGACCGTCTTGCGAGCCGACTTCGGGGCGTACGGACGCTGGTTCAAGCAGCCGGTTCGCGGACTCGGGTTGATCCTCGCCCTGGTCGGGGGCAGTGCGGCTTCAGCGGTCCGTGGAGGCGACGCCGCGGCACTGTTCTTCCTCATCGCCGGAACCGTGGTCGTCACGCTCGGCAGCATCGCGATCCTGATCGCGACCAGCCGGATCACGTTGACGTCCGACAGGATCGAGTACCGCAGGTGGTTCCTGCGCACACGGCTGCGCCTCAGCGACGAGCTCGTCGGGGCCCTCGCGGAGATGCAGGCCGGCTCCGTGGGCCGGACGAGCCAGGTGCTGATGCTCCGCGCGCGATCAGGAGGTCCACGCATCCGGCTCAACGGCGCGTACTGGGACCACGAGGATCTCGTCCTGATCGCGAGGACGGCCGGCGTGCTCATCTCGGACCGGCCCATGACGCCACGCGACTACGAGGACGCTGCGCCCGGAAGCATGCCGTTCCGATACCTGCACCCCTGGGTGTTCGGGCTGGGTGTCGCGGTCGTGCTCATCGCTGGGATCGTCGGAGCGGTGCTCGCCTGGTTCGACCACCGCAACATCCCGCCCTTCGACGAGCAGCCTCCTCGCATGGTCTCGTCGGCGGTGGTGAGCGAGCAGGACTCGCTGCTCGACGACCTGCAGCGCGCCATGGGCGGCGAGTGGGAGTCGCCGGAGAGCGGGTTGACCGAGTGCAAGGACGGGACGGACCACAAGGGGTGGAGCCGCCGACTGTCGTCCGGGTTGCGCACGACGGTGGTGCAGGAGACCGGCGAGGAGCAGGTCGTGACGCCGGTCCGACCCAGCCCGGCCCTCGTCGACGAGATCGAGAGGCGGTTGCGCGACCATGACCTCACGCCCGTGTCCGGGGAGCTGGACGGTGCGGACACCGGTCCGGACGGCTACGTCGAGATCCGGGCTCTTTCCGAGCGGGACGGCAGGGCGTCCCCGCCAGGGGGATCCGTCGACGTGGCCTTCAGCGGCGGCGAACGGGTGACCGTCCGGCTGCATTCAGGCTGCGAGGTGCCCGGCCGCTGACGGCCGGGCTCAGGCCACGACAGCGTCGCCGAACGCCAGCGCGTCGTCGATGATCGCGAGGCCGCGGCGGGCGTCGTCGTCACTGATGACGCACGGCGGGACGACGTGGATCCGGTTGAAGTTGGCGAACGGCAGCAGGCCGGCCTTCTTGCAGGCCCCGATGATGTCGTTCATCGCCGGGCTGCTGCCGCCGTAGGGCGCCAGCGGCTCGCGGGTCTCGGGATCCGCGACGAGCTCGATGGCCCAGAACGCGCCGATGCCGCGCACCTCGCCGACGCATGGATGCCGTTCGGCGATCTCGGCGAGGCCGGGCGCGAAGACCTCGGTGCCCAGCCGGGCGGCGTTCTCGACGATGCCCTCCTCGGCCATCGTGGTGATCGTGGCGACCGCAGCGGCGGCGGCGAGGGGATGGCCTGAGTAGGTCAGGCCGCCCGGATAGGCGCGGTGCGCGAACGTCTCGACTATCGCGTCGCTGACGACGACACCGCCGAGCGGGACGTATCCGGAGTTGACCCCCTTGGCGAACGTGATGAGGTCCGGCACGACGTCGAAGTGGTCGATCGCGAACCAGGCGCCGGTACGCCCGAAGCCGCTCATGACCTCGTCGGCGATCAGCATGATGCCGTGCTCGTCGCACAACCGCCGGACCCCGGCAAGATAGCCGGGCGGCGGCAGCATGATGCCGGCGGTGCCGGGGATCGTCTCGAGGATGATGGCCGCGATCGTCGTGGGACCCTCGTTGCGGATCACGTGGTCGAGGTGCTGGAGCGCGCGCTCGCACTCCTCGGCCTCGGTCGTGGCGTGGAACTCCGATCGGTAGAGGAACGGCCCGAAGAAGTGCACCGTCCCGGTCGAGGCGGAGTCGTTGGCCCAGCGCCGAGGGTCGCCCGTGACGTTGATCGCCGTCTGCGTGCCGCCGTGGTAGGACCGGTACGTCGACAGGACCTTGGGCCGCCAGGTGTGCAGCCGGGCCATGCGGATGGCGTGCTCGTTGGCGTCGGCACCGCCGTTGGTGAAGAACACCCGCTCGAGACCGTCCGGCGTGCGCTCCGCGATCAGGCGCGCGGCCTCGGAGCGTGCCTCGTTGGCGAACGGCGGACCGATCGTGCACAGCTTGGCGGCCTGCTCCTGGATGGCCGCGACGACCTTGGGGTGCTGGTGCCCGATGTTGGTGAACACGAGCTGGCTGGAGAAGTCGAGGTACCGGGTGCCGTCCTCGTCCCACACCTCGCTGCCCAGCGCGCCCTCGATCACCATGGGGGAGATCTCGGCCTGCGCCGACCAAGAGTGGAACACGTGGGCGCGGTCGAGGTCGTACGTCCTGCTCATGCTGGCTCCTAGTCGTGGGTGGGGAAGGCGAGCTCGAGGCCGCCTGACGGGGAGACCGCCGGATCGGCCCAGCGGCTCGTGATCACCTTGCCACGGGTGAAGAAGTGGATGCCCTCCACACCGTGCGCGTGGGTGTCACCGAACAGCGAGTTCTTCCAGCCGCCGAACGAGTAGTAGGCCATCGGCACCGGGATGGGCACGTTGACGCCGATCATGCCGACCTCGACGTCCACCTCGAACTTGCGGGCCGCTCCGCCGTTCTTGGTGAAGATCGCCACGCCGTTGCCGTAGGGGTTGGCGTTGATCAGCTCGACCGCCTCGTCGTACGTCTCCGCGCGAACGACGCTGAGCACGGGACCGAAGATCTCCTCGGTGTAGATGCTCATGTCGGGGGTGACGCGGTCGAACAGCGTCGGGCCGAGCCAGAAGCCGTTGTCCTCGCCGTCGACGGGCGACTCGCGGCCGTCGATCACGAGCGTGGCGCCGGCCGCGTCGCCGGCCTCGACGAACGAGGCCACGCGATCGCGATGGGCCAGCGTGACGAGCGGTCCCATGTCGGTGCCCCGCGTGCCGTCGCCGATGCGCAGCGTCTTGGTGCGTGACGCGATGCGGTCGACGAGGTCGTCGGCCACGCCACCCACCGCGACGACGACGCTGATCGCCATGCAGCGCTCACCGGCCGAGCCGTACCCGGCGTTGACCGCGGCGTCGGCCGCGAGGTCGAGGTCGGCGTCGGGCAGGACAACCATGTGGTTCTTGGCACCACCGAGGGCCTGCACGCGCTTGCCGGCCTGGCTCGCGCGCTCGTAGACGTACCGCGCGATCGGGGTGGAGCCCACGAAGCTGATCGACTTGACGTCGGGGGAGTCCAGGAGGGCGTCGACGGCGACCTTGTCGCCCTGGAGGACGTTGAAGACGCCGTCGGGCAGGCCGGCCTCCTTCCACAGCTCAGCGGTCCACAGCACGGCGGACGGGTCCTTCTCGCTGGGCTTGACCACGACGGTGTTGCCCGCGCCGATCGCGATCGGGTAGAACCACATCGGCACCATGGCCGGGAAGTTGAACGGGCTGATGATGCCGACGACCCCCAGTGGCTGACGCTTGGAGTGCAGGTCGACCCCGGTCGACACCCCCTCGGAGTGCGAGCCCTTGAGCAGGTGCGGCATGCCGCAGGCGAACTCGACGACCTCGAGGCCACGGCTGACCTCGCCCAAGGCGTCCGACAGCACCTTGCCGTGCTCGGAGGTGATGATCGCGGCCAGCTCCTCCTTGCGCTCGTTGAGCAGCTCGCGGAAACGGAACATGACCTTCGTACGGGTCGTCAGGGAGGCGGCGGCCCAGCCGGGTGCCGCGGCCTTGGCGGCCGCGATGACGCGTGCGGCGTCGGCCTCGTCGGCGAAGGCGACCTGCGCGGTGACCTCGCCGGTGGCGGGATTGGTCACGTCGCCGAAGCGCCCGGAGCTGCCCGTGTGGATGCCGTTGTCGAGCCAGTGCCCGATGACCTTCTTCTCGTTCATGCCTCGATCCTGCGCCCGCACGCCAGGCGAGGCAATGGGCAAGGTGTCGCCGAAAGCAGTCCGTGTCTTACACAGTGTCAAGTAGGCTCCGCGCATGATCCCGACGATCCGCACGGTGCTGGCCGGATCCGCCGTGCAGGCGGGGAAGCCCGAGGTCCTGAGCGGATCGAGCCGGCTCGACCGTCCGGTCCGTTGGGTGCACGTGAGCGAGGTGCGCGAGGTCGCGGACCTGCTCGAGGGTGACGAGCTGCTGCTGTCGACGGGCCTGGCGATGCGCGGCACGGCGGACGAGGCGACCGACTACGTCTCTGCGCTCATCGGGGCAGGTGCAGCCGGCTTGATCGTCGAGCTGGGCGAGCACCTCCCCTCGATCCCGCCAGCGGTGCTGGAGCTCGTGCGCAGCCAGGACTTTCCCCTCGTCGCCCTGCACCGGCAGGCGCGGTTCGTGCTGATCACCGAGGAGGTGCACCGCGGCATCGTGGCCGACCGGTTCGACTTCGTGCGGTTCGCCCAGGACGTGCACGAGACGTTCACGGCCCTCAGCCTTGACGGGGTCGGCGTCGACGAGCTCGTCCGCGCGGGAGCCGAGATGGCGGGCTCGTCGTTCGTGCTGGAGGACCTCAACCGGCGGGTCGTCGCGTTCCACGCCATCGGTCGCCCCGCGGACGGCTTGCTCGCCGACTGGGAGCGGAGGTCGCGGCTCTGCCCGCGGCGCGAGGGCACGGGTCTCGCGGGTCTCGAGGGGTGGCTGACGACAGTGGTCGGCACCCACGGTCACGAGTGGGGCCGGTTGGTCGTCCCCAACCCCATGGCCGACCAGCAGCGCCTCGGCATGCTGGTGGAGCGCGTCGCCCAGGCGGTCGAGCTGTCCCGGATGATCGAGCGCGACCAGCAGTCGGTCCAGCTGCAGGCTCAGAGCGGCTTCCTCAGCGAGCTCCTCGACGGACGACTGGGCGACGAGTCGACCGCGCTGACGCGGGCTCGCGCACTCGGCCTGGCGCCCGGCGCCGCGTACGTCGGGGCGGCGGTGCAGGCCGACGGCGCCAGCGAGGCCGAGACCGTGCACCGCGCCCAGCGACGGCTGGGCGAGCGGGTCGCCCGGGCGCTCGCCGCGTCGCGTCAGTCCGCGATCGCCGGCGTGCTCGGCGACGACCAGGTCGTCCTGCTGCTGTCGGTGCCGCCGCGCTCCACCGAGGACGACGTGCTCACGGCGTTCGCCGGCGCGCTGCGGGCCGATGCCGGCCGCGACCCGGTGACGATCGGCGTCGGGACCGCCGAGGCGGACCTGCTCGCCTCGAGCCGCTCGCTGCGGACGGCCCAGCACGTGGCGCGCGTCGCGCACGAGGCGCTCACCCCCGGGCCGCCGTGGTTCCGGCAGGCCGACATCCGTCTGCACGGGCTCATCGCCCAGCTCCACGACGATCCGAGGGTCCAGGCGTTCGTCGAGGCCGAGCTCGACCCGCTGCTGGCGCACGAGGCCCGCCACGGTGGCGGGTTGCTCGACCTGCTCCGCCAGTTCCTCGCCGCGGGAGGCAACAAGTCGCTCCTCGCCCGCACGTCCCATCGCAGCCGGCCCGCGCTCTACGCCAAGCTCGCGCAGGTCGAGGAGATCCTCGGCGTACGCCTCGACGACCCGTCGTCACAGCTGTCCCTGGGGGTCGCGATGCTGGCGCACGACCACGCGCGCTGACGTTCATACGTCCGTTACATCGCGACCTGAGGATGAAACGTCCGTGCCGTTGAATCTCTGGACGGGGTGGCGCCACGTGCTTAGAGTGAGCGCCTTACGGGAGTTGTGACCTGGACCACACGCGAGGAGCGCACGTGACAGTCATCAGAGCCGCGATCACGCAGACGACGTGGACCGGCGACAAGGAGTCGATGCTCGACAAGCACGAGCAGTTCGCCCGCGACGCCAAGGCCGACGGCGCCCAGGTCATCTGCTTCCAGGAGCTGTTCTACGGGCCTTACTTCGGCATCACCGAGGACAAGAAGTACTACCGCTACGCGGAGCCGGCCGACGGCCCGATCGTGCAGCGCTTCGCGGCGCTGGCCAAGGAGCTGGCGATGGTCATGATCCTGCCGATCTACGAGGAGGACATCACCGGCGTCTACTACAACACCTCGGTCATCGTCGAGGCCGACGGCACCATCCTGGGCAAGTACCGCAAGCACCACCTCCCGCACCTCGACCGGTTCTACGAGAAGTTCTACTTCCGTCCCGGCAACCTCGGCTACCCGGTGTTCGACACGTCGGTGGGCAAGATCGGCATGTACATCTGCTACGACCGGCACTTCCCCGAGGGATGGCGCGAGCTCGGCCTCAACGGGGCCCACATCGTGTTCAACCCCAACGCCACCAAGCCCGGCCTGAGCAACCGGCTGTGGGAGGTGGAAGGGCCGTGCGCCGCCGTCGCCAACGGCTACTTCGTGCTGCAGCCCAACCGGGTCGGCCGCGAGGACAACGAGTACGGCGAGCTGGCGGTCGACTTCTACGGCACGAGCCAGGTCATCGACCCCCGGGGCAACTTCGTCGGCGAGCGGGGCTCGGGCACCGACGAGGAGATCCTGGTCCGCGACCTCGACCTCGACATGGTGCAGGAGATGCGCGACGACTGGCAGTTCTACCGTGACCGCCGGCCCGACTCCTACACCTTGATCGCCCAGCCGTGATGGCTGCGGCGGGCGCGACCAGCGGAGGCGACGCATGACCACGACACTCATCACCGGCGGCACCGTCGTCACGGCGACCGGCCGTTCGGCAGCAGACGTCCTGATCGACGGCGAGGTGATCGTCGGAGTCCTCGCACCCGGGTCGACGCTGCTGGGCAGCGACCTCACGAGCACGGTCGACACCGTGATCGACGCGACGGGCAAGTACGTCATACCGGGGGGCATCGACGCCCACACGCACATGGAGCTGCCGTTCGGCGGCACCGCGGCATCCGACACGTTCGAGACCGGCACCCGCGCCGCGGCGTGGGGCGGCACGACGACGATCATCGACTTCGCCGTGCAGACGTACGGCCAGCAGGTCATGGACGGCCTGGCGACGTGGCACGACAAGGCCCGGGGCAGCTGTGCGATCGACTACGCCTTCCACCAGATCATCGGCGACGTCAACGCCGACTCGCTCAAGGCGATGGAGGGGCTGGTCGACGAGGGCATCACGAGCTTCAAGCTCTTCATGGCCTATCCGGGCGTGTTCTACTCCGACGACGCACAGATCCTGCGGGCCATGCAGACCTCGGCCGAGACCGGTCTCATGACGATGATGCACGCCGAGAACGGGCCGGCGATCGACGTCCTCGTCGAGCAGCTGCTGGCGCAGGGCAAGACCGATCCCTACTTCCACGGCGTCGCCCGGGCCTGGCAGATGGAGGAGGAGGCGACGCACCGCGCGATCATGCTCGCCAACCTCACCGGAGCGCCGCTGTACGTCGTCCACGTCAGCGCCAAGCAGGCCGTCGAGCAGCTCGCCGCGGCCCGCGACGCCGGGCAGAACGTGTTCGGTGAGACGTGCCCGCAGTACCTCTACCTCTCGCTCGAGGAACAGCTCGGCGCCAAGGGCGACACGTGGGGCGGCTTCGAGGGGGCGAAGTGGGTCTGCTCGACCCCGCTGCGGTCACGGGCCGAGGGCCACCAGGACCACATGTGGCAGAGCCTGCGGACCAACGACATCCAGATGGTCTCGACCGACCACTGCCCGTTCTGCATGAAGGACCAGAAGGAGCTCGGCCTCGGCGACTTCTCCAAGATCCCCAACGGCATCGGCTCGGTCGAGCACCGCATGGACCTCATGTACCAAGGCGTCGTCAGCGGACAGATCAGCCTCGAGCGCTGGGTCGAGATCACCTCGACGACGCCGGCGCGGATGTTCGGCCTCTACGGCAGGAAGGGCGTCATCGCGCCCGGCGCCGACGCCGACATCGTGGTCTACGACCCCGCCGGCCACACGTCCATCGGGGTCGAGAAGACCCACCACATGAACATGGACTACTCGGCGTGGGAGGGATTCGAGATCGACGGGCACGTCGACACCGTGCTGTCCCGCGGTCGGGTCGTCGTGGACGACAACGCGTACGTCGGCACCAAGGGTCACGGTCAGTTCGTCAAGCGCGACCTCTCGCAGTACCTCATCTAGCAGAAGGCTGACCATGGATTTCGGCGTCGTCCTCCAGACCAACCCGCCTGCATGGCGCACGGTCCAGCTCGCCAAGCTCTCCGAGGCGCACGGGTTCGACTACCTCTGGACGTTCGACAGCCACCTGCTGTGGCAGGAGCCGTACGTCATCTACAGCGCGATCCTGGCCGAGACCAAGCGGATCATCGTCGGCCCGATGGTGACCAACCCGGCGACCCGCGACTGGACCGTGACGGCGTCGGTCTTCGCGACGCTCAACGAGATGTACGGCAACCGCACCGTGTGCGGCATCGGCCGGGGCGACTCGGCCGTACGGGTGACGAACGGCAAGCCGTCGACCCTCAAGGAGGTGCGCGAGGCGACGCACGTGATCCGCGAGCTGGGCAACGGTCGCGCCGTCGACTACAAGGGCTCGACCCTGCGGTTCCCGTGGACGACCACCACGTCGCTCGAGGTGTGGATCGCGGCCTACGGTCCGCTGGCACTCAAGGCTGCGGGGGAGGTGGGCGACGGGTTCATCCTGCAGCTCGCCGACGTCGACATCACGGCGTGGATGATCCAGACGGTCCGCGACGCGGCAGCCGGCGTCGGGCGTGACCCCGACTCGCTGCAGTTCTGCATCGCCGCGCCGATGTACGTCGGCGACGACTGGGCGCACATGCGCGAGCAGTGCCGCTGGTTCGGCGGGATGGTCGGCAACCACGTCGCCGACATCGTGGCGAAGTACGGCGCGGACGGATCGGTGCCGCAGGCACTGACCGACTACATCAAGGGCCGCGAGGGGTACGACTACAACGAGCACGGCCGGGCCGGCAACACGCACGCCGAGTTCGTGCCGGACGAGATCGTCGACCGGTTCTGCGTGCTGGGATCCGTGGACGACCACGTCGCCAAGCTCAAGGCGCTGCAAGAGGTGGGCGTCACGCAGTTCGCCGGGTATCTCCAGCACGACAACAAGGAGGAGACGCTGCGGGTCTACGGCGAGTCGATCATCCCGCAGATCCGCGACCACGTGACCGCCAAGGCCTGACGAGGCCGGACGGGCACCGCGAGACGTGTGTCACGGGGCTACGCTGGTTGAGCCATGAACAAGCCCGAGCAGGTGGCCTACCTCGACCATGCGGCGACGACGCCGATGGTCCCCGAGGCGATCGCCGCGATGGCCGAGGAGCTGGCCCGCACCGGCAACGCCTCGTCGCTGCACGCCTCAGGGCGCACGGCACGACGTACGGTCGAGGAGGCCCGTGAGCTGATCGCCGAGCGCTTCGGCGGGCGGCCCAGCGAGGTCGTGTTCTGCTCGGGCGGCACCGAGGCCAACAACCTCGCGATCAAGGGGCTCTACTGGTCGCGGCTCGCCCAGGACCAGGCCCGCAACCGCATCGTCTTCAGCTCGATCGAGCACCACGCCCTGCTCGACCCCGTGACCTGGCTGGCCAAGCACGAGGGCGCCGAGATCGACATGACGCCCGTCGACGCGACGGGCCGCATCCTGGTCGACGAGCTCCGCGCTGCGGTCGAGCGGGACCCGTCGACCGTGTCGGCCGTGACGACGATGTGGGCCAACAACGAGATGGGCACGATCCAGCCGATCGCCGAGGTCGTCCGGATCGCCCGTGAGCACGAGATCCCGGTGCACAGCGACGCGGTGCAGGCCGCCGGCTACGTGCCCCTCGACTTCGCCGCGAGCCAGCTCGACGCCATGACGATCACGGCCCACAAGCTGGGCGGCCCGGTCGGCATCGGTGCCCTGCTGTTCCGCCGCGAGCTCGAGGCGACGCCGCTGCTGCACGGCGGCGGCCAGGAGCGCGACCTGCGGTCCGGCACCCTCAGCGTCCCGCTGATCGCCGCGTTCGCCGCCGCGGTCGACGTGACCGTCGGCCGGCAGGCCGAGACCGTGGAGCGCATCGAGCGGCTGCGCCGGCGCCTCGTCGAGGGCATCGTGCGGGTGGTCCCCGACGCGATCATCAACGGTGACCCCGAGCCCGGCGCCGAGCACCGCCTGCCCAACATCGCCCACGTGACGTTCCCCGGCTGCGAGGGCGACGCGATGCTGATGCTGCTCGACGCGCAGGGCATCGAGTGCTCGACGGGCTCGGCCTGCGCCGCGGGCGTGCCGCAGCCCAGCCATGTGCTGCTCGCGATGGGCTACGACGATGTCGCCGCTCGCGGGTCGCTGCGGTTCAGCCTCGGCCACACCTCGACGGAGGCCGACGTCGACCGGCTGCTCGAGGCGCTGCCGGCTGTCCACCAGCGCGCTCAGAAGGCCTCGTTGGTCAGGGGCGCGTCGTGAGGGTCATCGCAGCCATGTCCGGCGGCGTCGACTCGGCGGTCGCCGCTGCCCGTGCCGTCGACGCGGGGCACGACGTCACCGGCGTGCACCTCGCGCTGAGCCGCAACCCGCGGTCGTACCGGTCCGGCGCCCGTGGCTGCTGCTCGATCGAGGACGCCGGCGATGCCCGCCGGGCCGCGGACCAGCTCGGCATCCCGTTCTACGTGTGGGACATGAGCGAGGAGTTCGCCGACAACGTCGTCGACGACTTCATCGCCGAGTACACCGCCGGGCGTACGCCGAACCCGTGCCTGCGCTGCAACGAGAAGATCAAGTTCGCCGCCGTGCTCGACCGGGCCCTCGCGCTCGGCTTCGACGCGGTCGCGACGGGCCACTACGCGCAGCTGGAGACCGCGGCCGACGGGACGATCGAGATGCACCGCGCGATCGACATGGGCAAGGACCAGTCGTACGTGCTCGGGGTGCTGACCCAGGAGCAGCTGGCGCACTCGCTGTTCCCCCTCGGCGACACCACCAAGGACGTCGTGCGCGCCGAGGCGGCCCGTCGCGGCATCCAGGTCGCGACCAAGCCCGACAGCCACGACATCTGCTTCATCCCCGACGGCGACAACGCGGGCTGGCTCGGCGAGAAGCTCGGTCCCAGGCCCGGCACGATCGTCGACGAGGACGGCACCGTGCTGCGTGAGCACGACGGCGCGTACGCCTTCACGATCGGTCAGCGTCGCGGCCTGCGGCTCGGCATCCCCGCCGACGACGGCAAGCCCCGCTTCGTGCTCGACATCGAGCCGGTCAGCGGGACCGTCACGGTCGGCTCCCGCGAGTCGCTCGTGGTCGACGCCCTCGACTGCATCAAGCCGCTCTGGTGCGGTGCAGCTCCGGCCGATGCGCTCGACTGCACGGTCCAGCTGCGGGCGCACGGCGACGAGCACCGCGCCACCGTGCGCGTCTCCGGCGGCGACGTGCGCGTCGACCTGCACGATCCGGCCAGCGGCATCGCGCCGGGCCAGGCCTGCGTCATCTACGACGGCACCCGCGTCGTCGGCTCGGCCACCATCAGTCGTACCGCCCGCGTGGCGGTGAGCTAGCGTCCACCTGCACCGCGAAGCGGTGGGTCTGCGTCCACCCGCACCCTCGAGGTGGACGCCAGGTCACCGCTCGACGCGGGGCGTGGACGCCACGTCACCGCTCCAACCTCAGACGAAGGAACCAGATGAGCATCGCCACCGGCATCGGCTCGATGCCGGGCACCGACTTCGCCGAGTCGCTCCGCCTCGTGCAGGGCGAGGTCGGCGACTTCGTGCACGTCCCGGAGCTGCCGGCCCGCGGGGTCCACGCCGGCATGATCGGCCGTACGCTCGCCGTGCTCGCCGGGCTCGACGCCGACCTGCAGCCCGATGGCTGGCGCGTCGGCGTGGGGGAGGGCGCCGACCAGCGCCGCGCACGCTCGCTGCTGGCCCAGGACCTCGACGTGACCGAGGAGCTCGCCGGTACGCACGACGGCCCGCTCAAGCTGCAGGTCACCGGACCCCTGACCCTCGCCGCGTCCGTCGAGCGTCCGCGCGGTGACAAGATGCTGGCCGACCACGGCGCCCGGCGTGAGATCGCCGAGTCGCTCGCCGAGGGCCTCCGCACGCACGTGGCCGATGCGAGGCGACGACTTCCGCAGGCCGACCTCGTCGTCCAGGTCGACGAGCCTTCGATCGTCGCGGTGCTCACCGGTGGCATCCCGACCGCGAGCGGGTTCTCCCGGCACCGCAGCGTCCACCCGCCCGAGGCGGACGCCCTGCTGCGCCTCGTCGTCGACGCGATCGCGGACTCCGGCGCCCGCCCTGTCGTCCACTCCTGCGCTCCCGACGTGCCGGTCGAGCTGCTCGCCGGCACCGGGTTCACCGCGATCTCGTTCGACCTGTCCCTGGCCCGCCCCGACGACGTGTGGGCCGAGGTGTTCGAGCAGGGCGTCGACCTGTGGCTCGGCGTCGTGCCGTCGACCGACACCCCCGGGGTCACCGACACGGCCATGGTGAGCCGCGTCGAGAGCTTCTTCGGACGGTTCGGGTTCGACGAGGAGGCGTACGCAGGTCGCCTCGTCGTCACGCCCACGTGCGGCCTGGCCGGCGCGTCTCCGGCCTGGGCGCGGCAGGCCCTGGTCCTGGCCCAACGCGTGGCGGCAGGCTGAGGCCGCAGCGGCTGTCCCCGCTCGGCGATAAAGTCGACGCATGGCGACCGAGGACGACCTGAGGCAGCGGCACAAGGAGCTCGCCGAGACGATCGAGGAGCATCGGCAGCGCTATCACCGCGACGACGCGCCGGTCATCTCCGACTACGACTACGACCAGCTGATCCGCGAGCTCGAGGGGCTCGAGGAGCTGCTGCCGGAGCTCCGTACGCCCGACTCCCCGACGCAGCAGGTCGGCGGCATGATCTCCTCGACGTTCGAGGCCTACGAGCACCGCGAGCGGCTCTACAGCCTCGACAACGCCTTCTCGATCGAGGAGCTCGAGAGCTGGCACGCGCGCATCCTCCGCGAAGGCGTCGACGACGCAGAGTTCCTGTGCGAGCTCAAGGTCGACGGCCTCGCGATCTCGCTGACGTACGAGGACGGCGTGCTCACCCGCGGCGTGACCCGCGGCGACGGCCGGGTCGGTGAGGACGTCACCGCCAACGTGCGGACGATCAAGGTCATCCCGCACCGCCTCGAGGCGTCCGAGGACTATCCCGTCCCGGCCTATGTCGAGGTGCGCGGCGAGGTGTTCTTCCCGACCAAGGAGTTCGAGGAGTTCAACGCTGCTTGGGCGGAGTCCGGCAAGACCCCGTTCTCCAACCCGCGCAACGCCGCCGCCGGCACCCTGCGGATGAAGGACTCGTCCGTGACCGCCGGCCGCCCCCTGTCGATGGTGTGCCACGGCCTCGGCTACCGCGAGGGGTTCACCCCCGGTCGGCAGAGCGAGGCCTACGACGCGCTCAAGGCCTGGGGGCTGCCGACGAGCGACCGGGCCAAGGTGCTGCCCGACCTCGAGGCGGTCGAGGAGTTCATCGACTACTACGGCGAGCACCGCCACGACGTCGTCCACGAGATCGACGGCGTCGTGGTCAAGGTCGACCAGGTCAACCTGCAGCGCCGGCTCGGCTCGACGTCGCGGGCACCCCGCTGGGCGATCGCGTGGAAGTACCCGCCCGAAGAGGTCAACACCCGCCTGCTCGACATCCGCGTCAACGTCGGGCGCACCGGCCGGGTCACGCCCTACGGCGTCATGGAACCCATCCGGGTGGCCGGGTCCACCGTCGAGATGGCGACCCTGCACAACCAGCACGAGGTCAAGCGCAAGGGTGTGCTGATCGGCGACATGGTCGTCCTGCGCAAGGCCGGTGACGTCATCCCCGAGATCGTCGGCCCCGTCGTCGCGCTGCGTGACGGGTCGGAGCGTGAGTTCGTGATGCCGACCGAGTGCCCGTCGTGCGGCACCCCGCTGGCGCCGACCCGCGAGGGTGACAAGGACATCCGGTGCCCCAACACCCGGTCGTGCCCGTCCCAGCTGCGTGAGCGGCTGACCCACGTCGGCGGCCGTGGGGCGTTCGACATCGAGGTGTTCGGCTGGGAGGGCGCCACGGCGCTGCTCGACGCCGGGGTGCTGGTCGACGAGGGCGGACTGTTCGCGCTGACCGCCGAGCAGCTCCTGCAGGTCCCGCTCTACACCCGGGCGGCCAAGAAGGCCGAGCTCGCCGACGGGGCCGGCCCGCGCGTGCTCAGCGCCAACGGTCTCGCGCTGCTCGACAACCTCGAGAAGGCCAAGGGCCAGCCCCTGTGGCGCGTTCTCGTGGCGCTGTCGATCCGGCACGTCGGTCCCACCGCCGCCCGTGCCCTGGCGACGCACTTCGCGTCGATGTCGGCGATCGAGGAGGTCGTGGCCGGCGACGCCCCGGTGCAGACGCTCTCGGCGGTCGACGGAGTCGGGCCGACCATCGCCGAGGCGGTCGTCGAGTGGTTCGCCGTCGACTGGCACGCCAACATCGTGCGTCAATGGCGCGAGGCCGGCGTCCGCATGGAGGACGAGCGCGACGAGTCGACGCCCCGCACCCTCGAAGGCCTCACGATCGTGGTCACCGGGTCGCTCGAGAGGTTCACCCGGGACTCGGTCAAGGAAGCCATCATCGCTCGCGGTGGCAAGGCGTCGGGCTCGGTGTCCAAGAAGACCGACTACGTCGTGGTGGGGGAGTCCGCCGGTTCCAAGGCCGACAAGGCCGAGCAGCTGGGCGTGCCGATGCTCGACGAGGAGGCCTTCGAGGCACTCCTGGCCGACGGTCCTCCCGCCCAGCCGGCCGAGGAGTCCTGACGTGGCGTCGATCGCCCAGGTCAACTACCTCGTCCGCGACCTCGACGAGGCCCTGTCCTACTTCGCCGACCGTCTCGGCTTCGCCGTGCTGGAGGACAGCGCAGGTTCCGGGCGCCGCCGCGTCGTCGTCGCACCGCCCGGCGGCTCCGGTGCCGCCCTGGTGCTCAAGCTCGCCGAGACCGACGAGTCGCAGGCGATGGTGGGGCGGCAGGGTGGCGGGGTCGTCCTGTTCTTCCTCGAGACCGACGACTTCGATCGCGACCACGCCCGGATGCGCGAGGCCGGCGTCGCGTTCCGTGAGGAGCCGCGGCACGAGGCCTACGGGTCGGTGGCCGTGTTCGAGGACCTCTACGGCAACGCGTGGGACCTCATCCAGCCTGCGTGAGGCCATACTGGTCACATGCTCGAGATCAGACCCAGCTGCGAGTGCTGCGATCGCGACCTCGATCCGATGTCGACGGACGTCCTCATCTGCACCTATGAGTGCACGTGGTGCCGCGACTGCGCCGAGGCGGTCCTCCGCGGCGTGTGCCCCAACTGCGGGGGCGAGCTCGTACGCCGTCCGGTGCCGTCCGCGTCCAGGCTCCTGAACGACCCCCCGTCGACCACGCGCGTCTTCAACCCCGACTGCCTGTCGACGCCCGTGTCCCGCTGATCGTCAGCCGGCGGCCTTCGTGACGAGTGCGGTGAGCTTCTCCTCGATCGCGGGATTCATCGCGACGACGGCGAATGCGGTCGGCCACATGTCGCCGTCGTCGAGCTGGGCCCACTCGTTGAACCCGACCTCGGCGTAGCGCACCTTGAACTTCGCGGCGGGCTTGAAGAACACCACGACCTTGCCGTCGCGCGCAAAGGCCGGCATGCCGTACCAGGTCTTCGGTGCCAGGTCGGGCGCCGTGTCCCTGACGATGGCGTAGAGCTTCTCGGCGATCACCTGGTCCGCCTCGGGCAGGGCCTCGATCGCGTCGCGGACGGCCTGGTCGTCGGCGGCTGCCTTCTTGCTCGCCGAACCGCCGCGCTTGGCGCTCTTGAGCTCGGCCGCGCGGTCCTTCATCGCGGCCCGCTCCTCCTCGGTGAACCCTTCGTACGTCGTGGTCTTCGCCATGGGCCTGCCTCTCTGGTGGGTGGTGGTTCGAGCGTAGATTTCGGTGGCCGACGCCCGCTTCTTGATTCCTGACCGGTTCGGGTCGCCGTAGCATCGAGAGGTGCCTCCTCGCTCGCCGCTGCCGCCCCGCCACGGGCTCGGCGCTGCCTGGCTGCGCACACCGGACCGTGACCAGCCCCGCCCGGACCCGTGGCCCACGATGGGCGCCTGGCTGCGGCACCGGCTGCCCGAGCGGGTCGACGTCGCCGGGATGCTGGCGCAGAAGCGCTTCGTGTACGCCGACGGTGACGCCGTCGCCGAGGACCACGACTACGCGCCGCACACGTTCGTCTGGTTCCACCGCGACCTGGCCGACGAGGTCGACGTCCCCGGCGAGCTGCACGTGGTGCACCGCGACGCACGGCTCGTCGTCGTCGACAAGCCGGCCTTCCTCTCGTCGATCCCGCGTGGCCGCCACGTCCGCCAGAGCGTCGTGGTGCGGCTGCGCGACGAGCTGGGCCTGCCGGAGCTCTCGCCCCTGCACCGCCTGGACCGTGTCACGTCGGGCCTGCTCCTGCTCGCGACGGAGCGACGCTGGCGCGGCGGCTACCAGTCGCTGTTCCAGGACGGAGCGGTGCGCAAGACCTATCGCGCGCTGGCTCCGGTCCGGCCCGGCCTCGACCTGCCCGTCGTCGTGCGTGACCACATCGCCAAGCGTCGTGGCACGTGGCAGGCCGAGGTCGTCGCTGGTGCCCCCGTCAACGCCGAGACCCTCGTCGAGCTCGAGTCACGGCGGGGCGACGTGGGCGTCTACCGGCTGACCCCCAGGACGGGACGCACCCACCAGCTGCGGCTGCACATGAACGGGCTGGGCGTCCCGATCGTCGACGATCCGCTCTATCCCGCCGTTCGCGACATCGAGGTCGACGACTTCAGCCGACCGCTGCAGCTGCTCGCGGCCGAGTTGGAGCTCACTGACCCGTTTGACGGCACCGCGCGTCGATTCGAGAGCGTACGTTCGTTGCCGCTCTAGCTCACGGGTCGGCGCGGATGCGGGCTGCGAACGCGACGGTCGAGACGACGGCGAACGCGACGCCCCACCAGACGAGCCCGCCGGCGGCGGCGTAGAGCGCGACGGTCACGAAAAGCATGACCTGCACGATGAACCGGGTCGGGTTGGCCAGGCGCTTGTCCGACGTCGGAGCCATCCACTGCGCCCAGATGCCGATCGCGACGAAGGCGAGGAAGGCGCCGAGCGCCCAGCCCTTCCACCCGCCGGCCATGCCGTGCCCGGCCGCGACCAGGAGCACGATCATGGCCAGCTCGCACACGAACGCGAGGATGTCCCACGGGCCGACGTCCTGCGGTCTCTGCGGAGGAGGCATGGACGCAGCCTAGATGCCGACCCGCCTCACGATGCTCGCGGCCAGCTCGGCCGGTCGCTCGTCGAGCAGCCAGTGGGTGGCCCCCTGGAAGATCTCGAGCTCGTACGGCCCCGTGACGAAGCGACGGGTGAGGTCGGCGCCCTTGCGGGACAGAGCCACGTCGCCGTCGCTCCACACGTGCGTCGTGGGGACGGTGATCTTCTGGCCGAGGTCACCGGGCCTGGCGCGGGCGATCGACCGGTAGAAGCCGAGGCCGCCCCGCAGGGCGCCGTGGTCGACGATCTCGGCGTGGAACTGCTTGACCATGTCGGGAGTCATCCCGGCCGCGCGGAGCACGCCGTCGGCGCGGCCGCTGGCCATGGCGCGCTCGGGGAGGAAGGGGATCTGGAACAGTGCCATGTAGTAGGACTTCAACGCCTGGTTGCTGCTGACCAAGGAACGGGCGAAGGCGCCCGGGTGCGGCACCGACACGGCGGTCAGCGTCTCGACCCGGTCGGGGTGGCGCCCGGCGACGGACCACGCGATCGCGGCGCCCCAGTCGTGACCGACGACGTGGACGCGGGGCGCGCCGATCGCGTCGATCAGCGCCAGCGTGTCGGAGGTGAGGGCGACCAGGCCGTAGGCGAACCGCGACCTCGGTCGTGCGCCGGGGGAGTAGCCGCGCAGGTCCGGGGCGTACGTCCGGAGCCCTCGCTCGTGCAGGTGCGCCGCGACGGCGTCCCAGCTCGAGGCGCGCTGCGGGAAGCCGTGCAGCAGGACGACCGGCGTCCCGTCGATCGGACCGCTGTCGATGAGGTCGAAGGTGTACGGGCCGTTGCGGAACTGGGTGAGACGCGACTCGGTCATGTGGTCATCCTGCCAGAGAACGCCATTATCCGACTGACGGAGCGGCCGCTCTTCTGCGTGCCAGGCGGGTGCGCTCGCTCCCGCTCCGTGGCGGGCTGCGGCGGTCACTAGGATGGATCGGTACCCCCGACTCCACCCGCAAGGATCCCCATGTCTGAGCCCGCCAAGGGTATCTCGCGCGCTGACGTCAGCCATCTGGCCGGCCTCGCCCGTATCGACCTCAGCGAGGCCGAGCTCGACCACTTCGCCGCCGAGCTGCCCGCCATCCTCGAGCACGTCGCCGTCGTCCAGCAGGCTGCCGGCGACGACGTCGAGGCGATGAGCCACCCGGTCCCCGTCAACAACGTGTTCCGCGAGGACGTCGTCGTCCCGTGCCTCACGCCCGAGGCCGCGCTGGCCGGCGCACCCGCGTCCGAGCAGCAGCGCTTCCTCGTCCCCAAGATCCTCGGGGAGGACTGACATGGACCTGACTCGTCTCAGTGCGGCCGAGCTGGCCGCGAAGCTGGCCGGCAAGGAGGTCTCGAGCGTCGAGGCCACGCAGGCCCAGCTCGATCGCATCGCCGCGGTCGACGGTGACATCAACGCCTTCCTCCACGTGGACGCCGAGGGGGCCCTGGCGACCGCGGCCGACATCGACACCCGCCGCGCGGCCGGCGAGGGCCTGCACGGACTGGCGGGCGTACCCATCGCGGTCAAGGACATCGTCGCGACGCAGGGCATGCCCACGACGTGCGGCTCCAAGATCCTCGACGGCTGGATCCCGCCCTACGACGCCACGATCACCCAGCGCATCAAGGCGGCGGGCCTGCCGATCCTGGGCAAGACCAACATGGACGAGTTCGCGATGGGCTCGTCGACGGAGCACTCCGCGTACGGTCCGACGCGCAACCCCTGGGACCGCGACCGCATCCCCGGCGGCTCCGGCGGTGGCTCGGCCGCGGCCGTCGCCGCGTACGAGGCCGCCCTCGCGATCGGCACCGACACCGGCGGCTCGATCCGTCAGCCCGGCGCCCTCACCGGCACGGTCGGCGTCAAGCCGACCTATGGCGGCGTCAGCCGCTACGGCCTCGTGGCCCTCGCGAGCAGCCTCGACCAGGCCGGCCCCGTCACGCGTACGGTGCTCGACGCGGCGCTGCTGCACGAGCTCATGGGCGGCCACGACCCCCGGGACTCCACCAGCATCGACGCGCCGGCGCCGCTCGTCGTCGCGGCGGCCCGCCGTGCCGACGTCAAGGGTCTCAAGATCGGCATCGTCAAGGAGCTCGCCGGCGACGGCTTCCAGGCCGGCGTCAGTGCCAGGTTCGACGAGGCCGTGGAGCTGCTGACCTCGGCTGGGGCCGAGGTCGTCGAGGTCTCGCTGCCGAGCCTCGAGTACGCCCTTGCGGCCTACTACCTCGTGATGCCGAGCGAGGCGTCCAGCAACCTCGCCCGCTTCGACGCGATGCGATACGGCGTTCGCGTCCCGCCGGCCGGTGCGGACGACCCGAGCGCGGAGCAGGTCATGGCCTCGAGCCGCGACGCGGGCTTCGGCGACGAGGTCAAGCGGCGCATCATCGTCGGCACGTACGCCTTGTCGAGCGGCTACTACGACGCCTACTACGGCTCGGCGCAGAAGGTGCGCACGCTGCTGGCGCGCGACTTCGCGTCGGCGTTCGAGCAGGTCGACGTCCTGGTGTCGCCGACCTCGCCGACCACGGCCTGGCCGCTCGGTGCCAAGCTCGACGACCCGCTGTCGATGTACCTGCAGGACGTTGCGACGATCCCCGCCAACCTCGCGGGCATCCCCGGACTGTCGCTGCCCGTGGGAGTCGCCGAGGAGGACGGCCTGCCGGTCGGCCTGCAGCTCCTGGCTCCTCAGCAGGCCGACGACCGTCTCTACAACGCCGGTGCGGCCCTCGAGAAGCTGCTCGAGGACCGGTGGGGCGGCCCCATGCTGGCCCAGGCACCTGATCTGGAGGTTGCGCGATGACGACCGAGACACTGGTTCCTGTCGAGGATGCGCTGACGCGCTACGACCCGGTCATGGGCCTCGAGATCCACATCGAGCTCAACACCGCGACCAAGATGTTCTGCGGCTGCCCGACCGAGTTCGGCGCCGAGCCCAACACCCAGGTGTGCCCGGTGTGCCTGGCCCTGCCCGGCGCCCTGCCGGTCGTCAACGCCAAGGCCATCGAGTCGGCGATCCGCATCGGTCTCGCGCTCAACTGCGAGATCGCGGAGTGGTGCCGCTTCGCGCGCAAGAACTACTTCTATCCCGACATGCCCAAGAACTTCCAGACCTCGCAGTACGACGAGCCGATCGCGTTCGACGGCCACGTCGACGTCGAGGTCGACGGCGAGTCCTACCGGATCGAGATCGAGCGGGCGCACATGGAGGAGGACACCGGCAAGTCGCTGCACGTCGGTGGCTCGACCGGACGCATCCACGGCGCGGACTTCTCGCTGGTCGACTACAACCGGGCCGGCATCCCGCTGATCGAGATCGTGACGCGCACGATCGAGGTGCCCGGCGACAAGGCGGCTGCCGTCGCCCGCGCGTACGTCTCGTACGTGCGTGACCTCATCGGCGGTCTCGGCGTCTCGGACGTGCGGATGGACCAGGGCTCGCTGCGGGCCGACGTCAACCTCTCGCTCAAGCCCCGGGGGTCGGCGACCCTCGGCACGCGCTCGGAGACCAAGAACGTCAACTCGTTCCGGTCGGTCGAGCGTGCGGTCCGCTACGAGATCTCGCGGCACGCGGGCATCCTCGACGCCGGCGGATCCGTGCTGCAGGAGACCCGGCACTTCCACGAGGACACCGGCACGACGTCCTCGGGCCGGGAGAAGTCCGACGCCGACGACTACCGCTACTTCCCCGAGCCCGACCTCGCGCCGGTCTCGCCGTCGCGGGAGTGGGTCGAGGAGCTGCGGGCCACCCTGCCCGAGCCGCCGGCCGTGCGCCGCACGCGACTGCAGGCCGAATGGGGCTTCAGCGACCTCGAGATGAGGGACACGATCGGTGCCGGCGCGCTGCAGCTCGTGTCGGACACGATCGAGGCCGGCGCGACGCCGCAGGCCGCCCGCAAGTGGTGGCTGGGCGAGATGGCGCGCCGGGCCAACGAGCAGGGCGCCGAGCTGGACTCGCTGGGCATCACGCCGTTGCAGGTCGCCGAGATCCAGGCACTGATCGACGCCGGCCGCATCAACGACAAGCTGGCCCGTTCGGTCTTCGACGGCGTCATCGCCGGTGAGGGCACGCCCGAGGAGGTCATCGTCGGGCGGCAGCTCGAGGTCGTGTCCGACGACGGCGCGCTCGGCGACGCCGTCGACCGGGCGATCGCGGGCGATCCCGACGCGGCGCAGAAGATCCGCGACGGCAAGCAGGCCGCTGCCGGCGCGCTGATCGGCGCCGTCATGAAGGAGATGCGCGGCCAGGCCGACGCCGGCCGCGTGCGCGAGCTGATCCTCGAAAAGCTCACCTGACCCGCGGGGCGGGGCGGGGGCGGAGCGTCAGGCGGTACGGGCGATCAGGTGCTTGAGCTCGCTGAGCACGAGGTCGGGGAACTCGATCGGGATGAAGTGGGTCGCGTCGAGCTCCTGGAACCGTGACCCCGGGATGCGTTCGGACGCCGAGCGCATGTCGCGCGCGCCGGTCAGCATGTCCCACTTGCCCGCGATGAACGTCACCGGCACGTCGATCCCCGACAGCGAGACCCGCTGGTGCTGCGAGACACCCAGCGCGAGCTTGGCGTACCAGGACGGGTGGGTCGTGCAGAACTCCTGCATCAGGGTGCGCAGCTCGGCGGTGTCGGCCGACGGGCTGATGAGCCGGGTCATGCGCAGCATGTTGGCCGTCGCGTTGGTCCACGGGATCCGCCGGGTCAGCGGGGCCAGTGCACGTCCGGACACCGATGCCGTACGTGCGAGGCCGATCATGAGTCGCTTGGTGACCACGGGTGGCAGGTGCAGCGGTGCCAGCATCGTCGCGAAGGTGTTGCCGGGGACGCCGGCGACGGCCAGGATCCCGGTGACCCGTTCAGGGTGCCGGCCGGCGAGCTCGAACGCGATCGTGACGCCGGCCGACCATGCGGCGACGACGGCCGAGTCGATCCCCGCGGAGTCCATGACCGCGAGCGCGTCCTCGACGAAGGCGTCGAGGTCGACCCGGTCGTCGGCCGGTCGCTCGGAGCCGCCGACGCCGCGGTGGTTCCACGAGACGACATGCACTCCGCAGTCAGGTCGCAGGAGCGCCGGCCAGGCGTGCGGATTCGTGCCGAGGCCGTTCGACAGCAGGACCGTCGGGCCCTCGGCGTCGTTGGTCCAGGCCCGGAGGCGCGTGCCGTCGGCGCTCTCGACGTCGTAGTAGCGGACGAACGCGGCCGTGGGTGCCTTCACAAGCGCTGATTGTCCACGGCGTCACGACGAGCCGCAATCGGATCGTCAGATCCGCGCGGCGACGGCGGCCACGAGCCGATCGGCGCCGTCGGCCGAGTGCGGCAGGAACAGGCTCGGCTCGGCGAGCTCGAGCTCGATCAGCACGGGTGCACCGTCATCGGCGGTGACCAGGTCCACGCGCGCGTATGTCGGCAGCTCGTCGAGACCGAGGATCTCGCTCGCGGCGGCCAGGGCCGCGGCGGAGACGGTGAGCTGGGCGTCGTCGGGCTGCCGTGGCTCGATCGACTCGCGGCTGTCCCGGTCCTGGCGGATCCCCTCACCCTGGTACAGGAGCTGACCCTTGCGGATCGCGTGCGAGAACTCGCCGCCGAAGAACAGCATCGCGGTCTCGCCCTCGTCATCGACCGACGAGATGTAGGGCTGGGTCATCGAGGCGCGGCCGGCGGAGACGAGGGCGGTGCTGTGTGCGTACACGTCGGCCGGCGAGGTCCACCGAGCCGTGTCCCTCGAGCCTGCCGAGACGGTCGGCTTCACGACCCACTCGGCATGGTCGCCCAGGTCCTCACCGTCGGCGAGGTTCCACCGGGTCTCGATGATCGGCACGCCGGCGGCCTCGAGCTGCTGCAGGTAGGTCTTGTCGGTGTTCCAGGCGATGACCTCGTGGCTGTTGTGCAGTCGTGGCACCGCGGCAGCCCACGCGAGGAACTCGTCGCGCCGCGCGATGTAGTCCCAGCACGAGCGCACCACGACGGCCTCGTACGACGTCCAGTCGACGCCGGGGTCGTCCCAGACCGTGATCTCCGCATCGATGCCGCGCCGGGTGGCAGCGTCGACCAGGAGCGGGAGATCGGCGTCTAGGTCGCGCGCGAAGGAGCTGCTGACAAAGGTGATGGTCACGAGCCCACCCTAGAACGAGGCCGGTCGATGAAGTCCATCCCTTCACTCTTGCAATCTGAAGCAAATCGCTTCAAAATGAAAGAATGAACCACAAGGCTTCACAGCGGTACGCCGTGATCGGGGACCTCGTCGACTCGCGCTCGCAGCCGTCCCGGGCGCGGGCACAGGAGCAGCTGCTCGCGGCGCTCGAGGTGGTCAACGCCATGCTGCCATCGGTGCAGCCGCTCGAGCCCACGATCGGCGACGAGCTCCAAGCGGTCTACGAAGACCTGTCCCACGCGCTGCAGGCCACCGTGCTGGTCCGGCTCGCGCTGCCCGAGACGATGGACTGCCGGTTCGGCATCGGCGTCGGCGAGGTCGAGATCGTCGGTGCCTCCAACTATGGTCTGACGCAGGACGGCAAGGCGTGGTGGTCGGCGCGCGAGGCGATCGACATCGCCAAGGCAAGGCATCGCCAGCTCCCAGGGCTGAGGACGTGGATCGTGCGTGACGGAGCGGAGCGGGGTGACATCGTGAACTCCTACCTCCTGGTGCGGGACGAGCTGGTCAGCGGGTTCGACGGCCGCCAGCGGCGCATCGCCCTCGCTGAGCTCCATGGCAGGTCCCTGTCCCAGATCGCCGCGGACGAGGGCATCTCGACCTCCGCGGTGTCGCAGCGCCATCGCTCGGGCATCAGCGCGCTGCTCGAGTCGATCCGTGAGGTGCCCCGTTGATCCTGCTCGCCACCCTGCTCCTGGTGATCGGTCTCGCCGACTTCGCCCGCCCTCAGGACCGTCCCGCGGACCGGGCCGCGCTGACCCGGTCGGCTCTGGTCGGAGCACTCGTCGCGGTCCTCGTGGTCTGGGGTGCAGGACTCGCGTGGTGGTGGGTACCGATCGCGTTGGTGACCGTCCTCGCCTGGGTCGTCTCGACCCCGGTCGACCGGGTCTACCCGTGGCCGATCGTCGGACTCGGCCTCGTGGTGCTGATCGTCCTGGCCGGCAGCGCGCACGCCCCGACGGCGGACGGCTGGCTCACCGACTGGTACGCGTCGCTGGAGGTCGCGGCCCTGCGCGACGTCTCGTTCGAGCGGTTCGCGCTGACCGCGGCCTGCCTCGTGTTCCTCGTCGAGTCCGCGAACATCATCGTCCGCATGGTCCTCGCCGGCACGGACGCCGGCGTCATGGCCAGCGAGCAGACGCTCAAGGGCGGGCGGGTGCTCGGCCCCATCGAGCGGATCCTGATCTTCGCGATGGCGCTGTCCGGTCAGTACGCCGCGCTGACCGCGGTCGTGGCGGCCAAGGGCATCCTGCGGTTCCCCGAGATCTCCCGCGACGTGGCGGGACGCAAGGCCGAGTACGTCCTGGTGGGCAGCTTCGTGAGCTGGGCCGTCGCGCTCACGTTCGTGCCGCTGCTGTGACCGCGCCCGGTCCTGCTCGACGAGCATCGCGGGCTGAGCCGTAATCTTGGGGCATGGCCTCTGACAACCCGATCGACATCAAGCCCCGCAGCCGCACCGTCACCGATGGCCTCGAGGCCACCGCGTCGCGAGGCATGCTCCGCGCGGTGGGCATGGGCGACGACGACTGGGCCAAGCCCCAGGTGGGCGTCGCGTCCAGCTGGAACGAGATCACCCCGTGCAACCTGTCGCTCGACCGCCTGGCCAAGGCCGTCAAGACCGGCGTGCACGCAGGCGGCGGCTATCCGCTGGAGTTCGGCACGATCTCGGTCTCCGACGGCATCTCGATGGGCCATGAAGGCATGCACTTCTCGCTCGTGAGCCGCGAGATCATCGCCGACTCGGTCGAGACCGTCATGATGGCCGAGCGGCTCGACGGCTCGGTGCTGCTGGCCGGTTGCGACAAGAGCCTGCCCGGCATGCTGATGGCCGCCGCTCGCCTCGACCTGGCGAGCGTGTTCCTCTACGCGGGCTCGATCATGCCGGGCAACGTCGACGGCAAGGACGTCACGATCATCGACGCCTTCGAGGCCGTCGGAGCCTGCATCAAGGGGCTCATCACCCGCGAGGAGGTCGACAAGATCGAGCGGGCGATCTGCCCCGGCGAGGGTGCGTGCGGCGGCATGTTCACCGCCAACACGATGGCGACGGCAGCCGAGGCGCTCGGCATGAGCCTGCCCGGCTCGGCCGCTCCACCGGCGATCGACAGCCGACGCGACGACTTCGCCGTGGCCTCGGGGGAGGCGGTCGTCGAGCTGCTCCGCAAGGGCATCACCGCACGGCAGATCATGACCAAGGAGGCCTTCGAGAACGCGATCACCGTGACGATGGCCCTCGGCGGGTCCACCAACGCCGTGCTCCACCTGCTGGCGATCGCGCGCGAGGCCGAGGTCCCGCTGACGCTCGAGGACTTCAACCGCATCGGCGACAAGGTCCCGCACCTCGGCGATCTCAAGCCGTTCGGCCGCTACGTCATGAACGACGTCGACAAGGCCGGCGGCACGGCCGTCATCATGAAGGCGCTGCTCGACGCCGGGCTGATGCACGGCGACTGCCTGACGGTCACCGGCAAGACGATGGCCGAGAACCTCTCGGGCATCACCGAGAAGCTCGACGGCGACGTCATCCGTACGATGGACCGCCCGATCCACCAGACCGGTGGCCTCACGATCCTCAAGGGCTCGCTGGCACCCGACGGCGCGGTCGTCAAGAGCGCCGGATTCGACTCCGACGTGTTCCGCGGCACCGCCCGCGTCTTCGACGGCGAGCGCGCCGCGATGGATGCGCTCGAGGACGGCACGATCGTCGCGGGCGACGTGGTCGTGATCCGCAACGAGGGTCCCAAGGGCGGGCCCGGCATGCGCGAGATGCTCGCCATCACCGGGGCGATCAAGGGCGCCGGGCTGGGCAAGGACGTCCTGCTGCTGACCGACGGCCGGTTCTCGGGCGGCACGACCGGACTGTGCGTCGGGCACGTCGCGCCCGAGGCCGTCGACGGCGGACCCATCGCCTTCGTCAAGGACGGCGACCCCATCGTCCTCGACATGGCCAACCGGACGCTCGAGGTCGAGGTCGATCCAGACGAGCTCGAGGCTCGCAAGGTCGGCTGGGAGCCCATGCCGCCCAAGTACACGACCGGCGTGCTTGCCAAGTACCGCAAGCTCGTCAGCTCCGCCGCCGACGGCGCCGTCTGCGGCTAGTCGCGATGACCCGCACGCGACGCCTCCTGATGCTGGTCACGGCCTGCGTGCTGCTCGGTTCGGCCTCGGCGACGGCTGAGGACGGGACGGGGCCGGCCGTCGCCTGGGATGCCGCGTCGTTCACGGCCGAGCGGGGTGTCGAGACGACGATCAGCGGAGTGATCGTCGAGGCCGGAGCCGACGCGCACCTCGTCGTGGAGAAGCTGGTCGACGGTGACTGGTCCGCTGTGCCCTCACAGCTCGAGGCAGGCCGGTTCGTCGCTGTGGTGCCGGGCGAGGCCGCGACCTATCGGGCCGTGCTGAGCGGTCCTGGGACGGACGTCAGTGCCGTGACGATGGTCGTCGCCGAGGCCGCGCGGTCCGACCTCCGGATCACTCTGCCGTCGTCGGCCGAGGACGGGTCGCAGGTCACGGCGCATGTCTCGTGGCAGCGCGTGGCAGATGGTGCCCCGCTGTCAGGACAGGTCGCCCTGGTCTTCCGGCGACGGGGCCTCGAGACATGGAAGACGCTGCCCCCGGTCGACGTGGTCGACGGGGCGGCACAGGTCGCGCTGACGCCGCGGGACGACGGCAGCTACCGCGTGCTGTGGGCCGGCAGCCCCGAGATCGGCGCCGTCGAGTCGAGCCCTGCGGCGTTCGACAACGTGCCGGTCAGGTCGGTCGTGCTGCGCATCGGCCAGTACAACCTCCCCGGCCCCGACAAGCTCTCGCGGTCGAGCACACGGGCGGTCAAGGCAGCACAGGCGATCAAGGCAGCCGACATCGACGTCATGACGTTCAACGAGCTCGTGGGCCCGGGCCACAACAGCACCACCAACCCGCCGTCCAGCTTTGCGCGCACCGTGCTGAGGGCGTTGGGGTCGAAGTGGCGGCTCATCACCCCGACGATGACCTACAACGAGAACTACATCGCGTATCGGCCCGATCGAGTCGAGGTCATCGTCCAGTACGCCGACCGTGTCGTGCCGGGCATCGGCACGGGATCGGTACGCAAGAAGACCGCTCGCCACGTGACGCCCGTGCTCTTCAAGGACCGCGGCTCCAACCAGCCCGTGCTGATTGCGGCCACTCACCTGGTCAGCGGCAGCCGCGCAGGCGCCCGCACGCAGGCGTACGCCGTGGGGAGACACGCGGCCGAGCTGTCGAACGGCTATCCCGTGGTCGTCGGCGGAGACATGAACACCTCCGACAAGCTCGCAGGTCTGACGGGTCGAGGCCTCAAGGACGTGCGCAGAGCTGCCAAGCAGCGCACGAACGCGACCTACGTGAAGTACTCGAAGACCAGGCCGGTGAAGGATGCGACCTGGATCATCGACCAGATCTATGCGCCCACGAGCTGGACTGTCAGCCGCTGGGTGACCGCTCTGGGCACCAGGAACGGCAGGTTCACCACGCCACGGGCATCCGACCACCTGCTGGTCTGGTCGACGCTCAAGGGTCCGCGCCCGTGAGGAGCAACGGACCCTGCAGCTTCGGCAGCGGCGCTCGCCGCACCTAGCCCGCCGGGAGTGCCCGGTCGAAGAACCCGACGACACGGCGTTCGTACTCCTCGGGATGCGTCTGCAGGCCCTTGATGTGATTCACGTCGTCCATGGCCCACACCTCGGCGGACGGGCCGATGCGATCGGCGTAGACCGTCGACATGGTCTCGCGGTTGCCGCCGTTGGGCGCCCAGATGACGAGAGCAGGCCTCGGGGCGATGCGCGGGGCCAGCTCGACCAGGCTGGTCGGCGGTGCCGTGTTGGAGAACAGGGCCGTCCCGGCATCGATCGTGACCATCTGGTGGAAGCTGCGCACCAGCGCAAAGCCGTTGAACTCATGCACTTGCTCACGCAGCACGCGAGTGCCGGCCCCCTCGGACACGACGGCGGCGATGTCGGGGTTTCCCGCAGCGGCCTCGAGCATGAGCTCACCGCCCACCGAGAAGCCGATGCCGCCGATGCGGCCGGGATCGACGTCAGAGCGCTTCTTCAGGAAGTCAACGGCCGCATCGATGTCGCGGGCGCCGCCCCAACCCAACAGGTTGCCGTCCCCGTCGCTCTCGCCCTCGCCGCGGCGGTCGAACAGCAGCACGCCGTAGCCGTTCTTCGCAAGCATCCGGGCGTGCGCCTGGGGCCCTTGGCGCCCGGGGAAGGCGATGACGGCTGCACCGTTGCGCGACGGGACGTACCAGCCCTTGAGGTGGAGTCCGTCCGACGTCGTGAGCGTGACGTTCTCGTGTGCCGTCCCGAGGTGCGGGATCTGGACCTCCGCTCGCGAGACGTGCGTGACGGCATAGCTGAAGCTGAAGATCACGACGATCTCGAACATGACGACCGCAGCCACCACCGCCTTGACCGCCCGCCGGACGTAGCGGCGTGTCCTGCTGTCGTCGAGACGACGGGACCGCCACAACGTCACGGCTGACATCCCGAGCAGCAGCAACCCGGCGAGGGCCGCCAGGACCCCGGAGTAGTCGTCGTTGCGCAGCCCGACGTTGCCCCAGTGGCTGACCGGCTCGACGAGCCCGACGACCAGGCCGGTGAGCCCGACGCCCGAGGCGACGAGTGCCCGGTTGCCGGCCCGGAGGCGGGGATAGGCCCAGGCGCCGAGCCCCAGCAGAGCCAGGGGGACGATGCCACTGACCAGATGGTCCGCGGGGGACACCCCGGGATTCGGCTGCAGGTAGTTGTCGTCGACGACGTGCAGCATGACGGCGGCGACAGAGGCAAGGAACACCCGGTGATGGCGCAGCGCAACCGGAGTCGTGGAGCCTGACTCAACGGACTCGGAGGGCGCAAGGAGAGCTGAAGTGGTCATGGCATCGACGCTAGGAGCCGGAGCAGTGCGGTGACATGGCGCTGGCCGCACGGCGGATGAGGCTGTCCGCACGGGTCCCGGGGGTCAAGCCCCACGCGACCAGCAGTCCAGGCGCGCAGCCGCGTCATGGTCCGACATCCCGGGACTCTCATGGGGTGAACGCCGATCCTTGGGGGAAGCCTTGCGCGCACCACGTCTCGTCATAGTGGTCGTCTCCGCCCTCGTCCTGGTCGGGGCCCTCCTGCTCGTCCAGCCGGCCAGCGGAGCCGCCTCGGCGACCGCGTCGGGGCGCATCACCGACGCCTCGGGCACGCCGCTTGCCGGGGTAACCGTCGCCGTGTGGGACACGACCCGGGACGGCAGCCCGCCCTACCCGGCCTACCGCACGACGACGGGAGCCGACGGGACGTACGCGGTCGCGGTCGCGCCCGACCGCTACTTCGTGTGCGCCGGCGGCATCGTCGGCCGGGCCTTCCGGATGGACGCCGGCACCCGTCCCGGCGCGATCACGGCTGCGGACCGTCGGCACGTCGGGGAGTGCTCCGGTGGGTCCTGGGTCCCGGCAGACCTCGATGCGTGGGGCACGCCCTTCACCGTGGGCGCAGGCGCCACAGCAGGCGGCCAGGATCTCGCGCTCGACGACCCGGCACGGATCTCCGGCACCGTGCGGGACACCGACGGGGCGCCGATCACCGGGATCGCCGTGCTGGCCACTGACGGCCCGCACGTCGACAACCACACGTACGACATCGCGCACACCACGACGACCGACACCGACGGCCGGTACGTCATCGAGGCGCTCGCTCCGGGTGACCCGTTCTGCGTCGCCTTCAACTCGCCCCGCGACCCGGCGTACTCCTCGAGGATCTGGGGCGGCAGCGACACGCACTGCGACGAGATGAGCCCGCACCCCCTCAGCTCCCGCCCGGGCCACGTGCACCCCGGCGTCGACGCGACGCTGAGACGGCTGGCCGCACCGGTGGCCAACGTCAGCACCCCCTACTTCGTCGGCACCCCCAAGGTCGGTCACACGCTCGAGGGACGGCCGGGCACGTGGAGCCCTGCTGCACCTGCCGTCACCTATGCCTGGTTCGACGGGGCGCGGAGCCTGGGCACGGGTCCCACGTACGTCGTCAGGCCGGCCGAGCTGGGTCACCCCATCACGGTCCGCGCCACCGCCACGAGCGCCGGCCGGTCCGCGACGACCCTGGCGTGGACCAAGGCCGACCGGGTGGTGTCCGGGACGTTCTGGGTCGCCGGCAGCCCGACGATCACGGGCACGCCCAAGGTCGGCAGGACCTTGACGGCCAGGTCCAGGTCCTCGGTGCCGACCGGCGTCCGCACCTATCGCTGGTTCCGCAACGGCACCGCGATCAGCGGGGCGACGCGGTCGACCTACCGCATCGTCAGGGCGGACAAGGGCAAGAGGCTGGCCGTGCGGGTCCACTACGCGCAACCTGCGTACGACTCGACGTCACGCACGTCGGCGCGCACCCCGGCGATCGGGTAGCGGGGCGTCGGTCGTTCCGGGCCGACTACGATGGATGGGTCATGAGCGCCGATCCTTCCGCCCCCGTCGAGCCCCAGCGGGACCCGATCGATCCCGACGAGCTGGCCGTGGCGTTGAAGGTCCTGGCCGCCGCCGAGCGCCTCGCCGAGGACGACCCCGACTACGTGGCCCTGCGGCGGGCCTGCGGCACCTTCTACAAGAACGTCAAGAAGCACCGCCGGCTCGACAAGCGGGCGCAGATCGCGGCCGCCGACCGAGCCGTGGTCGCCGCGACCGCGACCGGATCGCCCCGCCGCATCGACGACGAGACCGAGGGCCTGCCGCTCGTCTCGAACGCCGCCGGGGCCACGGCAGGCACCCTGCTGGTCGCCCGGCCCTGCTACATCTGCAAGCAGAAGTACACCGTGGTCGACGCGTTCTACCACCAGCTCTGCCCGGAGTGCGCGGCACTCAACCGGTCCAAGCGGGACGCCCGCACCGACCTCACCGGCAAGCGGGCACTGCTCACCGGCGGTCGCGCCAAGATCGGGATGTACATCGCCCTGCGCCTGCTGCGCGACGGGGCGCACACGACGATCACGACCCGCTTCCCCCACGACGCCGTCCGGCGCTTCACGGCGATGCCGGACAGCGCCGACTGGATCGACCGGCTCCGCATCGTGGGCATCGACCTGCGCGACCCCGCGCAGGTCGTCGGGCTCGCCGACTCGGTCGCCGCGCAGGGGCCGCTCGACATCCTGATCAACAACGCCGCCCAGACCGTCCGCCGGACCCCCGGCGCCTACGCGCCTCTCGCGGAGGCGGAGTCCGCGCCGCTGCCCGACGGCCCGCTTCCCGAGCTCCTCACGTTTGGCCACACGAGCGACGCGCACCCGGCGGCCCTCGTCGGCTCGGTGTCGTCGCACCCGGTCCTCGCTGGCGACGCCCACACCGCCGAGGAGCTGACCTCGATGGCCTTGAGTGCGGGCTCGGCGGACCTCGAGCGGATCGACGCCGGTGGTCTGGTCCCCGACACGGTCGACGTCAACAGCTGGACCCAGCGGGTCCACGAGGTCGACGCGCTCGAGCTGCTCGAGGTCCAGCTCTGCAACACGACCGCGCCGTTCATCCTCGTCAGCCGGCTGCGGCCGTCGATGGCGGCAGCCGCCGCACGACGTACATACGTCGTGAACGTCTCGGCGATGGAGGGGCAGTTCAGCCGGCGCTACAAGGGCCCCGGGCACCCCCACACCAACATGGCGAAGGCCGCGCTCAACATGCTGACCCGCACGAGTGCGGGAGAGATGCTCGAGCAGGACGGCATCCTCATGACAGCGGTCGACACCGGCTGGATCACCGACGAGCGTCCGCACCCCACCAAGGTCCGGCTCGCCGAGGAGGGCTTCAAGGCACCTCTCGACCTGGTCGACGGCGCCGCGCGCGTCTACGACCCGATCGTTCGCGGTGAGGCAGGGGAGGACGTCAACGGCGTCTTCCTGAAGGACTACGAGCCCTCTCCGTGGTGACCAACGAGGAGCTGCTGCGTTCCCAGTGGGCAGCACTCCGGGGGTGGATCGAGTCCTCGGGCCTGCTGCGGCACGCGCAGCAGCAGAGCGTGCTGGAGGCGTGGAACGTCCACGAGCTGGTCACCCACGTCGGCCGGTCGTTCCTCGACTTGCCGGTCCTGGGTCCGGCGCCTGACGCGCGGGCCCAGTCGATCCGCGAGTACATCTCCGACTACGGCGCCTCGGCCCGCGACATCGCCGACGGCACCAAGCAGCTCGCTCGCTCCTTCGCGAACGACGTCCTCGCCGGCATCGACAACTGCGCGCGGCTCGGCTTCCGGGCCCTCGACGCGCTGCAGGCCGAGGTCGTCCGCGGCCCCCGGGGGGCCATCACGCGCGACGACTTCGTCCTCACCCGCGTCATCGAGCTGGTGGTGCACGGTGACGACCTCGGCCGCTCAGTCCCGGAGGTGCCCGCGCCGCCCCTGCTCGACGGTCCGGTCGCGGCCGTGTCGGCGGCGCTGGCCGAGGCCTACGTCGAGGTCGCGGGCCGACAGCCCGAGATCGGCGACCCTCTCGCCTGGATCAGGGTCGCGACAGGCCGTATCGACTCGCCCGACGCGGCCCTGCCCCTGCTCTGAGCCGCAATCCCGCACACTTTGGCGGAATGGCGGATTAATACATCCGTACGACATAGGCTCGCCCGCAGGTCCGCGACCCACTCCCAGAAACGAACCGCGATGCGACCCCTGTGCCTCCTCCTCGCCGCACTGCTGGCGGCTGCCGTCCTGGCGTCGCCGGCCCACGCCGCGACGCCGAAGGTCACGATCGGGGTCTCCTCGAAGGCGCCGGTGTACGGCAATGGCGTCACGGTCTCGGGGCGTGTGACGTCCGTGCCCCGCGGCACCAAGGTCGTGCTCCAGAGGAACCTCGGTGCGGGGTGGCTGTCCTACCGCTCGCTGACCACCTCGTCGACGGGGCGGTACTCCACCTCGTACGTCGCGACCCTGGGCCAGAACCACCTGCGGCTCGTCGTGCCGGCGAAGGGATCGCGCCGCAAGGCGGTGTCGCCTCAGCTCGTCGTCTCCGCGAAGCTCCGGGTGACGCCGCACCCCGCCTACACCGACCAGCCCGTCGACCTCGTCGGCAGGCTGCGGACGTTCGTGGCGCGTCCCGTCGAGGTGCAGGTCACGCGCGGCGGCGTCGTGACGACGGTCACGGGCCGCACGGGCAGCACGGGGGTCTTCACGATCCGCACCAGCCTGGCGGGCCCGGCCACCGTCAAGGTCGTCGCGCCCCAGGTCAAAATCGGCTCCAAGACGTACGTCGCATTCACGATGTGGAGCCAGGCCGTCAACGTGGTGGACCGGCCGTTCGCGGCGTCGGCAGCACCGACGATCAGTGGCACTCCTCGCTTCGGCGAGGTCCTGACGCGCGGGCAGGTGCCGTGGGACCCCTCCGCCGAGATGGCCTACCAGTGGACTCGCGGTGGCTCACCGATCGCCGGTGCCACCGGCACCACGTACACCGTGGCGGTCGCCGACGTCGGGCAGGACCTCAGGGTGATCGCTACCGGCACGAGGGCCGGGTATGCGACGACGACCCGCACCAGCGCCGCGGTCAGGGCCGCGGCGGGCCAGCTGGTCGCACCGGCCCCCACGGTGGGCGGTGTGCTCGCTCCCGATGAGGTGGCGCACGCCGATCCGGGGGGCTGGACGCCGGGCACCTCCTTCGCGTACGCGTGGGCGGCCGACGGTGTCCCGATCCCGGGCGCCACCGGCCCGGACCACACGATCTCGGCGGAAGAGATCGGGTCGCGGCTCAGCGTGAAGGTCACCGGGAGCAAGCAGGGCTTCGAGACCGTTTCCCGCACGAGTGCGCCGAGCGCCCCGGTCGCGCAGGGCGTGCTCCGGCAGACCGAGAAGCCGGTCGTCGTGGGTGATGCCCAGGTCGGGTCGGCCCTGACGGCTGCCACCGGGACCTGGGACCCCGGTGTGACGTTGGCATGCCAGTGGCTGCGCAGCGGGGTCGCCATCAGCGGTGCCACGACGTGCCGCCACGAGGTGACGAACGTGGATGCCGGCAGCCGGCTCGCGGTCCGTGTGACGGGCACCAAGGCAGGGTGGGCCCCGGCGACCTGGACGAGCGAGGAGACCGCGGTCGTCACCGGAGGCTCGCTGGCCTCGACGCCCGTCCCGACGATCTCGGGCACCCCTGTGGTCGGCGGACATCTCCTCGCGGCGACGGGCTCGTGGGACGACGGCGTAGCGCTGGCCTACCAGTGGCGCCGCGCAGGCGCAGCGATCCCCGGCGCGACCGCGCCCATCTACGACCCGACGGACGCCGACGCCGGCTCCCGCCTTAGTGTCACGGTGACCGGGACGAAGCCCGGGTTCACCGCGACCGCGCGCACGAGCGCCGTGACGGCGCCGGTGGCCCTCGGCGCGCTCACGTCCGACGAGCCGGTCGTCTCGGGCGTCGCCGAGCCGGGGGAGACGTTCTTCGTGACGCCCGGCTCGTGGGGCCCCGCGCCGGTGCGGCAGGCCTATCGATGGATCCGGGACGACGTGGCCATCCCGGGCGCGACATCGTCGACATACACCCTGACCGAGGCTGACCGCGGATCGCTGCTTGCCGTGAAGGTCACGGGGGCCAAGGACGGCTACGCCGAGGTGACCCGGACCAGCAACCTGCGGGCCGTGCCGGGCCCGCAGTCCCCGAGCAAGCTCGCACGGGCGTTGAGGACGTACCACGCCGCCACCGACAAGGTCGGCCAGGAACCCCTCGACGTCTTCGTCGGCCCGAGCGACTCGATCGCCGACGGCGCCCGCGCTAGCGCCATCCAGAAGCGCTGGATCAGCGTGTTCCGCGACGACCTCAGGGCCGCACACCAGCCGGCGGGGGTCCCGGGCGGTTTCGGCTACCTCGATCCGTTCAACTGGGAGCAGTTTCCCGACGACCCGATGTCGTACGAGAAGGGCGTCGGCGTCTTCGAGCAGGGCCTCGGCCGGCAGACGCTGGCTCTCTTCGACTCGACCCAGACGGTCACGGTGCGGGACACGTTGCCCTTCACCGACCTCGACATCATCTACTCGGGCCGCTCCGGCAGCGCCGGGGCGTTCACCTACTCCGTCGACGGCGGACCGGCGGTGCGGGTCGAGACGGGCGGCAAGGCCACGACCCGCGGCGGCTATGCGGTGCAGGTCTCCGGCCTCTCAGCCGGTCGGCACCAGGTCGTCCTGCGTGGCGCCGGAGGTGGCACCGGGAACCCCGCGATCATCGAGGGGGTCATGCTCTACAACGGCGACCGGGACCGGGGGGTCCGCGTCTGGGAGGGAGGCGCCAGCGCGCGCAGGGCGATCGACTACGTCGCCCCCGACGACGGGTGGGCGACGTCGCTCCGGCAGGTCCACCCCGACCTCGTGGTCCTGCCGATCGGGTCCAACGACTTCGCCCTGGGCATCTCGGCGGCCGACACCGAGACACGGATCCGGGAGATCATCGCGATGATCCGCTCGCACGTCGACACCGATCCGTCGATCGTCCTCATGTCCTACTACGACCGGCCGACCGGCGGCACCGGCACCTGGGCGGCGTACGAGGAGATGTACGCCCGCATTGCCGCGACCGACCCCGACATCGCGGTGTTCGACATCTCGGACCTGTTCGGCGCCTACGGCAGCACCCAGCGCAAGGGCCTGATGGCCGCGGACCAGATCCACCCGTCCGACGCCGGCTACGCGCTGATCGCACACGAGCTTGCCGAGCTCGTCTCGAGGTGACGTGGGCCGCCCCGCGAGGTCCACATGGTGGTACGTCTTGTCTCACCACTTGACCACCGTAGGCGCGAGGACGAGACTGGACGCGTGCACGCAGAGATTCTTGTAGTACCGCGCTGACGCGATGGCCTGATCCGGCCCCGCGTCTCCCTCGAATGCCTCACGGCCGGGGGATTTTTTTATGCGAACAGCCGGGTCTACCGAACGACATACGATGGACCGAAACCGAAGGACGACATCATGACCGAGCAGCTCACGGGGGCCCAGAGCCTCGTGCGGGCGCTGGAGCACGCCGAGGTGGACACCATCTTCGGCATCCCGGGCGGCGCGATCCTGCCCGCGTACGACCCTCTCTTCGACTCCGAGAAGATCCGTCACATCCTCGTGCGCCACGAGCAGGGCGCCGGCCACGCGGCGCAGGGCTACGCGATGGTGACCGGCAAGGTCGGCGTCTGCATGGCCACGTCCGGCCCCGGTGCCACCAACCTCGTCACCGCGATCGCCGACGCCCACATGGACTCGGTCCCGATCGTCGCGATCACGGGTCAGGTGCCGAGCGGGGCCATCGGATCGGACGCCTTCCAGGAGGCCGACATCCGAGGCATCACGATGCCGATCACCAAGCACAGCTTCCTCGTGACCCGCGCCGAGGACATCCCGCGGGTCATCGCCGAGGCGTTCCACATCGCTGCCACCGGGCGGCCCGGCCCCGTCCTGGTCGACATCTCGAAGGACGCGCTCCAGGCCACCACGACGTTCACCTGGCCCAGCGAGCTGGCCCTGCCCGGCTACCGGCCGACGACCCGCCCGCACGGCAAGCAGGTGCGCGAGGCCGCCCGCCTGATCGCCGCGGCGGAGCGCCCGGTGCTCTACGTCGGCGGCGGCGTCATCAAGGCGAATGCCTCGGCCGAGCTGGCGGTGCTTGCCGAGCTGACGCAGATCCCGGTCGTCACGACGTTGATGGCGCGCGGTGCGTTCCCCGACTCGCACGAGCTGCACCTGGGCATGCCCGGCATGCACGGGACGGTCGCCGCGGTGGCCGCGCTGCAGAAGAGCGATCTGCTGATCTCGCTCGGCGCTCGTTTCGACGACCGCGTGACGGGACAGCTGGCGTCGTTCGCCCCGCTGGCCAAGGTCATCCACGCCGACATCGACCCGGCAGAGATCTCCAAGAACCGCACGGCGGACGTGCCGATCGTGGGCGACTGCCGCGAGGTCATCGCCGACCTGGTGACGACGTTGCGCAAGCAGGCGGCCGAGGACGGCGTCGAGGGTGACTACACGGCGTGGAAGACGCAGATGCTCGCCATCAAGGCCAAGTACCCGGTCGGCTACGACAAGCCCGAGAACGGCCTCGCGCCGCAGACCGTCATCGAGCGGATCAACGCGATCGCCGGCCCGGAGGCGACCTACACCGCCGGTGTCGGGCAGCACCAGATGTGGGCGGCGCACTACGTCGACTACGAGCGCCCGCGCCAGTGGCTCAACTCCGGCGGGCTCGGCACGATGGGCTACGCCGTCCCGGCCGCGATGGGCGCCCAGGTCGGGCTGCCCGGGACGGTCGTGTGGGCGATCGACGGCGACGGCTGCTTCCAGATGACCAACCAGGAGCTCGCCACCTGTGCGATCGAGGGCATCCCGATCAAGGTCGCGGTGATCAACAACTCCTCGCTCGGCATGGTCCGGCAGTGGCAGACCCTGCTCTACGAAGGCCGCTACTCCAACACCGACCTCAACACCGGCCCGGAGTCCATCGGGGCCCGTCGCATCCCCGACTTCCTCAAGCTCGCCGAGGCGTACGGCTGTGTGGGCCTGCGCTGCGAGAGCGAGGAGGATCTCGACGCGACGATCGAGAAGGCCATGGCCATCACCGACCGCCCGGTCGTGATCGACTTCGTGGTCGAGCGCGACGCCATGGTGTGGCCGATGGTCCATGCCGGCACCAGCAACGACGCCATCCAGATCGCGCGCGACCTGGCCCCCGAGTGGGATGACGAGGATCTCTGACATGACTTCACATACGTTGTCGGTTCTCGTGGAGAACACCCCGGGTGTGCTCGCTCGCGTGTCGAGCCTGTTCATGCGGCGCGGCTTCAACATCGACTCGCTCGCGGTGGGGCCGACCGAGATCCCCGAGATCTCGCGCATGACGATCGTCGTCAATGTCGACGAGCTGCCGCTCGAGCAGGTCACCAAGCAGCTCAACAAGCTCGTCAACGTCCTCAAGATCGTCGAGCTCGACTCCAGCAGTGCCGTGGAGCGCGAGCTCATGCTGATCAAGGTCAAGACCGACCCCCAGACCCGGGGGCAGGTGCTGGAGACCGTCCAGCTCTTCAGGGCTAAGGTGGTCGACGTTGCCACCGATGCCGTGACGATCGAGGCGACCGGAGACGCGGGCAAGCTCACCGCGATGCTGAACGTTCTCGAACCATTCGGCATCCGCGAGATCGCCCAATCGGGGCGCGTGGCCATCGGCCGCGGATCCCGTTCCATCACCGACCGCACCCTTCGCGCCGTTCCCGGCACGCAAGCAGGCTGAACACTTCAAGGAGAAGTACCCCGTGGCTGAACTCTTTTACGACGACGACGCAGATCTGAGCATCATCCAGGGCCGCCACGTGGCGGTCATCGGCTACGGAAGCCAGGGGCACGCGCACGCGCTGAACCTGCGTGACTCAGGCGTGGACGTCCGCGTCGGCCTGCTCGAGGGATCCAAGAGCCGGGCCAAGGCCGAGGAGCAGGGCCTGCGTGTCCTCGGTGTCGCCGAGGCCGTCGAGGAGGCCGACGTCGTCGTCATCCTCACGCCCGACCAGGTCCAGCGGCACGTCTACGCCGAGTCGATCGAGCCCAACCTCGTCGACGGCGACGCCCTCGTGTTCGGGCACGGCTTCAACATCCGCTACGGCTACATCAAGCCGCCGGCGGGTGTCGACGTCACGCTGGTGGCGCCCAAGGCCCCCGGTCACACCGTCCGCCGCGAGTTCGTGGCGGGGCGCGGCATCCCCGACATCATCGGCATCGAGCAGGATGCCACCGGCAAGGCCTGGGACCTCGCGCTCTCCTATGCCAAGGCCATCGGCGGCACCCGGGCGGGCGTCATCAAGACGACGTTCACCGAGGAGACCGAGACCGACCTGTTCGGTGAGCAGGCCGTTCTCTGTGGCGGCGTGTCCCACCTCGTCCAGGCCGGCTTCGAGACGCTGACCGAGGCGGGCTACCAGCCCGAGATTGCCTACTTCGAGGTGCTGCACGAGCTCAAGCTCATCGTCGACCTCATGTGGGAGGGCGGCATCGCCAAGCAGCGGTGGTCGGTCTCCGACACCGCCGAGTACGGCGACTACGTCTCGGGACCGCGCATCATCGACGCCTCGGTCAAGGAGCGCATGAAGGAGGTGCTGGCCGAGATCCAGGACGGCACCTTCGCCAAGCGCTTCATCGGCGACCAGGACGCCGGCGGCGAGGAGTTCCTCGCGCTGCGCGAGAAGGAGGCCGGTCACTCGATCGAGGCCACCGGCAAGGTCCTGCGCTCGCACTTCTCATGGAAGCAGCAGGACGCCGACTACGTCGACGGCCAGGCCGCGCGCTAGGCCCGTACGTCATCGAGAGGGGCGTCGCACCGAGAGGTGCGGCGCCCCTTCGTCGTCTGCGGACCCGGCGTTCAGCCGGTCCTCGCCGGACGTTCGTCCGCCCGTCGCCTGGGCCGGGTTGGCTCGCTGGGTGAGCGGGGGGACCGCTCCACTCGAACCGAAGGAGCAGGTCATGGAGACCCATCTCGCCCAGTCCCGACGCCGCGTCGCCGGCAGCATCGCCACAGCCCTCGCCTGCGCGGCCTTCGTGCCGGTCGCGGCGTCCGGCGACCCCCAGCACGAGCGCGCCGGTCACGAGCCGCGGCTCCTCGCCAGGGCGACGCTGTCGGCCGACCACCAGGCGCTGGGACCGGCGTCCGGTGCGCTGGCGACCCCGGCCAACGGCCGGCAGGGACCGTTCCCGGGTCAGGTCATCCCGGGCTTCTCCGCCGCGATCGACAACGGCGACGGGACGTTCTGGGCCCAGCCCGACAACGGATTCGGCGCGAAGGGCAACTCGGCCGACTTCCTGCTGCGCCTCTACCTCGTGAAACCGCAGTGGAAGACCGCGGCGGGCGGGGCGGGCAGGATCACGATCCTGCGCCACCTCACGCTGTCGGACCCACGCGGCAAGATCCCCTTCCCGATCGTGAACGAGGCGACGAACGACCGGGTGCTGACCGGCGACGACTTCGACATCGAGTCCGTCCAGCGAGGCCGTGGCGGCTCGTTCTGGATCGGGGAGGAGTTCGGCCCGTTCCTGCTGCACGTCGACTCCCGCGGTCGGGTGCTCTCGGCACCGGTGCCGTTCCCGCTCGGCAAGTCCCCGCAGAACCCCGATCTCGGTGGTGAGGCGCCGAAGGTCCAGCGGAGTGGCGGGTTCGAGGCCATGGCGCAGTCCACGGACCGACGCCGGCTCTACCCGGTCGTCGAGAACGCGCTCGTCGACGACTCGGACAAGCGGCGTCGGGTGATCTCGGAGTTCGACACCCGCACGAACCGCTACACGGGCCGGACGTGGACGTACCACGTCGACGCCGACGCCAACCTCGTCGCCGACGCCCAGATGGTCGGCGCCGGGCGGCTCCTGGTCCTCGAGCGGGACAACAGCGACGGACCTGCCGCGGTGACGAAGAAGGTCTACGAGGTCCGGCTCGGACGCACGACGCAGCCGCTCGACAAGGCGCTCGTCGTGGACCTGCTCAGGATCTCGGACCCGAGCGGCATCAGCGCCGGTGGAGGCTGGGGGACCGGTCCGAGCTTCTCGTTCGGCTTCCAGTCGGTCGAGACGCTCGTGCCGCTGTCCGGGGGCCGGCTGCTGATCGCCAACGACAACAACTATCCGGGCAACGCGGCACGCCACCCCGGCACGCCGGACGACACCGAGATGATCATCATCGACCCGTCCGCCCGGATCAGGCGATGAGCTCGAGGATGTCCGTGCGGTGTCGACGGGTCTCGTGCGCCGTGTTCGCGACCACGTCGTCGTAAGCAAGACGCAATCGGCGGACGGCCTCGGTCAAGGTGTCGTGCGACTGGGTGTAGGGCAGGCGCAGGTGCCGCTCGCCTGCGGAAGCCGAGTGCGTGACGAAGCGCGGCCCGGGCGTGAGGACCAGGCCATGCCGGCTGGCCGCCGTGGTCAACCGTGACGACATGCGGTCGGGCAGCGTGACCCACAGGTTGAGACCGCCGGGCGGGCACGGAGCCTTGATGTCGGGCAGCTCGCGAGCCAGCTCGGCGAGGAGGTGATCCCGGGCCGCCCTGAGTCGTGCACGGCCAGCGGCAGCGGTCTGGCCACCCTCGGCCAGGAGCTCGGCGAACACGAGCTGGTCGAACGCTGACGATCCGAGGTCGTCCATCATGCGGGCCTGAACGATCGGCATCACGGCAGCCTTGGGTGCGCGGATCCACCCGACTCGGAGGCCGCCCCAGAAGGACTTCGAGGATGATCCGATCAAGAGTGCGCGCGGGCTGTACGTCGCGAAGACCGGAGGGAGCTCGACCCCGTCGAGGTTCATCTCCCGCAGCGACTCGTCGACGACCGGGACGACGTCGTGGCGACGCATCTCGAACGCCCAGGCGCTTCGCTCCTCGTCCGACATGACGGCGCCGGTCGGATTGTGGAAGTCCGGCACGATGTAGGCGGCTCGATGTGGCGCCCCTTCGAGCGCGGCACGCAGCGCGGGTGGGCTCCATGGTCGGTCGTCGAGCGGGAGCGGCGTCAACCGCCCACCGGCGGCCGCGAGCGACTCGTGCGCGTGGGGGTAGCTGAGGCCCTCGACGACGACGCGCTGCCCTTGGCTCAGGAGGGTGCGGGCCAGCAAGGACACAGCACCCATCGCTCCGGCGGTCACGATGATCTGGTCGGGATCGGTGGGCAGCCCTTGATCGGTGTAGCGCTGGGCGAGAGCCTCGCGGAGGGCGGGCAGCCCGTCCGGGAGGTAGCCCGTCGTCGCCAGCAGCCCGGGAAGCTTCTCGGCGGCCGACTCGAACGCCCGCGCGAGGCCCGGGGGTCCCACAGGGGCCGAGTAGGTCAGGGCGATCGTGTCCGCGTCGTCCTGGGTGATGATCAGGCTGCTCGAGCTGGAGGTCGCCATGGGTAGGTGCACGACGCTGCCCGAGCCCTGACGGGAGAGCAGCAGCCCCGAGTCGCGGAGCTCCGCGTACGCCCGGCTGGTCGTCGTGCGACTGACGCCCATCGCGGTTGCCAGCTCGCGCTCGGACGGCAGTCGGCTGCCGTCCACGATGCGCCCGTCCACCGCCAGGAGTCGGATGCGGTCCGCAATCTCGCGGTAGGCGGGTCCCGCAAAGTCCTTCGGCCCGAGGAGCTTGGTCAGCATGGCAGCTGAGATCGAAGTTGTCACAGGGCCACTGTTTCATAATTGGCTATGTATTTCCATGCCAATCGGCAGCAATCTGGATACATGATCCAGCTCATCCTCGTCCTCGTCCTCGTGATCGCCCTCGGCACCATGGTCGTGCAGCTCGCCCGCACGCTTCGTGGTGACGGCTACGGTGTGCGCCCGCCGCCGCGGAGCCACCGGGAGGAGATCGACCTCAGCAGCCCCTACCGGAGTCTGATGTGATGGCCGACATGGTCAACCGTCTCGCCCGTCTCTTCGTCGGCCTGTTCCTCTACGGGTTCACGATGGCGATGATGGTCGAGTCCACCCTCGGCCTGGACCCGTGGGACGTCTTCCACGAGGGTCTGGCCGGACAGCTGCCTCTGACGTTCGGGCAGGTCGTGATCCTCGTGGGTGCGGTCGTGCTGCTGCTGTGGATCCCGCTGCGCCAGATGCCCGGGTTCGGCACGATCGCCAACGTCGTGGTGATCGGTCTCGCGGCCGACGCCGGCATCGCGATCATCAGCCAGCCGGACGATCCGTGGCTGCGTGGCCTCCTGCTGGTCGGAGGGGTGGTCGGCAACGGGCTGGCGGGCGCCATCTACATCGGTGCCCGCCTCGGTCCGGGACCCCGCGACGGACTGTGGCTGGGCCTCGTACGGCGCACCGGTCGCAGCGTGCGGTTCTGGCGAACCGTCATCGAGGTCACCGTTCTGGTCATCGGGTTCGTCCTCGGCGGGACCGTCGGCATCGGCACGGTGCTGTATGCCCTGACCATCGGCCCGATCGTGCAGTTCTTCCTGCCATACGCCGAGGTGCGTCCAGCGGACCCCTCAGGCCGGCCTCACTCGTCCGGGACGATGCGCAGGCGTGGAACACGCGACGCCGGGTGCGTGACGGGCCCCGTGACCGGGTCCGGCGACGCCGAGTAGAAGCCCTGCGCCGAGTCGCAGTCGAGTGACCGCAGGTCGGCGAGCTGCTCGATGGTCTCGACGCCCTCCATGACGACCAGCAGGCCGGAGCCGTGCGCGGCGTTGACCAGCAGGGCGAGGAGGTCCCGCGCCCCGGGCTCCTCGGAGTTCACGAGTGTCGAGTGGATCTTGATGGCATCGGCCGGCAGGTGCTGGATCTGGGCGATGGGGGTCCGTCCGGTGCCGAAGTCGTCGATGCTGACGAAGACCCCGGCGTGCCGCAAGGCGCTCAGCGGCAGCATGGCGTTCGGGACGTCGACCAGCGCCATCTCGGTGACACCGATCGTGAGCCGGTGCGGGGCCAGGTCGGCCGCCTCCAAGGCGGACTGGACCTCGGACAGCAACGTGGGGGAGGCCAGGGTCCGTCCCGAGATGCTCACCGTGATCGTGAGGTCGCCGAACCGTTCAGGCTCGGCCGCGGTCAGCTCGGACAGCTCTGCCGTGGCCATGCGCAGCGTCCACATCTCGACGTCGCGGATCAGGTCGGACGACGCCGCGATCGGCAGGAAGGTCTCGGGCCCCTGCAGCCCACGGGTCGGGTGGTCCCACCGCAGCTGGGCCTCGTAGCCCTCGACGATGGCGGTGTGGACCGCCACGACCGGCTGGTAGTGGATCGAGACCTCGCCCGCGGCCAGTCCGGCTCGCAGCTCGCGCTCGATGGTCTCCCGGTGGTGCAGCTCGGACCGCAACCGGTTGTCGAACACCTCGATCCGGCCCCGGCCCGAGGCCTTCGCGCGGCGGATCGCGACGTTCGCCTCGTGCAGCAGCTGGTCGGGGTCGGTGCCGCCGTCCATGCTCGTCGCGGCACCGATGCTGGCGCTGAGGGGGATGACCTGTCCGGCGAGCTCGACGGGCTGGTTGATCTCGGGCAGCAGGTGGGCGGCCATGATCATCGCGTCGTGGTCGGAGGCGACCGACTCGAGGAGCACGACGAACTGGTCGCCACCGAGGCGCCCGACGGCATCCACGTCGCGCACCAGGCTGCGCAGCCGTTGGGCGACGCTGCGCAGGACCAGGTCGCCGTTGCCGTGACCGAAGCGGTCGTTGACCTCGTCGAAGTCGTCCAGGTCGATCACGAGCAGGCCCACCGGTGTTCCCTCGCGACGTCCTCGTCGCAGTGCGGCACCGATCTGCTGACGCATGTAGGGACTGTTGGCCATGCCGGTCAGGGAGTCGTGCGAGGCCTCGTGGAACAGGTCGGAACGGAGCTGGTCCCGCTGCCGCTTGGTCGCGCGGATCTCCTCGATGTTGTACGCCATGCGGGCCACCACGAGGATCGCCAGGACGCTGGCAGCGAGCACGACGGTCTGGCCGTGCATGTGCAGGCCGTGTGTCAGGTTGGCCACGAGCAGCGCCGGGGCGATGAGCACGGCCGCGCCCAGCGCCACGAGGCGTCGGACCGTGAAGGGGGCCGTGCGCACCCCGGCCGGCGTGGACAGGCGGGCCATCGATGGGTGCAGCGCGGCGGCGCCCCACAGCACGTAGGACATCAGCCACAGCCCGTCGAGCACGGGGGTGTACGCGGTCCCCACCTGCATGGCGAACACGGTGTCGGCCGCGATCATCGCGGCGAGGGCGACCAGCAGCAGGCGGAAGGCGGTGGACCGTGACCCCGGGGCGGCGACCAGGCGTACGGCCAGGGCGAGCAGCAGGATGTCCCCGGCCGGGTAGGCGGCGGCGATCGCGCGCTCCAACCAGGGCGTGTCGGCGTGGTGGACGAGCGGATCGGCGACCAGCACCCACGACAGCAGCCCACCGCCGATCGTCGCGATGGCGCTGTCGATCAGGCCCGCGGTGTCCCGGCCACGACGCCGACTGTGGACGAGCACGGCCAGGCCGGCGATGAGCAGCGGGTAGGCCGCGAGGTAGGCCATGTCCGAGTCGTACGGGACGGATGCGAACAGGTCCGGCTTGTCGTAGAGGAAGTCGCCGACGACCCAGGCGCCCTGGCCGGCTGCCATGAGGTACCAAGGAAGCTTGGTGGTCGGCTGGTTGACGCGGATGCCGACCAGGATCGCGACGACGCACGACACACCGATGGTGAGGTACAGCGCGGACGACGGACCGAGGAGGTAGATCGCGGTCACGAGCGTGCCCGCGACGAGATAGATCCTGGTCATGGCGCTCCTTGTCCGTTGCCTCGAGCTGGCCAGGCCGACAGGCGTCGACGACTCCATCTTGGACCATGACCGGTCCCATCCGCAGGACGTCCCCGAACTGTGAGCGTTCACGCCAGCCGGAGTGGCCCGGCCCGGGCGGCTGACACGAGCGGGCGGACGCCGGTACGTTTCTCGCAACACGGTCGCGATCGGGCGGCCGGGAAGCTGGGGGGCGGGATGACCGACGGCCGGATCGGCAGGTCGCGACGCCTCCCGCCCGAGCTCGCGATGCTGCGCATCAGCCATGCGCGACACCGCCTGCCCGCCGTGTTCGGCACCGGGCTGCTCGTCGTGCTGGCCCTGGGCGTCATGATCGGTGCCGGGATCTTCGCCCTGGCGGGCACGCAGGCGGCGACGATGGCCGGGCCGGCCGTGATCGTCTCCTTCCTCATCGCGTCCGTCGTGTGCCTGCTGGCCGCGCTGTCGTACGCCGAGCTGTCCTCGACGCTGCCGACAGCTGGCAGCGTGTACACCTTCGCCTACGTCGCGTTCGGGGAGCTGTGGGCCTGGATCGTCGGCTGGGCCCTCGTGCTGGAGCTCGTCGTGGCGGCCGCCGTCGTCTCCCGCGTCTGGGCGTCCTACTTCGACTCGACGCTGCGCGGCTTCGACGTCTCGGTGCCGGGCTTCGTCTCCGAGCACTCGGCGATCGGGGAGGGCACGGGCTGGCTGGCGGCGATCGTCGTGATCGTCCTGGCCCTGCTCGTCATGGTGGGCTCCAAGCTCTCCGGTCGGGTCCTGGCCGCGATCGTCGCGGCCAAGCTGACCGCGGTCGTCGTGGTCATCGTGATCGGCGCCCGCCACGTGGACACCGCCAACTACACGCCGTTCGTGCCCGACGCGAAGGACGGCGCCGGCACCAGCGGCACAGTGCTGCAGAGCCTGCTGGGCGGCACGGGCGACGCCTTCGGGATCATGGGCATCTTCACCGCTGCCGGCGCGATCGTCTTCGCATTCATCGGGTTCGACCTCATCGCGACGGCCGCCGAGGATGCTAAGGAACCACGCCGCACGGTGCCACGCGCGATGCTCGCCTCGATCGGCATCGTGACCGTCCTGTACGTCGCCATGGCGGCCGTGCTCGTCGGAGTGCGCCCGTACGGCGAGCTGGACACCGGTGCCCCGGTCTCGGACGCGTTGCGCGCGGTCGGCCCGGGCTGGAGTGCCGACATCATCAACGTGGGCGCGTTGTTCGGGCTGACGACCGTCGTGCTCGTGGTGCTGATCGCCCAGAGCCGGGTGCTGTTCGCGATGGGCCGTGACGGCCTCCTACCCCGCGGGCTCGCCCGCGTCGGGGTGGGGTCGTCACCGTCCCGCGCAGCATTCGTCGCGGGCCTGGCGGGTGCCGCACTCGCGCTGGATCCCGGCACGGTCCAGCGGGCGGACCTGCTGGTCCTCGGCACCCTGTTCGCCTTCGCCTTCTGCGCGGTCGGCGTGATCCGGCTCCGCAGGTCGCAGCCCGATCTCGAGCGGGGCTTCCGTGTGCCCCTCGTCCCGCTGGTGCCGATCGTGTCGCTCCTCGCGACGATCTGGCTCTCCCTCAACCTGAGCTGGGACACCTGGCGGGACTTCGCGATCTGGATGGCGTTCGGGCTCGTCGTCTACCTGGCGTACGGCCGGGGGCACAGCGCCCTCGCCAACCGTGAGGAGCTGCCGGCCGAGCCGCCACCACCGGCGGCATCGGCGACCGGTGCGCGTCCACCCGGAGCCCACCGAGCGGGCTATCGCTGAGCTGGCCTCAGCGGCGGGTGGCGATGACGAGGGATGCGTCGACATCGATCAGCATCTCGACGGCGGCGAATCGTTCGTCGGTCAGCCACTGCTCGCGGATGGTGTCGACGCGACCCTCGACGATCGGCGGCCAGAACGCCGACGGGACGAAGTCGTCGAGCACCGCGATGCCGCCGGGCTCGAGCAGCCCGGCGATGACGTCGATGTCCTGCATGACCTCACGCACGTCGACGAACAGCAGCGAGAACGGCGCGTACTGCTCGAGCGTCGACCAGTCGCCGGCGATCACCTCGACGTTGTCGGTGTCGGCGAAGATCTTTTGCACGTCGCCGGCGAGTGCGGGGTCGAGCTCGGCGCTGACGACCCGGGCGTCCTTGGGTGCGCCGCTGGAGAGCCACGCGGACCCGACGCCACAGCCGGTGCCGAGCTCGGCGAGCGTTCCGCTGCGGGACGCGGCGAGCGAGGCCAGCAGCCGGCCCGTCTCGTTGCGGATCGACGTGATGAACCCGCGCTGACGGGAGAGGTCGAGTGTGCTCGAGACGAGCGCGGGGACTTCAGCGGGAGCACTCACGTGGCCAGTCTGTCACGATCCACGGGGTCGGCACGCGCGTCCCATCTCGCGCCCTGAGACACCCGCGCAGTTCGCCGGACATCCGCAGCTGCAGCCCCCTAGACTGGCTGCACCATGCGGAAGCAGCTCGTAGTAATCGCTTGCCGCGGCAGGGCCTCTTAGGGCTACACCCTGCCGCGGAGTTTCGGCGTTGGCCCGCCGTTCCGCCGCAGGGTTTGCACAGGTTGGCTGAAACACAGCACGACCTGGTCGCACGCTTTCGTACTCTCCTCGGATGATCTCCGGACATGTGTCTGGTGGAACGGCGGACCCGCGCCGGACCCCGCCCCCGTCCACCCCCGAAGGAGATCGACATGGAACCCCAGCTGATGGAGTGGGGCCCCGCGCACCTGCGCGACGAGGCTCACGCAATCGAGCTCGAGCTGTCCGACCGGCCCGACGACAACTGACCACATGCCAAGACGCGGGTTTCACATCCTGAGACCCGCCTGCCTAGAATGACGCCCATGACTCGCTCGTTCTCCCTTGCCGTGGTGCCCGGTGACGGCATCGGACCCGAAGTGACCGCTCAGGCACTCCAGGTCCTCAACCTCGTCGCCGCCGACCACGACGCCGCCTTCAGCAGCACCGAGTACGACCTCGGTGCCAAGCGCTGGCACGCCACGGGGGAGACGCTGCCCGAGTCCGTGCTGGCGGAGATCCGCGGCCACGACGCCATCCTGCTCGGTGCGGTCGGTGACCCGAGCGTGCCGTCCGGCGTCCTCGAGCGGGGTCTGCTGCTCAAGCTGCGGTTCGCGCTCGACCACTACGTCAACCTGCGGCCGTCCAAGCTGTTCCCCGGCGTCGCGACCCCTCTGGCCGATCCCGGCGCGATCGACTTCGTCGTCGTGCGCGAGGGCACCGAGGGTCCGTACGTGGGCAACGGCGGCGCGATCCGCGTCGGCACGCCGCACGAGCTCGCGACCGAGGTCAGCGTCAACACGGCGTACGGCGTCGAACGCGTCGTGCGCGACGCGTTCGCCCGCGCCCAAGCGCGTCCGCGCAAGAAGCTGACCCTGGTCCACAAGAACAACGTGCTGGTCCACGCCGGCCACCTCTGGACGCGTACGGTCGACGCCGTCGCCGCCGAGTTCCCGGACATCGCGGTGGACTACCTGCACGTCGATGCCGCGACGATCTTCCTCGTCACGGACCCGGCCCGCTTCGACGTCATCGTCACCGACAACCTCTTCGGCGACATCCTCACCGACCTCGCCGCGGCGATCACCGGCGGCATCGGCCTCGCCGCGAGCGGCAACGTCAACCCCGACCGCACGGCACCCAGCATGTTCGAGCCGGTCCACGGCTCGGCCCCCGACATCGCCGGCCAGCACAAGGCCGACCCCACGGCGGCGATCCTCTCCGGCGCACTCCTGCTCGAGCACCTCGGCCTGTCGGAGGCGGCGGCCCGCATCAGCAGCGCCGTCGAGTCCGACATCGCCGACCGAGGCGCAGCTCCGCGCAGCACCGAGGAGGTGGGAGAGGCCATCGCTTCACGTGTGGCCGAGGGCGTAGCGGTCGGTTAACGACCGCTTACCTTTGACCCAAGAAAGTACTAACGTGATTACTATGACTTCCAACCATTTCGCGAGCAGGTTCGAGCCCAACCCCGCCGCGAAGGCCGACGACCAGCGTGAGGCCATCCTCGCCAACCCAGGCTTCGGCAACCACTTCACCGACCACATGTTCCTCGCGGAATGGACACCTGCGACGGGCTGGGCCGACGCCCGCGTCGTGCCCTACGGTCCGCTCATGCTCGACCCGGCCACCGCCGTGCTGCACTACGCGCAGGAGGTCTTCGAGGGCCTCAAGGCCTATGTGCACGAGGACGGCTCGATCTGGTCGTTCCGGCCGGAAGCCAACGCGGAGCGCATGCAGCGCTCGGCGCACCGGCTGGCGCTGCCGGAGCTGCCGACCGACTGGTTCCTGGGGTCGATCCGCGACCTCGTCACCGCCGACCGCGCCTGGGCGCCGTCGGGCGGCGAGATGAGCCTCTACCTACGACCGTTCATGTACGCCTCAGAGGCCTTCCTCGGCGTGCGGCCCAGCCAGCACGTGACCTACGCCGTGATCGCATCCCCAGCGGGTGCCTACTTCCCGGGTGGGGTCGAGGCCGTGTCGATCTGGCTCTCCTCGGAGTACTCGCGGGCGGGTGCCGGCGGCACCGGCGCGGCCAAGTGCGGCGGCAACTACGCAGCCAGCCTGCTGCCGCAGCAGGAGGCGGCTGAGCACGGGTGCGCGCAGGTGGCGTTCTTGGACTCGACCGAGCACCGGTGGGTCGAGGAGCTCGGCGGCATGAACCTGTTCTTCGTGCACTCGGACGGATCGATCGTGACCCCCGAGCTCTCCGGCTCGATCCTCGAGGGGGTCACCCGTGACTCGATCCTGCAGATCGCGCGCGACCTCGGCTACGACGTGACCGAGCGGCGCGTGAGCATCGACGAGTGGCGCGACGGCACGGCCGACGGCTCGATCACGGAGGTGTTCGCCTGCGGCACGGCAGCGGTCGTGACGCCGATCGCCTCGCTCAAGTGGGACGGCGGCGAGGCCGTGAGCGGCGACGGCGAGGCCGGCAAGATCACCACCGACATCCGGTCGGCCCTGGTCGACATCCAGTACGGCCGCGCGGCAGATCGCCACGGCTGGATGCAGCAGATCGTCCCCGCCTGAGCGGTACGCACCGCCGGGAAGGCCGCATCCCGACCACGTCGATGTGAAGTGGATCACTGTACTCGTGAGTACAGTGATCCACTTCGCACGTGGTCGTCGGATTGCTCTATGGTCGCCATGTGGGGCTCAACGTCGCGCCCCGCTTCTGGAGGCTGAACCATGACCATTGCCACGCGTTCCGAACATGATCTGATCGGCGACCGTGACGTCCCGCTCGAGGCCTATTGGGGAGTCCACACGCTCCGCGCCCTCGAGAACTTCCCGATCACCGGCATCCCGATCGGGACGAGTCCGTTCCTCGTCGAGGCGCTGGCAGCGGTCAAGGAGGCGGCGGCCTCGGCCAACCACGACCTCGGCCTGCTCGACGACGAGCGGTTCGCCGCGATCCGCGATGCGTGCGAGGAGATCCGCAGCGGGGAGCTCCACGACGAGTTCATCGTCGACGTGATCCAGGGCGGCGCCGGCACGTCGACCAACATGAATGCCAACGAGGTCATCGCCAACCGGGCGCTCGAGCTGATGGGCCACAAGAAGGGCGACTACCACGTCCTGCACCCCAACGAGCACATCAACCTGAGCCAGTCGACCAACGACGTCTACCCGACGGCCGTCAAGATCGCGATCATCCTCGCGACCCACGCGCTGCTCGAGGCCATGGCCGTGCTCGAGGCCTCGTTCGCCGCCAAGGCCGACGAGTTCCACGACGTCCTCAAGATGGGGCGCACCCAGCTGCAGGATGCCGTGCCGATGACGCTGGGCCAAGAGTTCCGGACGTACTCGCTCATGATCTCCGAGGACCGCAGCCGGCTCTCGGAGGCCGTGCTCCTCCTGCACGAGATCAACCTCGGTGCCACGGCGATCGGCACGCAGCTCAACGCCCCCGAGGGCTACGTGCCGGCCGCCTGCTCGCACCTCTCGCAGATCACCGGGCTCCCGCTCGAGAGCGCCGTCGACCTGATCGAGGCGACGCAGGACTGCGGCGCGTTCGTGCAGCTGTCCGGGACGCTCAAGCGGGTCGCGGTCAAGCTGTCGAAGATCTGCAACGACCTGCGCCTGCTGTCGTCGGGCCCGCGGGCCGGTTTCAACGAGATCAACCTGCCGGCCGTGCAGGCCGGGTCGAGCATCATGCCCGGCAAGGTCAACCCGGTGATCCCCGAGGTCGTCAACCAGGTGGCGTTCCAGGTCATCGGCCACGACATGACGGTCACGATGGCGGCCGAGGCCGGGCAGCTCCAGCTCAACGCTTTCGAGCCGGTCATCTGCTACTCGCTGTCGGCAGGCATCTCACGGCTGCGCGAGGCGATTTTGGTGCTCGCGACCCGTTGCGTCGACGGCATCACCGCCAACGTCGAGCTGCTGCGCAGCGAGGTCGAGAACTCGATCGGCCTCGTCACGGCCCTCAACCCGTACATCGGCTACGCGGCCGCGACCGACGTCGCCCAAGAGGCGCTGGCGACCGGCCGTGGCGTCGCCGAGATCGTGATCGAGCGCCGGCTGCTCCCGCCCGAGAAGCTCGAGCTGATCCTGCGCCCCGAGACGTTGGCGCACCTGGCACCCAAGCGCAGCACGCACGAGTCGACGTGAGGCCGCGCTCCGGGCCTGTGTCGGCAGGTCAGGGAGCGAACAGCGACTCGGCGGGATCGCCGTCGAGCGTCACGACGAGCAGCATGTCGTCGGCGTCGTACGCGATGTCGAGCTCGATCGACCGCCCCTTGGGGGTCGAGGCAGCCTCGGCATCGCCCAAGCCGTACGCGATGTCGCGCAGCGTGACCGTCGCCCGGCCGACCGGGTCGTTGGCGGGCCACTCGGCGAGGAGCCGGTGGACGAGCCCGGCGAGGACCGCGCTGAACATCGCGTGCGCCGACTCGTCGACGCGCTCGACGACGATCTCCGGCAGCCCGAACGACCGCAGGCCGATCGTCGTGAGGCGCCCGTCCGGGAGGTCCTGGTAGTCGACGGTGTACCACTGCGTCGCGTGCGCCAGCGACACGTCTGACGCACGCGTCTCGACGACCCTGGGGATGCTGAGGTCGATCACGACGCCGTCGTGCTCCTCGGCCAGCATGAGGGCGTCGACGCGGGCGTCACGGATCGCGAACGCGGCGTCCTCGAGGCTCGTCTGGCGCAGGATCAGCCGCTGGTGCGGCCGGGACCGCAGCCGCCGCATCGCGACATCGGACGAACCGTAGTGGCGGAGCAGCTCGGGCGAGGGCGCCGGGATCAGGTCCTCGGACTCCAACGGCTGGGGAGTCATGACCGCGTACATGACGGTGGGCTCGAGGTCGAGCGGGACGGGTCTGGCGGTCATAGGTCGATCAGTCTAGACTGAGCCGCATGCAGAGCATCTCGATCATTATCCACAGGCGCGCCGGGCACTGACACCAAGCCCCCGACGCGCTGCCTCCCATGTTCTGGGGGGCATTTTTTATGCCAGCACGATCGATGACCGACCGAGATGCGACCGGACCGAAGGACACCGCAGTGAACGCAGGACACCAGAGCGTGAGCGACTTCCACGTCTATGACACGACGATGCGCGACGGCGCGCAGCAGGAGGGGCTCAACCTCTCCGTGCAGGACAAGATGCACATCGCGCGCCACCTCGACGACCTCGGTGTCGGCTACATCGAGGGCGGCTGGCCCGGCTCGAACCCCAAGGACACCGAGTTCTTCGCGCTCGCGGCCAAGGAGCTCGACCTCAAGCACGCGACGCTCGCGGCGTTCGGCGCGACCCGGCGCGCCGGGGTGCAGGCGTCCGAGGACCCGCTGATCCAGGCCCTTCGCGACTCCGGAGCCTCCGTCGTGACGCTGGTCGCCAAGAGCCATGACCGGCACGTCACCGAGGCGCTGCGGACGACGCTCGAGGAGAACCTCGCGATGGTGCGCGACACCGTGACCTACCTGCGCGAGGAGGGCCAGCGGGTGTTCGTCGACCTGGAGCACTTCTTCGACGGCTATCGCGCCAACCGCGACTACGCGCTCGAGGTGGTCCGTGCTGCCGGCGACGCGGGCGCCGAGGTCGTCATCCTGTGCGACACCAACGGCGGCATGCTCCCGCACTGGGTCACCGAGATCGTGGCGGACGTCGCGCAGACCGGCGTACGCCTGGGGATCCACGCCCACAACGACACCGGCTGCGCGGTCGCCAACTCGATGGCCGCCGTCCAGGCCGGTGCGACGCACGTGCAGGGCTGCGTCAACGGCTACGGCGAGCGGACCGGCAACGCCGACCTCATCACGTGCGTCGCGAACCTCGAGCTGAAGCTCGGCCAGCCCGCACTGCCCGAGGGCAGGCTCGCCGACGCGTCGCGCATCTCGCACGCGATCGCCGAGATCACGAACTACCCGCCCTCGGCCCGTCAGCCCTACACCGGCGTCTCGGCGTTCGCGCACAAGGCCGGGCTCCACGCCAGCGCGATCCGGGTCGACCCCAACCTCTACCAGCACATCGACCCCGCCCTCGTCGGCAACGACATGCGGCTCCTGGTGTCGGAGATGGCCGGCCGCGCGACGATCGAGCTCAAGGGCAAGGAGCTCGGGTTCGACCTCGCGGACGACCCGGCACGGCTGGCGCGGGTGACCGATCGCGTCAAGGCCATGGAGCAGTCGGGCTACACGTTCGAGGCCGCCGATGCCTCGTTCGAGCTGCTGCTGGCCGAGGAGATGGACGGCGCGCGGCCCTCGTACTTCGACGTGGAGTCCTGGCGCGTGCTGGCCGAGTCGGCGCGTGGCGACGACGCCGTCGCCGAGGCCACGGTCAAGCTCGTGGCCGGTGGCGTGCGCCTCGCCGTGATCGGCGAGGGCAACGGGCCGGTCAACGCCCTCGACCACGCCCTGCGCCAAGCGATCGAGCAGGTCTACCCGGACGTGGCACGCTTCCACCTGATCGACTTCCGCGTGCGCATCCTCGACCAGGGACACGGGACGGACGCCGTCACGCGGGTGCTGATCGAGACCTCCGACGGCAAGGACTCGTGGGTGACGGTCGGCGTCGGCGCCAACATCATCGAGGCCTCGTGGGAGGCGCTGGTGGACGCGCTGACGTACGGCCTTCGGCGTCACGGGGTGGCGTCGCGCACCAACGGCTGACGCCGGGATTGACCCGGTTCCGCCACGCTGCGAACGTGTGGGGGTGAGTGCCCCGACGCGCAGGCTCGCGATGGCCCTGCCGGTCATCCTGACGGTCGTGATCGCGGCCGTCATCGGCGTGCTCGTCGTGGTGCAGGACCAGCGGCAGTCGCAGCAGGTCGACGAGGCCGAGACGACCGCGTTGGACTACCTGGCCGACGTCCAGCAGTTCAGGACCTCGGTCATCGCCAAGGTCGAGGCCGCCGACGCCACGGATCCGGGCGGTCTCAGCACCGTGATCGACCGGGCGATCGCTGACCCGCCGCGCCTCGCCGACGCGCCGGCCTACGGGCGGGAGCACTCACCGTCGTACGCCGAGGCCCTGCAGACCGAGGCGACCGTGCTGCGTCCCTTCAAGCGGCTCAGCGCCACCCTGCGCAGGGCCGACGTGGCGCTCGACTTCATCGTCGCGGCCCGCAAGGTGCTGGAGCTGCGGGCGACCGACTACGTCGGCTACGGCTTCATCACCACGAGCTCACGGGTCCGCAACGAGCTGATCCCGGCGTTCGTGCGTGCTCGCGACGCGTTCGATCGGGTCCGCGTCCCCAAGGGGCAGGAGGATCTGGCCCAGGAGGTGCGCGACGCCGCGCAGTACGTCGTCGACCAGGCAACCCTGCTCGCCGACCGCATCGAGAGCCGTCAGTCGTTCTCCTTCAGCTACGCCGAGGAGTTCTTGGCGGTCGCCGAGGCCGTCGACGACTACGCAACGGTGGTCAAGGGCGACGTCGCCGAGGCGATCGCCGAGGTCACCGCCGACACCGGGGCGGGCCGGCCCTGACGCTGCTGTTCAGCGGGCGGACCTCGTCATGGGGGTGTGCAGGATGCCGGCCTCGACGAAGTCGTCGCCGGTGCGCACGTAGCCGAACGACTCGTACCACCGCTCGAGATGGGCCTGCGCGTTGAGCTGCAGCTCGCCGTCACCCCACAGGCGGGCCACCTCCGCCATCAGGCGGCCCGACAGGCCATGGCCACGCTGGTCCTTGCGGGTGCAGACGCGGCCGATGTGCCGCACACCGTCCGGGCCCACGTAGACCCTCAGGTAGCTCGTCGGCCCGTCGGCGTCCGCGAGCCAGAGGTGGGTCGTGGCGGCCAGCAGGTCGCGTCCGTCGACGTCCTCCTCGTCGACGTGCTGCTCGACGGCGAAGACCGCGTCGCGGATCTTCCAGATGTCGTAGACGTCCTGGGCGGTCAGCTCGTCGCCGGCGACGGTGCGGATGGTCATGCGCCCAGCCTAGGAGGCGCCTTCGCGCATGATGTCCGGCGGACGAGAGGAGTGACCCATGGAGCCGTCAGGGCAAGGCTCGTCACCTGGGTAACGGCCCGCCCGGGTTCGGGGACGGAGCGCGCGGCGAGCCCTAGCGGGTGCTCACGCAGGTGTTGCAGGTGCCGAAGATCTCCAGCGTGTGCGCGACGTCCTGGAAGCCGTTCTCCTCGGCGATCTTGTCGGCCCAGCGCTCGACCGTGGGTCCCTCGACCTCGACGGTACGTCCGCAGGAGCGGCAGACAAGGTGGTGGTGGTGCCCCGCGCTGCACTGGCGGTAGAGGACCTCGCCGTCGTCGTTGCGGAGCGCGTCGACCTCCGCCGCGTCGGCGAGCACCTGGAGACTGCGGTAGACCGTCGAGAGCCCGACGGACTCGCCGCGGCGCTTGAGGATGTCGTGGATCTCCTGAGCGCTGGCGAAGCCGTCCAGGTCCTCGAGGATCGCGACGACGGCGCGACGCTGGCGGGTGTTGCGGGGTGCTTCGACCATCAGATGTCTCCTCGTGCGAAATCTACTGGATGACGCCGGCTGCGCAGGCGTCTCGTCGTGGTCGCGAGCAACGCCGCCACCGCGAACACTGTGAGTGCGAGGAGGACGATCGTCGGACCGGGCTGGGTGTCGATCTCATAGCTCGACACGACGCCGCCCAGCGCGGCGAACAGCCCGATCGCCATGGCGGCGGCATGCGTCGCGCGGAAGCTGCGGGTCAGCTGCTGGGCCGCCGCGACGGGCACGACCATCAACGCCGACACCAGCAGCAGCCCGACGGTGCGCATCGCGACGGTGATGGTCACGGCCGCGAGAACCGCGATGAGGATGCTGTAGACGCGCACCGGCACGCCACTGACCCGAGCGTGCTCCTCGTCCTGGCACAGCGCGAACAGCTGTGGCGAGAGCCCGACGGCGAGGGCGATCACGATGACCGCGAGGATCGCGACGACCGTCAGGTCCCCGTCCGAGATGGTCGTGATCGAGCCGAACAGGTAGTTGTTGAGCACCGACGCGCTCTCGTCGGCCAGGTCGGTGAGCAGCACGCCGCCGGCGAGGCCGCCGTAGAACAGGATCGCGAGCGCGACGTCTCCGCTCGTCCGGCCGAACATGCGCAGGAGCTCGATGACCACGGCGCCGAGGACGGCCACGACGACCGCCGTCAGGACCGGGGCGACGCCGGTCAGCAGGCCGAGCGCGACGCCCGTCAGGGCCACGTGGCCGATGCCGTCGCCCAGCAGGGCGAGGCGACGCTGGACGAGGAACGTCCCGATCGCGGGCGCGGCCAGGCCGGTGAACACCGCGGCGACCAGCGCCCGCCGCATGAAGTCGTAGTCGAGAAGCTCGATCATCGCCACACGCCTTCGCCGGTCAAGCCTTCGGGCGTCGGGGGCACGCCGTGCGTGTGCACGTGCGCATGGTCCTCGCCGACGACGCCTTCGCACGGCCCCTCGTACGCGACCTCGCCGTCGCGCAGCACGACGGCCCGGTCGATCAACGGGCGCAGCGGGCCGAGCTCGTGGGCGACGAGCAGCACCGAGGAGCCCTCGTGCACGAGTCCGCCGAGCAGCTCCGCGAGGGACTCCTGGTTGTCGTGATCGACCCCCGCGGTGGGCTCGTCCATCACGAGCAGCTCGGCCTCGGACGCCAGGGCCCGCGCGATCAGGACACGCTGCTGCTGACCGCCGGAGAGCTCGCTGAGGGACGATCTCGTACGGTCCGGCAGCCCGACGCGGGCGATCGCGCCGTCGACGGCGGCGGCGTCGGCCTTGTTGCTCCATCCGAAGAGCCTGCGGTGGGCCAGGCGGCCGCTCATCACGACCTCGTGCACCGTCGCGGGCACGCCGGCGACGGCGCGCGAGCGCTGGGGGACGTAGCCGATGCGGTGCCGGTCGTGGAAGCGGTCGAGGGGCGTGCCGAAGAGCTCGACGGTGCCGGCGCTCCTCGGGATCAGCCCAGTGGCCGCGCGGACGAACGTCGACTTGCCGGAACCGTTGGCGCCGAGCAGCGCCACGAACTCACCCGCCGACACGTCGAGGTCGACCTGTCGCAGGACAGGTCGACCATCGAGTGCCACGCTCACGCCGCGAGCCTTCAGCGGCTGTTGTGGATCGGTCGTCATGTGCAGGAGTTCGCCTCTTTCAGGGTCTCGAGGTTCTTGCGCATGAGCGTCAGGTAGGTCTGGCCCTTGGTGTCGTCCGACAGTCCCTCGATGGGGTCGAGCGTAGCGGTCGTCGCTCCGGTCTCCTTGGCGATCGTGTCGGCGATCGCGGGGCTGACCAGCTCCTCGGTGAAGATCGTGCTGATCTTGTCCTTGCGGACGAGGTCCGTGATGTCGGCGAGCTGCGACGGAGAGGGCTCGTTGGCCGGATCGAGGCCCGCGATCGGCACCTGCGTCAGGTCGTAGCGGGCGGCGAGGTACTGGAATGCCGCGTGGCTCGTGACGATCGTGCGGGTCCGGCAGCTCTCGAGCCCGGTCTCGAACTCGGTGCCGAGCTTCTCGAGCTCGGACGTGAGCTGGGCGGCGTTGGCGGCGTAGTCGGAGGCGTGATCGGGGTCGGCTGCCGAGAGCTTGGACTCGACGGCCTTGGTCACCGCGATCATGTTGTCCGGGTCGAGCCAGGTGTGGGGGTCCTCCTCGCCGTGGTCGTGCCCCTCCTCGCCGTGGTCGTGGCCGTCCTCGGCACCCTCCTGGAGCGGCTTGAGCTCGACGATCGAGGCCACGTCGATGGTGTCGTCCTTCGATCGGTCGGCCTGCTCCACGGCGTCGTCGACAGCGGCCTGGAAGTGCTCCTCGTAGACCAGGAGGTCGGCGTTCTGCACCTCGCCGACCTGCTTGGGCTTGAGCTCGAGGTCGTGCGGCTCGACGCCGGGGGACGTGAGGTTCTCGACTTCGACGTGGGTGCCCCCGACCTGCTCGGCGACGAACGCGAACGGGTAGAACGACGCGACGACCGTCGTCGTGTCGTCACCCTTCGCCGAGCTGCCACACGCGGCAAGGAGGAGGACGAGCGGCAGGGCGCCGAGCAGGGCGAGAGGCTTCTTCATGAGAACGATTCTCAAGTAGTTGGGAATGGTTGTCAACTGAGGTGCGGCCGGACGGACGTGACGTGGGTCACGGTACGATGAGCGGGCACCACGCACTCACCCATCACTCGGATCGTCCGGCACGTACCTGCCGGTGAAGGGATACATCAGCATGTCATCAGTCACGTTCGACAAAGCCACCCGCGTCTTCACGGGTCAGGACCGCCCGGCGGTCAACCAGCTCGACCTCCACGTCGAGGACGGCGAGTTCCTCGTCCTCGTGGGACCGTCCGGCTGCGGCAAGTCCACCTCCCTGCGCATGTTGGCCGGGCTCGAGGAGGTCGACGAGGGGCGACTCCTCATCGGTGAGGAGGACGTCACCGATCTGCCGCCCAAGGCCCGCGACATCGCGATGGTCTTCCAGAACTACGCGCTCTACCCGCACATGACGGTCGCCGAGAACATGGGCTTCGCCCTCAAGATCGCCGGTGCCGACAAGGCCGACATCAGCAAGCGGGTCGCCGAGGCGGCCGCGATGCTCGACATCACGGAGTACCTCGACCGCAAGCCCAAGGCCCTGTCCGGTGGTCAGCGCCAGCGGGTCGCCATGGGGCGCGCCATCGTGCGATCGCCGCGGGTGTTCCTGATGGACGAGCCGCTGTCCAACCTCGACGCCAAGCTGCGCGTCCAGACGCGCACGCAGATCGCGCAGCTGCAGCGCCGGCTCGGCACCACGACCGTCTACGTGACGCACGACCAGGTCGAGGCCATGACGATGGGCGACCGTGTCGCGGTGCTCAAGGACGGCGTGCTCCAGCAGTGCGCAGCGCCGCGCGAGATGTACGACAAGCCGGCGAACCTGTTCGTGGCGGGCTTCATGGGCTCGCCCAGCATGAACCTGATGGAGCTGGCGGTCGTCGACGGCGGGGTGCGGTTTGGTGACCTTGTCGTCCCGGTGGCCCGCGACACCCTCGCGGACGCCGACGCCACGAGCGTGACCCTCGGCATCCGCCCCGAGAACCTCGTGATCAGCGACAGTGGGCTCAAGCTCGAGGTCGACGTCGTGGAGGAGCTGGGCGCGGACGCCTACGTCTACGGGCGCACCGACGTGGGTGGCTCCGAGCGGACCATCGTGGCGCGAGCCGACTGGCGCAGGCCGCCGGCCAAGGGCGAGACGATCTTCCTGGCGCCCGACGATCCCGCCGGCGTGCATGTCTTCGCGACCGACTCGGGCCGCCGGCTCGGCTGACGCCTGACGTCCTTGGGCCGGTCGAGGGGATGCCCTCTCGACCGGCTCGAGGACCGGTACGTCAGAAGCGCTGCCAGGCTGGCTTGTTGTCCCAGGCCTCGCGGTAGTAGTCGGCGAGCTGCAGCCCGGTGGCCGCGGCTTCGTCGACGACGACCGTGGCCCTCGGGTGGAGCTGCAGGATCGAGGCCGGGCAGAATGCGGACACCGGCCCCTCGACCGCGGTGGCCACGGCCGGGGCCTTGCCCTCGCCCGTCGCGATGAGCACCAGGTGCCCGGCGTCGAGGATCGTGCCGAGCCCCTGGGTCAGCACGTGCCGGGGGACCTCGTCGATCGAGTCGAAGAACCGGGCGTTGTCGGCGCGTGTCTGCCGGGTCAGGGTCTTGACACGGGTCCGGGAAGCCAGCGAGGAGCCCGGCTCGTTGAAGCCGAGGTGTCCGTCGGTGCCGATGCCGAGCAGCTGGACGTCGACGCCACCGGCCTCGGAGATCGCCGCCTCGTAGCGCGCGGCCTCGGCGGGGATGTCGTCGGCCTCACCGTCGGGGCTGTCGACCTGTTCCAGCCCGGCCTCGTCGGTGAACTCGCGGCGGATGACGGAGTGGTACGACTCGGGGTGCGAGCGGGGCAGGCCGACGTACTCGTCGAGCAGGAACGCGCGGCATCCGGAGAGGTCCAGCGAGCCGGCGCTGCGGCGGCGGACCAGCTCACGGTAGGCCGGCAACGGCGAGGAGCCGGTCGCGAGGCCCAGCACGGCTCCCGGACGTACGTGCGTCGCGACGATGTCGGCGACGAGCACGCCGGCGGCGTCGCGGTCCTCGACGATCACCACTTCCACGAGCGAGCCCCCTCATCTCCGGCACCCAACAGCGCGGCGCCCAGTGCACCGGCCGGATGTCCGGCCGGCAACCACCGTACGCGGTCGGCTATGCCGGCGAGCCGGCCCAACGAGGTGTTCTCGTCGGCGCGGAGCCGGGCCAGGATCGCGTCGCGGAGGGCGGGGGTCGCCGAGACGACGCCGCCGGTCACGAGCACGCACGCCACGTCGACGCTGTAGACGAGGATGCTGATGGCCTGGGCGATGCCGGAGGTCAGCTCGTCACGGATCCGGATGGCCTCGGCATCGCCGGACTCCGCGGCGTCGAACAGCGCCGCCGCGGTGCCGGCCCACTGCCGCCGCAGGCCGCTGCCCGAGGCGTACAGCTCGAGGCACCCGCGTCGGCCGCAGGGACAGAGCGGCCCGGTCGGGTCGTGCACCAGGTGGCCGATCTCGCCGGCCATGCCCCGCGAGCCGTGGCGCAGCCGACCGTCGAGCAGCAGCCCGGCGGCGATGCCGGTCCCGACGTTGAGCAGCGCCAGGTCGTGGACGTCGAAGCCCTGGTCGCGCAGCCACTGCAGGCCGCCGAGCGTCGCTGCCTTCACGTCGTTCTCCACCGTGGTCGTGACGCCACCTGCGCCGAGCGAGACGGCTGCGGCGAGGTCGAGAGGTTCGCCGTCGAGGCCCAGGTTGACCGCGTGGGTCACCGCTCCGCCGTGGACGACGCCGGGCACACCGAGCCCGATGCTGATGATCTCGGCGTCGGCAGGCAGGGAGGCCCGCAGCGCGGCGACCATCTCGAGGGCGCCGCCGACCACCCCGTCGGCTCCCTTGCGCGTCAGGTGGGTGGTCTCGACCACGAGGTCGTGCGGCTCGGCGGCGGTCACGGCGATGCCGTGGACCGTGGTGCCGCCGATGTCGAGGCCGAGACGGATCTTCATCGGTCTCCTCGCAGGGTGGTGGCCAGCGCATCGGTGAGCACGGCGGCGGACCCGTACGTGCACACGACGTGGTCGAGGTCGTCGAGGGCTGGGTCGGGCCAGCCCAGCTCCACCAGGACCGCGCGGTCGTTGGCGGCCAGCTGGCGCCGGATCCAGTTCCACGCACGAGGCTCCGACGTCGCGCGCCGGACGACGATCGCGACGTCGCCGTCGAGCAACGGTGTCCGGTCGAGGTCCTCGAGCGTCAGGTCCACGACGTCACCACCAAGATCGAGCCGACCCCAGCGCGTCTCGCCGACCGCGAGGTTGGTGCCGGTGTCGATGCGGACGACGGTCGCGGGTCCGGCGAACGAGGGCGCGTCCGCCACGAGCGCGGCGGCGATCTCGCGGGAGGCCTGCCGTGCCGCGGCGATGACGTCGTCCGCGTCGTCGCGCACCGTCAGGTCGCTCCAGGTCGTCCGCAGCGCGTCGACGCGCTTGGCCGCCTCGGTGAGGCGGTCCAGCGGCAGGTCTCCTGAGTCCACCGCGCGGCAGACCGCGTCGACGGCCAGCGCGAGCGTGCCCGGTGACTCGATGTGCTCGGGGCCGAGGCACAGCAGGTCGGCACCGGCTGCGAGCGCCAGCACCGCGGCGCCGCCGATGCCGTGCTCGGCACTGGCACCGGCCATGTCCAGAGCATCGGTGACGATGACCCCGCCGAACCCCAGCTCGTCGCGCAGCAGCCCGGTGAGGACGGCGCGGCTCAGCGTGGCGGGCTCCTGGTCGTCGAACGCCTCCAGCAGCACGTGGGAGGTCATGATCGTCGCCGCGTCGTCCGCGGCGGCGATGAACGGCACGAGCTCGCGGTCGCGGATCACCTCGGCACCGACGCTGACGCGGGGGAGACCGAGGTGCGAGTCCGCACTGGTGTCGCCGTGACCCGGAAAGTGCTTGACGGAGGCCGCGACGCCTTGCGAGGCGAGCCCCTCGACGTACGCGGCGGTGTGCCGGGCGACCCGTGCGGGGTCGGCCCCGAAGCTGCGGGTCCCGATCACGGGGTTGCGCGGGTCGCTGTTGATGTCGGCGCTCGGGGCGAGGTCGAGCCAGACCCCGGCGCGGGCCAGCTCGGCGCCGATCCCGGCGGCGACCGCCCTCGTCGCGGCCACGTCGTCGTGGGCGCCGAGAGCGGCGTTGCCCGGATGGGGGCTGCCCGCGTGAGCGTGAAGGCGGGTCACGTCGCCGCCCTCCTCGTCCAGGGCGAGCACCGCGGTGGGGTCGAGACGCCGCACCGATCGCGCGAGGTCGGCGAGGTCGGACCCCGGCGCCATGTTGTTGCCGTAGAGACAGATCCCGGCGAGCCCCTGCGCGTACGCCGTGGGCAGCCAGTCCGGCACCACGGGGCCGGCGAAGGCGCCGAGCATGACGCCGTGCGCGAGTCGTCGGACGTCGGCCGTGCCGTCGCTCATCCCTTGACCGCCCCGCCGACCATGCCTGAGGTCATCCGGTTCTGCACGATCATGAACAAGATGATGACGGGTGCGGCGACCAGGGTGGCGCCGGCCATCACGGCCGGCCAGTCGACCGCCTCGTTGGAGACGTCCGTCAGCCCCTTGAGCCACAGCGGCAGCGTGCGGTTGGACGGATCCATGACCACGACGGCAAGGGTGTACTCGTTCCAGGCCTGCAGGAAGCCATAGACGCTGCTGGCGACGAGGCCGGGTGCGAGCAGGGGGAACGTGATCGTGAAGAACGCCCGGGTGCGGCTGCAGCCGTCGGTCATCGCCGCCTCCTCGAGGTCGATCGGGATCCCGTCGGCGAAGCCTCGCAGCATCCAGATCGTGAACGGCAGGATCAGCGCCGTGTAGAGCAGGCCGAGCCCCATGACGCTGTTGAGCAGGCCCCAGTCGTTGAGCATCTTGTACTGCGAGATGAACAGCGCCTCGGGCGGGATCATCTGGATCGCGAGCACCGTGAAGATGAAGGACCGGCGACCGCGGAACCGGAACCGCGAGATCGCGACGGCCGCGACGAAGCCGCACAGCACTGCCGCGACGATCGCGAGCAGCGTGACGGTGAGGCTGAGCTTGAGCGAGTCGACGAACGAGTCGTCGAAGACGCGGCCGAAGCCCGACGCGCTGAAGTCCGGCAGGAACGAGGGGTTGGGGGAGCGGAGCGCCTCGACCGGCTGGAAGGCGCTGTTCATGATCCAGTAGACGGGGAAGGCCCAGATCAGGGCCAGGACGATCGCGAGGACGCCCCACATGCGGGCTCTGGCGTTCACCGGGGTTCCTCCTTGAGCAGGGACCGCACGTAGCGGAAGGTCAGGGCGAGCGTCAGGACCAGGACGAACATGGCCATGGCCGAGGCCGAGCCGTAGTCGTTCTGCCCGATGCCGAGCGCGTAGATGTAGGTGCCGAGCAGATGGGTCTCGCTCGGGGTGCCGCCGACGTTCTGCAGGAAGTTGATCTGCGCGAAGACCCGCAGGTCCCACACGAGCTGCAGCAGCATCACAATCGTGAGGACGGGCCTGATCGTGGGATAGATGATGTGGCGGAACCGCTGGATCGCCGAGGCGCCGTCGAGGTGGCTCGCCTCGAGCGTCTCCTCGGACACCTGGGTCAGCGCCGCGTACGCCGTGAAGGCGACGAACGGCACGCTCATCCAGATGATGATGACGCTCGCGACGAAGAAGAACGAGAGCGGATCGATCAGCCAGTTGTGGTCGTCGAAGCCGGCGAGGCCGATCTTGCGGAGCGACCAGTTGACGAGGCCGTAGCGGGTGTCGAACAGCCACTGCCACGCCGTCATCGCGGCGATGACCGGCATGGCCCAGGCCAGCAGCATGCTGACCTGCAGCACCAGGCGTGGGACGGTCGACACCCGCTTCATGAGCACCGCGACGAGGACGCCGAGGACCATCGTGATGGAGGCGTTGACGACGCAGAAGACCAGCGAGCGCGCGATGACGGTCCACATCGTGCGGTCGGTGACGAGGTCGCGGTAGTTGTCGAGGCCGACCCACGGTGCGGGCTGGCCGAACTGCTGCGCACGGCCGAACTCGTGGAACGACAGCAGGAGCTGCCGGCCCAGGGGATAGGCCATGCCGATGATGACGACCAGGATGGCCGGGACGAGCAGGGCGTACGGTGCGGCCTTGCGCCTGAGACGGGTGCTGCTCATGGGTCCCTCCCTTCCATGGTCCTGACGCACGCGCTGAGCCTGACGTCTCTGCTGGGGTCCCTCGGCGTGTTGCCGCAGAAACGTCAGGCTCAGCGGGTCGGTGCGTTACTTGTTGAGTGCTGCGTTGAGCTTGTCGTCGGTGGCCTTGGCCGTCGCTGCGACGTCCTCGCCACTGGCGATCTTGCCGAAGAACTCCTCCATGATGCTGGCGCTCTCGACCGACGCCCACTCCGGCGACGCCGGGGTCAGCTTGGAGTTGCTGGCGGCCGCGACGGCGGCCTTGGCGAACTCGTCGTCACCCATGAGGCTGGTGAAGCTGTCGTTGGCCGGTCCGAGGCCGTTCTTGGCCAGCTGCTGCTGGAACTCATCGCTGTAGATCAGCTTGAGCAGGTCGAACGACAGGTCCTGGTTCTTGGACTTGGCCGAGATGCCCAGGTTGGAGCCGCCGGCGAACACCGGTGCAGCGCCGCCGTCGACGCCTGGGAGGGCGAAGCCGCCGAGGTCCTTGGCCCGCTTCTCGTCCACGCTCCAGCGGGCCCAGCTCGGGGCCATGAACATGGCGGCCTCGCCGTTGTTGAACGCCGTCCACGGCTCGGCGTCCTTGCCGTCCTTGGGTGCCGTGGTCGCCTTCTCGTAGAGACCCTGGAGCTCCGTGAGGCCCTTGACGCTCTCGGGGGACGAGAGGGTCGCGACCCACTTGCCGTCTTCCTGCTTGGCGATGTCCCCGCCGTTGGCGAAGATCCAGCTGATGCCGTTGCGCCAGTCCTGGCCGGGGAGCCAGAAGCCGGAGTACTTCGCGTCACCATCGGCCCGGAGCTTCGACGCCGCCTGCGTGAAGTCGTCGAGCGTCGTCGGCACCTCGATGCCGGCGTCCTTGAACGCCTTCTTGCTGTAGAAGATGTAGCGCGAGCCCCAGTAGTAGGGGACCGCGGAGACCTTTCCGTCGTACGTGCCGGCCTCGACGAAGCTCTTGGGCCCGATGTCGTCGCCGAGCTCGTCCAGCTTGTCCGTCAGGTCGGTGAACGCACCGACACTCGTGAAGGTCGCGGCCTGCGTGTTGCCGACCTCGACGACGTCCGGCGTCTTGTCGCTCTGCAGGGCGGTGTTGAGGCGGGGGATGAGCTCACCCCAGTCGATGTGCTGGACCTTGAGGTTCTTGCCCTTGTGCTGCGCCTCGAACTCCTTGACGAGCCAGTCCTCGACCTTCTTGGGCGTGTCCTCCTTGCCGGCCAGCCACAGGGTGACGGTGTCGGAGCCGCCCTCTGACTCGCCGCCGTCGCTGCTGCCGCCACAGGCGGCGAGTGCGGTCAGCGCGAGGGCGGAGGCCGCCGTCGCTGCCGCGATCTTGGTGAGCTTCATGGATTGTCCTCTTTCGAATCGTTCTGGTCGTACGTGGGGGAGTTCGGTCGGTCGAGCGGTCGAGGCAGTCACACCACCCCTAGCTCGCGATAGCGCACGAGCGCAGCTGCGCCCGTGAGCACGAGCTCGTCGTCCAGCGGGGCCAGTCGGATCTGGACGCGCTGGGCGACGAAGGGCAGGGTCTGGTGGGCGAGGGCGCTGCGGACGGCGTCCAGCAGCGGGCCCTCGAGCAGCTCGGCCGGCCCGTAGAGCACGACGTCGGCGATGCCGAGCGTCGTGACGACCGGCGTCAGCACCGAGGCGAGCTTCGTGCCGACCTCAGCACGAGCGGCGTCACTGTCGAGCGTACGAAGGGCGGGTGCGGCGAGGAACGTCTCGAGGCAGCCGCGGTTGCCGCAGGCGCACTGCCTGCCGTCGGGGTCGACCACGACGTGACCGATCTCGCCGGCCGACTGCAGGGGACCGGAGAGGGCTCGGCCGTCGATCATGACGCCGCCGCCGACACCTTGGCCGATCGTGAGGAGCAGCAGGCCGCCGTCGTCCCCGGCGCCGAAGGCGCTCTCGGCGACCGCCGCGACGTTGGCGTCGTTGCCGGCGTGGACCGGGAGCCCGATCGCCCGGGAGAGCTCGCCGGAGAGGTCGAGCTCGGTCCAGCCGAGGTTGGGGGCCAGGACCACGGTGCCGTCGGCATCGACGATGCCCGGCGTGCCGATGCCGACGCCCAGGATGCGCCGGTCGGTCAAGCCTTGGAGCCGGACGGCCAGGTCGGCGATCACCGAGAGGTCGTCGCCCTTGACGAACGGGACCTGCTCCCGCGCCAGGACGTTGCCGTCGAGGTCGACGACGCCGCCCAGGAGCACGCCGTCGGCGGACAGGTCGAGCGCGATCGTGACGGGTGCTTTGCCCGAGAGGCCCACCAAGGTGGCCGGCTTGCCCATGTGGGTGCCCGGACGCGTGCCCAGCTCACTGACGAATCCCTCGTCGATGAGCTCGGCGACGAGGTCGGAGATCGTGACGCGGGTCAGTGACGTCTCGCGAGCCAGGTCGGCGCGGCTGCGGGCACCGTCGTCGACCAGCTGCTGCAGGATCAGCGCGCGGTGGTGCCGGCGGGTGTCCGCCGGGCGGACCTTGCCCACCGGACGTCGACCGGCAGTGGGGCGGCGGGCCTCGTTGATCTGCGTCACATAGTTAATAAAGCGTACTAACAAACTCGGGGTCAAGGGATTCCGGGAAGATTTGTGCGAATGGGCCGACTCCGCCCGCCGCGGGGCAGCAGCAGGCCGCCGACTAAAGTGGGGCGGACCCCCGGGCGTACGTCATCACGATGAGGTGCACAGGCCCGCCGACACCCAGCCGGATTGGAATCACCCCATGGCATCGACCGTCGACAACGTCATCAGCCTCAGCAAGCGCCGCGGCTTCGTCTACCAGTGCGGGGAGATCTACGGCGGCACCAAGTCCGCGTGGGACTACGGCCCGCTGGGCGTCGAGCTCAAGGACAACATCAAGCGGCAGTGGTGGCGTTCGATGGTGCAGGGCCGCGACGACGTCGTGGGGCTCGACTCGTCGGTCATCCTGCCGACCGCGGTCTGGCAGGCGTCGGGCCACCTCGCGGCCTTCGTCGACCCTTTGGTCGAGTGCCGGCACTGCCACAACCGCTTCCGCCAGGACCACCTCCAGGAGGCGTACGCCGAGAAGAAGGGCATCGACGACCCCGACACCGTCACGATGGACCTGATCGCGTGCTCCAACTGCGGCACACGCGGCGAGTGGACCGAGCCGCGGATGTTCAACGGCCTGCTCAAGACCTACCTCGGCCCGGTCGAGTCCGAGGAGGGCCTGCACTACCTGCGACCCGAGACGGCCCAGGGCATCTTCGTCAACTTCGGCCAGGTCATGACCACCTCGCGCAAGAAGCCGCCGTTCGGCATCGGCCAGATCGGCAAGAGCTTTCGCAACGAGATCACGCCGGGCAACTTCATCTTCCGCACCCGCGAGTTCGAGCAGATGGAGCTGGAGTTCTTCGTCGAGCCGGGCACGGACGAGGAGTGGCACGAGACGTGGATCCAGACCCGCATGGACTGGTACACCGGCCTGGGCATCGATCCGGAGAACCTGCGGCTCTACGAGCACGCGGCCGAGAAGCTCTCGCACTACTCCAAGCGCACCGTCGACATCGAGTACCGGTTCGAGTTCGCCGGCTCGACGTGGGGTGAGCTCGAGGGCATCGCCAACCGCACCGACTTCGACCTCAAGACGCACAGCGAGCACTCCGGCAAGGACCTGCAGTTCTTCGACCAGGCCAACAACGAGCGCTGGACTCCGTACGTCATCGAGCCGGCAGCGGGCGTCAACCGCTCGATGATGGCGTTCCTGATCGACGCGTACGTCGAGGAGGAGGTGCCCAACGCCAAGGGCGGCACCGACAAGCGCACCGTGCTGAAGCTCGACAAGCGCCTCGCCCCCGTCAAGGCCGCGGTGCTGCCGCTGTCGCGCAACGAGGAGCTGTCGCCCAAGGCCCGGGCGCTCGCGGCCGAGCTGCGGGGATTCTGGAACGTCGACTTCGACGACGCGCAGGCGATCGGCAAGCGCTACCGCCGGCAGGACGAGATCGGCACACCGTACTGCATCACCGTCGACTTCGAGACGCTCGACGACCAGGCCGTGACGATCCGCGAGCGCGACTCGATGACGCAGGAGCGCATCGCGCTGGACCAGGTCACGTCCTGGTTGGCGGCGCGCCTGCCGGGCTGCTGATCCGGGCGTGCGCGACAATCGGCGCGTGAAGCAATCCAGGATCGTCGCTGCTGTCGGCGCGCTCGTGCTCGTCGCCGGGTGCTCCGGCTCCTCGGACGACAAGAAGTCCGACGAGGTGCCGGTGCCCAAGGGGCTCGAGGTACCCGAGGGCGTCACGCTCACCAAGGGCGGCACGACGCTGACCGAGGACAAGCCGGCGAGCGTGGTCTACCAGGTCGGCGACAAGGCGGCCAGCGTGATCACGGTGACCGTCTCGTCCGTCCGCAAGGGCTCGATCAAGCGTGACTTCACGTTCTTCTCGCTCGACGAGGACACCAAGTCGTCCTCGCCCTTTTACGTCGACGTGACGGTCAAGAACGAGGGTCCGGCCGGCCTCGGCGGAGCGGCGTTGCCGATCTTCGCGCACGACTCGAGCAACACCAACCTGCCGGCCAACGACATCGTCGGCACCTTCAAGCCGTGCCGCAACTCGACTCTGCCCAAGAGCTTCCTGCCCGGCGCCACGGCCAAGCTGTGCCTCGTCTACCTCGTGCCGAAGGGCAAGGCCCTCCAGTCGGTCGACCTGCAGACCGGGTCGACCAAGGACGCCATCACCTGGACCCCGTAGCCCCGACCCCAGAGCGGTGACCTGGACGCGTACTCACCGCTCGAGGGCTTGCGGGCGGCCTGAGACAATGGGCGCATGTCCACCGCCACGTTGCCGCGCACCCTTCGGCTGGGAGCCCTCGAGGTCCCCAACCCGGTCGTGCTCGCCCCGATGGCGGGCGTGACCAACGCTGCGTTCCGGCAGCTCTGCGCCGAGCAGGGTGCCGGCCTGTACGTCTGCGAGATGATCACGTCGCGTGGGATCGTTGAGGGCGACAGGACGAGCCTGGCGATGCTGACGTTCGCGGCCAACGAGACGGTCCGATCGGTGCAGCTCTACGGCGTCGACCCGCACACGATCGGCCGCGCCGTCGAGATCCTGTGCGCCGACCACGGCGTCGACCACGTCGACCTCAACTTCGGCTGCCCGGTCCCCAAGGTGACCCGCAAGGGCGGCGGTGCGGCGCTGCCCTGGAAGGACACGCTGCTCGGCGAGATCCTCGAGGCCTCGGTCAAGGCCGCCGGCCCGTACGGCGTGCCGGTGACGATGAAGACCCGCAAGGGCATCGACGACGAGCACCTGACCTACCTCGACGCCGGGCGCATCGCGCAGGACACCGGCTGTGCCGCGATCGCGCTGCACGGGCGCACCGCGGTGCAGCACTACTCGGGGCGCGCCGACTGGGACTCGATCGCCGAGCTCAAGGCCGCCGTCGACATCCCCGTGCTCGGCAACGGTGACATCTGGGAGGCCGCCGACGCGATCCGCATGGTCGAGCAGACCGGTTGCGACGGCGTCGTCGTGGGGCGCGGCTGCCTGGGCCGGCCGTGGTTGTTCCGCGACCTCGCCGCGGCGTTCGCCCGCGAGCAGGTCGTGGAGCTTCCGGCCCTGGGCGAGGTCGCCGGCGTCATGCGCCGGCACGCAGAGCTGCTGGGCGACCTGATGGGCGAGGAGCGAGGCTGCATCGAGTTCCGCAAGCACATCGCGTGGTACCTCAAGGGCTTCGCCGCGGGCAAGGACGTCCGCAGCCGACTGGGTATGGTGTCGTCGTACGCGGATCTCGACGAGCTGCTCGGCCGGCTCGACCCGGCCGAGCCCTACCCGGTGCACGAGCTCGGCACCCCCCGCGGCCGGCAGGGCACGCCCAAGAAGGTGTCGGTCCCGGACGGCTGGCTCGACTCGCGCGACCTGGTCACGCCGATGGACCCGCTCGCCGAGGACGCCACCTCGGGCGGCTGACGCACCGAGATTTGGACGGGCATGCACCACCGCGTGCAGACGGGTGGTGCACCAGGATCCACATCTGGGTCGTTGGGTCAGGTGCGGGCGGCCCGGGCCCGCTCGAGCTGCGCCAGCACGACGCGTCGGGCGTCGCGCTCGTCGAGGTTGCGACCGTCGGCGTCGACCGGGCCCTGCGGCGTGTGCACCTCGATCGTCGCGAGACGCCTCCGGCGCTGCAGAGGACCTTGCCGCAGCTCGACGGACTGCGTCTTGTGGTGCGGCACGATGCTGGTGGTGCGCTCGATCCAGCCCTCGCGGGCGACGAACGCACGCTCGTCGGCGCCGACCCAGCGATAGCGCCAGCCGATCGGGGCGAAGGCACGCGAGCGCGCGGGTGCGGTGGTGCGTTGCACGTCGTCGACGGCTGACCCCGGGACGAGCTCGGCGATCACCGCGTCCGCCAGGACCCGGTCGGCGATCGGCAGCAGGATGGAGGAGGACTCGACGCCCTCGTCGTCGCCGGTGTGCGCCGCATAGCCCGCGACGTCGACCTCGAGGCGCAGCCAGCCGAACCGCCGCCAGACGTACGGCTCCTTGATCGCGACGCCCTGCACCCGCGCGAACGGGATCGTCTGCGACGTGCGGGACAGCAGTCCGCGCTCGATCCGCAAGCCGCCCTGGCCGCGCGACAGGGTGAAGTCCCACTGCTGCAGGATCCGCTTGGCGATGATCTGGGCGAGCCAGGTCCCCAGCGGGACGATGCCGCCGAGCGCGACGACGAGCTGCCCGTACCAGATCGCCCCGATCACCAGGACGACCGAGCCGGTGGCCGCGAACAGGAAGTCGAGCGACAGCACCGTGCCGATCATGACGCGTTCGGGCGGGACCGTCGTGATGACCGTGCGCTGCTCCTCGCCCGCACCGTCCTCGCCCGACTCGCCATGGGCACGCGTGAGCAGCACGCGGCGCAGGTCACGGGCATCGGCGAGGGTCAGGAACCGCAGCGACGTGCGCGAGTCCTTGCCCCCGGCCATCTCGATGCGGAGCTCGGCGAGGCCGAACACGCGCGCCACCAAGGGCTCGGCGATGTCGACGGACTGGAGCCGTTCGTACGGGATGCGGCGCGACGACTTCGTGACGACGCCGCTGTTGATACGCAGCTCGTCGCCGTCGATGACGTAGCGGGTGAACAGCCAGCCCAGGCAGCCGAAGACCATGCCGAAGACCAGGCCGCCACCGATCGAGATCGCCAAGCTCAGCAGGGGGTTCATGTCGCCCCAACCGTCACCCGTGAAGATCGAGCTGACCAGGCCCACGGACGCCGCCGCGGCCCAGCGCGTGCCTTGGACGATCGACGTCAGCGGATGGGTGCGGGAGCCGGCCGCCTCGGGCGGCGGGTCAGAGTCCGGCGCCATGTGCCTCACCGAGCTCGGTCAGCCGGTTGCGCAGTCGGGTCGCCTCGGCGGACGGGAGTCCCGGTATGTCTGCCGCGGTCTCGGCGCTGGCGGTGTGCAGCGTGACGGTCGCGACGCCGTACGCCCGGGCCAAGGGGCCGGCCTGGACGTCCACGAACTGCATCCGGCCGTAGGGGATCGCGACGAGCCGCTTGAACATCACGCCGCTGGTCACCAGCAGGTCGTCGTCGTTCTCGGCGTAGCCCCAGCTGCGCTGGTTGCGGCCGGCCCAGATCCAGCCCCACACGACGGCGGCCCCGGCCACCGCGAGGCACAGCGCGCCGATCCACCACAGGTCGGGCAGCAGGACCAGCAGGGCGACGCCGACGAGCGCCACGACGACTGACGGGATGGCGATCCGGATGCGGCGGATCGTGGCCAGCTTCGGCGAGACACGCTGCCAGTCTCCCGACGGGGGAGTGAAGAGATCGTCCACGTCGCGACCATACGCGGAGCGCCCGCCGTGCGGGTGCACGACGGGCGCTCCGGACGGGTCAGGCCTTCGGCGGTGCCGAGGTGCTCGGCGCCGACGTGGAGTCGCCGCTCATCTCCTGGTCGATCAGCGCAGCCGCGCCGCCGTCGTCGACCTCGTCGTCACGGCCGGGCGTCTTGAGGTTCCACCACCGGATCACGGCCCGGAAGAGGAAGTAGTAGACGACCGCGTAGCCGAGGCCGATGACGATCAGGAGACCGGGCTTCTCCGCGATGTTCCAGTTGAGCAGGAAGTCGAACAGGCCTGCCGAGAACCCGAAGCCGTCACGGATGTCCAACGCGTTGGTCAGGGCGATCGAGGTCCCGGTCAACACCGCGTGGATCACGTAGAGCGGGAACGCGACGAACATGAACGAGAACTCGAGGGGCTCGGTGACACCGGTCAGGAAGCTCGTCAGCGCGGCGCCGATCATGATGCCGCCGATGGCCTTCTTGTGGACGGGCTTGGCCTCCTGCCAGATCGCCAGTGCGGCGGCCGGGAGGGCGAACATCATGATCGGGAAGAACCCGGTCTGGAACGCACCGGCAGTCGGGTCGCCCGCGAGGAAGCGGGGGATGTCGCCGGTGACGACGCCGGTGGCGCCTTCGTACGAGCCGAAGAGGAACCATGGTCCGGAGTTGAGGATGTGGTGCAGGCCGAGGGGGACCAGGAGCCGGTTGAGCGTTCCGTAGACGAACCCGCCGATGACATCGTTGTCGGCGACCCAGTCGGACACGTTGGTCAGGCCGGTGTTGAACGCGGGGTAGACCAGGGTCATGAGCACCGCGAGGATGATGGCCGCGAAGGCCGTCATCATCGGGACGAAGCGACGGCCGCCGAAGAACGCGAGGTAGTCCGGCAGCTTGATGCGGTAGTAGCGCTGCCACAGGAAGGCAGCGGTCAGGCCGATCACGATGCCGCCGAGGACGCCGTAGCCCTTGTCGACCGCGCCTTGGTTGCTCTCGTCGACCGTCATGACCATCGGGACGGTGACCTTGTAGACCGCGTTGAACACGAGGTAGCCGACGACGGCGGCGAGGGCCGTCGACCCGTCGGCCTTCTTGGCCATGCCGATGGCCACGCCGAGGGCGAAGATCAACGGCAGGTTGTCGAAGATGGCACCGCCCGCTGCGCCGATGACGGCGGCGGGCTTGTCCCAGCCGAGGCCGTCCGCGCCGAGCAGGTCCGGCTGCCCGAGCCGCAGCAGCAGCGCCGCCACGGGCAGCGAGGCGATCGGCAGCATGAGGCTGCGGCCGAACTTCTGGATCGGAGCGAGGTTGAAGCCTCGTCGTCCGGCGGATATCGCGGTCATGTTCATTCCCATCGTGTTGGTGGTGCTTCGGACTCAGCGGGCGGAAGGGCCTCGTTGCAGGCCCATCGACAACTGGTAGCGATCGCCGCGGTAGCGGCTGATGGTCTGCTCGACGGGTCCCTCGCTGGAGGACCCGACGCGATCGAAGGCCATGACCGGAGCGGTCTCGGCCACCTCGAGGAGGTGCGCGTACGTGGGCCCGGCCTGCTCGGCCCACGTGGTCTGGTGTGCGTCGGTGATGACGACGCCGTACGTCGACTCGAGGACTGCGTAGATCGAGCCGTTGAGGTCCTCGTCGCCAAGTGCCGGGAAGACGGCCTCGGGGTACCAGCTGATCTCGTGCGCCATGGGCTCGTCGTCGGCAAGGCGCAGACGCTCGATCTCCCACAGCCGGTCGCCCGGGGTCAGGCCGAGCGCCTTGGCGGTGACCTCGCCCGCGGTCACGACTGCGCACGCGAGCACCTCGGTGCTGGGGCGGTGGCCGCGCTGGCGCATGTCCTGCGTGAACGAGGCGAGGTGCAGGTTGCTCTCGACCCGGGGGCGGGTGACGACGGTCCCGCGGCCCGGCACGGTGGTGAGCCGCCCCTCGTTGACGAGGCTGCTGATGGCAGCGCGGACCGTGGCCCGGCTGACGTCGTAGCGGACCGTCAGGTCGCGCTCGGACGGGATCATCGCGCCCGGCTGGAGCTCCTCGTCGATCGTCCGGAGGAGGGCAGCACGGAGCTGAGCATGCTTGGGAAGCAGGCTGTCGTTCAGCACGCGAGAACCCCCTCGACGACCATCCGAACCGCTGGTACGATCCGGTACGTACCAGTGAGGATGGCCGGGAATGCCCTGGCATGTCAACCCCTCCGACGAGGAATCGAGGTCCGACGGTGACGACGCTCGTAGCAGCCCGGCGACTCGTGGGCCTGCCGGACGACGAGTCCGGGGCGGGGTGGCTCGAGGTCGATGGCGACCGGATCGTCGCGGCGGGCCGCGGCACCCCCACACGTACGCCCGACGTCGCGCTCGAGGACGGCGTGCTGGCCCCGGGCCTGATCGACGCGCAGATCAACGGGGCGTTCTCGGTCGACTTCGCCGACGCCGGCCCGGACGAGGTCCGCGACGTCGCGGAGCGGATGCTGTCGACCGGCGTGACCTCGATGGTGCCCACCTTCATCACCGCGACCGTCGAGCAGCTCGTCGAGCAGGTGACCCGCTACGACGATGCCCGCCGGGTCAGCAACGCTGCGGGATCGGCCACGCGCCTCCTGCCGGCCCACGTCGAAGGCCCCTTCCTGTCGCCCAGGCGTCGGGGCGCCCACCGGGAGTCGCTGCTGGTCGACCCCACGCCGGAGCGGATCGCCCCGCTGATCGAGCTGGGCGACGCGGTCTCGTACGTCACGCTGGCTCCCGAACGCGACGGGGCGTTGGCCGCGATCGCGGCGTTCGTGTCGGCCGGCATCCGCGTCGCCGTGGGGCACAGCGACGCGACGGACGACCAGGTCCGCAGGGCGGCCGACGCCGGCGCCACCCTCGTGACCCACCTCTACAACGCCCAGAGCCCGTTCCACCACCGCGCGCCGGGCGTCGTCGGCGCCGCGCTCACGGACCCGAGGCTCACGGTCGGCATGATCGTCGACGGTCACCACGTCGAGCCCGCGGCCGTGCGCCTGGCGTTCACGTCAGCCGCGGGGCGCGTCATGCTCGTGACCGACGCGGTGGCCGCACTCGGGATGCCTCCCGGAGTGTACGAGCTGGGCGGCGACCAGCTCGAGGTGATCGCCGGCAGCCCGCCGCTGCGGGCCGATGGCACGATCGCCGGTGCCGACGAGCCGCTCGACGCCAACCTCGGGCACGCCGTCGGGTTCGGGGTGGACCTGGTCGACGCGATCAGGGCTGCCACCCGCACGCCCGCCGATGCGCTCGGCCTTGCCGACCTCGGCCGGATCGAGCCGGGCGTGCGCGCCGACCTCGTGCTGCTGGGGGACGACCTCCGCGCGCGGACGACGTGGCTCGCCGGCCGACAGGTCTGGTCGACCGGTGGCACGATGCACGAAGGACCCGGAGCCACCGTGGCCTCCGGCCAGCTCTAGGAGGTTCCTCATGGTCACAGCTGAAGAGATCGTCGCCGGACTGGGTGGTCGCGACAACATCGTCGAGATCGAGCCGTGCATCACGCGCCTGCGCACCGAGGTCGAGGACGCGTCCCTCGTCGACCAGGCCGCGCTCAAGGCTGCGGGCGCCTTCGGCGTCGTGGTGTCGGGCAACGTCGTGCAGGTCGTCGTCGGGCCCGTCGCCGACACGCTGGCAAGCGACATCGAGGACCTCGATTGAGCGCCCAGGCCGTCCTGGCGCCCGTCGCGGGCGATGTGGTCCCCCTCGCCGACGTGCCCGATCCGGTGTTCGCGCAGCAGATCGTCGGCTCCGGCATCGCGATCGATCCCGAACGCGTCGAGTCGACCGTCGTGGCGCCCGCTGACGGACGCCTGCTCAAGCTGCACCCGCACGCGTTCGTCCTGCTCACGACCTCCGGCAAGGGGGTCCTGGTGCACCTCGGCATCGACACGGTCCAGCTCGAGGGCGAGGGCTTCGAGCTGCTCGTCGCCGAGGGTGACGAGGTCACCACGGGTATGCCCGTCGTCCGCTGGAATCCCGCGGAGATCGAGGCCGGCGGACGGTCCCCGGTCGTGCCCGTCGTCGTGATGGACGCGGCACCCGACAGCGTCGAGGTCGAGGCCTCCGGGGCCGTACGCGTGGGGGATGCGCTCTTCACCCTGTGACGATCGCGGCAGGCTGACTGGAAGTTGACCCGCATCGGCTCCGGTGAGAGACTGACAGACGCAGATCAGCCTCATCTGCCCCTTCCCCCCAGTTCCATTCCGCGGAGATTCCTCATGGCCAAAGCACTCATCGGCTACATCGGAGGCCCCACCTCCGACCAGCTGCGCGAAACCGCCGCACTGCGCCGCCGGATCGCCGACCTCGAGGCCGAGATCATGCGCCTCAAGGTCGAGAACGACGGTCTGCTCCGGACCATCCGTGAGCGGGTCGACACCGTCACCGCCGGCGACTTGATGGAGCCTGCGACCCACTGAGGTCCCAGCGGTCTACGCTGACCTGAACCGTCGTCGTCGTAGGAGTCAGCGTTGTACCTCAAGAGCCTCACGCTGCGTGGGTTCAAGTCCTTTGCGTCCTCGACGACCCTGCAGCTCGAGCCCGGCATCACGTGCGTCGTCGGCCCCAACGGGTCCGGCAAGTCCAACGTCGTCGACGCCTTGTCGTGGGTCATGGGCGAGCAGGGTGCCAAGTCCCTGCGCGGCGGCAAGATGGAGGACGTCATCTTCGCCGGCACGTCCGGCCGCCCGCCCCTCGGCCGCGCTGAGGTCGTCCTCACGATCGACAACACCGACGGCGCGCTCCCGATCGAGTACACCGAGGTCACGATCTCGCGCACGATGTTCCGCAACGGCGGCTCCGAGTACGCGATCAACGGCAACACGTGCCGCCTGCTCGACGTCCAGGAGCTGCTGAGCGACTCCGGCATCGGCCGCGAGATGCACGTCATCGTCGGCCAGGGCCAGCTCGACAGCGTCCTGCGCGCGACCCCCGAGGAGCGACGCGGCTTCATCGAGGAGGCCGCCGGGGTGCTCAAGCACCGCAAGCGCAAGGAGAAGGCGCTCCGCAAGCTCGATGCGACGCAGGGCAACCTGACGCGGCTCAACGACGTCCTGACCGAGCTGCGCCGCCAGCTCAAGCCCTTGGGTCGTCAGGCCGAGGTGGCCCGGCGCGCCGCCGTCATCCAGGCCGAGGTCCGGGACGCACGTGCCCGCATCCTGGCCGACGACATCGTCAGCGCCCGCACCGTCATCGCCGAGGAGCTCGCCGACGAGACCGCCCTCAAGGAGCGCCGACAGGCGGTCGAGCAGTCGATCGCCGTGGCTCGCGAGCAGGAGACCGAGCTCGAGGACCAGCTCCGTGAGGACTCGCCGCGCCTGTCCGCGGCGCAGGAGACCTGGTACAGCCTGAGCGGGTTGCGCGAGCGCATCCGCGGCACCGCGGGCCTGGCCAACGAGCGCGTACGCCTGGCAGCCGTCGAGGCCGAGGACCGTCGCGTCGGACGCGAGCCCGAGGAGCTGGAGGCCGACGCCCGCCGCGCCCAGGAGCAGCTCGAGCAGCTCAGTGCCGGCGTCGCGCAGGCCACCGAGTCGCTCGAGGCCGTCATCGCCGAGCGCAACGAGGCCGAGACCGCCTACACCGCAGAGGAGCGCCGCGTCGCCGGGCTGCTCCGGGCCGCCGCCGACCAGCGTGAGGGGCTGGCCCGCCTGCACGGTCAGGTCAACGCGCTCAAGAGCCGGGCCACAGCTGCCGGTGAGGAGATCGGGCGGCTCACCGCGGCCCGTGAGGAGGCCGAGAACCGGGCCGTTGCGGCGCACCGTGAGTTCACCAACCTCGAGAACCAGATCGCCGGGCTCAACGCCGGGGAGTCAGGCCTCGACGAAGAGCTCGAGGCGGCCGAGGACGGCCTCGCCGTGATCACCGAGCACCTGGCCTCGCTCACGGCCCAGACGCAGGAGGCCGAGCGCCAGCAGGCTGCCTTCGAGGCCCGCAAGGAGGCGCTCGAGCTCGGCCTGGCACGCAAGGACGGTGCCGGCGCGCTGCTGGCGGCGACCGACGAGATCAGCGGGTTGCTGGGATCGGTCGCGGCGCTGCTGACCGTACGTGGGGGATTCGAGACCGCGATCGCCTCGGCACTGGGCTCGGCCGCCGACGCCGTGGCCGTCGACCACCTCGACACGGCCGTGTCGGCCATGGAGAAGCTCAAGTCCGAGGACCTCGGCCGGGCCGGCATGCTGCTCGGAGGTGGCGAGGTCGACGACTCCTCGTGGCCGGGACTGCCCGACTACGCCACGTACGCGGTCGACGTCGTCGACGGACCGGCGCCGTTGCAGGGAGCCCTGCGTCGGCTGTTGTTCAAGGTCGCGGTCGTCGACAGCCTCGAGCAGGCCCAGGAGCTCATCCGGCACGCCCCCGACGTCACGGCCGTGACGCGCGAGGGCGATGTGCTGGGTGCCCACTTCGCCGCCGGCGGATCGACGTCCAAGCAGAGCCTCATCGAGGTCCAGGCCGCGATCTCGCAGGCCGACGAGGACCTGACCCGTGCCGTGCACACGCTCGAGAGGCTGCGCTTCGAGCACGAGGCAGCCGACGCCAAGCGCGCCGTGGCCCAGGAACGCGTGGACGCCGCGCTCGGCCGACTGCACGAGTCCGACGCCACGATGGCCGCGGTCGCGGAGAACCTCGGGCACCTCGGTGCCACGGCCCGCGCCGCCCGGGGCGAGGCCGACCGGCTCGCCGCGGCGATCACCAAGGCCGAGGAGGCTCAGGCCGGTGACCTCTCGGGCCTGGCCGAGCTCGAGGACCGATTGGCGCAGGCCGAGGCGGCTCCCGAGGAGGAGCCCGACACGGCCCTGCTCGAGGAGCTCGCCGACAAGGCGTCGGCCGCCCGCCGGGCCGAGACCGACGCCCGGCTGGCCCTGCGCACCAACGAGGAGCGGGCCCGCGCGCTCGAGGGACAGGTCACCGCGCTGTTCGAGGCCGCCGAGGCCGAGCGCGAGGCGCGCATCAAGGCCAAGGAGCGCCGCGAGCGCCAGCTGCGTGAGGCCGAGACGGCCAAGGCCGTCATCCACGCCAGCGACCTCGTGCTGGAGCGGCTCGAGCAGTCGATCGCCCAGGCCGCCACACTGCGCACCGAGATCGAGGCCTCCCGCACCGGACGCGAGGAGACGCTGCGCGGCGTGCGCGTCAAGCTGCGCGAGCAGATCGCCGAGCTCGACGGGCTGACCGACTCCGTGCACAAGGACGAGATGGCCCGGGCCGAGATGCGCCTGCGTCTCGAGGGGCTCGAGGGGCGTGCGTTGGAGGAGCTCGGCCTCGAGGTCGAGACACTGGTGGCCGACTACGGCCCCGACCAGCTCGTGCCGCCGATCACGGTCGAGGGCGAGGACGACTCGCTGCCGGCCGAGCCCGTGCCGTACGAGCGTGACGTGCAGGTCAAGCGGCTGCGCAACGCCGAGCGGTCGATGGCGATGCTGGGCAAGGTCAACCCGCTGGCCCTCGAGGAGTTCACGGCGCTCGAGGAGCGGCACCAGTTCCTCTCCGAGCAGCTCGACGACCTGCGCAAGACTCGCCAGGACCTGCTCGACATCGTCGAGGAGGTCGACGCCAAGGTCGAGCAGGTCTTCACCGAGGCCTGGTACGACGTCGAGAGCGCGTTCCAGCACGTCTTCAGCCGGTTGTTCCCCGGCGGCGAGGGCGCCCTCGTGCTCACCGACCCGCAGAACATGCTGACGACCGGCATCGACGTCGAGGCGCGCCCGGCCGGCAAGAAGGTCAAGCGGCTGTCGCTGCTGTCCGGCGGCGAGCGCTCGCTGGTCGCCGTGGCGTTCCTCGTCGCGCTGTTCAAGGCGCGCCCGAGCCCATTCTACATCCTCGACGAGGTCGAGGCCGCGCTCGACGACGCCAACCTCGGCCGTCTGCTCGAGCTCTACGAAGAGCTGCGCGCCAACTCCCAGCTCGTCGTCATCACGCACCAGAAGCGCACGATGGAGGTCGCCGACGCGCTCTACGGCGTCTCGATGCGCGGCGACGGTGTCTCGGCGGTCATCAGCCAGCGCCTGCGCGAGGAGGAGACCGCCTCGTGACCGAGCGCCAACGGGACGCGGGCGACGAAGGACCGCGCCTCCGTACGGACTTCAGCGTCCTGCGGACCATCACGACGCGATGGGCCGACGAGGACGTCTACGGACACGTCAACAACGTCGTCTACTACTCCTACTTCGACACCGCGGTCAACGGCTTCCTGATCGACCAGACCGGCACCGACATCCGCCGGCTCGACGCGGTGGGCCTCGTGGCCGAGACGCAGTGCGAGTTCCTTCGCGAGCTGGGATTTCCCGGCGACGTGCAGGCCGGCCTCGCGGTCACCCGGCTGGGCACGTCGAGCATCGTCTACCGCATCGGGCTGTTCCAGGGCGACGGCGACGAGCCGGCCGCGATCGGGCGCTTCGTGCACGTCTACGTCGACGCCGCCACCCGCGAGGTCACGCCGATCCCCGACGCGATCCGCAGCGTCGTCGCGCCGTTGGTCACCTCCTGACGCCTGCCGACAGCCGCTCGGCGGTGGATCATCCACCGTTCGGGCGGCCAAAAGGTGGGGGACCCACCGCCCGCCGGAGCAGATGGGGCCGGCGTTCTGCATAGGATCGGAGCGTGACCACGCTTGTGCTGCTCCTGATCGTCCTTGCCGTCGTCGTCGTGCTGGGCGCGGGCATCGCGCTCGTCGTCGGCCGCGGCCGCAAGGATCTGCCACCGCCGGCTGAGCTCGATCGCGTCACCGAGGAGCTCATCGAGCATCCCGAGCACCCCGAGCCCCACCTCGGGGACGAGGAGCCCGCCGCTGCGGTCGAGACGCTGGAGCGGCCCGAGGCCCCGCAAGGCCGCCTCGTACGCCTGAGGGCCCGGCTCGCGCGCTCGCAGGGCACGCTCGGCAAGGGCCTACTCGCCGTGCTCAGCCGCTCGACGCTGGACGACGACGCGTGGGAGGAGCTCGAGGACACGCTGCTCGCGGCCGACGTGGGCGTCACGGCGACCGACGAGCTCGTGGCCAATCTCAAGACCCGTGTCCGGGTCGAGGGCATCGACAGTCCTGAGGCTGCGAAGGCTGCGCTCCGCGAGGAGCTCGTGCGCCTGATCGACCCGACGTACGACCGCACGCTCGACGCGACAGGCGCCGACGGCAAGCCGGGCGTCGTCCTCGTGGTCGGGGTCAACGGCACCGGCAAGACGACGACCGTCGGGCGCCTCGCCCGAGTGCTCGTGGCTGAGGAGAAGTCCGTCGTGCTCGGCGCCGCCGACACGTTCCGTGCCGCCGCTGCCGACCAGCTGCAGACCTGGGGCGAGCGGGTCGGGGTGCCGACCGTTCGTGGTCCCGAGGGCGGCGACCCCGCCAGCGTCGGCTTCGAGACCGTCCAGCGCGGCATCGCCGACGGCACCGACGTCGTGCTGGTCGACACGGCCGGCCGCCTGCACACCAAGGCCGGTCTGATGGACGAGCTCGGCAAGGTCAAGCGGGTCATCGAGAAGCAGGCGCCCGTCACGGAGGTCCTGCTCGTCATCGACGCGACGACCGGCCAGAACGGCCTGACCCAGGCCCGGGTGTTCGGTGAGGTCGTCGACGTCACCGGGATCGTGCTGACCAAGCTCGACGGCACCGCCAAGGGCGGCATCGTGATCGCCGTCCAGCGGGAGCTCGGGGTCCCGGTCAAGTTCGTCGGGCTGGGCGAGGGCGCCGACGACCTGGCGCCATTCGAGGCCGAGGAGTTCGTCGACGCCCTGCTGTCCTGACACGGGACCTCACACCGCTGCCTCACCGGGTGCAGGCGGGGCGTAACACGCTGTTTACACGCCGGGCGCATTCGTGATCCCGATGCAACATGGCCGGGCACGTACCGAAATCCCCTGACAGCAGTCTGTGTCGCAACAGGTCGTACCTCGTCCTGCTGCAACGCACTCTTCTTTCGGAGGTTTCATGGATACCGGCGATACCGCGTGGATTCTGGCCAGCTCGGCCTTGGTCCTGCTCATGACGCCAGGACTGGCGTTCTTCTACGGCGGCATGGTCCGCTCCAAGACCGTGCTCAACATGATGATGATGAGCTTCATCGCCCTGGCGATCGTGCCGGTGCTGTGGGTGCTGTTCGGCTACTCGCTGGCGTTCAGCCCTGACGGCAACCAGTTCCTCGGCGGCTTCGAGCGCATCGGCCTCGACGGCATCGGCCTCGAGACGGCGTACGGCACGATCCCCGAGTACGTCTTCGTGGCGTTCCAGCTGATGTTCGCAATCATCACGGTCGCCCTCATCAGCGGCGCGATCGCCGACCGGGCCAAGTTCGCCGCCTGGGCCCTGTTCGTCACGATCTGGGTCACGGTCGTCTACTTCCCGGTCGCGCACTGGGTCTTCGACTTCGGCGACGACGGCGGCTGGATCGCGACCAAGCTCGAGGCACTCGACTTCGCGGGTGGCACGGCGGTCCACATCAACGCCGGTGCCGCCGGCCTCGCCCTTGCGCTGGTGCTCGGCAAGCGGGTCGGCTGGAAGCGCGACCCCATGCGCCCGCACAACCTCCCGTTCGTCCTGCTGGGCGCCGGTCTGCTCTGGTTCGGCTGGATCGGCTTCAACGCCGGCTCTGCCGTCGGTGCCAACGGTCTCGCGGGCCTCGCCCTGGTCAACACGACCGTCGCCACCGGAGCAGCCATCCTCGGCTGGCTGCTCGTGGAGTCCATCCGCGACAAGAAGGCCACGAGCCTCGGCGGCGCGTCCGGCGCCGTCGCCGGCCTGGTGGCCATCACCCCGGCCGCCGGAGCCCTGACCCCGGTCGGCTCGATCGCCCTCGGCGTCATCGCCGGTGTCCTGTGCGCCCTCGCGGTCGGCCTGAAGTACAAGTTCGGCTACGACGACTCGCTCGACGTCGTCGGCGTGCACCTCGTCGGCGGCCTCGTCGGCACCCTGCTGATCGGCTTCCTCGCCTCAGGCGACGTCGGCCTGTTCTACGGCGGTGACCTCGAGCAGCTCTGGAAGCAGGCCGTCGCGGCCTTCGTCGTCCTCGCGTACTCGTTCGTGCTCACGTTCATCATCGGTAAGTTGATCGACGTGACGATCGGGTTCCGCATCAGTGAAGAGGATGAGGTCCTCGGCATCGACCAGGTCGAGCACCTGGAGACCGCGTACGACGAAGCCGGGATCATCGGCGGGTCCGCCCTGAAGACGGGAGTCTGAACATGAAGCTGGTTACGGCGGTCATCAAGCCGCACAAGTGGGAAGAGGTCCGCGAGGCCCTCGCTGCAGCGGGAGTCGCCGGCATGACGGTGACCGAGGCCAGTGGCTACGGCCAGCAGAAGGGACACACCGAGGTCTACCGCGGTGCTGAGTACGACGTCTCGCTGGTCCCCAAGATCCGCCTCGAGGTCGTCGTCGACGACGCGGACGTCGAGAGCGTGGTCAGCACGATCACCGGTGCAGCGCAGACCGGCAAGATCGGTGACGGCAAGGTCTGGGTCATCCCGGTCGACTCGGTCGTGCGGGTTCGCACGGGCGAGACCGACGAGGCCGCGCTCTAGGGCCAGACATCTCTCGTGACGATGGCGCAGCACCCCGATCGGGTGCTGCGCCATCGCTGCGTACGATCACCGACGTGAGCAACGACAGGGCCGCTCTCGCCCGGCAGCGGAGCGACCGGGCGCTCGAGGCCGACCGGAGGCTGCGGCAGCTGTTCGCCGACGCCGTGCCGGCCGACCGCAGCGACCCACGCGAGGGGCCGGGCCTCGCGCTGGTCGCCGTGGGCGGCTACGGCCGGTCAGAGCTCTCGCCGTTCAGCGACCTCGACGTCGTCCTGCTGCACGACCCGGCGCTCGACGAGTCGGTGGTCCGGCAGGCCGCCGAGACGATCTGGTACCCGCTGTGGAACGACGGCGTCGCCCTCGACCACTCCGTGCGGGACACCATCCAGATGCGCGAGGCGGCGGTGACCGATCACCGGGCCGCGATGGGGATGCTCGATGCCAGGACCGTCGCCGGCGACGCCGGTCTCGTCCTGGCGCTGCGCTCCCAGGTGCTGGCGGACTGGCGCCGCGACGCCCGTACGCGGGTGGAGGAGGTGCGCCAGGCGCGCAACGCCCGCATCGAGCGGGCCGGCTGGATCGCCCACGCCGCCGTTCCCGATCTCAAGGAGTCCGGGGGAGGGCTGCGGGACAGCGTGATCCTCCGTGCCCTGGTCGCCACCTGGTTGATCGACGTCCCGCACGGCGAGTCAGAGTCGCTGCGCTCGGACCTGCTCGACGTCCGTGACGCGCTGCACCAGACCGTCGGCCGCCGCGTAGAACGGCTCGACGCCGAGGTCATCCCCGACGTGGCCCGCTTCCTGGGCATGGGGGCCGAGGAGCTCGACCTGCACGCGCGCCAGCTGGGGCGGCGGATCGCCCACCTCGCGTCGCTGTCGTGGCACAAGATCGACGCCGCCCTGGCACCTTCGGCCAAGCGCACCATCACGCCCACGGGTCCGGCCGTCACGCCGCTCGCCGATGGCGTCGGCATCCTCGACGGCGAGGTCATCGTGACGGGGCGGGCCGATCCGACGACGGACCCCGAGGTCGCGCTGCGGGCGGCGGCCGCGGCGGCTCGCGAAGGCCTCCCGCTGAGCCCCGGCTCGGCCAAGCGGCTCGCCGACTCGATGGGCGACCTGCCCGATCCGTGGTCGGCGTCGTCGTCACGCCTGATGGTCGACCTGTTGAGCTCGGGTCAGGGGCTCGTACGCGTGTGGGACGAGCTCGACTTTGCCGGCGTCGTCGACCTGCTGCTGCCGGAGTGGGTCGCGATCCGGCTGCGGGGCTCGTCCTCGCCGGTGCACCGCTTCACGGTCGACCGCCACAGCCTCGAGACCTGCGTGCACGCGGCCAAGGTCAAGCGCGACGTGGCGCGGCCCGACCTGCTCGCGGTCGCGGCGCTGCTGCACGACATCGGCAAGGGCGTCGACGGGGATCACTCCGAGGTCGGCGAGCCGATGGCCGTACGCATCGCGCAACGGTGGGGCTTCAGCGGCGAGGACGCGGCCGTCATCGGTCGGCTCGTCAGGTGGCACCTCCTGCTGCCGACGATCGCGACGCGCCGCGACATCGAGGACCCCTCGACGGCCGCCAACGTCGCCGAGATCGTCGGGACCGAGGACTTCCTCGACCTGCTGGCCGCCCTGACGGCGTCGGACGCCCAGGCCACGAGTCCGGCCGCGTGGTCCCCCTGGCGCAAGGGCCTGACCGAGGGGCTCGTCGAGAAGGTCCGGCGTGTCCTCGACGAGGGCGTGACGACGCCGACGCCGGAGGACTACGAGGGCTGGCCCGCCGGCGTGCCCTTCCCCGAGCACGGGGCCATGCAGGCGGCGGACTTCGCCCTGACGGTCGAGCCGCGACCTGGCGGCTCGCTGCTGACGATCGTGACGGCGGACCGCCAGGGGGTCATGGCCGACCTCGCCGGGGGCCTGGCCCTCGCGGGACTGGCCATCCGCTCGGCGAGGACCGTGACCCTCGGCGGTGCGGCGGTCTCGCTCTGGGAGGTGTCGCGCGACGACATCGATCCGGCGCGGCTGACCGATCGGCTCCGTCCGGCCATGGCCGGTGAGCTCGACCTCGCGGGCCGTCTCGAGCTGACCTCGATCCCGGACGCTCCGGATGCCCGCGTACGCCTGCTCGACCGGCTCTCGGAGACCGCGACGTTGGTGGAGGTCCGGGCGCAGGACCGCCGCGGGCTGGTGTGGACGGTGTGCGACCAGATCGCCTCGCTCGGGTTGTCGATCCGCTCGGCGCACATGTCGACCTACGGCGACGAGGTCCGTGACGTGTTCTACGTCGTCGACGGCGACGGGCAGCGGCTCGAGGACGCCACCGCGTCGACGCTGCGCGACGCCCTGGCCACCGCCCTCGGCTGACTCCCGCCCACGCCGGGGAGGGGTGACGGGGTCTCGGTTAGAGTTGACCAGACCCCTTTCTCCCCATTCGAGGATGACGACCGACGTATGTTCGACACCCTGCAAGACCGTCTGCAGTCAGCGTTCAAGAACCTGCGCGGCAAGGGTCGACTCTCCGACGCCGACATCGACGCCGTGGCGCGCGAGATCAGGGTCGCCCTGCTCGACGCCGACGTCGCCGTGCCGGTGGTCCGTGACTTCATCGCCAACGTCAAGGAGCGGTCGCGCGGCGCCGAGGTGAGCCAGGCGCTCAATCCCGCGCAGCAGGTCATCAAGATCGTCAACGACGAGCTCGTGACGATCCTCGGCGGTGAGACGCGGCGCATCCGTTACGCCAAGAACCCGCCGACCGTCATCATGCTGGCCGGCCTCCAGGGTGCCGGCAAGACGACCCTCGCCGGCAAGCTCGGCCTGTGGCTCAAGGGCCAGGGCAAGTCGCCGATGCTCGTCGCGGCCGACCTGCAGCGTCCCAACGCCGTCAACCAGCTGCAGGTCGTCGGTGGCCAGGCGGGCGTCAAGGTCTACGCTCCCGAGCCCGGCAACGGCATCGGCGACCCGGTCAAGGTCGCCACCGACGGACTGGCCGAGGCCCGCCGCACCCTGCACGACGTCGTCATCGTCGACACCGCAGGTCGTCTCGGCATCGATGCCGAGCTGATGCAGCAGGCCGCCAACATCCGCGCCGCCGTCGATCCCGACGAGGTGCTGTTCGTCATCGACGCGATGATCGGCCAGGACGCCGTCGTCACCGCGGAGGCGTTCCTCGAGGGCGTCGACTTCACCGGCGTCGTGCTGACCAAGCTCGACGGCGACGCCCGCGGCGGTGCCGCGCTGTCGGTGCGCTCGATCACCGGGCGGCCGATCATGTTCGCGTCGACCGGCGAGAAGCTGACCGACTTCGACGCGTTCCACCCCGACCGCATGGCGTCGCGCATCCTCGACATGGGCGACATGCTCACGCTGATCGAGCAGGCCGAGAAGGTCATGGACACCGAGCAGGCGGCCAAGGACGCCGAGAAGCTCATGGGTGGCTCGTTCACGCTGGACGACTTCCTGAGCCAGATGGAGGCCATCTCCAAGATGGGCTCGATGTCCAAGATCGTCGGCATGCTCCCCGGCATGGGTGCCATGAAGGAGCAGCTCGCCAACTTCGACGAGCGCGAGGTCGACAAGATCAAGGCGATCATCCGCTCCATGACCCCCGCCGAGCGCGACAACCCCAAGATGATCGACGGGTCTCGCCGAGCTCGCATCTCCAAGGGCTCGGGCACGCAGGTCAAGGACGTCAACCAGCTCGTCGACCGGTTCTTCGACGCGCGCAAGATGATGCAGCAGATGGCCAAGGGCGGCGGCATGCCGGGCATGCCGGGGATGCCCGGACTTCCCGGCCCCGGCAAGCGGGCCGGCGCCAAGCAGAAGCCGCAGCAGAAGAAGAAGGGCAAGCGCGTCTCGGGCAACCCCGCCAAGCGCGCCGCCGAGGCGGCCGCAGCACCCAAGAAGGACGGTGCCGGGGCGTTCGGCTTCCCGGCGGGCGGCAACGACGAGTTCGAGCTGCCCAAGGAGCTCAAGGACCTGCTCTAGGCAGGCTGCAGGGCGAGCCTGCTCCGACGGTACGCCGAGAGGCCGACGAGAAGCAGGCAGCCCAGAGCCGCTGCGGTGTCGTTGACGACCTCGGTGCGCGCGCTGACGCCGACGTCGTACGGCTCGGCGAGGTACGGCACGACGACACCGACCAGGGCCGCTCCCATCGCGAGCCAGAACGTGTGCGCGCTCGTCCAGGCGCTGCTGCGCGACCAGCCGCCCACCAGCGCGACAGCGGCAGTGATGACGGCCGCGGCGACCGCGAGGGAGGCGGCGTTCTCGGCGGGCAGGTAGAGCAGGTGGGCGAGAAACCCGAGCACAACCAGCAGCCGCACGGGGGGAGCCGCGCGTGCCGTGACCGGGCGGCGGCGCCACGTGAGCGCGATCGCGACCAGCAGGGCGACCACCCCCATGGCCGTGACGACCTGGTGCGGCGCGGCCTGGAAGCCGTCACCGTCCTCGTCCTTGACGCCGACGTGGTTGAGCACCGACGCAAGGACGTACAGGACACCGACGAACCAGAGCCCGCGACGACTGAGCCACGGCTCGGCGGCACGTCGCGACCACGACTCCGCGATGACGATCGGGATCGAGATGCTCGCCACGACGTGCCCCGTCACGAACGAGACGAGGTGATAGAGGCTGATGTCGATGCCGTCGACGTGGACGGGGTGCTGGAAGTCGTACCGGGCGTAGTCGGGGTTGAACAGCGACTGGTCCACGATGCCGGCCTGGAGGACGCCGAACGCAGCCGCGAGCAGCAGGATCGTGGGCCAGCCGCGGCCCGTCCGCCGGGTGACCTCGCGGATCAGCAGCGCCGCGCCGCCGTACATGGGGCCGAGGAACAGCACCACCAGCACCATGTCGGTGAAGGGGATGCCACCCCATGACATCTCCGCCATCCACGGGGCGATCACGACGACGGCGAGGACCGAGCCCCACCGGGTGCGTGTGCGTGACATGGCCCGAGCGTATGGACGCTGATCGGGGGCGGCATCGGTCCGAGGTCTAGGGGCCGTGCGCCGAAGGTCGATGGCTGTCGCGAAGTGCGGCCGGGAGGCGGAGGCCATACGTTAAGGGTCATGGGACATCCGCTCGTCGTGGTCATGGGCATCTCCGGTGTCGGCAAGTCCGCGGTCGGTCATGAGCTGGCCGATCGGTTCGAGCTCGACTACGCCGACGGCGACGACTTCCACTCCGAGGCCAACATCGCCAAGATGTCGGCCGGGACACCGCTCACCGACGAGGACCGTTGGCCGTGGCTCGCGGACGTCGGCGAGTGGCTGCACCAGCACGACGCCTCCGGCGGCGTCATCAGCTGCTCCGCGCTCAGGCGGGTCTACCGCGACGTGCTCGTCGGCGCCGCTCCACGCACGACCTTCCTGCACCTGACCGGCGACCACGACCTGATCAAGTCGCGGATGGAGAAGCGCGACCACTTCATGCCGGCGTCGCTGCTGGAGTCCCAGGAGCAGACCCTCGAGCCGCTGCAGGACGACGAGAGCGGCTGGGCCTTCGACATCACCCCGTCACCTGCCGAGATCGTGGACGAGTTCGTCGCCCGCGCCGGCCTGTCCGAGGAGGACATCTCATGATCGTCAGCACGCTCATCGCCGCGACCCCGCCCGAGCCGGTCAAGGCCGTCGCGGGGACCGGACAGCTCATCACGGCAGCCCTCGTCGGCATCGCCGTGCTGGTCGTCCTGATCACGTGGTTCAAGCTGCACCCGTTCCTCGCCCTGATCATGGGCTCGCTCGTCGTCGGAGCGATCGCGGGACGCAACATGCTGGACGTCGTCGGCAGCTTCAGCACCGGCGTGGGCGACACCGTCGCGGGGGTCGGGGTCCTGATCGCCCTGGGAGCCATGTTCGGCAAGCTGCTGGCCGACTCCGGTGGTGCCGACCAGATCGTCGACACGATCGTCGGGCGGTCCAGCCCTCGGATGCTGCCGTGGTCGATGGCCGCGATCGGCGCCATCATCGGCCTGCCAATGTTCTTCGAGATCGGGCTGGTCCTGCTGATGCCGGTCATCTTCCTGGTGGCCAAGCGGGCGGAACGGTCCGTCATCTCGCTCGGCATCCCGGCGCTGGCCGGCCTGTCGGCGATGCACGGCTTCGTGCCGCCTCATCCTGGTCCGCTCGTCGCGATCGACGCTCTCGAGGCCGATCTGGGCCGCACGCTGGCGCTCGGCATCCTCGTGGCGGTCCCCACGATCGTCGTCGCGGGGCCGCTGTTCGCCCGCTTCGCGGACCGCTGGGTCCCGGTGCCTGCGGGCGACCTGTTCGACGCGACGACCGAGAAGCGCGAGAAGCGCCCCAGCTTCGCGGCGACCGTGGGCACCGTGCTGCTGCCGGTCGTGCTGATGATGGGCAAGGCCTTCGCCGACATCGCGGTCGACGAGGGCACGACGCTGCGCAAGGTGCTCGACTTCATCGGCGAGCCGTTCGTCGCGCTCCTGATCTCGGTGGTCGTCGCCGTGTTCACCTTGGGGCGCGCGTCGGGCATGGACAAGGACGACGTCAGCGACGTCTTCAACAAGTCGCTCCCGCCGATCGCCGGCATCCTGCTCATCGTCGGCGCCGGCGGTGGCTTCAAGCAGACGCTGATCGACACGGGCATCGCCGAGGTGGTGGCCGACTTCGTGAAGGACAGCGGGGTCTCGGTGCTGCTCCTCGCTTGGCTGGTCGCGGTGCTGATCCGACTGGCCACGGGTTCCGCCACGGTGGCCACCATCACCGCCGCCGGCATCATGGCACCCATCGCGAGCGACCTGGCCGGCAGCGAGGTGTCGTTGCTGGTGCTGGCCATCGGTGCCGGCTCGGTCTTCTTCTCCCACGTCAACGACGCCGGGTTCTGGCTCGTCAAGGAGTTCTTCGGGCTCTCGGTGGTCCAGACCATCAAGAGCTGGTCGATCATGGAGACGATCCTGTCGGTCAGCGGCCTCGTCGTCGTGCTGCTGCTCAACCTCGTCATCTAGTCGGGTCCCCGGGCCCGCAGGCCCGGGGACCCGCACCTCAGCTGATCCGGTAGTCCGAGGCCGGGCTGCCGAGGCTGGTGACAGGCCCGGGAACGATGAACTGCTCGTATCGGGTGTCGTTGTCGACGTACCGCTTCAGCCACGATCCTTTCGGTCGGCGGTCCCGTCGTCGTCATGCTGCTCGACCTTGGCATCCGGCCCGGCCGGGCCGCCTCGCCGCCGCGGCAGCCAGCGGCGCACGGCCAGGGCTGTCGCGGCGACGGGGACGGTGAGCACGGCCATCAGCGAGGCGGTGGTCAGCCACAGGGAGAGCAGCGCGACCAGGGCGAAGATCGCGAGAGCGACCAGCTCGCTGATCAGGCCGGCGACGGAGGTGACCGTCGCCCTCGCCGGGCCCTCGATGGCGTCCTGGAGCCTGGCCTCGGCGACCACCGTGGCATTCGTCAGCAGGCCGTAGCCGAGCCCGACCAGGGCGAACCCGATCACCCCGACGAGACCGGCACCCCCGAGCATCGCGCCCGCGGCGAGCGCGACCGCCGCGACCACCAGCAGCACGGCCATCGTCGTCGAGCGCATGCCGGCGGTGCGACCGGCGAGCAACGAGCCGGCGAGTGAGCCTGCGACCGTCAGCCCCACCAGCAGGGGGACGACGGCGGTGGAGGCCCCGCCGTCTCGGGCCAGCAGGCCGAAGTACTCGTCGAAGGCCGTGAAGCCGTAGAGCACCGCCGCGAGCAGGACTCCGCCACGGACGGCCGGGCGGTGCAGCGCCTCCGCCAGGCCGGTGCGCAGCATCGCGACGTACGTCGTGACGCCTCCGGCTGAGACCGTCGTCCGGGTCAGCTGGGGGTCGTCCTCGAGGTCGTCGACCTGGGCCGCCGACACCACCTGCGGGGCGGCCGGCAACGACGCTCCCAGGACAGCTTGGGCCAGGACGACAGTGACACTGGCCCAGCCGACAAGGGCGTACCCCCCGAGCTCGAACAGCGGGGCGGCGACCAGGATGCCGACCAGCGCGCCCGCCTCGGTGGCGGTCGAGGCGAACCCGATGATGCGTGGATATGCGGTCGTGGTGCCACGCTCGGCCAGCTCGTCGTACAGCAGGGCCTGGAACGTCCCCGAGTGAAGCGAGCCGCCAACCCCCCACAGCACGAAGCCGGCCGCGAACCCCGCGTACGACGGCAGCAGGGTCCACGTGGCGAAGCCGCTTGCGGTCAACAGGGAGCCGAGCACCAGGAGGCCACGGCGCGAGACGGTGTCGGCCCAGGCGCCCGACGGGATCTCCAGGGCGAACGCCGTGCCGGACCACAGGAACAGCAGGGAGGAGATCTGTGCGGTGCTGAGGCCATGGTCGGCGAACAGCAGCACGTACAGCCCGTAGAGAGGGATCAGCTCGCCGAGGCCGGACCAGGCGACGGCGCGGACCGTGAGGGCTCGGTCAGAGAGGTGTCAATACTCGAAGGCGGGACGCATGGGTCCACTGTGGAAGAGCCGGTGCGGCGCCGTCAACCCTCAGGCCAGGAACGAAGCGACGCGGTCCTTGGGTCGCCCGATGATGGCGCGGCCGCCGCGCACGAGCACAGGTCGTTGCATGAGTCGCGGGTGGTCGACCAGCAGGCCCGCGACTGCCTCGGGCGTCACGTAGTCGTCGGGGTCAAGGCCCTGGGCCCTGAAGAACCCGTCCTTGCGCACCAGATCGGCAGGTGGGTCCTCGAGCTCGCCGATGAGCTCGAGCAGCTCCTCCCGGGACAGCGGGTTCTTGAGGTAGGCGATCACCTGGGCGTCGACGCCCGCCCCGGATGCCTCGTCGAGGGCGTGGCGGGAGGTGGAGCAGGCCGAGTGGTGCAGGATCGTCAGGTCGGACATGTGGCGAGCATACGACTGACTCCAGGGTCACTTCGTGTCACCATGAGCGGATGTGGGAAGCGTTCGAGCACAACCTCAAGGATCCTGCCGGCGCCGCGGTGCCGTTCTTCCTGCTGTTCATGCTCATCGAGATGGCCGCGGTACGCCGCGAGGAACGTGAGGACCGGGCCAACGCCGAGCAGGAGCGCGAGCGGCAAGGCATGGGTTACCTCAAGGAGGACACGCGCACGAGCCTGACGATGTTCGTCGGCTCGATCGGGTTCTCGGCCCTCTTTCGCACGGCGGCATTCCTGCTCTACACCGTCCTCTACGTCCACCTCGCACCGTGGCACCTGTCGGCGTCGAACCCTTGGACGTGGGTCGGTGTGCTGATCGGTGTGGACCTGCTCTGGTACACCTACCACCGCTTCTCGCACCGGGTACGCCTTGGCTGGGCCGGCCACCAGGCGCACCACTCGAGCGAGTACTTCAACTTCTCGACGGCTCTGCGGCAGAAGTGGAACCAGTGGTTCGAGGTGCTGATCTGGGTGCCGTTGCCGCTCCTCGGCGTGCCGCCGTGGATGATCTACTTCACGTTCTCGATCAACCTGATCTGGCAGTTCCACCTGCACACCGAGAAGATCGACCGGTTCCCGCGCTGGTGGGAGTTCGTGTTCAACACGCCGTCGCACCATCGCGTGCACCACGGCTCGGACCCGATCTACCTCGACCGCAACTACGGCGGCATCCTCATCCTCTGGGACCGACTGTTCAAGTCGTTCCAGCCCGAGCTGCACCGTCCGACGTACGGGCTGACCGTCCCGGTGGACACCTACAACGTGTGGGCGCTGCAGTACGGCGAGTACGTCAGGATCTGGCACGACGTGAAGCGAACACCGCGCTGGCGCGACCGGCTGGCGTACGTCTTCGGGCCACCGGGCTGGGCGCCGCCCCAACGAGCGTCCGGGGACCCGCTCCAGCCGCGTCCGTGAGAATGAGCCACATGGACCACGTGCGCTACGACGTCGACGAGAACATCTGCACCATCACGATGGACCGCCCCGAGGTGCGCAACGCCGTCGACGGCCCCATGGCCGCCGAGCTGCGTACGGCGTTCCAGCAGTTCGAGGAGGACGAGTCCTTGGCGGTCGCGGTGCTCACCGGAGCCGGCGGCACGTTCTGCGCGGGAGCCGACCTCTCCGCGGTGGCAGATCCCGAGCGGCGCAACGAGCTGGACCCGGAGGGGCTGGGCGCCGGCCCCATGGGCCCCACGCGACTCGAGCTGACCAAGCCGGTCATCGCAGCCGTGGCCGGGCACGCCGTCGCAGGCGGGCTGGAGCTCGCGCTGTTCGCCGACCTCAGGATCGCCGAGGAGGACGCCGTGTTCGGGGTGTTCTGCCGGCGCTGGGGCGTGCCGCTGATCGACGGCGGGACCGTGCGGCTGCCGCGGATCGTCGGGCAGGGGAGGGCGCTGGACATGATCCTGACGGGACGCCCCGTCGGTGCGCACGAGGCGCTGCAGATGGGTCTCGCCAACCGGGTCGTGCCGGTGGGGGACTCGCTGACCGTGGCGCACGACCTCGCCGAGCAGATCGCAGGATTCCCGGCCGAGTGCATGAAGGCCGACCGCGCCTCGGCCTATCGACAGTGGGACCTGCCGCTCGATGCCGCGCTGCGGTCGGAGGGCGCGAACGGGGTGCCGATCGTGGTGCTCGAGGGGGCGGAGGGTGCGGCGCGGTTCGCCGGTGGCGAGGGCCGTCACGGCCGGTTCTGAGGCGGTCGGGCCCGAGGTCGCGGCCGAATTGGAGCCACGGCACGTGTTCTGGCAGAATGACCCCTTGCGTCCGGTACGCGCGGAGACCCTCTCATCTTCACGTCGTCCGGCTCACCGATCTCGTCGGCCGTGTCCCCACGCGGCACCGGCAGGTCACCACATACACACATCTGAGGAGACACCACACTCGTGGCAGTCAAGATTCGCCTGAAGCGTATGGGCAAGATTCGCACGCCGTTCTACCGCATCGTCATCGCCGACTCGCGCACCAAGCGCGACGGACGCGTCATCGAGGAGATCGGCACCTACAACCCCAAGGCAGACCCGTCGATCATCAACGTCGACGGCGAGCGCGCCCAGTACTGGCTCGGCGTCGGCGCCCAGCCCACCGAGGCCGTCGCCGCGCTGCTCAAGATCACCGGCGACATCGGTGGCAAGAACACCATGAAGTTCGCCGACGAGAAGCGCAGCAAGGAAGACATCTTCCAGGAAGCGCTCAAGGAGCTCCACAACGAGCCCAAGGCCGACGCGACCACCAAGAAGGCCGCTGCTGCCAAGAAGGCCGCAGCCAAGGCTGACGAGGCGCCCAAGGCTGACGAGGCCAAGGCCGAGGAGCCCAAGGCTGACGAGGCCAAGGCTGAGGAGCCCAAGGCTGAGGAGCTCAAGGCTGAGGAGCTCAAGGCTGAGGAGCCGAAGGCTGAGGAGCCCAAGGCTGACGAGGCTTCCGCTGACGAGGCCAAGGCCTGATCGTGGCTGCCCCCATGATCGAGGTCATCGAGCACCTCGTCGCCGGCATCGTCGACAGTCCTGACGACGTCGACGTGCGTGCCAAGCAGACACGCAACGGCGAGCTGTTCGAGGTCCGGGTCAACCCGGACGACCTCGGCAAGGTCATCGGCCGCCAGGGCCGTACGGCCACCGCCATCCGCAAGGTCGCGGGCGCGATCGCCGGACGTGGCGGCGCGCGCATCGACTTCGTGGACGTCGACCGCCGCAGCTGACGATGCAGGTCGTCATCGGCCGCATCGGCCGGGCCCACGGCATCCGCGGTGAGCTGAACGTCGACATCCGCACCGACGAGCCCGAACGGCGTTTCGCCCCGGGCTCGTCGGTCGTCTGCGGCGACCGTACGCTCACGATCGCCCGCGCCCGCCACCACAGCGGGCGCCTGGTCGTGTCGTTCGAGGAGATCCCGGATCGCACCGCGGCCGAGGCGCTCCACGGCCAGCTCATCGAGACGGCCGTCGACCCGCTCGAGCTGCCCGACGACCCCGACGAGTTCTACGACCACCAGCTGGTCGGCCTCGAGGCACGCGTGGGCGACGAGGTCGTCGGCGCCGTGACCGGCATCGTCCACGGCCCCCACCAGGACACCCTGACCGTCCAGCTCGACGACCGCGAGGTGTTCATCCCCTTCGTCACCGAGATCGTGCCCGTCGTCGACGTCAAGGGCGGCTTCGTCACGATCACCGAGGTCGCGGGCCTGCTCGACCCGGCCGAGGCCGAGAACGCCGCATCGGACCTGGCGGTCGACTGACGTGCAGATCGACGTCGTCTCCATCTTCCCGGCCTACCTCGACGCGCTGCAGCTCTCGCTGGCCGGCAAGGCGCAGGTCGCCGGTCTCCTCCAGGTCACGACGCACGACCTGAGAACCTTCACGACCGACAAGCACCGCAGCGTCGACGACACCCCCTACGGCGGGGGCGCGGGCATGGTCATGAAGGCGGAGCCCTGGGGAGAGGCGCTCGACGCGCTCGCCACCGACTCCGCCGTCGTGGTCGTGCCGACGCCCTCCGGCGTGCCGTTCAGCCAGCGGATGGCCGAGCAGCTCAGCGCCGAGGAGCACCTGGTGTTCGCCTGCGGCCGCTACGAGGGGATCGACCAGCGCGTCATCGACCACGCGGCGAGCCGTTGGCGGGTCGAGGAGGTCTCGCTCGGCGACTTCGTGCTCAACGGAGGAGAGGTCGCGGCCCTCGCGATGATCGAGGCCGTCGTGCGGCTCATCCCGGGGTTCATGGGCAACCCCGAGTCCCTCGTCGAGGAGTCACACGGTGACGACGGGCTGCTGGAGTACCCCGTCTACACCAAGCCCGCGAGCTGGCGCGGCCTCGAGGTGCCGGAGATCCTCTTGTCCGGCAACCACGCGGCGATCGCTGCATGGCGACGCGAGCAGGCGCTCGAGCGTACGCGGCAGCGCCGCCCGGACCTGCTCGACTAGCGACAGCCGCACGGGGCGGTGGAGGGCGTACGCCGATTTCGCCCGCACGGGCCGCATGTGGCAATATTGACCCTTGGCGTCGACGGTTCTGCCTCAGGGGAATCGTGTTCATCGCCGCACCAAACTCTCATTCGAACAGCAATCCGTGGGTGACCTGTGGCACCGGCGAGGAGTAGACCATGACCAACATCGTCGATCAGGTGGCCAGCGCGTCGCTGCGCACCGACATCCCCGAGTTCCGTCCCGGCGACACGCTGGACGTGCACGTCAAGGTCATCGAGGGCAGCCGCTCGCGCGTCCAGGTCTTCAAGGGCGTCTGCATCAAGGTGCAGGGCTCGGGCGTCGGCCGTACGTTCACGGTCCGCAAGGTGAGCTTCGGCGTCGGCGTGGAGCGTACGTTCCCGCTGCACACCCCGGTCATCGAGAAGATCGAGGTCGCGACCCGCGGCGACGTCCGCCGGGCCAAGCTCTACTACCTCCGCAACCTGCGCGGCAAGGCTGCCAAGATCAAGGAAAAGCGCGACGCCTGAGCACCGGTGAGTTGCCTGCCGCGCCGTTGATGGCGCGGGTTAGGCTCACTGCGTGACACGTCTGGCCAAGGGATCCACGATTCGGCGTGATGCCGGGATCTATGGCTTCGAGCGCGCACTGGCCCGCCAGGGTCTGCATCCCGTCGCGGGTGTGGACGAGGCGGGCCGTGGTGCGTGTGCCGGCCCCTTGGTCGCCTCGGCGGTCGTCCTCGAGCGCCCCATCAAGGGCCTGGCCGACTCCAAGCTGCTGACCGAGAAGCGTCGCGAGGCGTGCTTCGACCTGATCATGGAGCGCGCCGTCGACGTCTCGGTCGTCGTCATCCCGGCCGCCGAGTGCGACCGCATGGGTCTGCACGTCGCCAACATCGCGGCGTTGCGCCGGGCGCTGGCCCGGCTCGCGGTCCGACCCGGCTACGTCCTCACCGACGGCTTCCCCGTCGACGGGCTCGGCGCTCCGGGCCTCGCGATGTGGAAGGGCGACCGCGTCGCGGCCTCGATCGCGGCCGCATCGGTCGTCGCCAAGGTCACCCGCGACCGGATGATGGTGCAGATGCACCAGGAGCACCCGCAGTACGACTTCGCCACCCACAAGGGCTACAGCACCCCGACGCACCAGGCGGCGCTCAAGCTGCACGGCCCGTGCGCCGAGCACCGGCGCAGATACGTCAACGTACGAGCAGCGATGGAAGGCACCCCTGATGAGCTCTGAGGATCTCGAGCGGTACGAGTCGGAGATGGAGCTCGCGCTCTACCGCGAGTACCGGGACGTCGTCACGATCTTCAAGTACGTCGTGGAGACCGACCGGCGGTTCTACCTGTGCAACCAGGTCGACGTGAAGGTGCGGTCAGAGACCGGCGACGCCTACTTCGAGGTCTCGATGAACGATGCGTGGGTCTGGGACATCTACCGTCCGGCGCGGTTCGCCAAGAACGTCAAGGTGCTGACGTTCAAGGACGTCAACGTCGAGGAGCTGCAGGGCTCGGACTTCAAGCTGCCGGGCGCCGACGACTGACGTCGAGCGCCATGACCGCCCTGGTCTCGGACGGGCGTGCCACCTCGCGGAACCCGGCGTCGCGGAACATCTTGACCGTGCCGTGGTAGAGCTCGTTGTCACTGGTCTCGCGGGCCTCGGTGTCGACGGGATAGGCCTCGATCACCCGTGCGCCGTGCGCGACGGCGTGCTCGACCGCTGCCGTGGCCAGGCGCTTGAGCAGGCCCTTGCCGCGGTGCTCCTTGCGGACGACGAAGCACGTGACCGCCCAAACGCTGGTGTCGTCGCGCGACTCGTCGCTGCCCTTGACGATGCGCGAGCGACCCAAGGCCGGCTGCAACAGGCGCGGCCCGACCCGCGCCCAGCCGGCGGGGGAGCCGTCGACGTACGCGACCAGGCCGGGTGAGGCGTCGGCCGACTGGATCTCGCTGCGGAGCATCGCGGCCCGCTCGTCGCGGCCGCAGGCGTCGAACTCCTTGCGGGTCAGCATGAACCACTGGCACCAGCACGTCGACCCGTCGCCGCCGCCGGTCATGGTCTGCTCGACGTCCGGCCACGGCACCTCGGTGGCGGGAGCGATGCGGATCTCGGGCATGCCCCATCGTACGAACCGGTGCCGACAGTCGCAGGCGCAACAGGCTCTCCACAGGACCTGCAGGCCTGCGTATCTGTCCACAGGTCCGGGCCCGTCGACGGACAATTGCGATCCTGTCGAACGAGGCTGGCGGGATGACGTACGCACGCAACAAGGCGCTGGGCTCCTACGGCGAGCGGATCGCCGCCGAACACCTCGAGGCTATGGGCATGGTGGTGCTGGCCCGCAACTGGACCTGCCGGTTCGGCGAGATCGACATCGTCGCGCGGGACGGGTCGACGCTGGTGATCTGCGAGGTCAAGACCCGCACCAGCACCCATCACGGCGGACCGTTCGAGGCGATCACGGGTCACAAGGCGACGAGGCTCCGCCGCCTGGCGATGCACTGGCTCGAGGTGCACGACGTGCAGCCGCCGAGCCTGCGCATCGACATCGTCTCGGTCGTGGTGCCGCCGCGCGGCGCTCCCGTCGTCGACCGCATCGCCGGGGTCGCCTGATGGCGGCGGCGACGCACTCGGTCACCCTCGACGGGTTGTCGGGCCGTCCCATCGAGGTCGAGGTCGACATCTCGGGCGGGCTCCCGGCGACCGTGCTCGTCGGGCTCGCCGACACCATGGTCAACGAGGCACGCGATCGGTGCCGGTCCGCCGTGTCGAACTCCGGGACCACCTGGCCCGACCAACGCGTGACGATAAACCTGGCACCGTCGACGCTGCCCAAGACCGGCTCGCACTACGACCTCGCGATCGCGCTGGCTGTGTTCGCCGCCAAGTCGCTCGTCCCGGCCGAGCGGCTCACCGGCGCGGTGTTCCTCGGCGAGCTCGCTCTGGACGGCCGGCTACGAGCCATCCGTGGCGTCCTGCCGGCCACGCTTGCTGCCCTCGAGGCCGGGTTCGAGCGGGTCTTCGTGCCCGAGGTCAACGTGCCCGAGGCCGAGCTCGTGCATGGGATCACCGTCGTCGGCGTGCGCTCGCTGAAGCAGACCGTCGCGCTGCTGACCGGCGCCGAGGAGCCGGACGACCCGCCGGTGCCGCCGCTCGACGAGGTCCCGGGGATGTCGTGGACCTCCGCCGACCGGCTGTCCCATCTCGACCTGGCGGACATCGCCGGCCAGGAGGACTCCCGCATGGCACTCGTCGTGGCCGCCGCGGGAGGGCACCACCTGCTGATGACGGGTCCGCCCGGGATCGGCAAGACGATGCTGGCCCAGCGGCTGCCCGGCCTGCTGCCGGACCTCACGCACGAGCAGTCCCTGGCCGTGAGCGCGGTGCACTCGGTGGCGGGCGTGCTGCCGAGCGACTCACCGCTGCTGCGACGACCGCCCTTCCTCGACCCGCACCACACAGCGAGCGCCGTGTCGATCGTCGGTGGCGGCAGCAAGACGATCCGACCCGGCGCCCTGTCGCTGGCGCACCACGGGGTGCTGTTCCTCGACGAGGCACCGGAGTTCGCGAGCAACGTGCTGGAGTCCCTGCGGCAACCGCTCGAGAGCGGGCACGTCGTCGTCTCCCGCGCGGCGCTGACAGCTGCCTACCCGGCGCGGTTCCAGCTGGTCCTGGCCGCCAACCCGTGTCCGTGCGGGCTCAGCTCGGCCGTCAGCGACCAGTGCCGGTGCACGCCGCTGATGCGACGCCGCTATGCCGACCGGCTCTCCGGACCCATCAGGGACCGCATCGACATCCACCGGTCGCTCTCCGCGCTGTCCCGCCCCGAGCTGGCGAACAGTCTCGCCGGCGGGCGGTCGACGGCTGACCTGGCCGTCACCGTCGCCGAGGCGCGAGATCGTCAGGCGCATCGCCTGCGCGAGACGCCGTGGCAGCTCAACAGCGAGGTGCCCGGCGTCGAGCTGCGCAAGCACTGGCCGGTCAGCGACGAGGGTCGAGTCCTGGTCGACCAGCAGCTGCGCACCAACAAGCTCAACGCGAGGTCCGCGGACCGGATACTCCGCCTGTCGTGGAGCGTCGCCGACCTGCACGGGCACGCGATCCCCACCGGCGACGACGTCGACACCGCGCTGTCGCTGCGGAGGGGCACCCCGCTCGGCAGTGCGTTGCGCGACATGGTGCAGGCGTCGTGACCCGCCACGACCGCCTGGGTCTGAGCCTGGTGGTGGAGCCCGGCGACCCGCGGCTGTGCCACCTGCTGAGGATTCACGAGCCGGCCGAGGTGCTCGCGGCGATCCAGGGTCGTCACCGGCTGGGTGACACGCGCATCCCGGAGGCCTGGATCGAGCGGGGTCGGGACCTCGACCGCGTCGTCGAGTCCACGGCGGCGCGAGCCAAGGCTGCCGGGCTGCGCTGGGTCACGCCGGATGGCACCGAGTGGCCGGCGTCGCTGGCAGACCTCGATCACCTCGAGCCGTTGCACGGGGCGACCGGGGCGCCGGTCGGCCTGTGGCTTCGTGGCGTGGGCCAGCTGGCCGAGATGTGTGAGCGAAGCGTGGCGGTCGTCGGGGCACGGGACTGCACTACGTACGGGGCCGAGTGCGCCTCCGAGCTGGCTGCCGACTGCGCGGACGCAGGGTGGAACGTCATCAGCGGAGCCGCCTACGGAGTGGATGGGTGCGCGCACCGGGGGGCGTTCCTCATGAACCGGCCGACGGCCGGCGTGCTGGCCTGCGGCGCCGACCTCGACTACCCGAAGTCCCATGCCGCCCTGATCGCCAGGATCGCCGAGGTCGGCGTGGTCGTTAGTGAGCAGGCGCCGGGGGAGAAGGCGCTCAAGAACCGGTTCCTGTCCCGCAACCGGCTGATCGCCGCCCTGACACGGGGCACGGTCGTGATCGAGGCTGCCGAGCGCAGCGGCTCGCTCAACACCCTCAACTGGGCCGATCAGCTCGGCCGCACCACGATGGGACTGCCCGGGCCGGTGACCTCGCGCCAGTCAACCGGGGTGCATGCGGCGATCCGTGCCGGCAAGGCCGTGCTCGTGTGCGGGAGCCGCGACGTCATCGCGGAGCTGTCGGGACTTGGCGCCGTCACGGAGGAGCAGGCATCGTTGCCGCTCACCGAGTTCGACCGTCTCCCGCCCGCGGCTCGCTCCACGCTCGACGGGCTCGAGTGGTCCGTCGCCCGCCGGGTCTCCGAGATCGCCTCGACCGTGCGACTCAGCACCCGCGAGGTCAGGGCTGCCCTCGACCTGCTCGAACGGCGCGGCCTGGCGCTTAGACAGGGCACCGAGTGGTCCCTGTCCCGGCGCGCCGACGTGAGTTGAGCACGGGCGCCGTCGCACACTGGTGTCGATGACAGCAGAGTCTGAGGGGCTGGGCGAGGCCTGGTCGGCGGTCCTTGCCGCCTACGAGCAGCACCTGCGGGCCGAGCGCGACCTCTCGGCCCACTCGGTGCGCGCCTACCTCACGGATCTCGAGAGCCTCGCGACGCACGCCGAACGGCTCGGGGTGGGCGACCCGGCCGGGCTGTCGATCCGTACGCTGCGCAGCTGGCTCGCCAACCTGCAGACGCTCGGGCGGGCCAGGACGACGATCGCCCGCCGGGCCACGTCAGCCCGGGTGTTCACGCTGTGGCTCGCCCGCACTGGTCGCGCTCCGGCCGACGCCGGGGCGCTCCTGGCCAGCCCCAAGGCGCACCGTGAGCTGCCGGTCGCGTTGAGCGAGGCCGAGGTGCGGGAGCTGCTCGACGCCACGGTGCGGTCATTGGTCGACGAAGGGCCGCGCGGACTTCGCGATCTCGCGATCCTCGAGCTGCTGTACGCCACCGGCATCCGGGTGGGCGAGCTGGTCGGCCTCGACATCGACGATCTCGACCGGGGGCGTCGGGTCGTCCGCGTCTTCGGCAAGGGCCGCAAGGAGCGGTCGGTGCCCTACGGGCTGCCGGCCTCCGAGGCCGTCGAGCTCTGGCTCGAGCGCGGCCGGCCGGCGATCGCCACGGAGTTCAGCGGTGCGGCAGTGTTCCTCGGGACACGCGGAGCACGCATCGACCAACGCGCCGTGCGCCGGATCGTCCACCAACGGCTCGCTGCGGTCGACGGGGCTCCGGACCTCGGACCGCACGGCCTGCGGCACACCGCGGCGACGCACCTGCTCGAAGGCGGCGCCGACCTGCGCAGCGTGCAGGAGATCCTCGGCCATGCCTCGCTCGGCACGACGCAGATCTACACGCACGTCAGCAACGAGCGACTCAGGGCGGCCTACAAGCTCGCCCACCCCAGGGCCTGACCCCCGCTGGGAGTGACGTTCTGCAGGCGACACGCCGCCAAGGTCCTGCACAACGTCACGCCCAGCGGGGTCGTTCAGAGGTAGCCCTGCGGATCCACGGCCTTGCCGTCCTTGAGCACCATGAAGTGCAGGTGGCAGCCGGTGGACAGCCCCGTGGAGCCCACATGGCCGACGACCTGGCCGCTGCTGACGCGGTCGCCGACCGACACGGACTGCGCTCTCAGGTGGCTGTAGGAGGTCTCGAACCCGGGCCGGGGCCGGACCTCGATCCGCTTGCCGTACGGCCCGCCGCTCGACCGAGCCGTCACGGTGCCGGCAGCCGCCGCGTGCACCGGGGTGCCGCACGGGACGCCGAAGTCGGTGCCGTCATGGAGCTTGCGCTGACCCGTCACCGGATGGATCCGCATGCCGTACGGCGACGTGATCGGGCCGCCGACCGGCCGGAGGAGACCACCGGCGCCGCCCGGAGGTTCAGGCGGCTTCCCGTGCGGGCTGATCAACCGGAACCTTCCGCCGCCGAGCAGCTCCAAGGGATCGAGGTAGTCGTCACCGGCGACCCGGCCCAGGTGGAGGCAAGCCGCAGGGCAGTGGCTGGGCGAGCCCAGCAGCGTGCCGATGACCTGACCCGCCCGGACGGCATCCCCGACCTTCACCCGCGCCTGGACGGGCTGGTAGGTCGACCGCTCGTCCCCGTGGTCGACCGTCACGACGGGAACGCCGGCGACGCGGCCCGCGAACGAGATCCGCCCGGCGGCGACCGCCCTGACGGCGTCACCGGCGGTGGCGGCGAGGTCGACACCACGGTGGCCCGGGCCGTAGTCGGTGGCCGGCGGATCGAAGCGTTCGCCGATCGTGTGGTCGTCGAGTGGCCATGTCCAGGAGTCGGGGGAGGCGCCGTGCACCGGCGGCGAGGTGGTGGCGAGCAGGAGCAGGGCGACGACGGCTGTTCGGCGGAGCATGGGACCAGCCAAGGCGGCCGCGACCGGTGGCGCACGGGTCGGCGGTCGAGCTGGGGACAACGGCCCGCGAGCGCGCGGTTTGTGGATTTCGTCCCGGGCGGTCGGTTGCCCTAGACTGGGCGCAACCACTTTTTCGGAAGTGGAATTCGCGCGCCTGTTTCCGTATGACGCGAGAGCTGAATACGGATGACGCCCTGGTCTGTCCAGCATGCTGGACAGTTGGACCCGTCAACACGAGCAGGCGCCAGGTCACCGTCAACCGGCGGTGAGACAACCAGGATCGGCACACGTGTGCCACAAGGAGATACGACCATGGCCGTCGTCACCATGCGCCAGCTGCTCGAGAGCGGCGTCCACTTCGGGCACCAGACCCGTCGTTGGAACCCCAAGATGAAGCGCTTCATCTTCACCGAGCGCAACGGCATCTACATCATCGACCTCCAGCAGTCGCTGGCCTACATCGACGCCGGCTACGAGTTCGTCAAGAACACCGTCGCCCGCGGCGGCACCATCTTGTTCGTCGGCACCAAGCGCCAGGCGCAGGAGCCGATCGAGGAGCAGGCCAAGCGTGTCGGCATGCCCTACGTCAACCAGCGTTGGCTCGGCGGCATGCTCACCAACTTCCAGACGATGCACCAGCGGCTCCAGCGCATGAAGGAGCTCGAGGAGATCGACTTCGACGACGTCGCGGGATCCAACCGCACGAAGAAGGAGCTCCTCGGCATGAGCCGCGAGTACGCGAAGCTCTCGCGCACCCTCGGCGGCATCCGTGACATGGGCCGCACGCCGTCCGCCGTCTGGATCGTCGACACCAAGAAGGAGCACCTCGCGGTCGACGAGGCCAAGAAGCTCGGCATCCCGATCATCGCGATCCTCGACACCAACTGCGACCCCGACGACGTCGACTTCCCGATCCCGGGCAACGACGACGCCATCCGGTCCGTCGGCCTGCTGACTCGCGTCATCGCCGACGCCGTTGCCGAGGGCCTCATCGCCCGCGGTGGCAGCAAGACCGGCGAAGAAGAGCCCGGAGCCGAGCTCGGCGCCGAGGAGCCCCTGGCCGATTGGGAGCGCGAGCTGCTCGAGCAGAAGGACGCCGCACAGACCGGCGCCGTCTCGCCCGTCAAGGCCGACGCCGCTCCTGACGAGACCAACGTGAGCGTCGAGGACGTCGTCGCCGAGACCGAGGCCCCGGCCGCTGCCGAGGCTGCTGCCCCGGGCGCCGACAAGGCCGACGTCGAGGTCGACGCCGCCGTTGCCGACAAGGCTCCCGCCAAGAAGGCTCCCGCCAAGAAGGCTCCGGCCAAGAAGGCGGACGCGGCCGACAAGGCCGACGAGCCCGCCAAGAAGGCCCCGGCCGCCAAGAAGGCTGCCGCGACCGACGAGGCTCCGGCCAAGAAGGCGCCCGCCAAGAAGGCTGCCGAGAAGGTCGACGCCGAAGCTGCCGAGTGACATCGGCTCACCCGACTACCTGAGAAGCGAGAACACGAACATGGCTATCACCGCCACTGAGGTCAAGAGACTCCGCGACGCCACCGGCGCCGGCATGATGGACGCCAAGAAGGCGCTCACGGAGACCGACGGAGACTTCGACAAGGCGATCGAGGTGCTCCGCATCTCGGGCGCCGCCAAGGCCGCCAAGCGCGCCGAGCGGGAGGCTTCGGCCGGGCTCGTCGCCAACTACGGCAGCGCGATCGTCGAGCTCAACTCCGAGACCGACTTCGTCGCCAAGAACGAGCAGTTCATCACGCTGGCCGAGAAGCTGGCCGAGCTGGCCGACGAGACCAAGCCGGCCGACGCTGCCGAGTTCGCCGGCACGCCGTTCGAGGGCAAGACCGTCGCCGAGGCCGTCGCCGATCTCGCGATCGTCATCGGCGAGAAGATCGAGCTCGGTCGGGTCGCCAGCTTCGACAGCGGCAACGTCGCGACCTACATGCACCGTCGCGCCAGCGACCTGCCGCCGGCTGTTGGCGTGCTCGTCGAGTTCGAGGGCGACAGCGGTCACGACGTCGCCCGCGGCGTCGCGATGCAGATCGCCGCGATGCGTCCGCGCTACCTCACGCGTGAGGACGTCCCCGCGGACGTCGTCGCCAAGGAGCGCGAGATCGCGGAGGCTACCTCCCGTGAGGAGGGCAAGCCCGAGCAGGCCATCGCCAAGATCACCGAGGGACGCCTCAACGGGTTCTTCAAGGAGACGGTGCTGCTCGAGCAGCCGTCGGTCCAGGACAACAAGAAGACCGTCAAGGCTCTGCTCGACGAGGCCGGCGTGACGCTGAAGCGTTTCGCCCACATCGAGATCGGCGCCTGACCAGCACGCAGTCCCAGGACGCAGCAACCAACGACATCGGAGGCCGGAACGTGGACACTGACATCGCTCAGGACGTCGACGCTCCGGCCTCTGGTCATGGTCTCAAGCGCGTCCTGCTCAAGCTGTCCGGCGAAGTCTTCGGCGGCGGCAAGATCGGCATCGACCCGGACGTCGTCAACGGCATCGCCAAGCAGGTCGCTGAGGCCGTGGCCGAGGGCGTCGAGGTGGCGATCGTCGTCGGCGGAGGCAACTTCTTCCGCGGCGCCGAGCTGAGCCAGCGCGGCATGGACCGGTCGCGGGCCGACTACATCGGCATGCTGGGCACCGTCATGAACTGCCTCGCGCTGCAGGACTTCTGCGAGAAGCAGGGCATCGAGACCCGCGTGCAGTCCGCCATCACGATGGGGCAGGTTGCCGAGCCCTACATCCCACGACGCGCGATCCGCCACCTCGAGAAGGGCCGCGTCGTGATCTTCGGCGCCGGCGCCGGCATGCCCTACTTCTCGACCGACACGGTCTCGGCGCAGCGCGCACTCGAGATCGGCGCCGACGCGGTCCTGATGTCCAAGAGCGGGGTCGACGGTGTCTACTCCGCCGATCCGCGCACGGACCCGACGGCCCGCAAGTTCGACGAGATCACCTTCGACGAGGCGCTTCGCCTGGGCCTCAAGGTCGTCGATGCGGCAGCATTCGCGTTGTGCATGGAGAACAAGCTCCCCATGATCGTCTTCGGCATGGAGGGCGAGGGCAACATCGCCCGCGTGCTCCGTGGTGAGAAGATCGGAACGCTGGTCCGCGCCGCCTAGGCGTACGGACCGACCAGAACCGGATGGAGACACACCGTGATTGACCAGACCCTGCGTGACGCCGACAGCAAGATGGCCCGCGCCGTCGAGCACACCCGCGAGGAGTTTGCCGCGATCCGCACGGGCCGTGCCCACCCGGCGATGTTCGCCCAGATCACCGCCGAGTACTACGGCCAGCAGACCCCGCTCAACCAGCTCGCGGGCTTCCAGGTGCCCGAGCCGCGGACCGTCATCATCCAGCCGTACGACGCCGGCGCCAAGCCCGCGATCGAGAAGGCCATCCGCGAGTCCGACCTCGGCGTCAACCCGAGCGACGACGGCAAGGTGCTGCGCGTGACGCTCCCCGAGCTGACCGAGGACCGCCGCAAGGAGTACATCAAGCTCGCCAAGTCCAAGGCAGAGGAGGGCCGCGTCTCGGTCCGCAACCTGCGCCGGACCGCCAAGCAGGCGCTCGACAAGGCCGAGAAGGACTCCGAGATCAGCAAGGACGAGAACGTCGGTGCCGAGAAGCGGCTCGACGCGATGACCAAGAAGCACGTCGACATGGTCGACGAGCTGCTCAAGAACAAAGAGGCAGAGCTCCTTGACATCTGAGTCTCCCGCCGACACCCCTGGGTCGCCGGAGACACCTGCAGCCGCGGAGAAGACCAGCCGGGCGGGCCGCAACCTCCCGGCGTCCATCGCGGTCGGCGTGGGCCTGATCGGGCTCGTGATCGCGACGCTGTTCATCCAGAAGGAAGCGTTCATCCCGGTCGTCGTCATCGCGCTGGCGATCGGCCTGTTCGAGCTGACCCGCGCCTTCTCGACGGCACGCATCAAGATCCCGGTCCTGCCGGTGCTGACCGGCGGCTCGATCATGCTCGTCGGCAGCTACTGGGGCGGCATGGAGACCGCTTCGGTCGCCCTGGCTCTCACGATCATCGGAACCCTCGTGTGGCGGCTGTCCGACGGGGCCGAGGGCTTCGTGCGCGACAGCAGCGCCGGCGTGTTCGTGCTCGGCTACCTCTACCTCATGGGTTCGTTCGTCGTGCTGATGCTGGTGGAGGACGACGGTCCGTGGCGCATCATCGCGTTCATCGTCGCCACGATCGCCTCGGACATCGGCGGCTACGTCGCCGGCGTGCTGTTCGGCAAGCACCCCATGGCACCCACGATCAGCCCCAAGAAGTCGTGGGAGGGATTCGCGGGCTCGCTGGTCTTCGGCATCGGCGCCGGCATCGTGACCATCACGTACGCCCTCGAGGGCGACTGGTGGGTCGGCATCGTCCTCGGCATCGCCGGCGTCGTGTTCGCGACGCTCGGCGACCTGTCGGAGTCGCTCATCAAGCGGGACCTCGGCATCAAGGACATGGGCGACCTGCTGCCCGGGCACGGCGGCCTGATGGACCGGCTCGACTCCCTGATCGCCGTGGCACCGGTCGCGTGGCTCATCCTGCACACACTGGTCCCGGTCAGCTGACCACCGCGGCACGACACGCGTCGACCGCCCCGACCAGCCCCCGGGCACGCCCTGACAGGATGGCCCGGTGAAAGCGTTCGCCTGCCGGCGTTGTGGCAACCGCCTCTACTTCGGCAACTCCGAGTGCCTCTCGTGCGGCTCGCACCTGGGGTTCTCCCGCGACGAGAAGGCCATCGTCCCGGTGGACGACGAGGGCCGCTACGCAGACGCGGACGGCAAGACCTGGTACGTGTGCGCCAACGAGTCGCTGTCGGGCTGCACCTGGCTGACGGACCTCGATGGCGGGTTGTGCTTCAGCTGCGCGCTGACCCGCACGCGACCTGCGGACGACGACTCGGCGGGTCTGGCGGAGTACCGGATCGCCGAGGACGCCAAACGGCGCCTGATCGTCGAGCTGGACGAGCGCGGCTTCCCGATCACGACTCGGCAGCAGGACCCCGACACCGGTCTCGCCTTCGACCTGCTGTCGAGTGCCGAGGAGCGCGTGACGACCGGTCACAGCAACGGCGTCATCACGCTCGACCTGGCCGAGAGCGATGACGTCCACCGGGAGCGCCTGCGCGTCAAGATGGACGAGCCCTATCGGACGATGCTGGGCCACTTCCGTCACGAGATCGGGCACTTCTTCTGGCAGCAGCTCGTCAAGGACGATCTCCTCGAGGAGTTCCGGGAGCTGTTCGGCGACGAGCGCGAGAGCTACGCCGACGCGGTGCAGCGGCACTACGACCAGGGCGCTCCCGAGGACTGGGAGGAGTGCTTCATCAGCCGGTACGCCACGATGCATCCCTGGGAGGACTTCGCCGAGACGTTCGCGCACTACCTGCACATCTGCGACACGGTCGAGACCGCGTCGGCGTACGGGCTCGCGCCGGTCGCGGCCCCGTCGCACTTCACGAGGTTCCGCGACCTGGTGACCGGTGTCTGGATCCCGCTGAGCATCGCGCTCAACCAGATCAACCGCAGCATGGGCAAGGGAGCGCTCTACCCGTTCGTCATCCGGCAACCCGTGCTGGACAAGCTCGAGTACGTCGCGCGGCTCGGTCAGCGGGAGCGCTCCTCGGCGTCCTGATTCCGCGATTCGGGGAACGTGGGGGCGCAATGAGAGAATGGGGAGCGTGTCCTCCGTCAACCCGAACCCTCTGCCGCTCGTGTTCGAGCAGAAGCGCGGTCGCGGCAAACCGCCGCGCCACCTCGCCGACCTGAGCGCCGAGGAGCGTACGGCCGTCGCAGAGGCGCTGGGTGAGCCCGCGTTCCGCGTCAAGCAGGTCGCCAACCACTACTACGCCAGGCTCGAGCGCGATCCTGCGAACATGACCGACCTGCCGGCCGCGAGCCGTGACCGCATCGTCGAGGAGCTGCTCCCGACCCTGCTCAACCCCGTGCGTACGCTCGAGGCCGACAAGGGCACGACCCGCAAGACCCTGTGGCGGTTGTTCGACGGCGCCCTCGTGGAGTCGGTCCTGATGCGCTATGCCGACCGCGCGACGATCTGCGTCTCGAGCCAGGCCGGCTGCGGCATGGCGTGCCCGTTCTGCGCCACCGGCCAAGGTGGGCTGGAGCGCAACATGAGTGCCGCCGAGATCGTCGACCAGGTCGTCGACGGCGCCAGCGCGATGGCGACCGGCAAGGTCGCCGGCGGCCCCGGGCGGCTCTCCAACGTCGTGTTCATGGGGATGGGTGAGCCGATGGCCAACTACAAGGCCGTCATCGGTGCCGTCCGCCGCATGGTCGCGCCGGCACCCGACGGCCTCGGGATGTCGGCCCGCAACATCACCGTCAGCACCGTTGGCCTCGTGCCGCGCATGAAGCAGCTCGCCGACGAGGGCATCCCCGTCACCCTGGCGCTGTCGCTGCACGCTCCTGACGACGAGCTGCGCAACGAGCTCGTCCCGATCAACACGCGGTGGTCGGTGCACGAGGCGGTCGAGGCGGCCTGGCAGTACGCCGAGAAGACCAAGCGTCGCGTGTCGATCGAGTACGCGATGATCAAGGACATCAACGACCAGGCGTGGCGGGCCGACCTGCTCGGCGACGTCCTGCAGTCGTACGGCGACTGGGGCTGGGTCCACGTCAACCTGATCCCGCTCAACCCGACGCCGGGCTCCAAGTGGACCGCCTCGCGGCCCGAGGACGAGCGCGAGTTCGTCCGGCGCCTGATCGCCAAGGGCATCCCGACGACCGTGCGCGACACCAGAGGCAGCGACATCGACGGGGCCTGCGGTCAGCTCGCGGCGGCAGACCTGCTCTGACCCCGCCCCGATTCGTGACGAAACGCCCCGGTCCTGGACCACGGACCGGGGCGTTTTGTCACGAGTTGCGAGGCTAGGCCAGGGGGTTGGCGAGGAGCAGCTCGGTGTTGCGGTCAGCATCCGCGCCCGTCTTGTTCGACGTACGCTCCTGGGGGTCGTTGGCCGACAGCTCGCGCGACAGCGAGGCGAGGCGCACGTTGTCGACCAGGGATCCTCCGTACGACGTGATGCCTGCGTGGTCGACCATCGTGGTGAAGATCGAGATGGTCCCGTCGCCGTTGTCCGCGAGCTCGATCAGGCGTGACTGCTGCGGGAAGTCGACGTGCGATGCGGTGTTGATCTCGTAGAAGCCGCTCGTGCCGTCAGCGCTGCGGTGCGGCGTGATCTGGTTGCGGTGCGTGTGGCCGTTGACCCAGGCGACGACGTTCTTGTGCGCCAGCAGCGCCTCGACGACGGGGCCGCCCAGGACCCGGGGGGCGAGGTCCAGACCGGTGGCGACCAGCCCGTTGGTCATGGTGGCGGCCGTGTGGTGGCTGAAGATGAAGACGTACTTGCCGGTCGAGGCCGCCAGGACCTGCTTGAGCCACGTGAACTGCGGCTCGTCGATCGAGCCGTCGGAGTAGCCGTTGGGGTTGACGCTGTCGAGCACGATGCAGCGCACGGCGCCCTTGTCGAAGAAGTAGTACGCCGTGTTCTTGGCGCGGTTCTCCGCAGTGAAGCCGTGGCCCACGGGAGTGCCGGTCGTGTTGAAGTGCTCGTCGACGACCTGGCCGCGGGTCAGGTTGCGTCGGCGCAGGTCCGGAGCCACCAGCGTGGCCGAGGTGTTGAGCGCCACGGCTCCGAGCAGGCCCGCGGGGTCGACCTTGGTGAGCGCGGTCAGGACGTCGGCCTGCGACAGGCCGGTCGGCAGGTTCGTGACCTTGAGCGGTCCGGTCGCGACGATGCCGAGCCCCAAGGTCGTGGGGAAGTTGCCCTGGACCAGTCCGTCATGGTTGCCGAACACCGAGTACCACGGCAGCTTGCCACCCTGCGGCGTCTTGAGACCCTCGGGCGTGAAGGCGCGGCGGGCCGCGGCCAGCAGGCCCTTCACCCGGGGGAAGCCGAAGCGCTTGGTGTAGATGTCCTCGCCCTGGCCCGCAGGAGGGCCCTCGGGGTGCCAGTAGTGCGGGTCCCAGGTGGTGCTGTCGGCGACGCCTTGGTAGGACCAGGTGTCCCCGGAGTCGGGAGTGATGCGCTTGCCGTCGAGGACGTCGATGTTCCACCGGACCTCGTTGTACTGGCAGTTGTCGGCGTTGTCGCCCGTCTGGATCGCGAAGGACAGCGCCTGACCGGTGACCGGGCCCACCCCGACCCGATTGACACCACGCACCATGGCATCGGCGGTCTGGGTCGTCAGCATCTCCTGGGGGCGGTAGCTCGAGCTGAGCAGCCCACCGAGCGTCACGTTCGGTCCGTCGTAGGTGTCCTCGAACCGGTCGACGTACTCCACCCGCAGCGGCGACTGGCCGTCGATGATGTGGACGTCGGTGAGGTGGGCGAAGCTCACGACGGCCTGACGGGTCGCGACGCGTCCGGGCGCGGCCTGGGCGCCGAGATCCGTGCGCACGACATGCGCCTCGCCCGGGCCCGACACGATGGGGCAGTAGCCGCCCGCGCCGGGGGTGCCACGCCGGAACGTGGTGTCCACGGTCGTGTACCACGGAGCGGCGATGGCGGGGGATGCCTTGGCGCTGGCCGGGGCGAAGCCGACAGCGGCGACACCTCCCACCACGGCGCCGGTGCGGATGAGGTCACGGCGGGAGATCGTCATGGTCATTCAACGAGTCAGGATCTGTGAGGTTACTCACAAGTCATATGACTGGTCCCTCCCGGCCCCTGTCGAGGCGGATCACGCCCGATACCGTGGTGGCGACCCGGAGGAGATGCATGCTCGACGTGACCACGGACGGCCCAGTCGCCATCCTCGAGCTCCAGCGCGAGGACCGCCGCAACGCCCTCAACCTCGAGCTCTGCCGCGCGATCCACACCGCCGTCGACGACGCGGTCGACAGGGGAGCGCGCGCCATCGTGATCACCGGCCAGGGCACCGCGTTCTGCTCGGGCGCCGACCTCGGCGGCGTCTACGGTCCTGACTTCCTCGACGCCCTCTACGGGATGCTGCACCACCTCGCCAAGCTGCCCGTCCCACTGATCGCCGCGGTCAACGGCCCGGCGATCGGCGCCGGGACGCAGCTGGCCGTCGCGTGCGACCTGAGGGTTGCCGACGAGACCGCGAAGTTCGGCGTGCCGACGGCTCGCAACGGCCTGGCCGTCGACGCCTGGACCATCCGCACCCTCTCGGCGATCGCCGGTGCCGGCCCGGCCCGGCGCCTGATGCTGGCCGCCGAGACCTTCGACCGCGACACCGCGCTCGGGATGGGGCTGGCCGACCGCCCGGGCACGCTCGCCGACGCCGTCGCGTGGGCGCACGAGATCGCCGCCTTCGCGCCCTTGACCCTGGCCCACAACAAGCTGATCCTCAACGGTTCGACCGACGACGACGCCGCGATCGCCGAGAGCTTCGACGCGGTGTGGGCCAGCGCGGACGTGCGTGAAGGGGCCGCGGCGCGGGCCGAGAAGCGTACGCCGAGGTTCGAGGGACGATGATGGCGAGCTTGATCCACCGTGTGCTCGACCGGCACGTGATCCACGGGCTGGCGGACAGCTGGGCGATCCAGGACGAGCGCGGATCGATGTCGTACGCCGAGCTGCTCCACGAGTCTGCGTCGGTCGCCGGCGCGTTCAGGAGCGTCGGGATGGTTGCGGGCACGGAGCTGCAGATCGATGTCCCGCAAGGCCGTGAGCTGGTCGTGGCGGTGCTGGCCTGTGCCCGTCTCGGCGTGGTGCCGCAGGACGATGCCGCCCTCAGGCTCGCGGGCCGTCCACCGGTGCTCCACTCCGATGGCGACGAGGTGTCCTGGGACCTGCTGATCCAGGCCGGGCGCACCGATCCCGAACCGGCGCCCGCCAACGACCCCGACGGCTACGAGGGGCTGATGCGTGCGGCCTATCCCGACATCTTCAGCACGCTCGAGGCCGGCGGGACGATCAGCACCTCCACCTGACCAAAGGTCGAGCGAGCGCCAGCGAGCGAGACGAGCGCCCGGGCGAAGCCCGGCCGCGACGAAGTCGCGGGAGCGGCGAAGTCGCGGGAGCGGCGAAGCCGCTCACCGCACACCCCAGGCGTACGTCTGCTTCTCGAGCCGCAGGTAGACGAACGTCTCGGTGGTCACGACGCGGTCGAGAGCGCTGATCTGCTCGGAGACGATCTCGAGGAGCTCGTCATCGCTCTCGGCCACGAGCTCGGCGAGGATGTCGAAGCGGCCCGTCGTGATGACGATGTAGTCGAGCTTGTCGATCTCGGAGAGCTTCTCGGCGACCTGGCGGACGTTGCCGTTGACCTTGACGCCGATCATGGCCTGCCGGGCGAAACCCATCTGCATCGGATCGGTGACCGCGACGACCTGCATGACCCCGCCCTCGATCAGCTTCTGCACGCGATGCCGGACGGCGGCCTCTGACAGGCCCACCTTCTTGGCGATCGCGGAGTAGGACAGTCGCCCGTCGTCCTGCAACAGCTCGATGATCTGCTTGGCGGTGTCGTCGAGGTTGGCCCCCCGACCCTCCGGTCTACGCTCCGTCATGACCGCCATTGTGCCGTACGGCGACGGAATCCGTACCGGCGTTGACGCTCAATTTCGACGCTTTCATGAATGAAACGCGATGTTTACGCCGGAATCCCTTGTCGTCGTGCCTCGATCTTGCGAGTATGGGTGGCCAACGGGAAGAAGAGAGGGATTCGATGGCCGAGCTCGACCGACGGACAGTGCTACGGGGGATGGGCGGCGTGGCCGCGGTGGGGATGGGATCAGTCATGCTCGGCGCCTGCGGGACGTCCGGCAGCAAGCAGGACTCCGACGAGTGCGTCGCCAAGGACGTCTCGAGCACGGAGAAGAAGCTCGTGATCTCCAACTGGCCCGAGTACATCGACGAGGACGAGGACGGCTACGTCTCGACGCTCACGCAGTTCGAGAAGGACACCGGCATCAAGGTGGACTACACCGCCGACGTCAACGACAACAACGACTTCTACGCCAAGGTCAAGAACCAGCTGGGATCGTGCTCGACCACCAAGCGCGACATGTTCATCCTGACCGACTGGATGGCCACGCGGATGATCCAGTCCGGCTGGATCCAGAAGCTCGACAAGTCCAAGGTCCCCAACCTCGACGCCAACATCATCGACAGCCTGGCCAACGTCGGCTGGGACAAGAAGCGTGAGTACTCCGCACCGTGGCAGAGCGGCCTGACCGGGATCGCCTACAACAAGGCCAAGGTCAAGGAGGTCCGGTCGTTCGAGGAGCTTCTGACCCGGTCGGACCTCAAGGGCCGCATCTCGCTGCTCACCGAGATGAACGACACCATGGGCCTCACCCTGCTCAGCAACGGCGCCGACCCGGCCGACTTCAGCGACGACGAGTGGCAGGCCGCGCTCGACAAGGTCGCGAAGGCGCGGAGCGATGGCCAGGTCCGGGCCTTCACCGGCAACGAGTACATCCAGGACCTCGCCTCGGGCAACGTCGTCGCGTGCGAGGCATGGTCCGGCGACGTCGCCGCGGCCGAGGACGAGAACATCGTGTTCGTCACGCCTGAAGAGGGCCACATGATCTGGGCCGACAACATGCTGGTCCCCAACCTCGCGACCCACCAGGACAACGCCGAGAAGTGGATCGACTACTACTACCAGCCCGAGGTCGCCGCCAAGCTGGCCGCGTACGTGTACTACATCTGCCCCGTCAAGGGTGCCAAGGAGGCCATGGAGAAGATCGATCCTGACCTGGTCGACAACGAGCTGATCTTCCCGACCGCCAAGACGCTCGACGTCACGCACAACTTCATGGCGCTGGACGCCAAGAAGGAGCGCACCTACAACAACGACTTCCAGAAGGTCATCGGTGGCTGAGGTCGCCGAGCCGTCCGACGGCTCCCGCCCCCTGCGACTGACCGCACTGACCAAGGAGTTCTCGGCGTTCACGGCGGTCGACTCGCTGGACCTCGAGGTCCCCCAGGGTTCGTTCTTCGCCCTGCTGGGCCCGTCGGGGTGCGGCAAGACCACGACGCTGCGGATGGTCGCCGGGCTCGAGACCCCGACGTCCGGCACGATCCACCTCGGCGACCGGGACATCACGTACGACAAGCCCTACCGGCGTCCGGTCAACACGGTGTTCCAGAACTACGCCCTGTTCCCGCACCTCGACATCTCGCGCAACGTCGCGTTCGGCCTGCAGCGCCGCGGCGTCAAGGACGTCAAGCAGCAGGTGGCCGACATGCTCGACCTGGTCGAGCTGTCGTCGCAGGCGCACAAGAAGCCGGCCCAGATGTCCGGCGGGCAGCAGCAGCGTGTCGCGCTGGCCCGCGCCCTGATCAACAAGCCCGACGTGCTGCTGCTCGACGAGCCGCTCGGCGCGCTCGACCTCAAGCTGCGCCGCGGCATGCAGATCGAGCTCAAGCGCATCCAGACCGAGGTGGGCCTGACCTTCGTGCACGTCACGCACGACCAGGAGGAGGCCATGACGATGGCCGACACCATCGCGGTCATGAACCACGGGGTGATCGAGCAGATGGGCTCGCCGGCCGATCTCTACGAGAACCCGCGCACCACGTTCGTCGCCAACTTCCTCGGCCAGTCCAACCTCATCGAGGGCGAGATCAAGGGACGCGAGGGCGACCGCGTCGTCGTCGACGTGCAGGGCGCCCTCGCCTCGGTGCCGGGGGACCGCTCGCACGCGGAGTCCGGCCGCGGCTGGCTGGGCATCCGGCCCGAGAAGGTCCTGATCGCCGAGACCGGCGAGCGCCTGGACGCGCCCGGTGAGGTCATCACCGGCGGGCACGTCACCGACGTCAGCTTCGTGGGCGTCAGCACGCAGTACATGGTGCGGATGCCGTGGGGCCAGACGCTCATGGTGTTCGAGCAGAACACCGGAGCACGCCGGATGCTCGCGGTCGGCACCAAAGTCGACGTGTCGTGGCGGCCCGAGCACGCGTTCCTGCTCGACGCGAGCCAGGACGCGCACGCCGGGATCGAGGAGGGCTAGGTGACCTCGACCGCCGGGGTCGCTCCCGTCGACCCGCATCCCGGGGGCAGCACGACGCGCCGAGGTCGCCGGCTCACCGGTTACTGGCTGATCTTGCCGGCCGCACTGTGGCTGGCGCTGTTCTTCGTCGTCCCGTTCTTCACGCTGATCTCGACCAGCCTCTACGACCCCACCGGCTCGATCGAGACCGGCTACCAGGTCACGGGCCACGTCCAGAACTTCGCCGACGCATTCGGCCAGTACAAGCAGGAGCTGGGCCGGTCTCTGCTCTATGCCGGCATCGCGACGCTGGTGTGCCTGGTGATCGGCTACGTCCTGGCCTATGCCATCGCGTTCAAGGCCGGCCGCTACAAGAACCTCATGCTGGTCCTGGTGATCGCGCCGTTCTTCACCAGCTTCCTGCTGCGCACGTTGTCGTGGAAGCTGATCCTCGCCGATGACGGCTTCGTGGTCGACTTCGCCCGGCAGACCCACCTGATCGACCTCCTGCAGCTCCTGCAGCTCGTCGACGGCGAGCGGCTCCTCCAGACGCCGTTCGCCGTGATCGCCGGGCTGACCTACAACTTCCTGCCGTTCATGGTGCTGCCGCTCTACGCCAGCCTGGAGAAGATCGACGTCCGCCTGATCGAGGCGTCCAGCGACCTCTACGCCTCTCCGGCCAAGGGGTTCTTCAAGGTCACCTGGCCGCTGTCGCTGCCCGGCGTCGTCGCCGGCACGCTGCTCACGTTCATCCCGGCCGCGGGCGACTTCATCAACGCCGAGCTGCTGGGCAGCCCCAACGAGCGCATGGTGGGCAACTCGATCCAGTCGCTGTTCGACATCGGCGACTACGCCGCGGCCGGCGCCCTCTCGGTCATGCTCATGGCCATCATCGTCGCGCTGGTCCTGGTCTGGGTACGCACGTCAGGGACGGAGGACCTCGTATGACCGGCCTGCGCGCGGTGCGCCGCTGGGTGGCCGACCATCTCGTGCTCGGCCTGGGCCTGCTGGTCCTGGCCTACACCTTCATCCCGATCGCGGTCGTGGCGCTCATGTCGTTCAACGACGGCAGCACGTCGCGCAACGTCTACCGCTTCCGGGCGTTCACGACCGACAACTACACCAACGTCTGCGGGCCCAACGACCTGTGCTCCTCGGTGGCCTTGAGCGTGGGTATCGCCGCCGCAGCGACGCTCGGCGCGACGATCCTCGGCACGCTCGCCGCGTTCGCGTTGGTCCGCCACCGGTTCAAGGGCCGGTCGGCCGCCAACCTGATCATCTTCCTCCCGATGGCCTCGCCAGAGATCGTCATGGGCTCGTCGCTGCTCGCGCTCTTCGTGTCCTCGGGGTTCGCCGGCACGCTGGGCTTCGTGACGATCCTGATCGCCCACATCATGTTCTGCCTGTCGTTCGTGATCGTGACGGTCAAGGCGCGTCTCGGCGGCCTCGACGACAACCTCGAGCAGGCCGCGATGGATCTGTATGCGACCGAGTCCCAGACCTTCTGGCGGGTCACGTTCCCGCTGGTGCTGCCGGGCATCGTGGCAGCGGCGCTGCTGAGCTTCTCGCTGTCGTTCGACGACTTCATCATCACCAACCTCAACGCCGGCCAGTCCGTCACCTTCCCCATGTACGTCTGGGGTGCCGCGCAGCGCGGCGTGCCGATGCAGGTCAACGTGATCGGCACCCTGATGTTCGTCGTCGCGATCGTGATCGTGGTCGGCAACGAGATCGTCCGCCGCCGGCAGGAGAAGGCGCTGGCGCGCTAGGCACCAGGCATGCAAAGGCCCCCACCGCGGTGCGGTGGGGGCCTTTCGCGTGCATGGATCAGAGGTGGCTCTGTGCCTCGGTCAGCACCGATCGCAGGATCTGCTCCATCTCGTCGAAGTGGCTCTGGTCCGCGATGATCGGCGGCGAGAGCTGGATGACCGGGTCGCCGCGGTCGTCGGCGCGGCAGTAGAGACCGTTCTCGAACAGCGCCTTGGACAAGAACCCGCGCAGCAGGCGCTCGGACTCGTCGTCGTCGAACGTCTCCTTGGTGGTCTTGTCCTTGACCAGCTCGATGCCGTAGAAGAACCCGTCACCGCGGACGTCGCCGACGATGTCGAGGTCGAGCAGCTTCTCGAGCGTCGACCGGAACGCGCCCTCGTTCGTGCGGACGTTCTCGTTGAGCTTCTCGCGCTCGAAGATGTCGAGGTTCGCCATCGCGACGGCGGTCGACACGGGGTGCCCGCCGAACGTGTAGCCGTGGGCGAAGCTGTTGTCGCCCTGCAGGAACGGCTCCATGACGCGATCGGTCGCGATCATCGCGCCGAGGGGGGAGTAGCCCGACGTCAGGCCCTTGGCGCACGTGATCATGTCAGGCACGTAGTCGTACCGCGTGGCGCCGAACATCTCGCCGAGGCGGCCGAACGCGCAGATGACCTCGTCCGACACCAGCAGCACGTCGTGCCGGTCGCAGATCTCGCGCACCCGCTGGAAGTAGCCAGGCGGGGGCGGGAAGCATCCGCCGGCGTTCTGCACAGGCTCGAGGAACACCGCGGCGACGGTGTCGGGGCCCTCGGCGATGATCGCGTCCTCGATCTGGTCGGCGGCCCAGTCGCTGAACGCCTGCAGCTGCTTGTCCGAGTCGGCGGAGTCGCCGACGGCGTAGTCGGGCGCGCGGTAGAAGTTGGTGTTGGGCACGTGGACCGTGGAGGGCACCAGCGGCTCGAACATCTGCTTGAGCGCGGGGATGCCCGTGATGGACAGCGCACCGTGGGGGGTGCCGTGGTAGGCGATCTGGCGGCTGATGACCTTGGTCTTGAGCGGCTTGCCGGTCAGCTTGAAGTACTGCTTGGCGGCCTTCCAGGCCGTCTCGACGGCCTCACCGCCACCCGTGGTGAAGAACACCCGGTTCAGGTCGCCGGGAGCGTACGAGGCGACGCGCTCGGCGAGCTGGATCGCCGTGGGATGGGCGAAGGTCCAGAGGGGGAAGAACTCCAGCTCACCGGCCTGCTTGGCGGCCGCCTCGGCGAGCTCTTCTCGGCCGTGCCCGGCCTGGACGACGAACAGTCCCGCGAGCCCGTCGAGGTACTTGCGCCCCTTGGCGTCCCAGATGTACATCCCGTCGCCCTTGGTGATGATCGGGATGTCGTGGGACTCGTCGTAGCTGCCGTGCCGGGAGAAGTGCATCCAGAGGTGGCGCTTGCCCGCCTTCTGGAGCCGGTCGTAGTCCTCGTCGCTGTAGTTCATGTCGCCATCTTCGCAAGAGGCGCCCCCGTATGACAAGGGAATCAGTCGTACGATCTGTCATTTGATTCGGATTCCGTTGCCTCTCGCGACGAGGTGGGGTTGGATGGAGTCATGGATCGGACCTTCATGAACGTCATCAACGGGGAGCTCGTCCCCGCGGCGAGCGGGACGACGTACGAGGTGATCGACCCCTCGACCGGGCGGGTGTACGCCTCGGCGCCGCTGTCCGGGGCGGAGGACGTCGACCAGGCGTTCGGCGCTGCCGCCACGGCCTTCGAGACCTGGCGGGACACCACACCGTACGAGCGCTCGAAGATGCTGCACCAGCTCGCGCGCGCCATCGAGGAGCGGGCGCAGGAGATCGTCGACGTGGAGTCGCGCGACACCGGCAAGCCCAAGGCGCTGACGATGACCGAGGAGATCCTCGGCCAGGCGCTCGACGCGATGACGTTCTACGCCGGCGCGGCGCGCGTGCTCGAGGGAAAGTCGGCGGGGGAGTACCTGCGGGGGCACACCTCGATGATCCGCCGCGAGCCCATCGGCGTCGTGGCCCAGGTGACGCCGTGGAACTATCCCTTCGTCATGGCGATCTGGAAGATCGCGCCGGCGCTGGCCGCGGGCAACACGATCGTGCTCAAGCCCAGCGACACCACGCCCGCGTCGACGACCCTGCTGGCGGAGATCGCGCAGGAGTTCCTCCCGCCCGGTGTGTTGAACGTGGTCTGCGGCGATCGCGACACGGGCCGCGCGCTCGTGACCCACCCGACGCCGCAGATGGTCGCGATCACCGGTTCGGTGCGAGCCGGCATGGAGGTCGCCGCTGCCGCAGCGGCAGACCTCAAGAAGCCCCACCTCGAGCTCGGCGGCAAGGCTCCGGTCGTGGTCTTCGACGACGCCGATCTCGCGGCCGCAGCAGAGGCCATCGCCGGTGCCGGCTACTTCAACGCAGGTCAGGACTGCACGGCGGCGACCCGGGTGCTGGTCCACCCCAGGATCGCCGGCGACTTCACCGCTGCGCTGACCGAGGCGGCTCGCGCCACCCGCGTCGGCATGCCCGACGACGACGTCGACCTCGGCCCGGTCAACAACGCCAACCAGCTCGCGCACGTCAAGGAGTTCATCGACTCGCTGCCGGACCACGCGACGCTCGAGACCGGCGGGTCCCGGGTCGACGCCCTCGGCGACGGCTACTTCTTCGAGCCGACGGTCCTGTCAGGGCTGCAGCAGAACGACCACGCGAGCCAGGACGAGATCTTCGGCCCGGTCATCACGGTGCAGCAGTTCAGCGACGAGGACGAGGCGGTGCGCTGGGCCAACGGGGTCAAGTACGGCCTGTCGTCGTCGGTGTGGACCAAGGACCACGGGCGGGCGATGCGGGTGTCCCGGCGGCTCGACTTCGGGTGCGTGTGGATCAACACCCACATCCCGATCGTCGCCGAGATGCCCCACGGCGGCTTCAAGCACTCCGGCTACGGCAAGGACCTGTCGATGTACGGCCTCGAGGACTACACCCGCATCAAGCACGTCATGACCAACCTGGACGCCTAGCCGGGCCGGGGAGAGGTGATGGCGGAGCAGCACGACACGATCGTGGTCGGTGCCGGGGTGGCTGGGCTGACGGCGGCCCGGCTGCTGTCGCGGGCGGGCCGGCGAGTGGTCGTGCTGGAGGCCCGCGACCGTATCGGCGGCCGCGTGTGGACCGAGCGGCGGGACGGACGCGCCACGGACCTCGGTGCGTCGTGGATCCATGGGATCACCGGCAGTCCCGTCGCCGCCGCTGCGGCGGCGTTCGGGATGCGGATGCAGGAGTTCACGGTCGGTGGCTACCAGCCGGACGGCCGACCGATCGCCTACTACGGCCCGTACGGCCAGCGCCTGTCGGACGCCGAGGCCCGAGGATTCGTGGACGACATCCATGCGGTCGACGCGCTCCTGCCTGACGTCATCGCGGCCTCCGCTGCCGAGGCGTCGTACGCCGAGGTCACCGAGGACGTCCTCGCGTCGACCGGGTGGGACGACGACCGCGCCCAGCGGGTGCGTGAGTACCTCCGGCACCGTTCGGAGGAGCAGTACGGCGTGGCGAGCGAGGACCTCGCGGCGCACGGACTCGACGACGACGTGATCGACGGCGACGAGGTGGTGTTCCCAGACGGGTACGACCGCCTGCCCAAAGGGCTTGCGGCGGGCCTGGACGTCCGCCTCGGACACGTCGTGTCGCACGTGCGATGGAGCTCCAACGGTGTGGTCGTCACCGTCGGTACGAGCGAGATGTCGGCGCAGTCCGTCATCCTCACGGTGCCGGTCGGGGTGCTGCGCAGTCCCGACCTCGTCATCGAGCCCCCGCTGCCCGAGCCCGTCGCCGGCGCCCTGAGCCGGCTCCGGATGAACGCCTTCGAGAAGGTCTTCCTGCGGTTCCGGACCCGGTTCTGGGACGAGGGTGTCTACGTCGTGCGGCAACAGGGGCCCGAGGCCGCGTGGTGGCACTCCTGGTACGACCTCACCTCGTTGCATGGCGTCCCGACCCTGCTGACGTTCGCGGCCGGCCCCGCGGCGGTCGCCACGCGCGGGTGGGAGAGCTCGCGGGTCGTGGAGTCGGTGCTCGCGCAGCTGCGGCGGCTCTACGGTGACCGGGTCGAGGAGCCGGTCGAGGTGCAGGTGACCGACTGGCAGGGTGACCGCTTCGCACGCGGCTCGTACGCGTACATGGCGGTGGGGTCGACGACCGCGGACCACGACGACCTGGCCACACCGGTCGGCGGGGTCCTGCACCTCGCCGGCGAGGCCACCTGGACGGACGACCCGGCGACCGTGACCGCCGCCATGGCGTCGGGCCACCGGGCCGCGGTCAACGTCCTGCAGCGCGACATCCCGATCGAGCAGGCGTGGACGACGGGCTGAGCAGATCGCGGCGGCTCGAGCACGACACCGCACTACCTGCCCCGCCTGCACTATCCTGACCGCGTCCAGCCGAAGGAGCCCGCATGCCCAAGCGCGAGATCGTCCCTGAGCCGATCGTCACGGTGATCGACGACTACGACGGCAAGGAGCTGCATCCCGACACCCCGCCGGAGCGCTACCGGATCAACGGTCGGACGTACGACCTCTACCTCTCGGACGAGTCGAAGAAGGCCGTCGACGACTTCCTGCGGAACCTGCTGGACGGCGCCGACGAGGTCCGCGACTTCGGACCGTCGCGTCGCCGTGGCGGCAGCTCAGGAGTCACGATCCGGGACGGCTACACGATCCAGGACCTGCGTGAGTGGGCTCGGGCCAACGGCCACCAGGTCAGCGACAACCGGCGGGCGCCGTCGAAGGTCATCGAGGCGTTCAACGCGGCTCACTCCTGACCGACGCGCTGCGGAGGTCTCAGTCCGGTGGTTCGGCCGGATCGTGATCGGAGTGGATCTTCTCGCCGACCCGATCAGGGCTGGTGGGAGTGGGCTCGCCCTCGGCGTTCTCGGTGCTGGTGGGCGCCGTCGGTGCCGTGGGATCTGCCGGGGGCTGCGTCGGGTCGTCCTCGGCCGGGTCGGGGGACATCTGGCTCATGGGTCGTCCTCTCGGTTGGTGGACGAGTCGTACCCCGGGAGGCACGGTTCACCCGTGGGCCGGAAGGTCAGAGCAGCCCGGCGTCGTGCATCGCGATGGCCACCTGCACGCGGTTGGTCACGTCGAGCTTGGTGAAGATGTGCGAGATGTGCGCCTTGACGGTGGCAACGCTCATGTGAAGCTCTGCGGCGATCTCCGCGTTCGACGAACCGGCACCCACGGCGATCGCGACCTCTCGCTCGCGGTCCGTGAGACCGGCCACCCGCGACCTCGCCAACACGTCGCTCTGCTGGTCGGGCGCCGCGTCGGTCACCTGGCGGATGAGCTGCTGCGTGATCGTCGGCGAGAGCATCGGCTCGCCGGCGACGACCTTCCCGATCGCTGCCACGATCTCCGCCGGTGGCGTGTCCTTGAGCAGGAAGCCGTTGGCGCCGGCCGCCAGAGCCCGTACGACGTACTCGTCGGCGTCGAAGGTCGTCAGCACGATGACCTTCGGGGGGTCGGCGAGGGCGAGGATCCCGGACGTCGCCGCGATGCCGTCGAGCACCGGCATGCGGATGTCCATCAGCACGACGTCGATGCCACCGGCTCGCACCGCGTCGACAGCCAGCTGCCCGTCGGCGGCCTCGCCGACGACCGTGATGGTGTCCGACCCGCCGAGGATCAGTGCCAGCCCGGCCCTGACGAGGGGGTCGTCGTCGACCAACAGCACTCGTGTGGTCATGGCGCCGGTTCCGAGCTCATGCGGGCCACGGTAGCCACGCCTCGACGAGGAACTCGCGCCCAGGGGTGATGCGGTGCGTCATGCGGCCCCCGACGAGGGCCGCACGCTCGGCCAATCCGATCAGGCCGAGCCCGGACTCGGGTGCGTCGGCGCCGACCGTGCCGACCTCGAGGGGGTTGGTGACCTGGACCAGCAGACCCGCGGAGGGACTGCCCGTCACCAGCACCGTGATCAAGGTGTTGGGCGCGTGCTTGCGGGCGTTCGTCAGGCTCTCCTGCACGATCCGGTAGAGGGTCCGACCGATCGTGTCGGGGATGCCGTCGAGCTCGACGAGCTCATCGGTCTGGATGCGCATGCCGGTCCCCGCAGCCTCGGCGAGGAGCGCCGGCAGGTCGGCCGCAGAGGGCTGCGGCCGCTCGGGGCTCGCGTCGCCGGTGTCGTCGCGGAGCAGGCCCAGGACGTCGCGCAGCTCGACGAGCGCCTGGTGCGAGGCCTCCTGGATCACGCCGGCCGTCGCCCGCATCTCCTCGGCCGTGAGGTCCTCGCGGTACGTCAGCGCGCCCGCGTGCATCGTGACGAGCGAGATGCGGTGAGCCAGCACGTCGTGCATCTCGCGGGCGATGCGCCCGCGCTCGGCCGTGCGTGCCTGGGTGACTCGCGCTGCCTGCTCGGCCTCTGCCGACCGGGCGCGCTCGTGCAACGTGGCGAGCAGCTCCCGGCGCGAACCGATGTACATGCCCCAGCCGACGGTCACGGCGACGATCGCCAGGATGAACGGAACCGTGAAGGCGAGGGTGTCGCTGTTGATCGGGTTGTAGCTCTCCAGCACGAACCCGGCGACCAGCGCCAGGAGTCCGACGGGGAGGATCTCGCGCCACCGACGGCGGGTGGCCAGGGAGACCAGTGCCAGGGTCGCCGGACCTGCGGACGTCCACGACACGAAGGACGTGGCGTTGAGGACGGTGGCAACGGCCAGCGGGAACCGGCGACGCCACGCGACGATCACCAGGCCCGCGAGTCCCAGCCCGAGATCGGTCCAGAACCACCACCGGTGGTTCTCCCACTGCCACTTCGCCACCTCGAACCACGCGAGCCCCGAGACCGCCAGCATGAGCGCGTAGCGCCAGGCATGGCTCCACCAGCGGAGCCGGGGCTGGTTGTCGATGGCCTGCACGTACCAAGGCTAGGGCGGATCCGCCCCTCACACGACGGCCGAAGGGCCGGGGCGGCCTCATACTTTCGGCTATCGGATCGTGACCGCTGGGCCGATGACCGGACGCCGACGGCAGGGCAGACTCGGTGTCATGATCACAGTTGAAGGACTCACCAAGTCGTATGGCGGCTTCAAAGCCGTCGACAACGTCTCGTTCGAGTGCAGGCCCGGAGCGGTCACCGGTTTCCTCGGTCCGAACGGCGCCGGCAAGTCGACCACGATGCGCATCATGGCGGGACTGACTCCGGCCAGCTCCGGTGCCGCCCTCGTCAGTGGGGTTCACTACTCCGACATTCCCAACCCCGGCACGCAGGTCGGTGTCCTGCTCGACGCATCCGCCCAGCACGCCGGCCGAACCGGGCGCGAGATCCTCACACTCAGCGCCCTGACGATGGGCCTGCCGATGTCCCGCGTCGACGAGATGCTCCAGCTCGTCAGCCTCACGTCCGAGGAGTCGAAGCGCCGGGTGAAGAACTACTCCCTCGGCATGCGCCAGCGCCTCGGCATCGCGAACGCGCTCCTCGGCGATCCCAAGATCCTGATCCTCGACGAGCCCGCCAACGGGCTCGACCCCGCCGGCATCCACTGGATGCGCAGCCTGCTGCGCGAGTACGCCAACCGTGGCGGCACCGTGCTGCTGTCGTCGCACCTGCTGCACGAGATCGAGGTCATCGCCGACGAGATCATCGTCATCGGCAATGGTCGCATCGTGGCGCAGGGCACCAAGGCCGAGCTCCTGCAGACCGCGGGCACGTTCGTCAAGGCCGGTGACATGTCGGCGCTGGCGAATGCGCTGACCACCGCGGGCATCACGGCCTCTCCGTCCGGCGACGGCGGACTGCGAACGGAGTCCACGCCCGAGCAGGTCGGCAAGGCCGCTGCGTCTGCCGGCGTCGCCCTGATCGAGCTGAGGCCCGCCGAAGGCGCAGGCCTCGAGGAGATGTTCCTCGAGCTCACCTCCGACACCCAGCGTGAGAAGAACACACCCGAAGGAGCCCAGGCATGAGCGCCACCGCAATCGCCATCGACACCAACCGGCCCGGAGTGCCCATGAGCCGGCTCGTCAGGGTGGAGCTGCGCAAGATGTTCGACACCCGTTCGGGCTTCTGGCTCATGATGAGCATCGCCATCGTCGCGGCGCTCGCCACGATCGGCTGCATCCTTTTCGTTCCGAACGAGAATCTCGAGTTCGCCGTGTTCGGATCGGCTGTCGGCTTCCCGATGGCGATCCTGCTCCCGATCGTCGCCATCCTGGCAGTCACCGGCGAGTGGAGTCAGCGCACGGGACTCATCACGTTCACCCTGGCGCCCAATCGCGGTCAGGTCATCTTGTCCAAGGCGATCGCGGCGGTCATCGTCGGCGTTGTCTCCATGATCCTCGCCTTCGCCATCGGAGCCATCGGCAACGTCGTGGGTTCGCTCCTCAATGGCGTGGACATCGTGTGGGACGTCTCGATCGGGGACCTGCTGCTGATCATCCTCGGCAACGTCCTTGGCCTCTTGGTCGGCTTCATGCTCGGAGTGCTGATCCGCAACACCCCCGGCGCGATCGTGGCGTACTTCGTCTACTCGTTCGTCCTGCCGACGATCTTCGGCATCCTCGCCGAGCTGGTCGACTGGTTCAAGGACATCCACCTGTGGATCGATTTCGGTGCGGCCCAGACCCCGCTGTTCGACGGCGGATTCGACAATGGTGAGCAGTACGCCCAGCTGGGTGTCTCCGGCCTGATCTGGCTGGTCATCCCGCTGACGATCGGCGTCTGGTCCGTACTCAGGTCCGAGGTCAAGTAGCAGGCTCCCGGGGCGGAGGGGGCGCGGCGACAGGACATCCCTCGTCTGCCGCCGCCCCGGGGCACACCCAGGATGGCGACTCCCGCGAGGGGGTCGCCATCCTGCACGTCCGGCGCCGTAGGTCAGCGGTGGGCCATCAGGGAGAATGGGCGGCATGCGCAAGCGTGTCGCCATTCTCGGCTCAACGGGGTCCATCGGGACCCAGGCCCTCGAGGTCGTCGCCGCCAACCCCGATCGGTTCGAGGTCGTGGCACTGGCTGCCGGTGGCGCCAACCCGCGGCTGCTCGCCGAGCAGGCGATCGCGCACGACGTGCCGCTCGTGGCGGTCGCCCGGGCCAGCGCGGCCGAGGACGTCCAGCTGGCGCTCTACGCCGAGGCGCAGCGGCAGGGGTACGCCCACGGTGACCACCGCGTCCCGCGGCTGCTCGCGGGCCCCGACGCCGCCGTCGACATCGCCCGGATCGACTGCGACGTGGTCCTCAACGGCATGACGGGAGCCGTCGGTCTGCTGCCGACCCTCGCGGCGCTCGAGACCGGGACGACCTTGGCCCTGGCCAACAAGGAGTCGCTGATCATCGGCGGCGAGCTCGTGATCGGCGCCGCCAAGCCCGGGCAGCTGGTGCCCGTCGACTCCGAGCATTCTGCGCTCGCCCAAGCCATGCGGGGGGAGCGGCGCGACGAGGTCCGCCGCCTCATCGTCACCGCGAGTGGTGGCCCGTTCCGCGGGCGTACGCGCGCCGAGCTCACCGACGTCACGCCCGAGCAGGCCATGGCGCACCCGACGTGGGACATGGGACCGGTCATCACGATCAACTCGGCGACCCTGGTCAACAAGGGCCTCGAGGTCATCGAGGCCAACCTGCTGTTCGACATCGGCTTCGACCACATCGACGTCGTCGTGCACCCGCCCTCGATCGTGCACTCGATGGTCGAGTTCGTCGACGGGGCCACGATGGTCCAGGCGTCGCCGCCGGACATGAAGCTCCCCATCGCGCTCGGCCTGGCGTGGCCCGACCGCGTGCCCGAGGTCGCCGCCGGCTGTGACTGGACGCAACCAGCGACTTGGGAGTTCTTCCCGCTTGACGACGAGGCCTTTCCTGCCGTCAGCCTCGCGCGCAAGGCAGGCACCTTCGGACGTACGGGGCCGGCCGTGTTCAACGCCGCCAACGAGGTGTGCGTCGACGCGTTCGTCGGCGGGCACTTGGACTTCCTCGGCATAGTGGACACGGTGGGCGTGGTCCTCGACGAGCATCTCGGCGACCCGGACGTGGCCCGCCAGGACCTGACCCTCGATGGCGTGCTCGGCGCCGATGCATGGGCCCGCACCCGGGCCGCGGAGCTGGTGGAGAGACGATGAACGACGCAGTGATCTACGCCTTGGGTGTCGTCGCGTTCATCATCGGCGTGGCGGTCTCGATCGGGCTGCACGAGCTGGGCCACATGTACCCCGCCAAGAAGTTCGGCATCAAGGTCACGCAGTTCTTCGTCGGCTTCGGCAACACCCTGTGGTCGGTCAAACGGGGCGAGACCGAGTACGGCATCAAGTCGATCCCGCTGGGCGGCTACGTGAAGCTCGTCGGCATGCTGCCGCCGGCCAAGGACGCCGACCCGCACGAGGTGCGCAAGACCAACACCGGGCTGTTCACGCAGCTCATCTCCGACGCCCGCAGCGCCGAGTACGAGCACGTCGAGGACAAGGACCTCGACCGGCTCTTCTACCGCAAGCCGTGGTGGCAGAAGCTCATCGTCATGGCCGGAGGGCCGACGGTCAACATCCTGATCGCCGCCGCACTGTTCGCCATCGTCTTCATGGGCTTCGGGGCGATGAAGCCCACGACGACGGTGCAGGCGGTGTCCGACTGCGCGATCAGCGACGCCGAGGCCGGTCGTACCTGCCGGGCCGACGATCCCGTCACGCCGGCCAAGAAGGCGGGCCTCCTCGCCGGTGACCGCATCACCTCGTTCAACGGCCAGGAGATCTCCTCGTGGGACGACCTCACCGAGCTGATCCGTGCCAACGGGTCCCGTGAGGCGACGATCGGCTTCGAGCGAGACGGTCGCGAGCGCGAGGTCGAGGTCGCGACGTCGGTGCTGGCGCGTGCAGACGTGGACGATCCGACCAAGACCGTCAACGTCGGCTTCCTCGGGGTGATCGCGACCGAGGAGATGCAGCGTCAGGGTCCGGGCTACGTCTTCTCGACCATGGGCACGTACGTCAAGGACACCGCCGTGGCGATCGCGCACCTGCCGCAGCGCATGGTCGACGTCACCAAGGCCGCGTTCGGTGCCGATCGCGATCCCGAGGGACCCATCAGCGTCGTCGGCGCGAGCCGTGTCGCCGGCGACCTGGTGACGGTCGACGACCCGACCTGGTCCGAGCGCGTCCAGCGCATCCTGGTGCTGCTCGCTGGCCTCAACCTGTTCCTCGCCGTCTTCAACTTCATCCCGCTGCTGCCGCTCGACGGCGGCCACATCGCCGGCGCGCTCTACGAGGCCCTGCGGCGTGGCGTCGCGAAGGTGCGGGGCCGGCCCGACCCCGGCTACGTCGACGTCGCGAAGATGTTGCCCGTCGCCTACGCCGTGGGTGCCCTCCTTATGCTGATGAGTGTGATCCTGATCTACGCCGACATCGTCAACCCCGTGAAGCTGAGCTGACCACCATGACCTCACCCCACGGAACCGCTCGTGCCCTCACGCTGCGAGTCGGCCTCCCGTCGGCCGGCGCTCACACTTCCGCGGGGGCCCCGAGATGACCGATCTCGGACTCCCCGCGATGCCTCCTCCGGTGCTGGCACCTCGGCGCAAGACCCGCAAGATCAAGGTCGGCAGCGTCGATGTCGGTGGCGACGCACCGATCTCGGTGCAGTCGATGACCACGACCCTGACGTCCGACGTCAACACGACGCTGCAGCAGATCGCCGAGCTCACGGCAGCCGGCTGCGACATCGTCCGTGTCGCCTGCCCCAGCCAGGACGACGCCGACGCGCTGCCCGAGATCGCCCGACACTCCAACATCCCGGTCATCGCCGACATCCACTTCCAGCCCAAGTACGTCTTCGCGGCGATCGACGCCGGCTGTGCAGCCGTCCGGGTCAACCCGGGCAACATCCGCAAGTTCGACGACCAGGTCGGGGCGATCGCGCGGGCGGCCAAGGACGCCGGCGTGTCGATCCGCATCGGCGTCAACGCCGGCTCGCTCGACAAGCGCATCTACGAGAAGTACGGCAGGGCCACGGCGGAGGCGCTCGTCGAGTCCGCCGTGTGGGAGGCGTCGCTGTTCGAGGAGCACGACTTCCACGACTTCAAGATCTCGGTCAAGCACAACGACCCCGTCGTGATGGTGCAGGCGTACGAGCAGCTGTCCGCTCGCGGCGACTGGCCGCTGCACCTCGGCGTCACCGAGGCCGGGCCGGCGTTCCAGGGCACCATCAAGAGCGCCACGGCCTTCGGCGCGCTGCTGAGCCAGGGCATCGGTGACACGATCCGCGTGTCGCTGTCGGCGCCGCCGGTCGAGGAGGTCAAGGTCGGCCTGCAGATCCTGCAGTCGCTCAACCTGCGCGAGCGCAAGCTCGAGATCGTCTCGTGCCCGTCGTGCGGGCGCGCCCAGGTCGACGTCTACACGCTCGCCGAGGAGGTCACCGCCGGTCTCGAGGGCATGGAGGTGCCGCTCCGGGTGGCGGTCATGGGCTGCGTCGTCAACGGTCCCGGCGAGGCCCGCGAAGCCGACCTCGGCGTGGCGTCGGGCAACGGCAAGGGCCAGATCTTCGTCAAGGGCGAGGTCATCAAGACGGTCCCGGAGTCCAAGATCGTGGAGACGCTGATCGAGGAGGCCATGCGCATCGCCGAGGGCATGGAGCCCGTCGAGGGCGGCGCGCCCGCCGTCACCGTCAGCTGACCGGGGCGGTGCTGGGCGGGTGTCGGCCAGTCGTCGTACGCTGGTGACACCATCCAGGGAGGCTCTGTGCTCAAGACGACGACGCACGTCCGGCCGCTGACGACGTCGGACCTCCCCGAGCTGAACGCGCTGCTCGACCGCGACCCGCTGGTCAACCTGTTCGTCCGCAACCGCGTCGAGGCCACCAAGCTGCAGAGCCGTTGGCTGGGCGGGCAGGTCTGGGGCTACTTCGAGGACGGCGTGCTTGTGTCCGCGTGCCACGCCGGGGCCAACGTCGTGCCGGTGCAGGCGACACCTGCGGCGGTCGAGGCGTTCGCCGAGCAGGCGATCTCCGACGGCGTACGGCCCTCGTCGATCGTCGGGCCTCGCGACCCGGTCCTGGCGATGTGGAAACGGCTCGAGCCGCACTGGGGGCCCGCCCGGTCGCCGCGCCTCGACCAGCCGTTCATGGTCATCGAGCGCGACAGCAGGCTGCGGCCCGACGATCGGGTCCGGCCCGTCGTGATCGACGAGTTCGACACGGTCTACCCGGCGTGCGTCGCGATGTTCACCGAGGAGGTCGGCGTCGACCCCGAGGCCGGCAACCGCAGCGGCTATCGCGCGCGGGTCGCGCAGCTGATCTCGCAGGGGTGGGCGTTCGCGATCATCGAGGACGGCGAGGTGGTCTTCAAGGCCGAGGTCGGCGCCGCGACCGAGCACGCGTGCCAGATTCAGGGCGTCTACGTGCGACCGGACCTGCGTGGCCGCGGCATCGCGGCACCGGCGCTCGCCGCCGTCGTCCAACAGGCGCGGGCGACGGTCGCGCCGATCGTCACCCTCTACGTCAACGACCACAACACCGCGGCCCGTCGGGCGTACGAACGGGTCGGCTTCCAGCAGACCGCGACGTTCGCGTCGATCCTGCTCTGACATGCTCGCAGCATGAGTCGTGACATCAAGTTCCTCGCCACCATCTTCACCGTGTCCGGTGTCCTGCACTTCGTGACGCCCAAGACGTACGAGGCGATCGTGCCGAAGCCATTGCCTCGCAAGCGTGAGCTGGTGCAGGCCTCCGGCCTCGCGGAGATCGCGTGTGCGGGCCTGATGCTGCAGCCGCGCACCCGCCGCCTGGGCGGTCTGGCGTCGGCGGCGCTGCTCGTCGCGGTCTTCCCCGCCAACGTGCAGATGACGATCGACAGCGCCCGCGACTCGCGCAGGCCGTGGTGGTTCACGCTGGGGACCGTCGCCCGGCTCCCGCTCCAGCTGCCCATGATCCGGATCGCGATGAAGGCCGCCCGGAGCTGAGCACCGCCACCGGGGAAGCGCGGCGCCACCGATAGGCTCGGGTCCATGCGTATGTCCCGGCTCTTCCTGCGTACTCTCCGCGACGATCCGGCCGACGCCGAGGTCCCGAGCCACAAGCTCCTGGTGCGAGCCGGCTACGTCCGTCGCGTGGCGCCCGGCATCTACTCGTGGCTGCCTCTGGGCCTCAAGGTCCTGGCCAAGGTCGAGAAGATCATCCGCGAGGAGATGGAGGAGATCGGCGCTCAAGAAGTCAGATTTCCAGCGTTGCTGCCTCGAGAACCTTATGAAGCGACCAACCGCTGGGTCGAGTACGGCCCCAACGTGTTCCGCCTGAAGGACCGCAAGGGCAACGACATGATGCTCGGCCCGACGCACGAGGAGTTCTTCACGCTCCTCGTCAAGGATCTCTACTCGTCCTACAAGGACTTGCCGCTCAGCATCTACCAGATCCAGACGAAGTATCGCGACGAGGCGCGTCCGCGTGCCGGGATCCTGCGCGGCCGCGAGTTCATCATGAAGGACTCCTACTCGTTCGACGTCGACGACGCCGGCCTCGAGCGGTCCTACCAGGCACACCGCGAGGCGTACGTCCGGATCTTCGACCGGCTCGGTTTCGAGTACGTCATCGTGCACGCCCAGTCCGGTGCGATGGGTGGCTCGGCCAGCGAGGAGTTCCTCGCGGTCTCGGAGACCGGTGAGGACACGTTCGTGCGCTCGCCCGGCGGCTACGCCGCCAACGTCGAGGCCGTCACGACCGTCGTGCCCGACGCGATTCCCTACGACGACGCGCCGGCCGCTCACGCGGAGCAGACTCCGGAAACGCCGACGATCGACACCCTCGTGGACCACCTCAACGAGGCGTTCCCCCGCGACGACCGGCCGTGGGAAGCAGCCGACACGCTCAAGAACGTGCTCGTGATCCTGCGCCAGCCCGACGGCACCCGCGAGCCGCTCGCGATCGGGGTGCCCGGCGACCGCGAGGTCGACGCCAAGCGACTCGAGGCCGTGGTCTCCCCGGCCGAGGTCGAGCCGTTCGAGGCCAAGGACTTCGCTGCACATCCCGCCCTGGTCAAGGGCTACATCGGCCCCGGCGCGCTGGGCGCTGACAGTGACTCGGGGATCCGCTACCTGGTCGACCCTCGCGTCGTCGACGGCACCCGCTGGGTCACCGGCGCGAACGTCGAGGGCTCTCACGTCATCGACCTGGTCGCGGGCCGTGACTTCACCGCCGACGGCACGATCGAGGCGGCCGAGGTCAAGGCGGGCGACCCCGCCCCTGACGGCTCGGGTCCGCTCGAGCTCGCCCGCGGCATCGAGATGGGTCACATCTTCCAGCTCGGCCGCAAGTACGCCGAGGCGCTCGAGCTCAAGGTGCTCGACGAGAACGGCAAGCTCGTCACCGTGACGATGGGCTCGTACGGGGTCGGCGTCTCGCGTGCGGTCGCGGCGGTCGCCGAGTACGCCCACGATGACCTGGGCCTCGTCTGGCCCAAGGAGCTCTCGCCGTTCGACGTGCACCTGATCGTCGCCGGCAAGGACGAGGCGGTCGTGGCCGGCGCGGAGCAGGTCTACCAGGACCTCATCGGCGAGGGCCTCGAGGTGCTCTTCGACGACCGGCTCGGCAAGGTGTCGCCCGGCGTGAAGTTCAAGGACGCCGAGCTGATCGGCGTACCGACGATCGTGGTGGTCGGCAAGGGCTTCGCCGATGGCGTCGTCGAGGTCAAGGACCGAGCCACCGGCGAACGTACCGACGTGGCGCTCGCCGACCTCATGGCCCACCTCCGCGGCTGAGTCACCCAGATTCGGATCCGCGTGCACCACGCCGGACACGGCCGTGGTGCACCGGGGTACAAATCTCGGGGGATCAGGGGAGGCCGGGGAAGGCTTTCGGCTGAGCACCCCAGGTGATCTCGGCCAGAGCCGCGCGTCGGAGGCCGGCGGTCGCGTACGTCCGCAGCTCGCCGCTCGCCTCGCCGACCAGTGTCAGGCAGGCTGCCGCGATGTCGCGCTCGATCTGCCGTGCCGCGGTGATGGCGCGGGATCGGGTGCGCAGCCGGTTGACGTCGTACGACAGCGCGGTCGCGACCGGCTCGACCTCCATGTCGTGCAGGCGGGCCAGCAGCCTGTCCCGCACGTCGCGGTGCCTGCCGTACGACGCGCGGGCCCGCTCGGCGACGCCGTCGAACCGGGCACCGATGACCGGGTAGAGCCAGACCGCCTCGTGCTCCAGCGCGAGCCAGCCCTGCAGGGCCTCCGTCGAGCTCATCGCAGGTCACCCACGGCGCGCGCGCACTGGGCCAGCCCGGCCGACATCGACGCGAGGACTCGGGCGAGCGCGGGGGAGACCGCCGACTCGGCGTCGGCCGCCCGGTCCGTGGACGCCTTGGCGTACGCGTTGACCAAGGCTCGTACGGCGGTGGCGCGGTCGGCCGGCGCTCGCGCGACGTCGGGCACCGACGTCGCCCCGCCCACAGCCTTGGCGTGGGCGGTGCTGATCGTGACGAACCGGTCGAGCCGCAGGCCGCGGTGCCGCACGGCCGTCGCCTCGATCCGTGCGAGGAGGGCGTTCTGGTCGGCTGCGACGCGCTTGATGAGCCGGTCGTCCGCCGGATCCGGCTCCGGATGGGGCTCGATGCCGACGGTGCGGGCGAGGTCGTCGAGCCGGTGCCCCAGCGCGGCGCCGCCGAGACCGGCCGCGACCGCTGCGGTGGCGGCACCCGTCCCGAGGAGTGCGCGTCGGCTGATCACCACGGCAGGCTAGCCGACTCGGCGCGTTCACCGGAGGCCTGGAGGTTGGGTAGGGTGGACCCGACGCCGAAGCCGGTGCCGACAAAAGAACACGGAGGACGAGCCATGGACGAACGACTGGCGACCCTCGTGGAGCAGTGCGTGTCGGCGCTCGGACTCGACCTCGAGGCCGTCGAGCTCACCCCGGCCGGCAACAAGCGGGTCCTCCGCATCGCCCTGGACCGCGACGGCGGGGTCGGCATCGACCACATCACCGACGCCACCCGGGCGCTGTCCGAGGAGCTCGACGCGTCCGACGTGATGGGCTCTCGGCCCTACACCCTCGAGGTCACCTCGCGGGGTGTTGACCGCCCCCTCACCGAGCCCCGCCACTGGCGTCGCAACGCCGGGCGCCTCGTACGCCTGCGGCTCGCCGACGACTCGTCGATCGACGGCCGCATCGGCGAGAGCGACGACGAGGGCGTCGTCATCGAGGGCCGCACCTCCAGCCAACGGCTGGCCTACGACCAGATCAGCACCGCGCTCGTGCAAACCGAGCTCAACAGGAAGGACGCCTGACATGGACATCGACATGACCGCACTGCGCGCCCTCGAGCACGAGAAGGACATCTCGTTCGACGTTGTCGTCGAGGCCATCGAGACAGCGCTGCTGTCCGCGTACCACAAGACCCATGGGTCCCACTCGCACGCGCGGGTCGAGCTCGACCGCAAGAGTGGGCACGTCACCGTGTGGGCCAAGGAGCGCATCGAGGCCGACCCGCTGCCGGAGCCCGCCGAGGGCGAGGAGCCCCAGGAACGCCCGGCGCCCACCTTCACGGAGGAGTTCGACGACACTCCCGAGGACTTCGGCCGGTTCGCCGCCACGATCGCCCGCCAGCTCATCATGCAGCGCATCCGCGACGCGGAGGACGAGTCCAAGTACGGCGAGTTCGCCGGCAAGGTCGGCGACATCGTCTCCGGCGTCATCCAGCAGAGCCGCCCGGGAGACGTCGCGCTCGACCTCGGCCGCATCGAGGCGATCCTGGTCGCCTCCGAGAGGGTGCCCGAGGAGAAGTACGCCCACGGCGAGCGGCTCAAGGCGTACGTCTACGAGGTGGAGAAGGGGCTGCGGGGCCCGCGGGTCAAGGTCTCGCGCACGCACCCCAACCTGGTCAAGCTGCTGTTCGCCCTCGAGGCCCCGGAGATCGCGGACGGCTCGGTCGAGATCGTCGCGATCGCCCGCGAGGCCGGCCACCGCAGCAAGATCGCGGTGCGCGCCAACGTCCCCGGCGTCAACGCCAAGGGTGCCTGCATCGGTCCGATGGGGCAGCGGGTGCGCAACGTGATGCACGAGCTGCACGGCGAGAAGATTGACATCGTCGACTACAGCGACGACCCCGCCGAGTTCATCGCGCACGCCCTCTCGCCGTCGCAGGTCAAGGGTGTGACGTTGGTCGACCCGGCGACCCGCTCGGCGCGTGTCGTCGTCCCGGACTTCCAGCTGTCGCTCGCGATCGGCAAGGAGGGGCAGAACGCCCGTCTTGCCGCCAAGCTCACCGGTTGGCGCATCGACATCCGTTCGGACACCGAGGCGCCTCGGACCGCAGGCGACTGACTCGATGGCGCGACGGCTTCGCGAAACGGGTAGACTGGACGAGGTCGTTCGGACGTGCATCGGTTGCAGGCAACGTGCGGACAAGACCACTCTGGTGCGAGTCGTCGCAGTTCAGGGGCCCACGACCACGGTCGTGACACCTGATCCGCACGGCACGCTGCCGGGACGAGGGGCGCACCTGCACCCCACGCACCGGTGCCTGGAGCTCGCGACTCGCCGCAAGGCGTTCGGTCGGGCCCTTCGAGTCGAGGGGCCGCTCGACTTGGACGCGCTCGCATCGGTCGTGGAGGATCCGAAAGACACCGCTTGACCACCACCAAGGACGCACCACCCGGCGCGTTCATGACACGAAATCGGAGCATTCGCTCATGACCACACTGAACGGCCTCGGCCGATGAGTACTGCGCGATGAGTACTGCGCAATGAGCACGTTCGTCAACTAGTGGTCTGATCCTCCTTCGGGGTCGGACCCCCCTGAAGGAGAAGAGTGGCTGTAAGAGTCCACGAGCTCGCACGCGAGTTCGGTGTCGAGAGCAAGGTCGTCCTGTCCACCCTGAAAGACATGGGTGAGTACGTGAAGTCGGCCTCCTCGACCGTAGAAGCCCCCGTCGTCCGGCGCCTCAACGAGGAGCACGGCGAAGCCCTGCGCGCGCAGGGCGCCAAGAAGTCAGGTGGCAAGGCCGCCGCCAAGAAGGCCGCACCGGCCAAGGCGGCCGAGCCCGAGGCTGCTGCACCGGCTGCGGCCGAGGCCGCTGCACCGGCTGCGCCTGCCCCGACCCGTACGCCCGGCCCCACGCCGGGCCCGCGTGTCGCGCCGACCCCTGAGCCCGAGCCCGTTGCGGAGGCCCCGGCCCCCGCCGCCGAGCCCGAGGCGCCCGCCGCCGCTGCCTCGGCACCGGCGCCGGCCACCCCCGGCCCGCGGCCCGGACCCAAGGCGCCCGGCGCCCGGCCCGGCAACAACCCGTTCTCGTCGACGCAGGGCATGCAGAGTGCCCCGCGTCCGCCGGCCGCACGTGCCGGCGGCCCGACGCCAGGTGCCGCACCCGGCATGCCGCGCCCCAACCCGGCCATGATGCCGCGCCAGTCCGGCCTCGCCGGTCCTTCGACCGGTCGCGGCGCGCCCGGTCGCGGTGGACCCGGCGGTGCACCCGGTCGCGGTGGACCCGGCGGTGCACCCGGTCGCGGTGGACCCGGCGGCGGAGGCGGTGGCGGTTACGCCGGTCGTCCCGGCGGCGGCGGTGCGCCCGGTCGTGGCGCTCCCGGCGGTGGAGGCGGCTTCAGCGGTCCTCCGCGCACGGGTGGCCCCGGTGGCCGCAACACGCGTGGCGGCACCCAGGGCGCGTTCGGTCGCGCCGGTGGCCCCGTCCGTCGTGGCCGCAAGAGCAAGCGCGCGAAGCGTCAGGAATTCGACCAGATGCAGGCGCCCGCCATCGGCGGCGTCCGCGTCCGCAAGGGCAACGGCGAGACCGTACGCCTGACGCGAGGCTCGTCCCTGGCCGACTTCGCCGACAAGATCGGCGGAGACTCCGCGTCGCTCGTCGAGGTGCTGTTCCACCTGGGCGAGGTCGTCACGGCGACCCAGTCGGCCAACGACGAGACGTTGATGCTGCTCGGTGAGGAGCTCAACTACAACGTCGAGGTCATCTCGCCCGAGGACGAGGACCGCGAGCTGCTCGAGTCGTTCGACATCGAGTTCGGCGAGGACGAGGGCGACGAGGCCGACCTCACGGCACGTCCGCCGGTCGTCACCGTCATGGGCCACGTCGACCACGGAAAGACCAAGCTCCTCGACGCGCTGCGCAGCAGCAACGTCGTGGACAAGGAGGCCGGTGGCATCACGCAGACCATCGGTGCCTACCAGGTCGCCACCGAGGTCGACGGCAACGAGCGTCGCATCACCCTGATCGACACACCCGGTCACGAGGCGTTCACCGCCATGCGTGCCCGTGGTGCCCAGGCGACCGACATCGCGATCCTCGTGGTCGCGGCCGACGACGGCGTCATGCCGCAGACGGTCGAGGCGCTCAACCACGCCAAGGCCGCGGGTGTGCCGATCGTCGTCGCGGTCAACAAGGTCGACAAGCCCGACGCGGACCCGACCAAGGCCCGTGGCCAGCTCACCGAGTACGGCCTCGTGCCCGAGGAGTACGGCGGCGACACGATGTTCGTCGACGTCTCGGCCAAGGCCGGCACCGGCATGGACGACCTGCTCGAGGCCGTCATCCTGACGGCTGACGCGTCGCTCGACCTGCGCGCCAACCCCAACCAGAACGCCGAGGGCCTCGTCATCGAGGCGCACCTCGACCGCGGTCGGGGTCCGGTCGCCACGGTGCTGGTCCACCGTGGAACGCTCAAGGTCGGCGACTCGATCGTCGCCGGTCCGGCGTTCGGTCGTGTCCGCGCCATGCTCGACGAGCACGGCGAGAACATCGACGAGGCGACTCCGTCGCGTCCGGCCCTCGTGCTGGGCCTGACGGCGGTGCCCGGCGCCGGTGACAACTTCATGGTCGTCGCCGACGACCGGCTGGCTCGCCAGATCGCCGAGAAGCGTGAGGCGCGCGAGCGCAACGCGCTCCTGGCGCAGCGCACCGGCCGTCGTACGCTCGAGGACTTCATGTCCTCGATGGAGAAGGGCGAGACCGACGAGCTGCTCCTCATCCTCAAGGGTGACGGTTCCGGCTCGGTCGAGGCGCTCGAGGACGCACTGGCCCAGATCGACGTCGGCGAGGAGGTCGCACTCCGGGTCATCGACCGCGGTGTGGGTGCGATCACCGAGACCAACGTCATGCTGGCCGCCGCGTCCAACGCCGTCATCATCGGCTTCAACGTCCGCCCCCAGGGCAAGGCGACGGAGCTGGCCGACCGCGAGGGTGTCGAGATCAAGTACTACTCGGTCATCTACAACGCGATCGAGGAGATCGAGGCATCGCTCAAGGGCCTGCTCAAGCCGGAGTTCGAGGAGGCGCAGCTCGGTACCGCCGAGATCCGCGACATCTTCCGCTCCAGCAAGATCGGCAACATCGCCGGTTGCATGGTCACGAGCGGCGTGATCCGGCGCAACGCGAAGGCACGCCTGCTTCGCGACGGCTCCGTGGTCGCGGACAACCTCGACTTCTCCAGCCTGCGGCGTGAGAAGGACGACGTGTCCGAGGTCCGCGAAGGCTTCGAGTGCGGTCTCGTGCTCAAGGGCTTCAACGACATCAAGGTCGGCGACGTCGTCGAGACGTTCGAGCTGCGCGAGAAGGCCCGCGCGTAAGCACTGCTCACCTGTGTTGCGTCACAGCTTCTGAGGTCCCCGGGCCACCGAAGCTGTGACGCAACACGACTTTCAGGAGGAATCATGGCTGGACCCCGGATCCACAAGGTCGGCGACCGGATCAAGGTCATCGTGGCGCAGATGCTCGAGCGCCGGGTCAAGGATCCGCGTCTCGGCTTCGTCACGATCACCGACGTACGCATGACCGGTGACGGCCAGCAGGCGTCGGTGTTCTACACCGTCATGGGTGACGAGGCCGCTCGCGCGGACACCGCGGCAGCGCTGCGCAGCGCGACCGGGCTGATCCGGTCGGAGGTCGGCAAGCAGCTCGGCACCCGCATCACGCCGTCGATCGAGTTCTTCCTCGACGCCGTGCCGGAGACGGCCAAGGAGATCGAGGACCTGCTCGCCAAGGTCAAGCAGTCCGACGAGGAGGTCGCGTCGCGATCGGCCGGCGCGCAGTATGCCGGCGACCCCGATCCGTACAAGAAGAAGGACGACGACGCGGAGCTCGATGACTGACGCCGTCAGCGGTCTGGTCGTCGTCGACAAGCCGGCCGGCTGGACGTCGCACGACGTGGTCGGCCGCATGCGCCGCATCGCGGGCACCCGCAAGGTCGGCCACTCGGGCACGCTCGACCCGATGGCCACGGGCGTGCTGGTGCTCGGCATCAACCGGGCGACGCGACTGCTCGGTCATCTGACGCTCGCCGACAAGGAGTACGTCGCGACCATCCGCCTGGGCCAGGCCACCGTGACCGACGACGCCGAGGGAGAGATCACCGCGTCGACGCCGGCCGCGCACCTCGACGAGGCCGCGGTGCGCGCAGCGCTGCCCGCGTGGACGGGGGAGATCCAGCAGGTCCCGTCGTCCGTCTCGGCGATCAAGGTCGACGGGGTGCGCTCGTACGCCCGGGTGCGTGGCGGCGACGAGGTGAAGCTGGCGGCGCGTCCGGTGACGGTGTCCACGTTCGAGCTCACCGACTTCCGCTCAGAGGGCGATCTCGTCGACGTCGACGTGCGGGTCGTCTGCTCCAGCGGGACCTACATCCGCGCCCTCGCCCGGGACGTCGGGTCAGACCTCGGGGTGGGCGGCCACCTCACGATGCTGCGGCGGACGCGGGTCGGCGCCTTCGCGCTCGACCGGGCGCGCACGCTCGAGGAGCTCGAGGCGGAGCTCGTCGTGGCGGGGCTGGACGACGTGGCCCGCGCGAGCTTCCCGGCGTACGACCTCGAGGAGCGCGAGGCCTCCGACGTACGTTTCGGCCGCCCGCTCACCGGGATCGACCTCGGAGCACCTGGCGCGGTCGCCGTGTTCGCGCCGTCCGGGGAGTTCCTGGCCCTCTACGACCAGCGCGGCGGCGTGGCCAAGCCCGTTGCCGTCTTCGTCTGAATCGCTAGGGTCACACCATGCAGCTGCGCCGTCCCTCCACGCGGGGCATCCTCCGGCGGGCCCTGTCGATGCTGCTGACGGCGCAGTTCTTGATCGTCGTCGCGCTGATGGCGACCACCAAGGTCCGCAAGATCCTGCGCGGCAAGGGGCACGGCTCGTTCCCGGTCACCGAGCCCACCCCGCTGGCCATCGGCGACGGCAACACCGCAACCGCGTACACCTACGGCTCCGACCTCTTCGAGGACATGCTCCGGGCCATCGGTGGAGCGCGGGAGCGCATCCTGTTCGAGACCTACATCATCAAGGGTGACGAGACGGGGCGCCGCTTCAAGCAGGCGCTGATCGACGCGGCCGCCCGGGGCGTCGACGTCTACGTGATCTACGACGGGTTCGCCAACCTCGTCGTGACCCCGAGCTTCCTGCGGTTTCCCGCGCCGATCCACGTGCTGCGCTATCCGGTCTTCGCGACCGGCTGGCGGTTCTTCAGCCCCCGGCAGATGGGCCGCGACCACCGCAAGATCTTGGTCGTCGACGACGAGGTCGGCTACGTCGGCGGCTACAACGTCGGTTCGCTGTACGCCTCGGAGTGGCGCGACACGCACCTCAAGATCGAGGGGCCCTCGGTGTGGGACCTCGACAACGCGTTCGTCGACTTCTGGAACCTGCGCCGGAGCCGCAGGACCCGCATGCTCAAGGAGCGTGGCGACGCCAGCTGGGAGCCGCAGATCCGCGCGCACCGCAACGTGCCACGGCAGCTGCTCTTCCCGATCCGCGGGATGTACATCGAGGCGATCGACCGCGCCCGCGACCACATCTACATCACCGCGGCCTACTTCATCCCCGACCGCGACATCCTGCAGGGCCTGCTCGACGCCGCCGCCCGGGGCGTCCGCGTGCGGATCCTCGTCCCCGAGATCTCCAACCACGTCGTGGCCGACTGGCTGTCGAGGGGCTTCTACTCCCAGCTGCTCGACGGCGGTGTGGAGATCCTGCTCTACCAGGACTGGATGGTGCATGCGAAGACCGCGACGATCGACGGTCGCTGGACCACGGTCGGCACCGCCAACATCGACAGGCTCAGCCTGACCGGCAACTACGAGATCAACCTCGAGATCCTCGACGACGCGTTGGCGGCGCACCTGGAGAAGGTCTTCGAGACCGACGCGTCCAACGCGCGAGTGCTGACCCGCGCGGAGTGGTCGTCGCGCCCGTTGGTCGCCAAGGCCTGCGAGTGGATCCTCGCGCCGCTGCGCCCGCTGCTGTAGAGCGAGCTCCGCGACATGAGAGACCTCTCATGCGGGGCTCACGTGCGCCTCACGCGCGCTCGTCAGATTGGTGTCATCAGCAAGCACCGATCAAGGAGATGGACATGCACAAGCTCGTACGCACCGGAATCGTGACCCTCGCCGGCACCGTCGTCCTCGGCACCGCCGGGGTCGCGATCGCCGGAACCGCCCAGGCCGACGACCGCGACACGGTCGCCAAGCGCGAGGACACCTCGACGACGTGGGTCCAGTCGACGAACCTCGACGACGACCCCGAGGACGACGACCAGGCCAAGGCCGGCCAGGCCGACTCGCCGACGAACCACACCGTCAACACCAAGAACACGGCGCCGACCAAGAACACGGCGAACACCAAGAACACCGCCCCGACGAAGAACACGGCGAAGACCGTGAACACCGCGCCGACCAAGAACACGGCGCCGACCACCAGCACCAGCTGATGCCCGACACCTGGGGCCTGGCCGGGGGCGACGCGATCGCCCCCGGCCTCACGGCCGTCAAGGCGGTCGGCGGGGGCACGGTGTACGAGGCGTGGCTCGCCTTCGACGAGCGCCTCTACGCGCCCGTCATAGCGAAGATCGTTCGTCCGCGGCAGGTCGCCTCCGGACGGTCGGAGCTGGAGCGTGAGGTCGAGATGCTGCGTCGCGTCAACCATCCCGGGATCGCACGCCTCTTCGCGTACGACGACGAGGGTGAGCGGCCGTACCTCGTGCTCGAGAACGTCGACGGGCCGAGCCTGTCGTCATTGATCTCCTCCCACGGCTACGTGCCGCTGCACCAGCTGCTGCCCCTGGGCCTCGAGCTCTGCTCGGCCCTGCACTACCTGCGACAGGAGGGCATCTGCCACCTCGACCTCAAGCCGAGCAACGTCATCATGGGGGCGCCCGCGAAGCTCATCGACTTCAGCATCGCGCGGGACGCGAAGGACGCGGCCGACCTCACCGAGCCGCTGGGCAGCGACGAGTACATGGCCCCCGAGCAGTGCGCTCCGGGCGAGCGCGGCACCGTCGGGCACGCGAGCGACATGTGGGCGTTCGGCGCCACGATGTTCCGCGCCGCCGCCGGCTACCGGGCGTACGACCGCGAGCCCCGGTGGGCGCAGCTGACCGAGGAGCCGTACGCGCTGCCAGACTTCGTGCCGTCAGCCCTCGGCGACCTGTTGTACGCCTGCCTGTCGAACGACCCAGCCGACCGGCCGTTGGCCGACGAGGCGGCCCGCGCCCTCGAGCCGCTGCTCGAACGCCTCCCGCAGGCGAGGCTGTCCGGCTTCAAGATCTCCCTCTGATGCCGCGAGGTGTGACGAAGTGCCCCGTTCCAGGACGACGGAGTGGGGCGTTTCGTCACAGATCGCGGGGGGTCAGTCGACGCGGTAGCCGAGGCCGCGGACGGTGGTGACGAGGCCGGCGCCGAGCTTCTTGCGGAGATAGCCGACGTAGACGTCGACGACGTTGGAGCCCGGGTCGAAGTCGTAGCCCCACACCTGCGAGAGCAGCTGCTCCCGCGACAGCACGAGGCCGCGGTTGCGGATCAGCACCTCGGCGAGCGTGAGCTCCCGTGCGGAGAGCTCCACCTCCCGGTCGCCGACGTACGCCCGGCGGCGGCGCAGGTCCAGGCGCACATCACCCACTGACAAGTCGTCTTCGGGGGCCGGGTCGCCGGGCGTGCGCAGCCTCAGGCGTACGCGGGCCAGGAGCTCACCGAACTTGAACGGCTTGGACATGTAGTCGGCGGCGCCGCCCTCGAGAGCCGCGACGGTGTCGGTCACGGAGTCGCGGGCCGTCAGCACGATCACGGGGAGTGCGGGCCGCTCGGCCGTGACTCGCTCGAGGATGCGGAAGCCGTCGAGGCCCGGCAGGCCGATGTCGAGCACCATGAGGTCGAACTCGCCGGTCAGCGCGTAGTCGAGCCCGGTGATGCCGTCGGCCACGACGGTCGGGGTGAAGCCCTCGGCCTTGAGACCCTTGGCGACGAACGAGGCGATGCGATCCTCGTCCTCGACGATCAGGATGCGGTTCATGCGGACTCTCCGGTCGGGAGGCGGAGGCGGAAGGTCGCTCCCACCGCGGTGTCGTCGAGCACGACGTCGCCGCCGTGTGCCTCGGCGATGGCGCGGACGATCGACAGGCCGAGGCCGAATCCTTCGTCGTCGTTCTCCCCGCGGGAGAACCGTTCGAAGATCTCGGTGCGGAGCTCAGGTGCCACGCCGGGTCCGGTGTCCCGCACCCACAGCTCGAGGCGGCCCTCGTGCAGGCGCGACCCGATGCCGATCTCGTCACCGGCCTGGGTGTGCCGGGCTGCATTGTCGGCGAGCTGCAACAAGGCCTGGGTGATGCGCTGCCCGTCGAGCGCAGCGGCGGTCCGCGCGACTCCGTCGAGCAGCCACGTCCGGTCGGCGAGGGCGCGCACCCGGTCGAGCACGCCGTGGGTCAGCGTCTCGGCGTCCGTCGGCTGGAGGGTCACGAAGTCGGGGCGACGTGCCTTGGCCAGCATCAGGAGGTCGTTGACGAGGCGTGACATGCGGTCGGTCTCGTCGAGAAGCAGCGTGCGGGTCGCCGCGACGTCCTCGGGGTCGGACGCGTCGAGCACCTCGAGGTGTCCTCTGAGGATCGTCAGCGGCGTGCGCAGCTCGTGACCCGCGTCGTCGAGGAGCTGGCGCTGCGTGACGAAGGCCGACTCCAGGCGGTCGAGCATGTCGTTGAACGTCCGCTGCAGGTCGGAGAGGTCGTCGTGGCCTGTCACCTGCAGGCGACCGCCGAGGTCGCCGTCGGTGATGCCGCGCGCTGTGTCCCGCAGCCGCCGGACCGGGCTGAGCAGCCGCCCGGCGATCCACGAGGCCAGCCCGGCGATCAGGATCACCGAGACGGCGGCCAGCAGGGCGTACGTGAGCATGAGGCCACGCAGGTCCTCACGGCTCGCGGTGACGTCGTGCGTCACGACGAACGCCGAGGTGGCCCCGCCCTGCTTGACCGGCTGCACGGCGACGCGGTACTCCGAGCCGTCGACCGTGACGGTCCCCGTGCCGCCCCTGGGCTCGAGCCGCTCGACGGTCCGTCGGAACGCCGCCGAGCCGAGCAGCACGTTGTCACCCTCGGCCTGGTACGTCGGGCCGCCCGTCGCGCGGAACCCGTAGAGCGCCTCGTTCGCGTCGGGGAGATTCCGCTCCAGGAAGACCGTCAGCAACCGGTCGGACGACGTGAAGGGCTTGCGGGTCTGCGGATCGTTCTCGGCCTGCAGCGCCCGGAACTCGCCGATCTCCTGCGTGAGGCTGGCCTCGATCACCCGGTCGATGCGACGGGACTCCAGGACGTACAGGGTCGACCCGACGACGAGCAGCGCCAGCGACGTGAGCAGCGCGACCGTGACGGTGAGGCGTTGCCGCACCGACAGGCGTGACAACGTCGTGGTGAGGGGCATCAGGCCTCAGTCGTCATCGTCGCCGGGCTCCGTGTGGTCGTCGTCATCGTCGTCGGGCCCGTCGTCGTCATCGTCGTCGCGCAGCCGCGGCGTGACCTTGCCGTCGTCATCGTCGTCGGGCGTCGGTGTCGGTGTCGTCGCAGGCGTGGGATCGGGGGCGATCGTGATCGGGGTGGTGTCGCGCGGGGCCGGATCGGCGCCGGCGGACAGCCGGGAGACGATGACCGCGGTGAGCGCGAGCGCGACGACCGCGAGCACCGCCGCGGGAAGACGTCTGCGCAGGTCCATGCGTCCAGCCTGCCGCATCGCCCGCCGGCGGTCGATGAGGAGCCGATGAGAGTCTTCTTAGGTTCGGCTCCTGCCGGGCCACGAACGGGCGTGTGGCACAGTTTTCACGTGATGATCTGGCGCGACTTCCGAGGGGCTGCGACGGACTCGCGGTCCGAGCCGTCGGCGGTGACGGTCGGCAACTTCGACGGCGTCCATCGTGGCCACCAGCACGTGCTCGCCCGCACCCGAGAGCTGGCGCAGGGCCTGCCGGTCATCGCGGTCACCTTCGTCCCGCACCCGCTGGCCGTCGTGCGGCCCGACCAGGCGCCCACGAGGCTCACGACCGTCGAGCGACGGGTCGAGCTCCTGCGCGCCGCCGGCGCCGACGAGGTGCGCATCCTCAACTTCACCGCCGAGATGGCCACCTGGTCACCGCAGGAGTTCGTCGACCGGGTGCTGGTCGACCAGCTGCGCGCCGGGCTCGTCGCCGTGGGGGACAACTTCCGGTTCGGCTCCCGAGCCAGCGGCGACACTGCGTTTCTGCGCGACGCGGGGGAGCGCGCCGGCTTCGCCGTGGACGGGCTCGCCCTCGACGGCGGCGCCGTGCCCTGGTCGTCCACCCTCGTTCGTTCGCTGGTCGCCGAGGGAAAGCTGGTGGAGGCCGCCGACGTCCTGGGGCGACCGCACGAGGTCTCGGGCGTCGTGACCAAGGGTGACCAGCGCGGCCGTGAGCTCGGCTTCCCGACGGCCAACGTGCCGGTCGACGAGTCGTACGCCGTCCCGCCCGACGGGGTCTATGCCGGTCGCCTCGTCCGCGCCGACGGCGAGCGCCTGCCGGCCGCGATCTCGGTCGGCACCAACCCCACGTTCGACGGCGTCGAGCGCCGGGTCGAGTCGTACGTCCTGGACCGCACCGACCTGGAGCTCTACGGCGAGGCGATCCGCGTCGAGCTGGTGGACCGCTTGCGCGGCATGGTGAGGTACGAAGGCATCGATCCGCTGATCGCGCAGATGCAGCAGGACGTCGAGCAGGCTCGCGCGATACTCCGGGGCTGAGCCCGTCCATCGCGGTGCGGGCACGCTTCAGCGGCCCACCCCTGCACCGAGCGCGAGCTCGGTCTGGACCGCCCGGGCCACCGCAGCCATGCCGGCACGACGCGGATGGAACGCGATGCCGTCCTCGTCCCTGACGTCGGCGCCGTTGGTCCACGCCCGGTCGCCCGCGCACGCGTCGTGGCCTCGTGACGCGTCGCGCACCGAGACGTACGGCACGCCGACCTGCCGCGCGGCCGCGGCCAGCGAGCGGTCGAGCGCCTCCTCGGCTCCGGCCACGGCAGCGGTGTCCGCAGCGGGGATCCCGACGCTGGCGCACGTCCCGGAGTCGGGCATGATGCGCGGGTAGCCCACCAGCAGGACCGTCGCCTTCGGCGCTCTCGCACGTACGTCCTCGAGGACCTTGGCGATCCGGCCGACGGTCTCGTCGAGGATGGCCGGAGCCGAGTCGCGCAGGAACGGCCGACACGTCCCGCCGCCGCCGGAGCAGCTCGAGACGAGCGAAGCGAACAGGTTGCCGTCGTTGCCGCCGATGCCCACCGTGACCAGGTCCGTGCTCGGCCGGACGGCGTCGATCTGAGCCGCCGCGCCGCGGCCGGGTTGCAGCACGTCGTACGTCGTGGCGCCCGCGCAGCTGACGTCGTCGAAGGACGCCGGGCGGAGCGCGCGAGCGAGCAGCGACGGCCAGTTGTGGTCGGACCTCAGGCAGAACGCGCCGTCGTCGCGCAGCTCGGCGAGACCGGGTCCGGACGTGAACGAGTCGCCGATCGCGACATAGGAGCGCACCGCCGGCAGGTCCGGGGTTGCGCTGGGGCGGGGCGCGGGCGTCGAGGTCGTGGCCGCCGGCTCCTGCGGCTCGTCGGACGTGGACGAGCAGCCGGCGAGCAGCGCCAGGCTCACGGCCGTGACGGTGGCGAGCTGCCGGGTGATCCTCATGCCACGACGCTAGTCGGGACCGGGAAACTCGTCGGGGCGCACCTCAGCCGCGAGCCTCGACGACGCCGGCCAGGTGCTTCGCAACGGCCCGCATGGCGGCGGCGGTGGGATGCAGGTTGACGCCGTCGGCCGGGGTGTTCTCCAGCCCGTTGACCCACGCGTCGTCCTCGGCGCAGACGTCGTGGCCACGCGACATGCCCCGGAGGGAGACGAACGTGGCGCCGGCCTCGCGTGCCGCGGCCCGCTGGGTGGCCTCCAGCTGGCGCATCGCGGACGAGCCGTGGGTGACCAGGGCGCGGCTGAGACCCAGCGGGGGACAGGCGCCGTCGTCAGGGAGGATCCGGATGTAGCCGACCAGCAGCACGTCGGCGTCGGGCGCCTTCTCGGTGATCGCCTCGAGCGTCCGCACGATCTTGGTCTTGGTCGCGGCGAGGATCTCGGGTGCCTGTTCCTCGTCGAAGAACCGGCAGCCGCTGGTGGTGCGGATCGTGGGATAGATGCAGCTGTTGAACAGGCCCTCGTAGAAGTTGCCGTCGTTGCCGCCGATCCCGATCGTGACGAGCCGCGTGCTGCGGGAGACCGCGTCGAGCTGCGGTGCGATGATCCCGCCCTGGCCGGGGACTGCTTCCGGCACGTGGTCGGTGGTCGCGCCACCGCAGCTGACGTCGGCTCGCTGCTCGATCCCGAGCTCCCGGGCCAGCAGAGCGGGCCAGCTCGCGCCCGAGCGAAGGCACGCGCCGGAGTCGCCGTCGACGGGTGCGATGCCGGGTCCGCTGACGTACGAGTCGCCCATCCCGACGTACGCGGCCGCGCGGCGAGGGCTCGGCTCGCGGTCGGGTCCGCACGCCGCGACACAGCCCAGGACGAGGAGGACGGCGACCCATCGACGCATCATGGGGGCGAGCGTAGTCAACCGCCTGCGGCGTCGCCGGGCGACAGCGGCGATTCGCCCCGCAAGCACTGCCGCTGATAGTCTGGACGGTGCCGTCTGATCGGCCACGGATCCAGAGTGCCCCGGTGGACAAGCCCGGGCGCGCCGTGCAACGGAACCCCCAGAGGAGAACTGTGTCAAAGAAGACTGCTGCGCCCACGGTGGCCGGCGTTGCCAAGGAAGACATCATCAAGCAGTACGCGCTCAGTGACGGCGACACCGGATCCCCTGAGGTCCAGATCGCGCTCCTGACGGGTCGCATCTCGCACCTGACCGCGCACCTTCAGGAGCACAAGCACGACCACCACAGCCGTCGTGGTCTGCTGCTCCTGGTCGGACAGCGTCGTCGTCTGCTCAACTACCTGCAGAACAACGACATCGAGCGCTACCGCTCGCTCATCGAGCGTCTCGGTCTGCGCCGCTAGAACCCCCTGAGGCGGTCACTTCCCTGTGGAGTGACCGCCTCGTTTCACAACTGCACATCGCATCACCCACGACGAGAGTGCCCAGGCATGACGTGCTCGGTCCTCGGTAGTGGCCCTCGGGATGTTCCACCGAACGCCCGCAGGCCTCGATCGAAGACCGACAAGGTTCCACCGTCTGGCACCTCTCGTCCCAACAGGCAGGCCTAGGCCTGCGGAAGGGACTTCCATGTCGGAATCCACACTTCACACCGCTGAGACCGTCATCGACAATGGCAGCTTCGGCACCCGCACCATCCGCTTCGAGACGGGCGTCCTCGCCCAGCAGGCTGCCGGCTCCGTCGCCGCCTTCCTCGATGACGACACCATGCTGCTGTCGGCCACCACGGCCGGCAAGCACCCCAAGGACCACTTCGACTTCTTCCCCTTGACGATCGACGTCGAGGAGCGGATGTATGCCGCCGGTCGCATCCCGGGCTCGTTCTTCCGCCGTGAGGGACGCCCCAGCGAGGACGCGATCCTCACGTGCCGCCTGATCGACCGCCCCCTGCGCCCCACGTTCAAGAAGGGTCTGCGCAACGAGGTCCAGGTCGTCATCACGGTCCTGGCGCTCAACCCCGACACCCCCTACGACGTCCTGGCGATCAACGCGGCCTCCGCGTCGACGCAGATCTCGGGACTGCCGTTCACCGGCCCGGTCGGCGCCACCCGCGTCGCCCTGATCGACGGCCAGTGGGTCGGCTTCCCGACGCACAGCCAGCTCGAGAACGCGGTCTTCGACATGGTCGTCGCCGGCCGCATCGCCGGTGACGACGTCGCCATCATGATGGTCGAGGCCGAGTCGACCGAGGCCACGTGGGACCTCGTCCAAAGTGGCGTCCAGGCGCCCACCGAGGAGATCGTCGCCGGTGGCCTCGAAGCCGCCAAGGTCTTCATCAAGCAGCTCTGCGAGGCGCAGATCGCGCTCGCCGAGACCGCTGCCAAGCCGGTCCGGGACTTCCCGATCTTCCTCGACTACGAGGACGACGTCTACGAGGCCGTCGAGAACGTCGCCAAGGCCGACCTCGCCCAGGCCCTCACGATCGTCAGCAAGGCTGACCGCGAGGAGCGCGAGTCCGAGATCAAGGCCGACGTCATCGACAAGCTCGGCGAGCAGTTCGAGGGTCGCGAGAAGGAGATCGGCGCGGCTGTCCGCTCGGTCACCAAGGCCGTCGTCCGCGAGCGCGTCCTGCGCGACAAGGTCCGCATCGACGGCCGTGGCCTCGAGGACATCCGTGCCCTCAGCGCCGAGGTCGGCATCGTGCCCCGCGTCCACGGCTCGTCGCTGTTCCAGCGCGGCGAGACCCAGATCATGGGCATCACGACGCTCAACATGCTGGGCCTCGAGCAGAAGCTCGACACGCTCTCGCCCGAGACGTCGCGTCGCTACATGCACAACTACAACTTCCCGCCCTACTCGACCGGTGAGACCGGCCGGGTCGGTTCGCCGAAGCGCCGCGAGATCGGTCACGGTGCCCTTGCGGGCCGTGCGCTGCTCCCGGTCCTGCCGACGCGCGAGGAGTTCCCCTACGCGATCCGTCAGGTCTCCGAGGCGCTCAGCTCCAACGGCTCCACCTCGATGGGCTCGGTCTGCGCCTCGACGCTCGGCCTGCTCAACGCCGGTGTGCCGCTGCGCGCGCCGGTCGCCGGCATCGCGATGGGCCTCATCTCCGGTGAGATCGACGGCCAGCAGACGTTCGTCACGCTGACCGACATCCTGGGAGCCGAGGACGCCTTCGGCGACATGGACTTCAAGGTCGCCGGAACCCGTGAGTTCGTCACCGCCCTGCAGCTCGACACCAAGCTCGACGGCATCCCCGCCGACGTGCTGGCCGGCGCGCTGACCCAGGCGTACGGTGCGCGTGTCGCGATCCTCGACGTCATGGCCGAGGCCATCGACGAGCCCGACGAGATGAGTCCCTACGCCCCGCGGATCATCACGATCAAGATCCCGGTGGACAAGATCGGTGAGGTCATCGGCCCCAAGGGCAAGATCATCAACCAGATCCAGGACGAGACCGGCGCCAACATCTCGCTCGAGGACGACGGCACGGTCTACGTCGGTGCCGAGAGCGGCGAGGCTGCCGAGGCCGCGCGTGACGCGATCAACGCCATCGCCAACCCGACGATGCCCGAGGTCGGCGAGCGCTACCTCGGCACCGTCGTCAAGACGGTCGACTTCGGCGCGTTCGTGTCGCTGGCTCCCGGCCGCGACGGCCTGCTGCACATCAGCAAGCTGCGTGAGCTCAACGGTGGCCAGCGGGTCAACAACGTCGAGGACGTCGTCTCGGTCGGCCAGAAGATCCAGGTCGAGATCGCCGAGCTCGGCGACCGCGGCAAGCTCTCGCTGATCCCCGTCCTCGAGGACAAGGGTGACGCGGCTGCTCCCGCCGAGGAGCCGGTCGGCTCCGACGCCTGATCCGTACGTCTGTGAAGGGCCCCGTCGCACTGCGGCGGGGCCCTTCGCCGTCTCCCCTGTGAGAGCATCACCCGGTGACGACACCCCCTGAGGTCCTGGACGCCGCGGACCCGCTCGCCGCCTTTCGCGACAGGTTCGTGCTCGACGACGACCTGGTGGCCTACCTCGACGGCAACTCGCTCGGTCGGCTGCCGCGGTCGACGCTCGACCGGCTCGGGTCGTTCGTCCGTGACGAGTGGGGGAGCCGGCTGATCCGAGGGTGGGAGGACTCCTGGGTCGACCTTCCGGTCAGCGTCGGCGACGAGCTGGGTGCGGCCGTGCTGGGAGCCTCACCGGGCCAGACCGTCATCGCCGACTCGACCTCCGTCAACCTCTACAAGCTGCTGCACGTCGCCGCCGCGCTGCGACCCGGCCGCGACGAGATCGTGGTCGACGCGACGAACTTCCCGACCGATCGGTACCTCGTCGAGGCAGTGGCTCAGGCCCGTGGTCTGACGGTTCGCCGGCTGCAACCCGATCTCGTCGAGAACGTCACGGTGGACCTCGTCGCCGAGGTGCTCAGCGAGCGTACGGCGGTCGTGGTGCTCAGCCAGGTCGACTACCGGTCGGGGACGCTCGTCGACCTCGCCGGCGTCACCCGTGCGGTGCACGAGGCCGGCGCCGTCGTCGTGTGGGACCTCTGCCACTCGGCCGGTGTCGTGCCGGTCGACCTCGACGCGTCCGAGGTCGACCTCGCGGTCGGGTGCACCTACAAGTACCTCAACAGCGGGCCGGGCGCGCCAGCGTTCCTGTACGTCGCCGAGCGGCACCTCGCTCAGGCGACGCAGCCGATCGCCGGGTGGTGGAGCGCTGCGGACCTCTTCGCGATGTCCGACACGTACGAGGTCGCGCCCACGATCCGGCGCATGCTGAGCGGCACGCCCCCGGTCAGCGGCATGGTGGCGGTGCAGGAGGGCGTGCGCATGATCGCCGAGGCCGGCGTCGATGCCATCCGCGCCAAGTCCAAGTCGTTGACGGCGTACGCGATCGAGCTCCTCGATGCAGCCGGGCTCGAGGTCGTGACGCCCCGCGACCCGGCGCTGCGGGGCAGTCACGTGACGGTGCGCCACGGGGACGCACGCGCCGTCACCGACCGGATGATCGCGCGTGGCGTCGTGCCCGACTTCCGCGAGCCCGACCTGATCCGGCTGGGGCTGTCGCCGCTGTCGACGTCGTTCGCCGAGGTCGAGGCCGGTGTGAGAGTGCTGGTCGAGCTGTCAGGCTGAGGCTCAGCCGGGCGCGCGCAGCGAGTCGCGTTCCTTCTCGAACTGTCGGCGGCCGATGAGCTTGTAGAGCAGTCGAGCCGGTGCCGGCACGCGTGCCAGGAGGTCGGTCCGCTGCTCGGGCGTGGCATCCTCGAGGATGTAGCCGAGCTGGACCAGGCGACGATTCTTCGGGATGGCGGCGAGGCCTTCCTCACCCAGCCGGTTCCACTCGTGCTGGTACAACGAGCTCGTCGCGACCGGCAGGATGTTCTCCTCCTCCTGGCCGAGGTGGTCGTTCAGCGTCGCCGAGATGACGTCGAAGTGCGCAGCCAGCGCATCGCGGCTCTCCGCCGAGCCGGCCGCGGTCCACGTCGAGGCGAGACCATCGACCTGCTCGAGGAGCGCGGCGACCTGGGCGTGCTGCTCCTTCATGAGCCCTACGTGGATCGCACATGCCGGTGAACGCTCGACGAGGGTGTCCCAGAGGATCGTGTCCTCGCCGTGATGGTGGTGGTGCAGGCCGGTGACGAGCTGGGTGAGGAAACCCGACACCCGGATCGCCTTGTCGACGTCGCCCTCCGCCACGTTGCGCACCATCGGGCCGGCCAGGCTGAACTCTCGCCGGAACATCGCGTGGATCATCTTCATGTCATCGGTCTGGCAGCCACGCTGCGCGACGCCGTCGGTCATCTCGAGCCTCCCTGTGCGACCCCGATCCGGCCATGCTAGAGCTGGAGCGGCGGTCGCGTCCGCCGAATCGTCTCGTACGATCGATGGCATGACACGGGTCGCGGTGCTGGGTGCCAAGGGGCGCATGGGTGCGGAATCGGTCCGGGCGCTGACCGCCGCCGACGGCATCGAGGTCGTCGCCGAGGTGGACGTCGACGACTCGCTCGACCTGGTCGCCGAGTCGGGTGCCGAGGTCGCGCTCGACTTCACCCAGCCGGCCGTCGCCCTCGACCACGTCACCTGGTGCATCGAGCACGGTGTCGACGTCGTCGTCGGCACGTCGGGCTTCGACGACGCCAGGATCGACCGGGTGCGGGCCCTGCTGGGCGAGGCGCCGTCGACCGGCGTGCTGATCGTCCCCAACTTCTCGATCGGTGCGGTGCTGATGATGCGCTTCGCGGCCACCGCGGCGCCGTTCTTCGAGTCGGTCGAGGTCATCGAGCTGCACCACCCCGACAAGGTCGACGCGCCGTCGGGCACGGCCACGCGCACCGCCGAGATGATCGCGTCAGCGCGTGCCGCCGCCGGCTCGCCGCCGTTGCCCGACGCCACCACCACCGACCCCGAGGGCGCGCGGGGAGCCAAGGTCGCCGGCATCCCGGTGCACGCGGTACGCGCACGCGGGTTCACGGCGTCACAGGAGGTGCTGCTGGGCGGCCCGGGCGAGACCTTCTCGATCCGCCACGACTCGATCGACCGGTCGTCGTTCATGCCGGGTGTCGTCGCCGCCGTACGGGCCGTGTCCGGCCGGCCCGGGGTCACCATCGGTCTCGACGCCGTCCTCGGGCTCTAGAGCATCCGCACGAGCGCCGCGGTCAGCGCGGCGGCCACCACGACCGGGAGGAACGGCACCCGGAGCGCGAGCAGCACCGCGGCGACGACGAGGCCGAGCAGCCGGGCGTCCACGCGCAGCGTGTCGCCGGTGGCGAAGACCTGCACCGCGATCAGGGCACCCAGGAGGGCCACCGGGATGAGGCCCGCCGCTCGTACGGTCACCGGGTGGTCGAGCACGCGCTCGGGCACCGACAGCCCCGCGTACTTCAGCGCGAAGCAGCCGACGATCATGATGACGATGCCGAGCCACAGCGTCGTCATGTCGAGTCCTCGGGACGCCAGAGCATGCCCAGCACGACAGCAGCCGCGCCGCCGAGGATGATCGGCAACCCTGCTGCGGTCCACGGCACCAGGCCGAGTGCCACCGCGGCCCCGAAGAGGGCCACCAGGCGGGCGTGCCACGACGTCAAGCGGGGCCACAGCAGCCCGAGGAAGGCCGCACCTACGGCGGCGTCGAGGCCGTACGTCTCAGGGTCGCCGATCGCGTTGCCGGCCAGCGCACCGACGAGCGTCATGAGGTTCCACAGCACGAAGATCGAGATGCCGGTCCAGTAGAAGCCCAGGCGCGCCTGCCTGGTCGTGTCACGGGTCACCGCCATCGCGGTGGACTCGTCGATCACGAGGTGGGCCGAGGCGAGTCGCTGCGGCGCGGTGAGGTCGAGCTTCTTCGCGATGCTGAGGCCGTAGAAGAGGTTGCGGCTGCCGAGCAGGATCGCGGTCAGCGCACCGGTGACCGGGTTGCCGGCCGCGGCGACCACGCCGACGAAGGCGAACTGCGAGGCTCCGGTGAACACCAGCAGCGAGAGCACGCAGGTCTGCAGCACGTCGAGGCCATTGGTCGTCGAGATGGCGCCGAACGAGGCGCCGTATGCGCCGGTGGCCAACCCGACCCCGAGCGAGTCGGTGACGACGGATCGGTCGGTCGTCATCCGATGGCGGTGTGCAGCCGGATCTGCTTGAGGGTCTGTCCGGTCTCGGTGGCCAGCTCCCGGTGGGCGCCGTCGGCCTCCCAGCCGGACTCGGTCACGAAGCCACGCAGCACGTCGTCGGTCGAGTCGACCCACCAGACGGCACGGGTGAACCTGTCGGCGCTCAGGGTGTCGACCGCCGCCTGGAGCAGCCGGGAGCCGTGGCCGGAACGCTGGTGGGCGGGATCGATGACGAACTCCCCGATCTCGCCGTCGGCGACCTGGTCGGCGTCGGGGTCGTAGCAGGGGTGCACGAGGGTGAACCCACGCACGTCGGCGCGCTCCAGGGCCACGAGCACCCGCATGCGGGCGTCCTTGGGCGAGCTCAGCGTCGTGGCCCACCGCTCGGCCAGCTCTGCGGGGTCGAGCGCATCGATCACCTCGGCGGGGACCAGGTCGGCATAGCTGGCGCGCCAGCTCGCGAGCTGCACCCGGACGATCGACGTGGCGTCGTCGGGCCACGCCAGCCGGGCGCTGACGTCGGCGGTGGGACCGGTCATGCCTCCAGGAAGCTCTCGACGAGGTGGGACTCGGCACCCTGCGAGTCCAGCATCGCCGCGGTCATGGAGGTGTTGCGAAGGCTCGGCCAGGTCTCCCACCCGATGACGGCGAGGCCGGGGAACCCGGCGATGACCAGGGGCCATCCGCCGTAGTCGCCCACGAACGTCACGACGCCGGCCGGCAGGAGGGTGGCGAAGCAGTAGAAGAACTTCCGCACGGTCTGGGCCGCGAACACGCCGACAGCCTGGTTGCGGAGCTCGAGCGGCGGTGCGTCGGCGGGCAGCGGCGACGCGGTCAGCCAGACCCGCTCGGCGAAGAACGCGCCGATGGCGATGGGGACGACGAGGCCGATCGCGAGCCACACCGGAGGGTAGTCGGCGTCGGAGCCGCCGAACATGAAGAACAGCAGCACCAGGAAGCCGCCGACCAGCCCGATCTGCAGGAGGGCGAAGTTGCGGACCTCTTTGGGTGTGGCGTCGTACTCGGTGCTCGGCATGCTCAGAGTTTCGCACACGATCCGTCGGTCGCGATTGATAGTCTGCGGACATGCGGGCCTACCTCGATCTCGTCCAGCGGATCCTCGACGAAGGGGTCGCCAAGGGCGACCGGACGGGCACCGGCACGCGCAGCGTCTTCGGCCACCAGATGCGGTTCGACCTGAGCGAGGGCTTCCCGCTGGTGACGACCAAGAAGGTCCATCTCAAGTCCGTCGTGGCCGAGCTCCTGTGGTTCATCGCGGGCGACACCAACACCGGCTACCTGCGCGACAACGGCGTGACGATCTGGGACGAGTGGGCGGACGACAACGGCGACCTCGGCCCGGTCTACGGCTACCAGTGGCGGTCCTGGCCCGCTCCCGACGGCGAGCACATCGACCAGCTCGCCGCGGTCATCGAGCAGCTCAAGGTCAACCCCGACTCCCGCCGCCACGTCGTGAGCGCGTGGAACGTGGCCGAGCTCGACGCCATGGCGCTCATGCCGTGCCACGCGTTCTTCCAGTTCTATGTCGCCGAGGGCAGGCTCTCGTGCCAGATGTACCAACGCTCGGCCGACGTGTTCCTCGGCGTGCCGTTCAACATCGCCTCCTACGCGCTGCTGACCCACATGGTCGCCCAGGTGGCGGGCCTCGAGGTGGGCGACTTCGTGCACACGCTCGGCGACGCGCACCTCTACGTCAACCACCTCGACCAGGCTCGCGAGCAGCTGACCCGCGAGCCGCGACCCCTTCCTGAGCTGTGGCTCGACCCTTCGGTGACCTCGATCGACGACTTCACGCTCGACTCGATCAAGGTCACCGGCTACGACCCGCACCCGGCGATCAAGGCTCCGATCGCGGTATGAGGCAGAACCGAATGCCCTCAGCACCGTGACGGTCACGATCGTCGTGGCGATCGGGTCCAACGGTGTCATCGGCAACGACGGTGAGCTGCCGTGGCCGCCGACAGGCGACCTGGCGCAGTTCAAGGCGCTGACGATGGGCCATCCGATCATCATGGGCCGCACGACGTACGAGTCGATCGGTCGCCCGCTGCCCGGACGGACCTCGATCGTGCTGACTCGCAACCCCGAGTGGCAGGCCGACGGCGTCGAGGTCACGCACACCTTGACCGAGGCCCTGGCCCGGGCGCTGGATCGCGACGACGAGGCGTTCCTGATCGGCGGGGCCCAGGTCTATGCCGAGGCGCTCGCCGCGGGACTGGTGGACCGCATGGTCGTCACGCACGTGCACCTGGCACCCGACGGCGACGCCTGGTTCCCCGAGCTCGACTGGTCCACGTGGACCGAGGTGAGCCGCGAGGCGTACGACGGCTACGACATCGCGACCTACGACCGCACCTGACCGCTCAACGGGGTGGGGGGTCGGCTCGGGGCGGCAGCTCCTCCTCGATCTTGGGGATCTGGCCGGTGATCCGGGCGGCGCGTTGCTCGCCCTCGACGTCACCGCTGAACAAGCCGCCGGGCTCGGACCGGTTGCGCCTGGGTGCCGACCGCTCGACCGACTCGACGCGGAACCGGGGAAGGCCGGCCTCGTTCTTGCTCTGCAGCCAGTCGACCATGTGCTCGCGGACGAAGCAGCGCAGGTCGAACAGCGTCGGCGCGTCCTTGGCGGTGACCAGGATGCGGATCCGGACCCAGCCCCCGACGGCGTCGGTCACCTGCAGCACGTTGACCCGACCGTCCCACAGATCCGTCGTGGGCAGGATGCGTTCGAGCTCACGCCGCATGCCGTCGGGGCTGACCCGCCAGTCGACGTCGAGCTCGACCGAGCCCAGCAGCTCGGAGTGCTTGCGCGTCCAGTTCTGGAACGGTGTCGAGGTGAAGTAGGTGCACGGCAGCACCATGTTGCGGTCGTCCCACAGCCGGATCACGACATAGCTCAGCGTGATCTCGTCGACCCAGCCCCATTCGTCCTCGACGATCACCGCATCGCCGTAGCGGATCGACCCGCTGAACGCGATCTGCAGGCCGGCTATCAGGTTGCTCAGGGTCGACTGGGCGGCGACGGCCGCGACGACCGAGATCAGACCGGCGGAGGCGAGCACGCTGGTGCCGACAGCGCTCACGCCGGGCAGGCTCAGCAGCACGGCGGCGACGGCGAGGATCGCGATCACGACCACCGTCAGCCGCCGGATCACCGAGGCCTGGGTGCGCGCCCGCCGGGCGGCCAGGTTGTCGGCGACGTCGAGGCGGTAACGACGCAGGCCGAGGTCCTCCAGCGACAGGACCACCGCGGCGACCAACCACGCGACCGAGACGATGATGACGATGCGCATGCCGAGGTTGACCGCGCGCCCAGCCTCTTCGTAGGCCGACCACGGTGCATCGCGGCGGACGGCGACGGCCAGCGCGATCAGCAGCACGACGATCCGGAACGGGATCCGGGCGGTGCGCTCGAGGTGCCGAGCGACCGGCGATCGCCGGGCCAGGACGCGGATGACGAGGAACGCCACCACCATCACGGCCAGCGCGACCGCGACGGCGATGGCGACGGAGACCGTGAAGTCGGTCCAGGCGTCGCTCATGATGTCCTCGTCCCCGTCGTGGGTAGTTCAGCTCACCAGGTGAGCTCGATCTCCAGCTCGTTCTCGTCGCCGAGCTCGACCTCGACCTTGAGGTTGACCTCGTCAGGGACGCTGACGGTCACCCGGCGGCCGTCGCGCTCGAGCTCGACGGAGTTGTGTCGGGACAGGGCGTCGGCGAGGGCGTGCAGCTTGGCAGCGGCCTCCTCGCGCGACAGGCGCTGGGTGGTGTCGAGCTCGAACAGGTCCACGAGGTCTCCTGACGTCGAAGTGCGGCTTGCTCCGGACTGTACCGGTGCCCGCGAGTGGGTGTCGGACGCCGGAGCCGCCCCTCAGAACAGGATCGCCAGCTGACGGCTCTGCGCCACCAGGTTGCCGGCCTCGTCCCACAGCTCGCAGTCCTCCTCGTGAAAGCCGTTGATGACGTGACGGGTCGTCAGGCGGGTCGCGATCCAGCCCGGCACCGGACGGCGATGCAGGTGGACCGTGAGCTGGACGGTCATCGACTGGGCCTCGCCGATCTCGAGGACCGGGGGTGCGTAGGAGTCGCAGAGGAACGCCAGGGCCGGCAGGTCGATCTCGCGACCACCCGCGAGGCGCTGCCAGATCTCGGCTGTCGGGTCGCCGCTCGGCTCGCCGAGGGCCCACCCGGGCGCCGAGCCGAGTCGGTAGTCGACGCGGTCGAAGATCGTCGACGCCGGCATGGAGTCGGGGAACGCCTTGGGGTCGAGGCAGTCGTTGGGTGCGGGCAGCGCCGGGGGAGTGCCGAGCTCGAGGGAACGGCCCCCGTCACGTGCGCCGAAGCTGGCGAGCAGCTGGGCGATGTGCCGGTCGCCCTCCCAGAGCGCCGCCTCGCCGGTCTGGACCCGGCGGCCCCGCCGCAACGAGGTCGTGCGCAGCTCGGCGGGGCCGGTCTCGGGGGAGGCGAGATAGGTCACTGCGCCGACCATCGGGTCGTCGGCCACCATCTCCTCGCCGAGCCCGCGCAGCATCGCCGCGAGGATGTAGCCGCCGTTGGGCTTGCCGAGCGGCGTGTTCCACCGGTCGGTGAGGGTCAGGTCGCGGATGCCGTCGCCCCGCGGCACGGACGCCGTGTCGACGTCGTAGATGTCCTCGGAGGGGATGCCGGTGTGCTCGGTCACGTACCCATCCTGCCGGTCGCCGCCGACCCGGCCCGAAGCGGTAGCCTCGTGGGTATGACGTCGCCGCTCGCCACTGAGGCTGCGCCCTTCGGGCGTGTGCTGACCGCCATGGTCACGCCGTTCACCCGCGAGGGTGAGCTCGACCTCGACGACGCGCAGAAGGTCGCGACCTACCTGGTCGACCAGGGCAGCGACGGGCTCGCGGTGAGCGGGACGACAGGCGAGTCGCCCACCACCACGGTGGCCGAGGACGGACGGCTGCTGGCGGCCGTGCTCGAGGCTGTCGGCGACCGCGCCACGGTGCTCGCCGGGGTGGGCACCAACGACACGCGCCACTCGGTCGAGCTGGCCGAGCAGGCCAAGAAGGCCGGCGCGCACGGGCTGCTGCTCGTGACGCCCTACTACAGCAAGCCACCGCAGGCGGGCGTCCTCGCGCACATCAACGAGGTGGCCCGGGCCGGCGACGACACGCCCGTCATGCTCTACGACATCCCTGGTCGCACAGGCCTGCAGATCGCCGACGAGACCTACGCGCAGCTGGCGGACCACCCGCTCGTGATCGCGATGAAGGACGCCGTCGGTGACCTCAACCGCGGCGCCTGGCTCATGCGCGAGACCGGCATCAAGATCTACTCCGGCGACGACCCGGCCAACCTGCCGTGGCTCGCCATGGGCGCCAGCGGCGTCGTGAGCGTCGTGTCCCATGCGGCTGCGGGTGCGTACGCCCAGATGGTGGCGGCGGTCGACGCCGGCGACCTGCCCGCGGCACGAGCGATCAACGACCGACTGCTTCCCGCCGTCAAGGCGATGATGACCTACACGCAAGGTGCGATCACGTCGAAGGCTGCGCTGCAGCTCCTCGGCGTCCTCGAGCACCGCACGATGCGTTCACCCCTGCTCGAGGCCACCGAGGAGGAAGTCGCGATCGTTCGCGACGGCCTCGTGGCCTCGGGCCTTCTCTGAAAGCCCCAACATGAGCCACATGCACCTCGAGCTCGATCCGCCTCCCGCACTTCCCGAGGGCGCCCTCCGCGTCATCCCGCTCGGCGGGCTCGGCGAGGTCGGCCGCAACATGACGGTCTTCGAGTACGACGGCAAGCTCCTCGTCGTCGACTGCGGTGTCCTCTTCCCCGAGGAGCACCAGCCCGGCGTCGACCTGATCCTGCCCGACTTCGGGCCCATCCGTGATCGCCTGCAGGACATCGTCGGCATCGTCCTGACGCACGGGCACGAGGACCACATCGGCGGCGTCCCCTACCTGCTGCGCGAGCGCGAGAACATCCCGGTCATCGGCTCGCAGCTGACGCTGGCGTTCCTCGAGCCCAAGCTCAAGGAGCACCGCCTCAAGGACGCGCCCAAGTACGTCGTGAGCGAGGGCGACATCCAGTCGTTCGGCCCGTTCGAGTGCGAGTTCGTCGCGGTTAACCACTCGATCCCCGACGCCCTCGCCGTCGCGATCAAGACCCCGGCCGGCGTCGCGCTGCACACCGGCGACTTCAAGATGGACCAGCTGCCGCTCGACGGCCGCATCACCGACCTCCGCGCGTTCGCCCGCCTGGGCGAGCAGGGCGTCGACCTGTTCCTGACGGACTCGACCAACGCCGAGGTTCCCGGCTTCACCACGTCGGAGCGCAACATCACGCCGGCGATCGACGCGGTGTTCGCCAGCAGCAGCCGGCGCATCATCGTCGCGTCGTTCGCCTCCCACATCCACCGCGTGCAGCAGGTCATCGACGCCGCCGCCAAGCACGGCCGCAAGGTCGCCTACGTCGGCCGGTCGATGGTGCGCAACATGCAGATCGCGCGCGAGCTCGGCTACCTCCACGTTCCCGACGGCGTGGTCGTCGACAAGATCGACGCCGCCCCGCCGCACGAGATGGTGCTGATGTCGACCGGCTCGCAGGGTGAGCCGATGGCCGCGCTGTCGCGCATGGCCAACAACAGCCACCAGCAGGTCAGCCTCGAGCCGGGCGACACCGTGCTGCTGGCGTCGTCGCTCATCCCCGGCAACGAGAACGCGATCTACCGCGTGATCGACGGGTTGACCAAGCTGGGCGCCAACGTCGTGCACAAGGGCAACGCCCTGGTCCACGTCTCGGGTCACGCCTCGGCCGGCGAGCTGCTCTACTGCTACAACATCGTCAAGCCCACCAACGTGCTCCCGGTGCACGGCGAGATCCGGCACCTGCACGCCAACGCCAAGCTCGCGACCGCGACCGGCGTGCCCAACGTCCTGCTGGCCGAGGACGGGTTCGTGATCGACCTTGTCGACGGCCACGCCTCGATCACGGGTGCCGTGCAGTGCGGCTATGTGTACGTCGACGGCTCCTCGGTCGGCGACCTGACGGACTCCGAGCTCAAGGATCGTCGGGTTCTGGGCGAGGAGGGCTTCATCTCGGTCGTCGTGGTCGTCGACTCGACCAACGGCAAGATCGTCTCGGGTCCGGAGATCCACGCTCGCGGCATCGCCGAGGACGACTCGGCCTTCGACGAGATCCTGCCCAAGATCGTCTCGGCGCTCGAGGAGTCGATGGCTGAGGGCAACCACGACTCGCGGCAGCTGCAGCAGGTCGTGCGCCGGGTCCTCGGGTCCTTCGTCGGCCGCAAGCTCCGCCGCCGGCCGATGATCCTCCCGGTCGTCATCGAGGCCTGAGGGCTCCTCGCGCCTGCCGCGGGCGCGTTCTCACATCGCTGCATGCACGACTGTGCGGACAGTGTTACCTCGTGCTGACCGATTGACCCGATCGGGCGAAACACGCGCTGCCTAGCGTCGGGGCCATGACGAGCCTCGTGACCAAGACCGACCCGCAGCCCACACCCGGCGGCTCCCGCCGCCGCAGCACCGGCAGCTGGATCGACGAGTGGGAGCCGGAGAACCCGGCGTTCTGGGAGTCGACCGGCCGCACCGTCGCCCGTCGCAACCTGATCTGGTCGATCTTCGGCGAGCACCTGGGCTTCTCCGTCTGGCTGCTCTGGAGCGTCAGCGCGGCGCTGCTGACCCGCGCAGGCTTCGCGTTCACGCCGCAGCAGCTGTTCTGGCTCGTCGCCGTCCCGAACCTCGTGGGCTCCCTGCTCCGGCTGCCCTACACGTTCGCGGTGCCGAAGTTCGGCGGCCGCAACTTCGCGGTCTTCAGCGCGCTGATGCTGCTGCTGCCGACGTTGCTGTTCGCGTGGTTCGTGCAGCGACCCGACACCCCGTACTGGGTCTTCATCGTGATCGCCGCGACCGCCGGCGTCGGCGGTGGCAACTTCGCCTCCTCGATGGCCAACATCAACTTCTTCTACCCGACCCGGCTCAAGGGCACGGCGCTCGGGCTCAACGCTGCCGGTGGCAACTTCGGCGTCTCGGTGATCCAGTTCTTCCTGCCGATCATCGTCGGGGGCGCGGGGGCCTTCGGACTGGTCAAGGCCAGCGAGAGCGGGATCGTGCTGCAACGCGCGGGCTACCTCTACGCGGCCCTGGCGGTGGTCGCGGCGCTGACGGCGTACTTCTTCATGAACAACCTGAGCGCGGCGTACTCCAGGCCCCGCGAGCAGCTCGCGGTCGTGAGGTACAAGCACACCTGGGTCATGTCGTTCCTCTACATCGGCACGTTCGGCTCGTTCATCGGCTACTCGGCCGCGATGCCGCTGCTGATCAAGATCAACTTCTTCCGCTCGCCGATCCCGACCGAGTCGATCGGCATCAACTTCGCCTACTACGCCTTCCTCGGTGCGCTCGTCGGGTCGCTGACCCGGCCCGTGGGTGGCTGGCTGGCGGACAGGTACGGCGGTGCGCGCGTCACGTTCGTGACGTTCGTGGCGATGATCGTCGGCACGTTGACGGTGTTCTACACGCTGACGCTGCTCCGGCCGGTGCCGGTCGCTCCGCCGGAGAAGATCGCCGAGTGGACGAAGGACCCCTCGTCCTTCCCGGGCTTCTCGCCCGAGGTCGTGGTGGCGGTCGAGCACAACTCCGACATCTTCCCGTTCTTCCTCGTCGCGTTCCTGTTCGTCTTCGCGGCGACGGGGATCGGCAACGGGTCGACGTACCGCATGATCCCGCTGATCTGGAAGAGCTACGCGCTCGACGTCGGCGCGGACGGCACGCCGGAGCGCGCCGCCGCTGAGAAGAAGTCCACCAAGGAGGCCTCGGCCGTCATCGGGATCGCCGGTGCCATCGGCGCCCTCGGTGGGTTCCTGATCCCGATCACGTTCAGCTCGCCCTGGGTCGACGACCCGGTCGAGGCGGTCAAGAACGCGTTCGTCGTGTTCACCGTCTTCTACGTCATCTGCCTCGCGGTGACCTGGGCGTTCTACCTGCGGCCCAGGGCGCACATGACGAAGGTCGGAGTGTGATCTGCAGGTGACCGACACCCACTGTCCCTACTGCGCGCTGCAGTGCGCCCAGGTGCTGGGCGGCGAACCCCTTGCCGCCGAGCCGCGGGCGTTCCCCACGAACGTCGGGGGCATGTGCCAGAAGGGCTGGACCAGCGCCGAGCTGCTGCGCGCGCAGGATCGCATCACGACGCCGCTGCGGCGTACCCCGACAGGGTTCGAGCCGATCGGCTGGGACGAGGCGCTGGACGACATCGCCGCCCGCGTCCGCGCCGTCCAGGCCACCGACGGGCCGGACGGTGTCGCGGTGTTCGGCGGGGGAGGGCTGACCAACGAGAAGGCGTACCAGCTCGGCAAGTTCGCGCGGCTCGCCCTGCGGACACGCCTCATCGACTACAACGGCCGGTTCTGCATGTCGTCCGCCGCAGCGGCCGCCAACCGTACGCTCGGCGTCGATCGAGGACTGCCGTTCCCGCTGACCGACCTCAACGACGCCGACGCGGTGATGCTCTTCGGCAGCAACCTGGCCGACACGATGCCGCCGGCCGTCCAGCACCTCGGGCCCGTGCGCGAGCGCGGCGGGCTCGTCGTGGTGGACCCACGCCGCAGCGCGACCGCGAGGCTCACCGAGGACGGCGCGGGCGAGCACGTGCAGCTCGTGCCCGGCACCGATCAGGTGCTGGTCCTCGGGCTGCTGCACATCGTGTTCGCCGAGTCCCTCGCCGATCACGACTACCTGGCTGCCCGGGTCGATGGCGTCGACGGCGTACGCCGCAGCGTCGCCGAGTGGTGGCCCGAGCGGGTCGCCGCCACGACGGGCGTGCCGGAGACGCAGCTCCGCCGCATCGCCCACGCGCTCGCTGATGCGAGCCCGCACCGTGGCGGCAAGGGCGCGTTCCTGCTCACGGGCCGTGGCTCGGAGCAGCACGTGGACGGCGCGGACACGGTCACGGCGGTCATCAATCTGGCGCTGGCGCTGGGACTCGTGGGCGCCGATCGTGGCGGCTATGGCGCGATCACGGGGCAGGGCAACGGCCAGGGTGGCCGCGAGCACGGGCAGAAGTCCGACCAGCTGCCCGGCTACCGCATGATCGCCGACCCGGCGGCTCGCGAGCACGTCGCCGCGGTGTGGGGCGTCGATCCTGCCGTCATCCCGGGTCCGGGCGTTCCCGCGGTCGAGCTGCTCATGAGCCTCGGCACGCCCGGTGGTCCGCGCGCCCTGTTCGTGCACGGCAGCAACGTCCTCGTCAGCGCGCCCGACGCCGGCGTCGTACGTCGACGGATCGAGTCGCTCGACCTCGTCGTGGTGTGCGACTTCGTCCCGTCCGAGACCGCGATGCTCGCCGACTACATCCTCCCGGTGACCCAGTGGGCCGAGGAGGAGGGCACCATGACCGGCCTCGAGGGCCGCGTGCTCCGCCGACGCAAGGCGGTCGAGGCACCGGACGGCGTACGCTCCGAGCTCGAGATCTTCGCGGCGCTCGCGGACCGGCTCGACGCGCCGGGCACCTGGGCGACCGAGCCGCGAGAGGTCTACGACGAGCTTCGCCGGGCCAGCTCCGGCGGACGCGCCGACTACGCCGGCATCTCGTACGAGCGGCTCGACGCGGGCGAGGCGCTCTACTGGCCCTGCCCGACGGAGGACCACCCGGGCACGCCCCGGCTGTTCGCGGACACCTTCCCCACGCCGGACGGCCGGGCCCGGATGATCCCCGTGCGCCCGGTCGGCCCGGCCGACGCGATCCGGGCCGAGGCACCCGTGTGGTTGGTGACCGGACGGGTGCTCCAGCACTACCAGTCCGGCGCACAGACCCGGCGAGTCGCGAAGCTCAACGACTCGATGCCCCGGGCGTACGTCGAGATCCATCCCGTGCTGGCGGACCGCATCGGCATCGAGGGCATCGACGACATCACGATCACGTCCAAACGGGGCTCGATGGTCGCCCAGGCGCGCATCAGCCCCGACATCCGGCCCGACACGGTGTTCGTGCCATTCCACTTCGCGGACGAGGGCATGGTCAACGCCGTCACCAACGCGGCGACGGACCCGGTCTCCGGGATGCCGGAGTTCAAGGTGTGCGCCGTCCAGGTCGCGAGGAGCGGGGCATGAAGGTGGTGGTGATCGGCGCCGGGATGGTCGGCAACCGCTTCGTCGACGAGCTCGGACGCATCGCCCCGGAGATCGACGTCGACCTGCTGGGCGAGGAGGCGTACGAGCCCTACAACCGCGTCCTGCTGACCGAGCTCGTCGCCGGTCGTGTCGACCTCGCCGGCCTCGCACTGCCGACGCCTGACGAGGGGCGGGTCCGCGTACGTCCGGGAGTCGCCGCGCTGGAGATCGATCGTGATCGGCGGCGCGTCGTCACGGCACAGGGCGACTTCGAGTACGACCACCTCGTGCTGGCCACGGGTGCCCGCGGCCGGGTCGTCCCGATCCCGGGACTGCGTGACGGACTGCCGCGCGGCGCCCACGTGCTGCGCAGCCTCGACGACGCCCGCGACATCTCCGCGGCGGCGCTCAACGTCGACACGGCAGTCGTCATCGGTGGTGGTCCGCTCGGCATCGAGCTCGCCTGCGGGCTGGCGCACCGCGGCGTCGCGGTCACCGTCATGTCGATCATGCCCACGATGCTCGACCGAGACCTCGACCCGGCGGTGGCGCAGGTCGCGGCGGACGCCGCCATGGACCTCGGCATCGACTTCGTCGGCAGCGCGCAGATCGCATCGGTCGGCGTCACAGACGGAAGGGTCACGGCGGTACGCCTGGCGGACGGCACCTCCTACCCCGCGGGGCTCGTCGTGCTGGCCGCCGGCACGGCTCCGGAGACCGGCCTGGCTGGTGCGGCCGGTCTCGAGACCAACGTCGGCATCGTCGTCGGAGCCGACCTGCGCACGACCCAGGACCCTCGCATCTCCGCGATCGGCGACTGCGCCGAGACGCCGACCGGGTTGAGCGGGCTGGTCGCGCCGGGCTGGGCGCAGGCGCGGGCACTGGCACGCAGCATCGCGCACGACGCGGACCTCGAGCTGCCGCCGATCGCCGGCTCGGCGATGCGCCTGAAGGCCGTCGGCTTGAGCATCGTCACGATGGGCGTGCGCGCCTCGACCGCCGAGGACCGGGACCGCGTGGTGACCCTCGCCGACCCGCGCGAGCGGCGGCACGTCGAGCTCGTCGCCCGCGGCGACACCCTCGTGGGCGTCACGTGCGTCGGCGCCCCCGACCTCGCAGCACACCTGTCGACCCAGTTCGACCGGCCCGGCATGTTGCCCCGCGACCCGATGCACCTGCTGCTGGGCACTGGCTCGACCGGGGTGGTAGAGAGCGCCTCGCCGACCACGATGCCAGCCGCGACCACGGTGTGCCGCTGCAACGGCGTCACCAAGGGCGACCTGGTGCACGCCTGGGACGGCGGTGCCACGACGGTGGAGGCGCTCGCCGGTGCGACGCTTGCGACGACGGGTTGTGGGGGGTGCACGAAGCTGGTGTGCGGCATCGTCGACTGGCTCCGGGAGACCGATCCGCCCGAGATCTCACAGGGTGCCGACGCGGACCGTGAGACAACCGTTCCGTCGAGGTAACACGCGGACCGCTGACCTGAAATCTGCGCTTCCTACCGTTCGTGACATGACTCCGAAGAAGAAGCTTGCCGTGGTCGGCGCCGGCATGGTCGCGCACCGACTCGTCGAGGCGATGGTCGAACGCGGCGCCGACGAGACCTGGGACATCGAGGTCTTCGGCGACGAGACCCGTCCGCCGTACGACCGGGTTGCCCTCACGTCCTTCTTCTCGGACCGCGACCCCGAGGACCTGCTCCTCGGCGACGGCGAGCTCTGGAAGCGACCCGGGGTACGCCTCTACCGCGGCTCGGTCGTCAGCCGGATCGACCGCGAGGCCAAGCAGGTCCACGCCCGCAGCACGACGTTCGACTACGACCGGCTGGTGCTGGCTACCGGCTCATACGCGACGGTCCCTCCGGTGGAGGGCTCCGACCTGCCCGGCTGCTTCGTCTACCGCACGGTCGACGACGTCGCCGAGCTCCGGGCCTGGGTGCTCGAGCGCGAGGCGACGCTCGGCCGCGCGGTCAAGGGCGCCGTCGTCGGTGGCGGACTGCTCGGCCTCGAGGCGGCTGGGGCCCTCACGGCGCTGGGTGCCGACACCACCGTCGTGGAGTTCGCCGACTGGCTCATGCCGTTGCAGGTCGACCGGGCCGGCGGCGGCGCGCTGCGGCGCATCATCGAGCAGCTCGGTGTCTCGGTCCGCACGTCCACCGCGACCTCAAGGCTCCGCGCCGGGCGTGACGGCAAGGTGACCCGGATGCAGTTCGCCGACGGCGACGAGATTCCCGCCGACGTCGTCGTCTTCGCCACCGGCGTGCGCCCGCGCGACGAGCTGGCCCGCGACGCCGGCCTCGCCCTCGGCGAGCGCGGGGGAGTCGTCGCCGACGAGGCGTGCACCACCAGCGACGAGGCGATCTTCGCCATCGGCGAGGTCGCGCACATCGCCGGTCGGGTGTGGGGCCTCGTCGGTCCCGGCTACTCGATGGCCGAGGTCGTCGCGGACCGCCTGCTGGGCGGTGACGCCACGTTCGAGGGGGCCGACCTGTCGACCAAGCTCAAGCTGCTCGGGGTCGACGTCGCGAGCTTCGGGGACGCGTTCGCCGCGACCAACGGCTCGCTCGAGGTCGTGTACGCGGACCCGACCGCCGGCGTCTACAAGAAGCTCGTCATGAGCGACGACGCCCAGACCCTGCTCGGCGGCATGCTCGTCGGGGACGCCAGCGCGTACACGAACCTGCGGCCGATGGTCGGCCGGGCCCTGGGCAGCGACCCGACGGCGTGGCTGCTGCCCGAGGGCATGGAGCCGCCGACCGGCAGCTCGTTGCCGGACGACGCCAACGTCTGCTCGTGCAACAACGTCACCGCCGGCACGGTCCGCGGCGCGGTGACGGACCACCAGTGCACCGACATCGCCGCGGTCAAGGCGTGCACCAAGGCCGGGACGAGCTGTGGCTCGTGCGTCTCGCTGGTCAAGAAGCTCATGGAGACCCAGATGGCCGAGGAGGGCCTCGAGGTCAGCACCGCGCTGTGCGAGCACTTCTCGGTCACGCGGGCGCAGCTCTTCGACATCGTGCGGGTCAGCGAGATCTCGACGTTCAGCGAGCTGATCGCTACGCACGGCACGGGCCACGGCTGCGACATCTGCCGCCCTGTGGTCGCGTCGATCCTGGGGTCGCTCGGCAAGGGCCACGTGCTCGAGGGTGAGAACGCCACGCTGCAGGACACCAACGACCACGTGATGGCCAACCTGCAGAAGGACGGCACCTACTCGGTGGTCCCGCGCATCCCCGGGGGAGAGGTGACGCCCGCCGGGCTCATCGCGATCGGCCAGGTGGCCGCCGACTTCGGGCTCTACACCAAGATCACCGGTGGGCAGCGGATCGACCTGTTCGGCGCCCGCATCGAGCAGCTGCCCGCGATCTGGCGGCAGCTCGTCGATGCCGGCTTCGAGTCCGGGCACGCGTACGGCAAGTCGCTGCGCACCGTGAAGTCGTGCGTGGGCCAGTCGTGGTGCCGCTACGGCGTGCAGGACTCGACGACGCTCGCGATCGACCTCGAGCTGCGCTATCGCGGACTGCGGTCGCCCCACAAGCTCAAGCTGGCGGTCTCGGGCTGCGCCCGCGAGTGCGCCGAGGCCCGCGGCAAGGACGTCGGCATCATCGCGACCGACAAGGGCTGGAACCTGTACGTCGGCGGCAACGGCGGGTTCACACCGCGCCACGCACAGCTCTTCGCCGAGGACCTCACGACCGAGGAGCTCGTGCGGGCAATTGACCGGTTCCTCATGTATTACATCCGCACGGCGGACCGGCTGCAGCGCACCGCTCCGTGGCTCGAGTCGGTCGAGGGCGGGATCGACGCCGTTCGGGCCGTGGTGTTCGACGACAGCCTCGGGATCGTCGCCGATCTCGACGCCGCCATGGCCACGCACGTCGACACGTACGAGGACGAGTGGGCCGCGACGCTCGCCGACGAGGAGAAACTTCTTCGGTTCGCCTCATTCGTTAACGCGCCTGAAACACCCGACCCGGATCTTGTGTACGTCGAGGAACGCGGTCAGCGCCGGCCGGCCGACGACCAGGAGCGTGCCGTGCTGATCGCCGGTGCCACGATTCCGCTACGCGAGGAGGAGGTGACCGCATGACGACGTGGCAGCGGGTGTGCGAGCTCGAGGCGCTGGTGCCGGACCGCGGTGCCGCGGCGCTCGTCGGTGGACACCAGGTCGCGCTGTTCCGGCTGAGCGACTCCGGTGCCGTGCACGCCATTGACCATCTCGACCCGTTCAGCCAGGCCAACGTCATGGCGCGTGGCCTGGTCGGCAGCCGCAAGGACGTGCCGACCGTCGCGTCGCCGATGCACAAGCAGTCATTCGACCTGCGCACCGGGCGGTGCCTCGACGACCCCGAGGTGTCGGTCCAGGTCTGGCCGACCCGCATCGTCGACGGCTGGGTCGAGGTCCGCGTCGACGCGGGGAGCAGGGCGGCGTGACCGCGCTCGGGCCGGTGCTGGCCGGGACCCAGATCCTGGTCACGGCACAACGTCGTGCCGCCGACCTGTCCCTGGCCCTCGGACGTCGCGGTGCGAACGTCACGATCGCCGCTGCCCTCGGGGTGGAGTCTCACATCGACGAGGACACCCTGCTCGCGCAGACGCGGCAGATGATCGCGACCGGCGCCGACATCGTGGTCGTGACGACCGGGATCGGCTTCCGCGGCTGGCTCGACACCGCCGAGGCGGCCGGCATGGGCGACGAGCTGGTCGACGCGCTCCAGTCCGTGCGGCTCATCGCCCGCGGACCCAAGGCCCGCGGGGCGCTGCAGGCCGCCGGCCTGGTGCCCGACTGGGTTGCCGAGTCCGAGACCTCGGCCGAGATCGCCGACTTCCTCGCGACCGAGGGGGTCTCGGGCCTCTCGATCGCCGTCCAGCACCACGGCGCCGGCGACGACGGACTCGAGAGGCGTCTCCGGGCGGCCGGCGGCCGGCCGTTCGGCCTGGTCGTCTATCGCTGGGGCGCACCGCCCGACGCCGCCGCGGTCGAGCGGTCGGTGCGCGACGCGGCCACCGGCTCGTACGACGCCGTGGTCTTCACCTCCGCGCCGGGCGCAGCCGCGTGGCTCGCCGCGGTCGACGAGGCCGGGGTCGCCGACGACCTGCTGCGGCTCGAGAAGGACCGCAGGCTGGTCCTCGCCGCCGTCGGGCCCGTCACGGCCGACCCGCTGCGAGGAGCCGGCTTCGACCCACTGCTACCGGATCGGTTCAGGCTGGGCGCGCTGGTCCGCTCGCTCGTGATGTACCTCGGCGACGCGTCCGACAGCGTCCTGACGCCCGCGGGGCACCTGCGGATCCGTGCGACGGCGGCGACGCTCGACCACGAGACCCTCCCGGTGTCGCCGAGCGGTCTCGCGATCCTGCGCTCCCTCGCGAGCGAGCCGGGCTCCGTACGCTCGCGCGAAGAGCTGCTCGCGGTGCTGCCGGGGGACTCCGACGACCCGCACTCCGCCGAGGTCGCCGTGGCGCGCCTCCGGGAGGCCATCGGTCGGCCGATCGTGCAGACCGTCGTCAAGCGGGGCTATCGGCTCGCCGTCGCGGAGCCCGGGGCATGACGACGACTCTGGTCGCTGCGAGCCACGGCACGAGCGTCCCGGCGGCGCGTGCCTCGATCACGGCGCTCGTCGACGCGGTGCAGGAGGCCTCGCCCCGTCTCGACGTCCGCGAGGCCTTCGTCGACGTGCAGCAGCCACAGGTCGGCCGGGTGCTCCGGGACGTCGCCGGGCCGACCGTCGTCGTGCCGCTGCTGCTGGCCCCGGGCTTCCACGTGCACGTCGACATCCAGCACGCCGTCGACCGGACGACGGCCGTCGCGGCGGGCACCCTCGGCCCGGACCCCCGGCTGACCGACGTCCTGATCGACCGCCTCGCGCAGGCGGGTGCCACGCCTGACGACGTGATCGTCCTGGGCGCCGCCGGGTCGACCGACGCACGGGCCCTGCGCAGCGTCGACGCCGCCGCGCGCATGCTGGGCGCGGCCTGGGGATCGCCGGTGCCTGTCGGGCACGTCGGCGGGTCAGGGACGCCGATCGGCGAGATCGTCCGCGACATGTCGCGAGCGGGCCGCCGGGTGGTGGTCGCGAGCTACCTCATGGCTCCCGGGTTCTTCTTCGACCGGCTCCAGAGGTGCGGAGCCGACGTCGTGACGAGGCCTCTGCTCGACGGGCTCGACGTCGACCCGGCGATGGTCGCACTCGTGCTCGACCGGTTCACCGAGGCTGCTGCGACCCTCGACCATGCCGCCGTGATCGGGGCCGGCGGAATGTGAACCCAGATGTAACCCAACCTCGTCCCTGCGTTAACCGCCGCGAAACAGGTTCCCCAGAGGCTTGAGGTGCTGGTGGGGAAACCCTCGTCAACGATCGAGAGGTGAGGCATGAGCCGCGCTGACACCTCGACATCGCACGGAGGCAGTCCCCGAGCCGCAGATTCGGGAGCCTCCGCCGTTCACGCAACGGCGGAGGCGTACCGGAGCTGGTGGTTCCCTACCGTGGACATCTCGGGTTCCCCGGTCGGCCGGACGAGGGCACCGTGAACCGCACCTTGATCCTGTGCGCTCACGGTGCCGAGAGCCCGAAGGGGCGCCACGCGCTGTCTGGCCTGGTCAACGCGGTGCGGCGCGAGGCCCGCGACCTGGACGTCGTCGATGCCTTCGTCGACGTCCAGGAGCCCGTGGTCGCCGATGTCGTCGCGGAGACATCGGGTCCGCGCTCGCTCGTGCCCCTCATGCTGACGTACGACCGCCCCATCAGCGTCGACATCGTGCAGGCGTCCCACCTGGACCACGCGGTCACGGTGACACCGCCGCTGGGGCCCGACTGGGTGCTCGCCGAGGTCGGCGTGCGGCGGCTGATCGAGGCCGGCGCCCGGTCGCACGACACCATCGTGCTGGCCGCGGGGACCGCGACCGACGACCGCGCCGTCGCCGACGTCGGCAAGGCGGCACGCCTGCTGAGTGCGGTGTGGGGCGGCCGGGTGCATGTCGGGACGCTCGGGGGTCCCGACACGCCCCTCGCCGACGCGGTCGACGTCGCGCGGGCGTACGGGCAGCGCGTCGTGCTGTCGACGTACGCCTTGACGCCCGGCGGGGTCCACGACGACATTGCCGCGGCCGGCGCCGACGTCGTGACCGACCCGTTCCTCGACGGTGGGCCGCCCGACGCGCGGATCGTGAGCCTCGTGCTGGCCCGCGCCCGGTCGCGCGGCGCCTGGACCCCGGTGGGCGGCGACCCCGGCCACCGCCTCGCCCACTCCTGAAGCCCGGGCGGTGGATCCTCCACCGAATGCGAGCTCACAGGGTGGCACATCCACCGCCCGCGGCCGCGCGACCCGCTGGTCCGAGCTGCAGGCGAGCCTGCCGGGAAACCTTCGACCTGTGCTTTACCCTTTGACCATGGCGACCCGAACGTCTTCCCCGCCGCGCAAGCGGCCGTCCGGCAGCCAGGCCCGCAAGAAGCCCGCACAGAAGCGCAAGCCGCAAGCCCGCAAGCCTGCAGCCCGCCGACCCGCGGCGCGACCCAAGGGACCTGGACCGATTGCTGCTGTCTTCACCGCGCTCCTGCGCGGGTCGACGGCCATGTGGCTTGGCATCGCCGGCCTGGTGGGCGCGATAGCCCGCAGCATCGGTCACAGTGCCAAGGACCTCGACCCTGAGCAACGCCGAGACGGCGTCGGCTTCGGCTTCCTCGGCCTCGCGGTCGTTGTGGCCGGGGCCGTCTGGTCCGACATGCCCGGAGCCGTCGGCAACATCGTGCGTGACGCCGCCGCCGGTGCGGTCGGCGTCCTGGCCTGGGCCGTCCCGATCCTGCTCGTCGTGGTCGCGTGGCGCACGCTGCGCCACCCCGACCGCAACGGACCGGCGGGCCGCCAGGCCTTCGGGTGGGCAGCGATCAGCGGCGGCATCCTCGGGCTGGTGCACATCTCCCACGGCGTCCCACGTCCCGGAGACCCCGACCCCGATGCCATGCGCGAGGCCGGAGGAGCGATCGGCTTCGTGTTCTCCGCGATCCCGATGGACCTGCTCAAGAGCGCCTACGTGGTGTCGCCGATCCTGCTCCTGATCGTGGCCTTCGGCCTCCTGATCGTGACCAGCACCCCGGTCTACGCCGTGCCGACCCGCCTGCGCGAGATCCGCGACCAGGCCCTCGGACGTACGCAAGAGGCTGCGCCGGAGGCCGAGCCCAAGAAGCGCAAGCACCCCCGCACCGCCGTCGTCACCGACGACGAGCCGTACGACAACCCGCTCGTCGACGGTCCCGACGAGGACCGTCAGGTCCCGGCACGGGTGTTCGACGTCGAGGACGAGGTCGACGACGAGGACACCGGCCCGGTCGAGCGGCCGCCGATCGAGCCGATCCCCGCGCGCGCCGAGCAGCTCGCGCTGTCCGGTGACGTCGTCTACTCCCTCCCCGACAGCGCCGCGCTGCGTGAGGGCTCGCCGCACAAGGCGCGCTCCAAGGCGTCCGACGAGGTCGTCGAGCGGCTGACGGAGGTCCTCGAGCAGTTCCAGATCGACGCGACCGTGACCGGCTACACGCGTGGCCCCACGGTGACCCGCTACGAGGTCGAGCTCGGCCCCGCGGTCAAGGTCGAGAAGGTCACCGCGCTGTCCAAGAACATCTCGTACGCCGTGGCGTCCAACGAGGTGCGCATCCTGAGCCCGATCCCCGGCAAGTCCGCGATCGGCGTGGAGATCCCCAACGTCGACAAGGAGATGGTGTCGCTCGGCGACGTCCTCCGCTCGGCCAAGGCCCGCAGCGACCACCACCCGATGGTCATCGGCCTCGGCAAGGACGTCGAGGGCGGCTACGTCGTCGCCAACCTCGCCAAGATGCCGCACCTCCTGGTCGCCGGCGCCACGGGCTCGGGCAAGTCGTCGTTCGTCAACTCGATGATCGCGTCGATCCTCATGCGCGCGACGCCCGAGGAGGTGCGGATGATCATGGTCGACCCCAAGCGGGTCGAGCTCACGGCCTACGAGGGCGTGCCGCACCTCATCACACCGATCATCACGAACCCCAAGAAGGCCGCCGAGGCGTTGCAGTGGGTCGTCCGCGAGATGGACATGCGCTACGACGACCTGGCCAACTTCGGCTACCGGCACATCGACGACTTCAACAAGGCCGTCCGGGCCGGCAAGATCCGCCTGCCCGCCGGCAGCGAGCGCGTCCTGGCTCCCTATCCCTACCTGCTGGTGGTGGTGGACGAGCTCGCCGACCTGATGATGGTTGCGCCACGTGACGTCGAGGACTCGATCGTCAGGATCACCCAGCTCGCCCGCGCCGCCGGCATCCATCTCGTGCTGGCCACGCAGCGCCCGTCCGTCGACGTCGTCACCGGCCTGATCAAGGCCAACGTGCCGAGCCGCCTGGCGTTCGCGACGTCCTCGGTGACCGACAGCCGCGTGATCCTCGACCAGCCCGGCGCCGAGAAGCTCGTCGGCCAGGGTGATGGACTGTTCCTGCCGATGGGCGCCAACAAGTCGATGCGCATGCAGGGCGCCTGGATCACCGAGGCCGAGATCCACACGATCGTCGAGCACTGCAAGGCGCAGCTCCAGCCGGTCTACCGCGAGGACGTCACGGCGCCGGCCGCCGCCAAGCGTGAGCTCGACGACGACATCGGCGACGACATGGACCTCGTGCTGCAGGCCATTGAGCTGTGCGTCACGACCCAGTTCGGCTCGACCTCGATGCTGCAGCGCAAGCTGCGGGTCGGCTTCGCCAAGGCCGGGCGTCTCATGGACATCCTCGAGAGCCGCGGCATCGTCGGCCCGAGCGAGGGGTCCAAGGCCCGTGACGTCCTGGTCAAGGCCGACGACCTCGAGCAGGTCCTGGCCAGCATCCAGAACGGCTAGCCCATGCCCGACCCGTTCGAGATCCGCAGGCGCACGAGCCTCTACGTGCTGCTGGCCGTCGCGTGCTTCGCCGTGGCGGCGGGCTATGCCTGGCTGGCGTACGACCGCGGGGAGCCGCTGCTGTGGCTGTTCACCGGGGTGTTCGTGGTGCTCGGCGTCATCCACCTGCTGGGTCTGCGCGACTCCCGCACGCCGCTGTTCGTGGCCGACGACCACGGCGTACGCCTGCGCGGCCGCGAGGGCTGGGTGGGGCTGCTCTGGAGCGAGATGGGCGAGATCCGGGTCGAGCGTCGCATCGGTCTGCGCTTCGACCCGAGGGTCAAGGTCGTCAGTCGTGACGGCACGAAGTTCTACACCTCACCGCTCGGACTTGCGACGAACGTCTCACCCGGTGAGGCCGAGGTCCAGTTGGCGCGACGCCGCTCCGCTGCCGCATACTGAGACGTTGGTTCAAGCCACCGAGAGGGACTCATGGCAGCGGCACAAGAGCCCAGCAACCTGAACATCGCGAACGCGTTGACGGTGCTGCGCATCCTCGGCGTCCCGGTCTTCGGCTGGCTCCTCCTGATCGACGGCGGCCAGTCGGTCGACCACCGCATCGCCGCGTGGATCGCCTTCGTGCTGCTCATGATCACCGACAAGATCGATGGCGACCTGGCCCGCAAGCACAACCTCATCACCAACTTCGGCAAGCTCGCCGACCCGATCGCCGACAAGGCGCTGACCGGCATGGCGTTCGTCGGCATCGCGATCATCCACCCGATCTTCTGGCCTGTCGCGATCATCATCCTGGTTCGTGAGTGGGGCATCACGCTGATGCGGTTCGTCGTCAAGAAGCACGGCGTCATGCCGGCCGGTCAGGGCGGCAAGATCAAGACGACGCTCCAAGCGGTCGCGATCGCCGGCTACCTGCTTCCGTTCGACCTCTGGAATGACGCGCCGGCCGACTGGAAGGACACCCCGAGCGACATCATGATCTGGGTGACCAACATCGTCATGGCGGCGGCGCTCGCGATCACGTTGAGCACGGCTGTCCAGTACGTCCGCGACGCACGCACCCTGCGGCGCGACTCCAAGGCCGCGGCCGGGCAGTGACACCGGCGGCCGCCGTCGTCGATGCCCTGAGGTCGGCGCACGCCACCGTGGCGACGGCCGAGTCCCTCACCGGAGGTCTGGTGTGCGCGTCCCTCGTCAGCGTCAGCGGGGCGTCGGACGTCGTGCGCGGTGGGGTCGTGGCCTACGCCGCCGACGTCAAGACCGCAGTGCTGGGCGTCGATGCCGAGGTCGTCGCCGTGCAGGGGACGGTGGCGGCCGACGTGGCCCTCGCCATGGCCGTCGGCGTGCGCGAACGGCTGGGGGCGACGTACGGACTGGCGACGACGGGCGTCGCCGGACCCGGACCGAGCGAGGGCAAGCCTGCAGGCACGGTGCACATCGCGATCGCCGGCCCTCACGGCAGCTGGTCGAGGCGGCTCGACCTCACGGGAGACCGCGACATGATCCGAAGTCAGACGGTCGATGAGCTGTTGTCGTGGCTGGTCGCTAGGCTGGGGGAAGAATCTCGATCCGATCGGGGTTGAACCACACGTGCCACCCCAGGACGGAGGGACCCGATGACCGCGATGCGTCAGCTCGTCGGTGAGGTGCTCCGCGCCCGGCGCATGTCCCAAGGCCTCACATTGCGTGACGTCTCGGGCAAGGCCCGGGTCAGCCTGGGCTACATCTCCGAGGTCGAGCGCGGCCAGAAGGAAGCCAGCTCCGAGCTGCTCGCAGCCCTCGCAGCCGCCCTCGACGTGCCGCTCTCCAAGGTCCTGCTCGACGTCAGCTCGCTCCTCGAGGTCGAGGAGGCCGCCGAGGCCCAGATCGCGAGCATCTCGTCGATCACGCCCGGTGACGTCTCGGCCTCGGCCGCCTGACCTTGAAGCACAGCGAGTTCTGGCTCCGGATGGAGCAGCAGTTCGGACGCGGCTACGCCCGGGTGTGGGCGCAGAGCCACGTCATGCGCGAGCTCGACGGCCGCACCGCGACCGAGGCCCTCGACGCGGGGGAGAGCCCGAAGACCGTGTGGCGTGCCGTGCACGCCAACCTCCAGCTGCCCGCTTCCGAGCGCTGAGTTCCCTTCACCTAGCGCCTCGACGGGCCGTTCCGCCCGCGATATGTGCGTTCGGACAACTTATTTGGGAACGCTCCCAGAATTTCATTGACTTCTGCCTGTGACGTGGCTCATACTCCCATGGAAGCGCTCCCACCGAGGGAGCCGGAGGAAGGTACGACGTGAATCGCACACAGCGCATCGCCGCCGCCGCGGCCTCAGCCCTCGTGGTGGGCGTGCTCGCCGCCGGCTGCGGAGGATCCGGATCCGACAGCGAGAGCTCGGGCGGGGACGTGACCCTTCGGGTCAACCTCTTCGGCCAGTTCGGCTACAAGGACCTCTACAAGAAGTTCGAGCAGGAAAACCCCGGCGTCAAGGTCGTGGAGACCGCCGAAGGTGACCTCGGCAAGTACAACACCAAGCTGAGCCAGCAGATCGCCGCCAACGCCGCAGCAGGCGACGTCGTCGCGATCGAGGAGGGCCAGACGGTCAACTTCCTGCAGGCCTCCGACAAGTTCGTGAACCTCCAGGACCACGGCTACGGCGAGCTCAAGGACGCCTACCTGCCCTACGTCGCCAACGCGACGACGAGCGCTGACGGCAAGACGACGATCGGTCTCGGCACCGACGTCGGCGGACTCGCGATGTGCTACCGGCGCGACCTGTTCGAGAAGGCCGGCCTGCCGACGGATCGTGAAGAGGTCGCGAAGCTGTGGCCCACGTGGGAGGACTTCATCGCGACGGGTGAGAAGTTCCAGAGCGGGATCAAGGACGACAAGATCCACTTCATCGACGCTGCGACCAACGTCTACAACTCGATCCTGATGCAGGGTGGCGACGAGACGTACTTCGACCGTGACAACGAGCTGGTCGTCGACTCGAACCCCGCCGTCAAGAACGCGTGGGACCTCGCCAACGACATGATCGACGCCGACCTGACCGCCAAGGTGCAGGCCTTCACCAAGGAGTGGAACGCGGGCTTCAAGAACGGATCGTTCGCGACGATCGCGTGCCCGGCGTGGATGACCGGCTACATCAAGGGTCAGGCCGGCGACAGCTTCACGGGCAAGTGGGACATCGCGACCGTGCCCGGCGGCGGCGGCAACTGGGGCGGGTCGTGGCTCGCGGTGCCCAAGTCCAGCAAGAACCAGGAGGAAGCGATCAAGCTGATCAAGTTCCTCGCGAGCGAAGAGGGGCAGCTGGGTGCCTTCGAGGCTGAGGGTCGACTGCCGTCCCTGCCCGCCCTCTACGACACGCCGGAGCTGAAGGACGCCAAGAACCCGTACTTCAACGACGCTCCGATCGGCCAGCTGTTCGTGGCCGGTGCGAAGAACCTGGAGCCGGTCTACCTCGGTGCCAAGAACGTGCCGGTGCGTGACGCGTTCGAGAACGTGCTCCGCAGCGTGGAGAACGGTGATCGCTCGGAGTCGAAGGGCTGGCCCGAAGCGGTGAAGGCTGCCGAGAAGGCCGCCAAGTAGCCGCCGGCCGGTGCCTCGCCTCGGTGAGGCACCGGCTGCGCACGACCAACCCATACGACCCCCAGTCTCCGGTGCCTGCGCCTGTCCTCCAGCGGGCGCAGGCACCGGACCCACCAGGAGAGCTCACTTGAGGATTCGCGATCGGTTCGCCAAGACCGAGGCCCGCGTCGCCCCGTACGCCTTCGTGTCCCCCTTCTTCATCATCTTCGCGATCTTCGGATTGTTCCCGCTGGTCTACACCGCATGGGTCTCGATGCACGACTGGAGCCTGCTGGCAGGCAACCAGGGGTATGTCGGCTTCGCCAACTACCGCGAGCTCATGCAGGACTCGGACTTCTGGCGGGCACTGACCAACACCGTCGGCATCTTCTTGCTGGCCACGATCCCGCAGCTGATCCTGGCGACGGTGCTGGCCCAGGTGCTGAACGCCAGGCTCCGGGCCAAGACCTTCTGGCGCATGGGAGTGCTGCTGCCCAACGTGACGTCGGTCGCGGCCGTGGGCATCATCTTCGGGCTGATCTTCTCCCGCGACTACGGCATCGTGAACTGGGGCCTGGGCCTCGTGGGGGTCGACCCGATCGACTGGCAGGGACACCGCTGGTCGTCCTGGTTCGCCATCTCGGTCATGGTCGACTGGCGGTGGACCGGCTACAACGCCCTGATCCTGCTGGCCTCCCTGCAGTCGGTGCCCAAGGAGCTCTACGAGGCAGCCCGCATCGACGGCGCCTCCGCGTGGCGCCAGTTCTGGTCGATCACCGTGCCGATGCTCCGGCCGACCCTCATCTTCGTCTCGATCGTCGCCACGATCGGCGGCATCCAGCTGTTCACCGAGCCGCTGCTGTTCGGCTCGGGGGTCAACGCGATATCGGGCGGCAACAGCGGTCAGTACCAGACCGTGGCGATGTACCTCGTCCAGCAGGCCTTCACGGGGCAACGCTTCGGGTACGCCTCGACGGTGGCGTGGGTCCTGTTCCTCATCATCGCGGTCTTCGCGGTGATCAACGTGGCGCTGCTGCGCCGGATCAAGTCGGTGGACTGACATGAAGACCAAGAACCCGCTGCTCTACGTGGGCCTGATCGCGACGCTGATCTTCTCGGCGGGCCCCATCTACTTCATGCTCGTGATGGCGTCACGGACCAACAACGAGATCGTGTCGCTGCCGCCGCCGTTCTGGGTCGGCGGCAACCTGTCCTCCAACGTCAACCGGGTGTTCGACAACCCCGACGTGCTGTTCGGCCAGGCCCTGCTCAACAGCCTGATCGTCGCGGTCGTCGCCACGGTGTGCGTCGTGGTCACCTCGTCGCTGGCCGGCTTCGCCTTCGCGAACCTCAAGTTCCGGGGCCGCAACGCGATGCTGCTGTTCGTCATCGGCACGATGATGGTCCCGGTGCAGCTGGGCCTGATTCCGCTCTACATGCTGATGACGAAGCTCGGGCTCAACGGCGGCCTCGAGTCCGTCACGCTCCCGTTCATCGTGGCCGGCTTCGGCGTCTTCATGATGCGGCAGTTCGCCGAGCAGGCGATCCCCGACGAGATGATCGAGGCTGCGCGGGTCGACGGCGCGTCGACGTTCCGCATCTTCTTCAGCATCGTGTTCCCCGCACTCAGGCCCGCGGCCGCCGTGCTCGGCCTCCTGACGTTCATGGAGCGCTGGAACGACTTCCTCTGGCCATTCCTCACGCTCGACGCCGAGCACCCTACCGTCCAGGTGGCGCTGTCCCGGCTCTCGAGCGGCTACTACTCCGACCAGTCGCTCATCATGGCCGGCACCCTCATCGGCACCCTGCCGCTGGTCGTGGTCTTCATCGTGTTCGGTCGCCAGATCATCGGCGGCATCATGGAAGGTGGACTCAAGGCATGACGCTCGACATCTCGGCATTTCCCGCCGACTTCCTGTGGGGTGCGGCGACCTCGTCGTACCAGATCGAGGGAGCGGTCGAAGAGGACGGGCGTACGCCCTCCATCTGGGACACGTTCGCAGCGACCCCCGGGCGGGTCGACAAGGGCGACACCGGCGCCGTCGCGGTGGACCACTACCACCGCTGGTCGGAGGACGTGGACCTGATGGCCGACCTCGGCCTCAATGCGTACCGGTTCTCGGTCGCGTGGCCGCGGGTCCAGCCCGACGGCGTCGGCTCCGGCAACGCCCCCGGCATCGCGTTCTACGACCGGCTCGTCGACAGGCTGCTCGCCAAGGGCATCACGCCGTGGACGACGCTCTACCACTGGGACCTCCCGGAAGCGCTCGAGCAGGCCGGTGGCTGGCCCGTGCGCGACACCGCTGAGCGGTTCGCCGACTACACCGCGATCATCGCCGAGGCGATCGGCGACCGGGTCAAGCACTGGATCACCCTCAACGAGCCCTGGTGCGCTGCGTTCCTCGGCTACGCCAGCGGGATCCACGCCCCAGGCCGTACGGATCTCGCCGAGGCCGTCGCCGCGTCCCACCACCTCCTGCTCGGGCACGGGCTCGCGGTGCAGCGGCTCCGTGAGATCGTGCCGGACGCCGAGATCGGCTGCACCGTCAACCTCTACCCGGTCAGCCCGCTCGACGACTCGGGCCGGCACGACGACGCCGTGCGCCGCATCGACGGACTCATGAACCGCTGGTTCTTGGACCCGCTGCTCAAGGGCAGCTATCCCAAGGACGTCCTGCACGACATGTCGGCCGTCACCGACGCCGCGTTCATCCTCGACGGCGACACCGAGCTCATCGCGCAGCCGCTCGACTTCCTGGGCGTCAACTACTACACCCGTCACGTGGTGGGTGCCGGGCTGTGGCCCGGCAGCGCGGACGTCCGGTTCAACCTCGACAACGGGCTGGAGACGACCGACACCGGCTGGGACATCGACCCGCAGGGCCTCGTCGACATCCTCAGCCAGGTGCAGCGCGACTACCCGGCGATCCCGGTCTACCTGACCGAGAACGGCGCGGCGTTCGACGACGTCGCGGTCGACGGGGTCGTGCACGACGCCGACCGGATCGACTTCCTCGAGAGCCACCTCGCCTCGCTGGCCACGATGCGCGAGCAGGGCATGGACGTCCGCGGCTACTTCGCGTGGTCGCTGCTGGACAACTACGAGTGGTCGGAGGGGTACGCCAAACGGTTCGGCATCGTCCACGTCGACTACGAGACGCAGAAGCGCACGCCCAAGGACAGCGCGCACTGGTATGCCGACCTCATCAGGCGCCACCGAGCCGCGATACTGGGGACATGAGCCTCGACACCAGTGGGGGACAGCCCACGCTCGAGCAGGTCGCGGCCCGGGCCGGGGTCGGGCGTGGCACGGCGTCGCGCGTGATCAACGGCTCGCCGCAGGTCAGCGAGCGGACCCGCGCGATGGTCATGAAGGCCGTGGAGGAGCTCGGCTACGTCCCCAACCAGGCCGCGCGCACGCTGGTCACCCGGCGCACGGGCACCGTCGCGCTGGTCATCGCCGAGTCCGAGGAGCGCATCTTCGGTGAGCCGTTCTTCGCAGGCGTCGTCCGGGGGATCTCCGCGGCGCTCAACGAGGCGTCGCGCCAGCTCGTGCTGTCGTTGGTGCACAGCAACGACCAGGCGCAGCGTCTCGGTGGCTACCTCACCCGGCAGCACGTCGACGGCGTGCTGCTGCTCTCGCTGCACGACGACGAGGCCTTCCCGGTCGACCTCGACGCGCGGCGCCTGCCGGTCGTGCTGGGTGGCCGCTCGGCGCACTGGTCGGGCTCGTTCGTCGACGTCGACAACGTCGACGGTGCCCGCCAGGCTGTGGCGCACCTGGTCGAGACCGGCCGACGTACGATCGCCACGATCTCCGGGCCGCGGGCGATGGCGTCGGGCCGCGACCGGCTCGAGGGCTATGCCGCGGCGTTGCGTGACGCGGGGATCCCGTACGACGAGGACCTCGTCGTCGAAGGCAGCTTCAGCGAGGTCAGCGGCCGGACCGGCATGGACGAGCTGCTCGCGCGTCGTCCCGACATCGACGGGGTGTTTGCCGCCAGCGACCTGATGGCGATGGGCGCGATCCGGTCGTTGCGCGCTCATGATCGCCGGGTGCCCGAGGACGTGGGCGTCATCGGGTTCGACGGCACCAAGGCGTCCGAGACGACCGAGCCACCGTTGTCCACGGTCCGCCAGCCGCTCGTCGAGCTCGGTCGCGCCATGGCCGAGATGCTGCTGAGACACATCGACGACTCCGACGAGACGGTCGAGGCCGAGATCCTCCCGATCGAGCTGATCGTGCGCGAGAGCACGGTCGAAGGCCTGCCGCCGACCGTGCCCAGCGAGAGCTGCGTCTAGCGCGACACGCGGCGTGTCGCTGGCTGCCATCGAACAGACGTTCGGGTAGGCTCGTGCACAGGTTGGACGTGCGAAGGACGACATCCACAGACGGGTCGACGAGGCCCACATATGTCTGAGGGTCCTTCTAACGTCGTCGATGACCCGCCGCCCACGAGCAGAAACGGAAGCCACCATGGCACAGCCCAACAGTTCCCTCGCCACCGCCAAGGACCGTGACAAGTCCCTCGAGAACGCAATGGCCCAGATCGACCGTGCCCATGGCAAGGGTGCCGTCATGCGACTGGGTGACCAGGCCCGTGCCCCGATCGAGGTCATCCCCACCGGCGCCACGACGCTCGACATCGCGCTGGGCATCGGCGGACTGCCCCGCGGCCGCGTCGTCGAGATCTACGGCCCGGAGTCCTCGGGCAAGACGACGGTCGCGCTGCACGCGGTGGCCAACGCCCAGAAGGCCGGCGGGGTCGCTGCCTTCATCGATGCCGAGCACGCGCTCGATCCCGACTACGCCAAGAAGCTCGGCGTCGACACCGACGCGCTCCTGATCTCGCAGCCCGACAGCGGTGAGCAGGCGCTCGAGATCGCCGACATGCTGATCCGCTCCGGCGCGCTCGACATCATCGTGATCGACTCGGTGGCAGCGCTCGTGCCCCGGGCCGAGATCGACGGCGAGATGGGTGACAGCCACGTGGGCCTGCAGGCGCGGCTCATGAGCCAGGCCCTCCGCAAGATGACCGGTGCGATCAACGGCTCGGGCACGACCGCGATCTTCATCAACCAGCTCCGCGAGAAGATCGGCGTCATGTTCGGCTCGCCCGAGACCACGACCGGCGGCAAGGCGCTCAAGTTCTACGCCTCGGTCCGCATGGACGTCCGGCGCATCGAGACGCTCAAGGACGGCACCGACATGGTCGGCAACCGCACCCGCATCAAGGTCGTCAAGAACAAGCTCGCCCCGCCGTTCAAGCAGGCCGAGTTCGACATCATGTACGGCCAGGGCATCAGCCGCGAGGGCAGCCTGATCGACGTCGGTGTCGAGGCCGGCTTCGTCCGCAAGGCCGGCGCCTGGTTCACCTACGAGGGTGACCAGCTCGGTCAGGGCAAGGAGAAGGCGCGCCAGTTCCTGCGCGACAACCCTGACCTCGCCGAAGAGCTCGAGAAGCGGATCATGGAGCACCACGGGATCGGGGCCCAAGCCGACAAGCCTGCGCTCGAGGTCGTCGAGGAGCCCCCGACCGACATCGAGTTCTGAGCCTGCGTCGACGGATTCACGGCCATGCCCAAGCGGACTCCGGTCGAGGACATGACTTCCGAGGAGCTCATGAGCTTCGCCAAGGAGATCGTCGTGCGCAAGCTCAGCGAGCGGGCGCACAGCCGAAGCGACCTCGCTCAGGCACTTGCCAGGAAGCAGGTGCCTGAGGGGGTCGTCGACGCGACCCTCGCCAAGTTCGAGACGGCCGGGCTGATCGACGACGAGGAGTTCGCCCGCTCCTGGGTCCAAGCGCGCCAACGTGGCAAAGGGCTGTCGTCTCGCGCTCTGGCGATGGAGCTGCGGCGCAAGGGCGTCGACGACGAGATCTCCAAGGAGGTCCTGGCCGAGATCGACCCCGATGCCGAGGTGCAGGCGGCGCACCGTCTCGTGCAGACCAAGCTCAGGTCGATGTCACGCTTCGACGACACGACCAAGATCCGCAGGCTCACCGGCATGCTGGCGCGCAAGGGCTACTCACCCCAGCTGGCGTTCGAGGTCGTACGGCAGGAGCTCGGTGCCGAGGCGCAGGCCCTCGACAGCATGTGACCTGGTTTCTTCGCTCTGACCGCACGGCGCCACGCACCCTGTTTGCGTGAGCCGTCAGAGCGTGCGGCGCAGCTTTTCCACGATCTCGACCTCGGCGTCGTAGTAGGCCAGGCCCCAGTCGGCGACGCGGGCGGGATAGGCGAGCGCCTCGTCGTCGCCGAGCATCTCCCGCACGGCCTCGAGCTCCTTGCGGCGCTCCGCGACGGCGTCGACGTAGACGTCGAGCATCGAGACGACCTCGCCCGGCCCCATGAGGCTGCCCAGCATGAGGCGCAGCGCGATCGGGTGCTTGAGGATCGGGAACTCGTGCTCGGACGTGTGCAGCCAGGCCTCCAGCGACTCGCGCCCTTCGGCGGTGATGCGGAACCGTCTGGTGGTGCGCTTGCCCGTGGTGTCGTCGACGCCATCGACGTAGCCGTTGCGGCTGAGACGGTCGAGCTCGGTGTAGATCTGGCTCATCGCGGGGGACACCCAGTAGAACCGCAGCGTGCGGTCGGCACGCTGCTTGATCTCGTATCCGGTCAGGCCCACGTCCGAGCTCTCGCCGCCGAACACGAGAAGGCTCAGGAGGGCGTATGACGTCGTTGACAGGCTGCTGGTCACAGATCTAGCGTACTGTTCCAATTAGGAATACGTCTGGAGGCGGAGCGAGATGTCCGACACGGTCCTGTTGGCAGGAACACGCAAAGGGCTCTTCATCGGCCGCTCCGACGCCGAACGCGCATCGTGGACGTGGGACAAGCCGCTGTTCCCGATGGAGGAGGTCTACTCCGCCGCGATCGACACCCGGGGTGGGGCGACGCGGCTGCTGGCCGGGGCCACGAGCCCGCACTGGGGCCCGCAGGTGTTCCGCTCGGACGACCTCGGTCGCACGTGGGAGGAGACCAAGGGCGGCGCTGTCCGATTTCCGGAGGACACCGGCGCGGCGCTCGAGCGCGTGTGGCAGCTGCGGCCCGCGCCCGACGGCCAGGACGACGTCGTCTATGCCGGCACCGAGCCCTCGGCACTGTTCCGCTCGACCGACCGCGGCGAGACCTTCGAGATCGTCCGCTCCCTGTGGGACCACCCGCACCGGCCCAACTGGCAGCCCGGCGGCGGAGGGCAGGCGATCCACACGGTGCTGCCGCACCCGTCCGATGCCGACATCGTGACCGTCGCGATGTCGACCGGCGGCGTCTACCGCACCGAGGACTCGGGGGAGACCTGGACGCCCTACAACCGCGGCATCGGCGCCGAGTTCATCCCGGGGGAGACGCCCGAGTACGGACAGTGCGTCCACAAGGTCGCGATCGACGCCGGCGACCCTGACCGGATGTACGCGCAGAACCACGGCGGCGTGTTCCGCTCGGACGATGCGGGACGGTCCTGGCAGTCCATCGCAGAGGGACTGCCGGCCGACTTCGGCTTCCCGATCGTCGCCCATCCGCACCGGCCCGGCACGGTCTTCGTGTTCCCGCTCGTCGCCGACATCGAGCGCTTCCCGCCGTCGGGCAAGCCAGCGGTGTGGCGCTCCGACGACGCGGGCGAGACCTGGCACGAGACCGGTCCAGGCCTTCCGGCCGAGGCGCACACCGCCGTGCTGCGCGACGCCTTCGTCTCCGACCAGGCCGACCCTCTGGGGCTCTACCTCGGCACCAGACACGGCGCGATCTGGGCCAGCAACGACGAGGGCGGCACCTGGGCGGAGATCCGCAGCAACCTGCCCGACGTGCTGTGCGTGCGCGCGGCGGTGATCTGACGTTACTCACTGGTAACCTCAGGGCATGCCTTCGACTCTCGACCTGTATACCAAGTTGTCCGCCCTGCCCCAGGGCAAGCGCCTGTTCTCGATCGCGTTCGGGCAGAAGGCACCGTACTTCTCCTCGATCCACCTCGAGGTGCAGGAGATGAAGCCGCACTTCGGCCAGATCAGGATCCCCAAGCGCCGCTCGGTCAAGAACCACATCGGCACGATCCACGCCATCGCGGCGTGCAACGGCCTGGAGGCGGCGATGGGCCTGCTCGCCGAGGCGACCTGCCCGCCCGACATGCGCTGGCTGCCCAAGGGCATGGAGGTCAGCTATCTGGCCAAGTCGACGACGGCTCTGACGTGCACGGCGGAGAGCGCCGAGGCCGACTGGGCCGGCGGACCCGACGTGCCGATCAAGGTCAAGGCCGTGACGACCGACGGAACCGTCACCGTCGAGGGCACGATCCACCTATGGGTAACGCCCAAGCGCTAGTACGGACCGGGCACGGCGGCACCGCCACCTGGCTGGCTCTGGACGATCCCGCCGACCAGGTCGACCTTGGACTCGCCCCCGAACCGGCGCTGCAGCCAGACGCCGAGCAGGTAGAGCAGCAGGTTCAGGACGATGTAGATGACGGCAAGGACGATGCCGGTCTGCAGGTAGTTCTTGAACTCCCGCCAGATGCCCCGGCCGGCGAACGTCAGGCCGGGCGCGAGGATGTAGAACCCGAGGCTCGTGTCCTTGAGCGCCACGATGCACTGGCTGATGATCGACGGCAGCATGATCTTGATCGCCTGCGGCAGCAGCACGATGCGCATGACCTGGCTCTTGCGCATCCCGAGGGCGTACGCCGCTTCGGACTGGCCGGCCGGCACGGCGTTGATGCCCGCCCGGAGGATCTCTGCGAGCACCGAGCCGTTGTAGAGCACGAGGCCCAGGACCAGCGGCGTTAGCGACTCGAGGGGGTAGCCCTGCAGGGCCCAGATGAAGATGATCAGCATCAGCAGGGGCACGGCGCGGAAGAACTCCACGAACAGCCAGGCCGGCCAGCGGATGAACCAGTGGCTGGAGAGCTTCGCGACGCCGAAGAGGGAGCCGACGACCATGGCTGCGCTGATCGCGAGGAGGCCCGCGAGCAGGGTCATGAGCAGGCCCTCGAGCAACAGCTCGAGGTACGCCGGGGTGAAGAACGGCTCCCACTCGGCGTAGGCCAGCTCGCCCTCGCTCTGCAGCTTCCAGATGACGACTCCGACGATGCCGACGAGAGCCGCCGCCGTGACGACAGCCAGGATGCGGTGCCGGCGGGCCGCCTTCGGCCCGGGGATGTCGAACAGGACCTGACTCATCGCGACACCGCCCACTTGCGCTCGAAGAGATGGGCGCCGAGCGAGATGACCTCGACGATGATGACGTATCCGGCCGCGATGCCCACGAAGATCGCGACGCGGTCGGTGGCGTTGTCGTTGAGCAGACCCTTGAGCCGGAACGTCGCCTCGGCGATGCCGAAGCCGGCCGCGAGCGACGTGTTCTTCGTCAGGGCGATCAGCACGCTGGCGAGAGGGGGCACGACCAGGCGGAAGGCCTGCGGCAGCAGCACCTGGGTCATCGTCATGCCGAACGGCATGCCGAGCGACCGAGCCGCCTCGGCCTGACCAAGGGGGATCCCGTTGACGCCGGACCGGATGGCCTCGGTGACGAAGGACGCGGTGTAGATGCCCATGGCCATCGAGATGTTCCAGAAGAACCCGAAGTCGATGCCGAGCTGGGGGAGCCCGTAGTAGGCGAGGATGATGAGGACGACCAGCGGCGTGTTGCGAAAGAGCGTGACGTACGTGGCTCCGGCCGCCCGAAGGATCGGCACCGGGCTCAGTCGCGCGACCGCGACAAGTGTGCCGACGACCATCGCCAGAGCGCCGGACGCGAGCAGCAGCTTGAGCGTCTCCCTGAACCCCTTGAGGAGCAGGTCGTAGTTGTCGATCAGGGTGTCCATGTCACCTCCCTCACGTGGTGGTGGCGGGCGACCCCGAGGGGCCGCCCGCCGTCTGTGCCTGACTCAGCTGCAGGGATCGAGCGTCGGCTTCTCCGGCGCGTCGTTGCCCGACTTGCCGAGCGTCGCGTCGAACGCCTTCTGCCAGTCCCCGTCGTCGAACGACTTCGTCAACGTCTCGTTGATGAACTCGCACAGCTCGGGGCTTTCCTTGCTGTAGCCGACGCCGTAGCGCTCCTCGGAGAACGGCTCGCCGACGACCTTGAGGGCGTCCGGGTCCTCGGCGGCGTAGCCGAGGAGGATCGCACCGTCGGTCGTGACGGCGTCGACGGACTTGTTCTTGAGCTGCTCGACGCACTCGGAGTACGTGTCGAAGCCCGCCGGGGTCGCACCGTACTTGTCCTCGACGGTCGCGATCGACGTCGACCCGGTGACCGAGCAGACCTTCTTGCCCTTGAGGTCCTCCGGACCCTTGATGCTGTCGTCGTCCTTGGCCACGAGCAGGCTCTGGCCGGTGACGTAGTAGGGCCCGGCCTGGCCGACGACCTGGCGGCGCTCGTCGGTGATCGAGTATGACGCCAGGACGAAGTCGACCGTGCCCTTCTGGAGGAACGGCTCGCGGTTGTCGGAGATCGTCTCGACCCACTCGATGTTGTCGGCCTCGATGCCCAGCGCGCCGGCGATGATCTTGCCCATCTCGGGGTCGAAACCGGTCGGGGTGTCGGACGTGGCCGACTTGAAGCCGACGCCGGGCTGGTCGTACTTGACGCCGATCTTGACCTTGCCGGCCTTGTTGAGCTCGGCCATGCGGGTGCCGGCCTCGAACTTCACGTCCTTCGCGACATCGGCCTTGCCTCCGGTGTCCTCGTCACCGCCGGCGTCGCCGCAGGCGGACAGTGCAAGCACGGCTGCGGCAGCGACTGCTGCCCATTGGAGCTTACGGATGAACATGGGTGTTTCCTTCCCCTAGTGCGGTGCGGATTCAGTGGGTGAGGATCTTCGCGAGGAAGTCCTTGGCGCGTGCTGACTGCGGGTTGGTGAAGAACTGCTCCGGGGTGTTCTCCTCGACGATGCGCCCGTCGGCCATGAAGAGGACTCGGTCGGCGGCCGTGCGCGCGAAGCCCATCTCGTGGGTCACCACGACCATCGTCATGCCGCCCTTGGCGAGGTCGACCATGGTGTCGAGGACCTCCTTGATCATCTCGGGGTCGAGCGCCGAGGTCGGCTCGTCGAAGAGCATGACCTTGGGGTCCATCGCGAGGGACCGGGCGATGGCGACGCGCTGCTGCTGGCCGCCGGAGAGCTGGGCCGGGAGCTTGGCGGCCTGCGAGTCGACCCCGACCCGCTTGAGCAGCTCCATGCCGCGCTCGCTGGCCTCGGCCTTGGACTTGCCGCGGACCTTGATCGGACCGAGCGTCACGTTCTCGAGGACCGTCTTGTGGGCGAACAGGTTGAACGACTGGAAGACCATGCCGACGTCGGCGCGCAGCTGAGCGAGGTCCTTGCCCTCGGCTGGCAGGACCTTGCCGTCGACCTTGATCTCGCCCTCCTGGATGACCTCGAGGCGGTTGATCGCGCGGCAGAGCGTCGACTTGCCCGAGCCGGAGGGGCCGATCACGACGACCACCTCGCCGGGCGCGACGTCGAGGTCGATGTCCTGGAGGACGTGGAGATCGCCGAACCACTTCTGGACGCCGTGCATCGAAACCATGGGTGTCTGGTCAACCATGCGGATCAACCTAGCCCGAAAGGACTGCCTCTTGGGAACTAGGTGCGTTACGAATTGAACTCATTCGAAGTAACGCAGGTCACGCTGCCTCGTTGAGTCTGTGACATACGAGGGAGACCCACTGATGCGTCGTACGACGACCCTGATCGTGATCCATGCCTTGGCACTCGCGCTCGCCGTCCTGCTCCCGACGAGCGCCTCGGCCACGTCGCCGTACGCGCCTCTCGATCGCCCGGGGCCGAAGCTGACCGTCCCGTCGGCAACCCTCAAGGCCGCACTGCAGTGCCACGGGGACTTCGCCCGTTCGCCGCTGCAGCCGGTCCTCCTGAACCCGGCCACGGGGGTGACGGTCGACGAGAACTTCTCCTGGAACTACGAGCGGGCGTTCGCCCTGCAGAAGCGGCCCTGGTGCACGGTCGACATCCCGGCGCACACACTCGGCGACATCCAGGTCTCGGGGGAGTACCTCGTCCACGCCATCCGCGCGATGCGCGCGAAGTCGACCCGGGACATCGCCGTGCTGGGACACAGCCAAGGCGGCATGTCGATGCGATGGGCCCTGCGCTTCTGGCCAGACACCCGCCCGATGGTCGACGACGTCATCGGCATGGCGCCCTCCAACCACGGCACGACAGTGCTGCCCAGCTGCGTCGTCGGCCTCACGTCGTGCCTGCCGGCGGTCTGGCAGCAGCTCGACGAGGCCGAGTTCATCAAGGCCCTCAACAGTCGTGCCGAGACCTTCAAGGGCATCTCCTACACGCAGATCTACACGCGTACGGACGAGGTCGTGCAGCCCACCAGCTCGTCGGCCCTCACCACGGGTGAGGGTGCCATCACGAACGTCGCGACCCAGGACGTCTGCCCGCTCAACCTCTACGAGCACCTCATGGTCGGCACGATCGACGCCACGGCGTATGGGCTGGCCATGGACGCGCTCAACCACGCGGGGCCGGCTAAGCCGTCGCGGATCAGTCCGTCGGTGTGCCTGCAGCTCTACCAGCCCGGCGTGAACCCCCTGAATGTGCAGACGTACCTCAAGGTGTTGTCCGGCGCGCCGGGCCTGATCAGCGTCCCGCTGCCCAACATCAACCTGGTCGGCGTCACCATGGTGCCGCGCGAGCCGGCCCTGCGCTGCTACACCAAGGCCGCCGGCTGCTGATCCGGCCGATCGGCAGCACAACGCATCCACGACCAGCACAATGACGGGGTGACCCCCACCGAGACCCCGACGCAGACGCGCCGGGTCCAAGACACGGACCATGAGAGCTGGGCCGTCGGGTGGCTGACACTAGGTCTTCTGTTCGGACTGCTCGGTGCGTTCATCGGCGTGTTCCTCGTGCTGCGCTCGACTCGCTGGTCGACCAGGTGGAAGGCCGTCGCACTGATCCTGCCCGTCGTCGTCGGGGGCATGGCCAGGCTCGCTCCGGAAGACGGTCCCGCCTCGATGTTCGCCTGGCCGTTCTGGCTCGTCACGCTCGCGATCGCCGTCGCGGCGGCGTACGTCCTGGACGCGGCCGCGGCGCGAGGTTCGATGCAGCGTCGACCGGGTCGTTTGGCGGGCCTCGTCGCGGCTGCCGTGCTCGTCGCGTTGGCCTCGGTCCCGCTGAGCCGGCTGCACAGCATCGGGTCGTACGACTACCACGACGAGATCGTCGCCGCCGCGCGGAGCGCTGAGGCGGCAGGCGAGTCGTACGGCGTGGTGACGGAGTCCTTCCTCGACCAAGGTGACGCGGGCACGGTCGAGAGGACCGAGCGACTGGCCGGTCCCGGCAACGCGCGGTTCGTCACGATCTTCGAAGAGCTCGAGGACGAGCACGGAGGCCTCGAGACGTCGACGCTCTCGTCCAAGGATCGAGGGACCTGCTACGTCTTCCCGGTGGTTTCGTCGCGACGCGAAGGCGTCGAGAGCGTCACCCACCTGGCCCGCCAGTGCGTCGGCCCCTCGGAGGCGGGCTCGGCGCTCTCGATCAGTGACCGCTGATCCTCGACACGTACGTTTGTCGCCCGGTTGCGCCGGGTACCTGCCCGGTCCCCGACCTTGAGGAGATCTGATGCTGTTCTTCAGCAACCGGCTCGGCTGCCTCGGCTCACTGGCCGTGACCGCCATCGGCACGGCCGTGGTCGTCCTGCTGTTCTGGCGCTGATCTTCGTCCTCCCGCGACCCTCGCCGAGCGTATGATGCGAGGGCGGTCCGCGTTGCGGAGCGTGGGCGAGAGGCACACCAGCATGTCGAGCCAGGATCCGACGGTCTTCGGGAGCCTTGCCGAGTCCTTGGCCGACGTCGAGGGCGTCACGGAGACGATCGACCAGATCGTGGGCTATGCGGTCGAGGCGATGGAGACGTCCTACGGCGGCATCACCCTCATCCAGTCCGGTGGTCGCTCGTTCGAGACCGTCGGAGCCACCCATCCCTCTGTCGCCGAGGCGGATCGGATGCAGTACGAGCTGCGTGAGGGCCCGTGCGTGGACGCTGCCGTCGACACGAAGATCGTCGTGTCCGACCGACTCACCACCGACGACCGGTGGCCGGAGTGGGGACCGAGAGCCAGCGCCTTCGGGTTCAACAGCATCCTGTGCGCGGAGCTGCATGCGCGCGGCCGGCGCATCGGCGCCCTCAACCTCTACGGCACGGACGAGGCGACCTTCAGCCCCGAGGACATCGAGCTGGCAGCGCTCTTCGCTCGGCAGGGAGCGCTCGCTCTGGGCTACGCCCGGAGCGAGGAGGGCTTGCGCGAGGCGCTCGCGACCCGGACGGTCATCGGACAGGCTCAAGGCCTGCTGATGGAGCGATTCGGTGTGGACGCCGACCGAGCGTTCTCCACGCTCCAGCGCTACTCGCAGCACCACAACATCAAGCTGAAGGTGCTGTGTCGTCAGCTGGTCGCGACCCGCGTGCTGCCCGACGGCCCGGCAGGGACGAGCACGGCCACGACGGAGCCCGTCGCGGCCGTGCCCGAACCCGCCTGACGCTCAGAACGTCCGGTCGTTGCCCCGGCTGGAGTGGAAGCGGGCCAGCCCGCGGTTGATGAACAGGCCGATAGTCAGCAGGGTGACGTAGAACCAGGCCTCGGAGGCGGTGAAGCCCGCTCCGTCGTCCTCGTCGATGATCGCCGACGTCACGAAGATGCCGAGCACGGCGAGGACGTAGAGGATCATCTCGATCGTGATGAACGCCGACTGCGAGCCGGTGGACACCTTGAGGTCGCCGAGGGGGTTGGACCCGCTGCTGGTGTCCCTGCCGCCGGAGTCCCGGCCGCCCAAGGGAATCTCCCTGGTGTGCTCGTGCTGCGGATCGATCGGTTCGTTCGTGCTCATCTCATGCCTTCCTGATGGCGTCATGGACGCGAGCCAGCGGCTCGTCTTGAGGACTACCCGGCGGGCCACCCCGCAAACACGGGCGCTGGGGGTGCGGCACCGGCCACGTACGATTGACCAGTCATGACGAAGACCTACGAAGTGCGCACCTACGGCTGCCAGATGAACGTGCACGACAGCGAGCGGCTGTCGGGCCTGCTGGAGACCGCCGGCTACGCCAAGGCGGACGAGGGCACGCCCGACCTGGTCGTGTTCAACACCTGCGCGGTGCGCGAGAACGCCGACAACAAGCTCTACGGCAACCTCGGCCACATCGCGTCGGTCAAGGAGCAGAATCCCGGCATGCAGATCGCCGTCGGTGGCTGCCTGGCGCAGAAGGACCGCGACACGATCACGAAGCGTGCACCGTACGTCGACGTCGTGTTCGGCACCCACAACATCGGCTCGCTGCCGGTGCTGCTGGAGCGGGCGCGCATCGCCGAGGAGTCGCAGGTCGAGATCCTCGAGTCGCTCGAGGTCTTCCCATCGACGCTGCCGACCAAGCGCGACTCGGTGTTCGCCGCCTGGGTGTCGATCAGCGTGGGCTGCAACAACACCTGCACGTTCTGCATCGTCCCGAGCCTGCGCGGCAAGGAGAAGGACCGGCGTCCCGGCGAGATCCTCGCCGAGATCGAGGCACTCGTCGCCGACGGCGTCGTCGAGGTCACCCTGCTGGGCCAGAACGTCAACTCGTACGGCGTGGAGTTCGGCGACCGGCAGGCGTTCGGCAAGCTCCTGCGCGCTTGCGGCGAGATCAAGGGCCTCGAGCGCGTACGGTTCACCAGCCCGCACCCCAAGGACTTCACCGACGACGTCATCGCGGCGATGGCCGAGACCCCCAACGTCATGCCGCAGCTGCACATGCCGTTGCAGTCCGGCTCCGACCGCGTGCTCAAGGCGATGCGCCGGTCGTACCGGCAGGAGAAGTTCCTGGGCATCATCGACCGCGTCCGCGCGGCGATGCCCGACGCGGCGATCACGACCGACATCATCGTGGGCTTCCCGGGCGAGACCGAGGAGGACTTCCTGCAGACGATGGAGGTCGTGCGCAGGGCGCGGTTCACCAGCGCGTTCACGTTCCAGTACTCGCAGCGCCCCGGCACGCCGGCCGCCGACCTGCCCGACCAGCTGCCCAAGGCCGTGGTCCAGGAGCGCTACGACCGGCTCATCGAGGTCGTCAACGAGGTGGCGTGGGACGAGGCCAGGAAGCAGGAGGGCCGGGTCGTCGAGCTGCTCGTCGCCGACCACGAGGGCAAGAAGGACGGCGCGACGCACCGGCTGACCGGCCGGGCCCGCGACAACCGCCTCGTGCACTTCGTGCCCGGTGACCATTCCGTACGACCGGGCGACATGGTCGAGGCGCGCATCACGTACGCCGCCCCCCATCACCTGGTGAGCGATGACGCGCCGATCAGTGTCCGCCGCACGCCCGCCGGTGATGCGTGGGAGTCGCGGCAGGGCAGGACCGAGGTGCGCTCGGTCGGCCTCGGCATGCCGTCGTTGGGCGTTCCCGCACCGCTGCCACCGGCCCCGGCCTGCGCGATCTGAGCATGCACGAGACGTTCGACGGCGACCGGCTCGACCGGGAGCGCTGGCTGCCGCACTACCTGCCGCAGTGGTCCTCGCGGGCGGAGTCCGCGGCGACGTACGAGGTGGCCGGCTCCGAGCTGCGCCTGAGCATCCCGCTCGACCAAGGCCTGTGGTGCCCGGACACCCATACGAAGCCGTTGAGGGTCTCCGGCGTCCAGTCCGGCGTCTACTCGGGACCGGTGGGCAGCACGATCGGCCAGCAGCCGTTCGCCGACAGCCAGGTCGTACGGGAGGAGCAGCCCGCGTGGTGGGGGTGGACACCCCACCACGGCCGCATCGCCGTGCGCGCCCGCATGGAGCTGTCGCCGACCTCGATGGCCTCGGCGTGGATGGTGGGTCTCGAGGACAGTCCCGAACGCTGCGGCGAGATCTGCCTGTTCGAGGTGTTCGGCAGCACGATCACCCCAGACGGCTCGCGCGCCGACGTGGGCACCGGGCTGCATCCGTTCCGCGACCCGGCGCTCGTCGAGGAGTTCTCCGCCGACACGCAGGACATCGACGTGCGGCAGCCTCACACGTACGCGGTGGAGTGGCGGCCCGACGGGATCGACTTCCTGCTCGACGACGAGGTCGTGCGCTCGTCGCAACAGTCCCCGGCCTATCCCATGCAGATGATGATCGCCGTCTTCGACTTCCCCGAGCCGGGTGCCGACGCCACGCACGTGCCGGTCCTGGCGGTCGACGGCGTCCGCGCCGACCCGCTCTCGTGAATGAAGGCGGTTCGCGCGACCTCGAATCGACACCCGCAAACCGTTGCGCATCACAACGAGAAGGGCGCAGGATGAGGGATCTTCTGCTCGACCGAGCAGCTGCTTCCTTTGGGGGGAACACATGCGCAAGACCTTGTCCTGTGCGGCAGCGGCGATCTCGCTGACCGCACTGACGCTCACGGTGCCGTCACTGGCACAGGCGGAGCCGGCCACCGCGGCCACCGCGACGGCCGCGTCGTCCATCAGCTGGGGCACCTGCTCGAGCCAACGTCTCCAGGCCGCCGGCGCACAGTGCGCCAAGGTGTCGGTGCCGCTCGACTGGTCCAAGCCGTCCGGCACCCGCATCAAGCTGGCGATCTCCCGCATCAAGCACACGGTGCCTGCCAGCCAGTACCAAGGCGTCATGCTGGTCAACCCCGGTGGTCCCGGCGGATCCGGCCTGGGTCTCTCGGTGCTCGGCGAGTACGTGCCGGAGTACGCCGGCAAGAACGTCGGCGGGGCGTACGACTGGATCGGCTTCGACCCGCGCGGCGTGGGCTCGAGCGAGCCGGCCGTGTCGTGCGACGACGACTACTTCGGCTTCAACCGGCCGCGCTACGTGCCGACGACCAAGGCCATCGAGACGGCGTGGAAGGGTCGCACCAACAGCTACACCGATGACTGCGACGCCAAGAACGGCGCGATCCTGTCGCACCTGACCACGATCGACTCGGCCAAGGACATGGACGCCATCCGCGCTGCGCTCGGCGTCTCGCAGATCAACTACTACGGCTTCTCCTACGGGACCTACCTCGGCCAGGTCTATGCGACCCGCTACCCGACGCGGGTGCGCCGCCTGGTCTTCGACGGCACGGTCGACCCCCGGGGGGTCTGGTACAAGGCCAACCTCGCCCAGGACGTCGCGTTCGACAAGAACATCAACACGTGGTTCAGCTGGCTCGCCAGCCACGACGACCACTACCACCTGGGCGACACCGGTCCCGAGGTCAAGGCGCTGTTCTACGACACGCAGGAGGCGCTCTACCAGAACCCCGTCGACGGGCCGGAGGGCAAGATCGGCGGGAGCGAGTGGAACGACTCGTTCATCTACGCGGGCTACTACCAGTCGACGTGGCTCGACCTGGCCCAGGTCTTCGCGGGCTACGTCAACGACAACGACGTCGAGTCGCTGAGCAATGCGTTCATCGACGCGAACGGGCTCGGCGACGACAACGGCTACGCCGTCTACACCGGCGTGCAGTGCACCGACACGGCGTGGCCCAAGAGCTGGGCCACGTGGAAGGCCGACAACGACAAGATCCACGCGGTCGCGCCCTTCCTGACCTGGGGCAACGCCTGGTACAACGAGCCGTGCCGTCACTGGCCCGCTCCGTCCCGGACCCTGCAGCCCATCACGTCCGGCAACAAGGCCAAGCTGCTGATGCTCAGCGAGACCGATGACGCCGCGACGCCCTACCCGGGCAGCATCGAGGTCCGCAAGCGGTTCCCGCTGGCCGCGCTGGTCACGACGCTGGGTGGCACGACGCACTCGAACTCGCTGAACGGCAACGCGTGCATCGACGACACGATCGCGCGGTTCCTCTACAACGGTTCCCGGCCGCACCGGAAGGCCGGCAACTACTCCGACAAGTACTGCACGGCACCGCCCAAGCCGGATCCCGGTGCAGAGGCCCGGAAGAGTGCCCCGTCCAAGGTGGACAGGCTGCTCAAGGACGCGCAGAAGTCGGCGCTGCGCTTCTAGCGCCGACGTGACCGATGGGCCGTCCCGTGTTGCCGGGGCGGCCCATCGACGTTGTCTGACCGGGACGGCAGGATCGACTCATGAACGACATCAAGCACGACCTGCAGGCCAAGCTCCGCGACAAGCGTGCCGCTCTGCTGGCGTCGTTGGACGGCCTGGGGGAGTACGACCTGCGCCGGCCGATGACCCCGACCGGCACCAACCTGCTGGGCCTGGTCAAGCACCTGGTGGGCGTCGAGCACGTCTACTTCGGTGACTCGTTCGACCGGACCCCGCCCGACGTGCTGCCCTGGAACGCCGACGGCTCGGTGTGGGAGGGCGCCGACATGTGGGCCAGGGCCGACGAGTCCAGCGACGACATCCTCGATCTGTATCGACGGGCGTGCGAGCACAGCGACACGACGATCGAGCAGCTCGACATCGCCGCGCCCGGCCGAGTGCCCCACTGGCCCGCTCCGGACACGACCTTGGGCTACCTGCTGGTCTGGGTCCTGGACGACACGGCGCAGCACGCCGGTCACGCCGACATCGTGCGCGAGCTGATCGACGGGCGCACGGGCTCGGACACCGCGACGAGTGACACGGACTGGTCGACGTACGTGCAGCGCATCCAGGCGGCGGCCGACACGTTCAGGTGACGACCGTCAGACCAGCAAGGTCGGGTGCAGGCGGGCCATCGTGACGGTCTGCCGTCGTCGTGCCGCGATCACCGTCACCGACAGGGCCAGCACCGTGAACAGCGCCAGCACGACGAAGTCCCGTGTGACGCCGGTGCCGCCGCCCGCCGTGGCGGCGCGGAAGCCGTGCACCGCGTACGTCATCGGCATGACGTCGTGCAGCAGGTTGAAGAACCGCGGCGCCGTCTCGATCGGGTACGTCCCGCCGGCGGCGGTCAGCTGCAGGCACACGAACACCAGAGCGACGAATCGGCCGGCGCCGCCGAACAGCGCGACGAACATCTGGTTGATGGCCGTGAAGACCGCACCGGTCGCGAGGGCGACGCCGAGCAGCAGGAGCGGGCTGGCCGCGTCGATCCGCAGGACCCCCAGCAGCACGGCCAGCAGCAGCACGACCTGGACGAACGACAGCACCAGCCCGGGGACATAGCCGGCCAGGGCGGTGCGGATGCTGCCGGTCGTCGAGGCGATGGCTCGCGCCGACAGCGGGCGCAGCAGGAGGTAGATCGCCATCGCGCCGACCCACAGCGCCAGGGCGATGAAGTACGGCGCGAGTGCCTCGCCGTAGTTCTTGACCGGGTTGACCCGGTCCGGTGCCTCGGTGATCGGGGTCGCCGCGGTGCGGGCCAGCTGCTCCCGCTCGGACTTGTCGTAGTCGGGCACCTGCTCGCTGCCGTCGTCGAGGCCGCTGACCAGCTTGAGGGCACCGGCCGAGAGCTGGTCGGCGCCACCCGAGAGCTGATCGGCGCCCTTGGCGGCCTCGGCCGCACCGCTGCTGAGCTGTGACGTACCGCTGGCCAGCTGCTGGGCGCCGTCCGACGCCTTGCCGATCGCATCGACGAGCTGAGGCACGTTGGCAGCGAGCTCGGCGTTGCCGGCCGCGACCTGGGCGGCACCGTCGGAGAGCTTCTTGGTCTGCCCGGCGTACCCGTCGGCCTGGTCGGCCAGGTCGTCGACGACACCGGCCAGGCCCGCAGTGCGATCGGCCGCGGCGTCGAGCTCGGCGCACTGTGGAGGATCGGGGTCGGCCTGGCGGCAGCTCTCCGCGGCGGACCGCAGGCTCGCGACGAGCTGATTGATCTGCGCCTTCGCGGCTCCGGTCGAGCCGTTGATGCCCGATGTCACGCCCTGGACGAGCTGGTTGATCTGGGCGACCCCGGCGGCGACCTGCTGGGCGCCGTCCGCGAGCTGTCGGGTCTGGCCGGGCAGGGCGGACGTACGGGAGTCGAGCTGCGACAGGCCTCCGGCGAGCTGTTGGGCACCGGAGTCGAGCCGGCCGGCGCCGTCGGCGAGCTGTCGGTTGCCGTCGGCGAGGTCGCTGGCGCCGGCGGCGAGCTGGTCGGCACCGTCCGACAGCTTGCCTGCACCGTCCGCGGCCTCGGAGAGGGCCATCTTGATGTCCGAGAAGCTGAGGTAGATGTTGTCGAGGTAGGTCTCGGTGACCTGGGCGTTCAGCGAGGTCTTGGCAGCCTTGAGGATCGTCTGGGCGATCGTGCCGTTGATGTAGTTGACCGCGTCGTTGGTGCGCAGGTCGAGGTTGCCCTGCACCGCCTCGGCCGGGTCGCCGCTGGTCGAGGTCGCCGCCTTCGACAGGTTGCTGGGGATCGTCAGGACGGCCTTGTAGCTGCCGTCCGACAGGCCGGCCTCGGCGTCCTTGGCGTCGGTGAGGACCCAGTCGTAGTTGTCCTTGTCGTCGTTGCTGACGAGGTTGCCGGCGAGCTGTCGGCCGACGGCGACGGGCTGCTTCTTGCCGTCCCGGCCGGTGATCTCGACGACCTTGTCCTCGTTGACGACCGCAGCGCGTACGTGGTCGAGGTGGCCGGTCGGGTTGATGTTGGCCCAGACGTACAGCGCGCCGTAGAACAGCGGGACCATCATGACCGCGACGATCGCGGCCCGCGTGAGGCGGCTGCGTCGGAACCGGGCGAGCTCGAACCAGGGCAGCGTGGGGGAGGGAATCATCAGAGCATCAACTCGCGGAGGGTGCGTGACGTGTCCAGCTCCAGGTGGTGGAGCCGGCTGGACGGTTCGGGTGCGGACGACGCGGACTGGACGCTGGCCACGAGGGTGACGGTGCTCTCCTCGAGCAGCCACGCGAGCGCGGCCCAGAGCAGCTCGATGTCCTCGGCGGCGCGCAGGTCGTCCGCGTCGTCGACGACGAGGATCTTCGGGCGCTCGGTCAGGGCCAGGACGGCACCCAGCATCTTGCGCTCCAGGCGGGTCAGGGTCGACACGATCGCGGTGCCGGGCAACGGGTCGTACGTCAGCCCGCCCTCCTCGTGCGCCCGCTGGAGCGCGTGGTTGAGCTGGTCGAGGACCGGGGTGATGGCACTGCGGGAGACCCAGAGGCCGAACGAGCGGATCGAGAGGCGTTCGGCGATGTGCTGGTCGATCGTGAGGTTGTCCTCGAGGTCGTTGACCCCGGGCAGCTCGGCGAGCGCGACGTCGTGCCGCACGGCCGAGGCCTCCTGGGGCAGGAGGTGTCCGGCGACCCGCAGGCGCCCGCTGTCGAACGCCATGCGGCCGGCGAGCGTGAGCAGCAGGGCGGTCTTGCCCGATCCGCTCGGTCCGTGGACGACGAGCCAGTCACCCGCCTCGACCTCGACCCAGACGTCGTTGAACACCGTGCCCTCGGGGCCGGCCGTCGTGAGGCTCGCCGCCGTGATGGCGGCCGTCGACTCACGCCGAGGCCAGGCCTGCAGCTGCACCCGGCGGTGCAGCCCTTCGCCCTCGACGTCGACGTGCGGCACGTGGCGGTCGAGCCAGGCGGGGAGGGTCCAGGAGCGCCGGCCGAACAGCTCCAGGACGGCCGGGGCGAACAGCATGCGGATGAGGAACGCGTCGACGAACACGCCGATGGCCAGCGCGAACGCCACCGGCTTGATGTTGGGATCGCCCTCGGGCACGAACGCCGCGAAGACCGCGAGCATGATGACGGCCGCGGCCGTCACGACCCGGGAGCTGCCGACGAACCCGTCGGCGATCGCCCGGTGCGGGTCGTCCGAGCGGACGTACTCCTCCTTCATGCGCGACATGAGGAACACCTCGTAGTCCATCGACAGCCCGAACAGCACCGCCATCAAGATGATCGGCAGGAAGCTGATGAGCGGCCCGGTCTGGTCCAGGTGCACGACGGAGGCCAGCCAGCCCCACTGGAACACCGCGACCACGGCGCCGAACGACGCCCCGGTGGACAGGATGAACCCGAGGGTCGCCTTGAGGGGCACGACGAGCGACCGGAACACGATGAGGAGCAGGAGCACCGACAACCCGACGACGACCAGGCCGAAAGGCAGCAAGGCGTCCTGCAGGCGGTCGGACACGTCGATGCCGCCGGCCGTCAGCCCGGTGACCGAGACGTCGACGCCGTGCTCCTCCTGCCACCCCGGCTCACGGTCGCGGATCTCCCGCACCAGCGCTGCCGTGCGCTCGTCCGTGGCACCGGTCGACGGGATGACCTGGACGATGCCGGTGTCGGCCGTACGGTTGGGCGTCGCGAGCCCGATCGCCTCGACCCCCTTCATCGAGCGCAGGTCGGACTCGATGTCGTTGACGACGCCGACCGGGTCGGTCGTCGAGATGATGTCGATGCTGACCAGCAAGGGTCCGTTGAAGCCGGGCCCGAAGTGCTCCTCGACGAGGTCGTAGGCGACGCGCTGGGTGCTGCCGGCCACGGCGGTGCCGTTGTCGGGAAGGGCGAGCCGCAGGTCCTTGGACGGGATCGTGGCGACGGCGAGGCCGACCACGACGATCGCGATCGCGATCAACGGGAAGCGGGTGGTGACCGCGACCCACTTGCGGGAGAACCCGCCGGGCGGGCGATCGCCGGCGGGCGCGAGCTTGGCTCCCGAGCGACCGAGCAGGGCCGGGAGCACGGTCAGGGCGACCGCGACCGCGATGACGACCGACAGTGCGGCGACGGCTCCCATGACGGTGAGGAACGGGATGCGGGCGATCGCGAGCCCCAGCAACGCGATGATGACGGTCAGACCTGCGAAGACGACCGCGGAACCGGCCGTCGCCACGGAACGGGCGGCGGCCTCCTCGGGGTCGAGCCCTTCGGCGAGCTGCTCCCGGTGGCGGGACACGATGAACAGGGCGTAGTCGATGCCGACCGCCAGGCCGATCATCAGGGCCAGCAGGGGAGCGGTGGCCGAGATCGTGACGAACCCGGTGGCCGCGATGGTGAGGGCGCTCGTGACCAGGACGCCCAGCAGGGCGGTGACGATCGGGATGACGGCGGCCCGCAGGGACCGGAACATCAGGTAGAGCACGATGAACGCGACCACCACGCCGATGACCTCGATGATCGAGAGCTGTGGCCCGGTGTTGCTGAACACGTCTCCACCGAACGACGCGGTGTAGCCGGCCTTGCGCAGCTCGTTGCCGGTGTCGATCAGCTGCTCGCGCTCGCCGGCGGTGACGGCGGTCAGCTCGCGGTCGAACTGCAGCTGCACCTGGGCGGCCGTGCGGTCCTTCGAGATGCCGATCGTGGTCTGGTCGGAGTAGGGCGACACGACCTCGGTGACGCCCTCGACCTTCTTCATCCCCGCGATGGCGTCGGCGACGAGCTGCCTCGTCCGCTCGTCGTCGACCGTACGTCCGTCGGGTGCCACGACGACGAGGTAGGCCGATGCGCCGCTGAGCTCGGGGAACGTACGTCCGAGGGAGTCGATGGCCTCCTGTGACTCGGTGCCGGGGATGTCGAAGGAGTTCTTGGTGCCCGTGCCCAGGCCCAGTGCGGCAGCCCCCGCGAGCACGAGGATCACGACCCACGCGGTGAGCACCCGGCGGTGATGGCGGTAGGCCCAGCGGCCCAGAGCGTACAAGGAGGTCGACACACCTCGACGATACATTTGTGTATTGAGTACAGCAATGTATCGAGTATCGTGTGCGACGTGACAAGCGACACGGCCCCCGCCACCCGATCCCGCGCCGCGACCCGCGAGCGCCTGCTGGACGCGGCCCGCGCCGTCCTGGCCGCGGAGGGCATCCAAGGTGCCTCGGTCGAGCGCATCTGCGACGAGGCAGGCTTCAGCCGGGGCGCGTTCTACTCGAACTTCTCGAGCAAGGACGACTTGGTGCTCGCGCTCTTCCGCCGCGAACGGGAGTCGATGATGTCGCTCCTGCAGGAGGCCGCGGATCCCCAGGCGTACGCCGGCATGGACCCCGTCGAGGCGGTCGGCGTCATCATCGACCGGTTCGTGCTGCTGCAGCCGCCCGATCGTGAGTGGTACCTCGTGCACGCCGAGTTCGAGCTCAGGGGAGTGCGGGACGACGCCGTCGGGCGGGAGTTCAACGATGCGTGGCGCGAGGTCAAGGCCGAGTTCGAGGCCGTCATGGTGACGCTGCTGCGGCAGATCGGCCTCGAGCTGACGGTGGAGACCGGGCACGCCTCGGCGATCCTCATGGGCACCTACGACACGGCGCTGCGCGAGGCGCTGATCGAGCGCCGGCCGCTCGACCTCGACCTCCTCAAGGTCACCGTGCCGATCGTGATGCTGTCGGTCACCCGCCCCGTCAGCTGAGCGGGCGGCACCGGCCGGGGTGGCAGGATGAGGCCATGGCCATCCGCATTGCCCAGGACCCGCACGCCGACGAGGTCCTGACCAACGACTCGTTCGCCCTGCTCGCCGGGATGCTGCTCGACCAGCAGTTCCCGATGGAGCGGGCGTTCGCCGGGCCCGCCAAGGTGCTCGACCGGTTCGGCACGCTCGACCCCGCGAAGATCGCCGAGGCCGACCCCGAGGCGTTCGCCGACCTGTGCGCCACACCGCCGGCGATCCACCGCTACGGCCGGTCGATGGCCGGTCGGCTCCAGGCGCTCGCCAAGGTCGTCGCGGACGAGTACGACGGTGACGCGTCGCGCATCTGGACCGAGGCGCGCACGGGTGAGGCGCTGATGAAGCGGCTGCGCGCCCTGCCGGGCTTCGGCGAGCAGAAGGCCAAGATCTTCACGGCGCTCCTGGCCAAGCAGCTCGGCGTCAAGCCTGCGGGATGGACGACGGTCGTGGGCGACTACGGCAAGAAGGGCTTCCGCTCGGTCGCCGACGTGGTGGATGCCGACTCGCTCGCCAAGGTGCGGGCGTTCAAGCAGCAGGCCAAGGCCGCCGCGCGAGCCTGAGCTGTCTCAGACGTCCGAGGCGTCGTCGGGGAACGGGTCGAGCAGCTCCACGGGCACCTCGCACGTCGACTCGGTGAGGAACACGTCGTCCATCCGCACCCAGATGTCCTCGCCGCGATCGTCGGTCGGGATGTCGAGGTCGGGGAACGAGCCCCGCAGCATCTCCTCGACGTACGCATTGCGCGCCCGGACGAGGCGGCCCCAGTCCGTGAGCCACTCGTCGACCGGAGGATCGCTTGCGAGCAGCTCCGGCCCGACCGAGCGGATGCCGTCGACCATCTCCTCGATCGCCGCGTTCTGGGCGCTGATGGCCTTGGCCTGGCTCTCCGGACTGCCCTCGATCGTCAGGGACTCGACCTCGGACGTCATCTGCTCGCACTCCCGCTCGATGACCGAGATCAGCTCCGCGTCGTCGATCAGTCCCGGGGTGCCGGCCGATCCGACCGCGATGACGGTGACCAGCCCGCCTGCGGTGGCGACGAGGCCGAGGACCATCGCTGCGATCGCCACCCACTTCCACCGTCGCGAGACGGGCGGCGGGGGGAACTCCCAGGCGTTGTGCGGCGGCGGGTAGTCAGGCAGGCCCCGGGAGTCGAACACCGTCTCATGGTGTCATGGCCGGGTAGCCTCTGACCCGTGATCATCGCAGCGGCTGTGTGTCCCCACCCGCCGATGATCGTCCCCGCGGTCGCCAGTGGAGCCGCGGACGACCTGGCTTCCCTGCGCGAGGCCTGCGACTCCGCGGTGTCAGCCCTGCTGGCAGCCGGTCCCGAGCGCGTCGTCGTGCTCGGATCCGGCAGCCTCGACGGAGACCGGGACGAGTCGGCAGGGGGGACCTTCGGGCCGTACGGCGTCGACCTGCACGCGGGAGGCCCGGGCTCCGACCTCCCGTTGAGCCTGACGGTCGGGGCGTGGCTGCTGGACCGGGCCGGCTGGTCGGGCCCCCGGACGTACTCGACCGGTACGCCTGACATCGGCGACCGGACGGGCCTGCTCGTGATGGCCGACGGGAGCGCCAGACGATCGACCTCGGCGCCGGGCTTCCTCGACGAGCGGGCCGAGGGATTCGACGCCTCGATCGCGACGGCGCTGGCTCGCGGTGACGCCGCGGCGCTGGCCTCGCTCGACCTCGACCTGGGGGCCGCGCTCTGGGCCGCCGGGACGCCGGCGCTACGGGTGCTCGGCGAGCTGACGAAGGGCACCGACATCGGCGCGAGTCTTCGCGTCGACGTGGCGCCCTTCGGTGTCGGCTACTGGGTCGCCGACTGGGTCATGGGCTAGCTAGGACTTCCCGTCCTCGGCGAGCTTGTCGACGCCCTCCTGCGCCTTGGCGGCGGCGTTGTCGATCTTGGCCTCGTACTTGCCCTTGGTGGCCTTGTTGACGGCGTCGGCGGCCTTGTCGATCCCGGCGTCGATCTTGTCGTTCTGGCTCGCGGCGAGATCCGCGGCCTTCTTCTTGAGCTCCGGTGCCTTCTTCTTGAACGTGTCGAGGAAACCCATGGTCTCCCTCCTTGATTCATGAGGAATGGGGACAGCCGCCCCCGCGTGGTCCCACACCTTACTGCGAGACTTTGTCGCATGTCCGTGCCCGACCGAGTCGTGAGCGTCGTCGGCCCGACGGCGTCCGGCAAGTCGTCGCTCGCGGTGGGACTGGCTCAGCGACTGGGTGGCGAGATCGTCAACGCCGACTCGATGCAGCTCTATCGCGGCATGGACATCGGCACCGCGAAGCCATCGGTCGAGGAGCGCGCGAGCGTGCCCCATCACCTGTTCGACGTGCTCGACGTGACGGAGCCCGCGGCGGTCGCCGAGTTCCAGGGCCAGGCCCGAGCGGCGATCGCGGACTGCCTGGCGCGCGGTGCGACGCCGGTCCTCGTCGGCGGATCTGCCCTGTACGTCCGCGCGGTGGTCGACCGGCTCGACTTCCCCGGGACCGATCCACAGGTCCGCGACCACTGGAAGGCCGAGCTCGCCGCGCGTGGCCCGGAGGCGCTGCACGCCGAGCTGGCACGCCGCGACCCCGCGGCGGCGGCACAGATCCTGCCGACCAACGACCGGCGGGTGGTGCGCGCGCTCGAGGTCATCGACCTGACCGGTGAGCCGTTCGCCGCGACGATGCCGGCGTACGAGTCGGTGTTCGAGCACCTCACGATGCTGGGGCTCGACGTGCCGAGGGAGGTGCTCGACGTACGCCTGACCGAGCGCGTCGACCAGATGTGGGCTGCAGGATTCGTCGACGAGGTCCGGGCGCTGCGCGATGCCGGCCTCGAGGACGGGCCGACGGCCGAGCGGGCCATCGGCTACCAGCAGATCCTGGCCTTCCTGCGCGGCGAGACGACCGAGGCCGAGGCCCGCGAGGCGACGGTGACCGGGACCCGGAAGTTCGCCCGGCGGCAGGACCGGCTGTTCCGCAAGGACCCGCGCATCCACTGGCTGCCGTACGACGCTCCGGACCTCGTCGACCGCGCGCTGGCGATCGTCGTGGGCTGAGCAGTGGAAAGGACACCGTGTCGGCGCAGAGACGTAGACTGGAACCCATGACTTTTCCATGGCTCAAGGGGCACGGCACGGAGAACGACTTCGTGCTGTTCCCGGACCATGACGGCACGATCCACGGCGAGCTGGAGGGTGCCTTCGTGGCCGCCCTCTGCGACCGCCGGCGCGGCATCGGTGCCGACGGCGTCATGCGTGTGATCCGCACCGAGGCGCTCGGCGAGACGTCCGCCGGCGAGTGGTTCATGGACTACCGCAACGCCGACGGCTCGGTCAGCGAGATGTGCGGCAACGGCATCCGGGTCTTCGCCCTGCACCTGATGCAGGAGGGCCTCGTCGATCCCGCCGCGCCGCTGGTGATCGGCACGCGCGACGGTGACAAGACCGTCACGGTCGCCGACGGTGCGTTCAGCGTCGACATGGGCACCCCCGAGGTGCTCGGCGTCTCCAAGGTCAGCGCCGCCGGGAACACCTGGGAGGCCCAGGATGTTCGTACGGGCAACCCCCATGCTGTTGCCTTCGTCGACCGGCTCGGCGACGTCGGGAGCCTGCTGACGCAGCCTGACTACGACGAGTCGGTCTATCCCGAGGGCGTCAACATCGAGTTCGTCGTCCGCGAGGGCGAGCGCCACGTCGCGATGCGGGTGCACGAACGAGGCTCGGGGGAGACGCGTTCCTGCGGCACCGGCGCGTGCGCCGTCGCCGTGGCCACCGCGGTCGCCGACGGTGCCGATCGACCCACGACCTACCGGGTCGACGTCCCCGGCGGCACGCTGCACGTGACCTGGGGCGTCGACAACCACATCGTGCTCACCGGCCCTGCCGAGATCGTCGCGCAGGGCACCATGGATTGGATTGCATGACCGAATCAACGTACGAACCGACGGCTCAGGGCACTGAGGGTCTCGAGCTCGAGGAGCGCAACTCGCTCAGGCGCGTCGCCAACCTGCGCACCGAGCTCGAGGACATCACCGAGGTCGAGTACCGCCAGCTCCGCCTCGAGCGGGTGGTGCTGGTCGGCGTGTGGACCGAGGGCACGGCCGAGGACGCCGACAACTCGCTCGCCGAGCTCAAGCTGCTCGCCGAGACCGCCGGCTCAGAGGTGCTCGACGCGCTGATCCAGCGACGCCAGAAGCCCGACCCCGCGACCTACATCGGCAGCGGCAAGGTCGAGGACCTGCGCGCCGCCGTCGTCGCGACCGGCGCCGACACGATCATCTGCGACGGCGCGCTCGCGCCGAGCCAGCTGCGCAACCTCGAGGACCGCTGCAAGGTCAAGGTCGTCGACCGCACCGCGCTGATCCTCGACATCTTCGCCCAGCACGCCAAGTCCAAGGAGGGCAAGGCGCAGGTCGAGCTCGCCCAGCTCCAGTACCAGACCCAGCGGCTCCGCGGCTGGGGCGGCAACCTGTCCCGCCAGGCCGGTGGCCAGGCGGCCGGCGGTGAGGGCATCGGTGGCCGCGGACCCGGTGAGACCAAGCTCGAGACCGATCGCCGCCGCATCCAGCAGAAGATGGCCAAGCTGCGCCGCGAGCTCAAGGAGCTCGGCAAGGCCCGCCAGACCAAGAAGGCCAACCGCAAGCGGCACGACATCCCGTCGGTCTCGATCGCCGGCTACACCAACGCCGGCAAGTCCAGCCTGCTCAACCGGCTGACCGACGCCGGCGTGCTCGTCGAGGACGCCCTGTTCGCGACGCTCGACCCGACGACCCGCCGCACCCAGACCTCCGACGGTCGCGTCTACACGATGTCGGACACCGTCGGGTTCGTCCGCAACCTGCCGCACCAGCTCGTCGAGGCCTTCCGGTCGACGCTCGAGGAGATCGCCGAGTCCGACCTGATCCTGCACGTCGTCGACGGGTCGCACCCGGACCCCGAGGGTCAGATCGCCGCTGTGCGCAGCGTGCTGGCCGACGTCGACGCCCTCGACGTGCCGGAGATCATCGTGATCAACAAGGCGGACGAGGCCGACCCGCTGGTGGTCAAGAACCTGCTCGCGCGCGAGCCCCACGCGGTCGTGGTCAGTGCTCGCACCGGCGAGGGCATCGACGAGCTGCTCAGCGCGATCGAGGCCGACCTGCCCCAGCCGGCGACCCTGGTCGACGTGATGCTGCCCTACGCCCGTGGCGACCTGCTCAACCAGATCCACACGCAGGGCGAGATCGAGACGCTCGACCACGAGTCCGAGGGCACGCACGTCATCGCCCGCGTGCACGGCCACCTGGCCAGCGAGCTCGAGCCCTACGCGGTCTGATCGCATGACCCGGACGGCGGCGTGGCGGCCGCTGCTGCTGGTGTCCGGGGCGGTCGGCCTGCTCCTGCTGGCGTTCGCCGGTCGCTACGGCTACCACCGCGACGAGCTCTACTTCCTCGTCGCGGGGGAGCACCCGGCGTTCGGCTACGTCGACCAGCCGCCGCTGGTCCCGCTCCTGGCACAGCTCATGCACACGCTCGGCGGCGGTTCGTTGGTCGTGCTGCGGGCGCCGTCGGCGATCGCCGCCGCCTTGGTCGTGCTGCTCACCGGCCTGATCGCGCACGAGCTCGGCGCGACGCGACGGGCTCAGGTGCTGGCGGCCGGCTGCATGGGGGCGGGCGCGGTCACGTACGCCGTCGGGCACCTGATGTCCACGTCGACCTTCGACCTGCTGGCCTGGACCCTGCTGAGCTACCTGCTGGTGCGAGCGGTGCGTGACGACGGTCGGATCTGGCTGTGGGCCGGGCTCGTCGCCGGGATCGGCATGCAGGTCAAGATCCTGATGGCGTTCTTCCTCGTCGGGCTCGCCGCAGGTTTGCTGATCAGCGGACCGCGCGCGGTCCTGCGTTCGCGGTGGCTGTGGGGCGGCGTGGCGATCGCCGTGGCCATCGCGGCGCCGCACGCGATCTGGCAGGCGGTCAACGGGTGGCCCCAGCTCGACCTCGCCGAGGCGATCGCCGACGGCGGTTCGGCCTCCAGCGAGCCGCGCTGGGCCTATGTGCCGTTCCAGCTGGTGCTGGTCAGTCCCTTGCTCTTTCCCATCTGGATGGCCGGGCTCTGGCAGCTCTTCCGCTCCGAGGCACTACGCCCGTGGCGGTTCTTCGCGGTTGCGTACGTCGTGCTGGTCGTCGTCTTCGTGGTCACCGGCGGCAAGCCCTACTACCAGGCCGGCTTCTACCCGGTCCTGCTCGCTGCCGGCGCCGCCCCCACGCTCGCGTGGGTCGCCCGTCGGCGCTCCCGGTTGCGTGGGGCCGTGGTCGCCGGAGCGCTGGCCGCCGCGGTGGCCTCGTCGGCCTTCCTGTTCCTGCCGATCGTGCCCACGGCGCAGCTCCAAGGCTCTCCGATCGTCGAGGTCAACTCCGACGCCGGCGAGACCGTCGGCTGGCCCCGCTTCGCCGACTCAGTGGCCGATGTCGTCGACGCCAACACCGAGGGTGGCGTGCAGCCCGTGGTGCTCACGGGCAACTACGGCGAGGCCGGAGCGGTCCTGCGCCACCGTCCCGACGTCGCGGAGGTGCACAGCGGCCACAACTCGTTCTGGACGTGGGGGCCGCCGCCGGCCGACACCGAGGTGGTCGTGGCGGTCGGCATCCGCCGGACCCAGCTCGAGAGGTGGTTCGGCGACGTCCGCAGGGCCGGCACGATCGACAACGGGCTCGGACTGGACAACGACGAGCAGGGCACGCCGATCTGGGTCTGCACGTCACCTCTGCGGTCCTGGCCCGATCTGTGGCCCGAGGTGCGGCACCTCAACTAGTCAGCGGTGGATCGGCAACCGAATGGCGCCGCATTCGGTTGCCGATCCACCGCCGGCGCCGCAGAAGGTTGCCGATCCACCGGCCCGCGGGTGAGCCGGCTGTGGATGCGCGTCGGGTGTCGGGCCGGAGCGCGACTAGCCTTGCGCCATGCCCTCCACCCCTGACGTCCGCGCGGTCCTGCACGCCGCGGTCGAGGCAGTCGGGGGAGAGGACCGGCCGGGCCAGATCGAGATGGCCGAGGCCGTCCAGCACGCCCTCGAGACCGGGGACCACCTGCTCGTGCAGGCCGGCACCGGCACCGGCAAGTCCCTCGGCTACCTCGTCCCGAGCCTCCTGCACGGCAAGCGCGTCGTCGTCGCGACCGCGACGCTCAACCTGCAGCACCAGCTCGTCGAGCGCGACATCCCCGCCCTCAAGGACGCTGCCCGGGCCACGCTTGACGCCGTCCCGCACCACGCCGTCGTCAAGGGTCGCGGCAACTACGCCTGCCTGCACCGCATCCGCGAAGGGGCGCCGGACGACCAGGGGACCCTCGTCGAGGTGCCCGAGGGGTCACTCGGTGCGGAGGTTCTCGAGCTGCGCGAGTGGGCCGAGGAGCAGGCCGAGGGCGGCCACATGGCCGATCGTGACTCCGCCCCGGCGCACACCGAGCGCGCCTGGCGACAGGTCAGCGTCAACCACCGCGAGTGCCTCGGGGCCTCGCGCTGCGCCCACGCCCTCGAGTGCTTCGCCGAGCGGGCCCGCGAGGACGCGCACACCGCCCAGCTCGTCGTCACCAATCACGCGCTGCTGGCAATCGACGCGATCGATGGAGTGCCGATGCTGCCGGAGTACGACGCGGTGGTCGTCGACGAGGCCCACGAGCTCGCCGCGCGGGTGACCCAGGCATCGACCGACGAGCTCGACCCCGTCGTGGTCGAGCGTGCGGCCCGCCGGGCGCGTGCGCAGGTCGAGGGCAAGGAGGCCGACGACCTCACCGACGCCTCCGACGCGCTCGCTGACGTCCTGGCTCGCACCGAGGAGGGCCGCATCGACGACCCACCGCAGCCGCTGCGCGAGGTGCTGGCCTTCGTGCGGGACACGGCGCGTGCGTGCCTCTCGGCGTTCCCCAAGGACAAGGACAAGGGCGAGCCCGACCCCGCCCGGCAGCAGTCGCGCGGCATGGTCGACGACGTCCGCAAGATCGCCGAGCGCATGGCCGCCAAGGCCGAGACCGAGGTGCTCTGGATGAGCGACAACCGGGGCAACAAGCAGCTGCACATCGCGCCGATCGACGTCTCGGCAAGCCTCCGCGACAAGCTCTTCAGCGACAAGACCGTGGTGCTCACCAGTGCGACGCTCAAGCTGGGTGGCGGCTTCGACCCCGTGGCCCGGTCGCTCGGCCTCGAGCCCGGCGACGACTCGTGGAGCTCGCTCGACGTCGGGTCGCCGTTCGACTACCGCAAGCAGGGCATGCTCTATGTCGCTCGCGATCTTCCGCTGCCGGGCCGCGACGGTCTCGAGGAGGCGCAGCTCGCGGAGATCACGGCGCTCGTCGAGGCGGCCGGCGGACGTACGCTCGGCCTCTTCTCGTCACGACGGGCCGCCGAGAAGGCCGCCGAAGAGGTCCGTACGAGACTGCCGGACATCGACATCTGGTGCCAAGGCGATGCGCAGCTGCCCGAGCTCGCGCGCCGGTTCGCCGAGACGCCGAGCACGTGCCTGTTCGGCACGCTGAGCCTGTGGCAAGGCGTCGACCTGCCGGGCGACACCTGCCAGCTGGTGATCATCGACCGGGTGCCGTTCCCGCGGCCGGACGACCCGTTGATGAGTGCCCGCCAACGGCTCGTCGAGAAGCGCGGCGGCAACGGCTTCATGAGCGTCGCCGCGAGCCACGCCGCACTTCTGCTGGCCCAGGGCACGGGGCGGCTGATCCGTCGCGCGACCGACAAGGGGGTCGTCGCGATCCTCGACCCGCGCATCGTCACCGCCCGCTACGGCTCGTTCCTGGCCGCCTCGTTGCCGGACATGTGGCGCACCACCGACCGCGACGTGGCGCTCGGCGCCCTGCGGCGACTGGACGATGCGGCGAATGCGATTCCGACGCCTGAAGTTTGATAACCTGTCGCAGATTGTCTTCTGCTGCCAAGCCCCGGGGATTCCATGAAGTTGCGCCTCACTGCTCTGCTGTTCGCCATCCCCGCGCTGGTCGCCGGACTGCTGGTGACCTCCCCGGCCGAGGCGGCGAGCAACAACGCATCCGTGCGCACCAAGTCCATCGCGGTCTACCCGTCGGGCACGGTCGGCGCCGGCAAGGTGCTGGTGAAGTGCAGCTCCAGCCAGACGTGCAAGGGCACGCTGCAGTTCACCGACGACACCGGCAACCCCTACAAGCGCTCCTACTCGGTCCGAGGCCGCTCGTCGGCGTACGTGACGGTGCTGATGCACAAGTCCGCGCCGATGTACCCCTACACGACGGCCAACAGCGTCGACCGCGGTGACTACCGCGACGTCCGCAACGTCCGGCTCACGATCAACGAGAGCTCGCCGTCGAACTCCAAGCCCCGCACCTACACCGACATCATCACCGAGACCAAGCTGACCAAGCAGCAGATCTCCGGCACCGTGGCCTCGGTCGGCGGGTCCGGCAACATGAGTGACCTGCGGGTCGAGCTGGTCCGCGTGGTGCGCGGCGGCAACACCCAGCTGGTGGGGTCGCGCGACGTCACCGAGGGCGGCAGCTACTCGTTCGACGTGGCTCTCGGCGTCAACAACGCGCCCTCCAGCGTCTACCGGGTCAAGATCCGCGGCGTGGACAAGGACGACGAGGCCCGCTCGTGGTACTACCGCGGCGCCGACGGCACGCCCGCCGGTGGCGGTCGCTATCTCCGTGACGCGACGCCGGTCCAGGCCCGCAAGGCCGGCAACTACGACGCCCACTTCCGCTACGCCTCGATCTTGGGCAATGCGATCGCCAACGCGCAGGTCACCATCGCCGCCCCGCCGCCGTCCTTCTCGGGCAACTCGCTCTCGCTGCGCGAGCTCGACTACCCGCGTTGCGCCGACGTCTTCGGACACACCACGGCGAGCGGCACCGGCGCCTACCGCGTCGACTTCCTCCCGGCGACGACCAGCACCAACAACCGCTACATGGTCGGCCTGAAGTCGCCCGGCGGCTCCGTCGAGGTCTGGTACGGCGAAGGCAGCACGCCCTACGGCAGCTGCTACGACGCCACCAAGTACGCGTACTCCAAGGGCAACCTCCTCACGCTCGCCAGCTCGAGGAACCTCGGCAGCCAGCAGGTCCGGAGCAGCAACCTCAACATGACGGTCCAGGCCAAGTACTCCTCGCGCTTCAAGCCCACGGCCTCCGACCGCTGGATCCGCATCCGCGAGAAGGTCCCGGGCGTCCAGATCCTCGACGCACCGGTCGTCGCCGAGCTCCAGGCCGGCAGCTCCAACTCGCGCCTGTTCACCGATCTCCCGCAGGGCACCTTCTGGATCGAGGTCGGCCGCCAGACCGGCTGCTCGGACTGGTACGCCAGCCGTTACCCCGACAACCGGGCCTACTTCAGCGGACCCGACCGTGGTGCCGAGCGCTGGAAGACGGTCTCGGGCAAGTACGCCGAGTACCAGAAGTCGTACGACATGGGGTTCAAGCCCAAGACGCCGCCGAGCGGCTACAAGGGCTGGATGTACCGCGCCTACTGCAAGGCCTACGGCACGGGCGTCTACACCTACCGGTCGACCAGCGGCTACGACAACAACTACGAGGCCAACATGGCCACCAACGGCAAGGGCGCCATCGTCAAGGGCCGCGTCAGCCGCTCGGGTGGCCGGACCAACAAGGAGATGCTCGTCCGCCTGTCGTCCACCGACGGCAAGCGGGTGCTCCGCACGGACTACACCGACAGCAGCGGCAACTTCTACATCGCGGGTCTGCCCTCGGGCAACTGGACCATCTCGGTCAACTCCGACTCGTGGCGTGGCATCGGTCGTACGTTCACCGGCAAGCACTCGATCCGGGTGTCGGCCGGCGGCACCTACAGCGCCGGGACCCTCCGCTTCAAGGGCTAGCACCGCTCTGACAGGCTGCTCGTCATGACTGTCCTCGTCACCGGCGGCGCCGGCTACATCGGCTCGCACATCGTCCGGGCCTTCCGCCTGGCCGGTCTCGACTGCGTCGTCGTCGACGACCTCTCGAGCGGGCATCGGGAGTTCGTGCCGGACGAGGTCGAGCTGATCGACACCAACATCCTCGACAGCACGCTCGTCGCCAAGGCGATGGTCGAGCACGAGGTCGAGGCGGTCGTGCACCTCGCGGGGTTCAAGTACGCCGGGGTGTCCGTGCAGCGGCCCCTGCACACGTACGAGCAGAACGTGCAGGGCACCGTCAGCCTGCTGCAGGCGATGCACGAGGCCGACGTCGACAAGATCGTGTTCTCCTCGAGCGCAGCCGTCTACGGCACGCCCGACGTCGACATCGTCACCGAGGCGACCACGACGGCGCCGGAGTCGCCCTACGGCGAGAGCAAGCTGATCGGTGAGTGGCTGCTGCGGGATGCCGAGCGGGCGTTCCCGATGCACCACACGTCACTGCGCTACTTCAACGTCGTCGGGTCCGCCGTCCCCGATCTCTACGACACCAGCCCGCACAACCTCTTCCCGCTGGTCATCGAGGCGCTGCTGGAGGGACGTACGCCGCGGATCTTCGGCGACGACTACCCGACACCCGACGGCACGTGCGTCCGCGACTACATCCACGTCGCGGACCTCGCCGACGCACACGTCGTCGCCGCGCAGAAGCTGCTCGCCGGCGAGCGCCTGGAGCCGGTCTACAACCTGGGCAGCGGCGACGGGGTGTCGGTGCGCGAGATCATGACTGCGGTCGCCGCGGCGACGGGCATCGACTTCGAGCCCGAGGTCGTCGAGCGCCGGCCCGGCGACCCGGCGCGCATCGTGGCGTCGGGCGAGCTGGCCCAGCGTGACCTCGACTGGGCGATGCGGCACTCGTTGGCCGACATGGTCAGCAGCGCGTGGAACGCGCGGCAGAACCACCCGGTCTGAGCAGGACGACGCCGGTCAGACCTTGCGCAGGACCGCCGTGACGATGCCGAGGATCGTGGCGTGGTTGCCGTCGATCGGGTCGTACGCCTCGTTGTGCGGCAGCAGCCAGACCTGGCCGTCCTTGCGCTGGAAGGTCTTGACCGTGGCCTCGCCATCGAGCAGCGCCGCGACGATGTCGCCGTTGTTGGCGGTCTGCTCCTGCCGGATCACGACGTAGTCGCCGTTGCAGATCGCGGCATCGATCATCGAGTCGCCGGACACCTCGAGCAGGAACAGCGTGCCGTCGCCGACGAGCGACTTGGGCAGCGGGAAGACCTCCTCGACCTGCTCGGTGGCCAGGATCGGGCCACCGGCGGCGATGCGGCCGACCAGCGGGACGTTGGTGGCCTGGGGGAGGGCGTCGCCGATGCCCGTCTCGTCGAACGTGCTCTCGACGGCGGCGCCCATCGAGCGGCGGGCGGCCATGACGTCGGGCAGGAAGATCTCGAGGGCGCGAGGCCGGTTGGGATCGCGCTTGACGTAGCCGAGTGCCTCGAGGGCGCGCAGCTGGTGCGCGACGGACGACGTGCTGGTCAGGCCGACGGCCGCGCCGATCTCGCGCATGCTCGGCGGGTAGCCGCGCTTCTCGATCTCGTCGCGCAGGAACTCCAGCACCTTGCGCTGTCGCGCGGTGAGCCCGGTGGCGTCGGCGGGCCCGTCGGGGAGCTCGGTGACTTCGGCGTTGCGGTCGTCGGTCATGCGGGCAGCGTAACCCGGATCGAGCGGTCAGTTCAAACATATGTTCGATGGCGTGTCGCGGCGCGTCACGTCTAGGTTGGGGCGGTGCCGAAGCCCCTCGTGAAGCCCGGAAAGCCCCGTTCTGCCGTCGTCACCGGTGCCGGGAGGGGCATCGGAAGGGCCATAGCGGCCGAGCTGGTGGGCCGTGGGTTCGAGGTCGTGGTCACCGATCTTGACGGCGCAGCTGCGGAGATCGCCGCCAAGGAGATCGGCGCGGTGCTGGGGCTCGCCCTCGACGTGACGGACCCCGAGGCCAACCGTGACATCGCGGCACGGGCCAGGGAGATCGCGCCGCTGGGTGCCTGGGTCTGCAACGCCGGTGTCCTGGCCGAGGGTGACCTGACGACGCTGTCGGTCGGCCAGGTCCGCGCGATGGTCGAGGTCAACGTGCTCGGCGTGATGTGGGGCGTACGGGCAGCGGCCGACGCCTTTCGTGACCAGAGCGACGCGACCGGGGGAGACATCGGCATCCTCGCGTCGCTCAGCTCGCATGCGCCGGTGCCGGGTCTCAGCGTCTACGCCGCGAGCAAGGCAGCCGTGCTCTCCTTGACCACGTCGCTCGCGTCCGAGCTGCACCGCGACCGGGTCAGGGTTCACGCGGTGTGCCCCGACGGCGTCGACACCGCGATGGTCCAGACGATGGACGCTGACGGTGACGTGCGTGCGGCCCTCGCTGCGGGCGTGCTGCTCACGCCGGCGCAGGTCGCGCGCGAGCTGGTCGACATGTTCGGCACTGGCCGGGTCTACCGGACGCTGCCGGCCTGGCGCGGCGTCGTCGCGCGTACGGCTTCGATGGCCCCGCGCGCAGCGGTGCACGTCGACCCGTGGGTGCGGCGGCTGGGGGCCCGCCGGCTCAAGAAGGCCGGCAAGCGCTGACTCAGCGCCGGCGCGTCTTGCGGGTGAACAGCGAACGGAGGCGGGACGTGGGCTCCGGCGTGGGCTCCGGCTCGTGGACGACCTCGGCGGGCACGGTCTCGCCCTCCACCTCCGCGGTGCGCCACTCGGCGATCTCCGAGTCCTCCTCGACGGTCTCCTCGGTCACCACCTCCTCGCGAACGGCCTCGACGCAGGCGCCGAGCAGGATCGCGAACAGGCCGATCCAGAGCCACAGCAGCAGGACGACGACACCGGCGAGCGCGCCGTACGTCTTGCCGTAGCTGCCGAAGTTGTCGACGTACAGCGAGAACCCCACCGACACGAGCAGCCACAGGGCCGTGGCCACGAGGACGCCCTTGGAGACCAGCGGTGACCGGGGGGTGCGGTTGGGTGCGAGCCTGAACAGTATGCCGATGCCGACCGTGACCGCCGCGAGCAGCAGGATCCAGCGGCCGGCCTCGAAGGCCGCGCGCACGCCCGGCACGATGTCGACCTTGTCGAGCACCGCGGGAGCCACGGCCACGAGACCGACGACGAGCACGACGAAGACGATCGCGCCGAGGGTCAGGAGGAGGGCCAGCGCCTTGCGCTTGATGAAGCTGCGCGTCTCGGCGAGACCGAACATCGCGTTGATCGCGGTGATGAGGTTGCCGACCCCGCCGGCGGCACCGTAGATCGCCAGCACGAGCGCGATCGCCAGGCCCAGGCCGAGGGAGTCGGTGGACGTCCCGATCAGCGCGTCCATCTGACCGGTGACGACGGACGCGGCATCGGCGGGCAGCGCCTCGGCGATGTCGCTGGACTGCTTGGCGACGGTCTCCGGCGAGGCCACCAGCCCGTACGTCATGATCGCCGCGATCATGGCCGGGAACAGCGAGAGGAAGGCGTAGAACGCGACGCCCGCGGCCAGCAGCGGAGCCTGCCGGGCCGACCCCTGCTTCCACGCGGTCTTGACGCTGGCGAGCCGAGAAGTCATGCACCGACCGTATGCCCGGAGCACGTGCTTCGCGCGATGAGCGCGGCGGCATGACGGAAGACACACTCGAATCTGACGACGACTTTCCACTGGAATTGCAGTGACCCTGCGCCCTTGATCGAAATTGTGTTCGACAGGTGCTTCCTTTTGTCAGAGGCGTCCCCTATCGTCGTACATGTGTTCGATCGAACGCCTGTTCGCACCATCGAATGACATCGAGAACAGCGTTTGATCGACCACACCACAGCTTCACATCAGCCCTCACTTCCCCCTCGGAGGCCATCATGAGCAGCATCGCCATCAACCGTCACGACCACGGCGCTCGTCCCGTTCGCCACCTTCGTGCCGTGCCCGCCGCACAGCCCGCCCCGCGCGTCCGACTGACCCGCCGTGGCAAGGCCGTCGTCCTGGCCATCGCCGTCGCGGTGATCGCCATGCTCGTGGTCCTGTTCGGCTCGTCGTCGTTCGCCGGTGACCAGGCCGGATCGGCGCCCGAGACGACCTCGGTCCGGGTACTGCCCGGCCAGACCTTGTGGCAGATCGCCGCCGAGGCCAACCCCAACGGCGACATCCGCAAGACGGTCGACGAGATCGTGCGGCTCAACTCTCTTCCGAACGCCTCGGCACTGCAGCTGGGCTCGGAGATCGCGGTGCCGGTCTACAGCTAGACCCACCATCGCAACACCCACCGACGTCCGCGGTGCACCTTGGGGAAGGGGTGCCGCGGACGTCGGTGTCTTGTCGGGGCGTCGGCCGTTGACCCGGGGGAGCGGCACCTGTTTGACTGCTCCTTCCGCCTGTCGGCGAAAGCCTGACGCGATCTCGAGGGGATCCACGTGACTCTGCCCGTACGCCGTGCGCTTGCCGCCGTCTGCGCCACCGCGATGACGGGCGGCGTCCTGAGTGCCTGCACGTCCGGGCCTCCCGATCCTGACCAGGCCGCCGAAGCGCTGGCCAAGGGCCTGACGAAGCAGGACCTCAAGGGCGTCGAGGTGGTCGACGGCGGACGCGTCCCGCAGGAGGACCTCGAGCGCATCGTCAAGGGGATGGGCTCCGCTCGAGCCAAGGTCACCGTCGGCGAGATCGAGCAGGACGACGAGCAGGCCACGGCAACGCTCAAGACGACGTGGGCGTTCAAGGGCACCGACTGGACCTACACGACGCCGGCCAGGCTGGCCTACGAGGACGACGAGTGGCGGGTGAGGTGGAGCCCGGCGATCGTCGCCCCGCGTCTGAAGGCCGACGAGAGGCTCGGGATGCGCACAGCGCCCGGCGACCGCGGCGACATCCTCGGAGCCGGCGGTGAGGCGCTCGTCATCGAGCGGCGGGTCGAGCGCATCGGCATCGACAAGTCGCGGATCTCGCCGGACGAGGCTGCAGACTCCGCGCGTGCGCTGGCGCAGGTGCTCGACATCGACGCCGATCGCTACGTCAAGGCGGTCGAGGCGGCCGGCCCGCAGGCGTTCGTCGTGGCTCTGGTCGTGCGGGCCGACTCCGACGACACGCTCAGCCGTGACCAGCTCGCGGCGATCCCGGGGGCGGTGCAGCTCGGGGCGGAGATCCCGCTCGGCCCGACGAAGGGGTTCGGCCAGCCGCTTCTCGGCGCCGTCGGCGAGGCCACGGCCGAGATCGTGGCGAAGTCCAAGGGCTCGGTCGAGGCGGGCGATCTGGTCGGACTGTCAGGACTGCAGCAGCGCTACGACAGCAGGCTCCGCGGCTCGCCCGGGGTGACGGTCGTCGCCGGGAGCGAGTCCGCCACCCGCGAGCTGTTCAAGAGCTCGCCCCGGGCAGGCAAGGCGCTGCGCACCTCGATCGACCTGGACCTGCAGGGCGCGGCTGACGAGATCCTGGCTGACGTGAAGCCGGCCAGCGCGATCGTGGCGATCCGGCCGTCCTCGGGCAAGATCGTGGCGCTCGCGAGCGGTCCGGGCGGCAAGGGCGCCGACACCGCCGCGACCGGGCACTACGCGCCGGGCTCGACGTTCAAGCTGGTCACCGCGCTGACCTTCCTGCGGAACGGCTTGAAGCCGGCCACCACCGTGCCCTGCACCCCGACCGTCACGGTCGACGGTCGCCGGTTCAAGAACTACTCGGACTATCCCGCCGGCGCGATCGGCGACATCCCGCTGGGCGCCGCGATCGCCAACTCGTGCAACACCGCGCTGATCGCGACCCGCGACAAGGCGCCCCAGGACGAGCTGGCCGGCGCCGCGGCAGCGCTCGGCCTCGGTCCGGACCTCGATCTCGGCTTCCCGGCCTACCTCGGGTCCGTGCCCACCACCGCTGAGGGCACCGAACGCGCCGCCTCGATGATCGGTCAGGGCAAGATCGAGGCCTCGCCGCTGTCGATGGCCGTCGTCGCAGCCTCGATCACCAAGGGCTCCAGGGTCACGCCGACGTTGCTGGACCACCAGCCCACCAAGCCCGCGGCGGAGGCGGCAGACCCGCTCAGCAAGGTCGAGGCGAAGCAGCTCCAGGAGCTGTTCCGCGGGGTCGTCACCGGCGGCAGTGGCGCGTTCCTGTCGGACGTACCCGGTGATCCGGTCTCGGCCAAGACCGGCACCGCCGAGTACGGCAACGACAACCCCCTGCGTACGCACGCGTGGATGATCGCCAGCCAGGGAGATCTCGCGGTCGCGGTGTTCGTCGAGGACGGCGAGTCCGGTTCGCAGACCGCCGGCCCGCTGCTCGAGGACTTCCTCCGCAGCGTCCAGTGACGACCGCTCCTCGAGCTGGTCGAATGGACAACCGGCACAATGAGCACATGCGCATTCACGTGGTCGCGGACGAGGCCGACAAGGACGGTGGCCATTTCCACGAGCGGCTGCTCCTGGTCGGTGCCGAGCTGATCGAGCTCGACCGTGACGACCTGCCGGCGTATGGCGCCATCGGCGACACCGACCTGATCTTCCTGCTCGGCTCCGACAAGGCGGCCCACGAGCCCAAGTGGAAGGACGCCGTCGAGGCGGAGTCGCAGCTCGTACGCTCCGCGCTGCGAGCCGGCACCCCGGTGATGGGCATCTGCTACGGCGCCCAGCTCATGGCCCGCGCCCTCGGCGGCACGTCGTGGCGCGCCGACGCTCCGGAGCTCGGCTGGCAGCGCGTCGACACGACCGATCCGATCCTGTGCCCCGAGGGACCGTGGGGGCAGATGCACAAGGACGTGTTCGCGCCCGGTCAGACGTCGAAGGTCATCGGCACGTCGTGGCGCGGGCCGCAGTGCATCATCGACGAGGCGCACGGTGCGCGCGCGATCGCGTGGCAGTTCCACCCCGAGGTCACCGCGACGACGTACGAGCGGTGGGTGCTGGAGGGCTACTACGGGGACGCCGGCGTCGACACCAAGGAGCTCATCCGGCAGGCGCACGCCAACGCAGCCTCCAGCCGCAACCGGGCCCACGCGCTGGTCGACTCGGCGCTGACCTACCTGCGGGTCGGCACGTGAAGGGCCGCCCGAGCGGGTTCGAGTGGGTGGTGCGCGGCAAGGAGGTCGTCATCTCCCACCACGGGCGAGTGGCGACGGTGCTGCGCGGTGAGAAGGCGCGGGCGTTCGTCCAGGAGGCCGAGACCAGCGACGCGCAGCTGCTGATGGCGCGGCTGACCGGCAACTACAAGCGCGGCAACGAGCGCATGTCCAGGCAGCACCCCCGCAACCGCTGACTCACCCGTTCGCGATCGCCCGCCACTCGTCGAGGCGCTGCGCGATGAGGGCTGAACGGCGTTCAGCGTCGTTCGCGTCGAGCACCGCCAGGTCGGCAGGATCTGCCCGCACGTAGACCCCGGACGTACGCTCGTTGAGCGTCACGTCGTTGCCGGACCGGGTGACCCAGAACCCCGCGGCACGATCAGCGCTCTCGATGCGGATCTCGGCATCGCCCTCCAGCTGGGGAGCCTTCGGGTCGCGCGGGCGCTCGCCCTTCCAGAAGTAGCGGATGCCGGCCGGGTCCTTGGTCTCCCGCGCGGCCTCGCTCCAGTAGCGCACAGAGAGGGTGCCGTCCTCCTGCCACCCGCGGCCGTTGACCTCGAGCGCTCCGGAGCGGTCGCGGGAGACCCGCAGCAGGCTCACCGCCGATGGCTCGTCGGCGTTGCGGGCGGTGAGGGAGTACTGCCACCACAGGCCCTCGATCGACGACGTACGACTCTCGAGCGCGACCTCGATCGCCTTGCGCAGCTTCTGGTTGATGGTCCGGGTCTCGGCGGGCGTCGTCGGCACGTCGTAGCGGATGCACGTCAGGCCCAGCAGGTCGCTCGGCAGCTTGGCGCCGTTGGCGTGCAGGATGAACGTCCGCCGCATGCCGAGGACGCCGCCGAACAGCCCGGCCTCGAACACGACGTTGTCCCGCGGCGATGCCTGCGCCGGTGCGGGTGTGTCGTTGGCGGTCCAGTCGTCCTGGGCGAACACGAACGCGGCGAAGTCGACCTCGTGCGTCAGCTCGACGAGCCGTTCAAGCGTCGACGTGCCGGGGTTGAAGACCGTGGTCCACGGCTCGACCTCGGCCACCTCCTGCAGCCCGCGGGTCAAGGCCTGTAACAGCTTCTCCTGCTTGCCGGAGGAGCCGAGAAAGATCCGAGGCTTGCTCATCCCGTCATCCTAGAGCCGCCGGAGCCCCCAGTTTTTGAAGAGTTGCGGACCACATTCGGCCGGTTCGTGGGCCCCAACGCTTCAAAAGTTGTCGGAAGACCACCCCAGAACGTCACGAAGCCCCGGCGGACCTGGGAATCGCCGGGGCTTCGCCTCAGTGAGGTCTAGTCAGTGACGTCAGCGGCGTCGCTGGCCTGGATGGCGGCCTCGGCCTCGGAGGTCGCGCCCTCCGTCGACAGCGCGCCGCCGGAGTTCTCCAGGTGCGCGCGGACGAACCAGTGGAACAGCTCGAGCTGCTTGGCCTGGCCGATGATCATGTCCTCGGTGACCGGGTCGATCTCCGAGACGGCTTCCTGCACCTTGCGGTGGTCAGCGATCAGGCGGACGTACACCTCGTCGAGCGCACCGAGGTGCTCGTTGGTGGTGGCGCGCTGCAGCGAGTAGTCGTCCCAGCTGCGGCCCTTGACGATGGCGCCGGGCGTGCCCAGGGGAGAGGCGCCGAGGGTCGCGATGCGCTCCGCGGTCTCGTCGACCATCGCGATGACCTCGTCGACGTGCGGGTCGATCATCTCGTGAACCGCGATGAAGTGCGGGCCGACGACGTTCCAGTGCACGTGCTTCAGGGTCAGGTGCAGGTCGATCAGCGCGTTGAGGCGCTCCTGCAGGATGCCGGCGAGCTTCTCGCCCTCGTCGGTGGTGAGTCCGGGAATCGTGTACTTGGGTGAAGTAGGCATGTTCGTCTCGTACCCACCTCGCTCGCGGCTACACGGAGGCGTACGCCACGCCGCCGCCGCGAATTTCGGTCTGCACGATCTCAGAACCGTGCATAGCGTTGAAGGCATGAAGAGCATCAATCGTCAGTTCACCGTCGACAAGCCGGCCCGCCTGGTGTGGGACTACCTCTCGGACTTCCGCAGCACGAACGACTGGGATCCCGGCACCAAGCAGACGACCCGCGAGTCAGGCGACGGGGGAGTCGGCACGGTCTACAAGAACGTGTCGGAGTTCGCCGGCAACGAGGTCGAGATCACCTACACCGTCACCGACGTCACGCCAGGCAGCTCGATCACCCTCGCAGGCGAGAGCAAGTCGTTCACCTCGACCGACACCATCACCGTCGAGGGCTCCGAGACCCAGACTCAGGTCACGTACGTCGCGGAGTTCGACTTCCACGGCCTCGCCAAGCTGGCCGAGCCCTTCGCTGGCCCGCCGCTCAAGAAGCTCGGCAGCGATGCCGAGGAGCAGATGCTGCGCGAGCTCAAGAAGATCTGAGCCGTACGCCCTGACCGGCCCGCGAGCACGTCGGCATACGGTGGCTGCATGGCCCTGATCGTGTGTCCGTTGTGCGTCCGCGAGGACGACGTCGTGGTGCTGCGCACCCTGCCCGACGGGCGCAAGGAGGCCGAGTGCACCGACTGCAAGTTCACGTTCCCGTTCGGCTCGCCCACGCCTGAGGCCAAGCCCGCGGCCCGTGCCCGTACGACTCGCAGCGCCCCGCGCAAGGCCAGCACCGTGGTCGCACCGCGCCCCATCGCGTACGTCGAGCCGCAGTTCCCCAAGGCCGCTGCCGTCGATGCCGGTGCGGTGGCACGGGTCGAGGCCCTCAGGCAGGAGTTCCTGCAGAACCCGTACGAGCCGGACCCGATCGTGGCGCGGCACTGGGCGAAGTTCCGCTGGGTGTTCTCCGCCGACGGCATCGACAAGGCGACGATCTACGACCTCAAGCTGTTCGCCGACGACCCGACCGGGATGAGCACGGGGGACCCGACCGAGTTCGACAAGGCGTGGGTCCTGCTCGGCGAGCTCGAGGGCGCCCGCCGCGTGCGCGCCGCGACCAACCACCTCCTGCGCGGGCCGGGGGAGCTCGAGGACCGGCTGAGCAACCTCGTCGACCAGGGCTTCGCGTTCTCGATGCCCGGTTGGGGCGAGGCGCTGCTGACCAAGCAGCTCGCGGTGTCCGACCCCGACCGGTTCCTGCCGATCCCGACGTACGCCGACAAGCGCGCGCTCGTCTCCGGCCTGTTCGGCCTCGAGCTGCCCGACACCGATCTCACGGCGCTGACGATCGGCCGGGTCGGAGTGTGGAGCAACGACCTGCTGGTCGACGTGCTGGGCGACGGATTCGCCGACCTCCATCACGCCGCCGGGTTCCTCCGCTGGGCGTCCCGCCAGTAGCCCTCCGGGGGCCCTCGACACGCGTGTCGCGTGTGACTGCTGTGACTCGAATTGGCTCTGACCTGCGCCGATGCAACCGGCTGGAAAAAAGTTCGCGGACCTTGCCGAGTTGATTGCAAACCGTCGTACCCCCGGCGTACAGTAACCACTACATCTAGTACTTACACCGATGTAGTTCTCCACATGTGGGTCCACAGAAACCGGGCCTTACGCACAGAGAATGCCCCCACTGCACAGCTCGATCCACAGTTTCGTCCCCAGTCACTGGCACGATCGAGCTCCTCGAACCACCGGAAGGAGAGCACCCATGCACTGCCCGTTCTGCAAGAACACCGACACCAAGGTGCTCGACAGCCGCGTGGCCGACGAGGGCGGAGCGATCCGGCGTCGCCGGGTGTGCTCGGAGTGCGAGAAGCGCTTCACCACGATCGAGCAGATGCAGCTCATGGTCGTCAAGCGGTCCGGTGCCACCGAGCCGTTCGTCCGCGACAAGGCCATCGCCGGAGTCGCCAAGGCGTGCAAGGGTCGCCCGGTCTCGACCGACGACCTGGCCCGTCTGGGTCAGCAGGTCGAGGACTCGCTGCGTGACCGCGGCGCGGCCGAGATCCCCGCGCACGAGGTTGGCATGGCCATCCTCGAGCCCCTCAAGGTGCTCGACGAGGTGGCCTACCTCCGCTTCGCGAGCGTCTACAAGTCGTTCGAGTCCGCCGACGACTTCGCCGCCGAGATCGCGACGCTCATGGTCGCCACGGCCGACGGCGAGCTGGCAGAGGAGTCCCGCAACCGGACTCCCGACACCGGCAGCTGACGAAACATCCGGGGCCCTCAGGTTGTTCTACTGAGTGACCCCGTTGCACCCCAGAACATCTGAAATTGCAGCACACATCCACCGCACACACAGGAGCAGCACGATGACGGAGACAGTCAGCGGGTCCACGGGATCCTCTCGCAAGTCAGGCGCCAAGAAGGGCAACGCCCTCAAGATCCAGCGCGTCTACACGACCGAGGGGGTGCACCCGTACGACGCCGTCACCTGGGAACGTCGCGACGTCGTGCAGACCAACTGGAAGACCGGCGAGAACGTCTTCGAGCAGCGCGGTGTGGAGTTCCCCGACTTCTGGAGCGTCAACGCCTCCACGATCGTCACGACCAAGTACTTCCGTGGCGCCGTCGGCTCCGCCGAGCGTGAGCAGAGCCTCAAGCAGCTCCTCGACCGCGTCGTGCTGACCTACACCCAGGCCGGCCGCGACCACGGCTACTTCGCCACCGAGGATGACGCGACGATCTTCGAGCACGAGCTGACGCACATGCTCCTGCACCAGGTCTTCAGCTTCAACAGCCCGGTGTGGTTCAACGTCGGCACGTCGAGCCCGCAGCAGGTCAGCGCCTGCTTCATCCTCGCGGTGGATGACTCGATGGACTCAATCCTCAACTGGTACAAGGAAGAGGGCCTGATCTTCAAGGGCGGCTCCGGTGCCGGCCTCAACCTGAGCCGCATCCGCTCGTCCAAGGAGCTGCTCCGCTCCTCGGGCGGCACCGCCTCGGGCCCCGTCTCGTTCATGCGCGGCGCCGACGCCTCCGCCGGCACCATCAAGTCCGGTGGCGCCACGCGTCGCGCGGCCAAGATGGTCGTGCTCGACGTCGACCACCCCGACATCCAGGAGTTCGTCGAGACCAAGGCCAAGGAGGAGGACAAGATCCGCGTCCTCCGTGACGCCGGCTACGACATGGACCTCGGCGGCGCCGACATCACGTCGGTCCAGTACCAGAACGCCAACAACTCGATCCGCGTCAACGACGAGTTCATGCGGGCCGTCGAGCAGGGCACCGAGTTCGGGCTCCGCGCCCGTACGACCGGCGAGATCATCGAGACCGTCGACGCCCGCAAGCTGTGGGAGGACATCGCGCACGCCGCCTGGGCGTGTGCCGATCCTGGCATCCAGTACGACGGCACGATCAACGACTGGCACACCTCGCCCGAGGCCGGCCGCATCACGGCGTCCAACCCGTGCTCCGAGTACATGCACCTCGACAACTCGTCGTGCAACCTCGCCAGCCTCAACCTGCTGAAGTTCCTCAAGGACGACGGCTCGTTCGACACCGAGACGTTCGTCAAGGCGACCGAGTTCATCATCACCGCGATGGACATCTCGATCTGCTTCGCGGACTTCCCGACCGAGGCCATCGGCGACACCACGCGCGCCTACCGCCAGCTCGGCATCGGCTTCGCCAACCTCGGCGCGCTGCTCATGGCGTCCGGCCTGGCCTACGACTCCGACGGTGGCCGCGCCCTCGCCGGTGCGATCACGTCGCTGATGACCGGTACGTCCTACCGTCGCTCGGCCGAGCTCGCCGGCGTCGTCGGCCCCTACGACGGCTTCGCCCAGAACGCCTCGGCGCACGAGCGCGTCATGCGCAAGCACCAGGCCGCCAACGACGAGATCCGCACGCTGCACTCGATCGACATCGCGGTGCACCGTGAGGCTGCCAAGCAGTGGAAGCTCAACCTCGAGATCGGCCAGAAGAACGGGTGGCGCAACAGCCAGGCCTCCGTCCTCGCGCCGACCGGCACCATCGGCTTCATGATGGACTGCGACACGACCGGCATCGAGCCGGACTTCTCGCTGGTCAAGTTCAAGAAGCTCGTCGGTGGCGGCTCGATGCAGATCGTCAACCAGACGATCCCGGCAGCCCTCAAGAAGCTCGGCTACACCAACGAGACGATCGAGGCGATCGTCGAGTACATCGCCGACAACGGTCACGTCGTCGACGCGCCCGGCCTCAAGACCGAGCACTACGAGGTGTTCGACACCGCGATGGGTCAGCGCTCCATCAAGCCGATGGGCCACGTGCTGATGATGGCGGCCTGCCAGCCGTTCCTCTCCGGTGCGATCTCCAAGACGGTCAACCTGCCCGAGACCGCCACGGTCGAGGAGATCCAGGACGTCTACTTCCAGGGCTGGAAGCTCGGCCTCAAGGCGCTCGCGGTCTACCGCGACAACTGCAAGGTCGGCCAGCCGCTCAGCGACGGCAAGGAGGCCAAGAGCTCGGGGTCCACGGACACCAAGGTCGAGGTCAAGGAAGTCATCGTCGAGAAGCCGATCCGTCGCCGCCTGCCGAAGTCGCGCCAGTCGATCACGACGTCGTTCTCCGTCGGCGGTGCCGAGGGCTACATGACCTCGGGCGCTCACCCCGACGGCTCGCTCGGCGAGATCTTCATGAAGCTCGGCAAGCAGGGCTCGACCCTCGCCGGCATGATGGACGCCTTCTCGATCGCCATCAGCATCTCGCTGCAGTACGGCGTGCCGCTGGAGACGTTCGTGCAGAAGTTCACCAACATGAAGTTCGAGCCGGCCGGTCTGACCGACGACCCGGACGTCCGCATGAGCCAGTCGATCATGGACTACACGTTCCGCCGCCTGGCCTTGGACTACCTGGACTTCGAGACTCGCTCGGCCCTCGGCATCCACTCGGCCGAGGAGCGCCAGCGCTACCTCGACACGGGTTCGTACGAGCCGATCAACACCGGCGGCACCACCGCCGCCGAGCTCGTCGAGACGGTCGTCGAGCCGGTCGAGGCGGCCACGGTCGAACCGGCCGAGCACGCCACGGCGGGGGAGACCCAGTCGGTCTCCGGCGACAGCCACGAGGCCTCGGCCTCCAAGCCCGCCCCGGCAACGGCTCACACGAGCGCCGAGCTCCTGGAGACCCTCACCGGCTCCGCAGTCGACTCGCCGCTCTGCATGACCTGCGGCACCAAGATGCGCCCCGCCGGCTCCTGCCACGTCTGCGAAGGCTGCGGCAGCACCAGCGGCTGCAGCTGATCAAGCAGTGATGAGGGCGGCGCCCGGACCAACTTTCCTGGCGCCGCCCGATTCTCGACCTACAGCAACAGGGGGCATCTGAATACGGGCCGGCAAAGTCGACTTCGCTGCTAATGGCTCATCCGTTGATAAGCCATGTCGCTTTACCCCCGATGTAGTCGCTTGGGCGCGGACTGTAGTACCCGCCATAACTGCACTTCTTGCACTGAAATTCGGTCATGAGTTCGCCGTTAACCCTAACGTTGAGGGCTGTAACGACTCCCTTGTGCAGTCCGGTCATCGTTCCGGGGCACGTTGGTGATTGCGGCATAAATTGTTGATACCACGGGAGTGCCGGGTGCTCCACCGATTCGAGCGTTCCCATTTTCCAACGGTCTGGAATGCAACGCGCATACTCTCAGAGCGAATTCAGCTCAACTCAGGTTGACTGAGCAGGACGGCCGAGAATTGATCCGCCCGTCAGAGATGAGGAAGATCGTGAACGGATGTTCCACACGGTTCGAGGGCTGGGGCGATGACATCGTGCGGTTCCTGGAGCCGACAGATGGGTACATGCTGGCCAGATTTAATCACCGCGGTGACGACCACGTGTCAGTCTGGTCGATGAATGAGTATCTGCAGAAGGTTGATCTCCTCGTCAATGCGGTCGGGAACTATCGAGGCGATCGAATATTTGGCGTCGATGAGGCCATCGCCGCCCTGGAGATCTCCGCATCCGGAGCTTGGAACCTGCAGCTACTGGAACTGAAGGATCTGCCTACACTGTCCGAAGGACGATCCCAGTTTGTTGGCGACACCGTCATCCGCGCGACAACAGCGGCTGAGCCGTCGGAGGTTGCCTATCTCGCCACGTTCGATGTTCGAAGTGACGAGCATGTCGCTGTGCATGCCTACGCACTCCAGGGCGGTCTGCTGGTCAATGACATTGGTCCTTACCGCGGAACGGTGGTGGTGCCGGCCGGAAGTCAGCTGCTGACAGTCGATGCTGCCGGGCCATGGGAGCTCTCGGTTGAGCGCGGACCAGCCTCGCCCGTCGTGCCGGTGCCGACGCGCTCGATCGAAGCGCCAGATGTTGGCACCGCAACGGGTCTTGCAGCTGAACTAGAGAAGCTGAGGGATTTGCGGGACGCAGGCGTTCTGTCTGAGGCGGAGTTTGAAGAAGCTAAGAGACGCGTCATTTCTAAGTACTAGCAGAGGCGTGCTACTCCCCGCTGCAATCTCCGGCCTTCATTTGGTACAGCACTGGGATCTCAAGGCACACGCCGGAACTCAGCGCGCGGCCGGGTCCATGACACGCTGCACTCGAAGTTGACGGTTTGTCCGCGGATGGGTTCGGACCTCTGATTAGCTAATGGTCCCAATCGCGGGCGGTCATCCGGCCCGGAGCCCATGACGTCAGGAAATATTGCAATGCACGCCGCCGAAACGAACCTGCTGAAACTGCTGCAAGGATCGAAAGTCTTCCTAGTCCCCAACTTTCAGCGACGATACTCATGGCGGAGGGCGGAGTGGGAGCAGCTGTGGGACGACCTGCTGCGGGAGTGTCGTCGAACGCATGACTCCGACGCCCAAGCGTTAGACGGTCACTTCCTGGGCAGCGTGGTGCTCCACCCAGCGCCTGGAGGGGCCTCGGTACTGATGAAGCACTTGGTCGTAGACGGCCAGCAACGGCTGACCACTGTGCTGATCCTCTTGGCGGCAATGCGAGACGTAGGCGAAAGCCTTCAGGTGGAGGGCTGGAATCCCGAGGAGTACAACGTCAAGTATCTCGTCAACGCCTACGACGATACGTACAAGGATCGACTTGTCCCGACGAAGCTGGACAGGAAGGCATACGAGCAGACGGTTCGCCACCGTGTCCCGACGGAGGGGATTGGTCAGGCGTATTCATTCTTCGCGAAGAGCATCAAGGCCGCGGTGAACGATCCGGACGAGGAGGCTCGCATCCCGCTGAAGTTGCTTGCAGACACCCTCCTCCTTCACATGCTCGTCGTGGAGATCAACACGACCCCCGGCGACTCCGTCAACAACATCTTCAACCGGCTCAACTCCAAGGGCATGCAGCTGAGCCCAGCAGACTTGGTTCGAAACGAGCTGCTTCTCAACCTCGACGAGGCGCAGGCGGACGCGGCGTACGAGCAGTTCTGGATGCCGATGGAGGGCAATCTCGTCAAGCTGAAGTCCAACGGCAACCGGGACGACCGAAAGTTTGTGACCTTTCTGTGGGCACGTGAAGTCGTGTTCGAGCCCTCAACGACACAGTCGAGCCTCTTCCTCACGTTCGAGAAGCGCTTCCGCGACGCGCTGCGCGATTTGCCTCCTGCCGATCGTGCTGAAAGGGCAATGGAGATATTCGAAGAGATCCATGCTGATCATTTGCTGTTCGTCCTGATGCAGGACCCCCTCAACGCTGCATACGACAGTTCGCCGGTGGGCAAGCCGCTTCGTCAGGCGCTCGAACGCCTAGGCAGATGGGGTTCGGATCCGTGCATACCGCTCGCGCTTTGGCTGCTCAAGTCGGCTTCTAATGGGTCGATCGAGGAACATGAGGCTGTCTCGGCGATCGACGCGATGCTCAGTTATCTCGTTCGGCGAGCATTGGCTGGCATCCCCACTAACCAGCTAAATCGGCTGATTACTCCCATCGCCAATCAGTTGGCCTCCAGAGGCGACAAGCCACTTCATGCTCGACTCATTGAAATCCTGTCGTTGCCTGGGTATCACTGGCCTAGTGACCCAGAAGTCATGGGAGCTGTTGCGAAGACCCCGTTGTACCTGTCGGCGCGCAAGCAGGTGAACTACTTGCTGACCATGGTCGAGCGCATTCTCGAGCCCCTTGAACAGGTTGACACGTCAACCCTGACGATTGAACACGTCTTGCCCCAGAGCGTTCTGACGACGCCAGGCTGGACCGAGTATTTGGAAGGTTCCAGCGTGCAGCTGGGTGACGCCGTTGCTGTGATTCATACCCTCGGCAATCTGACTCTTGTGGCGGGCCCGTACAACTCAGAAATGAGCAACAGGACCTTTGAGCTGAAACGGACTGAGTTTGGTGAGTCGCCGCTTCGCATCAACAACGTGATCGCGCACCACAGTTCCTGGTTGCCGCAAGACATCGAGGCCCGGTCCTCGGAGTTAGCCGGACTGCTGCTCGCTGCTTTGCCTGGGCCGTCGACAAGCCCGCCCGCCCCGGATCCGATGTCACTTGAAGATGACCAGCTCGACAAGCTTGAAGACATTCTGCAGAGCCTTCCCGACGAGGGTTGGACAACGGAGGTGGCGCTGCAGGAATTTCTCGGGCTAAGCGTTGATGAAGTACGGGCACTGGTGAACCGGCTCGGGCCGGAGGTCGCGCGTCTCGTCAGAGACAAGAGTGGTGGTATCCCAGATTGGTTGACTGCGGACATCGGTGAAGCCGTGCTTTCGCAAACGTTCGAGGCTAGTTCAGTCAAGTACTTTGATGCGGTGAAGTTGGGCAAGTTAAACGAGCGGGGGGAGCAGGTCGCCGACGGAATATTTGACCCTGACGATTCAGAACCTGATGAGACGTCGCCGTGGTGAGCGATCAGCAGCTGCGGCAGCGCGTCGCGCAAGCCCGTTTCTGGAGTTGGCTCTCTCCACTTGGCAACGTTGTGGGAGTAGCTTGCGGCTTGGTTGGGGTTATTACTGATCTCTTCTCTACTGCGGTCCGCGTGACGATCGTTGTCGTGGGCGTAGTGCTCTGGGCGATCGCCTCCGTTGGAGCGGCTCTAGTAGCGCGGGCACAGCGCAGGGATGAAGAAACCATTCATCAATTGAGATCCCGACTAGAGAGTGCTGGTGTGCTCGACCGCGGTTTGCCTGATCACGCCCTTCGGATGATCGCTCCAGTTGTCTTTCGAAACGACACGTCATGGCGACTGACGCTGTTCGTCTTGGAGGCGGAAGGTGACGTCTGGTATCTCCGTCCAAGAATCCGGTGCGCCTCGATCGAGATGTACGAGGCGATGCCTCGGCCGCTCATTTCCGTTGAATCATCCGTCCTGAGAGAGCTAAAGTCTCGTGATCTTCCGGCATTCGGCGAGCAGGGTGACGCGCCTGACCGCGATATCTCGCCCGATGCATGGACCGATTGGCAGGGCGAGTTCATCGCAGACTCCAGCATCGTTAAGTCACTCCGGATGCCAACGCGCAAGTATGCGTGGTGCGCGGCGCGTCAACCCGGGTACAACGGCAGAACTGTCGCGCTGGTAGCCGAGACTATTCAACCGAGTGGGGTGAACACTGACGTGCTCGCATCGAATTTGATGCCGCCGATTTTGGAGATGGTAGCGCGTCTCGTCGACCTCCCAGAGGCTGCTGATCCACAGTTCGAGCCGCAATGAAACCCAAGAGGGTTAGCAGTTCACCTGGCGCCGATTCCGATCTGAGGGAAGACCTCCGGCGAGTGAACCGTCCGCGCTGCCTCAAGGGCCGAGTCTTTCACAACAGCCACGGCGGTGAGCCGGAGACGGCGAAATTGTCGGAGTTGGGCTCGGTGCGGAGCACTGGGCTAAGTCCGTCCCATCTGGGTCGCCTAGTCGTGTCTGCTTTTCCTTGCCGCGGAACTCCTCCAATTGCCTTCAACGCTTCTTGCCCGCACTCGCTGGGCGACGCGATATCTTTCCAGCAAGTGATCAGTCAGATACTTCAGGGGATGCATATGTCGGCTGCGAACTCTGATGGCCCGACAGGTGAGCGTCGCGAGCATCACAAGCTCGCCGTTCGTTCACCGCAGTGAGAGCCAGCAGACGGCCAGCTCTCGAGCGAAACGTACTTTCCGGGGAAGGGCTAGGCGGCGCAGCAAACGTGTCGCATGCGAGTCAACCCGTCCCACGATTCAGAGGTCGGATCACGCGGGCAGGTTTGGTCTTGGTTCTGAGCATGGCGTTACTCGTGGCTCCGATTGCGCTGTGGCACGACTCGGATCCGTTTGCGCAGGTCCGTGCGGACGCCTCAGCGGCCCTTGAAGAACTGCGGGAGGGGGACCTGCTTGCCGTCGGCGCCCGGCTGGCCGCACAACGCGGCAATACCGACTTCGCGTATTTCTTCACGAAGAAGACATCGCCCCGCTTGCTCGGCGACGCACTGGGATCGGTGGCCGGCGACGGGGCAGGCTCGCCGCTCAAGAGCGACGTCGATCCGCATTCTTACGAGATTGCTTTGACGGATTTGGCGGGCACGCTCGCCCTGGCGAGTCACGGGTTCGGCGATCGGGCCCTGCCGCCCTCGTGGCGGGAGTCATTTATTTTGGCCACAACAGCGCCGGACGCTCTCCGGAAAGACGCCGCTCGATATCAGGGCGAGGAGATGCAGGCGCGTGCAGACCAGGATCGAGCCAACAAACAAAATTTGCTGCTGCTGCTCTCGCGGGGCTACTGGTCAACGGACTTTCTCCAGGGGACCACTGCCGCATTCTGGAAGCTTGATCACCGGTACAAAGGCGATGCCTGGCAGGATGAGCGAATCGACGGGGCGCAGTATGCGCCCGCTCCAAACGGGGCCTACCTATCCGATGGGGTCGTCGCACTGATGGCAGCACTGACGGCAAACCCCGCAGCCAGCAGATGGGCCTTTTCGGAATTTCAGGCTGGAAGCAAAGGCATCGAAGGAACCGACGACTCCGTCGGCAAATTCACGCACTACCTGCTATTCGAGCACCGCTATCCTAAGACGTCGGATGGCGAGGGTCTAGGAGTCACCGCAGTGCTCACAGCGCTCTCGTCGGCCATCGAAGCCGAGTCCGACATCGAGGGGGTCGCGACCGTCACCAACTATGTCCAGGACCTCTTCGGTGGCGGGGGTCCCCTGCACGACTCAAGCGTGCTTCAATCGCTAGCCCGTGATGTGAAAGCGAACAGCAGATGCACTTGGCATCCCGTGACTTACTGGAACTGCACCAAGGCGGTCGCGAGCGCTGTCTGGCGATGGGTCACGCACTGGGGTCACAGGATTCTTGACATCCTCTCGTTCGCGCCGCCACCGGTTGGCGTCGTCGCTGCAGGCTCGAACGCGGCTTGGTACGTCATCGAGGGCGACTACGCCGACGCGGGCCTGTCACTCGCTGCGGCAGTACCGGCTCTCGCGTTTGTGAAAGTTGCCAAGGCGAGAAAGGCCGGCAAGCTCGCGAAGGCCAGCAAGACCACGAACAGCGATCGGGAGATAAGACGGGCGGCTGCAGAGTCGAACGAGGTCGCGAACGCAGCACGGCAGATTAGCGGTCCGGCGCGGCGTGCGGAAGATTTGAGGCTTGCAAAGAAGGGGGCCGCACGAGTTAAGAAGTCGCCCCAAGACACGTACGCCAAGGAAGCCGTCGGACGTGACGATCTGATGGAGATGATGCCCGGGACTGTGAGGGAGAAGACACTCCACCCGAAGTGCACCATCACGTGTGAGGGAGATAGACGCGTCGACATCTATAACCCGAAGACGAGGAAGTGCATCGAGGTAAAGAAGGGCGTCGGTACGACAAACATCAGGCACGAGACCACGCAGGTCGCCAAAGACGTATTGCTGAGACAAAGCGGTATATGCAAGCGGGTGGAATGGCACTTCCTACCGGACGCTTCAGGCTACGTTGGTCCATCTGCTGCCCATCGCAGACTGCTGAAGCAGTACCGCATCCGATATGTGATCTACCTCCCGCGGGCTTATCGGTAACGTTCAACGCAGTGCTTGAAGCCGATCTCGTACGCTCGCGTAGGCCTTCGTTCCATTGCGGTCAGGTGCGGGAACCCGCACGACGGGGGGATGCCCCATCGCCGGCGTCACTAGATCGCGCAGAGCGTCGTGGTAGGCGCGCTGACGCCGCCGTCCCGAGTCACCAAAGCCGCGAGCTGGTCTGGTGGCACGGTAGCGATCTGAGCGCGACAACCAAGTCCGACACAGTGTCTTATACCCGTCGAGGTCAAAACCCAGCGACGCGTTTGCCGGGTACAGCTCAAGAGACAACAGTCTCCACGACGTGAAGTGCTGTGATTCATCGACCTCAATCATCGTCCCGCTCGATTCGTGTAAGAAGTCACCCGGGAGTGGCGTAAGTCGTTTCGCTGCCTGGTCCTCTACGGCGCCTCCGAGTGCCGAGAAGATCTCTCCCATCAATGGGCCAACGGCGGCAGCCTCAGCAGGCAGCCCAAGATGCCCGCGCTGGTTGAGCCACGACACCTTTGCTCGGGTCAGCAGTACACCATCGGCCGCAGCCGCAGCAAAGAATGCCCGCTCGCAATCTCCGACCGGCATACGTCTAAACAACCACGGCGGCAGCCGACTGATACACGTCGCTGGGCATATCTCGTCGTAGCTTCCAGGTGAAGGCGATCGGCTTCGAACCGTTGTGGCTGACGTAGTCAACCTGGCCGAGACAGTGGAATGGCGCCCCAGCACCGACCTCATTCTCTGGTGCGTCGCGGGTGAAGAGGAGAATGTCGGTGCCCGATGCACGGTGGTCGATATACCGCCGCCCGGTCGTGGACTCCGATGCTGTTGAACCCTGAGATTCCCAGTGAAACAGCCGCGTCCCTAACGCGTAATCCCGGTACATCGTAGTGTCGCTGAAGTGGCTATCAGTCTTATGAAGATTGACGAAAAAGACATCTGTGAGGAAGTCCTCGCACCACATGACGCCGGTAACCGCGCCTCGGACCGCTCGCTGCAGTGACGCCCAGTTCATGGCCGCCAGCACCTCTTCGCGTTTGTAGGTCGCATGCGAAAAGAGTGGAGCCGATGCGAGCCGACCGGTTAGCGGCTCCGGGACTATCGCCGACTCTCTCTCGCCGATCTCGAGTACGCTCGTAAGTTCCCGGCAGAATGCGGTGTTCGAGCGCAGAGCCTCCAAAGCGTCCTGGTAGCTCGAGAACATGTTGTTCAACGCTGGCCATACGGTGAAGCCCAGCATGCGAGAGTACGCCTGGTCGCGCGCTCCGAGGTCGTCGTAGTGCGGAGCGTCGGCCGCAACGAGTCGTCGATATGCGTCCGCGCGTTCCGGGTCGTCGACGTGTATGAAGGCGCGCGCTCGCTTGAGCAGCTCGGCATCGTCAGCGGGTGAGTATTCGATGAGGAGGCCCGCCTCAAATGCGAGATCTGTCCACGATCCCTTTTGGTAGACCTCGGTCAGTTCTCGTCCAGATTCCTTCAGGTATTCCGCCAGGTCTTGCTCGTTGTGCGAGCGGATGTCCGCGATCAACTGCTTGCGGGTCATTGAAATCTGGCGTCGAACGTTCTCGAGCACGATCTCCTTTGAAACCCGGTCGAGCGTGATGTGACACCCCGAGGGCAAGAAGGGGAAGTCGTGCTCGATTTGTTGCTGCAGGTCGCGGCGGCCCGACCCTGTGAGTGCGCGAAGCTTGAGGTCGAACCTAAAGTTGGCGTTCTGCTGGCCGACGAAATCCAGAACGGTGAGGACCGACTTGCCTTCGGACCGGCGTAGTCCTCGCCCCAGTTGCTGGAGGAAGATCGTCGCGCTCTGTGTGGGCCGAAGGAACAGGACCGTGTCTACCTCGGGAATGTCGATTCCCTCATTAAAGAGGTCAACGGTGAAGATGCAGACGACGTCGCGCTCGATCAGGCGAAGCCCGGCTTCATCACGCTCGGCCGTCGGGGTCTTGCCATGCAGCGCGATAGACGGAATGCCCTTGTCGTTGAAGTAACGAGCCATGTATTCGGCATGCGCAACCGACACGCAAAAGCCTAGGGCGCGCATGCGCGATACATCCACGATCTTGGCTCTGAGCTCGTGGATGACGAGGTCTGCCCGAGCGTCGTTGCCGGTGTAAATCCTCTCGAGCCCTTGAGTGTCGTATCCCTGACGAGACCACTCGACACCAGATAGGTCGACGTCGTCGGCGACGCCGAAGTAGTGGAAGGGCACGAGCAGGTCCTCGTGCAGTGCGTCCCAAAGTCGAAGCTCGGACGCCACGCGACCGTCGAAGAATTTGCTCACATTGACGCCATCGGCTCGCTCTGGCGTGGCTGTGAGTCCTAGCAATTCCTGTGGCTCGATATGCGCCAGTAGGCGTTGATACGACGCTGCTTCGGCATGGTGGAACTCATCAACGATCACCACGTCGAAGTGCGACGGATCGATCGTGGCAAGGCGATCCCGGCTCAGGCTTTGGATGCTTGCGAACACGTGCTCTTGCTTCACGGGCTGGAGACCCGCGACCATCAGCTCGCCAAAGTCTGGGTCGCGCAGGATCTCGCGGAACGTGCGGCGAGCCTGCTCTAGGATTTCGCGGCGATGGGCCACGAATAAGAGGCGAAGCTGACCGCTGGTGGTGCGAAGCCGCTTGTAATCGAGACCAGCGACGACGGTCTTCCCGGTCCCGGTCGCGGCAACCACAAGGTTGCGATGGTGCCGCCGCGCTTCTCGTTCATGTGCGAGCTCTTCCAAGATCCTGACCTGGTGCGGTCGCGGCGTGACCTCAAGCCCGCTAAGTAGAGCGGCAGCGCCGGCCGCCCCACCAGCCAGTCGCAGTGCCTCATCCAACGTGGCTGCGTCAGTATCGGGGTCGTAGGGAATGAAGGATCCGCTTGACCAGTAGCTCTCGTACGTCGTCCGAAACTTCTCAATAACCTGCGGATCGCGGGCCTCGGATACTCGGACGTTCCACTCGAGCCCGTCAACCATCGCTGCCTTAGTGAGATTAGAGCTCCCGACGTACGCAGTTCCGAACCCCGTCGACCGCTGAAACAACCATGCCTTCGCGTGAAGCCGCGTGGATTGAGTCTCGTAGCTGATGCGTACTTCGGCATCGAACTCGCGTATCAGACGATCGAGCGCTTCACGCTCGGTCGTTCCGGTGTAGGTCGTCGTGAGAACCCGAATTCGGGCCCCTCGGGCGTGCGCCTCGGTGAGGCCCTCCAGGAGAGTACGTATCCCTGTCCAGCGGATGAAGGCGCACACCAGATCGACGGACTCAGCCGTCCGAAGCTCAGCGCCGACCTCGACGTTGATCGCAGCATCTCCAACAGCATTGGTTAGCAGACCAGTCTCGCCTACCCGGCCAAGCGCACGAGGAAGTCCGCCGAGTCGAAGCTTGTCGCGATGAACCGACAGCAGCTCCTGGGGCGGCAGCGCTACGACGTCACCGTCGTTTCTCGCATCGAGCATGTTCAGCAGAGCATTCACAACGGCGACCTTCTCGGCCGGACTGGTTGTGTGGTGTAGCCGAGCTAGGACCCGTTCGGCTAGATGGGTGCTGAGGGCACGATCGATCACCTCCGGGGACAGATCCTGGAGCTCCGCGAACACCTCCGCCGAGTCAGCGATGTGCCGACGGAGAGAATCCGTGACGACCAGTTCATACAATCCGTCGGGCAGGCTGTCTGACATGCACAGAGCTTCCCATAACGGTCGGACGAGATCTGACATCCTGGGGTGGTGAGTTCGCTGCCGCTAGTCGTAGGCGCTGTCATCGTTGACGCCTACCCAAATGTCACTCGAGTACTTGCAGCGCGGCGAACGCGACCGCCTGAGTTGGCAGGCCACTGGGAGTTTCCCGGTGGCAAGGTCGAGCCTGGGGAGAGCGCTCAGCAGGCGCTGATTCGTGAAATTGCCGAAGAGCTCTCAGTGGATATTGAGGTGCTGGACGAGCTGCTCCCGCCGACCGGGACCACTTGGCCGGCGTCCAATGGGTACCGCATGCGCATCTTCTACGCGATCCTCGCCCGAGGAGACCTTCGTCTAGGCGACGGGCACGATCTAATTCGGTGGCTCCCGCGTCACGAGCTCCTTAGCGTCGGATGGCTCGCATCGGACCGCGATGTGACAGCGCGGCTACTGAGCCATATCCGATCTGAGGTCGAAGCAAACTGACGTTCCGCCAGACCCTGCCTCGCAGACACAGGGCCCGGCCCTCTAAGGATCTCTTGGCCGACTGAACCGCCCTCAGCACTTTTGTTCGATGCTTCGAGCTGGCTCGAAAGGGCCATATCGGTGAAAAGCCCTCCTCGCGACCTACATGCGAATAGCGTTCTCGGAACAGACGTCATGTGTTCCACGGGGGGTCATGTTCACACTTTCGACTCACGAGGTCGCGGACCACTGGGGCTATCATCCGGGTTCGTCGGCTGCCGCCGAGGTTTTCCGGGCATACACGTTCGACGAGATCCTCATCGTCGCGCCGGGATTCGACGATTTTGATACCGGTGCGGCTGAGGTCCGCCTTCACACCTCTCCTGTTGAACTTCCCTCGGGCACCTACTGGTTTTCGGGCGGTGGCCTGAGTTCAGTGCTCCAGGTGGTGGCCGGAGGGCCTGCGGGAGCGAGCGAGCGACAGCTCAAAGACAACCTTCTTGAAGGGTCAGCACTCGCGACCGCAGCCGACTGGTTCGAGCACCTTTGGGAAGTGGCCGTACCGATCCCAGCCCCGATGTTCGAGGTTGGCGGTGACGTCATCGTGCGGGTGTCCGGGCAGGACGGCATCATCCGGGGACGGCAGTACGCCCAGGCAGGTTGGCGATACCGCGTCTTTGCCGCGGGTGGCCTCAGCTGGCTACGCGAATCAGACATGTCTGTCCGACCTTCTTCCGATGACGCGTCAGCGTGGGTTCAGCTCAAGCCGGAGCCTCCGGATCGGTTCGCCGCCACGCTCACAAGGGCAAAGCTCAACATGAACTTTCGCGACACGCTCTATTCGTACAGCGCCACTCGCACTGTCTTCAGGCCTTACCAGTTCAAGCCGGTTCTCAAGCTCCTGAACACAGACACACTTCGGTTGCTGATCGCCGACGAAGTTGGCTTGGGCAAGACCATCGAAGCAGGTCTCGTGTGGACCGAGCTCGAGGCGCGAAGACAGGCAGACAGGGTTCTAGTGGTATGCCCGTCTTCCCTGGTCTCGAAATGGAAGCGCGAGATGGAGGAGCGATTCAGTGTCGAGCTCACTGAGCTCACCAGCGATCTTCTAGCTGAGATCAACGAGCGGCTCGAGCGAGCAACCCTCCCCGCACGCCGGGCTTACATCTGCAGTATCGAGCGGTTGCGAACCTGGGAAGGGCTTGAACGTGCGAACGACCTAGGGCTCCAGTTTGACCTGGTGATTGTGGATGAGGCGCACTCCTTCCGGAACAGCGACACACGCAGCCATGAGCTGGGAGAGTTACTTTCCGAGTGGGCCGATGCGTTTGTGATGCTTTCTGCGACTCCCGTCAACCTACGCAATAGAGACCTCTTCAATCTGCTGGGCCTGTTGGTCCCGGGTGAGTTCGAAGACCTCGAGTCGCTCGAGGAGCGACTCGCGCCAAACAGGGCCCTCAACAGGATCACCGAGTCATTGACCGATCCTGCGGTAACGAACGCAGATCGCCGCACATGGCTGGAATCAATCCGGCTCGAGATTTTCGGCGCCGCCCTTGCGGAGCGGCCGGACTTCGAACTCCTATCCGAGGTGCTTTCCCGGCCGAAGTTGAACTCTGCAGCAGCGGCACATGTGAAACGCCTCTGTGCCGAGCTGCACGCCCTCTCAGGCCAGGTGACACGGACACGCAAAATGGACGTCCAGGAGTTCAAGGCGCTCAGAAAGCCCGAGCCGATACCTGTGCACTGGACAGAACAAGAGAATCAGTTCTACGAGGCTTTCCGTCACTGGTGCGTAGAACGGGCAGAGTCCGTGGACATGCCACTTCACTTTGCGATGCAGATGCCTCTGCGGCTAGCCGGAAGTTGTCTGCCGGAAGCGGCTAACTCAGTCCTGGAATGGGTGCGCGGAGTCGACTCGGTGCCATCGGAGCCCGATGACGAAGTCTCAACCTCGGGTGGCGGCACAGGTCGAGAGTCTGCTTCTCGAGCCGTGCCGCCGAGCGAGCGGCTTATCGAACTGGCCGGACGGCTGACGGAGGACACGAAGTTCGACCAGTTCAAGGTCGCAATCGACAGCCTGGTGAACCAGGACCGTCGGGCTCTCGTCTTCACGTTCTCCCGCCGTACGCTGCGCTATCTCCGTGAACGCCTTCAGAATGACGCTCGAGTCGCAGTCCTGTCGGGCTCCCTTCCTCGCAAAGACCGGGACCAGGTCATGGCGGACTTCCGCGCTGGCAAGTATCAGGTCCTGATCGCCACCAAGGTCGCGAGCGAGGGACTGGACTTCGAGTTTTGCTCCGCGGTGGTCAACTATGACCTGCCGTGGAATCCCATGGAGATCGAGCAACGCATCGGTCGCATCGATCGCATTGGCCAGGAAGACGATGTTCTGGCCGTCTACAACTTCTACACACCAGGGACGATCGAGACTGACATCCTGATGGCGGTGTATGAGCGAATTCAAATCTTCACGCACGCGATCGGTCACCTGGAGCCAATTCTTGAGTCGCAGTGGCCATCCGTGCAGAAGCTGCTCTTCGAGCCGAACCTCACGCCGCAGCAACGAGCTCAACGTGAACGGGATGCCGCGTTGGCTCTCGAGGAGCAGGCATTGTCACTGGATGACGTTGAAACCGCCGCGCCGATGCTAGTGAGCAGCGACGGAGCCGAGATTGATGGGCTGGACGGCGAGCTGCAGGCGTCTGGTCGATATGTCGGGCAGCAGGAACTTGCCCTCCTGATTGAGGACTGGGCGGGGGCGCGCGGCGGCTCAGTAGAGCGCGACTCAACTGTCCTCAGGCTGCGTGGAAACATCGAGATGGCCGAAGAAGTGCAGGCCCTGGTCCGCACGGGCGAACGCGCGAACCACGAGGTCAGCCACATCGTGGCAGCGATGCGTGGCGACCAGTGGGTAACCGTTTCGATCGATCACGAGCTCGCCCGCACGTCGGGGTTGGAGCTTCTAAGTGCCAATCATCCGCTGACGCGCGCCGCGCTTCAGATCCCAGGGCACCGCCAAGCTCGCTACACCGTGCTTCAAATGACACCTGAGGCGTCTGGCCTGGAGCAGGGGGAGTATTTGGTCGTTCTAGCGACGGCTGAATGGGCTGGCGTGCGACCAGTGCGCGAGGTCTGGTCGGCTGGCGTCGACGTGAACCGCCGCTCGCCTATAGGCCCGGGTCTCGGGCAAGCCGTGATGTCGGAGCTGGCCCGTGGGTCGCTGAGGCCAGGACCGTGGATTACCGACCGCGAACTGACTGATGTCGTGGCGCTCGCCGAAATGTACCTCGCGAATGAGGGCAACGACCGATTGACGCAGCTCGAACAGGAGAATTCGGCGTTCCTAGCGATGAGGCGGACGTCGTACGAGCAGGTACATGAGCGCCGGATGAGGACCCTCAGGGAGCAGCTCGAGACGAATCGTGTCCGTAACCGCGCCAAGGGCGTGCGACTGACTGAATCACGGATCAACAAGCAGCTCGCTCGCTTCGAAGCCCAGACCGAAGATCTCGTACGTGCCGACAATCCAGGTCTAGAAATGAAGGACCTGGCGGCATGTCTCGTTGTGGTGCACGAATGACCGATCACCCTGACGTCCCGTACGAGCGTGCGAAGAACGCCGAGTACCTCAAGGCGCTCGAGCGTAAGCTGAAGACTCGGATCGAGATCGGGATGTCGCGGAATGAGGCATGGGCTAATCCGGGCGGAGTATCTCTTCCGTTCTCTCCAGATGACTTGCACCCATTGATCGGCCGAGTCGGCCTGGATCGGCAGCACGAGCTGTTGGGAACAGATTTCTACATCGGTCCACGCCGGCTCGTCGTAGGCGGCGTTGATGTGTACAGCTGCTTTGCCGAGGTGGCCAAGCTGTTCTTTCAGCCCGATGGAGACGGGTTCGAGGGCCACGAAAGCGTCGTCGTCCGCCGGACCTTCGAGGCCCGCCGACAGGAACTCGTCGCCGCAGACGACGAGTGGGTGCGTAAGGTGGACGACTCGCCATTCGCGCCGCAGCAGCTCAAGATTCCGGACGCCCCAGCCGGGCGTTCGAAGCGCCGATTCACGCTTCAACGGGAGGCGCCAACGTCACGTGAAGTGGACCTAGCGACGACTGAACCTGACTCCAGCCCCACCGTCAGCTCGCCGCCAGCTCAGCAGGCACCAGCGGGGATGCGGGCCGTCGAGGCAGTGCGGCGCAGGCTTTCGGCTCCACGAAGCTCCCAGCTCACCACCGTGCTAGCGACCCTGCAGCCCGACCAACATGAGATGGCGACTTTCGACCCCGGGGAGGATCTCGTCGTCCAAGGCCACCCCGGCACCGGCAAAACGATCATCGCTACCTATAGGGCAGCGTTCCTCGTTGACCCCGATCGTGGAGGGGATCCGACTGGTCGCGTGCTCCTGCTTGGTCCAACGAGTGAGTATGTCAATCACGTTCGGGGCATCCTGCGACAGCACGACCCTGAGGGGCTGATCGCCGTCACGGACATGGGGGGCCTCTTGAGCAGCTATATCGGCAGTGCAGCCAGGACCGAGCACTCTCTTGCAGGTCGGTACGATGACGTGGACGCCAGCACTCGTCGGCTGTGCGAAATCTCAGCGCATAAGGTGCGTCAGCTCGATCGGTTCTATGCGGATAAGGACCTTCGCCGGCGGTGGCTTCGAACGACGTACGACGTGCTGAGAACGAACGGCGACTCAGAAGGTACGCGAATCACGGCTAGCCCGTCCGAGGCTGCTTGGCTCCAGGAGTTGCCGTCTTTCGAGGTGGCGACGTCCCAACGACGGTACCTGCCTCTCCTTGCGCAATGCGCGCTCGCTCTCCGTCCCCCGAGCTCCCAGGAGCAATTCGACCACATCGTCGTTGACGAAGCGCAAGATGTGAGCCCGATCGAATGGAACGTCCTCGATCAGGCGAAGTCGAAGACCGGTCGATGGACCCTGGTCGGTGACATGAACCAGCGACGATCAGACACGTCTTACGAGTCATGGCAGGCAATCGCACACCACTTGGGAATTGGATCAGGCGATTCGGATTTTCAACCAACCGTCGTGACCCGTGGATACCGTTCCACGTCTCAGATCCTCGAGCTCGCCGACAAGCTCCTACCTCGCGCCCAGAGAGGCGTCGAGGTAGTACAGCGCGACGGACCGGAAGTCCAAAAGGTCTGGGCAAGTAACTCCGAGAAGCTTTTCTCGATCTCAGTCGAGATCGCTCTCGAGTTCAAAGCCACGTACTCAGACGGCACGGTTGCTCTAATTACGGCAGAGCCAACAGCATTGACTGAATGGATGGCGAGGTCAGGCTGGCGCCGTGACGGCTCAGTCCACCGCTGGGTGCTCGATGGCCGATTGCTGAACGTTTATGGCCCTGCTTCGGCGCGCGGTCTCGAGTTCGATGCAGTGGTGGTTGTTGAGCCCTCGAAGTTCAAACAACACGTTGGAAAGGCTGGTCAGTTGTACACCAGCCTGACGCGCGCGAACCGAGAGCTCGCAATCGTGTGGCAGAAGAATCTCCCTCAGGCATTGCGATAACGACCATGTCATCGCAAGAGGCGGCTCACTCCGACGGCTCGTCCGCCAACACGGCTGACGAACGGTGGGTAGGCAGCCAGGGTCAACACGGGCAGGATTGGGAACTTCGCAAACGGGTGGATGGCTACGAGCTGCTGACTCAGCGGACGAGAACGATGATCGCGCTGGACGAAATTGAGCGCATGAGCATACGGAGAAGGTGGCTGATCCTCCGGGAGCTTGTGATAGTAGGCCGCTCGACCGCTCGGTATCGCGGCCTGAGCCGTCGTGCTGCCAAGTCATTGTCGGCCTCTCTGCGCAGGAGCGCTTTGCGAGAGCGGGTGAGCTCTGAGCTCCGATCGATCATTGAATGGAACGACGCGGTCGAAGGCTGCATGGAGAGAGCGGTCTCGAACTCCCGCTGGATCCCCGAGGAGTGCATCGAAGCGTTGATTGCGAGCCGCCCGAACGTCGACACGGCGCGATGGTTCGCGTTTCGTGCGGGCGAAGAGCTCGAGGCCGCTCTGAGCGATGAGGATCGCGCTGCCATCGAACTGTTCGCGCGAGACCTCCCGGCCTGGGCGGCCGACATCAACGAAGCGATCCTGCAACGAGAACTCATTGATCGCCGTGACTTCTTCGATCTGATCGAGACGTCGCCGCTGACTGACGAACAAGCTCGCGCGGTCGTCTGCTTCGACAACCGGGTCAATGTTGTTGCCTCCGCAGGGTCGGGCAAGACCTCAGTCATGGTGGCGCGTGCTGCCTACGCAATCGAGCGGGGATTCGTGCCACCCGAGCGGATCCTCCTGTTGGCCTTCAACAAGGCGGCCGCGGTCGAACTTCAGGACAGGGTGTCGAAACGACTGACCGCTGTCGGCCTCCCGAGCGCGGGTCTCAGGGCATCAACCTTCCATTCCTTTGGTCTGGGCGTGATAGGCGACGCCACGGGCCGAAAGCCTCGGTTGGCAGCATGGCTCGACGGCGGCCAGGACGTCGGCATGGTCATGCGGATCGTCGACGAGCTGCGAGGCGAATCGATGTCGTTTCGATTCAAGTGGGACATGTACCGGCTCCTTTTCGCTCGCATCAGCGAAGATTCAAGCAACGAGGAAGAGCTGTTCGACGCGTGGGACAAGGTAAAGCGACGGTCCGGCTTCCGTACCTACGGAGGTGAGGTGGTCAAGAGCCAAGGCGAGAGGCTGATCGCCGATTGGTTGTTCCTCAACGGCGTCGACTATGAGTACGAACGACCGTATTCGGTGGACGTCGCAACTTCTTCGCGTTCGCAGTATCGGCCTGACTTCTACTATCCGACGGTTGACGTCTGGCATGAGCACTGGGCGATCGGTCATGACGGGAAGCCGCCCAGGTCGTTCATGGGCTACGCGGAAGGCATGGCGTGGAAGCGCACTCTGCACGCCACTCACGGCACCACGCTTGTCGAGACGAAGTGGGCCGACATCATAGACACGTCAGGCTTCTCTGCTCTCGCCGATGAGCTCACCGCGCTGGGATTGCAGCTCGAGTGGAACCCCGACCGGCCGATCCCTGGCGCGAAACCCGTGGACAACAAGGAGCTGGCGCGTCTCATCCGTACGTTCATGGCGCACGTTAAATCGAACTCTCTCACGCGCGAGACGATGCAGGCCCGGCTCCAGCAGGCGCCCAACAAGCTCAGGACTCAACGCACCAAGCTTTTCCTGGCCCTTTACTGGGAGATTCACGACAGATGGCAAGCGAAGCTCGACGCGGACGATTCTGTGGACTTCGAGGACATGTTGGTACGTGCTGCCGACTACGTCGAAGACGGATCGTCACAGCCCCACTACGATCTCGTGCTCGTCGATGAGTTTCAGGACGCAAGCCAGGCCCGGGCGCGATTGATCGCTGCGCTCGTGAAGCCGCCCGGCAAGTATCTACTCGCGGTGGGGGACGACTGGCAGGCGATCAATCGTTTCGCAGGGGCCGACATCTCAGTCATGACGAAATTCGAGAGGCGGTTCGGCAAAGGGCAGGTGCTCAACTTGCAGACCACCTTTCGGTGCACCCAGGAAATCTGCGACGTGTCGAGCGCATTCGTCTCGAAGAACCCGCGGCAGCTGATCAAGCAGGTCCAGTCAGCACAACCCGATCGGGGTGAGCGCGTCCTGAGCCTTGCGGCCGCGTCGACTGAAGCAGTCCCAGCAGCCATCCGAGCATGGCTCGACGGACTGGCAGCCGACGTCTCGTCCGGACGGATCAGTCCGCGACGTGACGACGTCGTCACGGTCGATGTGCTCGGTAGGTACAACTTCGACCGCGACCTCGTACCGGACTGGAGTGCGGCCGGCGTGCGGGTCACCTTCCGCACGATCCACAAATCCAAGGGCCTCGAGGCCGACTACGTGATCGTTCCCAACCTTGGCCGCGGCAGGTACGGCTTCCCGAGCCAGATCGCCGACGACCCGGTCCTCGAGCTGGCGATGTCCCAGGCGGAGGACTTTCCACACTCCGAAGAACGTCGACTCCTGTACGTCGCGCTGACTCGCGCTCGACGGCAAGCAGTGCTCATCGGCGTAGCGGGTGCAGAGTCACCATTCCTTATTGAGTTGATCAACGACGGTCTCGTTACCGCCGACCCCGAAAGCAATAGACCGGCAACCTCAATCTGCCCGGAGTGCCGGGAAGGGACACTGGTTTCCCGCTCAGGGCCGTACGGGGCCTTCTACGGATGCACGTCCTTCCCGAGGTGTCGGCACACCGCTCAGTACATCAGAGCTTGACTCGCCGTGTGCCACGAGCCGCCCGCAGTGAGTTTGGGAGAAATGCCCTTGTCGAGATCTGCACATCGCTCGTCCAGAACAACTAGCCTCAGGGCATGCCCGACATCGAACGCCGTTTTGTGATCGACCTCCCCATCGAAGCGGCGAAAGCAAAGGCCGTGGGACTGCTTGACGACCTCGCGAAGCCGTGGGGCCTGAACGCCGAGTGGACTGGCGCTACTGCCACCTTCAAAGGATCCGGCGCCAAGGGGGTGCTGAAACTAGAGGCGAAAGGCGAAGGGCAAACCCAGGGGGCAATCGAGATCGGGCTCAACATGCTTGTGCGGGCCTTCAAGGGGAAGATCGCGAGCGAGGTGGATAGCGGGTTGGACAAGATCGGAGCAGAACGGGTGGCAGGTCAGTGATGGAGGACGGTGCAATTGTTGGCGGTGGGCACCTCTCAGCAGCCGATATCAACGAGATGAACGATTCGTCTGCGTTCGAGAAGATGATCGAAACGGCATTCCTCCGAGAACTGCTTGAGGAGATGTGGTTTGGGAGGGGCCAGATCGTCGACGTCATGCATTCCTCGCTCGACGCCTTCGGGTTCGACCTCGTCCTCGAGACCAGCGGGGCCCTGAGGCATGTCCAGCTGAAGGCCAGGCGTCGTGGCGGGAAGAGTGCGCGCCTCAACATCAACACCAGGCTGGCCGAACGAGCGTCGGGCTGTGTCGTCTGGATGGAATGGGCGAAGGCGGCAGACAAGAACGCTCTTGAAATTGAGTACCGCTGGTTCGGCGGTGCTCCCGGCGAACCTCTGCCTTCACTCGGTGACCGCGTCGCGAAGCACGCGAAAGCGAACGCCCAGGGGATCAAGAACGAGCGCAGCGGAATCCGAGTGCTGGCACTAGGCCAGCTCGAGCGGATCGACGGGATCGCTGAGCTCGCCGAGCGGCTGTTTGGACCCAACACGTAGACAGCCTCTGCGCCACAGCACGCCGACGATGTTGCCGCCCATAGGGCAGGCACCGGCGTAGGGCCAATAGTTGAACCTCGCAGCCTTGGACGGCCGACATCAGAGGATCTCGGATTCATATGGCTCGATAGGACCATTTGTTGCGGGGGTTGCTCATATCCACCTCACTGGTGTGGGAGCCGCAGTAGCGTGAGCTCCGGAACCACTCGGGAGGACGAAGAATGTTGGGTGCCGTCGTTGCGTCAGGCGTTGTGGTCATATTGGTCGGCATCGCGGGGCTGGTTGCTCTTCGACGACTGAAATCTGACCGCTCGGACACATCGGTCGCTGTCTTGGAGGCTGGCGAGGCCGATGCCATCGCAAAAGCTCTGAACGGCGGGGAGTCGATCTTTCTTCCCACAGGGAGGGCTGATGAGTACGTCATGTTCTCGTCTGGTGCCAACTCGGTCTCTGGGGTGCCGATTCCGAATGATCTTGCGCAGTCCGCAGCAGGAACGATTTCTGCAATCCTTCGGGCCGGAGTCGAAGGAGCGAAAGCATCTGGACGGCTCGTGACGGTCGACGGTCAGACTGCCAAAGCTATTCGAGAAGGGGCACTTGCGGTCGACAAGGCTGGCAGGCCGCTGGCACTCGTTCGGGGTGCCGGCGGCAAGTTCGAACACGTTGCGAGGCTTTCCCCTGCCGCAGGGAAGGCTGCCGGCGCCGCCTTGGGTGCCGCCAACGTGCTTGGCGCTGTCAGCACTCAAATGCAGATGGCGAGCATCGAGGCGAAGCTCAGTGACATAGTCGACGGTGTCCGATCGCTCGAGGCGATCGCGCAGCGTGAGCTCGACGCGTCGATTTCTGCCACACGCCAGTTGGTAGAGGAAGTCATTGGCGCCAGCCGCCATGCGGGTCATCTCCCAGAGCAGTCCTGGGCGCAGCTAGCCCCTCACTACAAGGCGATCGTCGAAAATCAGCTGATGGCGCGCGGATCGGTTGAGGACCTAATCAAGAAGGCAAACGACGAGCCGAGAGGGTTTTGGCTCGGAGCAAAGGCTAACTCGCTCAAGACGAATCGCGATTTGCTGGTTGAACGGTTGCACACACTGAAGGAAGCCGATCTGAACGTCATTCGGATGCACATCGTCCGACTCTGGCACTACACGGTCGTGCAGCCGGAGCTTGCGCCTTACTTCGAGCAACTTGCGCGGCACGAGCTCCAGCGACAAGGAGAGATCGAGACTCACCTGCTCCAAGTTACGAAGGAGACTATTTCGCAGCACGGTGAGCTCGGCCCTCTGGCTGACATCTTCCATTGGAGTAAGGGTGATGCCTTCCGTCGGCAGGTTGAGGAGTTCAGCGACTTTTCCTCGTTGGCGAGAGTGAAGGGGAACGAGCCGGACGAGCAGTCGGGGCTGCCGCGCAAGGAGGCTCCGGCGTGACAGCAACGGCAATCGGTGGTGGTTCTAGCGCCGTCGCGGCTTCCGCACATGCTGCGTGCGCGCGGTTTCGAGGCACCGATCCACTCATCGTCGGAAGGTCTCGTCGCAAGCTCGCGGCGGACGTTGGTTTCGCGGACGACTCCGGCAAGATTCCTGAAGCCCGATGGCTGCGGGCCGCTACTTTCGAGAAGCTAGTGCGCGACGACAAGTTCGCCAGCGAGGTCGCTACCACCACCGTGGGCCGCCTCGGCCTCGACCGCCCTGAGTCTGTCGTGATCAAGTCGGGTCACAACAGGCCGGCCGACACGGCAGGGGTGCTGCTTGCTGCGCACGAGCGAGCTGTAGCGCATGGTTCGGCGACGATGATCTACCAGCTCGGGCTGCCGTTCGTTGGGTTCGAAGAGGACGCCGGAGCGACTCCCGTGCTCCCTGACTTCGCCGTAGTCATGCGCAAGCGCAAGGCAGAGGTCGATAGCGACGCTGACGGCAGCTGGCTGATCATGGGCGATGCGAAGGACTACGAGCGCGTACGGTCGAAGATCGACGACGGAAGGTTGCTGAAGGGTTTTCTCCAGGTCGCCCTGGGTGCGGAATCAGCCGCCGAATGGTCGAAGCTTCCGGCCGGCATGGACGTCCATCCGTACGGGGTGCTCGCCGTCCCACGCAACGCGTTTCTCCAGCCTGAGGCGCTGGTCGAGGACATCACCGATCACCGAACAGAGGTTCAGATGCGCGTCGCCGAACGGCGCGAGCAGTCAGAAGGTTTGTCGATCGGCGTCGACGACGACATCGTGGAATTCGTGGCCCATCTGGAAGCGACCTTCGACCCGGCACGCTGCGCCACGTGCACGCTGTTCTCGTACTGCCGCCACGAACTGCGTACCTCCCACCGGGCGACCGATTTGCTCATCGAGCTGGGAGTCCCTGCCGACATTCGACATCACGCAGCGGGACTGGTCGACCCCGAGCGTCAGGCCGGCCCCATCGCTCGCTCCCTGGAGGCGATGATCGTCGCGTCCCGAGAGGGCGTAGCGCAACGAACGGGTCAGCGTCGTGTGGATCCTATCGGGCGCCCAGGCACCATCAACGTGGTCGTTGCCAAGTCAGACAGCGCCGCGCTCGGCGTGCTCGGAATCTCGATTCAGCGCATCACTAGGTCAGGGCCCACGGAGTGGTCGTCCACAGTCTTCAACAACCCGCTCGCGCCGGAGACCCGCCGCGCGATCATGAAGCTCTTGGGCAAAGAGATCTCAGACGCCATCGCGGAGCAGCGGTCGGTTGATCTTAAATCGCCGGATCCTGTCCACATCGTGGTGCCCGAACGGGCGACGGCCGACATCTTGGTGTCTATCGCCGACAACCTCGCCGGCATCGAGATCAGCAGGCTGCGGTGGCAGCGGGACAAAGAGATGGGTCGGCCGCCGTTGACGTTCAACGGCGAGCCTGCGGTAGTCCCGCCACCGCTTCGCGAGCTTCAGCGCACGGCCGTGTCGTTCCTACTCGAGGAGGATCGTGCCCGTACGCTCCAGGTCCGCTCTCCGATCGTGGATGCTCGCGCGGCGCTCGCTCGGGTGGTGGTTCCTGGCGGCCCCGCTGTCAGCGCATTCCGTCTCGATTACCTGGTTGTGTGGGCCATGGCCACGGCCGACAACCCGCTCGACCACAGGGCCATCGCGGACGAGGTCGAGGAGTCGATCCACACGCCCGGCGCCAGACTGACGAGCCGCCGGTCCGACGCCATCCATCGGGCCTTCATGGGCGACGTGGAGGGGAAGGACCGACCGGCCGAGCCAGCGAAGTACGAGCAGCTGATCCTCGACGAGCTCGCCTACAAGCAGGAGGTGCTCGACGACGCCCGACGTGTGCTCGGCACGTTCCCGCAGTCCAAGGTGGGTGAGCTGCACCGTCGAGCCGAGGCGAACGCTCAGGAGGTCTGGTACCGGCGTTTGACGTTCCACGCGTCCGACTTGGTTCGCTTCGGTCGAACGACCCGACCGTGGCGCCGCGATCTTGTGCCGGTCGTCGAGAGCGACGACAAGGTTGCCAAGCAGCTAGCGGTGCTAGCCAGTCCGCAGGTTGCGCTCGACGCGGCACAGGACGCCGGCAATCGGACAGTCGCGCTCGCTAGTGTCGCCAGCGTCGACCCACTGGTCCTCGACGTTCACTCGAGGCGCATCGGAGACGAGTCCCGGATCGTCCTGCTCCACGTCAACGGGGAGCCGTGTGTCGAGGGGAACGACGTGACGACTGACAAGGGCAAGGTCGTGGGCCTGGCCATCGGTCCGCTGTCGAGTGGGCAACATGACGTCCCCAGGCGGTTCGACTGGAAGCCGGCTCGCACGCCTGAGGTCGAGGTCGGCGACGAGCTGGTCGTTGCGGACTTCGGCTGGTTCTGCGACCTCAAGAGAAACACCCACCTGGCGATCGATTTCCCGAAGGTCGATGCGAGTCGCGCGCCGCAGAAGAGCTGCGAGCTCGACAGCTTCGCGAACGACCCGTCGGGCCATCAATGGTGCTGTCGTCCCCACGAGGACGTGGAGGCCGAGTGGTCGGACACGTTGGCCGAGCGGCGCAAGAAAGGTGAGCTCAACCCGCAGGCGTGGCCACCGATCGTCGACGGAGACTCGTTCGAGGTGTCACCGGCCGGCGCAGAGCAGGGCGATCCTGGAGCGGGTCCCGCCGAACCGGTCCCGGAAGGGTTGACGATCGATGACATCGACTGACCCGTCCGTGGAGTTCGCGCTGCCTGTCGCTGCTGAACCCGCAGACGCAGTACACCGAGCAATCGCGGCCTCGGGCAACGCCGCGATTGCCGCGGAAGCGAGCGGGCAGTTGCTAGCGGCGCTCTCAGGCGACACCGACATCGAACGCATCCTGATCAAGGCGGCCGCCGGTGCGGGAAAATCGTACGTGCTCAAGAAGCTCGTGGAGGACGCCGTCAACCACGTCGACTGCCGACGGGTGGCCGTGGTCGCTTTCCAAAATCGACAGCTCTGGCCGATTGCGAAGTCGCTCGGCGAGCGGCTCGGCAGGGACGCCGTGACTTTGCTCGTCGCCAAGGGCAAGTCTGACCTCGTCCCCGACGACGTGGGCGAAGCGGCCACTGTGGTGGAGGCGATCAAGACGGTCCCTCAGGACACCCAGGTCGTCATCTCCACCTCGCACAAGATGAGCTTCGACTTCGGCAACACGCTCAAGCACCTCGGTGCGGGTGCGAACGGTGAGGCGCCGTACGACGTCCTGTTCATTGACGAGGCGTGGCAGCTGCCGCACCACCTGTTCGACCCGATCCAGGGCAAGGCGCCCATCACGATCGGCGTCGGCGACGTCGGCCAGCTGCCGCCCTTGGAGATTGGGACCAACCCGTGGCGCGGCGACCCCGGCTTCAACCCCTATCGTGCGTGGCCGACCAACTATTACGGCGACCCCGACACTTTCGAGACCGAGCTGCCCGCGGTGTGGCGGCCGACCGCCGAACAGCTGTCACTATGGCGGGCGTTCTACCCCGAGTGGGAGGCGCTGAACTGCGTGGCAGCTCCGGGAGACCGACTAGTCGAGCTCGGGGAGCTCGACGGTCTCGCCGCGACTGTGTGGGCACAGGTGGCAACCGGAGTGCCGACTCTGCTCGAGGTTGACGGGCTGCCGGATCCCGAGGCCGCCGACGTCGACCTCCCCCTCGTCGAGTTTGCCGAGGCGCTGCTCGAAGACCTGTTCGCCGCCAAGTTCGCGCTGGTACGCGCCCGTCTCGACGACACCGGCACGCCGACAGGAGAGTGGGACTCGACAGGACCGGGCGATGAGCCGGACGACACTCTCGTCACAGTGCTGGCCACGCGCAACCAGACCGTCGACGACGCGACGGATGCGGTCGAGAGATTGCGCAAGCAGTTCGACCTGACCGAGAAGGACTTGATCGCGTCGACCGTCGACTCTTGGCAGGGGCAGACGAACGGCATCACCCTCGCGATCCACCCCCTGACCGGCGCCGCTCAGCTCGACGAGTTCAACTCACAATTCGGACGGCTGGCAGTCACCTGCACTCGAGCGACTCACGGGCTGCTGATGTTGTCACGCCCCGGCCTCGACCAGCTGCTGAACGAAGCACCGGCGCGACCCGGTACGCCGTTCGGGGAGCCGGGAAATCGGCATCTTCCAAGACAAACTCATCAACGAATCCTCGCCACGTTCGCGCGGGGGACCGTCAACGTCGCACTTGAAGGGTAGAACTGACTCTGTGTCACGACTCAACGATTTGATCCGACAGGTAGCTCACCAGGACGGCAAGCTTGCAGCTGATCTTCGACGCGAATTCGACGCCCTCGCCGATAGGCGCGCCTTCGGTCTCAACTTCGAACGCCACACGCCGGAAGCGGTCGAGCTGCCCGGCCGACCAGTACGCAAGAACGACAAGGTGCGCATCCTGCCTGAGCGCGGCCAGATGCCTAAAACGGCAGACGAACGACTCTTCAAGGTCATAACGACCTATCCAGAGGGGGGCGAACGCTGGGCGGACGTCGAAGCCCTGGACGATCCGAATGAGTCGTGGTCAGTGGTCGTTGATGACCTCGTGGTGGTGGCCGAGTTCCGCGATCCGATATACCCCGGACTTGTCTCCACCGGAAAGGTCGAGCGCGGCGGCGACAAGCCCTTCCACACCGTCATCAACGCCGAGAACTATCACGCTCTTCAGTCTCTCCTGTACACGCACCGGGGCGCAGTCGACGCTATCTACATCGACCCGCCCTACAACACAGGCGCGAAAGACTGGAAGTACAACAACGACTATGTGGAGTCCGAGGACCACTATCGACATTCCAAATGGCTCGCGATGATGGAACGCCGCCTCCTGCTAGCTCGAGAGTTGTTGGATCCAGCGCGGTCTGTCCTCATCGTCACAATCGACGAAAAGGAGTACCTGAGACTCGGATTGCTGCTGGATCAAGTATTTCCAGATGCCAAGATTCAGATGGTGACTAGCATCATCAACCCAGCAGGGAGTCCACGAGCCAACGGATTCTCGCGTAGCGAAGAGTTCTTGTTTTTCGTCGCGCTCGGTGACTCTGCACCCGCGCGCACGGAATACGACATGAGCAGCGATGAACCAAGCGCTGTCGCAACTCCCGACATGTGGAGTCGGCTTCAGCGTGGTGGAACCGGTGCTCGCCGAGTGGACTCAAAGAATCTCTTCTACCCCATCTTCGTTGACCGAGGTGCTAGAAAGATCGTCGAGATTGGGGACCCCCTTCCGTTGTCGCAACCTCGCTCAAGCGTCGTCGTGCCCGAGGGCTTGACCGCCATCTGGCCGCTTCGGAAGGACGGTTCGGAGGGACGGTGGCGAGTATCCCACACGTCGCTCCGGGGGCTTGTTGAAAATGGGTTCGTCCGACTGGGCAAAGACGGCACGTCGTTGTCATACCTCCTGTCGTCAGCGGTTGCGCGAATCGAGACCGGCGAACTCGTTGTTACAGGACACGTAGATGGGACTGTTGTGCTCGAGGCGGGACAGGATGCTAAACGCGCAGTGCCGCCGAAGTCGGTCTGGTTTCGCCGTTCGCACGACGCTTCGAAGGGCGGCTCGTATCTTCTCAGAAGTCTCATTCCTGATCGAAAGTTCCCGTTTCCGAAGAGTGTGTTCGCCGTTGAGGACGCCTTGCGGTTCTTCGTCGGAGACAATGTGGAGGCCACGGTTGTCGACTTCTTCTCTGGTTCTGGCACTACGGCCCATGCCGTGATGCGCCTGAACAGGCAAGACGGCGGGCGCCGCCGCTCCATCTCAGTTACCAACAATGAAGTATCCATTGATGAGCAGGGCAAGCTCCGAAAGGAGGGATATCGACCCGGCGACCCCGAGTGGGAGATGTGGGGCATTTGCGACTACATCACTAAGCCGCGCATCGAAGCCGCAGTCTCGGGGCAAACTCCCGATGGCGAACCGATCAGGGGCGACTACAAATTCACAGACGAGTTTCCGATGGCCGAGGGATTTGAGGAGAACGTCGAGTTCTTCACACTCACTTACGAGTCCGCACTTCGTGTAGCGAGCAATCGCGAGTTCTCCAAGGTTGCGCCTTTCCTGTGGTTGCGGGCGGGCTCGAGGGGTCGCAGGATTGACGAGATCACGTCAGGTTGGGATGTAGCCGAAGCATACGGTGTCATCGCGAACCTCGATCTGAGCGAGCAGTTCGTTAAAGCCGTTGAGGCGCAGGACGGACTCACGCACGCGTTTATTGTTACCGACGAAGACCGTCTATTCGAGGCGATGGTGCGGCAATTGCCGGCTCACATTGAGCCGGTCCGTCTGTACTCGTCTTACCTCCGCAACTTCGAGATCGAGGCTGCGAGGGCCGCACGATGAAGTTCACGCTCAAGCCGTATCAACAAGCGGCCCTCGAGGACATGCTCACCGCACTGGACCAGGCGACTACGGTCTATCGGCGTGATGCGACTCCGACATCGGTCTCCTTGTCGGCCACTACAGGTGCGGGCAAGACCGTCATTGCTTCGGCTGTCATCGAGTCGTTGTTCTTCGGCAACGACGACTACGACTTCGAGCCTGACGAGGGTGCTGTGGTCGTGTGGTTTTCCGACAACCCGAACCTGAACGATCAGACGCGATTCCGGATCATGGAGGCCTCCGACAAGGTGACGTCGACGGATCTCGTGACGATTGAGCCGCCATTCGCGAAGCCGAAGCTGGAGCCCGGAAAGGTGTACTTCCTCAACACGCAGAAGCTCTCCAAGACGTCGCTTCTCACCCGCGGACACGAGGTCGTTGACGAGGCGGACGTCCTCGAAGGCACCCACTCGAGCGTCCAGCCTGACTTGCAGGGATACACGATTTGGCAGACCATCGCCAACACGATTGAAGACCCCGACCTGACGCTCTATCTCATCATCGACGAAGCGCACCGCGGATTCGGGACTAAACAGACTCGGGACAAGTCGACCATCGTGCAGCGACTGGTCAACGGGCACGCTGGATATCCGCCGGTCCCGGTGGTGTGGGGCATCAGCGCCACCATCGGCGACTTCAAAGGCGCGATGGACGATGCAGACGTGTCCGGCGACAGACGCTACCTTTCCCCAGTTGTAGTCAGCGGGTTCCAGGTACAGGAGTCCGGTCTAGTCAAGGACATCGTCAAGGTGGACATCCCCGCGGAGGCACAGGCAATTGACATGATGCTCGTCCGTCGCGGCGCACAAAAACTCAAGCACTCCTCGCAGCGATGGGACGCGTACTGCACGTCGCAAGGCTTGCCTGACGTCGTCAAGCCACTCCTTGTACTCCAAGCCCCGAGCACGCCCGACCACGACAAGCTCGGCGAAGCGCTGGACGTGATCTTCGACGTGATGCCTGATCTGGGATCAGACGCCGTGCGGCACGTGCTTGGGGAGCACAACCCGCAGACTTTTGGCTCGTACCAAGTCGACTGGATCGAGCCCCAAGTCGTGGAGGACCGGTCGCACGTGCGGGTGCTCGTCGCGAAAGAGGCTATCTCGACCGGATGGGACTGCCCTCGCGCAGAGGTGCTCGTGTCGTTCCGGCCCGCGAAGGACCACGACCACATCCAGCAGCTTCTGGGCCGCATGGTCCGTACGCCGCTGGCTCGCCGCGTCCCCGGCGACGACGAGCTGAACTCGGTCGACTGCCTGCTGCCATTCTTCGATCGAAAGACCGCTGGCGACGTGGTCAAGTTGCTCACGGCGCAGACGGATGGGGTGCCCAACTCACCCAACCGCAAGGTGATCGTTGAGGAATGCGTGATGACCCCGAACAAGGGTGTGCCCGAGAGTGTTTGGAGGCTGTGGGACGCGCTTCCGACGATGACGATCCCGCAGCGCGGCACGTCCCCAGTGAAGCGCCTAACATCACTCGCACTTGCGCTATCGACCGATGGGGTGCGCAAGGACGCCTTGGCCGAAGTTTCAGTGCGCATGCATCGTGTGCTTGACGAGGCCGCGGTCACCTACAAGTCGCGAGTCGAGGCCGCCACTGAGGAAGTGCTCGCCGTTCGGCTGCAGGAGATCTCAGCGAAGTTCGGGGCGAAGGGTGTTGAGTACGTTGACATCGTTGAGCAGGCTGACGAGCGTGCAATCCGCTTCGCTTTCGATGACGCCAAGAAGGCGTTCGGCCCGGACATTGCGAATGCGTACGTCGACCACCTGACCGCGGGCGACGACAGCGACGACGCGTTGCGGGACGCCTTCGTCCGGACTGCCGCTCTCTCTTACGTACCGGAGGTCCGCGAAGCCGTAGACAAGAAGTCCGACCAGATGGCCGAAGACCTGTTTGAGGAGCACGCCGACGCGATCGAGGCACTGCCCGACGACCGACGCCAAGAGTACCGCGACATCAATGCGCTTGCGGCTACGCCGCAAGTCTATCGCCTCGGCCGGCCGCGGACGCGGATCGAGGACTACGTCGAGACCGACGAGCACGGGCAGACGACTCGCGCCGAGCTGGTGAAGTTGCACCTCATGTCGGACGAGAACGGCGATGCGCCCATCACGAAGCTCAACGACTGGGAGGGCGAGATTGTGAAACACGAGATTGCCCGGGAAGGTGCAATCGCTTGGTATCGCAACCCGCCTCGCCAGACCGCCGACTCGCTCGGCATCGCGTACCGCGATGAAGCGACGGGCAACTGGCGGTCGATGCACCCGGACTTCATCTTCTTCCACGAGGTCGAGGGTGAGACGAAGGCCTCAATCGTCGACCCGCACGGGCACCACTTGGAGGATTCGCTCGTCAAGCTTCAGGCGCTCGCCGCATTCGCGGAAGAACACGGCGACTCGTTCCACCGGATCGAAGCGCTCAGCAAAGTAGGCAATGTGATGAAGTGCTTGAACATGAAGAGTGGGGACGTGCGGGGAGCGTTGAAGGTCGGCGGTCAAACAGTCGACTGGTACTACAGCTCCCAGTTCGCCGAAAACTACTACGCTGAGCAACCAGCATGAGCTCGAATGAGCACCGCTTTCGGGTGTATGTCATCGAGCTCGACGACACCGGGCTCGGCGATTGCGGCAAGGGTGCTGTGTACGTGGGAGAGACGTGGCACTCGGCAGAAGAGCGATTCGCCAAGCACATGGCGGGACAGAAGGCGGCACGCGTAGTGACGAAGCGTGGTGTGAAGCTGCGTCCCGACCTGGCCCCGGACGAAACCTTCGACTCTCGGGGCAAGGCACTGCGAGCAGAACGACGCACCGCGAACCGGCTCAAGCATCAGGGGTATCGCGTATGGGGTGGCCAAGGGCACCGTTCCATGAAGTCCTCCGAAAAGAAGAAGTAGCACGTGGCGAGCCCGTGTCGCAGGGCTGGCATTCGACGCCGACCAGCAGGCCCCACCGCTCATGGCGGCCTGAACGAGTCGACCTCTATCGACGAGCTAGGCCTAGGCGTCATCCGCGACCGCATTGCGAGCGCTCTGCGTCCGGACCTCACAATCCGCCACACAAGGCCGAAGTATCTGCTGTTCATCCCGAGGACTCTCACGACCTCGCCGGCACGATCCCCGAGCGAATGGCCCACGAAGTGCGCGGAGCGGAGCAGCAGGTACTACATCCTGTCGATCCAGGTGGCATGATCGCGGCTGTCCCATGAACTTCCACCCGTCGATCTATCTGTCGTAGGGGCCGTGAGCCGATCAACCACGCGACGCGCTTGGACGGCGGTCAAATCTCTCAGCGAAGTTACGGGGGAGAGGACCACTGACTCTACGAATCTTTTACGGTCCTCCTGCGAGACAAGCCCGAGTTCATCAAGGCCTTTCCGGATAGCGGCGACCTGTTCCTCCCGCGCGGGCGCCGGCACCTGTCGGACCCGGTCAGAGGATTCCTCGCCGAGATCGAAAAGCCCGTCGCTCATGACATCGATCGTAGGCGCAGTCGGGAGAGATGATGCTCGCGGCATCTAGGTGCCACGGTCGCGAGTGAAGCGAAACCGCGGTTCGCGAACGTATCGGCGACATGAGAAGGCGGCTTGCTAGTGAGGGGGAACAGCCGGTTCAACGCCACCATCATGACCACGCCGGCGACGTCGAGAAGCTAGATCGGATGCTCACGACTAGTGCTCGGGTGGTCGCGCCCCTTCCGACTAACTAGAGAATGGCTCGCGGTCGAGCTCATCCAACAGCTCTGAGAGCCTCACCGCAAGCAATCCCATGGCGCATGCCCACGGTTCGCCGGCCTCGTCGAGATACAGGTCGCGCCGGAGCTCGAGCATGATGGCGCGCACGGCGCGGTCGCGGCCATAATGCTTCAGCGGGACGTAGCACCCTGCGAAGGGTGAATCGATGCCCGTGTCGTAGCCGCCGAATCGCAAACGGGCGAGCGCGGTCAGCGTGTCGGGCGTGTGGAACGGGTCGGTGCCAAGGCAGATCTCCGGTCGCGGTACGTCACTGTGCAGCTCGTACGGAAGCGGATCGCGCGGATACGAATGGAGGTCGATCATCGTCACTCCACCGACGGACTCGAGACGCTCGTCGACGAGGACGCTCAGTGCTTCCGCGTATGGCCTGAAGTAGCGGTCGCCGAGCCCCGAGATCTCGTCGGCCGATGGATCGCGCAGGATGTAGCCGTCGGAGGTACGGGTGTAGACGGCGCCCATGCCGACCTCGTTCATCTCCTCCCGCTCGTCAGGGAACCGCTCGGGTCCACGACCAGGCGCGAGAGGCCGTTGACGAAGATCCATGGCCGCAGAGCTGCGATCGAGGCTGCCCGCTCTGCGATGACATCGGTGTGGGCGTCGGTGATCGCGTCGAGCTCACGCTCGAGAGCGGCATCGTCGAGCGTGATGGCCGCGCGCACGTCGGGCGGGATGGTCCGCGACGAGTGGGGGACGTGGATGACCACCGAGGAGTCCGGGTGACCCGCGATGACGCGAAATGCAGCGGTCATGCGCCGCGCCGTCCGCTGCGGCGCGACTTCATGTGAACGTCGCTCGACATCGCCCGTGCGGCGAATGCCGAGCCGGCGACTCCTTCGACGACGACCCGCTGCTCCATGGCGCCCAGCAGCTCGATCTCGGCCTCGAACTCGGCACGTCGCTCGAGCGGGATGTCGTTCCAGGACCGCTTGATCTTCTCGATTGCACGAGTGATGTGGTGGCGGCCGCGCTGGACGTCGCCGCGGCTCAGGGCACGCATGCCGCGGCGCTTGCGCCGCTGGATCTCCTGCCACAACACCTCCGCCAGCACGTCCCGCCGGGGCGCGGCAGGGGAGTCGTACGGCGAGGCGATCTGCGCCCACAACGTGTGACGCACGGTGCGCTCTGAGAGATCCTGGGTGCTGAGGTAGTCAAACGTCAGCGTCGCAAGCTTGCGTCGACCGGGCTTCGTCGCAGTGCGCGGTACGAACTGGATGACGAGCGACTTCGTCTCGTCGGACTGGAAACCACCGAGATCGATCTGCAGGCCGTCCGGCGTGAGCTGGGTCGTCAGCTCGTTAAGGACGTCGATCTGGGTCGCGCCGGTGCCGAGCTGCACGGTGAGGCGCCCTGAGAGGAAGCGCTGGCCGAGCAGCTCGCCACACTCCTGACCGATCTGGCCGGCTGCGGTGTCGGCGTCCTCGGCGAAGTGCTCGTTGCCACCTCCAGCTCGTGAGATCGCCGTCAGCAGCAGAGGGTCGTACCCGAGACCGAGGCCGAGCGACGACGTGCTGATGCGGCGATCGAGCTGCTTGCTGACGTAGCCGGCAAGCACCTGAGCGTCAGTGATGCCTTGATTGGCATGGCCGTCGCTGATCAGCAGCACCCGAACGCCTTCGGGCACTCCCAGCCGCTTGGCCTCCTCGAGCGCCTTGAGCAGTCCGCCGCCGAGGTCGGTCATGCCGCGTGCGTCGACGGAGCGAATGGCCCGCTTGATCACCTCGCGATCGGCCACGGGAGCGGCGGGCACGGTGAGCTCGACTCGGTCGTCGAAGGACACCAAGCCGAACGAGTCTGCCGGTCCGAGCTGGTCGACGATGTCGCACAGAGCCCGGCGGGCGTGCTCGATCTCGGCACCGCCCATCGAGCCGCTGCGGTCCAGGGCGACCACGAGGTGCGTGGCCCCGCGCTTCTGCTCGGTATCCACTGACGGCGCGGTGATCTCGACGAGTGCGGCTGCCGCGTCGCTCTGATCGAGGTCGGGCGTGATCCAGAAATAGCGATCGTGGTCCAAGCGTGTCTTGAGTTCCATCATTGACCTCTTTCCGTTAGGCTATGCAAGCAGCATAGTGCACTCCGCAGACATTATGCAAGGAGCGTAATCATGTCAGGCACGTCACGGACCCCGTCCACGTTTTCTCGAATGCTGGTCGAGTACCGCAAGCGCAAGGGAATGTCCCGGTCCGACCTGGCCGCCGCGGCCGACCTCTCGTACCCGTACGTGTCGCAGCTCGAGACGGGCATGCGCAAGCCCTCGCGCGAGGCGGTCGCCAAGCTGGCGCGGGGTCTCGGCATCGATCCGCTCGATTTCGAAGCCTTGATCCCTACGAGTGATGGTGGCGGGCTGGAACCGCGGCGCGTTCGCGAGGTCACGGCAAGGCTGAACAGCTCGCTCGGCCTTGAAGGGCCGCCCGACAGCAGCGACGAACCGGGGTCGCCCGGACGACTGTCGGCGTCGATCGTGTTCGACCGCGACGTGCTCATCGGCGAGATGCTCGACCTGCTCGAAGAGTTCGATGCAGAGGAACGATTCGACGTGCTGTCCGAGCTCCAGCGCCGTGCGATGAAGAACATCGTCGCGGAACAGTCTCGCCGGACATGAGCGTCTCATAAACAGAATTATGCTGGCAGCATTGATTCTGTCGGACCCTGCCTCTACGGTTTGCATAAGACCTAGGAGACAGGAGCGTGGCGATGGGATCGTACGAAGAGCAGGTCGTCGACGGGGCTGTTGACGCCGCATGGCTCGCATTTCGCGTGCGGCTGGCGGACAGGCTGGTCGAGCTGGGCGATGGCGACGAGATCGTCCTTGCGGTCACACCGCCCGCGGAGCAGTCGCCGCTGCGGGTTCGCTTCTGCGCTGTCGACGACGAGTCGATCGAGGCACGCTTCGTGGGTCTGGTCTCGCAGTCACGTCGTCTCCGCATTCGCCGCTCGACGTGGGCTCGCCTGCGATCCCTCGGCGTCGTCGCGTCCGGAGGTCGGATGACAGTCGAGCGTTCGAGGGTCGACCACGTGGCCTACACGGTCTACGCCTTCCTCCACGAGGAGCTTCAGATCGTCCACCCGTCATTCGTCGACGTACCGATCGGGAATCTCGTCCTCGTCGACCCGCCGCAGGATCTCGTCGCCCCCAAGACGCCCGCTCCGCTCCCGGAGAGCATCGTCCCCACGTCGCGCGACGATCTGGTCGTTTGGGTCGACCGCACGCTCACTCAGTGGCTCGGGTACGTCCCGAAGAAGCGAGGAGACGGCAGCATCGGCATCAATCGGGAGGGCGACTGCCTCACGATTCGGGTCAGCGGCTCGCGACCCTTGGTCGAGGTGTTCGCGGTGGTCGCTTCAGATGTCGACCGCAAGCGCGCTCGCAAGGAGGTCGCCGTCCTCAACAGCCGCTTCCACTTCTTCCGCTTCTTCCTCCACCAGGACTCCCTGTTCATGGCCACGACCGTGTCTGCCATCCCGTTCGCGCCGGAGCACTTGAGCGACGCGATCGACATGACGCTGCACTTCCTCAAGCACCGTGCGCCCAAGGTCGCGACCAAGCTCGTACGTCGTGAGCCGGTGCAGGAGACCCCGGCGGCCGAGCCGCCGTGCGTCGACGAGCAGCTCCTCCTCGTCTACGGCTCCGCGGACGCCCACGAGGCGATGATCGAGATGGCTCGCGGCTTGACGAACGACTCGACCCGAAGCCTCGACGCCTGGCGTCACGCGGCGTCCGCGGCCGGCAAGCTCGCCCGCGAGAAGGCCTCGCAGCTCGAGCGCGGTCCTGTCCAGAACGCCTTGATCGAGCAGTACCTCGTGTGGCGCAAGGTCGCCCAGGCGATGCGCGCCGCCGTCGCCGAGATCGGCAACGAGAGGCAGGTCGCCTGATGGACACGTTCAGCTGGGACGATCTGGAGCACTCCCTCGCCCGTCACCTCCCGACCATGCCGGACGACGCGATCTTCACCGTGTACGTCGACGAGAGCTCGCGTCCCGGTTTCGATGCCGACTTCGACGATCACCCTCGGTACGTCCAGCTCCTGGCGTACGGCGACGGGATGGTGCGCTGCGAGGTGGTCAGCAACACCTACCTGCCCGACGACATGAGGCACACGATCGACGACCTGATTCGTCCACGCGCCGACGGTTGGAATTTGCCTGCCGACGGAAAGACGTCCGGCCGCCGAACATCTACCTCGACATCGATGCGTCCGACGCGCTTGCCGTCGCCCAGGCTGCTGCGATGACCATGCGCGTGTTCCACAACGTGTGGCACGTACGTGAGGCCGGGGGAGTCATCTGCGATGCAGACAAGCTCCGTGGTCCCCGCGCGTCCGAGGTGCTCGAGGCACCTGCCGATTTCCGCCCCGCTGCCCCGACGAAGTGACAGGATCGCAGCTATGCCGAATCCCATGCTGTGGCCTGCAGAGCCGAAGTTCGCCAGCGGCGCCGAGCAGCGGGTCTGGACCGCGCTCCGCGACCAGCTCGGCGACAACGACCTGCTGATCGCCAACCAGCGCTTCACCGATCACGCGCGTGACTACGAGCTCGACATCGCCGTGGTCTTCGACGGGCTCGGCGTTGTCGTGCTGGAGATCAAGGGCGGTCAGGTCTGGGTCGAGAACGGAACCTGGCTCCAGCAGCTGCCCGACGGGGTCAAGCGCCGCGACCCGGTCGAGCAGGCGATGAAGGCCAAGCACATCCTCAAGACCTGGGTCGAGGAGTCGATGGCCTGGGCCGGCAAGCGACCGATCCTCTGGGCGCACGGCATCGTGCTGCCGGGCGTACGCCTCGATCCACAGTTCGACATGCCGGACTGTCACCGGTGGATGGTCGTCGACCGCGGCGACATGCCTGACCTGGTCAGCCGCATGCGCAACATGATCACGTTGCAGGAGCGCGAGGCGCGGCCCTGCGACGGGTCAGACATCGCGGCGATCTACGAAGCCTTGCAGGGCCGGTTCCTGCCTCAGCGCATCTCGGCTCCACCATCGGACGTCGTGGCGGATCGCGTCGCCGATCACGACGAGGTGATCGAGCGACTGAGCCTCGAGCAGTCGCGCATCCTGGACTTCATCGCGCACGTGGACCAGGTCGAGGTGCGCGGGGGAGCGGGCAGTGGCAAGACCTGGCTCGCCGTCGAGCAGGCGCGCCGCCTGGCTCGCCAAGGTCAGCGGGTCGCGCTGATGAGCTACTCCCGCGGGCTCTCGGTGTGGATGAAGCGTCGCCTCAGCACGTTCGGGCCCAAGGACCAACCTGCGTACGTCGGCACGTTCCACGGCCTCGGCACTGCCTGGGGCGCTACGGAGGGCAGCGACAACGACTCGGACTTCTGGGAGAACCGCCTTCCAGCCGAGATGCTCGAGCTGGTCCGCCAGAAGGAATGGGGCGAGCTGTTCGACGCGATCGTCATCGACGAGGCGCAGGACTTCGCGGACTCGTGGTGGCCCGTCGTGCTCGAGGCACTGAAGTACGAGGACGGCGGTCTCTACGTCTTCACCGACGAGGGACAGCGCATCTTCCAGCGGTTCGGCGACTCCCCGGCGGGCTTGGTCCCACTGATCCTCGACCGCAACCTGCGCAACACCAAGCAGATCTCTCAGACCTTCTCGTCCATGGCGCCCAATCGCCTGCGGGTCAGCCAGCACGACGGCGAAGAGGTGCGATTTGTTGATTGCGATCACAGTGACGCGCTCGACCGCGCCGACGACATGGTCGACCAGCTCATCGACGAAGGCTGGCAGCCGTCTGACATCGCTGTGCTCGCCACCGGCCAGCGCCACCCCGAGCAGAAGGCTCGGCAGGAAGACGGCTGGGAGGCCTATTGGGACTCGTTCTGGGATAAGGACCAGGTGTTCTACGGGCACGTCTCGGGGTTCAAGGGACTTGAGCGGCCGGCCGTCATCCTGGCCGTCAACGAGAAGCCCGACCAGGAACGCGCCAAGGAGCGCCTCTATGTCGGCTTGTCCCGCGCCCGGGACCTTCTCGTCGTGTGCGGCGATGCGAAGCACATCGAGGATCACGGCGGACCTGCCGTGCTGAAGCGACTGAGGGGTGGGCGAGCAACGTGAGCGATGAACGCCAAGTCGAGCTGTTGCAGCGAAGGATCGATGCTGATTTCCCTAAGCCTGTCGACTCGCACTGGCCGGGCGGATACCCGAACGACATCGAGGCTGCGCTGATCGACACTACCTACTCGGTGCAGGCCAAGTACGGGTCCGAGGCAACGGGGGTGAGGGCAGTGGTCGCTCGGTGGCGGGCGGAGCGCGACGGGGCTGCCGATGACCTGAATGCCCTGGCCGCTCCGGCGGGCCGCGGCTTGGCTGATGTTGCTCGGAACGACGCTGTGCTCAGCGGGCGCCGAAAGTACGAGGTCGTGGGTGACGCCGCGCGCGCACTCGTGGCGGTCGGCGTGCAGCACAGCTCAGACCTTGCGGACCCCGAGACTCGTGAGCACGCCAAGGCAGCGTGGATGCGCGTCCACGGTCTGGCCGGCGTCACCTGGGCCTACTTCTCGATGCTGGTGGGATATCCGGACGTCAAGGCCGACGTGCACATCCGTCGGTACGTGGCCGAGGCCTTGGACCAGCCAGACGTGAGCGAGGAGCTCGCACGGTCGCTTCTGCACCAAGTGACATCGCCCTTCGCGGATGTCACGCACCTGGATCATGCGGTGTGGCGACTTCAGAGCAACCGAGGGGCCCCCACGTCGTGACCTCAACGCTGTTCTCCACGCGGGATGCCATCGACCGCGAACGGTTCTATGCCGAACGTCGCATCTCCGCAGGGCATCGTCTCTTGCACGAGGCTGTGGGCGATGGAGCGCTCGGAGGGCTGTGGGTCGTTCGAGGCCCGTTGCGAGAGAGGTCGTCCGTCATCGACGGAATTGCGGCTGCCTCGCTGATCGATCGCCGAAGCATCACTTACGCATCGCTGCACAGATCCAGCTCACAGATCGGCCTCAGCGTGGTAGCAACCGGTGCCGAGACCTCCGTGCAGCAGCTCGTGGACGGTGCGGCGGGGGACCGGACAGCGATTGGTTTCGAGCTGAGCGAGACCCGGCTGTTCGACATCGTTGGCACCGATCTCGATCTCGTCGAAGGGTTGCGCCATGCGGCCCCGCCCGACCTCGGTCGTCCGCTCGATCTCTTGGTGCTCGATGGAGTCGATCTCGCCCCACATCGGGTCATGCAAGCACTACAGGTCGAGGACATGGCCCACGGACGGGCAGACTGGATCGGCGCGTTTCGTTATCTCGCCCGGCACTCCGCAACAACTGTCATCCTCGCCACGGGCGACGACGTTCTCGGAGGTAGGCCGGATCCGGACATCGGCGACCATGACGTGCTGATCGACGTTGGGTGGCACGACGATCGACAGATGGAGTTCCCGGTGACGGTCACGTCCGGCCGGTTCGAGCGGACTCGCCTGTTGGCCTCATGGATCCCACACCGCGACGGACTCGCATGGCGGCCTGCACCTGACCGCAGCTGACACCAGCTGCTTGGATCAGGTCGACACGTACCAGGGACAGATGCGGTGGCGACGTGGGCCGACGGCCACTGTCTCAGTAGCGATCGTTCGTCGCCTAAGGCATCATCCCAGGATGAGCGTCGAATCTCGCGTGCAACTGGCATTGGACATCGACCACTCGCCCGCGGAGCTGATCCGCGACGCAGCGTCAAGACTGCGTCGTTTCGGGCTGAGCGCGCTGGAGACCGGTCCTTGGAACATCGGCGAGGAAGGAAACCCGAACGCCACTCCCACCGCGGCCGACGCAGTAGCTTTCCAATGTCTCGTGTCGCCTGCCGTCGGTGTTGCACTCTCTGAGGTGCTACTCGAGGCTGCCCGCTGCCTCGAACAGTTACCCGAAGATCTTGCGATCGTGATGACCCGAACCGCCACCATGCTGGGAGAGATCAGTAGTCATACAAGCCTGGGCTCGGAGTGGTGGGACTTCGAGACGTCGCAGGACGGCTAGTTCCGACATCGGATGGATCGGCGGGTAACAGTCGATCAACGCAGCCGGCTGACGCCGACAACATCCTCGGCGCGGATCTCGTGGAGGGTTGCCTGGAGGAGATCGCGACCGGACCACTGACAGGGTTCGAAGATCGACAGCCAGGAGGCCTCCACCTCTTCGCGAAGGTACGCGGGCCAGGTATCGACAGGCGCGTGGGTGAGGCCGTGCGCGTCGAGACGCTCAAAGAACTCATCCAACAGGGGTTCGACGCGGCGCCCGTACGCGTCCGATCTCTCACCGGGAAGAGACTCGACGAGCAAGGTCCTGTTGAGCACGCAGTGCCAGTCGCTGAAGTGGGAGACGAGGACGCGATCGCGAGGGACTCGGCACCGGAGCAGCACGTCGTCGCGCGAAAGACCCATCGTCTTCAGGTCGGCCCGCCGACCCTGCGCCCACATCCAGACGATGCCCTCGCCCGTCGTGGGGAGTCGCTGCTCCATCTGGCCAGCCATCCACTCGTAGCCTTCGGCGAGATCGTGATCGTTCGGCCACCGGCCGGGCCGGTGGATGCCAGTCCGAAGGAGGTCCTGAAAGACGGAACGATGCTGCACGGACTGCAGGAGAAGGTCAGGGCCCTCAGGGTCGTGCTTGGTCGACACCCACGCCGGCCTGAAGCGCGCGCGAGGTAGCGGCAACGCGTAGGTCGTCATCCGTTTCACTCTATGGCGAGGATGCGACAGATCCACCGAGCTGTTGGGTGTTTGGTGCCGCCCGGAACGAAACAATCCAGATTGATGCAGAAATTTTTGCAAGCTTCTGTCAGGCGGGGGCTCTTATCCATGAGCCCGGCAAACGTCCGGAGCTGACAACTCACCTCCAAGGACGAAATCATGACTACCAACACCACCTTCCGCACCGTTGCCAAGCTGGCTCTCGCTGGCGCCATCTCAGTCGTCGGCCTGACTGCCACCGGCACCGCGGCGCAGGCTGCCCCCTGCACCGACGGCAAGGTCATCATCGCCAAGCCGGGCGTCACGACGTACGGGACCGAGTGCGACGACAAGATCTCCGGCACGACCGGCAAGGACGTCATCCATGGCATGGGCGGCGACGACGAGATCATGTCGGCCGGCGGCGATGACAGTGTGTACGGCGGCAACGGCCACGACGAGATCTACACCGGCAGTGGCGCCGATCTGGTGCTGGGCGACGCGGGCGACGACTTCATCATGGGCGGCACCGAGAAGGACATCATCAACGGTGGCGCCGGCGATGACATCATGCGCGGCGAAGAGGGTAACGACATTCTCACGAGCTATGCGGGCCCCAACGTGCACGACGGCGACGACGAGCTTCTCGGCGGCGACGGAAATGACACGCTCGGCGGGTACGAGGGCATCGACTATCACCACGGCGGGTCCGGAGACGACACCATGGAGTCGCACGAGGCCCTGCCGGTCCGCGACAACTTCGTCGGCGGTCCGGGCAAGGACACGTTCAAGGTGCAGGACTTCATTGACCACAGCTTCGTCAACCGTGACGACGTGCAGAACGACAACTTCGACTACCCGGTCACCAACAAGAACACCAACGACTGGATCCACTGATCCAGCACCATGCCGTCCGGCCGCACACGATCCAGGGGTGTGCGGCCGGACTGTGTACGGATCAGAGTGCGGCAGCCTGCTGGACGCCGGAGACCACGGCGAGACGGAGCCGCGACTCGTCCTCAGAGCCTGGCTCGGCAGTGAGCACCACGATCTTGAGGTCCGCGTCGCTGTCCGAGAGCACGTCGCAGTCGACCGTGATGGGCCCGACGACGGGGTGGTGGACGATCTTGTGCGCCTCGCGATGAGCGCCGACGGCACCGGCGCCCCACAGCTCGGCGAACCTTGCGCTGCGGGCCAGCAGCTCAGCGACCAGGGCGGCCAGGTGCGGGTCGCTCGGGAACCGTCCGGTGGCCCTCCGCAGGTCGCAGACCACGGCAGCCTCGATCTCGTCCGGGTCGGACGAGACGACAGTCCACTGCGACAGGCCTCGGGGCCCGTCGTCGATCGGGAAGGTGTCCTTCGCGAAGTTGCGCCGCTCCGGCGCCACGCACGACTGGTCGCCGAAGAGCGCGGACCAGCCGCGGTTGGACCAGATGAGCTGCCAGTCGGCGGCGAAGACCGCGGCGGCGCTCTCGTCGAGCCGGTGGAGCACGCGCTGGACGCCTCGCGGGATGTGCCGGGGGACGTGCCCCTTCGAAGGCGCAGCGAGCCCGGCCAGTCGGTAGAGGTGGTCGCGCTCGTCGTCGGTGAGCTGCAGCGTCCGGGCCAGCGCCGCGACGACCTGCGCGGACGGGGTCGTCGAGCGGCCCTGCTCGAGGCGCACGAGATAGTCCACGGACACGCCGGCCAGCTCGGCCACCTCTTCGCGTCGCAGGCCCGGGGAGCGACGCGAATGTCGTGCGGGCAGACCCGCGGCCGCCGGCGACAGACGATCGCGCCAAGCCCGCAAGGTCGTACCGAGAGCGGTCGAGTCAGTGGTCACCTCTCCAGTGTGACGCGGTGGTGGGCGTGCTGGGTGGTACTGCTGCTCCTACCGTCAGGCCGTCCCTGTTGCGGCGGTCGGCGCCGACCCACGATGGACGTATGACCATCACCTTCATCACCGGAGCCAACAAGGGCCTCGGACACGAGACCGCCCGCCGACTCACCGAGCTCGGCCACACCGTCCTGCTGGGAGCACGCAATCACAAGGCCGGCACCGCAGCCGCGGAGCGCCTCGGTGTCCGCTTCGTCCCAATCGACGTCACCGACGAGGCGTCAGTGTCCGCAGCGGCCGCCGATGTCGCCGCCCATGAGGGCGCCATCGACGTGCTGATCAACAACGCCGGCATCTCTGGCCCCATGGGCGAGGCTGAGGCGCTCACCGGCCAGGACGTCCTCGAGGTGCTCGACGTCAACGTGGCCGGTGTCGTACGTACGACAGCCGCGTTCCTCCCACTGCTGCGCAAGTCGGGCGACCCCGTCGTCGTCAATGTCACCAGCGGCATGGGCTCCCTGGAGCTGACCCACGACCCGTCGCGCGCCGAGTCGCAGCTGGTGCTGCCGGCCTACACCGCGTCCAAGGCGGCGCTGACGATGCTGACGACCCAGTACGCCAAGGCACTGCCCGACGTACGGATCAACGCCGTCGACCCCGGCTACACCGCCACGGACTTCAACGGCCACAGCGGCCCGCAGACCGTGACCGAAGGGACCGACGCGATCGTGCAGCTGGCCACCGAGGGTCCAGGCCACGGCTCGGGACGCCTCGTCGACCGCGACGGCGAGATCACCTGGGGCTGACGCCAAGAGCGTGATCCGGGGGTCGCTGGGTACGGTCGAAGCATGAAGGCAATCACCTACACGACATACGGCGACGACCCCGCGATTCTCGAGCTGACCGACGTCGCCGAGCCCAAGATCGGACCCGACTGGGTCAAGGTTCAGGTCAAGGCGACCTCGGTCAACCCGGTCGACTGGAAGCTCGCGACCGGAGGCATGGACGGCATGCTCGACGTCTACCTCCCGGTGACACCCGGGTGGGACGTCGCCGGCGTCGTCGAGGCGGTCGGCCCCTCGGTCACCACGCTCGAGCCCGGCGACGAGGTCTTCGGGTATGTCCGCAAGGACGCCGTGAGCGGCGGCACGTACGCCGAGAAGGTCTCGGCCCCCATCCGTACGGTCGCCAAGAAGCCGAGCAACGCGAGCTTCGCCGAGGCGGCGGCGATCCCGCTCGCCGGCCTCACGGCGTTCCAGTGCCTCGTGCACGCGCTCGATGTCGGCAAGGACGACACGGTCCTGATCCACGGAGCCTCTGGTGGAGTCGGCTCGTTCGCGGTCCAGATCGCGAAGTCCCTCGGCGCCCGGGTGCTGGGCACGGCGTCCGAGGCCAACCACGACTACCTCCGCGAACTCGGCGCCGAGCCGTTCACGTACGGCGAAGGGCTGGTCGAGCGGGTGCGGGAGGCGATCCCCGACGGCGTGACCGCGGTGCTCGACCTCAACGGCGGAGACCTCGAGGTCAGCCCCGACCTGCTGGCGGACTCGTCGAAGGGCCGGCTCGTCTCGATCATCGACCCGGTCGTCAAGGAGATGGGCGGCCAGTACGTCTTCGTCTCGCCTGACGTGGACGACCTCGACGAGCTCGCGGCGATGTTCGACGACGGGACGCTCAAGGTCGAGATCGCCGAGACGTACGCCCTGGCCGATGCTGCCAAGGCGTGGGGGCAGAGCCAGAGCGGTCACACCCGCGGCAAGCTCGTCATCACCATCGACTGACCCAGACAGCAGACCGGGCCGTACGTCACTCGCGTGGCGTACGGCCCGGTCTTGTTCTGTGCGTCAGGCCAGCGGCAGCAGATCGGTCAGCTGCGTGAGCAGCGAGCTGACCGTCGGGTCAGCCGTGACCGTCGCGACCACGCTGTCAGCGGCGTCCGACACGGCGTCGGTCAGCTTCTGCGCCTCCGGTGAGGGAGTCGCCAGCGGATCGAAGATCGTACCGAGGCCGACCGGCAGCGGGTTGTTGTAGACCGCGACGCCGGTGCCGACGAGGAGGTCGACGACCAGGCAGCCCTGGCCGATCGGCGTCTCGCTCGCCGACCAGGTGCCCGTGCCCAGGAAGTCCATCGTGCGCGGCTTCGCCACGTGCATCGGTGAGCTGACGAACGGCTGGATCCACACCGGGTAGCCGTTGGGCTCGTCCGTGGCGGTGTCGACGCCGACCACGGCCGAGGCCGTGTTGACGAGGGCGTTCGATGAGAACTTGCCCGTCACGTGATAGACCGGGCCACCGGCGAGCGCACCGAGCGGTCCCGCCGTCGGGACGCGCGGCAGCAGGTCCGTCTTGGTGACGTTGTAGCCGTTGTCCTCCTTGCGGGTGTAGCGCTTGGGCTCGGTCGTCGAGCTCGCCGAGTTGGCGACGCAGGCACCGCCCGACAGCCGCAGCGAGCTGTAGATGTCGAGCACGATGCCGGCCTGCGCGGTGGCGTCCGAGCTGATCCGGATGCCGCCCTTGCCGCTGGTCCGGTCGAGCTGCAGCCCGTTGAGCAGGCTCAGCGACAGGCGCTGGTCCTGGTTGTCGACCGAGACCTCGGTGGCGAGGATCTTCGCCAGGTCGATGCCCTGCTCGGCCGCAGCTGCGGACAGCTGCTTGAGCAGATCGTCGTACACCGCGTCGTTGGCCGTGCCGACCGACATGAGGGTGCGGCTCGTCCCGTCGATCCTGACCGCGGCGATGAACGCCTTGGTGTCGAGGTCGAAGACCCCCATCAGCACGTCCTTGTCGGCCGCGGTCTCGTGCTTGTTGATCGTCATGAGGCGCGGCACGCAGCCGAGAGCAGGCTCGCAGTCACGCGCCTGGACGGGCAGGCAGGACTCGACGTCGGCGACGCACTCGGCCGGATCGCTCGGCAGCGCGAAGTTGCCATCAGGCAGCGTGTAGAAGCGCTGCTCGTTGTCGTCGTTGCGAGCGTGCACGGCCGACTTCTTGCTGCCGATCGAGAACGTGAACTCCGCCGGGTTGGTGTTGGCGGAGACCCGGCCCTTGCCGAGGATGTCGACGAAGTCGACCTGCCACGGGCGGTACTCGAACGTCTGCGTCGTCACCTCGGGTCCGCTGATGACGCTCTTGCCATCAGGGCCGGGGCGGCCGATCGAGCAGGTCGAGAGCGTACGCACCATGTGCTGCGTGCTTGTGGTGACGGTGTAGATGCCGGCCGGCTTGCCCTTGAGGTCCACGGTGTCGGAGAAGCCGTGGGAGGTGTTGGCGTCGGTGGTCGGGAAGTCGCCGCGATAGTTCGTCGCTGCAGGCGCCGGCTGCGGGTTGAGCGGAGCGCCCTTCGGACTGGCACCCAGGCTCGCCAGGTCGGTGGCGCGGACCGGGCTCCTGGAGGTGAGCACGGTGGACCCGTCCGGTGCGGTGACCGTCAGCGTCGTACGAGGCGAGTTGTTGGTCCCGGTGGGGAGGTCACCGCGGCACACGGTGGCGCCGATGACCGTGGCGAGGTGGGTCTGCGGCGTGAAGGCCTGGGACGAGAACGTGCGGTAGTAGGAGAGTGCGCCCTGGTCGACCTTGAGCGCGACCGAGCTTTCGCGGACGACGGGCGGTGTGCCCGGCTCGGTCGGTGTGACGGACGTGGCGGCGTTTGCGGACGGAGTGATGGCCGTGGCCAGGGCCGCCGTAAGCGCCCCTGCCAGGAGAGCCACTGGGAGGCGGCGGGTCCGGGCGCCGCGGTGGGCGCGGGTGACAGCACGGAGGGACATGGGAGGCTTCCTTCTGCTGAGACAGCGTCCCCCCGGGGACGCAACGCTGTTGGTGTGTGCGTGATCACACGATCAACGACGGTTGGCGTACCCGAGTTATCTGGTGCTTTTGTACTAGTTCCTGTGGGCCAGATGGGCTGTGCACAGGCTCGGGTCCAGACACTCTTTGCTGTCCGGGAGGATCTGTAGGCTGGGACTGGGCACTGATCGATGTCCGATAACGACTGCAATAGCAGCGAAAAATGTTGGCCCGAGTCTTGCGCGACCGGCCGATTTCTGGTTGACTAGAACACATGTTCGAAGTCTCGCCTCCGACCCTCGCGGATGTCGCGCGAGCCCTGGACGCGATCGACCTCAGCACGTACGACCGCATGAGCCCGCGTGAGCAGATCGCCGCGTGTGAGGCTCTGGGTCGCCTCGAGTCACGGGTCAAGGCGCACCAGCTGGTGGCAGCCGCCGCAGCGGATCGGTCCGAGGCGGCATCGACGATCGGTGCCGCCTCGACCGGGGCGATGATCGCAAATGGCTTCGGCGGCGACCCCGGAGCCGCGGCCAGGCTGCTCAAGCAGGCCCGCAAGATCGAGGACTTGTCCGCGACCCGGCAGGCGCTGGCCCGCGGTGAGGTGTCGCTCGCCCAGGCCGAGTTGATCGCCGACAGGGTCAAGGACCTGCCGGGCGATCCGAGCGAGGCGCAGCGCGAGGGATGCGAGACCCAGCTGCTCGATGATGCCAAGAGGCTCAGCCTCAAGGACCTCAGCCGCCGGGCTGACCGCATCACCGAGACGTTCGCGCCCGACCAGGTCGACGCGCACGAGAACGAGACCTTGGCCCAGCGCGAGAAGCGGGCCCGCAAGAGCTCCTACTTCTGGATCGCCGACCGCAAGGACGGCACCTACAAGGGCGAGTTCGTCATCCCGGAGGCGCAGGGCGAGATGCTCAGGAACGCCCTGCAGGCGCTCAACGCGCCACAGGTCAAGCAGGCTGAGGACAATCCGATGCTGGCCGTCCTCGACGACAAGCCAACCTACGGCCAGCAGATGGCCAGCGCGTTCTGCACGCTCATCGAGCACCTGCCGGCTGACAAGCTGCCCGACACCGCGGGTGTCGGCGTGACGGTGACCGTCAACATCGATCTCGCGAGCCTCATCGACGAGCTCAAGGCCGGCACCCTCTCCACCGGCTGCCGCGTCTCGGCGTACGAGGCACGCCGCATGGCGTGCGAGCACGGACTGCTGCCGATGGTCTTCAACGGCAAGCCACTCCCACTGGATTGTGGCCGCGAGCAGCGCCTGTTCAACCGTGCCCAGCGACGCGCCGCCGAGAAGCGCGACCGCGGCTGCACCTTCCCCGGCTGCGACCGGCCACCGTCATGGTGCGTCGGGCATCACGCCCGCAAGCACTGGGCGAGAGGAGGGGCCACCGACCTCGGTGACATCGTCCTGATCTGCGCGCACCACCACCGGGTGATCCACGCGGACGAGGACTGGGAGGTCAGGTTCGCCGGCGACGGCTACCCCGAGTACGTCCCGCCGGCATCGATCGACCCCAGACGAAGGCCGATGCGGAACTCACGATTCCGCGCCGATCTGCCCACGTCAACCGCCGCCTGAGCCCTCGCAGTCAGGGCTCATCCGGCATGCCCCGGGCCGGGTCACACCACCGACGCGGTGTCCTCCACGTGCTCATCGGCCTTGTGCTTGCGCCCGACGATCAGCCCCGCGATCAGCGCGCCCATCGTGCCGAGCAGCTCGTCGCTGAGCGTGTCCTCGTACGCCCCGTCGAGCTCGGTGCCGCGCCGGATGAAGGTGTACCACTCACCAAGCTCCCAGCCGACGGCCAGGATCGCGCCGAGGCCGGTGATCGTGAGGACGAGACCCCACGCCGGACCCGACCAGATGAGGCGCAGCAGCAGCCCGCAGCCCCAGAGCAGCAGCAGCCAGTTGAAGAAGTGGTTGGCGTTGTCCCACCAGTCCACCGAGTCATACAGGTCGACGGTGTTGCCGGAGACGTCGATCAGGAACGGCGTCATGATGAGCGCGAACGCACCCCACGGCAGCTCGTGAGCGGGGGTGCGCTGGCCTTTTGACAGGCTCAAGGTCCGCTCGGCAGGCGTCTTGAGCCGGCCCAGGTCGCGCCACCACCAGACGGCCGGGACGATCAGCATCATCAGGGGATAGGCGAGCAGGCGGTAGCCGAAGCCCTTGCCCTCGAACTGCTCCAGTCCGGCGAACGCGCCGACCAGCAGCTGGATGAACGTGAGCACGAAGATGACAACAGCCGCGTAGAAGCCGCGGGTCCGTGGGATCTGCATGGCGAACACCTTCCCACACGATCTCGCCGTGCAGGCCCGGCTTGGCTCGCCTAGCGTCGAGTCATGAAGAAGCCGAGCTACAGCGCCCTGATCTCCGGCGCCACCGTCGCCTACTCCGTCTTTGCCCTCACCAACCCGCGCCACCTCGGCAAGGCGTTGACGCCGAGCCCGCTCAAGCAGCCCGACTACGACGTCGTCGCCCGTACGTTCGGCGTCCGCGACCTGGTCATCAGCGCGCTCGCCCTTGCGGCGCCCACGGCAGCCACGCGCGAGCACGCCATGTTGGGCCGCGTCGTCTTCGACCTCACGGACTGCGCCCTGTTCACCCGCGAGGCGGCGACCACCGGTGCCAAGGCCAAGGTCATGGCCGCCACCCTCGGCTACGCCGCCCTCAACGCCGCCGCGATCGCCGCCGACCGCAAGCGCTGAGCTCGCCGGACAGCGTCACCTGACCCGCACCTCCCGCACAATCGACTCACACGTCCATGGGAGGGAGCCCGTGATGGGGACGAGTGATGTCAAGATCATGCAGCTGCGCCGCGACGGCGAGTGCGTCTGCGGCGCGTTGGTGCCTCGCGGGACGACGGCCGGCTGGCACCCCGAGCTGCGCATCGTGCTGTGCGCGACGTGCCTGAAGCTCGAGACGCCGCCCACGCCGATCGAGGTCGGCACGCCTGGCGGTTCACTGCAGCGTGAGTACGAGCGACGCAGGGCAGCGCGGGAGAAGCGGACGCGTGAACGCCATCCGCACATCGGAGGCCTGCTGCTCAGGCTGGCTGGCCCGGTCCGTACGACGGAAGCTTTCGCCGTCGGAGCGCGCGGAGAGCGCGAAGCCGCCGAGAAGCTGCAGCGCGAGGTCGGCGACACGGTCCTGTTCCTGTTCAACCGCAAGCGCGGCACCGGCAGGACGAGTGGCGACATCGACATCATCGCGATCGCGCCGTCCGGGGTCTGGATCATCGACCCCAAGAAGTACGTCGGCAAGAAGGTGCGGGCCAACCGCGCCGGCACGATGTTCGTCATCGGCGGAACCCGCAGGCCGCAGCTGTCGGAGAGCATGCGGCGCCAGATCGAGGTGGTCACCGCCGGCGTCCGCAGCGGGCCGGCGCCGACCGCGCCCGTGCGAGCGGCGTACTGCTTCATCGGTGCCGACCTGCCTTGGTCGAGCCTGACCGTGGACGGCGTGGCGGCACTGACGATGCGCGGAACGGTCAAGGCGCTGCGCGAACCGGGACCGCTCGGCGCCGACGAGCGCGCACGACTCCATGCCGACCTGAGCCACCGATTTCCGCCGGCATGACGGACAGCGAGGTGACCGACTGTCCGTGAGGGCCCTATCCTGACCCGATGCTCCACATCCGCCTCGGCGAGCTCCGGCAGGTCGACCCGATGAGCGACGATCTCGGTCGCAGCTTCGTCGGCTACCGCGCTGGAATGACTGACGCCCAGGTGTACGAGGCGAACCGCGGTTGCTGGCGGCTGGGGGCGCGTGCGCAGGACGAGCGATACGCGATCTTCAGCTTCGACGGCATCGTCCGCCAGGCCCTGGAGATCTCGAGCGTCGAGGCCGCACCGAAGCGGTCGATGCGCAGCGTCGTCTACGGTCGCGTGCTGGGCCCGGGCCACCACGTGCACGACACGTACGTCGGCCGGCCCGCGCCGGAGTCGCGCGGCCGCAACCCCATCTCGTACGTCCCGGACACCCCCGTGCCGGTCGGGCACGAGACGTTCCACGTCGGCACGCACGGCGCCGGCTTCGGTGACCCGGTGTCCAACCGCGAGGTGGAGCTTGTCGCGATGAGCTACGCCAGCGGTGTGTACGCCGTCGACGGCTGGATCGTCGAGGACGTCAGCGCGCTCAACCTCGGCTGGGACATCACCGCCACCAAGGGTCCGGCCGTGCGGCACATCGAGGTCAAGGGTGTCGCCGGCCCCAACCCCAAGGTCCTCGTCACCCGCAACGAGTTGCGTGCCGCGGGGCATGACCTGGACTGGCTGCTCGTCGTCGTCACCGACGCGCTGACCGGGCCGCGGCTGCACGAGTACGGCCCGGCGCAGATCCGCCGGCTCGCCGTCCCGCTCGCGTACGAAGTGGACCTCCGCGGCGCCTGAGCCGCCACCGCACACCAGCCCTGTCCGCGGGGCCGACTTGTCATGCCCGGACGCATTCCCTTAGTGTGAATGAAAATCATTCCCAATAAGGAAAGCGACTCCCATGCGACTGGTACGACGATCCCGGGTGGCCCTTGCGGTCATCATCACCTCGATCGCCCTCGGCACCGCGGCCTGCGGCGGCAGCAGCAGCAACGACAGTGACGCCGCCAACGTCTCGTCCGACAACGAGCCGGCCGGCCAGCTCTCCGGCCCGCGAATCGTGGTGACGTACGACGGGGGAGTCCGGGTGCTCGAGCGCGACACCCTCAAGACGGTCGCCGACTTCCCGATGGACGGGTTTCTGCGGGTCAACAAGGCCGGCGACGAGCGGCACGTCTTCGTGTCGACCGAGACCAAGGGCTTCCAGCTGCTCGACACCGGGGTCGAGGTCGAGTCGCACGGCGACCACGCGCACTACCTGCCCGACGGCAAGCCCGAGCTCGGCAAGACCTTCGAGGCGCCGGAGCCCGGTCACGTGACGGTGCACGACGGCAAGACCGTGCTGTGGAGCGACGGCGCCGGCACCGCGCAGGTGCTCGACACCGAGGATCCGACCGAGGTCGAGGAGACCTACAAGGCGCCGAGCCCGCACCACGGCGTCGCGGTGCAACTCGAGGACGGCCTCCTCGTCACCGAGGGCACGACCGACAAGCGCACGGGCGCCAAGGTCGTCGACGACGGCAGGACCATCGCCAGCAGCAACCAGTGCCCAGGCGTGCACGGCGAGGCCACGGCCGGCAACGGCGCAGCGGTCATCGGCTGCGAGAACGGCGTGCTCGTCTTCGACCAGGGCGAGTTCACCAAGATCGACAGCCCCGACTCGTACGGGCGCATCGGCAACCAGGCGGGCTCGCCGTCGTCGCCGATCGTGCTGGGCGACTACAAGGTCGACAAGGACGCCGAGCTCGAGCGTCCTGAGCGCATCACGCTGATCGACACCGAGACCAAGAAGCTGAAGACGGTCGACCTCGGCACGAGCTACTCGTTCCGCTCGTTGGGCCGAGGCGCCGCCGGCGAGGCCATCATCCTCGGCACCGACGGAGCGCTCCACGTGCTCGACGCCAAGAACGGCAGCACGCTCTCGACGATCAAGGTCGTGAAGCCGTGGATGGAGCCGGTCGACTGGAAGCAGCCGCGCCCGACGCTGCACGTCAGCGGCGACACCGCCTGGGTCACCGAGCCGGCGACCTCGACGGTGCACGTGGTCAACATCCCGTCAGGCAAGGTCACCGACAGCGTCAAGCTCGACGTGATGCCCGACGAGCTCATCTCCGGCTGAACGACCGGTGGCCGGGGGAGACCTCGGCCACCGGGCTCAGGCCACGTCCATGCCGAGGGTCCGCAACCTCGTACGGATGTCGTCGAGCAGGCGGGTGGGGAACTCGGCGGTACGCCGGCAGCGCTCGACCAGGTAGACGATCTTGTTGAGCCGCGGTCCCGGCTCCAGGTCCCGCGACGCCAGTGCGGGCCGCAGCACGTTGCGGTCGAAGGCGCCGTCGCTGTGCACCTCGACGCCACGCCACAGCGCGAACGCCTGCTTGAGGTCGCCGTGCGCGACGACCCCGTGCTCCGGCGACAGCGCCACCGCGATCGCAGCGACCAGCCACGCGTCGTCGTGCTGCAGGGACTCGACGCCCAGCTGCACGGTGCCCGAGCCGTCCAGCTGCGCCCGCGGTGCGTCGAACTCGATGACCGCACTGAAGGTCAGGCCGGGCCAGCGCAGCCCGATGCGCGTGCCGCTGTCCGTCACGGAGATCTTCTGGCCCGGCGCGGGCGTGGTGGCCTCGCCCGAGGGCGAGACGAGCTCGACGATCGCGCCGTTGGCCCGCTGCCCGCGGTGCACGACGGGCTGGCCGGGGGTCGCGGTGATCACCAGCGCGGGGTCGCTGACGTGGGGCAGGCGCACGAACACGTACGCCGACCCGTCGATGCGCTCGGCCACGAGGTGCTGCTGCTCCGGCAGGTTCATCCGCCGTGCGAGCACGAAGGCCGAGCCCGGCTCCAGGTCCGCCTCACCCGCGTACTGCTCGCCGGCTGACCAGGCGATGTGCAGCACCCGTGCTCCTTCGTGGAACGTGTTCCGCCGCGGCTCGACTGCGGCGGCGCATGACCCTCACGATGATGCCATGACCGGCACTCTCTCAGCTCTCGCCTCCAACCTGCTGATCGTCGTCCTGTTCGTGGCCGTCGTGTGGGGTGGCCTGCGCATCGCGCAGAGCATCTTCGGCGTCAGCTCCAAGAAGGCCGCGGCGTCCGAGGTCGCGGCGAAGCTCGTGGCGTACCCCACCGGCTCGTCCGCAGTGCTGCGCCGCCGGTTCGTCCGCGCCCTGACCGGCCAGCACGTCGTGATGCCGAGCGGCGAGCGGCTCGCCTTCGCCGAGCTGACCGTGCGGGTGGCGCCGGAGGACCTCGAACGGCTCGACCCCGAGGGCGACCTCGATCGCTTGGGCGAGGATGGCGCCAAGCTCTACCTCGCGCACGCCGAGCGCGCCGGCTGGGCCGTGCCGGACGAGGTGAGGGTGATCGTCGAGGTCGACCCTGGGCTGCGGTCCGGCTGGGTGCCGCCGGCCCGAGGCAGTGGCCGGGCCGACCCTGCCCGACGCGAGCCGGAGCGTACGCCGATGGGCTGGGACGTCGTGGGTGAGGACGTGATGATGCCGAAAGCACCGGCCGCCGACCCGGCGAGGACGATGAGCTTCCCGGCGCTCGTGCCGGACCTCGAGGACAGCGCACCGACGATGAACGTGGCGGCGGGCCTGCGCTTGGAGCGCGGCGGGCGGTCGGCGCCGGTCCCGATGGAGGGCGCCGTGCTGGGTCGGCTGCCCGAGAGCCCGCTGCGCTTCGAGGAGCCGCAGGTGTCCTACCGGCACGCCGCGATCCGCCTGAACGGCACGACGTGGGAGGTCAAGGACCTCGGCAGCACCAACGGCACGACGGTCGACGGTCAGCGCATCGACGACTGGACCCCCGTGCGTACGGGCTCGGTCGTCGGCCTGGCCGGGGTCGACATCGTGGCCGCGACCGACACGGCCGGGACCGTGCATCTGCAGGGCCTCACCAGTCACTAGGGACAATGGACCTGACCGACGTACGTTCATGGTGAGCGTCTCGCCCTACTGGAGCAGGAGGACCAGCCCGATGCCGGATCCTCTCGCCAGTGCGCCGACTCCGCAGGGCACCGTGCCGGTGGGGCAGCGATTCGAGCTCCTCGGCCGCATTGGCGCGGGCAACCACGGCGTGGTGTTCCGCGCGCGCGACGGCCAGCTGCAGCGCGAGGTGGCGATCAAGCGGTTCTCGCACTTCCTCGCCGACGACCCGCGCGCGATGCGCCGGATCACGCGCGAGGTCGCGACCCTGGCACGGGTGTCGCACCCCAACGTCGTGACGGTGCACGACCTCGTGCACATGCCGGACGGGGACGGCGAGATCACCCCGCACCTGGTCATGGAGCTCGTCGAGGGCACGTCGCTGCGTGACCTGCTCGCGACCCGCGGCCCCAGCATGCGGTCGGTCGTCGCGGTGCGGGGCGTGCTCGAGGGGCTCGCGGCCTGCCACCACGCCGGCATCCTGCACCTCGACATCAAGCCCGCCAACGTGTTGGTCACACCCCGCGGGGGCATCAGGATCGTCGACTTCGGCATCGCCCGCGCCGCCTCCGACACCACCGCGACGGTCGCCGGCACCCCGCACTACATGGCGCCGGAGCAGTTCGACGGCCGGGCCGACGAGCGCAGCGACATCTACTCCGTCGGCTGCCTGCTGTACGAGTGCCTGACCGGTGCGCCGCCGTTCGAGGGCACGATGGCCGCGCAGGTGATGGCCCACCGCAACAAGCCACGCCCCGACCCCCGCGAGCTCGCCCCGGACGTGACCCCGGCACTGGCTGCCGTGGTGCAGCGCGCGATGGCGATCGACCCGTCAGCGCGCTACCAGAGCGTCGGCGAGATGCTGTCGGCCCTGGCGACGGTGGAGCTGGGGGCCCTCTCGACAGCCTCGAGGAGCGAGCCCTCGGTCCCTCACCCGGTCGAGAGGACGGCCGGCCCGCGCGTCACCCGGGTCGACCGCCTCCAGGCGTACGCGGTGGGGTTCGCGCTGAGCGCGTTCATCGTGGCCCTGCTGCCGGGGCTCGTCTGGTCCACCACGCTCTTCGTGCCCGAGGCGCAACGGCCACCGGCGATGCGCGACCCGAACGCGACGGCGTGGTGGCTGCTGGCCGTCGCGATCGCCGGGGTGTTCCTGCTGATGCGCCGCCAGGTGTTCCTCGCGTCGATCGGTGGACCGGCTGTGGGTCAGCCGCAGCCACCGCGGGTGGTTGACCCGATGATGCGGTCGGGCCTTCGGCTCGCCGCCTCCGCCGCCTTGCGTGGCTCGCTGCCGATGCTGTTCCCCTGGTACGTCCTGCTGGTGTCCGGCTTTGCCGAGGCCGGCGGTGTGCCCTGGCCGGACAACCTCTTCGACTCCACCTGGGGCCTGGCCTGGGTGCTCATGCCCGCGGCCGTGGTGGTGCTGGTCATGCGGGGCGTCACCCGCCTCCGGCTTCGCTTCGGATCGCTGCTGATGGCGATGATGCACCTCGGCGGCGCCGGGCTGGCGGCGGTCCTGTTCGTCGCCTACCCGTTCGCGATCTGACCCGCTCGGCGCTTGACCGACCGTCCACGGGGTACACCCTTCGTGCGGCGCACCCGTCGCACATCAGCAACACGAAGCGAGGATTCCCATGGAGATCATCGGTCTGATCGTCGCAGGCGCCATCATCGGCCTGCTCGGCAAGCTCGTCGCTCCGGGCGACAAGGACAACATCCCGATCTGGCTCACGATTCTGTGTGGCATCGGTGGTGTTCTCATCGGTTACGCCATCTACTCCGCGTTCGGCGGCGACGGCAGCTCCGGCGTCGACTGGGTCCGCTGGGCAGTCGCCATCGCGACCGCAGCCGTCCTGGTCGTCATCGCCTCGACCGTGACCGGACGCAGCAACAACCGGACGCGCATCTAACCAGCGATGCGTGTGAAGGACCCCGGCCACACGGCCGGGGTCCTTCCTCGTTCGGCGCGGTTGCACGCAGACCCGCTGGGTACGCCTCGGCCATGAGCAAGCTGATGGCAACGGCGGTGTTCGCGTCGGGGTACGTCCTGGGGGCCAGGGCCGGACGGGAGCGGTACGAGGAGATCCGGCGCGCGTACGTGAAGGTCGCCGGGCACCCGAAGGTCAGGGAGACGGTGGACCGGCTGGAGGACCAGGCGCTCAATCGCTACAACGACAACCCACCGCGCACCTAGACTGGGCAGGTCGCCGACGGGGGAGTCCATGGTCAAGATCATCAGCATCATCGTGTCGCTGCTGGCCACCGTCACGGCTTCCGCGCAGGCCGACATCGTCACCGACGACGGCGCGTATGCCAACCAGACGCCGTACGGCGACCCCGAGTCGACGTCGGTCAAGGCCCCGCCGCCGGGCTACGAGCTGATGTTCCTCCAGACGGTGGCGCGCCACGGCTCGCGCAGCCAGACCAGCAACGACGGCGAGCAGCGGGCCATCGCCGTGTGGCGCGTCGCCGCCAAGCGCGGGCAGCTGACGACCGCCGGCAAGCTCTTCGACGACGACCTCACGGCGTTCCAGGCCGCAGAGAGCAAGGTCGGGTACGGCCGGCTCAGCACCATGGGTCGTCAGGAGTGGGTCGGCATCGGCCGCCGCACGGCCGCCAACTATCGCGAGTTCCTCGACCGGTCCGCGGCGAACGGGGACGACATCACGTTCCGGACCACCAGCGTCTACCGCACCCAGCAGAGCGCGTCGTCACTGCGCGCCGGGCTCAAGGCTGCCGTCCCGACGCTCGACCTCAAGGACCGCACGACCGACGACCGGATGCTGATCGTCAACGGCGCCTCGACGAGGGGCAACGCGGCGATCGCGAGTGTCGAGCGACGCTCCGACGTCCGCGCGGCGGCCCGGCACGTGCTGCGCCGGCTCTACTCCGCGGCGTTCGTCGACGGGCTGGCCAACCCGGTCGCCAAGGCGCTCGACATCTACGCCCTGTATGCCATCTCGGCGGGCATGCGCGGCGACACCCCGGTGACGTTCCAGCGCTACGTGCCCCTCGCCGATGCGCGTGTCCTGGGATATGCCAAGGACGCCCACAACTTCTACCGCTACGGTCCCGGCGTCAAGGGCGAGACCAGCTCGTTCCGCCAGATCCGCCCGATCGTCCAGGACTTCTTCACCCAGCTCGACAAGCGCATCGCCGGCGGGGACACCGCGGCGGTTTTCCGCCTCGCCCACGGCGAGACCACGATGCCGTTCGCGGCCCAGACCCGCATGCCGCGCAGCGCGACGCAGGCGGCGGCCGGCACCCCGTACTCGTACGGCAACAACCCGTGGCGCGGCTACGTCGCGGGCCGCATGGCCGGCAACATCGAGTGGGCGGCCTATCGCAACAGCGCTGGCGCCGTGCTCGTCACGATCCGCTACAACGAGCAGCCCATCCGCATGAACAGCTCGTGCACCCCGTCAGCCCTGGGCACGTACTTCTACCGCATCACCGCGCTCAAGCGCTGCATGCTCTGAGCGGCTGGCTACTTCCGCAGGCGCACGAGGTCGGCGAGGGCAGCGTCCGACAGCTCGGTGAGCGCACCCTCGCCGCCGTTGACGACGGCGTCGGCCAGCGAGCGCTTGGACCGGATCAGCTCGGCGATCGACTCCTCGATCGTGCCCTCGCTGATGAGCCGGTGCACCTGGACGTTCTTGGTCTGCCCGATGCGGTGCGCGCGGTCGGTGGCCTGGTCCTCGACGGCGGGGTTCCACCAGCGGTCGTAGTGGATGACGTGGTCGGCCTTGGTCAGGTTGAGGCCCACGCCGGCGGCCTTGAGCGACAGCACGAAGACCGGGATCTCGCCGCCCTGGAACCGGTGCACCATCTTCTCCCGCGCGCGTACGGTCGTGGCACCGTGCAGGAACTGGTGGCCGATCTTCTTCTCCTCGAGGTGCCGGGTCAGCAGCCGGCCCATCTGGGCGTACTGGGTGAACACCAGCGTCGCGCCGCCCTCGGCGACGATCTCCTCGACCAGCTCGTCGAACACGCCGAGCTTGCCGGAACGGCCGGTGATGCGGCCGTCGGGCTCACGGAGGAACTGCGCGGGATGGTTGCAGATCTGCTTGAGCTGGGTCAGCAGCTTGACCACGAGACCGCGGCGCTGGATGCCCTGCGCGTTCTCGATCTGCGCCATCGTGCTGCGGACGACCGCTTCGTAGAGGCCGACCTGCTCGCGCGTCAGGTTGATGCGGTGGTCGGTCTCGATCTTGGGCGGCAGCTCCGGCGCGATGCCGGGATCGGACTTGCGACGGCGCAGCACGAACGGCCGGATGAGCTGCGACAGCCCGGTCGCCTTGCCGGAGTCGCGGCGCGACTCGATCGCCCGCGACCAGGTGTTGCGGAACTGCTGGTTGGTGCCGAGCAGCCCGGGCGTCGTCCAGTCGAGGATGGCCCACAGCTCGGCGAGGTTGTTCTCGACCGGCGTGCCGGTCAGGGCCAGTCTCGCCTCCGCGGGGATGGTGCGGATGGCCTGCGCCGTGCGGGCGTGTGGGTTCTTGATGTTCTGTGCCTCGTCGGCGACGACCAGGCCCCAACCGGGCTGGTGCTCGGACAGCTCGATCGCGTCGGAGCGCATCGTGGCGTACGTCGTCACGAGGAATCCGTCGTCGACACCGTCGAGCCGGCGCTTGGGCCCGTGGTAGCGGCGGACGTTGACGCCCGGGGCGAACCGCTTGATCTCGCGCTCCCAGTTGCCGAGCACCGAGGCCGGGCACACCACGAGCGTCGGCGCCGTCGAGGTGGCGGTGCGCTGCAGGTGCAGGGCGATCAGCATGACGGTCTTGCCGAGGCCCATGTCGTCGGCGAGGATGCCGCCGAGGCTCAGGTCGACGAGCTGCGTCATCCACCGCAGGCCCTGCAGCTGGTAGTCGCGCAGCGTGCCCTCGAGCCCGTCGGGCTGCACCGCCGGGGCGATGTCGCGGTCCTGCACCGCGAGCCGCCTGCGGACGTCCTCGAGCCAGCCGACCGTGTCGACCTCGGTCATCCGGCCGTCGACCTCGAGCTCGCCGGTGACCGCGGCGCGCAGCGCCTCCAGTGGCGAGATCTCGCGCGTACGCTGCTCGAGCACGCGCTGCAGGCGGCTCTTGTCGACGAACACCCAGCGGTCTCGCAGCCGCAGCAGGCCGGTCTGCGACTGCGCGAGCTGGTCGAGCTCGGCCGCCGACAGCACGTCGTCGCCGAGCGCGACCTGCCAGTCGAACGAGAACAGCTGACCCTGCGTGAACGCCGACGGCCGGTCGGAACGAGGCGTGTCGTCGCGGCGCACGACGGCGGACGTCGAGAGCTCGCGGATCAGCTCGGGTGGCCAGCGGACCTCGATGCGGTTGGCCATCAGGGTCGGCGCGAGCGAGCGGTCGCCGAGGCGCGCCAGCTCGTCGGGGCTGACGGTCGCGGCACCGCGGGCGTGGGCGTCGCGCAGACGGCCGGCGGGGGACCACCACGCCTCGAGCCGCCGCAGCATCGCCGCCGTCGGCTCCTTGGCGTCCTGGCCGAGCGGGTGCGACGTGGTGCCGCCGAACATGTCGCCGGCGTCGAACGCCGCCCACGACCCCGAGCGCGGCTGCACCCTCAGGCGTACGACGGCGGCCTGCTCGGGGGTCGGCTGCTCGAGGAACGAGATCATCAGGGTCCACGAGAACGTGGTCTCGCGCTGGCGCGGCTGCGCGGCCTGCGGCGAGACGTACGGCTGGCGCTGCGGCGTCGAGGCGGCAGCCGGGGCGTCGACCGCGAGGGCCTTGAGGAACGCGTTGATCGTCGCCTGGCCACGGCCGGCGTTGCTGTCGATCGCGCTCGCCGCGTTCTGCAGCTGGTTGAGCTCCGTGGAGTCCGGGGAGCCCAGTGCACCCCGCGCCATGATGCGGAGCGCGAGGATCGCCGGCGTCGCCCACGCGCGGACGGACGGGTCGGCCGACATGACCCGGATGCCCTGGCTCAGCGCGCCGATCGACTCGTTGGCGGTGGCGGCGTGATCGCCGTCGGGGGCGTGGAACACGAAGCGCGAATCAGCCGGATCCTCGCCTGCGACGAACTCCACGGGGAAGCGCAGAAGTCGGCGCAGATCCGTGGACGTGGGCATCCCTCCATTGTCGCTCACCGCTCCAACTCACGGTCATCGGGTCCGGGACGCCGGGCGGTTGAACCGCGGCCGAACGGGGCAGACAAGGAGCCACCGAACCACGTGATGAGGCAGCCGTGATCCTCCGCAACAAGATCGCCGCCCAGGCCGGCCTGCTCCTCGACGACGAGGTCGCGCCGGGCTCGATCGCCGAGCGCCGGGACCGCCTCACCGAGCCGCACGTCCGCGACCTCGAGGACTGGGTGCAGGACCTCACGTCCCGGACCGGCGAGGCGATCCCGTCGTTCGACCCACGGTCGGGCGGTGTCCGGTCGAGCGTGCTGGTGCTGCGGGAGGAGCCGCGCTGCCTGGCCGGCGAGAAGTCCGGCTTCGTCAGCATCGACAACAACGACCTGGCGGCGCAGCACACCTCGATCGCCCACGGCAGCGGCGGCCTCGACTACGGCCAGACGGTGCACTGGAACGTCGTCCCGTGGTGGGTCCAGAACCCCGAGACGACACCGGTGGGTGGCCGGCGCACGCTGCTGGCCCAGGCCCGCCGCGCCCGCCAGGACCTGCTCGACGTGCTGGATCTGCTGCCCGGCATCCGCGTCGTGGTGCTGCTGGGCAAGCAGACCGAGCGGGCGTGGAGCGTCGTGGACCCGGGGGGCTACGACGTGGTGACCGCGCCGCATCCCAGCCCGCTCGCATGGCACCAGATGTCGGTGTCGGGGGTCCGCAACAGCGCCCTGACGATCAACGCGTTCTCACGCGCCGCCGCCACGATCGCCGACTGAGGCTCAGCGCCGCAAGATGCTCGCGTCGAGCAGCTTGAAGTTGGTGTTGACCCGAGGCTCGCCATCGTCGCCCGGCTCGACCGGCGTGTTGTCGCCGTCCTGCACCACGAGCAGGCCGTGCGGGTAGCCCGGCAGGGGCGTGCTGACGGTGTCGGCGCCGTCGCAGTCCTGCGAGCCGTCGGCGGTGGCGCCGTCGACGACAGCGAAGTGCCTCAGTGGCCGGTTGGTCTGCCGGTCGTACGTGTAGAACGTGTCGTCGCCCTGGCTCGACACGAGCAGCGTGCCGCTGCGCCGACCGGTCTCGTAGATCGTGAGGCCCTCGGTGTCGGCCGCGATGCGCCCGCCGAAGCCGGGATCGGCGCCCGACGGCACGCACTCCTCGGTCTGCTCGTCGTACGTCGCGGGGACGCCGAACTCCTTCGTGCGCTCGACCGCGCGCGGCCCGCCGTGGAACGCTCCGCGCTTGACCTTCACCCGCCACAGCCCGATGTCCTCCTGAGCGGCGTACAGCGTGCCGGCGGCCTCGTCCACCACCACGCCCTCGAGCTGCGGCCCCTCACCGGGCTCCTCGCACGGTGACCATGTCGTCCCGTTGGGCAGCGTGAACGACGAGGGGAGCTCGAGCGTGTCGACCTTCGTGTAGGTGACCCGTCCATCGACGGCGCGCAGCTTGAACAGCCCGACGTCGGTGCGGTGCCGTCGGGTGCCCACGACGTATGTCGTGCCGCGCTCCTGGAACGTCGTCAGGCCGTAGATCGTCTCCTGGTCGTTGACCTGCGCCTGGTCCTTCGAGAACGCCAGGGGTGCCTGCTCCGACGTCACGTCGCTGAGCCGTCCGGTGCGGCGGTCGATGACGTACGAGCGGATGGTGTCGCGCCCGCGGTCACTGGTGACGGCGAGGTCGACGGTGCGCCCGCCGACCCTGAAGCCGTGCACGATGTCGACGTTGTTGAAGCGGCCCGCCTCGTCGTCGGGTCTCGGCGCGTCCGGCGCGGCGATGCTCTGGAGGAGCGCGCCCTTGAGGCTGTAGACGTTGAGGCCGGCGTTCTTGGCGGTCCCGATGATGACGCTGCGCGCCTTGTCGGTGCGGTTGACCCAGATCGCGGGATCGTCGGCGTCGCCGTTGTTGCCGGCGTCGTCGTCGTACACGCCGGGCGTCTCGGCCTTGGCGGTCACGGTGACGAGCTGGTCCGCGGGTCGAGGGTGCGCCGACGCCTCCGAGACGACCAGCGACGGGACGGCGAACAGGGCGATGGCCGCGAGGGCGGGCTTGGGTGAGGTCACGGCCGTGACGCTAGGCAGCGGTTCTGGACACCGGGTGGCGTCGAGGTGTGCGGCAGGCGAACTCGGGGCGTCTGACATCGTGGGTGGCATGAGGTTCACGGCGTCGCTCGCGGTCGCGTCGGTGCTCGTGCTCGCTGCCTGCACGGGTGAGCTGCCCGAGGGAGAACCGAACCCGGCGATCCGCACCGCCACGTTGCCGACACTGACGCCGCCGCCGACCACCTTCCCGGGCGAGACGTGGCAGCGCGAGCGGCAGGGCGACTGGACCGAGCTCGACGCCACCCTCGAACGTACGGGCTCGACGTGCGTCGCCGTGGTCAAGGACGGCGAGCTCGTCCACGACGCCTACTGGAACGGCGGGAGCGAGCGGGGTCGGCACCGGGTCTACTCGATCACCAAGTCGCTGACCTCTCTGCTCGTCGGCATGGCTGCCGACGCCGGCGCCCTGGCGCTCGACGACCCGGCGTCCGAGTGGGTCGACGAGTGGCAGACCGGCCCCGCGGCCGAGATCACCGTCGCAGACCTGCTCTCGATGACCTCCGGGCGCCGCTGGGACGAGGTCTCCGACCGTCGCATGATCCGTGCCGCGACGGACAAGACCGCGCACGCGGTCGGCATGGCGCAGGACAGCGCCCCCGGCAAGCGATGGGTCTACGACAACTCGGCCGTGCAGACGCTGGAGTCCGTGCTCGACGACGTCACCAGCAACGACGACGTCGCGGACATCGCCCGCGCCCGCCTGCTCGAGCCGCTCGGCATGCGCGACACCGCGTGGGCGCGCGACGCGTCCGGCAACGCGCTCACGTTCTCGGGCGTCGAGTCGACCTGCCTCGACCTGGCCCGCGTCGGTCACCTCATGCTCAACCGCGGCGCCTGGGACGGCGAGCAGCTCGTGTCGCCGGGGTTCGTCGAGCAGGCCACCCGGCCCTCCAGCGAGCTCAACGCGGCGTACGGCCTGCTGTGGTGGGTCAACGGCAAGGGCCGGGTCGTCGAGGTCCTGCGGCAGGCCGGCTACGACACCGACAAGCCGCCGCACGAGGGCCGGCTCGCGCCCGGCGTGCCCGACGACGCGTTCTGGGCGTACGGCTACGGGGACCAGTACGTCGCGGTCGTGCCCTCCGAGGGGGTCGTCGCCGTGCGCCTGGGCGCCAGGCCCGCGACCCCGGACGCGCTGACGTTCGACGGGTTCACGCGCGGGGTCCTGCAGGGACTGGGGGCCGGGTGACCGAGCACGCGTACGACAGGGCGGACCGCGAGGCGGTCTATCGCGTCATCGCCGAGCGGCGCGACATGCGGCACTTCGCCGGCGGCACGGTCGACGAGGAGGTGCTGGCCCGCCTGCTGTCCGCGGCACACCAGGCACCGAGCGTCGGGCTCATGCAGCCGTGGCGAGTCGTGCGGGTCACCGACCCCGCGCTGCGCCGAGCGCTCCACGACCACGTCGAGGTCGAGCGGCGGCACACGGCCGAGGCGATGGGCGAGCGGGCCGACGAGTTCATGCGGCTCAAGGTGCAGGGCATCCTCGACTGCGCCGAGGTGCTGGTCGTGGCGCTGGGCGACGGCCGGGAGCGGCACGTGTTCGGCCGGCGCACGATGCCGCACATGGACCTGGCGTCGGTGTCGTGCGCGATCCAGAACCTCTGGCTGGCCGCGCGTGCCGAGGGTCTCGGCATGGGGTGGGTGTCGCTGTTCGTGCCCGAGGAGGTCGCCGACCTGATCGGCGCGCCCGAGGGAGCTGAGCCCGTCGCCATCGTGTGCCTCGGGCCTGTCGACGCGTTCTATCCCCGCCCCATGCTCGAGCAGGAGAGCTGGGCGACCGTACGCCCGCTCGACGAGCTGTTGGCCGACAACGTCTGGCCCGGCTGACTCGGCGCGCGCCGGTTGGGCCGATCGGCGAGGATCGAGGCATGGCCGACGACCTCGAGCAGCGCATCCTGGCGATGCTGCACGCCCGGGCCGCGACCTCGACGATCTGCCCCTCCGACGTGGCCCGGGAGGCGTCACCCGAGGACTGGAGACCGTTGATGGACCCGGTCCGCGACGCTGCGCGCCGGCTCGTGGCCGCGGGTCGGGTGGAGATCACCCAGCACGGCGAGGTCGTCGACCTCGACCAGGCGAAGGGACCGATCCGCATCCGGTTGCCGCGGCGGACCTGAGTGTCCGACCCCGGTGCTTGGGTCGAGACATGGACCCAGACGAACCCGGATGGCAGCTGATCGACGACTTCTTCGCGGCCGAGGCGTCGGGCCGGGCCGAGCCGACCGTACGCCGCTACGGCCGGGTCCGCGACCGCCTCACGCACTACCTCGACACGGCCGAGATGAGCCCGTGGCTCGGCACCGCGCCGGCGACCTTGCTCTCGGCAGAGCGGGAGTTCCACGACCGGGGCGCCTTCTGGCACCTCTTGGGTCCTGACGAGCTCGTGTGCGTGCTGCCCGGCTTCCTGCTCGAGCCGTGGCTGCCTGAGACGCTCGGCGAGGCGCGCACCCAGATCAGCCTGGTGTCGCGACTGCTCAGTCATGTGAGTCGTCAGCGGCTGCTCGACCTGGCTGCCGTGCAGTGTGCCCTTTGGGACGCCGAGGCAGCGGTCAGGCAGGCACGGTCCGATCTCGAGGCGCGTTCGGCGGCCCGCGAGCCCGATGACTGGTCCCAGGAGATGCCGCAACGGTTCCGGCAGGAACCAGGACCTCAGTGGTGATGATATAGTTGAAGCATCAACTACAGGAGGCTTGCAGGATGGCGACCTACTCGATCTCGGACCTGGACAACCGGCTCCGGCCGAGCCCGCTGATGCCGGTGCTCTTCGTCGGCCACGGCAACCCCATGCATGCGATCTCCGACAATGCCTACACACAGACGTGGGCCTCGGTCGGCCAGGGGCTGCCAGAGGCGCAGGCGATCGTCGTCGTGAGCGCGCACTGGCTGACGCCCGGGCAGACGCACATCACCGATGCCCCCAAGAACAAGATCATCTACGACTTCGGCGGCTTCCCCGAGGAGCTCTCCCGCGTCCAGTACGACAGCGTCGGTGACCAGGACGTCGCCCGGCTGCTCGCCCGGCAGCTCGTCGAGTACGAAGCCGAGCTCGACAAGCAGTGGGGTCTCGACCACGGCACGTGGAGCGTGCTCAGGCACCTCGCCCCGGCCCCCGACGTACCGGTCCTGCAGATCAGCATCGACTACGCGATGCCGCTGCCCGAGCTCTACCGGCTCTACGGCCGCCTGCGCGCGATGCGCCGACGCGGCGTCGTCTTCATCGGCAGCGGCAACATCGTGCACGCCCTCGGCCGGGTCAAGTGGGACGGCGGGGCGGCCTGGGACTGGGCCGAGCAGTTCGACGCCGACACCGCTGACGCGCTCCGCAACCGCGAGATCGGCAAGCTCGTCGACCCCTACGCCACGTGGGCCGAGGCACGCATCGCCGTCCCGACCGACGACCACTACCGTCCGATGGTCGCCGCGCTGAGCCTGCTCGAGGACGGCGAGGACATCGAGTTCTTCAACGACACGATCGACATGGGCTCGATCGGCATGAGGTCGTTCATCTCCGTCTGACGGACCGCGGCCGTATGCTGCTGGCACTCAAGGAGCGCCATGACTGCAGTCACCATCACCCACATCGGCGGCCCGACCGCGTTGATCGAGGTCGGCGGATGGCGGATCCTCACCGATCCGACGTTCGACCCGCCCGGCCGGCGGTACTTCTTCGGCTGGGGCACGATGTCGAGCAAGCTCGCCGGCCCATCGGTCGCACCCGACGACCTCGGACCGATCGACGCCGTGCTGATCAGCCACCATCACCACGCCGACAACCTCGATCCCACCGGTGTCTCGATGCTGCCGGGCCTGGGCACGGTGCTGACCACCCGGAAGGCCGCCGCAAAGCTCGGAGGCGGCGCGGTCGGCCTCGCGCCTTGGGACACCTGGACGTTGGAGGCGGAGGGCAAGGAGACGATCACCGTGACCGCGACGCCGTGCCAGCACGGACCCGTCGCCCTCAACCCGATCACCGGGCCGGTCACCGGCTTCGCTTTGGAGTGGGCCGGCCAGCAGCACGGCGCGCTCTGGATGACAGGTGACACGGTCCTCTACCGCGGGCTGCGCGACGTCGCGGCCAGGCTCGACATCGGCACGATTCTCATGCATCTCGGCTCGGTGAGGTTCCGCTATCTCACCGGCTGGTTCCGCTACACGATGGACGCCCGGCAGGGCGCCGAGCTCCTCGACATCGTCAAGCCGTCAGCGGTGGTCCCCGTGCACTACGAGGGCTGGTCCCACTTCCAGCAGGGGCGCGGCGAGGCCGAGCGGGTGCTGGCGGCCTCGCCCTACGCCGACCGCGTCACGTGGGTCGATCCGGGCGCCTCGACCACGATCGAGGCGTGACACCGGCTCAGGCCTGACGGGCCTCGGGCTCGTCCGCCTCCTGTGCGGCGACCTGGCGACGCACGTCGTCCATGTCGAGGTCCTTGACCGCGGTGATGATCTGCTCGAGACCGGCGGCCGGCAGGGCACCGGGCTGCGAGAAGACCAGGATGCCGTCACGGAACGCCATCAGGGTCGGGATCGAGGTGATCTGGGCGGCGGCAGCGAGCTCGCGCTGGTCCTCGGTGTCGATCTTGCCGAAGACGACGTCGGAGTGCTGCTCGCTCGCGGCCTCGAAGACCGGGCCGAACTGCTTGCACGGTCCGCACCACTCTGCCCACCAGTCGACGAGGGTGATGCCCTCAGCGCCGATGACGTCGTCGATCGTGTCCTTGGTCAGGGTGACGGTGCTCATGACTGCCTCTCATAGGAAAACTCCGTACGCACGGTTCAACGGTACGAGGGTGGTGGGCATTCCCGGCCTGACGTGATCGGCCGTCAGGGCACTTCCTCGGCGGGCGGCGTCGTGGGTGCCGTGGTCGTCGGGGCTGGGTCCGGCTCCTCGTCCTGGTCGGCATCCCCCTCGTCGCTGCCGGTGCCGGAGTCCTGGTTGCCCTTCGTGTCCTTGTCGCCCTTGTCCTTCTTCTTGCCCTCGCCCTTCTCGCCGTCCGTCTCGGGCACGGGGATCCCGTTGGCGACGGTCAGCGTCACGGTGGAGCCGTTCTTGGCGGTACGGCTCGGGTCGACCTCGATGACGGTCCCGGCGAGCTCGTTCGACGGGGCGTAGACGGCAGTGGCGTCGAGCCCGAGCTTCTTCAGCACGGCCTCCGCCTCGTCGTACGTCGAGCCGACCAGCTTGTCGACCGGCAGGGCGACGCGCCCGGTGGCGACCGACAGCGTGACGACGCTGCCCTCGTCGGCCTCGGTGCCCGCCGCAGGCGTCTGTCGCACGACCTCCCCGGCCTTGGCCTTGACGACGTTGACCTTGCGGACCTCCACCTCGAGGCCTGCCTTCTCGAGCTGGGCCGTCGCGGCGCTCTGCGACTTCCCGTCGACGTCCGGCACGGCGACGGCCTTGGCGCCACCGCCGAGCATCATCCAGGCGAGGCCGGCTGCGACGAGGGCCACGAAGGCCGAGCTGAGCAGCACCATGCGCCGCGGGGACCGACGCTCGGAGTGCTCGGCGGCGACCGCGCTGCCGGCCGCGGCGGAGTCCACGTGGGTCAGCTGGGTCGCCTGGGTCGCCTGGGTGGCTGGGACTGCCTGGGTGGGCTGGGTGTCAGGGTCTGTCGGCACGCTCGCGCCCACCGTGACCGGCCGCTCGACGATGCCGGGAAGCGTGTCGCCCGGCACGGCACCGGCCGTCGGCATGGTCGGCTCGCCAGACATCACCGGCGCATGCCCTGGGGGCGCGGGCACCGACGTCGCGAGCTCCGCCGCCTGCTGCGCCACGACGGTGCCCGAGGCGGGCCGGTCGACCGGCTCCTTGGCCAGCATCCCGGTGACCAGTGCTGCCGCAGCGGCCGGCACGGTCTCCGGCAGGGGCGCGGCCTGGTCCTGCAGGTGGGCGAGGGCGGTGGCGATGTCGCTGTCGCGATGGAACGGCAGGTTGCCGGTCAGGCAGGTGTAGGCGACGATGCCGAGCGAGTAGAGGTCAGAGGCAGCCGTCGCCCCTCGGCCGGCCGCCTGCTCCGGGCTGAGGTAGTCCGCGGTGCCGATCAGGGCTCCGGTCTGGGTGAGGGGTTCCCCGCCCGCCGCGTGGGCGATGCCGAAGTCGACGAGCATCACCCGGTTGTCCGGCGTCACCAGGATGTTGCCCGGCTTGAGGTCTCGGTGGACGATGCCGGCCTCGTGGGCGACCTGCAGCGCCGCGGCGATCTCGGCGACGATCGCCATCGTCTCGCCGGCCGACAGTGAGCCGCGCTCGGCCAGTAAAGCGGACAGCGGCGCGCCCTCGATCAGCGGCATCACCAGGTAGGGGACGGGCTTGCCGTCCTCCTCGTCCTCGCCGTAGTCGAAGACGTCGACGATGCCGGGGTGGTGCAGCTTGCCGGCGAGCTGCGCCTCGATCCTGAGCCGGGCCCGGACGTTCTCGTCGTCGGCCAGGTGCGGCCGGATGATCTTGAGCGCGACGGAGCGGTCGAGGACCTCGTCATGGGCCTGCCACACCTCGCCCATGCCGCCACCACCGATGAGCTTGTCGAGGCGGTATCGACCGCCGAGCAGGGGAGGGGGCACCTGTACAGATTAGGCGTCAACGCCGCAGTTCTCACCTCGAGGGCGGCTGACTGACTGTCGCTCTCAGGCACCGACCGGCATGATCGATCCATGGAGCGTCGAACTCTGCTGACCGGGATCGCTGCGATCGGCGCCGCCACCCTGGTCGGGTGCGGCGGCGACGACGAGAAGCCGTCGCCCACGCGCACGCCGTCGACCACCCCCACGAGCCCGCCGACGTCGGGCGTGCCCGCCCGGGTGGACCCGCGCATCGCGTCGACCGTTGCCACCGGCCTCAACGTGCCGTGGGACATCGTCTTCCTCGAGAACGGCGATGCGCTGGTGTCGCAGCGCGACGAGGGATCCATCGTGCGCATCACCACGGCCGGCAAGGTCAGCAAGGTCGGGGACGTCGACGGGGCCTCCGGCGTCGCCGGGGGAGAGGGCGGTCTCCTCGGGCTGGCCCTGGCCCCTGACGACGAGTCGACGCTGTTCGCGTTCGTCACGACGGGCTCGGACGACCGGGTCGTCCGCCTGACCCTCGACGGCTCCACGATCCGCGACCAGGAGCCCATCCTCACCGACATCGCGATCGGCTCCCGCCACCACGGCGGCCGACTGCTGTTCGACCGCGAGGGCAACCTGTTCGTCTCCACCGGTGACGCCGGGGACGGTGACCTCGCCCAGGACCGCGACTCGCTCAACGGCAAGGTCCTGCGCATCACCCGGGACGGCAAGGCGGCCCCGGGCAATCCCTTCGGCAACCGAACCTGGTCCTACGGCCACCGCAACATCGAGGGGCTGGCGTACGACGCCGACGGCCGGCTGTGGGCCACGGAGTTCGGCCAGGACTCGGCCGACGAGCTCAACCTGATCGAGCGCGGCGGCAATTACGGCTGGCCTGGCGTCGAGGGTCGGTCGGACGACCGCGATCTCGTCAACCCGAAGGTCACCTGGGGCACGGACGAGTGCTCGCCCGCCGGCGTGGCCATCGCGCGGTCGACGGCGTTCGTCGCGGCGCTGCAGGGCGAGTGCCTGTTCGCCGTGCGGCTCGACGGCGAGAAGGTGGGCAAGCCCAAGGCCTACTTCGGCGGCGACCACGGTCGGATCCGCACCGTGGTGGCTGCTCCCGACGGCGCGCTGTGGGTCGCGACGAGCAACACCGACGGCCGGGGTGACCTCCGCGACGGCGACGACCGGATCTTCCGCGTGACCCTCTGAAACTACCGAGGGGTAAGGGTTCCGCCACGGCCAAACATGAGGATAACCTCATGTCAACGGCAGTGAACAGAGGAGCACCCATGGACGAGTCCGCATTCGACATCGACACGAAGCAGGTCGCCGAGACCTCGGCACGGTTCCCTGCGCACCGGCTGGCCCCGCGCCATGCGAAGCCCTACACCGACGTCACCTACCTCGAGGACTCCCCGAGCGCCGAGTTCGGCCGGCACGCGTGGGACGAGGCCGGACACCTCTGATCGACGCATGACATGAGAAAGCCCCCGGAGCGATGCTCCGGGGGCTTTCTTCGACTTACAAGGGGCGGATGTTCGCGGCCTGCAGGCCCTTCTGGCCCTGCTCCACGTCGAACTCGACCTTTTGGTTCTCGTTCAGCGAGCGGTAGCCGCTCGACTGGATCGCGCTGAAGTGCGCGAAGACGTCTTCGCTGCCGTCGTCAGGGGCGATGAAGCCGAAGCCCTTGTCAGCGTTGAACCACTTGACGGTTCCTGTTGCCATGTCCTACTCCTCTTGGCGAGCTCACCCACGACCTTCGCGAGTGACTGTCGCGACGTACATCCAACCTTCGAGAAGAACTAGACACCCCGAGAGGAACTCATTCATTCTTACGGCCCAACGTCGTGCAACTGGCGACAAGCCTAGGGCACAGCCGACCCCCAAGGGAAAGACTTCCGGGTGGTGAATCGCAAAAAACTCACCACCCGGAAGCCCGATCACAGCTTGCCGAACACCTGCGCGACCCACCAGACACCGTTCTTGTCCTGGACGGCACCAACGCCGATCAGGCGCTTGTTGGAGCTGAGCAGGTTGGCCCGGTGTCCCGAGGACTTCATCCACGCACCGACGACCCTCCAGCCGCTGGAGTAGCCGTACGCGATGTTCTCCGACACGCTCGAGAGATTGCACGCGTCGAGCACCGTCCTCAGGTTCTGGTGCTTGAGCGTGCGCTGGCTGGCCATCCACGCGGCCTGCCGCTCGGCGTACTTGTCGACGCACCACTGCGCCCTGACGGCCGTCTTGTCGTAGTCGGCTCGCTTGATGTTGGTCCACCTGATGACGTCAGCCTCGTACGTCGTCGACGTCATCGCCGCCGAGGACGGGGTGAACGTCAGGACCAGCATCACCATCAATGCTCCCGCAAAAGCGCGCGGGTTCAGTATTTTTTTCATGGGTTCTCCCTCCCACGACCACCATAAAACACACGGGGACCAACGTGGGAGAACTCTTTTCCCCGTAGCTCGAAGGGACTAGTCCCTATAGTCACGACGAGCCAATGTCAAGACTGCCGTTCTTCCTGAAAAAAACCTAAGTTGACTCCGTTGTGCCGCGCACGCCTCACGAGGGCGTGCGCACAGCAGGCCGGGCAAACCGCCCGGCTGCTCATCGAAATGGGAAATCAGGGGGAACAGTGAAGCGTGTGACATCAGGCCTCGTCGGCCTCGCGCTCGCGGCAACCTTCGGAGCGACCTACACCGCTCCGAGCTCCGCATCAGCAGTACCACCCGTCGCCGACAGCGACCGGGCCACCAGCCAGCAGGACGAGCTGCCGAGCCCCTTGGAGGACAAGCGACGCGCCCTGCGCGAGTCGGGCCTCACCGGGGTCCTCAACGGCGACCTCGACGCTGTCCAGAAGAACGGCAGCACCGTCGTCAAGGTCGGCAAGGGCACGAGCCCGGCCGAGGCCGCGCGCAGGGGCAACAAGAAGTTCCGCAAGGACTCCAAGGCGCGGGCTGCGAAGCAGCAGGACCAGTACGTCGAGCTGTCCCAGGAACGCGCCGACAAGATCTTCGTGATCCTTGCGGAGTTCGGCAACGAGCGTCACCCCGACTACCCGGACGTCGACACGGATCCCGACACCCCCGGTCCGACGACGTTCGAGGGACCCCTGCACAACAAGATCCCCGAGCCCGACCGCACCAAGGACAACTCGACGGTCTGGCAGGCGGACTACAACCGCCAGCACTACCAGGACCTCTACTTCAAGAAGACCGCCGACTCGGTCAAGACCTACTACGAGAAGCAGTCGTCGGGCCGCTACACGGTCGACGGCACCGTCTCGGACTGGGTCAAGGTGCCCTTCAACGAGGCCCGCTACGGTCGCGAGGACTCCGGCACCTGGTACCTCATCCAGGATGCGGTCACGGCGTGGATCGCTGAGCAGAAGGCCGCCGGTCAGACCGACGCGCAGATCAAGACCGCGCTGCAGGCGTACGACCAGTACGACCGCTACGACTACGACGGCGACGGCAACTTCAACGAGTCCGACGGCTACATCGACCACTTCCAGATCGTGCACGCCGGCGGCGACGAGGCCGACGGTGACCCGCAGCAGGGTGAGGACGCCATCTGGTCGCACCGCTGGAACGCGTTCTTGACCGATGCCGGCATCACCGGCCCGTCGTACAACCGCCTCGGCGGCACCGAGGTCGGCAACACCGGCATCTGGATCTCGGACTACACGATCCAGCCCGAGAACGGCGGACTGTCGGTGTTCGTCCACGAGTACGGCCACGACCTCGGTCTGCCGGACGCGTACGCGACCGAGGGTGGCGGCGACAACTCCAACGAGTACTGGACGCTGATGGCTCAGAGCCGGCTGAACGCCAAGGGCGAGCCCCTCGGCACCCGGCCGGGTGACCTCGGCGCCTGGGAGAAGCTGCAGCTGGGTTGGCTCGACTACGAGGCGCTGAGCACGCACCAGAAGAAGACGCTCGAGCTCGGTCCGCAGGAGTACAACACTAAGAAGGCGCAGGGCGCCGTCGTGGTGCTGCCCAAGAAGACCGTCATCACCGACAACGGGGCTCCGGCCTCCGGCTCGAAGCAGTTCTTCTCGGGGTCCGGTGACGACCTGGCCAACACCATGACGACCGACGTCGACCTGACCGGCAAGTCTGGCGGGGTATTGACGGCCAAGGTTCGCTACTCGATCGAGAAGGGCTACGACTACGCGTACGTCCAGGCCTCGACCGACGGCGGAGCCAACTGGAAGGCCCTCGACGGCACCGTCGCTGGCAAGCCGATCGCCGATGACACCTCGGGCAACCCGGGCATCGACGGCGAGCAGGCGACATGGGCCGACCTCAACGTGCCGCTCGGCGCGTACGACGGCCAGAAGATCAAGCTGCGCATCCTCTACAAGACCGATGGTGGTCTGGCGAAGAAGGGCCTGTTCGTCGACGACGTGGCCGTCAAGGCCGGTGCCGAGACGCTGCTGACCGACGGTGCAGAAGACGGCGGGACCGCGTGGACGTTCGACGGGTTCTCGATCGTGGGAGCCACCACGTCGAGCCTCGCCGACAACTACTACGTCCTGGGCCACCGCTCCTACGTCAGCTTCGACAAGTACCTGCTGACCGGTCCGTACAACTTCGGCTTCACGAACACGAGGCCGGACTGGGTCGAGCACTACAAGTACGGTCACGGCCTGTTGATCTCGTACTGGGACACGTCGATGAAGGACAACAACACGACGCTGCACCCCGGCTCGGGTCGCAACCTGCCGATCGACGCCAACCCGGAGCCGATCATCAACATCGCGACGGGTGCACCGTGGCGGCCGCGCATCCAGGTCTACGACGCGCCGTTCTCGCTGCACAAGGCCGACTCGATGACGCTGCACACCAACGGGGTGCCCAGCTACATCCGCGGCCAGTCGGCGAAGCCGTTGTTCGACGACACCAAGAAGTACTGGTACGCCGAGCTGCCGAGCCATGGCGTCAAGCTGCCGGCTGCCGGTGTGAAGGTGCGAGTACTCGAGGAGCGGGGGACCTCGATGAAGGTCAGGTTCAACTGACCTAGGACCCGAGCCCCGGGTGTGCGGCGCCTCGTGCGCTGCACACCCGGGTTTCGGCTTTCAGGACCCGGGTGTCGGTCGCTAGGCGGCGTGCAGCTCCGTCACGGTGTAGAGCGCGGGGAGCGCTGCCTCGAGGGCAGCCAGGTCGTCGGTCGACAGGCCGGCAAGGCGGTCCCGGATGACGGCGTCCTGCACGGCGCGCCGCCGCTCCAGAGCCTCGCGGCCAGCCGGGGTGATGTCGATCAGGACCACCCGGCCGTCGCGCGCGTCGGACCTGCGGACGACCAGGCCGGAGGCCTCGAGCCGCTGCACCAGCCCGGTCATGGCCGGCTGCGTGACCGCCTCGCGCTCGGCAAGGGTCGTGATGCGCATGGCGCCCTCGCCGGCCAACCACGAGAGCGTCGAGGCAGCCGGACGGCTCAGGGAGTCCGTGCGGGTCGCCCGCTGGAGCGCTGCTGCGAGCTCGCGAAGGGTGCCGGCCAGGTGGTCGAGGTCAGGTTGCGCCATGCAACCAAGAATATGACGCAGTTATGCAACATTCAACTTCTGGTCGTGGTGTACGCCACGGCGCCCGCCAGCACGACAGCCGCGCCGGCGGCGACCGAGCCGAGCGGCAGGCTTGCCGCGAGGACGGCGCACCCGGCGAGTCCGACCGCGGACACGAGGCGCCACGACAGGACAGAGCTCAGCGTCCAGGCCGAGGCGTTGGCGATGGCGTAGTAGACGAGCACGCAGAACGACGAGAAGGCGACACTCGTGACCAGGTCGCCGAAGCCGACCAGCGTGCCGACCACGACCCCGACGGCCAGCTCGGCGACGTGCGGGACCCGGGTGCGCTCGTGGACCGCGCTCAGGTGACGGGGCAGGTGCCCGTCGCGCGCCATGGCGAGCACCGTGCGCGACACCCCGAGCATCAGCGACAGCAGCGCCCCTCCCGCGGCGAGCGCGGCGGCGACCAGCACCAGCGGGACGAGACCCTGGGCGCCCGCGTCCTCGAGGCCGGTGACGAAGGGACGCGGTGAGGACGAGAGGGCCGCGGCTCCGAGCACGTGCAGGAGGGCGAGAGCAGCAGCCACGTAGAGGCCGAGCACCAGGACGAACGTCACGGCGATCGCGCGGGGGATCGTCCGAGCAGGGTCACGCACCTCCTCGCCCAGCGTGGCCAGCCGGGCATAGCCGGCGAACGCGAAGAACAGCAGCCCTGCGGCCTCGAGCACGCCGCCGGGCGTCGTCCGAGGGGCCGGGCCGGACGTGCCGGGGGCGGAGGACATGACGGCGGCCGCCACGATCACGATCGCCACGACCGCGACGACGAGCGGCAGGCTCACCGCCGCTGACCGCTCGACGCCGGCCAGGTTGACCGCGGTGACGACCGCGACCGCGGCGAGTGCGCCTGTCCGGGCGTGATCGGGCCAGAGGTAGGTGCCCAGCGCGAACGCCATGGCGGCGCACGACGCCACCTTGCCTGCGATGAACGACCACCCGGCCAGGTGACCCCAGAACGGCCCGAGGCGCTCGCGCCCGTAGACGTACGTGCCGCCGGCGACGGGGTGCCGGCGTGCGAGGCGGGCCGACGAGACGGCATTGCATGCCGCCACGACCGCAGCCAGGGCGAGGGCCCCGAGCAGGCCGTTGCCGGCTGCCGAGACGGCGGGCGGGAAGACGACGAACAGACCGGCACCGACCATGGCGCTCATCCCGATCGCGACCGACCCGACCAGGCCCAGCCGTCGATCGAGGGTGCCGGTCATGTCAGAGGTCGTAGTCGATGACCAGGGGAGCGTGGTCGGACCAGCGCTCGGCCCAGCTCGGCGCCCGGTCGACGACGGCCTCACGTGCAGTGGCGGCGAGCTCGGGCGTGGCGATCTGGTAGTCGATGCGCCAGCCGGTGTCCTTGTCGAAGGCCTGGCCGCGCATGGACCACCATGTGTAGGGCCCGTCGACGTCGCCGGCGAGCGCACGGTGCACGTCGACCCAGCCCAGCTCGCCGAAGTAGCGGTCGAAGTAGGCACGCTCCTCCGGCAGGAAGCCGGCCTTCTTGACGTTGCCCTTCCAGTTGCGGATGTCGCGCTCGGTGTGGCCCACGTTGAGGTCGCCGGTGACGACGCCGTGGTTGCCTGACTCGCGGATCTCGGCGAGGCGTACGGCCATCTGCTCGAGGAAGCGGTACTTGTCGTCCTGGCGCGGTGTGCCGGCCTCGCCGGAGTGGACGTAGGCCGACACAGTCGTCAGGATCGACCCGTCCGGCAGCGGGACGTCGGCCTCGATCCAGCGGCCGGAGTCGTGGAAGTAGTCGTCGCCGTTGCCCACCCGGTGGTCCTTGGGCTCGGCCCGGCTGAGCACGGCCACGCCGGCGCGTCCCTTGGCGGCAGCCTCGGCATGGACGACGTGATAGCCCGAGTCGGCGACGATCTCGTGCACGATCGCGTCAGGGGCTCGAACCTCCTGCAGCGTCACGATGTCGGCGCCGCGCGCGGCGAGCCAGTCGCCGAAGCCGAGGGTCTGGCCCCGCGTCTTGTTGTGGGCGGCACGGATGCCGTTGACGTTGACCGTGGCGATACGAAGCACGCGGATCACCCTAGTCGGGGCGGCTGACGGAAGCCTGCGTGCGGTCAGCTGGCGGCGACCAGCCCGGCGACCACGGCGACCAGCGGGGCGACGCCCTGGATCGCGGCGGCGCGGGCGTACGGCTTTCCGCCGCTGGACACCAGCACCGCGGCCGCCGCGACCATGCTGCCGCAGGCGAACACGATCAGTGTCCAACCCATGGTGTCGCGGTCGCCGGTGAGCGCGACGAGCCCGATCCCGACGAACGTGCCGATCGCGAGGAAGAGGTTGTAGAACCCTTGGTTGAACGCCAGGGAGGCGGTCGTGTCGGCGTCGGCCTGCGAGGCGACACCGAAGGTCTTCCACGTCTTGGGCTTGCGCCAGTCGAGGGACTCCAGCTTGAAGAACAGCACGTGCAGCAAGGCGGCGATGCCGGCGAAGGTCAGGGCTAGGGCGGTCATGTCCTGGAGCGTAGCGGTGCCGGCGGGCCGAGCGGCCCCTAGAACTCCTCGTGGGTGCGGGGGTCGCCGCCGATGCGCCGGCCCGTGTCGAGGGCGGCGATCCGGTCGAGGTCGTCCTGGTCGAGCTCGAAGTCGAAGATGTCGAGGTTGCTGCGGAACCGCTCGGGCGTCGCCGACTTGGGGATCGGGGCCGCGCCGATCTGCGTGTGCCACCGCAGCACGACCTGAGCGGGCGACTTGCCGTGCCGCGCGCCGATCTCGGAGAGGTCGGGGTGGTCGAGCAGGTCGCTGCCGCGCCCGATCGGCGTCCAGCTCTGCGTGACGATGTCGTAGCCCTCGTCGGCGGCGCGCTGATCGGCCTGCGGGAAGTAGGGATGCAGCTCGACCTGGTTGACGGCGGGCGTCACGCCGGTCTCGGCGATGAGCCTGCTGAGGTGCTCGGGCAGGAAGTTGGAGACGCCGATCGACCGGGTCAGGCCTTCGTCGCGGAGCTCGATCATCGCCTGCCACGTCTCGACGTACTGGTCGATGCGCGGCAACGGCCAGTGGATCAGGTAGAGGTCCACGTGGTCGAGCCCGAGCCGCTCGAGCGAGGCGGTCAGCTCGATGCGCGGTCCCTGCGAGCCGTGCGCGTGGCCGGGCAGCTTGGTCGTGACGAAGAGCTCGTCGCGCGAGACCGGAGAGTCCGCGATCCCGCGGCCCACCTCGGTCTCGTTCTCGTAGCGGGTCGCGGTGTCGAGAAGTCGGTAACCCGTGTCGATCGCCTCGACAAAGATCTGCGGATCCTTGATCGAGTAGGTCCCGAAGCCGAGGACCGGCATCTGGCGACCGTCGTTGAGCTCGAGCAGCGGTGCGGTGTCCATGCTCCCAACCTACGCCGGGGGTCAGGCGGTCTGCTGGGCGGCGGCGCGTCCCGCTGCCCGGCCGCTGAAGATGCATCCGCCGAGGAACGTGCCTTCGAGCGAGTTGTAGCCATGCACACCGCCGCCGCCGAATCCGGCGACCTCTCCGGCGGCGTACAGACCCTCGAGCGGTGCGCCGTCGGCGCCGATGACCTGCGAGTCGAGGTCGGTCTCGAGCCCGCCGAGCGACTTGCGGGTCAGCACGTGCAGGCGTACGGCGATCAGTGGGCCCTTGGCCGGGTCGAGGATCTTGTGCGGCGCCGCGACACGGATGAGCCTGTCGCCGCGATAGCTGCGCGCCTGCTTGAGCGCGGCGATCTGCAAATCCTTGGTGAACGCGTTGTCGAGCTCGCGGTCACGGTCGGCGACCTGACGACGTACGTGCTCGACATCGACGGGGGCGTCGGGGGTCAACGCGTTCATGCCGGCGACGAGCTCCTCGAGCGTGTCCGCCACGACGAAGTCCTCACCCTGGGACTTGAACGCCTCGACCGGTCCGGTGGCACCCTTGGCGAGCCGCTGCTTGAGCAGCTCCCGGACGCTCTTGCCGGTGAGGTCGGGATTCTGCTCCTGGCCGGAGAGGGCGAACTCCTTCTCGATGATCGCCTGGGTCAGCACGAACCACGAGTGGTCGTGGCCGCTCTGGCGGAGCAGCTTGAGCGTGCCGAGGGTGTCGAAGCCGGGCAGGCCCGGGATCGGCAGGCGCTGCCCGGAGCCGTCGAGCCAGATCGACGACGGCCCGGGCAGGATGCGGATGCCGTGCTGGGGCCAGATCGGGTCCCAGTTCTTGATGCCCTCGACGTAGTGCCACATGCGGTCGCGGTTGATGTGGCTCGCGCCGGCCTTCTCCGCGATGCCGAGCATCCGGCCGTCGACGTGCGCCGGCACGCCGGAGATCATGTGCTGCGGGGGAGTGCCGAGCCGATCAGGCCAGTTGGCCCGCACCAGGTCGTGGTTGCCGCCGATGCCACCGGACGTGACGATGACGGCCTGCGCGGTCAGCTCGAAGTCGCCGACGGGCGTACGCGAGGTGGGGGCCGCACGCTCGGCGTCGGTCGGCTCCAGGATCTGCCCGCGTACGCCGGTGACCGCTCCGCCGGTGACGATCAGCTCGTCGACCTGGTGGCGGAACGCGAACCGGACGAGCCCCCGGTCGTGGCCGGCTCGCACGAGCTTCTCGAACGGCTCGATGATCCCGGGCCCGGTGCCCCAGGTGATGTGGAAGCGAGGGACGGAGTTGCCGTGCCCGCTGGCCAGGCCGCCACCGCGCTCGGCCCATCCGACGACCGGGAAGACGCTGTGGCCCCGCTCCTTGAGCCAGGCCTGCTTCTCACCGGCTGCGAAGTTGACGTACGCCTCGGCCCACTGCCGCGGCCAGTGGTCCTCGTCGCGGTCGAACTGGGCGCTGCCGGCCCAGTCCTGCAGGGCGAGCTCGACCGAGTCCTTGATGCCCATGCGGCGCTGCTGGGGCGAGTCGACGAAGAACAGGCCGCCGAACGACCAGAAGGCCTGTCCACCGATGCCCTGCTCGCCCTCCTGGTCCACCAGGACGACCGTGCGACCGGCTTCGACGAGCTCTGCGGTGGCGACGAGGCCCGCGAGGCCCGCACCGACGACGATGACATCAGCATCCATGACGCAGATTGTGTCCTACGGACGATGGCGCCCTGCGCCGTGCTCGCGGGGACGCCGCGTCTCAACACCGTGAATGTCTGTCGCGCACGGGCGATTTGGGTCTAGATTCATCCCTGACAAACTCATCGTTGGGAGAAATAACCTCATGGCCGTTGACTTCAAGTCTCTGGGCAAGTTCGAGCAAGGGGCACTGATCGCTGGTCTCATCGCCATCATCGTGTCGTTCATCAGCAAGTACGTCGTGGTGTCCATCGACGGGGGCAAGGACATCCCCGGGGTGAGCTTCTCGAACGGGATCAGCGCGTGGCACAGCTACGCGACCCTCGGGATGCTCCTGATCGTGGCCGCCACGGTCATCGTCGGTGTGAAGGCGTTCGCGAAGGAGAACCTTCCGGACGGTGTCCCCTGGAACCTCGTGGCACTCGTGGCCGCGGGCCTCGGCACGTTGCTGGTCATCCTGCGCGCCTTCTTCAACGGCGTCGAGACCGGCGGAATCTCCGGAGTCGACGTCGGCCCCGGCTGGTCGGGATACCTGCTGTTCGTCGCGGGGATCGCGCTGACGGTCTTCACGTTCCTCTCCTTCAAGGAGTCGGGCGAGAAGCTGCCGGAAGTGAACAAGAACAACAACACGCCGCCGGCTCCGCCTGCTGCGTGACGCACTGAGTCAGCCGTACGAACGAAGGGCCCGGCCTCGGCCGGGCCTTTCGCATGTCACGGGACGACGCGTCCGTGCGTGAGGGCCCGGTAGGCGTAGACCTGGGCCAGCAGCCCGATCGGGACCGAGGCGACGAGGCCGACGAGGCAGGCCATCGAGCCGACGCTCGTGATGACCACGACGACCAGCGCCGTCAGCAGAGAGATCCCGAGGTGGGCGCGCACCAAGGAGAAGCTCGCCTTGATAGCCGCCCAGGTCTTGAGGTCCTGGTCGAGCAGGAACGGCAGCGTGAAGAACGCGAATGCACTGAACGCCAAGCCCGGGAGGTAGCACAGGACCATCCCGACCAGGGTGCACAGCAGCAGTACGAACGAGGTGAGCATGATCCGCCCCGCCCGCCGGGTGGACACCAGCATCCGCATGGTCGGGGTCTCCCCGTCGGCGATCATGAGCGCGGCGCGGACCAGGTTGGCGTGCACCACCGACAACGGGATCTTCAGGAGCAGGAGCCCCGCGTAAAGCAGGCCGATGCGCTGGAACAGGTCCAGCATCGCGGCGTTACTCGTGGTCTCTCCCTCGACGCCGTTGAGCCAGACCGGGAGGAACAGCGCGAGATATCCGGCGTAGAACCCGATGCCGACCAGCACGGCTGGCAGCATCCCCACCACCAGGACCTGCCAGTGCTGGCCGAACTTCTGAAAGGCCCAGTTCAGGGCCCCACCGACCTGGAACGGAGCTGACGGTGGGGGTGGCGACCAGCGAGGCGGGCCCTGGGGTGGTTCGGTCATGCGGAGACCGTAGCGGTCGGGCTGTCACCTTCGCAGCGATCTGCTCAGGGACCCGCCGACGGGATCAGGACGTGAACGGGGGGCGGTCGTCGAGGCGTACGGACTGGCGTCCGGCCCAGCGCCACAGTCGGGCGGTGAAGTCTCGGTCCTCGTCGGTGACGAAGTTGCCCATGACCCGCAGCGCGAACGTCATGAGGCGGTGCGACCGCATGCCCACGGGGCCGGCGGTCGGCAGCAGGCGCGGGACGGTGATGAGGCCGGCGAGGCGACGGGCGATCGAGAACGCCTCACCGTAGTGCGTGGTCAGCAGGGCTGGCCAGGCGTCCTGCAGGTCGGTGTGCGTCCGCATGAGCTCGGCGCCCACCCGGCCGGTCTCGAGGCCGTAGTCGATGCCCTCGCCGTTGAGCGGGTTGACGCATCCGGCGGCGTCGCCGACCAGGATCCAGTTGGGCCCGGCGACACCCGACACCGCGCCGCCCATCGGCAGCAGCGCGCTCGTCGGCAGGCGCAGCTCGCCGCTGAGGTCCCACTCCTCGCGTCGCAGGGTCGCGTAGTACTCCATCAGCGGGCGGATCTGCAGCTCCGCGGGGCGCTTGGCCGTCGCCAGCGCGCCGACGCCCAGGTTCACCTCTCCGTCACTGAGCGGGAAGATCCAGCCGTAGCCCGGGAGCAGCTCGTCGTCCTCGCCGCGCAGCTCGAGGTGCGAGGAGATCCACGGGTCGTCGCTGCGACCGGACTTCACGTACGACCGACCGGCCACACCGTAGGCAGTGTCGCGGTGCCACTCGCGACCGAGCACGCGGCCCAGCGGCGACCGTACGCCGTCGGCGACGACGAGACGGTTGCAGTGAATCGTGTGCGGGGTGCGCTCCTTGCCGATCTGGAACGTCACCGAGGTGACCCGGCCGGACGCATCGCGCTCGGCGTCGACCGCGCGGGCACCCTCGAGCGGTGTTGCACCGGCCTCGAGCGCGACACGGAAGATCTTGTCGTCGAGCTCGGTGCGGGGGACCGCTGAGCCCCAGTCCGGCAGTGATCCGCCCGGCCACGGCAGCAGCAGCTCCTGGCCGAAGCCGGCGGCGCGAAGACCGCGGTTGGTGCCGTGTCCGCGTACCCACTCCTCGAGGCCGAGCCGCTGCAGCTCGGCGATCGCCCGTGGCGTGAGCCCGTCGCCGCAGGTCTTGTCACGTGGGAAGGTGGCGGCGTCGGCCAGCACGGTGTCCATGCCGAAGCGCGACGTCCAGGCGGCGGCGGCCGAGCCGGCCGGCCCGGCGCCGACGACGAGCACGTCGGTTCGGGTCGGCAGCTCGGCGGTCATGACGCAATTCTCCCAGAGCCGGCCACATGATTGGATGTCACCCATGCCTTCGCAGGAAACCGCTGCTCAGCCCGACCGCGAGATCCATTACGCGTCCCGCGGCTCGTCGCACTACGACGTCATCCTCGCGGTGTTCTGCGTCGTGCTCGTGGTGTCCAACCTCGCGGCAACCAAGGCCACGGAGTTCGGGTCCGGCGACCTGTCGCTCGGGCCGGTCCAGATCTGGCCCGTCATCTCCGACGGAGGAGCCGTGCTGTTCCCGCTGGCGTACATCCTGGGTGACGTCATGTCGGAGGTCTACGGCTTCAAGGCGGCGCGACGGGCGATCCTCGTGGGCTTCGGCACGGCGATCATGACCTTCGCGACGTTCCTGGTCGTGATGGCGCTGCCGGGCGCGAGCTTCTACGAGAACCAGGAGGCGTTCGAGAGCGTCGTCTGGTCGGGCCTGCAGATCGTGGCGGCGTCGATGATCGCCTACCTGACCGGCCAGTTCCTCAACTCCTGGGTGCTGGTACGCATGAAGGCCCGCAGCGCCGAGCCCGGCCTGTTCCGCCGGCTGGCCGGGTCGACTGGTGTCGGCGAGGCCGCGGACACGCTGATCTTCTGCGCGATCGCCGCATCGGCGATCGGGATCACGACGGGCGGCCAGTTCGTCAACTACGTCGTCGTCGGCTTCGTCTTCAAGTGCGCCGTCGAGCTCCTGGTCATGCCGGTGACGATGCTCGCCATCCGGGCGCTCAAGAACCGCGAGCCGTCGTACTGGGCCTGACGGGGTGAACCTTCACGCGTAGAAGCGAGCCAGGAAGTCGGCCTTGAACTCGGCGAACGTACCGGCCTCGATGTGCGTGCGCATGTCGTCGACGAGCCGGACGGTGAACCGCTCGTTGTGAATCGTCGCGAGCGTCCCCGCGTTGTACTCCTTGGTCTTGAACAGGTGGTGCAGGTACGCCTTGGAGTAGTGCGCGCACGTGTAGCAGTCGCACTCCGGGTCGATCGGATCGAAGTCGCGCCGTGAGGCTGCGACGTTGAGGTTGTAGCGGCCGGTCATCGCGTAGACCCGCGACGACCGGGCGACCCGCGACGGCGAGACGCAGTCGAACGTGTCGCAGCCGTTCTCGACCGCGGTGAACAGGTCGTCGGGCTCGCTGATGCCCAGCAGGTGCCGCGGCTTGTCGTCGGGCAGCTCCTCGTTGACCCAGCGGACGATTGTGCCGAGGTTCTCCTTCTCGATGGCCCCGCCGACACCGAACCCGTCGAAGCCCGCACCGTCGTGCTCCAGCTCGACGAGCCCACGGGCCGCCGTACGGCGCAGGTCCTCGTGCTGAGCGCCCTGCACGACGCCGAACAGCGCCTGCCGCGGCTTGTCCGCTCGCTCGGCCGAGAGCCGCCGGTGCTCCACGAGGCACCGCTGCGCCCACGCCTGCGTACGGACGATCGACTCCTCCTGGTAGCCCCGGGAGTTCATCAGCGTCGTCAGCTCGTCGAAGGCGAACATGATGTCGGCGCCGAGCTGGTGCTGGATCTGCATCGACACCTCGGGGGTGAACCGGTGCATCGAGCCGTCGAGGTGGCTCTTGAACGTCACGCCGTCGTCGTCGACGGTCGCCAGGCGGTCCTTGCCCTCGGCGATGACGTCGTCGGCCTCGACCCCCTTGGCGTCCATCGACAGGGTCTTCTGGAAGCCGGCGCCCAGCGAGAGCACCTGGAATCCACCGGAGTCGGTGAACGTCGGTCCGGACCAGTTCATGAACCGGCCGAGGCCGCCAGCCTCGTCGATGATGTCGGCGCCCGGCTGGAGGTAGAGGTGGTACGCGTTGGCGAGCAGGGCCTGTGCGCCCAGGTCGGCCATCGTCTCCGGCAGCACCGCCTTGACGGTGGCGCGGGTGCCGACCGGGATGAAGGCGGGGGTGCGGATCTCGCCGTGCGGGGTCGCGATCGTCCCCGTGCGCCCGAGGGCGCCTTGCAGCTGCTTGCCGACGGTGAACACACCGTCAGTCAATCAGGTCAGCAGCCCGGTCATCCGCACTGCACCGGCCAGCGCCGCGAGCGTGAGCAGCAGGAAGGCGGCGTTCCAGACCGGAGCGGGCAGGAACGTCAGGCGGGCCAGGACGTCCGCGTCGGTCGTCCGCGTGCGCACCCTGCGGCGGTGCGCCCACAGGTCGACCGTCGTCCGTGGAGCAGCGACGAGCAGGAACCACGCGAACGTCAGGGCCGCGAAGTTCTGCACGCGCTCGGGGGCCTGCCAGATGAGCAGCCCGACGGCGGCGCCGCTGATCCCCACGACGACCAGGCCGAACCAGTTGCGGATGTACAGCAGCATGACCGCCAGCGTGGCCAGCCCCGCGTAGAGCGCCCACGCGGTGTGGCCGGCGTCGACGAGCAGCACCGAGCCGAGCCCGAGAGCAGCCGGCGCGAGGTAGCCGGCGGCGGCCGTGGCGATCATGCCGGCACCCCGGGGCTTCCCGCTGGAGACGGTCAGCCCCGAGGTGTCGCTGTGCAGGCGGATGCCGTTGAGCCGGCGTCCCGTGAGCACCGCGACGACGGCGTGCCCAGCCTCGTGCACCAGCGTCACGACGTGCCGGGTCGTCGACCACACGAACGGTATGACGACGAGCGCGGCGGCCGTCGCGACGGCGGCCTGCTGGGTGTCCAGGACGCTCAGCCGGTCTGCCGGTCGACGAGCTCGACGCGGGTGGCGTCGCGCTCCGATGCGCCCATCGCGGCAGCCACGCGGTGGTGCACGGCGCCCTCGCGGTGGCGGCTCTGACGGTCGAGCGTCAGGCCGAGTGCCGTCTGGGCCCACATGCTCGTGGGCTCGAGCTCGACGAGGCGTCGGAACGCCTCCTCGGCCGGCACCAGCTGCGCCGCCGCGAAGTGGGCACGGCCCAGCAGCTCCCATCCGGCGGAGCACTCGGGCTCGGCCTCGACGACCTTGCGGAGCACCCTGGCGGCATCCCGCGGCAAGCGCGAGTCGAGCAGCTCCTCGCCGTAGCGGTAGGCGTCGAACAGCTCGAGCGACGCGATCTTCTCGTCGCTGATGTTGGGGGTCATGTAGATGGTCATGAGGCCTCCTTCCAGGGCGTCGGCCGGGTCAACGCCGCCACGGCGGGGTTCATTCCGCCGGCTCGGTCGACTGGGTCGGGGTCGGGGTGGGGACCGTCGCGGACGGGCTCGGCGTCGGCGTGGCGCTCGTCGGGGCGGGTGTCGGCGGGACCGACGGCGTCGGGGTGGACGTGGGCTCCGAGGTCGGGTCCGCCGGCTCCGGCGCGTCGTCTCCGCTGCCTCCGCCGCTGAAGGTGTCGCCGATCGTCGTGCCCTGCGCGCCGCCCAGCGTGCGGTCCGCCAGCAGCTCGTACGTCGTGATGGCCGCCAGCGCGAGACCGAGGACGACCGCGGTCGTCACGATGATGGTCTTCCAGTGCAGCCGCGACGGTGACTCGTCGGGGACCAGCTCCGCACGTTCCACCGGAGCGTCCTCGGCGGCTTGGTCGAGCGTCTCGGCGATCTCGCCGTCCTCGTTCACGCGGCGCTGGATGACCGTGCCGGTGGCGGTGGTGACCAGCAGGGTGCGCCCCTTGTCGAGCGTACGGGCGTAGAACGCCGACGTGATCGTGACGACCGCGCTGCCGACGGCGGCGCCGACGAGCGTGCCTGCGACCCCCAGCGACGAGGCGATCCAGGCAGCCGTGACGGCGGCGAGCACGCTCCCGGCGAGCTGGAGCCAGGAGACCTCACCGAGGAATCCGCGACGTCGAGACATACCGGCCAGACTAAAGGGCCGATCCGAATGTCTCCGCTGCCAGCAACTCGACCTCGTCGAGCCAGGCCCGTCGCTGCTCGTCGCTCGAGTCGACCACCGGCCGCAGCACCCTGCGGGTGACGCGCGGGCCACCCAGGTAGGGCGCGACACAGCGTCCCCAGATCGACGCGAGCGGGTCCCTGTAGAGGTCGCGCTCGCGCTCGTCGGTCGTGTCCGACGTGTTGACGACGAACAGCTCGGCCACGGGCGCGAGGGGCTCGGGATGGCCGGTGGCCTCCTGCAGCCGATAGGCAACGCCGGGCACCACGACGCGGTCGATCCACCCGGTGAGGATCGCGGGCGGCATGCCCCACCAGTTGGGGTGCACGACCACGAGGCCCTCGGCGAGGCGCAGCTCCTCGCGGTGCAGGGCGACGACGGGGTCGTTCTCACGGGCGAGGATCGACTCGATCGTCTCGCCAGTCGTGCGCGACTCCTCGGCGGTGAGGACGGGGTCGAACAGCTCGGCGTACAGGTCGTGCGACCGGACCTCGTGGCCGAGCTCGAGCAGCCGTTCACCGATGCGCTCGGCCAGGGCGTGGCAGTAGCTCGCGCCACGCGGGTGGGCCAGCAGGAGCATCACGGTCGCCATGGTTGACGATTCTGGCAGCCCCGGGGGTCGTCGGTGGCCGAACAGGCGTGTCGTCGGCCTGCCTGCACGAATGTGTCGGTCCCGGTTGCGAGACTGACCACATGGATCTCGTCATCGTGCTTCTCCTCGGACTCGCCCTCGGCCTCGTCGGCGGCTGGCTGTTCGGCCGTGCCGGTGCCGGCGCTGCCGCCACGGCAACGACCGTCGATCCCGAGGTGCTCGAGGCCAGGCACGCTGCCGTGGTCTCCCAGGTCAGGCACGACGAGGCCGTCGTGCGCGCCGAGATCGAGCAACAGCTCGCGGCGGCCCAGGCGTCGGTCGAGGGCCTGCGGGAGCAGCTCGTGCAGGCGCAGGACCAGCACCGCCAGACGATCGAGGCACATCGCCAGGAGACCCGCCAGCGCGAGGCCGCCACGCAGACCGAGAGCAAGGTGCTCCAGAAGCTCGCACCGGTCGCCGCCCAGCTCAAGGACATGCAGCAGAAGGTGCTCGACCTCGAGAAGCAGCGCAGCGAGCAGCACGGCGACCTTGCGGCGCAGATCCGCGCCACGCGGCAGAGTGCCGAGCAGTCCAAGATGGCCGCCGAGACGCTGTCGGCCGCCCTGCGCAACAACTCGGTGCGCGGCGCCTACGGCGAGCTCCAGCTCAAGACACTGGTCGAGTCGGCCGGTCTGCTCAACCGCATCGACTACTCCGTGCAGGAGTCGATCTCGGCCGACTCCGGAGCCCGTCGTCCCGACATGGTCATCAAGCTGCCCGGCCGCAAGCAGGTGGCGATCGACTCCAAGGTCCCCTTCAGCGCCTTCATCGACTCGTTCCGCGAGGACATCAGCGAGTCCGAGCGCAAGACGCTCCAGGCGCAGCACGCCAAGCAGGTGCGTGGACACGTCGACGCCCTGGCCGGCAAGGAGTACTGGACGGGTCTGCCGGTCAGCCCCGAGTACACGATCGCCTTCATCCCGAGCGAGGCTATCCTCAACACCGCCCTCGACGCCGATCCGACCCTGCTGGAGTACGCGTTCAGCCGCGGCATCGTCCTGGCGACCCCGGTCAACCTCTGGGCGACACTCAAGACCGTCGCGCTGACGTGGAAGCAGGAGGACCTCGCCGAGAACGCCCAGGAGCTGGTCGACCTCGGCCGCGAGCTCTACAAGCGCCTCGGCAAGCTGTCCGAGCACGTCTCCAAGCTCGGCCGGTCGATCGAGACGACGGTCCGGTCCTACAACGACTTCGCCGGCTCGCTCGAAGGTCGCGTGCTGGTGACGGCCCGCCGGTTGGACGGCATCGACGAGGCCAGGCTCCTGGGCGAGGTCAAGCAGATCGAGGGTGACACGCGCCGCCTCACCGCCAGCGAGTTCACCGTGCTGGACGAGACCGGCATCGCACGACCGGAGATCGACTTCGAGCAGGTCGGCCTGCCCGGTGTCGACGAGGACGAGCACCGCACCGCCTGATCACGGTTCAGCCCTCGCGTGTCTCGGGAGAGTGGACGGCCCGGAAGCTGGCCACCGCAATAACGCCGACCCACACGTAGCCGGGCCACAGGGCGAGGCGCTCGGTCGCGCCGAGCCCGCCCGAGCCGTCACCGGCGAGCAGCGCCGCGAAGCCGAGGACACCTGCGGCTGACAGCACACCGACGGCGAGGGTGCCACGAGCGAGGGCGGGCCGCGTCGCTCGCAGGCTCAGCCCTGTGAGCACGAGCGCCACGGGCTGGGCGAGGAAGACCGGCAGGGCGACGAGCCCGTGGAGTCCGCCCTGCTCGTTGACGGGCACGAGTCCGACACCGACGGACCCGAGGCCCGAGACGCACCAGGCCACGACGGCCGCGCGTCCCACGGGCCCGCGAAGGAGCCGCGAGCCCAGCAGCAGTGCCCCGACGGCGAGCGTCAGGCCGAACCACACAAAGCCGGTGTTCATCGTGGCGTGCCACGGTGAGCACAGCAGGTCGCCGCGGATCGTCCGGCACGACGTGTTGCCGAGATCGCTGATGGTGGAGTCGGCGAACGTGTAGTCCCGCGAGGCCCGCAGGCCGACGACGACCTCGAGGACGACGTAGAGCGGTTGCAGCGTCCAGGCCGCCCGGCCCAGGGCCGTCCGCCTTGCCGGTGATCCTAGGATCGCAGCGCCTGCTCGAGGTCCCCGATGAGGTCGCCGATGTCCTCGATGCCCACGGACAGGCGTACGAGGTCGTCCGGCACCTCGAGCAGCGAGCCGACGGTCGAGGCGTGGGTCATGGCGCCGGGGTGCTCGATCAGGGACTCGATGCCGCCGAGGCTCTCGGCCAGGGTGAAGAGCTCGGTGCGAGCACAGAAGTCGAGCGCCGCCTGCTTGCCACCGGCGATGCGCACCGAGATCATGCCGCCGAACCGTCGCATCTGCCGTGCTGCGACCTCGTGGCCCGGGTGCTCCGGGAGGCCGGGATAGAGGATCGATGCGATGGCGGGATGACCCTGGAGGAACTCGACGATCGCCTCGGCGTTGTCGCAGTGCTTGTCCATGCGCACCGCCAGCGTCTTGGCGCCGCGCATCGTCAGGTAGGCGTCGAACGGCCCCGGCACGCCCCCGGCACCGTTCTGCAGGAACGCGAAGGCGGCGTCGAGCTCGTCGTCGTTGGTCACGAGGGCTCCGCCGACGACGTCGGAGTGCCCGCCGAGATATTTCGTGGTCGAATGAAGGACCACGTCGGCGCCGAGCTGCAGCGGCTGCTGCAGGTAGGGCGAGGCGAAGGTGTTGTCGACGACGAGCTTGGCGCCCGCCGCGTGGGCGATCTCGCTGATCGCGGCGATGTCGCCGACGTTCAGCAGGGGATTGGTGGGGGTCTCGATCCACACGGCCTTGGTCTCGGACCTGATCGCCGCGCGGATGGCGTCGAGATCGTTGACCGCGCCGACCGTGTAGGTGATGCCCCACTGGCTGAAGACCTTGTCGATCAGCCGGAACGTGCCGCCATAGGCGTCGTCGGGGATCACCAGGTGATCGCCGGGCCTCAGCAGCGAGCGGATCGCACAGTCGGTCGCCGCCATGCCGGAGCTGAACGCCCGGCCGTGGGCCCCGCCCTCCAGCGCGGCGAGGTTGGCCTCGAGTGCCGTGCGTGTGGGGTTGCCGGTGCGCGCGTACTCATAACCGCTGCGCATGCCACCGACGCCGTCCTGGGCGAACGTCGAGGAGGCGTAGATCGGCACGTTGACGGCGCCGTTCTCGGCATTGGGCTCATAGCCGGCGTGGATCGCGCGGGTCGCGAAACCCTGCCACGCCCCTTCGTCCTGGCTGCTCTTCTTTTCGCTCATACGTGCACCCCGAGCAGGTCGTGGCGGGTCAGGACGCCGAGCGGCTTGCCGTCCTCGACAACCATCACGGCGTCGCTGTTGCTGAGCGCCTTGAGGACGGTGTCGAGGTCCTCCTGGCCGCCGATGAGCGGGAAGGCGGGCTCCATGTGCTCCGACACGGCGTCGGTGAGGTGCGCGCGGCCCTCGAAGACGGCACTGAGCAGCGCGCGTTCACTGACGCTGCCGGCCACCTCGCCGATCACGACCGGGGGCTCGGCCCCGACGACGGGCATCTGCGAGACGTTGTACTCGCGCAGGATCTCGATCGCGTCGCGGATGGTCTCCGACGGGTGCGTGTGCACCAGGTCAGGCATGCCGCCGGACTTGTTGCGCAGCAGCTCGCCGACCTTGACGTGATGCTTGTGCCCGTCGAGCGGCTCGCTGAGGAAGCCGTAGGACGACATCCACTCGTCGTTGAAGATCTTGGCGAGGTAGCCGCGTCCGCCGTCGGGCAGCAGCACGACGACGAGGGCGTCCGATCCGGCCTGCTCTGCGACGCGTAGGGCCGCGACCGTGGCCATGCCGCAGGAACCACCCACGAGCAGGCCCTCCTCGCGGGCGAGGCGGCGGGTCATCTCGAACGAGTCGGCGTCCGACACGGCGATGATCTCATCGGGGACCGCCGGGTCGTACGCGCTGGGCCAGAAGTCCTCGCCGACGCCCTCGACGAGGTAGGGGCGGCCGGTTCCACCGGAGTAGACCGAGCCCTCGGGGTCGGCGCCGATGACCTTGACCGTGCCGCCGGACACCTCCTTGAGGTAGCGCCCGACGCCGGTGATCGTTCCGCCGGTGCCGACGCCGGCGACGAAGTGCGTCACCTTGCCGTCGGTGTCGGCCCAGATCTCCGGGCCGGTGGTCTCGTAGTGGCTCTCGGGGCCGGCGGGGTTGGAGTACTGGTCGGGCTTCCAGGCGCCTTCGGTCTCGCGGACCAGTCGGTCGGAGACGTTGTAATAGCTGTCTGGGTGCTCGGGCGGGACGGCGGTCGGGCAGACCACGACCTCGGCGCCGTAGGCGCGCATCGCGTTGCGCTTCTCCTCGCCGACCTTGTCAGGGCACACGAAGATGCACTTGTAGCCGCGCTGCTGGGCGACCAGGGCGAGTCCGATTCCGGTGTTGCCGGACGTCGGCTCGACGATGGTGCCGCCGGGCTTGAGCGCCCCGGAGGCCTCGGCCGCGTCGACCATCTTGACCGCGATGCGGTCCTTGGCGCTGCCGCCGGGGTTGAGGTACTCGATCTTGGCGGCCACGGTCGCGGATCCCGCGGAGGTGACCGAGTTGAGACGGACCAGCGGGGTGTTGCCGATCAGCTCAACGATGTGGTTTGCAATGGGCATGTCGCCATTCTTGCACTCGCGCGTTCGCCGGGACCGGCACGCCGTCAGGGCCTCGTGAGGACCGGTGCGGCCTCGCGGACATCGAGCTCTGCGGAAGGTCCGGACGCCTGCAGGGTCTGGCCGATGGTCTGCCACGCGCCGCCGTCGACGCGGTAGCGAACGCGGTACGTCACGTCCACGCGCGGGTTCACGTCGTCCGCCGGTTTCCGGTAGCGATGGGTCACGTCCATCGCGGGGTAGGGCCGCCCGGGCTTGCTGCTCGTCGACACGGTCCCATCGTCGTGGACCCACGTGTAGCGGACAGGGGAGGCGACGACGTCGACATCGAAGCCGAGCAGCGTGATGCTGCGCTCGAACGGCTGCGGGTTGGTGTAGAAGATCGTCTCGATGTTGACGAGGGTCTCCTCGCCCGGCTGGATCTGGACCGTCAGGCTCGGCAGCCCCAGCTCCCGCACGGCCCTGACGACATCCCCCTCAGTGAGCTCCGCCTCGTCCTCGTCCGCTGGTTGCTCGAACGTTTCCGGATAGCACTGCACCTCGTTGCCAGCGTCGAGCTGGCAATAAGCATCGGCTGGCTTCGGGTCAGTTGTCTTGATGTTGCCGCCCTGAGTCGGAGGCGACTGCTTTCCGGGTGAGTGGCGGCCCGCTTCGAGTACCAGCCTCGCGTCCTTCGGTTTTGGCTCGACCTTCGCATCCGCGTGGGCCGGGGCGCCGAGGCCTACGGCGAGGGCGACGGCGACCAGGAATCCGAACGCGCGCATCACGAGTCCGCCTGGAGCTCTAGCGTGGCGAGCCGCCAACCAGTTGAAGTCCGGTTCGCAATGAACGTCAGATCCGAGTCCTCCGCATTTCCGGGCTCCGGCGTTTCCGCAGACGTCCGTCGGTACGTACCCGGCGGAGAAGTGACGGTTCCGAAGAGCGTGCTTGAGTCGCCAGCGCGCCTGAGTTGCAGATCGCTCAGCCGCCAGTCGGAATCTCGGAAGTAGCCGCCGGCCGCGTAGGTGTCGCGGTAGAGCTTGATGTACCGCTGGCAGCCTTTGCAGTTTGGTGACGACAAGCTCGACAGCTCTTCGACGTCTCCGGTGCTTGCGGCGTAGTTGAAGACGTCGATGTAGTGCTTGACGAAGGCTGCGGCACCTTCGGGGGTGTCCTCCTCGGCCTGCGCCGGCATGGTCGGCGGAGCGGACGTGGGTGCGGCTGAGGTGGCGGTGCGCTTCGGTTCCCTGGGCTCAGGGTCAGAGGAGCACGCGCCCAGGGTCAGCAGGGCCGCCAGGACAGTTCCCCCGAATCGCATAGCCGTGAAACTACCGAAACACCCGCCGTTCTGTCAGCCCCCCGAACGCCCGCTGTGGACAACGGGATGTGGGTCGTGAGAACGGTAATCCAGGGCCCTCAGAAGTGATGACGCCAGGCACCGCACAGCAGGGAGCTCAGGGGCGGAGCGGGCGGCCCTGCGAGTCGTTGGGGTCGCCCGTCAGCATGAGGATCCCGTCGATGAACGACCACAGGCTGCCGATGCCACAGGTGAGGATCGTGACGAGCAGCTGCGCCACCCCGGTGCCGGTGTCACCGATGTAGAACCGGCCGATGCCGAAGGGCAGCAGGATGTTGAGCAGTCCGGCGATGAGCTTCTGCTTGTCCGAGTACGGCACGCCCGTCACCGGATGCACGCCCCACGGAGCACCCGCGTGCGCACCGTAGGCGGCGCCGGGCGGCGGCGAATAGCCACCCGGAGGCGGCTGATAGCCGGGCGGCGGGCCGTAGCCGGGCGGCGGCGGAGGCAGGTGCCCCGGAGGAGGCGGAGGGGGCTGTGCGGCCCGACCGTAGTCGGGCTGGCCACCCTCGAGCGGAACGGTCGGCTCGTTGTGGTCCGGCTGCTCCGGCGGTGTCGACGTCATGCGTCCACCCTAGGGCGCCCTCCCGGCCGGCTAGACCACCGCGCCCGACGCCGACCGGCCGTCGTCGATCTTCGCGTACGGGTCGATGACCTTCTTCTGCGGCGCCGACGGATCGTACGGCCACCGCTCCTCCAGCACGATCGCCAGCGCCGAGGCGGTGAAGATCGTCGAGAGGATGCCGACCGACAGCCCGAGCAGCAGGGCGATCGCGAAGTCGGTCAGCGAGTCGCCACCCAGCACCGCGAGCGCGGCGAGGATGAACATCGCGCCGAGGCCCGTGTTGATGGTGCGGGGGATCGTCTGCAGGATCGCCTCGTTGACGACCTCCCGCAGTGGTCGCTTGCGGTTTTCCCGGGTGTGCTCGCGGATGCGGTCGAACACGACGATCGTGTCGTTGACGGCAAGACCGATGATCGACAGCACCGCGGCGAGGAACACGCCGTCGATCGGCTTGCCCCACCAGGCGAACACGCCGACGACGGTCAGCACGACCGACATCATCGACAGCACGGCTGCCGCAGCGTACGTCCAACGGAACCGCCAGGCCAGGTAGATCATCTGGGCGGCGATCGCGATCGCGAAGGCGATGAGGGCCTTGTCGCGCAGCTCCTTGCCGAGGCTCGGGCCGATGAGCTCGTCGCGCTCCTTCTCGGTCGTCCCGGCCACGGAGGCGATCGCGTCCTGGATCTCGACGGCCTCGTCGTTGGACACCTCCTCGACCCGGACCGTGATGTTCTCGCCGCCGCCGTCACCCGACGACGACTGCACGACGGCCTTGGGGAAGCCGACGTCGCTGACGGCCTCGCGGGCGTCCTCGACGTCGACCTGCTTCGCGGTCGAGAACTCCAGCAGGCGGCCGCCGGTGAACTCGACGCCCAGGTTGAGCCCGCGCAGCGCGATGCCGCCGATCGACAGGACCGCGACCACGAGCGTGATGACGATCCACGTGCCGCTGCGCTTCATGAGGTCCGGGCCGCTCTCGGTCAGCCACGTGCGGATGCGCCCGGTCCCGCCGACACCGCTCAACCCGGGGCGCTTGCGGACGAACGAGCGACGCATCGCCCACTCGGTGAGCACGCGGGCGATGACCAGCGCCGAGACCATCGAGGCGATGACGCCGATCGACAGGGTCACGCCGAAGCCCTTGACGGGTCCCGACGCGAAGAAGAACAGCAGGGCCGCCGCGAGGAGGGTCGTGACGTTGGAGTCGACGATCGCCGACCAGGCCTTATTGAAGCCCGTGTTGAGCGCGGGGGAGAGGCCGGCGCTCGTACGTTCGGCGTACTCCTCGCGCGCGCGTTCGAACACGAGGACGTTGGCATCGATCGCGAGTCCGATCGCCAGCACGAAGCCGGCCAGACCCGGCAGTGTCAAGGTCGCACCGAGCCACACCAGCAGGCCGTAGGAGATGAGCGCGTACGTGCCGAGGGCGATCGTCGCGAGGAGGCCCACGAGCCGGTAGATGAACACGATGAACAGGCCGGTGAGCGCGATGCCGATGATCGCCGCCTCGACCGAGGCCTTGATGGCGACGTCGCCGAGCGTCGCGCCGACGGTGCGCTGCTCGATGGTCTCGACCTCGACCGGCAGGGCGCCGCCCTTGATCAGCACGCCGAGATCCTTGGCCTCGGCCTGGCTGAAGTCGCCGGTGATGCTGGTGCGGGACCCGCCGCCGGAGGAGCAGAGCTCGGGCACGACGCCGGGTGAGGAGATGACCTTCTTGTCGAGCACGATCGCGACGCGGTTGCCGGCCGCGGGGTTGGCGCACGCGTCGGACACGAGCTGCTTCCAGCCGCCGCTGCCCTTGCCGTTGAACTGGACGTCGACGGTCCACTGGCCGAGGCCCTGCTGGTCGGACTGGGCCGCTGCGTCCTTGACGCCGTCGCCGGTCAGCAGCGCCTTGCCGACGATCAGCGGGGCACCGCTCTCGTCCTGCAGCAGCTGCTCGCCCTTGGCCGCCTTCTCGTCGGGGGTGGTGGGCACCCGCAGCACCTCGTGGAACGACAGCTGGGCGGTCTGACCGATGACCTCGGCGGCCTCGCGCGGGTCCTGCACGCCGGGCAGCTCGATGATGATGCGCTTCTCGCCGGAGCGGGCGAGGGTGGGCTCGGCGACGCCGAGGGCGTCGACGCGACCGCGCAGGACGCTCAGGGCCCGGTCGGTGGACTCGGCATCGGCCTTGACCCGGCCGGTGTCCTGGGTCTCGAGGACGATCTGGGTGCCGCCCTTGAGATCGAGGCCGAGCTTGGCCGAGCTGGTGAGCGCGAGGGCGAGGGAGCCGGCGATGACGGCGAAGGCGGCAGCAGCACGCCAGAGAGGTGCACGGGAGGACATGGATCAGCTTTCGAGAACACACCGAGAAGGGCGTGGGTCGGACGGGCGGGCGGCGTGACTCAGAGAGCTGGTGGCGCGCGTCCGGTGGGAGTGACTCGGTCGCGCCCGGTGCGGACGACGACGGTCTCGGAAGTCGTGACGGCGACCGAAGGGTGTACGTCCGGCGCCTCGCTCGGCGGCGTCGAGACGAGCTCGAGCTGCAGCGGGTCCTGGAGGTGGTGGGCTGGAAGAGCCGCCTGCGGGACTCGCGTCGCCTTGGCGGCGGCTCCGGCATGGCTCGCGCCGGAAATGGTGAGCCGCTGGGTCTGAGTGCGGGTCGACCCGCCGACGGTGACGAGGAGGACGGCGACCAGTGCCGCCGTCAGGGCAGCGGCGGTCCTGCGCGCTGCCGTCCTCGAGAACATCTGGCGAGTGTACGTGAGACGAGACGGTGGCCGAGCGCGTCCACCCGCTGCCTAGGCTGGATGCATGACGACCTCTCACCGTTCACTCGGATCCAGCGACATCACCGTCTCGGCCGTGGGCATCGGCTGCAACGCGTTCGGCACCCGCATCGACGCCGACCGGACCCGGGCCGTCGTCGACGCCGCGTTCGAGCACGGCATCACGTTCTTCGACACCGCCGACACGTATGGCACCGGGCAGAGCGAGCAGCTCCTCGGCGAGGCGCTCAAGGGGCGCCGCGACGAGGTCGTCATCGCCACGAAGTTCGGCATGGACATGCAGGGCGTCAACGGTGACGACGGTGGCCGGCGCGGCACCGCGGCGTACGTCCGCACGGCCGCGGAGGCGAGCCTGAAGCGGCTCGACTCCGACCACATCGACCTCTACCAGCTGCACACCCCGGATCCGTCGACGCCGATCGAGGAGACCCTCGGTGCGATGACCGAGCTGCTCCAGGAGGGCAAGGTGCGTGCCATCGGCAGCTCCAACCTCCAGGCCTGGCAGGTCGTCGACGCCGACTGGGTCTCGAGGACCACGGGGCTGGAGGCGTTCGTGACGGCCCAGAACGAGTACTCGCTCTACAACCGCACCGCCGAGACCGAGCTCGTGCCGGCCTGCCTCGAGCTGGGAGTCGGCGTGCTGCCGTACTTCCCGCTGGCGTATGGGTTGCTGACCGGCAAGTACCGCCGCGGTGAGGACGCCCCGGCCGGCACGCGCCTGTCGGTCCAGACCCATCGTCTTGCGAACGCCGACTGGGACCGCATCGAGGCGCTGGAGTCGTTCGCGTCGGCGCGCGGCATCTCGATCCTCGACCTGGCCATCGGCGGCCTGGCCGCTCAGCCGGCGGTGTCCAGCGTCATCGCCGGTGCCACCGGGCCGGAGCAGGTCGCCGCGAACGCTGCAGCGGGGGCATGGACGCCGGCAGCGGAGGACCTCGACGAGCTGGCGGCCATCGGCCGGGCCACGCAGTCGTACACGACGTTTGCGCCGCAGCGCTGATCGGCAAGAGGGTCGCGCCGGGCTGGGAAGCGCCTCACGGCGCGTGGCCGCTCGAAGCGGCTAATTTTGGGACCCGGGGCTACCACAGCCCGACGCGACAACCAGCCTAACCGAGCACGGGCGCAACTCAAGGACTGCACGCGGCCGGTGTGACGAAGTTCAATGCAGGCGTGACGAGCGCTCGAGCTCTGCTGCGTGGCGCAGGTGCACGGCGGTGTCGACGAGCTTCGCGGCGCTCTGCGGATCGCCGCTCTCGAGCTGCGCTCGACCGACCCCGACGATGTGCGCGAAGGCAGCCGCGCGGTCCAAGGTGACGTCGAAGTCGTCCCCCACGATGCCGCGGACCACGGTGTCCACGAGTGCGATGACCTCCTCGGGACCAGGCGGGTCGACGACGCCGGCGAGCACCTCGTGCACCGGTGCGTACGCCTTGCCGGCGGCGAACTCGCGTGCGGCCTGCTCGGGCTGCCGGTAGACCCAGGTGCGCAGCAGGTAGAGCCGCCAGAGCGATCCCGCGAGGCTGTCGGCCGCGGCGTGCGACCAGAGGTCCGCGATGACGCCGAGCCCCTCTTCGTCGGCGAGGTGCAGCACCCGGTCGACGAGGCCTTGGTCGGTGTCGGTGCGCGGGCCGCGGACCAGCAGGTTGGCGATGCGGTGGCCGGCGGCGGCCATCTCGGCAGGGTCGGCTCCGTCCGCCTGGGCCTCGAACAGTGCGGACCCGGGCAGCGACGGTCGCTTGAACTCGTTCATGCCGCGTTTCTCACTCGCTGACGCTCGTTCATGCCAGCCGGGCCCCTGCAGTCATGCGACAACGGTAACCGCGGGAGCCCAAGATCAGGCGCTGTGGACGATCTTGTCGTCGACCCGGGCGGGAGTCTTGGGCTTGCGGGCGTAGAGCGGCAGGATCACCAGGAGGTAGGCCGCCCAGCAGATCGCCTGCAGCCACGACGGGTCGGGCTGGAAGTTGACGGTGCCCTTGAGCAGCGTGCCGTACCAGCTGTCCGACGGGATGGTCGACGCGATGTTGAAGACCTGGTTGCCGAGGTTCGCGATGCTGCCGACGTCCCCGGTCAGGCGTGGCAGGAACCCGGCCTCCTGCAGGTCGTACACGCCGTACGCCAGCACGCCCGCGGCGACGATGATCAGCAGGAAGCCCGTGACCGTGAAGAACTTGCCGAGGTTGACCCGGATGGCTCCGCGGTAGATGCCGATGCCCAGGACGACCGCGATGAGGATGCCCAGCGTCGCCCCGATGAAGGGCCGTGGGGTGCTGGCGGTCTCGATCGTGCTCCACATGATGGCGGCGGTCTCGAGACCCTCGCGGCCGACCGTGAGGAACGCGACGAGGGCGATGGCGCCGCTCCCCAGTGCGACGGCGGAGGCCATCTCGCCCTCCAGCTCCCTCTTGAGGCCCCGCGCGGTGCGCCGCATCCAGAAGATCATCCAGGTCACGAGGGCAGCGGCGAGGATCGACATCGTGCCGCCCACGGCCTCCTGGGTCTTGAACGACAGCTGCTCGAACACGATCGTGATGAACGTGAACACCGCGATCACGACGGCGAGCGCGGTCGCCACGCCCGCCCAGACGTAGCGGATCTCGTGGCGCCGATCGGTCTTGACCAGGTAGGCGACGAGGATGCTGACGATGAGGCTGGCTTCGAGCCCCTCGCGGAGACCGATCAGGAGCATGGCGAACACACCGCTGATCGTAACTTAGGTCGTGCTTACCTCACGCACGCGAATCCTAAGAACCCGGTCACACGCCCTCAGGTCGGAGCGCTGCCGTCAGGGGTTCGACGATGAGCCCGATCTGCCAGGCACGCGCACCATCGGCGGTCAGTGCCTCGGTGACGGTGTCGACCGTGATCGGGTTGGGCGGCTCCCAGGCGAGGTTGCGCACGAGCTGCGGGCTGATGAGGTTCTCGGTCGGCAGGTCGTGCTTCTCGGCGAGCTCGACGACGACCTCACGGCTGCGGGCGAGGCGGTCGGCGGCGTCGGGGTTCTTGTCGGCCCACGCCCGTGGGGGCGGCGGGCCGTCCGTACGCTGACCGGTCGTCGGCAGCTCGGACTCGTCGAGAGACAGACCGCGCTCGACCGCGTCGTGCCACGCGCTGAGGAAGCGGCGCGGACCCCGGTTGCGCATGATGCGCATCGACTTGAGGGCGTTCTCGTCCTGGGGTGGGTTGACGGCGATCTCGAGGATCGACGTGTCGGGCAGGATGCGACCCGGCGTCGTGTCGCGAGCCTCGGCGATCGCGTCGCGAGTCTCCCAGATCTCGCGCACCAGCCCGAGCGCCCGGCGGCCCCGCGCCTTGTGGATGCCGGAGGTCCTCCGCCAGGGCTCCTTGCGCTCGGGCGGGCCTTGGAACGACAGCAGGGCCTCGAACTCCTCGGCGGCCCACTCGCGCTTGCCGGTCTTCTGCAGGTCGGCGTCGATCAGGTTGCGGAGCTCGATCAGCACCTCGACGTCGAGGGCGGCGTAGACGAGCCACGGCTCGGGCAGGGGACGGGTCGACCAGTCCGCCGCGGAGAACTCCTTGGCGAGGCTGAGGCCGAGGTAGTGCTCGACCAGCGCGGCCAGACCGACCCGGGGCAGGTTGAGCAGCCGGCCGGCGAGCTCGGTGTCGAACAGCGACTCGGGATAGAGACCGACCTCAGCGAGGCACATCAGGTCCTGGGTCGCCGCGTGCAGGATCCACTCGTTGCCGTCGAACGCGGTGTCGAGCGGCACCAGGCTGTCGAACGCGATGGGGTCGATCAGGTGCGTCCCCGAGCCCTCGCGGCGTACCTGCACGAGATAGGCGCGCTGGGAGTAGCGGTAGCCCGAGGCGCGCTCGGCGTCGAGCGCGATGGGGCCGGTGCCGGCCGCGATGCGCTCGCAGGTGTCGCGGAGCAGCTCGGGGGTGTCGACGACGGGCGGCAACGGGTCGCGGAGCTCGAGGCGCGGCGCCTGCGGGATGACCGGTTCCGGCGTCTCGTCGTCGATGGCGTCGGTCGGGGTCTCGGGGGCGGGGTGGTCGGGAGAGGTCAACGGACACCACGCCTGCGGGGGAGGGGGATCACGCCGGGCGCGAGCGGGGGCAGCCCGGCGATCGCGCACAGGAGGTTGGACCACGCAGCAGCGTGGGAGTCCATGCCGGGGGTCGGGGCCTCGACGAGGGGCGTCCAGGAGGCACGAACCTCGATCTGGGCGTCCGAGCCGTCGGCCTCCATCTCGCCGAAGCCCTCCGAGCGCACGACCGTGACGCTGCCGCTGCCGGCGGTGTAGCCGCTGCCGTACGCCTCGAGGGCCTCGGTCAGCCAGCTCCAGCCGACGCTGGGCAGGACGGGATCGGCGGCCATGTCGGCCTCGATGTCTGCGCGCGCGAAGGTCACACAACGGAAGGTACCGCCCCAAGCGTCGTTGCCGGCCGGGTCGTGCAGCAGGATGAAGCGCCCGGTCGCCAGCTCGTCGTCGCCGACCAGGACGTCACCGCTGATGGCGAAGGCGTGCGGGGCGATGCGTTGCGGCGCGGGCATCTCGTCGACCACGACCTCAGGTCGTAGGACGGCTTGCCGGATCAGCTCCACCGCAGCGGTGAACTGCGCGGGGGTGCGGTCGATGTCGCTTCGGGCTCCCACACTGTGATCGTAGGCGCGTACGGCTCAGGGTGGGCCTCGACACTCCGCACGGCCCCGGTCGGTGCCCACCTGAGACAATGGCGGGGTGCCCACGACGATGACCGACAGCGCGTTCCTCCAGGCCTGCCGAGGCGAGCAGCCGTCCCACACGCCGGTGTGGTTCATGCGCCAGGCCGGTCGTTCGCTCCCCGAGTACCTTGCCCTGCGTGAGGGCACGACGATGCTCGACTCGTGCTTCCGCACCGACATGGTCGTCGAGATCACGATGCAGCCCGTCCGCCGCTACGGCGTCGACGCGGCGATCTTCTTCTCCGACATCGTCGTGCCGCTCAAGGCCATCGGTGTCGACCTGGACATCGTCCCCGGCACCGGCCCCGTGATCGCCGACCCGCTCCGGACCGCGTCCCAGCTCTCCCAGTTCCGCGACCTCGAGCCCGACGACGTCACCCCGATCACCGACGCGGTCACCGCGTTGGTCGGCGAGCTCGGCTCCACGCCGCTGATCGGGTTCGCGGGAGCACCGTTCACGCTCGCGTCCTACCTCGTCGAGGGTGGCCCGTCGCGCGACCATCGGCTGACCAAGCAGCTGATGTACTCCGAGCCCGACCTGTGGCGCGGGCTGCTCGACCGGGTCGCAGCGATCGCCGGCCAGTTCCTGCGCCTGCAGGTCGAGGCCGGGGCCTCCGCGATCCAGCTGTTCGACTCGTGGGCCGGCGCGCTGTCGCTCGCGGACTACGAGACGTACGTCAAGCCGCACTCGGCCGCCGTGCTGGCGTCCGTCGCCGACCTCGGCGTGCCGCGCATCCACTTCGGCGTCGGCACCGGCGAGCTGCTGCACTCCATGGGGGATGCCGGCGCGGACGTCGTGGGTGTCGACTGGCGGGTCCCGCTCGACGAGGCCGTGCGTCGCGTCGGTCCGGGGAAGGCGGTCCAGGGCAACCTCGACCCCACCGCTGTGTTCGCACCGACCGAGTTCGTGCACGCCCGGGCCGCGGAGATCATCGACGCCGGCCAGGCGGCCGAGGGCCACGTGTTCAACCTGGGCCACGGCGTCCTGCCGGCCACCGACCCGGACGCCCTGGCACGGCTCGTCGACTTCGTCCACGGCTACCAGCCGACCCAGCACTGACATGCGGGTCGCGGTCGTCGGGGGCGGCATGTCCGGCCTCGCCGCAGCGTACGAGCTGGCGTCCGGCGGTGCCGCCGTCGTCGTCCTCGAGGGCTCGGACCGCATCGGTGGCAAGCTCAAGCTCGGCTCGGTCGGTGACCTCACCCTCGACCTCGGTGCGGAGTCGATCCTGGCCCGCAGACCCGAGGGTCTCGACCTGGTGCACGCCGTCGGCCTCGACGACCGCGTGGTCCACCCGAGGACGATCTCGGCGTCGATCTGGACCCACGGTGCGCTGCGGCCGATGCCGCCGACGGTCATGGGCGTGCCCGCCGACGTCGACGCGCTGAGGGCCTCGGGGATCGCGGAGGTCGACCCGCGCGTCGTGCCGGTGCCTGACGACGACGTCTCGGTCGCCGAGTTCGTGACCGACCGCCTCGGCCGCGACGTGCTCGACCGGCTCGTCGAGCCGCTGCTCGGCGGGGTCTATGCCGGCCACACCGATGCGCTCTCACTGCACGCCACGACGCCGCAGGTCGCCGCGCTGGGACCGGACCTGCTCGCCGGTGCGGCGAGCGCGCGGTCCGCCGCCGAATCGACCGGACCGGTCTTCGCGGGCCTGGTGGGGGGAGTGGGCCAGCTTCCGGCGGCGGTCGCGGCGACTCCGGGGATCGACGTACGCCTGGAGTCGACGGTCCGTGCCGTCACGCGCACGGCGGACGGATGGCGGTTGTCGGTCGGACCGACCACGGACGTGGAGCACCTGGACGTCGACGCCGTCGTCGTCGCCGCGCCGGCTCCGGCCGCCGCGCGGCTCATCGCCGAGGATGCGCCCGAGGCGGCCTTCGCCCTCGCCGCGATCGACTACGCCAGCATGGCCATCGTCACCTACGTCCTCGACGAGCCGCCTGCGTTCGAGGGCTCCGGATTCCTGGTCCCGCCGGTCGACGGCACGTTCATCAAGGCCGCCACAGTCTCGTCCAGCAAGTGGGGGTGGGTCGCGGACAGCGGCCGTACGGTCGTCCGTGCCTCCGTCGGACGCGCCGGCGAGGCCACGCTGCTGCAGCACGACGACGGTGACATCGCCGCTCGCGCGCTCGCCGACCTGCGTACGGCGTTCGGCGGCCTCCCCGAGCCGCTCGACTGGGCCGTGCAGCGCTGGGGCGGGGGGCTGCCGCAGTACGACGTCGGGCACCTCGACCGGGTCGAGATCGTCGAGCGCTCCGTCGCGGCGGTGCCGGACCTGGAGGTGTGCGGCGCGGCCTATCGCGGCGTCGGCATCCCCGCGGTCATCGCCTCGGGTCGGGCGGCTGCCCGGCGCATCCTCGACGCTGGGACAATCGAGTCATGAGCGAGCGGATAGAGACTGAGCACCCTAGAAGCAAGGGCAAGCTGGCCAAGGAGATCAACGACACGATCCGCTACACGATGTGGTCGGTGTTCCGTCTCGACCGCCCCCTCGGCGACGCACCCCGCACGGCCTTCGCCGCCGAGGTCGAGCAGCTGATCGACACGCTTGCCGCCGACGACGTCGTGGTGCGGGGGACGTACGACGTCAGCGGGCTGCGCGCGGATGCCGACCTGATGATCTGGTGGCACGCGCCGACGAGCGATGCCCTCCAGGCCGCCTACAACGCGTTCCGCCGGACCGAGCTGGGCTCGCACATGACCCCGGTGTGGTCGCAGATGGCGCTGCACCGTCCCGCGGAGTTCAACCGTTCGCACATCCCGGCCTTCATGGCCGACGAGGAGACGCACCCCTACGTCTGCGTCTATCCGTTCGTCCGCTCCTACGAGTGGTACCTCCTGCCCGAGGAGGAGCGTCGCGACATGCTGCGAGAGCACGGCATGCAGGCTCGGGACTACCCGGACGTGCGCGCCAACACGGTCGCGTCGTTCGCGCTGGGCGACTACGAGTGGATCCTGGCGTTCGAGGCCGATGAGCTGCACCGCATCGTCGACCTCATGCGCGAGCTCCGCGCCAGCCGCGCCCGCCGCCACGTGCGCGAGGAGATCCCGTTCTACACGGGCCGCGCCCACACCGTCACCGAGCTCACCGAGCGCTGGCCCTAGGGCGACTCCGGCGCCTCGTACACGCAGAACTGGTTGCCGTCGGGGTCGGACAGCACGTTCCAGCGGTGGCCCTGCAGCTCCTGCCGCTCGACCAGCGTGGCCCCGGCCGCCACGAGCCGCTCGGTCTCCGCCTCGCGGTCAGGCGCCGAGAGGTCGAGGTGCAGCCGGTTCTTGCCCGGCGTCGGGTCCGTGACCTTCTGGAAGGCCAGCTTGGGGGTCGGGCCGGGCATGCCGACGATGACGTACCAGCCGTCGTGCTCCTGCTCGATCGTCCCGCCGACCTGGTCGGCCCACCAGCGTGCGAGCCGCAGGGCGTCGGTCGTGTCCGCCGTGATCATGCCGAGCGTGAGAGTCATGGCTTCACGCTATCGAGGCGTCAGGCGTCGGGTTGCAGCTGCAGGGCCACGCCGTTGATGCAGAAGCGCTGGTCGGTCGGGGTCGGGAAGCCCTCGCCCTCGAACACATGGCCCAGGTGCGACCCGCAACGCGAGCAGCGGACCTCGATGCGTACGCCGCCGAAGAGCGAACGGTCCTCGATGTACTGCACCCGGTCCTCGGCCAGCGGGGCGTAGAAGGCCGGCCAGCCGCAGTGTGCGTCGAACTTGGTCTCGCTGCGGAACAGCTCGGCACCGCACGCGCGGCAGGCGTAGACCCCGACGGTCGGATCCGTCTCGTAGGACGAGCTGAAGGGACGCTCGGTGCCCTGCTTGCGCAGCACCTGGTACTCCTCGGGGCTGAGCTCGGCCTTCCACTCTTCCTCGGTCTTCTCCACGTCGTACGTCATGGGACCCAGCCTACGACGGGGGTCCCGATCAGCGTTGGGCGTCGAACGGGACGTGCTCGAGCAGGTGGACGCTGGGGACGTCGAGCTTGCGCTGCGCGCGTGCGGTCCAGTCGATGCGCAGGAACTCCTGCACGACGTGCGGCTCGGTCAGGATGATCGCCTCGGACGAACCGGTGTCCTTGACGAGCTGGACGAGGGCGTCGATCGGGTCGTCCTCGGTGAGGACCGCGGTGACCTGCTGGCCTCGGGCGCGGATCAGGTCGGCGCTGGCGTCCAGCTCCGACTGCCCGGCCCTGACCATCTCCTCCTGCGCGTCCTCGATGGCGTCGGGCTCCGAGATCGGCACGATCTGGCCCGAGCCCAGCGCGCTCATCGAGGAGGTCAGGACCTGGTTCGAGCTCTCGACCGGCAGCAGGAGGTGGTAGCGGACGGTGTCCTCGAGCCCCTCGTGCAACGCGATGATCTGCGCCGCGTCGAGGTCGTTGAGCTGGCGTTCGATGAGGAGTGCGACGTCATACATGGGAATCATCCTACGGCCGGGGCCGCGACCGGCACGTCACCCGTCGCCGGCCAGGCCGTGCTCGTGGGCGAACACCACGATCTGCACGCGGTCGCGCAGGTCGAGCTTGCGCAGGATGGCCCCCACATGGGTCTTGACGGTCGACTCGCTGGCGAAGACCTCCTGCCCGACCTCGGCGTTGCTCAGGCCGCGGGCGACCGCGCCGAGGACCTCGCGCTCCTTGGTCGTGAGCCCGGCGTATCCCGGTGGGACCGGCTTGCGGCTGCGGAACGTTCCTTCGAGGAGCGACGTGAGGTCGTCAGGGGCGAGGACGGCGTTGCCAGCGTGAACCGTGCGGATCGCGTCACGCAGCATGACCGGCGTGGCGTCCTTGAGCAGGAAGCCGCTCGCTCCGTGCCGGATCGCGGTCGCCGCACGGTCGTCGAGGTTGAACGTCGTCAGCACGACGACCCGCACCGGCGACGTACGACGGGCGACGCGGTCCGGCGAGAAGATCAGGCGGGTCGCCTCGACCCCGTCGAGCTCGGGCATCCGGATGTCCATCAGCACGACGTCGGGCTGCAGCTCGTCGACGAGCCGCACGCCCTCCCGGCCGTCCGCCGCGTCGCCGACGACCTCCATGTCGGGCTGCGCCCCGACGATGACGGAGACCCCGGCGCGGAACAGCTCCTGGTCGTCCACGAGCAGGACGCGGATGGGATCGGTCACGCTCTGCTCGCCGTCGTGCGGAAGGGCACCCATGCGGTGGTCGTGAACGTCATGCCGTGCTGGTCGTCGTGCCTCCGGCGTACGTCGAGGTGGCCGCCGACCGACTCGACCCGGCGCCGCATGCCGGCGATGCCGCTCCCGGGCGCCGTGGGTTCGGGCGCAGCGGGGTCGACCGGCCAGTCCGGGTCGGACGAGTCGTCGACCAGGTTACGGACCTCGATCCGCAGCTCGCCCTCCCAGTGGCGCTCGATCCAGACCGGTTCCCCGCGCCGCCCGTGCTTGAGCGCGTTGGTCAGCATCTCCTGGAGGACGCGATAGGCGACGACGTCCAGCTCGGGCGGCAGCGGCCTCGGCTCGCCGACGACCGAGGAGCGCAGGTCGTTGCCGGCGATCCAAAGGCTGTCGACGAGGCCGTCGAGCCCGGCGGTCGTCGTCCCGAGCTCGTCGCCGCCGGACAGCACCGTGCGTACGTCCTGGAGGGACTGTCGCGCCGAGACGGCGACGTTCTGCAGCGTCTGCCGGATCCGGTCGGTGTCGTCCTCGGGCAGGAACTGCGCCGACTCGGCTTGCGCCAGGATGACCGCCAAGGAGTGGCCGACCACGTCGTGCACGTCGTGCGCCAGCCGAGCCTGCTCCGCACGGAGGTCGGCAATCTCCTGGGCCTGCGCCCGTCCGGCCTCGGCCTCCTCGCGGAGCATCTCGGCGACATCGCGATCGGCACGGGACACCTCGGTCTGCGCCCGACTGCGCACCAGCAGGCCGAGGAGCCAAGGCACGGCCAGCACCGCGAGACCGAACATCGCCATGGTGGCCGGACCGACCGAGCCATCGGTGTAGATCGTCCGGACAGGGTTGTACAGGCGGGCGAGGAAACCGGACCCGACCTCGCGCACGACGATGAGAGCCGCGACGGTGCCGATCGGGATGGACAGCCCGCTGAGCCAGACCACCAGAGGGCTGCCATAGCGCGCGGTGCCGAAGGCGACGAACGCGACGGCCAGCTCGATGATCATCAAGCGGGACCCGGTCAGCACCTGCAGGATGCAGGTCGCCCACACGACGGCCAGCGCGGCGCCAGGCACCCGTCGGGACAGGCCGGCCGCCAGGCTGAAGCCAAGGATCACGACCCAGGCGTCGAGCGTGACCTCACCGAGGAACTGGAAGCCCGAGGTCTGCTCGGCGAAGCCGACGAACGCCACGGCGCCGCCGAGGGTGGCGTCGGGCCACCACTCACGCCGCGCCTCCGGGGTCCCGAAGACCGATGACGAGGCCGTCATCGTGGTCCGGTGCGATGCCGTGGGATGGGAGTGCCTCCGTGCGGGTGGTGCGGCCAGTGCTGGTCCCATGAAATCACGGTGCGTCCTCCAGCAGTCGTGGTCGTGGGCGCAGGGTCATCGGGCCCGTGCCGTGCCCAGTGCGGCCGCGACGAGCTCGGCGAGCAGGTCGGCGTACGGCAGGCCGATCGCCGCGAACATCCTCGGCACCTGCGACTCGGCCGTCATGCCCGGCATCGTGTTGACCTCGTTGAGCACCGGGCCGTCCGGGGTGAGGAAGAAGTCGAACCGGGCCACGCCGGCGCACCCCAGCGCGTCGAACAGCGCCAGGGCCGCGTCCGAGAGCGCCTTGAGGTCGGGCTCCTCGAGCTGCGCCGGCAGGCGGAAGTCCGCGCTGCCGTCGTACTTCGTGTCCGCGTCGAACAGGGCATCCCGGGGCACCACGATCTCCAACGCAGGCCCGACGAGACGGGAGCCGTCGGGGCGCTCGAGGACGGCGATGTCCACCTCGCGTCCCGTCACCAGCTCCTCGACGAGCGCTCTGTCGTCGAGCGCGAGCGCGGTCTCGATGGCCGCGTCCAGGTCGGCTGCGGTGCGCACGAGCGTCACCCCGTGGCTCGAGCCCGCGGCGACCGGCTTGACGACGACAGGGTCCTCGAACGACAGCCGCCGCGCGTCGGTCGCCGTCACGAGGTCGCCATGGGCCGTACGGATGCCGAGCTCCTGCGCGACCAGCTTGGTCGCCCACTTGTCCATCGCCAGGGCTCCTCCCCGCACGCCACTGCCGACGTACGGGACGCCGGCCAAGTCGCACAGCGCGGCCAGCGTGCCGTCCTCGCCCTTCGGCCCGTGCACGACCGGCAGCGCGACGTCACAGGTCGCGATCTGTTCCACGGCCGCCGCGAGGCTCCGGGCCGACGAGGTGCCCAGGGGACCGGTCGCGTCCTGCCAGGTCCCGTCCCGCCCGATCGTCAGCGTCACGACGTCGTGCTCGCTCGGATCGAGCGCGGCGGCGACCGATGCCGCCGACGCCAGGGACACCGCGTGCTCGGAGCTCTGCCCGCCGCCGATCACCGCGACGCGCACGCGGCTCACGTGAGGCTCCGCAGGTGGGACGTCGTGGCGGGGTGGATGGTCCGTGCGAGCCGGGCGCCGAAGCCCGTCACGATCTCGTGCGGGAGCGTCCCGGACCACGTGGCCCAGTCGGCCGTCGTGGGCTCGCCGCGAGCACCAGGACCCAGGACGATCACCGGGTCGTCGGGCCGCACCTGCAGCCCGGTCACGTCGACGACGAGCTGGTCCATCGAGATCCGGCCGACGACGGGCCGGCGCCGGCAGGCGACCAGCACCTCGGCTCGTCCGGAGGCGGCGCGCGGCATGCCGTCCGCGTACCCGACCGGCACGAGCGCGAGAGCGGACGGCCGGCTCGTCACGAACGTGCGCCCGTAGCCCACTGGCGTCCCGGCCGGGACCTGCCGGACGCTGACGACCGGAGCGGTCACGGTCATCGCTCCGCTCAACGGCGTCGTGCCGGTCGGGTCGATGCCGACGAGGCCGGCACCGACCCGGCAGAGATCGTGGTGGCTCCGGGGGGCGGTCAGCGTGGCGGCAGTCGCCGCGAGATGACGAGTGACGGGTCGCAGGCCGCAGGCGCGCGCGATGCGGTTGAACCGACCGAACGCGCGCCGTCCTGCGACGTTCGCCGGGTCGGCCGGATCGTCCGCCGAGCCGAGGTGTCCCATGAGCCCGACGACCCGCACGCGACCACGGGTCTGTGCCTCGCGGGCGAGCACGCACAACCGCAGCCAGTCCTCCGGAGCCGCGCCGTCGCGAGCCATCCCGGTGTCGGCGTGCAGGTGGATGTCGGCGACCGCCCCCGAGAGGCGTGCCGCGGCCGCGACGGCCGCGAGGTGCTCCGGGCCGGGGACGGCGACCTGGACGTCACGCCGGATCGCCGTCGTGTAGTCGGCGTCGGGGGTGTTGAGCCAGCTCAGTACCGGCGCCACCAAACCGGCGTCCCGCAGCTCGAGCGCCTCGTCGAGCGACGTGACGCCCAGCGAGGTCGCGCCGTTGGCCAACGCCGTACGGGCGACCGGGACGGCCCCGTGGCCGAACCCGTCGGCCTTCACCACGGCCATGAGCGCGCCGTTCGCGCGCCCCGCGAGCAGGCGGGTGTTGGCGGCGACCGCCTCCAGGTCGATCTTCAGCAGGGGAGTGCGGGGACGCCGGCGATGCGCGTGAGCGAGCTGGGCGCTCATGCCGCCGCCTCCTGGGTGAGCGGTCCGTAGCGAGCATGTGACGCGTGGGTGAGGTATGCCCAGTAGCGGTCGCCGAAGCTCCAGTGCCACCACTCCGTGGGGTAGTTGACCAGCCCGACGCTCTCGAGCGTCGAGACGAGGAGCGCACGATGTGCCTGCGCCAGAGCGTCGAGACCCGGGGCTGCGGTGAAGCACGCGCCGTCGCTGTCCTCCGGGGTTGCGTCCAGGGCCGTGCCCATCCAGAGCTCCTCGCCGGCGGTGTCGACGAGCGTCAGGTCGGCTGCGGCGCCGGCGACGTGGGGCGCGTTCGCAATGGGCGCGACGTACCGGCTGACCAGGCGGGCAAGCTCTTCGGCCCGCAACCGGGGTTGTTCGACACGCAGCCGGCGTGAGTAGTCGTCGATGATGGATTGCTGCGCGGCCACCGTGCGGCAGCCTTCGACCACACGGAGCCGGATGCCCCGCGGCAGCAGGTCGTCGGCCGCGCGCAGGCGCATGGCCAGACCCCGACGAGCCAGCCGTGCGGCGCCGACGGCGGTCGGCGCCAGGTCGGCGAGGTCGACCAGAGGGTCACCGAGGTCATGGACCGGGATCGCGGCGACGCGAGGGTCGTCGATGAGGATCGTCACGCTTCGACGCTATGGATCGGCGGCGGCCCCGACCTCCACCTGAGGTACCGAGCCGCGGTCCTCGGGTACCAGGTGTCCCGACTCGGGACCGAGCCGCGTCGCAGATAACGGGGCATACTGCGGGACATGGCACACCTCCTCGGTCCGGCGCTGACCGTCTCGTCCCCGGTCGACCTCTCGGCGTACGACTCACGCGCCACGACCGGCTTCGACGGCAAGAAGGCCGACGCCAAGGCGCAGCTGTTCGCGATGGGCGAGGAGCTCAGCACCCTGCAGGAGATGCTCTTCGCGGGAGGTCGCTCGGAGACCACCGCAACCCGCGTGCTGGTCGTGCTGCAGGGCATGGACACCTCCGGCAAGGGCGGCATCATCCGCCACGTCGCCGGCTTGGTCGACCCGCAGGGTCTGTCCATCACCTCGTTCAAGAAGCCCACGCCGGAGGAGCTCGAGCACGACTTCCTGTGGCGGGTGGAGAGCCGGCTGCCCGAGCCCGGCATGATCGGGGTCTTCGACCGCTCGCACTACGAGGACGTGCTGATCGGTCGCGTGCGCCAGCTGGCGCCGGCCGAGGAGATCGAGCGGCGCTACGCCGCGATCAACGACTTCGAGCGCAGCTTCACCGAGTCCGGCGGCGTCCTCATCAAGTGCTTCCTCCACATCACCGCCGACGACCAGGAGGAGCGGCTGCTGGCGCGGCTGGACGATCCAACGAAGCACTGGAAGTACAACCCGGGCGACCTCGACGAGCGGATGCTCTGGGACGACTACCAACGCGCGTACGCGCTGGTGCTCGACCGCTGCTCCACCGAGCACGCACCGTGGCACCTCGTGCCCAGCGGGCGCAAGTGGTACCGCAACTGGGCGGTGGCGGCCCTGCTGCTCGAACAGCTCCGGGCGCTCGAGCTGGAGTGGCCGCCGGCCGACTTCGACGCCGACACCGAGAAGGCCCGACTAGCGGGAATGTGAACCCGTTCCTCGAGCGTGCCGAGAAGGATCTCTGCGACACGCCCGAGGATCAGGCAGTGACTCAGGCGAACAGCGCCTCGAACGGCACGAGGTCGACGGCACCGACGGCGTAGCGGGCCAGGATGACCCGGGCCACCTCGATGTCGACACCCAGCGGCTCTGCCACGGCGACCGCGCCGGCCTCGATGGCCAGCTCGGCCACGCGGTCGGGCAGGACGCCCGGCGCGAGGAACAGCTGGCCGACCGCGATGTGACGCCGGCCGTCGGCACGGTGCGTGCGCACGGCCTCGCCGGCCGCAGGCGGGACGCTCGAGGCGAACGCCGCAATCGTGGGGAGCTTGTGGTGCGCCCCCCACGCGCGGGCTGCGCGCGAGATCGCCGCGTTGGCGATCGGGTCGGACGAGCCGGCACCGGCCAGCACGAGCGCGTCGAGCTCACGGACCCGGTTCTTGGACAGCGCCTCGCGCAGCCGCTTGTCGAGCACGTGGAAGAACGCGTTCTCGATGCCGAGGACCTTGGTGGCCTCGATCTTGATGCCCGGGTGACGACCCAGGGCGGCCTTGATGACCTGCGGCACGTCGACGTTCGCGTGGAACGCCTCGGTCAGCAGCAAGGGCACGACGACGATCTCCTGGAAGCCCTCGGCGACGAGCTGGTCGACGACCCGGTCGAAGTCGGGTTCGGCGAGGTCGAGGAACGCCGGCTCCACCCGGAGGTCGGGACGCATGCACGCCACCAACTCCGTAAGGGCTGTGATGGTCTGGGCAGAACGCGGGTCGCGGCTGCCGTGCGCAAGAGCAATGAGTGCTGGTGCGGTCATGATGCATCCTCCTTCCGAGGTGGTGCTGTGTGGGCTGGTGCGGGTGGCTGGTGGTTGGTCAGGTGGCTGGGGGAGAGCTGGCCGATGAAGCCGAGGCGGAACGCCCGGAGACACGATCGGCACTCCCACTCGCCGTGGGTGTCACCGTGCGGGCGCAGGTCCTCGTCGGCGCAGTAGGGGCAGTGGAAAGGAACAGCGCGGGCGGTCAACGGAGCACCTCCTCGTCGGCGCGGGCCACCCAGCGTGCGAACGACTCGGCGTCTCCGCGCTGCTCGAGGTAGGTCCGGGAGAGCTTCTCGATGTAGTCGGGGAGGTGGTCGCCGGCCACCTTGTGGGCGCGCAGCTTGCGGCCGAAGCCGGCCTCCAGCCCCAGCGCACCACCGAGGTGCACCTGGAAGCCCTCGACCTGGTTGCCGTCCTCGTCGAGCACGAGCATGCCCTTGAGGCCGATGTCGGCGGTCTGGATGCGGGCGCACGAGTTGGGGCACCCGTTGACGTTGACGGTGATCGGGGTGTCGAGCTCGGGCACGCGCTGCTCGAGCTCGCCGATCAGGTCGGCGGCGCGATCCTTGGTGTTGACGATCGCGAGCTTGCAGTACTCGATGCCGGTGCAGGCCATCGTGTTGCGGCGCCACTGCGACGGGCGAGCAACCAGGCCGATCTCGGCCAGTGCGGCGACGAGCGACTCGACCTTGTCCTCGTCGACGTCGAGCACCAGCAGCTTTTGCATCGGGGTCGTCCGCACGCGGTCGCTGCCGTGCGCCTCGACGATGTCGGCGAGCTGGTGCAGCAGCGTCCCGGAGATGCGGCCGACCGTCGGGGCAGCGCCCACGAAGTACTTGCCGTCCTTCTGCCGGAAGATGCCCACGTGGTCGGCGGGGGTCTCAGGGGCCTCAGGCGCCTCGAGGTCGATCAGCGTACGTCCGAGGTACTCGGTCTCGAGCACCTCACGGAACTTCTCGACGCCCCAGTCGGCGATCAGGAACTTGAGCCGGGCGCGGGTGCGCAGGCGGCGGTAGCCGTAGTCGCGGAAGACGCTCGTGACGGCCTTCCACACCTCGGGGACCTCGTCGAGCGGCACCCACGCGCCGACCCGCTGAGCGAGCATCGGGTTGGTCGACAGTCCACCGCCGACCCAGAGGTCGAAGCCGGGTCCGTGCTCGGGATGCACCGCACCCGCGAACGCGATGTCGTTGATCTGGGGCACGACGTCGTGTCCCGGGTGGCCGCTGATCGCGGTCTTGTACTTGCGGGGGAGGTTCGAGAACTCCTTGTCACCGATGAACTGGCTCTCGATCGCATCGACCGCAGGGGTCCCGTCGATGATCTCGTCCTCGGACACGCCGGCGACGGGACTGCCGAGAATGACGCGCGGGCAGTCGCCGCAGGCTTCCTGCGTCGACAGCCCGACAGCCTCGAGGCGGTCCCAGATCGTCGGGACGTCGCGGATGTCGATCCAGTGGTACTGCACGTTCTGGCGGTCCGTGAGGTCAGCGGTGTCGCGACCGTACTGGACCGAGAGGTCGGCGATCGTGCGCAGCTGCTCGAGGTTGAGCTGGCCGCCATCGATGCGTACGCGGAGCATGAAGTACTCGTCGTCGAGCTCTTCGGGCTCGAGCGTCGCGGTCTTGCCGCCGTCGATCCCGGGCTTGCGCTGCGTGTAGAGGCCCCACCAGCGGAACCGTCCGCGCATGTCGCCGGGGTCGATCGAGTCGAAGCCTCGCACGGAGTAGATGTTCTGGATGCGGGCCCGCACGTTGAGTGGGTTGTCGTCCTTCTTGGACTGCTCGTTGGCGTTCAGCGGCTCGCGGTAGCCCAGAGCCCACTGGCCCTCGCCGCGCTTGGGGCGCGGCCGACGGCCTGAGGTGTCGGTGCCGGGTGCTGAAGCCATGAACGTTCCTTGGAGGCAGGGCACACGGCGATCAGGACAGTTGCGTCACGATGGTGGTCGCCGCACGCCTGGATTGATCGAAATCAGTGCAGAGGTCGCGCGTGGATCAGCGACACATCATGTTGCGCGCGCGACCGAGGTCGACGTGAAGTCGTCCCACGAGCCAGAGGGTCTGCGCAGCAAGCATGGAAACAGTGTGGTGGCGCGCATCTGCCCGCGACAAGCACGCGTCTCGTCATGTGGGACGGCTATCCATATTGCGAGACGGCGCGCAGAGATCACGCGGGAAAGCGCCAGCCGGTGTGGGCTGGGTCACTCGTGTGGGACGAGGAGCGCGACGGCGTACGCCCCGGCGATCGATGCCACCAGGGCCGATCCGGCCGCCACCAACGCGACGTCCCACGGGACGAGCTCGGCCGTCGCCAGGCCGATCATCGCTGCCGGCTGGAACGCTGCGAGGAGGCCAAGTGGCAGCACGGCACCGGCCACTACGGCCGGCACAGCGGCCAACGCCTCGGGTCCGCTGCCGTCGATGGCGAGGGTCGTCCACGCGCCGATGACTCCGACGAGCGCCGCGCCGACAGCGGCGACGAGAAGGCCCGGTTGGGTGAAGACCACGGTGTCGCCGAGCCGGTCGTCGAGGCTGAGAGCGGCGAGCCCGCCCAGAACCGCTCCCACGGTGTGGGCCGCCAGGGCGGGCAGGATCGTCGCCCACGGCCGCCGTCCGACGACCGCGAGCACCAGGACCGAGGCCGGGTTGGCGAGGCCGAGGGTGCCGCGCTCGTCGGTGGCGTGCAGCTGGGCGTACCAGGTGACCAGCACGGCGACAGCGGCCACGGCGGCCACGGCGAGGGTCGCGTCGGCGGCACGCAGGGCCATCGCCGAGACGAGCGTGAGCAGGGCAGACAGCAGCGCGCCCATCGACAGAAGGCGCATTCAGCTCTCCAGGTAGGGGGTGGTGCGGGCGACGATGCCCGCCAGGTCGATGCCGCGGGGCAGGGTGCCGAACGTGCCACCCCAGTCGCCCGCGAGGCGCGAGGCGCAGAACGCATCGGCGACGTCGGGGTCGCCATGCTTGATCAGGACCGTGGCCTGCAGGGCCACGGCCATCCGCCCGGCGATCCGGCGGGCCCGGACCTCGACGTCGCTCAGGTCGGCCAGCTCGGTCAGCACCTCGTCCACGACGGTGTCGAGCCGGGCGTCCTCACCGCGGACGGAGCCGACCTCGGTGATCCACGCGTCGAGGCTCTCGGGCTCGCGGCCGAGCGCGCGGAGGACGTCGAGCGCGTTGACGTTGCCGCTGCCCTCCCAGATCGAGTTGAGCGGCGACTCGCGGAAGAGCAACGGCATGCCGGACTCCTCGACGTAGCCGTTGCCGCCGAGGCACTCCAAGGCCTCGGCGATCATGAAGGGGGTGCGCTTGCAGACCCAGAACTTCTCGAGGGCCAGACCGATGCGGCGCAGCGCCTGCTCGTGCGGGTCGTTGAGGTGATCGACGGCGCTGGCCAGCCGCAGGGCGACCAAGGTGGCCGCCTCGCTCTCGACCGCCAGGTCCGCCAGGACGTTGGTCATGGCGGGCTGGTCGGCCAGCGTCGCGCCGAACGCGGCCCGGTGGGACGTGTGCCAGGCGGCCTCGGCGAGTGCCTTGCGCATGATGCCCGCCGAGCCGAGGATGCAGTCCATCCGTGTCGCCGAGACCATCTCGATGATGGTGCGGATGCCGCGTCCCTCGTCACCGAGCCGCACCGCGTACGTGTCGTTGAACTCGAGCTCGCTCGAGGCGTTCGACCGGTTGCCGAGCTTGTCCTTGAGTCGCACGATCGACAGCGAGTTGCGGCTGCCGTCGGGGCGGACGCGCGGGACGACGAAGCAGGTCATGCCCTCGGGTGCCTGCGCCAGCACGAGGAACACGTCGTTCATCGGTGCTGACGTGAACCACTTGTGCCCGGTGACGAGGTACTCACCGTGGGTCTCGGTGGGCCTCGCGATCGTGGTGTTGGTGCGCAGGTCGGATCCGCCCTGCTTCTCGGTCATGCCCATCCCGGCCAGCAGGCCGGCCTTGTCCTCCGGCGGACGGAGCCCGAAGTCGTACGTCCGGGAGGCGAGCCCGGTGATCCACTGCTTGGCGAGGGCGTCGTCGGCGCGCAGGGCCGGCACGACGGCGTACGTCATGGTGATCGGGCACATGTGGCCCTGCTCGGCCTGTCCCCAGGTGAAGAATCCGGCGGCACGCTTGAGGTGTGCCACAGGGCTCTGCGAGACCCACGGCTCGGCGGTCAGGCCGAAGCCGACCCCTTGGGTCATCAGCCAGTGCCAGGACGGGTGGAACTCGATCTCGTCGACTCGGTTGCCGTAGCGGTCGGCGGTGCGGAGCACGGGCTCATGCTCGTTGGCGAGGTGCCAGTGCTCCCGAGCCTCGGCGGACCCGGCCAGCCGGCCCAGCGGCACGAGCGCATCGACGATCTCGTCCTTGCTGTCGCCGCCGAACGCCGCGACCCCGTCCATCAGGGCCGCGTCGGCGGTCGCGACGTTGTACCCGACCAACGGCGTCGCCTGGTTCGAAGGTGCACGCTGCAGCGGATCCATGTCGCTACGGTAGAGCCATGGCGGTGGAACCGGTAGACCGACCGGGCATCCCCGAAGCGGCCAGGACGCTCGTCGCGCGCACCGTCGGCAGCTGCTTCCGCTATCGCGTCACGGGGCTTGCCGCCGAGGCTGCGTTCTTCGCGATCCTGTCGCTGCCGCCATTGGTGTTCGGCCTGGCCGGCACGATCGGGTTCATCGCGGAGCGCTTCGAGGTCGCCAAGGTCGAGGTGCTCAAGGACCGCGTCATCGACCTGGCCTCGCAGGCCCTGACGCCTGGCACCGTCGAGGAGGTCATCACCCCGACGCTCGACGACGTGCTGGGCGGTGGCCGCATCGACGTGATCTCGATCGGCTTCGTGCTGGCCCTCTGGTCGGGCTCACGGGCTCTCAACGTCTTCATCGACACGATCTCGATCATCTACGGCCTCGGGGGGCACCGGGGGATCGTCAAGACCCGCGCTCTGTCGTTCGCGCTCTACGTCGTCGCCCTGCTCGTCGGCATCATCCTCGTGCCGCTCGTGCTGGCCGGTCCCCAGGTGGCCGCGGACGCGCTGTCGGACCGCTGGTCCTTCCTGCGGTACGTCTACTGGCCGGCCGTCCTGGTCCTGTCGGTCGGGTTCCTGACGACGCTCTACCACCTCGCCGTGCCGGTCCGGAAGCGCTGGCGGCACGGCCTGCCCGGCGCCGTGTTCACCCTGCTGCTGTGGATCTTCGGCAGCTACTTCGTCCGCTGGGCTCTCGGGTTCTCGACCGGTGGCACCTCGATCTACGGGCCGCTGGCCGCGCCCATCGCGGTGCTGCTGTGGCTCTACGTGCTGTCGATCGCGGTGCTCATCGGCGCGGCGATCAACGCTGCCGTCGAGGAAGGGCTCGAGGAGATGGGCTGGTGGGGCCACCGCCGTCCCGTCACCGCCGACCCGACCCGCGCGCCCGATGTGTGACGGTGTGTACGTCGAACCGCGGGTGACCGGGGCATTCCATCACAGATCGCGGGGGAGGTGGCCGTCAGAGCTTGCCGAGCGGGTTGATCGCAGCCCAGGCGATGATCGCCGGGACGATGACCCAGACCAGCACCAGCATGATCGTGGCGATCGTCGCGAACAGCTTGGCATGGTCGCGCGGCGGGTTGCCCGCGTCGCCGATGACCTCCCAGAGGGCCTGGAACGACGCGTCGAGGGCGATGCGCGTCCGGCTCCGAGCGATGCCCGCAGCCCTGAGGACGCACCAGAACATGCCGAGGCCGATCACGAAGAACACGCCGGCGAACGTGTACTGCGCCCACGCATCCCCGGTGAGGCTGTTCTTGACGATCGAGAGCAGCCCGGACAGAGCCGCGCCGCCCACGAGGAACGCCGGGAGCGGCAACGAGGACTTGTCGAGGTCGGCGCGGATCGCGTCAACCTGGATGCGGGCGGTCGCGAGCAGCTGGTAGTCGTCGGAACCGACGGCGCTGTTGGCCTCGCGCAAGGCGTACAGCTGGCGCAGGTCCCTCACCAGGCGCTTCTGATGGCTGCGGACGATGGCCGTGATGAGCAGCTGGACGACCTTGTCGGCCAGCGGCTTGACGAACCGAGGAACGCGGAGCGCGGACGGTCGCCGGGCGCCGTTGCGGTCGAAGACCTCGAGAGCACGCATGGCGCGCCGGTGGGCCTCGTCGAAGCGGGCCGGGTGCTTGAGCGGGTGGCGGCTGCTGAGCTCCTTGAGCATCTGGTCCTCGATGACGCCGGAGCTGCCGAACGCCTCGAGGCCTGCTTTGGCCTCGGCCTCGTCGTGCTCACGGAACAGGCGCAACGAGTCAAGCCGTGAGCTCAGCTGGTCCAGCAGCAGGCTGTCCTGCTCCCGCACCGGCTCGTCGATCGCCATAGGCGAACACTAGGTCCCCCGTGGCCCCGCTGTCCTCGATATGCCTCGCGTTCCGGTCGTGAGGCCGAGCCCTCTCAGCGTTGCGGCGGGTCGTTGCGCTTGCTCTCGGCGGCTGCCTTGAAGATCGTGAGCACCCTCGACAGGGCAGCGGCGATGATGGCGATCGGAAGGACTGCGTAGGCCCAGCCCTTCGACAAGGTCCCCTGGTCGACGAGCACCAGGACGACGATGACCGCTGCCACCGTCACGAAGATCGTCAGCATCGCGATCCACCACGAGCCGCGGGTGGTGCCCAGGTCCTGCGAGGAATCGTTCACGGCGTCGACGTACCCCCGTCGGCGGGACTCACACGCATACGGGTCAGACGTCGTCCGGCTCGTCTGCGCCGGACGACGGCGGCTCGCCGCTCCATCCCATCTGCTGCAGCCGCTTCTCGAGCTTTCCGCCTGCGCTGGCGGTCATCCGCTTGGAGAGGGCCTTGTCACCGGCCGGCGTCTCCTGCTCGACGAACTTTCCATTCCCGGGCATGTGCTCAACCTCCTCATCTCCGTCAGGGCACAGAGGTTTCGGAGCCGAGGCTAGAGCGGCTTGGTGTGTCTTGGCAAGACGTTCGGTGGGCGCGATCAGTGCAGGTCACGGAGGGTTCGCGTGCTCGTGGGTGGGTACGTCCCGGTTCCGACGATCAGGAGGCATCTGCCATGACCGAAGCCCCAACCCCCGCCGACCCGAACTCCACGCCGGAGGATCCCGACGCAGCTCCCGCACCCAACCCGGGTGAGGACCCGGGCGGCGCGGTCAACCCGGCTCCCGGCCCCGACTCGGGCCAGGGCGACCCCGTCGACCCGGTGCAGAACGGCGCACCGGCCACCGGCCCGGAGGCCCCGCAGCCGCCGACCAGTTGAGCCGCACGTCCCCACACCATCGCCCCCGTTCTGCTGCAGAGCGGGGGCGATGGCGTGCGGTAGCGTGCGAGGACCCATCGGAGGGAGCCTGTCGTGGACGTCCTGCACACCGCCATCGCGATCGCCCTGGTCATCGCACTGATCATCTGGTTGAAGGTCGATCCGGTGCTCTCGCTGGTCACCGCCTCGCTCTACCTCGGCCTGGCTTCGGGGGTCGGCTTCGACGACACCATCAAGGCCATCACGGTGGGCTTCGGCGAGATCATGACCGAGGTGGGTCTGCTCATCGGTTTCGGGGTGCTGATCGGGGCGTTGCTGCACGGCACTGGTGCGTTCCGCAAGCTCGTACGCCTGCTGGTGCACCGCGTCGGAGGCGGGCGCCTGCCGTACGCCATGACCGTGCTGCTCTCAACGGTGATGCCGTCGATCTACGTCGACGTCCAGGTCGTGCTGGCGTCGCCCGTGGCCCGATCCTCGGCACCGTTCATCGGCGGCCGGGGCCTTCCCCTGATGGCCTCTGCGCTGGGCGCCGGGATCTTCTGCGGCTATGTCTTCGTGATCCCGGGCCTCGCCGCGATCTCCATCGCCGGCCTTCTCGACGTCAAGCTGGGCACCTGGTTGCTCTATGGCTTGGTGATCGGGCCCGTCACCGCGGTCCTCAGCACGCTCGCGATGCGTCAGGTGCTGCGCTCCTCGTACTGGAAGCCCGAGAGCGATGAGGAGGTCGACGAGGCGCTGATCGCCGAGGAGTCCGACGGCGGGGAGGCGCAGGAGCACGACAGCTCTCTCCCGCTGGTGGTGCTGATGCTGCCGATCCTGGTGCCGCTGGTCATGATCGCGTTCGGCGCCTTCGCCGACGTCCTCGAGTTCAGCACGCCGTTCATCGCCTTCATCGGCAACGCGAACGTCGCGCTGTTCGTCGGGCTGGTCGGTGCCTACCTCCTGTCGCGTCGGTCGGCAGGCGTCGAGCGCACCGACAAGGCCATGGCGGCGGGGTTCCACACGACCGGCGAGATCCTGCTGATCACGGGCGTGGGTGGCTCGCTCGGCGCGGTCATCAAGGCCACCGGGCTGGACGGCACCCTCGCCGACCTGTTCTCCGCCGACGCCGGCGCACCGGTGATCCTCAGCATTCTGCTGGCCTGGTTCGTGGCAGCCGTGCTGCACCTGGCCATCGGCTCGGTGTCGGTCGCGGCGATCACCGCCGCGGGCATCATCGCCCCGATCCTCGACTCGATCGCGGTGGCCCCGGTCGCCATCGGCCTCGCGATCGCTTCAGGTGCGATGTTCGCGCTCCAGGTCAACAGCAACTTCTTCTGGATGTTCAAGGGCCTGCTCGGGTTGTCGACGCAGGGATCGCTCAAGACCCTCACCGTGGTGACCTCGATCGCCTCGCTGGTGTCGCTGCCGATCGTGGCCGCCGTCGCCCTGGTCGTACCGGCCTGACCTGGCCGCTTCTCGGCTCGGGTCAGCTGCGGGCTGCTTGCACCACGGCGGCGATCGTGACGACGGCCCAGACGGCAGCGATCGCGAAGGCCCAGCTCGCGCCGTCGCTGATCCTCAGCCCGGCGAGCACCACGACGCCCGCGACGACAGACGCCTGGACCGACCGGTTCGTGACGATCTTCATCTGATTCCTTCCGTGAGGACATGTGCCGCGTTCCGCGATTCAATCAGAACAGCCCGGAAGTGAACCGGACCTGGAACGAAGAAACCCCCGGCGGGCCGGGGGTTCTCTTGGTGTGGGCGATACAGGACTTGAACCTGTGACCTCTTCCGTGTCAGGGAAGCGCGCTACCAGACTGCGCCAATCGCCCGTGCGTATTCAGTTGTCGGATTGAGGTGGGTACGGGATTTGAACCCGTGTAAACGGATTTGCAGTCCGTTGCCTCGCCTCTCGGCCAACCCACCGCTGGATGGGTATGGTGACCCTTCTCCGAGCGGACAACGAGATTCGAACTCGCGACCCTCACCTTGGCAAGGTGATGCTCTACCACTGAGCTATGTCCGCACTGCCTCAAATTGAGGCGACACGAGACTTTAGCCGATCGGCGGGCGTGATCCCAAACCGGGGTCGGCGTAGCGTTGCGGCATGAGGACATGGCTGAACGGGCAGGTGCTGCAATCGCCGGACGAACCCTCGATCAGTGCCCTTGACCACGGGATCGTCGTGGGCGACGGGGTGTTCGAGACCATCAAGATCGAGGGCGGGAAGCCGTTCGCGCTGACCCGTCATCTCGATCGTCTGGTGCGCTCAGCGGAGGGCCTGGGCATCGGCAAGCCGGACGTCGGCGCCATTCGTGAGGGGGTCGCCGCGACGATGGACGGGCAGGACCTCCCGTTCGGCCGCATCCGTGTGACGGTGACGTCCGGGCCGGGCCCGCTGGGCTCTCCGCGGGGGAACGCAGGGCTGACCCAGGTGGTCATCACGGAGCCGTGCGAGCGACCGCCGTCGATCAGCGCCATCGCCACGGTGCCGTGGCCCAGGAACGAGCGCGGTGCCCTCGCGGGCCTCAAGACGACGTCGTACGCCGAGAACGCGCTGATGGTCGAGCACGCCCTCGCGCGGAGCGCCTCGGAGGCCGTCATGCCCAACACGGCGGGCCTGCTGTGCGAGGGCACGGGCTCCAACGTCTTCTACGTGATCGGCGAGCAGCTGATCACCCCGACGCTGGAGGCCGGACCCCTTGCGGGCGTCACGCGTGCTTTGGTGCTCGAGTGGTGCGCCGGCGAGATCGACGTCATCGAGCGCGACGCTCCGATCGAGGTGCTCCAGACGGCGGACGAGGTGATCCTCGTCGGCACGACGCGCGACGTGCAGGCCATCTCACGCGTGGACGACCGTGAGGTCCTGGCACCGGGTCCGGTCACGCGCCGGGCACAGGAGATCTGGGCCCGCGAGGCGGCCAAGGACATCGACCCGTGACCAGCCTCGTTCGATCGTGGCGTGGTCGATGGGTTAAGGTTTCTGACGCACGCGGGCGATTGGCGCAGTGGTAGCGCGCTTCGTTCACACCGAAGAGGTCACTGGTTCGAACCCAGTATCGCCCACCCGTGAGAAACACCCTCTGATCAGCAGTAATGCGGTCGGAGGGTGTTCTCACGTTGTCGGTTGCGCGCCGCACAAGCACCAGCGAACCCCCAGCAGCGGGCAGGTTTCGTCATATCAGAGGGATTTTGGGTCTACATTCCTTGGTGGGTGGGAGCCCGATCTGAGGGGCCCGCCGTGCGAAAGACCTTGAGCAGTTCCCGCCCGTCCTGGAGGGCTCCGGTTGCCTTGGTGGGAGCCTTGGCTGCGGCGGCAGCGTCGTCGGTCGGTGTGTCGCCGGCCGCCGCCGCTCTTGGTTCGGAGTGCAGCCAGAACGGGGTGAACTTCACGTGCACGTACACCTCGAACGGGACCTTCGTGGTTCCTGCCGGAGCGTCGACGTTGCGGGTCGTGGCAGTTGGGGGCAACGGTTCTGACGGGTACCCCGACGGCTCCGCCGGCGGCAAGGGAGCAAAGCTGACCAGCGAGCTGACTGTCGGGACCAACGGTGTGGTGTCGGCGGGGCAGACCCTGCCGATCGTCATAGGAGAGCACGCTGTCGGCCGCAATGGTGGGCTGAACGGGGGTGGCGACGGTGGCCGTGGGGACGGGCTCGGGGCATCGGCTTTCGGCGGCGGCGGTGGCGGCGCTACAGAGGTGCGGACGATCTCGGGATCCGACGCTCGACTCGTTGTCGCTGGCGGCGGTGGCGGTGGCGGGAACACTGCCGCGTACTTCGGGATCCCTGGTGGTCCTGGTGGCTCGGCTCATGTGTCGGGCGACGGGTTCCACGGTGGCGATGGCAGCCCGGTCGGTGTGCAGGGCGGGCAAGGTGGAACCGGGTCGGTAGGCGGTCCGGGTGGCCTCGGTCTTGACCTCTTCCCCGTTGGAGGTAACGGAGGCAACGGAGGCGTCACTGGTCTCGGTGGCGACGGTGCCGACGGCGAGCCAGCGGAAGGTGACGTCTTCGTCGGCGGTGGCGGTGGTGGAGGTGGAGCTGGCTATGTGGGCGGCGGTGGCGTAGGCGCCGGCGCCTACGGCGTCACCCCTGGCGCCGGGGGTGGTGGAGCGGCAGGTGGGAGCTTCACTGCCGGCAGCTTCGTGTCCGCGGAGGCATCTGATGGAACTCCTCGGGTGGTCATCTCCTACGTCGACCCCTCCGCGCAGTTCACCATCTTCGTCAAGACACTCACAGGCAAGACCATCACGTTGACGGTGACGTCCACTGACACCGTGGCGAGCGTGAAGCAGCAGATCCAGGATCGCGAGGGAATCCCGGTCGAGAGCCAGAAGCTGACCTTCGCGGGCAATGAACTTTCAGACGACGATGCCGCGCTGTCCGACCACAACATTCAAAAGGACTCAACGCTGAACCTGGCGCTGGCGACTAGTGACTTCGCCGTGGCGCCGAAGGTCACGCTGAGCACCACTGCGCCGAAGGTCGGGACGATCGTGAAGGCCACCGTGTCCGGTACGGAGCCGGCGGCGGACTCGTACACCTACCGCTGGTACAAGATCGATGGTGGAGTGAAGACCGCGATCGCGGGAGCGACCGGTCCTACGTACACCGTGAGCTTCAATGCGCTGAACCACAAGCTGCAGGTCAAGGTCACCGCGATCAAGACGAACTTCGTGCCCAAGGCGGTGTTGTCGTCGCAGACCGCGCGGGTCAACTACATCGCCCTCGACAAGGCGTCGCTGGCCCGGGGGCAGTTGCTGAGGGTGACGGCCAAGCGGTTGCGAGCCGGCCAGACGTATCGCATCTTTGTCGACGGTGAGCGTGCGTACACCGGCAAGGCGTCCCGCACAGGCAACGCGGCCCGGACCATCACGATCCCGAAGACCGCTGCGCGCGGCACTGCTCAGGTCTGGGTCAGCGGGTACACCAAGGCCGGCGTGCGGGATTTCCTCGTCAGAACCACCGTCGTCATCAAGTAGGAGGAAAGCACGGCCAGGGCCAGCAGCGGCACCAATGATGGCAACCTGTCGCCGTTCAACGCTCCCCGGGTCCCTCGCTTAGTGGACCATCCGTTCAGCACGATGAGCCGTCTTTTTGCATAATTGAGTCATGGTGAAGGACCTGTCGGGAGACCAGTTTGCGGCCATCGCCCGCTCTTTGAGCTCAGAGCTCGGTGCAGACGCGACGTTCGAGCGGGCCACGGCGACGGCGCTGCAGATCGTCGAGGGGTGCGACTATGCCGGGATCGCTCTCGTCGAGAAGCGCGGAGACGTCAGCACGTTGACGGCGACGGACGACAAGGTCGTCAGGCGCCTGCACGAGCTGCAGGTCGAGACTGGCCAGGGCCCCGACGTCGACAGCATCGCGGACCAGGACTCGGTGTACGCGTCCGATCTGCGCACCGACGAGCGATGGCCGGAGTGGACCGCCTTGGTGCTCACCGAGACGGACGTGCGCAGCGTGTTGTCGCTGCGGCTGTTCGCGGGGCCGGGACGCCAGCTGGGGACCATGAACCTCTACTCACGATCGACCGATGCGTTTCCGATCGACGAGCGCGTGTCCGCCCACGCGCTCGCGGCGCACGTGGCCGTGGCGATGAATGCCGCAGAGGGGCGTCAGTCGATGGAGTCGGCCTTGCTCAATCGGACCGTCATCGGTCAGGCCGAGGGCATGCTGATGCAGAAGTTCAACCTCAGCCCGGACGCGGCATTCTTCTCACTGGTCCGGCTGTCGCAGAGGAGCCAGACCAAGCTGCACCTGGTCGCGGCCGACATCGTGCACCACGGCATCAAGCCCGGCCTGCTCGACTGAGCCCTCGGGCGCTCGCTCAAGCGCCCTCGGCGCCGGTCGATGCGTGGGGTTCGCCGACCGGCTTGCTCTCAGCACTGCCACGTTGCCTCAGATAGATCGCCAGCACGGCCATGGAGCCGACGGCGAGGAACTCTGACTGCCAGTTCTGCAGCGTACGAGCCCAGAAATCGGGGTTCAACAGGTATGACCCCCAGGAGATGGGATCGAGCCGGTCCTGGAGCCGGGTCTCGTTGAACGCCGCCCAGCCGGCGATCGACTGGGCCAGCCACGACACGAGGAAGATCGTGCCCATCACGAGCGTCAGGGACCAGGAGAAGATCGACGTGCGGACGCCGCCGGCTCTGGCCCACGTAGGGGAGTCGTCCTGGGTGTGCCGGCCGAGCTTCTGCTCCTTGTCGCTGCCGAGACCGCCGTGCGCCGGCGACTCGGGCGAACCTTGCTGGACGAAGAACACCGTCGCGACGATGTAGAGCAGGAACTGCAGGTACTCGCTCTGCCAGTTCTCGGTGACGTCGACGGCGAAGTCGGCTGACGTGAGGTAGCGGCCGAGGCCGATCTCCTGCATGCCCGAGGCCGCCTGTAGGTCGTTGAACTGCGCCCAGCCGGCGAACGCCTGCCCCACCAGGGCGGCCAGGAAGATTCCGAAGAAGAACAGGCTGAGTGAGTTGCTGCGGACGAACGTGCGCATCAGGCCCTCCTAGGCGTGGATCAGTCCGGTCGCGAGGAAGTACGCCAGCCCGATCCCGATCACCAGCAGGTACAGCACGAACATGGCGCGCATCTAGCCTCCTTGGACGTCGCAGTCGTAGGGAGCGCCGACCGCCTCGGTGCAGCCGGCGGCGGTGACCCTCCAGCCGTCCTCGAACTCGCCCAGGAACACCACGTCCTCGGCGTACCTGACCTGCGCGGCTGTTCCGTAGACGCTGACGTCCCGGACCCGGCCGGTGTCAGGGATCCCGGCGGCGATGACGGCCTCGGCGCATGAGGTCTGCTTCGACTCGGCGAGCTCCTGCTGCGCCTCGTCGCTCAGCAGCTGACACGCAGCGGCGCCGTCTCCGGCGCGGAGACTCGCATGGAGCCGCTCGACGGTTCGGGTGGCGGCGTCGTCGTTGCCGGAGGAGCATCCGGCAAGCAGGACGGCAGCGACCACGAGGGTGGCGGCAGCTGGTGCTCTCACGACCTCGGGCATACCCAGGACAGGCTGTGTCGAACCGCTTCGCCGAACGACACGGGGGTATGAGCAGGGCCTACGGAAGGAGCACGCCATGACGACACTGCCCGACGAGCCGCTCTCGACGCCCAGCCAGGACCCCGAGAGCGAGCCCCAGGAGGCGCCGCAGGTGTCCGAGCCCGACGTCGAGGGTGACCCCGACCTGGTCGCGCCGGACCCGGTCGAGAACGCCTGAGCACGAGCGAACGCCCGGCGACTTGTCGGGCGTTCGTTTTGCGTTCAGTCCGGCTCAGCGGGCTGGTCGCCCTCAGGTGGGCTCTCCTCGACCTCGTGCTGCGGGTCGGGCGCGAGTCCGGGATCGAGGTCGGGGTCCTGACGACGGACCGGGTCGCTGGGATCGATCGTCATCAGTCCGTGCCGTCGGCGTCGGGGTTGGTCGAGCTCGGACTCGGTTCGACCGGGATGACGGTGGACTCGCCGTCAGGACTCGAGGACGGGCTCAGCTCCGGATCGTCCGTCGGCCTGGCCTCCGGATCTGCGCCGGGCTCGATGGGTGACTCGCTCATGGTGGACCTCCCAAGGGTTGTCCGGCTTGAACGAGATCGGCGGGCTGGAGAGTCTGCGTAAGCCTCCAGCCCGCCCGATATCCCGACTGCCGGTCGAGGACCGCGATATACCCAAATGGTCTGGCGGCAAACACCACGTCTGTACCTTTTACCAACTTTCCTGACGGGACAGGGCAAAGGCCGACGGCGCGCTCGGGCCGCAGCCCAGCTGACAGCTACTCGCCGGTGCAGGCGGTGTAGGCCAGGCCGAACGCCTCGGTGTCCTGCAAGGGCGCGACGTCCGGCTTGCTGATGGGCTCACCGGTGACGGCGAAGAGCGTGTCGGAGAAGACGACGAGCCTGGATCCGTCCTGGCACTCGGTGACGTCCTGGAGTCCGTAGGCGCCGTCTTCGACGCACTTCGTGTAGTCCTTGGGCAGCGTCAGCCCGGCCTTCCAGATGTCGGCGCAGTCAGGGCCTGTGGGCGCCGGCGTGGACGTGGTCGCGGACGGCTTCGCGGTCCCATCGCTGCTGCCGCCACCCTTGTCGTCCGACGACGTGCAGCCGCCGAGCATCACGAGAGCGGTCAGGGTCACGATCGCGAGCCGAGGCATGGCTCGACCCTAACCGGCGTCGGCGTCAGCCTGCGCGTCGACCGAACAGCAGGTGGAAGGGTCGGCAGGCGATGGTCAACAGCGGCTTGCGGCCGTTGAGGAAGCCCAACGGGCCGTCGGCCGCAAGTGTCCAGCGGGCCGTGGCAAGACCCAGCCGGATCCGTCCGGTGACGGGCGAGACGAGCAGCGTACCGGCGCGGTCCTGGGCGATCCGGAAGCCGAGCGGCAGGCGCCACGGCAACCGGCGGACGCGCCGGACCGCGAGCGATCCGATGCCCTGCGCCGCGTAGGACGAATGGCGCCCGACCTCGAAGTCGGCGAGGTCCTTGGGGATCGCCCAGAGCCTGCGGCCACCGTCTCGGGAGGGGACGCTGTTGACCCAGATGTGGGTGATCGACACACGGGGTCGCCACCCTTCGCGCACCAGCACGGTGGCCATGATCTCGTCGTACGTCAGCGGGCTCGGCTGCTCGTAGACGAAGAACGCGGCGCACACGACGGTGCGGCCGAAGAGCGTGACTGCCTTGGTCGACGGGGCGGCCGGCAACGGTGCCGTCCCGCGCGGCAGGAGCCACACGCCGACGTACGCGTGACCGTGCAGGTCCCAGGGCTCCGCCGGATAGTCGTTCATGACCACCGGAACGCGGTCGGCTCGAGCACCTTGGTCGCCTTGGCGAACGGCCACGTCGCGCCCGGCCAGTTCGACGTGATCCGGCCCGAGCGGTGGCGGTACCAGTTGTCGCAGTGCGCCCAGGCGGAGTGCTCGAGCTTCTCCATCAGGTCGCGGTCGTACGCCTCTTCGGCCTCCTCGGTCACCTCGACGCTTGCGTAGTCGCCGGCTGTCAGCCGGTCCAGGGCCTGCCGCATGTGACGGGCCTGCGCCTCGAGCATGAAGATGATCGAGCCGCCGCCCAGGTTGGTGTTGGGCCCGTAGGTGACGAAGAGGTTGGGGAAGTTGGGGACGTACATGCCGAGGTAGGCGTGCGCGCCGTCGGCCCACTGAGTCGCCAGCTTCTGCCCACGGACGCCGGTGATGTCGATCGACTGCAGGAAGTCCTGGGTGTCGAAGCCAGTGGCGTAGACGATCGCGTCGACGTCGTGCTGCGTGCCCTCGGTGTCCACGACTCCGGTCGGCGTGACCCGGGTGACGGCATGGGTGACGACCTCGACGTTGTCGCGGGCGAGCGCTGGATAGAAGTTGTTGGAGAACAGGATGCGCTTGCACCCGATCGGGTAGTCGGGGGTCAGCTTGGCCCGCAGGTCCGGGTCCTTGACCTGTCGGTGCAGGTGCCATCGCGCGATGGCCTTGTTGATGCGGGCGACCCTGGAGCCGTCGTCCAGACCGCGCGAGAACTGCTCGGTGAAGGCCCACACGCCGCTCCGCTCGATCCTCTGGGTGAACGGAACCGCCTCGAATACCCGCTTGTGGAATGCCTTGTAGGTCGTGTCGGGCTTGGGCAGGACATAGTTGGCGGAGCGCTGGAACACCACGACTCGGGCCGCGTCGCGGGCGAGGTGCGGGATGAACTGCACGGCACTCGCCCCTGACCCGACCACCGCGATGGTCTTGCCGGTGGCATCGAAGGAGTGGTCCCACTCCGCCGAGTGGAACGACGTCCCGACGAAGGACTCGACACCGGCGATGCCGGGCAGCGTCGGGCGCGAGAGCTGACCCACGGCGCTCACCAGGATGTCGACGGTGTCCTCCGAGGTCCCTGTACCGGTCGACGGGCCCTCGAACGCGACGGTCCAGGTCGACGACTCCTCGTCCCACCGCGCCGCGACGACCTCGTGCCCGAACTTCACGAGCGGCGTGATGCCGTACTTGTCGGCGACCGATCGCATGTAGGCGTGGATCTCGCCCTGCAGGGAGTAGCGGTGGGTCCAGCCCGGGTTGGGCTCGTAGGAGAAGGAGTAGAGCGGGGACGGCACGTCGCAGCCGGCTCCGGGATAGGTGTTGTCGCGCCACACCCCGCCGAGGTCCTCGGACCGCTCCCACAGCCGCAGGTCGGTGTAGCCCGCCCGCCTGAGCTCGATCGCGACGGCAAGGGCACCGAATCCCGATCCGATGATCCCGACTGAGGTCATGCCACTCCTTCACCCGTACGGCGCCGTCCGGCCGATGCTGACACACATACTGTCACGGTCCGTGGAGCGGCGGCACCCGTCTCGGACTGTTGGCGGGAGGGTGAGGTTCAGGCCAGGGGAGCGGTGACGACGAACGTGCCGCCAGGCGAGTCGTCCGTTGCCGGCTCGTAGTACGCATCGCCCCCAGAGGCCTTGGCCAGCTCTCGGACGATGAACAGGCCCAGGCCTGAGCCGCGCACGTTGTCGGCGGTCGCGAAGCGCTCGAACAGGCGCGGCAGGATGGCGGCATCGACCCCGTCACCGGAGTCGTGGACGCGGATCTGGACCGTGCGACCGTCGACCACCGCGTGCAGGGTGACCGGCGGCGCGCCGTGGACGACGGCGTTGCCGATGAGGTTGTCGAGCACCTGGCCGTAGCGACTCGGGTCGACCATGACGTCGACGTCGGCGACATCGCCCGCCTGGATGTCAACGCCCTTCTTGGCCAGTCGCGCATTGTCGACAGCCGTGCTGATCAGGGCCGTCACCGAGGTTCGTACGGGTCGCAGGTTCAGTGCGTTGGCGTCCAGCTTGGACGCGGTGAGCAGGTCGTTGAGGAGGCGGCCGAGACGGTCGGCACTCGACGTCATGCCCTCGAGCAAGCCCGTCCGCTCCTGGTCACCCAGCTCCGCCCAGTGCCGGGAGAGCGTGTCGGCGGACCCGCGGAGCACGGCACCGGGTGTGCGCAGCTCGTGGGCCGTGACGGCGAGGAACTGCGACTGGTCGGCGGCGGCCTGCTGCAGGCGCTCGTTGAGCTCGTTCAGCGCGATGTTGGTCTGCTCGCGCTCCTGCTCGATGAGCCGCTGCTCGGTCCGGTCGCGGGTGACCTTGGCGAACCCGATGTGATGGCCGACGTCGTTGTGGACCGCGGTGATGACGACGTGGGCCCAGTAGTGCGAACCGTCCTCTCGGACCCGCCAGCCCTCCTCCTCGTAGCGCCCGTCGCGCAGGCTGACCCGGAGCTCGTGCTCAGGATGATGGGCGGCCTGGCTCTCGGGCGGGTAGAAGATGCGGAAGTGCTGGCCGATGATCTCGCGGCTGGTGTAGCCGGTGTTGCGCTGCGCTCCGGAGTTCCAGCTCACGACGTGGCCGTCGGGATCGAGCATGAAGATCGCGTAGTCACCGACGGCCTCGACGAGGAGGCGGAAGCGCTCCTCGCTCTGTCGCAGGGCCTCGGTCGCCTCGCGGGTGGAGGTGATGTCGCGCGTCACCTTGGTGAATCCCACGTGCTGACCGGCCTCGTCGAACACCGCCGTGATGAGCACGTGCGCCCAGAAGGACGTCCCGTCCTTGCGGATGCGCCACCCCTCCTCGGAGTAGTGGCCGTCGGCGATCGCGCGCTCGAGCTCGTACTCGGGATGCCGGGCTTCCTGCTGCTCGATCGGGTAGAACGTGCGGAAGTGCCGGCCGATGATCTCGTCGGCGCGGTAACCCTTGGTCCGCTGCGCGCCGGCGTTCCAGCTGACGATGATGCCCTCGGGAGAGAGCATGAAGATCGCGTACTCCTCGACCGCGTCGACGAGCAGGCGGAACCGCTCCTCGCTGATCCGAAGGCGCTGCTCGGCGGCGCGCTGCGCCGTGATGTCCTGCACCTGCAGGAACAGGTAGAGCGGCTGGCGTGCCGTGTCGCGCACCGCGGCGATCGACGCCCGGACGTGACGGGTCTCCGGTGCGCCGTACACCTCGTGCTCGAGGTGCACCAGGTCGGCGACGCCCATCTGGATCTCGTCGAGGGCCGTGGCCAGGCTGTCGCCCTGGCCGGCCGTCAGGGCGGCGTAGTCGAGGCCGACGAGGTCCTGGTGCTTGCGCAGCAGGATGTCGCCGAGGGCGCGGTTGGCGCGGACGATCGTGCCGGTCAGCGTCATCGTGGCCATGCCGATGGCGGCCTCCTCGAAGACCTCCCGGAACTGCTCGAGGTGCTCGTCCAGGACGCTCTGGTCGTCATCGCGCTCGTCCGCCTCGGGCCCTGGATCCGGACGATCCGGCACGGCCTGCAGCGTCGGCGGACCGGTGGGCGCGGGCGACCCCTCGAAGATCTCCGTCAGACGCGTCGCCAGCTGCTCGATTGGCACCGACTTCTCGAGGAAGGCCGTCGCTCCCAGCTCGAGGGCGCGCTCGGCAAGCCCGTGGCTCTCGAATCCGGTGTAGATCACGACGCGGGTGTGGGGCGACACCGTGAGGATCCCGTGCAGGGCGTCGAGGCCGTCCATGGACGGCATGGACAGGTCGAGCAGCAGCAGGTCCGGAGTGTGGCGATGGGCAAGACCGATGGCTTCGACGCCGTCCGAGCCGTCCGCGACGACCGTCAACAGGCCGGACAACCTGAACTGGGTCTTGAGGAGCTCGCGCACTTCGGCCGAGTCGTCGATGAGAACGACTGTCGCAGTGTTGTTCCCCATGGTGGCAATCATGGCCCGGGGAGCCACATCGCGCGACTCAACGGGCACCTCGAAGCCTCCGGTGCGGCTCATCTAGGGTGGTGGCAAGCAGCACGCGCCATCCGTAGGGCACGTCATACCGAACAGAGGTCACCCATGTCCGACATCCAGATCGTCCTCGCGGCACCCGATTCCGGGCAGGAGGCACGAGCTGTCGAGAAGGGCACGAAGGCCTGGCAGCTGTTCGCCGACTCGCCAGACGTCATCGCGGCCCGTGTCGGCGGTGAGCTGAAGGACCTCGCGTACGAGCTCGTTGACGGCGACGAGGTCGAGGCCGTCGCGATCGATTCCGCGGACGGCCGCGACATCCTGCGGCACTCGACCGCGCACGTCATGGCTCAGGCCGTGCAGGAGCTCTTCCCGGAGGCCAAGCTCGGCATCGGCCCGCCGATCACCGACGGCTTCTACTACGACTTCGACGTCCCCGAGCCCTTCGTGCCCGAGGATCTCGACAAGATCGAGTCGCGCATGCGCAAGATCGTCAAGGAGGGGCAGAAGTTCGACCGGCGCGAGATCTCCGACGACGACGCCCGCGTCGAGCTGGCCGACGAGCCCTACAAGCTCGAGCTGATCGGGCTCAAGTCCTCCGCCGACGACGCGGCCGAGGGCGCGAGCGTCGAGGTCGGCGCCGGCGGCCTCACGATCTACGACAACCTCAAGCGCGACGGGTCGCTGGCGTGGAAGGACCTGTGCCGCGGCCCGCACCTGCCGACCACCAAGCGGATCCCAGCGTTCAAGCTCATGCGCAGCGCAGCTGCCTACTGGCGCGGCGACGAGAACAACAAGCAGCTCCAGCGCATCTACGGCACCGCCTGGGAGACCAAGGAGGCGCTCGACGAGCACCTGCACCGCATCGAGGAGGCGCAGCGCCGCGACCACCGGCGGCTCGGCACCGAGCTCGACCTCTACAGCTTCCCCGACGAGATCGGCTCCGGCCTGCCGGTCTTCCACCCCAAGGGTGGTGTCATCAAGCGGGAGATGGAGGACTACGTCCGCCGGCGCCACATCGAGGAGGGGTTCGAGTACGTCGGGACCCCGCACATCGCCAAGGAGGGCCTGTTCTACACCTCGGGCCACCTGCCCTACTACGGCGAGGGCATGTTCCCTGCGCTCGAGCTCGACGGTGGGGACTACCGCATCAAGGCGATGAACTGCCCGATGCACAACCTCATCTTCCGCTCGCGGCAGCGGTCCTACCGCGAGCTGCCGCTCCGGCTGTTCGAGTTCGGGCACGTCTACCGCAACGAGAAGTCCGGCGTCATCCACGGACTCACCCGCGTGCGGGGCTTCGCCCAGGACGACTCCCACTCGTACGTGACCCCGGAGCAGGCGCCCGGTGAGATCAAGCACCTGCTGGACTTCTGCCTGAGCCTGTTCCGCGACTTCGGCCTCGACGACTTCTACCTCGAGCTGTCGACCCGTGACGACTCCAAGCCCGACAAGTTCATCGGGACCGACGAGGAGTGGGCCGTCGCCACCAAGGTCCTCGAGGACGTCTGCATCGAGAGCGGCCTCGAGCTCGTGCCCGATCCCGGCGGTGCGGCCTACTACGGCCCCAAGGTCTCGGTGCAGGCGCGCGACGCCATCGGGCGTACGTGGCAGATGTCGACCATCCAGTACGACTTCAACATGCCGTCCGAGGCGCGCTTCAACCTCGAGTACGTCGCAGCCGACGGGTCCCGCCAGCAGCCGGTGATGATCCACTCGGCGAAGTTCGGCTCGATCGAGCGGTTCATCGGCGTGCTGGTCGAGCACTACGCGGGCGCGTTCCCTCCGTGGTTGGCCCCGGTGCAGGTCGTCGGCATCCCGGTCGCCGAGCGGCACGTGGACTACCTCTACGAGCTCGCCCGCCGGCTCAAGGTCGAGGGCATCCGCGTCGAGGTCGACGACTCTGACGAGCGGATGCAGAAGAAGATCCGCAACGCCCAGACCCAGAAGGTCCCGTTCATGGTCATCGCGGGCGACAACGACGTCGAGGCGGGCGCCGTGTCGTTCCGTTACCGTAGCGGTGAGCAGGAGAACGGCATCGCGCTCGACGACGCCGTCGCCCGTATCCTCGAGGCGGTCCGGACGCGGGTCCAGGTATGACCGACAGCGACGCCGGCAACCAGGACGGCGTGGGGGAGCCCGACGCCTTCGAGAGGCTCTGGACGCCACATCGCATCGTCTACATCAAGGGCGAGGGCAAGCCGGCGACCGGTGACGAGGCGGACTGCCCGTTCTGCCGCATCCCGCAGATGGACGACGCCGAAGGGCTCGTCGTGCACCGCGGCGAGCACGCGTACGCCGTGCTCAACCTCTATCCCTACAACGCCGGCCATCTGCTGGTGTGCCCCTACCGCCACGTCGCCGACTACACCGACCTGACCGATGACGAGACGCTCGAGGTCGCGGAGCTCACCAAGACCGCGATGCGAACCATGCGCGAGATCACGAGCCCGCAGGGGTTCAACCTCGGCATGAACCAGGGCAACATCGCCGGTGCCGGCATCGCCGCGCACCTGCACCAGCACATCGTGCCCCGATGGGGCGGCGACGCGAACTTCCTGCCCGTGATCGGCCAGACCAAGACCATGCCGCAACTGCTCGGCGACACCCGCGAGATGCTCGCGGCCGCCTGGCCCAAGGAGTAGACCCATGCTCGAACGCTTCCGCCAGTTCTGGACCAACGTCTGGGCGCCGCTCGCCGACCTGCTGCTGAGGTTGGGGGTCAAGCCCGACTGGGTGACCTGGGTGGGCACGATCGGCGTCTGCGCCGGCGCGCTCGTCTTCTTCCCGCGCGGGGAGTTCCTCATCGGCGTCCTGGTCGTGACCGCATTCGTCTTCAGCGACATCATGGACGGCTACATGGCCCGCAAGTCTGGTCAGTCGTCCAAGTGGGGCGCGTTCCTCGACTCGACCCTCGACCGTTTCGGCGACGCCGCGGTGTTCGGCGGGCTGCTGCTCTACTACACGACGTCCGACGCCGAGGCCGACCTCGGCGACCCGCGGATCTACCTCTACCTGAGCCTGGCCTGCCTGGTCCTGGGGGCGATCACCTCCTATGAGCGCGCCCGGGCGGAGAGCCTCGGCATGACCGCCAAGGTCGGCATCGCCGAGCGCTCGGACCGGCTCGTCGCGATCCTCGTCATGACGGGCTTCTCGGGCATGTTCGATGCGCCGTTCCTGCGGGAGATCACCCTCTGGGCCCTGGCGGTCGCGAGTGCGATCACCGTCGTGCAGCGGATGCTGACGGTGCACCGCCAGGCCATGGCGGACCCCGGCCTTGAGAGCTGATGCGGCGAAAGTTGTAAGAACCCGCGACCCCGCGACTCCTACTGGTGAAGCCACCACCAGGAGAAGAGGGATGTCAGATGTCGCGGGTTGCCGTCACGGTGCACGTTTCCTTCATAGGATGCGACCGTGACCGACCAGACCGGACCCTCGGACGCCGACCTCGTCGCGGGGGTGCTGGCGGCCGATCGCGACACGTTCGCGGCGATGTACGACCGCTATGGCACCAAGCTCTACGACTTCGCCTACTCGATGCTGCGGCACCGGGAAGACGCGGCGGACGCCGTCGCGGACTCGTTCGTCCTGGTCGCCGAGCGGCTCAGCCAGCTGCGGGATCCCGACCGGCTGAGGCCGTGGCTGTACGCCATCGTGCGCAGCGAGTGCCTGCGCAAGCTGCGGGCGCGCAAGCGGGTCTCGTTCGGCGGCGAGGAGCAGCTGATCGAGATGGCTGACGACGCGCTGACCCCCGACCAGGAGGCGGAGCGCGCCGCGATGCAGAAGATCGTGTGGGACGCCTCGGCCGGCCTCGCCGACCGCGACCGTGCCCTGCTCGACCTGCACCTGCGGCAAGGCCTCGAGGGTGCAGAGCTCGGCGAGGCCATGGGCGTCTCGGCCGCCAACGCGTACGTCATGCTCAACCGCCTGCGCGCCCAGGTCGACCGGTCCCTCGGCGCCCTGCTGATCGCCCGGCTCGGGCGTGACGACTGCGACGACCTCGACGACCTGCTCGCCGATTGGGACGGCACGTTCTCCCCCCTCATCCGCAAGCGGGTCTCGCGTCACGTCGACGACTGCGAGATCTGCTCCAAGCGCCGCAAGAAGATCCTCAGCCCGTGGCTGCTGCTGGCGTCCGTCCCGATCTTCGCCGCGCCGTTGACGCTGCGCGACCGGGTCGTCGCCGACACCCAGCTCGTCGCCTACACGACGCCGACGGGGGAGCCGTTGACGGTGACCCCGGCGCTCGCTCCGCGACGCCGCCCCAAGGCGGCCGTCACCGCAGTCGCGGCCGCGGTCGTGATCATCCTGACGGGTGTCGCGGCGCTGCTGTGGGCCGGCGACGGCGACGACACGACCCCCAAGGGCGACGTCGTCGCGACCACGACAGCACCCCCGACCGCCGGGCCGACCGCCGCAGCCGAGACGACACCCACGCCGAAGCCGAAGCCGTCGAAGTCCGCGACGCCCAAGGCGCCGGGCGTCCTGACGGTCTCGACGACGTCGATCGCGCTCGGCCGCAGCGGCAGCACCTCGAGCATCACGCTGGCCAACACCGGTGGGCTCCCGGTCGACTACCGCCTCACCTCGAGCGCGGCGTGGCTGTCGGCTTCGCCGGTGACCGGTCGCGTCGCCCCCGGCACGTCGACCAGGGTCACGGTGCGCGCCGATCGCGGCGACGTCTCCGAGGGCACGTCCACCGGCAACCTCGCGGTCTCGTGGGCAGCCGGAAGCGCCAACGTCAAGGTCTCCGTCGTCGAGGAGGACCGGCCCGACGTCGGCCGGCCCAGCGCCGGCAGCAACTCCGTGTGCGATCCCATCCCGGTCACCGCGCGGGTGACGGACGAGAGCGGTCTCTCATCCGTCGTCCTGCGGTGGTCCGGCGACGGTGGCTCCGGCAGCAGGTCGATGTCTCGCGCCGGTTCCGTCTGGCGAGCCGAGATGGGTCCTCTCTCTGCGGGTGGTCCCGTGACGATGCGGGTCACCGCGACGGACACACGGGGCAACACGGCGACCTCGTCGAGGACGGTCAGCCCCGATCCCTGCCCGGGGTAGCTCGAGAGCGGCCTCGTCGAAGCAGGTCGGCGCAGCGAATAACCCGCGAAAGTTGTAAGGACCGGCACGTGCCGGTGCTCCCACTCGTGTAGGCACACGAGAGCCGGAGGCACCTGGCATGAATCGCATCGTCCGCACGATCCTCATCACCGCGACGGCATGGGCCGTCCTGTCCGGCCTGACCGGCAGCACGACCGAGCCTGAGCGCAGGGTCGCCGTGGCGCCCGTCGCGGTCCCGGCCCCCCAGCCGGCCCCGACGCCCGTCGTCGTGCCCCACGAGGCCGGACCGGTCGGGAAGCCGACCCGGCTGGCGATCCCGACCATCGGCGTGGACGAACGACTTCACGGTGTCGGGCTCAAGCCTGACGGCGCGATGCAGACGCCCGACTTCGGCGACGCAGGCTGGTACGACGTCGGGCCCCGTCCCGGCGCCGCGGGACCCGCGGTCCTGGTGGCGCACGTCCACGGTCCGGCCGGTGACGACGTCTTCGCGCGGCTGCACGAGCTCGAGCCGGGGGACCGCGTCACGGTCGAGCGGACGGACGGCAGGGCGGTCTTCGTCGTCGAGTCCGTGGAGCAGGCCGCCAAGGACGCGTTGCCGCACGAGCGCATCTGGAACGACACCGAGGTGCCCGTCCTGCGCCTGATCACGTGCGGCGGCAAGCCCGATCCGGTCACGCGGATGTATCCCGACAACACGATCGTCTACGCCCGCCTGGCCTTCTGACCTGCGGCGATGCGTCCCGCACGCGCTCCTCGAAAAAAGAATCCAAAAAAGTTGCAAGAACGCCGAGGGCACCGTGCTCCTACCTCTGAGCAAGCAACACCACCGACATCACCACGCCAATGCAGCACCGACCAAGGAGAACCGACATGAACAGCACGATCCGCAACCTGATCATCGCCGCCCCGCTGGCGACCGTCGCCGCGACGATGGTCCCGGCCGCAGCCATGGCAACCGAGCCCGGCCCGGTCATCATCGTCCAGCCGAAGGCCGATCCGACGCCCGACCTCGACATCGCGCCGGCCCCGAAGCCGACCCAGCCCAAGGGTCCCGGCGACCTGGCCCCGGCGCCGAAGCCCACCCAGCCCAAGGGTCCGGGCGACCTCTCGGACGCCCCGAAGCCTGACGGACCCAAGGGTCCGGGCGACCTCTCGGACGCCCCGAAGCCTGACGGACCCAAGGGCCCCGGCGACCTCTTGGACGCGCCGAAGCCGAAGGACCCGGAAGCTCCCGGCGACAAGGGTGGCGACACGCCGAAGGGTGGCAACGCTGGTGGCAACGAGACGGTTCCCGCCGCCGACACCTTCACGGTCCCGAACCGCGTCGACGCGGGTCTCGCGGCCGAGCAGCAGCAGGACGGCGGGCTCGACCTCGCCTGGCTGTTCGCCGGCGGCCTGGCCGTCACCGCCTCGGGAGTCGCGTTCGCGGCTCGCAGGCGTACGGGCAGCAACGCCTGACCCAGCACAGCAGCAGGGCCTCGCACCGTCCCGGGGGGTGCGAGGCCCTGCTGCTTCGCGACACGCCCGGTATGCGACACGCCCTATGTAACATCGTCGTTGACACATACCTTCGGTATGGCGCATCCTGACAGCACCACCGCACACGAGGAGCGCTTGATGTCCCAAACCCTTGACCACCCCGAAGCAGAGCTGCCCGACATCCCGGTCGACGTGACGCCGGAGCAGTATGCGGACATCCTCGAGGGACTGTCACAGGCATCGGTCGACCGGCACTTCGACGCCTTCATCGACGTGCCGTGGGACGATCCGGACTTCCAGGTCGAGCCGGACGATCCGCGCTGGGTGCTGCCGACGGACGTCGATCCGCTCGGCGCGCACCCGTGGTACCAGGCGCAGCCCCTGGCGCGGCAGATCGAGATCGGGCAGTGGCGCCAGGCGAACATCCTCAAGGTGGGCCTGCAGTTCGAGAACATCCTGATCCGCGGCATCATGCAGTACGTCTTCACGCTGCCGAACGGCTCGCCGGAGTACCGCTACCTCACGCACGAGGCGACCGAGGAGTGCCATCACACGCAGATGTTCCAGGAGACGGTCAACCGGATCGGCGCCGACGTACCGGGCATGCCGTGGCTCATGCGCCGTGTTGCGTGGCTGCTGCCCCTGGCCGGATCCACCGTCCCGTACGGCTTCTTCATCGGCGTGCTGGCGGGCGAGGAGCCCATCGACCACACTCAGAAGGGCATCCTGCGCAGTGGCAAGGACCTGCCTCCCGTCCTCTCGCGGATCATGGAGATCCACGTCGCCGAGGAGGCGCGGCACATCTCGTTCGCGCACCACTACATCCGGCGCAACGCTCCGCGCCTCGGACGGGCCGAGAAGCTCCTGATCTCGCTGCTGTTCCCGGTCATCATGCGTGTCCTGTGCGACGTCATCATGGTGCCGCCGAAGGCGTTCCGCAAGAAGTTCGGCATCCCGCGCAAGGTCATGAAGGAGCTGTACTGGAAGTCGCCGGCGTCCCGCGAACGCCTCCAGGAGCTGTTCGGCGACGTGCGCATGCTGGCCGACCAGGCAGGCCTGCGAGAGAACCGCCTGGCCCGTTGGATGTGGAAGCTGTGCCGCATCGACGGCCGGCCCTCGCGCTACCGCAGCGAGCCGCCCGTCGCGTTCTCCCAGGTGTAGACGTGGCTCATGTCGTCACGCAGGCATGTTGCGGCGACGCCTCGTGCGTCTTCGCCTGCCCGGTCAACGCGATCCACCCGACGCCGGACGAGGCCGACTTCGGCCTGGCCGAGATGCTTTACATCGATCCGGTCTCGTGCGTCGACTGCGGTGCGTGCGTCGGTGCCTGTCCCGTGGGTGCCATCGTCCCGGACACCAAGCTGCAGGAGTCGCAGCTGCCCTTCGTCGAGGTCAATGCTCTGTTCCACGAGTCAGGGCGCAGCCATCCTGCTCAGGCACCGGTCATGCCGGTCCTGGCGAAGAACCCGCAGCGTGGTGACCTGAGGGTGGCGATCGTCGGGTCGGGGCCGGCCGCGCTCTACGCCGCCGACGAGCTGCTCAAGCGGCCGGGCGTGACGGTCTCGGTGATCGACCGCCTGCCCACTCCGCACGGCCTCGTGCGCGCGGGCGTCGCTCCCGACCACCAGCACACGAAGTCGATCGGCGGCCTGCTGCGCCAGATCGAGGACCAGCACGGCTTCGACTACCACCTCAACGTCGAGGTCGGCACCCACGTGAGCCACGACGAGCTCCTCGAGCACCATCACGCGGTCGTCTATGCCACCGGTGCCTCGCAGGACCGCGCGCTCGGGATCCCGGGGGAGCAGCTGCCCGGCAGCGCCACCGCGACCGACTTCGTCGCTTGGTACAACGGCCATCCCGAGCACGCTGACGACGTCTACGACCTGAGCGGCGAGCGCGCCGTCATTGTCGGCAACGGCAACGTCGCCCTCGACGTCGCCCGGATCCTGACCATGGACCCGGCCGAGCTCGCGACCACCGACATTGCCGACCACGCCCTCGAGGCGTTGCGCGCCAGCGCCGTACGTGAGGTCGTGCTGCTGGGGCGCCGTGGTGCCGCAGAGGCCGCGTTCACCCTGCCCGAGCTGATCGGGCTGCTCGGCCGCGACGACGTCGACATAGAGGTCGAGGGCGCAGACCTGGCCCAGCGCGTCGACAACGTCACGGTGGGCCAGAAGCTGTCTGCGTTGCGGGCGGCCGCTGCGCGACCACGGCGTCCCGGCAACAGGCGCATCGTGTTCCGTTTCACGACCTCGCCGGTCGCCGTGTCGGGGGACGAGCGCGTCTCCGGCCTGGTGGTCCGACGCAACGAGCTGGTGATCGAGGCCGGCGTCGCGCGTGGCGTGCCGACCGAGGACACCGCGACCATCGCGACCGGACTCGTGCTGCGAGCGATCGGCTACCGCGGCGTGGCAGTGGCTGGAATCCCCTTCGACGCGGTGGCGGGAGTGGTCCCGAATTCCGGTGGCCGGGTCGATGGCACTCCAGGCACGTACGTCGCGGGGTGGATCAAACGCGGCCCCACCGGCTTCATCGGCACCAACAAGACGTGCGCGCAGGAGACCGTCGAGCACCTGATCGCCGACTTCAACGCCGGCCTGCTGGCCGAGCCGGCCCGGCCGAGCGGCGCGTTCGCGACGTTGGTGCGGTCGCGCGCACCGGGTGTCGTCGACCTCCGCGGGTGGCGGGCGATCGACCGGGCCGAACAATTCGAGGGCGCGCGCCAGGGACGACCACGCCGCAAGCTCACGCGCATCGAGGACATGCTCTCCGCCGCGGTCCCCGAACTGGAGCCGCGTCACAAGAAGCGCGCGCTGGCGCGTTCCCGGGGCGCGCGTCCATGATCCGTCCGGCGCGTTGGGCAGGCCTTGCCACGAGTAGGATGGGACTGATCACCTGAGCACATCAAAGGACACTGCAGTGAGCAACGAAGCAACCACGGTCGGCACGTCGCGGGTCAAGCGCGGCATGGCAGAGATGCTCAAGGGCGGCGTCATCATGGACGTCGTCAACGCCGAGCAGGCCAAGATCGCCGAGGACGCCGGAGCGGTCGCCGTCATGGCGCTCGAGCGCGTGCCCGCCGACATCCGCTCGCAGGGCGGTGTCGCCCGCATGTCGGACCCCGACCTGATCGACGGCATCATCGAGGCCGTCTCGATCCCGGTGATGGCCAAGGCTCGCATCGGGCACTTCGTTGAGGCCCAGGTGCTGCAGTCCCTCGGCGTCGACTACATCGACGAGTCCGAGGTCCTCACGCCCGCCGACTACGCCAACCACATCGACAAGTGGCAGTTCACCGTGCCGTTCGTCTGCGGTGCGACCAACCTCGGCGAGGCGCTGCGCCGGCTCACCGAGGGCGCGGCCATGATCCGCTCCAAGGGCGAGGCCGGCACGGGCGACGTCTCCAACGCGACGACCCACATGCGCCAGATCCGTGCGCAGATCCGCCGTCTCGGCTCGCTGTCCGAGGACGAGCTCTTCGTCGCCGCCAAGGACCTGCAGGCGCCCTACGAGCTGGTCAAGGAAGTGGCCGAGAACGGCAAGCTCCCGGTCGTGCTGTTCACTGCCGGTGGGATCGCCACCCCGGCCGACGCGGCGATGATGATGCAGCTCGGCGCCGAGGGCGTGTTCGTCGGCTCGGGCATCTTCAAGTCCGGCAACCCGGCCCAGCGCGCCGAGGCCATCGTCAAGGCCACGACGTTCTTCGACGACCCCGACGTGATCGCCAAGGTCTCGCGCGGCCTCGGCGAGGCCATGGTCGGCATCAACGTCGACGACATCCCCGAGCCCCACCGTCTGGCTGAGCGCGGCTGGTAGGCGGTGCGCGGCTCCGCCGCACCTGCGACTTCGTCGCAGCCCGGGCTTCGCCCGGCCGCTCCTCCTCGCTGCGCGCGTCACCATGGCTGAGCAGCTGGACGGGTGCTGGGTGTCCTGGGGCGTGCGCGTCGGCGGATAGAGTCTTCGCCGGGCGGGAGACCCGAAGGGACGCGCATGCCGCAGGCGGGACGACGCAGGGCCAGGTCCGGTCCGCGCACCAGCGGCTTCTGGCGTACGGCCTCGATCAACGTCGGCGCCGCACTTGGCGGCGTCTGTCTGCTGGCGGCGGGATTTGCTGCTGCCTTCGGCGTGACCCCCATCGCGTTCGGGTCGGACTCGATGTCACCCGCCATCGGCTCAGGCGACCTCGCCCTCGCGCGCACCGTCTCGGCGGGCGAGATCGACGAGGGCGACGTGGTGAGCGTCTCCGACCGCAGCGGCGCACGGATCACGCATCGCGTCGTCGAGGTCGAGCCCTTCGGCAGCAGCATCCGGCTGACGTTGCAGGCCGACGACCGTCCCGTTCCCGACGCCGAGACGTACGACGTGACGCGGGTCGAGCGGGTCTTCGCCTCGATCCCAGTTCTGGGCTACGTGTTCGGCCCACTGGACGGTCTCCTCGCGATCGGCATCGGCGGCGTGTTCGTCACCTGCCTAGTGTTTGTCGTGTTCGTGCCTCGACGCAGGCTGGGCGGGACCCGACGCGCCTGACGTCACGGTCGCGAGTGGGGATTTGTTCTCGCACCGCGTATGATTTGGTCATCGTCGTGCTCGAGGTATGGGAGTGCCTCACACGGGTGCGGCGGTGAACAGAGGGAGCACAACCTGACCGACGCTCTGCGTCGTCGGCGTGCTGACCTCCGTCGACCCACTCGGGAGGGAATCCGAGAGGGAGCGGCGGCGGCGGTGGCGTATCCCCTGGAGATTCGTCTCTCACGCTGCCGCCGTCGTCCGACGGGGCGCCATCCCACCGGGAGCGACCACTAGTTCTTTCGGATGATTTTTCGGGTGTCGCAGTGTCCTCGGGACCTCCGTCTCGTTTGTGGGGGCATGAAGCGCGCGACTGAAGGGTTGCGCCGACCCGGATGGGACTCCCACATGAAGAAATCCACCAAGGGTGCTGTGGCGGCTGCCGCGGCCGGCATCCTGCTCCTCGGCGGCGCAGGCACGCTCGCCTTCTGGAGCGCCGACATCGACCTCCCCGGCGGAACGTTCACGGCCGGCGAGCTCAAGCTCGTCGACACCGAGTGCTCCGACTGGACCCTCGACGACGACGAGGACGACGCCGGCGTGGTCGTCGATGACGACACGCTGTTCGTGCCGGGCGACTCGATCACCCAGACGTGCACGGCCAACATCATCGCGACCGGCGAGCACCTGCGCGCCACGGTCGGCGTGACGGGCGCCGAGCTCAACGACGAGGCCGAGCCGTACGTCACGGTTGAGTCGGACGCCACGATCGGCGGGACCTCGGGGATCACCGAGATCACCGAGGCCAACGACGGCGACGCCGTCACGTTGACCGTCACGGTGACGTTCAACGAGACCTCGGGCAACGAGACGCAGGGACAGTCGGCCACGCTGTCCGACTACGCCGTGGCGCTCACCCAGGTCCACGACTGAGCTGAGTCATCCCTTCCGGGCTTGGGGTGCCGGCAGCCGCCGGCACCCCAACGCGCGGGAACCCACAGCACGACCACGCGACACGAGGAACTCATGAAGAGCACCGCAGGATGGATCGGCCAGGTCGTCTCCTGGTTCGTCATCTTCGCGATGCTCGCTGTCCTCGCCGTGTGCGTCCTGATTCCCAGGCTCGGCGGCGGAACGCCGTACACGATCCTCACCGGCTCCATGAAGTCGACGCTGCCCCAGGGCACGCTCGTCGTCGTGAAGCCGACCCCCATGGACCAGATCGAGATCGGCGACGTGATCACCTTCCAGATCAAGCCCGGCGAACCGGCCGTGGCGACCCACCGGGTCACCGCGCGTACGGTCGCCGATGACGGCACGCCCCGGTTCTTCACCAAGGGCGACGACAACAACGCACCCGACCGTGAGCAGGTCCGCGCCGAGCAGATCCGCGGCAAGCTCTGGTACTCGGTGCCGGTCATCGGTCGCGCCAACACCCTGCTCGACAAGAGCCAGCACCAGGCCGCGGTGGTCACGGCCGGCTCAGGTCTGCTGCTGTACGCCGCGTTCATGCTGGTGTCGGCGGCCACCGACTCGCGGTCGCCGCGGGCGTCCCGGCGCAAGACGGAGGTCGCAGCATGAGGAAGCTCGCGCTGTCCTTCGTTCTCGCCATCGGTCTCGTGCTCGTCGTCGCCCCACCGGCATCCGCCGCAGACGAGATCGGCCTCAGCCGCGACGGCGTCACATTCGCGCCCTCGCTCGGCGGCCCGTTGTTCGACCCGGCCTTCCTGTGGGTTCCCAGCGACGTCGAGAGCGAGACGTTCTACGTCCGCAACCAGGGCGGGACGACCGCCCGCCTCACGGTCGACATCCTCGGCGAAGAGGTCAGCGCCCTGATGGACTCGGGCGATCTGGACGTCACCGCCACCAGCGGTGGGACCTCGACCACCGTGTCCGACAAGGACGAGCACCGGCTGCTGACGATCCCCGGCGTCGAGGCGAACGAGATCGTTCCGGTGACCATCACGGTCGCATTCGACGCGGCGTCGACGAACGAGACGCAGCTGCTCTCGAGCGACCTGAACTTCCGCATCAACCTCCGACAGACCTCAGCGGTCGTCGGCGACGGCGAAGACGACAACGACGACAACGGCCTGCTGCCCGACACCGGGGCCCAGGCGCCCTTGTGGCTCGCAGCCCTGGCCGCCATCGGCATCGGCAGCGGTGCCGCACTCATCTCACGACGACGCACTCAACCAGAGGGAGCCTCCCATGGCTAAGCACTCCACATCTCGACTCCGCCGCGCGGGGAGGGGCCTTCGGTCGACTCCCGTTCGTGCCGTGCTCAGTCTCGGCGTCGTGCTCGGCTTCGGCGCAGTCGGCACACTGGCGTACTGGACCGACAGTGCGACCCTCGCAGGTGGCACGTTCACGGCCGGCAACCTCGACATCAAGCTGGGCTCGCCGGCGCCGGGCGTCGACAACGATCCTGCCGCATTCACCACGGACTTCGCGATGACCAACATGCAGCCCGGTGACTCCAAGGCAGCGGTCGTCGCCGTGCGCAACGCGGGCTCGCTCGACTTCACCTACACGGCGACCGGGACGGCACCCGGGGCGCTGAACTCCACGTTGGTCTTCCGCGTGGTTCCCGGCGGCACGGTCTCCGGCGGCACCTGCACGGGCGGCACGCAGACCTTCAACGGCTCGCTGGGTGCCGGCAACACCGCCGTCATCGCCACCAACCGACCGCTCGCGTCCAGTGCGAGCGAGAACTTCTGCGTCAGCGCGTCGATCCCGGCGGCCGCCACCACGGGCCAGGGCCAGTCGACGACGGCATCCTTCACCTTCAACGCGAAGCAGGTCGGAGCCCCGTAATGAGAGAGCCCAAGATGCGGCTCGTCTCCGTGCAGAACTCCGAGACCAGGGCCGAGCGGAGGAAGGGCCGTCGTCGTGCGGTGTTCTCCCTGCGCGCCCTCAAGGAGGTCGCGCTCACGGTCGGCGCCGTCCTCGGCGTGCTGTGCCTCGCGAGCACCGCTGCGGCGTTGGTCTACGACGTCAGGCCCGTGGTCTTCGAGTCCGGCTCGATGGCCCCGGCCGTCGACACCGGTGCGCTCGGCATCGCCCGCACGGTGCCCGCCTCGGACCTCGCGGTCGGTGACGTCGTGACGGTCCGCACCGGGGAGGGTGTGCGCGTCACGCACCGCATCCAGGACATCAGCTTCTCCGGCGAGAAGGCGACGCTGGTGCTCAAGGGCGACGCCAACAAGGTCGCCGACGAGAAGGTGTACGTCGTGGAGTCGGCGCCTCGACTCCTGTTCGACGTCCCCAAGGCCGGCTACGTCGTGTCGTTCGTGTCGGGTCCGATCGGGATCTTCGCGGGCGGTCTGCTGGTCGGCGTGGTCCTGCTGACGGTCTTCCGCCCCGGCAACCCGCGGTCGAGGCGGAAGGGCGGAGGCACCCGCAAGGCACTCTCGGCGGTCGCCGTGACGGTCGTCGGCACGTGCGTGACCGGCGTGTTCAGTGGCGCACAGACCCAGGCGTACTACACCGACAGCGCATCGATGACGTCCGGCACCTTCAGCCGGCCGGCCGCACCGCCGACGCCGCCGACCATCACGGTGTGCCAGCCCGGGAGCGGCAACTCCGAGACTTTCCTGACCTGGACCTATCCCGCCAACCTGGGCAACCCCGACATCTTCCGGGTCAAGTTCGCAGGTGCCGGAGCGCCCCCCACGGTCACGTTCGACGGGACCGTTCGCGGACCCGTCGACCTTGCTGCTGCGGTCAACAACAAGACGGGCACCCTGTGGATCGTCTCTGTCGTCAACGGCGTCGAGTCGGCGCCGTCGAACGTCTACAAGTACCAGGGCAACGGCGGCAACCGCACCTGCACGCCGAACTGACCGGTGGTGCCGGACGCGTCCTCCGGGACCGTCCGGCGCGCCGGTAGGCTCGTACGGTGGCTTCCCCGTCGATCGGTGTCTTCGCCCTGCAGGGCGACGTCCGCGAGCACGTCCGTGTCCTCGCGGACCTGGGCGTGCCCGCCTTCACGGTGCGGCGGCCCGAGGAGCTCGAGCGCTGTGACGCTCTGGTGCTGCCGGGCGGCGAGTCGACGACGATGTACAAGCTCGCCCGATCGTTCGAGCTGTTCGAGCCGCTCGTCGAGCGCATTCGCGGCGGCATGCCGACCTTCGGCACCTGTGCGGGCATGATCATGCTGGCCGACCGCATCGAGGACGGCATCGCCGGTCAGGAGACGCTCGGCGGCCTGGACATCACGGTCCGGCGCAACGCCTTCGGGCGCCAGGTCGACTCCTTCGAGGGCGACATCGCGTTCGGGGGGTTCGGCGAGCCCGTGCACGCCGTGTTCATCCGTGCACCGTGGGTCGAGTCGCTCGGCCCGCAGGTCGATGCCCTCGCGACGGTCCCGACCGGCGAGGCCGCCGGTAGAATCGTGGCCGTTCGCCAGGACAACCTCATGGCGACGTCGTTCCACCCCGAGGTCGGCAACGACGATCGCATCCACCGTTACTTCGTCGACCTCGTCAAGCAGTCGTAGACCAAGCAGTCGTAAAGAAGGGGCATCCCATGTCAGGCCACTCCAAGTGGGCGACGACGAAGCACAAGAAGGCCATCGTCGACGCCAAGCGCGGCAAGATGTTCGCCAAGATGGTCAAGAACATCGAGGTCGCGGCCCGCATCGGCGGTCCCGATCCCGAGGGCAACCCGACGCTCTACGACGCGATCCAGAAGGCCAAGAAGTCGTCGGTCCCCAAGGACCACATCGACCGTGCGGTCAAGCGCGGCGGCGGTGTCGGTGACGACGCGGTCGACTACATCACGATCATGTACGAGGGCTACGCTCCCGGCGGCGTCGCGCTGCTCGTGGAGTGCCTCACCGACAACCGCAACCGGGCGGCGATGGAGGTCCGGACCGCGATGACCCGCAACGGCGGCACGATGGCCGACCCGGGTTCGGTGTCGTACATGTTCCATCGCAAGGGCGTCATCATGGTGCCGGCCGAGCAGGAGGGCGGCGAGACCAACGAGGACGACGTCCTGATGGCGGTCCTCGACGCCGGCGCCGAGGAGGTCAACGATCTCGACGGCTCGTTCGAGGTCATCTGCGAGGCGACGGACCTGGTCGCCGTGCGCACGGCCCTCCAGGAGGCCGGGCTCGACTACGACTCGGCCGATGCGTCGTTCGTGCCGACCGTGACCGTCGAGGTCGACGTCGACGCGGCGACCAAGGTCATGCGCCTGATCGACGCGCTCGAGGACAGCGACGACGTGCAGAGCGTGTTCGCCAACTTCGACGCCTCCGACGAGGTCATGGCCCAGGTCCAGTAGCCCGTCGTCCGCCCCGGCGAGTCGCCTTCGCGCGGGCCGGGGGGCCGTCTAGGCTGTCGAACATGCGTTCGGTATGCACGGAGGTCGGCACGTGAGGGTTCTGGGGATCGACCCGGGCCTCACCCGTTGCGGCGTCGGGGTCGTGGACGGCACGGTCGGCCGCGCCCTGACGATGGTGCACGTCGGCGTCTGTCGCACCCCGCCCGACCTCGACATCGCCCGCAGGCTGCACCAGCTCGAGCAGCAGATCGAGGTGAGCGTCCTCGAGCACCGGCCCGACGTGGTGGCCGTCGAGCGCGTCTTCAGCCAGCACAACGTCCGTACGGTCATGGGCACGGCGCAGGCCAGCGGTGTCGCGATGGTCGTGGCTGCGCGCCACGGCATCCCGGTCCACCTGCACACGCCCAGCGAGGTCAAGGCCGCCGTGACCGGCAGCGGCCGCGCCGACAAGGCCCAGGTGACCCAGATGGTCACCCGGCTGCTCCGGCTGACGTCGGCCCCGACACCCGCCGATGCCGCCGACGCCCTGGCGCTCGCGATCTGCCACATCTGGCGCGGGGGAGCCCAGACCCGGCTGCAGGCCGCGGTCGAGGCCCAGTCGGCACGCACCACCGGCACGGTGGCCCGATGATCGCCCACGTACGCGGTCCGGTCGCTGCTGTCACCCTCACGTCCGCCGTCATCGACGTCGGGGGAGTCGGCATGCAGGTCATGTGCACGCCCGGCACCATCGCCTCGTTGCGCATCGGCCACGAGGTCCAGCTCTCGACGTCGATGGTCGTCCGCGAGGACTCCCTGACGATCTTCGGCTTCGCCAGCACCGACGAGCGCGACATGTTCGAGCTCGTGCAGACCGCCAGTGGCGTCGGGCCCAGGGTCGCCCAGGCGATGCTCGCGGTGCTCGATCCCGATCGGCTCCGCCAGGCGATCGGCCAGGGCGACCTCGCGACGCTGACCTCGGTGCCCGGCATCGGCCGCAAGGGGGCCGAACGCATCGTCGTCGAGCTCAAGGACCGCGTCGGGGTCGCCACGATCGCCGCCACCGGAGCGCCGGCGTGGCGCGACCAGGTGCACGAGGCCCTGCTCGGCCTCGGCTGGTCGGCGCGCGACGCCGACTCCGCCCTCGAGCGTGTGGCCGCCGAGCTCGAGCCCGGCTCGACCCCGGACGTCTCGACCGCCCTGCGTGACGCACTCCGCACGCTGTCCAAGGCCCGCTGATGGACGAGCGAGAAGAGTTCGAGGCGATCGTCGCCGAGGCCGGTCCTGAGGACCGGGCGTTCGAGGCGGCGCTGCGCCCGCGCACCCTCGCGGAGCTGATCGGCCAGGAGCGGGTGCGCGAGCAGCTCTCGCTGATGCTCGAGGCGGCCGTGGCGCGCGGACGTACGCCCGACCACGTGCTGCTGTCGGGACCTCCGGGCCTCGGCAAGACCACGATCGCGATGATCATCGCCCACCAGCTCGCCGCTCCGCTGCGCATCACGAGTGGTCCGGCGATCCAGCACGCAGGAGACCTCGCGGCGATCCTGTCGGGGGTCAACGAGGGCGACGTGCTGTTCATCGACGAGATCCACCGCATGTCGCGGCCGGCCGAAGAGCTGCTCTACATGGCGATGGAGGACTTCCGCGTCGACGTCATCGTCGGCAAGGGGCCGGGCGCCACGGCGATCCCGCTCGAGATCCCGCCCTTCACCGTGGTGGGCGCGACGACCCGCGCCGGACTGCTGCCGAGCCCGTTGCGCGACCGGTTCGGGTTCACGGCACAGCTCGACTACTACGCGGCTCCCGAGCTGCACCGCATCGTCGACCGCTCGGCGGGACTGCTCGGGCTCGAGGTGACCGAGGACGGCGGCCGGGAGATCGCCTCACGGTCCCGCGGGACGCCACGGATCGCCAACCGGCTGCTGCGTCGCGTGCGTGACTTCGCCGAGGTGCGGGCCGGGGGAGTCGTCGACCACACGGTGGCTCGCGATGCCTTGGCGCTCTACGAGGTCGACGACCTCGGGCTCGACCGGCTCGACCGGGCGGTGCTCGACGCGTTGTGCCGCAGCTTCGGTGGTGGCCCGGTCGGCATCTCCACGCTGGCCGTTGCTGTCGGCGAGGAGCGCGAGACCGTCGAGGAGCTCGCCGAGCCCTTCCTCGTACGCCTCGGGTTCCTCGCGCGCACCCCGCGTGGTCGGGTCGCCACACCAGGTGCATGGCGACACCTGGGGCTCGCCGTCCCGGCTACCCTCGACCAGCTGCCGCTCGACGACGACCCGCGCTGAACCGTCAGGGATGGTCAAGACGTGAGCCACGGCACGATGCTGGCTGCGGGGGGCTAAACTTCCCGATGGCCTTCGGCCAAGGCCGCCCGCAGGCGGCGACCTCATCCTCATCCTGGAGCATCACCCGTGGAAAACTTCAGCGTCCTCCTGCCGCTACTCCTCATCATCCTCGCGTTCTTCTTCCTGGTGCTCCGGCCCGCACGAGCCCGCCAGCAGGAGTTCTTGAAGGTGCAGGGCGAGCTGGCCCCCGGTGCGCGCGTCATGATCGCGAGCGGCATCTTCGGTGACATCGTGTCGGTCGGGGACGAGACCATCGAGCTCCGCGTCGCCGCCAACACCGTCGTGACGGTCAAGCGCCAGGCCGTGGCGCAGGTCATCCAGCCCGAGGTCGCTCCCGAGACGGGTGTCGAGGACTGATGGCGACCAACCCCAGGAACCGCGGCGTCAAGGCGGCGGGCAACCTGCCCCGTCCGCGGCGCACGCTGGTGATCTTCCTCGCGGCGATCATCGCGCTCTACGGCCTCGTGGCCCTGATCGACCTCAACAACAAGAAGAGCGACGACAGCGCCTGGCAGCCCCGGCTCGGCCTGGACCTCGAGGGCGGCACCCGCATCACGCTGGAGGCCAAGTCGACCGACGGCAAGGTCACCCAGGCCAAGCTCGACCAGGCTCGCGACATCATCGACCAGCGCGTCAACGCGACCGGCGTGAGCGAGGCCGAGGTCACGACACAGGGCAGCAACCAGGTCATCATCGAGATCCCGGGTGAGCGGCGCGCCGGGATCGTCGACGAGGTCGGCCGAACCGCCCAGCTCCGCTTCCGACTCGTGTGGGTCGGCGGGCTCGCCAGCGCCCCCAAGGCGGCGACCGACACCGCCAAGCAGCAGGCCGTCGTCGACAAGGTCGACTGGTCCAAGCTGACGCTCGACCAGATGATCAAGGCCGAGACGACGGGTCTCGACACCCTGCCCAAGGAGTACCAGGCCGGCATCGCCGCCCTGCAGGCGCAGGCCAAGGGCTTCCAGTGCACCAAGGACGTCGCGGTCGACGACGTCTCCAGCAAGCCCCTCGTGACGTGTGACTCGTCGACCGGCGAGGTGCAGATCCTCAGCCCGACGATCATCGAGGGCACCGACGTCAAGAGCGCCAACGCCGAGCTCCCGCAGCAGCAGGTCAACTGGGTCGTCGCGATCACGATGAAAGGCGAGGGCAAGAAGACCTTCGACACCGTGACCAACGCGCTCTTCCAGCAGCAGCAGGCCGGCAACGAGCAGGGGAGCAAGTTCGCGATCGTGCTCGACGGCGAGATCCTCAGCTCGCCCACGACCAACGGTCACTTCCGCAACGGCAAGTCCCAGATCCAGGGCGACTTCACCGCCACGACCTCCAAGGCGCTCGCCAACCAGCTCAAGTACGGCGCCCTCCCGCTGACGTTCGGCGTCAACGGCAGCGAGGAGATCGGTCCGTCGCTCGCCGGCACGCAGCTCGACGCGGGCCTCCTGGCCGGCGTCATCGGCCTGGTCCTGGTGGTGCTCTACTGCCTGTTCTACTACCGCGGCCTGGGCCTCGTGATCATCGGCTCGCTGCTCGTGGCGACCGCGCTGACGTACGTCATGGTGCTGCTGCTCGGCAAGGGGATGGGCTTCACCCTGACCCTCCCCGGCATCGCCGGACTCATCGTGGCGATCGGCATCACGGCGGACTCGTTCATCGTGTTCTTCGAGCGCATCCGCGACGAGGTGCGCGACGGCAAGTCGCTGCGCCTTGCTGTCGAGGCAGGCTGGGTGCGGGCCCGGAACACGATCCTGGCCGCCGATGCCGTGTCGATCCTCGCGGCCCTGACGCTGTTCATCTTCGCGATCGGCGTGGTCCGCGGCTTCGCGTTCGCGCTCGGCCTGACGACGCTGATCGACGTGTTCGTCGTGTTCTTCTTCACCAAGCCGCTGGTGTCGATCCTGGCCCGCACGAAGTTCTTCGGTCAGGGTCACAAGCTCTCCGGGCTCGACGCGGGGCACCTGGGCATCTCGGGCCGCAAGGTCTCCGAGATCGCCCGCACCGAAGCCGGAACCGTGGGAAGGAGCAACTGATGGGCCGCATCAGCACGTTCGGGCAGAGCCTCTACGAGGGCCGCGTCTCGTTCAACTTCGTGGGTCGGCGCAAGCTGTTCTACGCGGTCTCGGCGGTCATCCTCGTCGTCGCGGCACTCGCATTCGTGTTCCGGGGGTTCAACTACGGCGTCGAGTTCAAGGGTGGCGTCGAGTTCACGGCGAAGGTCCAGACAGCCGACTCGGCCACGTCCGACGCCCTCGTCGAGGCCGTCGAGAACGCCGACGTGCCTGAGGCCGGCGACCCGACGGTGCAGACCTCGGGTGACGATCTGATCCGCCTCCAGACCCGTGCGCTCACGCAGGACGAGGCCACCAAGGTCACCGAGTCGCTCCAAGAGGCCGGCGCCACCGAGGTGAGCCAGAACCTCATCGGACCGACGTACGGCAAGCAGGTGGCCACCAAGGCGCTGACCGGGCTCCTCGTGTTCCTGGTGATCGTCGTGCTGTTCATCTGGGCGTACTTCCGCGAGTGGCGGATGGCCTTGGGTGCGATCGTCGCCCTGGCCCACGACCTGGTGATCACCGGCGGCGTCTACGCGCTCTCCGGGTTCGAGGTCACGCCGGCGACGGTGACCGGCCTCCTCACGATCCTGGGATTCTCGCTCTACGACACCGTGGTGGTGTTCGACAAGGTGCGGGAGAACACCAAGGGGATCCTCAAGTCGTCCTCCAAGACGTACGCCGAGCAGGCCAACCTGGCGCTCAACCAGACGCTCGTCCGGTCGATCAACACCTCGATCACCGCGCTGCTGCCGGTCGGTGCGCTGCTCGTCGCGGGTGCCGCCGTGCTCGGCACGGGTCCGCTCAAGGACCTGGCTCTGGCCCTGTTCGTCGGCATGCTCGCGGGCACCTACTCCTCGATCTTCATCGCGACGCCCTTCGTGTCACAGCTCAAGGAGCGAGAGCCCGCCATCAAGGCACAGGCGGCTCGGGTGATGGCCAAGCGCGCGAAGCAGGAGGCCGAGCCGGTCGCCGTCGCCACCGCGCCGGCCCACCGTCCCGTGGCGGCCTCAGGCGCCTCGAAGCGCACCCAGCCGTCCCGGAAGCCGCGCTCCAAACGGGGCAAGGGCCACCCGTAGTCCGACCCGCGTCCGCGTGACATGCTGTACGCACTGACCAGCGGCCTGGGACCGACCCAGCTACGTCGCACTTGTTGAGGAGAACCGATGAGAATTCCCATGGCCTTGGCCGGCGCCGTCCTGCTCGCCAGCACCCTCGGCGCCTGTGGCGGCGGCGACAGCGGCAGCGGTGGCGAGGACAGCAGCTACTGCAAGGACCTCAAGAAGGCGGAGAAGACGTTCAACGACTTCTCCTCCGGCAGCGACCTGGGCCAGCTCGACGCTGCGTTCAAGACGTTCCACAAGCTGGCCGACGAGGCCCCCAGCGACATCGAGAAGGACTGGAAGAAGCTCGACGGCGCCATCGACACGGTCGAGAAGGCCCTCAAGGACGCCGGGCTCACGTTCGCCGATCTCGAGAAGATCCAGGCCGGTCAGGTGCCCGAGGGCGTCGACCCGTCGAAGCTCTCGGGCCTCGCGAGCGAGATGACCAAGCTCAGCAGCGCCGACTTCACCGAGGCGTCGAAGTCGATCGAGAAGCACGCGAAGAAGACCTGCAAGGTCGACCTCAGCTCGTAGCAGTCAACCGGTGAGCAGGTCCCGCGGGCACGAGCCCGCGGGACCTGCTGCCATTCAGCAGTCGAGAGGGCACATGAACGACCTGGACGAGACCATCGACGAGCTGGTGCGCCCGATCGCGGACTGGCCGCAGCCGGGAGTGACGTTCCGCGACATCACGCCCCTGCTGGCCGATCCGGTGGCGCTCGCAGCAGTCATCGACGGCATGGTCGACCTCGCGGCCCAGGTGGGCCCGATCGACGCCGTGCTGGGCATCGAGGCCCGCGGCTTCCTGTTCGGGCCCAGCATCGCGCTGCGGCTCGGCGCCGGATTCGTCCCGGTGCGCAAGGCCGGCAAGCTGCCGTCGGCCTCGCTGTCCACGTCGTACGAGCTGGAGTACGGCTCGGCGGTGCTCGAGATGCACGTCGACGCCATCGCGCCCGGTGCCCGGGTGCTGGTGGTCGACGACGTCCTCGCCACGGGCGGCACGATGCTCGCGGCAGCCGATCTCGTCGCCCAGGCCGGCGGCACCGTCGCCGGCAACCTCGTGATGATCGAGCTCGCCGCGCTCGGTGGCCAGGATCGCCTGGCGCCCCTCGGCTGTGCGAGTCTGCGTACGTACTGAACCCCCGTCCTCCGGAAGGCAGACCCATGAATCCCCGTCAGGTCCGCATCGTCGCCCTCGTCCTGGTCGCCGTGCTGGTGCTCGCCACGGCGGCCACCTTGATCGACGGGGTGCTGACCTGACCCTGGGCGTGACCCGCTGGCCTACCATTGAGGGACACAGGGAGGAGCACGATGGCTGAACGCACCGAGGCGCCACCGGTCGAGTCCAAGAACGTCGACTCGGCCCCCGCTTCCGCGCGCGTTCGCAACCGGCTGGCCCGCATCGGTGGCAAGTCCGGTTCCTCGGATGCCGTGCTCGACCCCCTCATCAAGGTCTACCGCACGACCCACCCCAAGGGTGACGTGTCCGCGATCCAGAAGGCGTACGAGATCGCCGAGCGGATGCACGACGGGCAGACCCGCAAGAGCGGCGACCCCTACATCACCCACCCGCTCGCGGTCGCCACGATCCTGGCCGAGCTCGGCATGACCGCTCCGACGCTGTGCGCCGCGCTGCTGCACGACACGGTCGAGGACACCGAGTACACGCTCGAGGCGCTGAGCGCCGACTTCGGCGACGAGGTCAGGCAGCTCGTGGACGGCGTGACCAAGCTCGACAAGGTCAAGTACGGCGACTCCGCCCAGTCCGAGACCATCCGCAAGATGGTCGTCGCGATGAGCCGGGACATCCGCGTGCTGGTCATCAAGCTCGCCGACCGCCTGCACAACATGCGGACCCTGCGCTACCTGCGGCAGGACAAGCAGGAGCGCATCGCCCGCGAGACCATCGAGATCTTCGCGCCGCTCGCGCACCGGCTGGGCATGAACACGATCAAGTGGGAGCTCGAGGACCTCGCGTTCGCGACCCTGCACCCCAAGGTCTACGACGAGATCGTGCGGCTCGTGGCCGACCGGGCCCCTTCCCGCGAGCAGTTCCTCGAGCGCGTCGTGAGCGACGTCGAGTCCGACCTGCGCCACGTCAAGCTCAAGGCCAAGGTGTCGAGCCGGCCCAAGCACTACTACTCGATCTACCAGAAGATGCTGGTCGGGGGCCGTGAGTTCTCCGACATCTTCGACCTCGTCGGCGTCCGCATCCTCGTCGACTCCGTCGCCGACTGCTACGGCGTCCTGGGCGTGCTGCACGCCCGGTGGAACCCGATCCCGGGTCGGTTCAAGGACTACATCTCGGTCCCGAAGTTCAACATGTACCAGTCGCTGCACACGACCGTGATCGGCCCGCAGGGCAAGCCGGTCGAGCTCCAGATCCGAACGTACGCGATGCACCGCCGTGCTGAGTACGGTGTCGCCGCGCACTGGAAGTACAAGGAGGACGCCACCGCCGGCAAGTCCGGCAAGGGTCCCGACAAGGACGACATGCTGTGGCTGCGCGAGCTGCTCGACTGGCAGTCCGAGACCTCGGACTCCGTCGACTTCCTCGACTCCCTGCGGTTCGAGATCAACAACGCGGGTGTCTACGCCTACACGCCGCGCGGCGACCTCATCCAGCTGCCGGCCAAGGCCACGCCGGTCGACTTCGCGTACGCCGTCCACACCGAGGTCGGGCACGCCTGCATCGGCGCGCGGGTCAACGGTCGGCTGGTGTCGTTGGAGTCCGAGCTCGAGAGCGGCGACGTCGTCGAGATCTTCACCTCGAAGTCGCCCGATGCCGGGCCCAGCCGGGACTGGCTCGAGTTCGTCGCCAGTCCGAGGGCGCGCAACAAGATCCGCCAGTGGTTCACCAAGGAGCGTCGTGACGAGGCGATCGAGCGCGGCAAGGACCTGATCGCCAAGCAGATGCGCAAGGAGGGCCTGCCGCTGCACCGGCTGTTCCGGCACGAGACCCTCGACACCGTCGCCAAGGAGCTCCATCTGGCCGACGTGTCGACGCTCTACGCCTCGGTCGGCGAGGGCAACGTCGGCCCGCAGAACGTCGTCGAGCGGGTCATCGACCTCGCCGGTGGCCGCGAGGGCGCCGAGGAGGACCTTGCCGAGGCCACCACGCTGCCCGGCGTCGGCAGTCGCCAGCCCCGCACAGAGAACCGTGACGCCGGGGTCGTGGTCGAGGGACTCGACGGCGACATCATGATCAAGCTGGCGCGCTGCTGCACCCCGGTGCCGGGCGACACGATCGAGGGGTTCGTCACCCGGACGGCCGGCGTCTCGGTGCACCGCACCGACTGCGTCAACCTGCTGGCGCTGCGCAGCCAGTCCGAGCGGCTGGTCTCGGTGCACTGGGCGCCGACCGGCAAGAGCACGTTCCTCGTGGCGGTCCAGGTCGAGGGCCTCGACCGTCCGCGGCTGCTGAGCGACATCACGAGGGTCATCTCCGACCAGCACGTCAACATCTTGTCGGCGTCGCTGTCGACCGGCCGCGACCGCGTGGCCAAGTCGAAGTTCACGTTCGAGATGGCCGATCCCAAGCACCTGGGCCACGTGCTCTCCGCCGTGCGTACGGTCGAAGGCGTCTTCGACGTCTACCGCCTCACCCAGTAACGCCGACAGGCAGCAGCACGCCGAGGTTGGAGCCGGGGTGTGGTCAGGAGAAGTCGGCCTGGGCCTTCTTGGCCATGTCGAGGAACGCCTGCTTCGAGTCCAGGTCGGCCTGCAGGTCCTTGACCCGCTTCTTGTCGCCCTTGGCCTCGGCAGCGGCGATCTTCTCGCCGACCTCGTCGATCGCCCGCTGCAGCTTGCCGATCATGTCGTCGGCGCGTGCGGACTTCTCGGGGTCGGTCTTCTTCCACTTGCTCTCGGTCGCCTCGCGCACGGCCTGCTCGACCTTGCGGATCCGGCCCTCGAACTCGCTGATCCTGGCCCGGGGGACCTTGCCGGCCTCTTCCCAGCGGTCCGCGATGTCGAGCCACGCCTTGCGGGCGGCGTCGACGTCCTTGATCGGCAGGAGCTTCTCGGCCTCGGCGAGGATCTCGAGCTTCTTCTCGGCGTTGACCTCGTACTCGGCGTCGAGCTTGGCGTTCGCCTCGTCGCGGGCGGTGAAGAACGCATCCTGCGCAGCCCTGAACCGCTTCCAGAGCTTGTCCTCGACGTTGCGGGGTGCGGAGCCGGCCTTCTTCCACTCCGCCATCAGGTCGCGGTACTTGCCGGCGGTCTGGCCCCAGTCGGTCGAGGTCGACAAGGCCTCGGCCTCGACGATGAGCTTCTCCTTGACCGTCTTGGCGTGCTCGCGGAGCGTGGACTGCTCGCCGAAGTGGGTCTTGCGACGGCGCGTGTACGCCGTGCGGGCCGTGCTGAAGCGGTGCCAGAGCTCGTCGTCGGCGGACTTGCTGAGCCGGGGGAGTGCCTTCCACTCGTCGAGCAGCGCGCGGAGGCGGTCGGCGCCGGCCTTCCAGTCGTTGCCGGCGGCGATCTTCTCGGCCTCTTCGGCGATGCGGGTCTTCTCGGTCTGCGCCTCGGCGACCTTCGCCGCACGCTCGACCTTGCGCTGCTCACGCTGCTTGTCGATCGCGGGCTGGAGGGCGTCGAGACGCTTCAGGAGCGAGTCGAGGTCGCCCAGGGCCTGCGCGTCGACGATCTGCGCGCGCACCTTGGTGACGGCCTTCGCGGCGTCGTCGGGGGAGAGTGCACCACCCTCGAGCCGCTTCTCGAGCAGGTCGACCTCGACCTCGAGACCCTCGTAGCGTCGCACGTACAACGACATCGCCTCGGCGGGGTCACCACCGGGCCACTGGCCGATCAGTCGTTCACCGTCAGTGGTCTTGACGTAGACGTTGCCTTCGTCGTCGACACGACCCCAAGGGTTCGTGGGCGCAGAACTCATGGGCGACAGTCTAGGGTGCCTGCCGGGCGCGGGGACGCCAGTGCGCCTCGCGTACCCTGTCGCACGTGCTTCTCACGTCATTTCCCGCCGGTCCGCTGCAGGCGAACTGCTATCTCGTCTCCCGTGGCCCCGGCACCGGCTGCGCGATCGTCGACCCCGGCATGGATGCGATGGACGGCGTCCACGCGGTCGTCGCCGAGCACAACCTCACCCCGTCGGCGGTGCTCGTCACCCATGGTCACTTCGACCACATGTGGTGCGCGCAGGACGTCGCAGCGGAGTACGCCTGCCCGGTCTGGATCCACCCCGCCGACCGGCACCTGCTCTCGGACCCGATGGCGGCGATCTCCAACGAGTCCGCCGCGATGCTGCGGGCCCAGCTCGGCATGACCGACATCCCGGACTTCACCGAGCCTGCGGACGTACGTGACGCGGTCGACGGAGCCCGCATCGAGGTGGACGGGCTCACGTTCCTCGTCGACCACGTGCCCGGGCACACCCCGGGCACGGTGTTCTACCGCGTCGACTACGACGGGCCCGAGGACGTCTCGCAGATCATGTTCTCCGGCGACTTCCTGTTCGCCGGGTCGATCGGCCGCACGGACCTCAACGGCGGTTCGCACCCGCAGATGCAGGACAGCCTGCGCGACCGCGTCCTGCCGCTCGACGACGACGTCGTCGTGCTGCCGGGCCACGGCGGCCAGACGTCGATCGGCCGCGAGCGGGCGACCAACCCGTTCCTCGCGGAGGTCATGTGATGGCCAAGGCGCTGTCCGGCTTCCCCGAGTTCCTTCCGCGTGAGCGGGCCGTCGAGCAGCAGGTGCTCGACCACCTCCGTCAGACGTTCGAGCTGCACGGGTTCGCCAACGTCGAGACCCGTGCGGTGGAGCCGCTCGACGTGCTGCTGCGCAAGGGCGAGATCGACAAGGAGGTCTACGCCGTCAAGCGCCTCGCTGCAGCGGACTCCGAGCCTGCCGAGCTGGCGCTGCACTACGACCTGACCGTGCCGTTCGCGAGGTACGTCCTCGAGAACGCCGGCAAGCTGGAGTTCCCGTTCCGGCGGTGGCAGATCCAGAAGGTGTGGCGTGGCGAGCGCCCGCAGCAGGGCAGGTTCCGCGAGTTCACCCAGGCCGACATCGACATCGTCGCCCGCGACGTGCTGCCGTTCCACTTCGACGTCGAGGTCGCTCGCGTCATGGCGGAGGCCCTGGCCGGCCTGCCGATACCCACGGCGACGCTCCAGATCAGCAACCGCAAGATCCTCGAGGGCTTCTACCTCGGCCTCGGCGTCACCGACCCCGTCGCCGTGATGCAGGTCGTCGACAAGCTCGACAAGGTGCCGGCCGACAAGATCCGCGACCTGCTGCTCGAGCAGGGGCTCGACGGGATGCAGGCCGACCAGGTGCTGGCGCTCGCGCAGGTCGTCACGACGGACACGTCGTTCGTCGAGCGCGTCGAGTCGCTCGGCGTGACCCACCCGGTGCTCGCCGAGGGCCTGGCAGAGCTCGCCCAGGTCATCGAGGGCGCCGCCGGCGTCGACGGGGTCGTCGTCACGGCCGACCTGCGCATCGCGCGAGGGCTCGACTACTACACCGGCACGGTGTTCGAGACGCGCCTGGCGGGTTGGGAGCACCTCGGGTCGATCTGCTCCGGCGGACGCTACGACCAGCTCGCGCAGGACAAGCGGTCGACGTACCCGGGGGTCGGCATCTCCTTGGGGGTCTCGCGGCTGCTCGTGCCGCTCGGCCTCACCGCCTCGCGCTCCGTCCCGTCGGTGGTCCTGGTCGCGGTCGACTCCGAGGACTCCCGTCACGCCAGCAACGAGGTCGCCCGGCAGCTGCGAGCCCGCGGCATCGCCACGGAGGTCGCTCCCAAGGCCGACAAGTTCGGCAAGCAGATCCAGCACGCCGAGCGACGCGGCATCCCGTACGTCTGGTTCACCCCGTCGTCCATCCGGGACATACGCTCGGGGGAGCAGGTCGACGCCGACCCCGGCACCTGGTCCCCGCCCATAGAAGACCTCAAGCCGCACATCCTCGAAACACCGAGCAAGGAGCAGAACACGTGATCCGCACCCACGACGCCGGAAGCCTGCGCGCCGAACACATCGGCCAGCAGGTCACCCTCGCCGGATGGGTGGCCCGTCGTCGAGATCACGGCGGCGTCGCGTTCATCGACCTCCGGGAGGCCTCGGGCGTCGTTCAGGTCGTCGTCCGCGAGGAGGTCGCGCACCAGCTGCGTGCGGAGTACTGCCTCAAGGTCGTCGGCACGGTGCAGCAGCGCCCCGAGGGCAACGAGAACGCCGGCATCCCGACGGGTGACATCGAGGTCATCGCCGAGGACGTCGAGATCCTCAGCTCGGCGGCGCCGTTGCCGTTCCCGATCGACGACCACGTCGACGTCGGCGAGGAGGCCCGTCTCAAGTACCGCTACCTCGACCTCCGCCGCTCCGGCCCGGCCGCGGCGATCCGGCTGCGCAGCAAGGTCAACGCCGCCGCCCGCGAGGTGCTGGCCGCCAAGGACTTCGTCGAGATCGAGACGCCGACACTGACTCGCTCGACGCCCGAGGGCGCGCGCGACTTCTTGGTGCCCGCACGCCTCAAGCCCGGCAGCTGGTACGCCCTCCCGCAGAGCCCGCAGCTGTTCAAGCAGCTGCTGATGGTCGGTGGCATGGAGCGCTACTACCAGATCGCCCGTTGCTACCGCGACGAGGACTTCCGCGCCGACCGCCAGCCGGAGTTCACGCAGCTCGACATCGAGATGAGCTTCGTCGAGCAGGCCGACGTGCTGGAGCTCATGGAGCAGATCCTCGTCAAGATGTGGTCGCTCATCGGCTACGAGATCCCGACGCCGATCCCGCACATGACGTACGCCGAGGCGATGCGCAGGTTCGGCTCAGACAAGCCCGACCTGCGGATGGGCCAGGAGCTCGTGGAGTGCACCGAGTTCTTCAAGGACACCCCGTTCCGGGTGTTCCAGGCCGAGTACGTCGGTGCGGTCGTGATGCCCGGCGGCGCCTCGCAGCCGCGACGCCAGTTCGACGCGTGGCAGGAGTGGGCCAAGCAGCGCGGCGCGCGTGGCCTGGCGTACGTCACGATCTCCGACGAGGGCGAGCTCGGCGGACCCGTGGCCAAGAACCTCAGCGACGCCGAGCGGGCCGGCCTCGCCGACCACGTGGGCGCCAAGCCCGGCGACTGCGTCTTCTTCGGTGCCGGGGCGACCAAGTCGACCCGCGGCCTGCTGGGTGCCGCACGTCTCGAGATCGGCGAGCGCTGCGGGCTCATCGATGAGTCCGCCTGGGAGTTCGTCTGGGTCGTCGACGCCCCGCTGTTCGAGCCCTCGAGCGACGCTGTCGCGTCCGGCGACGTCGCCGTCGGAGCGGGCGCCTGGACCGCCGTGCACCATGCCTTCACCTCGCCGCAGGATCTCGACACGTTCGACACCGACCCCGGCAACGCGATCGCGTGGGCGTACGACATCGTCTGCAACGGCAACGAGCTCGGCGGTGGATCCATCCGAATCCATCGCGAGGACATCCAGAAGCGCGTCTTCGCGATGATGGGCATCGGCGAGGAGGAGGCGCAGGAGAAGTTCGGCTTCCTGCTCGACGCGTTCAGCTTCGGCGCCCCGCCCCACGGCGGCATCGCCGTCGGCATGGACCGCATCTGTGCCCTGCTCGCCGGGGCGGACTCGATCCGCGAGGTCATCGCGTTCCCGAAGTCCGGCGGCGGCTTCGACCCGCTGACCGCGGCGCCGGCGCCGATCACGCCCGAGCAACGCAAGGACGCCGGCGTCGACTGGAAGCCCGAGCCAAAGAAGGCCGAGACCTCCCCCTGACCGGCTGCGGCGTGGTAAACCGTCGCGGGGGAGAACTAGGCTCGCAGCATGACTGACGACGGGTTGTTCGACCTTCCTGAGGCGCCCCCGTCCACCGGCACGGGCGGCGGATCGCTGTCGGGCAACACGCATGCGTCGGCGCCGTTGGCCGTACGCATGCGGCCTCGGTCGCTCGACGAGCTGGTCGGCCAGCAGCACCTGCTCGCACCGGGCTCGCCTCTGCGGCAGATGATCGAGGGCAACCAGCCCCTGACGATCCTGCTCTGGGGGCCGCCCGGGACCGGCAAGACCACGATCGCGAGCCTGCTCAGCGCCCATACCCAGCGCCGCTTCGTCGAGGTCTCAGCGGTCTCGGCCGGCGTCAAGGAGGTCCGCGAGACGATCGCCGGCGCCCGTCGTGCTTTGGCCCAGAGCGGCGTCGAGACGGTGTTGTTCGTCGACGAGGTCCATCGCTTCAGCAAGTCCCAGCAGGACGCACTCCTGCCCGGTGTCGAGAACCGCTGGGTGTCGCTCGTCGCCGCCACGACCGAGAACCCGCACTTCAGCGTCATCTCCCCGCTGCTCAGCAGGTCGCTCCTGCTGACGCTGGAGTCGCTGACCGACGACGACATCGGAGTGCTGGTCGACCGGGCGCTGACCGACGAGCGTGGCCTCGCGGGCAAGGTCACCTTGACCGACGAGGCCAGGAGCCACCTCGTACGCCTCGCCGGCGGCGACGGCCGCCGCGTGCTGACCTATCTCGAGGCCGCCGCCGGTGCCGCGACGAGCCAGGGCAAGGACGAGATCGACGTCGAGGACGCCGCGCTCGCGGTCGACAAGGCGGCGGTGCGCTACGACCGCCAGGGCGACCAGCACTACGACGTCATCAGCGCGTTCATCAAGTCGATCCGGGGATCCGACGTCGACGCGGCCCTGCACTACCTCGCCCGCATGATCGAGGCAGGCGAGGACCCGCGCTTCATCGCCCGGCGCTTGATGATCCACGCGAGCGAGGACATCGGCATGGCCGACCCGACCGCGCTGCCGCTGGCGACCGCCACGGCGCAGGCCGTCGCGATGATCGGCTTCCCGGAGGCCCGCATCCCGCTGGCCCAGGCCGTGATCCACCTGGCGTCGGCGCCCAAGTCCAACGCCGTCGTCGAGGCGATCAACCGCGCCCAGGCCGACGTGCACGCCGGCAAGGTGGGCGCCGTCCCGCCGGCCCTCCGCGACGCGCACTACTCCGGGGCCAAGAAGCTCGGTCACGGCCACGACTACCGCTATCCGCACAACGACGTGCGGGGTGTCGTCGGGCAGCAGTACGCGCCGGACGACGTCGACGGAGCGACCTACTACGAGCCCAGCGAGCACGGGTTCGAGGCGCGGCTCGGTGAGCGTCTCGCCGTGATCCGGGCCATCCTGCGCGACCGCTGACGAGATAGGCTCGTGGGCATGTCGGCGGAGCTCTGGATCCTCGTCGCGACCGCGGTTCTGGCGGTCGTGGCGATCGGTGCTGCGCTCGTCGCCGTCCGCGCCGCCCGGCGCAGCACGCCGGCCTCGCCGGCGTCAGCAGCGCCGCAGCGGTCCTCCGCTCCGCATCGGGCCGAGGTCGTCCGCTTCGAGGGCCGGCCCGACGACCTCGTCGACGTCAGCCCCGACGTGTCGGCCGAGCTCGCTCCGCGGGTTGTCGAGGGGCACCTGGTGGTGCCGCCGACCCAGCAGCAGGTGGTCAACGCCGCCCTCGGGCGCCCCGGCGTCCGTCTGTCGATCCTGGCCCACGGAGTGGCCCACGCGCTTCGGCCCGAGAGCCGCGACCGCATCGCCGCGCTGATGCGCCGTGAGTACCGTCGCCGGCGTCGCGAGCGGCTTCAAGCCGGGCGCCGTGCCATCCGGGCAGGCCGCCCCACTCCGCCCTCCGAGGAATGGCTGGGCCGGCCATGAGATCGCGGGTGATCTGGTTCGCGGCCGGTTCGGCGGCCGGGCTCTACGCCTCCGTCAAGGCGCGCCGAGCCGCCTACCGGCTCTCCACGCCAGGTCTCGTCGACCAGGCCGCAGCCCTCGGGCTCGGCTGGCGAGCGTTCAGCTCGGAGCTGCGAGACGGCATGGAGACTCGTCAGCGCGACATCGCGCGCGAGCTGTCCGGCACCCCCCACGACCACACCGACCTGCTCCGCCTCGAGGCCGAGCACACCCAGAGAGACCAGACCTGATGCTGACCGCGGAGATCCGCCGCCGATTCCTCGCCCACTTCGAGAACGCCGGCCACACCGTCGTGCCCTCGGCGCCCCTGCTGTTCGACGATCCCAACCTGCTGTTCGTCAACGCCGGCATGGTGCCGTTCAAGCCCTACTTCCTGGGCCAGGAGACCCCGCCGTGGGACACCGCCACGAGCGTCCAGAAGTGCGTACGCACCCAAGACATCGAGGAAGTAGGCAAGACCACCCGTCACGGGACCTTCTTCCAGATGAACGGCAACTTCTCGTTCGGCGACTACTTCAAGGCCGGCGCGATCACGCACGCGTGGAGCCTCATCACCGGCTCGGTCGAGGACGGCGGCCTGGGCTTCGACCCCGACACGATCTGGGTCACCGTGCTGCACTCCGACGACGAGGCGCGCGGCCTCTGGAAGGAGATCGCCGGCCTGCCCGACGAGCGCATCCAGAGCCGTGGGCTGCTCGACAACTACTGGCACATGGGCGTCGCCGGGCCCGGTGGCCCGGCCAGCGAGATCTACGTCGACCGCGGTCCCGAGTTCGGCCCCGACGGCGGCCCGGTCGTCGACGAGGACCGGTTCCTCGAGATCTGGAACCTCGTGTTCATGCAGGAGGAGATCACCAACGTCCGGGCCAAGGACCAGTTCGACGTCCTCGGTGACCTGCCCAACAAGAACATCGACACCGGCATGGGTCTCGAGCGAGTCGCCTACCTGCTGCAGGGCAAGGGCAATCTCTACGAGATCGACGAGGTCTACCCGGTCATCGAGAAGGCCTCGGAGATCTCTGGCCGCACCTACGGCAAGGACCACACCGACGACGTACGTTTCCGTGTCGTCGCCGACCACGTCCGCAGCGGCCTGATGCTGATGGGCGACGGTGTCACCCCGGGCAACGAGGCGCGGGGCTACGTCCTGCGTCGTCTGCTCCGGCGGGCGGTGCGATCCATGCGGCTGCTCGGCTTCGACGACCCGGCGCTGCCGGAGCTGCTGCCCGTGAGCCTGGACCGCATGAAGGCGTCCTACCCCGAGCTCGAGGCCGACTTCCCGCGCATCTCCCAGATCGCGTACGCCGAGGAGGACGCGTTCCGCCAGACGCTCGGCAAGGGCACGCAGATCTTCGAGAGCGCCGCGATCGCGGTCAAGGACAAGGGCGGCTCCACGCTGCCGGGCGAGCAGGCGTTCGCGCTCCACGACACCTACGGCTTCCCGATCGACCTGACGCTCGAGATGGCGTCCGAGCAGGGGCTCGCCGTCGACGAGGAGGGTTTCCGTTCCCTCATGGCCGAGCAGCGGTCGCGCGCCAAGGCCGACGCGAAGTCCAAGAAGGGCGCGCACGCCGACACCACGGTCTACCGCGCCGCCTTGGATGCGAACGGCCCGACCGACTGGCTGGCCTACACGGACCTGACGACGGAGTCGCGGGTCATCGCGTTGATCGCCGGAGGCGACAGCGTCCCGGCGATCACCGCCGGATCGATCGGCGAGGTCGTCCTCGACCGCACGCCGTTCTACGCCGAGTCCGGCGGCCAGAATGCCGACGCGGGCGTGCTGACCTGGGACGGCGGCCGTGCCGAGGTGCTCGATGTCCAGCGCCCCGTCCGCGGCCTGGTGGTGCACCAGGTGCGGGTGCTCGACGGCGAGCTGATCCTCGACCGTCAGCTCGAGGCGGCTGTCGACCCCGAGTGGCGCCTCGGCGCGCGCCAGGCGCACTCCGGCACGCACGTCGTGCACGCCGCCCTGCGCGAGGTGCTCGGCCCCACCGCGCTGCAGTCCGGCTCCTACAACCGTCCCGGCTACCTGCGGCTCGACTTCGGCTGGAACGGTGCGCTGTCGCCCGACCAGCTGCACCAGGTCGAGGAGGCGTCCAACCGGGCCCTGCGGGCCGACCTGCCGGTCCGCGCCCAGATCATGACGCTGCCCGAGGCACGCGACTTCGGCGCGCTGGCGCTGTTCGGCGAGACGTACGGCGAGGACGTGCGCGTCGTCGAGATCGGCGGCCCCTGGTCGCGCGAGCTCTGCGGTGGCACCCACGTGGAGCGGTCCTCGCAGATCGGCACCCTCGTCATCACCTCGGACGGGTCGGTCGGAGCGGGCAACCGGCGCATCGAGGCACTGACCGGCATCGAGGGCTTCGAGTACCTCGCGCGCGAGCGCGACGTGGTGCGTCAGCTCACCGACATCCTCAAGACCCAGCCCGGTGAGGTCCCCGGACGCGTCAAGGACCTGCTCGAACGGCTCAAGAACGCCGAGAAGGCCGCCGAGCGCCTGAAGGCGGCCCAGCTCCTGGGTGCGGCCGGCGACATCGCGGCGGCGGCCAAGGACATCGACGGTGTCGCGTACGTCGGCCACCACGCTGCCGGCGCCGGCGGGGGAGACGTACGCACGCTGGCGCTCGACATCCGCGGACGCCTGCGCGACCGGCCCGCTGTCGTCGTCGTGATCGGCGATGCGGGTGACAAGCCGGCTGTGGTCGTCGCGCTCAACGACGCCGCCCAGGACCGGGGTCTGTCGGCCAACCAGCTGATCGGGGTCGTCGGTGAGCAGATCGGCGGCCGCGGCGGCGGCAAGGCCGACGTCGCGCAGGGCGGCGGCACGGACGTGTCGGCGATCCCGGCGGCGCTCGCTGCGGTCGAGGCGGCACTGTCAGCGTGACGATGCGTCGCGGCCGCAGGATCGGCGTGGACGTCGGAGACGTCCGCATCGGGGTCGCCATGAGCGATCCCGACGGCATCCTCGCGACACCCGTCGAGACGGTCGCGGCGGGCCCTGGTGCGATCGCCAGACTCGCCGAGCTCGTCGTCGAGCACGCCGCGATCGAGTGCGTCGTCGGCCTGCCGGTCGGCCTGTCGGGCCGTGAAGGGCCGGCGGCCGTCAAGGTGCGCGCGTTCTGCGCCGAGCTGCAGCCCGCGATCGATCCGGTGCCGATCAGGCTGTTCGACGAGCGCATGTCGACCATGACCGCTGCGGGTCAGCTGCGACACAGCGGCCGGTCAGGGGCCTCCCGAAGGACCGTGATCGACCAAGCTGCCGCTACCGTGATCCTGCAGACGGCTTTGGACACCGAACGGACCCGCGGGTCCGCACCCGGCGAGACCTTGTGAGGGATTGATGAGCGACAGCGGACTGGACCTGATGACAGGTGGCTCCTCAGGCCCCGGGCGCAGGCGCGCCGACTCGCCTTCCGGCGGCTCCGGGGGCCGCCGCATCGTGACGCTGCTCGTCATCGTGGCGCTGGTCGCCGGCGGCTGGTTCGTGTGGGGCAAGGTGTCGAGCTTCATCGGCGGCCCCGAGGACTACTCCGGCAGCGGCACGGGCAGTGTCGTGGTCGAGATCCCGCCGAACTCCAACGGTCAGCAGATGGCCAAGATCCTGGCCGACAAGGACGTCGTCAAGAGCGCCGACGCGTTCTACCAGCTCGCGCTCAAGGACACCCGCTTCCAGGCGATCCAGGCCGGCTTCTACAAGGTCAAGAAGCAGATGTCGGCCGAGGCGGCCATGAAGGCGCTGTCCGACAAGGGCAACATCGTGGGGGCGCCGGGCGAGACGCGGGTGACCATCCCCGAGGGTTCGCGCGTCAAGAACATCACCAAGATCATCGCCGCCAAGACCAAGATCTCGGCCGCCGACGTCAAGGAGGCGCTCAAGGACCCCGAGGGGATCGGCCTGCCGGACGTGGCCAAGGGCAACCCCGAGGGCTATCTCTACCCGGCGACCTACTCGGTCGGCGCCAAGACGACCGCCAAGCAGCTGCTCAAGGAGATGGTGAGCAAGACGCTCTCGGTCGCCAAGGATCTCGACATCGGCACGCGGGCGCGGGCCCTCGGGCTCGACGGCGAAGAGGTCCTCACCGTCGCCAGCATCCTGGAGTTCGAGGCCAAGAAGGACGCGGACTACCCCAAGGTCGCCCGGGTCCTCTACAACCGGCTCCGCGACGGCATGCTGCTGCAGCTCGACTCGACGGTCTCGTACGCCAGCGGGCGCGAGGGTGACGTCTTCACGACCGAGGACGAGCGCAACTCCGACTCGCCCTACAACACCTACAAGGCCGCCGGCCTGCCTCCGGGCCCGATCGGCTCGCCGGGAGCCAAGACCATCGAGGCGGCGCTCAACCCCGCCGACGGTGACTGGCTCTACTTCGTCGCGGTCAACCTCGAGACCGGCGAGACGGTGTTCTCCGACACCAAGAACGAGCACGACCGCGCCGTCGTCCAGCTCCAGGAGTACTGCCGGTCGGCCGACGACAAGATCTGCTGATGCGCTGCGCCGTCCTGGGCTCGCCGATCGCGCACTCGCTGTCCCCGGCGATGCACCGTGCGGCGTACGCCGAGCTCGGCCTCGACTGGTCCTACGAGGCCGTCGAGCTGGACGAGGACGGTCTCGAGCCGTTCCTGTCGGCGCTCGGGGACGACGTGCGCGGGTTCTCGGTCACCGCACCGCTCAAGCGCCGCACGGCGGCCCTCGTCGGCGAAGCGAGCGAGGTCGTCGGCAGGCTCGGCGTGGCCAACACGGTCCTGGTCGAGGACTCGGGCCTGCGGTCGGACAACACCGACGTGCCGGGAGCCGTGGCGGCGTTGATCGAGCGCGGAGTCGAGCGGGTCACGTCGGCCCGCATCCTCGGTGGCGGCGCGACCGCTGCCTCGATGGCGTACGCCGTGTCGACCATGGGTGCCGAGCGGGTCGAGCTCGTGGTGCGGGAGCCGTCGCGAGCCGTCGAGGCGGCTCAGGTGGCCAGGGGCGCCGGGCTCGAGGTGACGGTCCACACGATCGACGAGCCCTTGATCGACAAGCTCGACCTGCTGATCTCCACGGTGCCCGGTGAGGCCGTCGGGTCACGATCCCACGAGCTCGTCGACTCGTCGCGTGCCGTCTTCGACGTGGTCTACGACCCGTGGCCGACGCAGCTCGCCGAGGCCGCCGAACAGGCCGACGTGCGCATCGTGTCGGGCCTGGACCTGCTGGCGCACCAGGCTGCGCTGCAGGTCGAGCTCATGACGGGCAGCCGGGTTTCTCCACAGCTGTTGCGTCGAGCGGCGCTGGCTGAGCTCGCGACCCGCTAGGTTCGCTGGCGTGACGATCGCCATCGCCGCTCTCGCAGCGGCCATCCTCGGTGCCGCGGGACCCTTCGTGATGCGCCGCATCCCGGAGCCCGCGGAGCCGGATGCCGACAAGATCACCTACGCGAACCTCTCGAGGGCGCGAGGCCTGACGGCCGGGCTCGCCCTCGGAGCTGCCGTGATGGCCGGTGTCGTGGCCTGGCGGATCGACGACGTCGAGCTGCTGCCGGTCTGGGTCCTCGTCGCAGGCGTCGGCTCGTGGCTCGCCTACATCGACTGGCGCACCCGGCTGCTGCCCTACGCCGTGGTGGCGCCGACCTACCTGGTGACGTGGCTCCTGATCGGGCTCGGGACGATCCTGCTGCGCGACGTCGACGTCCTCGTCGACGCGCTGGTGGCCAACATCGTCGTCTACGTCCTGTTCCGGATCCTGCACGGCGTGACCAGGGGCGGCTTCGGGTTCGGTGACGTGCGGCTGTCGGGCGTCCTCGCCGCGGCGTTGGGGGCCCTCGGCGTCAGCGAGGTCATGGTCGGGATCTACGCCGGGTTCATCCTCGGCGGCGTCCTGGGGCTCGTGCTGGTGCTGCTCAAGGTCGTGCCCAGGTCGTACGCCTTCGGGCCCTACATGGTCGTCGGCGCCGTGATCGGTGCGGCCTGGGGCCCGGCGATCTACAGCGTCTGACCTGCGTGGGCTTGACCTTGACCCTGTGGGCAAGGTCTAGCGTGATCGGCATGAGGATCGGCGAGGTCGCCCGGCAGGCCGGGGTCACCATCAAGGCAGTGCGCTACTACGAGTCACTCGGGCTCGTCACGGCGCAGCGACTCGGCAACGGCTACCGCGACTACGACGAGCGCGCCGTGCGCCTCGTCCGCGAGGTGCACGCACTGGGGGCGCTGGGGATCCAGGCAGACCGGACCAGGCCCCTTCCTCGACTGCCTCGTCTCGGGCAACGAGGAGGGCGACGACTACCCTGCGTCCCTCGAGACGTACCGGGCCGCGATCGTTGACATGAGTGCGCGGATCGCCGACCTGACCCAGCGTCGCGACGCACTGATCGCCCTGCTCGCCCGTGCATCGGATCGTGCCGAGCCCTTGTGCGAGCTGACCCCGACGACCCACGACCTCCAGGAGATCCGATGAGCACGCTGCCTTCTGTCACCGACGCGACCTTCGCCGCCGAGGTCCTGGCCTCCGAGACGCCGGTGCTGGTCGAGTACTGGGCCGAGTGGTGCGGCCCGTGCCGCCAGGTCTCGCCCGTGCTCGAGGAGCTCGCCGACGAGTACGGGGTCCGGCTCCGCATGGTCAAGATGAACTCGGACGAGAACGTCGTCACGGCTGCTGCGCAGCGGGTCATGGCGGTCCCGACCCTGCAGGTGTTCCAGCGCGGTGAGCTCGTCGCGTCGATCGTCGGCGCCAAGCCCAAGCGCGCGCTCGCTGCCGAGCTGGACCGGTTGCTCGGCTAGGACGGGCGCCGTCCCGAACGGGCCTCGGGCCATGGGAGAATTGCTCCCATGCTTCGTTGGTTGACCGCAGGTGAGTCGCACGGCCCCGCCCTTGTCGCCGTCCTCGAGGGCTTGCCCGCCGGGGTGCAGGTGACCAGCAAGGACATCCAGGCCGCCCTGGCGCGGCGGCGCCTCGGCTACGGACGCGGTGCCCGGATGGCGTTCGAGCAGGACGAGCTGGAGATCGTCGGCGGCCTGCGGCACGGCGCGTCGATGGGCAGCCCGATCGCGCTGCGCATCGGCAACAGCGAGTGGCCCAAGTGGGAGCAGGTCATGGCGGCCGATCCGGTCGACGCCGACGTCCTCGACGGACTCAAGCGCAACGCGCCCCTGACCCGCCCCCGGCCCGGCCACGCAGACCTAGCCGGCATGCAGAAGTACGGCTTCGACGAGGCCCGGCCGATCCTGGAGCGGGCCAGCGCTCGCGAGACCGCCGCCCGCGTGGCGCTCGGCGAGATCGCCGCCCAGTTCATCCAGCAGACCACCGGCGCGACGATCGTCTCCCACGTCGTCGAGGTGGGCACGGTGCGTGCACCGGCAGGGGTCATCCCCGGACATGGCGACGTCGAGGCGCTCGACGCTGATCCCGTGCGCTGCTTCGATCCCGCGACCAGCGCCGCGATGGTGGCCGAGATCGACCAGGCCCACAAGGACGGCGACACCCTGGGCGGTGTCGTCGAGGTCGTCGTCGAGGGCCTGCCGCCGGGCCTCGGCTCGCACACGCACTGGGACAAGCGCCTTGACGGACGGCTCGCTGCGGCCCTGATGGGCATCCAGGCGATCAAGGGAGTCGAGCTGGGCGACGGCTTCGAGCTGGCCCGCACCCGTGGCTCGCTCGCGCACGACGAGATCGTCCCGACGGCTGACGGCATCCGTCGTGTCTCCGGACGCTCGGGTGGCACCGAGGGCGGCATGACGACCGGGGAGCTCCTCCGCGTCCGCGCGGCGATGAAGCCCATCGCCACCGTCCCGCGCGCGTTGCGCACGGTCGACGTCGAGACCGGTGAGGAGGCCCGTGCCCACCACCAGCGCTCCGACGTGTGCGCCGTGCCCGCTGCCGGTATCGTCGCCGAGGCCATGGTCGCGCTCGTCGTCGCCGACGCGATCCTCGAGAAGTTCGCCGGCGACGCGGTCGTGGAGACCCGCCGCAACGTCGAGGGCTACCTCGCGAACCTGAGGCACCGTTGAGCCCCGTCGTCGTCCTCGTCGGTCCGCCCGGCGCGGGCAAGACGACCGTGGCCCAGGCCTTGGCCGATCGGTTGGGCCTGGCGTTCCGCGACACCGACCAGGACGTCGAGGCCCGTGAGGGCATGTCGGTGCAGGACATCTTCGTCGACCACGGCGAGGCGCACTTCCGCGCACTGGAGGAGAAGGCCGTCGCCGCGGCGCTCAGCGACCACGACGGCGTGCTGGCCCTCGGGGGAGGTGCCGTGCTCAGCCCGGCGACCCGCGAGCAGCTGGCGCAGCACCGCGTGATCTTCCTCGACGTGAGCCTGCCGGCGGCCGTGGCCCGGGTCGGCATGAACGCCAACCGACCGCTGCTGCTCGGCAACGTGCGCGCGCAGATGAAGAACCTGATGGACCAGCGTCGCCCCCTCTACGGCGAGGTCGCACGCTTCACGATCGTCACCGACGATCTCGACGCCGCCCAGGTCACCGACCGGGCCCTGCAGCTGATCGACGAGGACTCCGCATGACGACCCGCCTGACCGTGCCGACCGACCGCCCGTACGACGTGGTGATCGGCAACGGCGTGCACGAGCAGCTGCGCGGACTCGTCGGGTTCGGCCTCGGCGTGCTGCGCGTCGCGATCATCCACTCACCGACGATGGCCAAGCAGGCCGAGGTCCTGCGTGAGCCGCTCGTCTCCGACGCGCTCGAGGTGCACCTCATCGAGGTGCCCGACGGCGAGCAGGCCAAGAACTCCGACGTGCTGGCGTTCTGCTGGAAGGTGCTCGGCGAGAACGGGTTCACCCGGAGCGACGTCATCGTCGGGCTCGGCGGGGGAGCGACGACCGACCTCGCCGGGTTCGTGGCGGCCAGCTGGCTGCGCGGCGTGCGGTTCGTCAACGTCCCGACGACCGTCCTCGGCATGGTCGACGCCGCGGTCGGCGGCAAGACCGGGATCAACACAGCCGAGGGCAAGAACCTCGTCGGCGCGTTCCACGAGCCGGTCGGCGTGCTGTGCGACCTCGACGTACTGCAGAGCCTGCCGGCCGCGGAGCTGCGCAGCGGGCTCGCCGAGGTCGCCAAGTGCGGCTTCATTGCCGATCCCACCATCCTCGACCTGATCGAGGCCGCGCCCGAGGCCGCGACCGATGCCACCTCGCCGATCGTCGCCGAGCTCATCGCGAAGGGCATCACCGTCAAGGCCCGCGCGGTCGCCGGCGATCTGCGTGAGACGGGCGAGGACGGCCAGATCGGCCGTGAGGCGCTCAACTACGGGCACACCTTCGGGCACGCGATCGAGCGCTTCGAGCACTATCGCATCCGCCATGGCGAGGCGGTCGCCATCGGGATGGTCTACGTCGCGGAGGTGGCGCACCGGGCGGGCCGCATCGATCAGGCCCTCCTCGACCGTCACCGCTCGATCCTGGGCACGCTCGGTCTCCCCATGACGTACCGTCCGGGCATCTGGGAAGCCCTTTCGTCGACCATGCGGCTGGACAAGAAGACCCGAGGCGACCAGCTGCGATTCGTGGTCCTCGACGGGCTGGCCAGGCCGACGATCCTCGCCGGTCCCGACGAGGAGCTCCTGCTCGACGCCTACCGGGCCGTCTCGTCGTGACGGCGGCGGACCGCCGCTCCCGCCTCGTGGCGGAGCTGGTCGATCGCGGCCTCGACGGGGTGATGGTCACGACGCTCGTCAACGTCCGCTACCTGACCGGGTTCACCGGGTCCAACGCCGCGCTGGTCGTGCCCCGCGACGGCGCGCCCGTCTTCCTGACGGATGGGCGCTACCGGGACCAAGCGGCCCAAGAGCTGCCGGACGTCGAGCACCGCATCGGTCGTGACCTGCTGGGCATGGCCGTCGAGGTGATGACCGGCGCCACCTGGGCGGCCGAGACGCACACGATGAGCGTCGACGCGCACGTCCGTCTCGGGGAACTGGCCCCCGAGACGTCCTTCGTGCCGGCCGAACGCCTCGTCGAGTCCCTGCGCGTGGTCAAGGACGACTCGGAGATCGCCGCGCTCCGCCGGGCCTGTGACATCTCGACCCGCGCCCTGGAGGCCCTGATCGAAGGGCCGCTGGTCGGACGTACCGAACGGGCCGTCGCGCGCGATCTCGAGAACCGGATGCTGGACCTCGGCGCCGAGGCGATCGCCTTCGAGACGATCCTGGCAGCCGGCGAGAACTCCGCCATCCCGCACCACAGCCCCACGGACCGGGTCCTGGCGACCAGCGACTTCGTCAAGGTCGACTTCGGCGCTCGGGTCGACGGCTACCACGCCGACTGCACCCGCACGTTCGTGCTGGGCAGGGCCGACGACTGGCAGCGCGAGGTCCACGCCGCCGTGCGGGCGTCCCAGGCCGCCGGCCTCGAGGCCCTGACCGAGGGGACCGCGATCGCCGATTCGTACGCTGCGGCGACGTCGTCGCTCGAGGCATCAGGCTGGCTGCACGCGTTCACGACGGGCCTCGGGCACGGGGTCGGCGTCGAGATCCACGAGGACCCGTTCATCGGGCCCGCGCAGACAGGTAAACTGGCTAGTCGCACTGTCCTCACGATGGAGCCGGGCATCTACGTCCCGGGTCGTGGGGGAGTGCGTATCGAAGACACCGTCCTCGTGACCACGGGCAGCCCCGAGGTGCTCACCACGATGACCAAAGACCTCCTGGAGATCGGCTGATGGCCACCACGAACGACATCAAGAACGGCATGGTCCTCGACCTGGACGGACAGCTCTGGTCCGTCGTGTGGTTCCAGCACCACAAGCCCGGCAAGGGCGGCGCGATGGTCAAGACGACCCTCAAGAACGTCATGAGCGGCAAGACCGTCGACAAGACCTTCAACGCCGGCACCAAGATCGACACGGCCAACGTCGACAAGCGTGACTTCCAGTACCTCTACCACGACGGCGACTCGTACGTCTTCATGGACAAGACGACGTACGACCAGGTCAACATCTCCGACGCCGTCGTCGGTGATGCCAAGGACTACATGCTCGACAACCAGGACGCGATGGTCGCGATGCACGAGGGCGTGCCCCTCTACATCGAGCTGCCGGCGTCGGTCGAGCTGCTCGTCGAGTACACCGAGCCGGGCCTGCAGGGCGATCGCTCGAGCGGCGGCACCAAGCCCGCGCGCCTCGAGACCGGCAAGGAGATCCAGGTCCCGCTCTTCATCGTCAACGGCGAGAAGGTCAAGGTCGACACCCGCGACGGCAGCTACCTCGGTCGCGTGTCGTCCTGATGTCAGCCCGCACCAAGTCCCGCAAGCGCGCGCTCGACATCCTCTTCGAGTCCGAGGCGCAGAGCCTGCCGACCGGCGGCACCCTCGCCGACCGGCGGGGTGACGCCGAGTATCCCGTCAACGACTACGCCGTCCAGCTCATCGAGGGCGTCGTGACGCACCGTGACCGCCTCGACGAGATCATCGCCGAGAACGCCAAGGACTGGACGCTCGACCGCATGCCGGCCGTCGACCGCAACCTGTTGCGCATCGGGGCGTACGAGATCCTCTACGTCGACGACGTGCCCGATGCGGTCGCGGTCAGCGAGGCCGTGAGCCTCGCGAGCGACCTGTCGACTGACGAGTCGCCGTCGTTCGTCAACGGTCTGCTGAGCAGGATCGTCGAGCTGAAGCCCACGCTCACCGCCTGATTCCTGTGTCGCTGGACACATGGGCGACAAATACGTTGGCCGGTACGTCATAACCGCTGCGGTTCCCACTCTCCATCCCTGAGGCCTACAGGTCTCATCGGGGAATCGAGGCCCACAGGCCTCAGTGGAGACAGGGGAATCCGTGATCACTGACGAGCTCATCGATCGCATGGCCGAGAAGTGCATCCTGAACAATGACGACTTCGACGCCGCCGTGCTGGACCTGCGTCCCAAGCGCATCCAGACCGTCAACCTGCACCACCTGGCGCTCGCGGCCAAGTCCAAGGACTTCGCCAAGACGATCGACGAGGCCGACTTCATCACGGCCGACGGCTGGCCCATCGTCTCGCTGATGCGTTCCCGTGGCATCGACCCGGCCCGGGTGACCGGCTCGGAGTTCATCGAGCGGATGCTCGCGGGGCGCCAGTTCCACGGCAAGAACGCGGCAATCCTGGGCGCCGACCGTCACGTCGGCTACGACTTCCGCGGCCAGCTCCACGACTCCGGCCTGCACGTGGTCTTCCGCGAGCACGGCCAGCGCGGCGACTGGAAGCCCAAGCGCCTGGCCAAGAAGCTGCAGAAGTACGGCGTCGACCTCCTGATCGTCGCCGTGACGCCACCGTTCGGCGACATGATCGGCGAGGAGGTCCGGCGCGCCGGGTTCGGCGGCGTCGTGCTCAACGTCGGCGGCGCCGTCAACATGGTGACCGGCAACGCGACCATGGCGCCCCACTGGGTGCGCACGCTCAAGATCGAGTGGTTCTACCGCCTGGCCCAGGAGCCGCGGCGGTTGTTCCGGCGCTACTTCATCGAGTGCCTGCCGGTGTTCCTCAAGGTCATCCTGCCGAGCTACCTGCGTCGCAACCGGGTCTGACCGACCCCTAAGAACCGTGGCGTTGGGGGCTTTCTCCCTCCCGTTGCACCGCCCCCAACGTCACGCCTTGCTCCTGCCCGCTGCCAACGGATTCGGCACCTCCTTCGAGGGCTCGGGCGTCGTGCACTCGACCGGGGGATCGACGCCGACCTGGGCCTCGGGGTGCCCCTACCGTCGCGCAGCAATCGGGCCAGGACGCCGTGAGCCGCGTCCCGATCGCGTAGGGAGCGCTGCTAGGCTGAGCCGCAACATCGACATCCTTTAACGGCCGTCCCGAGAGGCGGAGAAGGAGGTCAGACATGGTCGCGTCCGATGGCGCCCCCCGTGCTGACGCAGCGCACGATCCCCGAGTGGTGGACGCACCCGCTCGAACCGTCCTGGACGACAAGGACATCTCCCGCGCGTTGACCCGCATCACGCACGAGATCCTCGAGCGCAACCGCGATGCCTCCGACATCGTGCTGCTCGGCATCCCGACGCGCGGGGTCCACCTGGCCAGGCGCATCGCGACGCGGATGTCCGAGGTCGAGGGCCGCACCATCACGGCCGGGGCACTCGACATCACGATGTACCGCGACGACCTGCGCCTCAAGCCGGCCCGGGCGCTCGAGCACACCGAGATCCCCGACGACATCGACGGCAAGATCGTCGTGCTCGTCGACGACGTGCTGTTCTCCGGCCGGACGATCCGGGCTGCGCTCGACGCGCTCAACGAGCTCGGCCGGCCCAAGGCCGTCCAGCTCGCCGTCCTGATCGATCGCGGCCACCGCGAGCTGCCGATCCGGGCCGACTTCGTGGGCAAGAACCTGCCGACGTCGCTGGTCGAGAAGGTCAAGGTCGCGCTCACCGAGTCCGACGACCGTGATGCGGTCGACATCAGGGGAGGAGCGGCATGAGCGAGCGCCAGCGAGTGAACAACGGGGCGGTCATGCCGCTCCTTCCTCATCCTGGCTTCTCCGAGGGAGGAGCGGCATGACGTTCACGCACCTGCTCAGCGCGGGCGACCTCGACCGCACGGACGCGATCCGCATCCTCGACACCGCCGAGGAGCTCCTCGGCGTGGCGAGCCGGCCGATCAAGAAGCTGCCGACGCTGCGTGGCCGCACGGTCGTCAACCTGTTCTTCGAGGACTCGACCCGCACCCGCATCTCGTTCGAGGCCGCCGCCAAGCGACTCAGCGCCGACGTCATCAACTTCTCGGCCAAGGGCTCGAGCGTCTCCAAGGGTGAGAGCCTCAAGGACACCGCGCTGACCCTGCAGGCCATGGGTGCCGACGCCGTCGTCATCCGGCACCAGCACTCCGGCGCCCCGCACCGCCTGGCGAATGCCCGGTGGACCAACGGCGCCGTCATCAACGCCGGCGACGGCACGCACGAGCACCCCACGCAGGCCCTGCTCGACGCGTTCACGATGCGCCGGCACCTGGGTGACCTCGAGGGCAAGAACATCACGATCGTGGGAGACGTCCTGCACAGCCGGGTGGCCCGGTCCAACGCGCTGCTGCTCGACACCCTGGGCGCCAACGTCACGCTGGTCGCCCCGCCGACGCTCCTGCCGGTCGGCGTCGGCACGTGGCCGGTCGAGACGTCGTACGACCTCGACTCGTCGCTCGAGAAGGCCGACGCCGTCATGATGCTGCGGGTGCAGCAGGAGCGCATGAACGCCGCGTTCTTCCCCAGCGCCCGTGAGTACAGCCGTCGCTACGGACTCGACACGACGCGGCTCGGCCGACTGCCGGACCACGCGATCGTCATGCACCCCGGCCCGATGAACCGCGGCATGGAGATCACCGCCGACGTCGCCGACCACGTGCGCTCGGTCATCGTCGAGCAGGTCACCAACGGCGTCGCCGTGCGCATGGCCGTCCTCTACCTCCTCCTCGGCGGCGCGGCCGGGGAACCCGAAGCAAGCGAAGACTCCACGAACGAAGGACGTGCATGAGCATCCTGATCCAGAACGTCAGTCGCCTGGGTGAGGAGGTCGTCGACATCGCGATCGAGGACGGCGTCATCACCGGGATCGGCACCGGGCTCTCAGGTGACGAGACGATCGATGCGACCGGTCTGGTCGCGCTGCCGGGCCTGGTCGACCTGCACACGCACGTGCGCGAGCCGGGCCGCGAGGACGCCGAGACCGTCCTGACCGGCTCCAAGGCCGCCGCGCGCGGTGGCTTCACCTGCGTCCACGCGATGGCCAACACCGACCCCGTCGCGGACACCGCCGGCGTCGTCGAGCAGGTGTGGCGCCTCGGTCGCGAGGGTGGCTACTGCGACGTGCAGCCGGTCGGCGCGGTCACGATCGGCCTCGGCGGGTCCCGCCTGGCCGAGCTCGGCGCCATGGCGGACTCCGCCGCCGGCGTCCGGGTGTTCTCCGACGACGGCAAGTGCGTCTCGGACGCCGTGATCATGCGCAGGGCGCTGGAGTACGTCAAGGCGTTCGACGGCGTCATCGCGCAGCACGCGCAGGAGCCCCGCCTCACCGAGGGCGCGCAGATGAACGAGGGCCCGCTGTCGGGTGAGCTCGGTCTGACCGGGTGGCCCGCCGTCGCAGAGGAGGCGATCATCGCCCGCGACGTCCTGCTCGCCGAGCACGTGGGGTCACGCCTGCACGTGTGCCACCTGTCAACCCGCGGCTCCGTCGAGATCATCCGCTGGGCCAAGGGGCGCGGCATCGACGTGACCGCAGAGGTCACGCCGCACCACCTCCTGCTGAGCGACGACCTCGTGCGCAGCTACGACCCGATCTACAAGGTCAACCCGCCGTTGCGGTCCAACGACGACGTCGCCGCCGTGCGCGAGGGGCTGGCCGACGGCACGATTGACATCGTGGCCACGGATCACGCGCCCCACCCGATGGAGGACAAGGAGTGCGAGTGGTCGGCCGCGGCCTTCGGCATGCTCGGCCTCGAGACGGCGCTGTCGGTCGTGCAGCAGACCATGGTCGACACCGGGCTGCTGACCTGGGCCCAGGTGGCCGAGAGGATGTCGGCCAGACCCGCCTCGATCGGCCGCGTGGGCAACCAGGGTCGTCCGCTCGAGGTGGGGGAGCCGGCCAACATCGTGCTGGTCGATCCCACCGCGTCCCGCGTCATCGACGCCCGCGACAGCGCTTCGCTGTCCCGCAACAACCCGTACGCCGGACTGACGCTGCCGGGCGAGGTCGTCGCGACGTTCCTGCGCGGCAGACCCACGGTCCGCGACCGCGCCCTCGTGGAAGGTGTGATGGCATGAGCGTCACCGAAGCGATCCTCGTGCTCGAGGACGGGCGGGTGTTCCGCGGTGAGTCGTTCGGCGCCGTCGGCGAGACGATCGGCGAGATCGTGTTCTCGACCGGGATGACCGGCTACCAGGAGACCCTGACCGACCCGTCCTACAAAGGTCAGATCGTGGCCATGACGGCACCGCACATCGGCAACACCGGGGTCAACGACGAGGACTTCGAGTCCCGCCGCATCTGGGTCGACGGCTACATCGTCCGTGATCCGGCCCGTGTGCGCAGCAGCTGGCGCTCGAACCGCTCGCTCGACGACGAGCTGGCCGCACAGGGCGTCGTCGGGATCTCCGGCGTCGACACGCGGGCGCTCACCCGGCACCTGCGAGAGCGCGGCGCGATGCGAGGCGGCATCAGCTCGGCCTCCACCGAGGTCGACGCGCTGCTCGCCAAGGTCACGGCCGCTCCCGGCATGGCGGGCGCGAGCTTCCTCGCCGACGTCACGACCAGCGAGACGTACGTCGTGCCGGCCGTCGGCGAGACCCGGCTCAAGGTCGCGGCGATCGACCTCGGCATCAAGCGCATGACCCCGCGGCGCATGGCGGAGCGAGGCATCGAGGTGCACGTCATGCCGGCCACCACGACGTACGAGCAGATCGCTGCGCTCGAGCCCGACGGTGTCTTCATGTCCAACGGACCCGGCGACCCGGCGACCACCGACCACGTCACTGCGGTGCTCAAGCAGGTCCTCGAGGCGCGCATCCCCTACTTCGGCATCTGTCTGGGCAACCAGGTGTTCGGCCGGGCGCTCGACCGCGGCACCTACAAGCTGGTCTACGGCCACCGTGGCATCAACCAGCCGGTGCAGGACCTCACGACGGGCAAGGTCGAGATCACGGCCCACAACCACGGGTTCGCGGTCGACGCACCGCTCGAGGGAACCTTCGAGACTCCGTACGGCCCGGGGCGCGTCACGCACGTGTGCCTCAACGACAACGTGGTCGAGGGGCTCGCGCTGCTCGACCAGCCGGCCTTCAGCGTCCAGTACCACCCGGAGGCCGCGGCTGGCCCGCACGATGCGGCCTACCTCTTCGACAGATTCGTGGATCTCATGAGCAACGCGAAGGCAGGTGTCTGATGCCGAAGAGATCGGACATCAAGAGCGTCCTGGTCATCGGATCGGGACCCATCGTGATCGGGCAGGCGGCCGAGTTCGACTACTCCGGCACCCAGGCCTGCCGCGTGCTGCGTGAGGAGGGCCTGCGGGTCATCCTCATCAACTCCAACCCGGCGACGATCATGACCGACCCGGAGTTCGCCGACGCGACCTACGTCGAGCCGATCACCCCGGAGTTCGTCGAGAAGGTCATCGCGCAGGAGCGGCCCGACGCTCTGCTCGCGACGCTCGGCGGCCAGACCGCGCTCAACGCCGCGATCCAGATGCACGAGGCGGGCGTGCTCGAGAAGTACGGCGTCGAGCTCATCGGCGCGTCGATCGCCGCGATCGAGAAGGGCGAGAACCGCGAGTCCTTCAAGGCCGTCGTCGAGACGCTCCCCAAGGAGTGGGGGGCCGAGTCGGCCCAGTCCATCATCTGCCACACGATGCAGGAGTGCCTGGACGGCGTCGAGGGCCTCGGCGGCTATCCCGTGGTCGTCCGGCCGTCGTTCACGATGGGCGGCAGCGGCTCCGGACTGGCGTACGACGAGGAGGACCTGCACCGCATCGCGGGCTCCGGCCTGGCGCTCAGCCCGACCACCGAGGTGCTCCTCGAGGAGTCGATCCTCGGCTGGAAGGAGTACGAGCTCGAGGTCATGCGCGACACGGCCGACAACGTCGTGATCGTCTGCTCGATCGAGAACCTCGACCCGATGGGCGTGCACACGGGCGACTCGATCACGGTCGCGCCGGCCATGACGCTGACGGACGTCGAGTACCAACGCCTCCGTGACATCTCGATCGGCATCATCCGCGAGGTGGGCGTCGACACCGGCGGCTGTAACATCCAGTTCGCGGTCAACCCCGAAGACGGCCGCATCGTCGTCATCGAGATGAACCCGCGCGTCTCCCGCTCGTCGGCGCTGGCGTCCAAGGCCACGGGCTTCCCGATCGCCAAGATCGCCGCCAAGGTCGCGATCGGCTACACCCTCGACGAGATCCCCAACGACATCACGCAGGAGACGCCGGCCTCGTTCGAGCCGACGCTCGACTACGTCGTGGTCAAGGTGCCCCGGTTCGCGTTCGAGAAGTTCCCGGCCGCCGACGCCACGCTGACGACGCACATGAAGTCGGTCGGCGAGGCGATGGCGATCGGCCGCAACTTCACCGAGGCCCTCCAAAAGGCTCTGCGATCGCTGGAGAAGCCGCAGGCGGTCTTCGACTGGCACAAGGAGTGGGTCGACCTCGACAAGGAGGCCCTGCTCCAGGAGATCGCGGTCCCGCACGACGGCCGGCTCAAGAAGGTCATGGACGCGATCCGGGCCGGCGCGACGCCCCAGGAGATCTTCGACTCGACCAAGATCGATCCGTGGTTCGTCGACCAGCTGGCGCTGATCAACGAGATCGCCGTAGAGCTGACGAGCGCCAACGAGCTCTCGCCGGCCCTGCTGCGCCGGGCCAAGCGCCACGGGTTCTCCGACGCACAGATCGGCAAGATCCGGGGCCTGAGCGAGGACGTCGTCAGGGGAGTGCGCCATGCCCTCGGCGTACGCCCGGTCTACAAGACCGTCGACACGTGCGCCGCCGAGTTCTCCGCCAAGACGCCCTACCACTACTCGTCGTACGACGAGGAGACCGAGGTCGAGCCACGCACCAAGCCGGCCGTGCTGATCCTCGGCAGCGGCCCCAACCGCATCGGGCAGGGCATCGAGTTCGACTACTCGTGCGTGCACGCCGCGTTGGCCCTGTCCGAGGTCGGCTACGAGACGATCATGGTCAACTGCAACCCCGAGACCGTCTCGACCGACTACGACACCTCTGACCGGCTCTACTTCGAGCCGTTGACCCTCGAGGACGTCCTGGAGATCGTCCACGCGGAGCAGCAGGCCGGTCCCGTCGTCGGCGTCATCGTGCAGCTTGGCGGTCAGACACCGCTCGGGCTGGCGGCCGGGCTCGAGGCGGCGGACGTCCCCATCGTCGGCACGCAGCCGGCGGCGATCGACCTGGCGGAGGAGCGCGGTGCGTTCAGCCGGGTGCTCGACGCCGCGGGCCTGCCGGCGCCCAAGAACGGCATGGCCACCTCGTTCGACAACGCCCGGGAGATCGCCGAGGAGATCGGCTACCCGGTGCTGGTGCGTCCGTCGTACGTCCTGGGTGGCCGGGGCATGGAGATCGTCTACGACGAGGGCACGCTCAAGGACTACATCGGGCGGGCGACCGAGATCTCGTCGGAGCGGCCGGTGCTGGTCGACCGGTTCCTCGACGACGCGATCGAGATCGACGTCGACGCGCTGTACGACGGCACCGAGCTGTTCCTCGGCGGCGTCATGGAGCACATCGAGGAGGCCGGTGTGCACTCCGGCGACTCGGCGTGCGCCCTCCCGCCGATCACGCTGGGCGACACCGAGGTGCAGCGCATCCGCGAGTCGACCGAGGCGATCGCCAAGGGCGTCGGCGTGCGCGGGCTGATCAACATCCAGTTCGCGCTGTCGTCGGACATCCTCTACGTCATCGAGGCCAACCCCCGCGCGTCGCGCACGGTCCCGTTCGTCTCCAAGGCGACGGCCACTCCGCTCGCCAAGGCGGCCGCCCGCCTGATGCTGGGGGAGTCGATCGCCGAGCTGCGCGCGGCCGGCATCCTGCCGACCTCCGGCGACGGCGGCAAGCTGCCCGACAACGCGCCGATCGCGGTCAAGGAGGCGGTCATGCCGTTCAACCGCTTCCGGACGTACGAGGGCCGCTACGTCGACACGCTGCTGAGCCCCGAGATGCGCTCCACGGGCGAGGTCATGGGCTTCGACGCGGGCTTCGGCACGGCGTTCGCCAAGTCGCAGGCCGGCGCGCAGAACGGCCTGCCGACCTCGGGCAAGGTCTTCGTGTCGGTCGCCAACCGCGACAAGCGACACATGATCTTCCCGGTCAAGCGGCTCGCGGACCTCGGCTTCGAGATCCTCGCGACGAGCGGCACGGCTGTGGTGCTCGCGCGCAACGGCGTGACGGCGACCGTCATCCGCAAGCTCAACGAGGAGCCCCTCCCGGGCCAGGTGCGCAGCACGATCGTCGACAAGATCCACGAGCAGGACGTGCAGCTCATCATCAACACCCCGCACGGCGTGACGACCGGTGGCAGCCCTCGCATCGACGGCTACGAGATCCGCACCGCGGCGGTCGCCGAGGGCATCCCGTGCATCACGACGGTGCAGGGCCTCGCGGCGGCCGTCCAGGGCATCGAGGCGCTCATCGAGGGCCGGATCGGCGTCCGGTCGCTGCAGGACTGGGGCCGCATCGTCACCGAGGGACGTACGGCATGAGCTTCGGGTCACGGGCCCGCGCGGCCATGGCGGCGTACGGTCCGGCATGCGTCGGCATCGACCCCCACGCCTCGCTGCTCGCGGACTGGGGTCTGCCGGACGACGTCGAGGGCCTCGACCGCTTTGCCACGATCTGCGTCGAGGCGTTCGCCGGCCACGTCGCGTTCGTCAAGCCGCAGTCGGCGTTCTTCGAGCGATTCGGGGCCCGCGGCCTGGTGGTGCTGGAACGGACGATCCAGGACCTGCGCCACACGGGATCGCTCGTGATCCTCGACGTCAAGCGCGGTGACATCGGATCGACCGCCGCCGCCTACGCCGACGCCTACCTCGACGAGGACGCCCCGATGGCGGCCGACGCCATCACCGTGAGCCCGTTCCTCGGCTTCGGGTCGCTGCAGCCGTTCTTCGACGTGGCCGCCAAGAACGACGCGGGCGTCTTCGTCCTCGCGCTGACCTCCAACGCGGAGGGGCCCGAGGTGCAGCACGCGCTCAACGGCAGCACCACGGTCGCCGGCGGGATCCTGGCCAACCTGGCCGAGCTCAACGCCGGTCAGCACCAGATGGGACCGTTCGGGGCGGTCGTGGGTGCCACGATCGGAGCCGCGACCGAGGACCTGGCGATCAACGGCCCGCTGCTGGTGCCGGGGCTCGGTGCGCAGGGCGGGACGGCGGACGACATCCGGCGCCTGTTCGGTCCGGTCATCGACAACGTCATCCCGTCGACGTCGCGAGGCGTGCTCGCCGCCGGCCCGGACGTCCAGGCACTCCGCGATTCGGCGGCCCGCGTCAATGCCGAACTTGTAGGGTCATAGCGTTCAGGGTCCACCGCCTCCCGAGGAGTCCATGCATGAAGAGAACTGCCACCGTTCTGGTCACGACGATCGTCGGGATCACGACGTTGTCGGCCTGCGGCGGTGGCGGGGACCCCTACTGCGACGCGGTCGACAAGAACAAGTCGACGCTCAACTCGTTCGGGGAGCAGCGCACCGATGCGGCGTACGCCAACTACGCCAAGGTGCTCTCCAGCATCGGCAAGGACGCGCCGGCGTCGATCAAGAAGGACTGGACGAAGCTGTCGAGCGTCACGACCGGCGTCCTCGACGCGCAGAAGAAGACCGGCCTCAAGCTCGAGGAGATGGCCGACACCGCCAAGGTCAAGAAGCTCAGCGACGCGCAGCTCAAGGAGCTCAACGCGGCCTACAAGACCTTCAACGAGACGGCCGACGAGCGCAACGCCGTGGTCAAGAACGTCAAGCAGGAATGCAAGATCAATCTCAAGTAGAACCGTCATTCCAACAGATGAGGTGAGGCAAGTGGCACTCCCGACATTGACGCCGGAGCAGCGCAAGGCTGCTCTCGCGAAGGCTGCCGCCGCGCGGCAGCTGCGTGCTGAGGTCAAGAACCGCCTCAAGAGCTCGCGTGCGAGCCTGACCGAGGTCATCCAGGAGTCGCGGGCCAACGACGTCATCGCCAAGCTCAAGGTCATCGACCTCCTGCAGTCGATGCCCGGCGTCGGCAAGGTGCGCGCGCAGGAGATCATGCAGCGCATCGGCATCGCCGACAGCCGCCGGCTCCGCGGGCTCGGCGCCAACCAGGTGAAGGCACTGATCGCCGAGTTCGCCGATAGAACAGGCCGCTCTGGCCGTGCCTGACGGGGCGTCGCAACCCGTCACCCGCCCCTCGCGCCTCGTCGTCCTGGCCGGCCCTACAGCGGTCGGCAAGGGCACCGTCGCGGCCTGCGTACGCCGGGAGCACCCGGACATCTGGATCTCGGTCTCCGTCACGACCCGACCGGCTCGGCCCGGCGAGGTCGACGGCGTGCACTACCACTTCATCACGGACGAGGAGTTCGACCGGCTCATCGCCGAGGACGGGCTGCTCGAGTGGGCCGTCGTCCACCGCGCTGCGCGCTACGGCACGCCCCGCGCGGAGGTCGAGAAGCGTCTCGCCGCCGGGACGCCCGCCCTGCTCGAGATCGACCTGCAGGGCGCGCGCCAGGTCCGTGAGCGCATGCCGGACGCGCTGATGTGCTTCCTGGCGCCGCCCAGCTGGGCCGAGCTCGAGCGCCGTCTCGTCGGGCGGGGGACCGAGGGACCGGAGGAGCGGGAGCGCCGGCTGGCGACGGCCCGCACGGAGCTCGCGGCCGAGGCCGAGTTCGACGTGACGATCGTCAACACCGATGTCGAGACCGCTTGCCAGGAATTGGTAGACTTGTTCAGATCCGGCACGAGCCGGATGCATTCCTAACTCTTTCTGTGAGGCTCTCTGTGTCCACGACACGCTCGACTGCCATCGGCATCACCAACCCGCCGCTGGACGATCTTCTGGAGAAGGCGGACAGCAAGTACAAGCTCGTCCTCTACTCCGCCAAGCGTGCCCGGCAGATCAACGCCTACTACTCGCAGCTCGGCGAGGGCCTCCTCGAGTACGTCGGACCGCTCCTCGAGACCGGTGTCCAGGAGAAGCCGCTGTCGATCGCGCTGCGCGAGATCAACGCCGACCTCCTGACCGTCGAGGACATCGACCCCGAGGCCGAAGCCGCAGCCACCAAGGCCTGATCCACGCTTTCCGAAGTGAGGCGGTTGGTATGACCGAGCGTCAGCTCTCGAGGGCCGCGGCATGACCGAGGTCGTGCTCGGGGTGTCCGGCGGCATCGCGTCCTACAAGGCGGCCGAGCTGCTGCGCCTGTTCACCGAGTCGGGTCACAGCGTGCGGGTCGTGCCGACCGCGTCCTCGCTCAACTTCGTCGGCGCCGCCACGTGGGAGGCCCTCAGCGGCAAGCCCGTGCAGTCCGGCGTGTTCGAGCACGTCGACGAGGTCGCCCACGTCCGCATCGGCAAGGGTGCCGACCTCGTGGTGGTCGCACCGGCGACGGCCAACATCCTGGCCAAGGCGGCCCATGGTCTCGCTGACGACCTGCTGACCAACACGTTGCTCACGGCCAGGTGCCCGGTCGTGTTCGCGCCCGCGATGCACACCGAGATGTGGGAGCAGGCCGCCACGAGGGCCAATGTCGAGACCCTGCGCTCGCGTGGCTACGTCGTCCTCGAGCCCGCCGTGGGACGCCTGACGGGCGTCGACACGGGCAAGGGCCGCCTGCCGGACCCGGCGCAAATCTACGCTGCTGCCCTGCAGGTGCTCGAGGGCCGGCCGCAGGACCTCGCCGGTCGTCACGTCGTGGTCTCGGCCGGTGGCACCCGCGAGTACCTCGATCCCGTCCGGTTCCTGGGCAACCGCTCGTCCGGCCGCCAGGGCTACGCCCTTGCCGAGGCGGCTGTCGCGCGTGGGGCACGGGTCACGATCGTGGCCGCCAACGTGGCGCTGCCCGATCCAGCCGGGGCGGAGATCGTCCGCGTGGTCAGCACCGAGGAGCTGCGCCAGCAGGTGCACGCCGCTGCGACCGACGCCGACGCCGTCGTGATGGCCGCCGCCCCCGCCGACTTCCGTCCTGCTGAGTTCGTCGACGCCAAGATCAAGAAGACCGGCGACGGCGTGGCACCCGACATCCGCCTCGTCGAGAACCCCGACATCCTGCTCGAGCTGGTCACCGCCCGCACGAGCAAGCGGCCGGTCATCGTCGGGTTCGCCGCCGAGACCGGCGATGCCCGCGCCAGTGTCATCGAGCACGCCCGAGCCAAGCTCGCCCGCAAGGGATGCGACCTGCTGGTCGTCAACGACGTCAGCGCCGGCAAGGTGTTCGGCCAGGACGACAGCGAGGCGGTCATCCTCGGCGCCGACGAGACCGTCGAGGAGATCCCGCACGGTCCCAAGATCCGCTTGGCGCACGCGATCTGGGATGCTGTCGTCCAGCGCTTGGACTAGCGAAACAACCAGTCATCTCGCTCGTTAGAATTCCGTACTGAACTTCAACCCAGGAGAAACTGTGAGCCGATTGTTCACGTCCGAGTCCGTCACCGAGGGCCACCCGGACAAGATCGCCGACCAGATCAGCGACAGCATCCTCGACGCGCTGCTGGCCGAGGATCCCAAGAGCCGCGTCGCGGCCGAGACCTTCGTGACGACCGGCATGGTGCTGGTCGGCGGCGAGGTCACGACCCAGGCGTACGTCGACATCGCGCGCATCGCCCGCGACCGGGTGCTGGAGATCGGCTACGACTCGTCCACCAAGGGCTTCGACGGCGAGTCCTGCGCCGTGCAGGTCACGCTCGACGCGCAGTCTCCCGACATCGCGCAGGGCGTGGACAAGGCCGAGGAGGCTCGTGTGGGCTCGTCGGTCGACCCGCTCGACGCCCAGGGTGCCGGTGACCAAGGCCTGATGTTCGGCTTCGCGTGCGACGAGACGCCCGAGCTCATGCCGCTCCCGATCACGATCGCTCACCGTCTGGCCGAGCAGCTGACCGCCGTACGCAAGGACGGCACGCTGCCCTACCTGCGCCCGGACGGCAAGACGCAGGTCACCATCGAGTACGACGACGACGACAAGCCGGTTCGCGTCGAGGCCATCGTGATCTCCACGCAGCACGAGGACGGCATCGACCTGGAGAACCAGCTTGCCGCCGACATCAAGAAGCACGTCATCGACACGGTGCTGGCCCAGTACGACATCGACTCGTCGGACTACCGTCTGCACATCAACCCGACCGGCAAGTTCGTCATCGGCGGCCCCATGGGCGACGCCGGCCTGACGGGCCGCAAGATCATCGTCGACACCTATGGCGGCTACGCCCGTCACGGCGGCGGCGCGTTCTCCGGCAAGGACCCGAGCAAGGTCGACCGCTCGGCTGCCTACGCGATGCGATGGGTCGCCAAGAACATCGTCGCCTCGGGGCTGGCCACCAAGGCAGAGGTCCAGGTCGCCTACGCGATCGGCGTCTCGCACCCGGTCGGCTTCTACGTCGACACCTACGGCACCGAGACCGTCCCGGTCGACAAGATCCGCGACGCGGTGCTGGAGGTCTTCGACCTGCGCCCCGGCGCGATCGTCCGCGATCTCGACCTGCTGCGTCCGATCTACGCCCAGACCGCGGCCTACGGTCACTTCGGTCGTCCCGGTCTGCCGTGGGAGGACACCAACCGCGCCGAGGCGCTCAAGGCTGCCGCCGGCGCCTGAGCCCCGGCGTCAAGCCACAGTGACGGCCCCCGCCTCGTGGCGGGGGCCGTTCTGCGTCCATGGGCGGCCATGTGGGTGGCGGCTGGTAGAACAGCACCGTGACGACGCGTGATGGACCTGAGCAGCTGGCTCTGGTTCCCCCTGCGCCGGTGGCCCGTCCGCGGAAGCAGCCGACCAAGCCGGTGCCCGAGGCTGCCGCGGTCCGACCGGTCGCGCGGGTCGTCGTCGACAGCGGCCTGGCCCACCTCGATCGGCCGTTCGACTATCTCGTGCCGACGACCCTGGACGCCCAGACCGTGGCCGGCTGCCGGGTCAAGGTGCGGTTCGCCGGCCGGCTCGTAGACGGGTTCGTGGTCGAGCGGGTCCAGGCGACCGAGCATGGCGGCCGCCTGGCCTTCCTGGCCAAGGTCGTGTCGTCCGAGCCGGTGCTGCACCCCGAGGTGCTGGCGCTCGCGCGGGCAGTGGCCGATCGCTACGCCGGCACGCTGGGCGACGTGCTGCGCCTGGCCATCCCGCCTCGGCACGCCCGCGCCGAGGCGTCCCGTCCCACGCCGGCCGACGGACCGCTACCCGTGGGCAGCGCGGCGGGCTGGCAGACGTACGCCCACGGACTCGGCTTCGTCGCGGCGCTGCGGGCGGGGGAGCAGCCCAGGGCGTGGTGGACCGCGGTTCCCGGCCAGGACCCGGCCGAGCTGGTCGCCGAGGCCGTCCTGGCGACGCTCGGCTCGGGCCGTGGCGCTGTCGTGTGCGTGCCCGACAACCGTGACGTGGCGCGCTGGGACGCCGTGTTCAGCACGGTGCTGGGGGCCGGCCGTCACGTCGCCCTCACGGCCGCGCAGGACCCCGCTGACCGCTACCAGTCGTTCCTGGCGGCGTCCCGCGGTGACGTGCAGGTCGTGCTGGGCACCCGAGCGGCAGCGTTCGCGCCCGTCCGAGACCTCGGGCTCGTCGTGATGTGGGACGACGGCGACGACCTCTTCGCCGAGCCTCGCTCGCCCTACCCGCACGCGCGCGAGGTGCTCCTGCTGCGCGCCGCGGCCCAGGAGTCGGCCCTGCTCATCGGCGGCCACGCTCGTACGGCTGAGGGGCAGTCGCTGATCGACAGCGGCTGGTGCGTCGAGCTCGCCGCCGCGCAGCGCGAGCGGCGCCGCGCCTGGCCGCGGCTGGCCGTCACCGACGGCTCGACCGCGGGCTCGGCGCCGGTGCGGCTGCCGCAGGAGGCGTTCCGTGCGATCCGCGGCGCCACGGGCGCCGTCCTGGTGCAGGTCCCGCGTCGCGGCTACCGCGAGTCGTTGTCGTGCCAGACCTGCCGGCAGCCGGCTCGCTGCACGGAGTGCCAGGGCCCGCTCGGCCAGCCGTCGGCATCGGCGCCGATCGCGTGCCGGTGGTGCGGCCGGGGCGCCTCGCCGTGGACCTGCCCGCACTGCCAGGGCACTGAGCTGCGATCACCGGTCGTGGGCGCGCTGCGCACGGCCGAGGAGTTCGCGAGGGCCTTTCCCGACCTCGAGGTCCTCACCTCCGGCGGCCAGACGATCCTCGACGCGGTCGAGCCCGGCCGCCGACTCGTCCTGGCCACGCCAGGAGCGGAGCCCCACGTCGCGGGCGGCTACGCCGTCGTGATCCTGCTGGACACCTGGCTCATGCTGGCTCGCGAGGACGTACGCGTCGAGGAGGAGTCGCACCGGCGCTGGTTCAACGCCCTGGCGCTGGCCGGTCCCGGCGCGACGGCAGTCGCGGTCGGTGACCCCGTCACCCTTCAAGCACTCGTGCGGGCGGATCCAGCAGGCTTCGCTGCTCGCGAGCTCGCAAGCCGCGCCGAGACGCACCTGCCGCCCACCGCACGGCTCGCCACCGTCGGCGGACCCGACGCGGTGCTGGCGGAGCTGGCCGCCCGGACGTGGACCCCACACACCGAGGTCCTCGGGCCGGTGCCGGTCGACCTGCGTTCCGCTGAGGCAGGGGAGCGGCTGATCCTGCGAGCACCACGTCGTGAAGGTGCCGAGCTCGCGGCAGCGCTCGCCGCGGTGGCGGCCGAGCGCAGTGCGGCCAAGCTGCCGGGCCTGCGCATCCAGGTCGACCCGTTGTCACTCTGACCGCGGCCGGGCCACGGCTGGGTGAGCCGCCTAGACTCGACGCCGTGAGAGTCGTCTTCGCTGGTACGCCTGAGACCGCACTCCCATCCCTCGAGGCGCTGGTCGCGAGCCGGCACGAGGTCGCCGCCGTCATCACTCGTCCTGACGCCCCGGCCGGTCGCGGACGCACCCTCAGGCCGTCGCCCGTCGCGGAGGCCGCAGCGGCACACGGCATCGACGTGCTCAAGCCGGCGAAGCCGTCGGACCCCGACTTCGTCCAGCAGCTCCGCGAGATCGCGCCCGACTGCGTGCCGATCGTGGCCTACGGCGCGCTGATCCGCCGCGAAGCCTTGGACATCCCGCAGTTCGGCTGGATCAACCTGCACTTCTCGGTGCTGCCGTCCTGGCGCGGTGCGGCGCCGGTGCAGCGCGCGATCATGGCCGGGGACGAGGTCACCGGCGCCACGGTGTTCAGCCTGGTCGAGGAGCTCGACGCCGGCCCGGTGCTGGGCTCGATCACCGAGCGCATTCGCGAGGAGGACACGTCAGCCGAGCTGCTCGCCCGCCTCGCCGACTGGGGCAGCAAGCTGCTCGTCGACGTCGTCGACCACATCGAGGACGGTGACATCGCGGCGGTGCCGCAGCCGGAGGACAACGTCTCCTACGCCCCCAAGCTCACGACCGACGAGGCGCAGATCGACTGGCACCGGCCGGCGTTCGCAATCGACCGGCACATCCGTGGCTGCACGCCGGCGCCCGGGGCGTGGACGCTGCTCGACGGTGAGCGCGTCAAGATCGGACCGGCGACGATCGCCGATGACCGCACGCTGGTCCCCGGGCAGCTGTGGATCGGCAAGCAGGAGGTCCGGGTCGGCACCACGACGACGGATCTCGTGCTGGGCGAGGTCCAGGCCTTCGGCAAGAAGCGCATGCGGGCCGCCGACTGGGCGCGCGGCACGTCGTTCGCCGACAGCCCGGTATTCGCATGACCGACCCGATCCGGTCCGTCGCGTTCCACGTCCTGCGGGCGGTCGCCGAGCGCGACGCCTACGTCAACCTCGTCCTCCCGACGATGCTCGCGGAGCACCACATCGAGGGCCGCGACGCGGCATTCGCCACCGAGCTCGTGCACGGCACGGTGCGCCGACAGGGCACCTACGACGCGATCATCGGCCACGTCGCCAGCAAGGGCCTCGGCTCGATCGACGCGCCGGTGCTGGATGCGCTCCGGCTCGGGACGCACCAGCTGCTCAGCATGCGGGTGCCGCCGCACGCCGCGGTGTCCACCACCGTCGACGTGGTTCGGCGTGAGATCGGCCACAAGCCGGTCCACTTCGCCAACGCCCTGCTGCGCAAGATCGGCCAGAAGGACCTCCCCGGCTGGCTCGAGGTCGTCACGGCCGGGCTGGAGGGCGACGCTGCTCGCTCGGTCCGTACGTCGCACCCCTTGTGGATCGTGACCGCCCTGCGCGAGGCCCTCGGCGGTCATGCGGCGCAGATCGACAAGCTGCTCGCCGCCGACAACGCGCCGCCGCGGGTGACCCTCGTCGCGCGTCCCGGCCTCGCCGACCCGGACACGTTGCCGGGCACTCCCGGCAAGCTATCGCCCTATGCCCGCGTCCTGGACGAGGGCGGAGATCCTGGCGCGATCCCGCAGGTCAGGGACGGTCGCGCCGGTGTGCAGGACGAGGGGTCCCAGCTCGTGGCGATCACGCTCGCCGACGCGCAGCTCGACGGGACGGACGCCCGATGGCTCGACCTCTGTGCCGGGCCCGGCGGGAAGGCTGCGCTCCTCGGCGCATTGGCGAAGCAGCGCGGTGCGGGTCTCGTCGCCAACGAGGTGCTGGCGCACCGCGCGGAGCTGGTGAGGCAGGGCGTACGCCTGCTGGACAACGTCGAGGTCACGACGGCGGACGGCCGTCAGGGCCCTTGGGCACCGGCGACGTTCGACCGGGTCCTGGTCGATGCGCCGTGCACGGGCCTGGGAGCCCTGCGTCGCAGGCCCGAGTCGCGCTGGCGACGCTCGGAGTCCGACCTGGCCGACCTGGCCCCGTTGCAGGAGGCGCTCCTGACCCGTGCACTCGAGCTCGTACGTCCGGGCGGCGTCGTGGCCTACGCGACCTGCTCGCCCCACGTCCGCGAGACCACGGGCGTGGTCGAGGCCGTCACGGCTGGGCGCAGCGACGTCGACGTGGAGACCACCCACCAGTGGTGGCCCCACATCGACGGCACTGACGCGATGTTCTGCGCGCTACTCCGCCGCAGCTGACACGAGCTCCGGCTGGGGTGCGGGCCGCCGGCCGGACACGGTCGCGGCGACGGCCACCACCAGGGCGACCAGTGCCAGGAGCGTGCCGGTGTCCATCGCCTCGCGCAGGCCGGGGTGAACTCGCCGGGCACGGCGTGCGACGCGTACACCGTCACGATCACGGCGAGTCCCAGCGCACCGCCGATCTGCTGCGTGGTCTGCAGCAGACCCGACGCCGTCCCCGCGTGCCGCGGCTCGACGCCGGCCAGCACGACCACGGTCAGGGGCATGAACAGCAGTCCCACACCGAGGCCGTTGACGAGCAGGGGGCCGGCGAGGTCGGCCCAGTACGTGCTGGCGTCGGTCAGCTCGCGCAACCAGACCAGGCTGACGAGTGCCAGCGCGGCGCCGGCCGTGATCAACGGCCAGGTGCCGAACCGGGCGACGAGCCGCGGGGTGACGCGGGAGACCGCGAAGATCGCCAGGCTGAGGGGCAGGAAGGCCACCCCGGACTCGAACGCCCCGAAGCCGAGCGTGCGCTGCATGAACTGGACCAGCAGGAAGAACAGCGCGAACTGGGCGCCGATCACGAGCGTCATCGTCGTGAGGGCCGCGACCCGCGGTCCCGAGCGCAGCATCGACGGCTCGAGCAGCGGTTGCCGGGCCCGCCGCTCGATCCCGGCGAACGCGCCGAGCAGGACCGCCGCGGCGACGAACGCGGCGATCGTGCCGACGGACGACCAGCTGTGGTCAGCGGCGTTGATGAAGCCGTAGACGAGCGCGACCGAACCGGCTGTCGCGGTGACCGCGCCCATGACGTCGAAGTGTCCGCGCTCGCGCGTCGTCTCGGGCACGAAGCGCCGGACGAGCACGACCGCCAGGATGCCGATCGGCACGTTGATGATCAGGGCCCAGCGCCACGAGGCGAAGCCCGTGAGGGCACCGCCCAGGATCAGCCCGATCGACGCGCCCGCCGAGGAGACGGCGCTGAACAGGGCCAGACCTCGGTTGCGGCTCGACTCGTCCGGCGCCCCGGCGGTGATCAGCGCGAGGACGCTCGGGGCGGCGATCGCGGCACCCACGCCTTGCAGGGCGCGGGACGCGATGAGCATCGCCGGGTCCTGGGCCAGGCCGCCCAGCAGGGAGGCGAAGGTGAAGAGCCCGACGCCGATCTCGAAAGCGCGGAGGCGGCCGATGACGTCGCCGAGCCGGCCGCCGAACAGCAGCAACCCGCCGAACGCGAGGGAGTAGGCATTCAGGACCCACGACAGGTTGGCCGGGCTGAAGCCCAGGTCGACCCGCATGAGGGGGAGCGCGACGTTGACCACCGTCGCGTCGAGGATGAGCATGAGCTGCGCGGTCAGCACGATGGCGAGGCCGTACGCAGCGCGACGCTGTGCCGGGGGAGCGCCGGTGAGGGAGGTCATGGCGAGGTTTCCTGTTCCACGGAGTGAGGTGACGTACACTGGAACGGAGAAGGACTCCGGTTTCCTTCGTCGACTATACGGAGACAGTCTCCGGTTAGCAAGGGAGGTGTGGCAGTGGTGCCTGTCACGTCCGCCACCGAGGCGCACGACGCGCCGGCGAAGCCGCTGCGAGCCGACGCCCAGCGCAACTACGACAAGCTCGTGGCTGCTGCGCGGGAGGTGTTCGCCGAGCGCGGTGCCGAAGGGTCGCTCGACGAGATCGCCAAGCGCGCGGGGGTCGGCCCGGGCACGCTCTACCGGCACTTTCCGACCCGTGACGACCTGATCGACGCACTGATGCGCGACTGGTCGGCTCGCGTCGTCGCCGACAGCGAGGCCGCCGTCATCGACGAGCTGCCCGCCCGCGAGACGCTCGAGAAGTGGTTCGACGTGTTCATCGGCCACATCACGCTCCACCGCGGCGCTGCGGCCAAGATCACCGCGGCGATGGACGATCCCAGCTCGCCGATCCACGGCAAGTGCCAGGTCCTGTCGAGCGCGAACGACCGGGTGCTCGACTACGTCAGGCAGACCGGACAGCTGCGGCCCGGGGTCGAGACCCGCGACGTCATGCGGCTCGTGAGCGGCGTGGCCAACGTCGCCGACGCGGCAGGCATGCCCGCCGACGACGTGGCGCCGATGCTCGGCATCGTGATCGACGGCATCCTGCAGGACTCCGCCACCTCCTGAGCGGTCCGGCGACCACCACTACGCTGACGGCATGGGCATCCAGATCACCCCGAGCATGCTGGCGTCGGACTTCGCGAACCTCGAGACCGAGGCGGCACGGATCTCCGGCGCCGACTGGTTGCACATGGACGTCATGGACAACCACTTCGTGCCCAACCTGACGCTGGGCGCTCCGGTGATCGAGGCGCTCGCCAAGGTCGCCGCCCAACCGATCGACGCACACCTGATGATCGAGGACCCCGACCGTTGGGCACCCTCGTACGTCGAGGCCGGTGCCCAGAGCGTGACCTTCCACGTCGAGGCGGCCAAGGCGCCGGTCCGGCTGGCTCGCGAGATTCGCGCCAAGGGCGCCCGTGCCTCGATGGCGCTCAAGCCTGCGACACCCATCGAGCCCTATGAGGACCTGCTCCCCGAGCTCGACATGGTGCTCGTCATGACGGTCGAGCCCGGCTTTGGCGGCCAGAAGTTCCTCGACATCTGCCTCCCCAAGATCCAGCGCGCCCGCACGCTCATAGACAAGCACGGTGGTGACATCTGGCTCCAGGTCGACGGGGGAGTGTCGCTCGACACGATCGAGCGGTGTGCCGAGGCCGGGGCCGACGTGTTCGTGGCCGGCTCCGCGGTGTTCAGCGCCGACGACCCCGACGCCATGGTGGCCGAGCTCCGGACACATGCCGGACGTCACACGCACTGAGCGGGACCGCCGGGCTAGACTTGATCTCAACGAGCAGCATCTTTGCTCGCGTGCTCCGGGGTCGGTGCAATTCCGAGCCGGCGGTGACAGTCCGCGACCCGCGGCCCCACCCTCGTGGTGAGGCAACGGTTGAGCCGGTGGAATTCCGGCGCCGACGGTGAAAGTCCGGATGGTAGGAGCACAGTGTCGTGGCGCTGCGCGCCGCGACCGCTGGTGACCTTGGGTCACTGGGAGACCCCGGATGGCGTGAGCAGATCACGACCCGGAGGTATGGATGGCGACGGACACCGAGACCAGCGCGATGCAGCGCGCGCTCGACGCGGCCCGCACGGTCAGGCGTACGCTGCCCAACCCGCGGGTCGGCTGCGTGCTGCTCGCGCCCGACGGCCGCGAGATCGCGGTCGGGGTGCATCAGGGAGCCGGCACCCCGCACGCCGAGATCGACGCCCTGACGCAGGCCGGTGAGGCAGCCCGGGGCGCGACCGCAGTCGTCACGCTCGAGCCCTGCAACCACACCGGTCGCACGGGTCCCTGCGCGCAGGCCTTGATCGACGCCGGCGTCGCGCGCGTCGTGTTCGGGCAGATCGACCCCGACCGCTCCGCTGCGGGAGGAGCCAAGACGCTCCGCTCGGCCGGCATCGAGGTCGAGCCCGGCGTCATGGCGGAGGAGGCCACCGACCTCAACGTCGAGTGGACGTTCGCGGTGACGTCGGGACGCCCCTTCGTGACCTGGAAGTACGCCGCCACCCTCGACGGACTGAGCGCGGCACCCGACGGCACGAGCAAGTGGATCACGAGCGACGAGGCGCGGCGCGACGTGCAGAAGTTCCGCGCCGAGTCCGACGCCATCGTGGCGGGCACGGGCGCGGTGCTCGCGGACGACCCGCGGCTGTCGGTGCGCGACGAGAAGGACATCCCGCTGCCGTACGAGCAGCAGCCGTTGCGCGTCGTGGTCGGTGAGACCAAGATCCCCAACTACTACCGCGTGTTCGACCGGGTAGCGCCGACGTTGCTCGTGCAGTCGCGCGACCCCGAGGTCGTGCTGCAGAAGCTCATCGACAGCCAGATCCGGCACATCTGGCTCGAGGGCGGACCACGTCTGGCCGGTGCCTTCTGGAATGCCGGCGTGATCGACCGCGTGATCGGCTACATCGCCCCGGCGATGCTCGGTTCCGGGCGCGCTGCGCTCGAGGGCGAGGCCACGACGCTGGCCGACCTGCGGCCCATCGACCTGCACGACCTGACGATGATCGGCCCCGACATCCGCATCATCGGCACGCCCGGACGCATGCAACGAGAGGACTTCGACTGATGTTCACCGGACTCATCGAGGAAAAGGGCACGATCACCGCCGTCGAGGAGCTGGGCGACTCCGTACGCCTGACGATCCGCGGCCCGCTCGTGGTCTCCGACGCGCAGCACGGCGACTCGATCGCGGTCAGCGGGGTGTGCCTCACGGTCATGGCGCAGGACGCCGAGACCTTCGCCGCCGACGTCATGAAGGAGTCGCTCGACAAGACGTCCCTCGGCGACCTGCAGGTCGGCGACGAGGTCAACCTGGAGCGGGCGACGCAGGCCGGTGCACGCCTGGGCGGGCACATCGTGCAGGGACACGTCGACGGCACCGGACGGATCCTCGACCGCACACCCAGCGAGCACTGGGAGGTCGTCCGCGTCGCCCTGCCACCGGAGCTGGCGAGATATCTCGTCGCCAAGGGGTCGGTCACGGTCGACGGCACGTCGTTGACGGTCGTCGACGTGGTGGACGGCGACGAGCCGTGGTTCTCGGTGTCGCTGATCCCCACGACCCTCGCCGAGACGACCCTCGGCACCAAGGGCCCGGGGGACAGGGTCAACCTCGAGGTGGACATCCTCGCCAAGTACGTCGAGCGCCTGCTGGGCGCTCGTGAAGAAGGGCAGCCAGCATGAGCGTGCGTCTCGACAGCATCGAACGGGCGATCGCGGACTTCCGTGACGGCAAGGCCATCGTGGTCGTCGACGACGAGGACCGTGAGAACGAGGGCGACATCATCTTCGCGGCCAGCAAGGCGACGCCCGAGCTGATGGCGTTCCTGGTCCGCTACTCCAGCGGCCTGATCTGCGCCCCGATCACGGGCGACATCCTCGACCGTCTCGCGATCCCGCTGATGACACCGCACAACCGCGAGAAGATGCGCACGGCGTACACCGTGTCCATCGACGCCCGGGACGGCATCACCACGGGGATCTCCGCAGCCGACCGGGCGCGCACGTGCCGCGTGCTCGCCGACTCGGCGACCGAGCCGTTCGAGCTCAACCAGCCCGGCCACATCATCCCGCTGCGCGCGAAGCCCGGCGGGGTGCTCGAGCGCGCCGGCCACACCGAGGCCGCGGTCGACTTCGCCCGTCTCGCCGGCCTGACGCCCGCCGGCGTCATCGGCGAGGTGCTCAACGATGACGGCACGCTGATGCGTGCCCCCGAGCTGCGCGAGTTCGCCGACGAGCACGGCATCGCCCTGGTGTCGATCGAGGACCTGCAGGTCTACCGCAGGCTCCACGAGTCACAGGTCGACCGCCTCGCCACGACGCGCCTGCCCACCGAGTTCGGCGTCTTCACGGCCCACGGCTACCGCGATCGCATCGAGGGCTCAGAGCACATCGCCCTCGTCTACGGCGACCCCGGCACCGAGGACGTCCTGACCCGCATCCACTCCGAGTGCCTGACCGGCGACGTCTTCGGCTCCCGGCGCTGCGACTGTGGTCCGCAGCTGGAGCTGTCGATGACCGAGATCACGGCAGCGGGCGCGGGCATCGTCGTCTACCTGCGTGGTCACGAGGGACGCGGCATCGGGCTGCTGCACAAGCTGCAGGCGTACGCCCTGCAGGACGCGGGGACGGACACAGTCGACGCCAACCTGCAGCTCGGGTTCGGTGAGGACGAGCGCGACTATGCCGCCGGGGCGCAGATCCTGCGCGACCTCGGCGTCACCTCGGCCCGGCTGCTGACCAACAACCCCGACAAGACCATCGCCCTCGAGGCGTACGGGGTCAAGATCAGCGAGCGGTTGCCGCTGCGCATCGCGCCCAACGAGGACAGCCTGCGCTACCTGCAGACCAAGGCCGAACGGATGGGCCACGACCTTCCCAACCTCGAGGAGCTGGCATGAGCGGTCAAGGAGCACCCACGATCTTCGTCGACGGGGCAGGTGCACGCGTCGCGATCGTCGCCTCGCGATGGCACACCGAGATCATGGACGGACTCATCGGCGGGGCCGAGCGCGCGCTGGCCGACGCGAAGGTCGAGGACGTCACGCTGGTCCGAGCACCGGGCTCGTTCGAGCTGCCGATCCTCTGCCAGGCGTACGCCCGGGACGGCTACGACGCGGTCATCGCCCTCGGGGTGATCATCCGCGGCGGCACGCCGCACTTCGAGTACGTGTCGGCGGCGGCGACAGACGGCCTCAACCGGGTCGCTCTCGACACCGGCGTGCCGATCGGCTTCGGCCTGCTGACGTGCGACGACGAGCAGCAGGCGCTCGACCGCGCCGGTCTGCCCGACAGCCGAGAGGACAAGGGCCGGGAGGCCGTCGAGGCCGCGCTGTCCACCTGGAACGTCCTGCGCACACTGGCCTGACCGACGCCGATAGACTGCTCCGCGATGAAGACCTTCGATGAACTCTTCGCCGAGCTGTCCGACAAGGCAGCCAGCCGACCTGAGGGCTCGCGCACCGTCGCCGAGCTCGATGCCGGCGTGCACGCGATCGGCAAGAAGCTCGTCGAGGAGGCGGCCGAGTCGTGGATGGCGGCCGAGCACGAAGGCGCCGAGCGTGCGGCCGAGGAGATCAGCCAGCTGCTCTACCACGCCCAGGTCATGATGATCGCTCGCGGGATCACGCTCGACGACGTCTACGCGCATCTGTGACGGATCGGCCCTTCGGCGCCCGTCCGTGCCTTCGACCACCGTCACAGAACTCCTGAGAAGAGAACCCCATGCTCAAGATCGCCGTTCCCAACAAGGGCGCGCTCGCCGAGTCGGCTGCCCAGATGCTGACCGAGGCGGGCTACCACCAGCGACGCAACCCCAAGGACCTCGTCACGCTCGACCCCGAGAACGACGTCGAGTTCTTCTACCTGCGGCCGCGTGACATCGCGATCTACGTGGGGGAGGGCACGCTCGACGTCGGGATCACCGGCCGTGACCTGCTGCTCGACTCTGGCGCGAGTGCGGCGGAGAACATCTCGCTGGGGTTCGGCGCATCCACGTTCCGGTTCGCCGCACCGATCGGCGCCATGTCCAAGGTCGACGACCTCGCCGGCTCACGGATCGCGACGTCCTATCCCGGCATCGTCCAGAGCTACCTCGCCGAGCGGGGCATCGCCGCCGACGTCGTACGTCTCGACGGTGCCGTGGAGTCGTCCGTACGTCTGGGCGTCGCGGACGCGATCGCCGACGTCGTCGAGACCGGCAGCACGTTGAAGCAGGCCGACCTCGAGGTCTTCGGCGAGCCGATCCTGTCCTCCGAGGCCGTGCTCATCACCCGCCGGGGAGCGGCGGAGCCCGAGGGGTTCGGCGTCTTCAAGCGCCGCATCGACAGCGTCCTGGTCGCGCGGACGTACATCATGATGGACTACGACATCAGGGTCGACCAGGTCGAGCAGGCGGTCGAGCTGACCCCCGGCATCGAGTCGCCGACGGTCTCCCCGCTTCATCGTGAGGGGTGGGTCGCCGTGCGTTCGATGGTGCCGCGCGACGCCGCCCAGAAGGTCATGGACTCGCTCTACGAGATCGGTGCCCGCGGCATCCTCGTCACGGACATCCTGGCGTGTCGGATCTGAGGACGTTCCGCCCCGGAGGGGCCCGCATCGTCGCGTACGGCGTCGCCGTCCTGATGGTGCTGCTGACCGTCGTGATCGGCCTGGCGCTGCCTGACGAGATCTCCTTCACGCCCGCCGAGGACGTGACGCTGTGGGCCATCATCGCGGTGGTGCTGACGCTGCTGCACGGTGTCGGCCGCAGTCTCGTCCGCGCGGACGACGACGGTGTGGAGGTGCTCAACGGCTACCGCCGGCGGCACGTCCCGTGGTCGGAGATCCAGGGCTTCGCGATGAACACCGGAGCGCCCTGGCCGACGCTCGTCACGAAGGACGACGACCGCATCAACCTGTTCGCGATCCAGGGCTCCGACGGAGCGTATGCCCGTCAGGCGGTCGCGTACCTGAGGGGCAGGCTGGAGCCGTGAACCACGACCGTACGCTCGCCAGTCCGCAGTTCCCGGGCGATGACGGATCAGCCGATCCGGCGCTCGCAGCGGCGTTCGGCGACGACCTGGCGGTATTGGTCGCGCTCGCCGACGCCCGCGTCTTCGTGCCGATCATCGCCCTGCTCGGCGAGGTGCCGGCCGAGGGCGACAAGAACGCCGACATGGCCGCAGTGCTGATGACCGGCGCCGACGGCCGTCAGGCCCTGCTCGCGTTCAGCAGCGTCGCCTCGATGGCGGCCTGGGACCCCAAGGCCCGCCCGGTGCCGATCCTGGGCCGCGACGCCGCCCGCGCGACGCTCGACGAGGGCGCGGCGGCGATCCTCCTCGACCTGGCGAACCCGACGTTCACGGTGGTCGAGACCGGCGACGTCGAGCACCTCGCCGCCGGTCACCGCCTGGTGCAGAGCGAGGCCGGACCCGCCTGGCTCGCCTGACCACGGTGGGGTCAGCTGGCGGCGATCGTGCGTACGGCCGACAGCGGCACCGTGATGTGGACGTTGCCGTCGTGGCGCTCCACCCGGGCGACGAAGCCGGCGTTGCCGACGGTCCGCAGCAGCTTGTCGTTCGAGCCCTCCGTGATGAAGGTCAGGCGGGCGGCGCCCTGGGCCTTGGCGCGACCGGCTGCCTGCTTGACCAGCATCGTGCCGAGGCCGTGACCCTGCCAGGCGTCCTCGATGAGCAGCTGGAACGTCCACACCGAGTCGACGGCCTCGAGCAGGCCGTGGCCGACGACGTCGAGCCCGACCTGGGCCACGAGCGCGACGCCGGACTCCGGAGCCACCAGGCGGCGGGCCATGCGCGTCGTCATCGGCATCCGCAACGGCACCTGGTATCGGTCGTAGAGCGTCTCCACGCTGCAGCGCTCGTGCAGCGCTGACACGGCCTCGATGTCGGCGAGCGTCGCCTCGCGCACGATCGGCACGTGGTGTCGGGGCGACGGTGAGATCAGTGGGGTCTCGTAGCCGGCGTCGCTGACCAGCGACAGCAGCGCCTGCGCTCGTGCCCGCTCGACGGCGGTGAACGGGATGGCCCGGCTGATGCGCAGGACCGAGCCGTTGCGACGGGTCAGGTCGAGGACGTCGTGGCCGCGGTAGTCGGCCACGTCCGGAGGTTCGGTCTCGAGCAGCTCGCGCAGCACCTCCTCGGCGTCGCGACCCTCCTCGATGACCTGGTGCACGCCGTGGAGGTAGCGCGTGGGCGCGTCGGTCAGCGAGTCGTCACTGACCCTGGTGACCGAGACCTGCGCTCCGCCGGCATCCTCGAAGAGCTCGGCGAGCTGGAGGTCGCCCCAGCCCTCCGGCGCACTGACGACGAACTCGTCCGTCACCCGTGGGCTCGTCGGGAAGACCTGCATGCCGAGGATGTTGACGTCGGATCGACCGCAGGCCAGCGCGATCTCGGCAAGGATTCCCGGCCGGTCGACAAGTGTCGTACGGATGCGCCACATCATGCTGTCAGCGTGGCGCCTGGAGTTTGCGGCGCTGCGTCGCCCGTGTTTCGGCCAGGCAAATCCTTGGTGCGGCCACCGGCAGCCGTACGCCGCGGTGACAGCGGATTTCACAACCGCACGTCGGCGCTGATATCCTTGAGGACGAAGTGGAGGTCCACCTCCCACCTGCTTGGTCCACGACCTTGGGGTTACGCCGGTTCACCAGCACGATCCGAACCGGCCGACGGCGTTATTCCTGCGGGAATACGCCACTGGTGGCTTCCGTTTTGTACGGGGGCCATTTTTTCTTGGCCTCCCACACGATCTCAGGAGGATCCATCACCACAGAGCTGCGCGTCAACGACCGAATCCGCGTTCCCGAAGTACGCCTCGTCGGTCCTGGCGGTGAACAGGTGGGCATCGTCCGTATCGAAGATGCCCTTCGACTGGCAGCGGAAGCTGATCTCGATCTTGTCGAGGTGGCTCCGACGGCTCGGCCGCCTGTCTGCCGTCTCATGGACTACGGCAAGTTCAAGTACGAGACCGCACAGAAGGCACGCGAGTCCCGCCGCAACCAGACCAACACCATCATCAAAGAGATGAAGTTGCGTCCGAAGATCGATCAGCACGATTACGACACCAAGAAGGGTCACGTCGTCCGATTCCTCAAGGCCGGCGACAAGGTCAAGATCACCATCATGTTCCGCGGTCGTGAGCAGCACCGCCCCGAGCTGGGCTACCGGCTGCTGCAGCGGCTCGCCGCTGACGTCGAGGACCTCGGTTTCATCGAGTCCAACGCCCGTCAGGACGGACGCAACATGACGATGGTGCTCGGCCCGCACAAGAAGAAGTCCGAGGCCCAGGCCGAGGTCAAGGCCGAGAAGGTCAAGACCACGGCAGCCAAGGCCGCCGAGAAGGACGCCGAGGCCGCTGAGGTCAAGGCGCACCGCGAGGCCGCCCAGAAGACCGCAACACCCAAGAAGCCACGTCGGCGTTCTGAGAACCTCGACCCAGACATGGAGGCATAAATGCCGAAGTTCAAGCCCCACTCGGGGATGAAGAAGCGCGTCAAGGTCACCGGCAGCGGCAAGCTGCGCCGGGAGCAGACCAACCGTCGCCACCTGCTCGAGGTCAAGTCCTCGTCGCGCAAGCGCCGTCTCGAAGGTTCGACCGACGTGGCCAAGGCCGACGTCAAGCGCGTGAAGAAGATGCTCGGTCTCTGACCGCGCCCCCCGACATACCGAAACTCTGAAGGAGAACTGAGATGGCACGCGTCAAGCGCTCTGTCAATGCACAGAAGAAGCGCCGCCAGACACTGGAGCGCGCTGCGGGCTACCGCGGCCAGCGTTCGCGGCTCTACCGCAAGGCCAAGGAGCAGGTCACCCACTCGCTGGTCTACAGCTACCGTGACCGCAAGGCCAAGAAGGGCGACTTCCGTCGTCTCTGGATCCAGCGCATCAACGCTGCCGTCCGCGCCGAGGGCATGACCTACAACCGCTTCATCCAGGGCCTCAAGGCTGCTGGTGTCGAGGTCGACCGCAAGATCCTCGCCGAGCTCGCCGTTCACGAGCCGGCCGCGTTCTCCGCGCTCGTCCAGACCGCGAAGGACAACCTTCCGGCCGACGTCAACGCACCCAAGGACGGCGCCGCGGCCTGACCGCGGCAACGTACCCCTGTGGCGAGTTCGCCCGGTGAGCTCACCGTCCGCTCAGGACGCGTGAAGCACACCCGGCGGCTCGCCACTCGTGCGTTCCGGGCCGAGACCGGGGAGTTCCTCGCAGAGGGCCCGCAGGCCGTACGTGAGGCGTTGACGGTCTCCGGCGCCGTGGTCGAGGTGTTCGCCACCGAGACCGGCACGGCCCAGCACGGCGACCTCGCCGAGGCGGCCCGAGAGGCAGCGGTGCCGTGGCACGTGGTCGCCGACGACGTCGTGGACTCGATCGCCGACACCGTCCAGCCGCAGGGCCTCGTGGCCCGCTGCCGCATCCCTGAGTCGTCGTTGGCGGCGCTGCTCGCCACGACCCCCGGGTTCATCGTGGTGTGCGCCGACATCCGCGACCCCGGCAACGCCGGCGCGGTGATCCGCTGCGCCGACGCGGCCGGCGCCGACGGCGTGGTGCTCGTCGGCGACAGCGTCGATCCCTACAACCCGAAGTCCGTACGCGCGACCGTCGGCAGCATCTTCCACCTTCCCGTCGTCGTCGAGCGCGACATCGCCGGCGCCCTGACGAGCCTGCGCGACCTGGGCCTGCAGGTCCTGGCCGCCGACGGCGGTGGCCAGCTGGGCCTGTTCGACGATGCGCTCGACCTGACCCGGCCGACGGCGTGGCTCATGGGCAACGAGGCGTGGGGACTCCCGGCCCGGACCCGTGACCTGGCCGATCACGTCGTGTCCGTCCCGATCTACGGCCGGGCCGAGAGCCTCAACCTCGCGACGGCGGCGGCGGTGTGTCTCTACGCGTCGGCGCGGGCCCGAGCCGACGCCTGAACCGGTCGGCCTGAGTCGTCGCCGCCCCCGGTTGGTACTACATTCAGGAGCCATGGACCTCGACGACTTCCCGGACGGCATCATCATCGCCGGGCCTGACGCCAAGGTCCTCTACGTCAACGAGCGCATCCGCGTCATGGCGCGAGCCGATGGCGACGAGATGATCGGCATGCACCTCAGCGATGCCGTGCCGTTCGACGACCTCAGCGGCAACTCCTGGTACGACTCCACGCGGCCGTACGACGGCATCGCCACGCGCAAGCGCATCTCCGAGCAGGCGTGGTGGTCGCCCAAGGGCAGCGAGTACCTCATCACGGCCTCCCTCGTCCGCGAGCGCCCGGCCGGTCCGGTCCGGCGCGTCGTGGTGAGCGTCCGCAACGCGCGCATCCGCAACCAGCGAGACCGCGAGCGCTCCGACCTCGTCGCGACCGTGGCGCACGAGCTCCGGTCGCCCCTGACCGGCATCAAGGGGTTCACCTCAACGCTGTTGACCAAGTGGGACAAGTTCTCCGAGGAGCAGCGTCAATTCATGCTCGAGACCGTCGACGCCGACGCGGACCGGCTGAGCCGGCTCATCACCGAGCTGCTCGACGCGGCACGCATCGATGCCGGCCGGCTGACCCTCAAGCGCGGCCCGGTGAAGCTCGACGAGATTGTCCGGCACGTCATGACGAACGTGTCCGGCGGCGCCGCAGAACCGTTCGAGATCAGCATCGGGGACGACCTCGACCTGATCTGGGGCGACAGCGATCGCATCACCCAGGTCGTGACGAACCTCGTCGAGAACGCGATGCGCCATGGCTTCGGTCTCCGCGAGCTCGTGGTGCAGAACGAGCAACGAGCCGAGGGCGGAGTCGTCCTCGAGGTGCACGACAACGGGCCCGGGATCCCCGAGGAGATGCGCCAGCGGGTGTTCAGCCGGTTCTGGCGAGCCGGACCCGGAGCGGGCAGCGGTCTCGGCATGTACATCGTGCGCGGCATCGTCGAGGAGCACGGGGGAGTCATCGACATCCTCGACGCCGAGGGTGGTGGCGCCTTGATCAGGTCGTGGTTCCCGATCAACGAGCCCGACACGATGACCGACTGATCACACCCCTCACTAGACTGACCGTCGTGGTCCCGACGTGTGTCCGGGAACCGAGCCATCGAAAGTCAGGTCTGCTGTGTCCGCGCCCAATTCCTCGTACGACCCCGTTGAGGTCACCCCGCTGCGTGCCGATGAGGTCGAGCGCATGCGCGACGAGGCACTGGCCGCCATCGCGGCCGCCGACACCCTCGACGCACTGAAGCAGGCTCGCATCGACCATGCCGGGGACCGTTCGCCGCTGGCGCTGGCCAATCGCGAGATCGGCGCCCTCCCGCCGCAGGCGCGCAAGGAGGCCGGGCAGCGGGTCGGCCAAGCCCGCGGTGCGATCAACCAGGCCCTCGCCGCCAAGACCGAGGAGGTCGAGGCGGCCGAGGAGGAGCGCGCGCTCGTCACCGAGGCGGTCGACGTGACGCTCCCGTGGGACGTCGAGCCCGTCGGCGCCCGCCACCCCGTCACCACCTTGTCCGAGCACATCGCCGACATCTTCGTCGCGATGGGCTGGGAGATCGCCGAGGGGCCCGAGGTCGAGGCCGAGTGGCTCAACTTCGACGCGCTCAACCTCGGACCTGACCACCCCGCACGCACGATGCAGGACACGTTCTGGGTCACCCCGGAGCGCGCCGCGATGGTGTTGCGCACCCACACCTCGCCCGTGCAGGCGCGCACGATGCTGACGCGCAAGCCGCCGATCTACATCGCCTGCCCCGGCCGGGTCTTCCGCACCGACGAGCTCGACGCCACCCATTCGCCGGTGTTCCACCAGGTCGAGGGCCTGGCGATCGACGAGGGCCTCTCGATGGGGCACCTCAAGGGGACGCTCGACCACTTCGCCCAGGCGATCTACGGCGACGGCATGACGACCCGGTTCCGGCCGTCCTACTTCCCGTTCACCGAGCCGAGCGCCGAGATGGACCTGCTCTGCTACGTCTGCCACAACGAGCCCGACGCCGTCGCCGACTGCCGTACGTGCAAGGGCGAGGGCTGGGTCGAGTGGGGCGGCTGCGGAGTCGTCAACCCGCGCGTCCTGATCGCCTGCGGCGTCGACCCCGAGCGCTACTCGGGCTTCGCGTTCGGCATCGGCATCGATCGCACGATCACGTCCCGCTACGACATCGCGGACCTCCGCGACCTGTTCGACGGCGACATCCGTTTCACCCAGCCGTTCGGAGTAGAGCTGTGAAAGTACCGGTCACCTGGCTGCGCGAGCTGGTCAAGGTCCCCGAGTCGGTCACGACCGAGCAGCTCGCTGCCCGGCTGACCGAGTTCGACCTCAAGCTCGAGGAGATCATCTCGTCGGGCATCAGCGGTCCCTTGGTCGTCGGCCGCGTGCTGTCGCTCGTCAAGGAGCCGCAGAAGAACGGCAAGACGATCAACTGGTGCCGCGTCGACGTCGGTCCGGAGCACAACGACGCCGAAGGTGCCCGCGGCATCGTCTGCGGAGCGCACAACTTCGGCGAGGGCGACCTCGTCGTGGTGTCCCTGCCCGGAACCGTCCTGCCCGCCCTCGCCGAGTTCATCCCGGGCGGCAAGATCAGCGCGCGCAAGACCTACGGCCACGTGTCGGACGGCATGATCTGTTCCGCGGCCGAGCTGGGTCAGTCGGGTGACTCCAGCGGCATCATCGTGCTCGAGGCGGAGTCGGCAGCCCCCGGCGACGATGCGATCGCCCTGCTCGGCCTCGGAGACGAGGTGCTGGACCTCGAGGTCAACCCCGACCGTGGCTACGCGCTGTCGATGCGGGGCGTCGGCCGCGACACCGCTCTGGCCTACGGCCTCGAGTTCGCCGACCCGGCCGACCTGGAGGTGCCGAGCACGGGGGAGGGCTATCCCGTACACGTGGAGGACCCCGACGCCTGCCCGGTCTTCGCCGCCCGGGCGGTCACCGGCTTCGACCCGTCCCGGCCGACGCCGCCGTGGATGGCGCAGCGCATCGAGCAGGCCGGCATGCGATCGATCTCGCTGGCAGTCGACATCACCAACTACGTCATGCTCGAGCTCGGCCACCCCATCCACGGCTTCGACCTGTCCAGCCTGCGGGGCCCGATCGTCGTACGGCGCGCCACGGAGGGCGAGAAGATCACGACGCTCGACGGTGTGGTGCGGACCCTGTCGACCGACGACACCGTCGTGACGGACGATCGTGGCCCGATCAGCCTCGCCGGCGTCATGGGCGGCGAGGAGACGGAGCTCTCCGCGACGACGACGGACATCCTCATCGAGGCAGCGCACTGGAAGGCGCCGATGATCGCTCGCACGGCACGCCTGCACAAGCTGCCGTCCGAGGCGTCCAAGCGGTACGAACGCGGTGTCGATCCCGAGCTGCCGGCCCGCGCGACCCAGCGGGTCGCCGAGCTGCTCGCCGAGCTCGGCGGCGCGACGATCGCCGACGAGCTCACGGTCGTCGGCTCCCCGAGCCCGCGGCCCGCCGTCGAGATGTCGATCGGCCTGCCGACCCGGGTGTCCGGTGTCGACATCGATGCCGCGGCCGTGGTCACGGCGCTCGAGGGCAACGGCTGTGACGTCGCGCTGGACCACGAGACGCTGGCGGCGACGCCGCCCAGCTGGCGCTTCGACCTCAACGACCCCAACGACCTCGTCGAGGAGGTGCTGCGCGTTGTCGGCTACGACCAGGTGCCGTCGATCGTCCCGACCGCTCCGGCCGGGCGTGGCCTGACCGTGGCGCAGAAGCTGCGTCGGCGGGCCGGCACGGTGCTCGCCGGCGACGGCCTGGTCGAGGTCAAGACCTTCCCGTTCGCGGGCACCGCCGACTTCGACCGGCTCGGTCTCCCCGCCGACGACGTCCGACGCAGGCAGGTCGTCCTGGAGAACCCGCTGTCCGCCGAGGAGCCGGGTCTCACGACGACGCTGCTCACCGGGCTGCTCAAGAGCCTGGCGCTCAACATCGGCCGCGGGCACTCCGACGTGCACATCACCGAGACCGGGCGCGTCTTCCTGCCGAAGTCGGCCGAGGCCGAGGCGCCGATCTACGGCGTCGACCGTCGCCCCACCGACGACGAGATCGCCGCGTTCGGCGCCGCCCTGCCCGACCAGCCGCACCACGTCGGGCTCGTCATGAGCGGCGAGCGCATCCGCTCGGGCTGGGCCGGTCCCGGCCGGCAGGTCGCGTGGGCCGACGCCCTCGCCGTCGTGCAGCACCTCGCCGAGGAGCTGCACGTCGCGATCGAGGTGCAGCAGGCCCAGGTCATGCCGTGGCATCCCGGCCGGTGCGCCGCGATCGTGCTCGACGGCGTGCCGATCGGGCACGCCGGCGAGCTGCACCCCCGGGTCCTCAAGGCGTACGGCCTGCCGGCGCGCGTCGTCGCGGCTGAGATCGACCTCGATGCCCTGATCGATGCCTCTCCGGAGATCGGGCCTCGCCCGGACTTCTCGTCGTTCCCCGTCGCCAAGGAGGACCTCGCGCTGATCGTCGGTGACGACGTGCCCGCGGCGGCGGTGCACGCTGCGCTGGCCGGCGCGAGTCCACTGATCGAGTCGGTTCGGCTGTTCGACGTCTACTCCGGCGACCAGGTGCCTGACGGCAGCAAGTCGCTGGCCTTCGCCCTGCGCCTCCGGGCGCCGGATCGCACGCTGACCGACGAGGACATCAAGGGCGCCCGCGACGCGGCCGTCGCTGCAGCCGGGTCGCTGGGCGCCGCCCTGCGCACCTAGAAGGTGACGGTGGGCGGCACCTCCTGGCCTTCGGGAGCGTTGTAGAACTCGCGAGCGTGCACGCCGGCGATGCCGGTGAAGAGCAGCCACGGGATCGTCCGGACCAGGCCGTTGAGCTTGGCGACGGCGTCGTTGTAGTACTGCCGGGCGAAAGAGATCTTGTTCTCCGTGTCGGCGAGCTCGGCCTGCAGCGACTGGAAGTTGGCCGACGCCTTGAGATCGGGATAGGCCTCGGCGACGGCGAGCACGTCGATGATGGCCTTGTCGAGCTTGGCCTCGGCGGCTGCCTTCTCCTGCACGGTGCCGTTCTTGGCTGCCGCAGCTGCGCCGGCGCGCGCCTCGGTGACGGCCTCGAAGACCCCCTTCTCGTGCTGTGCGTAGCCCTTGACCGTGTTGACGAGGTTGGGGATGAGGTCAGCGCGCCGGGTCAGCTGGACATCGATCCCGCCGAGCGCCTCCTGGGCGCCGATGTCGACCCGACGCAGCTTGTTGAACGCATAGACGGTGAACAGCGCCAGCACGACGACGACCGCCAGGACGATCCACAGCATGAGTGCTCCTCGTTGAGTGAGATGAGTGGTGCAGGACTACCAGGAACCGCCACCGCCGCCGCCACCGCCGCCGCCACCACCGCCGCCGCCACCACCGCCGCCGCCACCGGAGGAGGACGAGGACTGCGTGGCCGAGTAGGCGCTGATCGACGAGGCCAGTGAGGACTCGAATCCGGAGAAGGCATCGTTGCTGCCGAAGAACGAGTGACCCGTGCTCGTCGACGTCCCGCCGCCGTACCAGGTGGGCACGGGCGGCTCGGTCCCGGTCGCGAGCTGGTACTTGCGGGCCCAGCGGTCGGCGCAGTCGAACGCGACGGCGTACGGGATGAACGCCGTGTAGAGGTCCTGCCGGCCGCTGAAGTCGAAGCGGTCCTGCGCCGAGTCGGTGGAGAGCAGGCGCTTGAAGCCCGCGGCACGGGACCAGAGGTCGCGTCCGAGCGTCGTACGACGACGGCCGACGCCGACGGTCATCAGCCCGATGCCGCCGACGACGAACCCGGCGAGGGGCAGGAGGTACATCGACACAGGCGGGTTGAAGAAGATGCCCATCACGAGCAGCAGGGCCGCTGCAGCGATGACGGCCAGCTGTGAGGCCTGCTCCGAACCGGCCCGCCGCTGCGCGCCCACGCCGTCGGCCCAGGCGCTCGCCTGGGCGGGCAGTGCGCCACGCACCGACTGCAGCTTCTTGCCGGCGCTCACCGACTTCGGGCTGGACTTGAAGTGGGACCCGGGCTGGGTGACGCCCAGGGACTTCCCGACGAAGCGAGTGACGTCGTCGGTCCTGGCCCAGGCATCCGCATCGCCGACGCCGGTGACGGTCCACGACTTGCCGCCGTTGTCGGTCAGGGTCGTGAGGCCCTGCTCGGCCTGGTAGAGCAGCGTCGCCACCAGTCCGCGCGACGGCACCGTCTCGGTGATCACGTAGGCGGTCTGCACCGGACCGAGCCCGGGCGGTGGCTCGTACATCACCGGGGTTCCCGGCTCCTTCTCCCGCGAGCGTCGGTCGAGGACGTAGCCGAGCGCGAGCGTGCCGAGGGTGATCGCCGCGATCACGCCGAAGGCGCTCGTGCTGGTGCCGAGCGCGCGATCGGCGGCGACGGGCCATGGCACCGTGACCCGGTCGGGCGTCTCGATCGGCAGGCCGATGCGGACGGTCACGGGAGTGCGTGGCGACAAGGGGCCGGTGCTGACCGTGACCCGGTCGGTGCCCGCGCCCTTGATGTCGCACGTGCCGGTGCCGTCGAAGCTCGACGTGCACTGCACCTTGCCGGACTTGACGGGCAGGGTCATGTTGACGGTGGACTTGTCGATGTTCATCTGCCAGCCCTGCGCGACGACGTTCCAGTAGAACACCGACTGGGCCTGCTGCTCGTCGGTCCAGCTCGAGGACGCGAACGTCCCCGGGCCGGCCGTCGCAGGCGCGAGGGCGCCGTCGATCCGGTAGGTGATCGTGTAGACGTGCGTGCCGGGCGAGACGTACGAGTCGGGGTCGCCGATCTTGGCGACGCGGAAGTGCCGGCCCTTCTGCCACTGCATCTCGTACGGGACCTTGCCGCCGTCGAGGGTGACCTTGATGTCCTTGGGAATCAACCGGATGTTCTTGTCGGAGGGGTCGGTGAGGTCCCAGAACCGGAAGATCCCGTGCCGCCCGGTGGGGAACTCCGTCGTGAGCTGCTCCTTGGCGACGAGGTCGCCGTCGGCCGTCACGACGTAGTCAGCCGTGTAGTCGGAGATGCGGACGGGGTCTGGGCCGCTCGTGGTCTCGGAGGTCGGCGCCAACGCGAACGCGGCGGGGAGGAACACGACTCCTGCGGCGACAAGGAGCGCCAGCGCTCGCAGGAGGATCCGCATGGCATGCATCCTAGGGGTCAAGCACGTCGCTCCCGCGCGGAATCCGGCAGCCGACCCCGAATGCAAGAAATTGCAGAGGTGTGCAAGAATGTGAGTCATGTCCAAAGTCCTCACGACCCTGCCCGCGGGTGAACGCGTCGGTATCGCGTTCTCCGGCGGCCTCGACACCTCCGTAGCCGTCGCATGGATGCGCGACAAGGGCGCGATCCCGTGCACCTACACCGCCGACATCGGCCAGTACGACGAGCCGGACATCGCGGGGATCCCGGGGCGGGCGATGCAGTACGGCGCCGAGCTGGCCCGATCGATCGACTGCAAGCGCCCGCTGGTCGACGAGGGCCTGGCGGCGCTGGCGTGCGGGGCGTTCCACATCAGGTCCGCCGGGCGTACGTACTTCAACACCACGCCGCTCGGGCGCGCCGTGACCGGCACGCTGCTCGTACGGGCGATGCACGAGGACGGCGTCGACATCTGGGGCGACGGCTCGACCTTCAAGGGCAACGACATCGAGCGGTTCTACCGCTACGGGCTCCTGGCCAACCCCGAGCTGCGGATCTACAAGCCGTGGCTCGACGCGGACTTCGTGCACGAGCTGGGCGGTCGCACCGAGATGAGCGCATGGCTGCTCGCCCACGACCTGCCCTACCGGGACAGCCAGGAGAAGGCCTACTCGACCGACGCCAACATCTGGGGCGCGACGCACGAGGCCAAGACCCTGGAGCACCTCGACACCTCGCTGGAGTCCGTCGAGCCGATCATGGGCGTCAAGTTCTGGGACCCCAAGGTCGAGATCGAGACGGAGGACGTCACGGTCTCGTTCGAGGCGGGACGCCCCGTGGCGATCAACGGGTCGACGTTCGGCGGCGATCCTGTCGCGCTGGTCCACGAGGCCAACGCGATCGGTGGCCGGCACGGTCTCGGCATGTCTGACCAGATCGAGAACCGCATCATCGAGGCCAAGAGCCGGGGCATCTACGAGGCGCCGGGCATGGCGCTGCTGCACATCGCGTACGAGCGCCTCGTCAACGCGATCCACAACGAGGACACGATCGCCAACTTCCACCAGCACGGCCGTCGTCTCGGTCGGCTGATGTACGAGGGCCGGTGGCTCGACCCGCAGGCGATGATGCTGCGGGAGTCCGTCCAGCGCTGGATCGCCTCCGTCGTCTCGGGCGAGGTCACGATCCGGCTGCGTCGCGGCGAGGACTACTCGATCATCGACACGCAGGGCTCGACGTTCTCGTACCACCCCGAGAAGCTCTCGATGGAGCGCACCGAGAACGCGGTCTTCGGCCCGACGGACCGCATCGGCCAGCTGACGATGCGCAACCTCGACATCGCGGACTCGCGGGCGATGCTGGAGCTCTACGCCGCCCAGCCGCTCGACCAGGGGCAGGTGCTGGTCGAGAACGGCACGTTGTTCGGCGAGCTGCCGGCCGGTGGCGCGACGCGCATCGAGGCCAACCCGGCCGTGGCCGGGGACGAGGAGCAGGCGCTCGACGCCGCGGCCATGGAGTTCGGCACCGACTGAGCACCTGACCACCCCGACCACGAACTCTGCAAAGGTGGAGAGATGACCACGATCACCGCAGCCGTCGCCGGCGCCAGCGGATACGTCGGCGGCGAGGTCCTTCGTACGCTGCTCGCGCACCCCGACGTCGAGATCGGCGCCGTGACCGCCGCGTCCAGCGCGGGCAGCACGCTGGGGCAGCACCAGCCGCACCTCGTGCCGCTCGCCGACCGCGTTCTCGAGCCCACGACGGCCGAGGTCCTGGCCGGTCACGACGTCGTCTTCCTGGGGCTGCCCCACGGCACCTCGGCCGCGATCGCCGGCCAGCTCGGGGACGACACGCTCGTCATCGACTGCGGCGCCGACTTCCGCCTGCAGAGCGCGGACGACTGGGAGACCTTCTACGGCGGAGACCACGCCGGCACCTGGCCCTACGGACTTCCCGAGCTGCCCGGGCAGCGCGACGTGCTGGCCGGCGCCAAGCGCATCGCAGTGCCGGGATGCTTCCCGACCGCTTCGACGCTCACGATCATGCCGGCGCTGGCGGCCGGCCTCATCGCACCTGACATCACGGTCGTCGCCCCGACGGGGGCCTCCGGAGCCGGCAAGTCGCTGAAGCCGCACCTGCTGGGCTCGGAGATGATGGGTCAAGCCAGCGCCTACGGCGTCGGAGGCGTGCACCGCCACACGCCCGAGATCGAGCAAAATCTCGAGCTCGTCGACGGCACCCGTCCCACGGTGTCGTTCACGCCGATCCTGGCCCCGATGTCGCGCGGCATCCTTGCCACGGTCTCCGCCCCGGCCCTCGACGGGGTGACGGCCGACGACGTGCGCGCGGCATACCTCAAGGCGTACGCCGACGAGCCGTTCGTGCACGTGCTGCCGGAGGGACAGTGGCCGCAGACCAAGGCCGTGCTCGGCGCCAACATGCTGCACGTGCAGGTCACGCTCGACGCGCGGGCGGGCAAGGTCGTCGCGATCGGCGCGATGGACAACCTCGCCAAGGGCACGGCCGGCGGAGCCATCCAGTCGATGAACATCGCCCTGGGCCTGCCGGAGACCGCGGGCCTCACCCAGATCGGAGTCGCACCGTGAGCCTTTCCCACGAGTGCGTGACCGCCCTGCTCGGCGTTCACGACACCTTGTCCAGCTGCGCTTCCGCGGGGACCCCGGCATGAGCGTCACCGCCGCCAAGGGCTTCGTCGCCGCAGGCGTCCCGGCCGGACTCAAGTCGACCGGGGCCCCCGACGTCGCGGTCGTGGTCAACACCGGCCCGTCCAAGGCCGCCGCCGCGGTCTACACGAGCAACCGTTGCAAGGCCAATCCGGTCCTGTGGAGCGAGGAGGCCATCAAGGGCGGCACGGCCATCGCCGTGGCGATCAACTCCGGCGGGGCCAACTGCTACACCGGCCCCGAGGGCTTCATCACGACGCACCAGACCGCGGAGACGGTCGCCGACGAGCTCGGTGTGGGCGCGGTCGACGTCCAGGTGTGCTCGACCGGCCTGATCGGCCTGCTCAACGATCGCGAGCAGCTGCTGTCCGGTGTACGAGCAGCAGTCGACGGCCTCAGCGCCGACGGCGGGCATGCCGCCGCCACGGCGATCATGACGACCGACACCGTGGCGAAGGAAGCCGTGGTCCACGGCGACGGCTGGACCGTCGGCGGCATGGCCAAGGGTGCCGGGATGCTGGCTCCCGCCCTGGCGACGATGCTCGTGGTCCTCACCACCGACGCCGACGTCGACGCAGGGACGGCGGATGCCGCCCTGCGCGCCGCCTCGGCCCAGTCGTTCGACCGCCTAGACTCCGACGGCTGCCAGTCGACCAACGACACCGTGCTGCTGATGGCCAGCGGGGCATCGGGCGTGGCCCCTGACCCCGAGGCGTTCACCGAGGCCGTCACGACGGTCTGCAAGGACCTCGCGCTGCAGCTGCTCGCCGACGCCGAGGGCGCCGACCACGAGATCGCGATCGAGGTGGTCAACGCCGCGTCCGTCGACGACGCCCTCGAGGTCGGCCGCTCGGTCGCCCGCAGCAACCTGTTCAAGTGCGCGATCTACGGCAAGGACCCCAACTGGGGCCGCATCCTCGCCTCGGTCGGCACGACCCAGGCCGCGTTCGATCCGGCCGACCTCGACGTGGCGCTCAACGGCGTCTGGGTGTGCCGCAGGAGCGGGCCGGGGGAGTCGCCCGACGCGATCGACCTGTCCGAACGCGCGGTGTCGGTGACGATCGACCTCAAGTCGGGCGCCGAGACGGGCACCATCTGGACCAACGACCTCACGCAGGCGTACGTCCACGAGAACTCGGCGTACTCCTCATGACCGGTTCCATGAGGTTGGCCGCCTCCGCCACGTTCACGTCCGCGGTCTTGACGCGGTCGACGACTGAAACCCACCACCCCGATTCCTTGCAGAAGGTGCACCATGACACCTGAGTCAGACGCCGAGCTCGCCACGCCCGACGAGTGGCAGCCCGAGGACTGGAAGAAGGCCACCGACAAGGCCGCCACCCTCGCGCAGGCCCTGCCGTGGCTGAAGAAGTACCACGGCAAGGTCGTCGTGGTGAAGTACGGCGGCAACGCCATGACCGACGAGACGCTCAAGCGCGCCTTCGCCGAGGACATCGTGTTCCTGCGGCTCGCCGGCTTCAAGCCGGTCGTCGTGCACGGCGGCGGACCGCAGATCAGCGCGATGCTCGACAAGCTCGGCATCGAGTCGGAGTTCCGTGGCGGGCTGCGCGTCACGACACCCGAGACGATGGACGTCGTGCGCATGGTGCTGACCGGGCAGGTCGGCCGTGAGCTCGTGGGACTGCTCAACCAGCACGGCGACCTGGCCGTGGGGCTGTCCGGCGAGGACGGGGGCCTGTTCACGGCCGAGAAGACCACGCCGGTCATCGACGGGGTCGAGACCGACATCGGTCTGGTGGGTGAGGTCGTGGGCGTGCGTCCCGAGGCCGTGCTGGACCTGATCGAGGCCGGCCGCATCCCGGTCGTCTCCACGGTCGCGCCCGACGCCGACGGTCAGGTCCACAACGTCAACGCGGACACCGCCGCCGCGGCGCTGGCGGTGGCCCTCGACGCCGAGAAGCTCCTGGTGCTCACCGACGTCGAGGGGCTCTACGCCGACTGGCCCAACAGCTCCGACGTGATCGGCGAGATCAGCCCCGAGGCACTGGCGGAGATCATCCCGGGCCTGTCGACGGGCATGATCCCCAAGATGACGGCGTGCCTCAAGGCCGTGCAGGAGGGAGTCCGCCTCGCCACCGTGATCGACGGCCGTGAGCCGCACGCGGTGCTCCTCGAGATCTTCACCGACGAGGGCGTGGGCACGCAGGTCGTCCCCGGCGCGGAGACCCGCATCCGTACGGCCTTGTACTCGACGAGCGTCACCAAGCAGGCGAAGGGATCGACGCCATGACCGTGGACGACTGGATGGAGCGCTACCAAGGCGCCGTCATGAACACCTTCGGGCCCCCGCAGGGTGTCCTGGTCCGGGGCGAGGGTGCCTATGTCTGGGACGCCGACGGCACCCGCTATCTGGACCTGCTGGGCGGCATCGCGGTCAACGCCTTGGGCCACGGGCATCCAGCGATCCTCGACGCCGTGACGCGCCAGCTCGGCACCCTGGGCCACATCTCCAACTTCTTCACCTCGCAGCCGCAGGTCGAGCTGGCCGAGAAGCTGCTCGACCTGGTCGGGCACGAGGGCCGGGTGTTCTTCACCAACTCGGGCACCGAGGCCAACGAGGCAGGCTTCAAGGCGACCCGGCGCACCGGCCGCACGCGGGTCGTCGTCGCCGAGGGATCGTTCCACGGCCGGACGATGGGCGCCCTAGCGCTGACCTCCAAGGAGGCCTACCGCGCCCCGTTCGAGCCCTTGCCGGGTGACGTGACCTGGGTGCCCTACGGCGACGTGGTCGCGCTGGAGGCGGCCGTCGACGACACCGTGGCGGCGGTCCTACTGGAGCCCATCCAGGGCGAGGCCGGCGTCGTCGTGCCGCCCGACGGCTACCTGCGCGCCGCACGCGACATCACCACGCAGCACGGCGCACTGCTCTGGCTCGACGAGGTGCAGACCGGGATCGGCCGCACGGGTGCGTGGTTCGCCCACGCCGAGTCCGGCATCGTCCCCGATCTCGTGACGGTCGCCAAGGGGCTCGGCGGCGGCATCCCGATCGGCGCGTGCATCGCGCTCGGCGACGCCGGAAGTCTCCTGCAGCCCGGCAACCACGGCACGACGTTCGGCGGCAACCCCGTCGCCACGGCCGCCGCACTGGCCGTGATCGCGACGATCGAGTCCGAGGGCCTGCTCGACAACGCACTCCGGATCGGCGACGCCTTCCGCGACGGGCTGGCCGACCATCCGCTCGTCACGCAGACGACCGGCCGAGGGTTGCTCGTGGGCATCGTCCTTGCCGCGCCGGTCGCAGCCGACGTGCAGCAGGCCGCGCTCGCCGCCGGCATCATCCTCAACAACGCCACGCCCGACCGCCTGCGTCTGGCACCTCCGCTGATCCTCACGACGGAGCAGGCCGAGCACGCCGTGGCGGTGCTCAGGCAGATGCTCGACGAGGTGACGGCATGAGACATTTTCTGCGCGACGACGACCTCAGTCCGGCCGAGCAGGCCGAGGTGCTGGCGCTCGCCGCCGAGCTCAAGGCCGATCCCTACGGGCGCAAGCCGCTGGCCGGGCCGCAGACGGTCGCTGTGATGTTCGACAAGGCCTCGACCCGCACCCGGGTGTCGTTCGCCGTCGGCGTGGCGGACCTCGGCGGCAACCCGCTGATCATCGACAAGGCCACGACGCAGGGGGCCCGTGGTGAGTCGATCGCCGACACCGCGCGGGTGCTCGGCCGCATGACCAGCGCGATCGTCTGGCGTACGTACGCCCAGGCGGGGCTCGACGAGATGGCCGCGAACGCCGGCGTGCCGGTCGTGAACGCGCTCAGCGACGACTTCCACCCCTGCCAGATCCTGGCCGACTGGCAGACCGTCGTCGAGCACAAGGGCCGGCTCGCCGGCTTGACCGTCGCGTACCTGGGCGACGGCGCCAACAACATGGGCCACTCCTACCTGCTGGGTGGCGCGACCGCCGGGATGCACGTGCGGGTCGGCGCACCGGCGGGCTACCAGCCCGATCCGGTGATCGTCGGCGACGCCGAGAAGATCGCGGGGGAGACGGGCGGGTCCGTGTCGGTCACCGGCGATCCTCGTGCAGCGATCTCGGGGGCCGACGTCGTCATCACGGACACCTGGATCTCGATGGGCCAGGAGGCCGAGAAGGAGGCTCGGCTCGCACTGTTCGGTGACTTCGCGATCACCGCCGAGTCGCTCGCGCTCGCCGCACCGGACGCTATCGTGCTGCACTGCCTCCCGGCCTATCGCGGGCTGGAGATCTCGTCCGAGGTCCTCGACGGCCCGCAGAGCGTCGTCTGGGACGAGGCCGAGAACCGCCTCCACGCCCAGAAGGCCCTGCTCGTGTGGCTGCTCGAGAAGGCCGAAGCATGACCGAGCGAAGCGAGGGAATCTTCAGGCACTCAGGCCGACGCCGTCATATCATTGGGTTCTTCTTGGCGGTGGCGGCATGACGATCCCGCCGACCAAGGCCGCCCGTCAGCAGCTGATCGTGGAGCTGCTGGGCCACCAGCTCGTCCGGTCGCAAGGCGATCTCGCCGAGCTGCTCGACTCGCATGGTGTCAACGCGACCCCGTCGACGATCTCGCGCGACCTCGTCGAGCTCGACGCCGTCCGCGTACGACATCCCGACGGCGGCCTCGTCTATGCGGTGCCGGCCGAGGGCGGCGACCGTACGCCCCGGCCCGCGACCGGAAGCGCGTCAGGGCACGCCCGGCTCGCGAAGATCCTGCGCGAGCTCATGGTGACGGCCGAGGGATCGGCCAACCTCGTGGTGCTGCGCACCCCGCCCGGGGCGGCGCAGTACCTCGCCTCCGCGATCGACCACGCCTCGCAGCACGACCTGCTCGGCACGATCGCAGGTGACGACACCGTCATGCTGATCTGCCGCGAGCCCGACGGCGGGCAGGCCGTCGCCGAACGATTCGCGGCGATCGCCGCCTCCACACCGAAGGAACCGACGTGACCGACACCCCTGACACCTCGCAGACCGGCGAGGGGACCAGCCTGTGGGGCGGACGCTTCGCCTCCGGACCGTCGCCGGAGCTCGTCGAGCTCTCTCGGTCCACGCACTTCGACTGGCGACTCGCACCGTACGACCTCGCCGGCTCCCGCGCCCATGCGATGGTGCTGCAGGCGGCGGGGTTGCTGAGCCGTGACGACCTGACGGCGCTCATCGCCGGCATCGACGCACTGGCCGCCGACGTCGAGTCGGGCGCCTTCGTGGCCCTGCCGGAGGACGAGGACGTGCACACCGCGCTCGAGCGCGGACTGCTGGAACGGCTCGGTCCGGAGCTGGGCGGTCGCCTGCGTGCGGGACGCTCGCGCAACGACCAGGTGGCGACCCTGTTCAAGATGTATCTGCGTGACCACGGCAAGGTCATCAGCCGGCTGGTGCGCGAGCTCGCCGAGGCGCTGGCGACCCAGGCCGAGCAGCACCTCGACGTCGCGATGCCGGGCCGGACGCACCTGCAGCATGCCCAGCCCGTGCTGCTCTCGCACCACCTGCTGGCGCACGCCTGGCCGCTCGTGCGCGACCTCGAACGCCTCACCGACTGGGACGCCCGGGTCGGCGCGGACTCTCCCTACGGATCCGGTGCCCTGGCCGGGTCGTCGCTGGGGCTCGACCCCGAGAAGGTCGCCGCGGACCTCGGGTTCAGCGGGTCCACGGCCAACTCGATCGACGGCACGGCGTCCCGCGACTTCGTCGCCGAGTTCGCCTTCGTCACGGCACAGATCGGCATCGACGTGTCCCGCCTGGCCGAGGAGATCATCCTCTGGAACACCAAGGAGTTCGGCTTCGTCACGCTGCACGACGGCTACTCGACGGGCTCGAGCATCATGCCGCAGAAGAAGAACCCCGACATCGCCGAGCTCGCCCGCGGCAAGTCCGGGCGGCTGATCGGCAACCTGGCCGGCCTGCTCGCGACGCTCAAGGCCCTGCCCCTGGCCTACAACCGCGACCTGCAGGAGGACAAGGAGCCCGTGTTCGACTCGATCGACACGCTCGAGGTCCTGCTGCCGGCCTTCACCGGCATGATCGCGACCCTGACCTTCGACACCGAGCGCATGGAGTCGTTGGCGCCGCAGGGGTTCGCCCTCGCGACGGACATCGCCGAGTGGCTCGTGCGCCAGGGTGTGCCGTTCCGCGACGCCCACGAGATCTCGGGTGCCTGCGTCCAGGCGTGCGAGCAGCGGGGCATCGAGCTCTGGGACCTCACCGACGACGACTTCGCCGCGATCTCGCCCGCGCTGACCCCGGAGGTGCGCGAGGTCCTGACGGTCGAGGGATCGTTGGCGTCGCGTGACTCCCGCGGCGGCACGGCTCCCGTACGCGTGACGGAGCAGCTCGCCGAGCTGCGCGCGAAGGTCGCCCGGCACGGCTGACCGGGCGACCTCCGACGCGGCTGCCGCTAGCTCGTCCCGGAGACCACGAGCATCTCGCACGGCCCTTCGAAGCCGTCCGGCCCCTCGAACTGCGTCAGCTGCTCGGTGATCTCGGACCACACGTCCTCACGGTCTGCCGCGTCGACGCCCGACAGCATCTGGTGCAGCGCGCCGAACGACTCGCGCTCGAACTGAACGCACTCGGCAGCACTCCGCACCCGTACGGGCGACGGCACCGTGGTCACCGTGACGTCGGTCAGCCCCGCGCGGGCGAAGACATCCTCGGCGACGCCGGGGGAGCCGAGGCTGAACGGCCCGGGCTGGCCCGGCGCGGGCGGCGGCAGCTCGGCGCGCCGACGGATGATGCCCACCGGGATCGAGAAGAACGCGTTGCGGTCCGCGGTCGAGTAGACGACTGCGGAGACCCGCCCGCCGGGCCGCAGGGCGCGGCACATCTCGGCGAGGGCGGCCAGCTGGTCCGGGAAGTAGATGAGGCCGACCCGGGAGACGGCGGCATCGTAGACGCCTTCCTCGACGGCCGAGAGATCCTCGCCGTCGGCGACCAAGGTCGTGATGTTCGACAGGCCGGCCTCCTCCGCGACGTGACGGGCCCACTCGAGGATCGCCGGCGAGATGTCGGTGGCCAGCACCTCCCCGGTGGGGCCGGCCCGGCGCGCCGCGACGAGGGTCTGGCCGCCGGCTCCGGCAGCGACGTCGAGCACGCGGCTGCCCGCTGTGACGCCGGCGTCGTCCAGCATGACCTCGGTGGCCGCGCCGAGCCAGGACTCGATCGTGGGGTTCCAGCGGTGCCACGCCTCGGCGGCGTTCTCCCACTGGGCTCGGGTGGTGCTCTTGAACTGGACGGGATCGAACGTGATGGACATGAGGAGCTCCTGACGGGTGGCGACTGGTTCGCCTCCGAGTCCAGCCGTTCGGGGCGCCACCGCCCAGTGCAGGATCTGCACCTAACCGGTATCGATTCTGTACCGACCGCGCAGCGCCGGGTCTACCATGGGCTCATGCGTGACTACGGGCAGTACTGCCCGGTTGCCCTCGCGAGCAGCGTCCTGGCGGACAGGTGGACCCCCCTGATCGTCCGCGAGCTCGTGCTCGGGAGCCGCCGCTTCAACGACATCGACCGCGGCCTGCCGGGCATCTCCCGGACGCTGCTGATGCAGCGGCTGCGGCACCTCGAGCACAAGGGGGTCCTCGATCGGGTCCCGATTGCCGGCGGACGCGGGCACGAGTACCAGCTCACTGCAGCCGGGCGCGATCTCGAGGGCGTCGTGATGGCGTTCGGTGAGTGGGCGGTCAAGTGGATGTTCGCAGAGCCCGAGCCGCGCGAGGTCGATCCGGTGACCCTGACGTGGTGGATGTCCCGGCGCCTCGACCTCGAGCGCGTTCCCGAGCAGCGCGTCGTGATCGAGTTCGACTACCGCGGCGACCAGCCCCTCCGGTTGTGGCTGATCCTCGACCGGCACGAGTCCTCGGTGTGCACCGACCATCCAGGCTTCGACTCCGACGTCACGGTCCGCACCGAGCCCGTCGCGCTGATGCGGGTCTTCTCGGGGCTGACGACGTTGCGCCAGGCGCGTGCGTCAGGATCAGTAGCGCTCGAAGGAGTCCCGCGGCTGACCCGCGACTTCCCGACCTGGTTCCTCTGGAGCCCCTTCGCGCCGGCGGTCCGGTCCCGGGCCACGCACCCCGTCTGAGCCCTGACTACTGTGGTGCCACACCGCAGACATGGGGGAGACCGTGGCACTTCGTTCCAGGGCCGGCAGCACGTTGCGCAAGGTCATCGGCCCGCGCCGGACCCAGGCCGTACGCCGATGGGAGCGCACGGCGCGCCGCAAGGCAGCCCTCCGGCTCGATCCCCGTGCACCCCGTGCCGTCGAGGCGACCAAGCGCGACTACGTGCCGTCGGACCCGTTCGCGCAGTTCCCGGAGCCGACGCGATCGCGGCACCAGCTGCTGATCGGCCTGCACCAGCACCTGCGGCCGCGTACGTACCTCGAGGTCGGCGTCCACACCGGATCGAGCCTCGCCCTGTCGCGCACGAGGTCGATCGGCATCGATCCGGCGTACACGATCACCAAGGAGATCGCGTGCGAGGTGCAGCTGCACCGCACGACGAGCGACGAGTTCTTCTCCCGCCCCGACCCGGTGGCGTTCTTCGACGGGGTGCCGATCGACCTCGCGTTCATCGACGGCATGCACCTGTCCGAGTTCGCCCTGCGTGACTTCATGAACGTCGAGAAGCTCATGTCGCCCGCAGGGGTCGTCCTGATCGACGACATGCTGCCGCGGAACTCGCTCGAGGCTGCTCGCGAGCGCCGGACGGCGGCCTGGGCCGGCGACGTCTTCAAGGTCGCCGACATCCTTCGCACGTACCGGCCGGACCTGACGATCATCCCCGTCAACACGTCGCCGACCGGCACCGTGATCGTGCTCGGGCTAGACCCGACGTCGCGCGTGCTCGACGACGCCTACGACGCCGCACTCCTCGCGTGCCAGGCACCGGACCCGCAGGTGGTTCCCGAGGAGACGCTCCGTCGTACGCACGCCGTCGATCCCGTGGCTTTGCTGGCGTCCCCGGCCTGGCCGAAGCTCGCCGGCATGCGCAAGAAGACCGTCAACCGCGCGGCCCTGAACAAGGTGCTCGCGACCCTCACGGCGTGACCGAGAGCCTCGTCGTCACGCACGCACGCGGGCTGCTCGGCCGCGTGCTGCACGGGCATGGCGTCGCCGTGCGCATCACGGAGGTCGAGGCCTACGGCGGGGTCAACGACCCGGCGTCGCACGCCTACACCCGCACGCCGCGGTCGGAGATCATGTACGGCGAGCCGTGGCGGCTCTATGTCTACCGGTCGTACGGCATGCACTTCTGCGCCAACGTCGTGACGGGCCCGACCGAGGAGGCCTCCGCCGTGCTGATCCGGGCCGGGGAGGTCGTCGACGGCATCGAGCTCGCTCGGCAGCGCCGGCCGGCCGTCAAGGACGTCGCGCTGGCGCGCGGCCCCGGCAACCTCACGCGCGCCATGGGACTGACCCTCGAGGACCTCGGCACGGATCTGCGCGCTGATGGGGGTGTACGCCTCGGGCCACCGCCGGCGACGTCGCCGGACATCAGTGCCGGCCCGCGCGTGGGCGTCTCCAAGGCGGCGGACGTGCCCTGGCGGTTCTGGGTCACGGACGATCCGACGGTGTCGGCCTATCGACGCAGCCCTCGCGCCTGAGCCGCGGAAGATCTCCAAGGCTTTCTTCTCCGGATGTGTCGTATCCGCGTCCTACCGTTCGTGGTGTTGGTGGAAGCACCCACCACATCGAGGAGACCACCCCATGCCTGACGTGAAGAGCCGCTGGCTCGCTCTCTACATCCTCTGCCTCGGCGACCTGATGATCGTGCTCGACTCGAGCATCGTCAACGTCGCCTTGCCGTCGATCCAGACCGACCTCGGCTTCTCGCAGGCCGCGCTCGCGTGGGTCGTCAACGCCTACCTGTTGACCTTCGGCGGGTTCCTGCTGCTGTCGGGGCGCCTCGGCGACCTGCTCGGCAACAAGCGGGTCTTCCTCGGCGGGGTCGTGTCGTTCACGATCGCCTCCGTGGGCTGCGGTCTTGCGCCGTCGGCCGAGATGCTCGTCATCGGCCGCGCGATCCAGGGGCTGGGGGGCGCGGCGGTCTCCGCAGTCGCCCTGGCGCTCATCATGGGCCTGTTCACGGAGCCCGGAGAGCGCGCCAAGGCGATGGGCGTGTTCGGGTTCGTGATGTCCGGCGGCGGCGCGGTCGGCGTGCTCCTCGGCGGGGTCCTGACCGGGCTGTTCTCGTGGAGCTGGATCTTCCTGGTCAACGTCCCCATCGGCATCGCCGTGTGGATCGCCGCCAAGCGCATCCTGCCGGCGGACGACGTCGTGCCCTCGCAGGCGCGGCTCGACATCGCCGGAGCGGTCATGGTGACCGCCGCGCTGATGCTGAGCGTCTACGCGATCGTCGGGGGCAACGAGGCGGGTTGGACGTCGACGCGGACGGTGGTCCTGCTGAGCGCCGGACTGGCCCTGCTGGTTGCGTTCGTCGTCCGCGAGGCGCGGGTCGCCAACCCTCTCGTGCCGCTGCGACTGTTCGCGCACCGCAACGTCTCGGTGTCGCAGGTCGTGGGCGTCCTTTGGGCAGCCGCGATGTTCGCGTGGTTCTTCCTCGCCGCGATCTACCTCCAGAAGGTGCTGCACTACGACGCCCTGGACGTCGGCCTGGCCTTCATCCCGACCAGCGTCGTGATGGCCTACTGCTCCCTGCGGGTCTCCGACAAGCTCGTGATGCGCTTCGGCATCCGGCCGCCGCTCACGGTGGGGCTGCTCATGGCCGCCGTCAGCCTCGGGCTGTTCTCGCAGGCGCCGGTCGACGGCAGCTTCGTCGTCCACGTGCTTCCGTCGATGATCCTGCTGGGCTTCGGTGCTGGCATCGCATTCAACCCGGTGCTGCTCGCGGCCATGGGCGACGTGGAGCCGCACGAGGCAGGTCTGGCCTCCGGGGTCGTCAACACCTCGTTCATGATGGGCGGCGCCCTCGGCCTGGCCGTCCTGGTCAGCATCTCGACCGCGCGCACCGAGAGCCTGCTGGCGGACGGGGCGTCCTCGGTGCAGGCCCTCAACGGCGGCCTGCAGATGGCGTTCGCAGCCGGTGCTGTCGCGGCCCTGCTCGCCGCCATCGTGGGTGGGCTGTTCCTCCGACCCAAGCCGATGGCCGACATGTCCGACCCGGACGCGGTGGAGCCGGCCACGGCCTAGGTCGTCCGAGCGCCGCTATCTCTGGTCGGTCCGACAGCGGTAGCGGCGCTCGGGCCGGCCCTGGTTGCCGTAGTTGAGGCGAACGACCGCACGACCGTCGTCCACGAAGTACTCCAGGTAGCGACGGGCGCTGACGCGGGAGATGCCCACCCGTTCGCCGCACTCGGTCGCCGAGAGCTCTCCGGCCTCCCTGAGGGCAGAGCCGACCAGGCCGGCCGTCTCGAGACTGAGGCCCTTGGGCAGCGGCTGGTCCGCCGCCTGCGCCGTGCCGAAGGCCCGATCGATGGACTCCTGGTCGGCGGCGCCCCGTTCGAGGAGCGCGAGCGTGTCCCGGACGCGCATGAGCCGGGCCGCCAGGTCGGGATATTCGAACGGCTTGACGAGGTACTGCATCGCCCCGCCGTGCAACGCCGCCCGGACGACGTCGGCGTCACGGTCGGCCGTGACCATCACGACGCCTGCCACGTTGCCCGACGCGCGCAGCTGCTGCAGGACGTCGAGACCGCTCATGTCGGGCAGGTGGACGTCGAGCAGGATGAGGTCGGGCGCCAGCTCCGTGACGAGGCGCAACGCCTCCTCGCCGTTGCGGGCGGCCCCGACGACGGTGAAGCCGTCGGTCTTCTCGACGAACCGGGCGTGGATGCCCGCGACCATGAAGTCGTCGTCGACGACCAGCACGCTGATCATGAGGCCCCGCCACTCAGCGGCAGCTCGACCCGGAACGTGGTGCCTTCGCGGTGCTCGAGCGTGACGCTGCCACCGCGCTGGGTGCAGATCAGCTGCACGAGCGGCAACCCGATGCCCCGGCCGCCCAGCACGTCGGGCTTGGTCGAGAAGCCACGGACGAAGATCGCCTCGCGGGCCGCCTCCGGGACGCCGGGACCGTTGTCGTGCACCTCGAGGACGACCCGGCCGGACTGGTCGCGGACGTCGACCCGCACCTGCGGGGACGGCCCGGAGCGGCACGCGTCGATCGCGTTGTCGACGAGGTTGCCCACGATCGTCGTGAGGTCGGCGGACTCACCCGACGTGAGGGCCGCGAGGCGGGACTCCGTGGTCAGCGTCAGCGAGACGCCGGCCTCGGCAGCGACGCTCGACTTGGCGATCAGCAGCGCAGCGACGGCCGGGTCCGCGACGCGGCTCGTGACCTCGTCGGTGATCTCCGCCCGGCGCCTCGTCAGGGTGCCGACCAGGGTCGTGACCTCGTCGTACTCCTCCAGCTGCACGAGGCCGGAGATCGTGTGCAGCTGGTTGGCGAACTCGTGGGTCTGCGCGCGCAGCGTGTCGGTGATCGAGAGGTTGGAGCTGAGCTGGCTCTGCATCGAGACGAGCTCGGTCCGGTCACGCATGGTCGTGACGGTACCGATGCCCTCACCGTGGCTCGAGGCGGAGCGCTGGTTGAACACCAGCACCCGCGTCCCCACGAGCACGACCGCGTCCTGGCTGCCGCTCCCGGTGGTGAGCAGGTGCGTGACCTGGGGGTCGAGCTCGAGGTCCGCGACAGGTCGGCCGACGACGTCGGGCCCGACGTCGAGGAGGTCTCGCGCGCTGTCGTTGATCATCGTGACCCGGCCGTCGGTGCCCACCGCGATGACGCCTTCGCGGATGCTGTGCAGCAACGCCTCGCGGTGATCGGCGAGCGTGGCGATCTCGTGGGGCTCGAGCCCTCGGGTCCGACGCTTGATGAGCCGGGCCAGGAGCAGCGAGCCGGCGACGCCGAGCAGCGCTCCGACACCGAGGAACAGGGTAAGATCAGGGGCCGCGTTCGTGAATCGCTCCCAGCTCGACGGATAGCGCTGCTGAGCGATCGAGAGGCCGACGAGCTCCCCGTCGTCGTCGAGGATCGGCGCGTGCCCGGCCACGGCCTCGTGACCGTCGTCGTCGACGTCGCCGACCCAGCCGCGCCCCTCACGTACGCGGCTGTCGCCCAGCTCGACCTTCGCCCCGACGAGTCGCGGGTCGGACGAGGAGAGCACGACGCCCCGCGGGTCGGCGATCGTCACCTCGGTCGCTCCGGACAGGCTGAGGGCGCGGCTGATGGACGGCGCCAGCGCACTCGAGGGTGTGGGGCTGTCGATCTCCGAGCGGACCACCGAGATGTTAGCGAGGTACTCCGCGACCGACCGCATCTGCGAGCCGCGCTCGCTGGCGAACGTCACGGTCGACTGGCGTACGGAGATCGCCGCCACGATCGCGAGGACCAGGGCGACCACGACCAGCTGCAGGACGAGGAACTGCCCGGCGAGTGTCAGCCGATGGCGGCGCGGTGACCACAAAGAACACAACCTCCTTTGGTTCCGCAATAGTGACTCACGCCACACGTGGGGGCCATGCTCGGGGTCGACCACAGGAGGTTGCATGACAAGACGACGCGCCCACACCCGGGTCGCCACGGTCATCCTCGCAGTCGTCACCGCGATGGTGCCGGCGAGCTGCGGGGTCACCCGCGACTCCGGCGACGAGGCACACCGACGACTGCAGATGTGGATCCCGAACAGTCCAGGCGGTGGCTACGACCTCACGGGCCGTGCCGCGGCGCACGTGCTCGAGGACAGCGAGCTCTCGGGCCGGTTCGAGATCACGAACGTCCTGGGCGCCAGCGGCACCGTCGCGATGCAGCGCCTGCTCAACGCCGAGGGGGCCAACGACGTCGTCATGACGATGGGGCTCGGGGTCGTCGGCGCGGTCTACACCAACGACTCGGACGCCCGGGTCTCCAAGGCGACCCCGATCGCGCGGCTGATCGAGGACCAGGAGGCACTCATCGTGCCGAAGGACTCGAAGTTCAAGACCGTGGACGATCTCGTCACCGCGTGGAAGAAGGACCCCCAAAGCGTCACGATCGGTGGCGGATCGTCACCCGGCGGTCCCGACCACCTCTTCCCGATGCAGCTCGCCAAGGCGATCGACATCGAGCCCAAGGACGTGAAGTACATCCCGTACGACGGCGGTGGCCCGCTCACCTCGGCCCTGCTGGGCAACAAGATCGACGTCGGCACCTCCGGGCCGAGCGAGTTCGAGGGTCAGATCAAGGACGGCTCGCTGCGCGTGCTCGCGGTGTCCGGCGCCGAGCGCCTCGACAACGTCGAGGCGCCGACGCTCAAGGAGTCCGGGGTCGACCTGGTCTTCACCAACTGGCGCGGCATCCTCGCGCCCCCGGGCATCTCGGACGAGACCCGCGACGACTTGATCGCCCTCTTCGCCGACATGCACCAGACCAAGGGCTGGCAGGCCGAGCTCAAGCGGAACGGCTGGATCGACGCCTTCATCACGGGTGACGAGTTCGGCGACTTCCTCAAGGAGCAGGACCAACGCGTCGCCACGACACTGAAGGAGCTGGGACTCGCATGACCACGACACAGCACCCACCCGCCGAGCCGAGCGAGGTCCGCGTCGTCGACAAGGCGCAGTACGCCCTCGCCGCCGCCATCGGCGTCGCCGGCGCCTACGTCATCTACGACGCCACGACCCTGCGCAAGGGGTTCGCCGACCAGCCGGTCCAGCCCTACGCCGTCCCGTACGTCGTCGGCGTCGCGCTCGTGCTTCTCGCCGTGCTCCTGGCGGTCGCGACCGCCCGCGGCGACGTCGCGGAGTCCGAGGAGGGCGAGGACGTCGACCTGACGCAGGGCAGTGACTGGGTCACGGTCGGCAAGCTCATCGCTGTCTTCGTCCTCAACCTGGCCCTGATCAGCTGGCTCGGCTGGGCGATCACCGGCGCGCTGCTGTTCGCCGGCACGGCCCACGTCCTCGGCGCACGGTCGATCGTGCGCTCCCTCGCGATCGGCGTCGTGCTGTCGGTCGGCACCTGGTACGGCTTCTACTCCGGCCTGGGCCTCGCGATCCCGGCCGGCATCCTGGACGGGGTGCTCTGATGGGATCGTTCGACCTCCTGATGCAGGGCTTCGAGGCCGCCCTGACCCCCACCAACCTCCTGTACGCCTGCATCGGCGTGCTGCTCGGGACCGCGGTGGGCGTCCTGCCGGGCATCGGTCCGGCGATGACGCTGGCGCTGCTGCTGCCGATCACCTACAGCGTGGAGCCCGCGAGCGCGCTGATCATGTTCGCCGGCATCTACTACGGCGGCATGTACGGCGGCTCGACCACGTCGATCCTGCTCAACACGCCGGGGGAGTCGTCCTCGGTCGTGACAGCCATCGAGGGCAACAAGATGGCCAAGTCCGGCCGGGCGGCCCAGGCCCTCGCGACCGCGGCGATCGGCTCGTTCGTCGCGGGCACGATCGGCACGCTGCTCCTGGTGCTGTTCGCCCCGTCGGTCGCCGAGCAGGTCGTCAAGCTCGGCAACCCGTCCAACTTCGCCCTCATGGTGCTGGCGCTCTTCGCGGTGACAGCGGTCCTGGGCAACTCCCGGCTCCGCGGCTTCATCGCGCTGTTCATCGGGCTCGCGATCGGCCTGGTCGGCACCGAGACGGGCCAGCCCCGTCTGACCTTCGGCAGCCCGTTGCTGGCCGACGGCATCGACATCGTCGTGGTGGCCGTCGCGATCTTCGCGATCGGCGAGGCCCTCTGGGTCGCGTCGCACCTGCGTCGCCGGCCCCTCGACATCATCCCGGTGGGACAGCCGTGGATGAACCGCGACGACTGGGGCCGCTCCTGGAAGCCGTGGTTGCGCGGCACGGCGCTCGGTTTCCCGTTCGGCGCGCTGCCCGCAGGTGGTGCCGAGCTGCCGACGTTCCTGTCGTACATCACCGAGCGCAGGCTGTCGAAGAAGCCGGAGGAGTTCGGCCGTGGCGCGATCGAGGGCGTGGCCGGGCCCGAGGCCGCCAACAACGCGTCGGCAGCCGGCACCCTCGTGCCGCTGCTCGCGATCGGCCTGCCCACCACGGCGACCGCCGCCGTCATGCTGCTCGCCTTCCAGAGCTACGGCATCCAGACCGGGCCGGAGCTGTTCGACACCCAGCCGGGGCTGGTGTGGGCGCTCCTCGCGAGCCTGTTCATCGGCAACGCGTTGCTGCTCGTGCTCAACCTGCCGCTGGCACCGCTCTGGGCGAAGCTCCTGCAGATCCCACGGCCCTACCTCTACGCGGGCATCCTGTTCTTCGCCTCGTTGGGCGCCTACAGCGTCAACTTCCAGTGGTTCGACCTGCTGATCCTGCTGATCCTCGGCCTCCTGGGCCTGGCGATGCGGCGCTTCGGCATCCCGGTCCTGCCGCTCATCATCGGGGTGATCCTCGGCCCGCGGATGGAGGACCAGCTCACCAAGTCGCTGGCGATCTCGTCGGGCGATGTCAGCACCCTCTGGGGCGAACCCGTCGCGGTCATCGTCTACGTCGTCATCGGCGCAGCGCTGGCCTTCATCGTCGGCAACGGCATCCGGACCCTGTCCCGCAACAACAACCAGAAGAAGGTCAGCGCATGACCGTGGTCGTGGCGTACAGCGCCGATGTCTATGGCAAGGCCGCCCTGGAGTTCGGGGCCACCGAGGCGTCGCGACGGGGGGAGAGGCTCGTCGTCGTCAACGACACCAAGGGCGACGCGTACGTCGACAAGCGACTGGCGGCCGAGCAGGAGATCGATGCCCTGCGCGCCGAGCTGAGCCGCCTCGACGTCGAGACCGAGGTGCGGCAGGACATGGTTCCCGACGTCGCCGAGGCGGTCCTCGCGGTCGCTGCGGAGTCCTCGGCCACGCTGATCGTCGTGGGCGTACGTCCACGGTCCCCGGTCGGCAAGCTGCTGCTGGGCAGCGTGGCGCAGCGCATCATCCTCGACGCGAGGTGCCCCGTGCTGGCGGTCAAGCCGGACGACGCGGGCTAGTCCTCCGCGTCGGAGGCGTCTGCCTCCGGCAGCTCGCAGACGCCGTCCTCGCACACGGGGGCGGCGTCTGCGCCGACCATCTCGAGCGGGTCCGTCATGAGTCGGAGGCCGCCTTCTGCAGCACGTCGACGAACACCGACGGGTCCTGCGCGCCCGAGACGCCGTACTTGCCGTTGATCACGAAGAACGGCACGCCAGAGATCCCGTAGGCGATCGCCTGGTCCTTGTCGGCCTGCACGTCCGCGCGGAACTGCTCCGACTTCAGCGCCTCGACCACCTCGGCACGGTCCAGGCCGATCTCTTCGGCGAGGTCGGCGAGATCGTCGATGCGACCCACGTGCCGCCCCTGCTCGAAGTACGCCGACAGCAGGCGCTCCTTCATGTCCAGCTGGCGCCCTTGCGACTTGGCGTAGTGCAACAGCTCGTGCGCCTTGACCGTGTTGGTGTGCTGCAACGCGTCGAAGTCGTACGACAGGCCCTCCGTGCTGGCGAGCTGGGTCATCTGGCCCAGCATCGACTCGACCTGGGCTGCCGGCATGCGCTTGTGACCGACGAGGAAGTCGACCTCCGTGCCCTCGAAGTCGACCGGCGTGTCGGGAGCCAGCTCGAAGGAGTGGTACTCGACCTCGAGCGACCCACCGCCCTCGGCGAACTGCGCAGCCGCGGTCTCGAACCGGCGTTTGCCGACGAAGCACCACGGGCACGCGATGTCTGACCAGATGTCCACCCTGACTGAGTTGCTCACGACGTGTGCAACGTCATTGCCGGCAGGGCCTATTCCGCTCGTCATCGGTGGTGTCCCGCCGGTATCCTTATGTCATGACAATCGCCGTCGCGTACCGCCCTGACGAGTTCGGTCGAGCCGCCCTGGACTGGGCCGCCGCCGAGGCACGGAGCAAGGGCGAGTCCCTGCTCATCATCAACGTCCACCGCGTCGAGCCACGCCTGGACACCGGCCACGCGAAGGGCCGGCACATGCAGGACGTCACCGAGGCGCTCCAGCAGGACCAGGTCCCCTACGAGCTGCGGCAGGTCGAGGGCGAGAGCGTCGCCAGCACGGTGCTGTTCGAGGCGGAGCAGTCCGGTGCCTCGCTCATCGTGATCGGCGTACGTCCGCGCAGTCCGGTCGGCAAGATCCTCATGGGCAGCGTCGCCCAGCAGATCCTGCTCGATGCGGCGGTCCCGGTCGTCGCGGTCAAGCCGTAGCGCTCGGGTCGAGGCAGGGGAGCGCCGCGCTAAAGTCGCGGTGAAATCCCTGACCCACGAAGGACGGCCCTGTGACCCACGTACTCGACGACCTCGACGCGCGAGGGCTCATCGCGCACTCGACGGACCGCGACGCCCTGCGCGCGGAGCTGTCAGAGGGGCCGATCACTTATTACGTGGGATTCGACCCGACGGCGCCGAGCCTGCACATCGGCAACCTGCTGCAGATCCTCACGGCCCGCCGGCTCCAGCTGGCCGGGCACAAGCCGTTGATGCTGGTCGGCGGTTCCACCGGCCTCATCGGTGATCCGAAGGAGGCCGGCGAGCGGGTCATGAACCCCAAGGAGACGGTCGGCGAGTGGGTCGACAACATCCGTGAGCAGGTCTCCCGCTTCGTCGAGCTGGGCGGCGACAACGGCGCCACCATCGTCAACAACCTCGACTGGACCGCAGGCCTCAGCACGATCGACTTCCTGCGGGACATCGGCAAGCACTTCCCGGTCAACCGGATGCTGGCGCGAGACGTCGTCAGCAGCCGGCTCGAGTCCGGCATCAGCTACACCGAGTTCAGCTACGTCCTGCTGCAGTCCCTCGACTACCTCGAGCTGCACCGCCGCCACGGCTGCGTCCTCCAGACCGGCGGCAGCGACCAGTGGGGCAACATCACCGCCGGCGTCGAGCTGGTCCGCCGGGCAGACGGCCACAAGGTGCACGCGCTGGCGACTCCTCTGATCACCAAGGCCGACGGCACGAAGTTCGGCAAGACCGAGGCCGGCACGGTGTGGCTCGACCCCGGTCTCACCAGTCCGTACGCCTTCTACCAGTCGTGGATCCAGGCGGAGGACTCCAAGGTCATCGAGTACCTGCGCCAGTTCACGTTCCTCGCGCTCGACGAGATCGCGGCCATCGAGGCGGAGCATGTCGAGAAGCCCGGCCTCCGAGCCGCGCAGCGCCGGCTCGCCGCCGAGGTGACGACGCTCGTGCACGGCCAGGACGAGACCACAGCCGCCGAGCTCGCCTCGCGCGCCTTGTTCGGCCGGGCCGAGCTGGCCGAGCTGTCGGAGTCGACGCTGGCCGCGGCGCTCCGCGAGGCGGGCGCCGTGGACCTCTCGGCTGCCGACCGGCCGACCGTCGTCGACGCGTTCGTCGCGGCGGGCCTGGCCGACAGCAAGTCGGCCGCTCGGCGGGCGGTGGCGGACGGGGGAGCGTACGTCAACAACGAGCGCGTCTCCGATCCCGATCTCGAGCTCGCGGACGGCCTCCTGCACGGCAAGTGGGCCGTCCTTCGCAAGGGAAAGCGGTCGATCTCGGGCGTGTCGGTGTCCTGAACCCCGTCATTTCAGGGGTCGGAAACCATGTGACGTGGACCATACGGAGCCGATTTGACGAAGCTTGAATCGCCCCCGTAATGTTCTTCTTGTTGGACAGCACGGCGGAGCGAAAGGCCGAAAGGCCGGTCACTCGGAGCTTCCAACCAGCTCAACCGAAACGGTCGACGGCACGGCGCCTCAGGCGCCCGGAGACGGACCGCGGACAACGAAGCTGAACATGGTGACCGACCCGGTTTGACCGGTGAAAACGAGCCGTGTAAGTTAGACGAGTTGCCCCAAGGCGGAGACCGAGAGGTCGAGGTCGAGGTGAGCGTCTGATCCTTGAGAACTCAACAGTGTGCCAAAAGTCGACGAGATTAATTAGTAGTACCCCGTCGAGACCTTCCACGAGAGCTTCGGCTCGCGTGGAACCTTGATGGAAATCAATTCCGACAATTTATTTGTCAGCAAATAGTTTGTCAGAGTCGAACTGAAGTTTGGCAGCGCTTTAGCTGCTTCAACGGAGAGTTTGATCCTGGCTCAGGACGAACGCTGGCGGCGTGCTTAACACATGCAAGTCGAGCGGTAAGGCTCCTTCGGGAGTACACGAGCGGCGAACGGGTGAGTAACACGTGAGCAATCTGCCCTTCTCATCGGAATAACCATTGGAAACGATGGCTAATGCCGAATATGACCTCGGATCACATGTTCTGAGGTGGAAAGCTCCGGCGGAGAAGGATGAGCTCGCGGCCTATCAGCTTGTTGGTGAGGTAATGGCTCACCAAGGCATTGACGGGTAGCCGGCCTGAGAGGGTGACCGGCCACACTGGGACTGAGACACGGCCCAGACTCCTACGGGAGGCAGCAGTGGGGAATATTGGACAATGGGCGAAAGCCTGATCCAGCAACGCCGCGTGAGGGATGACGGCCTTCGGGTTGTAAACCTCTTTCAGCAGGGACGAAGCGAAAGTGACGGTACCTGCAGAAGAAGGACCGGCCAACTACGTGCCAGCAGCCGCGGTAATACGTAGGGTCCGAGCGTTGTCCGGAATTATTGGGCGTAAAGGGCTCGTAGGCGGTTTGTCGCGTCGGGAGTGAAAACTCAGGGCTCAACCCTGAGCGTGCTTCCGATACGGGCAGACTAGAGGTATGCAGGGGAGAACGGAATTCCTGGTGTAGCGGTGGAATGCGCAGATATCAGGAGGAACACCGGTGGCGAAGGCGGTTCTCTGGGCATTACCTGACGCTGAGGAGCGAAAGCATGGGGAGCGAACAGGATTAGATACCCTGGTAGTCCATGCCGTAAACGTTGGGCGCTAGGTGTGGGGACCTTCCACGGTCTCCGTGCCGCAGCTAACGCATTAAGCGCCCCGCCTGGGGAGTACGGCCGCAAGGCTAAAACTCAAAGGAATTGACGGGGGCCCGCACAAGCGGCGGAGCATGCTGATTAATTCGATGCAACGCGAAGAACCTTACCTGGGTTTGACATATACCGGAAAGCTGCAGAGATGTAGCCCCCTTTTGGTCGGTATACAGGTGGTGCATGGCTGTCGTCAGCTCGTGTCGTGAGATGTTGGGTTAAGTCCCGCAACGAGCGCAACCCTCGTCCTATGTTGCCAGCACGTAATGGTGGGGACTCATAGGAGACTGCCGGGGTCAACTCGGAGGAAGGTGGGGATGACGTCAAGTCTTCATGCCCCTTATGTCCAGGGCTTCAAGCATGCTACAATGGCCGGTACAAAGGGCTGCGAAACCGCAAGGTGGAGCGAATCCCAAAAAGCCGGTCTCAGTTCGGATTGGGGTCTGCAACTCGACCCCATGAAGTCGGAGTCGCTAGTAATCGCAGATCAGCAACGCTGCGGTGAATACGTTCCCGGGCCTTGTACACACCGCCCGTCACGTCATGAAAGTCGGCAACACCCGAAGCCAGTGGCCCAACCGTTTACGGAGGGAGCTGTCGAAGGTGGGGCTGGCGATTGGGACGAAGTCGTAACAAGGTAGCCGTACCGGAAGGTGCGGCTGGATCACCTCCTTTCTAAGGAGCACTTGGCAGCCGGCGCAAGCCTGGTTGTCCATCGAGCTGTTTGTACGGCGAATGTCTGTACGCAGCTCAGCTCACTAGTGGATCGTCGATTATTTGGCTTGATGAATGCCACGAGCGTCAGTACTTCTCTTCGGAGAGTGGAACCTCGCTTTGAAGAATTCATCAACTCAGGCACACTGTTGGGTCCTGAGGGATCAGCTCGGAGAGTTGAGACCTCGGACCACATATCCTCACGAACCGCCAGGTTCATCCCGTCAGGGACATCTGGTAGGCGCGGGACTTTTATGTGGGACCGAACGTATTTTGAGAACTTCACAGTGGACGCGAGCATCTTTGTAGTAACAACAAGCTACTAAGTGCACATGGTGGATGCCTTGGCATCGAGAGCCGATGAAGGACGTTGGAGTCTGCGAAAAGCCCCGGGAAGGTGACAACCGACCTGTGATCCGGGGATGTCCGAATGGGGAAACCCACCTGGAGTAAAGTCCAGGTACCTCTGTCTGAACACATAGGGCAGTAGGAGGGAACGTGGGGAAGTGAAACATCTCAGTACCCACAGGAAGAGAAAACAAAAGTGATTCCGGTAGTAGTGGCGAGCGAAACCGGATCAGGCTAAACCTCAGTGATGTGATAGCCGGCAGGCGTTGTCACTGGGGTGTTGTGGGACCACATGGTCTGTTCTGCCGAGCAGGCAAAGAGTCATAAACCATGAGTGAAGTGAAAGCCAACTGGAAAGTTGCGCCATAGAGGGTGATAGCCCCGTACACGTAAGCTCATGGCTCTTTTGTGTCATCCCAAGTAACACCGAACCCCTGAAATTCGGTGTGAATCTAGCGGGACCACCCGTTAAGCCTAAATACTCCTCGATGACCGATAGCGGACTAGTACCGTGAGGGAAAGGTGAAAAGTACCCCGGGAGGGGAGTGAAATAGTACCTGAAACCATGTGCATACAATCCGTTGGAGCTCTTCCTTGTGAAGGGTGACAGCGTGCCTTTTGAAGAATGAGCCTGCGAGTTAGCGTTCTGTAGCGAGGTTAAGGCGTCGAGCCGTAGCCGTAGCGAAAGCGAGTCCGAATAGGGCGACCATAGTTGCAGGATCTAGACCCGAAGCGGAGTGATCTATCCATGGCCAGGTTGAAGCGCGGGTAAGACCGCGTGGAGGACCGAACCCACCTAGGTTAAAAACTGGGGGGATGAGCTGTGGATAGGGGTGAAAGGCCAATCAAACTCCGTGATAGCTGGTTCTCCCCGAAATGCATTTAGGTGCAGCGTTGCGTGTTTCTTGCCGGAGGTAGAGCACTGGATGGGCTAGGGGGCCTACAAGCTTACTGAACTCAGCCAAACTCCGAATGCCGGTAAGTGAGAGCGCAGCAGTGAGACAGTGGGGGATAAGCTCCATTGTCGAGAGGGAAACAGCCCAGACCATCAGCTAAGGTCCCAAAGCGATAACTAAGTGGAAAAGGATGTGGAGTCGCAGAGACAACCAGGAGGTTGGCTTAGAAGCAGCCACCCTTGAAAGAGTGCGTAATAGCTCACTGGTCAAGTAATTCCGCGCCGACAATTTAGCGGGGCTCAAGTTATCCACCGAAGCTATGGGATTCATGCAATAGCCAGGCCTTCGTGGTCCAGGCGCATGGATCGGTAGGGGAGCGTCGTGTGGCCAGCGAAGCGGCGGAGTGATCCAGCCGTGGAGGCTACACGAGTGAGAATGCAGGCATGAGTAGCGAATGAGGAGTGAGAAACTCCTCCACCGAATGACCAAGGGTTCCAGGGTCAAGCTAATCTTCCCTGGGTAAGTCGGGACCTAAGGCGAGGCCGACAGGCGTAGTCGATGGACAACGGGCTGATATTCCCGTACCGGCATTAGATCGCCCATGCCGAACCCAGAAATGCTAAGTGCCCAAAACTGGCGGGACTCTTCGGAGCGATGCCGGCGCTGCGCACGACCCGATCTGGTAGTAGGCAAGCAATGGTGTGACGCAGGAAGGTAGCTCATCCCGGGCGATGGTTGTCCCGGGCTAAGGATGTAGGGCGAATGGTAGGCAAATCCGCCATTCACGTGCCTGAGATCTGATGGGGAGACGTTTTAGTCGAAGTGAGTGATCCTATGCTGCCGAGAAAAGCATCTAGCGAGATCTAGAGCCGCCCGTACCCCAAACCGACTCAGGTGGTCAGGTAGAGAATACTAAGGTGATCGAGTGAACCATGGTTAAGGAACTCGGCAAAATGCCCCCGTAACTTCGGGAGAAGGGGGGCCGGATTCGTTATCGGACTTGCTCCGAGAAGCGTTGAAGGCCGCAGAGACCAGGCCCAAGCGACTGTTTACTAAAAACACAGGTCCGTGCTAAGTCGAAAGACGCCGTATACGGACTGACTCCTGCCCGGTGCTGGAAGGTTAAGGGGACGTGTCAGCGCAAGCGAAGCACAGAACTTAAGCCCCAGTAAACGGCGGTGGTAACTATAACCATCCTAAGGTAGCGAAATTCCTTGTCGGGTAAGTTCCGACCTGCACGAATGGAGTAACGACTTGGGCGCTGTCTCAACCATGGACTCGGCGAAATTGCACTACGAGTAAAGATGCTCGTTACGCGCGGCAGGACGGAAAGACCCCGGGACCTTTACTATAGTTTGGTATTGGTGTTTGGTTCAGTTTGTGTAGGATAGGTGGGAGACTGTGAAGCTTGGACGCCAGTTCAGGTGGAGTCATCGTTGAAATACCACTCTGGCTGTACTAGATATCTAACCTAGGTCCATTATCTGGATCAGGGACAGTGCCTGATGGGTAGTTTAACTGGGGCGGTTGCCTCCTAAAATGTAACGGAGGCGCTCAAAGGTTCCCTCAGCCTGGTTGGCAATCAGGTTTCGAGTGTAAGTGCACAAGGGAGCTTGACTGTGAGAGTGACAGCTCGAGCAGGGACGAAAGTCGGAACTAGTGATCCGGCGCTGGCAAGTGGAAGCGGCGTCGCTCAACGGATAAAAGGTACCCCGGGGATAACAGGCTGATCTTCCCCAAGAGTCCATATCGACGGGATGGTTTGGCACCTCGATGTCGGCTCGTCGCATCCTGGGGCCGTAGCAGGTCCCAAGGGTTGGGCTGTTCGCCCATTAAAGCGGCACGCGAGCTGGGTTTAGAACGTCGTGAGACAGTTCGGTCCCTATCCGCCGCGCGCGTAGGAAACTTGAGAAAATCTGTCCCTAGTACGAGAGGACCGGGATGGACGAACCTCTGGTGTGTCAGTTGTTCCGCCAGGAGCACCGCTGATTAGCTACGTTCGGAAGCGATAACCGCTGAAAGCATCTAAGCGGGAAGCGTGTTTCAAGATGAGGTTTCCCACTGGTTTACCAGGTAAGGCCCCCAGCAGACCACTGGGTTGATAGGCCGGAGGTGGAAGTGCAGCAATGCATGGAGCCGACCGGTACTAATAGGCCGAGGGCTTGTTTCTTACAAAGATCTACCGCGTCCACTGTGAGGTTCCCGAGATATGATCGGGAACCCTGATCGCCTGACGGCTCCACGTGAGCTGATCAGGCCCAGGAATTGATATCTCAATAGAGTTTCGGCGACCATGGCGAAAGGGAAACACCCGGTTACATTCCGAACCCGGAAGTTAAGCCTTTCAGCGCCGATGGTACTGCACGGGAGACTGTGTGGGAGAGTAGGACGTCGCCGGACAATCTTTAGCGCGAGGCCGCTCCTTCGGGAGCGGCCTTGCTGCATTTGCGCAACATTCGATGGAAGGAACGACTCATGGCAGAGTCGAGAAATCCCCGCCGTGACGGTGGGAAGCCTGCTGGCCGTGGTGCCGGCGGTGGAGGTGCCCGTGGCGGCAAGCCGGCGGGCGGTCAGGGACGAGATCGACGCGGGAGCGGTGATCCGCGCGGCCGTGACGGGAAGCCGTCCGACCGACGTGACGGGAAGCCCTCTGGGCCCCGGCGTGACGGCAAGCCGGCGCACCCGCGCCGCGACGGCAAGCCGTACGAGGCGCGCCGCGATCGCCGCCAGGAGGAGGGCGATCGCACCGCAGCCCAGAACATCTACGACGGTCCGCCGATCCCGGACGACGTCAGTGCCAAGGACCTCGACAAGCACGCCCGCCAGGCGCTGCAGAGCCTTCCGGAGAAGCTCGCGGACAAGGTCGCCCGTCACCTGGTGATGGCCGGCCTGCTCATGGCCGAGGACCCGGAGACGGCGCACCTGCACGCCCTGGCAGCCAAGGCGAGGGCGACCCGGTCGGGCCTCGTTCGTGAGGCCTGCGGCGAGACGGCGTACGCGGCCGGCAAGTTCGCCGAGGCGCTGTCGGAGTTCCGCGCGGCCCGCCGCATGACGGGCGGCTACCTGTACGCCCCGATGATGGCTGACTGCGAGCGAGCGCTGAAGCGCCCGGACAAGGCGATCGCCTACGACACCCCGGAGATCCGGAGCCAGCTCGACGACGCCGGCCAGATCGAGCTCTCGATCGTCGTCGCTGGCGCGCGCCGCGACCAGAAGCAGTACGACGCCGCCGTGCGGTTGCTCGAGACCGAGCCGCTGCACACCAAGGGACGTTCCGAGTGGGTCCCGCGGCTCCGTTATGCGTACGCGGACGCCCTGCTGGACGCTGGCCGGCGGGACGAGGCGATCGAGTGGTTCCACCGCACCGTGGCGGTCGACGGCAACAAGCAGACCGACGCCGAGGAACGACTGGCCGAGCTGGAGCCCCGTCCACAGGGCTGAGCTCCTCCCCAGCTGTCCACAGCCGACGCGCTGACCGATGCCCCCTGCCGCTGGCAGGGGGCATCGTCATGTCATGACTGATGACAACAACCAGGTGCATCTTGTGGGGCGGGTCTCGGCAGATCCGGAGACCCGCGTCCTCCCGAGTGGCGATGAGGTCGTCTCGTTCCGCCTGATCGTCCGGCGCAGCGCTGCGGCCCGGAGACGGTCCAAGCAGCTCGTGGACACGATCGAGTGCTCGGCGTGGAGCGCGTCCATGCGTCGGACCGTGAGTCGGCTCGAGGCCGGCTCGGAGGTCGAGGTGACCGGTGAGCTGCGCCGGCGATTCACGCGCGGGGCGATCAGCTTCGTGTCCGTCGACGTGGACTCGTGCCGGAAGGTCTCCACCTCGGCGGTAGCCTCGGGAGCATGACACTGAGCGCAGCCGGTCTGGGCTCCACGACGCAGCCGCTCAGCACGGTCTACGACCTGGCGATGCTCGATCTCGACGGCGTGGTCTACGTCGGTCGGGACGCGGTGCCAGGTGCGGTCAAGGCGCTGACCGAGGCACGCACCAACGGGATGCGCCTGTCCTACGTGACCAACAACGCCGCCCGCACCCCGCACGAGGTCGCCGAGCACCTCCGTGAACTGGCGATGCCCGAGGTCGACGACGGCGACGTGGTGACCTCGGCCCAGGCGGTGGCTCACCTGGTCGCCGATGCCGTGCCGACCGGGTCGCCGGTGCTGCTGGTCGGCGGCGACGGGTTGCGCGGGCCCCTCGAGGAGCGCGGCCTGCGGTGCGTCACGAGCCTGGCCGACGAGCCGGTCGCGGTGGTGCAGGGGTTCCATCCCGACGTCGGCTGGCGCCAGCTGTCGGAGGCATCGTTCGCGATCCAGGCCGGGCTTCCGTGGTTCGCGAGCAACACCGACCTCACGATCCCGACGGCGCGCGGTATCGCCCCGGGCAACGGCTCCTTGGTGCAGACGATCCGCAATGCGACCGGCGCCTCGCCCGTCGTCGCCGGAAAGCCTCAGAAGGCCCTGTTCGACGAGACGATGGAGCGCGTCGGGGGCCGGCATCCGCTGGTCGTCGGCGATCGGCTCGACACCGACATCGACGGCGCGATCAACGCCGGCACGGACAGCCTCGCGGTCCTGACCGGCGTCAGCACCCTGCAGGAGATCATCGAGAGGGCGCCGGGCCAGCGGCCGACCTTCGTCTCGGCTGACCTCGCGGGCCTCAACGAGTCCCACCTCGAGGTCGAGCTCGACGGCGACCGGGCGCGGTGCGGTGCGGCCACAGCCGTCGTACGGGAAACCGTCGTGAGCCTCGAGACCGGCGAACCGGCCGGCACGGAGGCGCTTCGGGCGGTGGTCGGACTCGCCTGGTCGGTCCGCGATCGCTCCGACGCATCGTTGACGGTGGATGGGACACTGGGAGCATGAGCGAGCCTTCGACCAGTCCGGCGACCGACGCCTCCGACCACCTCGACGACGACGCGGTGGCGGCGACGACGCTGGAGTCGACGGGCCACGCCGACATCGACGCTGCCCTGGAGCGGCTCGACCGCCTGGACGACCTGGAGATCACGTCGCACCCCGAGGAGTTCGACGGGATCCACCGCGTGCTGCGCGAGTCCCTCGCCAACGCCGGTCGCGACGGGGACGCCCCCGAGAGCGCGTGAGCCGATGACACGACGGCTCCGGCTCGACGCCGAGCTCGTACGCCGTGGACTGGCTCGCTCCCGCGAGCACGCCGGCACCCTGATCGACGACGGCCACGTCAAGGTCGCGGGCACGGTCGCCACCAAGGCGGCCACGAACGTCACGACCGATCAGGCCATCGTGGTCAGGGCGAGCAACGAGCCGACCTATGCCTCGCGCGGCGCTCACAAGCTCTTGGGTGCTCTGGCCGTGTTCGAGCCGATGGGTCTGTCGGTCGAGGGCAGGCGCTGCCTCGACGCCGGCGCGTCCACAGGGGGCTTCACCGACGTGCTGCTGCGCCGGGGCGCACGACAGGTGTGCGCCGTCGACGTGGGCTACGGCCAGCTCGTGTGGGCCCTGCAGTCCGACGAACGCGTCGTGGTGTTCGACCGCACCAACGTGCGCAACCTCGAGCCTGGCGACATCGGTGGGCCGGTACAGCTGATCGTCTCGGATCTGTCGTTCATCTCGCTTACGGTGGTCATGCCTGCCCTGACGAGGGTGTGCGAACCCAGCAGTCCTGAAGGCGGAGGCGACATCGTGCTGATGATCAAGCCGCAGTTCGAGGTCGGCAAGAGCAATCTCGGCAAGAACGGCGTGGTCCGCGATCCCGCTCTGCACGCCGATGCCGTGCACCGGGTGTGCGACTCGGCGTACGCGCTCGGGTGGGGCACGCGAGCCCTGGCGCCCAGCCCGCTGCCGGGACCGGCCGGCAACGTGGAGTACTTCTGCTGGTTGCGCAGCGACGCCCCGGCGCCCGAGCTTGACGCAGCCCACGCCGTGGTCGCCGCGGGTCCGCTCGACACCGCCCCAGGGGAGGACACATGACCAGGCGAGTCCTGCTGATCGTCCACGTCGCGCGCGAAGAGGCGAGCAAGGTCGCTATCGCGTTCGCCGCCGACCTGAGAGCCGAGGGCGTCGACGTCTGCGTGCTCGACGCCGAGGTCGACATGCTGCGCGCCGCAGGTCTCGACGAGCCCGGGGTGGTCGAGACCGGCCCCGGAGCGGCTGACGGCTGCGAGCTCGCGGTCGTGTTCGGCGGCGACGGGACGATCCTGAGAGCCGCCGAGATGTGCCGCGGCACCAACACCCCGGTCCTCGGCGTCAACCTCGGGCACGTGGGGTTCCTTGCCGAGGCCGACGTCGAGGACCTCCACGACGTCGTCCGCGGTGTCGTCGACGGCTCCTACACGGTCGAGGAGCGGCTGACGGTCGACGTCTCGGTGACAGTTGGGGGCGAGGTCGTCGCGACCAACTGGGCCCTCAACGAGGCGTCCGTCGAGAAGGCGGCGCGCGAGCGCATGCTCGAGATCGTGGTCGAGATCGACGACCGGCCGGTCTCTCGCTGGGGCTGCGACGGGGTTGTCTGCGCGACGCCGACGGGGTCGACGGCCTACAACTTCAGCGCCGGGGGACCGATCGTCTGGCCCGAGGTCGCCGCCCTCCTGATGGTGCCCATCAGTGCGCACGCCCTGTTCGCCCGGCCCCTGGTGGTCTCGCCCGACTCGACGCTCGCGATCGAGGTCGTCGGCGAGCAGAGCACCGGGGTCCTGTGGTGCGACGGCCGGCGTGCCGCCGACCTGCCCGTCGGTGCCCGCGTCGAGGTCGTCCGGGGCCGGACGCCCGTCCGTCTCGCGCGGCTGCAGAAGGCCTCGTTCGCCGACCGGCTGGTCCGCAAGTTCGACCTCCCGGTGGCCGGCTGGCGCGGATCCGCCGAGCAACGGCAGCGGGGTGAGGTCTGATGGCCGCGCCGCGCTCGATCTGGGAGCGGCTCAGCCTGCGCGACCTCGGCGTCATCGACTCTGCCGAGCTCGAGCTGTCCGAGGGGTTCACCGTCATCACGGGCGAGACCGGAGCTGGCAAGACCATGGTCGTGACCGCCCTTGGCCTCCTGCGCGGTGACCGGGCGGACCTCGGGCTCGTACGCCGCGGAGCCGACCAGGCTCGCGTCGAGGCAAGCATCGGTGTCCCTGCCGGTGCCGCAGCCACCGCAGCCGTCGAGGACGCGGGCGGGCGAATCGACGACGACGTCGTGATCCTCGCCCGGGTGCTGTCCGCCCAAGGCCGGTCGCGCGCCATCGCCGGAGGTGCCACGGTGCCGGCGGCGCTGCTGGCCGACGTCACCGACGAGCTCGTCGCGGTCCATGGCCAGTCCGACCAGCACCGTCTGCTGCGTGCCGCGGAGCAGCGCGCAGCCCTCGACCGGTTCGCCGGCACGCCGTTCACCAAGGCTGCCGAGGCCTATGCGCCTGCCTATGCGCGGTGGCGCACGGTCGAACGTACGTTGGTCGAGCTGCGCACTCACGCCCAGGAGCGCGCCCGTGAGCTCGACGTCCTGCAGTTCGGCCTCGACGAGATCAACGAGGTCGAGCCACAGGCAGGTGAGGACGAGCAGCTCAAGGTCGAGGAGGGCCGGCTGGCCCACTCCGAAGCCCTGGCCCGTGCGGCCGACCAGGCCCACCGGTCGCTGGTCGGCGACGCCGACCTCGACGCGGCCCGCACGCAGGTGGCCGAGGCATCGGCTGCTCTGCGCGAGGCTGCGGGACACGATCCGTCACTCGACGCGCTGGCCGACCGGGTGCTCGAGCTCGGCATCCTGCTCGACGACGTCGGTGCCGAGCTGGGCGCCTACTCCGCCGGTGTCGAGCTCGATCCCGAACGCCTCGCCGCGCTGCAGGACCGCCGAGCCGCCCTGGCCGGGCTCCAGCGCAAGTACGGTCCGACGCTCGACGACGTCCTGTCGTGGGCCGAGAAGAGTGCAGCCCGGCTCGACGAGCTGGGCAACGACGACGAGTCGGTGGCTGCGCTCGAGGCCGAGCAGGCCGAGCTCGTCCCCGAGGTCACCCGGCTGGCTCGCGAGATGTCGGCGATCCGCACCGAGGCCGCCGCCCGCCTGTCCACCCTGGTCGACGAGGAGATCGCGCAGCTGTCGATGCCCTCGGCGCGCCTCGAGGTCCAGGTCACGGCTGATCCGGACGCCGTGCCCGGGCCACATGGCATCGACGACGTCGAGCTGCTGTTCGCCGCCAACAGCGGCACCGGTCTGCGGCCGCTGCACAAGGGGGCCAGTGGTGGAGAGCTCTCCCGGTTGATGCTCGCGCTCGAGGTCGTCCTCGCCGACCGCACGACCGTGCCGACCCTGGTGTTCGACGAGGTCGACGCCGGCATCGGTGGCAAGGCCGCGGTCGAGGTGGGGCGGCGGCTGGCGCGGCTGGCCGAGCACGCCCAGGTCATCGCCGTCACCCACCTGCCCCAGGTCGCCGCGTTCGCTGATCACCACTTCGTCGTGTCCAAGGACGACGACGGCACCGTCACGAGCAGCACGGTCCTCGAGCTCGACGAGCACAGCCGGGTCGACGAGCTCGCCCGCATGCTGGCCGGTCAGGAGGACTCGGCGACGGCGCAGGCGCACGCCCGGGAGCTGCTGGAGCTCGCCCGCGGCTGAGTGAGGTGCGGCTGAGAAGTTGTCTTTTGAGCGACACGCCGCTGCAGCGCGCAAATCGATCCGTCTCAGCGGGAAACATGGGCGGCGATGGCCACCAGGAAGCACAAGAGACCCAGCTCACCCGACGTGACCGGGGTTGTCGGCACCGTACGTCTCGCGAAGCGCGACAGCGATCTCGCATCGCTCCGTGAGGGCGACATCGCGGTCGTGGACCACCCCGAGCTCGACGCGCGACAGGCCCAGGAGCTCATCGATCGCCGCGTGCGCGCGGTGCTCAACGCCGCCCCGTCCAGCAGCGGACGGGTGCCGAACGTGGGACCCCAGATGCTGTCGCGAGCCGGCATCCTGCTGGTCGACATCGACAGCGATGCCGTGTGGTCCACGCTCAAGAACGGCGAGCAGGTGCGCATCGAGGACGGCAAGGTGCTGCGCGACGAGGTCCTCGTCATCGGCGGGACCGAGCTCGACGAGGAGCGGACGGCCGCGAGGCTCCGCGAGGCCGAGTCCGGGCTCGCGACGCGCCTGGACTCGCTGGCCGCGAACGCCACCGACCACATCCAGCGTGAGCAGACGATGCTGCTCGACGGCGCCCGGGTGCCGCGGCTCCGCACCAAGCTGCGCGGTCGGCCCGTCGTCGTGGTCTCCAGGGCGTACGACGACGAGGCGGACCTGCGTGGCCTGCGCCGCTACATCCGCGACGACGACCCGGTGCTGATCGGCGCCGGCGCGGGCGCTGACGTCCTGCTCAAGGCCGGCTACGTCCCGGCCCTGGTCATCGGCTCGATCGACAACCTCTCGGACGCCGCGATCCGCGCGGCCGGCGAGGTCGTCGTGACGACGTCGTCCGGCACCGTGGACACGCCTGAACGGCTCGAGCGGCACGGCAAGGAGATCGTGACGTTCGTGTCGACCGGCGCCGACGACGACCTGGCGATCGTGCTGGCCGACACCAACGAGGCGGCGGTGATCGTCCACGTCGGCGCGCCGGCCACGTTGTCCAAGTTCCTCGAGCGCCCGCCGGCCGAGGTCGCCCGGATGTTCGTCGCACGACTGCGCGCGGGCTCCAAGATCGTGGACGCCAAGGCCGTCAACCACTTCACCTCCCAGCGCTTCGCCCTGTGGCCCGTGCTGCTCCTGCTCGCCGCGGGTCTCGCGGCCGTCGTGGTGTCGGTCGCCGTCACCCCGGTCGGGAACGACTGGTTCGACTCTCTCGGGGATCGGCTCGCCGATCTCGGCACCTGGATCAAAGGACTCTTCTCGTGATCAACTTCCGCTTCCACCTCGTCTCGCTCGCCGCGACGCTGATCGCGCTGGCCGCCGGCGTGGCCCTGGGCTCCGGCCCGCTGGACGACACGGGCGACTCCCTGCGGGGCGACGACACCACGAGCCAGCGGGCCATCGATCCGGGACTGGCCGCGTTCGAGTCCGGCTACGCCGGGCGTACGTCGGCCGGCCTGCTCGACGACAAGCTCAAGGGGCAGACGATCGTCGTGCTGACGGTCCCGGGCACGAGTGCCGCGGAGGTCAAGGGCATCACGTCGAACCTCGAGGCAGCGGGCGGAGAGGTCACCGGCGAGGTCAACCTGACGAGCAGGCTGCTGGACGCGTCGGGCCGCCAGTTCGCCGAGGGCGTGGCCCAGCAGGCCGCCGAGGACGTGCCCGGCGTGGGCGCGGCGGGCGACAGCTACGGTCGCATCGGCTCGGCACTCGGCCGGGCGCTGCTGGCCGACAAGGCCGCTGCACCCGACCAGACGGCCGGGACGATCCGGTCGGCGTTCGCCGAGGGCAAGCTCATCACCCTGACCAAGGCGCCCGCGAAGCTCGCGACGCTCGCCGTGCTCGTGACCGGGCCCGAGCGTGCCGGCGGCTCGGACCAGAGCACCGTCATCGCGGCGCTCTCCGGCGCGCTCAACGGCACCGCCAAGGGTGTCGTCGTCGCGGGTCCGTCGTCCTCGAGCACCGACGGGGGAGCGGTCAAGGCCGTGCGCGACAGCGATTTCGCCACCGAGGTCTCGACGACGGACGTCACCGACACCGCGTCGGGCCGCGTCGTCACGGCGCTGGTCGCGGCCGCCCAGGCCGGCGGACAGCCCGGTGCGTGGGGCACCTCCCGCAGCGGCAGCGGAGCCGTGCCGGCGAGCTGATCAACCGCGTGTGGGCGAGCCGACACGTGTGTCGTTGGGACCAACGCCGGATCTGTTGGTAGGCTGGAATCCCGTGGAGGCCTGATGCAGGTTTTGCATCACGAGCGCTCGACATTCGGTTTCGACCACGGGAGTCACCTTGGCAGGTAGCGCGGTTACCAAGCACGTTTTCGTCACCGGCGGGGTTGCCTCCTCGCTCGGCAAGGGTCTGACCGCCTCGTCTCTCGGGCGTCTGCTCAAGTCCCGCGGCCTGCGCGTCACGATGCAGAAGCTCGACCCCTACCTCAACGTCGACCCCGGCACGATGAACCCGTTCCAGCACGGCGAGGTCTTCGTGACCGACGACGGTGCCGAGACGGACCTCGACGTCGGCCACTACGAGCGGTTCCTCGACGTCGACCTGTCCGGCAAGGCCAACGTCACGACGGGTCAGGTCTACTCCGAGGTCATCGCCAAGGAGCGCCGCGGCGACTACCTCGGTGACACCGTCCAGGTCATCCCGCACATCACGAACGAGATCAAGGCCCGCATCCGTGCGATGGCCGGCCCCGACGTCGATGTCGTCATCACCGAGATCGGCGGCACGGTCGGCGACATCGAGTCCCTCCCGTTCCTCGAGGCTGCGCGCCAGGTGCGTCACGACGTCGGCCGCGGCAACGTGTTCTTCCTGCACGTCTCGCTGGTGCCTTACATCGGCCCGTCGGCGGAGCTCAAGACCAAGCCGACCCAGCACTCGGTCGCAGCGCTGCGGTCGATCGGCATCCAGCCCGATGCCATCGTCTGTCGTGCGGACCGGGACATCCCGACGAGCATGAAGCGCAAGATCTCACTGATGTGCGACGTCGACGAGGAAGCCGTCATCACGGCCAGCGACGCCCCGTCGATCTACGACATCCCCAAGGTCCTGCACGGCCAAGGCCTCGACGCGTACGTCGTGCGGCGACTCGACCTGCCGTTCCGCGACGTCGACTGGACGCAGTGGGACGAGCTGCTCCGTCGGGTGCACCACCCGGCCGAGGAGATCACGATCGCCCTGGTCGGCAAGTACGTCGACCTGCCTGACGCCTATCTCTCGGTCGGCGAGGCGCTGAGGGCCGGTGGGTTCGCGCACGACGCCAAGATCCACCTGCGGTGGGTCCCGTCGGACGACTGCGAGACGCCGTCGGGCGCGGCTCAGAACCTGCACGACGTCGACGGCATCTGCGTCCCGGGTGGGTTCGGCATCCGTGGCATCGAGGGCAAGCTCGGCGCCCTGACGTACGCCCGCGAGCGCGGCATCCCCGTGCTGGGCCTGTGCCTTGGCCTGCAGTGCATGGTCATCGAGTACGCCCGCAACGTCGCCGGCATCGAGGGCGCGAGCTCGTCGGAGTTCGACCCGCAGACGCCCAACCCGGTCATCGCCACGATGGCCGAGCAGCTGGCGATCGTCGACGGCGCCGGTGACCTTGGCGGCACGATGCGCCTGGGCCTCTACCCGGCCACCTTGCAGGCCGGCAGCATCATCGCCGAGCTCTACGGTGCCGACAAGATCGAGGAGCGCCACCGGCACCGCTACGAGGTCAACAACACGTACCGGACGACGCTCGAGGAGGCCGGTCTGGTGTTCAGCGGCACGTCCCCGGACGCCAACCTCGTCGAGTTCGTCGAGCTGCCCCGCGAGGTGCACCCCTACTACGTCGCCACGCAGGCCCACCCCGAGCTGCGGTCGCGCCCGACCCGGCCGCACCCGCTGTTCTCGGGCCTGATCGGTGCCGCGCTGGCCCGTCAGCTCGAGATGCGACTGCCGGTCGACGAGCAGGCGAAGGCGGATGCATGACGGAGCACCCGCGACTGCCGGGTGAGCTCGCCGATGGCCAGCGACTGACCGACTCCGACCAGTCGTGGCCTGTGGCCTCGAGCGAGAGCAAGTACGAAAGCCCGTACGTCAGCCTGCGCATCGACACGATCGTGGATCCGGCCGGTGGCGAGCACGCGCGCGCCATCGTGCAGCCCAACGGGGCGATCGGGGTGCTGGCGATCGACGAGGACGACCGTGTCCTCCTGGTCGAGCAGTACCGCCATCCCGTCGGGCGACGGCTGCTCGAGCTGCCGGCCGGCACCCTCGACGTACCGGGGGAGTCGGGGCTGGATGCCGCCGCGCGCGAGCTGGCCGAGGAGGCCGACGTCGTCGCGCAGAAGTGGGAGTCGATCCTGCACCTCCTGGCCACGCCGGGCTACTCGACCGAGGCGTGGGAGGTCTTCCAGGCGACCGACCTCAGCCCGGTTCCCTATGCGGACCGCACCGAGCGCGAGGCCGAGGAGGCCGACATGGCGCAGTGGTGGGTGCCGTTCGACGAGGCGGTCGACGCTGTGCTCGCCGGTCGCATCACGGACTCGCTGACGGTCGCCGGCATCCTCGCAGCGCAGGTGCTGCGCACCAGATGACCACCGACGTGGAGCGGGCGGTCCAGGACTACCTGAGCCACCTCACCGTCGAGCGCGGCCTCGCCGACAACACGCTCCACTCCTACCGTCGCGACCTGCGCCGCTACCTCGAGTTCCTGCACTCCCGTGACCTGACCGACCCATCGGCCATCACCGAGAACGACATCGCCGGGTTCCTCGGGTCTTTACGCACGGGCGACCCGGATCACGCGTCGCTCGGCACCGCGAGCGCCGCGCGCACGATCGTCGCGGTCCGTGGCCTGCACCGGTTCCTCCTGCGCGAGCAGATCGTCGCCGCTGACGTCACCGCCGCAGTGAAGCCGCCCCGACCGGCCTCGAGGCTGCCCAAGGCGCTGCCGCTGTCCGACGTCGAGGCGATCCTCGACGCCGCAGGGGCACCGGGCACCACGTTGTCGTCCCGCGACCGCGCCCTGCTCGAGGTGCTCTACGGCACGGGGGCCCGGATCTCCGAGGCCGTCGGCCTGGACGTCGATGACCTCGACCTGGAGGAGTCCACCGTCCTGCTGCGCGGCAAGGGTGGCAAGCAGCGCATCGTGCCGCTCGGCTCGTACGCCCGGCAGTCGCTGGTCGACTACCTCACCGCCTCCCGCCCGGCGCTCGTGTCCGTGAAGACCAGCACCCCTGCGGTGTTCCTCAACGCCCGCGGCGGCCGGCTCTCGCGACAGAGCGCGTGGACCGTCCTCACCCGGGCCGCGCAACGCGCCGGTGTCGCTGCCGACGTGTCGCCGCACACCCTGCGGCACTCCTTCGCCACACACCTGCTCGACGGCGGTGCCGACGTCCGCGTGGTGCAAGAGCTGCTGGGCCACGCTTCGGTCACGACCACCCAGATCTACACCCTCGTGACGGTCGAGAAGCTCCGCGAGATCTACGCAACGGCCCATCCGCGGGCGTCCCGATAGGTTCTGCGCTGCGATCTCGGCGACCCTGCCGTGTCCCGGTCCAAGGGCGGTCGTCAAGTCGACTTTTCGCGGTAGAGTGACGCTCGTCCGCCGGTCGAGTTCGAGTGCAGGGGTAGCTGATGAGCAAGGAACTGGGACCGACCGGAAGGCCTCTGCCGAAGTTCCCGGAGCCCCAGCCCCGCAAGCCCGGCCAGCCCGCGACAATCATCGCGATGTGCAACCAGAAGGGTGGCGTCGGCAAGACGACCACGACGATCAACCTGGGTGCCGCCCTCGTCGAGACCGGTCGCAAAGTGCTGCTCGTCGACTTCGACCCGCAGGGCTCGATGACTGTCGGGCTCGGCGTCAGTGCTCACGAGCTCGAGCAGAGCATCTATCACGTGCTGATGGACCGTGAGATCTCCGTCAAGGACCTGATCATGCCGACCGGCGTCGAGGGGCTCGACCTCGTGCCGTCCAACATCGACCTGTCCGCCGCCGAGATGCGGCTGGTGACCGAGGTGGGCCGCGAGCAGGTGCTGGCCCGCGTGCTCAAGCCGATCCGCCTGGACTACGACGTCATCCTGATCGACTGCCAGCCGTCGCTCGGCCTGCTCACCGTCAACGCGCTGACCGCCGCCGACGGCGTGCTGGTGCCGCTGGAGTGCGAGTACTTCGCCCTGCGCGGCGTGGCGCTGCTGAAGGACACGATCGAGAAGGTGCGCGACCGCACCAACGACGAGCTGCAGATCATCGGGCTGCTCGGCACGATGTACGACAGCCGTACCCTCCACGGCAAGGAGGTCCTCGCGACCCTCGTCGAGGGCTGGGGCGACCTCGTGTTCCACACCGTCATCCGGCGCACCGTGAAGTTCTCCGACTCGACCGTGGCCGGAGAGCCCATCACCGAGTACGCCACGACGTCCCCGGGCGCCGACTCCTACCGCCAGCTCGCGAGGGAGGTTCTCGTTCGATGCCCCGACGCGTGACCACGCCGTCGGCCGGCCCCGGCAAGCGTCCAACCATGCCCGGCGCCGACGAGCTCTTCAGGGCGACCGCACCCGCGCAGGCGCCCGAGGAGGGTGCCGCCGAGCCCGCCGTCGCCGCCAGCGGCCGGGTCAAGCACGACGAGAAGATGACCGTCTACGTGACGGCGGCCGAGCTGCTCGCCGTCGAGCAGGCCAGGCTCCGGCTCCGCAGCGACCTGGGTCGCGGCGTGGATCGCGGGCGATTCGTGCGAGCCGCGCTGGCCGTGGCGCTGGCCGATCTCGAGGCGCGCGGCACCGACAGCGACGTCGCCCGGCGATTGAGCGACTCGTGACGATCGCGGACGTCGACGAGTCCGCGCCCTCAGGATTCTCCGTCGGCCTGACCAACTTCGAGGGCCCGTTCGACCTGCTGCTGCAGCTGATCTCCAAGCATCAGCTCGACATCACCGAGGTCGCTCTGTCCAAGGTGACCAGCGACTTCATCGCGTACATCAAGGAGCTCGGCGACGACCTCGAGCAGACCACGAGCTTCCTGCTGGTCGCCTCGACGCTGCTCGACCTCAAGACCGCCCGCCTGCTGCCGCAGGCCGAGGTCGAGGACGAGGAGGACCTCGCGCTGCTCGAGGCCCGCGACCTGTTGTTCGCCCGCCTGATGCAGTACCGCGCGTTCAAGCAGGTCGCCGGCGTGATCGCCGCCCGCCTGGCGGAGGAGGAGAAGCGCTTCCCGCGGGTCGTGTCGCTCGAGCCGCGCTTCGCCGACCTGCTGCCGGAGGTGCTGATCTCGGTCGGTCCCGACGAGCTGGCGCAGCTCGCGGCCAGGGCGTTCGAGGCCAAGCCGGTCCCGATCCTGTCGCTGGCCCACCTGCACGCTCCCCAGGTCAGCGTCCGCGAGCAGGCCCATCTCGTGGTCGACCAGCTGCGTCGCAAGGGCGAGATGACCTTCCGCGCGCTGACGTCCGACGCTCCTGACCTGATGACCAAGGTGGCGCGGTTCCTGGCCGTGCTCGAGCTGTTCCGCGAGGGCGTCATCGCGTTCGAGCAGGCAACCCCGCTGGGTGACCTGCACGTACGCTGGACCGGCACTGACGACGGCGACATCGACGTTGGTGACGAGTTCGACGAGCCCATGGGGGTCTCCGACGACCTGCCCGTGATCCCGGACGACGAGCTCGCCGTGCCCGACGACGCAGACGAACCGACCCCTGACCCATCTGAGAGCGCCGATGACTGACCAGCACGTACCCACCGGCCCGCACGAGCTCGAGCTGGAGATGCTCGACCTGAGGCCGGCCCTCGAGGCCGTGCTGATGGTCGCGGACCAGCCGCTCGACCACCTGACGCTCGCGCAGGCCGTCGGGCACCCGCCGGTCGACGTGGAGCAGGCGCTCGGCGAGCTCGCCGAGGAGTACACCGCGCAGGGCCGCGGCTTCGAGCTGCGCAACATCGCGGGTGGCTGGCGATTCTTCACCCGTGAGGAGTTCGCCGGCGCGGTCGAGCGCTTCATCCTCGACGGCCAGCAGGCCCGCCTGACCCAGGCGGCCCTCGAGACGATGGCGGTCGTCGCGTACCGGCAGCCCATCAGCCGCTCGCGCATCTCGGCGATTCGTGGCGTCAACGTCGACGGTGTCGTCCGTACGCTCGTCACCCGCGGCCTCATCGAGGAGGACGGCGTCGACGGCGAGAGCGGCGCGATCCTGTACCGCACGACCAGCTACTTCCTGGAGCGCATGGGCCTCGGCAGCCTCGACGAGCTGCCCGACATCGCCGGACACCTCCCGGAGCTCGAGGACATGGAGGACGAGGCCCTGCCCGGTGCGCCGGACCTGCCCGCCCCGGACGACGGGTCCTTGGGACTGTCGGAGGAGCAGGACGAGGTTGACGCGGTGGCCGATGACGCGACGCCGACCGACGACGTCGGCCTGCCCGACGAAGACGACGCACGTGGCTGAGATCCGACTGCAGAAGGTCCTGGCGCAGGCGGGCCTCGGGAGCCGGCGGCGCTGCGACGACATGATCGCCAGCGGTCGCGTCGAGGTCAACGGCGAGATCATCGACGTCATGGGCGCCCGGGTCGATCCGCTGACCGACGTCATCAGGGTCGACGGCAACCGCATACCGCCGCCCAACGACCACGCGTACGTCCTGCTCAACAAGCCGCGAGGCGTCGTCACGTCGATGGCCGACGAGCGCGGCCGTCCGGACCTCTCATCGATCGTCGCCGGCCGTGACGACCGCTTGTTCCACGTCGGCCGGCTCGACACCGACACGTCCGGGTTGCTGATCCTGACCAACGACGGGGACCTGGCCCACAAGCTGGCGCACCCGTCGTTCGAGATCACCAAGACGTACGTCGCACTGGTCGACGGCACCGTGCCCGACAGCCTCGGCCCGAAGCTCAAGGCCGGTATCGAGCTCGACGACGGGCAGGCCCAGGTCGACCGCTTCCTCGTCAAGGACACCTCTCGCGGGCGATCGCTCGTCGAGCTCGACATCCACATGGGTCGCAACCGCATCGTGCGGCGGCTGCTCGACGCGGCCGGCCACCCCGTGCGTGAACTGACCCGTACGGCGCTCGGTCCGCTGCACCTCGGCGGACTCTCCTCCGGCGCCATGCGCGACCTGACGCGCGACGAGCTGGGCGCCCTCTTCGATAGCGTGGAGCCGTGACCGCGACCTCCGACTTCCCATCGGGACCGGTGCTCGTGATCGGTTCGGGGCTCATCGGCACCTCGGTCGGCATGGCCTTGCGCGAGCACGAGGTCGACGTCATGCTCGTCGACGCCGATCCCGACAACGTCGAGCTGGCCGTCTCGCGCGGCGCGGGCCGGGCGTTCCTCGACGACACTCTGCCGTCCCTCGTGGTCGTCGCCGTGCCGCCGGTCGTCGCCGGTGACGTGGTCGCCGACGCGCTGGTCAGGTGGCCCGAAGCGATCGTGACCGACGTGACCAGCGTGAAGTCCCTGCTCCAACGGTCCGTCGAGTCCGCTCCCGGCGCCGAGCGCTATGTCGGTGGCCACCCGATGGCCGGCAGCGAGCGCTCCGGGCCCATGGCGGCCTCGGCGCAGCTGTTCGAGGGCCGGCCGTGGGCCGTGACGCCCACCGGGACGACCCAGCCGGCTGCCCTGGATGCCGTCGTGGACCTCGCGCTGCACGTCGGCGCCGTGCCGATCATCATGGACGCGGCGACGCACGACCGTGCCGTGGCCCTGGTCTCGCACGTCCCTCAGGTCATGTCGACCCTGACGGCGGCTCGTCTCACCGAGGCCGAGGGCAATCACCTCGCGCTGGCCGGCCCGGGCCTGCGTGACACGACCCGCATCGCCGGCAGCGACAGCGCGCTGTGGCTCGACATCCTCGGCACCAACGCCCCCGACGTACGCGCCGTGCTCCAGCTCGTACGCGCCGACCTCGACCGGGTCATCGACGCGCTGGGTCACGACGACACCGTCCTCGGCGACGTCCTCGAAGCCGGTCGCCGGGGGACCGCGCTGATTCCCGGCAAGCACGGCGAGCAGCCCGACCGCCTCGACGTCGTGCACGTCCAGGTGGCCGACCAGCCCGGCGAGCTGTCCAGGCTCATGGGCGACACCGGCGCGGCCGGCGTCAACATCGAGGACCTCCGGCTCGACCACGACCTCGGGCGACCCGTCGGGCTGGCCGAGATCGCCGTCGCCAGGGGAGTCGGCGATACCCTCGTCGAGGCACTGACCGCACGCGGCTGGTCCGCATACCGCTGAAAGCACCCAAGGAGTGGCACACGTGAGCAAGCCTCTGGTCGTGGCGATCGACGGACCCTCGGGCTCGGGCAAGTCCAGCACGTCGCGCGGCGTCGCCGACCGACTGTCGTTGGCCTACCTCGACACCGGAGCCATGTATCGCGCCATGACGTGGGCCCTGCTCGAGCGCGGCGTCGACCTGGAGGACCCCCGGGCGATCGCCGCAGCGGCCGGCGACGTACGCCTGACGTCGGGCACCGACCCGCTCGACCCGACGATCCACGTCGACGGCACCGACGTCGCCGAGCCCATCCGCAGCAGCGAGGTGACCAGCGCGGTCAGCCTCGTCGCCGCCGTGCCTGAGGTCCGGGACATGCTGGTCGACCTGCAGCGCGAGACGATCGCGCAGAGCGCCGGGATCGTGGTCGAGGGCCGTGACATCGGCTCGACCGTCGCCCCGGACGCCCCGGTCAAGATCTACCTCGTGGCCGACGCTGCTGCCCGTGCGGCTCGGCGTGCCGCCGAGACCGGTGAGGCCGACACCGCCGCGACCGAGCTGGCGCTGGCCCGCCGCGACGAGATCGACTCGACGCGAGCGGCCTCCCCGCTGGCAAAGGCCGAGGGCGCCGTCGTGGTCGACGGGACCCACCTGACGCTCGAAGAAGTGATCGACACGATCGTCGGGATCGTCGACGCGCGATGAGCACCGCCGAGGGACTGCCGGAGGGCGGCTTGCGCCTGATGCGCCGCCTGGTCCGCGGCTACTTCACCCGGCGCTGGGACATCCACCAGCACGGGCTCGAGCACGTCCCGGCGACAGGGCCGGTGATCCTCGCGAGCAACCACATCGGCTGGCTCGACGGTCCTCTGCTGTTCACGACCGCACCGCGCCCGGCACATGCGCTCGTCAAGGAGGAGGAGTTCGAAGGACGTACGGGACGCTTGCTGCGCTTCGTGGGCCAGATCAAGGTCAGCCGGACGCGCAACGACACCGGTGCCGTACGTCGTGCGGTGCAGGCGTTGGGCGCGGGACAGGTGGTGCTGATCTATCCGGAGTCGACCCGCGGGGCGGGGGAGTTCGAGCGCTTCAAGAACGGCGTCACCTACCTCGCACTCGTCTCCGGGGCCCCGGTCGTGCCGATCGCGATCTTCGGGACGCGGCAGGCGGGGGAGCCCGCTGACGCCCGCCCACCCAAGGGCACCCGTCTGGACGTCGTCTACGGGGAGCCGATCCAGCTGCCGATGCGGGTTTGGCCGCGAGATCGTGGGACAATGGCAGACGCAGGTGATCAGATTCGCGATCACCTGCGTGCTCATGTCTCCCGGGCCAAGTCCGTGCTGCAGCGCGACCTCCCCGGCCCCCTCCCGACAGGATCCACCGATGGCTGACGTCGTACCCGTTCTCGCTGTGATCGGGCGCCCCAACGTCGGCAAGTCGACCCTGGTCAACCGCATCATCGGCCGCCGTGAGGCGGTCGTCGAGGACGTGCCGGGCGTGACCCGGGACCGGGTGTCCTACGACGCCAACTGGAACGGCCGCGCGTTCACGGTCGTCGACACCGGAGGCTGGGATCCCGACGCCCGCGGGCTGGCCGAGCGCATCGCCGCCCAGGCCGAGATCGCGATCCAGGTCGCCGACGCCGTGCTGTTCGTCGTGGATGCGACGGTCGGCATCACCGACGTCGACGAGAAGGTCGTCCGCATCCTCCGCGCCGCCAAGAAGCCCGTCGTGCTGGCGGCCAACAAGGTCGACGACCAGCGCACCGAGGCCGAGGCCGCTGGCCTGTGGAACCTCGGACTGGGGGAGCCCTACCCGGTCTCCGCCCTGCACGGCCGGGGGAGCGGCGACATGCTCGACGCCGTGCTCGAGGCGCTGCCCGACCCGCCGCCCGAGGACTTCGACGCCCCGCAGGGTCCCCGTCGCGTCGCGATCGTCGGCAAGCCCAATGTCGGCAAGTCCAGCCTGCTCAACCGGCTCGCCGGTGAGGAGCGGGTCGTCGTCGACGACGCCTCGGGCACCACGGTCGACCCGGTCGACGAGATCGTCACGCTGGGCGGGCGCACGTGGAACTTCATCGACACCGCCGGCATCCGCCGTCGTGTGCGGGACGCGTCGGGACACGAGTACTACGCCAGCCTGCGTACGAGCTCGGCCATCGACCGTGCCGAGGTCGCCGTCGTGATCATCGACGGCAGCCAGCCGCTCACCGAGCAGGACACCCGCATCATCAGCTCCGTCGCCGAGGCCGGTCGCGCGCTGATCATCGCCTTCAACAAGTGGGATCTGGTCGACGAGGAGCGTCGCTACTACCTCGAGCGTGAGATCGAGCGCGAGCTCGTGCAGGTGCCGTGGGCGCCGACGATCAACATCACGGCACGCACGGGCTGGCACGTCGACCGTCTCGTACGCGCGCTCGACGCTGCTCTCGAGGGCTGGGAGACCCGGGTGACCACGGGAGCGCTCAACGCGTTCCTCGGCCGGTTGGTGGCCGAGCACCCGCACCCGGTGCGCGGCGGCAAGCAGTCCAAGATCATGTTCGGCACGCAGGCATCGACCTCGCCGCCGACGTTCGTGCTGTTCACCTCGGGCAAGCTCGAGGCGTCCTACATGCGGTTCATCGAGCGCCGGCTCCGCGAGGAGTTCGGCTTCGTGGGGTCGCCGATCCACCTGCAGCAGCGCCCGCGCAAGAAGCGCGAGCGCCGCTGACCGGCCGCTGCAGGAACGCGCCGCACGCTGCGGTAAAGTTCCTCTTCGGTACGACGGGCTGTAGCGCAGCTTGGTAGCGCACCTGACTGGGGGTCAGGGGGTCGCAGGTTCAAATCCTGTCAGCCCGACCGAAGAAACCGCGTTCGACCTGCATCGGCAGGTCGGGCGCGGTTTCTGTGTCTTCGTCCGCGGTCGTGCAGGCGCGCCATCTCGTACGGTGGGTGGATGAAGTGGGTCGTCAGGGTCGCCGCAGGGTTGGCCATCGCCTACATCCTCCTGGCGGTGTTCGCTTGGGACATCTATGTCCATCGTTTCCTCACGCTGATCCTCTTCATCCTCATCGGCGTCGGCCTGTACGAGGGCATCGACATGAGTCGGTTCTTCCGCCACGACGATGATGACGACGACAGCGGGGGCGGACCGTTGCGACCGGCATAGACGAAGCCACAGATCCGCGCCTCTTGACATCGCACTTGCATTTTGCAAGTGTGGCGGGCATGAGCCTTTTCATCACCTGCCCAGTCGAGAGCGTCGAGCGCTCGACCGCCTTCTACACCGCCCTTGGTTGGACCCTCAACCCCGAGATGTCCGACCACAACGTGTCGTGCTTCGCGATCACGCCCGAGCAGTACGTCATGCTCGGCAGCCGCGAGATGTATGCGGCCGTCGGAGGCACCGAGGACTTGACCGGTGGTCCAGACACGCCCTCCAAGGTCACGGTCTCGTTCGACCTCGGCAGCCGTGACGAGGTCGACCAGCTCGTGGAGCGGGCCGGCGCTGCCGGCGGGCGGATCGGCGACATCGACGACTACCCCTTCATGTATCAGCGGCAGTTCGACGACCCTGACGGCTATCACTACTCACCGTTCTGGATGAAGCCGGACGCCGATGCGGGCGCGTGAGTGACCTTGCCGCAGCGCTCAAGGTCGTAGGAGCGCGGTGGGCCCTGCTCATCGTGGAGCAGCTGCTCGAAGGTCCCAAGCGCTACGGCGACCTGCAGCGTGAGCTTGGCGTTCCGACGAACATGCTCGCCACCAGGCTGCGCGAGCTCGAGGAAGCCGGCGTGCTGGTACGTCTGCCCCTGCGGCACAACACCCGGGCCTACGAGCTGACCGACCGCGGGCGCGCCTTGCGCGAAGCCATCGTTGCGCTCGGCCGATGGGGCGCCGACGAGAGGTGAATGTCTCGAGCTGACCGGCAAGACCGGGCTGCTGAGCGCCTCCCGTGAGCACCCGCGGGTGGGGTCTCGCCGTCTACGATCGGTCCGTGACCTCATCGACCGGTGTTCTCCATCGGGTCGAGCATGTCCATCGGGTCACTGCTGTCGAACCAGAGCGGGAGCTCGATCCTGTCTCACCAAAGCACCGGATCTGTCCTGTCCGACGTGAGCTCCTGCTCGGTGCTGTCGTCGCGGTCGTCCAGATCAGTGCTTCGTCGAGGGTCATCGGGCGATCTTCCGACGTGGGGTGCCCTCATCTCGCCCGTGGTGGCGCTCGTCGCGGTTGCCGTGATCCGACGAATGCGGCCCAGCCCGTTGCTGAGGTCAGACCACTAGGCTTCTCGACGCTAGTCAACGGGTCGCAGGGATCGGCGTACGGAGGATGAATGATGACGACGGTGGAGCGTGCAAGGCGTCTGGCCAGTGAACGCCCGGACCGTCCGGTGCCGTGTCCGGAGTGCGCTGCCCAGGTGAAGGGCGCAAACCTCGAGCGTCACCTCGCCAAGACCCACGACGGTGCGGTCGGCGCACACGAGGCGCGGTGGGGTGGACCGGAGCGGGTCGGTTCACGCTGGCTGCTCGTACTCGTGCTGGCCGCTGCAACGGGCGCCGCGGTCTACACCGCGACCTCTGGGGATCCGGACGATCGGATCATCCTGGGGGCCGCAGCGGTCGCCTCGCTGGCGATCGTCGTGTGGGGCGCAGTTGCCTGGGGCGTGCCGCTGTTTCCCGGACGGCTCAGGGTGGACGAGAGCGGCGCCGTGCTCCGTCACTCTTTCGGTCTGGCTCGCCGGCGGCTCAGCTCGATCGACAAGGTGGTGATCGGCACAGCCATGGAGAGTCGACCTTCAGGCAACTCCGGCAACGACGACAGCTACGCGAGCGTCGATGTTCGTGTCGGCGGCTACCTGCAGATGCGCGGCGGCCGGCGCCAGATCACCGTCCACTGTCCGAGCGCTGGCGGCGTGCGATCGACCTGGGCCGGGTGGGAGCAAGGCAAGAAGCGCAAGCGCCTGGACATCACACTCGACCCGAGAGAGTTCGTCGCCCTGCAGCTGGCGCTCTGGGAGCGCGGCACCCTCTCTCCACGTTGACGGTGTGCCGGGACGTCAGATGGCCCTGCAGGACCAGGATCAGCCGGCGAGGGCACGCTCGATCTCGCCGATGGTACCGGTCTCCTTCTCGGACGTGTCGTCGGCGGCGGCCGCTACGTCTTTCGCGGACTGAAGCACCACCTGCTTGTACTCCTCCACGAGCTCCGGGGTCTTCTCTGTCAGGATGCCGACGGACTGCTTGAGGAGGTCGAGGGTGCGCGCGCGGACCTCATCCTTGCCGCCGGAAGGCATCTCCGGGAGTCCGCCGGCGACGAGCTTCTGCACGGCAGGCGACGCGGCCTTGACCGCTCGGCTCGCAGCGAAGGACTCCTTGAAGGTGTCGAAGAATCCGGGTTCCGCCTGGGCGACGAGGGCGCCGGCGCGCAGCGCGGCAGACCTCACGGTCTTCTGCTCGTCCTCGGTGAGTGCGGTGGCGGGCTGTCCCGGCGTCTCGGTCATGCGCTGCTCCTCTTGATCGATGAACACCTGATGGGTTCACCCTTCCTGCTTACCCCAGCGAGCCCCACCGCACCCGTACGAGAGTCGACCCGTCTGCAGGCGAACGAACGACTCGCGGCGACGGTCGCTGTGGCGGTCTCGCCCCGAGCGCCGAGCTCCGCACAGAGATAAAGTCTGGACATGGACGTGGTCGTGCTTCTGCTGGTCCTCGCGGCGCTGGGAGCCGTCGTGCTCGTCGCGAGCCGCCGCAAGAAGGAACGCGAGCTGAGCCGGCGCGAAGCCGAGGTCGCACCAGTGAGGGAGCTGGCCTTCGAGGACATCACCGCGTTCGGCGAGGACTTGCAGAGGCTCGACCTGGACATGACCGGTCGTGAGCTCGACGCAGGTGCGAACGCGGACTACCTCCGAGCGCTCGACGCCTACGAAGCGGCGAAGGTCGCCAGCGACTCCATCACCAAGCCCGATGACATCCGGCACATCACCGAGATCGTCGAGGACGGCCGGTATGCCATCGCATGCGTGCGCGCCCGAGTCGCTGGGGAGTCGCTGCCGACCAGGCGGCCACCGTGCTTCTTCGACCCGCGCCATGGGCTCTCGGTTGCCGATGTTCCCTACGTGCCGCCGGACGGGGTCGAGCGCGACGTGCCTGCCTGTGCCCTGGATGCCGAGCGTGTGCGCGCTGGCGCAGACCCTGACGTCCGCAAGGTCATGGTCGGGGCGCAGCGAGTGCCCTACTGGCAGGGCGGGAGGGCATACGAGCCCTACGCCGCGGGCTACTTCGGCGCCTTCGGTCCGATGACGTGGATGTTCATGGGCGGCATGATGTTCGGGGGCTTCGGCGGATTCGGCGACAGCGGTGGCGGTGGCGACAGCGGTGACAGCGGTGGCGACGGTGGCGATGGCGGCGGATTCGACGGTGGTGGCGATGGCGGCGGATTCGATGGTGGTTTCGACGGTGGTTTCGACATGGGTTTCTGAGCCTCGCCCAGCAGCCCAGGCGGCCACTGAGCTCGGTTGAGGGCCGCCGACCCGACGCATCTCGGAGAGGCTGATCAGGCAAGGCTGAGTGATCAGCCGAGCGGTTCGTACTCCTCGAGGAGTACGTCGAGGTGCCTACCGTGGCCAGACGCGGCAACCCTCCCGGGCTGAGAGCGTGAATGGCATGACCACTGAATTGAGAGCACCAGACCGCAATGGTGCTGAGGCACGACCGAAGAAGACCCGAACGAAGACCCTGTTGCCCTGGCTGATGGTGGCCGTGTGGGTCGGGCTGGTGGTGGGCGGCTACTCGCTCGCCGGCAAGCTCGAATCCGTGACCCGCGACGGGCAGGCCGACTACCTGCCGGCCAGCGCCCAGTCGACCAAGGTGCTCCAAGCCGAGGCTGACCTGCCCGGTGGTGAGAACGGCCTGCTCGTGATCGTGCACGAACGACCGAGCGGCCTCCAGCCCGGCGACCGGGATGCGGCCGTACGAGGCCAGGCCGAGCTGACGGAGCAATTCGGCACCGACGCCGGCACCCCGTCCGAGATCGTCGAGTCCAAGGACGGCACGACTCTGATGTACGGGCTTTCGCTGAAGGGTGATGCGGTGGCCGAGGAGGCCAATGCCACCGCTGATGCGCGCCAGCTCCTGGAAGACCAGCCGGACGGTCTGGATGTCTACGTCACCGGTCCGACCGCGCTGGGGGCCGACATGGACGAGGTCTTCGACGCCGTGGACTCGAGGCTGCTGCTCGCCACGGCCGTCGTGGTGGCGCTCCTTCTGATCGCGACGTACCGCAGTCCACTCTTGTGGCTGGTCCCGCTCGCCTCGGTCGGGGTCGCGGCTGTCACATCGATGGGTGTCGTCTACGCACTGACCCAGATCTTCGACTTCACGATCACGAGCATGAGCTCTGCGCTGCTGATCGTCCTGGTCTTCGGCGCGGGCACCGACTATGCCTTGCTGCTCGTGTCTCGCTATCGCGAGGAGCTGCACCGCCACGAACGTCCGATCGACGCCATGCTGGCGGCACTGCATGCGGCCGGTCCGGCCATCCTCGCCTCGGCGGCGACGGTGGTCGCCGGACTGCTGTGCCTCCTGGCTGCGGATCTCAACAGCATCAGCAGTCTCGGTCCGGTCGGTGCGGCGGGCATCGGGGCTGCCTTGCTGGTCATGCTGACGCTCTTCCCAGCCCTGTTGGTGCTGCTCGGCCGCGGCGTCTTCTGGCCGTACGTGCCCCGGCTCGGGGCGGAGGTCCGCGCATCCGGCTCACGGTGGGCGCGGCTCGGCGAGCTGGTCGCGCGTCGCCGCGTCGTCGGGTGGGTGGTGCCGATGGTGGTCCTGGGCGGCCTCGCGCTGGGCACCGTCGGAGTCAACAGCGCCCTTCCGCAGCTCGACCAGTTCGCCCGCTCGACGCCGGACTCGGTGACCGGGGCGAAGCTGGCCGAAGCACGCTATCCCGACCAGGGCGGTCAGCCGCTGACCGTGATGAGTCGACCGGGAGACAGCCGTGAGGTCCTGGCTGCTGTCCAGGGAACGTCGGGGGTCGCCAGTGCTGAGCTCGGGCGGTCCAGCGACGACTGGGTCGAGATCTCAGTGATCCCGAACGACTCGCCAGAGAGCCCAGGTGAGACGGCAACGATCAAGCGCCTCCGGGAGAACGTGGGGGAGGTCGCAGGGAAGTCCGCGCTGGTCGGCGGACCCAGCGCCGAGAAGCTCGATGAGGCCGAGACCAACAAGAGCGACCGCAACCTGGTGATGCCGCTGATCCTGCTGGTGGTGCTCGCCATCCTCGGGCTGCTGCTCCGGGCCATCGTCGCTCCGTTGGTGCTGGTCGCGACCGTCGTCGTGTCGTACTTCGGAGCCTTGGGACTGTGCAACCTGCTGTTCGACCATGTGCTCGGGTTTGCCGGGATGGAGTCGTCGGTGCCGCTGATCGGGTTCCTCTTCCTGGTCGCCTTGGGCGTCGACTACAACATCTTCTTGATGACCCGGGTGCGGGAGGAAGCCGTTCGGCACGGCACGGTCGACGGTACGAAGCGCGGCCTCGCGGCGACCGGTGGCGTGATCACCTCGGCAGGCGTGGTGCTGGCGGCGACCTTCGCGGTGCTTGCCTCGCTGCCGCTCGTCATGCTCGTCGAGATCGGGCTGCTGGTGGCCGTCGGCGTGCTCATCGACACCTTGCTGGTGCGGTCCATCGTGGTTCCGGCGCTCACGATGTCGCTGGGTTCGCGGATATGGTGGCCGAGCAAGCTCTGGCGCGCGGGATGAGGACTGTGTCGATGACCCTGTGTGGACGATGATGGCGCTCCGTCCGCCAGCAGCCGATGGGTTGCTGGCGGCGGGGTCGTTCGTGCTCGGCGTCGTCGTCGCGGTGACGCTCGAGTCGATCGACTTCGACGGCGAGCGAAGCGTGGACCTGTGGGCGGTCGTCCTCCTGGGTGCGATGTCGGTGCCGTTGCTGACCCGTCGGCGCTGGCCGATGCCCGTCATGGTCGCGGTCCTGGCCGTGTCGACGCCGTACCACGTCCTCGACTATCCCCATGAGGCCACGATGCCGGCCTCGTTGGTGGCGGCGTACACGGTGGCGCGCTACAGCGAGCCACAGCGGCGAGCCGTGGCCGCCCTGGTGGCGGTCGCCGCGGTGACCGTACCGGTCGTCGCCGACGAGGCGTCGGGTGCGCCTGGCGATGCCTTCCTCGGCGTCGGTTGGCTGTTCGTGGCGTTCTTCGCCGGGCTGGCAGTCCGCTTCTACCAGAACTGGACCGCTGCGGTCACCGCCCGGCTCGAGCTGGAACGCGCCGACGAGGTCGAGCGACGAGTTGCCGAGGAGCGGGTCGTGATCGCCCGCGAGCTGCACGACGTCCTGGCGCATGGGCTCGCGGTCGCGAACGTCCAGGCGTCGGTGGCGGCGCACCTGATCGACCAGCTGCCGGAGCGGGAACCTGATGCGTCGCTGGGTGAGCTGTCCAAGACGCTCCACGACCTGTCGGACACCAGCCGGACCACGCTCCACGAGCTGCGTACCGTGCTGAACGTGCTGCACCGTGGCGACGCCGAACCGATCGAGCCGGCGCCCCACCTCGGCGAGCTGCACCGCTTGGTGGAGACGGCCGAGGCGGCGGACGTCCGGGTCGACGTGGAGACGCACGGCCTGTCGGACGAGCTGCCCGCAACGGTCTCCGTCGTGGCCTACCGGATCATCCAGGAGTCGCTCACCAACGTCGTACGACACTCGGAGGCCAAGCACGCGAGCGTCCGCCTCGACCAGGATGACCAGCGGTTGCGGATCACGGTCATTGATCAGGGACCCGCGCGAGGGAGCTCATCCGAGACACCGCCCGGCTTCGGGATCGTCGGGATGACAGGGCGAGCCCAGGCCGTTGGCGGCGAGCTGTCTGCCGGGCCGGGGGAGTCCGGAGGATTCGAGGTGTGGGCGAGCCTGCCCATGCCGGAAGCCTGGCGGGTGTCGTCATGATCCGCGTCCTGCTCGCCGACGACCAGGCGCTGGTGCGCGGCGCGTTCGCATTGCTGGTCAACTCCGACGATGGGATGGAGGTCGTCGGTGAGGCCGGTACGGGCGACGAGGCGGTGGCGCTGGCCCGGGACCTGCATCCGGACGTCGTCCTGATGGACATCAGGATGCCGAACATGGACGGCATCGAGGCGACCCGGCAGATCGTCGCTGACGATGGATCCAGCGCCAGCAAGGTGCTGATCCTGACCACGTTCGAGACCGACGCCAACGTCATGCGAGGGCTTCGTGCGGGGGCGTGCGGATTCCTGCCCAAGGACACCCGTCCGGAGGCGCTGCTGGACGCCATCCGTACGGTCGCAGCCGGGGCATCGCTGTTGTCACCCGCCGCGACCAGGGCGGTCATCACCCGGGCGTTGAGCCGTCCGGAAGCGACGGAGCCCGAGCGACTGGCCAGCCTGACGGCACGCGAACGAGAGGTGCTTCAGCTGATCGCCCTGGGCCGGAGCAACAGCGAGATCGCAGACGAGCTGGTCGTCAGCCCACTGACCGCCAAGACTCACGTCGGCCGCATCCTCGCGAAGCTGGGAGCTCGTGATCGGGTTCATCTCGTGATCGCCGCGTATGAGGCCGGCCTGCACTGATCGAGCTGCGGTGGCAACCACACCAGTGGCTCCGGAACGCCTCAGGTTCGAGCTGGCCCGGCCACGTGCCGGCGCGTCTCACATGGTTCGGCGGACAGCCGGGATGACGATCCCGATGACTCCGCGCAACGTCGCCTTGAACATGTCGTAGAAGTCGAAGTAGTCGCGCCACAAGCTGATGCGTCCGTCGGCAACCTCGAACACACCGCACACCCAGAACTGAAGCCGCAGCGGGCCGAGCACGATCGCGTCTGTCCGTTCGTTGAGGACCGTGGATCCCTCGACGACGTTCCGGTGAAACTTCACCTCGAAGCGCGCCTTGCCTTCCATTCCCCGCATGAGCTTCGTGACTCGGAGGCCGCCGCGAATGGTGGGGAGGCCTACGTTCTGGTAGATGACGTCGTCAGAGAGCAGAGCCGCAAAGGTCTCGAAGTCCTGAGCCTGGAGCGCCTCAAGGAAAGACCGCACGATGTCGGCGTTGTCGACGGAGGTGTTCGTGCTGGGAGTCTGCTCTGTCATTCAGCCAGCGTAGTCATGTGCGGCCTGCGAAGGCGCCACGATCGCAACGTTGGCGCTCGGCCGCTAGACCAACGCCGGGACCGGCGCCCTCACGCGGGGAAGGACACACTGCATCGCGTCAGGGCCGTACATGTGGGGCCGGGAGGTGCGATGGCCTCGACGCAATGAAGCCTCGAGGCCATCGCACTCCTCTCCCGCCTCGACCCCAGGTCAGATCCCTCAGATGGTGGGGACGGTCCCGCCGTCGATGACGTACTCTGCTCCGACGATCGAGGACGCTCGGTCAGAGACCAGGAAACCGACGAGGTCCGCAATCTCCGCAGTGGACGAGAACCGTCCGAGAGGAACCCCTCCGAGGGAGTCGAGGATCGACTGCTTTGCTTCTTCTCGCGTCAGGTCGTTGCCCTGGGCAAGCCGGTCGACGAAGCCGTCGTAGGCCTCGGTCTCGATGCCACCGGGGCTGACGGCGTTGACGCGAATGCCATGTCGAGCCAGCTCGTTGGAGAGCCCCTTGCTGTACGTGCGCAGCGCGCCCTTGGCCGAGGCGTACGGCAAGGTGGCGTCGTGCAGCGGCATCTGACGCTGGATGGAGGTGACGTGCACGACCACTCCCGATCTTGCCTCGACCATGGCCGGCAACAAGACTCGATCCAGCCTGACCGCGCCCAGGAAGTTCAGGTTCAGCTCGGCCATCCATTGCTCCTCACTAGCCGCCGCGAATCCGCCCGGAGGGGTCGAGGAGCCGCCGACGACGTGCACCAGGATGTCGAGCGGACCTTGCCCGGAGATCCTGGCCGCGACGGCCTCCACTCCGTCCAGGGTCGAGGTGTCGGCCTCGATGAAGCGGTCCGGGTGCTCGAAGCCGACCGGCATCGTTCGCGCCGTGGTCCACACGTCTGCACCGAGCTCGCGCAGTCTCTCCACCACCGCCTTCCCCGACCCCCTGGACCCGCCTGTGACGAGCGCGCGCCGACCGTCGAGACGGTCGCGATCTGGCATGGACATGACGTTCTCCTTTGGTTGTGATGGGTCGCCCTGACGTCGGACGTCAGACCGTGATCTCCAGCTTCTGGATCACGCCGGAGGCCAGGGTGAAGAACATGCGGAGGTCGACCTCGCCGCCCGGGAAGTTGCCCGAGAGGTGCGTGTCGACCTGCCACACGTCGTCCGCCGGCCGAGAGGTGGAGTTCAGCGTCGTCTCCACCTCGTAGTCGTTCGCCGACTTGTCGAAGACCTTGAACGTCTCGTCGCGGCCCTCGAGCACCTCGCCGTTGTCGATGACGATGACGTCCTCGGGCAGGTACGTCATCGCCTCGGCGAAGTCCTGGACGACGTGGGCGCGGAGGTAGTTGGCCACGACCTCGGGGAGGTCGTCCCACGCGAATGCCTTCTTGTCGTTCATGATGTTGTTTCCTTTCGCTGATGTGGTCATGGCTCCACGGTGGGGCGTTCCGCAGCGGCAGGGTCAAGGACGGGACTCTCTCCCAGGGGGAGGGTGCAGACTGTTGTCATGCTGGCCATCGGTGAGTTCTCGCGCCTGACGCACTTGAGCGTGAGGACGTTGCGTCGCTATCACGAGGCAGGTCTGCTCGTTCCCGCTGCAGTCGACGGGTCGACGGGTTACCGCTCGTACAGCGGCGACCAGATCGCGACCGCGCAGGTGATCCACCGCCTCCGAGAGCTCGATCTTCCACTCGCGGACGTCCAACGCATCATCGAGTCGACCGACCCCGGCAACCGTGCTGCGCTGGTGTCCGAGCACCTGGCGCGATTGGAAGTCGAGCTGGACCGGACCAGGGCAGCAGTCGTGTCGCTGCGGCGCCTCCTCGCTCCCGACCCGGTACCCCTCACGGTCGAGCTGAGGGCTGTGCCGGAGGCCACGGTGGCTGCGATCGAGGACGACGTCGACAGCGACGCCATGAGCGCGTGGTACGCAGGAGCGCTGGCCGAGCTCAACGCTGCGGTCGGCAGCCAGACTGGGCCGGTGGGAGGGGTCTACGACAACGCCCTCTTCGAGGAGGGCCAGGGCCACGTGATGCTGCACGTGTCATCGACGGACCCTCCACATCGCGGGAGGGTGCGCCCGGTCACCCTGCCGGCGGTGGAGCTGGCCGTCGCGACCCACGTCGGTCCGCACGACCAGGCCGACGTCACATACGGGCAGCTCGGGACGTGGGTCGTCGCCAACGCGCTCGCGGTAGCAGGCCCAGTTCGGGAGACCTACCTCATCGGGCCTGCTGATGACCCAGATCCGAACGCTTGGCGCACAGAGATTGGATGGCCCATCTTTCGGATGTCCTGAGCCTGCGGGCGGCCATCGCCCCAGGCGGGCTGCGGTTCTCGGAAGACTAGATCGCCGATGCGCGGGCGCGCGGAGCTGAGTCCGGATAACCCAGAGGCGGTGGGAGGACGCTGGTTCTCATGCTGTGCGTTGCATCGAGATCCGAAAGCCCTGCATGTCCGAAGTCCTCGGATCCCCGAATCGCTAGGGTCGCATCATGCCTACGAGCAAAGCGCACTCGCGACCCACGTTGCTGTGGGTCGCGCTAGCGCAGTTCGCTCTGGAACATCAGACCGCCGATCAACCGAGTCCGAACCCAGTGCCGATCATTACCGCTTTGCGGGTGGACCATGGAGCCAGCATGTCACTTCGTCCGTGTGGCTGGGCGCAATCGCGACAATCGGCACCACCGCGCTCATCATCCATGCGACTCTAGATCGTCCCGACGGTTCGAGGCGGCGCCACCCGCCTATCCGCGGCGGAATGACGCAGAGCGAGCCGAGGCAATCGTGGACGCCTGCGCTGTCGTTGAGCGCGGCCGTCGTCAGATGTGTAGAGCTTCCCGCACCAGGTCGGCGACAAGCTCCGGCTGTTCGAGACCAGGCAGATGGGCCACATTCGGGAGGATGCGGGCGGGCCCCTGGCCGAGCCGCCGCGCGGTCTCCTCGTAGAACGGCAGGTCGGCCGGGATGTCCAAATCCCCCCACGTGACGAGGGCCGGGATGGAGATGTCCCCGAGCCTGGTCCAGGTGTCCACACCTGCTTCACCGGCATCGTCCGGCGCTCCAATGTCGAAGATGCGACGGTTCATCGCGTTGAACAGATCCCGTGGCGAGCCGCCGACCCGTCCCTCGACGGCAGCAGGTCCATCGAGCCAGAGGTGCGCGAGGGCCGCGATCCGATCCTCGACCTCCAAGGTGGCGTCGTCAACGCGCTGGAGGAGTGGCGCTGACGCAGGGTCGAGCCGCCAGTCGAACGGAGTGTTGAGGTCGGTCATACCGGAGACACCTGCGCCGATGAGGACCAGTCCGGAAACTCGAGAGGGGTGCAGCAACGCAGCGTCGAGGGCGAGCGCGCCGCCCATGGAATTGCCCACCAATAGCGCCTGGTCGATGCGCGGCCCCCGAACCGTGAGCACGTCCCGCCAGAGGCGGTGGCCACGCGGGAAGTCGCGGCGGAACGACGCAGGACGAGTTCGGCGGCTTTGGATCTCTCTGGATGCTGACCGAATGCGAACATGCCGGTGTGACACCTGTGGACGTCATTAGCAGCCGTCACGTAGGCGAGAAGGATGCATACACCACGCCCTCCCGCCCGTCAGCGACGATTCGGGGAGGCTCGCAGTTCGTGCGCCGGACGGCTGCATCCGTCCAGCCAACGCTCCTGCTAGGTCGGCATCTTGTCGGCGAGGATGTCGATCTTTTCGATCTGCGGCTCGGTGAAGAGCACTCCGGTGTTGGGTCCGAGAGCTTGGCCGACGCCGCCGGCGAGGTGGGCGTCCCGGGCCTCGTCGTCGGGGAACACGTCGTACACGCCGAACGTCGTCGGGCTGAACTGAATGGCGAACCAGGCCACTGTGCCCGGCTCCTCCATCACGATCGATCGCGCCTGGGTCAGGAAATCTGCGAGTTCGGACTCCTTGCCGGGCAGTGCTTCGAGACGCACGAGGAGAGCTTTGGTCACCATGGGTCGAGCTCCTTGCTTGATGGGACACGTCGCCGCCAGTCGGCTGCGAGTGGGTACCGATATACCCGTTACCGCCATGCTGTCCGGCGGGCCGGGTCTCCCGCATCCCGTGAACGGGTACACATGACGAGACGGATCACCTGGGCTCAAGCCCACGGACACGACGTTGCATCGCCAGCACGGTCAGCTCGACGCGGGAGTGGATGCCGAGCTTGGTGTAGATGTGCTTCAGGTGTGCATCGACGGTGTGCGGCGACACGGACAGCTGCTGGGCAATGCGCTTGTTGACCAGACCTTCGGCGACGAGTCCGGCGACCCGCAGCTCGGCGGGGCTGAGCGACGACCGTGCGCCAGTGACGCGCGCCGCGGATGCGGCCTCGTCCAGGGAGCGCCTATCCGGGTCGGCCACCTCGGCTACGTACTCCACCCGGGTCCTGAAATGCGGGTTGTCGAGAACGGTCTGGTCCAGCAGCACCACGGGGTGGGTCTTGAGCACGGCAACCAGCATCTCCAGACCAAAGCGCTGCAGGTCGTACAAACACACGAAGACCGCTGGTTTCTGGTCCACGACGTCGTTGAGGGCCGATTCGTACACGAAAAAGGCGTCGGCCCCATGAGGCTGGAGCAGCACCCCGGGCCACGGCATCTCCCCGGTGGTTCGCAGCAATCCCGAGCCACCGGCGACGACCGCGTCGAGGGACTCGGAGAGCACCGAGGTCATGTGCTCGACCGAGAAGCTCCCGGTGTCTAGGTAGACCTCCGATGCCGGGCGTACGTCGAACCGGTCCATCGGCGGGTCGACAACGTTGGCCTCGCTGATCGCCCGGGCTCGCACGGCTTCTGGCTCGAGGCCATCCACGAAACACATGCAGGTGTCGCCGTGACGAAGGCCCTCTCGGAGGAAGGGAAACAAGATGGCGTCCCGCTCGGCCGACCCGGAGTACAGAGCGCAGAGATGAGTCCCTGGCGGCAACGGGCGCACACCCGGGATACCAATGTCGACGAAGCCCATGTTGATCCCTTGCTCAGAAGGAGCGTACGCCCGCTGCTCCCCTCAAGCACTACTTCCAGGGATACCGACACAACCATCGCCGTCGCGGGCGCACACGTACCAGCGACTGCTGAAACATCTGAGAGAAGGCGAGAAGACCCATGTCCGCTCTGCTGGATGATCCTGTTAATCCTGTCGGTCGCGCGCGAGCCGTTTGCGGCGTTCCTCCTCTCGCTTGGAGTACGCGGCAGCACGAATCGCATCATCTGTCTCCAACCCGGAGCCGAGGCCACCGCCGACCGTCGCCGCTGATGCGACGAACCAAGCCAGCACGAGCAGATCGCGGTGACCTACCGACCGGTTGAGAGAGCCGCCCACGAGGTTCGGGTCGAGGATGAACAACGCCCACGCCAAGTTCACCATGTATAGGACGGCATAGCAGATGAGCACGCCGACCGTCAGCGTCAACAGGGTAGAGGTGTTGTAGAGGCGCGACCTCTCCCGCGCTTGAGGAGACTGGTCACGCGGCCTGTCCCACAGTTCCCCGTCGATCATCAGCCAGCCAACGACCAGGGCGACAGAGGCGACCGTCGCCACCACGAGGCGCCACCACGACAGCGAGTCGGCCAGCAGCCAGACAGTCGAGTTGATGGTGGCCACGGCACCGGTCGCCAGCGCCGCCACGAGCGCCGACTTCAGACCCGGCACCAGCATCCACGGGCGGTTGGCGATCACCATCCCGAGGAGCAAGCGCCATCGTCCCCAGCGATCGGGAAGGACGACGCGCTGCGCGCCGTCCGCCGTCGGGGGTGCTGACATGTCGCTCAGCAGGGCGCGCACCGCTCGACGTGATCGAGAGCGCATACGGACACCGCCCAGCGCGGGCAGTGAAAGCACCGCAGTCCGACGCTCCGGGTCGCTCTCGGCCACCAGGTGTCTCCCCTCGCGGTCGTGGAGTGGGAGCTCGGTCAGGCCGAGCACGAGATCCCAGTTGTGGTGCCGGGCTTGGTCCTGCAGTCGGTCGACCGCTGTGCCGACTTCCTCGGACCCGGTTGTGAACGGCTCACTCACGACGGTGATGTCCCACGACTCGTCCTCTTGGGACGGGCTCAGATCGGACAGCGTCCTTGCGATCGCGGTTGGCGCGGCTGGGTCTGCCACGAGACCCACACGAATGATTTTCACAGGGCACGACACCAAGCTCGGAGACGGTCGCTGTCCCAAGCGAGGGCCAGGTCGAACGCTTCGACCCACCCCGAGCCGTTGTCGACAGCGCCAGTCACATGAATTCGCCTCCGACGCGTTGGTCTTCACCGAGTGAGCAGTCGAGAGATGGGGCCTCCCAGCGGCCGCTGCCGCGGACTCTACCGCGCAAAATCCATCTTCGATAGACCGACAGAGGTCGATCGTCTCTCGCGGCCCGGGCCGTAAGAGCGTCGATGACAGCTTGCTGCCCTACTGCCGGCGAGGTGGTCGGTTAGCGGAAACGACGCAGCCGCCAATCTTGAACGGAGCGATCCCACGACCGCGGTGAAGTGACGTCACCGTGACGGGCTCGGTCTCTCACTCCTCCGACGAAGAACTCAGGACGTCTGCGTGAGGCTGACGAGCTCGTGCTGAGGGATGGGGCTGTCCCGGGATGACCGGCACGTGAGCTGGACGGGGTCGGTGCCTTTGCTCGTACGCACTTGCACCGCCCACTCGGCCCCATCGACGGCGAAGGTCGCATCAGTCAGTCCATCGGACACCCGGCGCGACACCAGGCGTACGGCGTCGTTGCGTGGCTCATCGAGGTGGCGGCGCAACGCGAGCTCGGCGAACTGCACCGGCATGGCGTACGACGAACGGCCGCGCAGGTGGTCGAGGTCGAGCTCCCCGACGGCGTGCCTGTCGGCAAGCGCGACGGCCGAATCGGCATCGACGCGGCCGTAGTAGAAGCCGTGGGGGAGCACCAGGAGGTTGCCGGCGAACCGGTCGCCGCCGATGTGCGAGACCTCCCACGTCTCCTCCGGGCGCGCCTCGGCTAGCGCCGCAGCGACAGGTCGACCACGCTCCGCGCAGCAGGCATCGTGACGCCCGTGGGTGCACACGCAGAAGAGCGTCCTGTCGGACGGATCCAGCCCCATCGACCGGCCCGCGCCCAGGACCGAGAGGTCAAGATCGAGCAGCTCATGAGGGTCACCAAGGAGGGCCGTCTCGACCCACGGTCGCGACGGGTGCGCGAACGCGGCGAAGACACGCGTAGTCGTGTCGTCGCTGCGACGATCGGGCCGGCGTATGAGCAACGGCCGGACGCGAGCCGCCGAGGCTGCACGAGCCAGGGACGCGCCGAGCCCGTCGGGCAGGCGAGCGTCTCGCAGGGCCTCCACACCCCAGGGACCCGAGTGCTCGACGAGCAGGAACGCCCGTACGTTCGACGCCGTGCCGGTCAACGGCTCGTCACGCTCGCCGCTGGCGATGGCGCAGCGGAACGCGGGGTCGCGTGACGTCACCGAGAGACCTCGAGGAGTCCTTCCCGGACCAGGCGGCGGCACAGCACGAGCCGGCTCTGAGGATCGAGGTGGTCGGCGAGATCTTGCGGGGTGAGCTCGCGTCGCGCCCGCAGCTCGTCGAGAGCGGGCCGCAGCCACGCCGGTACGTCGATCGAGCGGTCGCCGAGCAGGATGTCGATGCGGTCGCCACGCTCGATCAGCACGCAAGGGTGCCCGGGCCGCCGCCGCAGCATGGTCACGTCGTCGATGGCGTCGAGCGCGAGGACGTCATGGAGGCCGCCGGAGAGGCGGGGGTTGCGGCTGGTGAGGAACCGGCGCACCTCGGACTCGACGGCAGCGGTCGCGTCGACACCACGGATCTCGGTGGCCAGCGCCTCCAGGCGATCTGCGAGCTCGTCGGCGAGTGCTGCCGGATCCTCGAGATAGCCGGCGGGCAGGTGCGCGTCAGAGACTCCGCCGACGACGTCGGCCAGGCTCCGCTCCACCAGCCCGCGCCAGGTGAGCTGGTTGATGCCGACCGTGACGTGCAGCGAGACGGTGTCCTGGGCGCGCGCGGCGTGGGGGGTTCCGGTGGGCAGGTACATCGACAGGCCGGGCTCGAGCAGCACGTCCTCCGCACCGTCCGGGCCGTGGACCTCCCACTGCTTGGAGCCGGCGGTCTGGAACACGAAGACGTCGTGGCTGTCGCTGTGCACCGCGAAGCCCTGTGAGCCGGGCGGTGTGAGATAGGCGTTCGCCTGGCACGGGTGCCCCAGCTCGAGCTCGAGCTCGGCGATGAGGTTGGTGATCGGCTGCCAGTAGCGGTGCAGGCCCTGGAACACGATGGTCGCGCCATCGGCGAAGAGGGCGAGGGCCTTGCGTGAGTCGACCAGGCCGGTCAGCTGCTTGCCGGCGAGCGTGGCACCGCGGGTGTAGGCCGACTCGGGCAGGACGGCGCCGTCCTTGGCGAGCCGGACCGACGGTGTACGGATCGCTGACGACGTGAGCAGCGTGTCCACGTCGTCCAGCGACAGCAGGCCGATCAGGTCGTTCGGTTCGGCGCGATGGAGGTGCACCTGCGACGCCCAGACCTTCGAGAGGAAGGTCTGGGCGTCACCACTGAGCAGGTCGAGCGCTGATCCGGACACGGTCAGGACGCGTCGCCGTCCGTGCTGTCCGTGGCGTCGCCGTCGGTGGCGTCGGAGTCAGAGCCGTCCGAGTCGGTGCCGTCGGAGTCCGTGGTGTCCCCGTCGGTCGTGTCGGTGGCGTCACCGTCGGTGCCGTCAGCGTCGCCGCCATCGGTGCCGTCGGCGTCCCCGCCGCCGGCGGTCGGTCCGGCGCCCGGGCTGGTGACGAGCTCGTCGTCGGTGAGCGGCTCTTCGGGAGTGTTCGTCATGTGTCCTCCTGTGGCGAAGCGGATGACCGTCCAACGAGACGGCCTTTTCCCAGTCTGCTGCCACCTCGTCGGCGGGACAACCCGAGGAACCCGGTTGGGGATGCGGGTGCCCGTCACGCGAGGATGGAACCATGACTCTCAGCGCCGTCGCCGTCTTCTGCGGATCCAGCTTCGGCAACGAGCCGGCGTACGCCGAGGCGGCCCGGCACACCGGCCGTACGCTCGCCGAGCGTGGGATCACCGTGGTCTACGGAGGCGGGCACGTCGGTCTGATGGGCGCCGTCGCGGATGCTGCGCTGGAGGCCGGCGGCCAGGTCATCGGGGTCATCCCACGTCAGCTCGACGACCGCGAGCTGGCGCACCACGGCCTGACCGATCTGCACGTCGTGGAGTCGATGCACGAGCGCAAGGCATTGATGGCCGAGCTGTCGGACGCGTTCATCGCGCTGCCGGGCGGGGCCGGGACGCTGGAGGAGATCGCCGAGCAGTGGACCTGGGCTCAGCTCACGATCCACGCCAAGCCGTGCGGGTTCCTCGACGTGGCCGGGTTCTGGGCGCCGATGCGCGACCTGCTGGACGGGATGGTCTCGTCGGGGTTCGTGCGGCAGGAGCAATCCGGCATCGTGTCGTTCGCCGACGACCTCGACGCCCTGCTGACGATGCTCGAGGCGCCCCCGTCGTGGACCGACAAGTGGGGCCAGGCCACCGACGAGGTGCCCCAGCCGTGACGGCGCCCGTCATCCACGTGGCCGCAGCGCTCACCGTCGACGCCGACGGCCGCGCCCTCATGGTGCGCAAGCACGACACCACGGTGTTCATGCAGCCCGGCGGCAAGATCGAGCCCGACGAGAGCCCACTGGCGTGCCTGCGCCGCGAGCTGGTCGAGGAGCTGGGCCTCGACCTGCCAGCCGAGGCGTTCACGTGGGTCGGCACGTTCGAGGAGGACGCCGCCAACGAGCCCGGCCACCGGGTCCTGGCCGAGGTCTTCAGCCTGACGATCGATGCCGCGGCACCGGTCGTGGCGGCCGAGATCGCCGAGTGCATCTGGGTCGACCCGGCAGCGCCGGGGAGCATCGACCTGGCCCCGCTGAGCAGCCGAGCGCTGCTGCCGCTCCTGCTCGCCTAGCGCCGACGCAGGCGGTCGAGCGCTCGACGGTCCCGCTTGGTGGGTCGACCCGCGCCGCGGTCGCGCCGGGGCATGATCGCGACCTCCTCCTTCGGCGGTGGCGGCGTGTGGTCGTCGTAGCACTCGACCGCGATCGCCGCGCCGACGCGCTTGACGATGATCTTGGTGACGACAACGATGCGCAGGCCGCCCTCGGTCAGCGCCTCGATCCGGTCGCCGACCTTGACGGGTTGCGCGGGCTTGGCCTTGACGCCGTTGATGCGCACATGTCCGGCCTTGCACTCGTTGGATGCGATCGAGCGGGTCTTGTAAAGGCGTACGGACGAGATCCACACATCGGCACGTGCTGTCGCCGGTCCGGTCATGCCGTGCCCAGGGTGATGACGATCTCGTCGCCCTGGACAGCAGCTCGAGTCGACGTGAAGTCGGTGATGCGGGGGAGACCCTCGGCCTCCGTGCCGTCGTACGGGCCGACGACCACGACCTGCGCACCGGCGGAACGTCCCGACTCGATGCCGGCCGGCGCGTCCTCGAACACGACGGTTTCGTGCGGGTCGACCCCGAGCAGCTCGGCGGCCCGCAGATATCCCTCGGGGTCGGGCTTGCTGCGGGCGACGTCCTCGGCCGGTACGACCACCGGCGGCATCGGCACGCCCGCCTCGGTCATCCGGGTCTTGGCCAGCAGCAGGGGTGCGGACGTGACGAGCGCCGTGCGATCAGAAGGGACCGACTCGACGAACGCCGCCGCGCCGGAGATCTCGACGATGCCGCCCGGCGTCTCGATCTCGGTGCTGGCGAGCTCAGCAGCCAGGGCCTCGTGATCGAGGTCCGCTGGCGCGAACCGGTTGACGGTGCTGATGGTCTGCCGCCCGTGGGAGAACGCGAGCACGTCGGCGGTGACCAGGCCGAATCGCTCGGCGAACCGGGTCCAGATGGCCTCGACGACGGCGTTCGAGTCGACCAGGGTGCCGTCCATGTCGAAGATCACGGCACGGGCGCGGACCGTCTGCTCCATGCCGTCGATCCTCGCACGCGGCTGCACGCCCGGCGTGGCAGGCTGGGCGCATGGACCCCGACATCGAAGTCGTCCCGATCACCGGCGACATGATCCGCCTCGGGCAGTTCCTCAAGTTCGCCAACTTCGCGGAGTCCGGCGCGGCCGCCGGTGAGCTCATCCAGGGCGGCGACGTCAAGGTCGACGGCGACGTGGAGACGCGCCGGGGCCGGCAGCTCGCCAAGGGCATGCTGGTCGAGGTGCTGCTGCCCGGCTCGGTCCTGCGCGCCAAGGTCGGCTGACCCGGGAACAGCGCCGACGTACGCGGTGTTGAACGGGCGTACCTCTACCGGGAGAAGAAGACATGGCGCAGCTCGAGCTCGGACTCGACACCTTCGGTGACGTGACCTTCGGCGACGACGGCAACCCCCTGCCGTACGACGAGGTCATCCGCAACATCGTCGACCAGGCGGTCCTGGCCGACGAGCTGGGTCTCGCGTTCTTCGGGGTGGGGGAGCACCACCGTGAGGACTTCGCCGTCACCGCGCCGGAGGTCGTGCTCGCCGCGATCGCCGCGCGCACCAAGGACATCCACCTCGGCACCGCCGTGACGGTGCTCAGCTCGGACGACCCGATCCGCGTCTACGAGCGCTTCGCGACGCTCGACGCGTTGTCCAACGGTCGCGCCGAGGTCATCCTCGGGCGCGGCTCGTTCACCGAGTCGTTCCCGTTGTTCGGCTTCGACCTCAGCCAGTACGAGGAGCTGTTCAGCGAGAAGCTCGATCTCTTCGCGCGCCTGCGCGAGGAGGGACCGGTCACGTGGTCCGGCAACCTCCGACCGCCGCTGGAAGGTCAGGAGGTCTTCCCCAAGACCGCGGCCGGCAGCCTCGCCACCTGGATCGGCGTCGGCGGCAGCCCCGAGTCGGTCATCCGGGCGGCGCGCTATGGCATCCCGCTGATGCTGGCGATCATCGGCGGCCCGCCCGCGCAGTTCAAGCCGTACGCGGATCTCTACCGCCAGGCGCTCGAGCAGCTCGGCAAGCCGCAGCTGCCCATCGGCGTCCACTCGCCGGGGCACGTCGCCGACACCGACGAGCAGGCGCTCGACGAGCTGTGGCCCCACTACGAGGTGCAGCGCACCCGCATCGGTCGGGAGCGCGGCTGGCCGCCGGCGAGCCGTCAGGAGTTCGAGGCGTCCGCCGGGCCCGAGGGCGCGCTCTACGTCGGCTCACCGCGAACCGTGGCGGACAAGATCATCCGCAACACCAAGATCCTCGGCATGGACCGTTTCGACCTCAAGTTCAGCAACGGCACGCTGCCGCACGACAAGCTCATGCGCAGCATCGAGCTGTACGGCCGCGAGGTCGTGCCGCTGGTGCACGAGGGTCTCGCCTAGAGTCCTCGGCATGGACCTCGCCGCCTTCCCGAGCCCGCGTACGCCGGACCCGATGGAGGCGCCGCCCCTGCGGTGGGGCGTCATGGGTCCCGGATGGATCGCGGCGCAGTTCACGGAGTCCCTGCAGACGTACACCCGTCAGGAGGTCGTGGCGGTGGGCTCGCGTGCGTTGCCCCGCGCACAGGAGTTCGCTGACACGTACGGCGTACGCACCGCCGTCGGCAGCTACGAGGAGCTGGCGGCGCTCGACGACGTCGACATCGTCTACGTCGCGACGCCGCACCCCGCGCATCTCGAGCACGCGATCCTGAGCCTGGAGTCCGGCAAGCACGTCGTCGTCGAGAAGCCGATCGGCCTCAGCGCGAGCCAGGCCCGCGAGATCGCGGCTGTGGCGGAGCGGACCGGCCTCTACTGCGCCGAGGCGCTGTGGACCATGTTCCTACCCAAGTGGGACGTCGTGCGCCAGGTCGTCGAGGACGGTGCCCTGGGCACGATCACGTCGGTCCACTCCGAGTACGGCGAGGCGTTCCCCGAAGGGCACCGGGTGTTCGACCCGGCTCTCGCCGGTGGGCCTCTGCTCGACCTGGGGATCTACCCGCTCGCGTTCATCACCTCGATCCTGGGACCGCACGAATCGGTCGCCGCCCTCGGCCAGCAGGATCCCCACGGTGTCAACGGTCAGCTGGGCGCCACGATGACGCACGCCGGCGGCACGCTGTCGGTGCTCTCGACGACGTTGCACGGGCTGCTGGCCAACCAGGTCACGATCGTCGGCACCGAGGGCGTCCTGACCGTCGAGCCCCAGCACCACAGCCCCGGTCCGCTGACCCTGCGCCGACCCGACCGCACCCTGACGTACGACGAGCCGCGAGGCAACCAGGCATCCGGGCTGCACTTCCAGGCCGCCGAAGCGGCGCGCCGGATCGCGGCGGGGGAGACCCGGACTCCGCTCTGGACCCTCGATCACTCGATCGTCGCGCTCGAGGCGTCCGACGAGATCCGCCGGCAGATCGGTGACGACCTGACGGCAGCGGGCCTGCACGAGTGACGCCCGACGGCGCCGGTGATCGGACGATCGAGATCGTCCAGGACCGCGACCGGCCGTCGGGCCACACGCTGCGGATCGACGGCACGGACCAGTCGCACGTCGACCTGGACGACCCCACCCGGCTCGAGTTCGACTACATGCAGCGCATCGCCGACGTCATCGACGCGCTCGGCAGCCCGGGCAAGCCCTTGCGCGTCGTGCACATCGGCGGAGCGGCGATGACGATCCCGCGGTACGTCGCGGTGACCCGGCCGACATCGGCGCAGATCGTCCTGGAGCCGGACGAGCGGGTCACGGCGCTGGTCCGCGAGCGGCTGCCGCTGCCGCGCAACAGCGGCGTCAAGGTCCGCCCGGTCGACGGCCGCTCCGGTGTCGCGGCGCTGCGACCGGACTTCGCCGACGTCGTGATCCTCGACGCGTACGACGGGGCCCAGGTGCCGGCGGAGCTGTCGACCGCCGAGTTCTTCGCCGATCTCGCGCGGGTCGTGGTCGACGACGGCGTGGTGCTGCTCAACCTCGCGGACCGGGCCCCGTTCCCGTACGTCCGCCGGGTCGTGCGCGGCGTCCGGGACAGCTTCGACCAGGTCATGATCAGCGCCGAGCCGGCGACGCTCAAGGGTCGCCGCTTCGGCAACGTGCTCGTCTCCGCCTCGCAGCGACCCCTGCCGTGGGAGGCGTTGACCCGGCGGGCGGCGAGCTCGGCGTTCCCGTACCGCGTGCTGCCCTACCGCGACGTCGTCGAGAGGTTCGCCGGCAAGACACCGTTCACCGATGTCGACAGCGAGCGGTCGCCCGCGCCGCCCGGCGGGGCGACGTTCTTCAGCTAGGAGGCCTCGTCCTCGGCGCAGACCGCCGTCATCTCGGTGACGTAGTCGGCGAGGGGCTCGAGGCCGGCCTTCTTGCGCCGCTCCTCGACCCCGTCCTCGTCCTTGATCGGGGTGGCCGGCTCGGGACCGTCCGGACCGCAGCCCATCTGGGTGCCGTAGAGCTGGGGCTTGCCGCTGCCGACCGCGACCCGGTCCTCCAGGTAGGCGAGGTTGCCCGGCGAGGCCTGCTTGTCTGCCACCGCCTTGCGGAGCAGCTTGAGTGCCTTGGCCTGGAACGGCTTGTCGAGGTCGGAGTGCTGCGCGATCGTCCACGCCGCGTCCTCGCCGTCCTTGCCGACGAGCGCGATCGTCGGCCAGCCGTGCTCGTCGATGATCTCCTCCAGCCGGTCCGTCCGGTCCTGGTCGCTCTCGTTGGACGGCTTGCCGCCCAGTCGATCCAGCTGGTCGCGCTCGAACATCGCGATCAGCTCGTCGTGCAGCGCCTGGTCGAACTTCTGCACCGGCTTGTCACGGGTCTCCGAGCCCCCGCATGCGGTGAGCGCCAGGAGCAGTCCGGCCAGCAGGATCGTCAGCTTGTGCATGGTGAGGCCTCCGTGCAGCACAACGTACGCGCTGATCGCGCCCGTTGCCCGGGGTTCCGGAGCCGGCACGGTGGGCTCAGGCGTGCAGGGCCTCGGTCAGTGCGTCGACGGCGCCGTCGATCTCCTCGCGGGTGATGACCAGCGGGGGAGCGATGCGGAGCGTGCGCTCGTGCGTCTCCTTGCACAGGACGCCGCGGTCACGCAGCGCCATCGACACCTCGCGTCCGGTCTTTGCCAACGGGTCGATGTCGATGCCTGCCCAGAGGCCGCGACCGCGTACGGCGACGAGGCCCTTGCCGACGAGCTCCTCGAGCCGGCCGTGCAGGTGCTCGCCCAGCTCGCGCGAACGCTCCTGGAAGTCGCCGGTCTCCAGCAGACCGACCACGGCGCGGCCGACGGCGCAGGCGACGGGATAGCCGCCGAACGTCGAGCCGTGCTGGCCGGGCTTGAGCACGCCGAGCACGTCGGCCCGGCCGACGACCGCCGAGACCGGGATGATGCCGCCGCCGAGAGCCTTGCCCAGGGTGTAGAGGTCGGCGCGCACCCCGTCGTGGTCGAGCGCGAACAGCTTGCCGGTGCGGGCCAGCCCCGACTGGATCTCGTCGGCGATGAGCAGGACGTCGTTCTCGTCGCACAGCTCGCGCATCCCCGCGAAGAAACCCGCGGGCGGCACGATCACCCCGGCCTCGCCCTGGATCGGCTCCATCAGGATCGCGGCGGTGTTGGGGGTGATCGCGGCGCGCACCGCGTCGAGGTCGCCGTAGGGGACGGTGACGAACCCGGGGGTGAAGGGCCCGTAGTTGTCATGGGCCGCCGGGTCGTCCGAGAAGGACACGATCGTCGTGGTGCGGCCGTGGAAGTTGCCGGCCGCGACGATGATCTCGGCGCGGTCGAACGCGACGCCCTTGACCTCGTACGCCCACTTGCGGGCGACCTTGATGGCGGACTCGACCGCCTCGGCGCCGGTGTTCATCGTCAGCACCGTCTCGGTGCCGGTCAGCGCGGCGAGGTCGCGGCAGAACGCGCCGAACTGGTCGTTGTGGAACGCGCGCGACGTCAGCGTCAGGCGGTCGAGCTGCTCGCGGGCGGCGTCGATGAGCGCCGGGTGCCGGTGCCCGAAGTTGAGCGCCGAGTAGCCCGAGAGGAAGTCGAGGTAGCGGTTGCCGTCGACGTCCGTGACCCAGGCGCCTTCAGCCTCGGCGATGACGACCGGGAGGGGGTGATAGTTGTGCGCTCCCCACTGCTCGTCGAGGGTGATGAAGGACGCGGTGTCGTTGGTGGTGGTCGCCATGTGACCCACGGTACAAGCCCGCGAGGATCAGCCCGGACGGCGTCGTTTCCCAGCCGTGCCGGTGCCAGGCCGGCGAAAGCGGGTCGATAGCCTGAGGTGGTGTCCGGGCCTGCTTTCGACGTCGCGCTGCGACCGGCCGCAGGCCTGACCCGGGTCGTACGTTCGACCGCGGCCGCGCTGGCCTGTGTCGCCACCGCTGCCGTCGGTCACACGAGCGCAGGCGGCACGATCGGCTCCAGCGCCGTCATCGCCGCGTTCGGCGGAGCTGCGGCCGTTGCGTGGCTGCTCTCGGCAAGCCGGGTGACCCCCGGTCAGCTGGTCGGGCTGCTGCTGCTCTGCCAGGTCGTCGTGCACCTGGGCTGCTCCACGGGCGACATGCAGATGACTGCGGGCATGCTGATGGCCCACGTGCTGGCGACTGCAGTCAGCGCCGTGATCCTGGCTCGTGGAGAAGCCTTCGTGTGGCAGCTCGCCGAGCGGCTCGGGCTGCGGGCCATGGCACTCGAGGCCGGCGTCGTCACGATCCCGTCCTGGCGGCCTCTGCCGCTGGCCGTCGCGCCGCTCGCACTCCACGACGTACGCCTCGCGCACACGCGTGTCGAGAGGGGTCCGCCGAACGGGAGCTGATCCCGTTCCGCACACCCTTCACAGAAAGACACTTCATGACTCGCACCATCGCGCGGCTTTCTGCTGCGCTCATCACGGTCGCCCTCGTCGGGATCGCCGGCCCCGCCCTCGCCCACGTCACGGTCAGCACGACCGACGCGAAGCCGGGCGAGTTCGGCAAGGCGGTGTTCCGCGTGCCGACCGAGTCCGAGACGGCGTCCACGACCAAGCTCGTGGTCACGCTGCCGGAGGACACTCCGTTCGCCTTCGTCACCGCCCAGTCCAAGCCGGGCTGGAAGGTGACGATCAAGGAGGCCACGCTCGACGAGCCCACCAAGGTGGGGGAGTTCGAGCTGTCCAAGGCCGTACGCACGATCACCTGGGAGGCGACCGGCAACGGCATCGCGCCGTCGCAGTTCGACGAGTTCGCGCTGTCCGGCGGGCCGTTCCCCGAGACGGGCGAGATCGCCTTCACCGCCGAGCAGACCTACAGCGACGGCGAGGTCGTGGCCTGGGACGAGGTGCAGAAGGGCGACACCGAGCCCGAGCACCCGGCCCCGACGCTCACGTTGGCCGAGCCGGCGGAGGACGACGGCAAGGCCCAGGCGCACACGCATGACGAGGGCAGTGACAGCGACATGACCGGGCGTTGGCTCGGTGGCGGCGCCCTCGTTGTGGCGGCCGTCGCCCTGGTTGTGGCACTGCGGGAGAATCGACGTCGTGCATAACGTCGTCCTCCGCGTGGCTCTCCTGGGCATCGCCCTGCTCCTGGTGGGGTCGGGCCCGGCGTCGGCGCATGCGTCGCTCGTCGGGTCCGACCCCGAGGACGGGGCCAGCCTGCCCACGAGTCCGTCGACGTTCGCGTTCACGTTCAACGAGAACGTCGGCAACCCCGCCTACGTCTCGGTCACCGCGCCGAACGGCAGCAAGGTCGACGTCAGCGCCGTTCGCGCGGTCGACAACCGGGTCACGGCGACGGTCGCCGACGCCGGACAGAAGGGTCGCTACACGGTGGCCTACCGAGTCGTCTCGGCCGACGGCCACCCGGTGGAGGGCACGATCCGCTACTCGACCACGACCGGGCGCACCGTCAAGCAGGTCGACCCGCCCGAGGAGGAGACGTTCATCCACCGGCACAGCGCTCATCTGTTCTGGGGCATCCTGGCCGCTGCGGCGGCGATCGCCTTGCTGCTCGCGCCCCTGAGGAGGCGAGATGACACGCGCAACACGTGACGTGGTCCTGGCGTTCCTGATCGCCGTCATCTCACTGGTGCTGTTCCTCGAGGTGGGCGGTGGAGCGCCGCAGAAGGCCCTGGCCGACATCCCCAGCCCGGGATCGTTCGTCGGCTGGGCCGTCCCGTCCACCAAGCTCCTGACGGACGCCTCGGCACTCCTCGTGATCGGCCTCCTCGCGGCCGCCGTCTTCCTGCTGCCGTCGTCGGGTCCCGAGGCCGAGGGCCTGGCGGTCCGCGCCGTCAGGATCGCCTCGCGCTGGGCGATGGTGTGGAGCCTCGCGAGCATCTTCTACTTCTTCGTCAAGGTCGGCGAGACCTTCGCCGCCTCGTTGACCGAGCTCACCTGGGCGTACGTCTCGGGATATGCGCAGGCGTCCGAGGGTCGTGCCGTCCTGCTCCAGGCTGCTTTCGCGGGAGTCGTCGCCATCGGTACGCGGTGGACGCTGAGCACACGCGCCCTCGGTGGGCTGCTCGGTCTCGCGCTGGCCGGCATGGCGCCCATCGCGCTCACGGGTCACGCGGCGTCGTCCGGCTCGCACGACCTGGCGACGACCAGCCTGCTGCTGCACCTGCTCGGGGCGACACTGTGGGTCGGCGGGCTGGCCGCGCTCGGCTGGGTCGCCTCCCACGGCAGCAAGCGCCTCGAGCCGGCGATCGCCCGCTTCTCGACGCTCGCCCTGTGGTCGTTCGTCATCATCGGCGCGTCGGGCGTCGTCAACGCGTCGGTCCGCCTCGAGTCGCTCGGTGACGTCTTCGGATCCTCCTACGGTCGCCTCGTGCTGCTCAAGGTCGCGGCGCTGGTGGCGCTCGGCTGGCTCGGCTGGCGGCAGCGTCGCAGGATCATCAGCCAAGGCGGCGGGTTCCTGCGGCTCGCGTTCACCGAGCTGCTGATCATGGCGACCACGATCGGCCTGGCAGTGGCCCTCTCCCGCACCCCGACCCCGGTCGGCGAGAACGTCTTCAACACCCCGATCGAGGAGCTCCTCGGCGGTCCGATGCCGGCGGCGCCGACCGTCCTGCGGCTGCTGTGGGGCTGGTCCGGCAACGGCGTCGGGCTCGCCATCGTGTGCCTCGGCACGGCGCTCTACCTTCGCGGGGTCTGGGCGATGCGCCGTCGCGGCGACGCCTGGCCGGTCGGACGCACGATCTCGTGGCTGGCCGGCATGGGCGTCATCGCGTGGGCGACGTTCGGCGGCCTCGGTGTCTACTCGCACGTGTTGTTCAGCGCCCACATGGCCTCGCACATGCTGCTGTCGATGGTCGCCCCGATCTTCCTGGTGCTCGGCGCTCCGATGACGCTGGCGCTGCGGACCCTGCCGGGCCCCCGCCAGCCGGGCGAGGTGTCGCCGCGCACGATGCTGCTCTCGTTCCTGCACTCCCGGTTCTCGCAGCTCCTCACCCACCCGGTCGTCGGTCCGGTGCTGTTCGTGGGCAGCCTGTACGGGTTGTACTTCAGCAGCGCGTTCGAGACCTTGATGGGCAACCACTGGGGTCACCCGGTCATGGAGCTGCACTTCCTGGCGGTCGGCACCTTGTTCTACTACGTCCTGATCGGCATCGACCCGGCGCCGCGTGCCGTCGCGCCGCTCGTGCGGTTCGGGATGCTGCTCGTCACCGTCCCGTTCCACGCGTTCTTCGCTGTCGCCGTGATGTCGTCCAACACGGTCTTCGCCGCGGACTACTGGCGGTCGCTCGACCGGCCCTACCGGACCGACCTGCTGGCCGACCAGTACCTCGGCGGCGGCATGGCGTGGGCCATGGGCGAGATCCCGTTGATCCTCGTGATGGTCGCGATCCTCGTGCAGTGGTTCCGCTCGGACGCCCGTGAGGCCAAGCGGTTCGACCGCTCCGAGAGCCGTACGGGCGACGAGCAGCTCGAGGCCTACAACGCGCGCCTGCGCGACCTGGCCGAGCACGGAAAACGGCGGGACCCCTAGTCGCCCAGGGATCCCGCCGTCAGCCGGTGGCCGGTCAGAAGATGATCTGGCCGCCGGAGGTTGCTGCGGTGAAGCGCGCCTGGGCGTCGGCCCAGTTGGCGATGTTCCACCACGCCTTGACGTAGTCGCCCTTGACGTTGAGGTAGTCGAGGTAGAACGCGTGCTCCCACATGTCCAGCTGGATGATCGGGATCAGCGTCGCCGGGATGTTGTTCTGCTGGTCGAACAGCTGCACGTTGATGAGCCGCTGACCCAGCGTGTCCCACGCCAGGATCGCCCAGCCGGAGCCCTGCAGGCCCAGCGCCGACGCCTCGAACTGCGCGCGGAACGCGTCGAACGAGCCGAAGTTGTCGTCGATCGCGGCGCCCAGCTCACCATCGGGCTTGTCGCCGCCCTCGGGGGAGAGGTTCTTCCAGAAGATCGAGTGGTTGATGTGACCGCCGAGGTTGAACGCGAGGTTCTTCTCCAGCAGGTTGATCGTGTCGTGAGCCTCGTTGCTGCGCGCCTCTTCGAGCTTCTCGAGGGCGGTGTTCAGGCCGTTGACGTAGTTCTGATGGTGCTTCGAGTGGTGAAGCTCCATGATCTTGCCCGAAATGTGCGGATCCAGTGCGCCGTAGTCGTACGGCAGATCCGGAAGTGTGTAGTCAGCCACGATCCTCCTCGGGACGTGGGCACCTCGTGTGCCCGGTGTGTAGTTGTATGCGTTTCAACCGCCAGTCTGTCAGTCCTGTTCCCGTGCGCAACGGCGGTGCCCAACCCGTGGGCAGCGCACTCGTGTCCGCGGGCAGGCGGCAGGTCGCCATGTCCTAGTCTGTCTGTGGACATTCCGGGGGGAACCTGACGAGACGCGAGGAGGATCGAGATGGAGGAGCGCATCCTCACGATCCCCAACGCGTTGAGCTTCGTACGCCTGCTGTTGGTCCCGGTGTTCCTCTGGCTCGTGCTCGGTCCGCAGTACGACGAGCTGGCGCTGGCCGTCCTGATGGTGTCGGGATTCACCGACTACCTCGACGGCAAGCTGGCCCGCCGGCTCAACCAGACGTCCAAGATCGGGGCGATCCTCGACCCTGTCGCCGACCGCTTCTTCATCCTCGCCGTCGTCATCGGCCTCGGCTACCGCGACATCATCCCGTGGTGGCTCGCGGTGATCCTGCCCCTGCGGGACGTGTTCCTGTTCAGCCTCGTGCCGTTCCTGCGCACGCGCGGCTACAGCTCGCTGCCGGTCCACTTCCTCGGCAAAGCTGCCACGGCGAGCCTCCTCTACGCCTTCCCGCTGTTGCTGCTGGGCGACGCGACGGGCACCGTCGCCGACCTGGCCAACGTGTTCGGCTGGGCGTTCACGATCTGGGGCGTGGCGCTCTACTGGTGGGGCGGCGTCCTGTACGCGTTCCAGGTGCGTCGACTCATGACGTCGACGGCCCCCGTCGTCCGGAGCTGAGATGGCCGAGCAGGATGCGGCGGCGCAGGCGGAGGGCCTGCTCGAGCAGATTGCCGACACCGCGCTGGACGATGACTACTACGTCGTCCGCGCCGGCGACTACGCCCAGTCGCGCGAGTTCAACACCCCGCTCACGGCACTGGTCCTCGCGGTCTTCGCGCTGCTGGTGATGATGGCCGCTGTGCAGACGCGCAACGACCGGCCGGCCACCGAGCGTGCGCGCAGCACGTTGATCAGCGACGTGGCGGCGCGCAAGGAGCTCCAGACCGAGCGCGAGGCCACTGCCGAGCGGCTCCGCGAGGAGGTCGACGAGCTGTCGGCCTCAGCCAACCGCTTCGACCCGAGCTACCAGAACCTCCGGATCGAGGCGGGTGACCTGGCGGCCGAGGGGCCCGGGATCACCGTCGTGGTCAGCCCGAGCCTGCAGCGCAACGTCGACGGCGGCATCACCGACGACGACCTGCAGATCCTCGTCAACGGGCTCTGGTACGCCGGCGCGGAGGCGGTGGCGATCAACGGCGAGCGCATCGGCAGCCTGACGGGCATCCATTTCGCGAACGGCGCCATCAACGTCAACTTCCGTGACATCGCGCCGCCCTACACCGTCGTCGCGATCGGGCAGAGCGACACCCTCATGCAACGATTCGAGGACAATCCGGCGGGGCGCTACTGGGCATCGCGGCAAAAGGACGCAGCCGTGCAGTTCGGCGTGACACCATCGTCTGATCTCGACGTCCCAGCTGCACCGAAGAAGCGCATGACGATCCGCCATGCGAAAGCCATCAAGGGGGAAGAATGATCCCGGTCATCGGCCTGGCCATCGGCATCGTGGCCGGGCTGCTCCTCGAGCCGACCGTGCCGAGGGACCTGCAGCCGTACCTTCCCATCGCGATCGTCGCGGCCCTCGACGCCGTCATCGGCGCGCTCCGCGCCCTCGGCGAGCGCCGCTTCAACGATCGCGTCTTCGTGGTGTCGTTCATCTCGAACGTCCTGATCGCCTCGTTCATGGTCTACCTCGGCGACCAGCTCGGCGTCGGCTCGCAGCTGTCGACCGGCGTCGTCGTGGTGCTCGGCATCCGGATCTTCGCCAACGCCGCAGCAATCCGGAGGAGGATCTTCCATGCCTGAGTCCAGGTGGCGCTCGCTGTTCCGGCCGACCGTCGCGCAGGTCGTCGTCGCAGCCCTGATCGGTGGCCTGGCGTTCGCGATCGTGGTGCAGGTCAGGCACGAGGACAAGGACGACTACTCCGGCGTGCGCGGTGACGACCTGGTCGAGCTGCTCAAGTCCCTCGATGCCGCGAACGAGCGGCTGAGCACGCAGATCGACGACCTGACCGCCACCCGGGACGGGCTGCTCAACAGCACGCAGCGGTCCGCAAGTGCCGAGCGGCAGGCCAAGGAGCGGGCCGAGGAGCTCGCGATCCTCGCCGGCACGAAGGGCGCCACGGGGCCCGGTGTCGAGGTCGTGATCAACGACCCCGACAAGGACATCGACGCGTCAGCCCTGCTGGACGCGGTGGAGAAGCTCCGCGACGGCGGGGCCGAGGCCATCGCGATCAACGGTGTCGCCCGCGTGGTCGCGCAGACGTACTTCCTCGACGACGACGACGAGATCCGCGTCGGTGGACGCGAGATCAAGCGGCCCTACCTGATCGAGGCGATCGGTGACTCGTCAACGCTCGCCGGGGCGGTACGCTTTCCCGGCGGACTCATCGACGGGATCTCGACGCGAGGCGGCACCGCGACCGTGACGGAGCAGGACAAGGTCACGATCACGGCGCTGGCGGACATCAAGGCTCCTGAGTACGCTCGACCTTCTTCTTGACCCTGGCTAGGAGCACGCGGTGATCCCTGAGGACCTGTTTTACAGCGAAGAGCACGAGTGGGTGCGTCTCGACGAGGACATCGCCACGATCGGCATCACCGACTTCGCCCAGGACCAGCTCGGAGACATCGTCTACGTCGAGCTGCCGGCCGTGGGGGAGCGGGTCGAGGCAGGTGCCGTCATCGGCGAGCTCGAGTCGACCAAGTCGGTCTCCGACATCTTCTCGCCGCTGACCGGCGAGATCGTCTCCCGCAACGACGCGCTCGAGGGTGGGCCCGAGGTCATCAACTCCGATCCGTACGGCGAGGGGTGGCTCATCAAGGTGCGCACGGCCGACGAGGACCCGACCGCGTCGCTGCTCGAGGCCGAGGCCTACTCCGCGCTCGTCTCGGACTGAACGACCACCCGTTCACGGCGCCTCGGGACCACCCGGGGTGCTAAGTTGGAGACGAAGTCTCAACCCCCACTGAAGACCCCGACCTCCAGGAGTGAATCCGATGTCAACGCCGGACCACGAGCCCGACGGAACCGCCGGACCAGTGCCTCCGAGTGATGACACGACGCACATCCCGATCCTCGATGCCGACACCGAGGAGATGTCCGCGTCCGACGTCTCGGCGGTGGAGAACCTGCCGGCCGGCAGCGCGATGCTGCTGGTGCAGCGCGGCCCCGATGCCGGTGCGCGATTCCTCCTCGACAGCGACGTCGTGACCGTGGGGCGTCATCCCGAGAGCGACATCTTCCTCGACGACATCAGCGTCTCGCGCCGCCACGCGACCTTCACCCGCAGCGGTGCCGGCTACGCGATCGCGGACCTTGGCAGCCTCAACGGCAGCTACGTCAACCGTGACCGCATCGACAACGAGGTGACGTTGGCTGGCGGCGATGAGGTCCAGATCGGCAAGTACCGCCTGATCTACTTCGCCGGAGCCCTGAAAGGGCAGGCGTGACGGAGCCGCTGCCGGAGCTCTCGCGCCTCGGCATCGGCAAGGTGCTCGACGAGCTCCTGCCGGAGTTCCCGGACCTCACGATCACCAAGATCCGCTACCTCGAGTCCGAAGGCCTGCTGGAGCCGGAGCGCACATCCTCGGGCTACCGCAAGTTCTCGTTCGGGGACGTCGAACGGCTGCGCTTCATCCTGCGCCAGCAGCGTGACAAGTTCTGGCCGCTGGGACACATCCGCCAGGTGCTCGACGACATGGACCGCGGTGTCGTCCCTGACACCGAGGTCGGCAGCACGACCCGGGTCCCGCGGCTCAGCCTCGCAGCGGACGGGTTGCCGACCCCCGAGACCTTCGCCGAGCCCCGCAGCAGTGTCCGCCTGTCGCGCGAGGAGCTGCTCGAGTCGGCCGGCATCGACTCGGCCACCCTCGAGGCGATCGAGGAGTTCGGGCTGATCGTGCGGCGCCCCAGCCAGACCTACTACGACGGCGAGGCGCTGCAGGTCGCCGCGCTGGTGGGGGAGTTCGTCCAGCTCGGCATCGAGCCGCGTCACCTCCGCATCTTCAGCACGGCGGCCGACCGCGAGGTGGCGCTGTTCGAGCAGGTGGTGACGCCGCGGGCTCGCCAGCTCGACAAGGAGGCGAGCGAGCAGACGGTCTCCGCCCTCGCCGCCCTGTCCGTGCGCTTGCAGAGCGTCCTCGTCAGAAGTCGATTGCGCGGATAGTCCGATGCGTGAGGTCGAGGTGGTCGGGGTGCGGGTGGAGATGCCGACGAACCAGCCGCTGGTGCTGCTGCGGGAGCTCGATGGCGGTCGCTACCTGCCGATCTGGATCGGTGCGGTCGAGGCGTCCGCGATCGCGTACGCCCAGCAGGGCACCGAGACGGCTCGCCCGCTGACGCACGAGCTCATGCAGCACGTCGTCGAGGCGCTCGGCGACGAGCTCGACGAGGTGCAGATCATCGACGTGCGGGACGGTGTCTTCTACGCCACCCTCACCTTCGCGTCCGGCGCCGAGGTCGAGGCTCGGCCCTCCGACTCGATCGCCCTGGCCCTGCGATCGGGAGCGCGGATCCTCTGTGCGGAGGACGTCCTCGACGAGGCCGGGATCATGGCGACGACCGACGAGGACGAGGAGATCGAGAAGTTCCGGGAGTTCCTCGACGAGATCAGCCCGGAGGACTTCGAGAAGCCTCCACCGGGGACCTGAGCTCAACCCTCACGTGAGAGTTGAGGGTTGCGACACGCCGAGCCGTACGCTCGGTCGTTGCTTTGGGAAAGTCTCACCCTTACCTTGAGAGAACTACTGAAGGTACACGGATGTAGTTCCGTGGAGGTAGTCTTCCCCAATACACAGCATTGGAAGGCATTTCGGATGATCGAGTCACGCGACGACGACGTCACGGCCACCACGGAAGCAGCCGCAGAGGCCAGCGACCAAGGCCTGCTGTTCACCGATGATGTCTCACCGCTGCCCGAGGACGCCGGCTTCCGCGGCCCCACGGCGTGCAGCGCCGCAGGGATCACCTATCGCCAGCTCGACTACTGGGCCCGCACCGGGCTCGTCGAGCCGACCGTGCGCTCGGCCACCGGCTCGGGCACGCAGCGGCTGTACTCGTTCAAGGACATCCTGCTGCTCAAGATCATCAAGCGACTGCTGGATGCCGGCGTCTCGCTGCAGCAGATCCGCATCGCGATCGACCACCTGCGCGTCCGCGGCACCGACGACCTGACGCAGGTCACGCTCATGAGCGACGGCGCCAGCGTCTACGAGTGCCGCTCGGCCGATGAGGTCATCGACCTCCTGCAAGGCGGCCAGGGCGTGTTCGGCATCGCGATCGGCGGTGTGTGGAAGGAGATCGAGGGCTCGCTCCACGAGCTCCCGAGCGAGCGCGCGGTCGAGATCAGCCTGGCCGACGACGAGCTCGCCGCCCGGCGCCGCGCGCGCCTGTCGTCCTGAGGATCCACGCCTGAGGCACGCCGGAGCTCCACCATGTGGGGCTCCCGACGGTTCGCCTTGTAGACTGGTTGTGCTGTCGATCGCGCGTGGGAGAGTTCGCCCAGGCGACGCCGAAGGGGCAATTCCTCCCCGGAACCTCTCAGGCACCAAGGACCACGCGACCGAGGCAATTCTGGAGCACTCTGCCCGCACGGGAGCGTGACAGAAGGGGAGGGGCAGTCCGACGCCTCTACCCCTGGAGCTCTCCCGTGTCCCACGACTTCGCCGACCGTCACATCGGCCCCAGCAGCTCGGACCAGGACGCCATGGTGCGTCGGGTCGGTTACGACTCCCTCGATGCCTTGATGGCTGCAGCGGTCCCGTCCGGCATCCGCAGCGCGTCGGCCCTCAACCTCCCGCCGGCGCAGACCGAGCCAGAGGCGCTGGCGACCCTGCGCGCCCTGGCCGAGCGCAACAATCCCGGCGTCGCGATGATCGGCCTCGGCTACCACCCGACGGTCACGCCGGCCGTCATCCGCCGCAACGTGCTCGAGGACCCGTCCTGGTACACCGCCTACACGCCGTACCAGCCGGAGATCTCCCAGGGCCGGCTCGAGGCCCTCATCAACTTCCAGACCGTCATCGCGGACCTGACCGGGCTGACGACGGCCAACTCGTCGCTGCTCGACGAGGGCACCGCCGTGGCCGAGTCGATGACGCTGATCCGCCGCGCGACCAAGGGCAAGGACGCGCTGCCGATCATCATCGACTCCGGGCTGCTTCCGCAGACGCTCGCGGTGACGCACACCCGCGCCGAGGCGTTGGGCATCGAGCTCGTCGAGGCCGACCTGTCCGCCGGCGTGCCCGATGTCGAGGCAGCCGGCACGATCATCGCCTACCCCCGCACCGACGGCCAGGTCGTGGACCCGCGCCCCGCGATCGACGCCGCGCACGCCTCGGGTGGTCTGGCCGTGGTCGTCGCCGACCCGCTCGCACTCGTCCTGCTCGCCTCGCCCGGCTCGATGGGCGCCGACGTCGTGGTCGGCTCCAGCCAGCGCTTCGGTGTGCCGATGTTCTACGGCGGACCCCACGCCGGGTTCATGGCGGTGCGCCAAGGCCTTGAGCGGCACCTCCCCGGCCGCCTGGTCGGTGTCTCGGTCGACAGCGCGGGCCGTCCGGCGTACCGGCTGGCTCTCCAGACGCGAGAGCAGCACATCCGCCGCGAGAAGGCCACGTCCAACATCTGCACGGCCCAGGTGCTCCTGGCCGTCGCCGCGTCGATGTACGCGGTCTACCACGGGCCCGACGGCCTGCGGCGGATCGCGGCGAACGTCAACGAGTCCGCGCGGCTCCTCGCTGCCGGCCTGCGCCAGGGCGGGGTCGCGGTCGCCGATGACGGATTCTTCGACACCGTCGTCGCCGAGGTCCCCGGCTCTGCTGCCGGCATCGTGGCCAAGGCGCGCGAGGCCGGCATCCACCTGCGCCTCGTGGACGCCGACCACGTCGGCGTGACGACCAGCGAGACCACGACCCGAGCCGATCTCGAGGCGGTCTGGAACGCGTTCGGCGTGTCCGGGGCCGACGAGGCGCCGGAGTCGCTGCCGGATTCGCTGCTGCGCACGGACGAGATCCTGACCCACCCGGTGTTCCATGAACACCGCAGCGAGACGCAGATGCTGCGCTACCTGCGCAAGCTCAGCGACCGCGACTACGCCCTCGACCGGGGCATGATCCCGCTGGGGTCGTGCACCATGAAGCTCAATGCCACCGCGGAGATGGAGCCCATCAGCTGGCCGGGCTTCGCCGACCTGCACCCGTTCGTGCCGGCCGAGGACGCCGCCGGGATGATCGAGCTCGTCGAGACGCTGGAGTCGTGGCTCGCCGAGGTCACCGGCTATGCCGCCGTGTCGATCCAGCCCAACGCCGGCTCACAGGGCGAGCTCGCCGGCCTGCTGGCCATCCGGGCCTACCACCTGAGCCGAGGCGACAAGCACCGCGACGTCTGCCTGATCCCTGCCTCGGCCCACGGCACCAACGCCGCCTCGGCGGTCATGGCCGGCATGCGCGTCGTCATCGTGAAGTCGACGGAGCAGGGTGAGGTCGACCTGGCCGACCTGCGGGCTCAGTGCGACGCGCACTCCGACGACCTCGCGGCCATCATGGTGACCTACCCGTCGACCCACGGGGTCTACGAGCACGGCATCACCGAGCTGTGCGAGATCGTGCACGGTCACGGCGGGCAGGTCTACGTCGACGGCGCCAACCTCAACGCCCTGCTCGGCCACGCGGCACCCGGCCAGTTCGGCGGCGACGTGTCGCACCTCAACCTGCACAAGACGTTCTGCATCCCGCACGGCGGCGGCGGACCCGGTGTCGGGCCCGTGGCCGTCGCGGAGCACCTCGTCCCGTTCCTGCCGACCCACCCGCTGCACCCCGTGGAGTCGAAGCGCTCCGGCATCGGCGCGATCAGCGCGGCCCCGTACGGGTCCGCGGGCATCCTGCCGATCCCGTACGCGTACATCGCCATGATGGGTGCCGAGGGTCTCACCAACGCCACCTCGGTCGCCGTGCTGTCGGCCAACTACGTCGCCAAGCGCCTCGAGGGGGCGTTCCCGGTGCTCTACACGGGCGACCACGATCTCGTGGCTCACGAGTGCATCCTCGACCTGCGACCGCTCACGAGGGCCTCAGGCCTCACGATCGACGACGTGGCGAAGCGGCTCATCGACTACGGCTTCCACGCCCCGACGATGAGCTTCCCGGTGCCGGGCACGTTGATGGTCGAGCCGACGGAGTCCGAGGACCTCGCCGAGCTCGACCGGTTCTGCGACGCCATGCTCGCGATCCGGTCCGAGATCGACGCCGTGGCGGCGGGGGAGTACCCCGACGGCGACAACCCGCTGACTCACGCTCCGCACACCATGCGCGACCTGGTCGACTGGCAGCACGCGTACGACATCAGCACGGGGGCGTTCCCGGCCGGCACGACGGACGACAAGTACTGGCCGCCGGTGGGCCGGATCGACCAGGCGTACGGCGACCGCAACCTGGCGTGCTCGTGCCCGCCGATCGAGGCCTTCGCCGAGTAGCTCGTTCAGCGGACGGTGGCGAACCAGCTGACGATCCGGTCCACGACCGGTCCCGGCGTCTTGACCCAGAGGACGTGATGGGTCGTGCCGCCCTCGGGCACGGCGTCCTTGGCGTAGACCCATCGTGTCGTGGTCGCCGGGTCGAGGAGGGTGTCGACGAACACCTCGGTGGCCTTCGGCACGGCGTACGTGTCGCCCTCGAGCTGCACCACGAGTGACGGCGTCGTGACGCGGTGCGGCACGGCGTACGGCGGACGGCCGGTGCGCACGAAGCGGGCCCACTCGCGCATCAGCGTACGTGCGCCGGGCGCGCCGAAGAACGGCTTGGGCAGGTAGCCCATGACGCGGGTGACGATCGGCACGCTGGTCCCGAGGAAGAGCACGTGCAGCCCGGCTCCTGGGTACGACCGGAAGTGCGGGACGGAGGCGCCGATGGCCACGAAGCCGTCGCTCGGCGGGTGGTGCAGCTCGTGCCCGACGCTGATCTGCGCACCGAGGCTGTGCCCCATCACGATGACCGGGCGATCGGGCTGGTCGGCTCGGGCCTTGGCGACCTCGTCGGCGATCGCCGTCATCTCGTCCGCGTAGCTCCAGTCGTGGGACCGCGACGCGACCGGCTCACCACGCTCGAAGCCACGAGTCGGGAGCGCCTTGGCCTCCCAGCCGCGGCCCTGGAACTCCGCCACGAGGGGCCGGTAGAAGCCGGAGGGCACGGCCATGGCAGCGGAGATCAGGACCAGGGGTGCAGGCATGCGGCACATTATGACATCGGCGCTGTCACGGTCAGGGCTGTCGCGGCCGTGACGTGAGCCACCTCGCCTGATTCCGCTGTGCGGGGCTTGCACCGGCATGCCAGCATCGATGGCATGCCAGGGCCACGACTCGACAGCTATCACGCGCCCGGTGCACCCAAGGCCCTCGTGCTGCTGCTGCACGGCGGGCAGGAGCGCAACCTGGAGCCGGTGGAGAACAAGCACGCGAGCTGGTGGCGCATGGCGTTGCTGGCGCGGTCGCTCCACACGTTCGCCGACCAGCACGACCTGTCGCTGTCGCTCCTGCAGTACGCCCAGCGCGGCTGGAACTCACCGAGCGACCCCGCGCCCGTACGCGACGCGCGGTGGGCTCTCGACCGGCTCACGGCAGAGCATCCCGGTGTGCCTGTCGTCCTCGTCGGCCACTCGATGGGCGGCCGCACGGCCTGCCGGGCCGCCGACGACCCGGCCGTCGTGGGCGTCGTGGGGCTCGCGCCGTGGTTGCCGCCGGGGGAGCCAAACCGCGGCATCGAGGGCCGACACCTGCGGGTGCTGCACGGCACCGCCGACCGATGGACCTCCGCGGCCGCCAGCAAGGCGTACGTCGAGCGCAGTCGCGGGTTCACTGCGAGCGCCTCGTGGACGCCGCTGCCCGGCGCCGGACACTTCATGGTCCGCCGCGTGTCGACCTGGCGGCGCTTCGTGGAAGACTCGGTCACGGAGATCCTGACCGCCACCTCGCACGAGGAGGCCCCGAACAAAGGCACTGCGTGACCGACCTCGTGGCGTACGTCGTCGCCCTGGCTGCTGCGCTGGTCGCGGCGTTTGCCGGCTGGCACACGTACCGGCGGCTGCCGTTCAGCAACCCGCTGTTCTACGCCGTCGCGGCGCTCGAGGTCCTGCTGATCGGGATGCTGGTCGGCGGGTCGATCGCCGTCGGCTCGACCGACCGTGACGTCGACGGCGTGCTGTTCGTGTCCTACCTCGTCACGATCGTCGTCATCCCGCCGGCCGCGGTGCTGTGGGGGATCGCCGAGAAGTCGCGGTGGGGCACGGGGGTCGTCGTCGTGGCGATGGTGACGGTCGCCGTCCTGTGCGTCCGCCTGCTCGGCATCTGGAAGAACGCGTATGTCTGACACGTCGCACGGCTTCGGTCGCGTGCTCGTCGCGGTCTACGCCGTGTTCGCCCTCGCCGCCTCGTCGCGATCGATCTTCCAGCTGGCGACCAAGGCGGACGAGGCCCCGTTCGCCTATTCGTTGTCGGCGGTCGCCGGCCTGGTCTACGTGGTCGCCACCATCGCCCTCGCCCGCAGCAGGCGCGGTCTCGCCCTCGCGACGATCGGCATCGAGCTCCTCGGTGTGCTCGTCACGGGGGTGCTGTCACTCGTCGACGACTCGCTGTTCCCGGACCAGACGGTGTGGTCGGACTTCGGGGCGGGCTACGGCTTCGTGCCGCTCGTGCTACCCCTCGTCGGGCTCTGGTGGCTCCGGCGGACGTCCTCGTCAGGGCAGAGTTAAGGCCCTACGCACTCATACCGCGTAGGGCCAGTTCCATTGAATCCCGGCACCCCGTCGAGGGTCGGTAGCGACACGGAGAACACCGCATGAATTCGGACTACGTGCTCGTGTCGCGCTGGCAGGTCGAGCGCAGCCGAGATGCGCTGTGGGACGTCCTGGAGGCGCTGCTGGCCACGCCTGACCCGCTTCCGTGGTGGCCGTCGGTGCAGGTCACGGCGTACGACGGTGACGATCTCGACCTCCGTGCCGCGAGCGTGTTCGGCTATGCGGTGCGGTTCCGGCTCGGCGACCTGGTCGTCGAGCGCCCGCATCGCCTGAGCTTCACGTCGGAGGGCGACCTTCGGGGTCGCGGCGAGGTCACCTTCGTCGAGCTGACGCCGAAGAGCTCGGCCATGGACATCGACTGGCGGGTCGCGACGGACCGCCGGTGGATGCGGTGGACGGCGTGGATCCTGCGCCCGGTGTTCGTCGCCGGGCACCACGTCGTCATGCGCCAGGGCGAGAAGCACCTCAACCGTTGGCTGCGCGAGCATCCCGCACCCCGCGATGTGTGACGAAAAGCGCGTCAAAAGGACTGGTTGACGCTCCTATCGTCACAAAACTCGGGGGACTGGAGGCCAGGCGGGGGAGAGCGTCACGACGTCGCCGATGATCGTGATGGCCGGGGGCTGGGCGTCGACGGCCTCGGCGCGCTCGGCGATGGTCTCCAGAGTCCCGACCGTCACCCGCTGCTCGTTGCGGTAGCCGCTCTCGACGAGCGCTGTCGGTGTCTCGGGGTCGTGTCCGGCGGCGATCAGCTCGGTCGCGGTCTCCGCCAGCCGCTTGACCCCCATCAGCATCACGAGGGTGTGCGCGCGATGACGGGGCAGGTCGGCCAGTGACTCGTGCCCCGTGACGACGGTGAAGCCGCGCGAGACCCCGCGGTGCGTGACGGGGATGCCGGCGGCGGCCGCGACCGAGATCGCGCTCGTGACTCCGGGCACGACCTCGACGGGGATGCCGGCGTCGCGGCAGGCGATGAGCTCCTCGCCACCGCGGCCGAAGACGTACGGGTCGCCGCCCTTGAGGCGGACGACGATCTTGCCCTGCTTGGCGCGGTCGACGAGGATCGCGTTGATCTCGTCCTGGGGGATGGGGTGGTGATCGGGCTTCTTGCCGACGTCGATGACCTCGACGTCGGGCGGCAGCTCGGCCAGCACGCCGTGAGGAGCCAGGCGATCGACGACGACGACGTCGGCCTCGGCGAGCAGGCGCCGGCCACGCGTCGTCAGCAGTCCGGGGTCACCGGGTCCGCCGCCGACGAGGGCGACGAAGCCGTCGGGGTGGTGCGTGCGATGGCGCAGCGGCAGCTCGCCGGACTGCAGAGCCGCTGCCACGCCGTCCCGCAGGGCTGCCGCCCGGCCGGCGTCGCCGCCGCCGCTGATCGCGACGGTCACGTCGTCAACGCGCGCCACGGCCGGTGACCAAGCGGTGGCGTGGTCGGGGTCGCCGCCCTTGAGGCACCAGACCTGCTGCGCCTCGGCGTCGTCGGCGACCTGGCCGTCGACGACAGGGTCCGCCGTCGCGGTCTGCACGAGCCAGGCGCCCTCGAGGTCTCCGGACCGGTACGTCCGCTGGACCCACTCGACCTCGCCACGGTCGATCGACGAGGCGAGGGAGTCCGAGACCAACGGCGCGATCACGACGACCCGGGCACCTGCGTCGAGGAGCGAGAGCGTGCGCCGGGTCGCGACGTGCCCGCCGCCGACCACGACGACCTTGCGCCCGGCCACCCGGAGGGTCAGGGGGAAGCTGCCGCCTGCTCCCGAGCTCATACGAGAACTGTAGTCTCGCCGATCGCGTCGACCTCGGCCTTGGTGTCGAGCAGTGCATCGCCGACCATGCCGGCGGCCAGCGTGCCGCCATCCTGAGCGTCGATCAGCAGGAACGCGCCGGTGCCGCGGGCGTGGATGTACTCCTCCGCGGGGATCGGTGTTGCCAGCCGGAGCGTCACGTGGCCGATGTCGTTGAGCCCCAAGGAGTCGGCGGGCAGCAGCCTGGCGTTGTCGAGGTCGAGCTTGCCGCCGATGACCTTGACCATGGCCTGCACCGTGCGGGTGCCGTGCTTGAGCAGCACCTTGGTGCCCGGCACGAGCGAGCCCTCCGCGAGCCACGCGATCGTCCCGTCGATGTCCTGCGTGACCGGCGGGACGCTGCGGGAGGTGACCAGCAGGTCGCCGCGCGAGATGTCGATGTCGTCGGCCAGCCGCAGGGTCACCGACTGGGGCGCGTACGCCTCGGTGAGCTCCTTGCCGGCGAAGTCGATACCGGTGACGGTGCTCGTACGGCCGCTGGGCTGCACCGTGACGGCGTCGCCGACACGGACCAGGCCGGAGGCGATCTGCCCGGCATAGCCGCGGTAGTCGCGGAACTCGTCGCCGGCGGCGGACTGCGGGCGGATCACGAGCTGCACGGGGAACCGGAGCGGCTCGGACTGCGGGGATCCGACGGGGGAGAGCTGCTCGAGGTACGTGAGCAGGCTGGGGCCGTCGTACCACGGCGTACGGGTGGAGCGATCGACGACATTGTCGCCGTCGAGGGCGGACACCGGGATCGTCGCGACGTCGTACAGGCCGAGGCTGCGGGCCGACGCCAGGACCTCGTCGGAGACGCGCTCGTAGGTCTGCTCGTCGAAGTCGACGAGGTCGATCTTGTTGACCACGACGATCACGTGGGGGACCCGCAGCAGTGACGCGACGGCGAGGTGTCGCCGGGTCTGCTCCTGGATGCCGTGACGGACGTCGACCAGCAGCACGACGACGTCGGCCGTGCTGGCCCCGGTCACGGTGTTGCGCGTGTACTGCACGTGTCCGGGGCAGTCGGCCAGGATGAACGAGCGCTCGGCGGTCGCGAAGTAGCGATAGGCCACGTCGATCGTGATGCCCTGCTCACGCTCCGAGCGCAGCCCGTCGGTCAGCAGCGCGAGGTCGGCGGAGGCGAGCCCGCGGTCGCGGCTGACCCGTTCGACCGCGTCGAACTGGTCGGCGAGGACGGACTTCGAGTCGTACAGCAGGCGCCCGACGAGGGTCGACTTGCCGTCGTCGACCGACCCCGCGGTCGCGAGGCGGAGGAGCGTCCTCATCAGAAGTAGCCTTCCTTCTTGCGGTCCTCCATGGCGGCCTCGGAGGCACGGTCGTCCGCGCGCGTGGCGCCACGCTCGGTGAGCCGCGTCGCGGCCACCTCGACGATGACGTCGTCGACCGTCACGGCGTCGCTCTCGACGGCGCCGGTGCACGACATGTCGCCGACCGTGCGGTAGCGGACCTGCCGCTTCTCGACGACCTCGCCGTCACGGGGCTGCGACACCTCGCTGACGCTGATCAGCATGCCGTCGCGCTCGAAGACCTCGCGCTGGTGCGCGTAGTAGAGCTCGGGCAGCTGGATGTCCTCGGCGCCGATGTACTGCCAGACGTCGAGCTCGGTCCAGTTGCTGAGCGGGAAGACGCGTACGTGCTCGCCCGGCCGGTGCTTGCCGTTGTAGAGGTTCCACAGCTCCGGGCGCTGGTTGCGCGGGTCCCACTGCCCGAACTCGTCGCGCAGGCTGAACACGCGCTCCTTGGCACGGGCCTTCTCCTCGTCGCGACGCCCGCCACCGAAGACCGCGTCGAACTTGTTGCTCGTGATGCCGTCGAGCAGGGGCTGCGTCTGCAGCTGGTTGCGCGTGCCGTCGCTGCGCTCGCGGAGGCGTCCGTCGTCGATGTAGTCCTGCACGCTGGCGACCTCGAGGCGCAGGCCGAGGCGCTCGACGGTGGCGTCGCGGAACGCGAGCACCTCGGGGAAGTTGTGCCCGGTGTCGACGTGCATCACCGGGAACGGCACCGGCGCGGGCCAGAAGGCCTTGACGGCGAGGTGGAGCATGACGACCGAGTCCTTGCCGCCTGAGAACAGGAGCACGGGACGCTCGAACTCCGCAGCGACCTCCCGGATGATGTGGATCGCCTCGGACTCCAGCCACTCGAGCTGGGTGAGCCGTCGTTCGTCTGTCAGGGTCATCGGTGCCTTGTCGTGGTGCGGGTCTGGTGCGGGGTCAGGCGTGCAGGCCGCACTCGGTCTTGTCGAGCCCCGCCCAACGGCCCGCGCGCGGGTCCTCGCCGGGTGCGACGCGGCGGGTGCACGTGGCGCAGCCGATCGACGGGTAGCCGTCATTGACCAGCGGGTTGACGATGACGTCGTTGTCATCGGCGTACGCCAGCAGGTCGTCGAACGACCAAGCAGCCAGGGGGTTCACCTTGACGAGCCCGTTCTTGTCGTCCCACGTCACGAAAGGCGTGTTGGCACGGGTCGGCGCCTCGTCACGGCGCACACCGGTGATCCAGACCTCGTAGCCCTGGAGCGTGTCGTGCAGCGGCTCGACCTTGCGCATCTGGCAGCACAGTGCCGGGTCGCGCTCGTAGAGCCTCTCGCCGAACTCCGCGTCCTGCTCGGCGACGCTGCGCCGCGGCTTGACGTCGACGATCGAGAGCTGCATCGACGACTCCACGGCATCGCGGGTGCCGATCGTCTCGGCGAAGTGGTATCCGGTCTCGAGGAAGAGCGTGTCGACCCATGGGAGGTGTCGCGCGACCACGTGAGGCAGGACGGCGTCAGCCATCGAGCACGCGACCGCGGTGCGGTAACCGAACTCCTCGGCGACCCACGCGAGGACCTCAGCGGTGTCGCCGTCGGCGAAGCGCAGCTCGGCCGCCTCGGCGATCGCCTTGAGCTGGGCGTTGCTGCGCCGGGGTGCGAGGAGGGACTCACGCGAGGCGAGGTGAGCCGTGCGCTCCTCGTCGTGCGCGATCTGCTGCTGACGCCGCTCGGCAAGGGTGAGGGCCGTGGCCATGCTGCTCACCTCTTCCGGTGCGTCGAACGGTTGACCTGCGCGTTCCAGAATAGGTCGGCCCCGCGTGGCGTCCCAGCACGTGGAGAACTGTCCGCATGACGGAACGCCTGACGGTGACCCACGTCACATGGCGCGATTGAGGACGGCTGCATCGGGGTAGTCCTTTGAGCGGTGGCCACCGCCACCACTGAAGAGAGGGAGAAACAATGGGTCTCATCCTGTTGATCATCGCGGCCATCATCGCGATCTACGGAGTCCTGCGTCTTGTCCGGGGCGACATCTTGATCGGCATCGTCCTGCTGGTCGTTGCATGCCTCGTCGGCCCTGGCGGCTACAGCATCTTCCAATAGTCCTGGCGAGGGGCCGCGCACACGCTGCGCGGCCCCTCGGCATGTCCGGGGCCGGGCATTTCGTCGTACGCTCGACTGCATGCCCCGGTTCATCGAGATCCATCCCGACAACCCTCAGCAGCGCTCCGTCGACCAGGCGGCGGCCGTCATCCGGGACGGTGGGCTCATCGCCTATCCGACCGACTCAGGGTTCGCACTGGGCGCCCAGCTCGGCAACAAGGACGCGCTCGACCGCATCCGGACCATCCGGCAGCTCGACGACAAGCACCACTTCACGCTCGTGTGCAAGGACTTCGCCCAGCTGGGCCAGTTCGTCCACGTCGACAACGCCATCTTCCGTGCGGTCAAGGCCGCGACCCCCGGGCCCTACACCTTCATCCTGCCGGCGACGCGCGAGGTGCCCCGGCGCCTGCTCCACGAGAAGAAGAAGACCGTGGGCGTACGCATCCCGGACAGCCGGATCGTCACCGCGCTGCTGTCCGCACTCGGTGAGCCGATGCTGTCGACGACGCTGATCCTGCCGGGCAGCTCCGAGCCGATGACGACCGCCTGGGAGATCGCGGAGGCGCTCGACGGTCAGGTGGACGCGGTCGTCGAGTCCGGCGCCGACGTCATCGCCGAGCCGACCACCGTCGTCGACTTCTCCGACGGGTCCGCGGAGGTCGTCCGCGTGGGCGCGGGAGATCCTTCTCCGTTCGAGTAGGCCTAGCCGTCGGTCGCGGCCGGGAGCAGGACCCTCACGACGAGCCCGCCGCCCTCGCGGGGTTCAGCGGTCACCTCGCCCTGATGGGCCACGGCCACCGATCGCACGATCGACAACCCGAGACCCGCTCCGGTGGCGGTCGCGAGCCGTTCGCTGTCGAGCCGGCGAAACGGCTCGAACAGCATCGGGATGTCGTACGGCGGCACGTCGGGTCCGGTGTTGGAGACCTCGAGCTCGACCTGCTCGTCGCCGAGCACGCGGGTGCTCACACGAACCCATCCGTCGGGCGCCACGTTGTGGCGGATGCCGTTCTCGACCAGGTTCTGGACGAGCCGCTCGAGCAGCAGGGCGTCACCACCGACCACGGTCTCGGCAACGTCCTCGTGCACGACGACACCGGTTGACGCCGCTTCCATCGCGGTGTCGGCGATGACGTGCTCGACGACGTCCGCGAGGTCGACCGGCGCGTGGTCGATGATCTCGTTCTCGGTGCTCGCGAGCAGGAGCAGCCCGGTGATCAGCCGTTCGTGCCGGCCGTTGATCTCCAGCAGGTCGTCGCCGAGCTGGACGAGGTCGTCCGAGGCGTTCTTGCGATGCATCGCGATCTCCACCATGGCGCGGCTGAGCGTGAGCGGCGTGCGCAGCTCGTGCGAGGCGTTCGCCACGAAGCGGCGCTGGCCGGCGAACGAGCGGTCGAGCCGCTCCACCATCAGGTCGAACGTGTCGGCCAGGTCCTTGACCTCGTCATCGGGTCCGCGCAGCGCGATGCGCTCGTGCAGGCCGCGCTCGGCGACGGGAGCGGCGGCGATGCGCCGAGCGGTCTCGGTGACCTGCCGCAACGGCGCCAGCGTACGCCCGGCGATGAGCCAGCCGAAGGCGACGGCGACGCCGCCCACCATGGCCAGCGCGATGCCGCCCTGCGTGATGAGGGAGGTCGTGGCGGCGTTCTCGATGCGGCTCCGTTCGCTCAGGAGGAACTTCTGGGCACCCGGTCCCGTGAGCTGCTCGCCGTCGCGGCTCACCACGATGTCGTTCGCCAGCTCGTCGGGCGTGGTGGCCTCGCCCAGCGGCGAGGTCACCCGGACGTTGCCACCATGGGTGATCTCCTGGTGGAACAACGCGTACGTCGACCCGAGCAGCACAATGCCCGCCCCGAAGAACAGGCCGCCGTAGATCAGCGTCAGCCGCGCCCGCAAGGTGATCCGCTGGGGGAGCACCCGGCGGAGCTTCATGATCGTCATGGGATCCGGTACCCGACGCCGGTGACGGTGTCGACGAGCGACGGCTCGCCGAGCTTGCGCCGCAGCTTGTGGATCGTGAGTCGAACGGCGCCGGTGAACGGATCGGCGTTCTCGTCCCACGCCTTCTCGAGCAGCTGCTCGGCCGAGACCGTGGCACCGTCCGCGCGGAGCAGCTCGGTCAGCACGGCGAACTCCTTCTTGGACAGCGGGACGTAGCGGTCGCCCCGGAACACCTCGCGTCGAGCGGGGTCCAGCGTGACCTCGCCGCGGCAGAGGACGGGCGGCACGGCGGGACGGGACCGGCGCCCCAGTGCCAGCACCCGGGCGGCCAGCTCCTGGAACGCGAAGGGCTTCGTCAGGTAGTCATCGGCTCCGATCGCGAGGCCCATGACCCGATCGGTGACCTCGGCCGCAGCCGTCAGCATCAGCACCCGCGTCGACGCGGGGGAGTCGACGATGTGCCGGCACACCTCGTCGCCGTGGATGATCGGGATGTCCCGGTCGAGCACGGCGATGTCGTAGTCGTTGACCGTCAGCCGCTCGAGCGCGGCAGAGCCGTCGTGGGCCACGTCCACCGCGTGGGACTCGTCGCGCAACCACTCCGCGATCGCGTCCGCGAGCCTGGGCTCGTCCTCCACCACCAGTACGCGCATGCACCTGCTCCTTCGTCGGCTCCGCCCATCGTGCTGGAGCCCGCGTTTCCTCGACGTTAGCGACGACGAGCCGGCTGACAGGAAGGTTCGAGCGGAAACACAGGGGAAACTCAGACCCGCGTTCGATGGGGTCATCGGTCGGACTCGCCGGCCGGACGGCACGGAGGAGAACACCCATGAAGCGAACGCACATGCTGCTGGCCGCGCTGTTGCTCGGCGTCACCCTGCTCACCGGTGGATGCGGGTCCGACGGCGGCTCTGACGACGACGTGGCCACCGCGACCGGCAAGGGCTCGGGAGACGGCAAGGAACCTGACGCAGATCAGGACGACGCGCAGGCGCAGGGCCTGAAGTTCGCGAAGTGCATGCGGGAGCACGGCGTCGAGATGGCGGACCCCAAGGGCGGCCGGATCGAGATCCAGGGTCGGCCGGGCCAGAACAAGACGATGGAGAGGGCGCAGGAGGCCTGCCAGAAGTTCCTGCCGCAGATCTCAGGAGCCGACCGCAAGGCTGCCAGCGAGGACGCGTTGAAGTTCTCGCAGTGCATGCGCGAGAAGGGCGTCGAGGAGTTCCCCGACCCCAAGGGCGGCATGATGCGCATGACCGAGGACATCGCCAAGGATCCAGACTTCGAGACCGCGCAGGAGGCCTGCCAGAAGTTCATGGGCGGTCCCAAGGACGTGCGGGGTGAGGCATCGTGAGGCTCCGGCGGAGCGCAGCCGGAGGCAGTCGTGACGGACGAGCCCGAGGGCGCAGCCGGGCACGAACGGCGGCCGTCGTCGCGGCGGTTGCGGTCGTGCTCGGCGGGATCGCCGCGGCGGTCCTGGGACCCGGCATCGGGGACGGCAACCGGGCGAGCGCCGACACCCCGTTGCCGCCGAGCACCACGAAGGTGACGCGGGAGACACTGCTCGACACCAGCACGACGTCCGCGGTGCTGGGCCACGGTCCGGCCACGACCACCAGCAGCAGGCAGGCCGGCACCGTGACGAGGCTCCCGGCTGTGGGGACGAAAGTCTCGCGCGGCGAGGCGCTCTACGAGGTCGACGACGTACCCGTGACCGTGATGTACGGCGGTCTCCCGGCGTACCGCGATCTCCGAGAGGGTGTCGAGGGCTCTGACGTAAAGCAGCTCGAGGCGAACCTCGCAGCCCTGGGCTACACGGGGTTCGACGTCGACGAGGAGTTCACGGCCTACACCGCAGCGGCGGTCGAGCGGTGGCAGGAGGACCGAGGTCTTGAGGAGACCGGTGTCATTGCCCTCGGCAGCGTGGTCTTCGCGCCCGGCGCGGTGCGCGTCGACAGCCTGGCTGCCGAGGAGGGCTCCGCCACCGCGCCCGGGCAGGAGGTGCTCTCGTTCACCGGCACGTCCAGGGCGGTGACCGTCGAGATCGACACCGAGGACCAGCGACTGGCCAGGAAGCGCAGGACGGTGGTGGTCGAGCTGCCCGACGGAGAGCGGGTCAAGGGAGTCATCTCTGACGTGACGACCGTCGTCGAGCCGGGGGAGGCCGGCCAGGAGGACGAGACCAAGGTCGAGGTGACGGTGGACCTGCTCGGCAGGAAGGCGCAGAAGGCGGCGGCACCGTTCGCCATGGCGTCGGTCGACGTGACGTTCACGGTCGACCGTCGCAAGGACGTGCTGACGGTGCCGGTCGCGGCACTGCTGGCCCTGCAGGAGGGCGGCTTCGGCCTCGAGGTCGTCAAGAGTGGCCGGTCGACGTACGTGCCGGTCACCACCGGGCTGTTCGCAAACGGCAAGGTCGAGGTCTCCGGCACGGGCATCTCGCGCGGCACGGTCGTCGGGATGCCCGCGTGATCGCCCTCGACGGCGTCACCAAGATCTACCCGGGCGGCGTGGCGGCGCTGGCCGGCGTGTCCCTGCGCGTACGACCGGGTGAGCTCGCAGCGATCGTCGGACCGTCCGGGTCCGGCAAGTCCACGATGCTGCACGTGATCGGTACGCTCGACCGTCCGACGGCCGGGACGGTCCGCATCGACGGGCACGACGTGGCCGATCTCGGCGACGCCAACCTGTCGGCACTGCGGGCCGACCGGATCGGGTTCGTGTTCCAGCAGTTCCACCTCGCGGGCGGGACCTCGGCCCTCGACAACGTCGCCGACGGGCTGCTCTACACCGGTCTGCGGCAGTCACATCGAAGGCGGCGAGCCGCCGAGGCGCTGGAACGCGTCGGGCTCGGGTCGCGCCTGACGCACGAGCCGCACGAGCTCTCCGGAGGCGAGAAGCAACGGGTCGCGATCGCTCGGGCCGTTGCGGGCCAGCCCGCCTTGCTGCTGGCGGACGAGCCGACCGGCGCCCTGGACTCGGTCGCGGGCGCCGGCGTCATGAATCTCCTTCGCGAGCTCAACAGCGAGGGCACGACCGTCGTGATCATCACGCATGACCGCTCGATCGCCGATTCCCTGCCACGCCAGGTGCGGATGCTGGACGGTCACGTGGTCGAGGACTCGGCTCGTCGACGGACGGAGGCGTCGGCATGAGCGCGGCGCTGCCGACCCCGGCGCGGATGTGGCCCCGGGATGTCTTGAAGGTCGGAGCGGTGGGGCTGCGGACCAGGCCGATGCGCGCGTTCCTCTCGTCGCTGGGCATCGCCATCGGCATCGCGGCGATGGTGTCCGTGGTCGGCATCTCGTCGTCGTCGCAGGCCGAGCTCGACCGCCAGCTCGACGCCCTGGGCACGAATCTCCTCACGGTCACACCGGGACAGACCTTCGGTGGTGACGAGGCGACCCTGCCGGACGCTGCCGAGTCGATGGTGGCTCGCATCGGCCCGGTCGACTCCGTGTCGGCGGTCGGCGAGGTCAAGGGTGCCAACGTCTACCGCACCGACAGGATCCCCGAGGCCGAGACCAGCGGGATCACGGTGCTGGCAGCGCGTACCGGCCTGCGCTCGGCCATCGGGATCGAGCTGAGCAGCGGCACCTGGCTCAACGCGGCGACGAGTCGCTATCCCGCTGTCGTGCTGGGCGCGAAGACTGCCGACCGGCTGGGCATCAGCCGCGCGGGTGCGGACACCGCCGTGCTGGTCGGCGGCGAGTGGTTCACCGTCGTGGGCATCCTCGAGCGTGCCCCGTTGGCTCCGGAGCTCGACACGGCGGCGCTGATCGGCTGGCCCGTGGCCGAGGCGCTGCTGGACTTCGACGGTCACCCGACGACGGTCTACACCCGGTCGGACCCGGCGAAGGTCGAGCAGGTGCAGTCCGTGCTGGGCGCCACCGCCAATCCGGAGCAGCCCAACGAGGTCGAGGTCTCACGACCTTCGGATGCCTTGGCGGCGCAGAAGGCCGCCGGTCAGGCGTTCACGGGGCTCTTGCTCGGCCTCGGCGCAGTCGCCCTGCTGGTCGGCGGGGTCGGGGTCGCCAACACGATGGTGATCTCGGTGCTCGAGCGACGCGCGGAGATCGGCTTGCGGCGGTCTCTCGGTGCCACCCGGCGGCAGGTACGCCTGCAGTTCCTCGCGGAGTCGCTGCTGCTGTCGACCCTCGGCGGCGTCGGGGGAGCGGTGCTGGGTGCACTCGTGACGGCGGGCTACGCGACGTACCAGGACTGGCCCACGATCATCCCGGGCTGGGCCGTCGGCGGCGGCGTGCTGGCCACGTTGGGCATCGGGAGCCTGGCCGGGCTCTATCCGGCGATCCGGGCGTCCCGGCTGTCGCCGACCGAGGCACTGGCGGCGCCGTAGCGACAACCGCGCCCTCAGGCGACCGGAGCGGTGCGGCGTTGCGAAAACATGACGAGCGGGACGGTCAGGGTGATCATCCCGATGCCCAGCAGCATGAGCTGCTCGGGCGAGATCGCGTTGAGTGCGAGCGTGCTCAGCAGCGGCGCGGCGAACCCGACGTAGGTGAGGCTGTAGAACACCGCATTGAGGGTGCCGAGATCGGCCGGGTGGGCCAGGGCCTCCACGGTCGTGAGCCCGCCGACCAGGCTCAGCCCGTAGGCGGTGCCGAGCAGCATGGCCGCCGGGACGACGAGCCAGGTGGCGTGGGTCGTCGCGAGGAGCAGGCCGACCAGCAGGCCCGCCGCCGCGGCGCCCAGCCCGGCGCTGATCACGAGTCGTGGGTCGCGGAGTCGCCTGCCCAGCGGCTGGACCGCGACGCCGGTCCACAACGTCAGACCGGTCAGGGCTCCGGTCACCGCAATCGGCGCGAGCTCGATGTCGACGAAGGTCGGGATGGTCGCGAAGCTCGTCGCGGCCGCGCCGAAGACCCATGGCGCCGTCAGCGTGACCCCGAGGACGAAGGGCCGCGAACGCATGGCCCGCCACGCCTCGGACCGGCGGCGCGACTCGTCCTGGGTCCTGGCGACGGACGGTTCCGGGGCGTGCCATGCCAGCACGGTGACACCGAGCATCAGCACGAGGTGCGGCACGTACGGCAGGACGGTCGGCGCGGGGAGCCACTGGCCGAGGAAGCCCGCGATGAGCGGGCCGGAGCCGAAGCCGGCCGACAGGGCCAGGGTCGCGCGACGAGCGCCGGTGCCGGGCGGACCGTCCGACGACAGCTCCTTGACCCAGGCGGTGCCCGGCGCGAACGCTGCGCCGGACGCGATGCCGGCCACCAGGCGGCCCAGCAGCAGCACGACGAGGTGGTCACCGCCGACCAGGAGGATGACGGTCGCGATGAACGAGAGCACCAGCACGGGCCGCATGACCCGGCGCCGGCCGATGCGGTCGGAGATCGGCGCCACGACGAGCAGCGCAGGGATCAGTCCCAGGGCGTAGGCGCCGAACAACGCCGTGACCGCTTCGCTGGATGCGCCATCCTCGTCGCGGTAGACCAGGAGCATCGCGGCGAACTGGTTGGCACCCCATCCCACGGCGAATAGTGCCGCCGCCACCCGCAGCCATGCAGGAACGCGGGACGTCAGTGGCACGACGTCACTGTAGGGCGAGGTCCGGACGGTCACGCGGTGCGTGCGGCGAGGTCCAGACCGTAGAGCGCCTTGTGACCGTCGATCTCGGGCACGAGCACCTGCCAGCCGCGGCCGCGGTAGAGGCGCGCGGCGGCTCCGTCGTCGGGGGTCGTGGCCAGCAGCGCCTTCTGCTGCGGCAGTCCGTCGACGAGACGATCGTGCAGGAGCCCGGCCACACCTTGGCCCCGGTGTACCGGGTCGACGACGATGTCGACGAGCTCGAAGTGGTCGCCGACCCAGGTCTCGACGATGTCGCTCGGCGCCGCGCCGGCAAGCCAGTCGCTCCAGAACTGTCCGTGCTTGCCGGTGAACCCGTACGCGTACCCGGAGAACTGACCCTCCGTCATGGCCATGACGAGCCGGAAGCCGGCGCGCCGTGAGTGCCGCCGGATCGTCGACGTGACGAAGTTGTCGGCGTCCAACTGGCTCTCGGGAAGCGTGGGATCGCCGTAGGCCGCCAGGTAGATGGCGGCGAGGGCGTGACGGATGTCGGCGTCGATCTGCTTCCGCCCCAGGGCCTGCACGGTCGTCGTCATGCCACCTTGCAACCGGTTGCGGAGCGCATTCATTCCGGTGGGGTCAGATGTGCCGGTGATCGACCCGTGGCATGCGGGGACCGCGACGTTCGGGCCTGGCGAGCGGACTCAGCTGCACCAGACGTACGACCCTGAAGCGGTGAGGCCGCCAAGGCTGCAGGATCTCGGCGAGCTCCTGGTCGTCGACCGCGCGGCCGATCAGGGCCCGGCCGGTGTCCTTGGCCACGTGGTAGTCGCCGAAGGGGACCGCGTCGGCGTCGCCGAGGGCCCGGCTGCCCACCTCGGCGGCGGTCCACACGCCGACACCAGGGATGCTCCGCAGTCCGCGATAGACGGCGGCGTGGTCGTCCGGGTGGGTCGTGGCGAGACGGTCGACCTGCTGACCGAGCCGTGCGCACGCCTGGGCCGTCCTGGCGCGCTGCGGGTCGACGCCCGCTCGATGCCACTCCCACGACGGGATGGCCGCCCACTGCTCGGCCGTCGGGAAGACGCGCATGCCGGATGGTGCGGGTCCGGGGGCGGGCTCCCCGAAGCGCAGGTTGAGGCGCCGCCAGGCGGCGAAGGCGTCGAGCCCGACGACCTTCTGCTCGATGACGGCGGGGATGAGCGCCTCGAGCACGCGTCCGGTGCGCGGGACCCGCAGCCCGGGGAAGCGTCGGAACGCGTCAGCCACGATGGGGTGGTGCGGCACGAACCCGGTCGGATCGTCGTCGGCGCCGGAGAGACCGGGCAGGCCCTCGAGGAGCTCGGACGCTCCCGGGCCCCACGCCTGGGCCTCGACAACGCGGGGATCGGGCTGGCTCAGGACGTACGTGACCGGACCACTGGGCATGCGGCTGGTGCGCCACAGGCGGGTGCCGTCGCGACGGGTGGTCGGGTCCCCGACGCCCCGACGCAGCATGCTGAGCGTCAGCGGGACGTTGACCGGGGTCAGCAGCCGCAGCTGACGCGTCTGCGAGATCTCGGCCGTGCCCATGCCGTCAAGTCTGCCTGCCGGCACCGACGATGGTCAGATCAGGCGGCGAAACCTCGGACGGAGCCGCTCCAGCAGGCGTCGCCACCAGGACGATGATGCGGCGGCTGCCTCCTCGCGCCGGAGCTGCTCGAGGACCGCGCGCTGGCGGGCCACCCGGTCGGCGCGACGCTGCGCCCAATCGGCGATCTCTTCCTCGACGTCGCGCAGGGGAGTGATGACGGGAGGGCCACCCTGGAGCTGACGGCGGGCCTCGATGATGCGGGCGTTGAAGTCCTCGACCACGCGGCGTACGCCGTCGGGAGTCGTCTCGCGGTCGAGCGTGTCGTCCATCGCGGCGTCCTCGGTGCGCAGCGCCAGGGCCGGCGGGAGAACGCCGGTGATCTGCTCGCGCTCGATGAGCCGCTTCAGCCACCAGTCGGGGTCGTAGGGCGCATCGAGGTCGGGGATGGGCTTGCCGGCGCCGGGGAGGTTGTCGAACTCGCCCCTGCGCATCGCCTGCTGCACCTGGAGCTCGACCCACTGGGCCCGGTTGGCGATGTGCCGCTCGCGCGCCTCGCCCTCGTCCTGCTCGTCCTCGTCAGCCGCCGCTGCCTCCGCCTCGAGGCGCAAGCGATACTCGTGTCGCTTGCGGTCGCGCGCGCTCATCGGGATCACTCCTCCAGCTCGTGCTCCAAGCCTAGCCGCGGTGCCTCAACAGCACGACGCCGTCGACCAGGTCGCGCAGCTCGCCGTGGTGCACGGCCCTGCGCTCCCGGACCTGGGACGTCACGACGTCCCATCCCTCGGGGAACAGGGCGACGATCTCGTCATTCGCGAAGAGTCGCTCGGGGTGGTCCTTGCCGATGTGCTCGGACGGGTAGTGCCCCACCACGAGCAGGTGTCCGCCGGCTCGGACCGCAGCGCCCAGTCCTCGGTACGTCTGCGCGCGGGGCGGGTCGGGCAGGTGGAAGAACTGCGCCGACACCAGGTCGTACGAGCCGGCCGGGGGAGTCGTGACCAGGTCGGCCTGCTGGAACGTGATGTCGACGCCCGTGGCGCGTGCCTGCTCGCCAGCGCGGCCGAGCGCGACCTGTGAGATGTCGACAGCGGTCACGTCCCAGCCCTGCTGCGACAGCCAGATGGCGTCGGCACCCTCGCCGCAGCCGACGTCGAGCGCGGTGCCGGGTGTCAAAGACGTGACCTCAGCGACCAGCTGGGCGTTCGGCTCGCCGCTCCAGACCGAGTGCCGCTCGGCGTAGATCGCGTCCCACTCGGCGGCGTCGCTCATGGCGCTCGCGAACCGTCAGGTTGCACGACGTACCAGTTGCCGCCGTTAAGGAAGACGTCGTGGCACTCCACCTCGCCGGGACCCTCGTGCGCGTAGTAGTAGAGCGGGTGGCCGCCGTACGTCACCTGCATCGTGCCCTCGGCGCGGCGAAAGGTGCCGAGGAGCGACGCATCCACGCCGTCGCCGGCCAGCGGCTCGCCCTCGGTCAGCACGGGTGGCCATGCCTTGGCGCACTCGCCGTAGCACTTCGGTGCCTCGGTCTCCTCGAGGTCGAACAGATAGATCGCCTGCTCCCGGGAGTCGAAGAGCATGGGGCCGAACTCGCTGTCCGCCACGACTATCTCGGTGCCTGTCGATGGCTTCGGAGCCGGCTCGCTGCCGGGCGTCGTGGTGCGGCTGGCGCTGGGCGTCGTGGTGCTCTCGGCCTTGTCGCCGTTGCCTTCGCTGCATGCCGTGAGCAGAAGACACGCGATGAGGAGCGCCGAGCGTCGTACGAGCATGCATCGAGTATGGCCTGCGCAATGCAACCCATGGTTGCGCTTTGCGGACTGGGCGACTACTGTGATGCGCAACCACTAGTTGCACATACGGAGGAATCATGGAGTACGCCAGCATCGATCGCGAGATCCACATCGACGCCTCGCCCGAAGTCGTGTTCGAGACGATCAGCACGCCCGAGCACATCCGCGACTGGTGGTACGCCGAGACGGACGTACGGCCCGAGCCGGCCTCGGCGGGGGAGCTGGTCTGGGCGAACGGCGACGATCCGCGGGCTCACGTCGAGCAGATGACCGTGATCGTGGCGGACCCGCCGCGACTCTTCAGCTTCCGGTGGACGAGCCCGGCGGGGGAGACGGCGGCCGAGGGCAACTCCAACTTGGTGACCTTCGAGCTCGTGCCGAGCGGGACCGGCACGCTGCTCCGGTTCAGCGAGACCGGGTTCCGCGAGCGTGGCTGGGAGGCAGCAGTGCTCGAGGAGCGCTACCGCGAGCACGGCGAGGGCTGGGACACCTTTGTGCCGCGCATCAAGGCGCACGCCGAAGCGCTGGTCGCAGCCTCATGACCGTCGCCGTTGACGACGCGCTGTGGTCGGCGATCGGAGACCCGACCAGGCGGCAGCTGCTCGACCTGATGCTGCTCAGAAGTGCAGCGACGGCAACCTCCCTCAGCGAGGAGCTGCCGGTCACCCGCCAGGCGGTCGCCAAGCACCTCGCGGTGCTCGACCGGGTCGGGCTCGTGCACGGCACGCAGTCCGGACGCGAGAAGCGGTACGCGATCGACGCCGCGCAGCTGGCGCGGGCCGTCGCCCAGCTCACCGCCGTCGGCGACACGTGGGACGCCAGGCTCCGCCGCATCAAGCACATCGCCGAGACCGTCGAGAAGAACCGAGCCAACCGAGCTCAGGAGGACTGACATGGACATCGTGCATCGCGTGGGAATGACGACCCCGCAGGAGGCCGTGTACGCGGCGCTGACCACGACCGAGGGGCTGGCCGGGTGGTGGACCAAGGACGTACGCGGGGACGGCGACGCCGGTGGGGTGCTCGCTTTCCGGTTCGCCGGTGCGCCGGATCCCGGGGGCTTCGACATGAGCGTGCTGGCGGCCAACCCGGCGCAGCACGTGCTGTGGGAGGTCGTCGACGGACCCGAGGAGTGGATCGGCACGCGAGTCAGGTGGGACCTGCGGACCGAGGGCGACTACACGATCGTCCTGTTCGCCCATGAGGGGTGGCGCGAACGCGTCGAGTTCATGCACCACTGCAGCACGAAGTGGGCGACGTTCCTGATGAGTCTCAAGGCGTACGTCGAGACGGGCCGGGGCGAGCCGGCTCCCGGCGACGTGAGGATCAGTGACTGGCACTGACCTGTCGAGGTCAGCGGGGGGTCAGGACGCAGAACTCATTGCCATCGGGGTCGGCCATGACCACCCAGTCCACGTCGCCCTGTCCGATGTCGACGCGCTTCGCCCCCAGGGCCACGAGGCGCTCAACCTCGGCTTGCTGGTCCGTGCCACGCGGGGGAGCGATGTCGAGATGGAGGCGGTTCTTGCCCGTCTTGGGCGCCACGGGCGGGCCGCCCCACGACATCTTCGAACCTCCCTCGGGTGCCTGGATGGCGGTCTCCTCGTCCTGGTCCCACACCAATGGCCAACCGAGGGCCTGGCTCCAGAAGTAGCCCACCGCCTGCGTCCCGTCACAGTTGATCGCCCCGATGAAGGCGGTGTCCGCGAGGAAGTTGTTGCCCGGCGGGATGACGCAGAACTCGTTCCCCTCCGGATCGGCGAGGACGGTGTGACCCTCTTCGGGAGTCTGCCCGATGTCGATGTGCCGGGCGCCGAGCTCCAGTGCCAGCGCGATGGTCCGCGCCTCGTGCTCTCGGGACTCGCTCGTCAGGTCGAAGTGGATCTGGTTGGGTCCGGTCCTGGGCTCGCCACCGGGGTCGAAACCGAGGTGGTAGCCGGTCCCGTCGCGGGGAACGAGCTCGAACCGGTCCTCCTCGGCGGTGATGTCCCAGCCCAGGAGACCGGCCCAAAAGCTCGCCAAGGTCCGCGGGTCGCGGGCGTCGAAGATCACTGAGCACAGGTTGGACGTCATCTCGGGTCCCATCATCGGCTGCGAGCCTTCGACTCGGAGGTTGGCAACGCTAGGGTCCTGCCGCGTCGAGCGTCAATGGTGCGGCGCGGAGGAGAAGTTCACGGCGACTGCCAGTCTCGCGTCAAGTGTGCAAGGTTGTCACACATCCGATCATGCCGGACACTGGCGCTATGAGGGATCGCCGATGAACTCGGGAGCGCTGCGGCTGAGGGTGCTCCTGGCAGGCGCGTCAGTCGTGTGCGTAGCCACCGCCGCTCTCGTCGCCTCGCCGGCGCCGTCGGGGGAGTCATCCGCCGGCGAGGTCCGTCGGATCTCGAGCGGCTCGTCGAGCACGGGGGAGACGGCGGTGGCACAGCCGCTCTGGGCGCCGGCAGCCGCGTCCGTACGTGCGGCAGGACCCCTGGTTGTCTCTGACGTCGTGATGGTGGCCAACGAGGACGGCTCAGCGACGCTCTCAGCAGCGTTCGAGGGCGGTGAGAAGGCCGTGTCGCTGACGTCGGTGCACATCACGGCGGGTGCCGAGGCGTTCGACGTCGCGAGCACGCAGATGTGGCTGCCGATCCGTCCTGGCGAGGTGAGCCGTGCCGGTGACCCTTCCGATGCGGGTGGTTTCGTGGTGCCGAAGGGGCTGACGCCTGGCCAGGTCGTCACCGTGCAGCTCCAGTTCGACGACGGCACGTGTGTCTCTGTCGACGCCGAGACCGTTCGGCGAGGTCCAGAGCACGCTCAGGTGTTCCCGACTGACGGGGACACGCTCGGTCCCGGGAGGCCGACCGTTGCGCAGGCCTGCGCCTCAGGGGAGTCCATCTGAGCGCGACTTCTCCATCTTAGTTGACATAATGTGCATTATCGGACAAGTAAGTATTCGCCTGAGCCCTTTCTGAGGGTCGAAGGTGACCTGGCGTCCAAGATCGCCGCTGACGTGGACGCGACGTCACCGCTCGTGCGAGCCGACGTACGCCGCAAGGTGCTCGCCGGTGAGCGTCGACCGTGAACGTACGAGGTCAGCGGGCGTGCCCTCGAAGACGATCGTGCCGCCGTCATGGCCTGCACCCGGTCCCAGGTCGATGATCCAGTCGGCGTGCGCCATGACGGCCTGGTGGTGCTCGATGACGATGACCGACTTGCCGGAGTCGACCAGGCGGTCGAGCATGCCGAGCAGGTTCTCGACATCGGCCAGGTGCAGGCCCGTGGTCGGCTCGTCCAGCACGTAGACAGCGGCGTTCTTGTCGCCCATCTGCGTCGCGAGCTTGAGCCGCTGCCTCTCACCGCCGGACAGCGTCGTCAGCGGCTGACCGAGGCTCAGGTAGCCCAGGCCGACATCAGCGAGCCGGTCGAGGATCGTGGTCGCCGCGGGCGTCGCCGCCTCGCCGTCGCGGAAGAACTCGACGGCTTCGGACACCGGCATCGCGAGCACCTCGGCGATGTTGCGGCCGCCGAGCGTGTACTCCAGCACGGCCGTCTGGAACCGTTTGCCCTCGCACTCCTCGCAGGTCGACTGCACCGTCGCCATGACGCCGAGCTCGGTGAAGATCACCCCGGCGCCGTTGCAGGTCGGGCAGGCGCCCTCGGAGTTGGAGCTGAACAGTGCCGGCTTGACCCCGTTGGCCTTGGCGAACGCCTTGCGGATCGGCTCGAGCAGCCCCGTGTAGGTCGCCGGATTGCTGCGCCGTGAACCCCGGATCGCTCCTTGGTCGACCACCACGACACCGTCGCGCCCGGCAACGGACCCGTGGATCAACGAGCTCTTGCCCGATCCCGCCACGCCCGTGACGACGCACAGCACGCCGAGCGGGATGTCGGCGTCGACGTCGCGCAGGTTGTGTGTCGAAGCGCCGCGAACCTCCAGGACACCGGTCGACGGGCGTACGGACTCCTTGAGCGCCGAGCGGTCGTCGAGGTGTCGGCCGGTGACCGTGTCACTGCTCCGCAGGCCCTCGACGCTGCCCTCGAAGACCACTTCCCCACCGCTCGTGCCGGCGCCGGGACCGAGATCGACGACGTGGTCGGCGATCGCGATGGCCTCGGGCTTGTGCTCGACGACCAGCACCGTGTTGCCCTTGTCGCGCAGCTGCAGCAGCAGCGCGTTCATCCGCTCGATGTCGTGCGGGTGCAGGCCGATCGTCGGCTCGTCGAAGACGTACGTGATGTCGGTGAGTGACGAGCCGAGGTGGCGGATCATCTTGGTGCGCTGCGCCTCTCCCCCGGACAACGTGCCCGACGGCCGTTCCAGCGAGAGGTAGCCGAGCCCGATGGCGGTGAACGAGTCGAGCAGGTGCTGCAGGCCGGTCAGCAGCGGGGCGACGCTCGGCTCGTCGAGCTCACGCATCCAGGCGGCGAGGTCGCTGATCTGCATGGCGCACAGCTCGGCGATGTTCTTGCCGTTGACCTTCGAGGCCAGGACCTCCTTGGTCAGGCGCGTGCCCTCGCACTCGGGACAGGTCTGGAACGTGATCGCGCGCTCGACGAAGGCACGGATGTGAGGCTGCATCGCGTCGACGTCCTTGGACAGCATTGACTTCTGGATCTTGGGGATGATGCCCTCGAAGGTCAGGTTGATGCCCTCGACCTTGATCTTGGTCGGCTCGCTGTGGAGCAGCTTGTCGAGGTCCTTCTTGCTGAACGCGCTGATGGGCTTGTCCATGTCGAGGCCGGCGCCGGCGAAGATGCGGCCGTACCAGCCGTCCATGCTGTAGCCCGGCACCGTGAGCGCGCCCTCGCTGAGGGACTTGCTGTCGTCGTAGAGGGCGGTGAGGTCGAAGTCGCTGACCGCGCCCATGCCTTCGCAGCGCGGGCACATGCCGCCGAGGTAGACCGCCTTGCTGACGACGCTCTTCTCGGTACGTCCGCCCTTGTCGGTGCTCATCACGCCGCTGGCGGTGCGGGTCGGGACGTTGAACGAGTACGCGGTCGGCGGGCCGATGTGCGGCTCACCGAGCCGGCTGTAGAGGATGCGCAGCATCGCGTGCGCGTCGGTCACGGTGCCGACCGTCGACCGTGGGTTGGACCCCATGCGCTCCTGGTCGACGATGATCGCCGTGGTCAGGCCGTCCATGTAGTCGACCTCGGGACGGGCCAGCGACGGCATGAACCCCTGGACGAACGCGCTGTAGGTCTCGTTGATCATGCGCTGCGACTCCGCAGCGATCGTGCTGAAGACCAGCGAGCTCTTGCCCGAGCCCGAGACACCGGTGAAGACCGTGAGCCTGCGCTTGGGGATCTCGACGCTGACGTCCTTGAGGTTGTTCTCACGGGCGCCCTGCACCCGGATGAGGTCGTGGCTGTCGGCGGCGTGCGGTCCGCCATCTGTCGTGGCCGTGCTCATCTGTTCTCCATCCGTCAGGCGGCTCGCGCGCGCGTTCGCCGCCGAGACCTACTGCTCGATCCAACCAGATCGGCGGCGTTGGTCAGGCCAGCTGCTGGATGCGGATCATGTTGCCCGCGGGGTCACGAAAGGCGCAGTCACGGACGCCGTACGGCTGGTCGGTCGGCTCCTGCACCACGTCGGCGTCGGTGGCCTGCACACGGTCGAAGACGCTCTCGAGGTCTCGCGTCGCCAGCAGGATCCAGCCGTACGTACCTTTGGCCATCATCTCCGAGATCATGCGGCGCTCGTCGTCGGTGATGCCGGGATCGGCGGCCGGGGGCGCCAGCAGGATCGACGTGCCGGGCTGCCCGGGCGGACCGACGGTGATCCAGCGCATCTGGCCCTTGCCGACGTCCTGGCGGACCTCGAAGCCGAGCGCGTCGCGGAAGAAGGCCACCGAGGCGTCCGGGTCGGTGTGCGGGAGAAGCGTGGTGTGAATCGTGATGTCCATGTCGACCACGCTAGCGCCGGGCGCGGACGCTGCGCTTCTCGATTCCTGACATGAACGACGGGTGTCCTCGAGGTGGCCGCGCCGGGCGCGATTGGCGAATGGCACTGGGGAGACGCTCTATCCTGTGCACATGACCGACACGCAGCTGGCGACCCGTCACGTCGCCCCACCTGTGGTGCGCAGCATGGACCTGACGGCCAAGGCCGGGCTCGTGTTCCTCCTCGCGGTCGCTCTGATGTTCCCCGACCTCGGTCACATGCGCGGCAAGGCGGCCGGGCTCCGGGCGGTCACCTATCCCCTGCTGGCCTTCTCGGTCCCGGTGCTCTGGTTCGTCTTCTGGCGCGACCGGGCGTCGTTCCCCTGGGTGGCCGACCTGCTCGTCACGATCACGTGCTTCACCGACACCCTCGGCAACCGGATGAACATGTACGACACGATCTCCTGGTTCGACGACTGGATGCACTTCATGAACACCGGGTTCCTGACGGCCGGCGTCATCCTGCTGACGATGCACCGCACCTCGTCGCTCAAGGCGACCCTGGAGCGTGCGCTTGCCTTCGGAGCCACCTCCGCCATCGCGTGGGAGATCGCGGAGTACTACGCCTTTCTCAGCTCGCTGTCGTCGGAGCGGCGCGGGGCCTACACCGACACCCTCAGCGATCTCGCGCTCAACGTGACCGGCGCGTTGGTCGCCGCCGTCGTGGTGCACACGATGTGGCGCGCCGGCCGGCTCGCGCTGGCCGCACCCCAGCTCGAGCCCGTCCCGGCCTGACTCCCGGGCGAGACAGCGCGACGGTGCTTGTCACACATCACCGGGGAGCGTCGTCTGGAGGGCATGACGAGAACTCTGCAACGCACGCTCCTCCTGGTCCTGGCCGCGACCGGCGCCTACGCCGGACCGTGGGCGACGATCGCGCCCCGCTCCTTCTACGACTCGTTCCCGGGGTTCGGCCGGGTGTGGGTCGGGGTCGACGGTGCCTACAACGAGCACTTGATCCGCGACGTCGGTGCCACCTACACAGCGCTGCTGGTGCTCAGCCTCCTCGCCGCGCTCAGCCTTCAGCCGACCGTCGTGATGGTGGCCGGCGCGACCTGGTTGACGTTCGGGACGCTGCACGCGTCGTACCACCTGCCTCACCTCGGTGAGTACGGCGCTCTCGACCAGGTGCTCAACGCGATCGCGCTCGGTGGATCCGTCGTGATGGCCGCGTTGCTGGTCCTCCCGCGTCGTGATCGGGCCGGGGCATGAGGATCGCGGTCGCCGGTGGCACCGGCACCCTCGGGTCGTACGTCGTCGAGGTGCTGAGGACCGGAGGACACGACCCCGTCGTGCTGTCGCGAGGGCGTGGTGTCGACCTCGTGACGGGTGCCGGGCTGGACCAGGCGCTCGACGGAGCCCAGGCGGTCATCGATGTCAGCAACCGCATCACGACGAGCCGCAGCAAGGCGGTCGGCTTCTTCGAGGCAGCCACGACGAACCTGCTCGCAGCCGGCCACCGTACCGGCATCCGCCACCACGTCGCGGTGTCGATCGTCGGCATCGATCGCGTGGGGCTCGGCTACTACGCCGGCAAGCTGCGGCAGGAGGAGCTCGTCCTCGCGTCCTCCCGGCCGGTGAGCGTGCTCCGGGCGACGCAGTTCCACGAGTTCGCCGGCCAGGTGCTGCAGCAGGTGCCCGGTCCGGTCGCGATCGTCCCCCGGGCACGGGTGCAACCCATCGCCGCTCGAGAGGTGGCCGCCGCTCTCGCCGAGCTGGCGATCGGCACTCCGGTCGGCATGGCGCCTGAGCTGGCCGGTCCCCGGGAGGAGTCGCTCGCCGACATGGGGCGCCGGCTCCTGCGGGCTCGCGGGTCGCGGCGGCCGGTGCTGCAGGCCCGACTGCCCGTTGCGGGCGCCTCGGCGATGGCATCCGGAGGGCTGCTGCCGACCGGACCCGGTCCGCGAGGCGTGCAGACGTACGAGGACTGGTTGGCGGAACGGGCCAGGTGAGGCCCGAATGCGATTACGATCCCCCGCATGACTGCAGCGTTCCTGATCACCTCGCTCATCGTGGTGGCCTCCCCCGGCACCGGCGTGCTTTACACGATGGCCGCCGGGCTGACGCGCGGCACGCGAGCCAGTCTCGTGGCCGCGTTCGGGTGCACGCTGGGCACGCTCCCCCACATCGTCGCTGCGGTCACGGGCCTTGCCGCGCTGCTGCACACCAGTGCGGTGGCGTTCCAGACCCTCAAGTACGCCGGCGTCGCCTATCTGCTGTACATGGCGTGGAACACCCTGCGCGACACGGGCGCCCTCAGCGTCGAGGCCCAGGGTGAGCCGAGGTCGGCGCGGCAGGTCATCGTGTCCGGGGTCCTGGTCAACATCCTGAACCCGAAGCTCTCGATCTTCTTCGTCGCGTTCCTGCCCCAGTTCGTCAGCGCAGGAGAACCCCAGTACGTCCTGAGGATGCTCGAGCTCAGTGCCGTGTTCATGCTGATCACGTTCGCGGTCTTCGTCGCGTACGGCGTCTTCGCAGCCGCGATCCGCGACCGGGTGATCTCACGACCGGCGGTGCTCACCTGGATGCGCCGCACCTTCGCCGGCGCGTTCGTCGTGCTCGGCGCCAAGCTGGCCGTCGCCGAACGTTGAGCCGCGGGCGCCTGTCGTGGCGTGACGGCCGGTCGTAGACTCGCGCCATGACGACTGATCGAGGCATCCACGAGCACATCTCCGCGCTGGTCGCCGAGGAGAAGGCGCTGCGCGAGCAGCTGGGCAAGCACGAGATCACGCCGGGCGAGGAGCATGCCCGACTGCAGAAGCTCGAGGTCGAGCTCGACCAGGCGTGGGACCTGCTGCGACAGCGCAACGCCAAGCGTGAGTACGGCCAGTTGCCGGAGGACGCCGCCGAGCGCTCGCCCGACGTCGTCGAGAAGTACCTCGGCTGACCCGGTGGAGATCACTCGTTTCGGGCACGCCGCCCTGCTCGTCGAGGCGGCCGGAGCCCGCATCCTGATCGATCCCGGCGTGTTCAGCCGCGACGAGACCTTCGAGCTCGAAGATCTCGACGCGATCGTCGTGACCCACCAGCACCCCGACCACCTTGACGTGTCGCGCGGGGCCGCCCTGCTCGAGCGCAACCCGCAGGCCCTGCTGCTGTGCGATCCCGAGACCGCCTCGACCACCGAGATCGGCGACTGGCGTGAGCACGCCGACGGCACCGTGACGGAGGTCCAGGGCCTCACGATCCGCGGAGTCGGCGCTCAGCACGCGGTCATCGTGCCCGAGCTCCCCCGCGTCGCCAACATCGGTGTGCTGGTGACCGCCGAGGGCGAACCCACGCTGTTCCACCCGGGCGACACCTATGAGCACGCACCTGACGGGGTCGACGTCCTGGCCCTGCCGCTCGCTGCCCCATGGGGCAAGGTCAGCGAGACCGTCGACTTCGTCCGGAGGGTCTCCCCCACGACGCTGTTCCCGATCCACGACCTGACGATCGCCGAGCCGGCGTACGGGATCTACTGGGGGCACGTGGTCAACTTCGGCGGTGTCGAGGACGCTCGCCAGCTCGGCCAGAGCGACATCGCGACGGTGTGATCGACGCGGCACGCCGTGTCTCGTTCATCGAATTGAGTTATCTCATATCTGAGATATGGTGAAAGGCATGACCGTCCGCGACGATTACCTTTCCCGAATCGGGGCACTCATCCGTGACGCCCGCCAGCACACGGGCCTGACGCAGGCCGAGCTCGCCACCGAGCTCAGGACCAGCCAGAGTGCCGTGAACCGCATCGAGAAGGGGCAGCAGAACTTGACGCTCGACATGCTGGCCCGCATCGGCAGCGCGCTCGACTCCGAGCTCGTCTCCGTCGGCACCTCCGGGCCCAGCCACCTCCGGGTGGCCGGCGGCACGACCCTGTCGGGCTCGATCGACGTCAAGTCCAGCAAGAACGCGGGCGTCGCACTGCTTTGCGCCTCCCTGCTCAACGCCGGCACGACGGTCCTGCGCAAGGTCGCCCGCATCGAGGAGGTCAACCGCCTCCTCGAGGTGCTGACCTCGATCGGGGTCAAGGCGACCTGGCTCAACGACCAGAACGACCTCGAGCTCATCGTCCCGGCGACGCTCGATCTCGCCGCGATGGACGCCGACGCCGCCCGGCGTACGCGCAGCATCATCATGTTCCTCGGTCCGCTGATGCACCGCTACGACGACTTCGAGCTGCCCTACGCCGGCGGTTGCGACCTCGGCTCCCGCACGGTGGAGCCGCACATGACGGCGCTGCGGCCGTTCGGTCTCAAGGTCGTTGCGACCGAGGGTAGCTATCACGCGACCGCCGCCGCCGGCGTCGGTCCGGAGCGGCCCATCGTGCTGACCGAGCGCGGCGACACGGTCACCGAGAACGCGCTGCTCGCGGCCGCCCGCTACGACGGCGTCACCGTGATCCGCAACGCCAGCCCCAACTACATGGTCCAGGACCTGTGCTTCTTCCTGGTCAAGCTGGGTGTCGGCATCGAGGGCATCGGCACCACGACGCTGCGCGTGACCGGCAAGCCCGTCATCAACTGCGACGTCGAGTACGCCCCCAGCGAGGACCCGATCGAGGCCATGAGCCTCATCGCCGCGGCGATCGTCACCAAGTCGAGCATCACGGTCCGCCGCGTGCCGATCGAGTTCATGGAGATCGAGCTCGCCCTGCTCGAGGAGATGGGCTTCCAGTACGACCGCGGCGACGAGTACGCCGCCGAGAACGGTGAGACCCGTCTCGTCGACATCACGACCCACCCGTCGCCGATGCACGCGCCGATCGACAAGATCCACCCGATGCCGTTCCCGGGCCTCAACATCGACAACCTCCCGTTCTTCGCGGTCATCGCCGCGACGGCCGAAGGTCAGACGATGCTGCACGACTGGGTCTACGAGAACCGCGCGATCTACCTCACCGAGCTCAACAAGCTCGGCGCCTCGGTCAAGCTGCTCGACCCGCACCGTGTGCTCATCGAGGGCCCGACGCACTGGAGCGGCACCGAGCTCGTCTGCCCGCCGGCGCTGCGTCCGGCCGTCGTGATCCTGCTCGCCATGCTGGCGGCCAAGGGCACCTCGGTGCTGCGGAGCGTCTACGTCATCAACCGCGGCTACGAGGACCTCGCCGAGCGGCTCAACGCCCTGGGCGCCCAGATCGAGACGTTCCGGGACATCTGAGCCCCAAACGCGAGCCGAAAGGCTCGCGTGAGTCGGTGGCGAAGGAACTGAGCCCCAAACGCGAGCCGAAAGGCTCGCGTGAGCCGGTGGCGAAGGAACTGAGCCCCAAACGCGAGCCGAAAGGCTCGCGTGAGCCGGTGGCGAAGGAACTGAGCCCCTGAGGCTCAGCCCCACGCCCCGGCGACCTGGTGGGTGGTGACGTTGACGCGGTTCCACACGTTGATCGCCGCGATCGTCAGGATGAGGCCGCCCAGCTGCTGCTCGTCGAACTGAGCGGCCGCCTCGGCATACACGTCGTCGGGCACCGGATCCGACCGGTCGCTCAGGCGGGTCACGGCCTCGGTCAGCGCCAGGGCCGCGCGCTCCGCCGCGTCGAAGTAGGGCGCGTCGCGCCAGCCGGCGACGGTGTCGATCTTCTCGTCGCTCTCTCCCGCCTTGCGCAGCGCTTGCGCGTGCATCTGCAGGCAGACGCCGCAGCCGTTGATCTGGCTCGCTCGCAGGTGGACGAGCTCGCTGGTCGTGTCGGGCAGTCCCGTCCGGTGGATCGCCTTGCTGAGCGACTGCAGTGCCTCGAGCGCTCCGGGGACGGCAACGGCGGGGTTGTCCATACGTGCCTGCATGATGATTCTCCTCATGGTCGTGTCACATCGTCGGTGTGTGATTCGTCAGGGCTATGACGAATCTCGAGAGGCGGATGTGACCGATGGCCGATGACGACTTCCTGGCAAGGAGCTTTGAGGACAATCGTGCACACCTGCGCGCCATGGCGTTCCGCATGCTGGGCTCGCTCAGCGAGGCCGAGGACGCCGTGCAGGAGTCCTGGCTGCGCCTGACCCGCACGGACGCCGACACGATCGACAACCTCAGCGGATGGCTCACGACGGTCGTGGGTCGGGTCTGCCTCGACATGCTGCGCTCGCGCAAGGCCCGCGACGAGCAGCCCCTCGACGTACGCCCGCACGACCCGAGCACTCCTGATGGCTTGGATCCGGAGCAGGAGGCCGTGCTCGCCGACTCGGTCGGTCTCGCGATGCTGGTGGTGCTGGACAAGCTGACCCCGGCCGAGCGGCTGGCGTTCGTGCTGCACGACATGTTCGCCGTGCCCTTCGACGAGATCGCACCGATGGTCGGACGTACGCCCGAGGCCGCCCGCCAGCTCGCCAGCCGGGCGCGCCGCCGCGTGCAGGGCTCGGACCCGGAGTCCGCTCCCCCGCTCGCGCAGCAGCGCGCCATCATCGACGCGTTCATCGCGGCTGCCCGTGGGGGTGACTTCGAGGCGCTCGTTCGCGTGCTGGACCCCGACGTCGTGCTGCGGGCGGACACCGGCACCGGCGTGCCGACGATCCTTCGGGGGGCACGCCGGGTGGCGACCGGCGCCGCGGCCTTCCGCCGCACCGGTGCCGAGAGCCGTCCGGTGCTCATCAACGGCTCCGTGGCGATCGCAGCGCTCCTCGAGGGGCGGGTCAGCTCTGTCCTGGAGGCCACGTTCGTCGGCGACCGGATCGCCTCGATCGAGGTCACCGCCGACCCCGCGCGGGTCAAGGACATCGAGCTGACCTACCTCGACTGAGTCCAACCGGTCGGCGACGCGCTGGGGCTCGGCACCGCGTTGGACCCCGGAGGGCTTAGTTTGAGCGCGTGAGCGAATTCCTCGACACGCCTCCCCTGGCGTTCGCGCACCGTGGCGGGTCCGGCACGGGCGGCAACGTCGGCATCGAGAACTCGCTCGCGGCCTTCGCGCACGCGTACGAGCTGGGGTTCCGCTACCTCGAGACCGATGTGCGGTCGTCGTCCGACGGCGTCGTCTACGCGATCCACGACGAAGGGCTCGACCGGCTGTCGGGCGCCTCGGATCACGTCTCGTCGCTCACCGCGGAGGACCTCGACCTGCAGCGCCTCGACCAGCGCGAGCCCTTCGCCCGCCTCGAGGCGCTCTACGAGGAGTTTCCCGACGCGCGGCTCAACATCGACGTGAAGTCCGATGACGTCGTCGAGCACACCTGCGCGGTGGTCGAGCAGCACGATGCCGTTGGACGTACGTGCATCGCGTCGTTCTCGCACCGACGCCTCAAGGCGGTTCGGCGCCGGCTTCCCGAGGTGGCGACCTCGGCCTCGTCGGTCGAGGTGGCTCTCGTCAAGCTGTTGCCCCGGCTGCTCCTGCGTCAGGTGGTCCGGCCGGCGTTCGTGTGCCTGCAGGTGCCACCGAGGCGCGGCCGCCTCCGGGTCGTGACCCCGTGGTTCCTCCGCAAGGCGCACGCGCTCGGACTGCAGGTCCATGTGTGGACGATCGACGACCCCGACGAGATGCACCAGCTCCTGGACCTCGGGGTCGACGGCATCATCACCGACCGCACGGACGTCCTGAAGGACGTCCTCATCGCCCGAGGCACGTGGAAGAACCCCGCATGACCAAGGCCACCAAGGTCAGGGCGAATCCAGAGCAGCGGGCGTGGTTCTTCTACGACTGGGCCAACTCGGCGTACATCACGACGATCGGCACGGTGCTCTACGCGCCCTACCTCACCAGTGTCGCTGAGCGCGCCGCGTGCGGGTTCGCGGGCGACGACGACCGCAAGTGCGTCGAGAACCTCTCGGTGCTCGGCCTGTCGGTCTCGGCCGGCTCCCTCGTCTTCTACGTCGTGACGCTCGCGACCGTGATCTCGGCGTTCGTGCTGCCGATCGTCGGGGCGATCGCCGACCGCGTCGAGTCCAAGAAGACCTTGATGGCTCGCCTGGCCTGGTCGGGCGCAGCCGTGGCGGCGCTGATGTTCTTCGTCACCGGCACCAACTGGCAGCTGGGCGCGGGCCTGCTGGTCGTCGCCAACCTCTTCTACGCCTCGTCGATCGTCGTCTACGACGCGATCCTGGTCGAGGTGGCCGAGCCGGACGAGCGTGATCGCATCTCGTCGCGCGGGTGGGCCCTGGGCTATCTCGGCGGTGGCCTGCTGCTCGCCGTCAACCTCGCGCTCGTCACGGTCAAGCCCTTCGGCCTGTCGACCGAGATGGCGGTGCGTGTCAGCCTGCTGTCCGCGGCGATCTGGTGGGCGTACTTCACGCTGATCCCCTACCGCGGCATCAAGGACCGCGAACCCCGGGGCGTCGTGCCGGCCGAGGGTGCGACGTTGATGCAGCGCAGCTTCGGCCAGCTGTTCCGGACGCTGCGCGAGCTGCGCAACTATCCGCAGACGCTGCTGTTCCTCGTCGCCTACCTGTTCTACAACGACGGCATCCAGACCGTGATCTACTCCGCGTCGGTCTATGGCGAGAAGCAGCTGGGGTTCGAGACGAGCATCCTCATCGCGACGATCCTCATCGTGCAGTTCGTCGGGGTCGTCGGCGCCTTGGTCTTCGGCCGGGTCGCGGCGCGCATCGGCAGCCATCGGACGATCCTCTACGGCCTCGGGGTCTGGATCCTCGTGGTCTGCTTCGGCTACTTCCTGCCGTCGGAGCAGATCGCTCCGTTCCTCGTCCTCGCCGTCGCGATCGGGCTCGTGCTCGGCGGTACGCAGGCCCTGTCGCGTGCGTTCTTCTCCCAGCTCATCCCCCGTGGCCGTGAGGCGGAGTACTTCAGCCTCTACCAGGCTTGCGAGCGGGGCACGAGCTGGCTCGGGACGCTCGTGTTCGGCGTCGTCCACCAGCTCACCGACTCCTACCGGCCCGCCATATTGGCGCTCATCATCTTCTTCGTCGTCGGTGGCGGACTGCTGTGGAAGCTGGACGCGCGCAAGGGCATCATCGAGGCGGGAAACCGGGCTCCGGAAATCGTGTGACCTCGCTCGCGTGTACTCGTGCGCGTTTAGGGGAATCTCATATGCGTCATTTACGTTGTAAGTGGTAAGCAACGAGAGGGGACGCACATGGCTGAACGTGCATTGCGAGGTGCTCGGCTCGGGACGCAGAGCTTCGAGGACGAGCGCGGCGTGGAAATGGCTCCCCGTCAGCAGGTCGAGTACGTATGCCCCGATGGGCACACGTTCACGGTGACGATGGCGGACGAGGCGGAGATCCCGTTCGAGTGGGAAGACCCCAAGACCGGGCAGATCGGTCAGCTGGCCGACGGTGTGAAGCCCGAGGGCAAGGCTGAGAAGCCGATCCGGACCCACTGGGACATGCTCCTCGAGCGCCGTTCTGAGGCAGAGCTCGAAGAGATCCTCACCGAGCGGCTGGAGCTGCTCCGCGGTGGGGAGATCGGACCGCCGCACCTCCACCGGCCCGCCAAGAAGAGCGCGGCGAAGAAGAGCACGACCAAGAAGAGCGCCTGACTCCAGGTCTCGTACGACGAAGAACCCCGGCTCCGGCCGGGGTTCTCTTGGTTTCCGGCGACTCTGTCGCGCCGCGAGCACTGCGTCATTCCGCCCAGAATGCTCCAGTCCGGAGGAGGTCGAAGAGACTTCGTGCATGCTCTAATGCAGAGCACTGTTCATCGTCTCTAGGTCTTCACCCAGCTCGCAAACGGAAATTGCTCATCAAGAGAGGGGGTGCCGTTAGGGTCACAAGATGCCTACTCGCAGTCGCAGCCACGTGCTGGAGCGGTTGTCCCGGGACGAGCTCAGCAGACTGCTGGTCGGTCCGCTCGGTTGGGTCGTCCGACCCATCGACCAGGATTACGGCATTGATGTCGAAGTCGAAATCTTCGATGACGACGGCACGGCAACCGGCTTGACGTTCAAGGCTCAGCTCAAAGGCATGGAACACCCCGACCACATCGGGCCTTTTCGGGATATCAAGGTCGATCACCTGCAGTACTGGCGAAGACTGGATGTGCCAGTTCTCCTTGTCGCGTACGACGACAGCACACAACTGACATACGGCCGGTGGATTCACGCCCTAGACCCCGTCCTGAAAGCTGGGCAGGAAACGACTCGCATTCGTTTCGACGACCAGCATCGAATCCCCGCCGGAGACTCTGACCTGCGAAAGATGGTCGAGCTGTTTAGATCGGTCAGAAGCGGAGCGTACGGACGACCGTTCCAAATGCGCATCCGTGAAGACTCGCAGCACACCTTGGTCGCCGAGTTCTTCAGTGCTGTGGAGCGGGCCGGGCTCTCTGCCTACTTCCGCTCCAGCCAAGCTGACGCGTTTGAGGTCCAGCTATCTACCGAGGCGACGCGTGTGGCACTTCCCGCAGGCGTGGGTTCAAGCACACTGCATTACGACGAGCCGGTTGACATAGCTAATAGTGCTGCCGATGCGCTGGTCGTCTTTGCTGCGCTGCTATCGCGCATGAACCGATTTGGTGAGGCCTTGACCATAGTCACTCGAGCTGGCGAATTCTCTGATGCGGAGGCTGAGACGACCGTAGCGCTCGATATTGCCGCCGCAGTTTTCGAGTTGCACGACGAGCGGGCGGCGTTGGCGCTGCTCCTCCGCGCCCTCAGGCGTGGTCACGTGGGCACAGCCGAGATCTACCTATTAGTGCTGAGTCAGGTTGCGACGCGCGAGAAAACAGGCGTCGAAATGCGCGACCTCGAATGTCATATCGAGCGCTTGGTCGCGGCCGCTGAGGCAGACGACCAACCGCAACTGGCGGCGCGATGGTCATACAACTTTGCTCAATTCCAATACGCAATGCACGATCGAGTTTCAGCGGCCTTGTGGGTTCAACGGGCCATTGCGCTAAGCCCTGAGGGTTACGGATCACGACCTGAGCCTCAGCAGCTACTGGGGGGCGCGGCTTGGTTCAACGAGGACTTCGAAAATTCCGCGATCCACTACGAGAGGGCGGTCGAGCTTGCCGGTTTATCGAAGGCTGGTTCCCAGTGGGCGGACGCGCTCATGTATGCGGGCGAATACAGGCAAGCGCTGGACGTAATTCGCAGCGTCCTCAATGAGGGAACGTCCAACTGGAGAGACCTATTTGTAGAGGCGATTCTTACCGAAGCCGTGGAGCACCTTCGTGTCTCGAGCCAAGCGCGTCGCCAGTCCCCGCCGGAGGGGACCAACCTGTCGGCCCTAAGCACGAAGAAGTTAACTCGTCACCTCAGAGATGGCGACGTCTTGCAGGGGTTCGTGTGGCTGGCTCTGACCAACAAGCGGGGCTATAGACAGCGCCCGACGCAGCTGTCAGCCGCCGCGTTCTTGTCCGGCGAGCCCGACTTGTTCGCCATTGCCGTGATGTCCTACCTTCACGACCCAGATGAGGGGCTCATAGATTTGCTCGCGCAGATGCTTCATGACGAACCAAACGTCCGGGATCTCCTCTTGGCCACGAGGCAATCGGTACCACCGGCGCATGCGGCTGGACTCGACGCAGTGATCTCTCGAAGCTTCGAGATCGTGGGAAGTCCACCCGGTTTCCAGTTCGTAACAGAGTTCAATATCGTCATTGAAGACCCCGAATCGGCCGACGAGGGCGGCGGTCAGACGTAGAGTTTCCGTTCTTGCTAACTATCGACGTGGCCCGCGCACTTTGTAATCTCTCAGCTCAGGTATGGCCACAAAACCGGGTGTTCCGCCTAAATCACGAGAACTCAGATGACAGCGGGCTAAGGTCATTTTGTGGTGGGTTCTGATGACGTCGCGCCCTTGGCGAGTGGACAGACATGTGGGTGGGGCGGCCCGCGCGGTCAAGCTGATGCGGACGGCGAACCAATCCACGAGACCTGCTCTCTTAGCGCGGACCACGTCCACCTCATCCGCTACATCTTCCGGCTGCCCGGATACCTTGCATTGCCGGATGCGACTACGGTCCCTGCGCACTACCCGTCGCATGATCAAGATGGCGCGGCGGATTCGCCTATAGTCTTATCGACTATTCGTCAGATCGAGTTGGAGGCAGATGACGATCTGACCTTGTCAGTCCGCGCGACGGCGCTGCTGATGAACAAACTCGGTTTCGATCTCGACATCGACTCCGAAGAGTCGCCTTTCCTCAAGCTTCAGCGATGGCATTCAATCGCAGACATCATCACTGAAGACTCAAGTCCCGACGTGCCACCTGAGGACTGGGACGGTCGCCCACAACATTTGGGACCAAGGTCGGATCAGTTCATGCGGGCCCTGGACGCAGTGCGAGAAGTTGCGCGGTCGATCACTCTGACCGGGCGACGAGCCCCCGTACTTCCTTCCTACGAGCGCACTCCCATGATGATCAATTTTCTGACTGCCGTCGCCTTCGGGGCGGACCGCAAGTATCCCATCCCGCCGGATAGGAGTTGGGAGGTTGCCGGTCTCATTCACCTCGCGCACCTCAACTTTCCAGGAGACGGACCCGACGACGAAACGGACTCAGTCGTAGACCAGACAATCGTCCACTGGCGACGATGCCTAGAGGCGAGGATGCCTGGCGCCCTTGCGCGCGAAAAGATCGTCGAGGCCGGAAGACTGCTGAACCGGGAAGGCGAGTACGGTTCGGCAATCGTGTCGGCATGTACTGGAGTGGAGATCCTGTGCGATGCCCTGCTCTCCGCGACTCTTTGGGAAACTCACTTTCGCGACCCATCAGCAGACGGGCCTGACACTGCTGCGCGCCATTTTGGCGAGGAGACCCCACTTAGTCGCGCCGCAAGGCAGCTTCGACCCATTCTCGGGGGCGACTGGAACTCCTCCCGATCGGCGTGGCAACACTTTCGTGGCGAAGCGAGCGCCCTGCGAAATCGATTCGTTCACGCGGGCTACTCGCCCAGCCGTGCCGAAGTTCAACGCGGCATTGACCACGTAGATGCTGTGCAGGACTTTCTAATTGGGCGTCTGGTGGCGAAAGCAAACGTCTATCCACGGACGACCTTTCTGTTCGCCGGAGTCGACGGCCTGACTGCCAGGGACCGGTACCGCGGTCAGATCAAGAAGTTCATCGAACAGATAGCGCCGAGGGAGGCGGGCTACATCGAGTCCTTTGGAGCATGGCACCAGTCGCTCATGCGCGCTGCAAACACGACTCGGTGACCACGGAATGAGAGCGTCCTCAAGGTTCGCTCCGATCCATATTCAGATGGCGGGTATCTAGCGCGGAGCGGCGACGCCCCCGACGCTGTGATCAGTGCTATGAGAGCACTGATCACCCATCCTCCCACTGGCCGTGCATGTGCGACCACGTGAGTTCCTTCGAAGCCTGACCAGAAGCCACCACCTTGAATGGTTCTCCGTGGTCGTCGATAACGAGTTCGTGCCGCTTGCCATCAACTATCACAGCGAGGCGTTCGACGGCGTGACCGATCAGGCGCCGTGCGAGGTCGCGTACGACTCCTCGGGCGGTTCGTCGATCACCCGAACCTCCTGATCGCACCGGCAGGCCTCAGCGAACCTGGCCGCCCACTGGTGTGCCTCGTCTCGCGTGTCCACCTCGACCACCACGAATCCGCCGATGAACTCCTTGGTTTCCGGGAACGGCCCGTCGGTCACGAGACCCTGTGGCGATACCGTGCTCGCGACCTGGGGCATGAGCCCACCACCGAACACCCATACGCCCGCGTCCATGGCCTCTTGAGAGGCATCCTCGGCGGCCTTGGCGATGGCCGGAAGGTCCGGGTGGGACAGGGGCACCATCGCGCCCTCGGTGAAGGTGATCAGGTACTTCGTCATCGTGTGACTCCTCCTCGTACGGTCCGCCGGTGTGGCCGACCTCCATCTATCCCACGAACGGCGCACCGTCGATACGACAGACGATCTCGCGAATCGTCGCCGTCGAGCCGCAACGCCACCACGTGCGATTCTCGCTGTTGTCCCACTGAATCTGAGGGAATTGCGGTTTGATGGAGTCGTGACTCCCCCGGACACGAAGTACATCGATCGTGAGGGTGCTGGTCTGGCGTTCCAAGTCTTCGGGACCGGACCCGGGGAGTTCGTCTACTACGGCAGCGAGATCATGCATCTCGACCTGCTGTGGGCCGACCCGCACACCGAAGCGAATCTCGGCGCAGTGGCGCGCAACGGCCGCGTCGCGATCTTCCAGCGGCGCGGCTTCGGCCTGTCCGACCGCATCGACTACGTGCCGACGCTCGAGCAGCAGGCCGACGACATCATCGCGGTCATGGACGCGGCAGGAATGCAGCGAGCCGTCATCGGCGCACCGGGAAGTGCGTGCGGTCCGGCCGCTCTGGCTGCGGCGCGATACCCCGAGCGCGTCGCCGGGCTGTGCCTGTGGATGCCGTTTCCGCAGGCAATCGACGGGTCCTGCGACGAACCGTGGGCAAGCGAGGCCGAGATCGCGTCCATGGCAGACGTGGTCAACAACATCGCCGCCACCTGGGGCAGCGGCCGGACCATGGACATGTGGAACGCCGAGATGCGGTCCGCCAACAACCGCCGACTGATGGCGATGCTTGAGCGCAGCTCGATGTCGCCGGCCGAGGCTCGCGCTCACTGGGAATGGTCGGCGGGGCTCGACTTCACCCACCTCTTGCCGGTCATCCAGGCGCCGACCCGGGTGCTGATCCAGGACGGTGGCGTCAGCCCGTTGTCCTGGACCGAGCGGATGGTCGCGCAGATGCCGAACGCCACTCTCCACGTGATGCCGGCACCGGCGCCAGGCTCCTCGATCGGAGAGGCGTACTACCCCGTCGTGATGCATCTGCTCGAGCTCGGTCTGGGACCCAAGAGGGTGGCCGGGGACAACCGCTTCTTCGGTACGGTCCTCTTCACTGACATGGTGGCATCGACCAAGCTGCTGGCCGACATCGGCGACGCGGAGTACCAACGGCTGAAGAGCGTCCACGAGCACACGGTGCGGTCGGCGGTGGCTGACGCCGATGGCCAGGTGATCGACTTCAGCGGCGACGGATCCTTCAGCCTGCTTGACATGCCCGGCGTCGCCGTCCGCTGCGCCGAGCGCATCGCGCGAGAGGCCGGTGCTGCGGGCATCCCGGTCCGCTGCGGCGTGCACGCAGGAGAGCTGCAGCGAGGACTCGCCGGCGTCACCGGCCTCAACGTCCATGTCGGCGCGCGCGTGATGGCTGCCGCCGGCGGGGATGAGGTGTACGTCTCGCGGACGGTTCGCGACCTGGTGATCGGTTCGGGACTCGAGTTCGAACGAGTCGGTGAGAAGCGGCTCAAGGGCGTACCCGGCGTGTGGGAGCTCTATCGATTCGACCACGCCCGAAGCCCTCGCAACATCCCCCTCACCGAGTCCTCACAGACCTCGATGGACAAGGTCGCGGTGCAAGCCGCTCGCCGCGTGCCCCGACTGATGCGCGCGATGGCCAAGTTCGCGAACGCGACCGATCGCGGTGCCCGCGTCTGATGGCGTCGCGGGCCACTTGCCTCAAGCACCACGTCGAGGTGACCAGCAGCGGACGACGGACGCTTCACATCGGGTCTGGTGATCCGCTGGTGTTGCTGCACATGGGCGCAAACCCTTGGAGCAAGTGGGAGTCCGTCATCCCCTATCTCTCGGACAGGTTCGAGATCATCGCGCCGACCTTGGCCGGTTGGGACGGCGGAAACTCCCTGTCCGGCCCGATCACGTTGGACGACCTGACCCGCGGCGTCGCCGAGGAGATGGACCGAGCGGGCTTTCGGTCCGCTCACATCGTTGGTTGCTCTCTCGGTGGCCTCGCTGCGCTCGGCGTCGCGAGGGATGGACGGGCGCGCAGCGTGCTCGCCATGTGCCCCGCCGGAGGATCGAACCAGGAGCAGACCCGACGACTCGTGAAGCACTTCGAGATGCTGAACAGCCTCTCGTGGGCGCAGCGCCTGATGGTGCCGGTCGTTCTCTCGTCCCCGCGCATGAGGCGGGTCGCGCTGCGAGCTCTGGTCGAGGACGGCGGCAGGATCTCGGCTCGACAGGCGCTCGCGATCCGTAGGAACAGCGCGAAGGGTGACTGGGACAACCTGCTCCCGGGATTCGCTGCCTACCAGCTCGACTCAGAACCTGAGGTGACTGTGCCGTTCATGCTGGCCTGGGGCGAGAAGGACCGGTTCACGCCCATGATTCACGAGCAGCCGCTGTGGCAGAAGGCAGTCCCCCACGCTGAGTCTCACGTCCTGTCAGGAGTCGGTCACCTCCCGATGTTCGACGACCCAGGCCAGACAGGACGGCTGATGCGGGACTGGCTCGAGCGCCACGCCGCGGCGTCGGCGGCCTAGCCCGGCGAGGAGCCGCCTGGACCCCTATTCCTCCGTCACAAAAACGTACTGGTCAGCTTCACAGGAATCCGGGATGTCGCTCTCGTACGTCTCCCCCGAAGCCGATCCCTCAGACGCACCAGACTCGATCTCATCTCCCTCGCGGTAGGTACGCCCGCCGAACTGCACCGTCAGGGGGTCGGTCGACACCAGCGATGTGCCGTGTTGCCAGATGATCGACGCGAAGACTCCGGTCGGTGAGATCGTGCCGACGCAGCCCTCGGACGACATCGCCAGGTTGCCGGTGAAGCCCATTCCCGCAACAGACACTGACTCGAACAAGCGCGCCCGGTTGTCCTCGATCAAAGTGACTCCGTCGCGGGTCGTCACCGATCCCTTGCTCAGCTGCCAGTCGACCAGTAGCGCCGGCCCGATCAGACCCGCAAGCGCCGCAAGAACGAGCACCGCGCGCTTTGACATCCGCCGATCATGGCACGGCGCGAGACGTGACGGGATCGATCAGCGGCGCGGCCCCGCACGAGGTCGCACTTGCAGCTAGCAGACCTCTACATCAAAATTCCCGGATGGGGACTGAACGGCCACGCATTGGATCGTTGATCTTGTGCCTCATGTGGATCGGCCTGTACGGCCCCTTCATCGACGTCGCAACAACACGAGGCAAGTTTGAGCTCATCCTCGTTGTCGGGCTGGCGATCGGTGTAGCCGCATGGATGTGGCAGTACGTGAAATGGCGGAGGGATCCCGCGCCCGAGTTACTTGATCCCGACGAGAAGCCACCACCAGCGCCGCCTCGAGTCTGACGCGGCCCGCCTCGCGGTAGTCAAGTCTTCGCACACAGTTGCGTTGCCACTAGCGTGTCGACGTGCCGCCAAACTTCGACTTATATGTCTTCGTTCGAACTGCAGACAAGCCGGCAGTCCTGGAACGCTTCATCGATGAATACGTCGACGAGGATGATCCGGGCGATCCGCGGTTCGCCCCCTTTGTCCGGACGTTCGTCCACGAACGACCCGATCCGAAAGACAGGGAGGAACTCTCAGAACTCTGTCGAGACGAGGCCGCTCGATCGGCGTTCTCCCTGTATCTCCGGGCAAAGGCGCACGACTGGGCCATCATCACTCTCACCGAGGAGGCGGACCTCGTCCTCGGCCTGAGCTTGGACGACTCGTTGCAGACTCCCGAGACCGAGCAGGAGGCACGTGCGCTGCTCGCAGTTCTCACCGAGGGCTTTGGAGCCCTCGCCGGGATCGCTGGTGTCGAGCTAGCACCGCCACAGTCGGAAGATGAGTGGAACGAGGATGCGCTGGTGCTGATGCGCACGGGTCAGATCTAGGCGCCACATTTGCCATCTTGCAGGACTGCCTGAGGCCCCGCGCTGGCATCTGAACGACCGCAGATTGAGTCGCGTCGTCGTCTTCGCACCGCTGCGGTCTGCCTGGGGTGCAATTCGAGCACTATGGGTAGGGTGCCTCGCATGCCCATCAAGCTCGAGAATGTCGGCATCGCCGTCAGCGACCTCGAAGAGGCGATCGCCTTCTTCACCGACCTCGGACTCACGGTCCTCGGTCGCGACACCGTCAGCGGAGACTGGACCGACACGGCGGTCGGCCTCGACGGCAACCACGCCAACATCGCCATGCTCCAGACCCCCGACGGCAATGGCACGCTCGAGCTCTTCGAGTACATCCATCCCGAGGCGATCGAGACTGAGCCGACCCAACCCAACGAGATCGGCATGCACCGGGTTGCCTTCTCGGTCGATGACATCGACGAAGCACTCGCCGTCGCTTCCCGGCACGGTTGCCACCCGCTGCGGGGTGTGGCGACATACCAGGACATCTACAAGCTCACGTACGTCCGCGGCCCGAGCGGCATCATCGTGATGCTCGCTGAAGAGCTCAACAAGAACTAGGCGCTCATGCCGTCGGTGAGCCCACTCGGATGAGGTTCCCACTCAGGTCCACCACGGGGAACTCCCACATCCCGTAGTCCGTCTCGACCGGGGCGACGATCCGGCTACCCGAGGCCGGTTCGGCCTTGACCTTGCCGCTCCAGGTCTCGTACAGCTGCCGAGCATCCTCGACGTAGATGTAGCAGCTCGCCGCGGTGCGGAGGGGGTCGACGTCCGGGTCGGCGTAGAAGTGCAGGACTGCATTGCCTCTGCCCAGGATCAAATAGTCCCAGTCCTCAGGTGGCGCACCACGGTTCTCGAAGCCGAGAGCCTCGTAGAACGCCAAGGTCTCGCGCAGGTCCTTGCTGGGCAGGATCGGGACTGCGAGGTCGTCCATGACGTGATCCTAGAGCTCGTGCCAGGCTGCATGATCCCGCTGGTACGTCTGCGAGTGCTGCCTCAAGAGGAACGGCGGAGGCGTCGAGGCTTGGAGATCAGGCGCTGGAGGCCCCACATCGTGACCATCCAAAGCGCCTCGCGAACGATGCCGCCGCTCATCTTGGACTCGCCACGCTCTCGCTCGACGAACGTGATCGGCACCTCGACGATCGTCATGCCTGCCGCCAGCACGCGTCGTGCCATGTCGATCTGGAAGCAGTAGCCCTGCGAGGCGACCTCGCCGAGCGGCAGCCGCTCGAGCGTCTCCCGGCGGAACGCCCGGAATCCTCCGGTGGCGTCCTTGATCGGGATGCCGAGCATCAGGCGCGCGTAGAAGGTTCCGCCGCGGGAGATGAAGCGCCGGTGCCACGGCCAGTTGACCACGCCGCCGCCGTCGACCCACCGGGAGCCGAGCACGAGATCGGCACCGGTGGCACTCGCGTCGAGGAGCCGACCGAGATCCTCGGGCCGGTGGGAGCCGTCGGCGTCCATCTCGACGAGGACGTCGTAGCCCTGCTCGATCCCCCACGCGAAGCCGGCACGGTAGGCCGAACCGAGCCCCTGCTTGCCACTGCGGTGCAGAACGTGCACCCGCGGATCCGACGCGGCCATCCGGTCGGCGATGTCGCCGGTGCCGTCCGGCGACCCGTCGTCCGCGATCAGCACGTCGACGTCGGGCTGGGCGAGATGCAGCTGCTCGACGATCCAGGCGATGTTGTCGGCCTCGTTGTAGGTCGGCATGACGACCAACGTGCTCATCGTGCCTCCTTGCGCCGAGCTCCGAGGAACCATGCTCCCAGACCCAGGGCCACCAGGAGCCACTCCAGGGGCGCCCCGATGACGAGGGCCGGGGTCTTGCCGGACGCGAGCGTGACCGTGGCGCTGAGCGTGGCGGGCTCGTGCATGGGGGCACGCTCGACGCTGCGACCGTGGGGGTCGACCACGCCGGTGATGCCGTTCGTCGACGGGACGGCGACCCACCTGCCGGTCTCGATCGCCCGCAGGCGCGAGATGTCCCACTGCTGCTCGGGCTGCGAGGTGTTGGTGAACGCGGCGTTGCTGGTCTGCACGACGATCATCTGCGCGCCGGCGTCGACCGCACGGTTGGTCACACTGTCGTAGGCGATGTCGTAGCAGATCGTGTCACCGACCACGGTGGCTCCGATCTTCAGCACGCCCGGCTCGTCACCGGCGAGCATGTCGCGCGGGATGTCACGGGCGAGGCGGTCGACGAAGAACCCCGCCTGCTCGCGCCACGGGACGTACTCCCCGAACGGCACGGGCTTGAGCTTGACGTAGCGCCCCCCCGGCCCGTCCGGCGACCAGACCACGCCGGCGTTGTACGCCGTCGAGGACGTCGGTCCGTCGAAGATGCCGCCGACCAGGATCGGCGCGCCGATGCGGGCCGAGAGCTCCTCGATGCGCTCCTTGACCGGAGCGTCGAAGTACGGATCGGTGTCCGTCGCGTTCTCGGGCCACAGCACCATGTCCGGCCTCGGCACCTCGCCCGACTCGATCCTGGCGGCGAGCCGGTCGGTCTCGGCGGCGTGCAGCTTGAAGATCTCGCCGATCGGCCAGGTCAGGAAGACGCCCGGCACGTCGCCCTGCACGAGCGCGACCTTGCGGGTGCCGTCGGCGCCGGCGATACCGGTCGGCAGGACGGCTCCGAGCCCGGCAACCGCAAGTACCGTGCCGATCGCGATGCCGCGCGTTCGCCACGTGCTCGAGGTCGCGAGCACGACGAGCAGGCTCGCGACGAGGAACAGCACGGCACTCGTGCCCGGCATCGCCACGAGTCGGGCGTACGCCTCGAACGGCGTGTCGAGTGCCGTGTGCGCCAGCCGGCCCCAGGGGAACCCGGTGAACGGGAAGCGCCCTCGGGCCCACTCGCCGAGCACCCAGACGCCGGCTCCCCACAACGGCCACCAGCGCAGTCGCGCCGAGGCGCGCAGCGCCAGCATGATCGGGATGAAGAACAGCGTCTCGGCGATCACCAGGCCGACGTACGCGCCGTCGCTGACCGCCCGCATCCACCAGATGAGCGGACCCATGAACGACAACCCGTACAAGGCGCCCGTCAGCATCACCGTACGCTTGCGGGCGTCCCGCAGGGCGTGGGCGAGCCAGATGAGGCCGGCGACGCCCACTACCATGGCGAACGGCAGGCCGACGGGGTCGAAGTTGAGCGACGACAGGACCCCCAGCACGATGGCCGCGGGCCAGGCGACCCGACCGCCGACGGCAGGCGTCACAGGACGACGAGCTCGCGCGGCGTGTTGTTGAGCACCTCGAGACCGTCGGCGGTGCAGACCGCGATGTCCTCGATGCGCGCGCCGAACCGGCCGTCGAAGTAGATCCCGGGCTCGATCGAGAAGGCCATGCCCTCCTCGAGGACGAGGTCGTTGCCCTCGACGATGTAGGGCTCCTCGTGGGTCTCCTGTCCGATGCCGTGGCCGGTGCGGTGGATGAACAGGTCGCCGAATCCGGCATCGGCGATCACGGCGCGGCCCACGGCGTCGATGGACTCAGCCGTCACGCCGGGGCCCGCGTGCTCCCGTTGGGCCTGCTGCGCGGCCTGCAGCACGGCGTACGCCTCGGCGTACGTCGCGGGAACGGTGCCGCCGGCGAGGTAGTTGCGGGTCGAGTCCGAGCAGTAGCCGGCCTCGTTGGTGCCGCCGATGTCGACGACGACCGGGTCACCCTGCTCGATGACCCGGTCGGAGAGCTCGTGGTGCGGCGAGGCGCCGTTGGGGCCGGAGCCCACGATGACGAAGTCGACCGTCTCGTGCCCCTCGTCGAGGATCGCCCGGGCGATGTCCGCACCGACCTCACGCTCGGTGCGGCCCGGGCGGAGCCACTCGCCCATGCGGGAGTGGACCCGGTCGATCGCCTGGCCGGCGTCGCGCAGCGCGGCGATCTCGTCGGCGTCCTTGCGGATGCGCAGCTCCTGCACGATCCCCCCGCCGAGCACCTGGCGCGCCTCGGGGAACACGTCGCGGAACGCGAAGACCCGGGATGCCCACATGTGGTCGTCGACCCCGATCGTCCCGGCGTCGCCCACGAGCGAGGCGACCAAGGCGTACGGGTCGTCGGTCTCGTCCCAGGACTCGAGCTGCACATCGACGCCGGACGCGATCGCGGCGGACTTCTCGAGCGTCGGCACGACGAGGGTCGGATCCCCGTCGGCAGGCAGCACCAGGCAGGTCAGCCGCTCGAGCGGCAGTGCCACGTAGCCGGTCAGGTAGCGCAGGTCGGCGCCCGGCGTGATGAGCAGGGCGTCGATGCCCCGCGATGCGGCCAGCTGCTGTGCCTTGCGCCATCTGTTCACGGGTAGACGATACCCGTGCCGCTCCAGTCCCGGCCGTGGCGCATCGTCCAGCAGATGACAGGTGGCCGGACCGGACCTAGGGTGTGACCACCAACACATTCTCGATCGGGGGATCACATGCGCAGAACCCTGCCAGCGATCGCTGCCGTCACCTTGACGGCCAGCCTTCTCGTCGCCGGACCGGCAACGGCCAAGAGCCAGCCGAAGCCGGTGGACACCAGCAAGCTCACCAAGGCCGTCACGGTCAACGGACAGCTCCAGACCTTGCGACAGCTCCAGGTCATCGCCAACAAGAACGGCGGCAACCGGGCGTCCGGCCTGCCGGGCTACGACGCGTCAGCCGACTACGTCGCGGCCGAGCTCAAGAAGGCGGGCTACAAGGTGACCCGCCAGACCTTCACCTTCCCGTTCAGCCGCGATCTCGAGCCTGGGACGTTGACGCAGCTGACCCCGACCCAGCGGACGATCGAGACCCACTCGTTCGACTACTCCGGCAGCGGCGACGTGACTGGGGCCCTGACCAACATCGCTCTCGTGATCCCGCCGGACGAGGAGCCCAGCAGCACGACGTCCGGCTGCGAGCCGGAGGACTTCCCCGCAGCCGGGGCCGAGCCTGCGGTCGCCCTCATCCAGCGCGGCGCCTGCGACTTCGGCGTCAAGGCGGCAAACGCCCAGGCGGCCGGCTATGACGCGGCCATCATCTTCAACGAGGGCCAGGAGGGCCGTACGGAGGTGCTGACCGGAACGCTCGGCAACCCCGTCGACATCCCGGTCGTCGGAGCCTCGTACGCCGACGGCGTCGAGCTGAGCAAGGGCGGCACGGTCCGCATCACCACCAAGACGGAGGTCGACCTCGAGCGCGAGACCAGCAACATCATCGCTGACCTGCCGGGCAAGACGAAGAACTCCGACCAGGTCGTCGTCGTGGGGGCACACCTCGACAGCGTCGCCGAGGGGCCGGGCATCAACGACAACGGCACCGGCACCGCCGGCATCCTGGAGATCGCGAAGCAGTACACCAAGACGAACACCGACAACAAGGCCCAGCGCCCGGTCCGGTTCGCCTTCTGGGGTGCTGAGGAGAAGGGCCTGCTCGGCTCCTACCACTACGTCGAGAGCCTGACGGATGCCCAGCGCGCCAAGATCTACGCGAATCTCAACTTCGACATGATCGGCTCGCCCAACTTCGTCCGCTTCGTCTATGACGGAGACGGGTCGAACGGTGACGCCGGCCCTGCCGGGTCGGCGCAGATCGAGCAGGTGTTCCTCGACTACTTCGCCAAGAAGGGGCTCGCCTCCGAGCCGACCGACTTCGACGGCCGGTCCGACTACGGACCGTTCATCGAGGTCGGCATCCCGGCCGGTGGCCTGTTCAGCGGAGCAGAAGGCGTCAAGACGCCGGAGCAGGCAGCGATCTACGGCGGCACGGCCGGCGAGTGGTACGACCCGTGCTACCACCAGGCGTGTGACGACATCACCAACCTGAGCACGACGGCGATCGACCAGCTCGGGGACGCGGCGGCTCACTCCGTCGCAGCCCTCACGCTGTCGAAGACCGGGCTGTACGGCGACGCGAAGCGCAAGAAGGTCGCGGCCAAGAAGTCCGGCTCGCTCAAGGGCAAGGTGCACGCACCGGCTCGCTGAGTCGTTTCTGACGGTCGGCGCCATCACCCTCGCGGTGGTGGCGCCGATCTGTGCGTTCTGCCGCGGACCGCCAGTCGTGACTGCCATGATGTGGCGACCGATGGACGTGGGAGGAAGTCGACGTGCTGCTGCTCGACGGAGTGCTGGGGCTGATCGTGCTGGGCCTGTGGATCTTCTGCCTGCTCGACGTCATCTCGACCGACGAGCACGCGTGCCGCAACTTGAGCAAGATCGTCTGGGTCCTGCTCGTGCTGTTCTTCCCGCTCATCGGCTCGATCGCCTGGCTCGTTGCCGGCCGGCCGCAGGCCGACGCCGCCGCCTCGATGCCCTACAAGGGCAACCACGGCCACCCGTCGTCGTTCCCCGAGCACGAACGGCCCGGGCGTGCGGCTGCCGGCAACCCCGAGGATGACGAGGCGTTTCTGCGACGCCTGCGTGAGCGGGCCGAGGAGCAGCGCCGGGCATACCGGGAGGCACAGCAGCGTGAGCTCGGTGAACGGCAGCGCCGCGAGCTCGAAGAGGGCGACAGCTCCGCGACCTGACAGCGCGCAGCACTAGGCTCGGCCCATGGCACATGGTCGACTGCTGCTCCTCGACAGCGCGAGTCTCTACTTCCGGGCGTTCTTCGGCGTGCCCGACTCGTTGAAGGCGCCCGACGGGACGGTCGTCAACGCGTTGCGCGGCATCCTCGACTTCACGTCGACGCTGACGACGCAGTACCGGCCCGAGTCGATCGTGGCCTGCTGGGACGACGACTGGCGGCCCCAGTGGCGGGTCGACCTGATCCCGTCCTACAAGACCCAGCGGCTCGACACCGAGGGCGGCGAGGCCGACACGACGGGCGGCCTGCTGGGCCCCCAGGTGCCCCTGATCGCGGAGGCCTTCGCTCTGCTCGGCATTCCCGTCGTCGGTGCGCCGGACGCCGAGGCTGACGACATCATCGGCACCTTCGCCTCGACGTGGGAGGGCCCGGTCGACATCGTCACGGGCGACCGCGACCTGTTCCAGCTCGTCGACGACGAGCGCGACGTCCGGGTCCTCTACGTCGCCCGCGGTGTGTCCAAGCACGACGTCGTCGACAACGCCTGGATCCGCGCCAAGTACGGCATCGACGCCGCCCAGTACGTCGACTTCGCCGTCATGCGCGGCGACGCATCAGACGGGTTGCCCGGAGTCGCCGGCATCGGCGACAAGACGGCGGCGGTGCTGCTCAAGGAGTTCGGTGACATCGACGGCATCCTCACCGCGGCACAGGACCGCTGGTCGTCGATCAAGCCGCGGGTCCGCCAGTCGCTGCTCGACTCGGTCGACTACATCACGGCAGCGCGCACAGTCGTGGCGGTCAACCGCGAGGCGTGCGACTTCGAGGTGCTGACCGCGCCGGTGCAGGAGGAGGCGTTCCGGGTGTTCGGCGAGACCTGGGGCCTCGGCGGGGCCACCGACCGCATCCTGACGGCCCTCGCCAACTGATCGGCTCAGCTCGTGATGCTGGTGTAGGCGACGACACCTCGGCGCAGCAGGTCGAGCGCCTCGCGGGCGGTGTCCCGCAGGGGGCCCGGACCTGCGGCGTCGGCGATCTGCGCCACCACGTCGATCAGCTGCTTCATGGCCCGGACGAAATCACCCGCCGCGAGATCCATCTGGCCCAGCACGTCATCGAGCGTCGCGCCCATGCTCCACTGCCAGACGGCGTTCGCGAAGCCGAAGTCGGGCTCGTGCAGGAACCTCACGCGGTGCTCGCGCTCGAGCCGCTGCAGGTCGGTGCACAGGTGCGTCATGGTGTCGGCGACCTCGCGCACCCGTTCGGTCGGGAAGCGCGGAGCCGGGGCGTCGTCGGCGTTGCGTGACTCGTACGTCAGTCCGCTCACCACCGCGGCCAGCTCGGCGGCCTCCAGGCCGTCCCACACTCCCCCGCGCAGGCACTCGCTGACCAGGAGGTCGAGCTCGCTGTAGAGCCGCTGGAGGCGCTTGCCGTCGTCGGTCACGAGGTCGCCGTCGAGGTAACCCAGGACGTCCAGCACCTCGCAGACGCGGTCGAACTGCCGGGCGACGGTGTTGGTGCGTGACTCGATGCGGCCGCGCTGGTTGGCGGTGTCGCGCTCGAGCTTGGAATAGCGCTCGGCCCAGCGGGCGTGCTTCTCCCGGTCGGGGCAGCTGTGGCACGGGTGGATGCGCAGCTTGTCGCGGATCGCCGCGATCCGCGGGTCCTCACGGGTCGCGCTCTCCCGGTAGGGCTTGTCCTGCCGCCAGGCCACGCCCTCGGCACGGTTGCGCAGCTGCGAGGCCAGGTCGCGGCGCGACTGCGGGTTGCGGGCGTTGAACGACTTGGGGATGCGCATCGTCGTGATGGGCGCCACCGGCGTGCTGAAGTCGACCATCGCGAGTCGCCGGGCGTGCCGGTTGGCGGTCAGCACCATGGGCCGGGGTCCGTCGTTGTCGGTCGTACGTCCCGGATCGAGCACGACGGCGATGCCGGCCCAGCGACCCGCGGGCACGTTGATGACGTCACCGGGCTTGAGCTTGACGAGGGACTCGACGACCTCCTGGCGGTCGGCCGCGCGGCGGGCCTTGGACCCGGATGCCTCGATGTCGCTGAGCTCACGGCGCAGCGCGGCGTACTCCATGAAGTCGCCCTTGTCGCACTCCGCGGCCTCGCGATAGCCCTCGAGCGCCTCGTCGGCCTTGCGGATCTGCTTGGCCAGCCCGACGACAGCACGGTCGGCCTGGAACTGCGCAAACGACTGCTCGAGCAGCTCTCGCGCGATCGTGCGGCCGACCTGGCCCACCAGGTTGACGGCCATGTTGTAGGACGGCTGGAACGACGAGTTCAGGGGGTAGGTGCGGGTGCTGGCCAGGCCTGCGACCTGCTTGGGGTCAAGGCCCGGCTGCCACAGCACGACACCGTGCCCCTCGACGTCGATCCCGCGACGGCCGGCTCGGCCCGTGAGCTGGGTGTACTCCCCCGGGGTGATGTTCGCGTGGGTCTCGCCGTTCCACTTCGACAGCTTCTCGATGACGACCGACCGAGCCGGCATGTTGATGCCGAGCGCCAAGGTCTCCGTGGCGAAGATGATCTTGACGAGGCCCTCGCTGAACAGCACCTCGACGCACTCCTTGAACGTCGGCAGCATGCCGGCGTGGTGCGAGGCGATGCCGCGCACGAGGGCGTCGCGGAACTCGTAGAAGCCCAGCACGTGGAGATCGTCCTCGGGCAGGTGCGAGCACGTCGCATCCACGACCGCGCCGATCTCCGCCTGCTCCTCCGGGGTCGTGAGGGTCAGTCGGGCGTCGAGGCACTGCTTGACCGCGGCGGCGCAGCCCACCCGGCTGAACACGAAGCAGATCGCCGGCAGCAGGCCCTCGGCGTCGAGCCGCTCGACGACCTCGACCCGGCTGGCCGTGCGATGGCGGCTGCGGGGTCGCTTGCCGCCCTTGCCGGGCCGGCTCTTCTGCATCCGGGTGTACTGCCAGTCGTCGCGGGCGATGCGGGTGAGCGCCTGGTTGACCTCGACGCCCTGGTCATCGGCGCTCGACTCGAACAGGGGGAACATCTTGCGGCCGACGAGCACGTGCTGGTGCAGCGGGACGGGTCGGCGCTCCTCGACGATCGTGACGGTGTCGCCGCGCACCTCGGTCAGCCAGTCCCCGAACTCCTCGGCGTTGGACACCGTTGCCGACAGCGAGATCACGGACACAGACTCGGGCAGGTGGATGATGACCTCCTCCCACACCGCGCCGCGCATGCGGTCGGCGAGGTAGTGCACCTCGTCCATCACGACGTAGCCGAGGGTGTCGAGCGTGCGAGACCCTGCGTAAAGCATGTTGCGCAGGACCTCGGTCGTCATCACGACCACTGGCGCCTCGCCGTTGATCGTGTTGTCACCCGTCAGGAGTCCCACGTTCTCGGCGCCGTGGCGGGCGACCAGGTCGGCGTACTTCTGGTTGGAGAGGGCCTTGATGGGCGTCGTGTAGAAGCACTTGCGGCCGGTCTCGAGGGCCAGGTGCACCGCGAACTCGCCGACGAGCGTCTTGCCCGAGCCGGTGGGTGCCGCGACGAGCACGCCATGGCCGTCCTCGACGACCTTGCACGCCTCGACCTGGAAGCTGTCGAGCTCGAACGAGTAGTGCCCGCGGAACGCGGCCAGGTGCGGATGGGCCCGGGCGGCGCGGGAGCTGGCGTACTTCTCGGCCGGGCTGGTCATACGTCCAGCCTACGCGTGGGCGGGTGATCTGCCGTTCACGGCGCGGGTGGTGCGAAGACCCGCAACGCGCCCGGCTGCACCGTCGTGGTCATGGGCAGCGGGCCGAGTCGTTCACCGTCCCCGTACGCCACGATGCCGGGCGACGAGAGCGTCACCTCGTGCACCAGGTGACGCTCGAACTCCGGCAGGGTGACGTGGGTGCCGCGGTAGAGCTGGGGGAAGACGCGGATGAGCTTGCCCTTGCTGACGGGATTGATTACGACGACGTCGAGCAGACCGTCGTCCATCGATGCGCCCTCGCAGATGCGGATGCCGCCACCGAACGACGGACCGTTGCCGACCGCGACGAGCATCGCCTCACGCTCGATGGTCCGGCCGTCGAGGGTCAACGTGAACGCGAGCGGCTCGAACTCACGCAGCTCGGCCAGGATCGCGATGTTGTAGCGCATGTTGCCGCGGGGCCACGTCATCGCGTTGGCGCGCTCGTTGACCTTGGAGTCGAAGCCCGAGGCGATCACGGTCGCGACGTACGCCTCCCCCGTGCGGGCCAGGTCGACGGTCCGGACGTGGCCGGCGGCGATCAGGTCGACGGCAGCGTCGACGTCCTTGACCGGGATGCCGAGGGAACGGGCCGTGTCGTTGCCGGTGCCGGCGGGGATCAGCCCGAACGCCAGATCGGAGTCGGCGACGTGGTCGAGCACACCGTGGAGCGCGCCGTCGCCGCCGACCACGATGACGCCGTCGAGACCGGCGTCGATCGCCTGCTTCAGCTGGTCACGGGCCGCCGACGCGTTCTCGCCCTGGATCCGTGTGGTGACGTGACCCGCGTGACCCAGCCGGACGGCGGCCTGCGCGGCGATCGCCTCCCCACGGCGTCTGCCGGACGTGGGGTTGACGACGAGTGCGTAGTGCATGGGAGCAGCGTAGGGCTAGTCGTCGAGGGGCGAGAGCTCATCGTCGGCAAGCTCGGCCGGCGCCGCCTTGGACTTCCGGCGGTCGGTGAGCCTGGCGATGACCTCGGCGATCAGGTAGAGCACCGTCATCGGCACGGCCAGGAACAGCATCGACAGCGGGTCCGTGCTCGGCGTCGCGATGGCGGCGAAGACGAAGACCCCAATGACCGTCCACGGTCGGGAGGACGCGAGCTGCCGTCCGCTCACGACGCCGAGGCGGTTGAGCAGGATCACCACGAGCGGGATCTCGGCCGCCACGCCGAACACCAGCATCATCCGCACGATGAAGTCGAAGTACTCGGCGCCGGTGATCAGGTTGTCGACGCCGTCGGGCACGAAGCCGATCAGGACGTCGATCGCCTTGGGCAGCACGACGTACGCCAAGGCCGCTCCCCCGACGAACAGCGGTGCCCCGGTGGCGGTGAGCAGCGCGGCCCAGCGCTTCTCGTTGCGGTGCATGGCGGGAAGGATGAAGGCCCACGCCTGCCAGAGCCACACCGGGCTCGACAGCAGGATGCCGGCGACGAGAGAGATCTTGAGCTGGAACGTGAAGGCGCCGCCGATGCCCGTGATGACGATCTCGGAGTCGATGCCGCGCTCCTTGAGCAGCGGCTTGATCTCGTTGTAGGGATGCGTCAGGAACTCGAGGATCTGGTCGTAGAACGCCCATGCGATGACCGTGGCGACGAAGATCGCGAGGATCGCCCGGACGAGCCGGTTGCGCAGCTCGCGCAGATGATCCATGAGCGGCATCGTGCCGCCCGGTGCCGGGGGCTTGCCGCGCCGAAGCGCCAAGCGTCAGCCCTGTTCGGTCTTCTTGTCGGTCTCGGTGGCCTTGACCGACTCGAGGGATGCGGGCTTGACCTCGTCGTCATCGTCGTCGTGCAGAGCCTTGACCTCGGTCTTGAAGATGCGCAGCGCCTTGCCTGACCCACGTGCGAGCTCGGGGAGCTTCTTGGCGCCGAACAGCAGGATCACGACGGCGAGCACGAGAAGGATCTCAGTGGTACCAAGGTTCGGCATGACAACTCCTAGGAAGGCGGTTCACTGTTCATCGTACGCGGCCAAGGCTGCCCTGGCGTCGTCAACCACCTGTGAACGCAATAAGTCTGGTTCGACAACGGCGACCGAACCCGCATTGCGGAGCACGAGGCGGCGGAGCCAGGCCCAGTCGGCGCCGTAGAGCTTGGCGCGCCAGATGCCGTCGTCGTTCTGCTCGAGCAGGTCGACCTGGTAGTACTCGGTCAGCCAGTGCGCTCGCGGGTGCAGGTCGACCAGGGCATAGGGCGTCTGCTCGCCGACCGTGAAGATCCCGTCAGACAGGTCGCGCTCCTGGACGTCGTGGTCCTCGGCGTCGATCTCGGTGACCTCGGCTTCGATGACCCGGTCGAGCCGGAAGAACCGCAGGTCCTGGGCCCTGAGGCACCAGGCCTCGAGGTAGAGCTTGCCCTGCTCGGTGAACAGGCGACGCGGATCGACGGCGCGTACGGTCTGCTCGTCCCGCGCGACCGTCGCGTAGGACAGCTGCAGCCTCTTGCCGTTGGCCAGAGCGTGGACCACCGAGGTGTGGATAGTGGGGTCGACCTCGTCGACCAGCACGTCGACGGGCGGCGAGGCCGTGTCGCCGACCGCGCTCTCGAGCTTGGCGAGGGCGCTGTCGATGACGGTGAGCTCCGAGCCGCTGGCCGAGGCGCGGAGCGTGCGGAGCGCGACGATCAGGGCGACGCCCTCGCGCGCACTGATGCGCAGCGGCCGGGTCATGAACTCGGCGTCGCGGATGTGCACGACACCGTCCTCCTCGAGCGCCGTGAGGTCGAAGTCGATGAGCTCGCCGGCGTACTCCCCCGTGCCGGTGTACATCAGCAGGCGGAGGTCGTCGCGGATGACCTTGGGAGTGACGCCGAACTCCGCCGCGACCTCGTTGACGGGAATGCCGTCGTTGCCCTGCAGGTAGGGCACGAGCGCCAACATCCGGACCACCTGCTGCCGGGACCGGCTCATGCGTTGACTCCCAGGCTGCCGTGGGCGGCCGCCTTGAGGCGTTCGATGACGGTCTCGCGCACGTCGGGCGGCGACACCACGACGACATCGGGACCGTACGAGGCGACCTCGGAGGCGAGCTCCCAGCGCGACGAGTAGCGGACCTCGACCTCATCGAGGTCGTCGGTCAGCGGTGTCACCTTCTCGGCGAGACGCCGCAAGGACTGGCCGCGACCCTTGCGGATCTGCAGCACGGCCGCGACGTCGGACTGCGGCGGGAAGAGGTCACGCGCGATGTGCTTGATGTCGACGCCCTCGGGCACCTCGTACGAACCGGGGGCGCCGTCGGTCTCGACCTCGCCGATGACGCGGGAGAGCCGGAAGACGCGGGCCTCGCCGCGATCCAGGTCGAATCCCCCGACGTACCAGCGGTCGTGCCACGAGATGATGCCCCACGGCTCGAGGTGCCGCAGCATGGGCTCCTGGCCGGGGCGCGCATAGGCGAACGTCACGGGGATCCGCCGCGTGACGGCCTCCCACATGGCGTCGAACGACGGCTCGTCGGTCGACAGCCTCGGCTCGGCCATGCGCAGGACGCTGGTGTCGACGTCAACGCCGATCGCCTTGAGCTTGACCAGCGCTGTCGTCGACTCGCTCGCGAGGCCGGCGTGCTCCCACACCTGGGTCGCGAGTCCGATGACCGCGGCCTCCTCGCGGGTCAGCTCGAGGTCGGGCAGCTCGGCCTCGTCACGACGGATGCGATATCCCGGCTCGTCGTTGAAGTACTTGTCGTTCTGGCCCATCTCGACGGTGATGCCGAGCTCGCGCAGCTCCTCCTTGTCGCGCTCGAACTTGCGGTCGAACGCCTGCGGCGTCGAGTCGCGGTAGTCGGCGATCGACTCGCGGATCTGGTCCTTCGTGAGGTACTGGCGACTGACCAGCAACGCGAAGATGAGGTTCATCAACCTCTCGGTCTTGCGTTCGGCCATGTCAGGAGGATGTCAGGAAGCGTCGAGCAAGTCGATGGCGAAGATCAGCGTGTCGCCCTTCTTGATGTCCTCGCCCTGTCCCTTGTCGCCGTAGGCGACGTCGGCGGGGCACTCCAGCACGACGCGGCTGCCGACCCGCTGGCCGGGCAGCAGGTCGGTCCAGCACTTGATGAGCTGTCCCTCGCTGAGCGGGAAGGTCGTCGGCGCGCCACGCGACCAGGAGGAGTCGAAGACCTTGCCGGCCGGGTAGATCTGGCCGAGGTAGTGCACGTTGAGGGTCTGGTCCATCTTGATCTCGGGGCCCTTGCCCTCGATGAGGACGTGGGCGCTCGCCTTGGTGATCTTGCCGGGCGTCTTCTTGGTCTTGACGAAGGTCGAGGGCTTCTTGTCGGCGTCGAGCTTCAGCGTCGGCACGTCCGCGGGCAGCTTCTTGGCGGTGCCGGAGGCCTCGGTGGCGGCCTTGGAGACCACGTCGAAGAGGAACACCATGGTGTCGCCCTTCTTGAGGTCGAGCTGTGCGTTGGCCTCGCCGAAGCCGTCCTTGGGCGGAATCGCGACGAGGACCCGGCTGCCGATGTTCTTGCCGGACAGACCCTTGACGAAGCCCGGCAGCACCGCGGTCTTGTCGAGGGTCAGCGTGAGCGGCTTGCCGGTCGTGAACGAGCTGTCGAACTGCTTGCCCGTGCGGCCGTTGACCGCGACGTAGTTGACCTTGACGGCATCGCCGTCGGCCAGAGCCTCGCCGCCGCCCTTCTTCAGGACCTTGGTCGTGGTCTTGCTGACCTTGAATCCCTTGTCGACCGTCACCTTGGGGCTCTTGGCCGAGCTGACCTTGACGTCACCGAGGGCCGCGCCGCCGGAGTCGCTTCCGCCGCATCCAGCGAGAACGAGGCTGGTGGCAGCGACAGTTGCCAGGAGAATTCGACGCACGGGAACGACCTTCGGGATGGGGAAAACAGATCGTCGATCATCCTAACGACAGCCGACAAGGCGACCGTCGTCACATCCCGTCGATCAGCCTCTGCACCCGCTCGTCGTGCGACCGGAACGGATCCTTGCACAGGACCGTGCGCTGCGCCTGGTCGTTGAGCTTCAGGTGCACCCAGTCGACGGTGAAGTCGCGGCGGCGTTCCTGCGCTCGTTTGATGAAGTCTCCGCGCAGGCGCGCTCGCGTGGTCTGCGGCGGTATGGACTTCGCGGCGAAGACGTCGCGATCGTTGGTCACGCGGGCGACGGCGCCCTTCTTCTCCAGCAGGTAGAAGATGCCGCGGTCGCGGCGGATGTCGTGATAGGCGAGATCGAGCTGCGCGATGCGTGGGTCGCCCCAGCTGAGCCCGTTGACGTTGCGGTAGCGGTCGAGCAGCTTGTACTTGATGACCCAGTCGACCTCGCGCTCCACGAGCGACAGGTCCTCGGACTCCACGGCCTTGAGCGTGCGCTCCCACAGGTCGAGGGCGCGGGTGATCGTGGGCGTGTGCAGCCCGTGCTTGTCGACGAACTCGGCGGCCTTGCCGAAGTACTCGGCCTGGATCTCGAGGGCGGACAGCTCGCGCCCGTTGGCGAGCTGCACCTTGCGGCGACCGGTCATGTCGTGCGCGATCTCGCGGATCGCGCGGATGGGGTTGTCGAGGGTCATGTCGCGCATCGACACCCCGCCCTCGATCATCCGCAGCACCAGGTCGGTCGTCGCGACCTTGAGCAGCGTCGTCGTCTCGCTCATGTTGGAGTCGCCGACGATGACGTGCAGGCGGCGGAACCGCTCGGCGTCGGCGTGCGGCTCGTCGCGGGTGTTGATGATGGGGCGTGAACGGGTCGTCGCGCTGGAGACGCCCTCCCAGATGTGCTCGGCACGCTGGCTGACCGAGAAGATCGTGCCGCGCGGGGTCTGCTGGATCTTGCCGGCACCGCAGATGATCTGTCGCGACACCAGGAACGGGATCAGGACGTCGGCGAGCCGGCTGAACTCGCCCTGCCTGCTGACGAGGTAGTTCTCGTGGCAGCCGTAGGAGTTGCCGGCCGAGTCGGTGTTGTTCTTGAACAGGTAGATGTCGCCCTCGACGCCGTCGTCGGCAAGGCGCTTCTGGGCGTCGATCATGAGGCCCTCGAGGATGCGCTCCCCTGCTCGGTCGTGCGTCACGAGGTCGACGAGATCGTCGCACTCCGGTGTGGCGTACTCCGGATGGCTCCCGACGTCGAGGTAGAGGCGGGCTCCGTTGCGCAGGAAGACGTTGCTGCTGCGACCCCAGGACACGACGCGGCGGAAGAGGTAGCGGGCGACCTCGTCGGGCGACAGGCGGCGCTGGCCCTTGAACGAGCAGGTGACGCCGTACTCGTTCTCGATGCCGAAGATCCGCCGGTCCATGCATTCAGCCTAGTCCGGGACACCAGTCCCTGCGGGGCGGCGCGCGAACGTCACTGACTTGTAGCGACCCGGTTCAGGCCACACAGGTCGGCTGCGGCATCCGGTCGTCGAGGTCGTTGACGTCCTTGACGCGAGCCGGCACGATCCGCCGCTGGTGCCTGCGCACGGTCCGCAGCGCGATCCCGCCGAGCAGGAAGGCCATCACCGTCGCGACGACGACGGGGGTGTTGTCGAGCACGCCGCTCGCGGCCAGCCCGGCGCCGGCACCCACCCAGACGGCCGACCACGCCACGGCGCCCAGCACCGACGCAAGCAGGAAGCGCGGGTAGCGCAGGTGTGCAGCTCCCGCCACGGCCGGCATGACGGTGCGGACGAACGGGAGCAGCCGGCTGACGAGGATCGCCCAGAAGCCATGCGCCTGCATCAGCTCGGTGGCCCTGTCCCAACGGTCGCGCCCGAGGCGAGCGACGAGCCGGGATCCGCGCAGCCGTGACCCTCCGGACCGGCCGATCGCGTAGCCGAGGTGGTCGCCGGCGCTCGCCCCCGAGGCGACCGCGGTGCCTAGGGCCAGCAGAGAGAGCGTGCCGTCGGCGTTGGCCGCGAGGCTCGAGATGGCGACCTCTCCGGGCAGCACGGCCCCCAGGCCGAGACCCGACTCCGCGAACGCGAACATGAATCCGAGCAGTGACGTCACCATGAGGTCGTCGGCTCTGTCGGCCGTGCCGACGAGCGGGAGGCCAGCCGGGACGCGGCCATGATGCCCATCATGACGACCACGGCACCCATGATCGCGTCGAGCACCCAGTGGTTGCCGGTCGCGACGACGACGAGGGTCGTGCCCGCGACGTAGAGCACGGACAGCAGTCGGCCGGTGCGTCCGACGTACTGCCACATGGCCCACGCGACCCAGACGGTCCAGCCGACGTGCAGGGACGGCATCGCGGCCAGCTCGTTCGTGAGCCCACCGAGGCCCGCCGGGGCCGAGGCGTGACCGGACCACCAGCCGTACGAGGCGGACTGCGCCAGCGTGTCGATGTAGCCGGCGCCCATCAGGCGAGGCGGGGCGGTCGGGATCAGCACGTACGCGACGAGGCCGATCGCGGAACCGACGACGAGCGCGTTGCGTGCCCGGCGGTAGTCGCTGCGATGCCTCCAGAAGATGAAGACCAGGACGGCCGGGGTGACCAGGTAGTGCAGCGAGGCGTACCAGAACGACATCGGTACGGCGATCGATGGCACGCCGGAGAGTGCTGAGTTGAGCCACGCCTCGACGTCGAGGTGCACGTAGCGCTCGATGCCGAGGACGTCGGTGGCTCGCTCGCGGGCGATGCCGAGGTCGTCGTCGGCGAACATGCGGCTGGCGCTGTAGGCGATCCAGAGCGCCGCCAGGACCATGACCTCCCGGAGACCGGGGTGCAGGCCGATTCGGCTGAGGACCGCGGGCACCCGCGGCTTGGCGGTGCGCGTCGACCGTGCGGGCGCCGAGCGTGCGTTGCGCGGGATCGTCAGCTCGGAGGTCATCTCGGCTCTCCTTCGGTGAGGCACCAATCGGTCGACCGGCCATGCTCACCAGCACACCGGATCCGGCGACCTCGAGCCATCGAGCTGAGCGCAGACCCAGGGGTGCCCAGCCGCCCGCGTGGCGGGGTGGCACCCCCCTCGTGGCGGGCGGAGACCCGAACGCGACCGTCGCGGCCGGCGCTGCGCGACAACGACCGGGCCCCGTGAAGGACGGGAGGCGTCGCGGCGGTCATGGTGGGCTCCGGCGGATATGCGGACAGTGTCTCCACTTATCGTAGAGTCAACCGGAACCAACTTTCCACTTCCGCCGCAGTGACCTGGGTCACGGCCAGCGACTCCCCTCGATCAGCTGCCGAGCGCTGCGACGACGTCCTCGTCGCGGAGTCGGCGAAACTTGCGCGGCTGCGTGCGGGAACGGGTCAGCACCGCGACCTCGAGGGCGGATGCCTCGACCGACCGGGGTGGCGTGGCGTCCTGGCCGAGTGCGGTGACCGCAATCTTGATCGCCTCGCTCAACGCCAGTCCCTCGCGGTAGTGCTCACCGAGATAGGTCTCGACGAGCTCGCTCTGTCCGCCCATCACGCCGAAGCCCTGGATGTCCGCGACCGAGCCGTCGTACATCAGCCGGTAGACCTGGTCCTGGGCCGGCTCGTCCCCGAGCTCGCCCACGAAGATCTCCACCTCGTAGGGCTTCTCGCCGCCGGAGGAGAAGATCGTGCCGAGGGTCTGGGCGTACGCGTTGGCGAGGCCACGCGCTGTGACGTCACGGCGGTCGTAGGAGTAGCCGCGCAGGTCGGCCAGGCGCACGCCGGCGATCCGGAGGTTCTCGAACTCGTTGTAGCGGCCCACCGCGGCGAAGCCGATGCGGTCGTAGATCTCGCTGATCTTGTGCAGGGCCTGGGAGGGGTTCTCCGCAACGAAGAGGATGCCGTCGGCGTACTGGACGACAGCCACGCTGCGCCCGCGGGAGATGCCCTTGCGGGCGAAGTCCGCCCGATCCTTCATCAGCTGCTCGGGCGAGACGTAGAACGGTTGCGTCATCGGGTCGGTCCTCTCACGTCAGGGGGGCCGAGGGGCCGTCGGGGCGACCCATCCGGGCGGCGATGACCTGGTCGGCGATCGCCGCGGTCTCGTCCTCGGAGTAGGCGCGGTAGCCATTGGCGCTGATGGCGCCGACCATCGGGAAGATCCGACGAGCCAGGTCGGGCCCGCCCGTCGCGGTGTCGTCGTCCGCTGCGTCGTAGAGCGCCTGGATCGCGGCGGTCACGGCGTCGGACTCGCTCATGCCCTCGCGGTAGAGCTTCTTGAGCGAGCCACGTGCGAACGTCGAGCCCGAGCCGACCGAGTGGAAGGCGCGCTCCTCGTTGCGGTTGCCGGTGACGTCGAAGGCGAAGATGCGCCCGACGCCGGCGTCAAGGTCGTAGGCGGCGAACAGCGGGACCACGGCGAGTCCTTGCATGGCCATGCCGAGGTTGTTGCGGATCAAGGCGGCGAGCCGGTTGGCCTTGCCGTCGGTCGACAGGACCGTGCCCTCGATCTTCTCGTAGTGCTCGAGCTCGACCTGGAACAGTCGTGTCATCTCGACGGCGAGGCCTGCGGTCCCGGCGATGCCGACGCACGAGTACTCATCGGTCGGGAAGACCTTCTGGATGTCGCGCTGGGCGATGACGTTGCCCATCGTGGCGCGCCGGTCGCCCGCCATGACGACACCGCCGTCGAACGTGGCCGCGACGATCGTGGTGCCGTGCGTGACGCCTGCGAGGCTCCCTCCGTCGGTCGTGCGGGCCGAGGGCAGCAGCTCAGGTGCCCTGACGGAGAGGTAGTCGGCGAAGGACGAGGTCTCGGACAGTCGCGTGCCGTCAGGCAGCATCACTGCCCACCCTTCTGCACGAAGCTGCGCACGAACTCCTCGGCGTTCTCCTCGAGCACGTCGTCGATCTCGTCGAGGATCGAGTCGACGTCGTCGTCGAGCTTTTCCTTGCGCTCGGAGTCGACCTCGGTGGTGTCGACCTCGGCCTCGGGCTCGCTGGCCTTGCGGGTGCTCTTGTGCTGCTGCTCTGACATGCCTCAACCCTATCCCGGTGGAGCCAGACGCGTGCTGGTGTCGACACGCTTGAGGCCGAACGGGTGGATAGGCAGCGCCGCGAGAGGGTACGGGGCGCGTGGACGTCTCGTTGAGCCAACAGCGGATGTCCAGCGGGCGGGGGCCGAGCACCATTCCAGGAGACGGGCCCCGCCCGCGCCACGCCCGGCTAGCTGTCGACGAAGGAGTTGGTCCGCGCGACGACGTTGCGGACGTACTCCTCGGAGTGGTTGTAGGAGAAGACCGCCTGCGTCCAGCCCTCGCCGGTCCGCAGGTCGCGCCCCGAGGCGCAGAGATATCGGGCAGCCGCGTACGCCGCGTCGACGATGTTGTTGGGGTCGGCCGTCCCGTCGTCGTTGCCGTCGGACTCCCACCGGCGCCAGGTCGAGGGGATGAACTGCATCGGCCCCATGGCGCGGTCCCACTCCGTGTCGCCGTGCCACTTCTCGGACTCCTCGTCCGACGGGATGCGGGCGGTGCCGGAGGTGCCGTCGAGCGGCGGCCCGACGATCGGCCGGGTCGTGTCGCCGTCCGCCTCCACACGGCTGCCTCCGAAGGTGCCGTGGCCGGACTCGATCGAGCCGATGCCGGCCAGCGTCGACCAGCCCACATGGCATCCGGGCTGCTCCCGCGCGAGGCGTACGGATGCCAAGGCGTAGGCCTCGAGAGCGACGGTGCCGATCCCGGTCCTGCGTGACAGGTCGGAGAGCCAGGCGGCTGAGATGCGCTCACCCGAGGGCGTCGGCGCCGGGGCCACGGCCTCGGAGACCGGTTTGACCGGCTTCATCGTGGTCGTCGGTGTCGGCGCGGCACGCGGCCCGGACGGTGGGGACTTCACGAGCAGGCCGGCCGCCACCACGAGAGCCGCGACCCCGAGCAGGGCCGTGACGGCGATGGCGCCGGTGATGCGCCGCTCCCTGCGTGCTGCGTCGTCGGACATCGGGCTATCGCCCGGTGATCGCGGCGAACAGCTCGCTGGCGGTGCCGCTGGCCTCGAACAGCCCGCCGACGTGCTCGGCGGTCCCGCGAAGCGGCTCCATCGTCGGTATGCGCTGCAGCGAGTCCTGCCCCGGCAGGTCGAAGATGACCGAGTCCCACGACGCAGCGGCGATGTCCTTAGAGAACCTCGCCAGGCACATGCCGCGGAAGTACGCCCGGGTGTCGCGCGGCGGGTCGGTGACGGCCGCGGCGATCTGGTCCTCGGTGAGCAGCCGGTCGATCCGGCCCGTGCGGACGAGCTGGTGGTAGAGCCCCTTGTGCAGCCTGATGTCGTGGTACTGCACGTCCACGAGGTGCAGCTTCGCGTGGTCCCACTCGAGGCCGTCGCGCTCGCGGTAGCGCTCGAGGAGGGCGAGCTTGGCGACCCAGTCGAGCTCTCGCACGCACTCCATGGGGTCGCGAGCCAGTCGGTCGAGGACGCTCTCCCACCGTCGCAGGACGTCGTCGGTCTGCTCGTCGGAGCCCTCGCGCGCGACGAACTCCTTGGCCAGGCGGAGATACTCTCCCTGCAGCTCCAGCGCGGTGACGGTGCGTCCGTCCTCGAGCTCGACCTTCTGCGTCAGCGTGGGGTCGTACGAGATGTCGTGCAGGGCCGTGACGGGTGCCGACAGGGCCAGGCTGCGGGTCAGGAACCCCGCCTCGATCATCGCGAGGACGAGTGACGTCGTGCCGTGCTTGAGGTAGATCGCGGTCTCTGAGCAGTTCGCGTCGCCGATGATGACGTGCAGCCGGCGGTACTTCTTGGGGTCGGCGTGCGGCTCGTCGCGAGTGTTGATGATCGGTCGCTTGAGCGTCGTCTCGAGCCCGACGCCGACCTCGAAGTAGTCGGCCCGCTGGCTGATCTGGAACGCGTGGACGCTGCCGTCCTGCTTCTGGCCGACCCGACCGGCGCCGGTGAACACCTGCCGCGACACGAAGAACGGCGTGAGGTGCTCGACGATCTGGTCGAACGGCACGTCCCGTCGCATGAGGTAGTTCTCGTGGGAGCCGTAGGACGCGCCCTTGTTGTCGATGTTGTTCTTGTAGAGCACGATCGGCGCGGTGCCGGGAATGTTTGCGGCGAGCTCGGCCCCGAGCCGCATGACGTTCTCCCCCGCCTTCTCCCACAGGACCACGTCGAGGGGGTTGGTCACCTCGGGGCTGGAGTACTCCGGGTGCGCATGATCGACATAGAGCCGCGCGCCGTTGGTCAGGATGATGTTGGCCAGGCCCATGTCCTCGTCGGTCAGCTGCGACGGGTCCGCGACCTCGCGGCTGAGGTCGAAGCCGCGCGCGTCGCGCAGCGGGTTCTCCTCCTCGAAGTCCCAGCGCGCCCGACGGGTCAGTCCGTGCGCTGCGGCGTAGGAGTTGACGACGTGCGTGGACGCCACCATGGGGTTGGCGTGCGGCTGTCCTTGCACGGCGATGCCGTACTCGACCTCACTCCCCTGCACGCGCCTGACTGTCATGCGCCCAGCCTACGGTCCCGCCCGAGGCGTCACGCGCGGCGACACCGTCGTCGACGAGACGGCCGACCAGCGAGCGGGCGTCCGACAGGGCATCCGGCTGGGCACCGGCGGTCAGCTGGACGATCGCGCCCTCGTGCACCAGCGCCACCTCTCGGCCACGACGCTCGGCCTCCGGCACGCCGGCCTCCCGCAGGAGACGGATATAGAAGTCGCGCGTCCACTCCTTCTCCTCCGCGATGATGGGCAATCCCTGGTGATCCGTGCCGGCGAGCTCGGCGTAGGCGTTGACGAACCCGCAGCCACGTGAGTTGACCGCCATCCAGCTGGCCAGCGCATCGAGGACGCCCAGGACGCGATACGGGGTCGGGCCAGGGAATCGCTCCTCGACGTACGACGTCACGTACGCGTGCCACCGGTCGCACCTCTGACGCAGGTAAGCCGTGATCAGCCCGTCCTTGGAGCCGAACCGGTCGTAGATCGTCTTCTTGGTGGTGTCGGCCTCCTCGGCGATGCGCTCGACGCCGACCGCGCGCAGCCCGTTCTCGTAGAACAACACGGCGGCGGTGTCGAGAATGCGGTGTGCGGTGGGGGTCATCCGCGGTGGCGTGATGGTCGTCATGCAGGCTCCTTCGCGATCTACACTGAAAGTATACCGACCGGTATGGTTATGTGAAGGACATGCACGCGAACCTGCGCACTGTCGTCCCTCCCGTGGCCCTGGTCGTCCTGTGGAGCTCCGGGTTCATCGGTGCCGAGCTCGGCACCCGCGAGGCACCCGCCTCGACCTTGCTGGCGTGGCGCTACCTGGTGGCGTCCGCGATCCTCGTGGCGATCTGCTGCTGGCGACGCGAACGAGTCGACCGCACCGGAATCCGCCGTCAAGTGGCCCTCGGTGTGCTGTGCCAAGCGGCCTACCTCGGTCTCACCGTGACCGGTGTGGGGCTGGGTGCACCAGCCGGCACGACAGCCCTGATCGCCTCGCTGCAGCCGCTGGTGGTGATCGCCCTGGCCGCGATGATCCTGGCCGAGCGGGTTCACGCTGCACAGCTGCTCGGGCTCGGCCTGGGCCTCGGCGGGGTCGTGCTGGTGGTGTCCGGGGACCTGTCGGCCGGCGACGCGCCGTGGTGGGCCTATCTGCTGCCGGTCGGCGGCATGCTGGCGCTCTCGGTCGGCACGGTCCTCCAGCAGCGCTGGCAGCCCCGTGAGTCGGTGCTGATGGCCCTCACGATCCAGACCGTCACCGGAGCCGTGGCCTTCTGGCTGTTGGCGCTGGTGGAGGGCACGGTCGACGAGCCGACACCGGCCGGCTTCTGGGTCGCGGTCGCTTGGGTGGTCGTGCTGTCGAGCTTCGGCGGCTACGGCGCCTACCTCTACGTCTCGCGGAAGCAGGGTGCGACGCGGGCGAGCACGTGGCTCTACCTCACCCCGCCGACCACGATGCTGTGGGCCGCCGTGATGTTCGGTGACCGGGTGCACGCAGCGGGTCTGGCCGGCCTCGCCCTGTCCGCTGTCGGCGTCGTGATCGCCTTGCGGAGCGGAGCGAGGTCGCGCGAGGAATCGCGCGAGACGGTGGACGCGCTCAGGTGAGCACCTTGGCCAGGTGGACGCTGTCCGGCTCGTCGGCGTAGTAGCCGAACGCCGGGATCTCCTCGTAGCCCATCGACCGATAGAGGGCGATAGCCTCGGGCTGCCCCAGCCCGGTCTCCAGGATCAACCGCGTGACACCGGCCTCCGCTGCGGACCGCTCGAGCTCGTCGAGAAGCCGTCGGGCCAGGCCACGCCGCTGGAAGGCCGGCCGTACGTACATCCTCTTGATCTCCGCGTCGTCCCACTCGGCCAGTGGCGCGTGGCGTCGCCAGCCGCCCATCGCCGCTGGGACGTCGCCGACGTAGATCATGAAGAAGCGGCCGTTGGGCCCGTCGAACTCGGACGTGTCGACCGGGGCGGTGTCGCCCTCACCGCCGTAGCGCCGGACGTACTCCTGCTGCACCTCGGCGGTCAGCAGCGCCGCGTCGGCGCTGTCGTACGCCGCAGGGCGGAGGTCGTGGGTCATGTCGGCGGGCATCGGGTTCCTCGGGCGTACGGATGTCAACGGGACCGGCTGAGCGCACCACGGAGGGACTGCCTGCCGCCGGTGTTGAGGACGGAGCTCTCGTAGATGCGCGCGGCGAACACGGCCGTGACAGCGGTGGCCACGAGCATGATGATGACGGTGCCCACGACCTGGAGCGGGTCGGTCACGCCGGCCGCGATCCGCAAGGGCATCAACGTCGCCGAGAACGGCGGGATCCACGAGAGGGTCTCGATCCACCCCGAGTCCGGCGTGCTGAGCGAGGCCTGGGCCGCGAAGAAGATCGCGAACGCGAGGATGCTGAGCGGCATCGTGGCGTTGTTGACGTCCTCCTGCCGCGACACCAGCGAGCCGAGCGCGGCGTAGAGGACCGCGAAGAAGGCGAATCCCAGGACGTACCAGAGGATCGAGGCGGCGAACACGGCGATCGCGGTGCTGCCGATCGTCACCACGTCGGTTGCGAGGCCGGTCGCGAGCGCCGCTCCCCCGAAGACCACGACCTGCATCAAGCCGACTGCGCCGATGCCGATCACCTTGCCCACCAACAGCTCCAGCGGCTTGATCGTGGAGAGCAGCAGCTCGACAACCCTGCTGGACTTCTCCTCGACGACACCCATCGCGACGTAGAGCCCGTAGAGGTAGACCGTGAAGAACAGCAGCAGGACCGCGATGTAGGCCAGGGCGACGCGCTGCCCCTTGTCAGGGTCGTCGGGGTCGAGCACGTCGACGTCGATCGACGCGCGTTCCACGTCTGCGGCGAGCCGGTCCGCGTCGACGTCCTGGGCCACCAGGGCCTTTTCCAGTGCGACCTGCTTGCCCGCCGCCTGGAGGATCGACTCGAGCTCGCTGTCGAGCTCGTCCTGGCTCACGGCGTCCACCGATCCGTCTTCGTGACCGATCACGGCGACGTCCAGCTCGCCGTCCTTCACCCGGTCGCGTGCCTTCGACTCGCTGCCTTGGGCGCGGATCTCCACGTCGTGTCCCAGAGCCTTGGCGGACTGCTTGATGGCAACGACCAGCGCCCGGTCGTCCCCGGTCGTCCCGATTGCTGTGGGGTCCTCGTCGCCGGACGCCATGGCGTAGACGATCTGCCCGCCGACCAGGATGGCGACCATGACCGCCGTGCTGATGGCGTAGGCCTTGGTCATGACGCGCGAGGTGAACTCGCGCTGGGCGACGAGCGAGGCGAGGTGCCAGGACACCTTCGACGTACGAGCGCCGGTCACGCCGACACCGCTTCACGGTAGAGCTCTGACAGCTTGGGCTGCACCCGCCCGAACCGGCTCACCGGCCCGTGACGCAGCGCGGCCGCCAGCACGTCCTGGTCACCGGACGGGTCCTCGACCTCGAGGAGGAACCGGTCGCCACTCGCGGAGATCGTCGTCACGCCGTGCAGCTCGTCGGCCCATCCGGCTGGCGCCTCGGTGACGACCTCGAGCCGGACGGGCTGGCCCGACCGCAGCTCGTCGACCGTGCCGACCGCGACCAGCGAGCCGTCAGCGATGATCCCCACGCGGTCGCACAGCTGCTCGACGAGCTCCAGCTGATGGCTGGAGAACAGCACGGGGACCCCCGACGAGCTCTTCTCGCTCAGCACCTCGCTCATGACGTCGACCGCCACGGGGTCGAGCCCGGAGAACGGCTCGTCCAGGACGAGGACGGCCGGGTCGTGGACCAGGGCGGCCGCGAGCTGGACGCGTTGCTGGTTGCCGGTGCTCAACGTGTCGACGTGGTCGTCCACGCGGTCGCTGACACCCAGGCGCTCGATCCAGTGCCGCATCGACTCAGTGGCCTCGGCCGCGGTCATCCCGTGCAGACGGGCGAAGTAGACGAGCTGCTCACCGACCTTCATCTTCGGGTAGAGCCCGCGCTCGGCCGGCATGTAGCCGAACCGGCGCCGTGCTGGGGCATCGAGGGGGACGCCGTCCAGGAGGACTCGCCCGGAGTCCGCCGACAGCACGCCCAGCAGGATCCGCATCGTCGTGGTCTTGCCGGCGCCGTTGCTGCCGACGAACCCGAAGAGCTCGCCGCGGCCCACGGTGAAGCTCAGGTCGTCGAGAGCCTTCAGGTCCCCGTACGTCTTGCAGACGTGCTCGAGCGTCAATCCCGTCGTCATCTTCTCCCCGGAGACTGTGGGTGGAGCTTGCCGTGCGGCGCGGAGCTAGAGGTACTGGCCGGTGTTGGCAACCGTGTCGATCGAGCGGCCTGGCTCGTTGCCGCTCTTGCCGGAGATGAGGGTGCGGATGAACACGATGCGCTCGCCCTTCTTGCCCGAGATCCGCGCCCAGTCGTCGGGGTTGGTCGTGTTGGGCAGGTCCTCGTTCTCCTTGAACTCGTCGAGGCAGGCCTGCAGCAGGTGCTGCACCCGCAGCCCGCGCTGTCCGTGCTCGAGCAGGTCCTTGATCGCCATCTTCTTGGCCCGGTCGACGATGTTCTGGATCATGGCACCGGAGTTGAAGTCCTTGAAGTAGAGGACCTCCTTGTCACCGTTGGCGTAGGTGACCTCGAGGAACTGGTTGTCCTCGGACTCGGTGTACATGCGCTCGACCGTGCGCTGGATCATGCCGGACACGCAGGCCTGGCGATCGCCGTTCCACTCCGCCAGGTCGTCCGCGTGCAGCGGCAGGCCGGCCGTGAGGTACTTGCTGAAGATGTCGGTCGCGGACTCCGCGTCGGGGCGCTCGATCTTGATCTTGACGTCGAGGCGCCCGGGACGCAGGATCGCCGGGTCGATCATGTCCTCGCGGTTGGAGGCGCCGATCACCAGGACGTTCTCGAGCCCCTCGACCCCGTCGATCTCGCTCAGCAGCTGCGGGACGATCGTGTTCTCGACGTCGGAGGAGACGCCGGAGCCGCGGGTGCGGAACAGCGAGTCCATCTCGTCGAAGAACACGATGACCGGGGTGCCCTCGCTCGCCTTCTCGCGGGCCCGCTGGAACACCAGGCGGATGTGCCGCTCGGTCTCGCCGACGTACTTGTTGAGCAGCTCGGGACCCTTGATGTTGAGGAAGTACGAACGGCCTTCCTCGCCGGTGCGCTCGGAGACCTTCTTGGCCAGCGAGGCGGCGACGGCCTTGGCGATCATGGTCTTGCCGCAGCCGGGAGGGCCGTAGAGCAGGACGCCCTTGGGTGGCTTGAGCTCGTGCTCGATGAAGATCTCGGGGTGCAGGTAGGGCAGCTCGACCGCGTCACGGATGGACTCGATCTGGTTGCGCAGGCCGCCGATGCTCTCGTAGTCGATGTCGGGGACCTCCTCGAGCACCAGGTCCTCGACCTCGCTCTTGGGGATGCGCTCGTAGACGTAGCCCGACCGGGAGTCGAGGAGCAGCGAGTCACCCGGACGGAGCTTGGTGCCCTCGAGCGACTCCGCGAGGCGCACGATGCGCTCCTCGTCGGCGTTGCCCATCACGAGGGCGCGCTCGTTGTCGGCCAGGATCTCCTTGAGCGACACGACCTCGCCGACGAGCTCGAAGTCGAGCGCCGTGACGACGTTCATGGCCTCGTTGAGGATGACCTCCTGACCCTTCTGGAGGGCGTCCTTGTCGACCGAGGGGCTGACGTTGACGCGGAGCTTGCGGCCACCCGTGAAGACGTCGACGGACTCGTCGTCGTTGCGCTGGAGGAACGTGCCGAAGCCCGTCGGGGGCTGCGCCAGTCGGTCGACCTCTTCCTTGAGGGACACGATCTGGTCGCGGGCCTCGCGCAGCGTCGAGCTCAGTCGCTCGTTCTGCGAGCTGGTCGCGCTGAGCCTGGCCTCGAGCTCGGAGAGCCGGGAGTCCGTGGACCCCTCTGTGCCGAGACGCCGCCTGAGGTGCTCGACCTCCGCGCGCAAGTACGCGAGCTCCTGGTCGGAGCCGCTCGTCTGGATGGGCTCGTTGTCGGTCATGGCCACCTCCTGCTCGTACGAACGACCCTACCCGTCTGCACCAGAACTTCGTCTGTCATCTCGACCACAGGGAAAGTGTCTTTTGGGTGACGGCGTGCACGCGTGGCTACTCGGGGACGAATCCGGCCGGCCGCGGGCCGGTGTAGTCGGGCCCGTACGCCCCGGGCGCCGGGCGCCGGGACTTCTCCAGCGCCGTCTGGCCGGGGGCCATCCGGCGGGCCGTCACGAGGAATGCGGTGTGGCCGTTCATCCTGTGGTCGGGGCGGACGGCGAGGCCCTCGAGGTGCCAGTCGCGCTCGAGGGTCTCCCACGCGCGGGGCTCGGTGAAGCCGCCCTGCTCCCGCACGGTCTCGACGAACCGCGACAGCTGGGTCGTCGTCGCGACGTACGCGCAGATGATGCCGCCCGGCACCAGCCGCTCGGCGGCGAGCGGGATGCAGGTCCACGGGTCGACCATGTCGAGGATCAGCCGGTCGATCTCGGTCTCGCTGATGACCTCGCGCACGTCGCCCACCGTCAGCGTCCAGCCCGGAGGGTTGGGACCCGCGACCTGGTGGACGTTGCGGACGACGTTCTCCGCGAAGTCCTCGCGGATCTCGTACGAGCCGAGCGTCCCCTCGGGACCGATCGCCCGCAGGAGGTAGGCCGTGAGGCTGCCGGAGCCGGCGCCGGCCTCGACGACACGAGCGCCCGGGTAGATGTCGGCCTGGGCCACGATCTGGGCCGCGTCCTTGGGATAGATGATCGCGGCGCCGCGCGGCATCGACACGACGTACTCGAACAGCAGGGGGCGGAACACCTGGTAGGGCGCGCCCATGGAGGACTCGATGACGATGCCCTCGGGCTGACCGATCATGGCGTCGTGCTTGAGCTGGCCCTTCTTGGTCGAGTACTCAGCACCGACGGCCAGCTGCACGTTGTGCTTGCGGCCCTTGGGGTCCGTCAGGCGTACCCACTCGCCGGGCTCGAGCGGCCCGCTGCGCATGAACGACGTCATCGCCGCCCCGCCCGGTAGGCCTCGTCGACGGCGCGCGCGGTGAGTACCCCGTAGACCGTGCCGTCCTGCTCCATCAACGCGTACGCCTCTGCGGGTCGTGCTGCCATGGCCTTCAACAGGTGTGCTCCGTGCAGGTCGGCCGAGAGCTGCTCGGCGTTGGGTGGTGGGGTGGCGCCGGGGAATCCGATCTCACGTGCGACCAGGGCGTTGATGCGGGCCGAGCGGCCGGCGTTGGCGAGCGCGTCGCCGGCGCCCTGCCACAGGAAGAACCCGACCAGCACCGCGATCGCGACGTCGATCTCGAAGCTCGGCTCGCCCGCGCGGGTCAGCGCGTAGGCGACGATCGCGACAGCCGTGACGCGGCCGAACCAGGCGGCGATCCGGATGCCGGTCTCCTCGCGGCCGGTGACCTGCCAGATCACCGCGCGGAAGACGCGGCCACCGTCGAGCGGGAGCCCCGGCAGCATGTTGAAGATCGCCACGAGGATGTTGACCTGGGCGACGGCGTACATCACGTCTGCGGGGGTGCCGTTGAGCGACGGCTCCACGGCGAAGCACACCAGGCCGATCGCGAACGAGGACAACGGCCCGGCGATCGAGACGGCCAGCTCCTGCCACGGGGTGCGGCTCTCGCCCTCGATGAGGGTCTCGCCACCCAGGAGGTGCAGCGTGACGGAGTGCACGCGCATGCGGAAGCCTCGCGCCACGGCCACGTGCGCGAGCTCGTGGATCAGCACCGACACGTACAGCGCCAGCACGAAGGCCAACGCGAGGACGTACGGATTGGCGTCGGTGCGGTCGTCGAACCGCGGGGCGAACAGCAGGATGAGCGCAGCGCCCATGACCAGCAACGACGGCTTGATCAGCACGTCGACGCCGACGAGGCGTCCGAGGCGCCAGGCGCCCGGGTGCTGGGTTGAGCTCACCGGGTCAACCTATCGGGTTCCACCGGCCCGGGCCGCCTCGCCGGGAGCGGACAGGGCCGATGCAGGGCAGACTGGAGGGCATGAGCGAAGTACCCCCAGAAGACCCCCGGATCGCCGAGGACCCTGACGACGACCCCAAGCACAAGGCCACCGACCCCAATCTCGACAGCGAACCGGACGACCCAGATGCACCGGCGCCGTTCTCGGGCCCGTACTCCTGACCCTCCGCCACGTGCTGCCGGGATTCGTCGGTGGCCGCAACTAGTCTGTTGGCATGGACGACGTCGACACGCTGCTGACCGTACGCCGGTCGTTGTCGCCGAGCCGCGCCGGCGACTTCCAGAACTGCCCCCTGCTCTACCGCTTCCGCACGATCGACCGGCTCCCCGAGCCCGCCGACCCGGTCATGGTCAGGGGCACGCTGGTGCACGCCGTCCTCGAGGACCTGTTCGGCGAGGAGGCTCCGGGCCGTACGCTCGACCGCGCCGTCGAGCTGCTGCCCGGTGAGTGGGACAAGCTCCGGTCCGAGGAGCCCCGGCTCGCCGATCTGTTCACCGTCGAGCAGGCTGCCGACGAGACCGCTTGGCTCGCCTCGTGCGTCGACCTGCTGCGCACCTACTTCGCCATGGAGGACCCCCGCTGGCTCGAGCCGGCTTCGCGTGAGGAGCGGGTGTCCTACGAGCTCGAGTCCGGCGTGACGTTCGCCGGCATCGTCGACCGCATCGACATCGCCCCCGACGGCCGCGTCAGGGTGGTCGACTACAAGACTGGCCGGTCCCCCAACCCGCGGTTCGAGGACAAGGCGATGTTCCAGATGCGGTTCTACGCGCTGGTCATCTGGCGCACCCGCGGTGTCCTGCCGACGTTGCTCCAGCTGATGTATCTCGGCGACGGATCGTTCCTGACGTACGAGCCCGACGAGCAGGAGCTGCTCGCGACCGAGCGAAAGCTGGTGGCGCTGTGGGCCGCGATCGAGCGAGCCATCGAGCTGCGCGACTTCCCGCCGCGCAAGAGCGGCCTGTGCGGGTGGTGCGCCCACAAGGCGCTGTGCCCCGAGTTCGGCGGTACTCCCCCGGAGATGCCGTTGTTCGAGATCGTCAACGTCCCGCAGGCGTCCTGACCCGTACGGTGTGGGCATGACGACTCCCCTCGCCGACGTGCTGGCAGCCGTACCGTCCCTCAACCAGCCCGGCGAGCCATTCGCCTTCGCAGCCGAGGGCGATACGATCGTCGGCTCCTGGGACATCGTCAAGGCGACCTCGCTCTACCCGACCGAGCTCACGTCGATCGATCGTGACTACCGCATCACGGTCACCTTCGACATCGCCAAGGACACCTACGACTTCAATGAGGTCCACACAGCGACCACGACCTCGGTCGACGCCGACAGCGCCGGCTTCCAGAAGAGCTTCTTCTCCGGCAAGACCAGCAGCAAGGAGTTCAGCTTCGAGCTCGGCGGCATCAACAAGACCGACGACGGGGTCTCGATCAAGCCGGTCGCCTACTCGTTCTCGACCAAGCGCATCAAGGAGCCGTTGTTCACGTTCCTCGAGCAGCACGGCTGGCGACGGAGGAAGGGCCTGCTCGGCGGCTTGTTCAACCGCTGATCGCTCTAGGCGAAGAGCGCGTCCAGAGCGTCGGGCGCGAGCCCCTCCAACGTCGGGATCTGCACCCGTCGATCCGCTTCGGGCACGTTCACGAAGTGCGGCACGACCAGCACGTCGCAGCCGGCCGCACTCGCCGAGGCGGCACCGGTGCCGGAGTCCTCGATCGCCAGGCAGTCCTTGGCGTTCACGCCCAGCAGCTCGGCCGCCAGCAGGTAGGGATCGGCGTGCGGCTTCGGCCGCGACACGATGTCCCCGGTCACGACCGCCTTGAACGGCAGCGCGGCCACGACAGGCTCGGCGATCGCCGCGTAGGACATCGTGACAAGTGCCTGCGGCACACCTTCGGCCTCGAGGGCCTGGATCAGGTCGCGCGCCCCCGGACGCCAGTCGATGTGCTCGGTCAGCGACGTCGCGAGCTTGGTCACGAGGTAGTCGACCACGTCCTCGGCCGACATCTCGAGCTCGAGCTTCTCACGGATGTAGTGCCCCGAGGCGATCAGCGAGTTGCCGACGAGGGCGAGCCCGTCCTCCTCGGTCCAGATCTTCCCGTGCTCGGCGGCCAAGGCGTGCTCGGCGGCCATCCACAAGGGTTCGGTGTCGACGATGGTGCCGTCGAGGTCCCACAGGACGGCGGCGTATGCGGTCACCCGTCCACCGTAGATCAGCCGGCCGGCGCCGCGATGCGCGCGTCGGTGGTCATGCCCGACAGGGTGTCCACGCGGGCGGAAGGTCCCCGCATCAGCTTGCCGGTCGTGAGATACTGGTGGGACGAAGTTCGGGAGCTCCCGAGGCCCAGGCGAGCCCGCCGCCGGCTGGAGCTCCCCAGCACTCCTGCCGATCAACACCTCGAAGGATTGCTCGATGTCCCACACCCCTCAGCTCCGCCCTGACGCCACGTCCGCCCTGACCGAGCTCCTGCAGAGCCGCATCATGGTGCTGGACGGCGCGATGGGCACGGCGATCCAGCGCGACCGCCCCGACGAGGCGGGCTACCGTGGCGAGCGGTTCGCCGACTGGCCGTCCGACGTGCAGGGCAACAACGACCTCCTGACACTGACGCAGCCCGAGATCATCGCCGGCATTCATCGCGAGTACCTCGAGGGCGGCGCCGACCTCATCGAGACCAACACGTTCAACGCGAACGCGATCTCGTTGGGCGACTACGGCATGGAGGAGCTCGACTACGAGCTCAACTTCGAGTCGGCCCGGCTGGCACGTCGCGAGTGCGACGCGATGACCGAGCGCACGCCCGACAAGCCACGCTACGTGGCCGGTGCCCTGGGCCCCACGACCCGCACCGCGTCGATCTCGCCCGACGTCAACGACCCGGGGGCGCGCAACGTGACGTGGGACCAGCTCGTCGACGCCTACAAGACGGCCGGTCGCGGACTGCTCGACGGCGGCTCGGACGTCCTGTTCATCGAGACGATCTTCGACACGCTCAACGCCAAGGCGGCGATCTTCGCGGTCGAGACGCTGTTCGAGGAGTACGACCGGCGCTGGCCTGTCATCATCTCCGGCACGATCACCGACGCCTCCGGACGCACGTTGTCGGGGCAGGTCACCGAGGCGTTCTGGCACTCGGTCCGGCACGTCAACCCGTTGCTCGTCGGCCTCAACTGTGCTCTGGGCGCCAAGGAGATGAGGCCCTACATCGCCGAGATGGCGCGCATCGCCGACACGTTCGTGTCCTGCTACCCCAACGCCGGCCTCCCGAATGCGTTCGGAGAGTACGACGAGGAGCCCGAGCAGACGGCCGCGATCATCGCGGAGTTCGCCGACAGCGGGTTCGTCAACCTTGTGGGTGGCTGCTGCGGCACGACGCCGGCGCACATCGCCGCGATCGCCAAGGCCGTCGAGGGCAAGACTCCGCGTGTACCCGCCGAGGCGACGCCGGCACTGCGCCTGTCGGGTCTCGAGCCCGTCACGGTCGTCGACGAGTCGCTGTTCGTCAACGTCGGTGAGCGGACCAACATCACCGGATCCGCCCGCTTCCGCAACCTCATCAAGGCCGGCGACTACACCGCCGCGCTTGCCGTCGCGCGCCAGCAGGTCGAGGCCGGGGCCCAGGTCATCGACATCAACATGGACGAGGGCATGATCGACGGCGTCGCGGCGATGGACCGCTTCACCAAGCTCGTCGCGACCGAGCCCGACATCTGTCGCGTGCCGACCATGATCGACTCCTCGAAGTGGGAGGTCATCGAGGCCGGTCTCAAGTGCGTCCAGGGCAAGTCGATCGTCAACTCGATCTCCATGAAGGAGGGCGAGGAGAAGTTCGTCCGCGAGGCCCGGCTGTGCCGCAAGTACGGTGCCGCGGTCGTCGTGATGGCCTTCGACGAGGAGGGTCAGGCGGACAACCTCGAGCGACGCAAGCAGATCTGCCAGCGCGCGTACGACATCCTGGTCAACGAGGTGGGCTTCCCGCCCGAGGACATCATCTTCGACCCCAACGTGTTCGCCGTGGCGACGGGCATCGAGGAGCACGCCAACTACGGCGTCGACTTCATCGAGGCGACGCGGTGGATCAAGCAGAACCTGCCGGGGGCGCTGGTCTCCGGCGGTGTCTCCAACGTGTCGTTCTCGTTCCGCGGCAACAACCCGGTGCGCGAGGCCATCCACGCGGTGTTCCTCTACCACTCGATCGCGGCCGGCATGGACATGGGCATCGTCAACGCCGGTGCCCTCGAGGTCTACGACGAGGTGCCGGAGCTGCTGCGCGACCGCATCGAGGACGTCGTCCTCAACCGGCGGCCGGACTCCACCGAGCGCCTGCTCGAGATCGCCGCTGACTTCGCCGGTGACGGCTCGGTCAAGGAGGTGGCGTCCGAGGAATGGCGCTCGCTGCCTGTGGGCGAGCGGATCACGCACGCTCTGGTCAAGGGCATCGACGAGTTCGCCGAGTCCGACACCGAGGAGCTCCGCACGCTGATCTCCGAGCGTGGCGGTCGACCCATCGAGGTCATCGAGGGCCCGCTGATGGACGGCATGAACGTCGTCGGCGACCTGTTCGGCGAGGGCAAGATGTTCCTTCCTCAGGTCGTGAAGTCGGCTCGCGTGATGAAGAAGGCCGTCGCCTACCTCATCCCGTTCATCGAGGCCGAGAAGCAGCCCGGCGACGTCGAGCGCAGCAACGGCAAGGTCGTCATGGCCACGGTCAAGGGCGATGTGCACGACATCGGCAAGAACATCGTCGGTGTCGTCCTGCAGTGCAACAACTACGACGTCGTCGACCTCGGCGTCATGGTGCCGGCGCAGAAGATCCTCGACGCGGCCAAGGAGGAGGGTGCCGATGTCATCGGGCTCTCGGGCCTCATCACGCCGTCGCTCGACGAGATGGTCAACTTCGCCACGGAGATGGAGCGCCAGGGCTTCGACATCCCGCTCATGATCGGCGGTGCCACGACCTCGCGCGCACACACCGCGGTCAAGGTCGCGCAGAAGTATCACGGCCCGGTGATCTGGGTGAAGGATGCGTCGCGCTCGGTCCCGGTCGTCGCCGCTCTGCTGTCGGACGAGCAACGGCCCAAGCTGCTCGCCGACACCGCGGCCGACTACGAGGCGCTGCGTGAGCGCCACGCGGCCCGGCAGGACACCCGTACGCTGCTGCCGATCGACGTGGCCCGCCAGAAGGCGACACCCATCGACTGGAGCGACTACACCCCGCCGCGTCCGCGCATGCTGCTGCAGCAGGCCCGCGACCTGTGCTCCGGCCCGGACTGCGACCACCGTCACGGCGACGCGACCCAGTTCGTCAAGACGCTGACGGACTACTCGCTCGAGGAGCTGCGCCCGTACATCGACTGGCAGCCGTTCTTCAGCGCGTGGGAGATGAAGGGCCGCTTCCCCGACATCCTCAACAACCCGTCGACGGGCGAGGCCGCTCGCAAGCTGTACGACGACGCGCAGGAGATGCTCGACCGGATCATCGCCGAGAAATGGATCCGTGCCAACGGTGTCTTCGGCCTGTTCCCGGCCAACCAGGTCGCCAACGACGACATCGAGGTCTACACCGACGAGTCGCGCTCCGAGGTCAGGACGGTGCTGCACCAGCTGCGCCAGCAGACCGAGGGTCGTGAAGGATCGTCGCGCAAGTCCCTGGCCGACTTCGTGGCTCCCCAGGACACGGGCCTGCGCGACTACGTGGGCGCGTTCGCGGTCACCGCGGGCCTCGGCATCACGGACAAGATCATGGAGTTCAAGAAGGAGCTCGACGACTACAGCGCGATCCTGCTCGAGTCGCTTGCCGACCGGCTCGCCGAGGCGTTCGCCGAGCGGCTCCACGAGCGGGTGCGCAAGGAGTTCTGGGCGCACGCGCCCAACGAGGCGCTCAGCAACGAGGAGCTCATCAAGGAGTCCTACGCCGGGATCCGTCCCGCGCCGGGCTACCCGGCCTGCCCCGAGCACACCGAGAAGCAGACCATCTGGGAGCTGCTCGACGTCGAGGCCAACGCCGGGATCGAGCTGACCGAGAGCATGGCGATGTGGCCCGGTGCTGCGGTCAGCGGTCTCTACTTCTCGCACCCCGAGTCGCAGTACTTCGTCGTCGGACGCATCGGCCGTGACCAGGTCGAGGACTACGCCACCCGCAAGGGCTGGAGCGTCGACGAGGCCGAGAAATGGCTGTCGCCCAACCTCGGGTACCGCACCGAGAACGAATGAGTCCGCATGCCGCGGGCTAGGCTGATGGAGTGACCTTGGAACCGAGCATCCCGCAGCTGCGGGACCCCTGGATGGTGGCTGCCTTCGAGGGGTGGAACGACGCTGCCGACGCGGCATCGGGCACGGTCGACCACCTGATCGAGGAGTGGGACGCCGAGCTGCTGATCGAGCTCGACCCCGAGGACTACTACGACTTCCAGGTCCATCGTCCCCAGGTGCACAACGGCGACGATGGCGACCGGCTGATCACCTGGCCGGCGCCCATGATCTATCACGCCCGGCCGAAGCGGGGCGACCGCGACGTGCTGCTGCTGCGGGCCCCGGAGCCCAACTTCCGCTGGAAGGCGTTCTGCTCGACGGTGCTCGGCGTGGCCAAGCTCGCCGGTGTGAGCGAGCTGATCACCCTCGGGGCCCTGCTGGCGGACTCGCCCCACACGCGGCCGGTGCCGGTCAGCGGATCGACGACCGACGCGGTCCTCATGGAGCGCATGTCGCTGCTGCCGTCGACGTACTCGGGGCCTGTCGGGATCACGTCCGTGCTCAACGAGATGGCGTCGCGGGAGGGCATCGCCTCTGCCTCGTTGTGGGCCGCGGTGCCGCACTACCTCGCCGAGCCGCCGTGCCCCAAGGCGACGTTGGCCCTGCTCGGTGCGGTCGAGGACGCGATGGGCCTGCCGCTCCCCCAGGGTGTGCTGGTCGAGATGACCGATGCGTGGCAGCGCGGCGCCGAGGATCTGACGTCACGCGACGAGGAGATCGCCGAGTACGTCGAGGCGCTCGAGAACGAGCGTGACACCAGTGATCTTCCGGAGGCGTCGGGCGACGCGATCGCGCGCGAGTTCGAGCGTTACCTGCGCCGCCGCAACGACGACCCGGAATAGGTCGCCGCTCTCCTTACCCCAGAACGACTCTCGGTAAAACGGCCAGAAATCCCTGAATTTCGAGGGAACTGCGGGGTACCTCCATGGCTCAGACAAGCCAGGAGGACACATGACGTCATCACACGACTGGGACTCCGGATCAACCGGGCCGTCCCAGGGCCAGCCGTCGGCGACAGGCACGGGATCGTTCGACAGTCCAGGGTCGAGCGCATCTGGCGGCGACGCCAAGGAGCGTGCGCAGCAGGCCGCCGGCACCGCCAAGGAGCAGGGCGCCCACGTCGCCGACACCGCCAAGAGCGAGGCGCAGCAAGTAGTCGGCGAGGCCAAGGAGAAGGCTGCTGATCTGTTGGGCGATGCCCGCTCACAGATCGATCAGCAGTCCAAGTCACAGCTGCAGGCCCTCGCGAGCAAGCTCGAGGAGCTGAGCAGCGAGGTCGACAGCATGGTCGAGGGCAGCAGCGTCCAGGGCACGGTCACGGAGCTGGCACGCCAGCTCTCGGACAAGACCCGGACGCTCAGCAACCGGCTCAGCGATCGTGAGCCCAAGGATGTCCTCGAGGACGTTCGAGGGTTCGCACGGCAGAAGCCCGGCACGTTCCTGCTCGGCGCTCTCGCCGCAGGTGTCGTGGCGGGTCGGCTGACCCGTGGTGCCAAGGAGGCGCACAGCTCGGGCAGCAGCACCGGTTCGGCGTCAGCGTCGGCTCCGACGAGTCCTGGTGGCGCAGCTGGTGCCGCTGGTGTCAGCGCACCGCCGACACCGGCGCCGACCGCAGGCGACTTGTCGAGCGGTTCGGCCGTGGGCGGTCTGGGTGGGGATCCGGCGGTTCCTGCCGGCCAGAACGCCGGGGGCCGGCCGTGACGGTCCCGGGCGAGCCCAACCCCCAGGAGGACACGAGATCGCTCGGCGAGATCGTGGGTGACATCGCCACGGATCTGAGCACGATGGTCCGTTCTGAGCTGGAGCTCGCCAAGACCGAGGCCAAGCAGGAGGTCACCCGAGCGGGCAAGGGTGCGGGCCTGTTCGGCGGCGCCGCAGTCAGCGGCTACTTCGCCTTGCTGTTCCTGTCCCTGTTCGCGATGTATCTCCTGGGCAAGGGCATGGAGCTGCAGTGGGCTGCGCTGATCATGTTCGCGATCTGGGCGGCCATCGCGGCGGTCGCGGCGCAGATGGGCCGCAAGCAGATGAAGCAGGTCAACCCCAAGCTCGAAACCACGCAGAAGACTCTGAAAGAGGACATCCAATGGGCAAAGAACCAGAAGTGATCGAGAAGGACATCGCCGAGACCAGGGAGGACCTGTCCCGGGACTTCGACGCACTGGCCGACAAGGTCAGCCCGAGCCGGGTCGTCGGCCGGCAGGTCGAGTCCGTCAAGGGCACGTTCACCGGTGTCAAGGACAAGGTCATGGGCTCAGCGCAGGGCACGGGCGGCGCGGTCGCCGCGGCTCCGGGCCAGGCGGCCAGCTCGGTCACGAACGCAGCCCAGGGCAACCCCTTGGCTGCGGGCGTGATCGCGTTCGGTCTGGGCTGGCTGGTCTCCTCGCTGGCTCCGGCCACCCAGAAGGAGGCGCAGCTCGCTGGTCAGGCGGTCGACGCCGCCAAGGAGCACGCCCAGCCGCTGGTCGATCATGCCAAGTCAGTCGGCCAGGAGATGGGCGCTGACCTGAAGGACAAGGCGACCGAAGCCGCGACCGAGCTGAAGGACTCCGCCCAGGAGTCCGCCCAGCACGTCAAGGACGAGGGCCAGTCAGCAGCTGACTCCGTCAAGGAAGACGCCAAGGGCAGCTGACCTCGGCACACCAGGTGGTCCCGTGCGCCTCGGCGCACGGGACCGTCGTCATTCCTGCTTCGCGGGATGTTCTCGCGTGGCTGGCTCGTCCGGGCCGTAGTGCTTCCGGCGCAGCAGCAGTGGCAGCAGCAGCACCGCCAGACCGGCGTAGAAGACCGGCTCGAAGCCGGTGAGGATGTAGGTCACGGCCAAGATGCCGGCCACGACCCACCGGAGGACGTCGAGCCGGCGTGTCGAGGGCTTCTGCATCACAGCGCCACGCCGAGCAGCGCGTCGACCGCGGTGCGCACCGTGCGGCCGGCCTGCGGGTCAGCGGCTGAGTCGTCCGCTGCCCATGCATCGACAGCGGCCAGAGCGGAGGGGGCGTCGAGGTCGTTCGCCAGCGCGGCGCGCAGGGCGTCGAGCACCTCGGTGCCGCTCGGCGCCAGCGGCCGGCTGACGGCGTCGCGCCACGCGGCGAGCCGGGCCTCCGCCGTGGTGAGCTCGTGGTCGAACCACTCCCAGTCGCTGCGGTAGTGATGGGCCAGCAGGGCCAGCCGGATCGCCATCGGGTCGCGGCCGTCAGCGCGGAGCTGGGACACCAGGACGAGGTTGCCCTTGGACTTGGACATCTTCTCGCCCTCGAACCCGACCATGCCGGCGTGGACGTACGCCTGGGCGAAGGCCTCGTGCGTCACGACCGTCGCCTCGGACGCCGACATCTCGTGGTGCGGGAACACCAGGTCCGACCCCCCGCCCTGGACGTCGAAGGAGACGCCGAGGTGCTGGAGGGCGATCGCGGCGCACTCGACGTGCCAGCCGGGCCGACCCTTGCCGAGCGAGGTCTCCCACGAGGGCTCGTCGGGCCGCTCGGCCTGCCACAGCAGGCAGTCCAAGGGGTGCTTCTTGCCCGGCCGGTCGGGGTCTCCCCCACGTTCGGGGAAGATGCGCAGCATCTCGGCCTCGTCGAGGCCGGACACGCCGCCGAACGCCGGGTCCGCGTGGACGTCGAAGTAGAGGTCGTCGTCGACGCGGTAGACCGAGCCGGCCTCGTCGAGGCGGCCGATGAGATCCACGACGAGATCGATGGTCTCGACGGCGCCGACGTAGTTGGCCGGCGGGATGATCCGCAGTGCGGTCATGTCCTCGCGGAACAGGTCGATCTCGCGCGCAGCCAGGTCGGCCCAGTCGACGCCGGTGGCGATCGCGCGCTCGATCAGCGGGTCGTCGACGTCGGTGACGTTCTGGGTGTAGTCCACGTCCAGTCCGCGGTCGCGCCACGCGCGCTGCAGCAGGTCGAACGCGAGATAGGTCGCGGCGTGACCCATGTGCGTCGCGTCGTACGGCGTGATGCCGCAGACGTAGAGACGGGCGGCGGCGCCGGCTGGGTCACTGGGTCGCACCTCGCCCGTCGCCGTGTCGTGGATGCGTACGACCGGTCCTTCACCGAGTCCGAGGTCGCCGAGTGACGGGACATCAGGACGAGACCAACTACGCATGAGGCGAGCGTATCGGCTGGCTGGCTGCGGCCTGTCGACGGCGTCGCCGTGGTCGGCGAGGGCAGAATGTCGTCGTGATCATCGACAGCGCGGTCTACCGCGACGGGATTCGGGAATCGACCAAGGACGACAAGGAGTCGCTCGACGCGGCCCTGGCGGGACTCGGCGAGGACGACTTCCTGTGGATCGGCATCGGCAACCCGACAGCGGACGAGATGCACCGGGTCGCTGCGTCGCTGCAGCTGCACCCGTTAGCCGTCGAGGACGCTCTCGAGGCGCACCAACGACCCAAGGTCGAGCGCTACGAGGACCACCTGTTCATGTCGATCCGCACAGTGACCTACAGCGACGACGACATCACGACGCACGAGGTCAACATCTTCCTCGGCAAGAACTTCCTGCTGACGGTGCGTCACGGCGGCCCGACCCTCAAGGAGGCCAGGCGCGCGGCGGAGCAGATGATCGAGCCGCTGTCGCACGGCCCGACGGCGGCCTTGTACGCGGTCGTCGACAAGATCGTCGACCACTACGAGGAGGTCGCCGCTGAGCTGGAGATCGACGTGCAGGAGGTCGAGACGTCGGTGTTCTCGACCGAGCGGTCCAACGACTCCACCCGGATCTACCGCCTCAAGCGCGAGACGCTGGAGTTCCGGCGCGCGGTGACACCGCTCAAGGAGCCGATCATGCGGTTCGCGCAGGGCACGATGCCGGAGGACTCGCGGCCGTACTTCCGGGACATCGGTGACCACCTCGCTCGCGCGGCAGAGGCGATCGACGCGATCGACCACCTGCTCGACAACGCCTTGCAGGCCCACCTGGCGCAGCTGAGCGTCCAGCAGAACGAGGACATGCGCAAGCTGACCGCGGGCGCCACGATCTTCGCCGTGCCGACCGCCATCGCCGGGATCTACGGCATGAACTTCGAGCACATGCCGGAGCTCACCTGGACGTACGGCTATCCGCTCTGCCTCGCCCTCATCGGCGGGCTGTGCACCTACATCTACCGCCGCTTCAAGCGTTCCGGCTGGCTCTAGCCGACGGTGGTGCCGGCCGTGATGACGCCGGCACCGACGAGGATCAGCACGAGCGATCCCAGCCCGATGCGATAGAACACGAACGGCGTGTACGAGCGCGTGCTGACGTAGCGCAGCAGCCAGTGGATCACCGCGAGGCCGACGATGAACGACACGATCGTGCCCACGATCGTGGGCCCGACGCCATAGTCGTTCTCGCCGCCGATGTCCTTGAGCTTGTAGACCCCGGCGCCGACGACCGCAGGGATCGCGAGTAGGAACGCGTAGCGGGTCGCGGCCGCGCGCTCGTAGCCGAGGAACAGCCCCATGCTGATCGTGGCGCCGGAGCGCGAGACGCCGGGGACGAGGGCGCCGGCCTGTGCGACGCCCAGCAGGATGGCGTGACGCATCGTGAGGTTCTCGATCGGGCTGGACTTGCGGCCGACCCGCTCGGCGATGCCCAGGACGACGCCGAGGACGATCAGGGTCGTGCCGATGACCCAGAGGTTGCGGAACTCCTTGTCGATGAGGTCCTGCAGCAGCAGGCCGAGGACGACGATCGGCAGCGATCCGATGATCACGAACCAACCCATCCGCCACTCGGGCGCCTCGCGCGCCTCACGGGAGAAGACGCCGCGGACCCACCCGGAGCCGATCGTCCAGATGTCACGCCAGAAGTAGAGGACGACCGCGAGCTCGGTGCCGATCTGGATGACCGCCGTGTAGGCCGCGCCTGGATCGTCCCACCCGAAGAACTTGGGGAAGATCGCGAGATGCGCACTGCTGGAGATGGGCAGGAACTCTGTCAGGCCCTGGATGAGACCCAGGACCACGGCACGAAGGAAATCCACCGTGCGAGCCTACCGGCCACGCTTCACCTGCCGGACTAGCCTTGCGGCATGCAGTATCGCCGCGTTGGTGCATCGGGGCTGGAGGTGTCACGGCTCGCCCTCGGCACCATGACGTGGGGCACCGCGGTCGATGCGTACGACGCCGAGGAGCAGCTGTCGACCTTCGTCGAGGCCGGCGGCACGCTCGTCGACACCGCCCCGATCTACGGGGACGGGGCCTGCGAGGAGCTGCTGGGCACCCTCGTCAACAAGGCCGACCTGCGCGACCGCATCGTGCTCGCGGGCAAGGCCGGGCTGATCAAGCGCGGCGACCGCATCGATCGCGACAGCTCACGGCGTACGCTGCTCGACCAGCTCGACCTCTCGTTGCGGCAGCTCGGCACCGACCACCTCGACCTCTGGCAGATCCACGCGTGGGACTCCGAGACGCCGATCGAGGAGACGCTGGCTGCCCTCGAGCACGCGGTCCGCACCGGTCGTACGCGCTACATCGGCATATCCAACTACACCGGCTGGCAGACCGCGCTCGCGCACACCTGGCTCGCCGAGCGGGCCGACGCCGTCCCGCTGATCAGCACCCAGGTCGAGTACTCCCTCGTGCGCCGCGAGGCCGAGGACGAGGTCGTCCCTGCCGCTGCTCACCTCGGCATGGGCGTGCTGGCCTGGTCGCCGTTGGGCCGTGGCGTGCTCACCGGCAAGTACCGCGGGGGTGTCCCGGCAGACTCGCGCGCCGCGGACCCGGCGTGGGAGGCCTTCGTGTCGAAGTACCTCACGCCGCAGAAGTCGGCCGTCGTCGAGGCGTTGGCTCGCGCCTCCGAGGGCCTCGACGTCACCATCGCGCACGTCGCACTGGCCTGGCTCCTGGCCCGCCCGACGATTGCCTCGGCCGTCGTCGGGGCACGTACGACGTCCCAGCTCCAGGAGAACCTGGCCTCGGAGGATCTCGAGCTCCCGCCCGAGATCATCCAGGCGCTCGACGACGTGTCGGACAGTGCGCGCTAGCCACGATGGTTGGAAGGTGAATCGATGATCGAGTACGAGTTCTGGAACCTCACGATCGACCGCACCAAGTCGCGTTCGGCGGTGTGTCGCATGCTGACCGACGCCGCGGAGTACCAGGGCTGGGAGCTCGACCGATTGCGCAAGGACGGCACCGGGCAGCGGACCGTCGTGCTGCGCCGCAAGATCATCCGCATGCGCAGCACGCTGTAGCGCTAGACGAGGTTGAGGAACTCGTCGAACACCCGCGAGCCGAACTCCAGCGCCTCGACCGGGACACGCTCGTCGACGCCGTGGAACAGGGCCGTGAAGTCGAGATCGGCAGGCAGTCGCAGCGGCGTGAATCCGTACGACGTCATGCCCAGCTTGTGCCAGGCCTTGGCGTCGGTGCCGCCAGACATGAGGAACGGCGCGATGTGCGCCTCGGGGTCCTGGCTGTGCAGCGCGACCGTCATCGCGTCGACGAGGTCGCCCTCGAAGGCGTACTCGAGCGCCGCGTCGCTGATGTAGGGCTCGACCGTGACGTGGTCACCGACCACGCCCTGCACCGCCGGCAGGAACGAGTCGGCGTGGCCGGGCAGGTAGCGGCCGTCGACGTAGGCGATCGCCTCCCCGGGCACGACGTTGTGCTTGTAGCCGGCCTCCAGCATCGTGGCGTTCGTCGTGTTGCGGATGCCCGCGCCGATCATGCGCACGGCGGGCCCGAAGTGCTCGAGCAGCTCGTCGGCAGAGCCCTCCTTGCCGGTCAGCTCGCGCACCTTGGTCAGCAGCAGCTCCATCGACGGACCGGGCTCGGCAGGCCAGCGGTGCTCACCCAGGGCCAGGAGCGCGGTCGACAGGTGGGTGATCGCGTTGTCGTCGTTGCGCATCGATCCGTGCCCGGCCGTGCCACGCGCGCGCAGGCGCATCCAGGCGATGCCCTTCTCGCCGGACTCGATGAGGTAGAGCCGCTTGCCGCCGACCTCCGTGGAGAATCCGCCGACCTCGCCGACCGCCTCGGTGCATCCCTCGAACAGGTGCGGGTGGTGCTCGACGAGCCAGTGTGCGCCGAGCGAGCCTCCGGCCTCCTCGTCGGCAGTGAACACGAGGGTGATGGGTCGGTCCGGGATGGCGCCCGCACGCTGACGGGCGCGGACGACCGACAGCAGCATGCCGTCGAAGTCCTTCATGTCGACCGCGCCGCGGCCGAACAGGTAGCCGTCGACGACCTCAGCCGCGAACGGGTCGACGCGCCAGTCGCTCGCCTGCGCCGGCACCACGTCGAGGTGGCCGTGGATCACGAGGCCGGGCTTGGGAGAGTCCTGGTTGCCCCACCGGGCCACGAGGCTGGCGCGGCCGGGCTCGGACTCGAAGATCTCCGACTCGATGCCGACCTCGGCGAGCGACGCAGCGACGTACTCAGCCGCCTTGCGCTCCCCCGGACCTGAGTCGTCACCGTAGTTGGAGGTGTCGATCCTGATCAGGTCGCGGCAGATGTCGAGCGCTTCGGATTCCGGCGTGTACCCCATACCGTGATCCTACGCACGAGGCCCATCACCAGCGGCTGCGGACGAGCTCGCTCGTCAGGTCAGGCCAGCAGGCGGTCGATGACCCGCGAGAACATGCGGGTGCCGGCTGCTCGCGTCAGGCCGTCACCCCACCGCGGCACCCCGCGCACGTGCAGGTCCTCGCGCCACGTCACCCGGCTGCCGCCCACGGTCGGCTCGACACCGACCTCGGCCCACCCGGTCACGACGCGGCCGCGCTTCTCCAGACGACAGAACCGAGGCGGACTCCACTCGACGATCTCCATCGGGTCGTCGAACCCGAGCCTCCCGACGCCGGTGCGTGCCGTGAAGCCGCGATCCGTCCGGATGATACGGGTCAGCGGCACGTGCTGCCCGTGCTGCTCCCAGTCGGTGAGGCGTCGCCAGGACTCCTCAGGCGGCAGGGCCACCTCGCGGACGATCTCGAACAGGGCCACGGCATCATCGTAGGCATGCGCACCATGCCGTTCACCTCGATCGACGACGTCAAGGCCAAGCTCGCCGGCGCGGGCTACCTCGCCTCCGATGCCGTCGCCACCACCGTGTTCCTCGCCAGCGAGCTGGGCAAGCCGTTGCTCGTCGAGGGTCCCGCCGGTGTCGGCAAGACGGCACTGTCGAGCGCTGTCGCCGAGGCGTGCGGCGCTGACCTCGTGCGCCTGCAGTGCTACGAGGGCGTCGACGAGGCCCGCGCGATCTACGAGTGGAACCACGCCAAGCAGCTGCTGCGCATCACCGCGGGCAAGGACGAGACGTGGGACGAGGCACGCAACGACATCTTCAGCGAGGAGTTCCTGCTGGCCCGCCCGCTGCTCACCGCGATCCGCAACGACGGACCCACGGTCCTGCTGATCGACGAGACCGACAAGGCCGACGTCGAGATCGAGGGCCTGCTGCTCGAGGTGCTCGGCGACTTCCAGATCACGGTGCCCGAGCTCGGCACGATCACCGCGACGAGCCGGCCGTTCGTCGTGCTGACCTCGAACGCGACCCGCGAGCTGTCGGAGGCGCTCCGACGTCGCTGCCTGTTCCTGCACATCGACTTCCCGGACGCCGGCCTGGAGCACGAGATCGTACGCCTGAAGGTCCCCGATCTGGATGCCACGCTGGCCGACTCGCTCGTTCGGGTGATCAACGCCCTGCGGGCGATGCCGCTGCGCAAGGCGCCGTCGGTCTCGGAGACGATCGACTGGGCCCGGACCCTCGTGGCGCTCGGTGCCGACATCCTCGACGACCAGGTCGTGCGCGAGAGTCTCGGCGTGATCCTGAAGCACCAGGACGACCTCGCCAAGGCCACCGAACGACTCGACCTCGACGAGGTGCTGGGCACACCATGAGCGACGCGCGGGTCGATGAGCCGGTGACGCAGGACGTCGCCGGCCGGCTCGTCGAGCTCGTCACCGCGCTGCGGAGCAAGGGCATACCGGCCGGCACCAGCGAGACGGTGGATGCCGCCGCCGTCGTCGCGGTGCTGGGGATGAGCGACCGCTCGCAGCTGCGGGAGGGTCTCGCTGCGGCCCTGGTCCGGCGTGGTGGTCAGCGCGACGTCTTCGACATGGCCTTCGACATCTACTTCCCGGCGGGGGTCGGTGCGCCACAGGCTGCCCGCGACACCGATGAGGACCTCGACCTCGACGACCTGCGTGACCTGCTGGCGATGGCTCTGGCCGAGAACGACCTGCGCGCCCTCGAGCAGGTGGCCGAGATCGCGGTCGACGCGCTCGGTGCCGTGGGTGCCGAAGGCACGCCGTCGGGCGGCTGGTCGGCGTACCAGACCCTCGAGCGTCTGCGGCCGCAGACGCTGCTCGTGCAGGCGCTCGGCCTGCGCGGCGAGGGCGGCGGGGGCCACGGTCAAGGCGGTGGGCAGGGCCAGTCCGGCCGTTTCACCGAGCGCCTCGAGCGAGACGAGGTGCGCCAGAACATCGACCGCTTCCGCGCGATGGTGGCCAGCGAGGCGCGCCGGCGCACTGCCGAGCTGCGGGGCCGGGACGTCGTCACGCGGCACGCCGTCCGGACCGGCAGCGACCGGATCGACTTCCTGAGCGCCAACCAGCAGCAGCTCGAGGAGCTGGGACGCATCGTCAGGCCGCTGTCCCGCAAGCTCGCCACCCGCCTGGCGGCGCGCCGTCGCAAGGCCAGCCGTGGCCGGATCGACATCCGTCGCACGTTGCGCCGCTCGATGTCGACCGGCGGCGTGCCGATCCGCCCGGTGTATGCCAAGCCGCACCCCTCCCGTCCTGAGCTCGTCCTGCTGTGCGACGTCTCGGGCTCGGTGTCGGGGTTCTCCAGCTTCACGATGCACCTCGTGCAGGCGCTCAGCGGCCAGTTCAGCAAGGTGCGGGTCTTCGCGTTCGTCAACGCCATGGCGGAGGTGACCGACCTCGTCAAGGACGGCGGTGACGACCTCGCGGCCAGGATCGCCCGTGAGGCACGCATCACGAAGTGGCACACCAGCAGCGACTACGGCGAGGCGTTCGCCGACTTCCACGCCGAGCACATGCGCGCGATCGGCCCGCGGACCGCGGTGCTGATCCTCGGCGACGCCCGCAACAACAACCAGGACCCCAACCTGGGAGCGCTGCACGAGATCAACCAGCGCGCCCGTCGGACGTTCTGGCTCAATCCCGAGCACTCCATGCGCTGGGGACTCGGTGACTCGATCGCGCCGACCTACGCCGAGCTGGTCGAGATGCACGAGTGCTGCAACGTCGACCAGCTGACCAGGTTCATCACCCGGCTCCTGCCGGTCTGACGTTCGTACGTCCGGGCCCATGCATCGCCCACACGACGCCCGCCCAGCCGGCCGCGATCGCCAGCATCGACAACCCGCCGCCGGGCCAGTAGACGTGCTCCTGCATGAAGCCGAAGTCGCCCGCCAGGACGAGCGCCGTCCCCGGGCCGGCAGCCCACCCGGCGACGCGCAGCGCGCAGCCACAAGCGAGGGCCGACGCACTGATCAGCGCGATCGACCCGACGTGTCCCAGGTCGGAGGCGAGCCCGAAGACCACCCCGAAGCCCCCGCGGTCCTGCGCCAGCTTGAGCCCGCCGGCGCCGATGCCGGCAAGCACGTCGAGCGCCGTGTAGAAGCACGCGAAGACGTATCCCAGAACCAAAGCCAACACGCCGTAGGTCCGGTCGACGCTGCGCGCCACGAACCACGGCGCCAGCCCGAGCAGGGGGAACAGCGGGAGCAGGACGACATGCAGGTCGCGCCAGCGCTGTGCGTCGTCGAACGTCAGGCGGGCCGGATGGGCCAGGCCGAGCGCCGCGATCAGCAATGGGACACCGATCGCGATGCCGACGTTCCACCGGGTGAGCTGTGGCATGCCCCGACCGTACGCGCGACAGCCGGGGCACGCCGGGCGAAACCCGCCCCGATCGAACGCCGGGTCAGCGCGGCGCCATGCGGATCGCGCCGTCGAGCCTGATCGTCTCGCCGTTGAGCATCGGGTTGGCCACGATGTGAGCCGCCAGCGCGCCGTACTCGGCAGGATCACCGAGGCGGCTGGGGTGCGGGACCTGCTTGCCCAGTGAGGCGCGGGCGTCCTCGGGCAGCGACGCCAGCAACGGGGTGTCGAAGAGTCCGGGCGCGATCGTCATGACGCGGATGCCCAGCGAGGCGAGGTCGCGAGCGATCGGCAGGGTCATCCCGACGACGCCGCCCTTCGACGCGGCGTAGGCGGCCTGGCCGATCTGGCCGTCGAACGCCGCGATCGACGCGGTGTTGACGATGACCCCGCGCTCCTCGCCCAGCGGCTCCAACGCGGCCACGCGCGCAGCAGCCAGGCGCAGCACGTTGAACGTGCCGATCAGGTTGATCTCGATGATCCGCTGGAACTTCTCGAGCGGGTAGGGGCCCTGCTTGCCGACGGTCTTGATCGCGTCGCCCGTCCCGGCGCAGTTCACGACCACCCGCAGGTCGCCCAGCTCCGTCGCCACGTCGAGAGCCTCGTTGACGGCGGCCTCGTCGCGGACGTCGGCAGGGGCGAACCGCACGGCATCGCCGAGCCGCGCAGCGACGTCAGGACCGGGTGACCCGGGCAGGTCGAGGATGGTGACCTTCGCCCCCGCCTCGAGCAGTGCCTCGACGGTGGCCAGGCCGAGACCGGACGCGCCGCCGGTGACGAGCGCTACGGAGTTGTTGACGTCCATGGATGGTCCTCTTCTTCGATGTTCACGTGAGCAGGGTCTGAAGTCCGCCCCTACGATCGCACAAGCATCCGTAGGATCGTCTCGTGATCCACGCGACAAGGCGTCAGCTCCCATGAGCTGGGCGACGTGGGACGAGGCCGCCATCGCGTCGGTGGCGAGTCTCATCGTGTGGTTCGTGCTCAGGGCAGCTCCGCCGACGCGGGTCGGACGTGCGGTGCTCCCGGCCTTCCGCGAGTTCTCGCTGGTCGCGGCGCTGTACGCCGTGTGGCGGCTGGCTCGTCAGCTCCCGTTCACGCACCCAGACGGTGCGGTCGACCGGGCGCGGTCGATCGACGACGCGCAGCAGCTCCTCCACCTGCCGACCGAGATCTCGATGCAGCACTTCGTGGTCGACCACGGCTGGCTCGCGGCACTCGTCAACGACTACTACGCCATGCTGCACGTGCCGGCGCTCCTGATCTTCCTGGTGTGGCTGTTCGTCCGGCACCGTGAGCAGTACCCGCACTGGCGCAACGGCCTGGCCGGCCTCACCGCGTTCTGCCTGGTCATCCGGTTCATCCGGGTGGCGCCACCGCGGTTCGTGCAGGAGCTGGGCTTCGTCGACCTCTCGGACCAGCACGGGTTCGACGTGTACGGCGACGTCGGGACGGGCATCTCTGACCAGTTCGCAGCGATGCCGTCGATCCATGTCGGCTGGGCGGCGGTCGTCGCCCTGGGCGTCTTCTCGGTGTCGACGAGCCGGTGGCGTTGGCTGGTCGTGATGCACCTGCCGGTCACGGTCTTCGTCGTCGCGGCGACCGGGCACCACTGGTGGCTCGACGGCGTCGTCGCGGTCGTGCTGCTGTGGGTCTCGCTCGCGGTCGACACGTACGTCCGTGGACAGCTGGCGAGTCGTCGCGGCCTGGCGGCCGTGCCGGCTGCCTGACCTCGGTCAGGCCGGCAGGCCCGCCTCGGCCGGCACGTCGTCCTTCTTGGCATTCATCAAGAACACCGCCACCGTGAGCGACACCAACAACATCATCGCGCCCCAGAAGAACGCCACGTGATAGCCGTGCACGAACGCGTTGCCGGTCGCGGTCCGGGGCGACTCGTCGAGATGGTCGCTGAGGTAGGCGGTGACCGCGCCGGCGTAGAGCGTGTTGAGCAGCGCGGTGCCGAGCGAGCCGCCGACCTGCTGCGACGTGTTGAGCAGGGCACTCGCGACACCGGCGTCATGGCTGCCGATGCCGACCAGGGCAGTGCTGGAGGCCGTGATGAACACGCCGGCCATGCCGATGCTCATGAGCAGCAGAGAGGGCAGGACGAATCCCCAGTAGGACGTGTCGGCGGTGATCTGGGTCAGCATCAGCATGCCGGCGATCGCCAGGGCCAGGCCGGGGATCATGATCGGCATGGGCCCGATCCGTGGCAGCAGGTTGGACACGAACCCCGCGGCCCCGATGACGCCCAGGCTGAAGGGCATGAAGGCAAACCCGGACTCCAGTGGTGTGTAGCCCATCGTGATCTGGAAGTAGAACGTCATGAACAAGAACATCGCGAACAACCCAGCACCGACGAACAGGAACACCAGGTAGGAGCCGCCGCGGTTGCGGTCGAGCGCCACCCAGAGCGGCAGCAATGGCGTGCTGGTGCGCTTCTCCCACACGACAAAGGCAACCAGCAGGACGACGGCCACGGACAGGAACGTCAGCGTGGACGGGTCGGTCCAGCCGAGAACCTCCGTGCTCTTGCTGTCGGGATCCTTGAGCTTCGCGGCTTCGGTGAAGCCGTAGACGAGCGACACCAACCCCAACGTCACCAGGACGGCACCCGGGATGTCGTACTTGGTGTTGCCCTCGGCCTTGCTCTCGTTGACGACCCGGACCGCGGCGAGCGCCGTGACCAGGGCGATCGGCACGTTGACGCCCAGGCACCAGCGCCACGAGGCGTACTCGGTCAGCACGCCGCCGAGGATCAGTCCGATCGCTGCGCCGCCGCCCGAGATGGCGCCGAAGACGCCGAACGCCGTGGCGCGCTCCTTGGGCAGGGTGAACGTGACCGAGATCAGTGAGAGAGCCGCCGGTGCGAGCAGTGCCGCGAAGGCGCCCTGCAGGCCGCGGGCCGCGTAGAGCAACCCGGCCGACGAGGCGACGCCGCCGAGGGCCGAGGCCGCGGCGAACCCGATCAGGCCGATGACGAAGGTCCGCTTGCGGCCGGTGTAGTCCGCGATGCGCCCACCGAGCAGGAGCAGGCCGCCGAACGCCAAGGTGTACGCCGTCACGACCCACTGCCGGTCGGCGTCGCTGATGTCGAGGTCCTTCTGGGCCGACGGCAGGGCGATGTTGACGATCGACGCGTCCAGCACGATCATCAGCTGCGCCACGGCGATCACGCCGAGGGCGAGCCACCGACGGGGATCAGGCTGCTCGGACGACGCGTCCGGTCCGGGCGTGGGTGTGCTCTCGGTCATGGATCCTCCTGCAGACGGATGCCGCGGTTGGGGGCAACCGGCGGGACGTCATCGAGCGTAGACCCGGATCCGGACACATTTCGATGGTTCTTCGGAGTCATGCCTGACTCGTGCCGGGGCGTGTCCTACCGTGGCCCCATGAGCGACTTCTGGATCTGTCAGACCTGTGCGGTGGAGCATGCCGAGCGCGTCGAGGTGTGCGCCATCTGTGCCGACGAGCGGCAGTGGGTGCCGGCCGAGGGGCAGCTGTGGACGAGCCTCGACGAGCTCAGCGCCGACGGCCACCGCGCCGAGATCGCCGACCTCGAGCCCGACCTCTACGCGATCACGACGTCCCCGAGCACGGGGATCGGCCAGCAGTCGAAGCTCCTCCGCACCACGGGCGGCAACCTGCTGTGGGACCCCGTCGGCTACGTGGACGAGGACATCGCCTCGCGGGTGCTCGACCTCGGAGACGTTCGCGCGATCGTGGCAAGCCACCCGCACATGTACGGCGTCCAGGTCGAGTGGAGCCGCCGCCTCGGCGGCGCCCCGGTGCTGGTCGCCGAGGCCGACCGGGAGTGGGTCGCCCGGCCGGATCCGGTCATCGAGACGTGGTCAGACGACCTCGAGGTGCTGCCGGGCGTCACGCTGAGCCAGCCGGGTGGTCACTTCCCCGGCAGCGCGGTGGCCCACTGGCAGGCAGGCGCGGAGGGGCGTGGCGTCCTGCTGACCGGGGACACGATCTTCGCCAACCCCGACCGGACGTCGGTCAGCTTCATGCGCAGCTATCCCAACCGGCTCCCGCTGTCGGGGGCGGTGGTGAAGCGCGTCGCCGACCACGTCGACCGATTCGCGTACGACCGGCTCTACGGCAACTTCGACAACGCGATCGACGCCGATGCCAAGGCGATCGTCCGGCGGTCGGCCGAACGGCACGCCGCCTGGGTCAACGGCGACTTCGACCACCTCACCTAGACCATCGCGATGGTCGCTGCGACCTCGTCGACGAGCTCGCGGGCGAGGTAACCGGTCCGGCCCATGCGCGGCACGAGCCGCTGCCCTGCCATGGCGTGGACGTACGTCCCCCAGCACGCGGCCTGAGCAGGCGACGAGCCTCGCGCCAGAAGCCCGGCCATGATGCCGGCGAGCACGTCGCCGCTGCCGGACGTGCCGAGCCCGACGTCGGCGTTCTCGTCGCGCCACGCTCCCCCACCGGGCTCGGCGACGTGGCCGTAGAGCGAGACGACCGCGCCATATCGCTCGGCGACCGTCACCGCCTCGGCGTCGAGGTCGTCCCCCGGCTCGCGGCCGAGCAGTCGACCTGCCTCGCCCACGTTGGGAGTCAGAACGGTCCGGGCGGCATGGTCGCCCAGCAGGTCGGGGTCCTCGCCCAAGGCACCGAGCGCAAACGCGTCGACCACGAGGTGCGCGTCCTCGGCCATCGCGTCGACCACCCGCCGGAGCAGCTTGAGCGTCTCGTCCGGGTCGTCGAGCCCTGGACCGATCGCGACCACGTCGGCCCGGCTCACGAGCTCCACGAGATGGTCGGGCACGTCGCCGTCGACCGACCCGTCCGGCGTCGAGGGCAGTCCGACGACCTTGGCCTCGGGCACGGCGATGCTGAGCGCCTGCGCGTTGTCGTCCGTCGTCGCGAGCTGCAGGCGACCCGCGCCGGCGCGGAGGGCGGCGGTGCCGGCCAGCAGGACGGCGCCAGGAGTGAACCGGGAGCCGCCAACCACCAGGACGGTGCCACGATCGGTCTTGTCCCCCTCCGGCTCCGGCAGCGGCCAGTCCCGCAGCAGCTGGGCCGAGATGACCTGCGGCTCAGACGGGCGGGGCATCGACACCCTCCTCCGCGGTGGGACGGGCGTCGTCGTCCTGCCGCAGGTGCTCGACGTCGTTGTAGCGCTCGCGCTCCCACCCTTCGTCGCCCCACTGCCAGCTGCTGATCGAGCAGTTGGCGATCGGCGACTGCTTGGCGGTCGTCATGAGCTCCTCCTCGTCGAGTCCTTCGAGGACGTACCGGAACAACGAGACGACCGCGTCGTGGGCGAAGAACAGCACCCGCTCCTCCGGGTGGTCCTCTGCGACGTCGCGCAGGAGGCTGCGGATGCGCAGGAGCACGTCGGCCCACGACTCGCCCCCGGGCGGGCGGTAGTAGAACTTCCCGAGCCGTGCGCGCCGCTCGGACTCCTCGGGGAACTTCGACTTGATGCCGTGCACCGTGTGGAGGTCGAGGATCCCGAGCTCTCGATCGCGGAGCCGCTCGTCCCGCACCGTGGGCACGTCGATGCTCTTGAGCGCGATCTCTGCGGTCTGGCGCGTCCGCAGGTACGGCGACACGACGACGACGTCAGGACGCTGGTCGTCCGGAAGGTCGCCGAGCCAGTCCGCGACCGCCTCGGCCTGCTTCTGGCCGGTGTCGGACAGCGGTACGTCGGCGTCGCGCTCGGTGATGTCGATCAGCTCCGAGCCCTGCTCATCCGCCGCTGTGGCAGCGACGTTGCCGACGCTCTCGCCGTGTCGAATGATCCCGATCCACTCCAGCTGGTGCATGCTTCGGCCCTACCCGTCGCCGCCCCGCGCAATCGGCCCGGTCACAGGCGCAGGTCGTCCGCGGAAACGGTCGTCGACACGTCCGGGCCGGTGCTGTAGACGACCGGGTCGTCGTCGATGGGCGCCGGCTCCTCGTCGAGGACGGCTGCCGGCTTCTTGGGCCCGGTCTTCTTCGGCGCCGTCTTCTTGGCGGCGGCGCGCTTCGCGCTGGCCTTCTTGGCCGGCATGGTGTTGGTCCTGGCCTTCTTGGTCGTCGTCGTGGGGGACGGCGGCTGCGTGACGGGCTCCGTGCTGACCTCGGGTGCCGTGTCCTTCGTCGGTGTGGGTGCTGCCTTCGCCGGCGGTGCTTGGTGGTCGTCCGGCAGGAACTTCTTCACGACGGTCACGGCTCCGTGCAGACCGCCTCGTGCGACGCCGCCGACGACGTGCTGCGCGATGGACACGGGCTTGTGCAGGATCTTGGTGATCACGGGTGGTGCTCCGTTCGATCGGTGGGAGTGTCTCCCGGTCCCTTACCCTGCGCGCCACGGATCACACGTGTGCCGAGGTCGAGTGTCGTGTGGCGCCGACCTCGGCACCGGGCCGACCCGTGCCGCTCGTACGTCGGCGTGGGCCCTTGCTGAGCTCGTCGGCCTCGACGACGACGCTCATCGCGCGCCGTCCGCGGTCCTGCTGCGCCCGGTGACGCGAAGGCCCACGAGGATGCCCGCACCGACCAGGACGAAGAGTCCGCCGATGACGATCAGACCGGCGGTGGCCTCCCCCAGGACCGGCACGGTGGCACCGACGTCGGTGTCGACGTCGACCCCGGCGGTGCCGTCAGCGTTCATGACGACGATGGTCCACCGCTCGGGCCGGTCGTCGAGCGACCAGTCGATGCTCTGGGTGCCGGTCCCGGAGGCCTGCTCGAGCCAGATGTCGCTGTCGCCGGGGACGACGGCGGGAGCGCCACCGGCATGACGCTCGTACGTCGTCGCCGGGTCGTCGATCTCGGTGACCGTGGCGTGGTCGACCCCGGCGAGGTACGCCTCGGCGTCGGACGTACGCGCCACTCCCACGAAGACCGGCGCCGTGCCGAGGCCCGTGACGCGGACCCGGACGCGGCCGAGGACCCAGTCCTCGTCCATGCCCCCGATCTCCATGCTCTCGGACGCAACGGCACGGCTGTCGGTCTTGAGCGGGGTGGTGTCGCTGGTCAGGTAGCCGTCATCACGCCACGAGCGGTCAGCTGCGATCAGCGCGCCGCCGCCGGCGAGCGCGGTCGCGCCAACCAGCAGGGAGGCTATGGCCACCACGAGCAGGGCGATGCGTGCTGCGGACCTCGCGGTCGGCGAGGCGGGTGGCTTGGGGGCGTCGGTGATGGTCGACATCGGTTCTCCTGGTGTTGGTCCGCGGTCGGTCGACCGGCGTACCTCCAGCAGACCCGATCTGCCCTGCGATGCCCATCGGGCTGGGCGCAGACCTGCACGACGCTGGCCGCGCAGTCGATGCGGTGAGCCCGCGTGCTGACCGCCCGGTCCGGGTGGACACCTCCGGCACCTCGCCGCGACGGACCACCGGGTCGCGCCTAGGATCGTGCGCGTGATGATCCGCCAGCGCCTCGCCCGCTTCGTCGTCCGTCGTGCCGGCTACCGGATGGTCGGCGAGGTGCCGGAGTCCGGCATCCTCGTCGGCGCGCCGCACACGTCCAACTGGGACTTCATCACGATGCTGCTGGTCATGTGGCACGACGGCGCCCACCCGCGCGTCCTGGTCAAGAAGCAGCTGTTCCGCGGCCCGCTGGGCTGGGTCCTGCGCCGCCTCGGCGGCGTGCCGCTGGACCGCGACAATGCCGGCGGGGTCGTCGACGAGCTCGTTCGGGAGGCCGGCAGCGGTGAGCCTTTCCGGCTGATCATCGCGGCGGAGGGAACCCGCACCAAGGGTGACTACTGGAAGTCCGGCTTCCTCAGGATCTCGCGCGACACCGGGTTGCCCATCACGCTGGCGTTCTTCGACCCGCCGACGAAGACGATGGGTTTCGGGCCGACGTTCCACCCGTCCGACGACGTGAAGTCGGACATGGACCTCGTCCGCGCGTTCTTCGCCGACAAGCGCGGGATCAAGCCCGAGAACGCGACGGAGCCCCGGCTCCGCGACGAGCCGGGGTCCGTTGCCTGACGGTCAGGAGCCGAGGTCGGCTGCCAGCGCCTCCGGGACGTACCCGTGGCGGATGCGTTGCGGGTGGTCACCGACCGGGAGGTAGGCGATCTCCTTCTTGGTCTCCGTGTCCAGCACGGCGACCGCGTCGGCCTCGCTCAACGAGATCCAGCAGGTGTCTCCGCGTCCCTCGGTCGTCCAGTACGGCTTGCCGTACGAGTGCCCCGTCGTCGCGGTGTCGAAGAAGACCGGTTTGCCGGTGGCCCGGTCGACGAGCGCGGCATAGTCGTCCATCGTCCCGGCGGCACACAGGGTCGTCCCGTCGGCGTTGATGGACAACCCGTGGTGCGCCGAGTCGTTGACGTACGCCTCCCGCGGCATCGTCGGCACGGTCTTGGGCAGCGGGATGACCCGCTTGACGGCACCGAGCCGCGGCTCGGCGATCCCGCCTGCGGTGTAGCCCACCTTGCCGTCGATGTCGGGCGCCTGCGTGTCGAACTCGACGAGCCCGTGGAAGAACGAGACCTGGAAGTAGACGTACCGCTCGCCGGGCGCGACGGCCATCGGCCGGACGGCCGAGCTCATGCCCCGGTGACCCGCCTCGGCCAGCTCCTTGCCCATGTCCCACCGTTGCTTGACGGCGAAGCTCCCGTTGTCGACCGTCTGGAACCAGCGGTCGCCCTTGACCGCGTCGTGCACGGGGCCGAGGTCGAGCGAGCCGAGGCTGGTGGCGTCCGGCGGCAGGTAGACCCGCCCGATGGACGCGTGGAAGATCGTGGAGCCGTCCTTGCTGTAGTTGTTCTCGTGCGGCGTCTCACCTGACACGAACGTCCGCATGCGCTGGCCCATCTTGATGGCCTTGCCGCCGACGGTCTCGTCGACCATCGAGTACTCGATCACCTGTCGGCTGGTCGAGTCCGAGACGACCAGGCGCCGCCCGTCGGGCGAGAGCCCCATGTGATCGGTGCGATACCCGTCCATCTGCTCCTCGTGGACGATGCTGTTCGGGTCTCCTGCCACGGCCTTGGCGATGTCGATCCAGACGACGTCGGCGAAGCTCGGACGCGAGACCGCAAGGTACTTGCCGTCGTTGGTCGTGAACATGTCGTCGACGTACTGGTCGTGCCCCTCACCGGGCCCCACCTGGACCACGAGGTAGAACACGAGCTTGAGCGGGTTGAGCTGGATGTCCTGGAGCTCCTGCGCCTTGTCGGGGATCAGGTTGATGCCGGATTTCAGGATCGTCTGGGTGTCGGCGTCGATGATCGACGCGGTCCCCTGCCAGTTGTTGCCGACGAACATGACGTCGCGCAGCCCCGGCACCGAAGGCTCGGCGGTGGCCACCGATCGCGGACTCGCCGCCGTGGAGGGCGCCGCGCCCAGCAGGGTGGCGGCGACCATCGTGACGGCTGCACCGATCGACAGGACTCGCTTCATGGACGCTCCTCGGACTGGCCTGTGTGGCTTGCAGGAGGTTCAACGACTCCGGGTGACAGGCGTCACGTGGCCGATTGCTGCTCCAGAGCGTCGGTGAGCAGGCCGACGAGCGCCTCGAGCTGCATGTCAGCCGACGCGGCGACCTCGTCGTCCGATCCGTCCAGCGCACGGGCAGCGAGGCCGGCCTTGCTGTCGAGCAGCTCGACGATGCGCGTGTCGATGGTCTGCGACGCGATGATCCGCCACGCCGTGACGGGCTCCTCCTGGCCGATCCGGTGGACGCGGTCGATCGCCTGCGTCTGCTCCGCGTCGGTCCACGACAGCTCGGCCAGCACCATGTTGGAGGCGACCTGGAGGTTGATGCCGACGCCGGCCGCCGACAGCGAGCACACCACGACCGCGACCTCCGGGTCGTCGACGAAGGCGTCGATGTTGCGCTGGCGCACCGTGGGTGTCTGATTGCCGCGGATCGACGAGTAGCGGATGCCGCGGCGCTCGAAGGTCTCCTCGGCCAGGTCCATGACGTCGACGTGCTTGGCGAAGAAGACGACCTTGCCGACGTTGCGGGCCAGCTGCGCGGTGTAGTCGGCGGCGAGACCTGCCTTGGCCTGCCCGATGCGGCGCATCATCGTGAAGACGTTCTCGTCGGTCTTGGACGCGCTCTCGTCGCGCTCCCAGCCGGCCACCCGCCGGACGAGCTCGTGGTCGATGCCCTCGACCGTGATGCCGGACGTGCGGTTGACCAGGGCGCTCTCGTAGCGAGCGACCAGCCGGCGAGCCAGGTTGCGCTCGGCCTCGCGGATCGATCGGCCGGCCTCGTCGTCGAGCTCGACCGGAAGGTCGGCGATGCGACGAGCGGGGATGTCGGCGGCCACGTCGACCTTGCGGCGGCGCACGATGCCCATGTCGATGACGCGCGAGCGCGCCGCGGCGTAGAACCCGGGGTCGATCGGCGTCAGCCCGGTCTCCTCGAGCGCGTGCATCAGCTCGGCGCGCGGCTTCTTGTCGTCGATCCAGCCGAGGAACTGCCAGATCGCGCGGAAGTCGTCGATGTCGTTGATCAAGGGGGTGCCGGTCAGCGCCATCATCAAGGGACGCACGGTGCGGGCCCTGATGCGCTCGGAGAGCTGCAGGACGTGCTGCGAACGCTGCGACGCCTTGTTCTTGATGAAGTGCGCCTCGTCGAGGACCATGCCGCGGAAGCCGAGGTCGCCCAGCCAGCCCACGTGGCGGTCGAGCACCTCGTAGTTGACGATCACGATGTCAGCGAAGCCGTCGATCGTGTGGCCGTCGCCGTGGATGACCGTCGATGGACGGTTGGGGGTCCAGAGCTCGGCCTCGCGGGCCCAGTTGGTCTTGACGACGTTGGGCACCACGACGAGCAGCGGGTAGGCATTGGCTGCCTGCGCGGCCAGCAACGCCTGGGCCGTCTTGCCGAGCCCGGGCTCGTCCGCCAGCAGAAAGGTCCGATGCCCCTGCTCGGCGGCGGCGATGACCTCGCCCTGGTGGTGCATGAGCTCGAGGCCGACGGGGACCTTGGTGTCCGACGGCTCGGGGAGGTCCATGCAGGCCTTGGACCCGCCGGCAGCTCGCTCGAACGACGAGAACAGCGGTCCGAGGAGCTCCCAGGTCGAGAGGCGCTGAGTCTGCGGCTTGGCGGCCTGCGCCGACTGGAAGTCGGGCGTGAGGAAAGGGTTCGCGAGCTGCCGTGCGACGACGGACTGCGGTACGACCCGGCGCTCGACCGGCGCCAGGACGGGCTCGTCATCGGAGACCTCGACCGCCTCAGCGGCCTCCTCCATGCCCGCGGCGCGCAGCATATCGTGCTTGAGCACGACCGCCGCGTCCGACACGTCGGCGTCCTCGGCGAGCAGCGAGAGGAGGGACGTGTCGCGTGCGGCGGTCTGGGCGAGGATCGTGCCGATCCCGTCGAGCCGCTTGAGCTTCTCGGCCCGTTGGGGGTCGGTCAGTGTCGCGTCCGACTTGGCGCGCGTACGCTCCTCGCGGGCCAGCAGGGCCACGACCTGGAACTTCGTGCGGGTCGACGGCGACACGCGGCCCCGTTGGGCGCCGGCCTCGACCTCGCGCACGGCACGGGCGAGGACAGACATGATGCCGTCGTTGCCGCCGCGGGCTCGCCGCTGGGGTGCGGATCGGGTCGTGCCCGGCTGCCGCTGGCCTCGTCTGGCCAAGGTTCCTCCTCCGAAAGCCCCGGCACGCTGGCCGTGGCGATGCTGCAACGCCGTGTCCGGGAACGACCCGTGCGGCGCCGAGGAGCCCAGTCGGGTCGAGGCCGATGGCCGCGTCACGACGGAACTCGCTACAACCGATCGACAGGAGCGATCGGGATGGTGCAACGCCCGCCACGTGGAGTGATCCGGCCTCGAGCCGGTGCCACGGAACCGATCGTCGAACGACGTACTCGTGCGACGAGCAGCGGTGCGGGGTTTGTTACGCGCTCCACTTTACTCGCAATGCCGCGCGATGCGCAGGCGACTCACCATTCGAGCCGGGCTCCTGTCGACCACCACGGGCAGATCCGGCAGGGTTGGGCCATGGGCTGGGTGTTGCACGTCGACATGGACCAGTTCATCGCGGCCGTCGAGATCCTGCGTCGACCCGAGCTCGCGGGTCTCCCGGTGGTGGTGGGCGGTCGCGGTGACCCGACCGAGCGCGGAGTCGTCTCGACCGCGTCGTACGAGGCCAGGGTGGTCGGGGTCGGCTCCGGCATGCCGCTGCGGATCGCCAAGCGGAAGTGTCCCGGCGCGGTGTTCCTGCCGGTCGACGCGCCGGCGTACGAGGCGGCCTCGGCGACCGTCATGGAGACGCTCCGGTCGTTGCACTGGGGTGGCGTCCCCGTGCTCGTGCAGGTGCTGGGCTGGGACGAGGCCTTCGTCGGCCCGGGGCCGGGGCACGGCGACCTCGGCGATCCCCGGGACATGGCTGGCACCGTGATGGCCGCTGTCCTCGAGGCGACCGGCCTGCACTGCTCCGTCGGCATCGGCGACAACACGCTGCGGGCCAAGAACGCGACGGACTTCGGCAAGCCGCGCGGTACGTACGTGCTGACGGCCGCCAACTGGCTCGAGGAGATGGGCGAGCGCCCGACCCGGGCGCTGTGGGGCATCGGGAGCAAGACCGCCGCCAAGCTGGCGGCCCTCGGGCTCGAGACCGTTGCCCAGCTGGCGGCCAGCGATCCCACTGTCCTGGCCGATGCGCTCGGCCCGACGATGGGCCCGTACTACCGCGGGCTGGCCACGGGCGCGTCGGCGCGGCCGATCGACCCCGAGCCGTACATACCGAGGGCACACGGACGCGAAATGACGTTCCAGCACGACCTGGAGGACTGGGACGCGGTTGCCGACGAGGTGCGGATCCTGACCGCTCGCGTGCTGGCCGACATCGATGCAGAGGGCCGGCCAGCCGTGCGGGTCGGCCTGAAGATCCGCCTGGCGCCGTTCATCACCGTCACCCGGAGCCTGACGCTGCCCGGCCCCACGAACGACCTGTCGGAGCTGAGCGACGCCGCGGTCTCGTTGCTCGAGAGGCTGGACCCGGGTCAGCGGTCCCGGCCGGTGCGGCTGCTCGGCGTTCGCCTGGAGATGACTCCTCCGGATGCATGACGAAGGGCCGGAACCTTGACGGTCCCGGCCCTTCGATCGTGCGTGTCCGAGGGGGGACTTGAACCCCCACGCCCCTTACAGGGCACTAGCACCTCAAGCTAGCGCGTCTACCATTCCGCCACCCGGACATCGCTCCGGTGAGGAGCGGTGATGCAGCACTGAACTCTAGCAAAGAGCAGTCGGCGTTCCGAATCGGGTGCGGCCGCGAACGCGCTCGTCCCCGGGCCCTGTTGGCCTCGCAAGGAATTTGTTGGCACAATTAGTCGAGGCCCCGGAAAGTATGAGTTTCCGGGGCCTCTGTGTGATTGAGCGTGATGATCTCTCTCATCCAGAATCCTTCGTCTCCCCCGCCTGCCACATCACTGGCTTGCTGCCGTTGACTTGCGTCGCCGGCCATGGGTTCGACTCTGGATTCTTTCCCGCTTTCCCGAAGGATTGCGTAGGTCATTTGTATGCCCCGGGCGACCGGGCGCGCAAGGGATCTGCCGATCTTTCTGGGGTATTTCTGAAGAATGTGTCACTTACCCACAGAGTGACCTGGGTCACCCACAAGCGGCGCCCTGTTATGCACATCTTTTCCACACTCTGTGGGCTGGCAAGCCCCGAACGAGGCGTCACAGCAACGCCGACACCGCATGGATCGTGACGCCGGCGAGCCCGCCGACGACCGTGCCGTTGATGCGGATGAATTGCAGGTCCCGGCCGACGTGCAGCTCGATGCGCTCCGCGGTCTCCTTGCCGTCCCACCGCTTGACGGTCGCCGAAATGATCGTGGCCACCTCGCTGCCGTAGTTGTTGACGGCGTACGCCGCGACGTCCGAGATCCTCGCGTCGATGCGTCGTGAGAGGTCCGGGTCGTCGATCAGGCGGCGGCCGAGTGCCTCGATCTCCTCGAGGGCGCGGCGGCGCAGCAACCCGTTCTCGTCCGCGAGCGAGCCGACCAGGGCGCGGCGCAACGCGTCCCACAGGCGTACGGACGTCACTCCGACGCGGGGCTGTGACAGCACCCGTTCCTTGAGCCGCTCGAACCGCGTACGCGTGTCGGCGTCGTGCTGCAGGCCCTGGGCCAGGTCGGCGAACCAGCGGTCCAGCGCGAGGCGCGCGTTGTGGTCCGGCGTTCGGCCGATCTCGGCGACCCACTCGACGACCTGCTCGTGGACCCATCCCGCCACGCGCTTGTCGAGCCACTGGGGCGTCCACGACGGTGCACGGTTCTCGATGAGCGCGGCGACCTCGTCCTCGTTGATCGCCAGCCAGCGGCCCAGCTCGTCGACCGCGAGGTCGACGAGGCCGCGGTGGGCGTCGTCCCGCAGGATCTCCTCGAGCAGCTGGCCGACGACGGGGCTGAGCTCCTCCTCCTTCAGCCGCGGGATCAGCGCCTCCTGGATCACGGCGGCGACGTCGGTCTCCTTGACGTGGCGCAGCGCATCCGACAGCACGCGTGATCCCTCGGCCACGAGGCGCTCGCTGTGACCGTCGCTGACGAGCCACTCCCCCACCCGCCGGCTGACTCCGGCCGACTGGATCCGTTCGCGGACGACGTCCTCGCGCAGGAAGTTGTCGGTGACGAACTCCTGCAGGCTCTCGCCCAGGGACTCCTTGCGGTTGGGGATGATCGCGGTGTGCGGGATCGGCAGGCCGAGAGGGTGGCGAAACAGCGCCGTGACGGCGAACCAGTCGGCGATGGCACCGACCATCGCAGCCTCGGCGCCGGCGTTGACGTAGCCGAGCCAGCCGTCCTGCTCGCGGGTCAAGACGTAGACGATGGCGGCGAGGACCAGCAGCGACAGGGCGAGCGCGCGCATCCTTCGCAAGCCCTTGAGGCGCGCCGTGTCCCCGGCCGACAGGCCCTCCGGCATCTGGAAGCTGGCAGTGGTGTCTGTCGAGGTCACACCACGACACTAACGGCGAGCGCTTGCCTCTGCCCTGCGTAGACTCCTTGGTTATGACGTTCAACGAGGGCGCCGATCTGGACATCAGCCAGGTGACCGGCGGTGGCGGCGGAGTACGCGGTGGCGCGGTCATCGGCGGTGGCGCCGGTGGCATCATCCTGCTGATCCTGAGCCTCATCTTCGGCCAGAACCTCACGGGCGCCGGCACCAACAGCGCCAACCCGTTCGACACCGGGCAGATCCAGCCCGGCGGCGACACCTCGACCACGGACTTCTCGCAGTGCAAGACCGGCGCGGACGCCAACCGGGACGTCACCTGCCGGATCATCGGCACGGTCAACAGCGTCCAGGACTACTGGACCGACGCCTTGCCGGCCGACGTGCAGCGTCAGTACCAAGCCGCCAAGACCGTGATCTACTCCGGCTCGACGCAGTCGGCGTGCGGTGTCGCGTCCAACGCGACCGGCCCGTTCTACTGCCCCTCCGACCAGCGGATCTACATCGACGCGAGCTTCTTCGACGAGCTGACGAGCCGGTTCGGGGCCGACGACGGTGCCCTGGCACAGGAGTACGTCATCGCGCACGAGTACGGGCACCACGTCGAGAACCTGCTCGGCTTCCTGGCCAAGGGGCAGGACGGGCGGACCGGTCCGCTCAGCGGCGGGGTGCGCATCGAGCTGATGGCCGACTGCATGGCAGGGGTGTGGGCGCACCACGCCTCCTCGACCAAGGACGCCGACGGCGACACGTTGCTCGAGCCGCTGACCGAATCCGACATCCAGTCGGCACTGTCAGCGGCCTCCGCGGTCGGTGACGACCGCATCCAGCAGTCGCAGACCGGACGGGTCAACCAGGAGTCCTGGACGCACGGGTCGAGCGAGTCGCGCCAGCGGTGGTTCCTCGCGGGCTACGAGGGCGGCACGGTCAACCAGTGCGACACGTTCAGCACCGACGACCTCTGACGGTGACCGATCGAACAGGGTCTGACCGTCGGCTCGCCGTCGAGGTCTGGATCGTCCTCGGCCTGTCCCTGGGTGCCTCCGGCGTCTACGCGCTCGTCAGCCTGATTCGCAAGGCGACCGAGCCGGGCGGGCTGCGCGACCAGACCGCGACCCTCAACAGCTCGCAGGACACCCGAGAGGTCTTCGACTTCGTCTACCAGGTGCTGGGCATCGGGTTCGCGCTCGTCCCGGTCGCCCTCGCGATCTACCTGCTGTCGCAGGACCGGGTCAAGGAAGGCGTCGGCAAGCGTCTCGGCCTCGACACGAGGCGTCCCGGCTTCGACCTCGGCTGGGGCGCCGCGTTGTTCCTCGCGATCGGCGTGCCGGGCCTCGCGTTCTACGGCCTCGGGCGCCTGCTGGGCATCACGGCCGAGATCATCCCGGCGCCCGACATCGCGTACTGGTGGACCGTGCCCGTGCTGATCCTGGCGGCGATGCAGAACGCGATCCTCGAGGAGGTCGTGGTCGTCGGCTACCTGATGACCCGGCTCAAGGGCTTCGGCTGGTCGACCTGGACCGTCATCGGGGCCGCCGCGGCGCTGCGCGGCAGCTACCACCTCTACCAGGGCGTCGGGCCGGGGCTCGGCAACTTCGTCATGGGGCTCGTCTTCGGGTACTGGTTCCACCGGACCCGACGGGTCCTGCCACTCGTCATCGCCCACACGCTGCTCGACGTGGTGGCCTTCGTGGGATACCTGCTCTTCGGGGATGCGCTGGCGCTGTCGTGAAGATCTCGTACGACGAAGCGCTCCCGATCACGGCACGCCACGACGACATCGCCGAGGCGATCCGCGACCACCAAGTCGTGGTCGTCGCGGGTGAGACCGGGTCGGGCAAGACGACGCAGCTGCCCAAGATCGCCTTCGAGCTCGGGCGCCGGACCATCGCGCACACACAGCCGCGGCGCATCGCCGCGCGCTCCGTCGCCAAGCGCATCGCGGACGAGTGCGAGGTCGAGCTCGGCGCCGAGGTCGGCTACGCCGTCCGGTTCGACGACCAGACGAGCGACGCCACGGCCATCCGCCTCGTCACCGATGGTCTCCTGCTCGCCGAGCTGCAGCGGGACCGCAGGCTGTCGCGCTACGACACGATCATCATCGACGAGGCCCACGAGAGGTCGCTGTCGATCGACTTCCTGCTGGGCTACCTCAAGCAGCTGCTCCCCCGTCGGCCCGACCTCAAGGTCGTCATCACGTCGGCGACGATCGACGTCGAGCGGTTCGCGGAGATGTTCGACGCACCCGTGATCGAGGTCAGCGGTCGGACGTACCCGGTCGAGGTCCGCTACCGACCGCTCGCGGAGTCGGACGCCGGAGACATGCTCGAGGGCATCGCCGAGGCGGTCTCGGAGCTCCCCAGCGACGGCGACATCCTCGTGTTCATGTCCGGCGAGCGGGAGATCCGCGACGCAGCGGACTTCCTGGCCGGGCGGAAGTACCCGCACACCGAGATCCTCCCGCTGTACGGCCGCCTCGCCGCTGCCGACCAGCAGAAGATCTTCAGCAGCCACGGCGGACGGCGCATCGTGCTGGCGACCAACGTCGCCGAGACCTCGTTGACGGTCCCGGGCATCCGGTACGTCATCGACCCCGGATTCGCGCGCATCTCGCGGTTCAGCCAGCGGCTCAAGGTCCAGCGCCTGCCGATCGAGCCGATCTCGCGGGCGAGCGCGTCACAGCGAGCTGGCCGGTGCGGCCGTGTCGCCGACGGCATCTGCATCCGGCTGTACTCCGAGGAGGACCACGACGGCCGACCGGAGTTCACCGATCCCGAGATCCAGCGCACCAATCTCGCCTCGGTGCTGCTGCAGATGGCCTCGCTCGACCTCGGCTCGATCAAGGACTTCCCGTTCCTCGATCCGCCGGACTCGCGGGCGGTCAGCGACGGCCTGAACCTGCTCTACGAGCTCGGCGCGATGCAGGGCGACCGGCTCACCAAGATCGGTCGACGGATGTCGACGCTGCCCACCGATCCTCGCCTGGCTCGCATGCTGCTCGCGGCCGACCGGCTGGGGTGCCTGGCCGACGTGCTGGTCATCGTCTCGGCGATGTCGATCCAGGACCCCCGTGAGCGTCCCCTCGAGCACCAGCAGGCCGCCGACGAGAAGCACCAGCGGTTCCGTGAGCCCGACTCGGACTTCCTGTCGTACCTGACCCTCTGGAGGTACATCCGCAAGCAACGTGACGAGCTGTCGAGCTCGGCGTTCCGGCGGCTGTGCCGTGACGAGTACCTCCACTACCTGCGCATCCGCGAGTGGCACGACGTCCACTCGCAGCTGCGGCGCACGGCCAAGGAGCTCGGGCTGCAGCCCGGCTCGGCCGGCAGCGACCCCGACCGCGTGCACCAGGCCCTGCTGTCCGGGCTCCTGTCGCACGTCGGGCTCCGCGATCCCGACGGCCGCGAGTTCCTCGGTGCGCGGCAGGCGAAGTTCATGATCTTCCCGGGCTCGGGACTGGCCAAGAAGCCACCACGGATGGTCATGGTCGGCGAGCTGGTCGAGACCAGCCGTCTCTGGGGACGGACGGCCGCCAAGATCCAGCCCGAGTGGGTCGAGGAGGCGGGCGAGCACCTGGTCAACCGGTCCTACAGCGAACCGCACTGGTCGAGTCGACGCGGAGCGGTGATGGCCCGCGAGAAGGTCCTCCTGTTCGGCATCCCGTTGATCGCCGACCGGCTGGTCCAGTTCGGCCGGATCGACCCCGTGGTCTCCCGCGACCTGTTCATCAGGCACGCCCTGGTCCAAGGTGAGTGGCGCACGCACCATGCGTTCTACGCCGCCAACAAGCGGATGATCGAGGGTGTCGAGGAGCTCGAGGAGCGGTTGCGCCGCCGTGACCTGCGGGTCGACGACGAGACCTTGTTCGCGTTCTACGACCAGAGGATCCCGGACCACGTGGTCTCCACGCGGCACTTCGACTCCTGGTGGAAGCAGGCCAAGCGGGAGCAGCCCGATCTCCTGACGTTCGACCCGGCGATGCTGAGCCACGCCTCGATCGACGCCGAGGACGAGTTCCCCCGGGAGTGGCACTCCGACGGCGAGTCGTTTCCCCTGACGTACGCGTTCGAGCCCGGCATGAGCGACGACGGCGTCACGGTCGACCTCCCTCTCGAGCGCCTCATGACCGTCGACGACCGTGCCTTCGACTGGCACGTGCCGGGGCACCGGGTCGAGCTGGTGACCGAGCTGATCCGATCGCTCCCGAAGCGGTTGCGACGCGAGTTCGTGCCTGCGGGACAGTTCGCTCCACGCCTGGTCGAGTCGATGGACCTGTCGGCCACTGACCTGAGCGAGGAGCTCGCGCGACAGATGCGCCTGCTCAACGGTACGGTCGTGTCGCCCGAGGACTTCGACTTCGACGCCCTGCCGCCGCACCTGCGGGTCACGTTCAGGGTCACGGACGGCGGTGCGGAGCTGGCGCGCGGCAAGGACCTGGCCGACCTTCGCCGCGAGCTCGCGAGCCACGTACGCGCCGACCTCACGAAGGTGGCGCGCCAGGAGGAGCGGTCAGGCCTGCGCACGTGGGACGTCGGCACGATCGAGCAGGCGATCTCCGCCGGTCAGGCGACCGGCTACCCCGCACTCGTCGACGAGGGCGCGTCGGTGGCGCTGCGGGTGCTCGACACGGCAGCGGAGCAGGCCGTCGCGATGGTCAAGGGCCAGGCGCGGCTGTTGTCGTTCTCGCTGCCGACCCCGGTCCCCCAGATCGGCCGCTCTCTCGACCTGCACGCCAAGCTCCTGCTGTCGACGGGACCGCACCCCGACGCGGCGGCCGTCATCGAGGAGTGCTGGCTCGCCGCGATCGAGACCCTCGTCGTGCGGCACGGAGGCCCCGTGTGGGACGAGGTCATGTTCGGGCTGCTGCACGAGACCGTACGGGCCGAGGCGTACGACGAGACGGAGCAGGCCGTCCGCACCGTGATCGACGTGCTGCGGGCCCTGGGCGAGGTGACCCCGACCCCGGCGACCGAGGCGGGCGAGGACGTACGCGTGCAGCTGTCCTGGCTGGTCTATCCCGGCTTCGTCCGCGACGCCGGGACCACCCAGCTGCGCCGCCTCCCGCTCTACCTGCAGGCCGCCCGGCGCCGCCTCGATGCTCCGTTGACCGACGACCTGCTCGCGACACAAGAGCTCGAGGCGCGGTTCCACGAACGTACGGCCACGCTGTCCACGTGGGCACGGCTCTCCCCCGACGTGCAGCACGTGCGGTGGGCGCTCGAGGAGCTGCGGCTGAGCCTCTTGGCGCAGAACCTGAGGACGGCGTTCCCGGTGTCGGTCAAGCGGGTCACCGCCCTGGTCGACGCGCTCTAGCCGGTGATGCCCAGCCCGCCTGCCGCGTTCGTCGCGATCACGAAGCCGATGATGCCCAGGATGCAGGCGAGGTTCGTCCGGCTGTTGCGCACCATCCACCCGTTGATCCGCTTCAGGACGGGTTCCACCCGGTGGGCTGCGGCAACGCGTGCGGCGAGCAGCAGCAGGGCCGGCAGGATCATGACCATGCAGTAGCCGGCCAGCGTCAGCAGGATGACCGGCCAGGACAGGTCCGCCGTGCCGATGAGACCGATCGCGCCGAGGTAGGGAACCATCGACCCGGCCTCGATCAGGGCCGCGGTGACGGCCAGCAGCATCAGGCCGGTGGCAGTGCCCTCGTCGCCCACCGCGCGCCGGCGCCAACGATCGAGCCGGCCCGGCTCCTCCGTGCGTGGCGAGGTGTGCATCCTGATCGCGAGCAGCACCATGGCGATCCCGACGACCAGGAGCACGACCTGGACCGCCGTGACCTCGAGCAGGTCGGTCAGATGGTCGGCGTACGCCGCCACGCCGGCTGTCAAGGCCACCCCTAGCGCGAGGTAGAACAGCGCAACCGTCGCCAGGAACAGCACGACCCGGCCGGCGCGGAGCCGACCGGGTGCGAGCATGAGCCAGATCGGGATCAACAGGGTCCCGAAGCTCGTGCTGTCGATCAGGGCCAGGACGGCGAGCGTGCCGAGCAGTGCCAGCGTCATGACCCGAGCCCATCAGGTGCCGGATGTCCGGCGCATCGGCCGCGGGTCGAAGGACCGTTGGCCGAAGGTAGGGGGTGTCCGGCGCTCAGACCCCGAGCAGGTCGATGACGAAGACGAGCGTCTTGCCGGACAGCCGGTGCCCTCCACCGGCCGGCCCGTACGCCAGCTCGGGCGGGCAGACCAGCTGACGTCGACCGCCGACCTTCATGCCCGGGATGCCCTGCTGCCACGCGGCGATGAGCTGCGGGAGCGGGAACTTCGCCGACTGGCCACGGTCCCAGGACGAGTCGAACTGCTCGCCGGTGTCGAACTCGACGCCGACGTAGTGCACGTCGACGAGTCCACCAGGAACGGCCTCGGGGCCGTCGCCGACGACGAGGTCCTTGATCTGGAGCTCGGTGGGCGCGGGTCCCTCGATGAAGTCAACTTCAGGCTTTTCAGTCATGGGTCCGATCCTGTCACATGGGCTCGCTGCCACAATGGCCCCATGCGCGCCACCGTTCTCCACGCCCCTCGTGACATCCGGCTCGACGACGTACCTGACCCGCAGCTCCGCGACGACGGCGACGCGATCGTGCGCGTCGTGGCGTCTTGCGTGTGCGGGTCCGACCTCTGGCCCTACCGCGGCATCAACGAGGTCCCCGGTCCGATGCGGATCGGGCACGAGTTCGTCGGGATCATCGAGGAGGTCGGCGCGGAGGTGTCCTCGCTGCGGGCCGGCGACTTCGTCATCGCCCCGTTCGTCTACTCCGACAACACGTGCAAGCTGTGCGAGCGCGGCATCCACACCTCCTGTGTCAACGGTGGGTTCTGGGGCGTCGACGACCGCGCCGGCAGGACGGTCGACGGCGGTCAGGGCGAGCTCGTCCGGGTGCCGCTGGCCGACGGCACGCTGGTGGCCCTGGCTGAGCAGCCCAGCCAGGAGCTCGTGGCCCATCTGCTGACCCTGTCCGACGTGTTCCCGACAGGACACCATGCCGCGCTGCTCGCCGGCGTACGGCCGGGCAGCACGGTCGCGGTGGTCGGTGACGGCGCCGTCGGCCTGTCCGCCGTCCTGGCGGCGAAGCGGCTCGGGGCCGGCCGGATCGTGGCGATGTCCCGGCACGAGGACCGCCAGCGACTCGCCACCGGCTTCGGCGCCGACGAGGTCGTGGCCACCCGCGGCAAGGAGGGGGCCGCCGAGGTCCGCGAGATGTTCGACGGGATCGGCGCCGACCACGTGCTGGAGTGCGTCGGCACCAAGGAGAGCATGGCCCAGGCCATGCAGTGTGCGCGGCCGGGCGGACGCGTGGGATTCGTCGGCGTGCCGCACGGCGTCGAGATCGACGTCCGCAGCATGTTCTACCGCAACCTGGGCGTTGCAGGCGGCGTGGCGCCGGCCCGGGCCTACATCGACGAGCTGCTGCCAGACGTGCTGAGCGGCACCGTCACGCCCGGCGACGTCTTCGACCTCACGGTGCCGCTCGACCAGGTCGCGGACGGCTATCGCGCGATGGACGAGCGTACGGCCGTCAAGGCGATGCTGACGGTCTGAACGGCTCGGTCGCCACCACGGCGTCGGTGTTGAGCGGTCCGTAGACGTGCGGGAACGGCATCGGCTCGCCCTCGACGGGGTCGAGCTGCCAGGGAGCCGTCAGGAGCTCGGTGTCGATCGTCAGCAGCAGCAACGGGCTCGTCACGTGCCGGTAGAACCGGTCGGCCACGCCGGCGACCTGCTCGGCCTGCGAGCAGTGGATGAATCCGACGTCGCCCAGCTCGAGCCCGAGCGTCGACACGGTGTAGGCACCGGCGGCCGAGGCTGCGGTCCAGGCCTCCTCGGTGGCGAGGTGGAAGATCCTCACGGGATCTGCTCGGCGGCGTCGTTGAGCCGGGCGAGGCTGCGGGCGAACGCGCTGATGTCGTCGGGTGTCCACTCCGAGAGGATCGTCGCCATCCGGGCGTGAGCACCCTTGCGGTAGGCCTCGACCTTGTCGCGAGCCTCCGGCTCGGCGACCAGGAGCTGCGCCCGGCCGTCGTCGGGGTCGGGGACGCGGCTGACCAGGCCGAGCTTCTCGAGGGACGACACCGCCCGACTGGCGGTCGACTTGTGTACCCCCAGGCCCTCAGCGAGGTCCGTGCCGCGGATGCCGTCGGGTGCGTCGCAGATCGCGATCAGGAACAGGAACATCCCGTAGTCGAGCGACGGGTGGATCTCCGGCAGCTGACGCAGCGAGCGGGCCCGGACCCGGCGGATGAACCGGGTCAGCTCGTACTCGACGTCGACGTCGGCCGGCAGGTCACCGGTCATCGCGTGGTCATCCGCTCACAGCGCTCGCTCATACGAGAACCCTATAGAAGGCCCCGCGGGCGCGTCGGTGCCTTTGGCGTTCGCCGGGCTCAGCGCAGCTCTGAGGACGTCAGGTTGAGGAGGCGCCTCGCCACGATGAGCTGCTGGATCTGCTGCGTGCCCTCGAAGATGTCGAGGATCTTGGAGTCCCTCGACCACTTCTCCACCAGCTCGGTCTCGCTGTAGCCCAACGTGCCGACGAGCTCGACGCAGCGCAGGGTGATCTGGTTACCCACGCGCCCGGCCTTCGCCTTGGCCATCGAGGCCTCCATCGAGTTGGGCTTGCGGTTGTCGGCGAGCCACGCGGCCTCGAGGGTCAGCAGCAAGGCTGCCTCCCAGTCGGCCTCCATCGCGATGAACGTCGCCGCCGCGTACGACTGGGACTGCGCGGGGCGGTCGTAGTCGATCACGACGCCGGCGTCCTCGAGCAGGCGGCGGGTGTCCTCGAGCGCGGCGCGAGCGCAGCCCACCGCCATGCCCGCGACGAGCGGCCGCGTGTTGTCGAACGTCGCCATGGCTCCGGCGAAGCCCTGCTTCGTGTCGATCTCCGGGTTGCCCAGCAAGTTCTCCGCCGGCACCCGGCAGTTGTCGAGCACGATGACGGCCGTGTCCGACGAGCGGATGCCGAGCTTGTGCTCGAGTCGCTCGACCCGGATGCCGGGCAGGCTCTTGGGCACGAGGAACGACTTGATGGCTGCCCGGCCAAGGCTCTTGTCGAGCGTCGCCCACACCACGACCGAGTCAGCCCGGTCGCCGGCGGTCACGAAGATCTTCTCGCCGTTTAGCACGTACGCGTCGCCGTCCTTGACGGCCGTGGTCGTGACCGCGGCGGAGTCGGAGCCGAAGCTCGGCTCGGTGATCGCCATCGCCGCCCACGTGCCCTTGAACCGCTCGAGCTGCTCGTCGTTGGCGACCGAGGCGATCGCGGAGTTGCCGAGGCCCTGGCGGGGCATCGACAGCAGCAGGCCCACGTCGGCCCAGCACATCTCGATGATCGAGAGCACCGAGGACATGTTGGTGCCGTTCTTGACCTTGCTGCCCTTGGCGTCATCGGCCTCGTCACGGCGTACGCCGGCTGCACCGGCACCCTGGCCCTGCCCGGAGTCGCCCATGCCGTCGACCAGCGAGGCGAGGAGGTCGAGCTCCTTGGGGTAGGCGTGCTCGGAGAGGTCGTACTTGCGGGAGTTGGCGCGCAGGAACTCCTCGGCGACCTGGTGGGCCTGCTTGATGAAGGGGCGGAACTTGCGGGGAGTCTCGAGATTGATCATGAGTGGTTCCGTCCTCAGACGAGGACTGCTCCTTCCATCAGGCCGATGGCCCGCAGGTCGCGGTACCACCGTTCGACCGGGTGCTCCTTGACGAAGCCGTGACCGCCGAGCAGCTGGACGCCGTCGGTGCCGATCTTCATGCCGTACTCGGCCGTGAGACGGCGGGCGAGGGCGACCTCACGGGCGAAGTCGAGGCCCTGCTCGGCGCGGGAGGCGGCTCGCAGCGTCGTCAGGCGCATGCCCTCGAGCTCGATCGCGATGTCGGCGACCATGAACGCCACCGCCTGGCGGTGCGCGATCGGCTCGCCGAATGCCGTGCGGGTCTTGACGTACTCGGAGACGTAGTCGAGCACCGCGCGGGCGGCGCCCAGGGCCAGACCGGCCCAGGCGAGCCGCGACAGGCGTACGCACTCGCGGTAGTCCTCGGCGGTGCCGTCGCCCAGGATCGCGTCCTCGCCGACCTCCACGTCGGTCAGGACGAGCCGGCTGAGACCGGCAGCGCGCAGGCCCATGCTCGGGTCGGCCTCGATCGTGACGCCCTGGACGCTGGACTCCAGCAGCACCAGTGCCGGCCCACGGCCCTCGACGTCGACAGCGACGACGAACAGCTCGGCCTCGGCGCCGCGCACGACGGCGGACTTCACGCCGTTCAGCCGGTATCCGGTGTCGGTCCTGACCGCGGTCGTCTGGAGCTCGAACGGGTCGAACAGGGGGCGCGGCTCCGCGACGGCCAGGGCCGCTGCCGGGATGTCGTCACCGGCGAACGCCGGGAGGTAGGTCTGCTGCTGCGCGTCCGAGCCCCAAAGCGAGATCGCCGTGGCGACCGCGGCCGGCGCAAGGCAGGCGACGGCCTGTCCCATGTCGCCCTCGGCGAGCGCCTCGGCGACCAGCACGCCGGTCACGGCGGAGCGGTCCTCCGACAGCCCGCCCAGGCTCTCCGGGATGTTGAGCAGGGTGAGGCCGAACTCGCTGGTCTGGGCGAGGACCTCCTTGGGTGTGTCGTTGGCCGACTCAGCAGTTTCGGCGCCCGGCCGGAGCACCTCCTCGGCGAACTCCTTGATGACGCCGACGATCATCTGCTGGTCCTCGGTCGGCTCGAGGTCGAAGATGCCGCTGTCGGACGTACGGGCGAGGCGCTTCGGGGCGCCCGTGCCCTTGACCCGCTTGAAGGTGCGACCGGTGGCGCCGGCGACGCGGAAGCCGCTCTTGGCCCCTTGGTAGACGGCCTTCTCGGTCGTCTTGCGCAGCTTGAGCTTGTCGATGGTCGGCGAGCTGGCGATGCGGTTGAGCACCGCCAGGCCGATGCCCATGGGATCTCGGCGACTGGCCACAGGAACTCCTCGATGGTGTATCCACTGAAGGACCGGGTTGGACTGAGTTGCCCACCACTGGTGCCAACTGTAACTCTGAGTTGCAGTTTGACATACCAATGGTATCCGACCTCACATCGCAGGACCAGCAGTTGCCGCGTGTCGACGCCTCGGTAGCCTTGACCAGTCCTGAGCGAAGGAGCCCAGACCCGTGCCTGTTTCCCAGTCCAGACCGCTGCCCGAAGGCGGATCCGTGCGTCCCATCACCCGGTGGGGCACGCCTGTCATGCACCGAGAGCTCAAGGACGTCACGGTCTTCGACGACGAGCTCGAGACGCTGGTCAAGGACATGGTGGCCACGATGTACGCCGCCAAGGGGGTCGGGCTCGCCGCGAACCAGGTCGGCGTCGACCTCAAGGTGTTCGTCTTCGACTGCCCGGACGACGACAACAACCAGATCACCGGGGTCGTCTGCAACCCGGTGCTGCACCTGCCCGAGGGCAAGGAGCGCAACCTCGAGGACGAGGACGAGGGCTGCCTGTCGCTGCCCGGCGCCTTCACCGGCTGCGCCCGCCCCGACCGCGCGCACGTCACCGGGGTCGACCACAAGGGTGAGCCCGTCGAGTTCGTCGGCGACGGCCTGCTGGCCCGCTGCCTGCAGCACGAGACGGATCACCTGTTCGGCACGGTCTTCGGCGACCGGCTGCCGGAGCGCGCCCGCAAGAAGCTCCACAAGCAGCACCAGGAGCTCGCGGAGCACTACCCCGACGACTGGCCCGTCACGATCCTGGTCGACGACCCGGTCATCGAGCGCTGACCCACCCCGAGCGGTGGATCCACCACCTTTCCCGCGTCGGCGGTGGATCCTGCACCTTCTCCCGCGTCAGCGGTGGATCCGCAACCTTTTCCCGCGTCAGCGGTGGATCCGCAACCGAACAGCCGCCCATACGGTTGCCGATCCACCGCTCGACCGGCTGTTCATGGACTGGGCGGCGGCCGCCAGACCTCAGCGCTGACGCAGCTCCCAGCAGGCGACGGCGACTGACGAGGCGACGTTCAGGGAGTCGATCCCGGCGGCCATGGGGATCGTCACCCGGTGATCGGCCGACTTCTCCCAGTGCGGGCTGAGTCCGTGGCCCTCCGAGCCCACGATCAGGGCGAGTCGCTCGACATCGTGTGCCACCTCGTCGAGGGCCACCGAGTCGTCGGCCAGCGTCATGGCGTACGTCGTGAAGCCCGCCTCCCGGAGCAGGTCCGGCGCGCCGTACCAGTCGTCCACCCGGGCGTACGGCAGCCAGAACACCGAGCCCATCGACACCTTGATCGCGCGACGGTAGAGCGGGTCGGCGCAGCGCGGCGAGAGCAGCACGGCGTCGAACCCGAGCGCGGCGGCGGCCCTGAAGGCTCCGCCGACGTTGGTGTGATCGGCCAGGTCCTCCATCACGACGACACGCCGGGCGTTCGCCAGCACCTCGGCGGGCGGCTTCAGCTCGGGACGCTCGAGCGCGGCGAGCGCCCCACGGTGGACGTGGAAGCCCGTGAGCGTCTCGATCGCCTTGTCGTCCAGCACGAAGCACGGCACGTCCGTGGCGTCGAGCAGGTCGGAGAGGCCCTCGAGCCATCGCGGCGACATCAGGAACGACCGAGCCCGGTGTCCGGACTCGATGGCCCGGCGCACGACCTTCTCGCCCTCGGCGAGGAACAGCCCGCGATCGGCCTCGAGCCGCAGCCTCAGCTGGACGTCACGCAGGTCGACGTAATCGCGGAGTCGGGGATCCTCGAGGTCGTCCAGTCGTACGATCTCGGCCACCGGGCTAGCCTAACGAGCATGAGCCTTGACCGTCCCGTGACACCCGATCCCTACCCACTCCTCCCGGCCACCGCCACGTTCTCCGTGACGAGCGCCGACGTGACCGATGGCCAGCCGCTCAAGGACGACCAGGTCAACGAGCACGGCGACACCTCGCCGCAGCTGTCGTGGTCCGGCGCCCCCGAGGGCACCAAGTCGTACGTCGTGACGTGCTTCGACCCGGACGCGCCGATCGTCTCCGGGTTCTGGCACTGGGTCGCGGTCGACATCCCGGCCGACGTGACCGAGCTTGCCACCGGCGCCGGGGCGTCCGACGACTCCCTGCCGGGCAGCGCCTTCCACGTACGCAACGACGGTGGCGGACTCAGCTTCATGGGCGCCGCTCCCCCGGCCGGCGACCAGGTGCACCGCTACTACTTCGTGGTCCACGCCGTCGGCGAGGACAGCCTCGGCGTCGACTCCTCGGCGTCGCCGGCCGTCGTGGGGTTCAACCTCGCTTTCAAGACGCTGGGCCGCGCGATCATCCACGGCACCTACCAGCACTGAGCCGACGCACGACAGCAGAACGCCCCCGGACCGTCGGTCCGGGGCGTTCTCGCGGGTCAGGCCTTGGGTGGCTCGGGCGCAGGCGGCGCGGGCGGCGGAGGCGTACCGGTCTCGGGCTGGGCCGGAGCCTGGCCGGCGCTCGGCGAGGCCGGGCTCTCGGCTGCCTTGGCGGCGTCCAGAGCCTCCTGGACGGCGTCCGCGGTGTCCTGCTCCTCGGGTGAGTCGTCCTGGATCGGCGCGTCGAAGTCGACGCGGGTCTTGTTGCCACCGCCGTCGACCGGGATCTTGCCGACCGTTCCGCCGAGGGTGCCCAGCGCCTTGGTGAGCTCGGCCGGGATGATCCACGTCGTGGCGTTGTCGCCCTCGGCGATCTTCGGCAGCATCTGGAGGTACTGGTAGGACAGCAGCTTCTGGTCGGGGTTGCCGTCGTGGATCGCCTGGAAGACGGTCTGGATGGCCTGCGCCTCACCCTGCGACCGCAGGATCTGCGCCTGGCGATCCGCCTGGGCGGTCAGGATCTGCGCCTGGCGCTGGCCCTCGGCCGTCAGGATGGCCGACTGCTTCTCGCCCTCGGCGGTCAGGATCGCGGACTGCCGCTCGCCCTCGGCCGTGAGGATCGCCGCGCGCTTGTTGCGCTCGGCGCGCATCTGCTGCTCCATCGCATCGATGATGGTCGGCGGCGGGTCGATGCCCTTGAGCTCGACGCGGTTGACACGGATCCCCCACTTGCCGGTCGCGCTGTCGAGCTCCCCGCGCAGCCCGGCGTTGATCTGGTCGCGGCTGGTCAGCGCGTGCTCGAGCGTCATGCCACCGGTGATGTTGCGCAGCGTGGTCATGGTGAGCTGCTCGATCGCCTGGATGTAGTTGGCGATCTCGTACGTCGCGGCGACCGGGTCGGTGACCTGGAAGTAGATGACGGTGTCGATCGACACGACGAGGTTGTCCTCGGTGATGACCGGCTGCGGCGGGAACGACACAACCTGCTCACGCAGGTCGATGACGTAGCGCACCTTGTCGATGAACGGCATCACGATGTTGAGGCCGGCCGACAGGGTCGTGCGGTACTTGCCGAAACGCTCGACGATGCCGGCCCGCGCCTGGGGGACGATCTTGACCGTCATCGACACGACGACGATCGCCAGGACGGCGAGCAGGATGAGCACGATCAGTGCTGGGGACATCAGGACTCCTTGATGGTGACGACGGCGGTGGCGCCGTCGATCCGGGTGACGAGGACTTCGGTGCCGGTCTCGAACAGGTGGTGCTCCTCGGCCGAACGTGCCGACCACACCTCACCGGCCAGCTGGATCCGGCCGTTGCGCTTGTCGACCGGCTCGAGCACGACGCCCGATCGGCCGACGAGGGCCTCGTGACCCGTCGTCAGGGTCGGGCCGGCGTGCAGCCGGGCGACGACCGGAGGGCGTACGAAGTAGAGGAAGCCGACCGACACCACGGCGAACACGGCGATGGCGAGCCACAGGGGCGCGCCGAACCCGCTTGCGACGGCCGCCGCGACGGCGCCGAGGGCGAACATCAGCAGCACGAGGTCGAGGCTGAAGATCTCGACCACCGCCAGCACCACGGCGACGCCCAACCAGCTGGCAGCCGGATGGTCCTGAATCCAATCGATCATGCGGTCTCCCCTGTGTCGTCTCTGCGTTCTGCGCGATGGCCGTATGCCGCCCGGCGCGCGGAGAAGCGGCCAGCCTCGTGCTGGAGCTGGATGCGCGACCCGAAGGTCGCACTGAGTGTCTCGGCGGTCAGCGTCGACTCGATCGGCCCCTGGGCCACCACCTTGCCATCTCGGAGCATGAGCACGTGGGTGAATCCGACCGGAATCTCCTCGACGTGGTGCGACACCATGACCAGCACCGGTGCGTCGTCGGCGTGCGACAGCACCTCGAGGCTCGCCATCAGGTCCTCACGGGCGCCGAGGTCGAGACCTGCGGCCGGCTCGTCGAGCAGCAGCAGCTCGGGATCGGTCATCAACGCACGGGCGATCAGGACGCGCTTGCGCTCTCCCTCCGAGAGCGTCCCGAACGTCCGGTTGGCCAGCGCGGCGATGCCCATCTCACCCATCATCTGGGTCGCGCGACGGTAGTCCTCCTCGTCGTACGTCTCCTGCCACCGGCCCATCACGGCGTGCGCCGCCGACACGATCGTGTTGCCCACCGACTCGGTCGGCGGGATGAGGTCGGCAACGGCCGTGCTGGTGTGACCGATGCGCGTGCGCAGCTCGAAGACGTCGACCTTGCCGAGCTTGCTGCCGAGGATCCGCACCTTGCCCCTGGTGGGGTGCATCGCCGCGCTGATGATCTGCAGCAGGGTCGTCTTGCCGGCGCCGTTGGGTCCGAGGACGACCCAGCGCTCCCCCTCCTCGGCAGTCCAGCTGATGTCCTCCAGCAGGATCTTGCCGGGCCGCACGACACTCACCTTCGAGAGCTCAAAAGCCGCAGGCATGCACCCTCCTGGTCGTTGTTGGTGGCGGTGGAGTCAACCTATCGCGGGCGGGCCGAGCGTCAGCGATAGCCTCGGGTGCGATGACTGATCCCGTGCCCACCCTGCACTTCAACGATCCGACCGTCCTGGTCACCCTCACGGGGCCCGACCAGAGCGGCGTGACGACGCGCCTGTTCAGCGACCTCGAGCCGTTCGGCGTCGAGGTCATCGACGTGGAGCAGCTGGTCGTGCGCGGCCGGCTCATCCTGAGCGCGCTGCTCACCGTCCCCGAGGATCGTCTCCGTCTCGAGCAGACCGTCCACGACGTCGGAGCCGCGTTCGGCCTCGAGGTCGCGGTCGCGTACGGCACGGGTGACAACCGCGCCCGGCGCGTCGGACGGGCGCAGGTCGTGATCCTGGGCGCTCCCCTGCGTCCTGCGGCGATGGCGGCACTGGCGCAGCGCATCAAGGACGACGGTGGCAACATCGACCGCATCGTCCGCATGGCCCGCTACCCCGTCACCGCGATCCGCATGGAAGTGTCGGGCGCCGATCCCGACCAGCTCCAGGCCGATCTCGCCGCTGTCGCGTTCGAGCAGGGCGTCGACGTCGCGGTGCAGGAGAACGGCATCCTGCGGCACGCGCAGCGACTCGTGGTGATGGACGTCGACTCGACCCTCATCCAGGGCGAGGTCATCGAGATGATCGCCGCCCACGCGGGCTGCGAGGACGAGGTCGCGGCCGTCACCGAGGCGGCGATGCGTGGCGAGCTGGACTTCTCCGAGTCGCTCGTGTCCCGCGTCGCGCTGCTGGAGGGCGTCGACGAGTCGGCACTGGACGAGGTCTACGCATCGCTGACGTACGCCCCCGGCGCTCGCACCATGATCCGTACGCTCAAGCGCCTCGGCTACCGCTTTGCGCTCGTCAGCGGCGGGTTCACCCGCATCATCGAGAAGATCGCCGCCGAGCTCGACATCGACTACTACGCCGCCAACGAGCTCGAGGTCGTCGACGGCAAGCTCACCGGAAGGATTCTCGGCGACATCGTCGACCGCGCGGGCAAGGCCGAGGCGCTGAGGCGCTTCGCCGACCAGGCCCGCATCTCGGTCAAGAACACCGTGGCGATCGGTGACGGGGCCAACGACCTCGACATGCTGGCCGCGTCGGGCCTCGGGATCGCGTTCAACGCCAAGCCGCTCGTGCGCGACCAGGCGAGGACGTCGGTCAACGTGCCCTACCTCGACGCGATCGTCTACCTCCTCGGCATCACCCGTGAAGAGGTCGAGGCGGCCGACGCGGCCGACTAGCAGCCGAGGGCTATTCGTCGTCCTCGAGGCGGAAGCCGAGCTTCATCGTGACCTGGTAGTGCGACACCGAGGTGTCGGTGACCTGTCCACGGATGTCGGTGACCTCGAACCAGTCGAGGTGGCGCAGGGTCTTGCCGGCCCGCTTGATGCCGTTGTCGACGGCCTCGGTGATGCCGTCGGGTGAGGTGCCGACGATCTCGGTGACGCGATAGGTGCGATCAGTCATGCCCTGAGCGTACGACCTCGGTCTTCGCCCGGCAGACGTGCCTGCGCGACGTAGAGTGGAGGTGTGCCCCCAGAGCCCCGGAAGCAGCAGGTCTTCTCGATCACGTCTGCGGCAGAGTCGCAGAGCGCTGACCGTGGTCGACGCGAGCGTCGCTACGCGATCTCGATGGGCATCCGGACGCTCTGCTTCGTCGGTGGCGTCATCGTGCTGACCACCGTGCCGTCTCCGTGGTCCGCCATCGGCTGGGTGCTGTTCGTGGGTGCGGTGTTCCTGCCCTACACGTCCGTCGTGCTGGCCAACGCCGGCGTGCGCAAGAAGGGCGACGGCCCGTCGCCGTTTGGCCCGGAGTCCAGAGGGCAGATCGAGTCCGCGACCAAGCCCCCGCTCGACCGTGAGTGACGTCCTGACCTGCTCGGCCAAGGGCTGCACCCACGAGGCGACGCACCAGCTGCTGTGGAACAACCCCAAGATCCACACGCCTGACCGGCGCAAGACCTGGCTCGCGTGCGACGAGCACGAGGAGTCGCTGCGGTCGTTCCTGTCGGCGCGCGGTTTCTGGAAGGAGACCGCGCCGGTCTGACGGCGTCAGCCGCCGATGGACGACATCGGGCGCGAGGACTGCAGGAAGCTCGGGTCGTCGATGCCGTGGCCCGGCAGCTTGGTCGTCATCGCGGCGACCCACCGGTGCGCGATGTCCTCGTCGGAGGCGCCCGATCGCAGCGCGGTCCGCAGGTCGGACTCGTCGCGAGCGAAGAGGCAGTTGAGGATCTGGCCGTCGGCGGTCAGGCGTACGCGGTTGCAGTCGCCGCAGAACGGCCGGGTGACCGACCCGATGATGCCGACGGTGTGCGGGCCGTCGTCGACCAGGAACTTCTCTGCCGGCGCCGACCCGCGACCGTCGAGACCTGTCAGCCGGAAGCTCTGGCCGAGCAGCTCGAGCGTCTCGTCGGCCGTGACCATGGCCTCGCGGTTCCACCCGTGCTGGGCATCGAGCGGCATCTGCTCGATGAAGCGCAGCTCGTAGCCGTGGTCCATGCACCAGCGCAGCAGGTCTGGCGCCTCGGCGTCGTTGATGCCTCGCAGCAGGACGGCGTTGACCTTGACGGGCGCCAGGCCTGCCTCGTGTGCCGCGGCCAGGCCGTCGATGACGTCGTGGAGGCGGTTGCGGCGGGTGATCTGCTCGAACGTCGCCGGATCGGTCGTGTCGAGGCTGATGTTGACCCGGTCGAGACCGGCGGCGGCAAGGGCCTTGGCGGTGTGCTTGAGCCCGAGACCATTCGACGTCATTGCGGTGCGGGGCCCCGACGGCAGGGCCTTGGTGGCCGCGACGAGCTCGGGCAGGCTGCGCCGCAGCAGCGGCTCTCCCCCGGTGAACCGGACGTCACGAACCCCGAGCATCTCGACGCCAATCCCGATCAACCGCATCAGCTCGGCATCGGTGAGCGTCTCCTCGCTCGGCATCCAGTCGAGTCCCTCGGCCGGCATGCAGTACTGGCAGCGCAGGTTGCATCGATCGGTCAACGACACCCGGAGGTCGGTCGCGACCCGTCCGTGCGTGTCGATGAGCTGCATGGACACCATCCTAGGTGCGCGCGACCAACCCGGCCGACCCAGAGTTGGCCTACACAACTACCGTCGTCCTGTGTACCGCTTCCTGCTCAGCGTGCGGTGGATCGGATTCGCGGTCTTCGTCCTCGTGCTCGCCGCCGTCTGCACCCGCCTCGGGTTCTGGCAGTTCCATCGGCTCGAGCACCGGCTCGACCAGAACACGATCGTCAGGGCGCACCTCGAGCAGGATCCCGTCGAGCTGAGCCAGGCGCTCCGGCCCGGTGACTCCGTCGACGACGACAGCGAGTTCACCCAGGTCCAGGCGACCGGCACGTACGACGTCGAGCACGAGGTCACGGTCAAGTTCACGACTCGTGACGGGGCGCCGGGCGTCGACGTGGTCACCCCGTTCGTGCTCTCGTCCGGCGAGGCCGTCCTGGTCGACCGCGGGTGGCAGGAGTCACGGAACACCGTCGCCCGGCCGGACGTGCCCGCCCCTCCGGCAGGCGAGGTCACGATCACCGGCTGGCTGCGCAAGGACAGCGGCGCTCAGGGCGAGGCGGTCCGGCCGATCGACGGGCAGATCCGGGCGATCTCGAGCAAGGGCTTCGCGAGGTCCGTGCCGTACGACCTGCTGGAGGGCTATCTCAACCTCCGCTCCGAGGATCCGGCACCGGCCGAGAAGCTCGCCGCCGAGCCGAGGCCCGATCTCGGCCAGGGTCCACACTTCTTCTACGCCCTGCAGTGGTGGTTCTTCGCCCTGCTGGCCGTCGTCGGCTACTTCTGGTTCGCCCGGTCCGAGGCCAAGGAGCGCCGCAACCCGAATCGCGTCGACAACTTTGCGAAGGCCGAGTGAGCTCTCGCCGAGTCAGGCCAGCGTGACGAGGTCGGCGTAGTCCTCGGACCAGTGGTCCTCGTCGCCGTCGGGCAGCAGCAGCACACGGTCGGGCTCGAGGGCCAGGACCGCGCCCTCGTCGTGCGAGACGAGCACGATGGCCCCCTCGTACGTATGGATGGCGCGCAGCACCTCTTCGCGTGATGCCGGGTCCAGGTTGTTCGTCGGCTCGTCGAGCAGCAGGACGTTGGCGCTCGAGACGATCAGGCTCGCGAGGGCCAGACGGGTCTTCTCACCGCCGGACAGCACACCGGCGGGCTTGGACGTGTCGTCACCGCTGAACAGGAACGAGCCCAGCACGCTGCGCGCCTCGGTGTCGGTGAGCTGGGGGGCCTGAGCCTGCATGTTCTCCAGCACCGTGCGCGAGGTGTCGAGCGTCTCGTGCTCCTGGGCGAAGTAGCCGATCTTGAGGCCGTGCCCGGGCTGGATCTCGCCGGTGTCGGGTTCCAGCGTGCCGGCGAGCATGCGCAGCAGGGTGGTCTTGCCGGCACCGTTGAGGCCCAGCACGACGACACGGCTGCCCTTGTCGATCGCCAGGTCGACGTCGGTGAAGATCTCGAGGGACCCGTACGACTTGGAGAGCCCCTCGGCCATCAGGGGGGTCTTGCCGCAGGGCGCCGGCTTGGGGAACTTGATGTTGGCGACCTTGTCGACGACACGCTCGCCCTCGAGCCCGGCGACGAGCTGCTCCGCGCGACGGAGCATCTGCTGTGCCGTCGCGGCCTTGGACGCCTTGGCCCGGAACTTGTTGGCCTGGGTCGTGAGCTGGTCGGCCTTCTTGACCGCGATCGCCCGCTCCCGCTTGCGCCGGTGCTCGTCGGCCTCGCGCTGCTTGACGTACTGCTTCCAGCCCATGTTGTAGATGTCGATCGTCGCGCGGTTGGCGTCGAGGTAGAGCACCTTGTTGACGGTCTCCTCGATCAGCTCCACGTCGTGGCTGATGATGACCAGTCCGCCGCTGAACGCCTTGAGGAACCCGCGCAGCCAGACCACCGAGTCGGCGTCGAGGTGGTTGGTCGGCTCGTCCAGCAGCAGCGTGTCGGCGTCGGAGAACAGGATGCGGGCCAGCTCGATGCGGCGACGCTGGCCACCGGACAGGGTGGACAGCGGCTGCTCGAGCACGCGGTCCGGGAGGCCGAGGGCCTTGGCGATCGTCGCGGCCTCGGACTCTGCCGCGTACCCGCCGCCGGCGCCGAAGATCGTGTCCGCTCGGGTGTAGGCCTTCATGGCCTGCTCCGCGATCGCCGGGTCGGGTGAGCCCATGTCGATCTCGGCCTTGCGCATCGCCGTCAGTGCCTCGTCGAGGCCGCGTGCGCCCAGGATGCGGTCGCGGGCGGTCGTGGCGAGGTCGCCGGACTTGGGGTCCTGAGGGAGGTAGCCGATCTTGCCGGTGGACGTGATCGACCCCTCGGCGGGCTGCCCGTCGCCGGAAAGCATGCGGGTGAGGGTCGTCTTGCCGGCGCCGTTGCGGCCGACGAGGCCGATCTTGTCGCCCTTGTCGATCCGGAACGAGACGTCGGACATCAGGACGCGCGCGCCGAAGCGCAGCTCCACATTGGAGACGGTGAGCATGGGGTGACTTTCAGTTCAGGGTGTGCGAATGAGCGGCGTCGGTACGCCGGTCGTCATTCCCGCTGATGAAAGGTCACCGGCCCAGTCTACGGGTTCAGTCGCGACTGAAGACACTTCTCACGTGTGCCCCTGGACACGGTCGTCAGAGGAACAGGTCGTGTCCCGCGCACGACTCCGGGAGATCGGGTCGGAACGCCTCGAGGTCGATCTCCTTGGTCAGCCCACCGACCGAGGCGACCACGTCCGCCCGCTCGAGGGTGCCGTACACAGCCGCCGCGCTCGCAAGGACTGTGAGCAAGACGAGTGCCGCGACCCTGACCGGGCGGGCGCGCCACCGACCCACCAGCAGAGCTGCAACAGCACCGATGGCTGCTCCGATCGCCGTGTTCGCGGTCGGGAAGACGAAGAGGAACGCCGTCGCTCCCCCGAGGAGGGTCAAGCCGCTGGAGACCAGGGCCGTTCGCCAACCGAACGCCAATCCTTGGAGCAGGCCGGACACCGCCCCGAGACCCATGGGCAGCGCCCAGTCACTCGTCGTAGGAGTGTCGTCGAAGAACCCCAGTGAGCCGTACGGCGACTCCACGACAGCGAAGACGATCGCTGCGTTCGCCAGCAGGCACAGCGGGATCCAGAAGAAGGTGCGATGGTCCCCGCGCAACGGTCTGCTGTCCGTCATCCGGCGACGATCTCACGCCGGCCGGCGCAGCGCCGGTGTTCAGCCGATGTTGAAGCCGAGGGCGCGCAGCATCTCGCGGCCGTCGTCGGTGATCTTGTCGGGGCCCCACGGCGGCATCCAGACCCATTCGATCCGGAAGTCGTTGACGATGCCGTCGAGGGCAGCGCGGGTCTGGTCCTCGATGACGTCGGTCAGCGGGCAGGCCGCCGACGTCAGGGTCATCGAGAGCACCGTGTTGCTGTGCTCGTCGACGTCCGCTCCGTAGACGAGGCCGAGGTCGACGACGTTGATGCCGAGCTCGGGGTCGACGACGTCCTTCATGGCCTCGAGGACGTCTTCCTTGGTGGTGCCGCCCTGCGGGGTCAGGTCGACGTCGGGCAGGTCGCTGTGGTCAGTGGTCATGTCGTCTCTCCCGTGGGGGTTGAGTCTGAAGATGTGGTGACGAGCGCTTGCGAGACGGCGTCCTTCCAGGCCATCCAGCCCAGCAGCGCGCACTTGATGCGGCCGGGGAACTGGGCGACGCCGGCGAAGGCGATGCCGTCCTCGAGGATCTCCTCGTCCGGTTCGATCTTGCCCTTGCCGTGCATGAGGGTGTTGAACTCGTCGAGCACGGCCATGCCGTCATCGACACTCTTGCCGACGATGAGGTCGTTGAGCACCGAGGTCGACGCCTGGCTGATCGAGCAACCCTGTGCGGCGTAGGAGACGTCGGAGACGGTACTGCCGTCGAGGTGCACCCGCAGGGTGATCTCGTCACCGCAGCTGGGGTTCACGTGGTGCACCTCGGCCTCGTACGGCTCGCGCAGTCCTGCGCCGTGGGGTCGCTTGTAGTGGTCCAGGATGATCTCCTGGTAGAGCGAGTCCACGTTCATCGCGTCAGTCATGGGTCAGCCTCCGAAGTACTTCTTCGTGTGGTGCAACGCCTCGACGAGCGAATCGATTTCATCGGTCGTCGTGTAGAGATAGAACGACGCACGCGTCGTCGACTGCACCCCGAAGCGCTGGTGGGCCGGCTTGGCGCAGTGGTGCCCCGGACGGACGGCGACGCCGCGCGAGTCGAGCAGCTGCGAGACGTCGTGCGGGTGGATGTCGCCGAGCGTGAAGCTGATCGCTCCCCCACGGTCGACGGCTTCCTTGGGTCCGACGACCGTGAGGCCGTCGATCTGCTGCATGGCCTCGAGTGCGTACGCCGTGATGGCCTGCTCGTGCGCCGCGACGTTGGCCATGCCGATCGCCGAGAGGTAGTCGACCGCTGCGCCGAGCCCGACGGACTGGGCGATCGGCGGCGTGCCGGCCTCGAACCGTGCGGGCGGCGGAGCGTACGTCGAGGTCGCCATCGTGACGGTCTCGATCATCTCGCCACCACCCAGGAACGGCGGGAGCTCGGCCAGGAGGTCGTAACGCCCCCACAGCACGCCGATGCCGGTCGGGCCGACCATCTTGTGCCCGGTGAAGGCGACGAAGTCGGCGCCGAGCGCGGCCACGTCGACCGGCAGCTGCGGCACGGCCTGCGACGCGTCGACGACCACGAGCGCGCCGACCGCGTGCGCCTTGGCGATGATCAGCTCGAGGGGGTTGATCGTGCCGAGCATGTTGGACACCCAGGTGACCGACACGACGGCAGTGCGCTCCGTGATGAGCTGGTCGATGTCGTCGAGGTCGAGGCGGCCCTCGTCCGTGACACCGAACCAGCGCAGCCCGGCGCCGGAGCGCTGGCTCAGCTGCTGCCACGGCACGATGTTGGAGTGGTGCTCCATCTCGGTGATCACGATCTCGTGGTCCGGCCCGACACGACCGGCGTCACCCAGCACCCGCGCCACGAGGTTGAGCGCCTCGGACGCGTTCTTGGTGAACACGACCTCGTCACGGTTGGGTGCCCCGATGAACGCAGCGACCTTGTCGCGGCCCAGCTCGAACGCGGCGCTGGCCTCGGCGCCGATCTGGTGCATGGCCCGTGCCACGTTGGCGTTGTGCAGCCGGTAGTGCTCGTCGATCGCGTCGATGACCTGCACCGGCTTCTGCGAGCTGTTGGCACTGTCGAGGTAGACCAGCGGGAAGTCGCCGGCCAGGCGACGCCCCAGGATCGGGAAGTCCTCCCTGATCCTGGCGACGTCGTACGTCTGGGTCCCCTCGACAACGGTCATGCCTGAGCCGCGGCCTTGACGTACTTGTCGTAGCCCTCGGCCTCGAGCTGGTCGGCCAGCTCGCGGCCACCGCTCTCGGCAAGGCGACCGGCGACGAACACGTGCACGTGGTCGGGCTTGATGTACTGCAGGATGCGCGTGTAGTGGGTGATGAGCAGGACGCCGCGGTCGCCCTGGCCGCTGTAGCGGTTGACGCCGTCGGAGACGACCCGCAGGGCGTCGATGTCGAGGCCCGAGTCGGTCTCGTCGAGCACCGCGAACTTCGGGTTGAGCAGCTCGAGCTGGGCGATCTCGTGACGCTTCTTCTCGCCGCCGGAGAAGCCCTCGTTGACGCTGCGCTGGGCGAACTCCTTGTCGAGCGTCACGCGCTCGAGCGCCTGGTTGACGTCCTTGACCCACGTGCGGAGCTTGGGTGCCTCGCCGTCGATGGCTGTCTTGGCGGTGCGCAGGAAGTTGGCGACGGACACACCGGGAACCTCGACGGGGTACTGCATCGCGAGGAACAGCCCGGCGCGGGCCCGCTCGTCGACGCTCATCGAGAGGATGTCGACGCCGTCGAGCGTCGCGGTGCCGCTCGTGACGTCGTACTTGGGGTGGCCGGCGATCGAGTAGGCCAGCGTCGACTTGCCGGAGCCGTTGGGGCCCATGATGGCGTGGACCTCGCCGGAGTTGACCGTGAGGTCGACGCCTTTGAGGATCTCCTTGTCGCCTTCCTCGGTCTTGACCGAGACGTGAAGGTCCTTGATCTCAAGGGTTGACATGTTGTTCAGCTCCTGTTGCCCGAGAGGTCGACCATGACGGTGTCGCCCTCGATCTGGGTGGGGTAGGTGGGTACGGCTTCGGTGGCGGGAAGGTTGACCGGCTTGCCGGTGCGGACGTCGAAGCGCGAGCCGTGCAGCCAGCACTCGATCTCGCAGCCCTCGACGTCGCCCTCGGACAGCGGGATCGACGCGTGCGAGCACTCGTCGCGCAGCGCGTAGACGTCGTCGCCGTCGCGCACCAGGGCGACCTCCTCACCGTCGACCTCGACGGTCAGCACGCCACCCTTGGGCACGTCCGCCAGCGCGGCGGCCGCCACGAAGGTCATGAGATGCGTCCTACGTGCTCGGCCAGCTCCTCCTCGATGGAGGCGACCAGGCGCTCCTGCAGGGACGGCACGCCGATGCGACGGATGATGTCGTTGAAGAAGCCGTGCACGACGAGTCGTCGGGCTTCCTCCTCCTCGATGCCGCGGCTCTGCAGGTAGAACAGGTGCTCGTCGTCGAAGCGGCCGGTCGTGGACGCGTGGCCCGCACCCTCGATGTCACCGGTCTCGATCTCGAGGTTGGGCACCGAGTCGGCCGTGGCGCCGTCGGTCAGCACGAGGTTGTCGTTGCTCTCGTACGTCAGGATGCCCTGGGCCTCCTTGCGGATCAGGACGTTGCCGATCCAGACCGTGTGGGCATCCTTGCCCTGCAGCGCGCCCTTGTACTCGACGTTGCTCTTGGTGCGAGGCGCCGTGTGGTCGGCGAACAACCGGTGCTCGATGTGCTGACCGGCGTCGGCGAAGTAGACGCCCAGCATCTCGACACTGCCGCCGGTGCCGAGGTAGTCCGCCGACGTGCTGGCCCGCACGACGTCGCCGCCGAGCGAGACCGCGACGTGCCGGAACTCCGCATCGCGGCCGACGCGAGCGTGCTGGGTGACGACGTGGACGCTGTCGTCGTTCCAGTCCTGGATCGTCACGAACGTCAGCTGCGCGCCGTCCTCGAGGACGACCTCGATGTTCTCGGCCCAGGTCGCGGAGCCGTCGTAGTCGACGACGACGACGGCCTTGGAGAACTGGCCGGCGCGGACGAGCAGGTGGCCGGCCGAGGCCTTGTCGAGGCTCTCACCGTGCAGGTGGATCGTGGTCGGCTCGTCGATCACCGCGTTGGCGGGGATCGTCACCTCGAACACCGACTGTGCGGCGGCCCAGGCGCGCGCCGACACGCGGTCGACTGGCACGTAGCCCGAGGCCCCACGGGCCGAGTCAGCCGCAGGCACCGAGACGGCGGTGACGCCCTCAGCCGCGTCGACCTCGACCTTGAAGTCGTCGCCGTCGAGCGGGGTGTCCTGGTGCAGGCCGCGGAGCCGCTTGAGCGGCGTGAAGCGCCAGATCTCCTCGAGGCCCGTCGGTACGGGGTGGTCCTCGAGGTCGAACGAGCCCTCAGGGTGCAGGTGCGACTCGACAGGCGAGAGCTCCAGGGCGTTCGACAGGTCCTGGATGCCTGTCTTGGACGTTTCAGGTGCGATGCTCAACCGACTGCCCCCTCCATCTGGAGCTCGATCAGGCGGTTGAGCTCGAGGGCGTACTCCATCGGCAGCTCGCGGGCGATGGGCTCGACGAAGCCGCGGACGATCATCGCCATGGCCTCGTCCTCCTCCATGCCACGCGACATGAAGTAGAAGAGCTGGTCGTCGCTGAGCTTGGACACCGTGGCCTCGTGGCCGAGCGTCACGTCGTCCTCGCGGACGTCGACGTACGGGTAGGTGTCGGACCGGCTGATCTGGTCGACCAGCAGCGCGTCGCACTTGACCGTGCTGGCCGAGCCCTCGGCGCCTTCGAGCACCTGCAGGAGGCCGCGGTAGGACGTACGGCCGCCGCCACGGGCCACCGACTTGCTCAGGATGGAGCTCGACGTGTTGGGCGCGGCGTGGACCATCTTGGCGCCGGCGTCCTGGTGCTGGCCCTCGCCGGCGAACGCGATCGACAGCGTCTCGCCACGAGCGTGCTCACCCATGAGGTAGACGGCCGGGTACTTCATCGTGACCTTGGAGCCGATGTTGCCGTCGACCCACTCCATCGTGGCGCCCTCTTCGCAGACGGCGCGCTTGGTGACGAGGTTGTAGACGTTGTTGGACCAGTTCTGGATCGTCGTGTAGCGGACGCGGGCGCCCTTCTTGACGACGATCTCGACGACGGCCGAGTGCAGTGAGTCGCTGGAGTAGATCGGCGCGGTGCAGCCCTCGACGTAGTGGACGTAGGAGCCCTCGTCGGCGATGATCAGCGTGCGCTCGAACTGGCCCATGTTCTCGGTGTTGATGCGGAAGTAGGCCTGCAGCGGGATGTCGACGTGGACACCCTTGGGCACGTAGATGAACGAGCCGCCCGACCACACGGCCGAGTTGAGCGCCGAGAACTTGTTGTCGCCGACCGGGATGATCGTCGCGAAGTACTCCTTGAACAGCTCGGGGTGCTCCTTGAGGGCCGTGTCGGTGTCGAGGAAGAGCACGCCCTGCTCCTCCAGGTCCTCACGGATCGAGTGGTAGACGACCTCGGACTCGTACTGCGCCGCGACGCCGGAGACCAGTCGCTGCTTCTCGGCCTCGGGGATGCCGAGACGGTCATACGTGTTCTTGATGTCCTCGGGCAGGTCGTCCCACGTGGCGGCCTGCTTCTCGGTGGACCGCACGAAGTACTTGATGTTGTCGAAGTCGATGCCGCTGAGGTCGGAGCCCCAGGTGGGCATGGGCTTGCGACCGAAGAGCTTGAGACCCTTCAGGCGGAGGTCGAGCATCCACTCGGGCTCGTTCTTGAGCGTCGAGATGTTGCGGACGACGTCCTCGCTCAGGCCACGCTGCGACGTCGCACCGTGGTCGGTCTTGTCGGACCAGCCGAACTCGTAGCGGCCGACATCCTTGAGTCCTGGGTTGGCCTCTTCGATGGCATTGGGTGCGTTGGTCTCTGACGTGGTCGTCATGAGGGCAACCTCTCTGCTTCTGTGGTCTTGGGCATGTGGGTCGTGCAGACACCGTCGCCATGGGCGATCGTGGCGAGTCGCTGCACGTGGGTGCCGAGGAGCCGCGCGAACATCTCGGTCTCGGCCTCGCACATCTGGGGGAACTCCTCGGCCACGTGGGCGACCGGGCAGTGGTGCTGGCACATCTGCGTGCCGGCGGGGGTGGAGCCGACGGACGCGGCGTAGCCGTCCGCGCTCAGCGCCTCGGCGAGCACCCGGGGGCGCTCGTCAGGGTCGGCCATGGCCAGGAGCGGCCGGTAGCGGTCCTCGATGTCCGTCAGCCGGTGGCGGGCGAATGCCATGACAGCGTCGTCCCCTCCGGTCTCGGCGAGGTAGCGCAGGGCGCCGGCGGCGAGCACGTCGTACGCGTGACCGAAGTGGTCGCGTCCCGCGTCGGTGATGACGAAGACCTTGGCCGGTCGTCCGCGTCCGCGCTGCCCGGTGATCCGCTGGTCGCGGGTCTCGAGCACGCCTTCGGCCAGGAGCTGGTCGAGGTGGCGGCGCACGGCGGCCGGGGTCAGGTGCAGCTGGACCGCGAGGTCTGCTGCGGTCGACGGGCCGTTCTGCAAGATCGTGGTGGCCACCCGCTCCCGGGTCGGAGCGTCGTCGACCACCGACGCGTCATCCGAACCGGTGTATTTCACAAGACAAGTGTGCCTTTATTCACCAAGCCGGTTCAACGAAGGTCAACCTAACCCGCGGAGTCGACCCGCACCGCCTTCTCCTCGGCCGTCTCGTCACCGTGCCCGGGCCACCAGGCAGCGTGCCCGATGAGCGCCGTGATGGCAGGCGTCAGGAACATCGCCATCACGAACGCCGCCACGAAGATGCCGAACGAGAGCGCGAATCCCATCGACGTGATGAGCGAGTTGCCGCCCAGCATCAGGGCCGCGAAGGTGCCGGCGAGGATGACGCCGGCAGCGGCGATCGTCGGGCCGGCGTGGCGTACCGCCTCGGCGGCCGCGTCACGGGGACTGCGTCCCTCGCGCGCCTCCTCGCGGAGCCGCGCGATCATGAGGATGTTGTAGTCCGTGCCCAGCGCCACCACGAACAGGTAGATGTAGATCGGCAGCATGAAGATCAGGCCGTCGAGGCCCTGGATGTGCTGGAACACGATGACCGTGGCGCCGAGCGTCGCGCCGAAGCCCAGACCGACCGAGGCCATGAGGAACCACGGCGCGACGAGGCTGCGCAGCAGCAGGGCCAGGATGATCATGATGACCGCGGCGGCGACCGGGAACACGACCGAGTAGTCGCGATTCATCGCCTTGTGCATGTCGACGAACACCGAGGTCGAGCCGCCGACGAACGCCTCCGTGCCGTCCGGTGCGGCCTCGTGCGCGGCGTCGCGGACGGGCCCCTTGACGTCGGCGATCGCCGCGTCGGAGGTCGGGTCGTGGTCGAGCAGCGCGTTGAAGACCGCCGTGCGGCCGTCGTCGGACAACACGCCGGGCGCCACCTGCGCGATCCCCTCGGCCTTGCCGAGCTCGGTGGCGAAGGTGTGGACTGCGGCTTGGTCGAGCTGACCATCCGCGTGCAGCAGGACGGTGGTCGGGTCGGTCACGCCGGCGGGGAGGCCCTTCTCGAGGGTCTTGATCGCCTTGGTGGACTCGACGTCCTTGGGCAGGCTCGAGTTGAAGTCGAACGATGGGTTGAACCCGATCGTGAACGACGCCAGCACGGCGAGCAGCAGGCCCGAGGCGCCGGCGAACCGTACGGGGTGCTTGCCGAGCGACCGGCCGATCGACGCGAACCGCGTGCCCGTCGGCTCGTTGCGCCACTGCTTGGACGGCCAGAAGAGCGCCCGCCCGAGCAGGGTCAGGAGCGCGGGCACCAGGGTCAGCGCAGCCAAGAGGGTCACCGCGACGGCGATCGCCAGGGCGGGGCCGATCGAGCGGAAGATGCTGAGGCTCGACAGGACGAGCGCCATGAACGACACGATGACCGCGCCACCTGCCGAGGCGATGGCCTCGCCGGCCCGCTCGAGGGCGGTGCCGATCGCGACCTTGGTGTCCTCACCCGTACGCAGGCGCTCGCGGTAGCGGTAGAGCAGGAACAGGATGTAGTCCGTGCCGATGCCGTAGAGCACCACGATGAGGATGACCTGGATCGAGCTGTCGGCCTTGAGGTCGAAGATGTCGTTGGCCCAGGCGATCAGGCCCGTGGCGATGAACGACACGAGGGTCACCACGACGATGGGCAGCAGGCAGATGATGACGCTGTGGAAGATCAGTGCCAGCAGCACGACGATCAGCACGATCGTGGCGAGTCCGACGATCTGCATGGTCTTGGCTGACGACTCCTCGGAGTCGACGCTCTGCGGCGCCGCGCCGGTCATGCGCAGCTGGAGGTCGGTGTCCTCGACCAGCGGCTTGGCGTCCTTGCGCAGCTCCTTGGCGGCGTCCAAGGACGGGGTGTCGAATCCCGTCGCACCGTCCGCGAGGGGGATCACCGCGATCTGCACGAGCTTGTTCTCGGACGGCGGCTGGACCACACCGGGCTCGAAGGCCTTCTCGAGGTCGCCGTTGAGCTCCTCGACGACGGACTCGACCTTGGCGCTGTCGTCGCCGGTGAGCTTGCCACCGTCCTTGCGGTCGAAGACGAGGATCGCCCCCGGCGCGCCCTGGCTCGGGAAGGCGTCCTCCTGCAGCGTGGCGGCCTTGATCGACTCGTAGTGCTTGGGCAGGAACTCCGCCTCGTCGGTGGTCGCCGTCAACGTGGGCGCTGTGGCGATGACGAGGCCCGCCAGGACGATCCAGGTGCCGAGCACGTACCAAGGACGACGGGTCACGAAGCGGCCGAGTGCTGAGAACATGTCTCAGAAAGTATCGGTCCAGCCGACCGCCGGGAATGCGGGGTCGATACGTTGCGTGACGTGAACGAACATCCCTCGATCGCCCGCTTCCGCGCCGAGCTGGCCGAGCGCGGCGGGACCGGCCGGATCGTCGTGCTGCCCGACTCCGTGCACACAGCCGCCCTGGCGGCTGAAGCTCTGGGCTGCGCCGTCGGCGCCATCGCGAACAGCCTGCTGTTCGCCGCGACCACCCGCGCGGGCACCACCGAACCGGTGCTGGTCCTCACCTCGGGCGCGCACCGCGTCGACACCGACAAGGTGGCAGCCGCGATCGACGTGATCGGCCTGAAGCGTGCGAAGCCGGAGTTCGTGCGCGAGCACACCGGCCAGGTCATCGGCGGCGTGTCCCCCATCGCCCATCCCGCGCCCCTTCGCACGTACATCGACCTCGCGCTGCGGGCGTACGACGAGATCTGGGCGGCGGCAGGACATCCGGCCGCGGTCTTCTCCACGACGTATGCCGAGCTGCTTGCGATGACCGGGGCCCGGGAGACCACCGTCAACTGAGATCAGGGTTCGGTGAGGGCCGACCGAGGGCGAATCCGGATGGTCCGGCCGCTCGCCTCGGACGAGGCTGGATCCATGAGCTTCCCCGTCAGGTCGGCCGCCCTCGTCGCGCCCCTGCTCCTGCTCACGTACGGGGTGCTTCGGCTCGCGACAGACGAGTCTCGCAGCCCGGTCCGGGACGTCGGGCAGGGCTTCATGCTGGCGGCCCTCACCTGCTTCGGAGTGTTGCTGGTCGGGCTCCGCCGTGCCGTCCGGGCCCCGTCGGTGCGACGAGCGACCGCCACGACGACCATGACGGTGCTGGGGCTCGTCGGTGTCGCGGTGCTGCTGCTGTTGGCTCTGGACGAGGCGTTCCCGTCGGCTGACGGGGCGTTCCCGCTGCCTGATCGGCCGAACGACGTCGGGCCGGTGCTGCTGCTCATGGGACTGTCCGGACTGCTGGTCGACGTCACGATCCACGAGCCGCACCGCATGCCGGCGTGGTCCCCCGTCGCGGTCGCAGCGGGCTTCGGGGCCATGGCCCTGAAGCCCGACCTGTCGACGCTCGCGGCGATGCTGCTGCTCGCCGGGCTGCTGCCACTCGTCCGGACGTCGGCCCTAGATCGGGTCCGTGCGCCCCTAGAGTGACTGCATGGCGAGTGATGCGGTCGAGATTGAGGCCGGCGGACGAACCGTCCGGGTCTCGAGTCCGACCCGGGTGATCTACGAGGCGACCGACTTCTCACCCGAGGTGACCAAGCTGATGGTCGCGGAGTACTACGTCGCCGTCGAGGACGGCCTCATGCGGGCCCTGCGTGACCGCCCGGTGGCGCTGGAGCGGTGGCCCAAGGGCGTGCGCGAGGGCATGGTCATGTCGACCCGGGCGGACAGCCATGGCGACGCGTTCTACCAGAAGCGCATGATGCGGGGCGCTCCCCCGTACGTCGAGAGCACGCGCATCCTCTTCCCGTCCGGTCGCGTCGCCGACGAGATCTGCATGACCGAGATCGCCACGGCGGCGTGGGCGGCGCACATGGGCGCCATCACGTTCCACCCGTGGCCGACGCGGCGCGACGACAACGACCGGCCGGACGAGCTGCGGATCGACCTCGACCCCTTCGGCGCCGCGACCTTCGGCGACGCCGTGCGGATCGCGGGGGTCGCGCGAGAGCTGTTCGACGAGCTCGGCATCCGCGCCTTCCCCAAGACCAGTGGCAAGCGCGGGATCCACGTCTACGTCCGGATCGAGCCGTCGTGGACCTTCACCGACGTGCGCCATGCCGCCATCGCGTTCGCCCGTGAGCTCGAGAAGCGTACGCACGGCGTCACCACGGCCTGGTGGAAGGAGGAGCGAGAGAACAACGTCTTCGTCGACTTCAACCAGAACTGCCGTGACCGCACGATCGCCTCGGCCTACAGCCTCCGTCCGGCGCCCGGTGCGCCCGTCTCCACACCGGTGACGTGGGACGAGCTCGCGACCCTCGACGACCCCCGCGCCTTCACGCTGCACACCGTGCCCGACCGGCTGGCCACCCAGGGCGACGCGTGGGGCGAGATCGACGACGTGCACCACTCGCTCCAGCCGCTGCTCGACCTCTGGGAGGCTGACCCGGTGGAGATGCCCTATCCGCCGGAGTACCCGAAGATGCCGGGCGAGCCCAAGCGCGTCCAGCCGAGCAAGGACACCAGGAACAAGAGCGGCTGACGTCTACGCGGGGTCGGCGACCTCGACCACCGGGCCCTCGGGGCCGACCTCCACGCGGGCGACGATCAGCCGGCCGGTGCTCGACTGGCGGAACGTGTGGGTGGTCGTGTCGTCCTCGACGGGCTCGAGGTCGTCCGGGTCGATCTCGAGCTGGGTGGCCACGGACTGCTTGATGTCGGTCATCGCGGCACCGGGGCGTGGGCGGCACGACCCGTCGCACGGCCGTGCGTCGTCGAGGTTCGCATGTCCAGACCGTACGCGGGCCGACGGACTCCCGCACTCCCACGCAACCGACATGTGCCTACAGTGGGCTGGTGGACCCGACGCCTGCCCGGATGGACCTCGGACGACTGATCGAGCGGGCCGACGGTGACTTCGCCTCGCAGGACGCTCAGCAGCTCCGCCAGGACTTCACGCGCTTCATGATGCGCTACAAGTTCGGCATGGAGGAGATCGTCACCAAGCTGACGATCCTCAAGGACGAGTTCGCGCACCTGCACGACACCAACCCCATCGAGCACGTGTCGTCGCGGCTCAAGAACCCCGAGTCGATCGTCGAGAAGATGGGCCGCAAGCAGTGCGAGCCGACGTTCGAGTCGATCGCCGAGCGCATCACCGACATCGCCGGAGTACGCGTGACGTGCAGCTTCGTGTCGGACGTCTACACGATCTTCGACCTGCTGACCGGGCAGTCCGACGTGCACGTCGTCGAGGTCCGGGACTACATCAAGACGCCCAAGCCCAACGGCTACCGCAGCCTGCACGCGCTGGTCGAGGTCCCGGTCTTCCTGAGCGACGGCGAGGTTCCCGTCCTGGTCGAGGTGCAGCTGCGGACCATCGCGATGGACTTCTGGGCGAGCCTGGAGCACAAGATCCACTACAAGTACCGCGAGGACGTGCCCCAGTCGCTGCTCGACGGGCTCCGGGACGCCGCCGAGACCGCTGGCGAGCTCGACGCGACGATGGAGCGCCTGCACACCGAGGTCAAGACTTCCGGCGAGCTCCCCCAGGCGCTGAAGGCCGAGCTCAGCAACGGCACGAACGCGGTGCCCGACGAGGCGCTGATCGAGCGCCTGCGCCGCCTCAGCAGCTGACGCGACCGCGATCCGACATCCCGGAGCCTCAGGTCAGGACCTGGGCGAGGTCGTACTTCGCGACTTCCTCGAGCTGTTGATAGGTGCATGACTGCGGCTCGCGGTCGGGCCGCCAGCGCTTGAACTGCGCGGTGTGACGGAAGCGTGCGCCGTCGCCGACGCCCTCCATGTGCTCGTAGCCGACCTCGGCGACCCGGGTCGGGGCGAGCGTGACGAACGACAGGTCCTTGGTGCCCGTCCAGCGGCTCTGGCCCCCGGGCAGCCGTGAGCCGGCCTGGGCGTCGGCGTCCTGCCACTGGCCCCACGGGTGCTCCGACGCCTCGACGACCAGTGGCTCGAGCTCGGCGATCAGCTCGGCACGACGCGACTCCGTGAACGAGGCGGCGACACCGACGTGCTGCAGCTGACCGTCGTCGGCGTAGAGGCCCAGCAGCATCGACCCCAGCAGGGGCCGGTCGGCCGTCGAGGTCTTGTGCAGCCGATAGCCGGCGACGACGACGTCTGCCGTGCGGGAGTGCTTGATCTTGAGCATCGTGCGCCCGTTGGGCGCGTAGGGCTTGCCCAACGCCTTGGCGACGACGCCGTCGAGGCCCGCCCCCTCGAAGATGCCGAACCACTCCTCGGCCTCTGCGGCGTCGGTCGTCGTGCGGGTGACGTGGATCGGGTCGGCCGCGGAGGCCAGCGCCTCCTCGAGACGGGATCGGCGCACGGAGAACGGCTCCGCCAGCAGCGACTCGTCGTCGAGCGCCAGCAGGTCGAAGGCGACGAACGAGGCCGGCGTGCGCTCGGCCAGGGTCGCAACCCGGGACGCCGCGGGATGGATGCGCTGGGAGAGGGCGTCGAAGTCGAGACGACCGTCGATCGCGATGAAGATCTCGCCGTCCAGGACGCACCGCTGCGGAGTCTCCGCCTTGACCGCCTCGACGACGTCAGGGAAGTAGCGGGTTAGGGGCTTGGTCGAACGGCTCGCCAGCTCGACCTCGTCGCCGTCACGGAACACGATGCAGCGGAACCCGTCCCACTTGGGCTCGTACGACAGGCCGCCATCGACCGAGTCCGCGGCCGGCACGCCCTTGACCGACTTGGCCAGCATGGGTTGGAGCGGCGGCATCACGGGAAGATCCATGATCGACAGCCTAGAGCCGGCGCCTGACAGCCGACACCTACACTGATGAGGTGACTGAGCCGGCCAAACACGTGCCCGCCGTCGAGGTCGTGGACCTCGTCATGCGGTACGGCTCGGTGACCGCCGTCGACGGTCTCAGCCTCACGGTCGAGCCGGGCACGGTGACGGCGATCCTCGGGCCCAACGGCGCCGGCAAGACCACCACGATCGAGACCTGCGAGGGATTCCGCACGCCCCAGCAGGGCACCGTACGCGTGCTGGGCCTCGATCCCATCACCGACGGGCGCAAGCTCAAGCCTCGCGTCGGCGTCATGCTGCAGTCCGGTGGCGCGTGGTCGGGCTCGCGGGCGTACGAGATGCTGCGCCACATCGCGTCCTTGCACGCGCACCCGCTCGACGTCGACGAGGTGATCGAGCGCCTGGGGATGCAGGGCTACGGCTCGACGCCGTTCCGCCGCCTGTCCGGCGGACAGCAGCAGCGGCTCAGCCTCGCGATGGCGATCATCGGCCGACCGGAGCTGTTGTTCCTCGACGAGCCCACCGCCGGGCTCGACCCGCAGGCGCGCCGGGCCACCTGGGACCTCGTCTGCGAGCTGCGCGACAGCGGCGTGACGACCGTGCTGACCACGCACTTCATGGACGAGGCCGAGACGCTGTCCGACCAGGTCCACATCGTCGACGAGGGCCGCGTCATCGCGTCCGGCTCACCGCAGGCACTGGCCGCCTCCGGCGCCAAGAACACCGTACGTTTCACGGCCCGCGCCGGCCTCGACGTCGAGGACCTCATGCTGGCACTGCCGCACGACACCAAGGTCGACGAGGTCACGCCCGGCGCGTACGTCCTGGCCGGCAACGTCGACCCCGCGCTGCTCGCGACGCTCTCCGCATGGTGCGCCGGGGCCGGGGTGCTGACCGAGTCGCTCCTGGTTGAGCGGCAGACCCTCGAGGACCGGTTCCTCGAGCTCACCGGGAAGGCCCTTCGATGAGCCTGGACCTCTCCCCCATGCCCGGCGCTGCGTCCACGCCCACGATGCTGCGCTCCCAGGTCGCGATGGAGCTGCGGCTGCTGTCGCGCAACGGCGAGCAGCTGCTGCTGACGCTCGTCATCCCGCTGATGCTGCTCGTCCTCGGCACCCGCTCCAACGACGTCGTCGACCTCGGTGCGGGCCGGTCGATCGACATCATCACGCCGGGCATCCTCGCCCTCGCCGTGCTGTCGACGTCGTTCACGTCGCTGGCCATCGCGACCGGGTTCGAGCGCCGCTACGGCGTCATCAAGCGACTCGGCGCCTCTCCCCTCCCGCGGTGGGGACTCATGCTCGGCAAGATCGGCGCGATCGCGGTCGTCGAGATCGCCCAGCTGACGCTGCTCTCGGTCGTCGGCCTCCTGCTCGGCTGGGACCCGCACGGCGGCCTGACGGCATTCGGCCAGATGGTGGTGCTCGCGGTCCTGGGCACGGCGGCGTTCGGCTCGCTCGGGCTCCTGATCGCCGGGACCCTGCGCGCCGAGGCGACGCTCGCGGTCGCCAACCTCGTCTATGTCCTCCTGCTCGTCGGCGGCGGGTTGCTCGTGCCGTTGAGCCGCTACCCGGAGGCCGCTCGGCACGTCCTGGAGCTGCTGCCGTCCGGCGCGCTGGGCCAGGGGCTGCGCGACACCTTCGCCGGCCAGGGTCCGGGCGCCTTCACCATCGTGGTGCTGATCGTGTGGGCCGTCTCGTGCGGCCTCGGAGTCTCGAGGACGTTCAAGTGGGAGTGACAGCAAGCCTGCGAGCGCCGGGGCAGCGCGACGTCGAGCGATGGGCCTGGGCCGCGGTCGTCGCCAACACCGTGATCGTGCTGACCGGCGGCCTCGTGCGCCTGACCGGATCCGGACTCGGCTGCCCGACCTGGCCGCAGTGCACCGACACCTCGTTCGTGCCGCACCGCGCCCTCGGTGTGCACGGGGTCATCGAGTTCGGCAACCGCATGCTGACCTACGTGCTGATCGCGGTCGTGATCGTCACGTTCGTCGCGGTGTGGCGTTGGGCCGGCTCGACCCGTGAGCTGCGGCGGCTGGCCCTCCTGATCGCGTTGGGCGTGCCGTTCCAGGGCGTCATCGGCGGCATCACGGTTCTGACCGACCTCAACCCGTGGGTCGTCTCGTTGCACCTGATCCTGTCGATGCTGCTCGTTGCCGCCTCGATGCTGCTGGTCCTCCGGGTGCGCGGCCTCGGCCGCGACGTCTGGCCGCCGTACGCCAAGCCGGTGGTCATCTCCGCGTACGTCGTCCTGTGGGTCGTCGTCTACCTCGGCACGATCGTCACGGGCGCCGGTCCCCATGCCGGGGACGCCGAGGCCCCGCGCAACGGGCTCGACCCCCACGTCATGAGCCACGTGCACGCGGCGAGCGTCTACGTCCTCGTCGTGCTCACGGTTGCCGCCTACGTCTTGCTACGTCGGACGCCGGCTGCCCGCGTCGCCATGGTGTTCCTGGCGATCGAGCTCGCACAGGGCACCATCGGCTTCGTGCAGTACTTCACCGACCTGCCGATCGCCCTCGTGACGATCCACCTGATCGGCGCCGCAGCCCTGATCGCCGGCGGCACGCGACTGCTCGTCACCGTCGTGTCCGTCGTCCCCACGACGCCCGACCTCGGGTCTTCCCCGCGACCGACAGACGCGTCGCCCTCGCGCTGAACGCGTGCGTGCCCCTACGGTGTGCAGGTGCCCACCGCCCTCACGACAGCCCGCCGCGGGCTCGGCCCGGTGGTCGCGGTCCATGCGGGCCTGCTCGCAGCGGGGGCCGTCGCGGTGTCCTTCGAACCACCGGCCCAGGGGTGGGCGGTCCTGCTCTGCGTCATCGGCTACGTCGCCGGCCTGCTGCTCGCGTGCCGGCCCTCGGACCATCGCGACCTCTTCGCGCTGGCCGGCTTCCTGACCTTCGTGTCAATCTTCCAGGTGCTGCCCGACTGGGTGCTGGCCGACCTCATCGGCACGCTGCGATTCCCCGACACCGGCGGCCCGCGGGTAGACGACGTCATCCCGCTCGCCATGGCCGCCATGTGGGTGGCGCCCTTGTTCGTCGCCCTGGCGCTGGCAGCCGGCAGACCCAGGCGTGCCGCTCTGCTGGCGGCAGTGATCTTCTTCGGCGCCGAGCTGCTGGCCCCGACCCTCGGGCTGTGGGAGCCGGTGGGCGACACGCACCGAGTGCTGGGCGTGGCGGCTTACGTCGTGCCGGCTGAGGCCGCCCTCGGGTGGGCCGCCGCCACGGCGTTCGCTCAGGTCCGGCACACGTCCCTGGTGACGAAGCTCGCGGCCGCGCTGGCCGTCTCGACGTTCTACCTGGGGGCACTCGTGCTCTCACACTTCCTCATCGACGTCGCTGGCTGGCGCCTCACCTGAAGCTCAGCCCTGGTCCACGGTCACGGGGTGCCCTCTTGCTCGGTGCGCCAGCGATCGGCGTTCATGGCGAACACCCAGCGGCGTCCGGGCCACTCGGTGAGCGACCACAGCCACCGGCGCTGCGGCAGCCAGGTGACATCCTCCGGACCGGTCGGCAGCACGCCGCGGTGGCGCGTGTAGCTGCCGGGCCTGCCGACCCACAGGTCACCGGGATTGCCCTCGCCGTTGCTCGACGTGATCGCCCAGGTGCCCTCGAAGACCACCGCGCCCTGCATCCGTGCGACCTGGCGGTCGTGCAGCTCGCTCGCCACAGCCCTGCCACGATCGTCGCTGCGCAGCAGCTGGGTGTCGCGGTCGATCGGATACCGGATGAGGCGATGGCTGCCGCCCTTGCGGCCGTACTCCCCCGCCACGAGGTGGTCCTCGGCGCCGGCTCGGTCGAGGGACATGAACGAGTACGTCATGCGGCTGCCGTCCTCGTCGTGCTCGGCCGCGTAGGACGAGTACTGCGGCAGCACGTAGCGATAACCCTTGGAGCGCAGGCGGTTGCGGACCCGCACGATGTCGTCCAGCCGGAACACGCGGATGCCGGACGAGCTGCCTGCGACGAACAGGTGGTCGCCGTACCAAACGATCCCGCCTGCGTGCACCCTGACGGGGCGCAGGCGGTGGAAGAAGCCCCACCGTCGGGGTGCCGTCAGCAGGACGTGGCGGTAGCGCGGCGGAGCATCGTCGGTCCAGTCGATCACCGAGATCCGCGAGCCCAGCTGCAGCCAGCCGCGCCACCCGTGGGCGTACCAGCTCGTGATGACGACGTCGTGCCCCTCGAACATCCCGCCGCTCGGCTCGGCACCATAGGCGTCCGCAGACGTGGTGATGCCCTGGGGATACCACCGCTGCGTGTCCCGGTCGTCGTCCTGCCAGGTCATGCCGGCGACGGCCGCCTCACCGGGTACGTCAGCATGCGCTCCGACGCGGTTCAGGTCGGCGAGGACCCCGCGCAGCCCGACCCGGCGGAACCGGGTGAAGAACCGCTCCGAGAGGTTGAGCTCGCGTGCCGCTGCGACCAGACGATATCCCGGTGAGCTCACGCGGCCAGCGTACGCAGGGAGGGCGCGCGCAGCATCTTGCGCCAGCGGCGGCTAGCGCAGGAAGGGATCGACCGCCGCCGCCACGAACAGCAGCGCCAGGTAGGCGTTGGAGTAGTGGAACAGGCGCATGGGCTTGAGGACGGCCAGGTCCTCGGTGTCGGCCGCCCGCGACTTGAGGTCGTAGGCCTCGACGAGGAACACGATGCCGAGCGTGATCGCGACGGCGGGATAGAACCAACCCGTCGGCGTGATGGGCCACAGCAGCAGCGACGTGCCGACCATGACCCAGGAGTAGGCCACGATCTGCCGGGCCACCTCAGCCGACGACGCGACCGACGGCAGCATCGGGACGCTGGCCGCGGCATAGTCCTCGCGGTAGCGCATCGCGAGCGACCAGAAGTGTGGAGGCGTCCAGAAGAAGACGACCATGAACATCACGACCGGCGACCAGGCCAGCTCGTTGGTGACCGCGGTCCAGCCGATCAGCGCAGGGAAGCACCCGGCCGCGCCGCCCCAGACGATGTTCTGGGTCGTGCGGCGCTTGAGGATCATGGTGTAGCCGACGACGTAGAACACGTTGGCGGCCAGGGCCAGCATCGACGACAGCGGGTTGACGAGGGTCCACAGCCAGACCGTGGAGATCACGCCGAGCGCCAGCCCGAACCAGAGCGCACCGCGAGTGCCGACCTGGTGGCGCGGAAGCGGCCGCCGGGACGTGCGGCGCATGAGCTGGTCGATGTCGGCGTCGACGACGCAGTTGAGCGCGTTGGCGCTGCCGGCTGAGAGCGTTCCGCCCACGACCGTCGCGACGACGAGCCACGCCGACGGCACGCCCTGCTCGGCCAGGAACATGATCGGGACCGTCGTGAGGAGCAACAGCTCGATGATGCGCGGCTTGGTCAGCGCGACGTAGGACTTCACGACGTCGGTGAAACGCGGTGAAGGGGGTACGTCGGCGCCGAGCGCTGATCTCACGCCAACGGTGCTCACGTTCAGAGTCTAAAGGACGCGAGTACGCTCGTCGTGACGGCCCATGAAGCTGATCAGACAAGACCCTCGTTCGAACAACAGGAGCCAGAGCTGTGACGTCCGGAACCCCCTCCCTGGAGTGGACAGACCTCGACAAGAAGGCCGTGGACACCGTCCGTCTCCTGGCCGCTGACGCCGTTCAGAAGGTCGGCAACGGCCACCCCGGAACCGCGATGAGCCTGGCCCCGGTGGCCTACCTGCTCTACCAGAAGATCATGCGTCACGATCCGTCCGATCCGCACTGGGCCGGGCGCGACCGCTTCGTGCTGTCCTGCGGTCACTCCAGCCTGACGCAGTACATCCAGCTCTACCTCGCGGGCTACCCGATGACGCTCGACGACCTCAAGAGCCTGCGGACCTGGGGCAGCCAGACGCCGGGCCACCCCGAGTACAACCACACCCCGGGCGTCGAGGTGACGACCGGCCCGCTCGGCCAGGGTGTCGCCAACGCCGTCGGCTTCGCGATGGCCGCCCGCCGTGAACGCGGCCTGCTCGATCCCGACGCCGCGCCCGGCGAGAGCCCGTTCGACCACCACGTCTACGTCGTCGCGTCCGACGGCGACCTCCAGGAAGGCGTCTCGGCCGAGGCCTCGTCCCTCGCGGGCACGCAGCAGCTCGGCAACATCACGCTGCTGTGGGACGACAACCGCATCTCGATCGAGGACGACACCAACATCGCCTTCACCGAGGACGTCGCGGCCCGCTATGAGGCGTACGGGTGGCACGTCCAGACCGTCGACTGGACCAACGGTGGAACCGAGTACGTCGAGGACGTCCAGGCCCTGTGGGACGCCTATCAAGCTGCGGAGGCCGTGACGGACCGGCCGAGCTTCATCCGCCTCAGGACGATCATCGCGTGGCCGGCACCTTCCGCCCAGGGCACCGGCGGATCACACGGCTCCGCGCTCGGCGAGGACGAGATCCGCGCGACGAAGGAGCTGCTGGGCTTCGACCCCGACCAGACGTTCATCGTCGACGACGAGGTCATCGCCCACACCCAGTCCGTCCGTGACCGCGCCAAGACCGAGCGCGAGGCCTGGCAGCCGTCCTTCGACTCCTGGGCCGACGCCAACCCCGAGGGTGCCGAGCTGCTCGAGCGCCTCAAGAACCGCGAGCTCCCCAAGGGCTGGGACGCTGACCTGCCGGTCTACGAGGCCGACCCCAAGGGCGTGGCGACCCGTGTCGCGTCGGGTGAGTTCCTCTCGGCCGCCGTTGCCAGGCTGCCCGAGCTGTGGGGTGGCTCGGCCGACCTGGCCGGCTCCAACAACACGACGCCCAAGGGCGAGCCGTCCTTCCTGCCCCCTGAGCGATCGTCCGCCAAGTTCCAGGGTGACTGGTACGGCCGGGTGCTCCACTTCGGCATCCGCGAGCACGCCATGGGCGCGATCATGAACGGCATCGTCCAGCACGGCCTCACCCGCCCCTATGGCGGCACGTTCCTGGTGTTCAGCGACTACATGCGCCCGTCGGTGCGGCTCGCGGCGCTGCAGGAGCTGCCCGTGACCTACGTCTGGACGCACGACTCGATCGGCCTTGGCGAGGACGGACCGACCCACCAGCCGGTCGAGCACCTCGCGGCGCTTCGCGCGATCCCGGGTCTCGACGTCATCCGCCCGGCCGATGCCAACGAGACCGTGGCCGCTTGGCACACGCTGCTCGGCATCACCAACCGTCCCGCGGCGCTTGCCCTCAGCCGACAGAATCTGCCGACATTCCCTCGTGGCACCGACGGCTACGCCGAGGCCTCCGCGGTCGCCCGCGGCGCCTACACGCTGATCGATTCCGACGGCGAGCCCGACGTGATCCTGGTGTCGACCGGCTCCGAGGTGCAGCTGGCGGTCAAGGCGCGCGAGCTCCTCGCCGCCGAGGGCATCTCCGCGCGCGTGGTCTCGATGCCGTGCCGTGAGTGGTTCGAGCAGCAGGACAGCTCCTACCGCGACCGCATCATCCCGCCGCACCTGCGCGCGCGGGTCTCGGTCGAGGCGGGCGTCGCGTTCGGATGGCGCGACGTCGTCGGTGACGCCGGCCGCATCGTGAGCCTCGAGCACTACGGCGCATCGGCCGACTACGCAACGCTCTACGACAAGTTCGGCATCACCGCTGAGGCCGTCGTGGCCGCCGCCAAGGACTCGATCGCGGCCGCCGCAGGCGAGCCCACGGCGCCGTTCCACGCCCGGCCCGCCGGCGCGGTCGGCCCCGGCGACAACGCCGACGCCGCGCAGACTCACTGACCCGCACAACTGAATCCGAAGGAGACATCATGAACGACCGTCTGCAGTCCCTGGCCGACGCCGGGGTATCGATCTGGCTCGACGACCTCTCGCGTGAACGCATCGAGACCGGCAACCTCGCGTCGCTGGTCGCTGACTCCGGCGTCGTCGGCGTCACCACCAACCCCACGATCTTCGCCGCGGCCATCGCCAAGGGCGAGCGGTACGCCGAGCAGGTCAAGACGTTGAAGGCATCGGGCGCGGATCTCAAGACCACGGTCTTCGAGCTCACGACGACCGACGTCCAGAACGGCTGCGACATCATGCGCCCGGTCTTCGACGCCACCGGTGGCCTCGACGGTCGCGTCTCCATCGAGGTCGACCCCGACCTCGCCAAAGACACCGACGGCACGGTCGACCTCGCCAAGCGTCTGTGGGACCGCATCGACCGTCCCAACACGCTGATCAAGATCCCCGCCACGGTCGAGGGCCTGCCCGCCATCGCCGCGACGACGGCCGAGGGCATCAGCGTCAACGTCACCTTGATCTTCTCGCTCGAGCGCTACCGCGGTGTCATGGACGCCTACCTCTACGGTCTCGAGCAGGCCGACGCCAACGGCAAGGACCTCTCGACGATCCACTCGGTCGCGTCGTTCTTCGTCAGCCGGGTCGACTCCGAGATCGACAAGCGACTCGCCGACGACAGCCCGCTGCGCGGCAAGGCGGCCATCGCCAACGCACGACTGGCCTACGAGGCGTACGAGGAGGTCTTCGGGTCCGACCGCTTCAAGGCGCTCGCCGCCAAGGGCGCCAACGTGCAGCGTCCCTTGTGGGCCTCGACCGGCGTCAAGGACCCGGCCTACTCCGACACGATGTACGTGACCGAGCTCGTCGTCGACGGCACCGTCAACACGATGCCGGAGAAGACGCTCGAGGCGTTCGCCGATCACGGCGAGGTCACGGGTGACACCGTGCGCGGGACGTACGACGAGGCGCGTCAGGTCATCGCCGACCTCGAGGCCCAGGGCATCTCCTACGACGAAGTCGTCGAGCAGCTCGAGGTCGAGGGCCTCGACAAGTTCGAGAAGTCGTGGGACGAGCTGCTCGAGACCGTCCAGACCGAGCTCGACAAGGCCTGAGCCGTGGTGCAGATCGCCCTCACGGTCCCGGTCCAGAACGAGTTCGAGTCGGCGCTGCGCGAAGCCGTCCAGCATCGCGTGGCGTCACGCCTCGCGGCCCAGGACGCCAGCTTGTGGGGTCCCGACGCCGAGTCAGAAGCGAGCATCAGGCTCAGCTGGACGAAGCTGCCCGAGGCTTCCCGACCGCTCGTCCCCGAGATCGTCGAGCTGCGCGAGCAGCTGGGCGCCAAGGGGCTCGACCGGGTCGTTCTCTGCGGCATGGGCGGGTCGTCGCTCGCTCCCGAGGTCATCTGCCACCAGGCGGGCGTCCCGCTGACGGTCCTGGACTCGTCACAGCCCGACATGGTCCGCGCAGCCATCGCGGAGGGTCTCGAACGCACCATCGTGGTCGTCTCGAGCAAGTCCGGTGGCACCGTCGAGACCGACAGCCAGCGCCGCGCGTACGAGCAGGCGTTCAAGGACGCGGGGCTCGATCCCGTGGACCACATCGTCGTCGTCACCGATCCCGGCTCACCGCTGGATGACGAGGCCACCCAGGCGGGTTATCGCGTCTTCCGTGCCGATCCCCACGTCGGCGGCCGCTACTCGGCGCTCACGGCGTTCGGGCTCGTGCCCAGCGGCCTCGCCGGCGCCGACATCGCAGCGTTGCTCGACCAGGCGGCGGGTGCCGAAGCGGCACTGTTCGCCGACGACGGCGACAACCCGGCGCTGAGGCTCGGCGTGCTGATGGGTGTCGCCAATCGGCACCGCGTCGACAAGCTCGTGCTCGCCGACCAGACCCGGCATGGTGTCGGCGACTGGATCGAGCAGCTCGTGGCCGAGTCGACCGGCAAGCTCGGCAAGGGCATCCTGCCTGTCGTGGTGCCGTTCGAGAACGCGGTCAACTTCAACCCCAGCACGGCCGACTCGATCCTGGTCTCGATCGGCAGCACGGACGTTCCCGAGGCCCAGTCCGGCTGGGCCGCGGCGATCGACGCCGAGCTCGGCGCGCAGATGTTGCTGTGGGAGGTCGCCGTCGTGATCTCCGGACACATCATCGGCATCAACCCGTTCGACCAGCCCGACGTCGAGAGCGCCAAGCAGGCGGCCCGCGAGCTGCTGTCCGGTGGCGGCGACGTGCCGACCCCGGACGCCGACGACGCCGGCATCGACATCTACGGCTCCGGCTCGACCGTCGACCAGGCGGTCGCAGCCCTGCTCGAGCAGCTCGACCTCCAGCACGGCTACCTCGCGGTGCAGGTCTACCTCGACCGCATCGCCTACGCCGACTTCACGGGCGTCCGCGAGGTGCTCGCGCAGCGCGTCGGCCGCCCGGTGACGTTCGGCTGGGGCCCGCGGTTCCTGCACTCGACGGGCCAGTACCACAAGGGCGGCACGCCCAACGGGGTCTTCCTGCAGATCACGGGCGCGCCGTCCGAGGACCTCGCTGTGCCGGGTCGGGACTTCACGTTCGGCTCGTTCATCGACTCGCAGGCCGCCGGCGACGCGGCCGTGCTGCGCGACCACGGTCGCCCCGTCCTGCGCCTGCACCTCAACGACGTCGCGTCGGGCCTGCAGCGCCTGCGCGAGGCGCTGGCATGAGCCTCGTCGACAACCCGCTGCGGGACCCCAAGGATCGGCGGCTGCCGCGCATCGCGGGGCCCTGCAGCCTGATCCTGTTCGGTGTCACCGGCGACCTCGCCAAGAAGAAGCTGGTCCCGGCGATCTACGACCTGGCCAACCGCGGCCTGCTCCCCCCTGGATTCGCGCTCGTCGGCTTCGCTCGGCACGACTTCGGCACCGCAAAGTTCGCCAGCATGATCAAGCAGGCCGCCAAGGACGGCGCGCGCACGCCGTGGAGCGAGACGGTGTGGAAGCAGCTCGCGGCCGGCATCCGGTTCGTCCCCGGCGAGTTCGACGACGACGAGGCCTGGGAGCGGCTCGCCAAGACGATGGCCGAGCTCGACGAGCAGCAGGGCACCGGTGGCAACCACGCGTTCTATCTCTCGATCCCGCCCGGGCTGTTCCCCGTCGTGGTGTCGCAGATCAAGAAGCACGGGCTCGCCGAGTCGTCCGAGGGCTGGCGTCGCGTCGTCATCGAGAAGCCGTTCGGGCACGACCTGACGTCGGCCGAGGAGCTCAACCGGATCGTCGGCGAGGTGTTCCCGCGGCGGTCGGTGTTCCGCATCGACCACTACCTCGGCAAGGAGACGGTCCAGAACATCCTGGCGTTCCGCTTCGCAAACGGCATGTTCGAGCCGATCTGGAACAACCACTACGTCGACCACGTCCAGATCACGATGGCCGAGGACATCGGCATCGGCTCGCGTGCCGGCTACTACGACGGCATCGGCGCTGCCCGAGACGTCATCCAGAACCATCTCCTGCAGCTCATGGCGCTCATCGCCATGGAGGAGCCGGTGTCGTTCAACGCCTCGTCGTTGCGCATCGAGAAGCAGAAGATCCTTGCGAACGCCCGCCCGCCGGCCCGCATGGACCTGCACACGGCCCGCGCCCAGTACGTCGGCGGCTGGGCCGGAGGCGAGCAGGTGCTCGGCTACAAGGAGGAGGAGGGCATACCCCAGTCCTCCATGACCGAGACCTACGCGGCGATGCGCATCGACGTGCTGACCCGCCGCTGGGCCGGCACCCCGTTCTACCTGAGGGCCGGCAAGCGCCTCGGTCGTCGCGTCACCGAGGTGGCGGTCGTGTTCAAGCGGGCGCCGCACCAGCCGTTCAGCAAGAACGACGTCGAGGAGCTCGGCCAGAACGCGCTCGTGATGCGCATCCAGCCCGACGAGGGCGTGACCTTGCGGTTCGGCGCCAAGGTGCCCGGCACCACGATGGAGATCCGCGACGTCAACATGGACTTCGCTTACGGAGGCGCGTTCGTCGAGAGCAGCCCTGAGGCGTACGAGCGCCTGATCCTCGACGTCCTGCTGGGCGATCCGCCGCTGTTCCCCCAGCACGAGGAGGTCGAGCTCTCGTGGAAGATCCTCGACCCGGTGATCGCGCACTGGGATCGCCAGAAGACCATCGACACCTACCCGTCCGGCACCTGGGGCCCTGAGTCGGCCGACAAGATGCTGGCTCGCGACGGCCGCACCTGGAGGCGTCCCTGATGGAGATCGCACTCGAGAAGACCAACTCCTCCAGCATCGCCCGGGCCATGGTCAAGGCGCGCGTCGCAGCCGGCAGCCCGGCGATGGACATGGTGCTGACGCTGCTCGTCGTCACCGACGACGAGAACGTCAGCGAGGCGCTGAAGACCGCGACGACCCTCTCGCGCGAGCACCCGTCGCGCGTCATCGGCGTCATCCTCGGTGACGGCCGCGGAGCGGCCGAGCTCAACGCCAAGGTCCGCGTAGGTGAGAACTCGTCCGGCGAGTCGATCCTGCTGCGCATCTCGGGCGAGCTCACCAAGCACGCGGAGTCCGTCGTGCTGCCCCTGCTGCTGCCCGACTCCCCCGTCGTCGTGTGGTGGCCCGGCAAGCCCCCGACGGACCCGTCGCAGGACGCGATCGGCCGGCTTGCCCGGCGCCGTCTGACCGACGCCGAGGCCACCGACTCCCCCGTCAGGTCGCTCAAGAACGTGGCGCGTCACTACGTGCCCGGCGACACCGACCTGTCGTGGACCAGGCTGACCCCGTGGCGCGCGCTCCTGGCAGCAGCCCTCGACCAGTCCGACGGCAAGGTGACCGGCGGGACGGTCGTCGCGGGCAGCGGCAACCCCGCGGCGACCCTGCTGGTGGCATGGCTGGAGAGCCGGCTCAAGGTCGACATCAAGACCCGCAAGAGCGACGAGGGAGACCAGATCATGTCGGTCGTCCTCAACACGCCCAACGGCGACGTCCAGATCGAGCGCATCACGGACCACTCGTGCCACTTCAGCGTGCCCGGCTCCTCGCCGCGCGAGGTGCCGCTGGGGCCGCGTGCGCTGGCCGAGCTGCTCGCCGAGGACCTGCGCCGCCTGGACGCCGACGACGTCTACGAGGCGACCATCAAGCACATGCTGGCGGACGCATGAGCACGGGGGTGACGGCATGACGACCACGACCGAGGTCTATCCGGACGCGCCGGCGCTGGCTGCGGCGATCGCCGAGCGCCTGACCGGTCGCATCGCGCTGATCCAGGCCGAGGGGCGTCGCCCCAGCGTCGTGCTGACCGGCGGGACGATCGCGATCGATGCCTACGAGCTGATCGGCAGCGAGCTGGTCGACTGGACCCAGGTCGACTTCTACTGGGGCGACGAGCGCTTCGTCCCTGAGGGTCACGCCGACCGCAACGACCAGCAGGCGCGCGACGCGTTCCTCGACCGCCTGGGTGTCCCGGCGGCCAACATCCACTCGATGCCGGCCCACGGCTGCGACGTCAGCACAGCAGAGGCCGCCGACCAGTACGCCGCGGCGCTGCCGACCGAGCCGTTCGACATCACCCTGCTGGGCGTCGGTCCCGACGGCCACGTCGCGTCGCTGTTCCCGGGCTTCGCCCAGGTGCACGAGAGCGAGCGACGCGCGGTCGAGGTGTTCGACTCCCCGAAGCCACCACCCGTACGCATCTCGCTGACGTTCCCGGCGCTCAACAACTCCGAGGCCGTGTGGTTCATCGTGGCCGGCGAGGGCAAGTCCGACGCCGTCGCCCGGGCCCTGGGCGACGGCACGCTCGACGACACACCCGCGCGTGGGGCCCAAGGACGTAGCGAAACGGCCTGGCTCCTCGACACCGCGGCCGCTTCCAAGCTCTGACGGGCGTCCCCAACGCCATCGAGCGGTGCCCTGACGTCCAGCATCCCGTACGGGGTGGACGCCCGGGCACCGCTCGACGGGGCTGGCGCTGAGGTCTAGAAGATGACTTCGCCGGTCTTGCGCTTGGTGCGCAGCAGGTCGATGGCTTCCTTGAGGATCTCGTCGGCCTCGGTCTCGGAGCGACGCTCCTTCACGTAGGCCAAATGCGTCTTGTAGGGCTCGATCTTCTTGGCGGTCGGCCGGTTGTCGGAGTCGACGCTCGACGGCATGCCGCACCGCGGGCAGTCCCACGACTCCGGCACCTCGGCCTCGATCGCGAACTGCAGCTCGGTCGTGTGGTTGTTGATGCAGAAGAACGTCACGAACTGACGCGGGGCGGCCTCGCCGCGCTCAGCCTCGCCCATGGGGCCCGAGCCGATGCGGCTGCCCCGGATAGCACCTGCTGCCACTAGTTGCTCACCTTCAGTAGCAGGCCGAGCGCGAAGATGCACACGACCCAGACGACTGCGATACCGACCGTGATGCGGTCGAGGTTGCGCTCGGCGACGGACGAGCCGCCGAGCGAGCTGGAGACGCCACCACCGAACATGTCGGAGAGGCCGCCCCCGCGTCCCTTGTGCATGAGAACCAGGACGATCATCAGCAGGCTGCTGATCGCCAGGATTACGGAGAACGTCAGAATCACGAGTTGGGGCCTTCGTTGTCAGGCGCCGGACAGGTCCGGCATGGCATAGAACCGAGCGATCCCGGCGAACTCCTCCGCTTGGAGGCTTGCTCCGCCGACCAAGGCACCGTCGACATCCGACTTTGCCATGATGGCGGCGATGTTCGCCGCTTTCACTGATCCGCCGTAAAGGATACGCAATGATGCTGCGACTTCGGGCGACCAGGTCTCCTCGACACGCGAACGGATCGCCGCGCACACCTCTTGGGCGTCTTCCGGGGTCGCCACCTCACCGGTGCCGATGGCCCACACGGGCTCGTACGCGATGACGACCGAGGCCATCTGCTCGGCGGTGAAACCGTTGAGCGAGCCGTCGACCTGTGCCAGCGTGAAGGCGACGTGCTCGCCGGCCTGGCGCACCTCGAGGCCCTCGCCGACGCACACGATCGGGCTCATGCCCGCAGCGAGCGCCTTGCCGGCCTTGATGTTGACGAGCTGGTCGCTCTCGGCGTGGAACTCGCGACGCTCGGAGTGACCGACGACGACGTAGGAGCAGCCCAGCTTGGCGAGCATCGCCGCGGAGATCTCGCCGGTGTAGGCACCGCCGTCGTGCTCGGAGACGTCCTGCGCGCCGTAGCTGATCGCCAGGTGGTCACCGTCGACGAGCGTCTGCACGCTGCGGATGTCGGTGAACGGCGGGATCACGACGACCTCGGACTTGTCGAAGTCGTGCTTCTTGTCCTGCAGCGTCCAGGCGAGCTTCTGCACCAGGACGACAGCCTCCTGGTGGTTGAGGTTGGACTTCCAGTTGCCCGCCATCAGCGGTTTGCGGTCGGTCATGCAGACTCCCCTTCGAGGATGTCGAGGCCGGGGAGCGTCTTGCCCTCGAGGTACTCGAGGCTCGCGCCACCGCCGGTGGAGATGTGTCCGAAGTCGCTGTCGGCGAAACCGAGCTGCCGCACGGCCGCAGCGGAGTCGCCGCCTCCGACGACCGACAGGCCGTCGACCTCGGTGAGCGACTGCGCGACGGCCTTGGTGCCCGCCGCGAACGCCGCCATCTCGAACACTCCCATGGGACCGTTCCAGAACACGGTCTTGGACCCGCGGATGATCTCGGCGAATGCCGCCGCGGAGTCAGGGCCGATGTCGAGTCCCAGCTGGTCGGACGGGATCGCGTCGGCTGCGACGACCGTGGCCGGCGCGTCAGCGGCGAACTCCGGAGCCACGACGATGTCGGTCGGGAGCACCAAGCGTACGCCCTGCTCGGCGGCCTGCTCGATGTAGCCACGCGCGATCTCGAGCTGATCGTCCTCGAGGAGGGACTTGCCGACTTCATGGCCTTGGGCCTTGAGGAACGTGAACACCATCCCGCCACCGATCAGCAGGTTGTCGGCCTTGTCGAGCAGGTTGTCGATGACGCCCAGCTTGTCGGAGACCTTCGAACCGCCCAGCACGACGGTGTAGGGCCGCTCGGGGCTCTCGGTCAGGCGCTTGAGCACGTCGACCTCGGCCTCGACCAGTCCGCCGACCGCCGCCGGCAGCTCGCGGGCGATGTCGTAGACGCTGGCCTGCTTGCGGTGCACGACGCCGAAACCGTCCGAGACGAAGACGTCGGCGAGGTCGGCGAGCTGGCCTGCCAGCTCTCGGCGCTCGGCCTCGTCCTTGCTCGTCTCCGCGGCGTTGAACCGGACGTTCTCCAGCACAGCGACCTGGCCGTCCTGCAGCGCCGATGCGATGCGGTGGGCCTCGGGGCCGACCGTGTCGTTGGCGAACAGCACGGGGGTGCCGAGCAGCTCTGCGAGCCGCTCGGCCACCGGGGCCAAGGAGTACGCCGGGTTGGCAACGCCATCGGGACGGCCCAGGTGGGCTGTCACGAGGACACGGGCACCCCCGTCGGCAAGCCGCTTGATCGTCGGCACGCTTGCACGTACGCGACCGTCGTCGGTGATCGTCGTCCCGTCGAGCGGCACGTTGAGGTCACTGCGGACGAGAACGCGCTTGCCGCGCAGGTCTCCCAGGTCCGAAACCGTCTTCACAGCTCAGATCGACGATCCGACGTGGACGACGAGGTCGGCGAGGCGGTTGGAGTAGCCCCACTCGTTGTCGTACCAGCCGACGACCTTGACCTGGTCGCCGATGACCTTGGTCAGGCCGGAGTCGAAGATGCACGAGGACGGGTCGGTGACGATGTCCGCCGAGACGATCTCGTCCTCGGTGTAGGTCAGGAAGCCCTTGAGCGAGCTCTCCGACGCGTCCTTGATGATCTGGTTGACCTCTTCAACGGTGGTCTCGCGCGAGGCCGTGAACGTCAGGTCGGTCGCCGAGCCGGTCGGCACGGGGACCCGGAGCGCGTAGCCGTCGAGCTTGCCCTTGAGCTCGGGCAGCACGAGGCTGACGGCTTTGGCGGCGCCGGTCGACGTCGGGATGATGCTGAGGTTGGCGGCACGCGCACGGCGCAGGTCGCTGTGCGGGGCGTCCTGCAGGTTCTGGTCCTGCGTGTAGGCGTGGATCGTGGTCATGAGGCCACGCTCGATGCCGAGTCCGTCGTTGAGTGCCTTGGCCATCGGGGCGAGGCAGTTGGTCGTGCACGACGCGTTGGAGATGATCGTGTGCGCGGCGGGGTCGTAGCTGTCGTGGTTGACGCCCATGACGACCGTGACGTCCTCGTTCTTGGCCGGCGCGGAGATGATGACCTTCTTGGCGCCGCCGTCGATGTGGGCCTTGGCCTTGGTCGCGTCGGTGAAGAAGCCGGTCGACTCGATGACGATGTCGACGCCGACCGAGGCCCAGTCGAGCTTGGCCGGGTCGCGCTCGGCGAACGCGGCGATCTTCTGGTCACCGACGGTGATCGACGACTCGTCGTAGCTGACGTCGGCGTCGAGGCGGCCGAGGATCGAGTCGTACTTGAGGAGGTGGGCGAGCGTCTTGTTGTCCGTCAGGTCGTTGACGGCGACGATCTCGATGTCTGCACCGGCGGCACGAGCCGCGCGGAAGAAGTTACGGCCGATACGGCCAAATCCATTGATGCCTACGCGTACGGTCACGGGGAACGTGTCTCCTGCGGGTCGATGTGGGTGACAGGGGCAACCCTACCGAGTTGCGTCCGCTACCGGCGAGTCACCTCGGCGCGGTGAGACGTGCTCCGCCGGGGTCTGCCGGCGGCACCGAGGCGGGATCAGCCCTCGGCCAGCTGCTCGTCACCCAAGGTCGACTCGGTGTCGGGGATGCCGAGCTCCTCGGCCCGCTTGTCGGCCATCGCGAGCAACCGGCGGATGCGTCCGGCGATGGCGTCCTTGGTCAAGGCCGGCTCGTGCAGCTGACCGAGCTCCTCGAGGCTGGCCTGCCGGTGCTCGACGCGCAGGGTGCCGGCCATCTTGAGGTGGTCGGGGACCTCGTCGCCGAGGATCTCGAGCGCCCGCTGGGCGCGCGCGCCGGCGGCGACAGCAGCCCGGGCGGACCGCCGCAGGTTGGCGTCGTCGAAGTTGGCAAGGCGGTTGGCGGTCGCGCGCACCTCGCGGCGCATGCGGCGCTCCTCCCAGGCGAGCAGCGACTCGTGGGCGCCGAGTCGCGTGAGCAGCGCCCCGATGGCCTCGCCGTCACGGATGACCACGCGGTCGACCCCGCGCACCTCGCGGGCCTTGGCGCTGATGCCGAGGCGGCGGGCGGCGCCGACCAGGGCGAGAGCGGCCTCGGGTCCGGGGCAGCTGACCTCGAGGGCCGACGAGCGGCCGGGCTCGGTGAGCGAGCCGTGGGCCAGGAACGAGCCGCGCCACGCCGCCACGGCGTCGCACGACGAGCCCGAGACGACCTGCGGCGGCAGGCCACGGATGGGCCGGCCACTGCCGTCGATGAGCCCGGTCTGGCGCGCCAGGGCCTCACCGTCCTTGGAGACCCGGACGACGTAGTGGGTGTCCTTGCGGATGCCGGCGTTCTGCATCACGAGCACCTCGCTGTCGTGCCCGTAGATCTCGGCGACGTCCTTGCGCAGGCGGCGGGCTGCTGCGCCGGTGTCGAGCTCGGCCTCGACGACGATGCGTCCCGAGACGATGTGGAGACCGCCGGCGAACCGCAGGATCGACGAGACCTCGGCCTTGCGGCAGCACGACTTGGTGATCGTGGTGTTGGCCAGCTCTGCCTTCACCTGAGCCGTCATTGCCATGCGGCCGAGCCCCTGTCTGTCGATGGTGTGGTGTCCGGGAGAAGTGTCACTCTATGCCGTCCTCATGACCTTGCCGAATGCGGCCGCGAGCCGTCCCGGGTCGTGCTGATCGGATCCTGGACTCGCCGCGACGTCCGCGACGTACAAGCGCGCGCCGAGGGCCCGAGCCGTCGACTCCAGCGTGCCACGCGTGTCAACGAGGCTGGTGTCGGCGATGACGGCGTCGAGCCCCAGCTCGGGCGCGTGGGCGGCCAGGACCTCGAGATGATCCGTCGGCGTCAGGCCTTCGGTCTCCCCCGCCTGCTCGTGCAGGTTGAGCACGAGGATGCGCTTGGCCGTGGTCTTGGTGAGCGCATCACGGAGCCCGGGCACGAGCAGCGTCGGCATGACGCTCGTGAACCAGGAGCCGGGACCGACCACGACCCAGTCGGCGGCATCGACCGCTGCCACGGCCTCCGGGCAGGCCGGCGGATCGGCGGGGTCGAGCCGGACGCTGACGACCTGGCCATCGGTGGACGACACCTCGACCTGACCGCGTACGAGGGTCAGGCGGTCGGGTGCCGAGCGCAGGTGCACGTCGGCCTCGATGTCGAGGGGCACCGCGGCCATGGGCAGCACGCGGCCTTGGGCACCCAGCAGCTCGCCGACGAGGTCGAGCCCGGCGACGTGGTCGCCGACCTGGTCCCAGATCGCCGCGATCAGCAGGTTGCCGACGGCGTGGTCCTTGAGCTCACCGGTGCCGGAGAACCGGTGCTGCAGGACGGCGGCCCACGTGCGGCCCCAGTCGTCGTCGCCGCACAGCGCTGCGAGCGCCATGCGGAGGTCACCCGGAGGCAACCCGCCGAGCTCGGCGCGGATGCGACCGGAGGAGCCGCCGTTGTCGGCCACCGTCACCACTCCCGTGAGGTCGGTCGTGAGGCGCCGCAACGCCGACAGGCTTGCCGCGAGGCCGTGACCGCCACCGAGGGAGACGACCTTGAGGTCGCCCTCGACCCGCCCCGCCACGTGCGCGGGCCGCGTCGTCACTCGCGCCCCAGGTCACGGTGGACGACGAGCGTGCGGACGCCATGCGCGCGCAGTCGCTCGGCGAATGCCTCGGACATCGCGACGCTGCGGTGCCGTCCGCCGGTGCAGCCGATCGCGATCGTCAGGAAGTGCTTGTCCTCACGCAGGTAGCCGTCGGTCAGCAGCGCCACGAGGCCCTCGTATTGCTCCAGGAACTCGGCGGACCGGGGCTGGCGGAGGACGTAGTCACGGACCGGCTCGTCGAGACCGCTCATCGGGCGCAGCTCGTCGACCCAGAAGGGGTTGGGCAGGAACCGCAGGTCGGCCACCATGTCGGCGTCGATGGGCAGGCCGTACTTGAAGCCGAACGACATGACGGACGCCCGCAGGCCGCCGGAGTCGGGATCCTCGAACGCGGCACGGATGCGCTGGCCCAGCTGGTGGACGTTGAGGTTGGACGTGTCGACGACGATGTCGGCCCGGCCGCGGATGCGCCTCAGGAGCTCTCGCTCGCGGTCGAGACCGTCCACGAGCCGGCCCTCGAGGCTCAGGGGGTGCGGGCGGCGTGCGGCTTCCTGACGGCGTACGAGCACCTCGTCGGCGGCTTCGAGATAGACGATCTTGGTGTGGATGCCGTCGTCGCGCAGGTCCTCGAGAGCCTCGACGAGGCCGCCGAAGAACTGCCGCGACCGGGCGTCGACGACCACGGCGAGCCGATCGATGTCCTTGGACTCCTGCACCGTCGCCACGACGTTGGCGAGCAGGTTGGGCGGCAGGTTGTCGATGACGTAGTAGCCGAGCTTCTCGAGCACCTTGGCGGTCGAGCCTCGCCCTGCTCCGGTCATGCCGGTGACGAGCACGAACTGCGTCAAGGTCGTCAACTGTCCTCCAGGATCTCGCCGGTCGCGGTGTTGATCGCCGGGACCTGCTCGCCGGTCGCGAGCGCCTCCACGATGGATTGTGCCGTAGCGGCCCCGATCCCGGGAACCGTGGCGATCTCCTCGGCCGTCGCGGCGCGGAGCTTCTTGACCGAGCCGAAGGTCTTCAGCAGTGCCTTGCGCCTGGTGGGGCCGAGGCCGGCCACGGGGTCGAGCACGCTCTCGATCATCGACTTGCTGCGTCGGCCACGGTGGTGCGTGATCGCGAAGCGGTGCGCCTCGTCGCGCAGACGCTGGAGGAGGTAGAGGCCCTCGCTCGTGCGCGGCAGGATCACGGGGTCCTCGTCATCGGGCAGCCAGACCTCCTCGAGGCGCTTGGCGAGGCCGACGAGCGCGATGTCCTTGATGCCCAGCTCCTGCATCGCCGCGTGCGCGGCGGCGACCTGGGGCGGTCCGCCGTCGACCACGACGAGCGCCGGGGTGTAGGCGAATCGACGCGGCTTGCCGGTCTCCGGGTCGATGCCCGGCCCCTCCTCGTCGTTGCCCTCGCGGGCCTTGAGGAGCTGCGTGAACCGTCGCGTGATGACCTCGTGCATCGCGGCGACGTCGCTCTGCCCCTCGTTGCGGATCGTGAACCGGCGGTACTCGGACTTGCGGGGCAGTCCGTCCTCGAACACGACCATCGAGGCGACGGTCTCGGTGGCGCCGAGGTTGGAGATGTCGTAGCACTCGATGCGCAGCGGAGCGGTGTCGAGGTCGAGCGCCGCCTGGATCTCCTCGAGCGCGAGGCTGCGGGCCGTGAGGTCGGACGACCGCTTCATCTTGTGGCGCATCAACGACTGCTTGGCGTTCTGCTCCACCGTGGCCATCAGGGCGCGCTTGTCGCCTCGCTGGGGCACCCGGATCCTGACCGGGCCCTCACGGCGCTCGCTGAGCAGCTCGGTCACGGTGTCGGCGTCAGCCGGAAGCGTGGGCACGAGCACCTCGCGTGGGATGGCCGACGGGGCCGAGTCCTCGTAGAGCGTCATGAGGGCGCCCTGGACGAGCTCTGGGAAGGTGGCTTCGTCGGCCTTCTCGGCGACCCAGCCACGCTGTCCGCGGATGCGGCCGCCGCGGACCGAGAAGATCTGGACCGCCACCTCCAGAGGATCGTCGACGAAGCCGAGGACGTCGGCATCGGTGCCGTCGCCGAACACGACCGTCTGCTTCTCCAGCACGCGGCGGAGCGCCCCGAGGTCGTCGCGCAGCTTGGCGGCGAGCTCGTACTCCTCGTTGGCGGACGCCTCCTGCATGCGCTCCTCGATGCGCTTCGTGAAGCCCGCGGTCTGCCCACCCATGAAGGCCAGGAAGTCGTTGACGATCGCCCGGTGCTCGTCGGCGTCGACCCGGCCGACGCACGGCGCGGCGCACTTGCCGATGTCACCCAGCAGGCAGGGGCGGCCGATCGCCTTGGATCGCCGGAAGACGCCCGCAGAGCACGACCGCATGGGGAACACGCGGAGCAGCGTGTCGACGGTGTCGCGGATCGCCCACGCGTGACCGTACGGGCCGAAGTAGCGCACGCCCTTGCGCTGGGTCCCACGCATCACCGTGACGCGGGGGAACTCCTCCCCGACCGTGACCGCGAGCCACGGGTAGGACTTGTCGTCGCGGTACTTGACGTTGAAGCGGGGGTCGAACTCCTTGATCCAGGAGTACTCGAGCGCCAGCGCCTCGACCTCGGTGCTGACGACCGTCCACTCGACCGACGCCGCCGTGAGCACCATCTGCTGCGTGCGCTGGTGCAGGTTGGAGATGTCCTGGAAGTAGGAGCTCAGGCGTGGCCGGAGCGACTTGGCCTTGCCGACGTAGATGACCCGGCGCTCGGCGTCGCGGAACCGGTAGACGCCCGGCTCGACCGGGATCTCGCCGGGGGCCGGCCGATAGCTTGCGGGATCTGCCACCGACCCAGCCTACGAGGTGACGAGCAGCGGCTTGAGGAACGTGCCGGTGTGGCTGGCGGGGCTGTTGGCGATGTCCTCGGGCGTGCCCTCGGCGATCAGCAGTCCGCCACCGCTGCCACCCTCGGGTCCCATGTCGATGACCCAGTCGGCGGTCTTGATCACGTCGAGGTTGTGCTCGATGACGATGACCGAGTTGCCGGTGTCGACGATGCGCTGCAGCACCCCGAGGAGCTTGCGGATGTCCTCGAAGTGCAGGCCCGTCGTGGGCTCGTCGAGCACGTAGACCGTGCGGCCGGTCGACCGCTTCTGCAGCTCGGCCGAGAGCTTGACGCGCTGCGCCTCGCCACCGGACAGCGTCGGTGCCGACTGTCCCAGGCGAACGTAGCCGAGGCCCACGTCGACGAGGGTGCGCAGGTGTCGGGCGATCGCGGGGATGGCCTCGAAGAACTCGACGGCCTCCTCGATCGGCATCTCGAGCACCTCGGCGATCGTCTTGCCCTTGTAGTGCACCTCGAGCGTCTCGCGGTTGTAGCGGGCACCGTGGCAGACCTCGCACGCCACGTAGACGTCGGGCAGGAAGTTCATCTCGATCTTGATGGTGCCGTCGCCGGAGCACGCCTCGCAGCGGCCGCCCTTGACGTTGAACGAGAACCGGCCCTGCTGGTAGCCGCGCATCTTGGCCTCGGGCGTCTGCGCGAACAGCTTGCGAACATGGTCGAACACCCCGGTGTAGGTCGCCGGGTTGGACCGCGGGGTGCGACCGATCGGCGACTGGTCGACGTGGATGACCTTGTCGACCTCCTCGAGGCCGGTGAGCGTGCGGTGACGGCCGGGGATGGCGCGGGCGCCGTAGACCGTGCGGGCGAGCTGGGTGTAGAGGATGTCGTTGACGAGCGTCGACTTGCCGGAGCCGGACACCCCGGTGACGGCGACGAACATGCCCAGCGGGAACGTCACGTCGATGTCGCGGAGGTTGTGCTCCTTGGCGCCGTGCACCGTGAGCTCGCGGCCGGGAACGCGCGGGCGGCGGGACTCGGGCAACGGGATCGACTTGCGGCCCGAGAGGTACTGCCCGGTCAGGGAGTCGTCGCTGGCGTAGAGCTCGTCGACGGGGCCGGAGACGATGACCTGTCCCCCGTGCTCGCCCGCGCCGGGGCCGATGTCGACGGCCCAGTCTGCGGCGCGGATCGTGTCCTCGTCGTGCTCGACGACGATCAGGGTGTTGCCGAGGTCGCGCAGGCGCAGCAGCGTCTCGATGAGGCGGTGGTTGTCGCGCTGGTGCAGGCCGATCGACGGCTCGTCGAGCACGTAGAGCACGCCGACGAGGCCGGCGCCGATCTGGGTCGCGAGCCTGATGCGCTGGGCCTCGCCGCCGGACAGCGAGCCGGCGGCACGGTCGAGGGCGAGGTAGTCGAGGCCGACATCGAGCAGGAAGCGCAGCCGCTCGTTGATCTCCTTGAGCACCCGCTCGCCGATCTGGCGCTCCCGGTCGCTCATCTCGAGGGTCTGGAGGTACTCGGACGCCTCGGCGATCGACAGCGCACAGACCTCGGCGATGTTCTTGGCACCGAACTTCTCGGACTCCAGCGTCACGGCCAGGATCACCGGCTTGAGGCGGGTGCCGTTGCAGACCCGGCACGGAACCTCGCGCATGAAGCCCTCGAGCCGTTCGCGGTTGGTCTCGGAGTCGGTCTCCTCGTGGCGACGCTCGAGGTAGGTGATCGCGCCCTCGAACTCGGTGTAGTAGGACCTGACCCGGCCGTAGCGGTTCTTGTAGCGCACGTGCACCTTGGTCGGGTGCCCGTGCAGGATCGCCTCGCGCACGCTCTCCGGGAGGTCGCCCCACGGGGTGTCGGCGCTGAAGCCCATCTCGTCGGCGAGCGCGCCGATGAGGCGGGAGAAGTAGTCGGCCACGTGCGCGGACGACCACGGCGCCACGGCGCCGTCGTTGAGCGACTTGGCGTCGTCGGGCACGACGAGCTCGGGGTCGACCTCCATGCGGGTGCCCAAGCCGTGGCACTCGGGGCAGGCGCCGAAGGGCGCGTTGAACGAGAACGAGCGCGGCTCGAGCTCGTCGACCTCGAGCGGGTGGTCGTTGGGGCACGCGAGCTTCTCGGAGAACCGGCGGGTGCGGTGCTCGTCGTCCGCGGGCAGGTCGACGTAGTCGATGATGACGAGGCCGTCGGCGAGCCCGAGCGCGGTCTCGACCGACTCGGTCAGGCGCTGCTTCTGGTTGCCCTTGACCTGGAGACGGTCGACCACGACGTCGATCGTGTGCTTCTTCTGCTTGGCGAGCGCCGGGGGCTCGTCGGCCAGCATGTGGGTCTCACCGTCGACGATCGTGCGGCTGAACCCCTGGGACTGCAGCTGCCGGAACAGCTCGGAGTACTCACCCTTGCGGCCGCGGATGATCGGTGCGAGGACCTGGAACCTGGTGCCCTCGTCGCCGGCCATGATGCGGTCGACGATCTGCTGCGGCGTCTGACGCGCGATCGCCTCGCCACAGACGGGACAGTGCGGGCGGCCGGCACGGGCGTAGAGCAGGCGGAGGTAGTCATAGACCTCGGTGATCGTGCCGACGGTCGAGCGCGGGTTGCGGCTCGTGGACTTCTGGTCGATCGAGACGGCCGGCGACAGGCCCTCGATGAAGTCGACGTCGGGCTTGTCCATCTGGCCGAGGAACTGCCGGGCGTACGCCGACAGGGACTCGACGTAGCGCCGCTGGCCCTCGGCGAAGATCGTGTCGAACGCCAAGGACGACTTGCCGGAGCCCGAGAGACCCGTGAACACGATCAGCGAGTCTCGCGGCAGGTCGAGCGAGACGTCCTTGAGATTGTGCTCTCGTGCGCCGCGGATGACGAGGCGGTCGGTCACTGGCTCCCCTGAGATGATCGGTGGTTGCGGGCAAGATCTTGGCCCACTCCATTGTATGGAGGTGCTCCGACAGAAACCCGCCGAGCGACCGTACGTTCGCTCACAGCGTCCCGGCTTGGCGCCGAGCGGTGACCTGGCGTCCACGCTTGAGCCCAGGATGGACGCGTACTCACCGCCCCCGCGGGTCTGGCAGGCTGGCCCCATGACGTACACGGGAGAAGTCGAGGTCGGCGGGCCCGCCGACGTCCAGGTGGCCGGTGACCTGATGATCACGAAGGTCGCGGTCGGCGAGATGAACAACAACGCCTACCTGCTGCGCTGCGTCCTCACGGGAGAGCAGGCCCTGATCGACGCGGCGAACGAGCACGACACGCTGCTCGACCTGATCGGCCGCGACGGCCTCGCCCGCGTCATCACGACGCATCGGCACGGGGACCACTGGCAGGCACTCGCGGCGATCGTGGAACGTACGGGCGCCGAGACCGTGGCGGGCGAGGACGATGCCGACGAGCTTCCGGTGCCAGTCACGACCCGCGTACGTACGGGCGCCCGCGTGCGGGTCGGCTCCTGCGAGCTCGAGGTCATCGAGATCGTCGGCCACACGCCGGGCTCGATCGTGCTGGCGTACGACGATCCGGACGGCATCGTGCACCTGTTCACCGGTGACTCGCTCTTCCCGGGCGGTGTCGGGAACACGTTCGGCGACGCGGACGCCTTCGCGACGCTGATCGACGATGTCGAGACCAAGATCTTCGGGCGCTTCGACGACGACACGCACGTCTATCCCGGGCACGGCAACGACACGACCCTGGGTGCCGAGCGGCCGCACCTGGCGGAGTGGCGCGCCAGAGGTTGGTAGGCGGGTTCCACGCCACGTGTTCAGCATCGGCAGGCGGTGCGCCAGACTTGCTGGATGCGCCTGATCAAACGCCTCATGCTCGTGGCTGCCGCGCTCGCAGTCGCGGGATTCGTGCTCGTGGCAGTCGGCGAGAGCCGAGAGTCCACCCCGTCGGGCTGGTACGCGAATTCACCGAGCGAGACCGAGACTTCGGGCGACGAAGTGGACGGGTCCTATTCCTCGACCTTGACCGTGACGTACGACGATGACTCCGGCGGCAGCACTGTGACGCTGCTCGGGTTCGGGCTCGTGGGTCTCTCGTTCCTCCTGACGATCGGGCTCATGGGCTACTGGGCGGTCAGGCGACCCGGGCCCACGACCTAGGCCGCGCGTCCGCGCTGGCGCCATTTCATCCTGCGGACCGGTGGCCCAGGACCTAGGGTCCGAGACATGAGAAGTGCGACCGCGCTCATCCTTCTGCTGGTGCTTTCCGCCTGCGGCGACGCGGGCTCACCCGATCGCGGCCTCACCGTGCCTCAGGCCCAGGCCAACACCTGCCGCGAGGTCAACGAGGGCATCGCGGAGTTCAACCGAGGCGACTACGCCGGCACGGTCGAGCACTTCGAGAAGGCCAAGATCCCGGCCACGGTGCTGTCCCGCATCAGTGACGAGCCGGAGGCCGACGCGCTGCTCGACGCGGTCCAGTACTACGCCAACCTCGACCCGGCTGACTACCCGGAGGCTGCACGCTCCTCGGAGCACTTCGCGCGCAACAAGGCGATCACCCTCGGCCAGTGCGCCCCTCTGGACGGTGGAGAGCCCGCCTCACCTGTCTGAGCCTCAGCCACGAAGCCGCTAGGGTCCCCGCATGGCTGAAGACCTGCGCACCGACCCGCCCACGACCGGTGACGAGCGGACGATCCTCACGACGATGCTGGACTGGCACCGGGCGACGCTTCACCACAAGTGCGCCGGACTCACCGACGACGAGCTGCGTCGGCAGGCGGTGCCGTCGTCGGACGTCACCCTGCTCGGCCTCCTGCGCCACCTCGCCGGCGTCGAGCGCTGGTGGTTCCAGGTCGTCATCGCCGGCGAGGATGCGCCCGCCCCGTACGACACGGACGGCTTCAGCAAGCTGGACGAGTCGACGGGTGACCAGGCCCGGACCGTCCTCGACGAGCACGTCGCCCGGTCCCGCGACATCACAGCAGCCCGGTCGCTTGAGGCGGGCGGTCGGCACCCGCGGACCGGCGAGCCGTTCACCCTGCGCTGGGTGCTGGTGCACATGATCGAGGAGTACTCGCGCCACAACGGCCACGCCGACCTGATCCGAGAGGCCATCGACGGCGAGACCGGCGAGTGACGACCACGCCTCAGTCGTCGTCCTGGGCCTCGTACGCCGCCTGGGCGAACGACAGCAGCAGCCCGCCGACCGCTGCAAGGATCGCGACGGCGACGGCGAGGTAGCCCCACGGCTCGCGCGCGACCTCTCCCTCGCGGGCGAAGCCGATGACGAACGCCGCTCCTGCGGCGATGAACACGACGACTGCCACGTAGACGCCCCAGCGTCGGTGGTGCTCGCGGAGCGTGGTCTTCCTGCGCGCCATGCCCTCATCGTGCGCCCGTCGCGGGTGGGGTGCAACCGGCAGCTCCTCGTCGGACCGGTCAGCGCCGAACCGTGACGTCGTGCGTGAGCGACCAGTCCGATGTCGCGTGGGCAGAGCCCACGTACCGCAGGCGCAGCCGGTGCTTGCCCTCGCGCAGCTTCGGCAGGAGCACCGCTCGGCGACCGCCGAACGAGGCCAGCATCGTGAACTCGCGCAGCACACGGCTCCCGTCCATGATGCGCACCTTGCCCGTCGGGGTGACGCCGGTGGCACGGACGGTCACGCTGGCCGTGCGACGCGTGCCCGCGCGCATGTGCGACGGGACTGACAGCGCTGCGGTCGAGACGGCTCGTCCGACTGTCATGGTGCGGGTCTGCGACTCCGACCGCCACGCCGTCGGGCTGCCCATGAACGTCACCCGTAGCGCATGGCTGCCAGGCTTCAGCGCGGTGGCACCGATCTCCAAGGTCGCCTTGCCGTCGGCATCCGTCGTGCCGGCGGCGATGGGCCGCCCGTCTGAGCCCGTGATCCGCACGGTCCCAGGTCCGGGGGGCGGGGACCCGTGCGCCGTGGAGACCGTGATCGGGACGACGGAAGGCTTGCCGTACGTGATGGTCGCGGGCCAGGCCGCAGTCGTCACCGAATCCGGCACGGTGGCGCGGATCACCGCCGAGTGCGAGAAGCCTCCTGCCATGGCGACGTTCCGCATCTCGCCGTCCGGCGCGGGCGCTGCGAGCTGGCCGTCTGCGTCGACACCGCTGCCGACGACGCTGCCGTCCGACCGGAGGAAGAGAGTGTGGTTGAACCCTGCAGACGCATCGATGTACGTCAGGCCGTCCGGCAGCGGCGGCACCTCGGCCTGGCCCGAGTCGTTCTGGCCGAAGGCCAGGGCCTCGCCGTCGGACCGGATGACGACGCTGTGCGAGAGGCCCGCGGCAACACCGGTGTAGGTCGTGCCCTCGGGCAGGTCCGGCACGTCCGTCTTGCCCTGTGAGGTCGCTCCCCACGCGACGACGCGCCCGTCGGACCGAAGAGCGAGCGCGTGGGTCATCGTGACCGCAAAGGTCGTGTAGGTCACGCCGTCGGGCAGCGCCGGGATGGCGTGCAGCCCGAAGTTGTCCTCTCCCCACGCGACGATGTGACCGTCAGACCTCAGTGCGAGCACGTCGCGTGAACCGACCTGGAGATCGGTGTACTGCACGTCGGCCGGAAGCGGCGGCACCATGCTCGTTCCGTACGGGTTGGTCGTGGCGAAGGGCACGACCACTCCGTCGGACCGCAGAGCCAAGGTGACCGTCCCGTTCGTGGAGACGTCGGTGTAGGTGGTTCCGCTGGGCAGATCCGGTGGGGTGAGGCTGCTGTACTGCTCGACCTCGTGGCCCCAGCCGACGATGTGACCATCCGACCGCAGGGCGACGGTGGCGTTGTAGCCGCCGTCGACCTCGACGTAAGACATGCCGGACGGGAGCGGCGGTACGTCGAGCTTGCCGTCGGTGGCAGAGCCGAAGGCGACGACGTCCCCACCTGGGTGCGGAGGGGCGGGCGTCGCCTGGGTCGAGGTCGGGGCGAGCAGGACGGTCGCCGTGAGCGCCGCTGCAGCGGTGAGACGAGTCAGCATGGGTTCTTCCGATCGGTGTGGAGTAGTCAGTTGAGGGTTCGGCTGCAGGCGTCGACACGAGCCCGGGCCACCGCGAGGGCGATGCCGTCCTCGATCATCAGGCGGCGTGCCGCCTTGTCGAGGGCACCGTCGCGCACCATCTGGGCGACCTCCTCGGGGAGGACCGCCTGGGGGACCTCTGCCTCGGAGGGCCGGGTGAGCCCGAGCTGGGCGTGCAGCGAGTCGACATCGTGCTCGACCGCGCCCAGACGAGCGAGGAGCTCGAGCACCAGTGCGTCCGCGACGTCAGTCACGAAGGCCACCGTCGGCATCCGCGCCTTGGTCGTACGCAGCCAACAGGTCGCGCACGGCGACAGCGAAAGCACGTTCGCGCACGGGATCGGGGCACGTGTGGTCGGCCAGCACGGCAGAAGCCACCGGGCTGACGGACGCCGCCGCGGCTGCCACGGCGTGCAGCTCCACGACGTGCGGTCGGAGCCCGTCCTCGGACACCCGCTCGCCCAGGAGGACGAGCGCTCGGGCGCGGCAGGTGCCGTTCGGGCTGGTCTCCAGGCGTGGAGAGGATGCCTGGGTCATGGACATGGTCATGGTCGCTCCGATCTCGATGAGTACCTGACCCATGCTGGTCGGGCTGAGCGGCCGAACTGTCCGATCCTGACCCCAGTACTCAGGACTGGGGTGCCTGCGCGATGAGCTCCCGGCGTGACCGGACGCCGAGCTTGGCGTACGACTTCGACAGATGCCACTCGACACCCTTGACCGTGATGAACAGGTGCTCGGCGATCTGCCGGTTCGACATCCCCTGCATCGCGAGCTCGCACACACGCAGCTCACCGGGCGACAGCCGGTCGAGGCGCGTAGCCGGCGCGACCTCTGGGGTGACCTCGAGACCTTCGAGGAGAGCGGAGACCTCCCGCACGACCCGGCGGGCCCCGATCCGTTCGGCCGCTGCGATCGCGCGGGTACCCCACGTGACGGCTTCGGACCGCCGGCTCTCGTCACTGTGCCCCGCTTGGAGCAGGAGCGAGGCGAGGTCTGCGCAGGCTTCGGCGTGCTCGAGGTGGCCGTCATGGGCGGCCAGCAGCCCGATGGCTCGTCGAAGTGTCGCAACAGCCTGCTCGAACGGCTCAGCGGTTGCCGCCGCACGAAGGGCGGTTCCGAGGCCGCGCGGTGCACCGAAGGACTCCGCCGTCACGACGATGTCTTCCGCAACCGACTGGGCGAGCTCGCCACGCTGCAGCACGACGGCCGCGCGGATCGCGTCCCGTCGCCACCAGCTGAAGACGGGACCACGGAAGGCCTCGGTGAGATCCATCGCCTCGATGCACCGGTCCAGCGCGGTTTCGTGGGCTCCCTCGGCGAGTGCGACGGCCGCGTGAGCATGCAACGCAGCTGCCCGCATGAGCGGTTGCCGACTCCGGTCGAGAGGCACGAGCTCGAGCAGCTCCTTGGCGGCGTCATGGTCGTCGCGGGCCAGGTGAACCTGGACCAGCATCTGGACGGCCGACTCGAGGAAGGCGCTCCAGCCGTACTCGCGGGCCGCAACAGCGCTCTCCAAGTCAGCCTGTGCCAGCCGAAGTCGGCCGCGCCGAGCGTGCAGGGCACCGCGCAGGTAGGAGATGGAGGCATGGCCCAGCACGGATCCGCGGGCTCGTGCCCGCGCCAACGCTTCGTCTGCGACCGCGAGCGCCTCGGTGTCACGCTCGGCATTGCACAGCGACGCCAGGGCCGCGTTCAGGATCGTCCCCTCCGGCCCGTCCTCCTGCAGCAACAGGCCGTCGCGTACGGCACGGGCCGCCAGGTCACCGGCGCGCTCGGCTGACTCGCCGGTGAGCGCCGACCGCAACGCCTCGTACGACAACAGCGCACGCTCGGCCGGCCCGTCCTCTGCAGGGGATCGGGAGAGGATCGTCTCGACAGCCTGGTGACGCAGCTGGCCGGCACTCGCGTCGAAGAATCCGGTGAGGGACAGACGTGCCCAGACGCGGTGCTGGACGTCCTCAGGCACGGCAAGCTGGTCGGCCGTCGCCAGGATGTCGACCGCGGCCGCATATGCCGCCGAGCCCTCGTCCGGGCATCCGCGGATGAGCTCCGCGTCGCCGATGTCGAGCAGGCGTTCTGCTCGTTCACCGAACGAGAGCTCACGCCAGTCCGAACGCCACCGCGCGACCGCCACGTCGATGCGGCCCGCACGTAGATGCGCGCGGCCTGCGGCCGTCGTGATCCGCGTCCGCACCCGAGTCGGAACGTTCGTCTGCCTCCGCGCTCGATCGAGGAGCTGGCTCGCCGCCGTGGCCGAGCCGGAGGCGAGCGCCTCCAGACCGGCCTGCACCAGCAGGTCCGTGGTCACCGGGTCATCACCCGGGGCCGTGTGCAAGAGGTGCGTCGCGACCACGGCCGTGCCGTGGCCGTCCGCGGAGAGTGACGTCGCGATGCGTGCGTGGACCTCGGCGGCGACAGGAGGATCGGCGACGGAGAGCGTCGCCTCGCCGACCAGCGGGTGGGTGACCCGCAGCGGCGTCCCTGCGGCGAGCAGGCGGAGTCGGCGCAGAGCGTCGTACGAGTGGGCCAGCGCATGCCGGTCATGACCGGTGACCGCGGTCACGAGCTCGTCGACTGCCAGGTCTCCCAGTCGGACGATCACGTCAAGGACCTCACGCTGGGTCGTGGTCAGCGTCGACAGCCGGCGACGTAGGAGCTCGGTGGCGTCGCTCTCGGTCTCGGCGCCACCCGCCAGCAGCTCTCCGACCAGGTACGGAAGACCCGCGCTGGCGGCATGCAGCCGGGTGACGGTTTCTGTGGACGCGGCTCCGGTTGCGTGCTTGACCCACTGCGCCACGTCGCGACGCCGCAACGGCTCGAGCGCGACGTGCGTCGTCGCCGATTCTTCAAGAAGTCCCTGAGTCGCCGCGGAAGCCGTCTCCGGATCGCGTACGCCGACGACCAAGGCCACCCGGTCGTCGCGCACGAGGTGCGGCAGAGCGGCCACCACCTTCAGCGAGAGCTCGTCGCTCCACTGCAGGTCGTCCACCACGACGAGCACGACCTCATCCTCGGTGAGGGTGCGCAGCACCCAGGCTGCCGCGAACGTCAGAGCAGTCTCGTCGACATCCCGTCGGTCGCCGAGGAGGAAGGTGTGCAGGTGCTGGCCCGGTCCGTCGAATGGCGGCTCTCCCGCTCGTGCGCGTGCCGCCAACGATCCGAAGAGCTGCCACAGCACATGTCCCGGAAGCTGCTGCGTCGCCTGGGCGCCCGCCCCGGCGACGCTCGCCCACGATCGACGACGTGCGTCGCCTCGGATCCACTCGATGAGAGCGGTCTTGCCCACGCCGGCTGAACCGGTGAACGCCAGACCACCGGATCGGCCGGCGCCGACCTGCTCCGCGAGTGCACGCCAGGTGGCCAGTGCAGGCTCCCGGCCAAAGATGGGCGGGCCGTCGTGCTCGGCACCGGCCGGCGGCGTGGTCGTCATGGCCTCACTCATGCGTCGCAGAACACGTCGCCATGAGACTAAGTGGGCCGCGGGGCCGGCACAACCAGAACCGGACCATCGACGTCGCTCATCGTTCGACGGTCTCGTCGCGCGGCAGCGACACGTACACGGCGTTGACCGCTACGGCCTGCTCGAGCTCGGTCGAGAGACCCGCGAAGAACTGCGACCGGTACGTCTGGTCGTTGACCGCATAGACCGTGAAGTAGAGCCCCGCGAACGAGGAGAGGAACACGGCGACCTGGAACAGCTCGTTGGTGATCGGCAGGCTCTTGCCCAGCGAGGGCAGGTCGTGGACCGACGACTGCTGCGTCCAGGCGATGATCGTGTCGTCCGGGATGGTCAGGCGCCCGAACACCACGAAGAACGCGAACAGGCCGAGGCTCAGCAGCAGCACCTGGATCGCCTGACTGAACAGCAGCACGAGCACCAGGTTGGCTCGCGCGAACCGCGGCAGGTCAGCAGGCTCGGCCGTGATCTCACGAGCCGCCTCGGCTGCCGGGGTGCCGGCGCAGCAGTCGGCCAGGCGCTCGCCGGCGACCTCGCGCTCGACCTTGCGCACCTCCTCGGGCAGGCGTACGAGCAGGAATGCCGTCGCGATGACCGCGAAGAACGCCACCGACGCCCACAGCACGTTGCGCGACATCAACGACGCGACCTGCCAGACCTCGGCGTTGATGAACAGGAACGTCACGGCGAGCAGCAGCAGCGGCAGCGCGCGGGTCAGCAGGGGAAGCATCAGCCCGAGCGAGCCGAACGTACGCCGCACGGCCCAGCGCAGCATCGTGCCCATGCGCAGCAGCCGCCCGGCGAACGAGCCGAGCAGGCCGAGGAACAGGGCGACGCCGGTGAAGACGCCCCAGGCGCGGCCATCATCGACCAGCTGCGCCACCCCGACTCCACCTGCGACGGACACGGCGACGATCAGGACGAGGACAGCGGTGATGCGCTTGCGCGACAACCACCGCTCCACGCGGTCGGCGTGATCGCCGGCGAAGTACGGCAGCCCGTGGTCGTCGAACCAGTCCTCGATCTCCGCGACCGTACGCGCGTGGAAGGCCGGCACGTCAGAAGGTGACCGGAAGCTCGTCGACACCGTAGACGAAGGACAGCTGGCGGAAGCTCAGCTCCTCCTGCGGCTTGGCGAGGGCGAGGTTCGGGAACCGCTGGAACAGCCGCGGCAGCGCGATGCGCAGCTCCATGCGCGCCAGCTCGGCGCCGATGCACCGGTGGATGCCGTGGCCGAACGCCAGGTGACCGCTGGCCGGTACGCGATAGGGGTCGAACTCGTCGGGCCGCTCCCCTGCGGATGCTGGATCGCGGTTGGCCCCGCTCAGCGAGGCCAGCACGACGTCGCCGGCCTTGAGCTGCTGGCCGAACAGCATCATGTCCTGCTTCGCGAACCGCGGGAACGCGACCTGCACGACGGCCAGGTAGCGCAGGAGCTCCTCGACGATCCGGTCGATGTCCTCGGGATCACCCTTGCGCACCAGGGCGGCGTACTCCGGGTCGCGCAGCAGGACGATCGTGCCGAGAGCGATCATGCCGGCGGTGGTCTCGAACCCGCCGGTGAACACGCCGTCCGCGAGCCCGGCCAGGTCGACGTCCGAGATCAGGTCACCCTCGTCGCGCAGGATCTGCCCGATGAGGCCGTCGCCCGGTTCCTTGCGCTGTCTCGCCACGGCCTCGAACAGGAACTCGCGCTGCTCAGAGACGGCACCGAAGGCCGCTGCCCCACCGTTCGTGGCGTCGAATCGCGCGCTGCCGAGCTTCTCGAACGCGTCACGGTCCTCGTAGTCGAGACCCAGGAGCGCGCAGATCGTCTGGAACGGCACCGGGAAGGCGACGTGCTTGGCCATGTCGGCGCCGGAGCCCTCAGCCGCGAGCTTGTCGAGCTGTTGGTCGACGATGTCGCTGATCATCGGCTCGAGACGCGCCAACCGCCGCATCGTGAACTCGGGCGTGACGATCTTGCGCAGCCGCGTGTGCAGTGGCGGGTCGGTGAACCCCAGTCCCCCGATGTCGTCCGAGGTGGCGGGTCCGTCGCCGTGGAACATGTGCCGGATGTCGTTGGAGTACGAGTCCCGGTCCGTGAGAATGCGTCGCGACTCCTCGTAGCCGGTCACGAGATAGGCGCGGAAGTTGAACGGCAGGTCGAGCCTGTGCATCGGCTCGGTCGCCCGGATCTCGGCGATCCGCGGCACCGGATCCATGCCGTTGCGTTGCAGCGGGACCTTCGTCTTCTCGGGGATGAACGAGATTCGGGAGAGGTCGATCCCCTTCTTCTGGATGCGTCGCACCACCAGCTTGCCGACCCAACCAGAGACCTTCGCCCTCACGTCAACCACGGGTCGAAACTACACTGCCCGGTTGCGCTGCTGGGCCAGTCGGTGGAAGGTGAGTCCCACGAAGCGCCCGACCGGCGCGGACCAAAGGGGACCCATGACGACGAATACCACCCACAACGAGTCCGGCACCGAGCTCAAGAGGGTCCTCGGACCCAAGCTCCTGCTCCTGTTCATCGTGGGCGACATCCTCGGCGCCGGCGTCTACGCCGTCACCGGAGAGATGGCCGCTGGTGTGGGCGGCATCGTCTGGCTGCCCTTCCTGGTGGCGTTCGTCGTGGCCACGATCACGGCACTCTCCTACCTCGAGCTCGTGACGAAGTATCCGCAGGCCGCGGGCGCCGCGCTCTACGCGCACAAGGCGTTCGGCGTGCACTTCATCACGTTCATCGTGGCCTTCGCCGTGGTGTGCTCCGGCATCACCAGCGCCTCCACCGCCTCGGCAACCCTGGCCGGATTCTTCACCGACGGCCTGGTCATCAACGGTTGGATCGACAGCGCCCCCGGCGACGCGACCATCACCGCGATCGCCATGGGATTCATGGTGCTGCTGGCCGCGATCAACCTGCGCGGCGTCGGCGAGAGCGTCAAGTTCAACGTCGTGCTGACGCTGGTCGAGGTCGCGGCCCTCGCGATCGTCATCGGTGTCGGCTTCTACGCGATCGTCAACGGCAAGGGCGACCTCGACCGCGTGACGGTGTTCGAGGACGCCAACGACAAGGGCCTGTTCCTGGCGGTCACGGCTGCGACGTCGATTGCGTTCTTCGCGATGGTCGGGTTCGAGGACGCGGTCAACATGGTCGAGGAGGTGGAGGAGCCGCAGAAGATCTTCCCCCGGACGATGCTGACCGGCCTGGGCATCGCCGTCATCTTGTACATGCTGGTCGCCGTCTCCGTGGTCGCCGTGCTGACGTCGGACCAGATCGCGAAGATCAACGAGGAGGAGGGCCGGGCGCTGCTGTCGGTCGTCTCCGTCGGCGCCCCGGACTTCCCGATCGACAAGCTCTTCCCGTTCCTCGCGGTGTTCGCCGTCGCCAACACTGCGCTGATCAACATGCTCATGGCCAGCCGCCTCATCTACGGCATGGCCCGCCAGAACGTCCTGCCCCGCGGACTCGGGGCCGTGCTGCCGGGCCGCCGGACCCCGTGGGCCGCCATCGTGTTCACCACCATCATGGCGATGGGCCTGATCTTCTACGTGCGACAGGAACCCGACAGCGACATCGTGGTCAACCTGGCCAACGTGACCTCCCTGCTCCTGCTCTGCGTTTTCGCGGTCGTCAACGTCGCGTGCGTCGTGCTGCGGGGCAAGCGCCACGACCACGTCAAGAAGTTCTTCACGTCTCCCGGCCCCCTGCCCTATGTCGGCGCGGTGCTGTGCCTGTTCCTCGCCGGACCGTGGGTCGACCGCGACGCGCTCATCTACAAGATCGCCGGCGTGCTGATGCTGATCGGCGTGGCGCTGTGGCTGGTCACGATCGTCACCAACCGGATGACCGGCACCGGCGGGGGCGACTTCGAAGGGGTGGCCGAAGAGAAGGTCTGAACGACAACGACGACGGCCGGCTCCCTTCGGGGCCGGCCGTCGTCGTGGTTCGTGCTAGCCCTGCTCGTGGCCGGCCTTCTCGCGGCGGGACGACACGACCAGGCTGGCGATGGCCGTGACGCCGAGGACCAGGACGATGACGCCGAGGCTCATCAGCGTCGGGATCTCGGGGACCTTGACGTGCTCGCCGCCGTTGATGAACGGCAGCTCGTTCTCGTGCAGGGCGTGCAGGACCAGCTTGACGCCGATGAACGCCAGCAGCACCGCGAGGCCCTGGGAGAGGTAGATCAGGCGCTGGAGGAGGTCACCCAGCAGGAAGTACAGCTGTCGCAGGCCCATCAGCGCGAACACGTTGGCCGTGAAGACCAGGTACGGCTCCTGGGTCAGGCCGTAGATCGCCGGGATCGAGTCGAGCGCGAACAGCAGGTCGGTCGTGCCGAGCGACAGGATCACCAGGAACATCGGGGTGATGAAGGTCTTGCCGTTCTCCTTCATGAACAGCTTGAGGCCGTGCCACTCCTCCTTGGTGTTGAAGAACCGACGGGCGAAGCGGACGACCGCGTTCTCGCCGTCGTCGTCGTGCTCGGTGTCCTTGGCCAGCGTCCACGCGGTCCACAGGAGGAAGGCCCCGAAGATGTAGAAGATCCACGAGAAGTTGTTGATCGCCACGGCTCCGAGCGCGATGAAGATGCCGCGGAACACCAGCGCGATGATGATGCCGACGAGCAGCGCCTCCTGCTGCAGCTTCCTGGGCACCTTGAAGCTCGCCATGATGATGAGGAAGATGAACAGGTTGTCGATCGAGAGGCTGTACTCGGTCAACCAGCCGGCGAAGAACTGCAGGCCGAAGTCGCCGCCCTTCTCGTCGACGTCGTGATAGGCCGTGACCCAGATGCCGAACGCGATCGCCAGCCCGACGTAGCCGGACAGGTAGATCGCGCACTCCTTCATGGTGGGCTCGTGCGGCTTGCGGGCCACCACGATGATGTCGAACAGCAGCACGGCGATCGTGACGGCGATCGTCACGATCCACTCGGTCTGCGAGACCGACATGCTGACGTTGTCAGCAGTGCTCTCGGCAAGGGGCAGGATCACGGTGATTTCCTCCGGTCGTTGGGACGCCGGAGGTCTCTTCCGCCGCGCGAGGCGGCCCGCAACACCGGGTGACTGCTGGGAGTCTCCGTGATGACGACGTTGCGATCGGGGAATACTCCCCTCCGTTGCACATTCTTGCAGGCGCGCCCATCAACCATCGAATCGACCGCTGGCTGATGTCCTTTCCATGCCGCCCGAGGCGGCCGGGCCGAAGGGTCAGACGCCGGCCTGCAGCATGCTGCGGAGCTCCTTCTTGAGGTCGCCGATCTCGTCGCGCAGACGGGCCGCCACCTCGAACTGCAGCTCGGCGGCCGCCGCGCGCATCTGCTCGCTGAGCTGCTCGATCAGGTCGGCGAGCTCACCCGACGGCAGGTTGGCCAGCTCGGCGGTGTGACCCAGCGGCACCGGCGCACCCTTGCGTCGCTTGTCGCCCGTCGCCGCGAGCAGGTTGGCGGTGTCGGCGTCCTCGCGCGCGAGCATGTCGGTGATGTCGCCGATCTTCTTGCGCAGCGGGGTGGGATCGATGCCGTTGGCCGTGTTGTAGGCGACCTGCTTCTCACGGCGCCGGTTGGTCTCCTCGATCGCCCAGCCCATCGAGTCGGTGATCGTGTCGGCGTACATGATGACCTGCCCTGACACGTTGCGCGCCGCGCGGCCGATCGTCTGGATGAGGGAGCGCCCCGACCGCAGGAAGCCCTCCTTGTCGGCGTCGAGGATGGCCACGAGGCTGACCTCGGGCAGGTCGAGGCCCTCGCGCAACAGGTTGATGCCGACGAGGACGTCGTACTCCCCCATGCGCAGCTCGCGCAGCAGCTCGACGCGTCGCAACGTGTCGACCTCGCTGTGCAGGTAGCGCGTGCGGATCCCGGCCTCGAGGAGGTAGTCGGTGAGGTCCTCGGACATCTTCTTGGTCAGTGTCGTGACCAGGACCCGCTCCTCGCGGTCCGTGCGCAGCCGGATCTGGGTGATCAGGTCGTCGATCTGGCCCTTGGTCGGCTTGACGATGACCTCGGGATCGATCAGCCCGGTCGGCCGGATGATCTGCTCGACGACCTCGCCCTGGACCTTCTCCATCTCGTAGTTGCCCGGCGTCGCCGAGAGGTAGACCGTCTGGCCGATGCGCTCGAGGAACTCGGCCCACTTGAGCGGTCGGTTGTCCATCGCGCTGGGCAGGCGGAACCCGTGCTCGACCAGCGAGCGCTTGCGGGACATGTCGCCCTCGTACATCGCGCCGATCTGCGGGATCGTCACGTGGGACTCGTCGACCACCAGGACGAAGTCGTCGGGGAAGTAGTCGAGCAGGCAGTGGCCCGGCGTGCCCGGACCACGGCCGTCCATGTGGCGCGAGTAGTTCTCGATGCCGGCGCAGGTGCCGACCTGCTGCATCATCTCGAGGTCGTAGGTCGTGCGCATGCGCAGCCGCTGGGCCTCGAGCAGCTTGCCCTCGCCCTCGAGCTCGGCGAGACGCTCCTCGAGCTCGATCTCGATCGTCCGCATCGCGCGGTTCATGGTGTCCTGGCCGGCGGCGTAGTGGGTCGCAGCGCCGACGTAGAGCTCCTGGTCGTCGCTCAGCACCTCACCGGTCAGCGGGTGCAACGTCATGAGCCGTTCGATCTCGTCGCCGAAGAACTCCACCCGCACGGCGTGCTCCTGGTAGACCGGGAAGATCTCGACGGTGTCGCCCTTGACCCGGAAGGTGCCACGGGTCGACGCGACGTCGTTGCGGACGTACTGCGCCTGCACCAGCGTGCGGAGCAGCTGGTCACGCGGCAGCTCCTCGCCGACCTTGAAGCCGATCATGCGCTCCATGTACTCCTGGGCCGAGCCGAGGCCGTAGATGCACGAGACCGTGGCGACCACGATGACGTCGCGGCGGGTCAGCAGGGACCAGGTGGCCGAGTGCCGCAGGCGCTCGACCTCCTCGTTGATCGACGAGTCCTTCTCGATGTAGGTGTCGCTCTGCGCGATGTAGGCCTCGGGCTGGTAGTAGTCGTAGTAGGAGACGAAGTACTCGACCGCGTTGTTGGGCAACAGCTCACGCAGCTCGTTGGCGAACTGGGCTGCCAACAGCTTGTTGGGCATCATCACCAGCATCGGACGCTGCAGGCGCTCGGCCAGCCACGCCGTCGTCGCGGTCTTGCCGGTGCCCGTCGCGCCCAGCAGGACGCTGTCCTTGGCGCCGGCCTTGATGCGGCGCTCGAGCTCGGCGATCGCCGCCGGCTGGTCACCGGCAGGCTGGTAGTCGGAGACGACCTCGATGGGCGCGACCTGACGCTTGAGCTCGGACACTGAACGCATACGTCGAGCCTACGTCCCGCCTCCGACAAAGGGCCTTAAAGTGGCTCCATGCCCGTCTCGGAACGCCGTGCAGAACGCAAGCAGGAGATCCTCGACGCTACGCGGACGCTGTTCGACGAGCGGGGGGTGCGTGATGCGCAGATCGAGGACATCGCCAGGGCCGTCGGCATCAACCGCGCGATCATCTACCGGCACTTCTCCGGCAAGGAGGAGCTGTTCGCCGAGACCCTCGTCGGCTACCTCGACGAGCTCGACAAGACGCTCGCCACGGCAGACGACGCGGCCCTGGGGCCGGTCGACCGGCTCGAGGCCATCGCCGGCGCCTTCCTCAACTTCGGCGCTGCGCTGCCGGCGTTCGTCGACTGCGCCCAGGCCTTGCTGCGGCGCCGCGGCGCGGAGCTCATGGAAGAGGTCAGCGAGCGCGTGATGTTCGACCTCGGCCGTGCCATGGCCTCATGTCTGTCGCACGTCGTCGAGATCCTCGAGGCCGGCACCGCCAGCGGCGACTTCCACGTCAAGGATCCCTATCTCCTGGCCAACGTCTTCTACACGCAGGCGCTGGGCGTGCTCAACCTGGCGACGCTGCAGCTGTCGGTCCGCGAGCAGAACCCCGGTCTGCCTGCCGTCGACAACGTCCCGTTCGACCAGGTCAAGTCGCTCGTGCTCGTCGCCGCCGTCGCGATGGCCCGCGGCGAGACGTCCTGATCCTCACACCCCCGCTGCGGCCCGCACGGCATCGACCGACAGGCGTACGTCCCGCTCGTCCGTCGACCAGTTGCTGACCGAGATGCGCAGGACGTCGCGGTCACGCCAGCGCGAGCCCGACATCCAGGTCGTGCCGTCGGCGATCAGGCGAGCAGTGACCTCCCGCGTACGTTCGTCGCTGCCGAACGACACGCAGACCTGTGTGTAGAGCACCTCGTTGAGAACCTCGACGCCTTCGACCTCCGACAACCCGGCCGCGATGGCGTGCGCGTTGGCCGCGAGGCCGTCGACCAGCTCGACGACGCCCTGACGGCCCAACGACCGGAGCGCCGCCCACACGGGGATGCCGCGGGCACGACGGGACAGCTCGGGGACCTTCTCGAACGGGTCACCGGGACCCGTCGTGTCTGCCACGAGATAGCTGGCGTGGACACCCATTGCCGCACGCATCGCCGCCGAGTCCGCGACGATGGCGAGCCCGCAGTCATACGGGACGTTGAGGGTCTTGTGCGCGTCCGTGGTCCAGGAGTCCGCTCCCGACATCCCCTCGACGAGATGGCTCAGCCCGGGCGACGCGGCTGCCCACAGCCCGAACGCGCCGTCCACGTGGACCCAGGCGCCGCGCTCGTGGGCCAACGCAACGGCGGCCGCGAACGGGTCGAACGCTCCGGAGTGGACGTTGCCCGCCTGCAGGCACAGCACGATCGGCTCGCCATTCGGGATAGCCGCCAAGGACTCGGCCAACGCCTCGACGCGGATGCGTCCTTCGGCGTCGGCAGCCACCTCGGTGGGCCGCCCGAGCCCGAGGTAGCGCAACGCGAGGTCGATCGTGTCGTGCCGCTCCGCGCCGACCAGTACGTGGACCTTGGGGGCACCGCTCAGGCCTTCGTCCTCGACGTCCCACCCGGCTCCGGCCAGCACGGCGTGGCGCGCCGCGGCAAGACACGTGAAGTTGGACATCGTGGCGCCGGTGACGAACCCGACGTCCGCCGTCCGAGGAAGGTGCAGCAGCTCGAGCAGCCAGCCGCCGGCCACTTCCTCCAAGGCTGCGGTCGCCGGGGTCGAGTAGCGCATGCCGGCGTTCTGGTCCCAGCCGCTGACCAGCCAGTCGGCGCCCAGGGCAGCCGGGAGCGTCCCGCCCATCACCCAGCCGAAGAAACGGCCGGATCCGATGGCCATCAACCCGGCGTCCGCCCTGGCGGCGAGCTCGTCGACGACGGCGGCGGCAGCGGTTCCCTGCTCGGGCAGCGGTCCCCCGACCTCGTCGAGCAGCTCGGTCGCGGTGACGCGCGGCCCCACCGGCCGGTCGTCGAGCGAGGACAACCAGCGGCGTACGTGCTCGTGCGCCTTCGCGAGCGACTCGTCGTACGCCTCGCTGCGTGCCGTCATGGGGGCTCCTCGGGTCTGGCCCCATCGTCCTCAGGAGCCCGGCACGGGTCAAGGGACGGCCCGGAACGACGGATCTCCCTGCGTTCGCGTCGTGGAGACGACGCGAGCGCAGGGAGATCGGTCCTACGGGTGGAGCGGTGTCACGCCTCGAGGATCGCGACGACTCCCTGGCCGCCGGCGGCACAGATGGAGATCAGGCCGCGGCCCGAGCCCTTCTCGTGGAGCAGCTTCGCCAGGTTGGCGACGATGCGCCCACCGGTCGCGGCGAACGGGTGCGCCGTGGCGAGCGACGAGCCCTTGACGTTGAGCTTGCTGCGGTCGATCGAGCCCAGGGGCGCGTCGAGGCCGAGCTTCTCCTTGCAGAAGATCGGGTCCTCCCAGGCCGCGAGCGTCGTCAGCACCTGGCTGGCGAACGCCTCGTGGATCTCGTAGAAGTCGAAGTCCTGCAGGGCCAGGCCCTGACGAGCCAGCATGCGCGGCACGGCGTAGACCGGCGCCATCAGCAGGCCCTCGGCGCCCGACACGTAGTCGACGGCCGCGGTCTCGTAGTCGACGAAGTACGCCTGCGGGGTCCAGCCGTGCTTGGCGGCCTCGTCCTCCGAGGCCAGGAGCACGGCCGACGCACCGTCGGACAGGGGCGTCGAGTTGGCCGCCGTCATGGTGGCTCCCTCGCCCTTGCCGAACACCGGCTTGAGCTTGGCGAGCTTCTCCAGCGAGGAGTCGGGGCGCAGGTTGTTGTCCTTGGTGACGCCGAGGAACGGGGTCATCAGGTCGTCCTGCCAGCCTTCGTCGTACGACTTCGCGAGGTTGTGGTGCGACGCGACGGCGAGCTCGTCCTGGGCCTCGCGGGTGATGCCCCACTCCTTGGTCGTGATGGCCTGGCTGTCACCCATCGACAGCCCGGTGCGGGGCTCGGAGTTGCGCGGCTGGTCGGGCGCGAGGTAGGCCGGGCGGATCTTGGCGAGCGCGGCGAGGCGCCCCTTGTTGTCCTTGGCCCGGTTGGCCTCGAGCAGGATCTTGCGGAGCTTGTCGCCGACGGCCAGCGGGGCGTCGGACGTGGTGTCGGCGCCGCCGGCGATGCCGGACTCGATCTTGCCGAGCGCGATCTTGTTGGCGACGAGCACGGCCGCCTGGATGCCGGTGTCGCAGGCCTGCTGCACGTCGTACGCCGGGGTGTCGGGCGACAGCTTGGAGCCCAGCACCGTCTCGCGGGCGAGGTTGAAGTCGCGACTGTGCTTGAGGACGGCGCCGGCGGCGAACTCACCGACGCGCTCCCCGGCCAGACCGTAGCGATCGACGAGCCCGTCGACGGCTGCCGTGAGCATGTCCTGGTTGGAGGCGTTGGTGTAGACGGTGTTGGAGCGTGCGAACGGGATGCGGTTGCCGCCGATCACGGCGACACGGCGGACCGTCTGGGCGCCGGCCGCAGCCGACGCGACGCTGGACGCGGTCTCGGCGGCCTTCGTGGCGGCGGACTTCGCGGCGGGAGCCTTCTGGGCCGGGGCCTTGGCGGGGGTGGTCTTCTTGGCCGGAGCCTTCTTCGCGGGGGCCTTCTTGGCCGGGGTCGTGTCCGCCATGGCGGTCTCCTCGATCTTCGTGAACGATGGTGGTCCTGAACGTGATGAGCACCGCATCCACACCGGTGGACTGGCGCTGAATCATGAGGCTACAGTTTCAGGAGCATTCCAGATACCAATGGTATCCGAGAGATAGGACACACCCAAGTCATGGCAGACCGCTATCAGTCCCTCGCTCACAACCCCATCGGCAAGTTCATCATCAAGAACCTGGGTCTGCCCAACCCTCCGGTCCTCGAGCGCTGGTCCGAAGGCGACCCGCTCGTCAAGGGCACCGTCCTGATCGGCGCCGCCGGCGGCAGCCGTCTGGGCAAGAAGCTGGCCGCGACGCTCAAGTCGAGCGGCATCAGCTCCGTGGGCGTGCGCGCCGACAGCAAGACGTACAAGGGCCTGGTGTTCGACGCCACCGGCATCAGCGACACCGCCGGCCTCGCCGAGATGCAGCAGTTCTTCACCCCGGCCCTGCGCAGCCTCGCCCGCTCCGGCAGGTTCGTCGTGATCGGCACGCTGCCGGAGCAGGCCGGGTCCGAGACCGCGGCGATCGCGCAGCGCGCCCTCGAGGGCTTCGTACGCTCGGCCGGCAAGGAGATCGGTGGCAACGGCAGCACGGCCAACCTCGTGTACGTCGGTGCCGGCGCGGAGGACGCGCTCGGTTCGACGCTCGAGTTCCTGCTGTCCCCCAAGTCGGCGTTCGTCGACGGCCAGGTCATCCGCCTCGGTCTCACCGAGCTCGTCGAGCCCGATCCCGTCGCCGACCCGGCCAAGCCGCTCGCCGGCAAGGTCGCCTTCATCACCGGCGCATCGCGAGGTCTCGGCGAGGCCATGGCCCGCACGCTCCACCGCGACGGCGCCGACATCGTGGGTCTCGACGTCCCGCAGCTGTCGAGCGAGCTGGAGGCCGTGATGGCCGAGCTCGGCGGCACCGCGATCGCCGAGGACATCACGTCGCCGGACGCGCCCAAGGTCATCGCGTCCGCCCTCAAGAAGGCGCACGGCGGGGTCGACATCGTGGTGCACAACGCCGGCATCACCCGCGACAAGCGGCTCAAGAACATGAAGACCGAGAACTGGAACCTCGTGATCGACATCAGCGTCGGCGCCCCGCAGCGCATCACCGCGGAGCTGCTGAAGCAGAAGCTGCTCCGCCCCGGTGGTCGCGTCATCGGGATCTCGTCGATCGCCGGCATCGCGGGCAACAACGGCCAGACGAGCTACGGCACCGCCAAGGCCGGGGTCATCGGCTTCGTCGACGACCTGTCGCAGCGCGTCGCCAAGGACGGCATCACGGTCAACGCGATCGCCCCGGGCTTCATCGAGACCGACATGGTCAAGACCATGCCGCTCGGCATCCGCGAGGCCGGTCGCCGGCTCAGCTCGCTGTCGCAGGGCGGTCAGCCGATCGACGTCGCCGAGGCCATCGCCTGGTACGCCAACCCCGGCTCGTCCGCGATCTCCGGCAACGTCGTGCGCGTGTGCGGCCAGGCCCTGATCGGAGCCTGACGTGGTCACCCGTACGTTCGACAAGGCGCCCTCGACCGCGCCGTTGATGCTCAAGGCCGTCCTGCCGGCTCTCCCCGTCATCGGTGGGCTGCCGGGCATCAAGCACGCCAAGGGCTCGGTGCCCGACATCGTGCTCGAGCGCACGGGTGTCGCGACCGACCGCGCGCACCTCGAGACCTACAGCGAGGTCTGCGGGTTCCCCCGGGGCGACCACCTGCCGGCGCCCTATCCGCACATGGCGGCCTTCGGGCTGCACATGGCGCTCATGACCGACACGGCGTTCCCGTTCGCCCCGATGGGCCTGGTGCACCTGCGCAACACCATCACGCAGCACCGCCCGATCGGGGTGGCGGAGACGTTCGACGTCGCCGTGCGCGCCGCCGACCTGCGACCGCACCCCAAGGGCTCCCTCGTCGACATCATCACCGAGGTCACGATCGACGGCGAGCTGGTGTGGGACGAGGTCACGACGCTGTTCTCCCGCCACAAGGGCGGCTCCGCCGAGTCCTCGCCCGCCCCGCTCACCGGCATCGAGGCACCCTCGGGCGTCGTGCACTGGAAGCTGTCCGGCGACCTCGGCCGTCGCTACGGCTCGGTCTCAGGCGACCGCAACCCGATCCACCTCTATCCGCTGACGGCCAAGGCATTCGGCTTCCCCACCAACATCGCGCACGGCATGTGGACCCTGGCCCGCAGCCTGTCGGCGGTCCAGAACAAGCTGCCCGACGCGTTCACGGTGGACGTCGAGTTCCGCAAGCCGATCCTGCTGCCGGGCACCGTCGTGTTCGGGTCGCAGGCGTACGAGACGGAGATCCTGTTCGGCGTCAAGGGTGCCAAGAAGCCTGTGACGCACCTCGTCGGCAGGGTCACGACAAAGTCGTAACTCTGAGTTACGCTGTCGAGCACTCACTGACCCCGGAGGGCCCTCGTGCGTACTCGCCACGCCATCACGTCACTGCTCGCAACGATCGGGCTCACGCTCGCCCTGGTCGGCAGCTCGCTCTCCCTGACCACGGCCTCGGCAGCGACGTCGACGTGGAAGCCGCGTGGTGAGCAGTACGCCAAGACGGTGACCGAGAAGGACGTCGCGATCCCGATGTCCGACGGCACGATCCTGCGCGGCGACGTCGTCCGTCCGGCCGATGCCGACGGCAAGGCGATCGACAAGCGGTTCCCGGTCCTCGTGACCATCACGGCGTACAACAAGACCGTCACCGCCTCCTCCGGCGGGCTGCTCGGCGGCGACCCGTCCTACCTCGTGAAGCGCGGCTACGTGCAGCTCACGGTCGACGCCCGCGGCACCGGCAGCTCCGAAGGCATCTGGAGGGCCTTCGACGCGCGGGAGAACAAGGACGGCGGCGAGATCATGACCTGGGCGCACTCGTCGGCGCGACCCTGGAGCAACGGGGTCACCGGCATGACGGGTCCCTCCTACATGGGCATCAGCCAGCTGTGGGCGGCCGCCGCGCAACCGCCCGGGCTCAAGGCGATCTTCCCGCAGGTGCCGGGCGCCGACGTCTACCGTGACGTCGTCGCCTCCGGCGGCCAGCTCGACGTCGGCTTCATCCCCCTGTGGCTCGGGCTCGTCACCACGACCGGCCTGATCCCGCCGGCCGTGCTGGCCACGAACCCGCAGTCGGGGCTCAAGCAGCTGCTCGACCACCTGACCGGTGCCGGGACGTTCACGGCACCGCTGCTGCTCAGCGCGGTCCTGGGCGGCGAGCCCGCGTACGACGGAGCGTTCTACAAGGAGCGCTCGGTCATCAACGTGATCGACAAGGTCAAGGTGCCGGCCTTCTTCGTCTCCGGCGAGTACGACCTGTTCCAGCGCGGCACTCCCCTGCTGTTCGAGAACCTCAACAAGCGTGGCGTGCCGACCAAGATGATCGTGGGGCCGTGGGACCACCTGCAGGCGTCGAGTGGCGCGGAGGTCGGCAAAGCCGGCTACGGATCGCTCCAGCAGCTGCAGCTGCGCTGGTTCGACCGCTACCTCAAGGGCATCAGCGACCCTACCCTGCACACCGACATCGCCAACCTGACCTACTACGAGCAGGGCACCGGCTCGTGGGCCAAGAGCACGAAGTGGATCGGTCCCGAGCTGACCGGGGCCAAGCTCAAGCTCTCCGGCACGTCGGCACCGCTGGGCGCCCCCGGCGGGCTGACCTCCGGCACCGCGACAGCGGGCACGTCAGACCTCTACCCGATCCCGGTCGCGGGTCTCTGCACGCGCTCGGCCAACCAGTGGACCGCGGGCCTGCCCAACGTGATCCTCGCCGACCTGCCGTGCTTCAACGACAACGCGCTCAACGACAAGACCGGCGCGGTCTTCTCAACCAAGCCGTTGACCAAGGCCGTCACGATCCAGGGGCCGATCAACGCGCACCTGTACGCCTCCAGCCTCGGCGGCGACGGCATGCTGTCGGTCGCGCTCGAGGACGAGGCCCCCGACGGCACGGTCAAGCGGCTGACGGGCGGCTGGCAGGTCATCTCGCACCGGGCGCTGGACACCACGAAGTCGCGCTACCTCGACGGGGTGCTGGTCCAGCCGTTCCATCCCTTCACCCAGACGGCGCAGAAGAAGCTGGCGAGCGGTGAGGTCGCACCCATCGACGTCGAGATCTTCCCGACCCGCGCGAAGATCCTGCCGGGTCACAAGCTCCGCATCGCGGTGCAGACGTTCGACGTCCCGCACCTGCTGCCGACGCTGCCCGACCTGCTCGGCACGCTGACGGTCGTCAAGCTGCACAACTCGCCGGCGTACCCGTCGACCATCAACTTCCCGAGCGTCGGCGCCCTCCCCACGGTGCCGTAGCGACCTGCGCCGGCGGGGGTCAGGAGCGCGGGGTGACCCGTCGGATCAGGCCCTCCTGGGCGACCGTGGCGACGAGCGTGCCGTCCTCGGTGAACACGCGAGCCGTGCTGAGGCCACGGGCGCCGGACGCCGACGGTGACGTCTGGTCGTACAGGAGCCACTGGTCGGCGACGATCGGCCGGTGGAACCAGATGACGTGGTCCAGCGATGCCGCCTGGACGTCGGGCGCACCGATGAAGGTGCCGTGCGGCACCAGGCTCGCACCGAGCAGGCTGAGGTCGCTGATGTAGGCGAAGGCCGCGTTGTGGACGATCTGCGACTTCGGCAGCGTGCCGTCGGCGCGGAACCACAGCCGCTGCACGACGGGCACGAGCTGGCGCTGCGGGTCGTCCTCGTCCCGGTTGTCGCCGATGTAGCGCATGTCGAACGACGACCACTCGCGGTTCCAGAAGTCAGCGGCCTCCGAGCCGTGTCCGCCCATCACGTCACTCAGCGGGATGGCCTCGTCCGGCGTGGGCACGTCGGGCATCGCGTCGTGGTGGTCCCAGCCGTCCTCGACGACCTGGAACGAGGCGGTCATGTAGAAGATGATCTCGCCATGCTGGCGGGCGGCCACGCGCCGCGTCGTGAACGAGCCGCCGTCGCGCACGTTCTCGACGTCGTACACGATCGGGATGCTCGGGTCGCCGCCGAGGATGAAGTAGAGGTGCAGCGAGTGCACATGGCGCTCGTCGGGCACGGTCAGCTGCGCCGCCATCAGCGCCTGCGCCGCGACCTGGCCACCGAACACGCGGGGCAGTTCCGACTCGGCGGGCTGGGAACCCCGGTAGAGACCCACCTCCAGCTGCTCGAGATCGAGGAGGCCGACGACGTCGTCAAGGGATGCAGGCACCCCCCGATCCTAGCGACGAGCCGACAGCGCGTACGACTGCGGGCACGCGCTTCGCGAGGCCGAGGAGATGTCGGTGGCTAGCCCTGGTCGTTCTTGCGCTGCCGCGCCAGGAACTGCTCGAACTGGTCGGCCAGCTCGTCTCCGCTGGGGAGGTCCTCGTCGCTGGCGAGCAGCGACTGGGCCGCTCCGCGGGTGAACGCGTCGTACTGCTCCTCGAGGCCGCCGAGCAGGCTCTGCCCGCCCTGCTCCTCGATCTGCTGCTCGATCTCGGCGAGCGCCGCCTCCTGGCGGGCCTTGAGCGAGTCGACGTCGATGCTGAGGCCGGTGCGGTCGACCAGCGCGTCGATCAGTGCGAGCGAGGCGGTCGGGTAGTCGATCTGCGCGAGGTAGTGCGGCACGTGCACGACGTAGCCGGCGGCGTCGTGGCCCCACTGCCCGAGGCGGTATTCCAGCAGCGACTGCGCCGACGACGGCACCATGACCTGCGCCGACCAGAGGTTCTGGCGGTCGACCAGGTCAGGACGGGTCCCGTGAGCGGTGATCATCGGCGGACGCGTGTGCGGGACGCCCATCGGCACGGCACCGATGCCGAGCGTCAGGGGGATGTCGTGCTCCTGGATGACGTCGTGGACCTCGCTGATGAACCGCTCCCAGTGGAAGTCCGGCTCGGGGCCGGCCATCAGGAAGTAGGGCATGCCGTTGTCGTCGTGCTCGAGGAGGATCTGGAGCTTGGGGTCGTCGTACTCCGCGTAGTGGTCCTCACGGAACGCGATCATCGGGCGCCGGGCGCGGTAGTCGAACATCGCGTCGACGTCGAACTCGTGGATCAGCTCACCGCGCCCCGAGCGGAGCTGGTCGGCGGCCAGGCGCGCCGCGGAGCCCGCGCCGAGGAACCCGTCCAGGGCGTGGATCAGGATCGGACCTCTGCCCTCGCGAGGGGCGTCGTCATCGGTGCGTCGCGGTAGCCATTTCATCGCCATGGTCAACCACTCATCCCTGCGCGCTATTCCTCGTCACCGTGGCGAGGATGTCGTCGGCGACGGCTTGCGGAGTGAGGCCGAGCCGCTCGAGGATCACGTCGCGCTTGGCGTGGTCGAGGAACTCCTGCTCGACGCCTCGCACGCGGATCGGCACGTCGGAGCCGGCATCGCGCACGGCTTGGGTGAAGGCAGCGCCGATGCCGCCGTGGCGGCCGTTGTCCTCGAGCGTGACGACCAGGTCGTAGCCTGCGGCCAGCTCGACCAGCGCCGGGTCGATCGGCTTGACCCAGCGAGGATCCACGACGGTCACGCCGTGACCGGCAGCGCGGACGATCTCGGCGGCGTCGGCACCCAGGTGGCCGAACGCTCCGATCGCGACGACCAGGACGTCCTTGGCCTCGTCGCGCGAGAGCACGTCAGTCGTCGCGATCCGCTCGATCGCCGGGAGGTCCTCGCACACACCGCCCTTGGCGAACCGGATGACGGTGGGCGCGTCGTCGACCTCCACGGCCTCACGCAGCAGCTCGCGCAGCTGGGAGCCGTCTCGGGGTGCGGCGAGGCGCAATCCGGGCACGATCTGCAGCAGCGACATGTCCCACATGCCGTTGTGGCTCGCCCCGTCGTCGCCGGTGACGCCGGCCCGATCGAGGACGAACGTGACGCCGCACTGGTGCAGGGCCACGTCGAGCAGCACCTGGTCGAACGCCCGGTTGATGAACGTCGCGTAGACCGCGACCACGGGGTGCAGGCCGCCCATCGCGAGGCCCGCGGCACTCGTCACGGCGTGCTGCTCGGCGATGCCGACGTCGAACACGCGGTCGGGGAACTTGTCGGCGAACGCGTCGAGGCCCACGGGGTAGAGCATCGCCGCGGTGATCGCCACGATGTCGGACCGCTCGTCGGCGATGCGGACGATCTCGTCGCGGAACACCGACGTCCAGCCGGCCGGCGCGACGTTGACCGCCTCGCCGGTGGCCCGGTCGAACGGGTTGGCCTGGTGCATCTGGTCGTTCTCGTTGGCCACCGCGATGTCGTAGCCCTGGCCCTTGGTCGTCAGCACGTGGACCAGCACGGGCCCACCGAACTTCTTGGCCTGCGTCAGGGCGCGCTCGACGGCGGGCCGGTCATGGCCGTCCACGGGGCCGATGTACTTGAGCCCGAGGTCCTCGAACATCCCCTGCGGCGCCAAGGCGTCCTTGACGCCCTTCTTGATCGCATGCAGGGCCTCGTACGCCGCGGGGCCCACGACGCGCGCGCGGTTGAGCCGCTCCTTGATCGCACCCAACGCGGGTTCGTACCTCGGGTTGGTGCGGATCTCGGTGAGCCGGTTGGCGAGTCCGCCGACGGTCGGCGTGTAGGAGCGGCCGTTGTCGTTGACGATCACGACGAGCCGACGGTCGTTGTCGGCCGCGATGTTGTTGAGCGCCTCCCAGGCCATCCCGCCGGTGAGCGCGCCGTCACCGATGACCGCGACGACGTGGTCGTCCTTGCCCAGCAGCAGGTTGGCCTTGGCCATGCCGTCGGCGTAGGACAGGCTCGTCGACGCGTGCGAGTTCTCGACCCAGTCGTGCTCGGACTCCGCCCGGCTGGGATAGCCCGACAGCCCGCCCTCCTTGCGCAGGGTCGCGAACTGCCCGGCGCGGCCGGTCAGCATCTTGTGTACGTACGCCTGGTGGCCGGTGTCCCACACGACCCGGTCTCGCGGGGAGTCGAACACCCGATGGATCGCCATGCCGAGCTCGACGACGCCGAGGTTGGGGCCGAGGTGGCCGCCGTTGGAGGCGACCGACGTGATCAGGAGCTCCCTGATCTCCAACGCGAGCTCGGCCAGCTCGTCGTCGCTCATGCCGCGCAGGTCGGACGGCCCGGTCAGGTTCGCGAGAACGCTCATCGGTGTCTCCTCCCCGTCGTCAGCCATAGGGGTCAGTCTATCGGCGCGAGCCAGACACGCCGAGCCGTGGGCGGGTCAGTCGCCGTGGCCGAGGTCACGGTAGCGACCGCGCAGGTGCACCAGCGCGTCCACGTCACCCACAGTGACCGACTCGACGATGCCCTCGACGAGCAGCCCCCAGCCGACCTGCCGCGGTTCGAACCGGTCGAGCCGTACCCCGATCCAGCCTGCCGTGCCGGCCAGCACCGGGCCCCACCGGCTGTCGGTCCAGTCGCCGAGGGTGAACGGGCCGCCCGGCGCCGGGGCCGCGCCGGCGAAGGCGTCGGCGAGGAACCGGTGCTCCGCGCCCAGCACGTTGACGGTCCAGGTCGCCGGCTCGGACTCCCAGAAGTCGGAGTCCGGGTCGATCAGTCCCAGCACCCGGTCCGGCTCCCCCGCGGCCAGCAGCAGCGACGACACCGTGAGTCCGGTCCGTGCCGCGCCCTGGCCTGCGGTCCACACCGTCACGGGTGCCGGCATCCGACCGCGCACGCGTCGCAGCTGGTCGCGCTCGCCCTCTGGCGGCACGAAGGGATGGTCCGAGTGGATCGTCACGCGTCCAGCGTACGGGCGTGGGGTGGACCGGACGGCCCACCGGCCTGGGTCCACACGTCGACTACGCCCGGCCATCGCCGAGGCCGAGCCGAGCGGTGCTTGACTTAATTCAAGTCTCGTATTAAACCTGTGTCATGGCATCGGACCTCGTACTGGGCGTCGACTCGTCCACCCAGTCGACCAAGGCGCTCCTCGTGGACGCCTCGACCGGCGAGGTCGTCGCGCAGCAATCCGCCCGCCACCCTGACGGGACGGCGGTCGATCCCCGGGCCTGGCTGGACGCCTTCGACCAGGCCACCGACGGACTGGTCGACCGGGCCAGCGCCGTTGCCGTGGGCGGGCAGCAGCACGGGATGGTCGCCCTCGACGACTCCGACGAGCCTGTGCACGACGCCATCCTCTGGAACGACACCCGCTCCAGCGCCGAGGCGCGTGACCTGATCGACGAGATGGGTGGGCCCGACGCCTGTGCGGAGACGATCGGCAGCGTCCTCGTCGCCTCGTTCACGTCGACCAAGCTCCGCTGGCTCCGCGACCACGAGCCGGACGCCGCCGGGCGCACGCGTCGGGTGCTCCTCCCCCATGACTACGTCTCGCGGCACGTCGCCGGTGGCGAGCCGTTCACGGATCGCGGCGACGCCTCCGGCACGGGCTACTTCTCCACGGGCGAGGACGACTGGCTGCCGGACCTCGCCGAGGCCGCCATCGGTCACTCGGTCGAGCTCCCCCGCATCGTGGCCTCGTCCGAGGCCGCAGCCCGGACCGCGAGCGGCCTCGTCGTCGGCGCCGGCACCGGCGACAACATGGCGGCCGCCCTGGCCCTCGACCTCGGGCCCGGCGACGTCGTCGTGTCGATCGGTACGTCCGGCGTTGCCTCCGCGATCAGCGAGTCCCGCATCGCCGACGGCACCGGGTCGGTCACCGGCTTCGCCGACGCGACCGGCCGCTTCCTGCCGATGGCCACGACGATGAACGCCGCCCGCATCCTCGACCTTCAGGCCAGGCTGCTCGGCGTCGACCACGGCGAGCTGGGCCGACTGGCCCTCGCCGCTCCCCCGGGTGCCCACGGCCTGACGATCGTCCCGTACTACGACGGCGAACGTACGCCCAACCTGCCCGAGGCCAACGGCACGTGGAGCGGCCTCACCTCGTCGACCACCCGCGAGGACCTCGCCCGGGCCGCCTTCGAGGCACTGCTCTGCTCTCTGTCCGACGGCGTCGACCATCTCGCGGCCAAGACGGGCGTCACGCCACGCCGCATCCTGATGGTCGGCGGAGCAGCCGCCAACCCGGCCGTGCACGCCATCGCTCCGGCGATCTTCGGGATGCCGGTCACCGTGCCGGCTCCGGGTGAGTACGTCGCCCTCGGCGCCGCCCGTCAGGCGGCCTGGGCACTTGGCGGCACCTCAGGACCTCCGACCTGGGACTCGGCCCGCTCCGAGACCTACGAAGCAGCACCGACCCCTCTCGTGCGTGAGGCCTACGCACGCCTGCGCGACCGCACCATCCCGTGGTCCACCTCCACCACCCCGTCACAGAAATAGGGCTTACATGAGCATTCCGACCCCGTCACCGTCCGACAAGTTCTCCTTCGGCCTGTGGACCGTCGCCTACCCCGGTCGCGACCCGTTCGGCGAGCCGACCCGCCCCGAGATGGACCCCGTCTACGCGCTCGAGAAGCTCGCGAACCTCGGCGCGTACGGCGTCAACTTCCACGACGACGACCTGATCCCGTTCGGCTCCGACGACGCGAAGCGCAGCCAGATCATCGAGCGCTGGAAGAAGGGCCTCGCCGACACCGGCCTGGTCGTCACGACAGCCACGACCAACCTGTTCACCCACCCCGTGTTCAAGGACGGCGGCTTCACCTCCAACGACCGCGAGGTCCGACGCTTCGCGATCCGCAAGGTCATGCGCAACATCGACCTGGCGGCCGAGCTCGGCGCCAAGGTGTACGTCGCCTGGGGCGGCCGCGAGGGTGCGGAGTCCGGCGCTGCCAAGGATGTGCAGGCGGCGCTCGACCGCTACCGCGAGGCGTTCAACGTGCTCGGTGAGTTCGTGCACGACAAGGGCTACGACATCAAGTTCGCGATCGAGCCCAAGCCCAACGAGCCCCGCGGTGACATCCTGCTGCCGACGATCGGTCACGCACTGGCGTTCATCGAGACGCTCGATCGCTCCGAGAACGTCGGCGTCAACCCCGAGATCGGGCACGAGGAGATGGCCGGCCTCAATGCCGCGCACGGCTATGCGCAGGCGATGTGGCAGGGCAAGCTGTTCCACATCGATCTCAACGGCCAGACCGGTCCCCGTTACGACCAGGACTTCCGCTTCGGTGCCGGCAACGTACGCGGTGCGTTCTGGGTCGTCGACACGCTCCTGGCCGGCGGCTACGACGGACCGGTGCACTTCGACTTCAAGACGCCTCGCACCGAGGACGACGAAGGGGTCTGGGCCTCGGCGAAGGGTTGCATGACCAACTACCTGGTCCTGCGGGAGAAGGCCCTTGCGTTCCGCGCCGACCCGGAGGTGCAGGCCGCCCTGGAGGCTGCCAAGCTGCCGGAGCTCGCCCAACCGACGCTGTCCGAGGGCGAGGGATGGGCCGACCTGGAGGCCGCCCAGCTCGCCGATCCCGACGAGCTCGCTGCCCGCGGCGCCGGGTTCGAGCACCTCGACCAGCTCGCGCTGGAGTACCTGTACGGGGTGCGCGGCGGGTGACCCTGCATGGGGTCCCGACAGGGACGGAGTTCGTACGCCGGCAGAACACCGGCCTCGTGCTCCGTTCCCTGCGATCCCGCGGACCAGCCACACGTACGGAGCTGGCCCGACGCACCGGACTGGCGAAGGCGACGGTCGGGACGATCGTGTCCGAGCTCGAGGCTGCCCGCGCCGTGACCGAGGACGACTCCGTCCCGTCCGGCCGCGGGCGGCCCGGTCGGCCGGTCAAGCTGACCGGTGAGTCCATCATCGGGCTCGGGCTCGAGGTCAACGTCGACTACGTCGCCGCGGTCGCGCTCGACCTCGCAGGCAAGGTACGGGTGCTCGAGACGCGTCCGGTGCTCACGCCCGGCACGCCGTTGAGCACGCAGGAGCTCATCGCCATGGCGACCGAGGTCCGCGCCACGCTCATGCGCGACGGGCACACCGTCGTCGGCGCGACCGTCGCCGTACCGGGCCTCGTCGCCCACGACAACCGCACCGTCTCATGGGCGCCCAACCTGGAGTGGGACCGCAGGCAGCTCGCGGCCGAGCTCGAAGCGGCGTTCGGCGACGACTGCCCCACGACGATCGACAACGACGCCAACTGCGCTGCTCTGGCCGAGTCCGCGCACGGCGTGACGACCGACGTCTCGCACTCGCTCTACATCACCGGCACGATCGGCATCGGCGCCGGCATCGTGCAGGACGGCCAGCTCCTGCGCGGCGGCGCGGGATTCGCCGGCGAGGTCGGCCACATGCCGATCGGCGACCCGCAGCGCGTGTGCGGCTGTGGCCGGCTGGGCTGCTGGGAGGCCTCCGTCGGGCTGCGCGCGATGCTGCACGCCGTCGGGGTCGACGAGGAGAGCACTCCTCTTCAGACGGCGGTCGCCGTCGCCGACCGGGCGACCCGCGACCCCATCACCCGAGCCGCCCTCGCCGCCCTCGGTCGCGACGTCGGCAAGGGGCTCGCGACCCTCGCTGCCGTCCTCGATCCTGCGGCGATCGTGCTCGGTGGCTACTTCGTCCCCCTCGGGGCCTACATCGTCCCGGCCGCCGGCCAGGTCCTCGCCGAGCGGCTGCCCTCCGCCTCGATCCACCTTCCACAGATCCGCCTCAGCTCACTGGGCATCCACGCCGCCGCGCTGGGTGCCGCGGAGGATGCGCTGGCCGACGTCTACTCCGGCGCCTTGGCGCTGTAGTCAGGGCTTCCGCCGGTGTGCGGACGTGTGCGCGCGAAGCCACCTCGCAGACCGGCTGGTTCGTCGGATCACCGTCACTCCTCCAGGCGGGCCAGCACGGCCAGAACTCGGCGGTTAATGGTTGCGTCTGCAGGGAGCTGCAGCTTGGTGAAGATCGAGCTGACGACCGGCTCGACGGTCTTGATGCTGAGGTGCAGGTGCTCGGATATCGCCTTGTTCGACATGCCCTGCGCGATGAGGTCGAGGACGTCGTTCTCGCGAGGAGACAGACCAGCAAGTCCTCCGGCAGCGCGGGTCGTCTCGACGACGCGGCTCAGACTGAGCCGGATCATGATCCAGCCGGCCGTCACCGGGACGAACGGTGTCGTGAGAAGCCCGAGACGGGGCGACTGCCACACGGCCAGGCCGACCAGAAGGGCGATGGTCGTGATCGCGACCGCAGCCCCGAGCAGAGCGAGCTGGTCACGCAGGATCCCGTTCGCCTTGCGCCACCGGGCTGCCACACCGACGACCCACACGACCTGGAACGCCGCGTACGCCGCATGTGCCATGAGGTCCCAGACCTTCGTTGCGGCGTCGATCCCGTCGATCGCGAAGGGATGCGGCAGCTCGATTCCGGCGGCTGCGTACTCCACCGGCCACAAGGCCGACAGGATCGAGCAGAGGAGCCCGATGGCCACGATCGCGATGCCCAGCCGTCGCCAGCCCTGGGTCAGGAAGCGTCCTTCTGGGAAGCAGAGAACGGCACACGTGATGACGGACAGGATCAGCCCCAACGGCCAGACCCCGATCCATCCCCACCACGTGTTCTCCGCCCCGTCGGTCTGGTGGGCGATCTGGCGCCCCAGGTAGAGGACTCCCTCCAGCACCCCGACGACGCCGAACAGCAGCGCCTCGTGGTGGTTCGGCCGAAGCAGCAGTGTCCAGGCGGCCACGCCACCGAACGCGATCGACAGCAGCCCGTTGTGCATGTTGGCCAACCAGAAGCCTTGAGCCAGACCGGCAGAGACCATCGACGCGACAGCTCCGAGGAACAGCAACGGCACCAGCAGATCCCCGGCCCGCGGCTCGTCGCTCATCACGAGTCCATCGTGGCGCAAGTCTCGGTTCTGCTGCACAGGGATAACCCTGAACTCTGCGATGCGAGAAGCTGGAGGGATTTCCCCGGAGCGCGAACCGGCGGCGAGGTCGGACGCTGGCCTTCCAGCACCGACATCTGAAAGGCAGACCAATGACCAACCTGACTCGCTCCGACTCACTGGCAGCACTCAGCCCTGCGCCGACCGAGAAGCTGCTCAACGCCTCCCTCCTGCTCGCACCGCTCGCCTACATCGCGGTGGACTCCAGCTATGCCGTCAGAGGGTGGGACGACGGGCCGACGGCCGCGATGCACGTCGTGGCCGCCGCACTGTACGGCCTCGCCGCCATTAAGCTGGTGCTCGTCACCAGTGGGCGCACCCAAGCAGTCCTCTTGACGGTCGCCCTCCTGGGGATCGTCGGCAACGCCGGCGTCGGCCAGAACAGTCTGCACATCGCCCTTGGCGGAACCGATCTCTTCGACGCAGATGGACCGGCCAACGTCTTCAAGACCCTCGGGTTCTTCTTCCCGTTGACGTTCGCGATCGCAGCGTTCGCGCTTCGTCGTCGTACGCCGGCGTGGTGGGCACCTCTCCTGGTCGTGGGAGCGGTGCTGTTTCCCATCGCCCACGTCGCCAACATCTCCTGGCTCGCCGTCGCCGATGCCGTGATCATGCTGCTCGCACTCGGAACATTCACCCAGGTCGTTCGGGACTGAGGACGAGCGGTCGGGAGGCGCGCCATGGATCGACGCCGACCGTCGTGGTGACGGCCCGACGACGTCTCATGGAGCATCCTCCGCGGTGCTCACCGCTCGGCAGGCGGCCCGAGAACCTCGTGGCCTGCCCGTTGCAGCGCTTCCTCAGCATCACGGACACGCGCCACCGGGACCAGCACCAGGTCGGCTGACCGCGTGGAGGCGACGAAGACCGGGCACCCGATCTGCGCCAGCGGCACCAGCAGCGCGGCGAGCATTCCGGGCGCATCGAGCTCGTGGGACGTCTGGTCGCCGTACAGCGCACGCCACGTCTCTCGATCGGTCTCGGCTGCCGTGGCGACGACCGTCCTCCCGTCGGGTGCCTCGACCGTCCAGAGCACCTCGCCGGATGCCGCGCCGTCGGAGACGGTGTAGTCGTCATCGAGCCACCGCAAGACCTGTCGCGTGGTCGCGGCGTTCTGGTCGGAGCGCTCGGTCATGGGGACATCCTCTCCCATGCCCTCGACAGCCAGCTGCGGCGATCCGGGCCGGTGCCCGTCCGGCGTCCACGAAGCTGAGGGCGTGAGTCGACCCGCAGAACCCGGGTGCACACGTCAGAGACAACAGGGCGCAGGAACGGGCAAGAAGAAGGGGCGATCAGTCCGCCATCTTGACCTGATCGCCCCCGCGCAACGGCGCTCGTCAGTGAAGCGCCATGCATGCCTGGTGATCAGAGACGTCTTGTATCAAGCCTGACACACATCCCGAGGATTCGTAGGAGTTCGACCCATCGGGATCACTCCTTGCGTCGAGCCAGGTACGCACCGAGGGCTTCGAGCAGGCCAGCGCTCCCCTGCTCCCGGTTCGACCCGTCGGCCCAGAACTGGTCGAAGAAGACGCCGTGCTCGGTGTGCGTGAACCGGGTGCCCCCGTCGACAGCGTCGAACTCGAGCGAGGCGATGGAGGTCGACATGTGAACCCCGTCGAGCCACATGTCGTACGTCGTGACGATGCGCGAGTGCTCGACGATGTCGGTGTACGTCGCCTCGTACCGCGTGACCGGGCCATCGTGGAACCTGCCCTCGTCGATGTCGCGGCCTCCTACCCGGAAGTCGAACATCCAGTCGCGGTGCTCCACGGCGTCACCGCCACCCCACCAGCTCTGCTTCTGCTGCTCGTCGGCGAACGCGTCCCAGACGCGATCGATCGGAGCCGGATAGTGACGGCTCAGTGTGAAGTCCGCTCGCGCGATACGGCGCTCGATGGTCATGACGTTCGTCCTATCGATTCAGGCTGACGTGGATCTCGCCACTCTCGGCCACTTCGGCCGTCACTGCGTGGGTGAGCTCGAAGCCGGTCAGCTCGTCCCAGACCCGGTGCCCGCGACCCAGGAAGATCGGCGCGACCATGAGGTGCAGGTCATCGACCAGCCCAGCACGCAGGAAGTCGCGCGCCGTTCGGTACCCGCCGCCCACCCGTACGTCCAACCCGTCGGCGGCCTCGGTCGCCTCGGCCAGCACGTCCTCGATCGGTGCGCTGCGAAAGTGGAACGTCGTGCCACCGTTCATCGCGATCGGCGGACGCGGCGCAGAGTGGGTGAGGACGTAGACCGGCGTGCCGTGGGGCGGCGTGTCGCCCCACCAGCCTTTCCACTCCGGATCGTCCGGAAAGCTGTGCAGGCCGAACATCGCGGCTCCCATGATCTCGGCGCCGACTCCCTGCGAGAAGGCTGCGGCGTGTCGCTCGTCGACACCAGTCGTGCCTTCACCACTGGTGTCGCCGAAGACGTTCCGGCGGAACGTTCGCGTGGCCGCGTACGCGGCGGTGAGACGCCCCCAGTCGGCACCCATCGGCTCGTCGGGCGAGGAATCGGCCGGCGTGTACCCGTCCAGGGAGAGAAACAGGTCCATGCGAACGCGCGTCATGTAATGCCTTTCGGTGAGCTGCGGGTGAGATGGATGCCGAGCCGATCAGCCTGATGCTCTGCGGGCGTGCGTTGCTCTGCGAGCCACAGGTGCAGCACGTCGAGAGCTCCCGGCAGCAAGCTGACGGTGCGAACTCGTCCGTGCTTCTGCGAGCTGACCACCTCGGCGTCCTCCAGCACCCGAAGGTGCTGCATGAGCGACGGCAGCGCCATGGAGAACGGCGCAGCAAGCTCGGAGACGACCGCTGGGGACTGGGCCAGCCGCTCCACGATGGCCCGACGGGTCGGATCCGCGAGCGCGCGAAGCACGACATCGAGCCGATCGCGATAGTTAGGCACGCGCCTAACTATTAGGCATGATCGTCGCCTGGTCAACTGCACCTGTCCACAGGTTGATGCAGAACACACTTTTAGCCTGCGATTGCGTGGGTAGCATGAAGATGTGCAGGGTTGAGCAAACAGCCGGCACGAGGAAACCCGCCCCAAACAAGGAGGCGGGTTTCCGTTTCGATTGTGCAGGGCTCAGGGTGTGCGCACAAGCAGCGAGCGGTGCACCCGGACGAGACCGTCCGCCTGGGACGCGCCCCCTGATGCGCCGACCCGATTCGGTGCACCAGGACAGCGCAGCCGCCCCCGAAGGCATGATCGAGGAGGTCAGGCGCGGGTGGCCGTGACGATGCGGTACTCCCACTCCAGCAGCACGGACTCCGTGGACCGACCGCTGGCGGACGCAGCGCCCAGCTTGATGAGGTCCGCACGCAGCGCGTCCTTGCCCTCGTCGTCCAACCGGTTGGCCGCGCTGTGGGTCGGTCCGTAGTACGTCAAGAAGTGGTCGGCGAAGGCGGCGGCGTTGCGGAACCGCACCGGCACGACGCCGGTGGTCGAGCTGACGTCGGTGACGCCGTCCCCGAGCAGACCCGCGACGATCGCCTCGTCGCCCCAACGCACCGGCGACTGCGCACCAGCCGGCGTGGAGACGTGGCGGGTCACGGTGCCGAGGATCCCTCCGACGAAGCCCTCCGCCGTCCAGCTCGCGATGGCGACCCGGCCGCCGGGGCGCGTCACGCGGACGATCTCGTCGGCCGCACGCTGCTGGTCGGCCGCGAACATCACGCCGATCGCCGAGACGACGACGTCGAACGCTCCGTCGGCGAACGGCAGGTCCTCGGCCGGGCAGTCGACGAACTCCGCGTCGACCCGCTCGGCCGCCGCCCGGTCCCGGGCGATCTCGAGAAGCGCCGGGACGTAGTCGATGCCGGTGACCCGGCCCCCCGCACGAGCAGCGGCGAGGGCGCTGTGCCCGGTCCCGGTGGCGATGTCGAGGACGGTCTCCCCTGGGACGATGCCGGCCGCGGTCACGACGGCTTCGTTGACCGGCACGGTCAACGCGGCGATCTTGTTGTAGTCGCCGCTGCTCCAGACCTGCTGCTGCTTGGCCCGCAGCTCGGCGAACGCGTCGGTGGTGGTGAGGCTCATGGTGGTGCCCTTCGATGGGAGGCCACGCCGTTCGCGACCTCGGTGAGAGCAGCCTGACGAGACGCTGTGCAAGATGTGTGGACCTTTTGTGCACGAAACGTCCTCTGTTCCCGGCCCCTGCAGCGGTAGCATCGGCCTGTGGGACCTGCCTTCAGCATGCTGGGCCCGCTCGAGGTCCGCTCCACGTCCGGTGAGCTGGTGCACCTGGGCGGGCAGAAGCCGCGCGGGCTCCTGGCGATGCTCCTGGTCCATCGCGGCCGCCCGGTCCAGGCCGATCGGCTCGTGCACGCCCTTTGGGGAGAGTCGCCGTCGGCCGGCGCCGCAGCCACGCTGCGCAGCCATGTCGTCCGCGTCCGTCGGCTGCTCGACGAGGCAGGGACCCGTGCCCGTCTCGAGAGCCGGTCCGGGGCGTACGTCCTGCTGGTCGACCCGGAGGACGTCGACGCCGACCGGTTCGAACGACTGCTCACCGAGGGACGAGCCGCTTCGGCCCGCGGCCACCTGGTGGAGGCCGAAGCCCTGCTCGAGGAGGCCCTCGGGCTCTGGCGCGGGGAGGTCCTGTCCGACCTCGGCGCGCCCGACTATGCCGTCGCGCCGGCGGCCGACCTCGCCGAGAAGCGCCTGCTCGCCCATGAGGCCTGCCTCGACGTGCAGCTCGCACTGGGTCGCCACGTCGACGCGGTTCCCGCCCTCCAGGCACTCGTCGAGGAGCATCCGTTCCGCGAGCGGTTCGCCGCCCAGCTGGTGCTCGCCCTCTACCGCAGCGGCCGACAGGCGGACGCCCTGGCCGTCGCCGCCGCGACGCGCGCCCGCCTCGCCGACGAGCTGGGGCTCGACCCCGGCAGTGAGCTGCAGGAGCTCGAGGCCGCCGTGCTGCGGCAGAGCCCGGCGCTCGACCTCGTCGACCTCCCACCTGCGCGCGACGTCGCGGCCGGCCCCTCGTGGCCACCTCTGGTGGAGCGTCACGCCGAGCGCAACGTGCTGGTGAGTGCCGTGGCCGCCGCTGCAACCGGCCAAGGGCGGTGCGTGGCGGTCGCCGGCGACGCGGGCGCCGGAAAGACCGCGCTCGTCAAGGCCGCGTGCATCGACGGCCCACCGCTGCGGGTGCTGCGCGGGCAGTGCGATCCCCTGACGACCCCACGGCCGTACGGACCGTTGCGCGACATCGCGGCGGCCGCCGGAGTGACGGTCTGGGACCGCGACGCGGAGCTCGTCCTCGCCGAGATCTGCGACGAGGTGGTCTCCGGACTCGTCACGGAGCCCACGGTGCTCGTGATCGAGGACCTCCACTGGGTCGATGCGGCGACCGTCGAGGTGCTGAGGTTCATCGCCCGTCGGTGCGCCGCGCTGCAGCTGTCGTTGATCGTCACCTACCGCGACCACGAGGTCGGGCCTCAGCACCCGGCCCGTCCCTTCCTGGGCGACCTCGCCAGGCACGAGCACGGCACCGCGATCCACCTCGGCCCCCTGTCGGTCGAGGGCGTCGCCACGCTCCTCGGCCCCGACGTCACGATGGACGCGGCGCGGGTCCACCAGCTGACGGGCGGCAACCCCTTCTTCGTCGTCGAGGTGTGCAGCGATCCCGATCGGCCGCTCCCGTCGTCGATCCGCGACGCCCTGCTCGATCGCACGACAGGCCTCTCCCCCGACGACCTGCGGTTTCTCCAGCTGGCGGCCCTGTCGCCCGACCGGCTCGACGAGGCGCTGCTGCGCGAGCTCGGCGTCGACCTGCAGGCCCTGAGCCGCCTCGAGGCGACCGGCCTGCTGGTCGCCGATGGTTCCGGCTTGTCCTACCGGCACGAGCTGGCCCGGCAGGCGGTCGCCAGCACGATCCCCACAGCCGGGGAGCCGCACCTGCACGCCCTGATGCTCGATGCGCTGGAGCGCAGTGGGCACGGTGAGCCGGCGCTGCTGACCCATCACGCGGTGGGCGCCATCGACAAGGAGCGCACCTTCATCCACGCGTGCGCGGCCGCCGAGGACGCTGGGCGCTCGGGTGCCCACAGCGAAGCCGTGGCCTTCTTCGAGATCGCGCTGAGGCACCAGGACCGCGATGACCCGGCCGGCCGGGCCGAGCTGCTCCACAGACTCGCCCTCGAGCAGTACCTCACAAGTCACCTGACCGAGGCCATGGAGACCATGGGGTCCACGTTCGAGCTGTGGCAGCGGGCGCGCGACGAACGCGGCCTCGCGTCGGCGTACGACCGGTTTTCCGTGTTCCGCTACTACGCCGGCGACCGCCGTGAGGCCGAGACCTACGCCGACCGCGCCGTCGACCTCGCGGCGCAAGAGGGCCTCGCCGTCACCCTCGGTGCGGCGCGGGCCACCCGCGGGTTCCTCGGCTACCTGCGCGGGGAGCTCGACCTGGCGCGCTCCTGTGCCCTCGAGGCGGCTTCCGTCGCCGGTGACTCCGACGAGCGGATGCTGGGGTCCGGGCCAGCCTGATCGCCGCCTTGGCCGAGCTCGCGGCCGATGACGAAGCCGCCCGCGTCCGGCTGCTCGACGTCATCGAAGAGGCCCGTGCGGGAGGGTGGGACGAGCTGGCGTCGACCGGATGGTCGCAGCTGTCGTTCCTCGACGTGGAGCACGGACGGATGGGACTCGCGGCGCAGGTCCTCGACGAGTCGATCCCCTTCGCGATCCGCCGCGACATCCCGATCTGCCGCCACTGGCAGACGTCCGTACGTTCGCGGATCCACCTTGCGCAGGGCGAGTGGGACAGCGCCCTCCACGACGCGGACGACGTGATCCACAGCGACGGCATGGAGGTCGCTCGTCTGTGGCCCTATCTCATCTCCGTGCTGGTCCCGGCGCGCCGCGGCGACGCGGTCGACGTCGACCCCCTGCTCGATCGCGCGTGGCGCCTCGCCGTGTCGATCGATGAGCCGATCCGCAGGTTGTCGGCCCTGGCCGTGCTGGCGGAGGTCATGTGGATTCGCGGAGTCCCGGACGCCCGCGTCATCGATCATGGCGCGGTCGACCTGGCCCGCATGGGCGACGCTCCCGGCGCCCACTGGGCAGCCGGCGAGCTCGCGGTCTGGCTGGGCCGCCTCGGCCTCCTGCAGGAGGTTCCGGATCACCTGGCGGTGCCGCACGAAGCCTCTCTGACCGGACGGCATCGTGAGGCTGCCGGTTGGTGGCAGGACCACGACCACTCGTTCCAGGCCGCGCTCTGCCTGACGGACTCCGACGACCCTGACGACCTGGCCGAAGGTCAGGCCCAGCTCGAGGCACTCGGAGCGGCCGGATCCCTGGCGCGGCTCACCGCGTTGTCGCAGACCGCGCAGATCGCGGTCTCGGAGGGCTGAGCGCGGCCTGCACACGACGTGCACGCGATCTGCACAGGTCGCCCGGAAGGTGATGCTCAGCATCCCCATCCGAAAGAGGACCACCATGTACGACCACCACGCCCACGTCATGTGGCAGCAGCAGGACCGCCGTCTGGCGATCGCGGCCGAGAGGCGGCGCGTCAACCTCGAAGCGGTCGAGCGAGCACGAGCCGAGGCTGAGGCGCTTCGCGCGCTCGAGGAGATCGAGGCCATCGCCGCGTCGCCCCAGGCGCCCGAAGAGGGCGACCGCCTGGTCGGCGGCCGCCCCCTTGCGCGAGGGCTCAGCGATGAGACCTCAGCCAGCGACCGACGTCCCGAAGCACCTGCTGGTCAGGATCTCCGAGCTCCGGCACGAACCTCGGCGTGATGTTCATCGTGTGCGCCATGCCCGGGTAGATGATGACCTCGTGGTCGTCGTTGCCGGCCGCGCCGACCGCGGCGTCGGCGGTGAGGGCGACCCGGGCCGGTGTCTGCAGGTCGTTCTCGCCGTTGAGCAGCAGCGTCGGCTCGTCGAACCGAGGCAACGCCTCGGTCACCGTCGGGAAGCGGGCGATGTCCGCGACGTACTCCTGCAGGTCCTCCAGTCCCGGCACCTCCGGGTAGTCGTCGATCTTGGTGGACTCGCGCAGCACGGCCCCCGCCTCGGCGTCGATCGCGATCCGGCCGTCCCCATCGACGTCCGTGCTCACCCGGACCTTGTCGCCGTCGAGCAGCACGGGCCGGATCTGGTCCGCCAGCTCCTTGGGCTGGCCGATCAAGCCGTCGACAGCCTCCACGGCGGTCAGCTGACCGTCTCCGTCGACGTCGAACTCGTCGTGCATCTGCAGCAGGAGCCGGCCGTAGAGCTGAAGCGTGAGCAGCTCTCGGATGTCCTGCCCGACGACTCCCATGGCGATGACCCCGGCGGGCTTCGGGATGCCGTACGTCTTGGGGTCGGCCGCAAGGTTGGCGGCGACGTTGGTCCCCTCGCTGTGTCCGAGCAGGAAGATCCTCGACGCGTCGACCCTCGACGACGTTGCCCCGAACCGGATCGCCGACGCGGCATCCTCCTGGATCTGCTCGTAGGGCCGGTCCGGGTTCAGCTGGTCCTCGTCCTTGGTCTCGACCGGCCCGATGTCGGTGACCCCACGCTTGTTGAACCGGAGCGTGGCGAACCCCTGCCTGCTGGCTGCCTGGGCCAGGGGCACGAAGGTGGCGCCCTTGCCCTCGGGCAGCGTCTGGTTCATGTCGTTGTGTCCGCTGCCGTGCAGCATCACGACGAGTGGGAGGCGCCCTCTGGACCCGGTCGGGTAGGTGAGCTCGGCCTTGGTGACCCAGCCCTTGCCGAAATCGATGCTGACCTGCTTGCGGGTGATGCCATGCCAGCCGGGCGACTTCGCGGAGACGGACGACTCGTCCTGAGGCGCTCGATCGGTCATGCCCGCATGGGCAGCCCCGAGGCTGCCGATGAGCATGGCCCCGGTCGTGAGAGCGGTGGCGAGTCTGCGGTGATTCTTCGAGATGGTCATGACGGAAACGCTATGGAGACGGGGCGTCGAGCTCGATCCCGTCAGCTACCCAGTCGAGGTACAGCAGGCTGTACCTTCCCGAACCACTGGTTCTCACGATGCGCGCGCAGAAAGTTGAAAGATCTCGACTGGTTGGCGACTCCTGTCATCACACCGACCAAGGAGCCAGACATGTTCAAGAAGAAGACCCCCGTGCCCACGACCGCCGAGTACCAGGCCGCCTGGAGCGCCGCATGCGCGCCTCACGTGCCCGAGCAGGTCATCACCGTGGCCCTTCTGAACCCCGCCGGCGCCGTTGCCGGCAAGGCGGCGAGTGTTGCCGGCGGAACCGTCGGTGGGCTCACCGGCCGCGCCATCGCGTCGACCGTCGCCAACCATCAGATCAGGAGCGCCAACGATCGGCCGATCCCGCCGGTGCTCGCAGCCGTGCTCACCGCCAGCGCCGTGCACCTGCTCGAGGTGGAGCTCGTCAGCCCGGACGCCGACCAGCTCCGGGTCGTCGCGCCGTTCGAGACGTGGGCCCGTGACGGCCTCGGTCTCACCGTGTCCCGCAAGCTCATGAGCGAGCGGCTCAGCTTCGACCTTCCCGGCGGGCGACGCGTCGAGCTCGACGGCATGTTCGCGCCGCGCTGCAAGGAGCGCCTCTACCAGCCACTGATCGACCAGCTCCGCGCCTGAGGCAGGAGGCTTCAGCCGGCGAGTGCGGCCTCGACGTCGAGGCACGCCGATGCCAGCCGGCCGACGGGATCGGCGAGCAGCGGCTCGAACGCGAGCTCGGCCGCCCCGTGGAGCACGGAGTCGCCGCCGAGCCCCGGCAGCGTCACCAGGACCTGCTCGCGCGGGGCCGTGAGGGCCTGCACAGCGAGCTCGCGCTCGACGTCGTCACGCACGAGGGGGAACAACGACCGGAGGTAGCCACCGAGGACGATGACCCGCGGGTTGAGCATGTTGACCGCGCCGGCCAGGCCGCGGCCGAGGTGCTGGCCGACGAGACGCAGGTCGGGGCTCGCCTCGTCCACCCCTTCGAGGAACTCCCCCAGCGAGCCGAGCCGCTCGGCCGGGCAGCCGACGGCCAGGGCGATGGCGGGGGCTCCGATCTCGGTCTCCCAGCAGCCGCGTGCGCCGCAGTGGCACAGCTTGCCGTCGGGCAGGAACGGCAGGTGACCGATCTCGCCGGCATAGCCTCCGGCGCCCTCGAGCTTGCGGCCGCCGACGATGACGCCGGCACCCACGCCGACCTCGCCGGAGAGGTAGATGAGGTCGTCGACCCCGACTCCCGCCCCGCGGAGGTGCTCCGACAGCGCGCCGAGGTCGGCATCGTTGCCCAGCACCGGCATGCCGATGGGACCGAGGCGCTCCGACAACAGCTTGCTGAACGGGACGTCGTGCCAGCCGAGGTTGGGGGCCAGGCGCACGAGTCCGTCGTCACCGCGGATGATGCCCGGCACGCCGAGCCCGACGCCGACCAGGGCTGCCCCGGGCTCGACGTCGCGCACGACCAGGCGCATCAGGTCGACGACTGAGGCCGCGATCGCGTACGGGTCGTGGTCGGCCGGCACGGGGCCGGTCGCCCGCGACCGCACCACGCCACCCAGGCCGACGCGCGCGACGGTCAGGCCGTCGACCCGCAGGTCGACCGCCAGGACGTACGCTCCCGCGCGCGCCTTGACGTCGACCGACGGGCGCCCGGCGCCGATCCGGGTCCCTGAGGGCTTGGCCTGATCGGCCAGCCCCAAGGACTCCAGCTCGGCCACCAGACCCGCGATGGTGCTGCGGTTGAGACCCATCCGAGCCGTCAGCTCAGCACGAGAGATGCGACCCGCACGATGCACGTGCCCGAGAGCAGTCCCGAGGTTGTGGCGGCGGACGTCCTCCTGATTCGTGCCGACCCCCGAGCGTCCGGCTGTAGCCATGGCTTATCCCAAGCCTGTCGCCGACCGACGCCGGCGCGTGATCGCGTCGACGCTCGCGGCGAGCAGCAGGACGCCACCGGTGACGAGGAAGTTGATGTACGAGGCCTGGTCGAGCAGCCCCAGCCCGTTGGCGATCGTCGCGATGACGAGACCACCGATGACGGCATCGAGCGCCTTGCCCTTGCCGCCGAACAGGCTCGTGCCGCCGATGACGGCCGCTCCCACGGCGTAGAGCAGCGTGTTGCTGCCGCCCGAGGACGTGGACACCTTGCCCAGGTTGGAGGCCGCGATGATCCCGCTGAGGGCGGCCAGGGACGATCCGAGCACGAACACCGAGATGCGGATGCGGTCGACATTGATGCCGGCGCGACGTGCCGCCTCGGGGTTGCCGCCCACGGCGTAGATGTGCCGGCCGTACGACGTACGGCTCAGGACGAACGTCAACAGGATCAGCAGGGCGATGACGAGCGGCAGGACGTACGGGATGCCCTCGATGACGAATCCGGGGTTGGGCGCCCGGTTGAGGTTGAGCACGTACGTCACGGCGAGCAGGATCACCGCGAGCACGGCGATCCGCGCGATCACGACGGCCAGGGGCTGGTGCTGCAGGCCCTTGGCGACCTTGATGCGGTGGCTGCGCAGCGAGAGTGCGGCGAAGACGGCGATGATCACCACGGCGAAGATCCAGCCCCACATGACGGGCACGTTGTTCTTGGTGATCCCCCGGATGACCTCCTGGTCGACGCGGACCGAGCCGCCGTCGCCGATCAGCTTGAGCAGGATGCCCTGCAGGCCGAGGAAGAACGCGAGCGTCACGACGAAGGACGGGATGCCCAGCTTGGACACGAGCAGGCCGATCAGCAGGCCGATGAAGGCGCCTGCCACGACTCCCGCGAGGACTGCGACACCCCAGGGGTAGCCCTTGTCAGCGATCGCGAGGCCCATGATCGCGGCCGAGGTGCCACCGGTGAAGCCGGCGGAGAGGTCGATCTCGCCGAGCAGGAGGACCAGGACGAGCCCCATGGCCAGGACGATGATCGCGCCGGCCTGGGTGATGAGGTTGGCCATGTTGAGCGCGGACAGGAACCGGTCGTTGGCCAGCCCGAACACGATGAACAGGACGATGAGCCCGAGGATCGCGGGCAGTGCCCCCATGTCGCCGCCGCGGACGCGGTTGACGTACGCCTGGAAGGCTTCGCCGAGCGTGTGCGACTGGGTGCGGTCGGAGGCGAATCCGGCCTCTTCGGAGTCGGTGATGATGTCAGTCATGTCAGTTCCCGTCAGACTTTCGCGGTCGCGGCAGGGCCGTCGACGTCGCTGGAACGGCCCGTCGTGATGAGCTCGACGACCTGACGGGACGTGACGTCCTTCGTCGCGACGTCGGCTGCCACGCGGCCGAGGTAGAGAGCAGTGATGCGGTCGGCGACCTCGAACACGTCCGTGAGGTTGTGCGAGATCAGCAGGACGCCGACGCCGGAGTCGGCCAGGCGGCGGACGAGGTCGAGGACCTGGCGGGTCTGGGCGACGCCGAGGGCAGCGGTCGGCTCGTCGAGCAGGACGACCTTGGAGTTCCACAGCGCCGACTTCGCGATGGCGACGGTCTGGCGCTGTCCGCCGGAGAGGCTCGCGACGCTCTGGCGCACGGACTTGACGGTGCGGACCGACAGCGAGGCCAGGACCTCGCGGGCCTTGGACTCCATCGTGGTCTCGTCCAGCAGCGGGCCGTTCTTCATCTCGCGGCCGAGGAACATGTTCTCGACGATGTCGAGGTTCTCGCAGAGGGCGAGGTCCTGGTAGACGACCTCGATGCCGAGTCCTGAGGCGTCCTTGGGACCGTGCACGTTGACCGGCTGGCCGTCGAAGCGGTACTCGCCGTCGTCGATCGGGTAGATGCCCGCGATGGCCTTGACGAGCGTCGACTTGCCGGCGCCGTTGTCACCGACGAGGGCGGTGACCTGGCCGGGGTAGATGGTGAGGTCGACGTCGTGCAGGACGTGGACGACACCGAAGCTCTTGTTGATTCCTCGCAGCTCGAGGAGGGGTTGCGTTTCGCTCATGGTGAGCCTTCCAGGGGGTGCAGGGTCCGAGATGAGGTGGTGCGGAGACAGCATCGGGTGCGGTCCCCCGGAGTTCGCCCGGAGGACCGCACCCGCAGCAATCAGCTGATGCCAGCGTCAGTGCACAGCTTGGCGAAGTCGCCAGTGCACACGTCCGAGGCCTTCAGGTCGCCCGACTCGATCGGAGCGCCGACGTTCGACTTGTCGATCGCGACGGGGTCGAGAAGGATCGCCGGGACGTCACGCTTGCCCGTGTCGTCCTTGACGGTTCCCGTGGTCTCGGGCTTGTCGCCCTTGACCATCGCGATGGCGGCCTCGGCCAGCGCGCCGGCCTGGCCGGTCGCCGACTTCTGGATCGTCATGCACTGCGTGCCAGCGAGGATGTTCTGCAGACCCTCGGCAGTCGCGTCCTGACCGGTGACGGGGACCTTGCCGGCCTGACCGTTCTTGTCGAGGATCGAGATGACCGCACCCGCGAGGCCGTCGTTGGCGGCGTAGACGCCGTCAACCTTGCCGTCGACCTTGGTGTAGAGCTGCTCGAAGATCGTGACGGCCTGCTCGTTGTCCCAGTCCGGGACAGCCTGCTCGCCGACCTTCTTGTAGGACGTGACCTTGTCGAGGACGCTGTGAGCACCCTGCGAGAAGAGGGTCGCGTTGTTGTCCGTGGGCGAACCGTTCAGGTAGACGATGTTCGCGTCCTTGTCGCCCAGGCACTTGGCGAGGCCTTCACCCTGAAGGGCACCGACCTTGCTGTTGTCGTACGAGATGTAGACGTCGGCCGAGCCGCCGAGGGTCAGACGGTCGTAGTCGATCGTCTTGACGCCCTGGCTCTTGGCCTTCTCCTCGATGGCCGCACCCGAGTCCGAGTCGAGGTTGACGATCGCGAGGACCGTCACGCCGTCGGTGATCATGCCGTCGGCGATGGTCTGCATCTTGTCGGCGTCGCCCTCGGCGTTCTGGATGTCGTAGTCGACCCCAGCTGCCTTGAACGCCTTCTCGAGCGCCGGCTTGTCAGCGCTCTCCCAACGAACCGACGACTTCGTGTCGGGCAGGATGACGCCGATCTTGCCGTCGACCTTGTCGCCGCTGCCGCCGTCGCTGCCCTTGTCGTCGCTGCCGCCGCAGGCGCTGAGCGCGAGGCTCGCACCCAGGATTCCTGCAAGTACGAGATTGCGTGTCCGCTTCACACAGACCGCCTCCTATTTCCTCCAGTAGTGCGCCGGGGCCGACATGGTTTCGTCCACATGACGCGTTTGTTGTTTGCCACAACGTATACGGTGACCGGAGTCACGTCCAGCGATTGGCACAACAAATTGATTACGTGTCGGTGACGACGCAATGCGACAGGGGCACCGCCGGATCGGCGATGCCCCTGACCTGCGGAGATGCTCAGTCGAGCAGGCTGCGCAGCACGTACGGCATGATGCCGCCGTTGCGGTAGTAGTTGGCCTCGCCCGGCGTGTCGATACGGACGACGGCGTCGAACTCCACGTCGCCTGCCTTCACGTGGACGGTCTTGGGCGTACGACCTTCATTGAGCTCGGTGATGCCCGTGAAGTCGAACGTCTCCTCCCCCGTCAGCCCCAGGGACTCGGCGTTCTGGCCCTCGGGGTATTGCAGCGGGAGGACACCCATGCCGATCAGGTTGGAGCGGTGGATGCGCTCGTAGGACTCCGCGATGACGACCTTGACGCCCAGCAGCGCGGTGCCCTTGGCGGCCCAGTCACGCGACGACCCGGAGCCGTACTCCTTGCCCGACAAGACGACGAGTGGCACACCGGCGGCCTGGTAGGCCTCGGACGCCTCGAACACCGACGTGACCTCGCCACCGTCGATGAGGTTGCGGGTGAAGCCGCCCTCGGTGCCCGGCGCCATCTGGTTGCGCAGGCGGATGTTGGCGAACGTGCCGCGGATCATGACCTCGTGGTTGCCCCGACGTGACCCGTACGAGTTGAAGTCGCGCGGCTCGATGCCGTGCTCCGACAGATACTTCCCGGCCGGGCTGTCCTTCTTGATCGCACCAGCAGGGCTGATGTGGTCCGTCGTGACGGAGTCGCCGAGCTTGAGCAGGACGCGCGCACCCGTGACCTCCTCGACCGGCGAGGGCTCGAGCGCCATGCCGTCGAAGTAGGGCGCCTTGCGGACGTAGGTCGAGTCGGGATCCCACTCGAACACGTCGCCGTCGGGTGTCGGCAGGTTCTGCCAGCGCTCGTCGCCGGCGAACACGTCGGCGTACTCGCGACTGAACGTGTCGGAGTCGATCGACGACGCGATGACGTCCTCGACCTCCTGCGGCGACGGCCAGATGTCCTTCATGAAGACGTCGTTGCCGTCCTCGTCCTGGCCCAGCGGCTCGTTGAACAGGTCGACGTCCATGGAGCCGGCCAACGCGTACGCGATGACGAGCGGCGGGGACGCGAGGTAGTTCATCTTGATGTCGGGGTTGATGCGGCCCTCGAAGTTGCGGTTGCCCGACAGCACGGCGGTGACCGCGAGGTCGCCGTCGTTGACGGCCTTGCTGACCTCGGGGATCAGCGGCCCGGAGTTGCCGATGCAGGTCGTGCAGCCGTAGCCCACGAGGTTGAAGCCGAGCTTGTCGAGGTAGACGTTGAGCCCCGACTTCTCGTAGTACTCGGTGACGACCTTCGACCCGGGCGCCAGCGTCGTCTTGACCCACGGCTTGCGCTGCAGCCCCTTCTCGACGGCCTTCTTGGCCAGCAGGCCGGCGCCGATCATGACCGACGGGTTGGAGGTGTTGGTGCACGACGTGATCGCGGCGATCGTCACGGCGCCGTGGTCGACCTCGAACTCGGTGCCGTCCTCGAGGCGTACGTGCTGCGGGTTGCTGGGCCGACCCGCGCCCGAGGGCGCCGGAGCGTTCGGCTTGTCGCCGTTGGTGCCGTCGTCGGTGCTGCTCGGGGTGTCGGACGCCGGGAACGACTCGTCGACGGCCTCGTCGTAACCGTTGAGGTCCTGCTCGGTGTAGTCGGCGAGCGCCGTGCGGAACGCGCCCTTGCTCTCGGTCAGCGACACGCGGTCCTGGGGGCGCTTGGGTCCGGCGATCGACGGGACGACGTCGCCGAGGTCGAGCTCGAGGTACTCGGAGTAACGCGCCTCGCGATCCGGGTCGTGCCACAGGCCCTGGGCCTTGGCATAGGCCTCGACGAGGGCGATCTGCTGCTCGTCGCGGCCCGTCAGGCGCAGGTACTTGGTGGTCTCGTCGTCGATCGGGAAGACCGCGATCGTCGAGCCGTACTCGGGGCTCATGTTGCCGATCGTGGCGCGGTTGGCCAGCGGGACGGCGCCGACGCCGGAGCCGTAGAACTCGACGAACTTGCCGACCACGCCGTGCTCGCGCAGCATCTCGGTGATGACGAGCACCAAGTCGGTGGCGGTGGCGCCCTGGGGCAGCTCACCGGACAGCTTGAAGCCGACGACGCGCGGGATCAGCATGCTGATCGGCTGGCCGAGCATCGCCGCCTCGGCCTCGATGCCGCCGACACCCCAGCCGACGACGCCCAGGCCGTTGACCATGGTCGTGTGGGAGTCGGTGCCGACGCAGGAGTCGGGGTAGACCGTCCCGTTCTTGTCGAACACCACTCGTGCCAGCTTCTCGATGTTGACCTGGTGCACGATGCCGGTGCCGGGCGGCACGACCTTGAAGTCGTCGAACGCACCCTGGCCCCAGCGCAGGAACTGGTAGCGCTCGCGGTTGCGCTCGTACTCGATCTCGACGTTGCGCTCGAACGCCTCGGGCGTGCCGAAGACGTCGGCGATGACCGAGTGGTCGATGACCATCTCGGCCGGTGCGAGCGGGTTGATCTTGGTGGCGTCGCCGCCCAGGTCGGCCATCGCCTCACGCATCGTCGCGAGGTCGACGACGCACGGGACACCCGTGAAGTCCTGCATGATCACGCGCGCCGGCGTGAACTGGATCTCCTTGCTGGGCTCGACGGTCGCGTCCCAGCCGGCGAGGGCCTCGATGTCGGCCTTGGTGATGTCGGCGCCGTCCTCGGTGCGCAGGAGCGACTCGAGGAGCACCTTGAGGCTGAACGGGAGGGTCGAGACGTCGAGTCCGTCACCGGTCACCGCGTCGAGGCGGTAGTAGTCATAGGTGGAGTCCCCGACTGTGAGGGAGTCCTTCGATCCAAAGCTGTCGACGGCCATCGTCATTCTCCTTCGCGTCGTCTTCCATCCTGCCCAGCATCGCTGCGCGTCGCACGGTCAGGGCGTCCTAACCTCGTGCGGAATGTCTCTTGACATCAAGATACATGATGTCGAGAGGTTAGGCACCCCGGCGCGCTCAGAACGGCTCGGGGAACCGCAGCAGGGGCGAGTAGTAGGCGATGTAGATGATCGCCACGCCCAGCAGCCCTGCGACACCGGCGACGTCGACCGCGACCAGGACGCGCTGCCGCCCCCAGGTCGTGACGGCGTCCGAACCCGTGCCGCGTACGACCTTGGTGCGGGCGATGCGGTCGGCGAACCCGCGGTCGCTTGAGATCAGCAGCGGCACGATCAGCACGATGAGCGCGAGATAGGCCGCACCGCCGAAGTGCCAGCTCTCGGGAGTCAGCCGGCGGAAGACCGTCGGCAGGCCGATCGGGATCGCCGCGACGGCCAGGTCCAGCAGGACCGCCATGACGAGACCGCGGAGGACCCCCCGTGCGGCACCCGTGGGCGCGTCGTCTCCGACGTCGACCACAGCGAGCCCGACGCGATGCTTGCCGATGCTGTGACCGCGGAGGCCTTGCCGCAGCCCGTTGTTCCAGATCAGGAAGAGCTCGCCCACGATCAGTCCGCTGAGGATGAGGTCGTCGGACAGGCTGATGCTCCAGAAGTCGTCGGCGCCGCCGTCGGCGACGGCCTCGCGGATCGCGCGCCCGAGGAAGTAGAGGAGGGCACCTGCGGAGAACGCCGCGCTGAACAGCAGTGCGTCATGCCCGAGGGCCTCACGTCTCAGCTGCCTGATCGTCCTGTACTCCGCCATGACGACTCCTATCGCATCGCTCGTACGTATCCAACGAGCCGGCGGCCGTCGCGGACACGGTCTTCCCACGTGATTCCGAATCCCAGCAGGACCGCGCTGACCGCGGCGATGAGGACGACCCGGGGCGCCGCGTTGGCGTACGGACCGATGTTGAACAGCACGAGCAACGTGAGGATGACCGAGCCGAGGACGAACGGCGCCTGCCAGGTGAATCGAGCGCCCAGGACCAACGCGGCGACGGCCCCGAGCCCCAGCAGGAGGGCGCGGAGGTCGGTCGGATCGGCGAGCGCCCGCGGCACGCTGGGCAGCAGCGCGAGGGCCAGCCCCGGACCGAGCAGCAACCACGTCGAGCTCTCCGGCTGCCGGCGCACGAGGTAGAGCCCGACCGCGAGCGCGATCGCGCCGAGCGGGAGCGTGTAGGCCTCGACGAACGAGAATCCGCTGTCGATGATGAGCAGGACGTACGCCACGGCGAGGGCCGCGCCGCCGACCCAGAGGTACCACTGGCGGGACGGCACCACGAAGCTCAGCGCGATGATCACGACGCCCGCGATCGTCCAGCGCACCGCCGCCTCCGCCGTGGACCCCTCGGAGACGAGGGCCGCGAAGAGCGCCAACGCCGAGGCTGCCTCGACCGCCACCCGGACGGGATGCTCGCGCCACAGGGTGCCAGCGGCTGCGAGCAGCGCCAAGGAGGCGACGACGCCGACCAGCGCGGGCACGGCGTGGGGCGGGTCGAGGAGGTCCGTCGCGGCCACGAGGCCTGCGACCAGGACGAGGACGGCACCGGCGGCGTACGCCTGGCGGAGGCCGGCCTGGCCCTTGGCCCACGCAAGGCCGGCGAGAACGAGCGCTCCCACGATCCAGGCCACGGCGGACACCCCCTGGTTGGCCGCGGCCAGGGCAGATGCGAAGCCGACCAGCACGACGGCGGTCGGTGCCGCCATGGGCGCGAGACCACGCAGGTGCGCGGCGAGCAAGCAAGCGGCCACGCCCAGCCACGCCGCGACGGCAACACCGGTCGGCAGCTGCGCGACCACCACGGCGTCGAGGACTCCGAGCCCGGCGGCGACCGTCACCACTGAGGTCCGATGGGCGCGCAGGCCCTCGAGCTCGGGCCATCGCGGGACGAACCAGGCGACGACCACGAGGGCGACCAGCATCGGCACCGCGACCCAAGCCGCCGCGTCGCCGGCCCAGGTGGCGTCGACTCGCGCATCCCAGGCGCGTGACCACGACCGGTCCAGTGCGGTGCCGACGGCGTCCGCGACGTCGACGAGCAGGGCGAGATGCAGCAGCGCGAACGCGGCGACGACGGGGGTCGCGCCGGCCCGCAGCCCCCTGACCCAGTCGTTCGTGCCGCGGGAGGCAGCGATGGCGAGCACGGCGGCCAGACCCGCGAGGGTCAGCCAGAAGCCCTCGGGCTCCCACGCCTCGGTCGCCGGTGTGCCCACCAACGCCCCGGCTGCCAGCACCGCAAGCGCGACCCCGGCGATGCGAGCCGGAGCGACGACCCAGGCCACCGTCACGGCCACGAGGGCCATGACCACCATCGGCAGGCCGTGCCCGTCACGGGCCAGCTCGTCGAGGCTCGGGTGGTCGAATAGGTCGACGGCCGCCACGACGTACGACCACGCGAAGAACACGGCCACGACGACACGTGCCGTGATGGTCAGTGGCCGCAACCCGGCCGGACGCGTGGCAAGGGCCAGCACACCGGCGACGACCAGCGCGAGGATCGAGCGCCACGACAGGTCCCAGTCCTCGGCAAGGGCCCCTGCGCCGATCCCGGCCATGGCGATGCCGACGCCGCCTGCGAGTGCCGGCGAGACGAGGTCGGCACCGACCGGCTTGCGCGACAGCAGCGCGATCAGGACGCCGAGGGCGACCAGCGCCACACCCCATCCGACCCACGCCCCCGCGACGCTCATGCCGTCGAGGCCGAGCATTCCCTCGTGCCGAGCGGCGAAGAAGTCGAGCGTGAGCAGCGCCAGCACGACCGTCCAGACGGCTTCGGCCGACGCGCGCAGCGGACGGCGCGTCACCCACACACCGAGAGCGGCGAAGACTGCGGTCACGCCGATCAGCACCGCCGTGCGCCCCACCAGGCCGAGATCACCCCAGGATCGGGTGACGAAGATGAACCCGGCCACGATGAGGCCGAACGCACCCAGCGTCAGCAGCACCGTGCCGACGGACCAGCGTCGTTCCTTGGGTGCGGCTGCAGGCGCCTGCTGACCCGGCGGCGGTGGACCCCCGAACGGATCGTGCCGGGATGCCGCCGGCGCTGGCGCAACCTGGGGTGTCGGCGGGGCTGTGGCAGTCGGCGGAGCGACGGGCGCAGCGGTCGGCACCGGAGGCGTGGCGGGAGGCGCAACCGGCGGGGCGTGTGCGGCCGGGCCCGAGGTCGGCGCTGGACGGCCCCGCTTGAGCGCGGCACGTGCCAGGAGCTCGTCGGCCTGCAGGAGCGTCTGCCAGAGCTGGCGGACCTCGGCGGACGTCAGGTCGAGGCCGCAGTGCGGGCACGTCGACTGGCCGGCGATGACGCCCCGACAGTCCGGACAGGCTTGCGGGTCTGCGAAGCGCATGGCCACACTCTGGCGTGACCGTCACCCCCGCACAAGGACCGCCACACGTGTCGGCGTGACGTGGTGTCCGAATCCCCGCCGCCGGCGCCTCCGGACGAGCACGGCGTCGTCAGGCGGGACTGAGCACTGCGACGCACTCGACATGGTGCGTCATCGGGAACAGCGCGAACGCACGAAGGCTGTCCAGGACGTAGCCGCGTGCCGCGAACGACGCGAGATCGCGGGCGAGCGCCGCCGGGTCGCAGGCGACGTACACGATGCGACGGGGCGCCAGGTCGACGATCCCGGCGACTGCCTTCTTGGCCCCGGTGCGCGGCGGGTCCAGCACGACGACGTCGGCCGACTGGCCCAGCGAGCCGTTCCTGAGCGCCCGCTCGACCGGGTCGGAGACGAGCCGTACTTGCGGGAAGTCGTGCAGGTTGCGCCGGGCGTCGCGGGACGCGCCCCGGTCGGACTCCACGCTGAGGACCGCGCCGTCCTCCCCCGCGTCGTCCGCGAGGAACGTGGTGAACAGCCCGACGCCGGCATACAGGTCCAGGACGGTGTCGCCATCGGCCACCTCGGCGGCCTCGAGCACCGCCTCGACCAGCGTCGCGGCCGCGTCGGGGTGCACCTGCCAGAAGCCCGACCCGGAGACCCGGAAGTCGGCGGCCAGCACGCGCTCGGTGACCGAGCCGCGGCCGCCGCGGGTCGTGCCGTCCACCGCCACCACGCCGTCGACCGCAGCCTCGACCTCGTCCGGGATCGACGCGTCCGTCACCAGGAGCGTGTCGCCCGTCGACGAGACGATCGCCTCGACGGACTCCGCGTCCCAGCGCCGCCCCAGCACGTCGGGCAGGTCGGGGTGGGCGATCAGGCAGCGGTCGACCGGGACGATCTCGTGCGACCGGTGCTTGCGCAGCCCCGGTCGGCCCTCGGCGTCGACCGCGAACTGCATCCGAGTGCGCCAGTCCAGCGCCTCGGGCTCGACGGCCTCGACCTCGCCGTCCCAGGTGATGCCGGCGAGTCGGCGCAGCTGCTCCCGGACGACGTCGCCCAGCAGCTCGCGCTGGACGGCAGGATCGACGTGCTGGAAGTCGCAACCTCCGCAGAGACCGGGACCGGCCCAGGGGCACGGCCGCTCGACCCGGCCCGGAGCCGCCTCGAGGACCTCGACCGCGTCAGCACGCAGGAACGACGTGGACCGGTCGGTGATGCGGATCCGCACGCGCTCGCCGGGGAGCGTGTGGCGCACGAACACCACCTGGCCGTCGAGGCGGGCGACGCAGTGGCCGCCGTGCGCGATGGGCCCGACGTCGACGATCGGGTCGTCCGTCATCCCCTAGTCCCGGAATCCACGGCGCACGTCGCCCGGCGCCGGCCGGCTACGACCCAGCCGTTGCTTCGCGCGACCGGCCGAGCTGAGCTGGTAGGGCACGCTCGTGACCATGACGCCCGGCATGAACAGCAGGCGGCCCTTGAGACGCAGGGCGGTCTGGTTGTGCAGCAGCTGCTCCCACCAACGGCCGACGACGTACTCCGGGATGTAGACCGTGATGATGTCGCGAGGGCTCGACTTGCGGAGCTCCTTGACGTAGCGGATGACCGGTCGCACGAGCTCGCGGTAGGGCGAGTTGACGACCTTGAGCGGCACCGGGATCTCGAGGTCCTCCCACTGCTTCATCAGGGCCTGGGTGTGTGCCGGGTCGAACTCGACGGTGAGCGCCTCGAGCGAGTTCGGCCGGGACACCCGGGCGTACGCCAGCGCGCGCATCGTCGGCTTGTGCACCTTGCTGACCAGGACGATCGCGTGGACCCGCGACGGCAGCGTGACGTCGGAGTCGTCGATCTCGAGCTCCTCGGACACCCGGTCGTAGTGGCGGCCGATGCCCCGCATCAGCAGGAAGATGGCGACCATCGCGACGATCGCGATCCAGGCTCCGGCGAAGAACTTCGTGATCAGGACGATGACCAGGACCGTGGCGGTCATCGCCAGGCCGATCGAGTTGACGATCCTCGACCGCTTCATCCGTGCGCGGACGGCCGGGTCCTGCTCGGTCTCGAGGTGCCGGTTCCAGTGCCGGATCATGCCGAGCTGACTGAGGTTGAACGACACGAAGACGCCGACGATGTAGAGCTGGATCAGCCGGGTGACCTCGGCGTCGTACACCTGGATCAGCACGACCGCCGCGACCGCCAGCAGGATGATGCCGTTGCTGAACGTGAGCCGGTCGCCGCGGGTGTCGAGCTGGCGCGGGAGGAACCCGTCGCGCGCCAGGATCGAGCCGAGCACGGGGAAGCCGTTGAAGGCGGTGTTGGCCGCCAGGACGAGGATGATGCCGGTGCAGGCGATCGTGAAGTAGAACAGCGGGGTGAAGTCGCTGTAGAGCGCCTTGGCGACCTGACCGATCACGGTGTCCTGCTCGTAGCCGCTGCCGACCGGCTGGCCGTTGGCCTTGAGCAGCTGGTGCGCCGGGTCCTCGACGTAGCGCAGCTTCATCAGGTCGGCCAGCACGATGATGCTCATGAGCATCGTGATGGCGATCGTGCCCAGCAGCAGCAAGGTGGTCGCGGCGTTCTTGCTCTTGGGCTTCTTGAACGCCGGGACGCCGTTGCTGATCGCCTCGACACCGGTCAGCGCCGCGCAGCCGGACGAGAACGCCCGCGCCAGCAGGAACGCCATCGCGAGGCCGGTCAGCCCGTTCTCCATGTGGCCCTCGCCCGTGATGTGGAAGTCCGCGCTCTCCACGTGGGGCAGGTCGCCGAACAAGTAGCGCCAGTAGCCAAAGGCGCCCATCAGGATGATCGCGATCATGAACAGGTAGGTCGGCACGGCGAACGCCTTGCCGGACTCCTTGGTGCCGCGCAGGTTCATCGCCATCAGGAGGAACACGAGCACGGATGCCGCAGTCGCCTCGTGCCCGTCGAGCCACGGCAGGGCCGAGCTGGCGTTCTGCATGCCCGAGGAGATCGAGACCGCCACCGTCAGGACGTAGTCGACCAGCAGAGCGCTGCCGACGGTCAGGCCGGCGGTGGGCCCGAGGTTGACCGTCGCGACCTCGTAGTCGCCGCCGCCGCTGGGATAGGCGTGCACGTTCTGGCGGTAGGACATCACCACGACCGCCATGACGCAGGCGACGGCGATGCCGATCTTCCAGTTGAAGGCGTACGCCGACAGCCCGCCGAGCGACAGCGTCAGGAAGATCTCGTCAGGCGCGTACGCCACCGACGAGAGCGCATCACTCGCGAAGACCGGCAGGGCGATGCGCTTGGGGAGCAAGGTCTCACCGAGCTGGGTGCTGCGGAGCTTGCGGCCGACCAGCGCGCGCTTGGCGACCTCGGTGATTCCCACGAGAGACGATGCTAGACCTCACACTGAGTCCTTGCGCGGGGCGTCCCGCCGCGGTGTAGCGTCGCCTGCGTGCACATCGTGATCATGGGCTGCGGCCGAGTCGGCTCGACCCTCACGCGCAGCCTCGAGGAGCGCGGCCACACCACCGCGGTGATCGACACCAACCCCGACGCGTTCCGCCGGCTCGGACCGGGATTCACCGGGATCACGGTGACCGGCATGGGCTTCGACCGCGACGTCCTGGTGAAGGCCGGCATCGAGCGCGCCGACGCGTTCGCCGCGGTTTCCAGCGGCGACAACTCCAACATCATCTCCGCGCGGGTCGCCCGCGAGCAGTTCAAGGTCGAGAACGTCGTGGCCCGCATCTACGACCCGGGCCGCGCCGAGGTCTACGAGCGCCTCGGCGTGCCGACGGTCGCGACGGTCCCGTGGGCCGCCGACCAGGTGCTGCGCCGCCTCGTGCCGGCCGGCACCGAACCGGCCTGGCGCGACCAGACCGGCGAGGTCCGCCTCGACCAGGTCTACGCGCCGATCCCCTGGATCAGCCGCCGCATCGCCGAGCTCGAGGAAGCCGCCGGGGTGCGCGTCGCCTATCTCCGTCGCCTCGGCGTCGGCGTCATCGCCACGCCTGACACGGTCATCCAGGAGGGCGACTACTTGAGCCTGTTCATGCGCGAGGACCACGCAGGCGACGCGATGTCCGCCCTTGAGGCCGGACCGGAGACCGACTGATGCGCGTCGTGATCGCCGGAGCCGGCGCCGTCGGCCGCTCAGTGGCGCAGGAGCTCATCGACAACGGACACTCGGTGCTGCTGATCGACAAGTCCCCCGCCTCGATCCGGGCCGACGCCGTGCCCGACGCCCAGTGGCTGCTGGCCGACGCGTGCGAGCTGTCATCGCTCGAGGAGGCGCAGCTCGAGTCGTGCGACGTCGTCATCGCCTCGACCGGCGACGACAAGGCCAACCTGGTCATCTCCCTGCTGGCCAAGACCGAGTTCGCCGTGCCCCGCACCGTCGGCCGGGTCAACCACCCCAGCAACGAGTGGCTGTTCAGCGAGTCGTGGGGCGTCGACGTGTCCGTGTCCACGCCGCGCATCATGTCGGCACTGGTCGAGGAGGCCGTCACGGTCGGCGACCTCGTGCGCCTGTTCACGTTCCGGCAGAGCAACACCAACCTCGTCGAGCTCACGATGCCCGCCGACTCGCCGTTCATCGGCAAGCGGGTCAGCGAGGTGCCGTGGCCCGACGACGTCATCCTCGTCGCGATCCTGCGGGACAACGCGATCGAGACCCCGGACGCGGACCGCTCGCTCGAGTCGGGCGACGAGCTGCTCTTCGTGACGCCCGAGGACGCCGAGGACCACCTCGGCGAGCTTCTCTCGCCCAAGCACTGACGTCACCGCACCCTGCGGGGTCAGGAGTCGGCTTGCCCGGGCTCGATCGGCGTGCGGTCACGGCCCAGCATCCAGGCCATGACGGCGAACGAGGCCACGTAGAGCGGCCAGCCCAGGGCGAGCTTGGCCGATCCCAGCAGCGCGACGTGGTCGGTTGCCCACAGCGGGAGCTGGATCGCGACACGGATGATGTTGGGGGCCACCAGGACCCAGGTCAGCCGGGAGCACAGCTTCACCAGGGCGCGGTCGTCGTGCCACGCCGTGGGGTCGCCCGTGGCGCTGCCGATCAGGAAGCCCACGAGCGGCCAGCCGACGAGGATCGACACGATCATGATCGTCCCGGTGCCGGCGTTCAGCAGGATCCCCGGCAGGAAGACGTCGCGCGCCTCGCCGGTCCTGGACGCGATGAACGCCGCGATGCCGATGCCGAACAGCGCGTTGAACACGAACTGGGTCGTCGAGCGCTGCAGGAGGCGCACCAGGAGCATGAGCACCGCTGCCGCGATGCTCACGGTCAAGGACGTGCGGAGGTCGTGCGAGATGATCCAGCAGACCGTGAACAGGACCGTCGGGACGGCACCCTCGACGATTCCGCGTCGCCCGCCGAATGCCTTGGCGAGCTGTGCCCGAACGACTGCTTCGACCGTGACAGCCTCGGGCGTCATGCCTCGAGTTCGTAACGTGGGTTGTAGATCACGCGATCACCGTTGCGCATCCCGATGCGGCCGTACGCCTTGAGCTGCCGACCGGCCGACACACCCTCGATCTTGCGGCGGCCCAGCCAGATCAACGTCACGGAGTCGGACCCGTCGTAGAGCTCGGCCTCGAGCGCCGTGACCCCGTCGACCGGACGCAGCGTCACCGAGCGCAGGACGCCGTGGATCGTGACGACGGCACGGTCGGCCTGGTTCGCGATCAGCTTGCAGCCCGCCTTGGCGGCGTCGCTCTGCAGCTCCTCGGCCTCGATGTGCTCGGTCGAGAGCCGTTCGAGGGTCCTGCTGAAGCGTCCCATGCTGAAATGCTACTCCTCGTCCGGTGCCACGACGGCGTTCTCGGGCAGTGTGAGCAACAACGCCTCGCGGGCGATCCGAGCCTCGTTGCCCCGCCTCACGATGACGTCGCGGAACGCCTGCATGAGCGGACCGTCGTCGCTCGGGTTGAGCCCTGCCTCGCCCAGGAACGTGCCCCGCAACATCCACCGCGGACCCTCGACGCCCACGATGCGGCTGGGCTGGAACCCCTCCTCGCCACCGGGCAGCTCGACCGGCACGCGGACGTGGAGCTCGGGGCCGTACGGTCCGGAGACCTGCTCGCTCGTGCCGTTGAGGCGGGCGACCTCGAGGATCAGGTCGTCGCGCACCTCGTCCCACAGCCCGCCCGACCGGGTCGCGGCGAAGGCGCGCAGCTCGAGCGCCGCGTCGCCGGCGACCAGCACGGCGGACGCGATCTGCCCGTTCTCGCCCTCGGCCGGCAGCTGGATCGAGTACGCGTCCTGCGCGCGGACGAGGAGCGGCCCGAGGTCGACGTAGGACGGGTCCTCCTCGGGCGACTTCTCCGAGATGTCCCAGGGACCGTTGGCGCGTACGTCGGGGGGCGTCTCCACCGGGACGACGACGTCCTCGTCGACCTGGTCCTTCTTGCGTCGGCGCACCATCAGCTTCTCTCCCTCAGGCTTCGGCGGTCGCGTGACCGCCGGTCGAACCGTACCCCCCGGCCCCACGCACCGAGTCGGGGAGCGACTCGGTCTCGGTGAACGCCACTCGCTCGACCCGCTGGATCACGAGCTGGGCGACCCGGTCGCCGCGCGTGAGCCGGACGGGCTCGTGCAGGTCGTGGTTGACCAGGAGGACCTTGATCTCTCCACGGTAACCCGCATCGATCGTGCCGGGGGTGTTGACGATCGACAGACCGTGCCGCAGCGCGAGGCCCGAACGGGGGTGGACGAACGCAGCGAGACCCTCGGGCAGGGCCACGGCGATGCCGGTCGGCACCAGCACGCGCTCCCCCGGCGCCAGGTCGACGTCGACCGTCGTGACGAGGTCGGCTCCCGCGTCGCCCGGGTGCGCGTACGTCGGGAGCGGCACTCCCGGATCCAGCCGTGTGACGGTGACCTCCAGCATGGCAGCGACCCTACCTGCGTCCGGCCGTCGGTACGCATGAGGCAAGGTTGAACCGTGACGACGTACCGCGAACGCCTGACGGCCCCCGTGTCCTGGTGGCTGGCTGCCCTGCTGTCCGGGGCCGTGTGGGGCTGGATCATGCTCGTCGCGACGAACTGGCCGATCGCCATCGCCACGACGGTTCTCGTCGCCGGTGCGGGAGCCTTCCTGGTCTGGCGCTACGGCTCGCTGCTGATCCGCGTCGATGCCGCCGGCCTCACGGTCGGCCGGGCCAGGGTCGAGAGCGAGCACCTCGGCGCGGTGCGGCCGCTGAACCGCTCGGACTATCGGCTCACGCTCGGCACCGGGGCGGATGCCCGCGCCTACCTCGTGACCCGCCCCTATCTCGACCGCGGCGTCCTCGTGCCGATCACTGACGACACCGATCCCACGCCGTACTGGCTCGTGTCGAGCCGCCGCCCGGACGCGCTCGCCGCTGCACTGGGCCACACTGAGAACGCGCCGGCCCCGGCGCACGACCCGAACGGAGACGCACCCCGTGGCGAAGAACAAGAGGGCTGAGCACGCCGACCGCCTCCTGGCGGAGGCCGCCGCGACTCCCAAGACCAAGGCGCCGGGCAAGAGCGCGTGGCGACTCATGGATCGCGGCTCGTCGCTCGTCGCGGGACTGCTCGCCCAGCGGGCGTCGGTCCTCGCGTGGCGTGCCGTCACCGGCAAGAAACCGCCCAGCAGTGGCCGGCACCCCGACGTGACCACGGGCGAGGCCGTCGCCTGGGCCGTCGTCGGCGGGGCGATCATCGAGCTGGTCAAGGTCGGTGTCCGCCGCGGCACCGCGACCTACTGGGTCAAGTCGACCGGCCAGCTGCCGCCGGGGATGAAGCCGCTCGAGAACTCGGCCCAGAGAAACGAGAAGGAGCCGGTCCTTGCGGAACCGGCTCCGAAACGTACGGGCAAGAAGAAGCGAAAGAAGCGTCAGTAGTCGCAGTCGCGGCAGATCATGACGCCGTTCTTCTCCGATGCGAGCTGGCTGCGGTGGTGCACCAGGAAGCACGACGAGCAGGTGAACTCGTCGACCTGCTTGGGCACGACCTGGACGGCCAGCTCCTCGTGGGACAGGTCGGCACCCGGCAGCTCGAAGTTCTCTGCTGCCTCGGTCTCGTCCTCGTCAACCTTGCCGGAGCTCTTCTCGTGCCGACGCGCCTTGAGCTCCTCGATGCTGTCCTCGGACTGCTCTTCCTCGGTCTTGCGCGGTGCGTCGTAGTCGGTAGCCATCAAATCTCCCTTTGTGCGGAACAACCGGCGTGATTGTGCCATACCGACGTATGGCGCTCACACTCAGAACCCACAAGCGCGAACGAGGGTGAAATATTCCTCGGCAATCGCGGGATGTGCAGCCATGACCATACGCTCATCCGGGCCGCCGTCGAGCCCGCTGAGCACGAGGCCCGCCTCGGCCGCCACCAGGCCGCCGGCGGCGAGGTCCCAGGGCTTGAGGCCCTGCTCCAGATAGGCGTCGTACTGGCCCTCGGCCAGGGCACACAGGTCGAGTGCCGCCGAGCCGATGCGGCGGATGTCGCGGACCTGCGGCAGGAACGTCGCCATCGCGGCGGCCTGCGCCGTACGAATCTCGGGCATGTAGTTGAACCCGGTGGCAACCAGGGCGTGCGCGACGGACTCGGGCCGCGGGGCGGCCAGCATGCGCCGCGACTCGCCCTCGTACCGCCAGGAGCCCGCGCCGCGGATCGCACCCCACTCGACACCGGACGCGATGTTGATGACATAGCCCGCCACGACCTGGCCGGCCTGGCGCGCGGCGATCGACACGGCGTACGTGGGGATGCCGTAGACGAAGTTGACCGTGCCGTCGATGGGGTCCACGACCCACTCCACACCGGTCGTGCCCGTGACGTCGTTGCCCTCCTCGCCCACGAAGCCGTCGTCGGGGCGCACCGCGAAGATGCGCTCGCGGATCAACCGCTCGGAGGCCTCGTCGATCTCGGTGACGACATCGGTGGGGCTCGACTTGGTCGCCGCCACGTCGACGCGACCCGCGGGACGCCGGTCGGCGACGAACGCGGCCGCCTCGCTTCCGACGGCACGGGCCAACGACAGGAGCTGCTCGGTCATGGGGTCCTTCAGGAGATCGTCGGCAGGGCCGAGCGGGGGTTGAGGCAGCAGTCGGCGGGGCACACGTCGTGGGACGGGCCGAGGTCACCCAGCGAGCACCGCTCGACCTGGTCGCCCCGCTCCACCGCGGCGCGCTCCAGCAGCAGGTCCCGCACCATCGCCACGAAGTCGGGGTGCGCCCCCGGCGTGTCCACGCGGTCGTACGTCATGCCGAGACCGTCGGCCGTCAGCTTGGCCTCGGTGTCGAGGTCGTAGATGACCTCCATGTGGTCGGAGATGAAACCGATCGGGACGACGACGACCGAGGTCGTGCCGGACTCGTGGAGCTCTCGCAGGTGGTCGTTGATGTCCGGCTCGAGCCACGGCACGTGCGGCGACCCCGAGCGCGAGCAGTAGGCCAGCGACCAGCGCTCAGCGCCGGCGCCCTCCGCGACGAGGCCGGCGACGGTCTCGTGCTGGCGGACGTACATCTGCCGTCCGGGCCCGCCGCTGGCGAGGTTCATGCTCTCGGGGATCGAGTGCGTGACGAACACGACGTGCGTCCCGGCGGGTGCGCCCGCGAGCGCCTCCGACGTCGCCTCGACGAAGGGCCCGACGAAGCCCGGATGGTTGAAGTAGTGCCGCAGCCGGCTGAGCTCGATGTCGAGGCCGCTCACCGCGTCGTACAGGTCCTCGCGGTACTGCCGGCACCCGGAGTAGGACGAGTAGGCGCTCGTCACGAAGCAGGCGGCCCGCCGCACCCCGTCGGCGGCCATCTGCCGGGCGGCGTCGCGCAGGTAGGGGTCCCAGTTGCGGTTGCCCCAGTAGATCGGCAGGTCGACGCCGTGATCGGCGAAGTCCTTGCGCAGCGCCTCGAGCAGCTCCAGGTTGAGCTCGTTGATCGGGGACTTCCCGCCGAACAGGAAGTAGTGCTGGCCCACCTCTTCGAGCCGCTCGCGGGGGATGCCGCGACCGGCGGTGACGTTCTCGAGGAACGGGACGACGTCGTCGGGGTGCTCCGGGCCGCCGAACGACACGAGCAGCAGAGCGTCGTACGGCTGGGCATCCATGTGCTCATCATCCCACCAGCCCGGATAGGGTCGGCATGCTGGGAGGCTCTGCATGCTGACGACATACAAGGACGTGCTGTCACGTCCTGGCGCTGCGCTGTTCTCGTTCACCGCGCTCTGGTCGCGCCTCCCGTTGTCGATGGCGGGGCTCGGCATCGTGCTGCTCGTCGCCGAGCGCACCGACTCGTACGGCCGTGCCGGCGTGGTGGCCGCCGCGTACGTCCTGGCCGCGGCCGCGTTCGGACCCTTCCAGGGCCGCCTGGCCGATCGCGTCGGCCAGGCCAAGGTGCTGGTCGTGGTCGGCGGGCTCTACGCCGTCGGCATCGCCTTGACCCTCGTGTCGATCGAGTCCGACTGGCGTGCGCCGCTCCCCCACCTCTGCGCCGCCGTGGCCGGTCTCGCGACGCCGCAGACCGGCAGCATGGTGCGCGCCCGTTGGACGCACGCCGTCTCGGACCGCAGCCAGCTCAACACCGCATTCTCGATCGAGGCCGTGCTCGACGAGGTCGTGTTCGTCGTGGGGCCCGTGCTCGTGACGTTCCTGACCCTCGAGGTCGCGGAGACCTCCGGCCTGGTCTTCGCCGCCGCGGCCGCGACTCTCGGCTCGTGGGCCCTGGCGCTGCAGCGGCGTACTGCTCCCCCGCCGGCCGCCAGGCGCGGCACGCCCCGTGAGCCCATCAGCTGGGCGCTGCTGGGACCTTTGGTCGCCGTCTCGGTGGGCCTGGGAATCCTCTTCGGGGCGACGGAGGTCATCGTGGTCGCCTTCACCGAGGACCAGGGCCAGCCCGGCGCAGCCGGGGTCGTGCTGGCGATCTGGGCGGGCGGCAGCCTCATCGCGGGCCTGGCGGTGGGCGCACTCCCCCAGACCCGCCACCCGGTGCGGCAGTTCCGCTCGGCCATGCTGGCGCTGGCGCTGCTGTTCGCGCCCCTCGGCCTGCTGCCGAGCTCGGCCTGGCTCGCCGTCGGCATGTTCCTCGCCGGCGTCATGATCTCGCCGACGCTCATCGCGATGGTCAACATCACCGAGCTCGGCGTCCCGTCGTCCCGGCTCACCGAGGCGCTCACGTGGACGACCACGGGCATGGCCGTCGGCGTCGCGCCGGGTGCCGCGATCTCCGGCTGGGTCGTCGACGAGCACGGCGCATCCGCAGGGTTCCTGGTGCCCTTGGTGGCCGGTCTGGCCGCCGCGGCGGTGGCCTGGAGCATCCGTACGCCGTCGCGGGCTTACGCGGGGTGAACAGAGGACCGATGTGGCACTAACCTTGGGCTCGACATGACCGAACTCACCCTGGCCGAGCGGAGCGTCGAGCTCGTGCGCACCTGGATCGATCCCGAGCGCGCCTCAGCCCGACGAGCCGATCCCTCCGCCGAACGCCTCGCCAAGCTGCTCAAGGACCCGCACGGGCTCGAGTTCACGATCGGGTTCGTCGATCGGGTCGTGCGTCCCGACGACCACCGTGTGGCAGCACGCAACCTGCGCGCGCTGGCCCTGCACACCCCGTCGTTCCTGCCGGCGAGCCAGCGCCTGCTGCTCAAGCTGGGCGCCGTCGCCGCCGTCGTGTTCCCGAAGCTGGTCGTCTCGATCGCCAGCCGGACCCTGCGCCGGATGGTCGGCCACCTCGTCGTCGACGCCCGGCCGGCACAGCTGGGCCGCACGATCAAGCGCCTGCGCGCCGGTGGCGACCGGCTCAACCTCAACCTGTTGGGTGAGGCGGTGCTCGGCGAGGGCGAAGCCGCACACCGTCGTGACGGCACGCTGGAGCTGCTCGAGCGCGACGACGTCGACTACGTCTCGGTCAAGGTGTCCTCGGTCGCGAGCCAGCTGTCGATGTGGGCGTTCGACGAGTCCGTCGCCCGTGTCGTCAAGCAGCTCACCCCGCTGTACGAGCGGGCTGCGAGCGGCGAGCCGACGTTCATCAACCTCGACATGGAGGAGTACCACGACCTCGACCTGACGGTCGCGGTGTTCAAGGCGATCCTCGGCTCGTTCCCCGACCTCGAGGCCGGCATCGTGCTGCAGGCCTACCTGCCCGACGCGCTCGGCGCGATGCAGGACCTGCAGAGGTGGGCGACCGCCCGTCGGGCCCAGGGCGGGGCGCCGATCAAGGTGCGGGTCGTCAAGGGTGCCAACCTCGCGATGGAGCGGGTCGACGCGGCGGTGCACGGGTGGCCCCTCGCGACGTGGTCGACCAAGCAGGAGACCGACACCAACTACAAGCGGGTCCTCGACTGGGCGATGACGCCGGAGCGCGTCGACGCCGTACGCCTCGGCGTCGCCGGCCAGAACCTGTTCGACATCGCGTACGCCTGGCTGCTCGCCGGTGACCGCGGCGTCCGCGACGCGGTGGACTTCGAGATGCTGCTCGGCATGGACAGCGGTCCGGTCGACGCCGTCCGCGACGACATCGGCCAGCTCCTGCTCTACACCCCGGTCGTGCACCCGTCGGAGTTCGACGTCGCGATCTCCTACCTCGTGCGGCGGCTCGAGGAGAACGCCAGCAGCGAGAACTTTATGTCCGCTGCGTTCGAGCTCGCCGACGAGCCGGACCTGCTGGCCCGCGAGATCCAGCGATTCTTCGCCTCGGTCGACGCGCTCGACGACTCCGTGCCGGAGCCCAACCGCAGGCAGAACCGGTTGACCGAGGTCGCCCCCGTGCACTCCGAGACGTTCGCCAACACGCCCGACACCGACCCGTCGACCGAGGGCAACCGCGAGTGGGGACGGCTCGTGCTGGCCCGCTCGTCCTACACCCAGCTCGGCGCCGAGACCGTCCACAGCAACAAGATCCCGGGCCCGGCGAGCCTCGAGAGCGTCATCCAGGACACCCGGGTGGCCGCGAAGGGCTGGCAGGACCGCGGCTCCGAGGTACGCGCCTGGATCCTGCACCAGGCCGGCAGCGCCATGGCCGCCCGTCGGGGCGACCTGGTCTCGGTCATGGCGGCCGAGGCGGGCAAGACCATCGCCGAGGCCGATGTCGAGGTCAGCGAGGCGATCGACTTCGCGCACTACTACGCCGAGTCGGCGCGCCGCCTCGACGCCGTCGACGGTGCCGAGTTCGTGCCCGACACCTTGACGGTCGTGGCACCGCCGTGGAACTTCCCGGTGGCGATCCCCGCCGGTTCGGTCCTCGCCGCCCTGTCGGTGGGCAGCGGCGTCGTCATCAAGGCCGCGCCGCAGACCCGGCGCTGCGCGGCCGTGATGGTCGAGGCGCTCTGGCAGGCAGGCGTCCCCCGCGACGTGCTGCGCTACGTGACGATCGACGAGGGCCCGCTCAGCAAGGCGCTCATCTCGCACTCCGACGTCGACCGGGTCATCCTCACGGGTGGCTGGGACACCGCCAACCTCTTCCGCTCGTGGCGGCCCGACCTGCCGCTGCTGGCCGAGACCAGCGGCAAGAACGCCATCGTCATCACGCCGAGCGCCGACATCGACCTCGCCGTCGCCGACCTCGTCAAGAGCGCGTTCGGGCACGCCGGCCAGAAGTGCTCGGCCGCCAGCCTCGCGATCCTGGTCGGGTCCGTCGCCGAGTCCGAGCGGTTCGAGCGCCAGCTCGTCGACGCGGTCTCGTCACTCAAGGTCGGGTTCCCGCACGACCCCGAGGTGACGATGGGACCGATCATCGAGCCCCCGTTGGGCAAGCTCGCCGAGGGCCTGACGACCCTCGGCGAGGGCGAGGAATGGCTCCTGGCACCGCGACAGCTCGGTGCGGACGCACGGGTCTGGTCGCCCGGCATCCGTACGGGCGTGCAGCCCGGCAGCCGGTTCCACACGACGGAGTACTTCGGGCCCGTCCTCGGCATCATGAAGGCGCGGACCCTGCGCCAGGCGATCGAGTGGCAGAACGCCACGGACTACGGCCTGACGGCCGGGATCCACTCGCTGGACGCCAAGGAGGTCAACACCTGGATCGACACGGTCCAGGCCGGCAACCTCTACGTCAACCGCGGGATCACGGGTGCGATCGTGCAGCGTCAGCCGTTCGGCGGCTGGAAGCGGTCCTCGGTCGGCACGTCGGCCAAGGCCGGCGGACCCAACTACCTGACGCACCTCGGCACCTGGCGGCCCCGGCCGTTGCGTCGCGCCGAAACGCCGAACCTGTCCGTCGAGGTGTCGCGGCTGCTCGATGCGGCCCGCACCCACGTCAGCGGTGTCGAGCACCGCGACCTCGTCGCCGCGGCCGGATCGGACCACGTCGCCTGGACCCGCGAGTACGGGATCCTCAAGGACGTCTCCAAGCTCGGCGTCGAGCGCAACGTCTTCCGCTACGTCCCGGTGCCCGTGGCGATCCGGTTCGACGGCAGCTACCTGCCTGAGCTGATCCGCATCCTGCTGGTCGCCGCTCGTACGAGCGCGCCGATCGCGGTGAGCTCGCGGACTCCCCTGCCGTCCAGCCTCGTGCCCAAGGCACGGGTCGAGACGCATGACGAGTGGCTCGAGCACATCGCGCAGAGCCGGCCGCCGCGCATCCGGCTCATCGGCCCGGGCGCCAAGGAGGTCTCGATCGCGGTCGACGGCGACCCCGACGTGGCGATCTACAGCGGACCGGTCACGCCGTCGGGACGCGTCGAGGCCCTGCCGTTCCTGCAGGAGCAGGCCGTCTCCATCACCAACCACCGCTTCGGCAACCACGATCCGGAGTTCGAGCTCGTCCTGCCCCGCAAGCGCTGACCTCGCCGGCAGTGACGTTCGGGTCGCGAATCGCCGGCAGCACCCGACCGGAACGTCACTGCCAGCGGGCCTTGGTCGCCGGCGGCGTCAGCTGTGGTCGATGCCAGGAGGCAGCGGCGCCGTCCAGCCGCGCTTGAGGGCGACGAGCCGCCACCCCAGGCAGATCGCGAACGCCAGGGCGTACCACCACTCGGCGTAGCCCTCCTGGTGGATGAGCGTGGCGACGAGTGCGCCCGTGAACGCGGGCGTGGCGTACAGCTCGCCGCGGAAGATCACCGGCACACGGCCGGCCGCCACGTCGCGCATCATGCCGCCGCCGATGCCGCTGAGCATGCCGAGCGCCGAGGCAGCGAGCACCCCGAGCCCCGCCTCGTCGGCCTTGACCGCGCCGGTCACGCAGAACAGCGCGAGGCCGACCGCGTCCAGCACCATGATCTGCCGCTCCATGCGACCGAACGCGGGATGGAACGCGAACACCGCGAGCGCCGTCACCGTCGGCACCACGAGGTAGCGCCAGTCGTCGAGAGCCGCAGGCGGCACCGCGCCGATCAGCACGTCACGCAGGACGCCACCGCCGAGGCCCGTGATGAGCGCCAGGACCACGACGCCGAAGACGTCGAGCTCCTTGCGGACGGCGACCAGTGCACCGGTCGAGGCGAAGACCGCGATTCCGGCCAGATCCAGGACCAGGAGCAAGGTGTCGGACACGGCGACGACGCTATCTGGTCTCGGCGCGTCACCGCAGGTTCGCATCCTGCACGCCTAGGATGAGAACGTGCTTCGAGTGAACGCCCACCCGGAGCCGGCGTCACATCGGAGGCGATGACATGCGTGATCTCGGTCTCGACGGACTGAGCGAGGACAGACGGTTCCTCATTGCGCGTGACCCGTCCACTGATGAGCAGTTCCGCATCCCCGCTGATCACCGCCTCGCTTCCCTGATCGGCAAGCCGTCCCACTCTGGGAACACCTCCGGCCAGTTGGAGATCCGCATGGAAAGCTCACTCAGCCCGCGCGACATCCAGACCCGCATCCGCCGCGGCGAGACCCCGCAGGCGGTCGCCGACTCGGCCGGTGTCCCGGTCGAGCAGATCCTCGGCTTCGCCGGGCCCGTGCTCGCCGAGCGCGAGTACATGTGCGAGCAGGCCCGCAAGACCTCGATCCGCCGCAAGCACGTCGGCGGTGCCGGTGTGCTGCTCGGCGCCCTCGTCGCGGAGAACATCGCCGCAGAGGGCGGCGTCCCCGAGTCCGCCGCGTGGGACTCGTGGCGACGCGAGGACGGCCGATGGACCGTCCAGGTCACCCCCGAGGGTGCCGCCCACCCCGCCAGCTTCCTGTTCGACGTCAAGAGCCGCTACGTCGTGCCGGCCGACGAGTTCGCCCACGACCTGGTCGGCGACGTCGCCCTGCCCGACTCGACCGACATGGCGATCGCGGATGCCGTGCGTACGCCGTCGCGACCGGCCGAGGCGCCGGTCGAGGTCCAGGCCTCCATCGTCGACGAGCTCGAGGACCTGCTGCCGGAGCCCGACGAGGAGCCTCAGGTCGGGGTCGCGTCCCTCAAGGAGGCGCGCGACCGTCGAGCCCTCGAGCAGCTCGCGATCGGTGAGGCCGAGGAGCCCGAGGACGCCGAGACGACCGCGGCGCTCGAGCACGAGGTCGACGACTTCGAGGACTCGCTCGAGCACGACGTCGCCGTGCCCGACACGATGGGCCCGCGCAAGAAGCGCCACGAACGCCGCCGCGTCCCCAGCTGGGACGAGATCATGTTCGGCGACAAGTCCGACTGATCACCCGAAGGGCAGGACGTCGGGCGACAGGGCCGAGGCCTTGGCCGAGGCTGCCGTCATCCGGCGCCGATGGTGCCGGCGGCACAGCACCTCGTAGCCCACGACGTGGTCCTCGACCTCGGGTGTCAGCTCGTGGTCGACGTCACCGACGACGATGACATCACCCTCCGTCACCATGATCCCGTCCTGGGTGCGGGCGTTGTGCGTCGCGCGCTCACCGCACCAGCACAGCGCCTCGACCTGCAGCGTGTGCACGTGGTCGGCCAGCTCGATGAGCCGCGCCGAGCCGGAGAACAGCTGGGTACGGAAGTCGGTCAGGATGCCGAACGCGAAGACATCGATCGCCAGCTCGTCGGTGACCTTGGCGAGCTGGTCGATCTGGTCGGCGGAGTAGAACTGCGCCTCGTCGCACACGAAGTAGTCGATGCGGCCGCCCTGGGTCAGCTCGTCGACGGTGTACTGCCAGAAGTGGAACGTCTCGTCGACCTCGATGGCCGGGACGGCGAGGCCCAGCCTGCTCGACAGGGTCGCAGCGCCCGCGCGGTCGTGGGAGGTGAACACCCTCCCGACGCGCCCCCGGGCCCGATGGTTGTGGTCCATCTGGAGCGCCAAGGTGCTCTTGCCGCAGTCCATCGTCCCCGAGTAGAAGTTCAGCTCCGCCACGAGCACCATCCTGCCAGTCGAGTCACGGTGCCACGAGGACCGGGATGCGCAGCTCGGCCTCGCTGATCGACCCGTGGAAGCCGGTCATCTTGAGCTCGATCCCGAACTCCCGCGACGAGAACATCGCGAAGTCCCCGAGCGCCGCGACGACGACGTCGCCGATCCGACCCCGGACATCGGCCGCGATGGGACCGAACCAGTCCTCGATGCCGTCCTGCGTACGGACGAGGGCGCGATCGCCCAGCTCGGCCTGCCAGCGCGCGGCGACGTCGGGCGCGGCGCCTGTCCGCGTGTAGACGTGTCGGAAGCGAGCCTCGCCGGCCAACAGGGTGACGTCGTCCAGCAGCGTGGCCGAGGAGTCGATGTCGAAGCGGCCCTCCATCGGCAGGTCGATCATCCCGTGGTCAGCAGTCACGAGCAGCACGGTGTCGCGCGGCAGCTCCTCGCGCAGGTCGGCGAGCTCCGCGTCGATCGTCGTCAACATCGTTCGCCACTCCTCGGACGTGCAGCCCTTGGCGTGCCCGGTGTGGTCGAGCCGGGACTCATAGGCGTACGTCATGGCGCGGGGTGCGGACTCGACGACCTCGACGACGACGTCGAGCCGCTCCCAGATCGAGCTGATGCCGTGGAACGGCACGCCGCGCTGGCTGCACAGGGTGAGCCCCGAGTCCGCGAACTTGGCGTCGTTGACCGATGATGCCGCGACGCCGGCGTCCTGCATGTGCTCCAGCACGGTGCGGTGGGGCTGCCAGAGCAGCGGATCGACCGGCTGGTCCCACTTGAGCGAGTTGAGTCGCTGGCCGCTGCCCGGCACTCGTGAGGTGTAGCCGACCATCCCGTGCGTGCCGGCCAGCAGTCCCGTTCCAAGCGACGTCAGGCTTGTGGCGGTCGTCGACGGCACCCCGCACACGACGTCCTCGACGTTGCGCAGCGAGCTGAGGAACGGCGCCGCGTCGGCGTGCTCGCGCAGAAGCTCGAGGCCGAGCCCGTCGACCAGGAACACGACGTAGCGCGGGGCCTCGGGCAGAGCCAGGGAGTTGGCGAATTCCGGGACGCCGAGCGCCGCCGCGACCGAGGGCATGACCTGGTCGATCGTCGTGCGACCGCCGAGTCCGGCCAGTGTCATGCGGTACGGCCGGCGGTCGCGGCCGACAGCGTGCGTGCGAAGGTCAGCAGCCGCTCGACGGCGGAGCCCCCGTCGGCTGCCGCGGCTAGTCGCAGCGAGAAGTCGTCGCCCGTCAGGCTGCCGGTGTAGCCGTGGTCGGCCTCGCAGTCGGGGTCGGTGCAGCGCGCCGGCTCGAGCTCGACGCGTGACACGGCGCCCCAGCTGACCGTCAGCACGGCCTCCTCGAGCTGATTGGAGGTGGAGGTCACCATCCGGCTCACCACGACCGAACGGACCTGACCGAGGGCGACCGCCTCGGACGTCGTCGAGGTGTAGGGCTTGGGCAGCAGGTCGTCACCGGGGTGCTCGTCGGTGTGCACCAGCACGAGGCGGCTCGGGGTCAGCACCAGCACCGTCATGTGGCGGCGGATCTCGTCGTGGTCGAACGTCGGCTCGTGGTGCAGGACGTAGGCGGCGACGGGCTCGTCGGCGAGAGCGTCGCGGAGGCCTTCAGCAACGATCTCGGGGTAGTAGCCGCTCCTGGAGACCTCGTCGAACAGGGACAACGCGACGTCGGTGGTCATCACGCCAGCGTATCGCCCAGCGAGGCAGGCTGACTAAGGCGTCGGACGTACCACTCACCCCGACGGTCCGCGGACGGCACGACCTTCGCGCGGGCGCTGAGGGCGGTGTAGCCCTTGCCGTGCACCAGCACCGGCTCGAGGTCGAGCTCGGCGATCTCCGGCAGGTCGTCCTTCATCGCCGCCAGGCGCACGATGACGTCCTGCAACGCGTCGACGTCGACCGAGTCCGAGCCGCGGTAGCCGTAGAGCAGCGGCGCGGATCGCAGGTCGCGGATCATGCCCTCGGCGTCGAGGTCCGTCAGTGGCGGGATGCCGTACGAGCGGTCGCCGAGCAGCTCGCTGGGTGCCCCGGCGAGCCCGAACGAGACCAGGGGCCCGAACAGCGGGTCCTCGGTCACGCTGAACGAGACCGGGATGCCGTCCGCAGCCGCGCTCTGCACGAAGAACTTGGTGTCCTTGCGCATGCCCTTCCACGTGGTGAGCTCGTCCCAGGCCTTGCCCATCTCGTCGGCGCTGCGGATGTTGCGCCACACGTGGGCGAGGTCGGGGCGGGTGCGCAGGTGCTCGCTGCCGGCCTTGAGGACGACGTCCCAGCCGAGCCGCTCCCCTGCCTCGATCGCCTCCTCGCGGGAGTGCACGTTGATCCACGTCCACAGGTCGATGCCGTAGCAGGCCAGCAGCGCATGGACCTGGTCGGTCGACAGGATCGCCCCACGTGGCGCGGCGTCGAGCACCTGGCGCACCAGCGCCCGGGCGTCGCCCGTGCGGTGGTCGAGGGCGATGTGGAAGTCGCCGTGGTCCTTGGCGGCCCACTCGGCGTAGTTGACGACCCTGGCCAGCGCACGGACGGCCGACTCGGGGGCAGCGTACGACGGCACCGAGCCGCGACCGGCGGAGCCGCCGAGCAGGTCGGGCACGCGCAGCAGCACCGGCACGCCCTCGCTGCCGAGGAACGTCGACACGATCGGCTTGTCGGACTGCTCGCCGATCGCCGCGAGCACGTCGGCAACCTCCTCGCCGCTGGTGTTGAGCGGCGGGACGTAGACCGCGACGAGCGCGTCGGTGTCGGGGCTCGCGATGGACTGCTCGATCGCGGCCTCGAAGTCGTCCGCGTTGGCGTCGGCACCCAGTGACACCGGCTCGGTGACCTGGAGTCCCGCGGCCGACGCGGCGTCGGCGACGATGAGCGCGACGGCGTCGGAGTTGCCGACGATCGAGATGCGGTTGCCCCGCGGCAGGGGCTGGTGCGCGAGGAGCTGGGCGACGTCGAACATCTCGTCCAGCGTGTCGACCTGGATGACGCCGGCCTGCCGGAACATCGCGTCGACCGCCGACTGCGGGGCCGACGTGCGCTTGACGGTGTGGCCGACCGGCACCCCTTGCGTCGATCGGCCGGACTTGACCGCCACGATCGGCTTGGTGCGCGAGACGCGACGGGCGATCCGCGAGAACTTGCGCGGGTTACCGATCGACTCCAGGTAGAGCAGGATGACCTCGGTCGAGTCGTCCTCCTGCCAGTACTGCAGCAGGTCGTTGCCGGACACGTCGGCGCGGTTGCCGGCCGACACGAACGTCGACAGGCCGAGGCCGCGACGGGACACCGACTCGAGGATCGCGGTGCCCAGCGCGCCGGACTGGCAGAAGAAGCCGACGCGGCCCTGCGGCGGCATCGACGGCGACAACGAGGCGTTGAGCTGCAGGTCGGGCGCGGTGTTGATGAAGCCCAGGCAGTTGGGACCGATGAGCCGTAGCCCGTACGACCGACTGAGCCCCAGGAGCGTGCGCTGGCGCTGGCGGCCCTCCGGGCCCTCCTCGGCGAAGCCGGCGGAGATCACGACGAGACCGTGGACGCCCTTGGCGGCGCAGTCGAGCACGACGTCGTTGACCGACTCGGCCGGCACCGCGACGATCGCGATGTCGACCTCGCCGGGGATGTCCTGGACGGTCTTGTAGGCCGGGAGGCCCGACACCGCCTCGGCCTGCGAGTTGACGGCGTAGACGCTGCCGCTGAAGTCACCCAGCACGAGGTTGCGCACCATGGCCTGGCCGATGGAGTCCTGTCGGCGGCTGGCACCGATGACCGCGATGCTGCGGGCGCGGAAGATGCGCTCGATCGACGCGGCCTCGGCGCGTTGCTCGCGGGCGCGCATGACCCCGACGGCGAGGTCGGTGGGCTCGATGCGGAACGTCAGCCGGGTGACGCCGCCGTCGACCATGCCCTCGACCTGGTATCCCATCTCGCGGAAGATCTGCTGCATGCGGGAGTTCGACGGCAGCACGTCGGCCACGAACGTACGGATGCCCCGCTCGCGCCCGGCCTGCGCCAGGTGCTCGAGCAGCAGCTGTCCGACGCCGCGCCCCTGATGGGCGTCCTCGACCAGGAACGCCACCTCGGCCTCGTCGTCGCCGACGGCGTCGTAGCGGCCGACCCCGATGATCGTCGAGTGCAGCGTCACCACGAAGGCGACGCGGCGGTCGTTGTCGACCGTGGTGAACCGCGTGACATCCTTGTCGGACAGCGTCGGATAGGGCGCGAAGAAGCGGAAGTACTTGGACTGCTCGGAGACGCGCGAATAGAACTCCACGAGTCGATCGGCGTCAGCCTCGAGGATGGGCCTGAGCTGGGCCACCCGGCCGTCCTTGAGCAGGACATCGGCTTCCCAGTGCTCGACGGGATGCACCTCGCTGGTCACCCCTCCAACCTATCGGGTGGCCCACGGCGTGGCGCGGGAAGTCCGCAGGTCAGACCGGCGAAAATGGACCACTGAGCAGCGCACGACAGGCACCACAGGAGAGAAGGCATGGCCCGCACCAGCAAGCAGGCTCCCGAGGAGGACTTCGAGGAGCACATCGTCGACACCGACGTGAGCGACGAGATGCGTTCGAGCTTCCTCGAGTACGCCTACTCGGTGATCTACGCCCGCGCCCTGCCCGACGCGCGCGACGGCCTCAAGCCGGTGCAGCGACGCATCCTCTACACGATGGACGACCTCAACCTCCGGCACGACCGGGGCCACGTCAAGAGCGCGCGCGTCGTCGGTGAGGTCATGGGCCGGCTCCACCCTCACGGCGACGGCGCGATCTACGACGCGCTCGTGCGCCTGATCCAGACCTGGTCGCTCCGGCTGCCGCTCGCCGACGGACACGGCAACTTCGGGTCGCAGGACGACCCGCCGGCCGCCATGCGCTACACCGAGGTCCGGATGGACGCCGCAGCCGAGGCGATGACGGCGTCGATCAACGAGGACACCGTCGACTTCAAGCCCAACTACGACGGCCGCGAGACCGAGCCGGTCGTGCTGCCGGCGGCCTTGCCCAACCTGCTCGTCAACGGGGCCAGCGGCATCGCCGTCGGCATGGCGACCAACATCGCCCCGCACAACCTGATCGAGGTCGTGCAGGCGCTGCGTCACCTGATCAACCACCCGTCCGCCGACCTCGACGACCTGATGCGGTTCATCCCCGGGCCCGACCTGCCCACCGGCGGCAAGATCGTCGGCCTCGAGGGGATCCGCGACGCGTACGCCACGGGCAACGGCTCGTTCCGCATGCGCGCGTCGGCCCGCATCGAGAACGTCACCGCACGGCGCAAGGGCATCGTCATCACCGAGCTGCCCTACAACGTGGGCCCCGAGAAGGTCATCGAGGCCATCAAGAAGCTCGTCCAGGCCAAGAAGCTCCAGGGCATCTCGGACATCAAGAACCTCACCGATCGGCACAAGGGTCTCAACCTCGTCATCGAGATCAAGAACGGATTCATCCCCGAGACGATCCTCGAGCAGCTCTACAAGAGCACCCCGATGGAGAGCTCGTTCGGCATCAACGCCGTGGCCCTGGTCGACGGCCAGCCCCGCACGCTGGGGCTCAAGGAGATGCTGGAGGTCTACCTCGGCCACCGCATCGAGGTCGTGCGCCGTCGCACGCAGTTCCGCCGGGGCAAGGCTGCGGACCGCCTGCACCTGCTGGACGGCCTGATGCTCGCGTTGGTCGACATCGACGAGGTCATCCAGCTGATCCGCGCGAGCGAGAACCGCACCGAGGCCAAGGAACGCCTCATGACAGTGTTCGACCTGTCCGACATCCAGGCGACCTACATCCTCGACCTGACCCTCGGGCGGCTCACCAAGTACGACCGGATCGAGGTCGAGCGCGAGATCGCCGAGCTCCGCACGCTCATCGACCAGCTCGACGCGATCCTCGCCGACGAGCAGGTCCTCCGCGGCGTCGTCGGCGACGAGCTCAACGAGATGGCGCAGACCTTCGGCACCCCGCGCCGCACGGTGCTCCTGGAGTCGTCGGGCCAGACCGCGACGGCCGCCTCGCCGCTCGAGGTCGCCGACGACCCCTGCTGGGCCCTTCTGTCGGGGACCGGCCTGCTGGCCCGCACGTCCGACGACTCGCCGCTGGGTGACGTCGACCGTCGCGTCAAGCACGACACGATCGTGTCGGCCGTACGCACGACGGCCCGTGGTGAGATCGGCGTCGTCATGTCCGACGGCCGAATCCAGCGCATCTCGGTGCTCGAGCTGCCGGCGCTCCCTCCGACAGCCCAGTCCCCCAACCTCCAGGGCGGCATGCCGCTGCGTGAGATCCCCGGCCTCGAAGGCACGGTGCTGGCCCTGACGCGGCTCAGCGACTCGGGGCCCGGCCTGGCGCTGGGCACTCGTTCGGGCGTCGTCAAGCGGGTCAAGCCCGAGCAGCTGTCGCGTGACTCGTGGGACATCATCTCGCTCGACGACGGCGACGCCCTGGTCGGTGCGGTCGAGCTGGCGACGGGCGACGAGGAGCTCGTGTTCGTGACCTCCGACGCGCAGCTCCTGCACTTCCCGGCCTCCCTCGTGCGCCCGCAGGGACGCGCGGGCGGCGGCGTCGCGGGCATCAAGCTGGCTCCCGGGGCCAGGGCGGTGTCGTTCGGGGCGGTCAGCGACATCGACTCGGCCCACGTCGTCACGATCGCCGGATCGGGCGACGCGCTGCCCGGCACCCAGAACGGCGCCGTCAAGGTCAGCCCGATGGCGATCTACCCCGCCAAGGGCCGGGCCACCGGCGGCGTCCGCTGCCAGCGGCTGCTCAAGGGCGAGGACGGGCTGCTGCTGGCCTGGGTCGGCGACGGCCGGCCGATGGCGTGCGCCACGAGCGGATCGCCGGTCGACCTGCCCGAGCCCACCGACCGTCGTGACGGGTCCGGCGTGCCTGCGGCCCAGCCCATCCTGGCGGTGTCCGGTCCGGCCGGTTCACTCGCGATCTGAGCCGTCGAGCGTGCAACACTGAGCCGTGCGCACCAGACACCTGATCCTCACCGTCGCCGCCTCGGCCCTGATGCTCGCCGGCTGCACCGGCTCCTCGGACGGGGACAAGGGTGGCGACCCGGCCAAGCTGCAGGCGCGATTGACCGATGCCAAGGCGGGTCTCGACGACGCGGAGACCATCACGATCTCGCTGGCCACCGAGAAGCTGCCCTCCGGTGTGACCGGGCTGCTGTCGGCCAAGGGCAAGGGCAACCACTCGCCCGCGTTCGAGGGCAAGGTCAAGGTCGTCACCGGCGGATCCAGCCTCGATGCCGACGTCGTCGCGGTCGACGGCAAGGTCTACGCCAAGACGAGCTTCGCGCCCGTCTTCCTCACGATCGACCCGGCATCGCTCAAGGCGCCTGACCCGGCGTCGCTGCTCGACACCGAGACCGGGATCAGCCAGATCCTCGCGAAGACCGAGAAGCTCGACGAGGGTGAGAAGTCCCGGGACGGTGAGGACGTGCTGACCACGATCCGCGGCACCCTGCCCGGCAGCCTGGTCAAGGACATCATCCCGTCGGCTGCCGAGGGCAAGACGTTCGCCGTGACCTACCGGCTCGACGACGACGACGTACTGCGCGACGCAACGCTGAAGGGGCCGTTCTACCCCAACGGCGGAGACGTCACCTACACCGTCAAGCTCACGACCTCCGACACCCCCGTCACCATCGAGCCGCCGTCCCGCGCCGGTCGATGACTTCCCAGGAGGCCATCAGTCCCGCCTCGAAGGTGCTGCTGGGGCTGGCTGCCGTCGCGATCTCCTTCGCTGCGGCGGACACGTACGTCGTGGTGCTCGCGCTGCCCGACATGATGACCTCGACGGGTCTCGACCTCGACGAGCTGCAGCGGGCTGCGCCGATCGTGTCGGGCTTCCTGCTCGGCTACGTCGGCGTGCTCCCGCTCATCGGCCGCATCTCCGACCTGCGCGGACGGATCCCCGTGCTGCTCGGATCGCTCGTGGTGTTCGCAGTCGGCTCGCTCGTCACGGCGGCTGCCTACAACCTCGAGAGCATCGTCCTGGGCCGGCTGATCCAGGGCATCGGAGGCGGCGGACTGATCCCGCCGACGTTGGCCCTCGTCGCCGACCTGTGGCCGCCCCACCGCCGCGGGCTGCCGCTCGGGATCGTCGGCGCCGTGCAGGAGCTGGGCAGCGTCCTGGGTCCGCTCTACGGGGCTGTCGTGCTGGCGTTCGGTGACTGGCGCCTGATCTTCTGGCTGAACTGCGCGATCGGACTCGTGCTGGCCGCCGCGATGCTCACGCGCCGTGACGCCGTGCCGAGCGAGCAGTCCCCGACGACCCATCGGTTCGATGTCCTCGGGGCCGCCCTGGCCACCCTCGCCCTGGCCTGCCTGGCAGTCGTGATGCTCGAGCCCCGCCGGCTGGCCGACGGCGTGACGAGCGGACTGGCGTTCCTGCCGGTCACCGGCGATTCCCGCTGGCTCACCCCGCTCGCCCTCACGGCGTACGGGATCCTGGTGCTCTTCGTGCTGCGTCAGGCCACGGCGCGCCGCCCGCTCGTCGGATGGCGCGACTGGCCGGCCTTGGCCCGTGACACCGACATCTCCGGCGCGCTGCTGCTCACCACGGGCCTCGGAGCGGTCATCCTGACGTTCGCGTCCGCCGAGCCCGAGAGTGCCGCCATCTCCGACCAGGCGCCGTGGCTCGTGCCGATCGCGATCGTCGCATTCGCCGGTTTCGCCGTGCGGCAGCGGCGCGCGACACGGCCGCTGATCCCCCGCCGCGCCCTGAGCGCCACGCCCGCATGGGGAGCTCTGGTCGTCTCGTTCTTCGTCGGCGCGGCCCTGATCGCGGCACTCGTCGACATCCCGTTCTTCGCCCGGCTCACGGTGCACCGCGACTCCCAGCTCGACGCCGCACTGGTCCTCGTACGCTTCCTCGTCGCGCTGCCGATCGGCGCGGTGCTGGGTGGATGGCTCCTGCGCAAGGTCCCGGCGTCGATCCTCACGTCGGCGGCCATGGTGATGAGCGCCATCGCGTTCTGGCACATGTCGACGTGGGACGCGCAGTCGCTCGACCGCCCGGTCGAGACCTGGTCACTCGTCCTCGGCGGCCTGGGCTTCGGCCTCGCGATCGCGCCGGTCAACGCCGTCCTGCTCGCTCATACCGCCGACGCGGTCCACGGCGTCGCGTCGGCGCTGCTGATCGTCGCGCGCATGGTCGGCATGCTGCTCGGCATCTCCGCCCTCACGACGATCGGCCTGCGGGCGTTCTACCACGCCTCGGAGAAGATCCCGCCGGCCGCCGAGCTGTGCGAGGGCAAGGCGACGCTCTGCCAGGCGTACAAGGATGCCGTGCGTGACGCCGGCATCACTCAGCTGCACGCCGTGTTCGTCGGCGCTGCCGTGTGCGCCCTCGTGGCCGCGGTCCTCGCCTTGGTGGTCCTCCGTGACGAGGACCCGACAGCCACCCGATAATCTGTCGCCCATGCCTGACTTCGACGACTTGCTGGCCGCCAATCGCGACTACGCCGAGGAATTCGGGTTCTCCGGGTTCGACGGCATCGCGCACGCCGGCGTGGCCATGGTGACCTGCATGGACTCGCGGATCGACCCGCTGCGGATGATCGGCCTCGGCCCCGGCGACGCCAAGATCCTGCGCAATCCCGGAGGCCGGGTCACCGACCAGGCGCTCGTCGCCCTGGTGCTCGGCGTGACCCTGCTGCAGGTGCGCCGCGTCCTCATCGTGGAGCACACCCGGTGCGCGATGGCGTCGTCGACGGAGGACGAGCTCAAGGCGCGGGTCGGCGACGCCGCCGGCACCGACGCGTCGTGGATGACCCTCGGCGCGATCGTCGACCAGGAGAACACCGTGCGCGCTGACGTCATGCGCGTGCGCAGCCACCCGCTCATCGGCGACGACATCCTCGTCGGCGGGTTCGTCTACGACGTCGACACCGGGCTGCTCAAGCCCGTCGCCTGAGCTCAGGCGTCGATGCGGTCCGCGTCGATCTCGTAGGCACCCTGCACGATGAACTCCTTGCGCGGGGGCACCTCGTTGCCCATCAACAGCTCGAAGACCGACGAGGCCTCCTCGCCGTCGTCGACCGTGAGTCGCCGCAGCGTGCGGTGCCGCGGGTCCATCGTGGTCTCGGCCAGCTGACTGGCGTCCATCTCGCCGAGGCCCTTGTAGCGCTGGACCGGGTCCTTCCAACGGATGTTCTTGCGCTGGAGCTCGGCGAGCTTGCGCTGCAGCTCAGCGTCCGAGTAGGTGTAGACGTACTTGTCCTGGCCCTTCTTGGGGTTGGACAGCTCGATGCGGTGCAACGGCGGGACGGCGGTGTAGACCCGGCCCGCGTCGACCAGCTCACGCATGTAGCGGAAGAACAGGGTGGCCAGCAGGCACCGGATGTGCGCCCCGTCGGAGTCTGCGTCCGCCATGAAGATGATGCGTCCGTAGCGGGCCGCGTCGACGTCGAACGTACGGCCGGAGCCCGCGCCGACGACCTGGATGATCGACGAGCACTCGGCATTCTTGAGCATGTCGCCGATGCTGGCCTTCTGGACGTTGAGGATCTTGCCCCGGATCGGCAGCAGGGCCTGGAACTCCGAGTCGCGGGCCGACTTGGCGGTGCCGAGGGCCGAGTCGCCCTCGACGATGAACAGCTCCGAGCGCTCGACGTCGTTGCTGCGGCAGTCCGCCAGCTTGGCCGGCAGCGCACTCGACTCGAGTGCGTTCTTGCGCCGCTGGGTGTCGCGGTGCTGACGGGCGGCCAACCGGGTCTTGGAGGCGTCGACGACCTTCTCCATGACCCGACGCGCCTTGGCCTTGTGCGCGGCCTTGGTGGACGTCAGGAACGCCTTGAGCTCGCGGGAGACGACCTGGTTGACGATCTTGGTGACCGCCGGCGTGCCGAGGACCTCCTTGGTCTGGCCCTCGAACTGCGGCTCCGCCAGGCGTACGGTCACCACCGCGGTCATGCCCTCGAGCGCGTCGTCCTTGATGACGTCGGCGTCGCCGGACTTGAGCAGCCGGGTGGTTCGCAGCACGTCGTTGAACGTCTTGGTGACGCCGCGTTCGAAGCCGTTGAGGTGGGTGCCGCCCTTGGGCGTGGCGATGATGTTGACGAACGACTGCACGTGCGTGTCGTATCCGGTGCCCCATCGCACGGCGATGTCGACGCCGAGCCTCCGCTCGATGTCCTGCGGCGTCATGTGACCCTTGTCGTCCAGCAGCGGGACGGTCTCGGTGAACACGTCCTCGCCCTGGAGGCGCAGCACGTCGCTGACGGGCTCGTCGGTCGCGAGGAACTCGCAGAACTCGGTGATGCCGCCGTCGTGGCGGAACTTCTCCTCGTGCGGCTCGTCGCCGCGCCGGTCGCTGATGACGATCTCGAGGCCCGGCACGAGGAACGAGGTCTGGCGCGCCCGTGCGACGAGCTCCTCGTAGGCGAACTTGGCGCCCTTGATGAAGATCTGCGGGTCCGCCCAGTAGCGCACGCGCGTGCCCGTCCGAGCCTTGGCGACCTTGCCGATCTTGCGCAGCTCGTTGGTCGGGGTGAAGTCCGCGTCGGGGCCGTCGCCGGCGAACACGCCCGGCACGCCCCGGCGGAACGACATCGCCCACGTGGCGCCGCCCTTGTCGACCTCGACGTCGAGTCGCGACGACAAGGCGTTGACGACCGAGGCGCCCACGCCGTGCAGGCCGCCGGTCGCGACGTAGGAGCCACCGCCGAACTTCCCGCCCGCGTGGAGCTTGGTGTAGACGACCTCGACGCCGGTCAGACCGGTCTTCTTCTCGATGTCGACTGGCACCCCGCGCCCGTCGTCCTGCACCTCGACCGACCCGTCGTCGTTGAGCGCCACCCGGATGTGCGTGCCGTAGCCGGACAGCGCTTCGTCGACCGAGTTGTCGATGATCTCCCACAAGCAGTGCATGAGACCGCGGGTGTCGGTCGAGCCGACGTACATGCCGGGACGTTTGCGGACGGCCTCCAACCCCTCGAGGACGAGGAGGTTGCGTGCGTCATAGGTGCTGTCGATGATCGGGTGCCTTTCGAGCTGGTCGAGCTCCTCCCAGACTATCTGCGTCGCCGGACGCAGCCGGCATGACACGCGCCCCGACCGCGCGCCTGCGTCGATTTGTCCCGCTCGGGGAGTATGTATGTCGTAGGTCACGAACGACCACGCGGAATAGCACCCCGTGATTGGATGTTGATCAAGTCAGAACCGCCGAAATGCTCAGAGAGAAGGTCACCGTGACAACACTGACAGCCCCCATGCTGAGCTCCCTCGACCGCTGCGACCGCTGCGGCGCTCAGGCTTATGTCCGCGTGACGCTCGGCGGCGGTGGCGAGCTGCTGTTCTGCGCCCACCACGCGCGGCAGCACGAGGACAAGCTCCGCGAGATGTCCGCCCACATCCACGACGAGAGCGAGCGACTCGCGGCCACACCGACGTCGTCGTTCGCCGACGAAGAGGCCTGAGCCTCACCCAGTCAGCACAGCGAAGGGCCCGGCCAGATCATCTGGCCGGGCCCTTCGCATCTGCTCAGTACGGGTAGCTGCGGTACTCGCGCGACTTCAGGATCGCCTTGAAGTGCTCGAGGTAGTCGTCGTAGACCGCCGCATCGGTGGTCTCGGTCGTGACCTCGTCGCTGGCGATGAGGTTGGACCCCGTCAGCGCGGCCGAGCCGGCCTGCACCAGCTTGGTGCGCGACCCGGCGCTGGGCCACGTCCCACCCGACGGCAGCTGTTCGTCCTTGTTGAGCTTGTTGGGCTTGAGGATCGCGTCGACCAGGATCGTCTTGTCGTGCGGCTTGGCCCACGCCGCCTCGATGCGGCGGTTCGACGTCTTGAACACGTCGAGGATCGGCCGGCAGATGCGGATGTACTGCTGGCAGTGCGCCACCCGGTTGACCTTGAGGTCGTCCTCGAAGTAGACGCCGGAGATCTTGCAACCGCCGTCGGCGAGCTCCACGAGCTTGTGCGCCACCGAGATGCGGCGGTACTTGAACCGGTTCTGCTGGAGCCGGATGCGGCACTGGTCGTCGGGCACGATCCGGTTGAGCAGGTTCAGCACGGGATCCTTGCCGTTGTTCGGCGTCGCGAAGATCGGCGTCGCATAGACCGTCACGTTGGCGAGGTTGGAGTAGAACATGCCGTACTGGGCGAAGCTCGTGCTGTAGCCGTCGGCGCCGCCGTAGTACCCGTACTTCGTGTAGTGGTCGCGGACGTACTGCAGGTAGCTGGACCCGATGTTCCGCTCGGCCCACATGTCGCTCCACATGCGTCGGAGCTGCAACGACAGCTTCCTGTCGTTGTAGACCGTGAGGCCGTTGTTGTAGGTGCGCTCACCGCTCGGGCCACCGAGGTTGGCCGAGCCGGTCCACAGCACGCCTTGGGCGTTCTTCTTGTCACGGGTGAACGTGTTGCCGATCAGCAGGATCTTGCTGTGCATGATCGCGGCGCTCTGGCTGGACAGGCACGCGAGGCTCTTGCCTTTGGAGCAGATGTGGTACGCGCCGTAGTGCTTGCCCTTGTAGGTCGCGCGCTTGAGGGCGGACGCGAGCGCACGCGACTCCTTCGACTGCGAGGCCTTGCCGTGGATGACCCGGACCTTGACGCCGGCCTTGGCCGCGCGGACGAGCTCGCGTCCGACGCGATGGGAGTTCTCCATGCGGGAGATCGACATGAGGACGTAGTTGTCGGCCCTGGAGGCCGACGACCGGGTCGCGCCGGTCCGCGGGTCACGGTAGGTCCCGCGGATCAGGCGCTCCAGGTCGTCGAGCAGCGAGAAGTCGCTGTTGGCCGCGCTGGAGATCGACTTGTAGGGACGCGAGAAGTTGCTCTCGAGCGTCACCGGGTAGTCACCGCCGTAGGGGCTGCCGGAGACCGTGGGACCGGCCTTGGCCGGCGCCGGCTCCTCGGAGTCGACCTGGTCGGGCGCCGGGACGCTCGGCGTCGGGTCCGTGGGCGAGTCGGTCGTGGCGTCGGCGGCGACCGGCACGGTCGGATCGACCTCTCCGGACGCCCCGGCACCCAGTCCGAGGATCAGGGTCGCGGCCAGTGCACCCACGCCGAGGGCACGAAGGCCACGCGTGGATCGGTTCGTTTTTTGCACAGGTCTGGTCTCCGAGACGTTCGTCGTGCACGTGACAGGTCGAGACAGTCTAACGCAGACCGCGCCGGACTCGTCCGCGCTAGCGCAACGACTGGCGCGCCGGTCCTCGGACCGCGAACCGAGCTCAAGAAAGATTGTCTGATCACGAGCGGACGGCATCGAAGAGGGTTAGCGTGAAAGAGCCTCCCCGGAGGCGCTCCCACTCCCAGCCCGGAAGGAAACTCCCATGCGTCACACCATCCGCGTGGCTCTGGTCGCAGCAACGGCCTCAGCTGCCCTGATCGGCTCGGCCGCGACAGCGACCGCTGAGTCCGCAGCGGTCGACGACAAGCGCTACGACGTTCTCTACACCTCGGACCCCGAAGAGGGCCGCCTCAAGCTCGCCTCCCAGGGCACGTATCAGGAGGCCATCACCGGCGGCAGCATCGACGCCAAGAGCCTCAAGGCCAACCACGGCAAGGAGTTCCTGTCGATCCGCGTCGACCTGCACCGTCTCGGTAGTGACTACGGGACGGTAGGCGGAAGCATCAAGCTCAACGGTGGCGTCGACGAGGACGCGAACTTCACCGCAGGCGTCGAGGGCGACGAAGCATGGGCCGAGGTCTACCCCAGCGAGACCAGCAACAGCGACACCTACTGCGCGTCGTGGTCGTCCACCGGGCGGGTCAAGGCGTCGGGCAAGGCCGGCGTCGGTGGCTACGTGCAGCTGTACATCCCGCGTTCGTGCCTCGGCAACCCCAACCAGGTGCGTGTGGGTGCCGCGTCGTTCATGTACCCCTTCCTCGTCGACGCGGCGCGGAAGGGTGCAACCGTCCGGCAGCAGGCGCAGGCGAGCCGGGAAGCGCTCGTCGAGGACGGGCCGAACTTCTACGTCGATCCGATCAGCGCGAAGTACTACGGAGCCGGATCGCGCGACGCGGCCCAGGTCATCCAGCTGACGCCTTGGCTGTCGCGCAACTGACGCCATGACGACGCCCCCTCATCCAGTCGGATGAGGGGGCGTTCTCTTGCCTGTGGTCAGTCGAGGTAGTCGCGCAGCACCTGCGAGCGCGACGGGTGACGCAGCTTGCTCATGGTCTTGGACTCGATCTGGCGGATGCGCTCGCGCGTGACGCCGTAGACCTTGCCGATCTCGTCGAGCGTCTTGGGCTGGCCGTCCGTGAGACCGAACCGCATCGAGACGACGCCGGACTCGCGCTCCGAGAGGGTGTCGAGGACCGCGTGCAGCTGCTCCTGCAGGAGCGTGAAGGACACGGCATCGGCCGGGACGATCGCCTCCGAGTCCTCGATCAGGTCGCCGAACTCCGAGTCGCCGTCCTCGCCGAGGGGGGTGTGGAGGCTGATGGGCTCACGGCCGTACTTCTGGACCTCGACAACCTTCTCGGGCGTCATGTCGAGCTCGATCGCGAGCTCCTCGGGGGTGGGCTCGCGACCGAGGTCCTGGAGCATCTGGCGCTGCACGCGGGCGAGCTTGTTGATGACCTCGACCATGTGGACGGGGATGCGGATCGTGCGGGCCTGGTCGGCCATGGCGCGGGTGATCGCCTGGCGGATCCACCAGGTGGCATACGTCGAGAACTTGAAGCCCTTGGTGTAGTCGAACTTCTCGACCGCGCGGATCAGGCCGAGGTTGCCCTCCTGGATCAGGTCGAGGAACAGCATGCCGCGACCGGTGTAGCGCTTGGCCAGTGAGACGACGAGGCGCAGGTTGGCCTCGAGCAGGTGGTTCTTGGCGCGGCGGCCGTCGATCGTGATCCACTCGAGCTCCTCGAGCATCTTGGCCGAGATGCGGCCGCCCTTGGCGAGCTTCTCCTCGGCGAAGAGGCCGGCCTCGATGCGCTTGGCCAGCTCGACCTCCTGGCCGGCGGTCAGCAGCGAGACCTTGCCGATCTGCTTGAGGTAGTCCTTGACCGGGTCGGCGGTGGCGCCGGCGACCATGACCTGCTGGACCGGCTCGTCGCTCTCGTCGGCGGCCGAGATCGTGAAGGACGACTGCTCGTCCTCCTTGAGCGTCGGGTCCGTCGCGAGGTCCTTCTCGAACTCCTCGTCGGGGATGTCCGGCAGGATCTTCTTGCCCTGGGCGTCGACCATCACGGTGCCATCAGCGACGGGCGGCACCTCGAGGGCGTCGGCCAGGTCGATGCCCGCGGGAATCTTCGACTCCTCCTGAGGCTCGGCACCCTTCTTGGGCGCGGCCTTCCTGGGCGCGGCCTTCTTGGCCGGGGCTTTCTTCGCTGCGGTCTTCTTGGCGGTGGTGCTGGATGCGGTCTTGGTCACTGTCACTTCTGTCTTGGCCGGGGAACGGGACGGTGTGGTGGCCTTCTTGGCCGGGGTCTTGGCGGGGGCAGCCTTCTTGGCCGCTGTCGTGCTGGCTGTCTTCTTGGCCGGGGCCTTCTTGGGTTCTTCCACAGGCTCTTCCTTGGCTCCCCCGAGCAGCTTCTTCACGGCGCGGATCGGCAATCCTGCTGCGGGATTCACCGGCACGTCAACCTCACAAAGCGGTAGATGGGCGCAACAAAGAGGCCTGTGGTCAACCTCTGGCTCAAGTGTGCCATGAGGAGCCAACCCCCGGCATCTCAGGGTCCTCTCAGGAGCGCGTGGGCCAGGTGTGCACCGGATCGCCCTGGTGCATGTGCTCCTCGTACGCCTGCGTCGTCGCCCTCATGGCGTCCGCGCGATCGGTCGTCGAGCTGCGGTGGTGGGCGAACTCGTCGATCAGCCAGGTCGCCCCGTTGCGACCCGTGATGCAACGCTGCTCGATGATGCCCAGGAGCCGGTCGCTGACGGCGGAGTCGACCTCCATCTCCTCGAGCCCGGCGTGGGCCAGCGGAAGGAGCTGCCGCAGGACCAGCTCCCGTGCTGACACCGTGCCCACCGACGGCCAGTAGATGTCGGTGTCGATGCCGGCACGGGCGGCCTGGTGGAAGTTGTCCTCGGCGGCACGGAACGACAGCTGGGACCAGACCGGGCGATCGCTGGTGCCCAGCACCTTGACGAGCCCATAGAACAAAGCGGCATTGGCCATCGTGTCGGCAACGGTCGGACCGGCCGGCAGCAGCCGGTTCTCGATGCGCAGGTGCGGCCGGCCGTCGGCGACGTCGTAGATCGGCCGGTTCCAGCGGTAGATCGTGCCGTTGTGCAGCCGGAGCTCAGGCAGGTGAGGCACCCGGCCGGCCTCGAGCTCGACCAGCGGGTCCTCCTCGTCGACGATCGGCAGCAAGGCCGGGAAGTAGCGGACGTTCTCCTCGAAGAGGTCGAAGACGGAGGTGATCCAGCGCTCGCCGAAGAACACCCGCGGCCGGACCCCCTGCGCCTTGAGCTCCTCGCTGCGGGTGTCGGTGGCCTGCTCGAACAGCGCGATGCGGGTCTCGTGCCAGAGCTGCTGGCCCAGCAGGAACGGCGAGTTGGCCCCCACCGCGACCTGGACCGCCGCGATCGCCTGGGCGGCGTTCCACATCGGCGCGAACTCGTCGGGCTCGACCTGCAGGTGCAGCTGGGTGCTGGTGCAGGCGGCCTCGGGGATGATCGTGTCCGCGGTCGTGTCGAGCCGGTCGACTCCGTCGATGACGATCTCGATGTCCTCGCCGCGGGCGTTGAGGATCTGCTCCGACAACAGGTGGTAGCGCGGGTTGGCCGAGATGGACTCCCTGCTGAAGTGCCCTTCCTGCAACGTCGGCAGGATGCCGATCATCAGCAGGTGGGCGCCGACCTCGGCGGCCTTGGCCTGCGCGTGGTTCAGGTCGTCGCGGAGGGACGCCTGCAGCTCGTCGAGCCCGTTCCCGGCGATCCGTGCCGGCGGCACGTTGATCTCCACGTTGAACAGGCCGAGCTCGGTCTGGAAGTCCTCGTCAGCGATCGCCGCGAGCGCCTCGGCGTTCTTGAGGGCCGGATCGCCCTGGCTGTCGACGAGGTTGAACTCGATCTCGATGCCGACATGGGTGTGCTGGAAGGACAGGTCGTGCTCGCTCAGCATGCGGGCGAAGACGTCGAGGCACCGGCGCACCTTGGCGCGATAGCGCGTACGGTCCTCGCGGCTGAACTCCCGAGCGTCGACGTCCTGTCCCATGCGAGACAGCCTATGGGGATGAGCGGCAGTCGGCGGCTCGAAGAGCGAGCCAGTGCGACGGAGCAATCCCGCCCTCCAGCATCTGGAGCATCAGGCGGGCCATCGAATACGTCTCGTCGGCGCGCAGCGCGCGCTCCACGGCGATCAGGGCCTGCGCGCCGTCGCCGGTCAGCCAGGCCGCGAAGGCCGCCAGACTGAGGACCGCAGGTTCGAACGGTGGGACGACGCTGCGGGAGACCAGCGTCAGCAGTCGCAGCATGTCGTCCGCCGTCTCCCCCGTGATCTGGTTCCACACCTCGTCGCGGACCGGGATCCCGTTGACCCAGACGGAGAACCGGGTGATGTCGTCGTCGCTGAGCCGTTCGCCGGCCAGGCCTCGGTCGAGGATCGGCTGGACCTGCTGCATCCCCACCGAGGCGAGGTCGTCCTCCGACGTTCGCGCCATCAACGGCACGACCTGCCGCAGGATCTCGTCGGCTGCCTGCTCCAGCCAGGCGCGTCGGGGACCGGCGACGGCGGCGAAGCGATCGACCAGAGCCTGCCGATCCGGCAGGATCTGCTGGCCCGCGGCGATCGCCTGGACCACCGCCAGGTGGTGGTCGGACGTCTCGTAGGCGAGGCCGCCCGGCGGGAACCCGGGCTCGTCGGACCAGTAGCGGTCACCGTCGGCTCTGACCGCCACGACCAGGGTGATCGGCGGGAGCAGACGCTCGATCGCGGCCAGCAGCGCCTGCGCGACCTCCTGATCCAGGGTCACCGCCATGACGATCGCGCCCTCGGCTCCGTGGCGCGACAGGTGACCGACGACGACCTCGGCGAGATCGTCCACCTGCTCGCGCGACGGCATGTCGACCCGCAGCCGGAAGCCGAACCGACGCCGTGGTCCGGAGGTCGCGATCGCGACGAGGGACTCCTCGGGCCGGAAGCCGAACAGCGTGGGCAGGGCGTTGAGGAGATCAGGGATGTCGTGGGCCGTGTAGACCGAGGGCGTCTGCGTCATGCCACCACGCTTCCGGCCGGCCGACCCGGTCGTCCATCGACGACTCGGGCCCTGTGGGCGCCGCGGACTGGTCCCGGACCTGTGGACAGGCCTATCGTGGTCGGAGCCCGGTCAACCGGCCGGGCACAGTTCTCAGGGCGGGGTGGAAGTCCCCACCGGCGGTAAGGGCGGCGTCAGCCGTCCGGAGCCCGCGAGCGCCTCCTCCGGGAGGGTCAGCAGACCCGGTGTGACTCCGGGGCCGACGGTCACAGTCCGGATGAGAGAGAACGACCGAGCGACCCTGCGTCGCGCGGTCAGCCCTGATTCAGCTCCGAGGAGAGTCATGAATCAGCCCACCACCCACCGCATCGCCGTGGTCCGCGCCCAGTGGCACGAGGATCTCGTCGGCATCTGCCAGCGCGCGTTCGCCGAGGAGCTGCAGCGCGTCGCACCCGAGACGGGCATCGACACGTTCACCGTGCCCGGCGCCGTCGAGATCCCCCTCCATGCCCGGCTGCTGGCACTGACGGGTCGGTACGACGCCGTCGTCGCGATGGCTCTGGTCGTCGACGGGGGAATCTTCCGGCACGAATTCGTGGCCGAGGCGGTCGTCTCGGCGCTCGTGGAGGTCGGCCTGGCCACGGACGTGCCGGTGCTGTCGGCGGTGCTCACGCCGCACCACTTCCGCGAGGAGGGACCGGTCGCCGACTTCTTCACCACGCACATGGCGATCAAGGGGACCGAGGCGGCGAGTGCCTGCGTGGCGACCCTCGCGTCGCTCGAGCGGATCGCCACGATGACCGGTTGACCGGCACGGCAGGTCGCTGTCGGCGGGTCGGGAGACAATGGCCGCATGCGGTCCACGGCGTCGATCATGCACCTCGACCTCGACGCCTTCTTCGCCTCGGTCGAGCAGCGCGACAAGCCCTCGTTGCGCGGCCGGCCGGTCATCGTCGGAGGCATCGGTCCACGCGGCGTCGTGGCGACGGCGTCCTACGAGGCGCGCGTCCACGGGGTGCGATCGGCCATGCGCACGGCGGAGGCGCGGGCCAGGTGCCCGCACGCTGCGTTCCTCGGCGGCCGTTTCGACGCCTACCGCGAGGCCAGCCGGCTGGTCATGGAACGCCTGCGCGAGGCGTCCGAGATCATCGAGCCCCTCTCGCTCGACGAGGCGTTCGTCGACCTCGGCGCCGGTCCCGACTTCGATCCCGACCGGGTCGACGAGATCGTGGCCGGCATCCGGGCGGACATCGCCGAGGTCACCGGCGGCCTGACGGCGTCGGTCGGCGTCGCCTCGTCCAAGCTCATGGCCAAGATCGCCAGCGAGATCAACAAGCCTGACGGGGTCTTCGTGGTCGAGCCCGGCACCGAGGCCGACGTGCTGGGACCCATGCAGGCGACCGTCATCCCGGGCGTGGGCCCGGCCACCGCCGAGCGGCTCCGGCGGGTGGGCATCCTGACGGTCGAGGACCTGCGCTCCCCCAGCGAGGACGAGCTCGTACGCCTGCTCGGCCAGGCGTCCGGACGTTCGTTGCACCGCATGGCGCGGGCCGACGACGACCGTCCGGTCATGGCCTCACGCGAGACCAAGTCGGTCAGCGTCGAGGACACCTTCGAGCAGGACATCTCCGACCGGCTGCAGCTCGAGACGATCATCGAGCGGATGGCCCGGTCGGTCTCCGGCCGGCTGCGCAAGAACGGACTGTCGGGACGCACCGTGACGCTCAAGATGCGCCACCACGACTTCGAGACGCACACCCGGTCCACGACGCTGCCCAACCCGACCGACAACGCCCGCATCCTGGCCACGACGGCGCGGGGTCTGCTGGCCGGTGAGGACATCAGCAACGGCCTGCGGCTGCTCGGCGTCGGCGTCAGCGGGCTCGCCGACTGGGTGCAGGACGACCTGTTCGCCTCCGACGAGGACGACGACGTCGACGACGAGCCCGAGGAGGAGACCGTGGCCCGTCCCACGCGGTGGTACCCCGGCATGGACGTCCACCACGACGATCACGGTGACGGGTGGGTGTGGGGTGCCGGCCTCGGCCGGGTCACCGTCCGCTTCGAGACCCGGTGGACACCGCCTGGTCCGGTCCACACGTTCCGGGCCGATGACCCTGCGTTGGGCGCGGGCCACACCGGTACGTTCGAGGTATGACCGTCCCCCCTCCGCAGGCCGAGCGCCGGCCCATCGTCCGCAGCCACCACGGAGACGACTTCGTCGACGACTACGAGTGGCTGCGCGACAAGGAGGACCCGGCGACCCTGGCCTACCTCGAGGCCGAGAACGCGCACACCGATGCCGCCACCGCGCACCTCGAGCCCCTGCGGCAGCAGATCTTCGACGAGATCAAGGCCCGGACGCTCGAGACCGACCTCTCGGTCCCGGTGCGCCGCGGGAAGTGGTGGTACTACGCCCGCACGGTCGAGGGCCAGCAGTATGCCATCCGGTGCCGCTGCCCCATCGACGACGCCGACGACTGGCACCCGCCCGTGCTCGAGGCCGGGGCGGAGATCGCCGGCGAGGAGATCCTGCTCGACTCCAACGTCGAGGCCGAGGGTCATGAGTTCTTCTCGCTTGGCGCGTTCAGCGTCAACGACGACGAGACGCTCCTCGCCTGGTCCGTCGACACCCAGGGCGACGAGCGCTACACGATCCGGGTCAAGGACCTGCGCACCGGCGAGGTGCTGCCCGACGAGATCACGGCGACCAGCGGCGGCGCCACGTGGGCGGCCGGCGGCACCCACCTGTTCTACACGACCGTCGACGACGCGTGGCGCCCTCACCGCGTGTGGCGCCACCGGCTCGGCTCGTCTGACGAGGACGTGCTGGTCCACGAGGAGCCCGACGAGCGCTACTTCATCGGCGTCGGCCGCACCCAGTCCGAGCGCTTCCTCGTCATCGGGCTGTCGTCCAAGATCACCAGCGAGGTGCGCGTCCTCGAGGCCGATGACCCGGAGGGCGAGTTTCGCGTTGTCCTGCCCCGCCGCGACGGGGTGGAGTACTCCCTCGAGCACGCCGTCATCGGCGGCGAGGACTTCTTCCTCGTGCTCCACAACGACGGAGCGCTCAACTTCCAGCTCGATGCCGTACGGGTCGACGACCCCGGCGTCCGTACGGTCGTGATCCCCGGCAGCGAGACGACCCGCCTCGAGGACGTCGACGTCTTCGCCAAGCAGCTGGTCGTGTCCTACCGTCGTGACGCGCTCTCCCGGATCGGTGTGATGCCCGTGGGCGCCGACGGCATCGATGACCTGACCGAGATCGACTTCGGCGAGGAGCTGTTCACGAGCGGGGTCGGGGCCAACGCCGAGTGGGACCAACCCCTCATCCGCGTCGGCGTGGGCTCGTTCATCACGCCCGCGTCGATCTACGACTACGTCGTGGCGACCGGCGAGCTCATCCTGCGCAAGCAGGCGCCCGTGCTCGGGGGCTACGACCCCGACGACTACGAGCAGCACCGCAGCTGGGCCGTGGCCGACGACGGCGTCCGGGTGCCCGTGTCCATCGTGTGCCGCAAGGACACCCCGCGCGACGGCACCGCACCGGCGCTGATCTACGGCTACGGCGCCTACGAGGCGAGCATGGACCCCGGCTTCTCCGCCATGCGGCTGTCGCTTCTCGACCGTGGGTTCGTGTTCGCGATCGCCCACGTCCGCGGCGGCGGCGAGCTGGGCCGGCACTGGTACGACGACGGCAAGATGCTCCACAAGCGCAACACCTTCACGGACTTCGTCGCGAGTGCCCGGCACCTCGTCAGCGAGGGCTGGACGTCGGCGGACCGCCTGGTCGCGGAGGGCGGCAGTGCGGGGGGCCTGCTCATGGGAGCGGTGGCCAACCTCGCGCCCGATGCGTTTGCCGGCATCGTCGCCAGCGTGCCGTTCGTCGACGCCCTGACGACGATCCTCGACCCGAGCCTGCCGCTCACGGTCATCGAATGGGACGAGTGGGGCAACCCGCTGGAGGACCCGGACGTCTACGCCTACATGAAGTCCTACGCGCCCTACGAGAACGTCGGCGCGCATCCCTATCCCGCCATCCTGGCGGTGACGAGCCTGCACGACACCCGGGTCATGTACGTCGAGCCGGCCAAGTGGGTGGCCCGGCTGCGCGCCACCGCGACAGGCGACGCACCGATCCTGCTCAAGACCGAGATGCACGCCGGTCACGGCGGGGTCAGCGGCCGCTACGCGTCCTGGAAGGAGCGGGCCTGGGAGCTCGCGTGGATCATCGACACCGCCACGGCCGGCTGACGCGGCTCTGGGGCGGATTTTGCCCCCCATGCTAAGAAGCGACTGAGAGTGGAATCCTTGGGGTACCGGAAGCGTTCTGATCAGTACAGACACTGATGGGAGGCGCACGGTGAGCGCACGAAATGGGAACACGAACATCGAGGGCAAGGACAGCGTCGGCATGTACCTTGCCGAGATCGCCCGCACTCCCCTGCTCGACGCCGAGCGCGAGGTCGAGCTGAGCAAGACCGTGGAGGCCGGGCTGTTCGCCCGCCACCTCCTCGATGAGGGCCGGATCGGTCGCCGCAAGGGCGGAGCGCCGAAGTCCGCCACCGAGGAGGAGCTGCGGTGGCTCGCCGACGAGGGTGACCGGGCGGTCCAGGAGTTCATCCAGGCCAACCTGCGGCTCGTCGTCTCGATCGCCCGCAAGTACGGGCGCTCGGCGATGCCGATGCTCGACCTGGTCCAGGAGGGCAACACCGGCCTCATCCGGGCCGTGGAGAAGTTCGACTATGCCAAGGGCTTCAAGTTCTCGACGTACGCCACGTGGTGGGTCCGTCAGGCGATCACCCGCGGCATCGCCCAGCAGGCTCGCGTCGTGCGCCTCCCGGTGCACGTCGTCGAGGAGCTCAACCAGGTGACAGCGGCACGTCGCAACCTGGAGCGCCAGCTCGGCTACGACCCTGAGCCGCAGGAGATCGCGCTCGAGCTCGGCATGGACGTGGACCGGGTCATCGACCTCATGTCCTGGGGCCGTGACCACGTCAGCCTCGACTCGCCGGTCGACGAGGACGGCGACACGTCGCTCGGCGACCTGATTGCCCGCGAGACCCAGCCCGGCCCCGACTTCGCGGTGCTCGACGACGAGTCGCGGCACCTGATCTCGACGCTCGTCGACCATCTCGGCGATCGCGAGGCCGACATCGTGCGGGCTCGGTACGGCCTGCTCGACGGTCGCCAGCAGAAGCTGGCCGACATCGGCAAGCGGCACGGCATCTCGGCCGAGCGCGTACGTCAGCTCGAGCGTGAGGCTCTCGCGACGCTGCGGCGCATCGCGGATCCGGACCTCGCCGCCTAGGCGGAGGTCGCCCTGGACACGAGCTCGTCCCAGGTTCCCCCGACGATGAGGGCGAGCTCGTCCAACGGACCGGTGTTGTCGATCACCAGATCGGCGGCACCGGTCCTTTGTTGTCTCGACGCCTGGGCCCCGATGCGAGCCCGCGCGTCCGTCTCGGACATGCCGCGGCTGCTCATCAGCCGGGCCACCTGGACGTCCTCGGGCACGTCCACCACGACGACGACGTCGCAGTGCCGGGCAGCGCCCATCTCGACGAGCAGCGGGTTGTCGTGCACGACGATCGCGTCGGGCGCCGCCGTCGCCTCGCGGGCGGCGGCGAGCTGCCAGATGGCCGGGTGCGTGATGGCGTTGAGGTCGGCCAGGGCAGCGGGGTCGTTGAAGACGATCTCGGCGAGCGCCGGACGGTCGAGGGAGCCGTCGTCCGAGATGACGCCGGGACCGAACCGCTGCGCTATCGCCTCGAGCCCGGGGCTGCCGGGCTCGACCGCCTCACGAGCGAGCACGTCGTAGTCGATCACGAGTGCGCCGTGGGCCGCCAACAGCTCGCTGACGGTGCTCTTGCCCGAGCCGATCCCGCCCGTGAGCCCGACCCGCAGCACGGACGTCCTAGCTCGCGGCGTTGCCGTAGGTCGTGACGTGCACGTGGTCCATGTGGTTGGCGGTCGCGCCGCCACGATCCTCCATGCCGCGCCACGCACCCGACGTCGACGGACGCCAGATCCGCTGCTGCCAGATGAGGTACTCGATGCCGAGCTCGGCCCGATTCTCCTGGAGGAACGCGGCCACCTGGTCACCGACGGGACCCGACACCATGATGTCGAGCGCCTGGCCCGTGCCGTGCTCGCCGCGTCCGGCGAGGCCGCCGTAGCGGACGATCGACGGGAACTTGGCGCACACCGCGCGGTGGACCTTGATGGTGTCCGGCTGGAGCCCGCGCTCCGGACCTGAGCCGGACGCGCACGGCGAGGTGCCCAGCGGCATCTCCTTGGCCAGGCTCTTGGCCTCGACCCAGCGCGGCAGGCCCTTGTGGATGATCTGGGCCCAGTCACCCTTGGTGACGCCGGTGATGTCGACCGTGTCGCCCGAGGAGACCTTGGCCAGCACCGGCGAGGAACCCTCGGCTGCGGCATGGACGTCGACCGCCGTCACGGCGAAGCGGGTGCCGGTGACCTTGGCCTCGGCGGCGGCCTCGTTGGTGAGGGGCACACGCTCGGCGCTGCGGCTGACGGCCGGGGACTTCTCGGCCGAGGACACCGCGAACAGGTCCTGCTTGGGCTGCGCGACCGCGTCGGCCGGGGCCGGCGAGTCGTGTGCGACGACGAGGGCGCCGGCGGTCGCGAGGGTCAGGAGTCCCGCAGTGGGAAGGAGTGCTCGTGAGATGTGCAGGCGACGGGGCGCCTTGCGCGGATGCCTGTGGCGAGAATCTGCCACGGATGGACCACCTAGTGCGTCGACGAAAGTCTGGCTCAGCGTTCGAGTGAAGCATACTTTGTGCATCGGTTCACATCGGATGCACACATCGCGCGGGCCGGAGTGACCGATGTCTCACGATGTGGAAGGTTCTGTATGCCCGACGTCCTCACCGCGGCGGACAGCGAGATGGCGCAGCGCCGCGTCGCGGGAGCACTGCACAGCCGAGGCCTGCGCGCCGGCGACCGGCTCGTGCTGTGCGTCCCGGGGTCGGCGACGTACGTGAGCGTCGTCCTGGGCGCGGCCCGTATCGGCGTGGTGCCGGTCCCCCTCGATCCCCGACTCACGGAGCACGAGCGCACGGCGCTGATCCGCGACGTGCAGCCCACGCTCGTCGTCGACGACCAAGCGGGTCTCGAGAGCCTGTTGTCCGGAGCCCCGATGGAGCTGGACCGCTGGCCGCGCTGCCGTCCCATGCACTTCACGTCGGGCACGACCGGCAGGCCCAAGGGCGTGTGGTCGGGTCTCCTCACCTCTGAGCACGCCGCCGCGCTCGTCGACGAGGAGCGTGACCTCTGGGGCTTCCACGCCGGGGACGTGCACCTCGTGGTCTCCCCCACCTATCACTCCGCGCCGCTGCGGTTCGCCATGGGCACGCTGCTGGCCGGCGGGGCGATCGTGGTGCTGCCCCGGTTCGATGCGGCGGACCTCGTCGACGCGGTGGCGACCTTGCGGCCGACGTCGATGTTCTGCGTCCCCGCACACCTCCAACGACTGTTCGCGTGGCTCGACGAGCACGAGCCCGTCTTCGACACGTCGTCGTTCCGCCTCGTCGCGCATGCCGGCGCACCGTGTCCCGAACCCGTACGCCGCCGGGCCCATGCCACGTTCGGCACCGCCGTCGTGTGGGAGTTCTACGGCTCGACCGAGGGCCAGTTCACCGCGTGCCCAGCCACTGACTGGATCGCCCACCCCGGCACCGTGGGCCGGGCCCGACCCGGCCGCGTCGTGACGGCCGACCAGGACGGCCAGCTCTGGTGCGCCGTGCCGGAATGGGCCCGTTTCACGTACTGGAACGCCCCCGACAAGACCCGGGCGGTCTGGCGGACGACACCGGACGGCCCGGCCTTCACGGTCGGCGATCTCGGGCGGGTGCAGGACGGCTACGTCCACCTCGACTCCCGACGGGAGGACCTCATCATCACCGGAGGGGTCAACGTCTACCCGGCTGAGGTCGAGGCAGCGCTCGAGGTCGCCGACGGCGTCGTGGAGCTCACGGTGTTCGGCCGCGACGATCCCGAGTGGGGTCAGCGCGTCTGCGTGGCCTACGTCGGCGAGGTCACCGAGGACGCGTTGCGCGCGCTGGCGACCGAACGCCTCGCGCCGCCGAAACGCCCCAAGACGTACGAGCGACGCGCCTCGCTGCCTCGCACCGCGACCGGGAAGGTGCGCCGCACCGAGCTGTGAACCGGCCCTGGCCGCCCTCAGACGGCTTGGTCGACGTAGGTGAAGGTCTTGCGGTACTGCTGGGGCGTCGTGCCCCTTGCGGTGGCGAAGTGGTGGCGAAGCGTCGCCGCATTGCCGAAACCGACCCGGGTCGCGATCTGCTCGACCGACAGCGACGAGTTCTCGAGCAGCTCCTCGGTGTTGGCGAGACGCTGGCTCGTGAGCCACTGCAGCGGCGTCGTCCCCGTCTCGTCGCGGAACCGCCGGGCGAAGGTGCGGGGTGACATGTGGGCCTGCGCCGCGAGCTTCTCGACCGAGAGGGGCTCGTCGAGGTGGTCACTGGCCCAGGCCAGCAACGGGGCCAGTGTGTCGGCCTCGGTCTGCCCCATCGGCGTACGGATGAACTGAGCCTGACCGCCGTCGCGATGGGGGGCGACGACGATGCGGCGTGCCGTCGTGGTCGCGACCTTTGCGCCGTACATCTGCCGCATCAGGTGCAGCGAGGCGTCGATGCCGGCGGCCGACCCCGCCCCCGTCATGATGTTGTCCTCCTGGACGTAGAGCACGTCGGGCCGCACGAGGGCCTTCGGGTACATCTGCGCCAGACGGTCGGTGTAGCGCCAGTGGGTCGTGCACTCGCGACCGTCGAGCAGCCCGGCCTCGGCCAGCATGAACGCGGCGGAGCAGTGGGCGTAGACCAGCGCGCCGCGCTCGTACGTCGCGCGGACGGCGTCGAGCACCGCCGGGTCGTGGTCGAGGAACTCGTGCTTGGGCGAGAAGCAGACCAGGTCGGCGTCCTCGATGGCCTCAAGGCCGTGCGTGACGTGGAGGTCGAAGCCCGCGCGGCCCCTGACCCGGCCCGGGCGCGGCGTGCACACCCGGAAGTCGAACACCGGGTTGTCGTCATCGGGGTGGTAGGGCTCAGCCCACACCTCGCAGATCGAGCCGAGGCCGAAGGGCTCGGCGCCGTCCTGGACCACCACTGCAACGGTCTTCATGCCCCGAGCATCCCAGATGATTGGCAGGAAATCAACGCACACTGGCATTCCTGCCACTGGTGGCAGCATCTTGGCGCTACGAGAATTACTGCCATGTTCATCATCGTGCTCGCCCTCCTGGTCATCGCCACGGGGATCGCCTTGGTCGTGCAGATCCCCAAAGACGGGTACGGCTCCCGTCCCGCCCCACGCAGCCACGCGGACTCGTTCCCCACGCACCGCGCGGTCTGAACCCCGACGACGAAGAACCCCCGGTCCGTGTGGACCGGGGGTTCTTGTGTGAAGCGGTGAGATCTACTCGCCGCCCGTGAGCTTCTCGCGGAGCGCCTGCAGCGCCTCGTCGGAGGCGAGCGAGCCCTCCTGCTGCGGAGCATCGTCGCCCGCCGCGGTGTCCGAGGAGTAGTTGGCGGCTTCGGAAGCCTCGATGCCGGCCTTCTCGGCCTCCTCGATCTGCTTCTTGTGCGCCTCCCAGCGCTCGTGCGCCTCGGCGTACTGCTTCTCCCACGTGGCGCGGGCCTCGTCGAAGCCCTCCTGCCACTCGCCGGTCTCGGGATCGAAACCTTCGGGGTAGATGTAGTTGCCCTCGGCGTCGTACGACGACGTCATGCCGTAGAGCGTCGGGTCGAAGTCGTCGCTGACCGCGGCCTCGGTCTCGTTGGCCTGCTTGAGCGACAGCGAGATGCGGCGACGCTCGAGGTCGATGTCGATGATCTTGACCATGACGCTGTCGCCGATCTGCACGACCTGCTCGGGGATCTCGACGTGACGCTCGGCGAGCTCGGAGATGTGCACCAGGCCCTCGATGCCCTCCTCGACGCGGACGAACGCACCGAAGGGGACGAGCTTGGTCGCCTTGCCCGGCACGATCTGGCCGATCTGGTGCGTACGGGCGAAGTGCTGCCAGGGATCTTCCTGCGTGGCCTTGAGCGACAGCGAGACGCGCTCGCGGTCCATGTCGACGTCGAGCACCTCGACGGTGACCTCGTCGCCGACCTGGACGACCTCGTTGGGGTGGTCGATGTGCTTCCACGACAGCTCGGACACGTGGACGAGTCCGTCGACGCCGCCGAGGTCCACGAACGCACCGAAGTTGACGATCGAGGAGATGACGCCCTTGCGGACCTGCCCCTTCTGGAGCTCGGTGAGGAAGTTCTGGCGAACGGCCGACTGGGTCTGCTCGAGCCAGGCACGGCGCGACAGGACCACGTTGTTGCGGTTCTTGTCGAGCTCGATGATCTTGGCCTCGATCTTCTGACCGATGTAGGGGTCGAGGTCGCGCACGCGACGCATCTCGACCAGCGACGCCGGCAGGAAGCCACGCAGACCGATGTCCATGATCAGGCCGCCCTTGACGACCTCGATGACAGTGCCCTCGACCACGCCGTCCTCGGCCTTGATCTTCTCGATGTCGCCCCACGCGCGCTCGTACTGCGCACGCTTCTTGGACAGGATGAGGCGGCCTTCCTTGTCCTCCTTCTGGAGGACGAGGGCTTCGACGTTGTCGCCGACGGAGACGACCTCGTTGGGGTCGACGTCGTGCTTGATCGAAAGCTCGCGGGAGGGGATGACGCCCTCGGTCTTGTAGCCGATGTCGAGGAGAACCTCGTCACGGTCCACCTTGACGATGACACCTTCGACGATGTCGCCGTCGTTGAAGTACTTGATGGTGAGGTCGATCGCGGCGAGGAAGTCTTCCTCAGAGCCGATGTCGTTGACGGCGACCTGCGGTGCTACGTGGGGTGTGGCGAGACTGCTTGACATAGAGGAGTTGCTCCGATGGATGGGTGGAATTGTCGGGCACGTCTGACAGCCCTTGGATCGTGATGAGTCGAGGAGATTCGCCCGACACGGCGCACGAGCACGGGCCTGCTCTGTCCGAGGTACGTACAGGCCATCAGCGCAGGTCCAATCGTACGCGACGGGGGTCCTGCGCGGGAAGGCGGGTCAGGCCGGGGACAGGAACGCCGACAGCGCACGGGCGTACGTGTCGACGTCGGCTGCACCCATGAGCTCGCGCGCCGAGTGCATCGCCAGTTGCGGCGCACCCACGTCGACCGTCAGCATGCCGGTGCGGGCGGCGCTCAGCGGTCCGATCGTGGACCCGCACGGCAGGTCGGCGCGGTGCTCGTAGCGCTGCAGCGGGACGCCTGCCTGCTCGCAGGCGCTCGCGAACAGCGCGGCACCGGGAGCATCCGTGGCGTAGCGGAGGTTGACGTTGACCTTGAGCACCGGTCCCCCGCCGATCGCGATGTGGTGCAAGGCCTCGTGCCGCTCGGCGTAGTTGGGGTGCGTCGCGTGAGCCATGTCGCCCGAGGCGCAGGCCGACGCCGCGACGGCGCGGTGGTAGTCGTCGCGGGTGCCGCCGGCTGCCAGCACGATCCGCTCGAGCACCGTGGCGAGCACGTCGGACTGGGCCCCGCGCTCGGAGGTGCTGCCGACCTCCTCGTGGTCGAACAGCGCCAGGACCGGCCGGACGCCGGGCACCGGCGAGGCGTCGAGCAGGGCTCGCAGTCCTGCGAAGCACGTCACCTGGTTGTCGAGGCGCGGGGCGGACACGAGCTCGCTGTGCGCCCCGGTGAGGGCACTGGGGGTGGCGTCATGGGTCATGAGCTCGAAGCCGAGGATGTCGCCCCGGGTGACGCCGGCGCGATCGGCGACGAGCTCGAGGAGCTCCCCCGGCGCCGTGGACCAGATCGCGTTGAGGTGGCGTTGCGGGTCGAGCTCGACGCCCTTGCGCTCCGCGGAGAGGTGGATGGCCAGCTGGGGCACCCGAAGGAGCGGCTCGTCGAGGTGGACCAGCACCTCCGAGCCGTCACGGAGCGCCAGCCGCCCGGCGAGGCCGAGGTCGCGGTCCAGCCACGAGTTGAGCCACGCCCCGCCGTACGGCTCGAGGGCCACGACGCCCAGCCCCTCGGGCGCGATGTCGTGGTGCTGCTTGAGCCGCAGGTTGGGGCTGTCGGTGTGGCCACCCACGACGCGGAACGGATCGCTGGGGGTGCTGCTGGTCTCGGTCGACCAGGCGACGAGCGTTCCGCCGCGGACGACGTAATGACGGCCCGGCGCGGTCGGCCACGCGGCCGACTCGCTCAGCCGGACGTACCCGGCGGCGTCCAGCTCGGCGGCTGCGGTCTCGCACACGTGGAAGGGCGTCGGCGATCGGTCGACGAAGGTGCACAGGTCGGCGGCAGCAGCGATGGTCATAGGGCACTCACCCTAGAACACCGGGTGCCCGCAACAGAGTGACGCCGCGACTCCCCTGGGAATCGCGACGCCACCGTTCGGGTGCGGGTTCGTCAGTGCGAGACCAGCTCACCCTTGTGCGACGCGCGCGCTCCCTCACGGGAACCGCGACGGGTGAACAGGCCCAGGACGATCAGTGCGAGCCCGAGAGCTCCACCACCGAGCGGCACGTACGTCTTGACGGCCGACAGCAGCAGCGCCTTCGACTTGTACTCGTCGACGGTGCTGGCGATGTTGTCCTCGGTGTAGCGCAGCGTGGCCTTGGTCGTCGTCAGCACGCGCTCCCCGTCGAGCTCGAGGTAGCTGTCCTGCGCGGTCTGGCCGACCAGCACGACGCCCGTCACGGGCTCGACCTCGTAGGTGCTGACGCTCGAGTAGATCCGGTCGGCGGTCACGGTCGTCTCGTCCGAACCGACCAGGGAGCCGGGCACGTCGATCGTGCCGGTCTTGATCGGCTCGATCGTCTGCTCGTACGTGTAGGTCTTCATGCCCTTGACCTTGCCCTCGCCGACGAACTTCGCGGGGGTGGCCTCACGCAGGGTGCCGTCCCAGAACGGGTAGGTCTTCTTCTTGGCGTCGAACGGGAACTTGAAGTAGAGCCCCTCGAACTTGCCCGGCTCGATGATCTCGCCATCGACGTCGGACCTGGCGCCCTCCCAGTCGACGGCCTCGCCGCTCGTGCGGTCGAACGCGACCCGGTCGTCCGTCGCGCTCAGCGCGGTCTCGCCCGAGCCGCAGTCGAAGGACGGCTTGTCGGTGCAGTCGTAGATGTCCCAGACCGCGATGTCGCGGTCGAGCTCCTCGCTCGCCTTCTTGCCCTCCTCGACGTTGCCGACGACGACCTTGGTGTTCTTCAGCGGGCCGGTCGTGGGCTTGAGCCCCGCCGCCACGTCGAGGTACTCGGCATCCTTGCCGGCCGCGGTCTCCGCGACGCTGGTGGATTCGTTGTTGAGCGGCACGACGGCTAGCTCGTCGTACATGTAGAACTTGGACAATGCGGCCAGTGCCAGCAAAAACGCGCCCAGGAACAGCGCGACTGTTCCCAATTTCTTACTCACTGTGGGCTCCCTCCACGGTATGAACGCTTGACCGTAGCACCGGAGAGGGTCAGCCCCCGTTGGGACCGCACGACCACGTTTGCGTACGTTGGCGACCGGTCCACACCGGCGTCGTGACCCCCGCGGGTGGCAGGATCGTCGGTTGTGAGTGCTCCCGCCGTGTCGCCCGTCCGGGCACTCGTGCCCGCGCACCTGTCGGTCGCCCAGCGCGTACGCCTGGCCGCGGGCGTGATGATCGCTGCGAGCCTCGCACTCAAGGCCTGGGTCGTGCTGCCGGCGTGGTTCTACAGCGACGACTTCCGGTTCATCGAGGACGCCCGTACGCGAGGCATGTCGGTCGACTTCTTGTTCACGCCGCACGACAGCCAGCTCATGCCGGTCGGCGTGGCCATCTCGTGGCTCGTCGCACAGGCGGACGGCTACTCGTGGCTGCCTGCGGCCGCCATCACCCTGACGCTGCAGCTCGCGGCGGCGTGCGCATGCTTCGCGATGCTGCGGACCCTGTTCGGCGACCGTTGGGGCATCCTGGTCCCCCTCGCCCTGTTCGTCGGGTCGCCCATGGGCCTCGAGGCCGGCATCTGGTGGTCGGCTTCCCTCAACGCGCTGCCGATGCAGACAGCGTTCTTCCTGCTCGTGACCTGCGTCGTGCTCTGGGCCCGCGACCGCCGCCTCCGCTGGGTGGTCGGTGCGGCCGGAGCGATCGCGCTGGCGGCTCTCAGCGGGCCTCGCGGACTCGCCATGGCCGTCCCGGTGACGCTGCTGATCGCCCTGTTCCTGACCCACGGACCGTGGTGGCGGCGGCCGTACGACCTCGTGCGACAGCACCTGCCGCTCGCCCTGCCGCCGCTACTGATCGGCGTCGGGTACGTCGTCCTGTACGCGCGCACGACCCCGGCTCCCGTCGAGTCCAGCGGCGAGGCACCGGCGCTGGCACTGCTGCACAACCTCCTGATGGGGTCGTGGGCGCCGGCGCTGCTCGGGGGCCCGTGGCGGTGGAGCGTCGTCGCCGATCCGGTGGCGATTGCCGCGACACCCGCTGCGCTCGAGGTCATGGCCACGGTCCTGGTCGTGGCGGCCGCCGCCTGGCTCGTGCGGCGCAACCCGGGTCCGGCCGGCGCCGCCCTCGCGATCCTCCTGGCGCAGCTCACGGTGACCTACCTCGCGCTCGTGTTCGGCCGCGGCCTCCAGGTCGGTGCCTACGCAGGCTTGGTCTCGCGCTACCTCGCGGACACCCTTCCCGTCACCGTGCTGGTGATCGCACTCGCCACGATGCCGCTGCTGGTCGACCGCGCGCCGGCCTTCCGGCGCCCGCTGCCGCACCCGACCGAGCTGGGCACCTGGACCGCGCGCGGCCTGGTCACCGCCGGCGCGATCGTCCTCGTCGGCGGCGTCGTCAGCACGGTCCGCTACGCCGCGCCGTGGCACGCCGACTTCGTGGCTCGCGCATACATCCACAACGCCGTCGCGACGGTGCGCGACGACCCGACCCCGATCGCCGATGTCGAGGTCCCCGACCTCGTGCAGCTGTCGCTCCACTACCCCAGCAACCTGCCGTCCCACCTGCTCGCGCCGTACGGTGACCTCGTGCAGACGACCCGGCGTGGCAACGACCTGCGCATCCTCGACGGCTTCGGGCGCAGCCGGCAGGCGATCGTCAGCGGCGGCGCGGAGACCGTGCTCGACGCGATCCCCGGTTGCGGGGTGCGGGTCGGTCCCACTGACGCGGTCTTCTCGCTCGAACGAGAGGACATGGACGCGTTCCCGTGGACCAGCGTCAACTACGTCGCCTCGGCCGACGGGCTGTTCGAGGTGACTGCTGACGGCCGCCCGCTGCCGGACCTGGAGGTCGCAGCCGGCCCGCACACCTACTTCTTCCTGACCGATGGCGCCTACAGCACGTTGACCCTGCGCTCGAAGACTCCTGGCGCGGAGCTCTGCGTCGACGTCGTGCGCGCCGGCCCGATCAAGGCCTTCGGATGACCGCCGGAACACCGCCGACCGCACCCACCAAGGCGCCGTCGTTCCCCGGGCTCGACACGATCCGCGCGGTGGCGGCGATCTGGGTCGTCGTCACGCACGTCGCCTTCTGGACCGGGTCCTACGGCAGCGGGCTGCTCGGAGCGCTCGCCCAGCGGCTCGAGGCCGGTGTGGCGGTCTTCTTCGTGCTGTCCGGGTTCCTGCTGTCGTACCCGTGGCTGCGTCAGCTGCGCATCGGCTCGACACGCGACTCCGTCGGCCGGTACGCCCTCAAGCGGGTCCTTCGCATCCTCCCGGTCTACTGGGTCGCCGTCGTTGCCGCCTTGGTGCTGGTGCCGCAGAACGACGACACCTCGCTGCCCCGTGCGGTCGATGCCTTCCTTATGATCGACATGTACCGCGACGGCTTGCTGCTGGAGGGGCTGACCCAGATGTGGAGCCTCGCCACCGAGGTCGCGTTCTACGTCTCGCTGCCCGTCCTGATGGCACTGCTGGTGGGTGCCGTCGCGCGAGGCCGATGGCGGCCGGTGCGCATGCTGGCGGCACTCGCCGGCGTGGCGGTCGGGTCGCTGGTCTGGGTCGCTGTGGCAGCCGACTTCCTCACGTCATGGGGCGGGTGGGTCAACCAGGCGCTCCCGGGCTACCTCGGCTGGTTCGCGATCGGTATCGGCTTTGCCGTCCTCGACGTCGATCGGCGCAACGCCGCGCCGGGCCACGAGCTCGCCCTGACCCGCTGGTGCCGGACGGCTGCGTCAGCGCCGTGGACCTGCTGGATCGTCGCCGGCGCCCTCCTGTTCGTCGCCAGCACCCCGCTGCTGGGTCCCGTGCTGCTCGTCGAGCGCACCCCCACCCAGCTGGTGTGCCGCGCGATCCTCTTCGGGCTCGTGGCGGCCATCGTGGTCCTGCCCAGCATCTTCGGCAGGCCCTCGACGACGTACGCACGTGTCCTCGCGAACCCGTTCCTGCGGCACCTGGGCCACATCTCGTACAGCCTCTTCTGCTGCCACGTCATCGTCATCGCGGTCCTGTTCGACCGCCTCGACCTGACGCAGTTCGCCGAGAACATGTGGTTCGTCCTCGGCCTCGTGCTCGTCGTCAGCCTCGTCGTCTCGGAGCTGCTCTACCGAGTGGTCGAGCTGCCCTGCATGCGCCTGAAGGACCTGGGCCGGCGCAGGCCCACGGCGGCGACCGCCGAGACGCCGGCCAGCGCGAGGAGCTGAGGCAGGGCGCGCGAGCCGCTCCAGCTGTCCAGCCCGGCCCATGGCTCGGCCACCGCGAAGACCACGGCCGCTGCGACCGCTGCGGCGGCAAGACCTGCCGCCACCCCTCGGTGACGTCGGAGCAGCGTCACGGCGGCCACCGCCGAGATCGACGCGAGCAGCCCGGGCCAGCCGGCCACGAGCACTGCCACGGCAACCGCTGCGCCGGTCGACCACCCGGCTCGACCGGCACGCGGCATGCCCACGGCGGGCCACCCCCTCGCCTCGCGGCCCGGTCGCAGGCAGAACGCCATCAGGGCCACCAGCAGCAGCCCGCCGACGCCCAGCAGCACGCGATAGAGCGTGCCCGGGCCGTACGCCTCGATGAGCTCGTCCGCGTCGGCCGTCGTGGTGTGCCACCCCTGCTGCCATCCGTCGAGGACCACGGGCCGGGCGTCGCCGGACGGCGTGGTCGCGGTCCACCCGGAGTTGGCGTTGTGTCCCGTCGACACCACCACGTCGTCCCCAATGAGCGGCCGGTCCTCCGGGACGCTCAGCAGGACGTCGACCGGGCGGACCAGCTCGGTGCCGCGCGTCGTGACGCGGTGCGTGCCGGCCGTGAGTGCCACGGTGTCGGAGTCGCACGCCGTCACCTCGGAGACCTCTCCCCGCTGCAGGGCCGCAGGCGACGTCACCAGTCGCGTCGTGACCTCCGTCCCGTCCACGTCGACGGACGGTCCGGTGCCGCACGGGAAGGTGCGCACCCGCTCCGACGGCCTGAAGGGCAGCCCGCCGACCTTGCCGACCCGTACCTCGCTGACGCCGACCGGCAGGGGCGTGATGCCGCCGTCGAAGCCCAGCGAGGCGCGTCGCACGTCCGGCACGAGGTGCACCTCGACCGAGGTCGCCCTCACCGGACGGAACAGCGCGATCCCGTCCTGGTTGACCGGCACGCGTTGCTGCGACCCGTCCGAGAAGACGAGGACGGCCGCCGAGGCAGGTGAGGCCGCCAAGGACGGAGCCGACTCGAGCCTGAGCGTGTCGACGGTTCTCGGAGCGACCCACCGCACCGTGACGGTGGGGTCGCCGTCGTCGGCGGCGGCCACCCATCCAGTCTGCAGGTCACCGTCGACGGCGGCCAGCGCACCCGCGGCCGGCGAGTCGGTCTGCTGCGAGCTCGTCGCGACGGTCGTCAGCCGGCCGCGCTGGAGGGCGGCGTCGATCGCGGCACCGCCTCGCGGCGCGACCCGCATCTGCAGGGCGTACGTCTCGGCGGCCGGCAACGTCAGCTCGCGATCGAGGTCGCGGTCGTCCTCGACCCGTTCCGCGTGCGTGTCGGAGCAGCGCGGTGCTCCACCGACGTCCAGGCAGCCGGACACCCGACCCTGCGCCCCCTGCATGAGGATGGCGCGCGGCGGGGCCCAGCCGCGCGGCACTCCGGGCATCACGAGCGGCCGGGACAGGGCGACCCCGGGGAGCTCGACCTCGCTGATCGCCACCGGGCGCAGCAGCGTCGATCGGGCCGAGATCTCGAGCCGGTCGACGCGGCCGACTGCGATCGACACCGGCGAACGACCGCGGACCGTCACGGCCCGGCCGCCGGTCTCGGTCGACACGATCAGCTGTCGTGTCTCGTCGTCGGCGAGGTCCAGGGTGATCCTCGCCGTGCCCACGGTCGTCGCTTCGTCCAGCTCCAGACGGAGCCACGACCGGTCACCCGACCGAGCGCCGTCTGGTCGCCACGCGGTCTCGGGGTCGCCGTCGAAGGCCGCCCACGGCTGCGCGGACGGGTCCGTGCGCGGCGCAGCACCGATGTCGGACAGTGACGACGACGCGGTCAGCGAACGGGCACCGCGCAGGTCCGGGGTGGTGGTCCACCCTCTCAGCGCCTCTTGGTCGTACCGGTGTACGCGCCGGTCCGCGCGGTAGGGCTCCTGCGGCGTCAGCGAGGCCGAGCGGTTGCGCTGGACGGCACCGAAGGCTGCCTCCTGCCGGCGGTTGCCGTCGGTCAGGATCGTGCCGCTGGGCGCCTCGCCCTCGACGTCCTTGGCCATCACGGTGGAGGCGTTCGTCGTGACGCCGAGCTCGTCGAGCGTCAGCAGCGACCCCGGTCCACCGATGAGGGCGTCGAGCCGGCTGTACCTGGTGGCCCGGCGATCCGACCAGTCGTCGCCGAACGAGAACACCTCGATCGCCGGCCGGTCGGCACGCCAGCCCTCGTCGACGAAGACGCGACCGCCCTCAGGGTTGAGGACGATCGGTCCACCGCCGATCGTCGGCCCGAACGTCGCGACGCGGCGCATGCCCGGTGTCGACGACAGCGTCGCCCGGACCTGTTCGGGCGCGACGACGCCGACGCCCCGGTCGATGTCGTTGCGGACCACGACGGTGCCGATCCCGGCACGACGCAGGAACTCGGCCAGGCCGGGAGTCCCCTGACCGGTCGCCATCGCCTGCGACACGGTGTCGAGCATCTCGATGTTGCCGCCGGGGGCCAGCGGGATGACGTTGCGGACGGCCCACGGGCCGGTCGCGTAGGCCTGCAACGGCTCCTCCCCGGTGCGGCCCCACGCGTACGTCCCGAACGAGGTCGCCGGCGCGACCAAGGTCGTGCCCTTGGCACTCCTGCCGATCCACTCGCCGGTCTGCTCCCAGTACTCGGGGACGGACTGATAGCTGCCTCGAGGTGCGACGTGCCCGGTCCAGGCCGGGACCGTGGCCCCGAGGACGGCGGCGCAGGCGAGCACGCCGACGCCGATGGCCAAGGTGTCGGGCCGTCGCCGGCCCTCAGGGTCGACGACCCTCCCCTCGGTCAGCCTCGTCACGGCGTGACACAGCCCGATGACCAGTGGCAGGCGCAGCAGCACGTCGAACTTGTGCGTGTTGCGCAGCGGCGCGAGCGGTCCGTCCAGGAGATCTCGCACCGTCCCCGAGCCCAGCCCCGACGTCGAGCCGACGTGGCCCAGCGTCACCAGGACCAGTCCGGTCAGCAGGCCCGCCACGAGGAAGCCACGAGCCGGCAGGTCACGCCGTGACAGCCCGATGATGCCCAGCACCAGCACGAGCCCGCCGTTGAGGATCAGCAGCGGCTCGGTGATGAGGAGCTGACCCGCGTCCGCGTTGGGGTCGACGTACGCGACCCAGTTCGTCGTGCCGCGGAGCGCATCGAGGACCGTCGCGGCCACGGTCGTGTTGGAGGCCGCCTCGATGTAGTCGAGGAACGGTGGGCTGTAGCGCCCGAGCAGCAGCAGCGGCATCAGCCACCACAGCGTGCCGACCATCACCAACGGCGGCCACCACGTCATCATCGTCCGCCGGCGGGCACCGCGGGGTGCGCACCAGATCCACCACGCCGCGAGCGGCACGACCGCGAACGTCGCCGCGGCGTTGACCCCACCCACGAGGGCGACGGCCAACGCGCTCAGGGCCGCCTGGCGCCGCGGGTCGCCGCGTACCAGGCCGATCACCAGCGGCACCAGGACCCAGGGCGCGATGGCCGACGGCCACATCTCGACGGAGGAGGCACCCAGGACCGTGAGCATCCGCGGCGACAGCGCGAAGGCGAAGCCCGCCAGGATGCGCGTCCACCGGTTGCCGATCCGCATCGCGTCCAGCAGCACGACGGTCCCCAGGAACGCGAGCACCAGCAGGAGCGACCACCACAACCGCTGCGTGACCCACGGCGACACGTTGACGAGGTCGCCGAGCGCGAAGAAGGGCCCCATGGGGAACAGGTAGCCGTACGCCTGGTTCTGGACCTGCCCGAAGGCCCCCTCGGGATCCCACAGCGACAGCGAGCGCCCGAGGAACCCGAACGGGTCCGCCGTGAGGTCGAGCTTGGTGTCGGTGACGACGGTGCCGGGGGCCTGCGCGAACGCGATGGCGACCAGAGCCGAGCAGCAGGCGATGAGCCGGAACCGCCAGACAGCGGTCAGCGTCGGCGCAGCCGGCTCGTACGCCACACGCTCGACGCTCACCGCTTCCTCAGCACGATGGCGAGGTTCCACGTCACCAGCTCGCGCAGGACGGGGACCCGCAGGACCCACCAGGACCAGCGCGGGAGGTAGCGCGGGATCACGGCGACGACGTCCGCCCCGGTCTGCTCACGGGCCCAGCGCAGCCCCGCAGCCGCAGTGACCGCGAACAGCGAGGTGCCGAACACGTTCTTGGGCGGGTGCCCGTGCTTCCTCTCGTAGCGCCGCGCAGCCCGGTTCCCGCCGAGGAAGTGCCACGGCGCGGTCTCGTGGCCGCCCCACGGGCCGTACCAGAGCGTGTAGGACAAGAACACCAGGCCGCCGGGGCGCGTGACGCGGACCATCTCGTCCGCCATCGCCCACGGCTCGCTGACGTGCTCGAGCACGTTCGACGAGTAGGTGACGCCGAAGCTCCCGTCGGCGAACGGCAGCTGCATGCCACTGCCGAGGACCGTCCCGGCCTCGGGATCGCCCAACCCGGACAGCTCGCCGAGGTCGGCGTCGAGCGGCGTGTAAGTCGCCCCCGCGCCGCGGAACGCGTCCGCGAAGTAGCCCGGGCCTCCGCCCACGTCGAGCACCCAACGGCCGTCGAGATCGGCGTACGTGCGGATCTGCTCGACGGAGTCCCGCGCCAGCGTCCCGTAGAAGTGTGCGGGGTCGCTCTGCTCGACCCGAAAGGCTTGGAACAACCGCCACGATCGGCCCAGATCAGGGCGGAAGGGCAGGTCAGGCACGCCGAAAGGATACGGGAGGTGTGGTCCACCCCGATGTTACGATGGGGGCGTCATGTTGAGGGACATGACCTTGCGCGTTGAGGGACGTCGTGAGGGAGCAGCCGGCATCGCCGGCACCACGAGGAGGGGCCGGCACCCGCCGGCCGGACATGCACATCCTTTTCTGCAACTGGCGCGACACCAAGAACCCCGAGGGCGGCGGTTCGGAGCGCTACGTCGAGAACATGGCCCGGGGGCTGGTCGAGCGCGGCCACCGCGTGACGATCGCGTGCGCCGCTCACGACGGCGCTCCTCGCGAGGAGACGATCGACGGCATCCGATTCGTCCGGCGCGGCACCAAGCTCGACATCTACGTCCGGACGTTCCTCGCTCTCCTGCTCGGCCGCTTCGGCCGGGTGGATGCCGTCGTCGACGTGCAGAACGGGCTGCCGTTCTTCACGCGACTGGCGACGCGCAAGCCCGTCGTCGTCCTGGTGCACCACGTCCACCGTGAGCAGTGGCCGGTCGTCTACCCCGGCCTCGTCGGACGCGTCGGCTGGTGGATCGAGAGCCGACTGGCGCCCCGGCTCTATCGCCGCAGCCGCTACGTCGCGGTGTCGCAGGCGACACGGCTCGAGCTGATCGAGCTGGGCGTCGACCGCGACCGCATCACGGTGGTCCACAACGGCAACGATCCTGCGCCGACGGTGACCAGCGGCCGGTCCGCCACCCCACGGATCAGCGTCGTGGGCCGACTCGTCCCGCACAAGCAGGTCGAGCACGCCATCGACGCGATCGCCGCGATGAGCAGCGATCACCCCGACGTCGTCCTCGACGTCGTGGGGTCCGGCTGGTGGGACGCCGAGCTGCACGCGTACGCCGAGCGCAGCGGCGTGAGCGACCGCGTCGTGTTCCACGGATACGTCGACGACCAGACGAAGCACGAGCTGCTGGCCCAGTCCTGGATCATGGCGCTGCCTTCGCTCAAGGAGGGCTGGGGCCTCGTGATCGGCGAGGCCGGGGCGCACGAGACGCCGGCCGTCGCCTACAGCACGGCAGGTGGCACGACCGAGTCGATCGACCACAAGGACTCCGGCGTCCTCGTCGACACGCCGGACGAGTTCGTCGCGACCCTGCGGACCTTGATCGAGGACGACGAATGGCGAGAGTTCCTGGGTGGTGGCGCCCTCGAGAAGTCCCGCACCTTCAGCTGGGCGAGCTCCCAGCAGGACTTCGCCGCGATCCTCCAGACGTCCGGGCGGTAGGAGCAGGTCCGGACGCACGAAGGGCGGGCTCCTCGGAGCCCGCCCTTTGTCGCGTCCGTGACGCGCGTGCTTCAGTCGTTCGAGCCGTAGCTCACGTTCGTCGAAGAGATCGGCTTCTCACCGGCACTCTGTTGCGTCTGGACGACGCCCACGACAGTGGCTCCGGCCAGGCCGAGTCCAGCGATGAAGGCGATGATGCCGCCAGTCAGTGTTCCCACGTTGATGTCCTCCCTCGAGACCACACCAGATTACCAGCCCGTAGGGTCACGGCCGAGTCCGTGAGCCGCTGGGCACCGGCTTGCGGCGTCGCCGCTCGACGGCACCGCGGATCGCCCCGTTGGTCGCGAAGGCGAGCGTCAGCGCCGTCACGATCCACGTCGCGATCATGATCTGCCGATCACCGTCGTCGATCGGTCTCGGGCGAGCGCCCGGCAGCGCGAAGAGCCGGAGCCCGTCGCCTTGGACGTCCAGCTCCCGTGCACCCCTGATGCTGCGCAGCGCGTCGGTCGCGCCCGGCGCCTCGGTGTCCACCACGACGATGCCGATCCCCTGCCGGGCCAGGTTCCGCCGCACGGCGCGGCCCTCCAGGACGGCCTGGACCCGCTCGGCACGGGGATCCTCCCCGTCGATCGTCCGGCCGGAGACGACGAGGTCGTCGTTCGTGACGGTCGTGCGGTCGAAGAACCGACCGGCCGGGTCCAGCACCGAGGTGTCGTGGTTCCACGACGGCTTGCGGTACGCGCTGAACGGCAGCACGAGCACGTCACCTCGTACCGAGCTCTTCTCGACAACGCGTCGCGCGTCGGCCCACGCCGCCGGGTAGGTCGCCGGCTCCAGCCGGCCGCCCACGCCCCACGCCAGGTCCGGCAGAGCCGCGAGCGGCAGCGCGAGGGCCAGCACGACGACCGGCACCTCCCAGGCGGTGAACTCCGCGCGGTAGAGGATCGTGTGGACGCCGGCACCGAACGCGACCGCCTCGAGGGGCACGAGCAGGGCCAGCCAACGGGTGCCGTCGCGGACGAGTCCGCCACCGGGCACGTCCCTGACGACCCGCGCGACCAGGTCGGGGTCGAGCCAGCCGAGCAGGGCGACGGCCAGTCCGACGCCGCCGGCCACGGCCAGCACCGCCAGCAGCCGGCCGTCGTCGCGCCACATCGTCACCACACCGACGGCGATGACCGCACCGATGGCGACCGCGATGACGACCGTCAGCACCAAGGTCCGGGAGGTCGGGACCACCTCGGTGTTCCAGATGCCACCGAGGGTCAGCGCCGAGCCGAGCCGGCCGAAGTGCCCCTCCGGCTGCAGCTCGAACAGGCGGACGGCGGCCGGGTCGCTGCGGGAGATCGAGGAGTGCAGCAGACCTGCGACAACCCATGGCGCGTTGACCAGCGCGGCGAGCACGACGACACCCACCACCCCTCGGCGCCAGGCCGCGACGAGCGCCAGGACCAGTCCCATGACTCCTGTCGCCGGGGTCAACGCTGTGGCCGCCAACGCCAAGGAGGCGACGGACCAGCGTGGGTCGTGCTTCCCGCCCAAGGCGTCGATGAGCCACGGAAAGGCCGCGCAGGCCAGCAGCAGCGGCCACTGCCCGAGCACCAGGCGCTCGGCGATGAACGGGTTCCACACGGCCAGCGTCGCTGCAGCCAGCTGGGCGACCAGCGGACGCTCACGCAGCAGACGCGCCGTGCCGACGGCGAGCAGGAAGAGACCGGCGAACAGCACGAGCCTCTGCACGACGGCCGCCGGCACCGCCGCTCCGAGCAACGCCACCACAGCGTCCGACGGCACGGCCCGAGGCAGGCCCGTCCCGAGACCCCAGATCTCGGGCCGGTCGAGGTCGAGGCGGGGCACCCACACCATGTCGTACGACAGCACGTAGCCGCGGCCCAGGAACGGCAGGCAGATCGCCGCCGCCAGGAGTGCCGACCACGCCGGCACGGCCGCCCGGTGGAGGTCGAGCTGTCGCCATCGCCTCATGCTCGCCCCTGCTCTCGTCCGACCCCGGCCACGGCTATTGTGCCGTGGTGAGGACCACGCGCGCGACGATGACGGGTGGCACCCTCGTGGCGGCCGGCATGATGACGATGAACATCGCCGTCTACGGGTTCAACGTGATCGCGGCCCGGGCCCTGCTGCCCAAGGAGTTCGGTGCCCTCACGGCGCTGTTCGGCATCCTCCTGGTCGGCACGGTGGCCTCTCTCGGCCTGCAGGCCGTCACGGCCCGGCGCCTCGCGATCGATCCGGACCACCACGACGCGATCATCGGAGCCACGGTGCGGGTCACCGTGATCGTCGCCTCGGCCGTGGGCCTGCTCGTCGCCGCGTCCACGGTCGTCCTCACACCGGTGCTCAAGCTCGACAGCCACTGGGCCGTCATCCTCTGCGGCGCGACGCTCGTGCCCCTGACCGTGATGGGCGCCGAGTCAGGCATCGCGCAGGGCACCGCCCGCTGGGGCGCGCTCACCGCGATCTACGTCGGCAACGGCGTCGGTCGTCTGCTCGGCGGCGCGATCGCCCTCGTGATCGACCCGAGCGTGAACTCCGCCATGATCGGCATCGCGATCGGGTCCTGGCTCCCGGCGCTCGCGGGAGCGCGACTCATGCTGGGCCACGGCCGCGGCGCGCTGATCAGCCGGCGCCCGCTGCTCAAGGAGGCGCTGTTCTCCACCCACGCCCTGCTGGCGTACTTCGTGCTGAGCAACCTGGACTCGCTGATCGCCCGCAACCGGTTCGACGAGCACGAGAGCGGCCTGTACGCGTCCGGCCTGATCCTCGCCAAGGCGGCCCTGTTCTTCCCGCAGTTCGTCAGCGTCGTGCTGTTCCCCGACCTGGCCCGCGCCACCACGCATCACGCCAGGCTGCGCGCGGTCTCGCTGGTCGCCGGCTTCGGGGCCCTCGCGGTGCTGGCCACGGCGCTGCTCCCCCGCGTGGCCCTGATCCTCGTGGGCGGCCACCAGTACGACGAGATCACCGGGCGCCTGTGGCTGTTCGCCGTCGCCGGCTCGTGCCTCGCGGTCGTGCACCTCCTGGTGTTCGACGCGCTGGCCCGGCACGCCCACGGCATCGTCTTCATGATCTGGGGCGCCGTCCTCGCGGTCGTCGCCGCGGCGTACGGACTCGGCGTCGGGATCACCGGCCTCGCCCTGACTGTGGCGCTGGTCGCCGCGTCCCTCGCCGCCGTGGTGTTCGTCTTCGCCCCGAGCCACTCTCGGGTCCCGGCGGACTCCGACGCGTAGCGCCGGTCGCCTCAGCGGCGGTGGATCGGCGACCTTTCGGCTTCCGTCCTGGGTCGCAAGGTCACCGACCGGGCTAGTGGCCGGCTTCGTGCCAGGTGCGGCCCACGCCGACCGAGACGTCGAGCGGGACCGAGAGGTCGGCTGCCGAGGCCATCTGGTCGCGGACGAGCTGCTCGACCTGCTCGCGCTCACCGGCTGCCACCTCGAGCACGAGCTCGTCGTGGACCTGCAGGAGCATCCGCGAGGTCAGGCCGGCGGCGTCGAGCGCGCGCTCGACGCCGAGCATCGCGACCTTGATGATGTCTGCGGCCGAGCCCTGGATCGGCGCGTTGAGCGCCATGCGCTCGGCCATCTCGCGCCGCTGCCGGTTGTCGCTCTGCAGGTCAGGCAGGTAGCGGCGCCGCCCCATGATGGTCTCGGTGAAGCCGGTCTGTCGTGCCTCGGCGACGAGGCCCTGGAGGTAGTCGCGCACGCCGCCGAACCGCTGGAAGTAGTCGTCCATCAGCGCCTGCGCCTCGCTCGTGGTGATGCTGAGCTGCTGGCTGAGGCCGTAGGACGACAGGCCGTAGGCCAGGCCGTAGTTCATGGCCTTGATGCGCGCCCGCAGGCCGCCGTCGATGTCGCTCGGGTCCTTCGAGAAGACCTTGGCCGCCATGACGGTGTGGAAGTCCTCGCCGGAGTTGAACGCCGCGATCAGGTCGGCGTCCTCCGACAGGTGCGCCATGATGCGCATCTCGATCTGGCTGTAGTCGGCCGTGACGAGCGTCTCGAACCCCTCGCCGACGCAGAACGCCTCGCGGATGCGTCGCCCCGACGCCGTGCGGATCGGGATGTTCTGCAGGTTGGGGTCGTTGGAGCTCAGCCGGCCGGTCGCTGCGATGGTCTGGGCGTACGTCGTGTGGATCCGGCCGTCGTCCGAGATCGACTTGCGGAGGCCCTCGACGGTCTGGCGCAGGCGGGTGACGTCGCGGTGGTCGAGCAGGTGCTGCAGGAACGGGTGCTGGGTCTTGTCGAACAGCTGCTGCAAGGCCTCGGCGTCGGTCGTGTAGCCGGTCTTGGTCTTCTTGGTCTTGGGCATCCCGAGCTCGTCGAACAGCACGACCTGCAGCTGCTTGGGCGAACCGAGGTTGATCTCCTTGCCACCGATCGCGGCAAACGCCTCCGAGGCGGCGTTCTGCGCCCGCGCGGCGAACTCCGACTCGAGCTCGATCAGGTGGTCGTCGTCGATCGCGATGCCGGTGCGCTCCATGCGAGCCAGCGTCGCCACGAGCGGCAGCTCGACGTCGTGGATCAGCGCCGTCCCGCTCGCCTGCTCCACCTCCTGGTCGAGCACCGCGGCCAGGTCGAGCGTCGCGCGGGCCCGCAGCATGCCGGACTCGGCGCCGACGTTGTCGGTGTCGAGGGTCAGCTGGCCGGAGTTGTCGGACTCGTCGCGCAGCTCGCGCTTGAGGTAGCGCAGCGACAGGTCGCCGAGGTCGTACGAGCGTTGGTCGGGACGGACGACGTAGGCCGACAGCGCGGTGTCGGCCACGACGCCGTGGATCGGCCAACCCTTGGCCTCCAGCGCCAGCGACGGTCCTTTGGCGTCGTGCAGGACCTTGGGTCGCTCGGGATCAGCGAGCCATGCCGCGATCGCCGCATCGTCGTCAGGGGTGATGTCGTCGGTGCCGATCCAGGCGGCGGACTCCTCGGAGGCCACGGCCAGCCCGACGACGTCACCGGTGCCGCGACCCCACGAGCCCTGCACGTGCAGACCGAGCCGAGAGCCGCCGGCGGAGTGGGTCTCGAGCCACGCCGGGACCTCCCCGGGCGCGAGGGCGGCGCCGTCGAGGTCGAATCCCTCCTCGGCCTGCGGCTCGACCTCGCCGAACGCCTCGAACAGTCTCGTCCTCAAGGCGTTGAACTCAAGCGCGTCGAACACGGTGTGGATCGCCTCGCGGTCCCACACCGTGTCGAACGTCAGGTCCGCCGGGCCGGCAGGCAGGTCGAGGTCGAGGATCAGCGCGTTGATGCTGCGGTTGCGCAGGACGCTGTCGAGGTGCTCGCGCAGCGCCTCGCCCGCCTTGCCCGGGACGTTCTCGACGTCGTTGACGAGGGCCTCGAGGGTGCCGTACTGGTTGATCCACTTGGCCGCGGTCTTGGGTCCGACGCCCGGAACGCCCGGGAGGTTGTCACTCGTCTCGCCCACGAGCGCGGCGATGTCGGGATAGTGGTCGGGCGTGACGGCGTACTTCTCCTCGACCGCGGCGGGCGTCATGCGAGCCAGGTCGGAGACGCCCTTGCGCGGATAGAGCACCGTGGTCTTGTCGCTGACGAGCTGGAGGGCGTCGCGGTCGCCCGTGCAGATCAGCACCTCCATGCCTGCTGACTCGGCCCGTGTCGTGAGGGTGCCGATGATGTCGTCGGCCTCGAACCCGTCCTTCTCGAACGTCGTGATGTGCAGCGCGTCGAGGATCTCCTTGATCAAGGGGATCTGACCCGTGAACTCCGGCGGCGACTTGGAGCGGTTGCCCTTGTACTCGGCGTACTGCTCGAGCCGGAACGTCTTGCGGGAGACGTCGAACGCGACAGCGACGTGCGTCGGCCGCTCGTCGCGCAGCACGTTGATCAGCATCGACGTGAACCCGAACACCGCGTTGGTGCTCTGGCCCGTCGTGGTCGAGAAGTTCTCGACGGGGAGGGCGAAGAAAGCACGGTAGGCGACGGAATGGCCGTCGATCAGCAGGAGGCGGTCCACCCGGTCGACTGTAGTCGTCGGGTCTGACGATCTGCGAGCGGTCAGGTGCGCGAGTGCCCGCGCGCGTCGGTGCGGCGGCGGAGGGTCCGGCGCACCGCGATCAGCTTGCCGGTGTCGCGCGAGTTGGTGGCCTTCATCGTGAGCCGTGACCGCAGCTTGCTGGCCTGGATCGCGCGGACCACGGCGATCTGGTTGAACCCGATCTTGGTGAGGTAGCGGTGCGGCTCACGCGACTGAACGGGGATCGCGGCGACCACGATCTCGCAGTTGTGCTCCTCGCCGTACGACGCGGCGGCCGAGAGCAACGTGGAGGCGACCGACTTGCGGCGATAGCGCGGCGACACCTGGATCTCGGTGACGATGAGGACGCGGGTCAGGTTGATGGGCGTCAGGGTGCCCACGGTGCACACCGTCGCGCCGACCATCTCGCCGTCGATCAGGGCCACGATGATCCGCTTGTCGCGCTGACTCAGGTTGAACTCGAGGGCCGCTGCGGCCTCGGCGACCCCGGGCTCGCGCCACAGGGACTGCTGCGTGAACGCCTCGGATCCCTCGTCGGACCCTCCCGCGCACTCGGCCCACAGGGAGATCAGGGCAGGGGCATCCTCGCGATCTGCGTCCCGGAGAACGATGTGCGGCCGGACCGACATGCTCTCCCCTGTCTCGAGTCGGGCTTGCCCGCACAGGTCGCGCGGGCGTTGAACTGACACACTACGCGCGAGGTCTGGGGACCGTACCCGGTTGAACCCTCAATCGTCGAAGGAGACCTTACATGTTCGTCGGAGTGGGGACCGTCACCAATGTGGCCACCGTGGTCGCCGGCTCGGGCCTGGGTCTCCTGATCGGGCATCGCCTCAGCCTGCGCGTACGTTCGACCGTCACCTCGGCCCTCGGTCTCGTCACCCTGCTGATCGCCGCGCAGGCGGCCATGGCCGTCGGCGATCGCCAGCTCAGCGACGCCGTCGGGAACAGTGCTCCGATGCTGATCGTCCTGGGCTCGTTGGTGATCGGCGGCGCCATCGGTTCGTGGCTGCGGCTCGAGGACCGGCTCGAGGACTTCGGCGGCTGGCTGCAGGGCCGGCTCGCCCGCGGCGACGCCCACGAGGGCCGGCAGCGCTTCATCGAGGGCTTCGTCATCAGCTCGCTGGTGTTCTGCATCGGCCCCCTGACGATTCTCGGCTCGATCAACGAGGGACTCGGCAACGGCGCCGACCAGCTGCTGCTGAAGGCGACGCTCGACGGGTTCGCCGCACTCGCGTTCGCCGCTTCGTTCGGGATCGGCGTCATGGCCTCGGCGGTCTCCGTCGCGGTGATCCAAGGATCTTTGACGGTCCTCGGCGCCCTCCTCGGCTCGTTCCTCCCTGATGCGCACCTCGCTGCGCTCACGGCGACGGGCGGACTGATCCTCGTCGGTGTCGCGTTCCGGCTCCTCGACCTCAAGTCGATCCACGTCGCGGACCTGCTCCCGGCCCTCGTCATCGCCCCGCTGCTGTGTCAGATCGCCGTGCTGGCGAGCTGACACCGCGTCTCGAAACTCAACTGTCACCTGAGATTGACTCCAGAGCGCGCGCGTGACTCCCGCAAGTCGCTATAGTCCGAGGACCACCCGGCAAGCCGAACAGGAGTACATGCGTGCGATTGCGAATCGCGGCCCTTCTCGCAGCTCTGGCGGGGGTGTTCTTGCTGATGGCTCCCGGGTCGGCAGTGGCGACGCCCACGCCGACGCCCACCCCGACGACGGGGGCTCCCACCGCCAACGAGCGGCCCACCGAAGGCTCCTACATCGGCGTGACGCTGATCGACAGCTCCAAGTCCACCAAGGACAGTGACGGCGATCCCGTCCCGGGCGTGGCTCTCTCGGTCCTCGACTCCTCGGACACCGAGATCGGCACGCAGACCACCGACGAGGCCGGTCAGGTGTTCATCCCGATCGAGGGCCGCGGCGAGTTCACCGTCAAGCTCGACAAGGGCACGCTGCCCGAGGGCGTCGAGCTCAGCGGCAGCGCCTCGACGTCGAAGACCGTCACGGTCCGGCTCGACGGCGGCACGTTCGTCCAGTTCCAGATCGGCGTCGAGGAGACCGTGTCGGTCCCCTTCATCGACAAGTTCTCGCAGGCAGCCGTCACCGGCTTCCGCAACGGCTTGATCATCGCCGTCGCAGCGCTCGGTCTCTCGATGATCTTCGGCACGACCGGCCTGACCAACTTCTCGCACGGCGAGATCATGACCTTCGGCGCCTTCACGACGTACGTCGTCAACGTCACGATCGGCATGCCGGTCATCGTGGCGGTCATCGTCGCCGTCTTCATCGGCGGGCTCTACGGGTGGCTCAACGAGCGCATCCTCTGGCGACCTCTACGCCACAAGGGCGTCGGGTTGATCGCCATGATGATCGTCTCGATCGGCCTCTCGCTCCTCCTGCGCAGCGTCTTCCAGTTCTTTTTCGGCTCGACCTACCGGTCGTACGACGAGTTCCGGCAGCAGCGCCAGACCGACTACGGACCGTTCTCGCTGGCCCCCAAGGACCTGTGGGTCATGGGCATCTGCGTCGCGGTCCTCGCGATCGTCATCACCTTGCTGATGACGACGCGCATGGGCAAGGCGACCCGCGCCGTGTCGGACAACCAGGCGCTCGCCGCCTCGTCGGGCCTGCGGGTCGACGGGGTCATCTCGGTGGTCTGGATCGTCGGCGCCGCCATCACGGCCCTGGCCGGCGCGTTGCAGGGCCTGCTCTACCAGGTCAACTTCACGCTGGGCTTCAACCTGCTGCTGCTCCTGTTCGCCGCGGTCACCCTCGGCGGCCTGGGCACGATCTGGGGGTCGCTGCTCGGCTCCCTCATCATCGGCGTCCTCGTCAACGTCGGCCCGGTGTTCGGCGTGCCGGAGTCGATCAAGAACGCCGGCGCCCTCGCGGTGCTGATCCTCGTGCTGCTGATCAGACCTCAGGGCATCCTCGGTCGCAAAGAGCGGATTGGGTGACACGACATGGACATCGGCAACATCATCAATGACTCCTTCTCCGCGGCTCTCGGGCCCACGGCGATCGTCTACGCGCTCGCCGCGATCGGGCTCAACATCCAGTTCGGCTACACGGGCCTGCTCAACTTCGGTCAGGCCGGCTTCATGGCCATCGGCGCCTTCGGCCTGGCGGTCAGCGTCGCGACCTACGACATCCCGTTCTGGATCGCAATGGTCATCGCCTTGGTCCTGCCGCTCGTGCTGGCGGTCATCCTCGGCGTACCGACGCTACGACTCAGAGCCGACTACCTGGCGATCGCGACGATCGCGGCATCCGAGATCATCCGTCTGGTGATCTCCTCGGTCGAGATGGCCGACGTCACCGGCGGCACCAAGGGCCTGACCGGGTATGCCGGCACGTTCTACGACCTCAGCCCGTTCGACTCCGGTCTGGACATCGGCATCGCCAGCTTCTCCGCGGGCAAGCTCTGGGCGATGACGGTGGGCTGGACCCTCGTGGCCCTGGCCTGCGTGCTCGTCTGGCTGCTCATGCGCAGCCCTTGGGGACGCGTGCTGCGCTCGATCCGCGAGGACGAGGACGCCGTGCGCTCGCTCGGCAAGAACGTCTACGCCTACAAGATGCAGGCGCTGATGCTCGGTGGCTTCTTCGGCGGCCTGGCCGGCATCTTCTTCGCCCTCCAGCAGTCATCGGCCCTGCCGGGCAACTACGGCACCAACATCACGTTCTTCGCCTACACGGCGTTGCTTCTCGGCGGCGCGGCCCGCGTGCTCGGTCCGGTCATCGGAGCCATGATCTTCTGGTTCATCCTCAACGGTGTCGGCACGATCATGAGCCAGCTCACCGAGGGCGAGAACCCGATCCTCTCCCCCGACATCATCGACAGCAACCAGGGCTCGCTCGTGCGCTTCATCCTGGTCGGCCTGGGCCTCATGCTGCTGATGATCTTCCGACCACAAGGCATCTTCGGCGATCGAAAGGAGCTGGCGATCGATGGCCGCTGAACTCAGTGATGCCCGGGCATCCCTGGCAGGCGTCTCGAACGAACCAGGCGCTGCCAAGCCGGACGCGATCGTCTCGGGCAGCAACATCACCCGGACGTTCGGCGGACTCAAGGCCGTCGACGTCGACCACATCGAAATCCCCCGTGGCGTCATCACGGCCCTCATCGGCCCCAACGGCGCCGGCAAGACCACGCTGTTCAACCTGCTCACCGGGTTCGACGAGCCCGACGAGGGCGAGTGGACGTTCAACGGCACGCCCCTGGCGAAGGTGCCGGCCTACAAGGTCGCGCGTCTCGGCATGGTGCGCACGTTCCAGCTGACCAAGGTGCTCTCCAAGCTGACGGTCATCGAGAACATGCGCCTCGGCGCGACGGGCCAGCGCGGCGAGAAGTTCTTCTCCGCGGCCTTCCGCTCCCTGTGGAAGTCGCAGGAGGACGCCAACACGGTCCGCGCGGACGAGCTGCTGCAGCGCTTCAAGCTCGACGCCAAGCGCGAGGACTTCGCCGGCTCGTTGTCCGGCGGCCAGCGCAAGCTGCTGGAGATGGCCCGCGCGCTCATGGTCGATCCCGAGCTGATCATGCTCGACGAGCCCATGGCCGGCGTCAACCCGGCGCTCAAGCAGTCGCTGCTCGGCCACGTGAAGTCGCTGCGCGACGAGGGCCGTACGGTCCTGTTCGTCGAGCACGACATGGACATGGTCCGCGACATCTCCGACTGGGTCATCGTCATGGCCCAGGGCAAGATCGTGGCCGAGGGCGATCCGCACTCGGTCATGGCCGACCCGCGCGTCATCGACGCCTATCTCGGCGCCCACCACGACGCCGACCTCACCGAGGCGGAGGCACTCATCGAGCAGGAAGCTCTCGCCGAGCTGGCCAAGGAGGCCGAGGATGACTGAGACCGCACCTCCCAGCACCGAGCGCGACCAGCACCTGGCGAACGCCGACGGCGCCGTCCTGCGGGCCGACAACCTGATTGCCGGCTACCTTCCGGGGGTCAACATCCTCAACGGGACCGACCTGTACTGCCAGCCGGGCGAGCTCGTCGGCATCATCGGGCCCAACGGCGCCGGCAAGTCGACACTGCTGAAGGCCCTGTTCGGCCTCGTGAAGATCAGCGAGGGCTCGGTGCAGCTCAAGGGTGACGACATCACCAACAAGCGCGCCGACGTGCTGGTCACCCGTGGCATCGGGTTCGTGCCGCAGACCAACAACGTCTTCCCGAGCCTGACGATCGAGGAGAACCTCGAGATGGGCTGCTACCAGGCGCCCAAGAAGTTCCAGGAGCGCTTCGGCTTCGTGACCGACCTCTTCCCAACGCTGGGCACCCGCCGCAAGCAGCGGGCCGGGCAGCTCTCGGGCGGCGAGCGGCAGATGGTCGCGATGGGTCGGGCGCTCATGATGGATCCGTCCGTGCTGCTGCTCGACGAGCCGTCCGCCGGCCTCTCCCCCGTCCTCCAGGACGAGGTCTTCGTCCAGACCCGCAACATCAACAAGGCGGGTGTCTCGGTCATCATGGTCGAGCAGAACGCCCGTCGGTGCCTGCAGATCTGTGACCGCGGCTACGTGCTCGACCACGGTCGCAACGCCTACAGCGGCACTGGCCGGTCGCTCATCAACGACCCCCGGGTCATCGAGCTCTACCTCGGCACGCTGGGCCAGACCGAGGGCTGATCCCCGCACCACTCGTCGACGAAGGGCCCGAGCACGCGCTCGGGGGCCCTTCGTCGTATGCGGCTCACGCGTCGTGCGGTCGTACGGCAGGGGACGTCGCACCCCTGCCCGACGCAGATGCCCCCGCCCCCTCAGACGAGGGGACGGGGGCATCGATGATGCGGCTGGATCAGCCTTCCGACGGATCCGGGACCTCACCGGCGATGTAGTCCACCGGCTTGTAGGTGTTGTCCTTGCCGTACTCGTAGATGCCGATCGACGCAGCAGTCGGGCTGCCGGTCGAACCGAGCTCGATCGGGCCGGAGACACCGTCGTAGTCGATGTCCTTGCCGTCCTTGACCAGCGCGATGCACGCCTCGAACGAGTCGCACTTCTCGCCACCCTTGGTGACGTCCGGGAGCTCCTTGGCGATCGACTCACCCGAGTCGTCCTTGGCAGCCTCGGCAGCAAGCGCCGACGTGACGACCGCGTCGTAGGACTCAGCGGAGTACGAGTAGTCCTTGAGCTTCGGGTCGACCTCGAGCAGACGCTTCTGGAACGCCTCCGGAGCCTTGGCGCCGGGGACGGTGCCCTTGGTGCCGGTCAGCGTGCCTTCGGGCAGCGGGTTGTCCGTGTCCTTGGCGTAGCTGGCGGTGTTGCCGTCGACGAAGTACGTCGGGACGTCCTGCGGGCCCGCACCGACCGACTCGAGAGCCGGGACGATCTTGGCGGTCTCGGCGAACGCGATGACGACGACGGCGTCCGGCTTGGAGTCGGCCACGCCCTGCGCCTGCGTGTCGAACTCCGAGGCAGTCGCGCCGTAGAGCTGCTTGGTGGCGATCTTGCCACCGGCGGCCTCGACGTTCTTGGAGATCTCGTCGGTCAGGGTCGTTCCGTAGGGGTCCTGCGTCGACAGGATCGCGACGTTCTTGCGACCGTCCTGCGTCAGCAGGTTCGCGACGACAGCACCCTGGAGGATGTCCGAGGGAGCGGTGCGGAAGTAGAGGTCGGGCTTGTTGAACGGCGCGACCAGGTCGAAGTCGGTCGACGTGTTGGCCGGCGAGTAGACGAGCGCGCCTTCCTTCATCGCGTCCTCGACGAACGTCTTGGTGACACCGGACGAGGCGGCACCGACGATGACGTCGGCTCCGGCCTTGATCAGCTTGGCGGACTCCTCCGGAGCGATCTCCGGGTCACCCTCGCCGTTGCCGCCGGAGTCGCCCTTGACGTAGGCGACGTCCTTGCCGAGCACGCCACCTGCGGCGTTGATGTCCTTGATCGCCAGCTCGACGCCTGCGAACTCCGGGGGGCCGAGGAACGAGAGGTTGCCGGTCGCCGGCAGCAGCGAACCGACGGTCAGCGTGCCGTCACCCTTGGCTGCGGGTGCATCGCTCTTCTTGTCATCCTTGCCTTCGCTGTCGCCGCCACATGCAGCGAGAACAAGCGCGCTCGCGGCCACGACGGCCGCGAGGCGGATCGTCTGGGTACTGCGTTTCATCAATCCTCCGGATGTGTAGAAAGCCCATGGCCCGTGCCAGGGAGCGTGTACGTATGCATGAACTTAGTCTTTCCAGGGGTCAATTGGGTCAACGAGCCAATTCCGGCAGGCAACGTAGCCAATTTGTAACCAGACGGATCAGGGCTGCTGATCGACCGGGGATCCGAGGCCGGGTCCGTGGTCGATGACCCCCTGCGCGACCTGCTGCATCGTGAGCCGAAGGTCCATGGCGGTGCGCTGGATCCACCGGAAGGCGTCGGGCTCGCTGATGCCGAGGGCCTCCTGCAGGAGCCCCTTGGCGCGCTCGATGGTCTTGCGGGTGGCGAGCTGACCGGTGAGATCGCCGACCTCGCTCTCGAGCGCCCTGATCTCGGCGAACCGGCTCATCGCCATCTCGATGGCGGGCACGAGGTCGGACTTGGTGAACGGCTTGACGAGGTAGGCCATCGCGCCGGAGTCGCGCGCTCGTTCCACGAGCTCGCGCTGACTGAACGCCGTCAGCATCACGACCGGCGCGATGCGTGCCTGGGCGATCTGGGACGCGGCAGCGATGCCGTCGAGTCGAGGCATCTTGACGTCCATCACGACGAGGTCGGGGCGGTGCTCCATCGCGAGCTCGATCGCCTCCTCGCCGTCACCGGCCTGGCCGACGACGACGTAGCCCTCCTCGGCCAGCATCTCCGCGAGGTCGAGCCGGATCAGTGCCTCGTCCTCGGCGATGACGACACGCGGGGCGGGCCGTCCCGATTCCGGCGCTCGATCAGTCACATGAGAAGGTTAACCGGCACGGATCCGCTCGGTCGCCCGACTGGTCTCGTGCGCAGCCGGGTTGGCGGAATGGTAGACGCGACGGTCTCAAAAACCGTTGTCCGCAAGGGCGTGCGGGTTCGAGTCCCGCACCCGGCACCGGGACGTGAGCCCTCGCTGGCGCTCGGTCTCAGTCCCAGCGTCGGAAGCAACGGCCGGAGGCCGCGGTGCCGGCTTGCCGGCACCATGGCTCAGCCACTCGCTGCGCTCGTGCTTCGCACCCGGGCCGGGAAGCAACGGCCGAAGGCCGCCGTGCCGGCTTGCCGGCACGGCGAGATCAGCACCCAGCGCACGGAGGAGCAAGCGTCCTCTCGACAGCCTCGAGCACCGGATGCACACGCCCCATGCAGAAACAAACCCTGAGAATGCCGAGAAAAACCTTGATATTCCAAGCAGCGGCGGCAAGTATGAAGAAGGCGGAGCAGGGCACCGCAACACCGGGAACTCCCTCCCAGCTGTCACTGGTCGGCACTCCCAGCTGACCCGCAGCACGTTGCACCGCGGTCTTCCGTGGGCCCGCTCCGCCCCCGCCGAAAGCGGCCGCCCGAGGACCTACTCGGCGGTGTCCTGGTACGCCGGCACGACGCCGTTGATCGCATCGCCCATGTTGTGGACGCGCAGCGCGTTGGTCGAGCCGGCGATGCCCGGAGGGCTCCCGGCGACGATGACGACCTGCTGGCCGTCGGCGCAGCGGCCGATCTCGAGCAGGGCCTTGTCGACCTGCAGCACCATCTCGTCGGTGTGGGTGACCTCGGGGACGAGGAACGTCTCGATGCCCCAGCTGAGGGCGAGCTGCGAGCGTACGAGCGGGTCGGGCGTGAACGCGATGACCGGGACCTTGGAGCGGTAGCGCGTCATGCGGCGCGCCGAGTCACCGCTGGTGGTGAAGGCGACGACGTAGCGGGCGTTGACCGACTCGGCGACATCGGCGGCGGCGCGACAGATGATGCCGCTCTTGGTCTTGGCCGTCCACGTGAACGCCGCCATGCGGGGCAGGCCGTGCTCCTCGGTGGACTCGATGATGCGCGCCATCGTGGTGACGGTGTGGATGGGGTACTCCCCCACGCTCGTCTCTCCCGAGAGCATGACCGCGTCGGCGCCGTCGAGGACCGCGTTGGCGACGTCGGACGCCTCGGCGCGAGTCGGTCGCGGTGCCGAGATCATCGACTCGAGCATCTGGGTCGCGACGATGACCGGCTTGGCGTTGCGGCGGGCCTTCTCGACGATGAGCTTCTGCACGATCGGGACGTCCTCGAGCGGGAGCTCGACGCCGAGGTCGCCGCGCGCCACCATGACGCCGTCGAAGGCATCCATGATGCCGTCGAGGTTGTCGACGGCCTGGGGCTTCTCGATCTTGGCGATGACCGGGCGCATGATGCCCTCCTCGACCATGATCTTCTTGACGTCGTAGTAGTCGTCGGCCGATCGCACGAACGACAGCGCGATGAAGTCGACGCCGAGGCGCAGGGCGAACCTGAGGTCGTCGACGTCCTTCTCGCTCATCGCGGGGACACTGACCATCACGCCGGGCAGGTTGATGCCCTTGTTGTTGCTGACCGGGCCGCTCGTCTCGACCTCGCAGGTCACGTCGGTGTCGGTGACGGCGGTCGCGCGCAGGCGCATGCGGCCGTCGTCGATCAGGATCTCGTCACCGACGGACACGTCGCCCGGCAGGCCCTTGTAGGTCGTGGAGCAGCGGTTGACGTCGCCGAGGATGTCGTCGGTCGTGATCGTGAACGTCGAGCCGACCTCGAGCTGGACGGGACCGTCGGCGAACCGGCCGAGCCGGATCTTGGGACCCTGCAGGTCGGCGAGCACGGCGATGGCCTTGCCGACCTTGTCACCGGCCTCACGGACCCAGGCGTAGTTCTGCTCGTGGTCGGACTGGTCACCGTGACTCATGTTGAGTCGCGCGACGTCCATCCCGGCCTCGGTCAGCTGCAGGATCTTGTGGGCATTGCCGACGGCGGGGCCGAGGGTGCAGACGATCTTCGCTCTTCTCACCTGATCGAGCCTATCCAGTGCTTCACCTACCGGCGAGTCACTTAAGTGGTTTGGCGCAACAAATTAGGTGAGACATTCCGTCACACCGTCAAAGGCCGCGCATTCGGCGGAATCGGAGCCGGCAGGTTGGTCGATCCGGACAGATAGGCGTCCACGCCGGCAGCCGCGGAACGGCCCTCGGCGATGGCCCAGACGATGAGCGACTGGCCGCGCCCCGCGTCACCGGCGACGAACACGCCGTCGACACTCGACATGTAGCGCCGGTCGCGCTTGACGTTGCCGCGCTCGTCCAGCTCGACGCCGAGCTGGTCGACCAGGCCTTCCTGCTCCGGACCCGTGAAGCCCATCGCGAACAGCACCAGCTGAGCCGGCACGACCCGCTCGGACCCCTCGACCTCCTCGAACGTCCCGTCGACCATCTCGACCTCGACGAGTCGCAGCCCGCTGACGTGGCCGTCCTCGCCGAGGAACTCCTTGGTGGAGATCGAGTAGACGCGGTCCCCCGCCTCCTCGTGTGCCGACGAGACGCGGTAGATCATCGGGTACGTCGGCCACGGCTGGGTCTCGGGACGATCCGTGCCCGGGTTGGGCATGATCTCCAGCTGGGTGATCGACCTGGCGCCCTGGCGCACCGAGGTGCCGAGGCAGTCGGCACCGGTGTCGCCACCGCCGATGATGATGACGTCCTTGTCGGTCGCGACGATCTGGTCCTCGACCTCCTCGCCGAGCGCGACGCGGTTGGCCTGCGGGAGGAACTCCATCGCCTGGTGGATCCCGGCGAGCTCACGCCCCGGCACCGGCAGGTCGCGCCGCACGGTGGCGCCGATCGCGAGCACGACCGCGTCGTAGCGGTCCCGCAGCTGGTGCCCGGTCAGCGTGTCGCCGACCTGCACGCCCGTACGGAAGACGGTGCCCTCGCGCTGCATCTGGTCGATGCGGCGGTCGACCTGGAGCTTTTCCATCTTGAACTCGGGGATGCCGTAGCGAAGCAGACCGCCGGGCTTGTCGTCGCGCTCGTACACGGCGACGGTGTGGCCCGCACGCGTCAGCTGCTGGGCGGCGGCGAGCCCGGCCGGACCCGAGCCGACGACGGCGACGGTCTTGCCGGTCAGCCACTCCGGCGGCTCCGGGCGGACCTGACGGTCGTCCCAGGCCTTGTCGATGATCGAGACCTCGACGTTCTTGATCGTCACGGCGTCGCGGTTGATCCCGACGACGCACGCCGTCTCGCACGGCGCGGGGCACAGCCGGCCGGTGAACTCGGGGAAGTTGTTGGTCGCGTGGAGCCGGTCGAGGGCCTCGTCCCAGTCCTCGCGCCACACGAGGTCGTTCCACTCGGGGATCAGGTTGCCCAGCGGGCAGCCCGAATGGCAGAACGGGATGCCGCAGTCCATGCAGCGGCCGGCCTGCTCGGTGATGATCGGCAGCAGCGCGCGGCCGGGTCCACCGGGGTAGACCTCTTTCCAGTCGTTGACCCGCTCCTCGACCGGGCGCCGTTCGGCAACCTTGCGGGGCGTGGTGATGAAACCTCTGGGATCAGCCACGTGCGGCCACCTCCATCATGCGTGCGGTCGTGTCTTCCTCGGACAGTCCTTCGGACTCGGCGGCGTCGCGCGCCTCGAGCACCAGCCGGTAGTTGACCGGCATGATCTCGGTGAAGCGGGCGAGCGACTGCTCCCAGCTGCCAAGCAGCTGCTCGGCGACCACCGAGCCGGTCTCCTCCATGTGCTTCTGGACGAGCGTTCTCAGCTCTTCGGCGGCGGTGCCCTCGACGGGCCTCAGCTCGACCATGTCGAGGTTGACCCTCGACGCGTCGAGGTCCAAGACGTACGCCGAACCGCCACTCATGCCGGCGGCCACGTTGCGCCCGGTGGGACCGAGGATCACCACGCGGCCACCCGTCATGTACTCGCACGCGTGGTCGCCCACGCCCTCGACGACGGCGCTCACGCCGGAGTTGCGGACGCAGAAGCGCTCGCCGACCTTGCCGCGCAGGAAGATCTCCCCGCTGGTGGCTCCGAAGCCGATCACGTTGCCGGCGACGATCTGCGCCTCGGCGGTGAACTGCACCTCCCGCGGGGGGCGCACGACGATGCGGCCGCCGGACAGGCCCTTGCCGACGTAGTCGTTGCCGTCACCCTCCAGCCGCAACGTGACGCCCTTGGGCACGAACGCCCCGAACGACTGGCCGGCCGAGCCGAGGAACGTGATGTCGATCGTGTTCTCCGGCAGGCCCTCGCCGCGGTAGCGCTTGGTGACCTCGTGGCCCAACATCGTGCCGACCGTACGGTTGACGTTGCGGATGTCGACCTGGGCGCGCACGGGCTCCCCGCTCTCGAGCGCGTCAGCGCTGAGGGCGATGAGCTCGTTGTCGAGCGCCCTGTCGAGGCTGTGGTCCTGCCCCGTCGTGTTGCGCAGCGCTGCACCTTCGGGGAGCTCCGGGACGTGCAGGATCGGCGACAGGTCGAGCCCGTCAGCCTTCCAGTGGTCGACCGCCTTGCGGACGTCGAGCATCTCGGCGTGACCGACGGCCTCGTCGATCGAGCGGTAGCCGAGCTGTGCCAGGATCTCGCGGACCTCCTCGGCGATGAACTCGAAGAAGTTGACGACGTACTCGGCCTTGCCGGCGTACTTGTCGCGCAGCGCCTTGTTTTGCGTCGCGACGCCGACCGGGCACGTGTCGAGGTGGCAGACCCGCATCATGATGCAGCCGCTGACGACCAGCGGCGCCGTGGCGAAGCCGAACTCCTCGGCACCGAGCAGCGCGGCGATCACGACGTCGCGACCGGTCTTGAGCTGCCCGTCGGCCTGCACGACGATGCGGTCCCGCAGCCCGTTGAGCAGCAGCGTCTGCTGGGTCTCGGCCAGGCCGAGCTCCCACGGACCGCCTGCGTGCTTGAGCGACGTCAGCGGGGACGCGCCGGTGCCACCGTCGTGCCCGGAGATCAGGACGACGTCGGCCTTGGCCTTCGAGACGCCGGCAGCGACCGTGCCCACCCCGATCTCGGACACGAGCTTGACGTGCACGCGTGCCGACGGGTTGGCGTTCTTGAGGTCGTGGATCAGCTGCTTGAGGTCCTCGATCGAGTAGATGTCGTGGTGGGGCGGCGGCGAGATGAGCCCGACGCCGGGCGTGGAGTGCCGCGTCCTCGCGACCCAGGGATAGACCTTGGGGCCGGGCAGCTGACCGCCCTCACCGGGCTTGGCACCCTGCGCCATCTTGATCTGGATGTCGTCGGAGTTGGTGAGGTACTCCGACGTGACACCGAAGCGCCCGGAGGCGACCTGCTTGATCGCCGAGCGGCGCTCGGGGTCGTACAGGCGCTCGGGGTCCTCGCCACCCTCGCCGGTGTTGGACTTGCCGCCGAGACGGTTCATCGCGATCGCGAGGGTCTCGTGCGCCTCCTGGCTGATCGAGCCGTACGACATGGCGCCGGTCGAGAACCGCTTGACGATCTCGGAGACCGGCTCGACCTCGTCGATCGGGACGGGCGGACGCTCCCCCTCGCGGAAGCTGAACAGCCCGCGCAGCGTCATGAGGCGTTCGGACTGGTCGTCGACGCGCGAGGTGTACTGCTTGAAGATCTCGTAGCTGCCGGTGCGCGTGGAGTGCTGCAGGCGGAAGACCGTCTCGGGGTCGAAGAGGTGCTCCGATCCCCCGCGACGCCACTGGTACTCGCCGCCGACCTCGAGGTGCCGGCGTGAGGCGGCGATGCCGCTCGTCGGGTACGCCTTGAGGTGTCGTGAGCGGACCTCCGCGGCGAGCACGTCGAGGCCGACGCCGCCCAGCTTGGAGGACGTGCCGGTGAAGTAGGCGTCGACGAGGTCATGGGACAGCCCGACGGCCTCGAAGATCTGCGCGCCGGTGTAGGACGCCACAGTCGAGACGCCCATCTTGCTCATGACCTTGAGCACGCCCTTGCCCAGGCCGTACGCGACGTTGCGCAGGGCCTTGCCGGGCTCGACGTCCTCGACGAAGACCTTCTCGCGCGCCAGGTCCTCGGCCGACTCGAGCACGAGGTAGGGGTTGACGGCGGTGGCGCCGTAGCCGATCAGCAGCGCGACGTGGTGCACCTCGCGGACGTCGCCGGCCTCGATGATGAGCCCGGCCTGCGTCCGGAGCTTCTCGCGCACCATGTGGTGGTGGACCGCGCCGGTCAGCAGCAGCGACGGGATCGGGGCCAGGTCGGCGTTGGAGTGCCGGTCCGACAAGACGATGATGCGAGCCCCCCGCGAGATCGCGGCCGAGACCTCGGCGCAGATCTCCTCCAGCTTCTGCTTGAGCGCTCCTCCTCCGCCATGGACGTCGTAGAGGCCGCGGACGACGTGCACCGAGAAGCCCGGCATGTCGCCGTCCTTGTTCATGTGCCGAATCTTGGCGAGCTCGTCGTTGTCGAGCACCGGGAACGGCAGCTGCAGCATGCGGCACGACGCGGGACTGGGCGCGAGCAGGTTGCGCTCGGGCCCGATCGTGCCGGCCAGCGACGTGACGACCTCTTCGCGGATCGCGTCCAGCGGCGGGTTGGTGACCTGCGCGAACAGCTGCGAGAAGTAGTCGAACAGCTGGCGCGGCCGGTTCGACAGCGCCGCGATGGGCGTGTCGGTGCCCATCGAGCCGATGGCCTCCGCGCCGGTGCGCGCGATGGGCGCGATGAGCAGGCGCAGCTCCTCCTCGGTGTAGCCGAACACCTGCTGGCGCCGGGTCACCGAGGCGTGGGTGTGCACGATGTGCTCGAGGTCGGGCAGGTCCTCGAACCGCACGAGTCCCGAGTAGAGCCACTCGTCGTACGGGTGCTCCGAGGCGAGGGTGTTCTTGATCTCGTGGTCCTCGATGATGCGGTGCTCGTCGAGGTCGAGCAGGAACATCTTGCCGGGCTCGAGACGACCCTTGCGGGTGATCTTCTTCTGGTCGAGGTCGAGCACGCCGGCCTCGGAGGCGAGCACGACGAGGCCGTCCTCGGTCACCCAGTAGCGACCGGGGCGCAGGCCGTTGCGGTCGAGCACCGCACCGATCTGGTTGCCGTCGGTGAAGGCGATGGCGGCGGGACCGTCCCACGGCTCCATGACGGAGGAGTGGAACTCGTAGAACGCCCGGCGGGCGGGGTCCATGTCCTCGTCGTTCTCCCAGGCCTCGGGAATCATCATCATGACGGCGTGCGGCAGGCTGCGGCCGCCGAGGTGCAGCAGCTCCAGCACCTCGTCGAACGATGCGGTGTCGCTGCCGAGCGGGTCGCAGACGGGGAACAGCCGGCTGAGGTCGCCGGGGATCAGGTCGCTCTCGAGCAGCGCCTCGCGCGCGCGCATCCAGTTGCGGTTGCCCCGCGCGGTGTTGATCTCGCCGTTGTGGGCGATGAAGCGGAACGGGTGCGCCAACGGCCAGCTGGGGAACGTGTTGGTCGAGAACCGGCTGTGCACGATCGCCATCGCCGACTCCATGCGCGGGTCGGCCAGGTCGGGGAAGAACCCCTCGAGCTGCTCCGGCGTCAGCATGCCCTTGTAGACCAGCGTGCGACTGGACAGCGAGGGGAAGTAGACCTCGAGCTCGTGCTCGGCACGCTTGCGCAGGCAGTACGCCGTGCGGTCGAGCTCGATGCCGCTCTGCGCCTCGCCCGTCGCCGTCACGAAGACCTGCACGAAGGCCGGCATCGCGGCGCGCGACATGCCGTGGCCCAGCACCTCGGGCTCGATCGGCACCTCGCGCCAGCCCAGGACCGTGAGGCCCTCCTCGGTCGCGATCTCCTCGACCCGCGCCTTGGCCTCGGCGGCCGCGGACTCGTCGGTCGGCAGGAACGCCAGGCCCGCTGCGTAGGTGCCGGCCTCGGGCAGCTCGACCCCGCTGACTCCTCGGAGGAACGCGTCAGGGACCTGGATCATGATGCCCGCGCCGTCACCGGTGTCCGGGTCGCCGCCGACGGCTCCTCGGTGGTCCAGGTTGCGCAACGCCGTCAGCCCCTGCAGGACGATCTCGTGGCTCGGCACGCCGGTCAGGGTCGCGACGAACGCGACACCACAGGCGTCGTGCTCGTTCTGCGGGTCGTACAGACCTTGGGCAGGAGGCTGGGCCGAATAGAGGGGGGCGCGCATCATGGGCCTCACTTCACGTCATCAGGGTCACGAACAATCTCGTACCGGGGACGACGTTGGCCTCGGACAGCAGATCAAGGCTACACGGCCGACTGCTGGGATGTCGCATCACCCGATCGCGCTGCCGACCGCGTCGCCGACGAGGTACGTCAACCCGGCCGCCGCGCCGCCCAGCACCAGCTGACGGATGCCGCCGAACCACCAGGAGCGAGCCGTGATCCGCGTCACGATCGCTCCGCAGGCGAACAGTGCGACGAGCGACAGGCCGATCGCGGTCCAGGGCGACTCGATGCCGACCAGGTAGGGAAAGACCGGGATGAGCGCGCCGATCGCGAACGAGAAGAACGACGAGATCGCCGCGAGCATCGGGGACGCCAGGTCGTCGACGTCGACGCCGAGCTCCTCACGGGCGTGCACCCTGACCGCGTTCTCGGGGTTGCGGTGGATCTGCTCGGCCATCTCGCGGGCGACGTCCTCGTCGACACCCTTCTCGATGAACATCGCTGCGAGCTCGGCCTCCTCGGCCGGCTCGTTCCTCAGGATCTCGTCGCGCTCGATGTCGACCTGCGCCATGGCGAACTCGCTCTGGCTCGCGACGGAGGTGTACTCCCCTGCGGCCATCGAGAACGAGCCGGCGGCGAGTCCGGCCAGGCCGGCGAGGACGACCGGCTTCGTGTCGTTGGCGCTGCTGCCACCGACGACGCCCATGATCAGCGCGAAGTTCGAGACCAGTCCGTCCATGGCGCCGAACACGGCCGGCCGGAGCCAGCCGCCGGTGACGTCCGGGTGCTCGTGCTCGATCTCGTCCGGATCGGGCAGCGGTGCGGTGCTCTCGGGTGCGTTGGTCATGGTGAGAAACGTACGTCCGCCGGTGTGCGCCCGTCATCGAAGGTCAGGCTGTCCTGAGGCACCGTGGACGCTCCGCGTCGTGTGAACCTGCAGGCGTCTGGTGGGCTGCGAAGCGCCTACAACCTCACACGTCGCGGGCACCCGGCCAGTAGCCTGTTGCTCCTACCAGGAGGTCGCCATGCAGTGGACGCTCGAGGTCGTGCAGGTCCCGGTTGCCGACGTGGACCGGGCGCGTGACTTCTACCGCGACCGGCTGGGGTTCAACGTCGACATCGACCAGACCGCCGGTCAGGGCCGACGCTTCGTCCAGCTCACCCCGCCGGGCTCCGGCTGCTCGATCCAGCTGTCGTCCGGTTATCACGACGACCTGGTGCCCGGATCGCTGCGCGGGCTCGTGCTGGTGGTGCCCGACATCCGGGCCGCGCACACCGAGCTGGTCGAGCGGGGCGTCGCGAACGACGGCGTGGTGGTGTCCTACGACGGCCTCGACTACCGGCCGGCGACCGAGGACGAGCCGCTCGACAACGTCGGGTTCGTGCGATTCACCGATCCGGACGGCAACCAGTGGGCGGTGCAGCAGATCAGCAGCCGCGCCGATGCCCAGGGCTAGGCCGAGGTCTCGTCGCTGCTCGCCTCGACCGGTTCGGCCTCGCGCGACCGCCTGCGGGTCGCCACGAAGTAGGTCGCAGCCAACGCGAACACGATGATCGACGTCCAGACATTGAGCCGGAACGGACCGAGGTGGTTGACGGTGTCGATGCGCAGGGCCTCGATCCAGACGCGTCCCGAGGTGTAGAGCATCGCGTAGAGCGCGAACGCCCGGCCACCGGTGAGCTTGACCCTCCGGTCGATCGCGATGATCAGCGCCGCGGCGGCCAGGTTCCACAGCAGCTCGTAGAGGAACGTGGGATGGAAGGTCGCGAACTCGGCGTAGCCGTCCGGGCGGTGCTCGGCGTCGATCTCGAGGCCCCACGGCTGGGTGGTCGGTTTGCCGAACAGCTCCTGGTTGAAGTAGTTGCCGATGCGGCCGATCGCCTGGGCGACCAGCAGGCCGGGCGCCAGGGCGTCCGCGACCGACGAGAACGACACGCCGTAGCGCCGGCAGGCGAGGTAGGCGCCGAGGGCGCCACCGGCGATGGCTCCCCAGATGCCGAGCCCGCCCTCCCAGATCTTCAGCGCGTCGATCGGCTGCTTGCCGCCGCCGAAGTAGAGCTCGGGGTCGGTGGCCACGTGATAGATCCGCGCGCCGACGATGCCGAACGGGATCGCCCAGATCGCGACGTCTCCGATCAGCCCCTCGCGACCGCCCCGCGCCTGGAATCGGCGCTCCCCGATCCAGATCGCGACCAGCGCGCCGATGATGATCCCCAGCGCGTACGCCCTGACGGGGAACGGGCCGATGTCCCAGACACCGTTCGACGGGCTGGGGATGTATGACGCGACGTTCACGTGGCTAGTTCCTCTCGACGCCGGCGCGCAGGTCCTGGGCCAGCCGGCGGATGGCCTCGAGCCCGGCGGACTCGTCCTGGGCATCCAGCAGACAGCGTACGAGGGCCGACCCGACGATGACCGCGTCGGCGAACGCGGCGACGTCACGGGCCTGGTCGCCGTTGCTCACGCCGAGGCCGACGCCGACCGGCTTGTCGGTCACCTTGCGCAGCCTGGCGACCAGCTCGGGACCGAGAGCGCTGGTCTGCTCCCGCGCGCCGGTCACCCCCATGACCGCCGTGGCGTAGATGAACCCGCTCGCTGCCTCAGCAGTCATGGCGAGGCGTTCGTCGGTCGACGACGGCGCGACCAGGAACACCCGGTCGAGACCGAACTGCTCCGACGCGGCGACCCACTCGGCGGCCTCGTCGGGGATCAGGTCCGGCGTGATGAGCCCGGCACCTCCCGCCCCGGCGAGTGCCTCGGCGAACCGATTGACGCCGAACCGCTCGACGGGGTTCCAGTAGGTCATGACGACGGTCGGCGCACCGGTCGCGGCGCTGGCACACACGACGTCGAAGACGTCGGCCGTCCGCGACCCGGCGCGCAGAGCCTGCTCCGCCGCAGCCTGGATCGTCGGTCCGTCCATGACCGGGTCGCTGTAGGGCAGTCCGACCTCGACGAGGTCGACACCGCCCTCGACCATCGCCTCGATCGCCTTGATGGACAGCTCCTTGGACGGGAAGCCCGACGGCAGGTAGCCGACGAGCGCCGCCCGGTTCTCGCTCCGAGTACGCGCGAAGAGCTCCTCGATCCGGGTCATTCCTCCACCCCCGGCTCGAGCACGACCGGCTCCTCGATCAGCCCGAAGTACTCGGCGGCGGTGTGCACGTCCTTGTCGCCACGGCCCGAGAGGTTGACGAGGATCGTCGAGTCGGGGCCCAGCTCCTTGGCCAGCCCGAGCGCGCCGGCGAGGGCGTGAGCCGACTCGATGGCCGGGATGATCCCCTCGGTCTTGCACAGCAGGTCGAACGCCGCCATCGCCTCGGCATCGGTCGCCGGCACGTACGCCGCTCGGCCGGTGTCGGCCAGGAACGAGTGCTCGGGCCCCACACCGGGATAGTCGAGACCGGCCGAGATCGAGTGCGACTCGATGGTCTGGCCGTCCTCGTCCTGGAGCAGGAAGGATCGTGCCCCGTGGAGGACACCGACGTCGCCGCCGGTGATCGTCGCCGCATGGCGTCCGGTCTCGACGCCGTCACCGCCCGCCTCGATGCCCACGAGCCTGACGTCGGCGTCGTCGATGAAGGCCGTGAACAGCCCGATCGCGTTGGAGCCGCCCCCCACGCACGCGACGGCAGCGTCCGGCAGGGAGCCGGTCAGCTCCAGGACCTGCGCCCGCGCCTCGTCGCCGATGCCGCGGGTCAGGTCCCGCACCATGCTCGGGAACGGATGCGGTCCGGCCGCCGTGCCGAAGAGGTAGGACGTCGTGTCGACGCTGGCGACCCAGTCGCGCAGCGCCTCGTTGATGGCGTCCTTCAACGTACGGCTGCCGGTCGTGACGGGCACGACCTCGGCGCCCAGCATCTTCATGCGCGCGACGTTGAGCGCCTGCCGCTCCGTGTCGAGCTCGCCCATGTAGACGACGCACTCGAGGTCGAGGTAGGCGCACGCGGTCGCGGAGGCGACCCCGTGCTGGCCGGCGCCGGTCTCGGCGATGGCCCGCGGCTTGCCGATGCGCTTGGCGAGCAGCGCCTGCCCGATGACGTTGCGGATCTTGTGCGCTCCGGTGTGGTTGAGGTCCTCCCGCTTGAGCAGGATACGGGCGCCGGCGACCTCCGAGAACCGGTGCGCCTCGTAGAGCGGGCTGGGGATGTTGGCGTACTCGCGCAGCATGCGGTCGAGCTCGGCGGCGAACTCGGGGTCGGCCTTGGCCTCGGTCCAGGCCCGGTCGAGCTCGTCGAGCGGTGCGATGAGCGCCTCGGGCATGAAGCGTCCACCGAAGCGGCCGAAGTGCCCCGTGGTGTCAGGTTGTGCGTACATTCAAGAGTCCTCAGAGGTCGAAGCGGCAGGGCGAAGGCGCGTCATCGTCGGGACGATGACGCCTTCACCAGCGGTGCTGCAGGGCGGGGTGCGCTCCCGCGGCGACGAGGTCCGCGACGCTCGCGCGGGGGTCGTCACCGCGGACCAGCGTCTCGCCGACCAGGACCACGTGGGCGCCGGACTTGGCGTACTCGATCACGTCGTGCGGTCCGCGTACGCCCGACTCGGCGACCTTGACGATCCCGTCGGGGATGCGGGGCGACAGCCGCTCGAACGTGCCACGGTCGATCTCGAGGGTCTTGAGGTTGCGGGCGTTGACGCCGATCAGGTCAGCGCCGGCCTCGACCGCACGATCGACCTCGTCCTCGTCGTGCACCTCGACGAGCGGCGTGAGGCCGATCGACCTGGCCCGCTCGATGAGGCTCTCCAGGGCCAGCTGCTCGAGGGCAGCGACGATCAACAGGGCCATGTCGGCACCGGCGGCCCGGGCCTCCCACAGCTGATAGGAGGTCGTGATGAAGTCCTTGCGGAGCACCGGGACGTCGACGTTGGCCCGGACGGCCCGCAGGTCGTCGAGCGTGCCGCCGAACCGGCGCTGCTCGGTGAGCACGCTGATGGCGGTCGCACCACCGGCGGCGTAGTCGGCTGCCAACGCGGCCGGATCCTTGATCGCGGCGAGCTCACCCTTGCTGGGACTGGCGCGCTTGACCTCGGCGATCACCGACACGCCATCGCCCCGGAAGGCCGGCATCGGGTCGAGCGCCTCGTCCTGTCGCGCGGCCTGGGCCTTGAGCTCGTCGAGTGGCGTCTTGTCCATGCGGTCGCGGAGATCCTCGGCAGCGCCGGCCAGGATCTCGTCGAGCACGGACATGGGACCCGCCTCCTCACTCACGGTGGACTGGTTCAAGAGTATCCCCGGAGTGAGTCAGGTCTCGCGCGGGTTCCCCGGAGCCACCTGGTCACTATGCTCACGACATGACGACGAACGAGCCGCCGCCCGCCCACGGCGAGCCCGACCCGTCGTCGGGATTGCCCGGAGACGGCGCGGGCCTGCCCACCAACCGCAAGGCGATCTACAGCGTGCTCTACGGTGCCGCCGCGTTTCCCTGCGCCTTCCTCGTGCCGTTCCTCGCCGCCGTGCTCTCGGTCCCGGCGATCACGTGCGGGGTGCATGCCAGGCGCGAGATCAAGGAGTCGAAGGGCCAGGAGGACGGGGATCTCGTCGCGGTCATCGGGCTCACGATCGGGGCGACGACCCTCGCGCTGGTTGTTCTCGCGACCGTTGCCTCACCTCTTCTCCCGTGAGCCCCGGCCAGATGTTGCCATGGGGACGACCACCTCTAGGCTCGCTGCATGACGAATCAGCCACCGCCGTACCCGGGTGACAGCCCCGAACCGTCCACCAGCGGCCTGCCGAGCTATGGCTCGACACCGCCTCCGTCCGAAGGGTCCTATCCGCCTCCGCCGGGCGGCTACCCCTCGGCGCCGGGCGGCTACGGCACTCCCCCGAAGCAGAACCAGCTCGCGCTGTGGTCGATGATCACCGGCATCGTCGCGATCGTCCTCGGGCTCATCGGCGCCTGCGGTGTGATCTTCGGTCCGGTTGCCATCGGGCTCGGCATTCCGGGTCGCCGCCAGGTCGCAGCGTCTCAGGGAACGCAGAAGGGCGGCGGCATGGCGACCGCCGGCCTGGTGCTCGGCATCATCGCCACGGTCCTGTCGGTCATCTGGATCATCCTGTTCGCCACCGGCGTGCTGGAGCTGCCCGGGACCTGAGACCGCCCACCTCCTGGCTCGCGCCTCAGGGTGCGAGCCAGGATCCCCACGGGGTGACCCGCAAGATCCCGAAGATCGCGATCACGCCGATCACGACCAGGCCGGTCCGCAGGCTCATCGACAGCATGCCGTCAGGCCTGCCCCGCAGGCGGCGTCCGACCCACAGCACCCACGCCACCGCGAGGACGGCGACCAGGGCGACCGCCAGCAGGTTGCTGCCGGCGGCCCCGACCACGTCTCCGCGGGTCAGGTCGTTGACGGCACGGAGCCCGCCGCATCCCGGACAGGGCTTGCCCGTCAGCTGCAGGAACGGGCAGTAGCCGTAGGAGCCGGACTGGTGCGGGTCGTGGAGGTGCAGCAGCACGGCGGCACCGAGGCCGGCCGCGCCGACCAGCGCCGGAGCACGCAGACCGGCCGCCGACACGCGGCGCTCGGTCTCGAGGCTCGGCATCGGCGTCACCAGCCGGCAGCCACCGAGACGGCGAGCAGCACGTCGATCGCCAGCCAGACGACGGTCCCGATGATGCCTGTGACGATGCCGGCCGTCGCCATTCCGTCACCCGTCTGGGTGCCGTTGCTCTGCTTGATGTCCTTCTTGCCGAGGACACCGAAGACGATCGCGCCGGGGCCGATCAGCACCCCGAGGTAGCAGAGCACGATCGACACGATCCCGAGGACCAGGGCGGCGATGGCCTTGCCATTCGTATGCGGCGGCGCCTGATACGGATAGCCCGGCTGGTAGGCCGGCTGGCCGTACGCAGGCTGCCCGTATGCCGGCTGACCATACGCCGGCTGCCCGTACGTCGGCGGGCCCTGCGGTGCCTGGCCGTAGCCGGGCGGCGTGGGCTGCTGCGGCTGCTCCTGGCCGCCGGGCTCGTCCGAGCCGGGATAGCTCGGGTACTGCGGCGAGTCGCTCACCTCAGTGCTCGGAGTGCTCGGCGCGGTCGACGCCGAAACCGGCGGCGGCCATGCCGAGGCCGACCAGGCCCGACAGGAGCGTCACGACGCAGCCCACCGTGAACCAGACCCAGTGCGGATCCGGGATCAGAGCGACGCCGCCGATCGTGATGCCGGCGAGGCACAGCAGGACGGCGGTCCAGGCGGCGGGCGAAGATCCGTGCATGGGTGAATTCTCCTCGTGGTGGTGATCTGGGCTCAGACTACTGGGTGGGATCGCGGCCCTCGTCCAACGCCTTCCACATGTCCGCGTCGGACTGCGGGGTCGTGACCGTGGGGCGCGAGGCCGGGGCGTCGTAACGGCTGCTCATGGTGGGCCACGCCGCACCGAACCGGGCGGTGACCCCGCCGAGGAACCCTGCGAGCACGAAGGCCGCGGCCGTGACGTACGTCCATGCCGACGCCGTGAAGTCGGGGCTGCCGGTGCCGGTCCAGGCCGGGGACGCCTCGACGGCCTGGTCGACGGCACCCTCGAGGGACGAGCCGCCGAGCAGCACGACGGCGGCCCCGCCGAGCGCCACCAGGACCGTGAAGGCGCCGACCACCCGGCGGACGCGTGGCGAGGACGCCAGCACGGCCAGTGCGGCCGTGACGACGACCAGTGCCAGCGCCGGGACCAGCGGCTGGGCGTCGGAGCCGGAGACGTCGATCGAGTCCGACGGCAGTCCGTCGGTCGCGACGCGGACGTGGGCCCAGGTCCGTGAGGCGGCGAAGAACGCGAGTCCGCCGGCGGCGAGGGTGCCGAGCACCACCGGTGCATAGAGGCGGCGGACTCTCACAACAGCCGATCCGCGTCGAAGCACGTGCGAGCCCCGGTGTGGCACGCCGGGCCGGTCTGGTCGACGAGCACGAGCAGGGTGTCGCCGTCGCAGTCGAGCCGGACCTCGCGCACGGCCTGGGTGTTGCCGGAGGTCTCCCCCTTGACCCAGTACTCCTGACGGCTCCGGCTCCAGTAGGTGCCCCGGCCCGTGGTCAGGGTGCGGTGCAACGCCTCGTCGTCCATCCAGCCGACCATGAGCACGTCACGGCTCTCGGCATCCTGGATCACGGCGGTCACGAGGCCATGCGCATCACGCTTGAGGCGCGCCGCGATGGCGGGGTCGAGGGAGCTCACGCCCACCATTGTCTCAGGCGCGTCCGAGGGTCAGGGCGTCACCGGGTCGGCGACAGGATGATGGCTCGACAGCGACGCCTGGGCGACCCAGCTGGCGTGCAGGCGCGCGTAGACACCCCCGAGCCGGACGAGCTCGGCGTGGGTACCGTCCTCGACCAGACGTCCGGCATCGAACACCAGGACGCGGTCGGCGTTCTCGGCGGTCGACAGCCGGTGGGCGATCGTCACGCTCGAGCGCCCCTCGAGCAGACGGTCCAGGGCGCGTGTCGCCCGCAGCTCGGTCTGCGGATCGACCGCGCTGGTCGCCTCGTCGAGGACGATGAACTCCGGGTCGGCGAGCGCCGAGCGTACGAGCGCGACGAGCTGCCGCTCCCCCGCCGAGAGCGACTCGCCACGCTGGCCGACCTGGGAGTCGAGCCCGCGGGGCAGGGCGGCGTACCAGTCGGTGAGTCCCAGGCGGTCGAAGACGTCGAGCAGCTCGGCCTCGTTGGCGTCCTTCTTGCCGTAGAGCAGGTTGTCGCGCAGGGTCGCATCGAACAGGAAGCCCTCCTGCGGGACCATCAGGATGTGGGCGCGGAGGTCGGCGAACGAGACCTGGCTGACGTCCTGCCAGGACCCTGGGGTGCCGAGGCGCACGACGCCGGCCGTCGGATCCATGAGCCGGGTCAGCAGCTTGGCGAACGTGGTCTTGCCCGACCCCGTCTCGCCCACCACCGCGACGCGCTGACGCGGCGCGATCTCGACGTCGACGTCCTTGAGGACGTCCGGGCCGTCGGGATAGGCGAACGTCACGCCCTCGAACCGGGCCCCGAGCGTGCCCTCGGGCAGGGTCGTGCCCGACGTGCCGGGGTCGACGACGTCAGCCGGGGTGTCGAGCAGGTCGATGACCCGCCGCCAGGAGGCGATCGCGTTCTGGGCGTCGGTGAGGACCTGGGTCGCCATCTGCACGGGTCCGACGAACAGTCCGACGAGAAACGCGAAGGCGATGACGGTGCCCATCGACAGCTGCCCGGACAGGCCGATCGCGACGCCGAAGGCGATGACCGCCGCGTTGGCGAGGCCGCCGGCGAGCCCGGCCGAGGCGAACGTGACGGCGACCAGCTTCTGGGCCTTGACGTTGGCGTCGAGGTTGCGCCGGATGCCGTCGTCGACCCGCTGCTGGGTGCGCCGCTCGATCGCGTAGGCACGGACGACGGAGGCGCCGACGACGGGCTCGGCGATGACCGCCAACATCTCGCCGACGGTGCGCCGCACGATGTCGTACGCCCTGCTGAGCCGCTCGGCGAAGTACTTGAGGCTGATGCCCAGCGGCAGGAAGCACACCCACACCACGATCGTGAGCTGCCACGAGAAGTAGGCCATGATGCCGGTCGCCATGATGATCTGGCCGATGCTGACGACCATCATGATCCCGGTGAACTGCAGGAACTGGGAGACCTGGTCGATGTCAGAGGTGACCCTCGAGACCAGCACGCCGCGGCGCTCGGAGTTCTGGGTCAGCATCGACAGGTCGTGCACGTGCCGGAACGCATCGACGCGCAGCTGAGCCAGCCCGCGCTCGCTCGCCACGAACAGGCGTACGCGCATCCAGTAGGCCAGCAGCCCTGACGCGAGGATGATGCCCAGGGCGGCGAGGAGGTAGGGCGCGACGTCGCTCAGCTCGGTGCCGTTGCCCTCGCCGAGACCGGAGTCGACCGTCTCCTTGATGACGATCGGCACGACCGAGCCGCCGATGGTGCTGAGGATGGCCAGCAGGAGGGTCAGGCCGAGGCCGTCCTTGATCGCCGGCGAGAGGGACAGCCCACGTCGGATGATCGCGAGGCCGGTCAGCCGATCGGTGTCCGTCTGGACCTCGGTCATGACTCCACCTCCCGGGCCTGGTCGTAGGCATTGACGAGGTCGCGGTAGTCGGCGGATCGCTCGACCAGCTCGTCGTGGCTGCCACGGTCGGCGATGACGCCCTCGTCGAGGAACACCACCTCGTCGGCCAGGGCGATCGTCGCCTTGCGATAGGCGACGACCAGCACGGTCGGGCCGTCGTCGTCGGACGTGTGAGCGGCGAGTGCCTTGAGGATGCGCTGCTCGACCTCAGGGTCGACGGCGCTGGTCGCGTCGTCCATGACCAGCAGGCGGGGCCGGCGGACCAGCGCCCGCGCCAACGACAACCGCTGGCGCTGCCCGCCCGACAACGTCGTGCCACGCTCACCCAGCTCGGCGTCGAGACCGGCGGCGAGGTTGGCGACGAACCCGTCGGCCTGGACCGTACGCAGGGCGGCCCACACCTCCTCGTCGCTGAAGTCGCCGCCGAGAGTGACGTTCTCGCGGACGCTGTCGTCGAACAGGAACGTGGCCTGCGGCACGACCGCGATGGCCTGGGCGAGCTCGGCATGGCTCAGCTCGCGGATGTCGTGGCCGTCGACGCGGATCGCGCCGTGCTGGGGGTCCACGAGCCGGGTGAGCAACGACGTCAACGTGCTCTTGCCGCTGCCGGTGGCGCCGACCACCGCGATGACCTTGCCCGGATCGACCTCGAAGTCGATGCCACGCAGCACGTCTCGCTCGCCGTCAGGGAAGCCGAACGTCAGGCCGTCCACGTCGAGCGCGACCGGGCCGGTGCCGGGCAGGGTGCGCTGCCCGTACGCCATCGAGCCTTCGGCATCGAGCACCGAGGAGACCCGCTCCCAGCCGACGACGCTGCGGGGCAGCTCGCCGAGCACCCAGCCGATCGCCCGCACGGGGAAGGCCACGACCGTGAACAGGTAGGCGACCTGGACGACGTCGCCCGGATCGGCCGCCCCGTTGGCCACCCGGCCGACGCCGAGCACGATGACCAGGAGGATCCCGAAGTTGGGCAGCGCCTCGAGCAACGGGTCGAAGATGCTGCGGATGCGCCCGACAGCGATGTTGGCGTCGCGCAGGTCGTGCGTGACGCGGGTGAAGCGCTCGGTCTCGTCGGCCTCGCGGCCGAGCGACTTGACGACGAGTGCACCGTCGAACGACTCGTGGGCCACCGAGCTCACGTCGCCCCGCAGCGACTGGGCGTACGAGACCTTGGGCGAGAGCCAGCGCTGGTAGAACACGTTGATCGCGAACAAGGCCGGGAACACCACAAGACCGACGATCGTCAGCACGACATCGGCTGCCAGCATCGCGATGATCGCCGCGACGAGCATCGCGATCACGCCGACCGCCATCGGCAGGGGCATGAACACGGACCAGGTCGCCTCGACGTCGGCGTTGGCGTTGGACAGCAGCTGCCCGGTGGGATGGCGGTGGTGCCAGGCCATCGGCAGGGAGATGTACTTGCGGGTGACCCGGCGGCGGTAGTCGGCGATGAGGCGGTAGAACACGATGCCGCCGATGAGCCGGCGGCCGATGATGCCCAAGGCCCGGAGCATCGCGACGGCGAGGAACAGCGCGATCGCCGTCGCGAGGGCCCCCTTGGCAACCTCACCCCGCTCGAAGGACGGCCGGATCACGTGATCGGTCGCCCAGCCGAGCACCCACGCGTCGGCCACGGTCATGGCGCCGTAGGAGATGCTGCCGATCACCGACAGCGAGAACAGGAGACGCTGCTCGCGGATGCCACGTCCGAGCAGGGCGAAGCCCCGGCCGGTCACATGGGTGTGATCGGCCGATCCGAGGTCGCGGTCGTCCGGGCCCGGCTCGGCCGCCTCGACGGGTGGAGCCGTGGTGCTATCGGACACGGTGGCCTGCTGCTCGCAACGTCTCTTTCACCTGTCCGATCGTCATGTCGCCGAAGTGGAACACACTCGCGGCGAGCACTGCGTCGGCGCCGGCATCGATGGCCGCAGGGAAGTGCTCGAGCCGGCCGGCGCCGCCACTGGCGATCAGTGGCACTTGTGTAACGCCACGGACCGCCCGAATCATTTCCAGGTCGAAGCCGTCTCTGGTCCCGTCGGCGTCCATGGAGTTGAGCAGGATCTCCCCGACCCCGAGCTCGGCGGCGGTGCGCGCCCACTCGACGGCGTCGAGACCGGCGGACGTACGGCCTCCATGGGTCGTGACCTCGAAGCCGCTCGGCTGCTCGCTGCTGCGGCGCGCGTCCACGCTCAGGACGAGGACCTGGTTGCCGAACCGGTGGGCGATCTCGGCGATGACCTGCGGGCGGCCGATGGCGGCGGTGTTGATGCCGACCTTGTCCGCGCCGGCGCGCAGCAGGCGGTCGACGTCCTCGGGCGTACGGACACCGCCGCCGACCGTGAGCGGGATGAAGACCTGGTCGGCGGTGCGACCGACCACGTCGAACGTGGTGTCCCGGCTGTCGGAGGACGCCGTGATGTCGAGGAACGTCAGCTCGTCGGCGCCCTCGGCGTCGTAGACCTTGGCCATCTCCACGGGATCGCCCGCGTCGCGCAGGTTGACGAAGTTGACGCCCTTGACGACCCGGCCGTTGTCGACGTCGAGACATGGGATGACGCGGACGGCAAGGCTCACCGGACGAGCCTATCTGTCGGCACCGACCCTCCTTGCGCGGGGAAGTCCCGCCGTTGGCAGCCTGCAGCCACTACGGTCGACTCACACGTCCCTGGCCAGAGGAACTCATGAAGCGACTGCTCAGCACCCTCGCGGTGCTCACCGTGTTGATCTCGACCGCCACCGCCTGTGGCGACGCTCCGTCGGACGGCGAGACCGACTTCACCGCCGAGCAGACGTCGGCCACGCCGTCCGCCGGCGCGGAGACGTCGGCACCGGCCGGCCCCGCCGAGCTCGTCGTCGCGCCGGGCGCCATCGGGCCCGTCCGCGCCGGCATCAGCAAGGCCGATGCCCTGGCGACCGGGCTGTTCGACGCCGACGTCGAGGGTGTCGAGGGATGCACGTTCGAGCTGAGGTGGAAGCAGCAGTTCGAGGGCGTCGACGTGCTGACCCTCGAGGACGGCACCATCTCCTCGCTGGGGGTCACGACCGGCGGACCGGTCACCGCAGAGGGCGTCGGCGTCGGCAGCACCTTGGCCGAGGTCAAGGCCGCCTATCCCGACCTGTCGGCCGTCAAGAAGGCGGGCTTCGACCAGGCCGGTGCCTTCCACACGATCGGGCAGGACCACATCGGGTTCCTGTTCGGCGATGCCACGCCGAAGACCATCAGCGATGCCGCCAAGGTCTCGTTCATGGAGGTCACCACCGGCGACGAGCCGGAGCTCCTGCGCAGCGGCTGCTGACCCTCTGCGACCGGGTCCGATCCGGTCAGTCCTCGAGGTCGCGCCGCCGCTGGCGGCGGACGCGTCGGGTCTCGGCGATCTTCTCCTCGTGCTTCTCGATGCGTGCCTCGGCCGAGAACCGCATCGAGACGTAGCCGAGGCCGACGCCGAGGCTCGGGTAGATCGGCCAGAAGTGGAGCAGCTCGCCGGAGAGCAGGCAGGTCACGGTCCAGATCGACAGCGTCACGACGGAGACGAAGACCCACCCGTTGCGCGCGTCGGCCAGGTCACGGCGATAGCGCTGCACCGCCTTGTCCCGCAGGTCCGCCGTCGTGGACACCACCGGGGAGGCGGTCGATCGGACGAGGTCGACCAGGAGCGGGCTGAACGCACCGATGGTCCGGGCAGCGAGCACCGCGGCCGAGCGCTCGTCGTACTCGGCTCGCGTCAGACGACCGTCCGCGTACGCCTCGCGCAGCACCTCGCCGGCGAGGTCGCGATCGGCGTCGCTGGCCTTGAGGTCCGCGGCTCCGGGGTCGCGGGGGTCGGCCGAGAAGGCCGTCCACATCGCCCTCCCGGAGGTCACGGTCAGCCCTCGGCGACCGCGGCGAGCGCTTCAGGCAGCGTGAACGCGCCGGCGTAGAGGGCCTTGCCGACGATGGCGCCCTCGACGCCGACGACGGTCAACGAGGCGATCGCCCGGAGGTCGTCGAGGCTCGAGACGCCGCCCGAGGCCACGACTGGCTTGTCGGTGATCTCGCAGACCTGCCGCAACAGGTCAAGGTTGGGCCCGGTCAGCGTGCCGTCCTTGGTCACGTCGGTCAACACGTACCGCGCGCAGCCATCCCGCTCGAGCCGCTCGAGCACCTCGAACAGGTCGCCGCCTTCCTGTGTCCAGCCCCGCGCCGCCAGCGTCGTGCCGCGGACGTCGAGGCCCACCGCGATCTGGTCACCGTGCTCGCTGACGACCTTGCGGCACCACTCCGGGTTCTCGAGAGCCGCGGTGCCGAGGTTGACCCGCGTGCAGCCCGTGGCCAGTGCCGCCGCCAGGGAGGCGTCGTCGCGGATGCCGCCCGACAGCTCGACCTTGACGTCGAGTCGCTCGACGACGTCGGCGAGCAGCTCGCGGTTGCTGCCCTTGCCGAACGCTGCATCGAGGTCGACGAGATGGATCCACTCCGCACCGTCGGTCTGCCACTGCAGGGCGGCGTCGAGCGGGGAGCCGTAGGTGGTCTCGCTGCCGAGCTCACCCTGGACGAGGCGCACGGCCTGTCCATCGGCGACGTCGACGGCGGGGAGGAGTTCGAGGGTCACGCAGGTGATCGTATCTGTCCGCTCGCGGCCCTAGGTTGGTCGGTATGAAGCTCATCCTCGTACCCGGATTCTGGCTCGACGGCTCCTCGTGGGACGGCGTCACGCCCGCGCTCGAGGCGGCCGGCCACGACGTCACCGCCCTCACGCTTCCCGGCCTGGAGTCGGTCGACGCCGACCGCTCCGGCATCGGGTTGTCGGATCACGTCGACGCCATCGTGGCCGCGATCGACGAGTCCGACGAGCCGGTGGTGCTCGTCGGCCACAGCGGTGGCGGCGCTGCCGTCCACGGCGCTGTGGACCGGCGGCCCGACCGGGTCGCCCGGGCCGTCTACGTCGACAGCGGGCCGCTCCCCGACGGCGCCTCGATCAACGCCGCGCTGCCCGACGAGGGCGGTGAGATCCCGCTCCCGCCGTGGGACGTGTTCCGCAGCGACGGTTCCCGCGACCTCGACGACTTCACCGAGGCGCAGCTCGAGGACTTCCGCGCCCGGGCGATCCCGATCCCGATCGGCGTGGCGCGCGACCCCCAGGTGCTGCGGGACGAGGCCCGGTTCGACGTGCCGATCACGCTCATCAGCACGACGTTCACCCGGCAGGAGATCGACGACTACGTCGCTGCGGGCGAGGACTACTTCTCCGAGCTGCCCAAGATCAAGGACGTCACGATCATCGAGCTGCCGACGAGCCACTGGCCCCAGTTCACCCGGACCGAGCAGCTGGCCGAGGTCCTCCGCGACACGGTGTGACCCACGTCAGAGCGTGGCGAGCCAGTTGCCCAGCAGCTGGGACCCGGCGTCGCCGGACTTCTCGGGGTGGAACTGCGTCGCCCACAGCGGCCCGTGCTCCACGGCCGACACGAAACGCTCGCCCTCGTACTCGGTCCAGGTCACGGCCGGCTTCGGCATGGCCGGCGGCTGGCTGAGCACCCAGTCGCGGACGCCGTAGGAGTGCACGAAGTAGAACCGCTCGTCCTCGATCCCGGCGAACATCCGCGAGCCCTGGCCTGGCGCGACCGTGTTCCAGCCCATGTGCGGCACGATCGGTGCCTGGAGTCGCTCGACGACACCGGGCAGCTCGCCGCAGCCCTCGGTGCGTACGCCGTGCTCGATGCCCTCGCCGAACAGGATCTGCATACCGACGCAGATGCCCAGCACCGGCCGGTTGGCGATCAGGCGACGCTCCACGATGCGGACCCCGTCGACGCCCACGAGGCCTCGCATGCAGGCCTCGAACGCCCCGACGCCGGGCACCAGCAGGCCGTCGGCCTCCTGCGCCACCTTCGCGTCGGTGGTGAGCTCGACCTCGCCCCCGGCCCGTTCGACCGCGCGCACGGCAGAACGAAGGTTGCCCGAGCCGTAGTCCAGCACCGCGACGCGGGGCCTTCCAGCGGTCACAGAGCACCCTTCGTGCTGGGGATCCCCGATTCGCGGGGGTCGATCGCGACGGCGTCGCGGAGGGCACGAGCCACGGCCTTGAACTGGGCCTCCGCGATATGGTGCGGGTCGCGCCCGTCCAGCAGGCGTACGTGCATCGTGATCCCGGCGTGGTGCGCGATGGACTCGAGCACGTGGGCGGTCAGGGCGCCGGTGTACTGGCCGCCGATGATGGCGGTGATCTGTCGATCGGGCTCGCCCGAGTGCACGAAGTAGGGCCGGCCGGACACGTCGACGACCGCCTGGGCGATCGACTCGTCGAGCGGGACGAGGGCGTCGCCGTAGCGGCGGATCCCGACCTTGTCGCCGAGCGCCTCGCGGATCGCATCACCGAGGCAGATCGCGGTGTCCTCGACCGTGTGGTGCGCGTCGATGTGCAGGTCGCCCTCGGCCTTGACCGTCAGGTCGATCAGCGAGTGGCGCGAGAACGCCGTGAGCATGTGGTCGTAGAAGCCGACACCCGTCGAGATGTCGTTGATGCCGGACCCGTCGAGGTCGATCTCGACGACGACGTGGGACTCCGAGGTCTTTCGCTCGATGCGCGCGGTGCGGGTCATCGGGTCACCTCCAGGAGTGCGTGTCGGAACGAGGCCATGTCGTCCGGCGTGCCGATCGACACGCGGAGCCATTCTAGGGGGCCGACCTCGCGGATCAGGACGCCATGGTCGAGCAGGCCCTGCCAGACCGCGTGCCGGTCGTCGAACCGGCCGAACAGGATGAAGTTGGCGTCGGACGCCGCGACCTCGAATCCCTGCTCCTGCAGCCAGGTCGCGGTCTCGTCGCGGGTGGTCCGCAGCGCATCCACCTGGGCCAGCAGCTCGTCCTCGTGGCGCAGCGCGGCCGTCGCCGCAGCCTGGCTGACAGCCGAGAGGTGGTAGGGCAGCCGCACGATGCGCAAGGCGTCGATGATGGCGGCATCCGCTGCGACGTAGCCGAGCCGGCCACCCGCGAGCGCGAACGCCTTGCTCATCGTGCGGGTCACCAGCAGGCGGGGGAAGTCGTCGAGCAGCTCGAGAGCACTCGGCGTCCCCTCCCGCCGGAACTCGGCGTAGGCCTCGTCCACCACGACGATGCCGCTGGCAGCCTCCACGATGGCGCGGGTGTGGGCCGGGTCGAGCGCGGTGCCGGTCGGATTGTTCGGCGAGGTCAGGATCACGACGTCCGGACGCTCGGCGGCGATGAGCTCGAGGGCGGCATCGAGGTCGAGGCCGAAGTCGTCGCGTCGCCGGCCGGCCACCCAACGCGTGTGGGTGTTGCGGGCATACTCCGGGTACATCGAGTACGTCGGTGCGAACGACACCGCTGTCCGCCCCGGGCCACCGAAAGCCTGCAGGACCTGCTGCATGATCTCGTTCGAGCCGTTCGCCGCCCAGACCCGATCCGCGGTCAAGCCGTGACCGAGGTAGCTCGCGAGCGACGTACGGAGCTCGGTGGCCTCACGGTCCGGATAGCGGTTGAGCGACAGGGCGGCCGCGCGCACGGAGTCGCCGATGTCGCGGGCCACGGCCTCGCTCGGTCCGTACGGATTCTCGTTGGTGTTGAGCTGCACCGGGACGTCGAGCTGCGGCGCGCCGTAGGGCTCCTCGTCCCGGAGCTCGTCCCGGATCGGCACCCATGAGGGCAGCGGCATCAGCGGGACAGCCGGATCGAGACGGCGGCACCGTGGGACGGCAGGTTCTCCGCCTCGGCAAGCGTGACCACGTGATCCCCGACCTCGCGGAGCGCGGCCTCGTCGTAGGTCACGACGTGCATGTTCTTGCAGAACGCCCGGACGGACAGGCCGGACGAGTGGCAGGCACAACCCGCGGTCGGCAGGACGTGGTTGGACCCGGCGGCGTAGTCGCCGAGCGAGACCGGCGTCTGGGGCCCCACGAACACCGCACCGGCGTTGACGATCCGCGCCGCGACCGCGGCGGACTCGGCCGTCTGGATCTCCAGGTGCTCGGCGGCGTAGCCGTTCGCGACCTGCACCGCCTGGTCGACGTCGCGGACCAGCACGGTGGCCGACTGCTGTCCTTCCAGCGCGGTACGGATGCGGTCGGCGTGCTTGGCCGACCCGATCTGGTCGTCCAAGGCCGCATCGACCGCATCGGCGAGCTGCTCGCTGTCGGTGATCAGCACGCTGGCGGCCAGAGGGTCGTGCTCGGCCTGGCTGATCAAGTCGGCCGCGACGAATGCGGCATCGGCACCGGCATCGGCGATGATCGCGATCTCGGTCGGGCCCGCCTCGGCGTCGATGCTGACGGTGCCCTGCAGGTGACGCTTGGCCGCCGCCACGTAGATGTTGCCCGGCCCGGTGATGAGGTTGACGGGGCGGCACTCCCCCGCCCCGTAGGCGAACATCGCCAGGGCCTGGGCACCCCCGGCTGCATAGACCTCCTCGATCCCGAGCAGCCCGCAGGCTGCGAGGATCGAGGGGTGCGGCAATCCGCCGAACTCGGCGTGCGGAGGACTCGCGAGGGCGATGCCCGGCACGCCCGCCACCTGCGCCGGGACGGCGTTCATGATGACGGTGCTGACGAGCGGGGCGAGGCCTCCGGGGACGTACAGCCCCACGCGTTGCATCGGGACGATCCGGCGCTCGACCGTCGCGCCCGGCGCGACATCGGTGACCAGGCTGTGCTCGAGCTCGGCCTCGGACGTCTGTCGCAGTCGCCGGATCGACTCCTCGAGGCCGGCCCGGATGTCGGGGGCGAGAGCATCGAGCGCATCGGCGATCGCGGCAGCGGGCACGCGCAGCTGCGCGGGGCGTACACCGTCGAACCGCTCCCCCGCGTCGAGCACGGCGTCGGCGCCTCGCGAGCGGACGTCCTCGCAGATTCTACGGACCGCGGCCAGCGCGTGCTCGACGTCGACCTCGGCGCGCGGAACGGCAGCGCTGTAGACCCACTGCCACTCGTCGGCGGCCGGGTCGAGATTTCTGAGGTCGAGGCGTCGCATCACGACGGCAAGTCTACGGACGGGCTACCGTGGGCTGGTGGCCGCCAACAAGAAGCCCACCGAAGCGACACCGGCGTTCGTCGCGCTGCATCGTGCCCACATCCCCTTCACCCCCCACTCCTACGTACACGACCCACGCGCCGACTCGTTCGGCATGGAGGCCGCCGAGGCCCTCGGGGTCGAGCCGGGCCGGGTGTTCAAGACGTTGATGGCCGAGGTCGACGGCGAGCTGTGCGTCGGCGTGGTGCCGGTCATGGGCTCGCTCGACCTCAAGGCTCTGGCCGATGCGCTGGGCGGCAAGCGCGCGCAGATGGCCGATGCCGCGCAGGCGCAGCGGGCGACGGGGTACGTCATCGGCGGCATCTCCCCACTCGGCCAGAAGCGCAAGCACCGGACGGTCGTCGACAAGACGTCGGCGCAGTGGCCCACGGTCTTCGTCTCGGGCGGCCGACGGGGCCTCGAGGCCGAGCTGCAGCCGAGCGACCTGATCCTGCTCACCGACGCCGTCGTGGCCCGCATCGCCCGCTGACCGCCCGGCGCGCGGGGACCTCAGTACGTCTGGCGCAGCTCGTCGCGCGTGGTCACCAGCAGCATCGTGCCGATGAAGCCGACCAGGCCGAGGATCGGCCAGAGCAGGAACGGCGCGAGGCCGTCGACCGCCAGCTCGGCCGGGACGCGATCGCCGATCGCCACGTCCTTGACCGAGGCCGGGTCGGGCGGTCCGAGGTGCACGCCGACCCGCCAGGCGATCACCGCTGCGGCGACCGTCAACAGAATCACGACCGGCGTGACGATCCAGCCGAGGTCACGCAGCGTCCAGGCGCTGAAGGCTCCGAGCAGCAGGGAGGTCACGACGCCGACGATGACGAACACGACGATGACGCCGAACCGGCCCTGGGAGGCCGCCTCGTCCATCACGAGGCCGGTCTCGCGGGCCTCCCACTCGGCGGGACTGGCCAGCCGCTCCCACACGAAGCCGGCCGCGACCCCCAGCAGGAGCGTCGCGGCAACGGACAGCAGGAGTCGTCTCAGGAGAGGCAATGGGGGCCCAACAGCTCTTTCAGGTCGGCGATCAGTGAGGACGACTGTGCCACACGGAGGCTGTCGTCGAGTCGCATGACCTTGGTCGAGCCGTTGCCGATCAGGCGCAGGTGCACCTCGGAGACGCCCGGATGGGCAGCCAGCACCTGCTTGAAGGTGCCGATCGTGTCGGTCGTGCAGCGGGCCACCGGGAGGCTCACGACGAGAGGCCGCTCGGGACCACCGGTGTTCATCGCCGGCAGCGTGACCTCGAGCGCGTTGAGCTCGACTCCGTCGTCCTTGCGACGGACGCGACCCTTGACCACGACGATCGTGTCGGGGATCAGGACCGGCATCGCGAGCTGGTAGGCACCGGGGAACACCATGACCTCGATGCCACCCTCGAGGTCCTCGATCGTGACCGAGGCCCACGAGTCGCCCTTCTTGCTCATCCGCCGCTGCACCCCGGTGATGAGGCCGCAGATGCGTACGGTGCTGCCGTCGGGCAGCTCGGCGTTGGTCAGGAGCTCGCCGACGGTGCAGTCGCTGCTGGCCCGCAGGACGTGCTCGAGACCCTGCAGCGGGTGGTCGGAGACGTAGAGGCCGAGCATGTCGCGCTCGAACGCGAGCAGCTGCGTCTTCTCCCACTCCGGCATCGTGTCGGGCACGTCGATCGTGCCGCCGGTGAACGCGTCGTCGACCCCGCCGAAGAGCGAGTCCTGACCGATCGCCGCCTGCCGCTTGAGGTCGATGTAGAGGTCGACGCCCTCCTCGGCGACCGTCGTCAACGCGCGGCGGCGGTGACCGAGGGAGTCGAACGCGCCGGCCTTGATCAGCGAGTCGAGGACGCGCTTGTTGCACACCAGGGTGGGGACCTTGCCGAGGAAGTCGTTGAAGTCGGTGTAGGCGCCGTCAGCGCGACCCTCGACGATGCCGGCGACGACGTTCTCGCCGATGTTGCGGATCGCTCCGAGGCCGAACCGGATGTCGGCACCGACCGAGGCGAAGTTGGAGACCGACTCGTTGACGTCCGGCGGCAGCACCTTGATGCCCATCCGCCGGCACTCGTTGAGGTAGATCGCCGACTTGTCCTTGTCGCCGCGGGTGCTGGTCAGCAGGGCAGCCATGTACTCGGCCGGGTAGTTGGCCTTGAGGTAGGCCGTCCAGTAGGAGATGACGCCGTACGCCGCGGAGTGCGCCTTGTTGAACGCGTAGTCCGAGAACGGCAGCAGGATGTCCCACAGCGTCGTGATCGCCTTTTGGGAGTAGCCGCGCTCGAGCATCCCGGCCTGGAACCCGGCGTACTGCTTGTCGAGCTCGGACTTCTTCTTCTTGCCCATCGCGCGCCGCAGGTTGTCGGCCTGTCCGAGCGAGAAGCCGGCGAGGACCTGTGCGATCTCCATGACCTGCTCTTGGTAGACGATCAGGCCGTACGTCTCCCCCAGCACCTTGGCGAGTGGTTCCTCGAGCTCGGGATGGATCGGGTCGATCGGCTCCCGGCCGTTCTTGCGGCGGGCGTACTTGTTGTGGGAGTCCGCGCCCATCGGGCCGGGGCGGTAGAGCGCACCCACGGCCGAGATGTCCTCGAACTTGTCGGGCTTCATGCTGCGCAGCAGCGCACGCATCGGGCCGCCGTCGAGCTGGAACACGCCCAGGGTGTCTCCGCGGGCCAGGAGGTCGTACGTCGCGGGGTCGTCGAACGTGAGGTCCTCGAGCACCAGGTCGACGTCGCGGTTGCGCTTGATGTTCTCGAGCGCGTCGTCGAGCACCGTGAGGTTGCGCAGGCCCAGGAAGTCCATCTTGACCAGTCCGAGTGCCTCGCACATCGGGTAGTCGAACTGGGTGATGATCGCGCCGTCCTGCTCGCGCTTCATGATCGGCACGATGTCGATCAGTGGGTCGCTCGACATGATCACGCCGGCTGCGTGGACACCCCACTGGCGCACCTGGCCCTCGAGGCCGAGCGCGGTCTGGTAGATCTTGCGGACGTCGGCGTCCTCGTCGTGCAGCCTGCGGAAGTCGGCGCCGTCGCCGTAGCGCTTGTCGTTCTTGTCGAACAGGCCACGCAGCGTCACGCCCTTGCCCATGACGTCAGCCGGGAGCGCCTTGGTGATGCGCTCGCCGTGCGTGAACGGGTAGTCCATGACGCGCGCGGCGTCCTTGATCGCGGCCTTGGACTTGAGCCGGCCGAACGTCGCGATCATCGCGACGCGCTCCTCGCCGTACTTGTTGCTGACGTAGCGGATGACCTCGCCGCGGCGACGCTCGTCGAAGTCGATGTCGAAGTCGGGCATCGACGGGCGCTCAGGGTTGAGGAAGCGCTCGAAGATCAGGCCGTGCGTCAACGGGCAGAGGTCGGTGATGCGCAGGGCGTAGGCCGCGATCGAGCCGGCGCCGGAGCCACGGCCCGGGCCGACGCGGATGCCGTTGTCCTTGGCCCAGTTGATGAAGTCGGCGACCACGAGGTAGTAGCCGCAGTAGCCCTTGGAGCGGACGACGTCGAGCTCCATCTCGGTGCGCGCCCGCACCTCGGGGGTGAGCTTGTCGCCCGGGTAGCGCGACTCGATGCCCCGCCAGACCTCCTTGACGAACCAGGACTCCTCGGTCTCGCCCTCGGGGATGTCGGCCCGGGCCATGTAGCCGCCGTTGGACTCGGTGAACTCGACGTTGCACCGCTCGGCGATCAGCAGGGTGTTGTCGCACGCCTCCTTGAGGTCGAAGCGGTCCTCCCAGAGGTCGCGCATCTCCTTGGCCGACTTGATGTAGTAGCCGCCGCCGTCGAGCCTGAACCGCTTGGGATCGCCGAGCGTCGTGCCGGTGCCGATGCACAGCAGCGCGTCGTGGGCCTCGGCGTCCTCGGGGGCGACGTAGTGCGAGTCGTTGGTCGCGATGACCGGCAGGTTGAGGTCGGCCTTGAGGCGCAGCAGTCCTTCACGGACGCGCGCCTCGATCTCGAGGCCGTGCTCCATGAGCTCGAGGAAGAAGTTCTCCTTGCCGAAGATGTCCTGGAACTCCGCGGCCGAGGCCCGCGCCTTGGCGTAGTTGCCGATGCGCAGCCAGGTCTGGATCTCGCCGGACGGGCAGCCGGTCGTCGCGATGAGGCCCTTGCCGTAGCGCTGCAGCAGGTCACGGTCGGCGCGGGGCTTGCGGTACTGGCCCTCGAGGCTCGCGTAGGAGCCGATCCGGAACAGGTTGTGCATGCCCTCGGTCGTCTCCGAGAGCAGCGTCATGTGCGTGTAGGCGCCGCGGCCGGAGACGTCGTCGTCGCCGCCCTTGTTCCACTGGACGGCCTTCTTCTCCGTGCGCGGGATGTCGGGCGTGAGGTAGGCCTCCATGCCGATGATCGGCTTGACCCCGTGCGCCTTGCCCTTGGCCCAGAAGTCGTAGGCGCCGTGCAGGTTGCCGTGGTCGGTCATCGCGATGGCGGGCATCTGCAGCTCCGCGGTGCGCTCGAACAGCGGGTCGAGCAGGGCGTGGCCGTCGAGCATCGAGTACTCCGTGTGCACGTGCAGGTGCACGAATGGCGAGTCGCTCGACATCGAAAAATGGCCTCCTCGGCGCGATCGTGGGGGAAGGATCTCAGCCTAGTCGAGGGCCCCGACGGTCTGGACCAGCGATGGCCGTGTCGGCTCGAGCCCGCCGCGAAAATTGTGCTTCTCGTGCAATGTCGACTAGACCTGAGTGGTGACTGACGACAAGCAGAGGTTCACGACCGTCGACGAGTACGTCGAGGCGGCGACGTACGACGTGGAGCCCCGGCTCGCCGAGACCCGTGACGTCATCCGGGCAGCGCTGCCGGACGCCGAGGAGGTCATCAGCCACAACATCCCGGCCTACCGGCAGGACGGCGTCGTCGTGATCCAGTTCTCCGGCCACACCGAGCACACGTCCTTGAACTTCTTCCCGACCGCGGGCGCGTTCGCCCGGTTCGCCGACGAGCTGGCCCCCTACAGGACCAGCAAGTCCGCGATCCGGTTCCCCCTCTCGGAGCCCCTGCCGACCGACCTCATCGACGCCGTCACCCGCTTCCGCGCAGCGGAGGCCGCCGAGTACGCCGCACGCCGGAGCGCGGGCCGGTAGCCGCCGATCACTTCGGCTTGGTCAGCCGGAACAACCCGACGTCGTACCGCTGCTCGGGCGGCACCTTCCGGTCGGACTGCCTGAAGTCGTAGTCCCACGCGTAGTCGTTGTGCACGAGGGCGACACCTCCGGCGAACGGCACGACGTCGGGTGAGGACTGCAGACCGTTGCGCGACCCCACCGGCACGTTCCACCGGCCGGTGATCTTGCCGCTCGAGGCCTTCAGCGTCATCAGCTCGGCGGAGATGCCGTTGCTCATCGTGACCAGGACCGTCTTGCCACCGTCGATCAGCTTGAAGTGCTGCTCGACCGACGAGGCACCGCGATCGCGCTCCATCGAGTCCATGATCGACTTCGTGTCGACGGTCCACTCGGGCTTCTTGTCGGCGATGGACATCCGCATCACGCCGGACTCCTGGGGCACCACGACGTCGCCGTCCTCGAAGCCGACCGTCACGTAGGCGCTGGCGATGCTGCTGGTGAGGGAGAACGTCTCCAGGTCGTTGGCACGGAAGTCCTGCTTGACCGTCCCGGTCTTCGCCGCGACCTGGCCGGTCGAGGGATCGAGCTGCACGAGCGAGTGCCGAACCTCGGCCTCGTAGTTCGAGGTGTCACCGAACGTCGTCGACATCCACAGGCCGTTGCCGTGCCAGGAGTCGATCCAGTTGCGACGATCGATCTTGCCGAACACCTTCTTGCCGGTGGTCGACCAGACCGGCTCGAACGACGGCAGCTCGTAGGCGTCGATCGACCAGTCGCGGCCGCCCTTGAGGGACGAGGTGCTGACCAGGAGCGACGGATCCTCGGGCGTACGCTCCAGCGTCCAGACCGGGTGGCGGAGCTTCGCGTGGTCGACGAGGGCGCCGTCCTTGAAGTGGCTCACCCTGGCGTCGCCGGTGATGACGTAGACCGCGCCTTCGTGCACGACGATGCGGGCCACGGAGCGGGCCTTGGCCGGCACCTGCACCTCGCTCAAGACCTCGCCGTCGGACGCACGGACCCGCAGCAGGCTGTCGCACGTGGTGTCCTCGGCGCTGTCGCGGACCGCGACCGTGAAGGTCTTGACCTTGCGGTCCGGCTCGGACGCGACGCAGACGCGGGCGCCGGCGTCGTCGCCGACGTCCAGGGTCCACTTCTGGTCGCCGGACTTGGCGTCGAACCCGGTCAGGGTGTTGCCGCCGTACGCGACGAGGCGCGTCCCGGTGCTGAACGCCCCGGCCTTGCGATCGCCCTCGGCTGCCTTGGGCGTCTTGGCACCGCCGAGCGCCTTGGCGTCCACGTCCACGGGGCCGGCGGTCGGCACGGCGGCCGCCTTGGCTGCGGAGGTGTCGGGCTCGGGGAACGTGAAGACGCCGATGTCGAACCGGTCGCCCTTGGGCGGCTTGAGGTCCTTGTAGTCGGCGAAGGTGAAGTCCCACGCCTCGAAGTTGCGGGTCAGCACGAGGCCGCCGCCGAACAGCGTCATGCCCGGGTCGACCTGGAATCCGTTGCGGTACTCCTTGGGGACCGCCCACCGGGCCACGAGCTTGCCGGTCTTGACGTCGACCGCGACGATCTCGACCGATGTGTCGTTGCTGACCGAGGCGACCAAATAGCCATCGGCCGTGACGCCCTGCGGCAGGACGGTGGTGAGGGGGAACTCCTCGTCGGACTCGAGCTGCACCTGGTTGAGGTCGAGGTCCCAGAGGACCTTGCCGGTCTCGAGCGAGTAGCGCGTCAGGCCGTTGACCTGGGCGAAGATCGTCTCGCCACCGGGCATGCCGAGGGCGCGGTCGCTCTGGTTGGCCGCGCTGGCCAGGTCGAACTCTCCCTTGGCCGCCCCTCCGCCGGAGTTCTTGGGCGCCTCGGCACGGCCGAGCACCTTGCCGCTGTCGGGGTCGAGCTGCGCCATCCGGTACGACTCGGAGGTCTCCTGCCCGATCCAGGACGAGCTGCCCGGCGTCACCGAGACGCCACAGTCAGCTCCGGTTCCGGGGAACAGCGTCTCGGCGTCCTCGCTCCAGATCGGCTCGAAGGACGGCAGCTCGTAGCCGTCCACCGGGCAGCGGCTCCGGTCGTCGGCCCGCGAGCCGATGAGCACGTCGCCCTTGGGCGTCGGCGACAGGTCGTAGTAGGACTTGCCCTCCAGGCGGGACACCGGCTCCGGCTCGCCCTTGGCCATCTTCCAGACCACGCCGTGCATGTCGACGAGGTAGTCGCGCCCCGTGACCGTGAACAGGTGGTTGACGGTCCCGCCGGCACTGTCACCCTCGAACTCCGCGAGCTCGTTGAGCTTGTCGGACTTCTTCATGACCTTGCCGTCGGAGACGCGGATCGTCGCGAGCTTCGGGCAGTAGCTGCCCTCGCCGTACACGACCGTGAACGTCTTGACGGCTCGGTCGGGCTCCGACACGTAGCAGGCCGTACCGCCCTCGAGGTCGAGGTCCGCGGTCCACAGCTTGTCGCCGGACTCGAGGTCGTAGCCGGAGATGTCGTCAACCGAGTAGCCGACGACCTTGCGGCCGCTGATGAAGGCGCCCGAGCGGCGCTGCACCTGAGCGGTGTCGAGCGAGCCGGTGAGCTCCTCGAGGTCGTCGGACGCCGCCAGCAGCACCTTGGGCTCCAGCGCAGGACCGACGGCCGGGCCACGAGCGGACGGAGCCTTGTCCGGCAGCGGCAGGGAGGGTCCGTCCTTGTCCTTCGTGTCGTCGCCGCCCCCGGTGCAGGCCGCCAGCGCCAGCAGGAGGCCGGCCACCACAGCCGCGAGCCGCCTCATGCGCCCAACCACTTGCGGGTCGCGGCCAGGAGGTCCTTCTCGCTGCGACCCAGCTGCTTGGCCGCGGCCTTGCGGTCCTTGGCACCGTAGAACGCCGCCGCGGTCTCGAACACCGCGTCACGACCCTTCTCGCTGTCCAGGTACTCGTAGACCGCGCCCGCGCACATGTAGTAGTCGTACTCCCGCGACGTCTGGTGGAACTCGTCGTAGCCCTTGAGGGCGACGGACTGGAAGCCGGGGAAGGCCGCCCGGATCCGTCCACCCTCTGCGGCCAGCAGGCCCGATCCGGGACGCTCGCCCCACGTGGCCAGTCCCTCGACGGCCCAGGTCGGGGCGCGGCCCGTGCCTCCGCGCCACTGCTCGGCCAGCACGTGGACCGCCTCGTGGCACGCCACGTCCTCGAAGTCGGGACGGTTGAACGTCCCCTCGTGCAGGCCCACGCGTCCGGTCGCCAGGGGCAGGTTCTTGTTGCCGGCCACCTTCCGCTGCCCACGCGCGAGCTCCATCGGGTCGAGGAACGGGTGGTAGTAGGCGTGCGCATCCGCATCGCCGACGGCCACGCCGCCCCAGAGCTTGCCGTCGATCGCCGGCCACGTGAGGGCGTAGAAGACCTTGCTGACTCCGCTCGGGTTGGGCATGACCTCGAACGCACGCTTGGCGCCGGCCTCGATGCGACCCGCGAACGCCTTGGCGCGCTTGGCGTCCTTGAGCCGGAACACGATCTGGGCGTGCTTGGTCTCGATGGCGTCGATCTCGGCGACGTCCCAGATCGAGGGGTCGAAGTATGCGTCGACATCACCCACGTTGGTGAGCTCGAGCGGGGCATCGGTGGACTTCTTGCGGAAGCCGGCCCGCATGCTCTCCACGACCTGCTGACCGTCACAACCCTTGACGGTGTGGGCGAAGACGAGGTCGCCGTTGTACTCGACGAGGCCACCGGCGGCGTTGCGGGTGCGCCCGCCGGGGAGTCCGATGTACCACTCGCCCTCGATCGTCCCGAGCCGGTCGAAGTTCGCCATGCGACGGGTCCAGCGCTTCTCGAAGTCCTCGAGGGCGAAGCCGTCGGCGTCGATGACGCCCATCAGCTGCTTGACGTCACCTGACCGCAGAGCCTGGTTGAGCCGCCCGGCCAGCTCCTTGAGGTCTGCCTCGTCGACGACGTTGCCCGTCCTCGGCTTGACGATGTTGGGGCCCTTGGGCGACGGCTTGGCACCTTCGCTGTCCTTGCCGCCGCTGCATCCCACGAACAGCAGTCCCGCTGATCCCAGCAGCAGGGTGCGTCGGTCCACCATCTCCATTGATCCCCCAGATCGTCGAAGCGACAGCCTATCCGCGACGCGGAGGCGACGCAGCCCAGGTGGGTCAGGCCTGCCGATAGGTGCTGAGGAAGTTGCCCAGTCGCTGGATCGCCTCGGCGAGGTCGCGGGCCCACGGCAGGGTCACGATGCGCAGGTGGTCGGTGTCCGGCCAGTTGAAACCGGTTCCCTGCGTCAGCAGGATCTTCTCCTGGAGCAACAGGTCGAGCACGAGCTGCTGGTCGTCCTTGATCGGGTGGACCTCGGGATCGAGCCGCGGGAAGGCGTACAGGGCACCACGCGGAGCCACGACGCTGACGCCGGGAATCTTGCGCAGCTCGTTGACCGCCGTGTCGCGCTGCTCGAGCAGCCGGCCACCGGGGAGGATGAGCTCCTTGATCGACTGGTAGCCACCGAGAGCGACCTGGATCGCGTTCTGCGCCGGGACGTTCGGGCACAGCCGCATCGACGCGAGCAGCGTGATGCCCTCGAGGTAGTCGCCGGCGCGGTCCAGAGGTCCCGTCACGACGAGCCAGCCCGCGCGGTAGCCGCACACCCGGTACGCCTTGGAGAGACCGTTGAACGTCAGCGTGAGGACGTCAGGTGCGACGCTGGCCAGCGGGATGTGGACCGCGTCGTCGTAGAGGATCTTGTCGTAGATCTCGTCTGCCATGAGGACGAGATCGTGCTTGCGGGCGAGGTCGGCGATCGCGTTGAGCGTCTCGCGGGAGTAGACCGCACCCGTGGGGTTGTTCGGGTTGATGACGACGATGACCCGGGTGCGGTCGGTGATCTTGGACTCGAGGTCGGCGAGGTCGGGGTTCCAGTCGTTGTCCTCGTCGCAGCGGTAGTGCACGGGCACGCCGCCGGCGAGGTTGGTGACCGCGGTCCACAGTGGGTAGTCGGGCACCGGGACGAGCACCTCGTCGCCGTTGTCGAGCAGCGCCTGCAGGGCGATCTGGATCAGCTCCGAGACCCCGTTGCCGATCCACACGTCGTCGATGTCGATCGTCGGGAAGCCCTCCTGCAGCTGGTAGTGGTGCACCACGGCGCGTCGGGCCGACTGGATGCCGCGCGAGTCGGAGTACCCGGCTGAGCTGGGCAGCGCCGCGATCACGTCCTGGAGGATCTCCGCGGGCGCGTCGAAGCCGAACGGCTGCGGGTTGCCGATGTTGAGCTTCATGATCCGGTGGCCCTCGGCCTCCAGGGCGGCGGCTCGTGACGCGACAGGTCCGCGGATGTCGTACAGGACATCCCTCAGCTTCTCGGACTGGCGCACGATGCTCATGCCCTCATTGTCCACGACCACAGGCCCCGCTCGGGCAGGTGCACCTCCGTGACGCGCCTCACGCGGGCCGATCTTGCGCCCGCAGCGGGCCGGGCCCTAGGCTCTTGAAACGAAACCGTACCGTTTCATCCAGCAGAAGAGGTCTCGTGTCCCCCACAGCCCAGCAGTCGCCTGCCGGCACGCCGACGCGTCCCCGTGTCGAAGGCGGGCGCGAGCAGGAGATCTTCGACGCCACCCTCCAGGTGCTCGCCGAGGTGGGCTACGACCGCCTGACCCTGGACGCGGTCGCGGCGGAGGCGAAGGCCTCCAAGGCGACCCTCTACCGCCGCTGGAACGGCAAGGCGCAGCTCGTCATCGACGCCCTCATCTCCTACATGGGCGAGCCGGTCGCCACCGACACGGGCAGCCTGCGCAGTGACTTGATCGCGACCTACTGCGGGATGGGCGGCGTGACCGATCGCCAGCAGATGGCGCTCGTCGGGAGCCTCATCACCGCCGTCAGCCGCGACCCGGAGTTCGCGGAGGTCTATCGCCGCGACGTCATCGGGCCCAAGATCGCCGTGAACGACGCGATCTTCGAGCGCGCCAAGGCTCGTGGCGAGATCGACCCCGACGTCGACCTCGCACTGGTCAGCCCGTGCCTGCCGGGCATCGTCCTGCACCGCTTGTTCTTCCTCGGTGAGACACCCACCGAGGACCTGATCACCCGGGTCATCGACCAGGTCATCATGCCGGCCGTCACCAGCGGCTGAGCGCACTCGTCACCACCTACACCGAAGGAACCCCATGACCGACGTCGAATCTCTCGATCCTGCGGAGTCGAGCCCTCCCGTGACCACTCCTGCCCCGCACGCGGGGCTGGCCCTGGTGCTGATCCTCATGGCCCAGCTCATGGTCGTGCTCGACGGCACCATCGCCAACATCGCCCTGCCCTACATCGGGTCCGACCTGGACATCTCGCAGGCCAACCTGACCTGGATCGTCACCGGGTACGCACTGGCGTTCGGCGGCCTGCTGCTCCTGGGCGGCCGTCTGGGTGACCTCTACGGGCGCCGCCTGCTGTTCATCAGCGGCCTGACGCTCTTCGCGATCGCTTCCCTCCTGGGTGGTCTCGCCCAGAACGAGGGCCTGCTGCTCGGCTCCCGGGCTCTGCAGGGTGTGGGCGCGGCCATGGCTGCCCCCGCGGCCCTGGCCCTGATCACCACGACGTTCCCGGCGGGCCCGCAGCGCAACCGCGCGATGGCGGCGTACGCCACGATGTCCGGCATCGGTGCCGCCATCGGGCTCATCCTCGGCGGCTGGCTGACCGGCCTCGACCAGCCGCTGGGTGTCGACGGGTGGCGCCTCACGTTCCTCATCAACGTCCCGATCGGCCTGCTGGCCGCCCTGGCCGCACCGCGCGTCCTCCGCGAGTCCGAGCGGCACACCGGCTGGCTCGACGTCCCGGGCGCCGTCACGGGCACCCTCGGCCTGCTGGGGATCGTCTTCGGGCTGTCCCGCGCCGGCGAGGAGGCATACGGCTGGGACCACGTGCAGACCATCGCGTCGCTCGCTGTCGGCCTCATCCTGCTGGTCAGCTTCGTGATCATCGAGTCGCGCGTCGAGCACCCGCTGCTGCCGACCCGCATCTTCGCCAACCGCACGCGAGCCACCAGCTTCGTCGCGATGATGATCGCGCCGGCGGCGATGTTCGCGATGTTCTTCTACCTGAGCCTGTTCATCCAACAGGTCATGGGCTACTCGTCGCTCAAGGCGGGCTTCGCGTTCCTGCCGTTCTCGTTCGGCATCGTGATCGGCGCCGGCCTCGTCTCCAACCTGGTCAGCCGGGTGGCGCCCCGGTTCCTTGCCGGCATCGGCACGTTGCTGGCCGCGGTCAGCCTGTTCATGTTCTCGCGGATCCCGATCGACGACTCCACGGCGGGGGCCCTCGCATCCGCCGCCCAAGGGTCGGCCGACGTCTCCTACTGGGGCCACATCTTCCCGTACGTGCTCGTGATGGCGATCGGCATGGGCATGGTGTTCGTGCCGCTCACGCTGACCGCGGTGCACCACGTGCAGGCCGAGGACTCCGGCATCGGCTCGGGCGTGCTCAACACGATGCAGCAGGTGGGCGGCGCGCTCGGGCTCGCCGTGCTCAGCACGGTCGCACTGCACTTCTCCGGCAACTCGCTGGACGAAGCCGCCGGGCCCGTGTCCAAGGCCGCGAGCGATCCGGGACTGGCCGAGCGGGCGCTGTTCTTCATCTCGTTCCACGACGGCGCCACGAACGCCTTCCTGGTCGCGGCGGGACTGATGCTGGCTGCCTCGGCGATCATCTGGGTGTTCCTCGACGTGAAGCACACCGAGCTGGCCACCGACGGCCCTGAAGGCGTCCACGTCGGTTGACCCTGCAGGTTCGACCCGCACGACGACGACCCGGCTCGCTCACGAGCCGGGTCGTCCGCGTCGGTCGGGCTCAGTCCAGGTCGCGGACCACGGCGAGGGCCTCGTCGAGGTCGGCCGGGTAGTCGGAGTCGAACTCCACGTAGTCGCCCGAGCGCGGATGGGCGAAGCCGAGCTTCTTGGCGTGCAGCCACTGCCGGTCGAGGCCGACCTTCTTGGCCAACGTCGGGTCCGCTCCGTACATGAGGTCGCCGACGCACGGGTGGTGGAGCGCGCTCATGTGGACGCGGATCTGGTGCGTGCGGCCGGTCTCGAGCTTGATCGTCAGCAGGCTGGCGTAGCGGTGGGCCTCGAGGGTGTCGTAGTGCGTGATGCTCTCGCGACCCCCGTCCTTGACCGTGAACTTGAAGTCGTGCTTGGGGTGCCGGGCGATCGGCGCGTCGATCGTGCCCATGTGCGGATCGGGGTGGCCCTGCACGAGCGCGTGATAGGTCTTGTCGACCGTACGGTCGCGGAAGGCCTGCTTCAGCACGGTGTAGGCGTGCTCGGACTTGGCCACGGCCATGAGGCCGCTGGTGCCCACGTCGAGGCGGTGCACGATGCCTTGACGCTCCGGGGCACCGGACGTCGAGATCCGGATGCCGGCACCGGCGAGGTGGTCGAGGACCGTCGGGCCGTACCAGCCGACGCTGGGGTGGGCAGCCACGCCGACCGGCTTGTCGACCACGACGAAGTCGTCGTCCTGGAACACGATGCGCATGCCCTCGACCTCGGCGGCCACGACGGCGATGCGGCGCGGCGCCGGGATCGATGCCTCGAGGATCGACCCTGGCGTGACCCGGTCCGACTTGGCCGGCGCAGCACCGTCGAGGGTCACGAGGCCCTCGGCGACGAGCTCGCTGGCCCGCGTCCGGGAGAGCCCCAGCAGGCGGGCGAGGGCGCTGTCGACGCGCTCGCCGGCGAGGCCCTCGGGCACCTGGATGACCTTGTGCTCGAGTCCGTCAGCCGTCATGACCTCACCTGTCGTGTCCCGTCGAGCCCGACGCCGCGCCACGTGCGCCAGATGATCACGACGGCCGCGACCGTCAGCGCGATGTCGGCCACGTTGCCGACGAACACCCCGTAGTCGATGAAGTCGACGACATGGCCCTTGAGCGGCGCCGGCTCGCGGAACAGCCGGTCGCACAGGTTGCCCACGGCGCCGGCGAACAACAGGCCGAGGCCCACGGCCCAGCCGCGGTCGCGCAGGCGTCGAGCCATGCGAGCCACCGCGATCGAGACGGCGATCGCCACGATCGTGAGCACGACCGTGAACCCGGCGCCGGTGCCGAGTGCGGCGCCACCGTTGCGCAGGAACGTCAGCGACAGGACCTGCGGGATCAGCTCGATCGACTCACGGCCCTGCAGCTTCTCGACCGCGAGGGCCTTGGTCGCCTGGTCGACGACGAGCGTCAGGGCAGCGATCACCACGAACAGTCGTACGTAGGTGTGTGTGGCGGTCGGGCCGTGGTCGTCGCCAGGGCTCAGCGACGCTCCTCGCGCTGCTTGCATGTCATGCACAGTGTCGCACGGGGGAACGCCATCAAACGATTCTTGCCGATCGGCTCCCCGCAGATCTCGCACTGGCCGTAGCTGCCCTTCTCGAGGCGGTCGAGCGCCTTCTCGGTCTGCAGCAGCAGCTCGCGCTGGTTGGCGGCGAGGGACATCTCGGCGTCACGCTCCAGCCCCTTGGAACCCACGTCGGCCTGGTCGTTGCCGGCACCGTCGACGCCGTCGCGCAGCAGGTCCTGCAGCTCGCGAGCCGACTGGTCGAGCTCACCGCGCAGCCGCACGAGATCGGCTTCGAGCTCGGCCCGGACGGCCTTGGTCTCGGCGGCGGTCCAGGGCTTCTCGTCAGCTCGTACGGCGAGCTTGGTGTTTGGCATGCACGAAGATTAGACCCCCGGTGGGGCAAAGCCAACTCGCACCGCCGCCGTGTCGCGGCTGGTCACCCGTAGAATTGGACGTGTGACTCAGCACGCGTCGTATCGCCCTGTCCCCGCCCACGTCGATCTGCCGACATTGGAGCGCGACATCCTCCAGCTGTGGGCCGAGCAAGGCACGTTCGCCGCGAGCCTCGACACTCCCGCGGACGCCCCCCGATGGACGTTCTACGAGGGCCCTCCGACGGCCAACGGCACGCCGGGCACGCATCACGTCGAGGCCCGCGTGTTCAAGGACATCTTCCCGAGGTTCAAGACCATGCAGGGCTACCACGTCGACCGCAAGGCCGGCTGGGACTGCCACGGGCTCCCCGTCGAGATCGCGGTCGAGAAGGAGCTGGGCTTCAACGGCAAGCCCGACATCGAGGCGTACGGCATCGCCGAGTTCAACGCCAAGTGCCGCGAGGCCGTGGTCCGCAACGTCGATCTCTTCGAGGAGATGACGGACCGGATGGGCTACTGGGTCGACATGGCCAACCCCTACCGCACGATGGAGTCGTCCTACGTCGAGAGCGTGTGGTGGGCGCTGTCCACGATCTTCGACAAGGGCCTGCTGACCGAGGACTTCCGGGTCGCGCCCTATTGCCCTCGGTGCGGCACGACCCTGTCGGACCACGAGCTCGCCCAGGGCTACGAGACCATCACGGACCCGTCGGTGTACGTCCGCTTCCCGCTGACGTCAGGGCCTCTGGCGGGCCGGGCGTCGATGCTGGTCTGGACGACGACACCCTGGACCCTCGTCTCCAACACCGCGGTCGCGGTCAACCCCGAGGTCACCTACGTCACCGCGACCAACGGCTCCGAGACGCTGGTCGTCGCCGAGCCGCTGCTCGCCAAGGCGCTCGGCGAGGGCTGGACCGCCACAGGTGAGACCTTCAGCGGTCGCGACATGGAGCGCTGGACGTACGAGAGGCCGTTCGAGCTCGTCGAGTTCCCGAGTCCTGCGCACTTCGTCGTGCTGGGCGACTACGTCACGACCGACGACGGCACCGGCCTGGTGCACCAGTCCCCCGCGTTCGGCGCCGACGACATGGCGGTCTGCAAGGCGTACGACCTGCCGGTCGTCAACCCCATCACCCCGGACGGGCACTTCGAGGTCGACGTGCCGATGGTCGGCGGCCAGTTCTTCAAGTCGGCCGACCGGGTGCTGGCCGACGACCTCGTTGCACGCGGCCTGATGTTCAACGAGCTGGCCTACGAGCACTCCTACCCGCACTGCTGGCGCTGCCACACGCCGCTGATGTACTACGCCCTCCCGGCCTGGTACATCCGCACGACCGCGGTCAAGGACAAGCTGCTCGCCGAGAACGCCGGCACCAGCTGGTTCCCCGAGACGATCAAGAACGGTCGCTACGGCGACTGGCTGACCAACAACATCGACTGGTCGCTGTCGCGCAGTCGCTACTGGGGCACGCCCCTGCCGATCTGGCGCAACGACCAGGACCCGAGCCGGCTCGTGTGCGTCGAGTCCCTCCGCGAGCTGTCGGAGCTGTCCGGCCGCGACCTGGCCGACCTCGACCCGCACCGCCCCTACATCGACGAGGTGACCTTCGAGATCGAGGGGCAGGAGGGCACCTACCGGCGCGTGCCCGACGTCATCGACGCGTGGTTCGACTCCGGATCGATGCCGTTCGCGCAGTGGGGCTACCCACACGTGGAGGGCTCGAAGGAGAAGTTCGAGCAGGCCTATCCCGCGCAGTACATCTGCGAGGCGATCGACCAGACCCGTGGCTGGTTCTACTCGCTCATGGCCGTCGGCACGCTGGTGTTCGACCAGAGCTCGTACGAGAACGTGGTCTGCCTCGGCCACATCCTCGCCGAGGACGGCAAGAAGATGAGCAAGCACCTCGGCAACATCCTGCTGCCGATGCCGCTGATGGACGAGCACGGTGCCGACGCGCTCCGCTGGTTCATGGCGTGCTCGGGATCCCCGTGGGCCCCCCGCCGCATCGGGCACACCGCACTGTCGGAGATCGTCCGCAAGGTGCTCCTGACGTACTGGAACACCACGGCGTTCCACGTGCTCTACGCGGGCACCGAGGGATGGACGCCCAGAGAGGGCGAGGTGCCGCCCGTCGCCGAGCGCGAGGTGCTCGATCAGTGGCTGCTGTCCGAGCTGCACACCCTGGTCCGTGACGTCACGGAGGCGCTCGAGAGGTTCGACACGCAGACGGCCGGTGCGCGCATCGCGACGTTCGTCGACGACATGTCCAACTGGTACGTCCGCCGGTCGCGCCGTCGCTTCTGGCGTGGCGACATGGCCGCGTTCGCGACGCTGCACGAGACGCTCGACGTGCTGACCCGCCTGATGGCTCCGCTGACTCCGTTCATCGCCGAGCGGGTCTGGCAGGACGTCATCCTGCCGGTCACGCCGGGCGCTCCGCAGTCGGTGCACCTCGCCGACTGGCCGGTCGCCGACGAGTCGCTGATCGTCGACGGGCTCGGAGCCCGCGTCGACCTGTCCCGTCGGGTCACCGAGCTCGGCCGGGCCGCTCGCGCCGAGGCCAAGGTGCGCACGCGTCAGCCCCTGCGTCGCGCCCTGGTCGCGTCGAGCGCGTGGCAGCGCCTCGGTGAGGACCTGCGTGGGCAGGTGTGCGAAGAGCTCAACGTCGGCACGCTGGAGTCCCTGGCCGACGCCGGCGGCGATCTCGTCGACCACTCGGCCAAGGGCAACTTCCGCAACCTCGGCAAGCGGTTCGGCAAGCAGACCCCGCAGGTCGCCGCTGCGATCGCCGCCGCTGATGCGGCCGCACTGGCAGCGTCGCTCGCCGCGACGGGCAGCGGGACCGTCGAGGTGGACGGATCGCCGGTCGAGGTCGGCGTCGACGACGTCATCATCTCGGAGCGTCCTCGCGAGGGCTGGTCCGTCGTCAACGACCAGGGCGAGACCGTCGCGCTCGACCTCGAGCTCGACGACGAGCTGCGCCTGGCCGGGTTCGCCCGCGAGGCGATCCGCGTCATCCAGGAGGCCCGCAAGTCCTCCGGCCTCGACATCAGCGACCGCATCACGCTGTCGTGGTCCGCGTCAGGACAGATGGCCGATGCGCTGCGCGCGCACGACGCCCTCATCGCCGACGAGGTGCTCGCGACCTCGATCACCGAGGGCGACGGCGCCGCGGACTTCACGGACGACGAGCTCGGCATCGGTTTCACGCTCGCCAAGGCCTGACGCCCCAGCTGACATGACGAAGGGCCCGTCACCTCACGGTGACGGGCCCTTGTCGTGTCAGACGGTGCTCAGAAGCTCTCGTCGTCGCCCAGCAGGGAGCGGAGACGGCGCGGACCCGCGTCGGCCGGAGCCTGGACGGGCTGAGAGCCGTTAGAGCTCTCGTTGGCCGCGAGCTGGTCGAGCTGGCTCTGGAAGTAGTTCTTGAGCCGTGCGCGGTACTCGCGCTCGTACGCCCGCAGGTGCTCGACCTCACGCTGGATCTCGTAGCGATCGCGCTCGATCGTGGCAACGGCCTGCTGGCGGCGCTCGTTGGTCTCGTCGTCGAGCTTCTGCGCGCGGATGCGGGCATCGGTCTCGAGCCGGTCGGCCTTGCCACGTGCCTCGTTGACCAGTCGCTCGGCCTTGGCGCGAGCCTCGCCGACGATGCGGTCTGCCTCTTCCTTTGCCGCTTCCATGAGCTGGTCGGCGTTGGACGAGGCGATCTCGAGCAGGCGGGCCGCGGCGGACGACGCATCGCCCATCGACGGCGCCGTGCGAACCGGCTCCGGAGTCGGGGCGGGCGCCTGCTGGACCGGCTCGGGCGGCGGAGGCGGCGAGTACTGCTGCACGGGCTCCTGGACAGCCGGGGTCGGGGCAGCCTGGGGCGCCGGGGTGGCCGGCTGGACTGCGGGGATGAGACCGGTGGGTTCGCCGGTCGATGCGGCGGCTACCTTGGCGCGAAGTTCTTCGTTCTCGACCGTGAGTCGCTCGAGCTCGGCCTCGACCTCGTCGAGAAACTGATCCACTTCGCCCATGTCATAGCCCTCGCGAAGACGGACAGGCGTAAAGCGCTTGTTACGCACGTCCTCTGGCGTCAATGGCATGAGTACACCTCGGGGTTGGGGTTAGTCCTGGGGACTCTGAGCCTCCACCGTACTCTGCCCGAGTTCACTTCTTCCACAGGAGTCCCAAACTCAGCGGGTCGCAGAGGGACTCTTGGGAACCTCTCAGCGAGTGCCGAAGATCGCCCCGACGACGCTGCGCAGGATCACGATCGCGATCAGCAGCAGCATCGGGGACAGGTCGAGCATGACCGTGCCGAGCCGCAACGGCGGGATCACCCGGCGCACGGCCCGCAACGGCGGGTCGGTGATCGAGTAGAGGCCTTCGCAGAACACCAGCACGATGCCGCGGGGCCGCCACTGCCGGGCCAGCAGCTGGACCCAGTCCAGGACGAACCGGGCGATCAGCAAGATGATGCACAGGAGCAGGATCAGGTCGAGGATGCTGCCAACCAGCTCCATGCGTCAGCTCTGGTTGTAGAAGCCGCCGGCAGCGATGCGCTGCTTGTCCTCGTCGGTCACCGTGATGTTCTCGGGCGACAGCAGGAAGACCTTGGCGGTGACGCGGTTGATCGAGCCGTGCACGGCGAACACGAGCCCGGCCGCGAAGTCGACGAGCCGCTTGGCGTCGTCGTCGTCGATCTCCGAAAGGTTCATGATGACCGGCACGCCGGAGCGGTAGTGCTCGCCCACCGTGCGTGCGTCGTTGTAGGTGCGCGGCGTCACGGTCTCGATCCGGGCGAGGTCGGACGCGTTGGACGCGCGACGCTCCGGGCGACGGTCGGGACGGCGGTGGTCGTCGATGCTCGAGACCGGCGCCGGACGCACGACAGCGGGCTGCCGGTGCACGGGCGCGGGGTCATCGATGTCATCCTCGAACTCGTCGTCGAAGTCAGCTTGTTCCACGAGGCCGAGATACTCGCCGACCTTCCGCATTGCGCCAGCCATGAGAACTCCGTGTGTGCGATCGGAAATGACAAGACTGAGATTACCCCGCGGAGGGACGCTCACCGAGTATCGAACGCCCGATGCGCAGGTGTGTCGCGCCGGCGGCGATCGCGGCCTCGAAGTCGCCGCTCATCCCTGCGGAGATGATCGTGGCGTCCGGGTGATCACGGCGCAGCTCGCCTGAGAGGCGTACGAGGTGATCGAAGTGCGGTGCGGGGTCCTCCCCCAACGGCGCGACGGTCATGAGCCCGGACAGGCTCAGGTGGTCGGACCCGGCGATCGCGGCGGCCAGCTCCGGTATGCCCGACGGCACGACGCCCGAGCGTCCCGGGTCGGTGGCATCGAAGTCGACCTGCACGAGGCAGGGCAGCGTACGACCGGCAGCCTCGGCGCCGCGGGCCAGCGAGCTGGCGAGCTTGACGCGGTCGACGCTGTGGACCATGTCGGCGTAACGCGCCACGGCGCCGGCCTTGTTGGTCTGGAGGCCGCCCAGGAAGTGCCAGCGGACAGCCGCCTCGACCTCTGCGGCCTTGTCGCCCGCCTCCGGGTGCCGGTTCTCCCCGACATCGGTGACGCCGAGCTCGGCCAACAGCTCGACGTCTGAGGCGGGATGGGTCTTGGTGACCACGACCAGCGTGATGTCCTCGCGAGCACGCCCGGCGCTGTCGCACGCAGCCGTGATGCGTTCCTCGGTCCTGGCCAGTCCGTCACGCAGCTCGTCGAGGCGGTTCATGCCCTGATCATCGCAACAGCCCCGAAGCGGCCGGAGTCCTGGCCCTGCCGACGGTAGGAGAAGAACCGCTCGTCCTCGATCGTGCAGTCGTGCTCGCCGAGGTCCGTGACGTCGTCGACACCGAGCTCGCGCAGCTGGGCGACCACGCCGGCGCCGACGTCGATCGCGGGGGTCCCCCACGACGTCGTCGACCGCGCCTCGGGCACGACCTCGGCGACGGCGTCCGCCATCTCCTGCGGCAGCTCGTAGCACCGGCCGCAGGCCCGTGGTCCGACCCGGGCTGCGATCGACTCGACACCACGCCCGCGCAACGCGGCGACGGCGGCAGGCACCACACCCTTGACGAGGCCTTCACGGCCGCAGTGCACGACCCCGGCAACCGGATGGTCGTGGCCGACCAACACGACGGGCGTGCAGTCGGCCACGCGCACGAGGACGCCGACTCCGGGCTCGTCCGTGAAGAGCGCATCGGCCACCGGGATCTCACCGTCGCCCAGGTCGTGCGTCCACGCCACGTCGGCGCCGTGGACCTGCGTCATCCGGACGAGCCGGTCGAGGCCCAGCTCGGCCGTCACGGTCGCGAGGTTGCGGCTCACCGTCGCGGGGTCGTCGCCGTTGGACGTCCCGAGATTGAGCGATGCCCACGGGCCATCGCTCGCGCCGCCCGATCGATCGGTGAACGCGAGCTCGACCCGACCGATCGTCTCGCGGTGCAGGAACAAGCTCAGCGCAGGAAGTCGGGCACGTCGAGGTCGTCGCCGTAGTCGGTGGGGACCGGGTCCGGCGGGACGGTCACGTTGCCGGCCCCGTCCTCGGGGACCTTGGGTCCGTCGAGGTAGGGATCGGGCTCGAGGAAGCTCTGGGCCGTCGGCGGCGGTGGCGATACCTCGGCCGCCGGCTCGGGCTTGGACTCCTTGAGCAGCGCGGGCTTCGTGGCGTCGCGCAGCATCGGCTCGCCGCCGTCGAAGCCGGCCGCGATGACCGTCACGCGCACCTCGTCGCCCAGCGCGTCGTCGATCACCGCGCCGAAGATGATGTTGGCGTCGGGATGCACCGCGTCGGCGACCAGACCCGCGGCCTCGTTGATCTCGAACAGCCCGAGGTCGGAGCCACCGGCGATCGACAGCAGCACGCCGCGGGCGCCCTCGATCGATGCCTCCAGCAACGGGCTCGAGACGGCGCTCTCGGCAGCCACCGCTGCCCGGTGCTCGCCGCGCGCCGAGCCGATGCCCATGAGGGCGGACCCGGCGTCGGACATGACCGACTTCACGTCGGCGAAGTCGAGGTTGATCAGGCCCGGGGTCGTGATGAGGTCGGTGATGCCGGAGACGCCCTGGTGCAGGACCTGGTCGGCCTGGCGGAACGAGTCGAGCAGGCTCACGTTGGGGTCGCTGATCGACAGCAACCGGTCGTTGGGGATCACGATGAGCGTGTCGACCTCGTCGCGCAGCGCCTGGATGCCGGCATCGGCCTGGCCCGAGCGGTTGCGTCCCTCGAACTTGAAGGGCCGGGTCACGACGCCGATCGTCAGCGCTCCGAGCGAGCGGGCGATGCGGGCCACGACGGGAGCGCCGCCCGTGCCGGTGCCGCCACCCTCTCCGGCCGTCACGAAGACCATGTCGGCGCCCTTGATGGCGGCCTCGATCTCCTCGGCGTGGTCCTCGGCGGCGCGCTTGCCGATCTCGGGGTTCGCGCCGGCTCCGAGGCCGCGCGTGGAGTCGCGACCGACGTCGAGCTTGACGTCGGCGTCGCTCATCAGCAGCGCCTGGGCGTCGGTGTTGATCGCGATGAACTCGACACCCTTGAGCCCCACCTCGATCATGCGGTTGACGGCGTTGACGCCGCCACCGCCGATGCCGACGACCTTGATCACGGCGAGGTAGTTCTGTACCGCCATCGTGTGTCCCTTCCGGGGATTGGAAACTCTAACCCTGAGGTGGAGGTTTATAGTTATGTCAACCTGTGACTCATGTGAAACGGTACGCGCGCGGGTCCGCCTCACCGGGCCGACACGCCGCGACTACCCGGTTGTCGTGGGCTGATCCGGCGCACTGACGTCGTACCGGTCGGCCTTGATGCGCAGCAGCGCGCGCAGGACCGTCAGCTTGTGGTCCGAGTCGGCCCGGCTCCCCCACACCACGGTTCGCCCCTTGGTCAGGTTGAGCTCGATCGAGTCCTTGGTCGCGGCACTCACGGCCTGCACCTGCTTGCGCAGGGCCGGGTCATCCTCCTCGATCAGCCGCACCACCGCGGCGACCGACTCCAGGGTCTGCTGGCGCAGGCGCGGGGCGGTCGCGGTCACCTCGGCCTCGAGCAGACCCTTGGGCGGCTTGGCGTAGGTGCGGAACGCGATGCCGTAGCGGTCGAGGCCCCGGATGACCCCGCCGACGGTCAGCCACGCGACTGGCGTGCGCTCGACGACCGTGATGCGGACGGTGTGCAGCCAGGATCGCGAGACCGTGACGCTCTCGACCCGGTCCATCGAGGCGACCCGTGACTCGATCGCGGCCACGTCGATCCGGGCGAGCGGCTGACCGATGCGCACCGCGGCCGCACGGCGCACCTGTCCCTCGCTCAACGTCGTCTCGCCGTCGACCGCGACCCGCCTGACGGCCAGGACGCCGGAGAACATCACGAGCCAGGTCAGGGTGCCGACCAGCACCAGCACCAGCGCGGCGACCGCAGCCCGCTTGAACCGGCGCCGGCGCTCGTACGCGGCGCGGGCGGTGAACCGCTCGTCCTGCTGGGTCATGCCTGGAGCGCTGCCAGGACCGCCGGGCCGACAGTCGTGATGTCGCCGGCGCCGAGCGTCAGGAACAGGTCACCGGGACGAAGCTCCGGGGCCACGACCTCGGCCAGCCGCTCGACGGGACCGCCGAGGGACACCTCCGTGCCGCGCACCGCGTCCACGATCAGCGCGGACGTCACAGCGGGATCGGGGTCCTCGCGCGCCAGGTAGATGTCGGCGACGAAGACCCGGTCAGCGCTCGAGAGCGCCTCGCCCATCTCGGCACCGTAGAGCCGTGTGCGGCTGACGAGGTGCGGCTGATAGGCGACGACCAGCCGGTCCGCACCGGCGATCGAGCGCGCTGCGGCCAGGTCCGCGCGGATCTCGGTGGGATGGTGCGCGTACGAGTCGTAGACCCGGACGCCGCCGGCCGCCCCCAGTAGCTGCATGCGCCGGTTGGCACCCGTGTAGGCCGTCAACCCGGCGGCGAGGAGGTCGCCGTTCTGCCCCAGCAGCAGCCCGGCACCGAGCGCCAGCAAGGCGTCCTGCGCATAGTGGGCGCCGGGCACCGACAGACGTACGTCGCCGAGGTCGACGCCGTGCAGCGAGACGGCGAACGCCGACGACGAGCCCTCCACGACGAGGTCTCGGCCGCGCAGGTCGGCGTCGTCGGCGAAGCCCGCGAGCAGGACCTCGAGCCCGCGCTGCCTGGCCGGGCCGACCAGCGCGCGGGCGCCGGGGTCGTCGGCGTTGAGGACCACGAATCCGCCGACCGACTCGATGAACTCGTCGAACGCCGCGGCGTAGGCCTCGACGGTGCCGTAGTTGTCGAGGTGGTCGGCGTCGACGTTGGTGACGATGGCGCCTTCTGGCGAGTAGTGCAGGAAGGCGCCGTCGCTCTCGTCGGCCTCGGCCACGAACAGGTCGCCACGGCCCAGTCGCGCGTTGGCCCCCAGGCTCGCGACCTCGGCGCCGATCGCGAAGGACGGCTCGGCCCCCGCGGCGATCAGGGCGCAGGTCAGCATGCCGGTCGTCGTGGTCTTGCCATGCGTGCCGGCCACGGCCACGGTGCGCCGGTCCTCCATCAGCGCGCGCATTCCTGCGGACCTCGGCCACACCCGGATGCCGAGGCGCTGGGCCTCGACGATCTCCGGATTGTCCTCGCGCACCGCGGTCGACGCGATCACGGTGTCGACGCCCGCGACGTGAGCCGCGTCATGACCGACGAAGCACGTGATGCCTTCGCTGCGGAGCGCGTCGACGACGGCGGACTCGCTGGCATCGCTACCGCTGACCGCGATGCCCTGCTGGGCCATGAGCCGGGCGATGGCGGACAGGCCCGCTCCCCCGATGCCCACGAAGTGGACCGCGCCGAGCTCGCGTGCTGAGGGGATGGTGTCGGGGACGGGGATCCTCACGGCTGCGCCGCCTCCCGGACCATCTCGGCGAGCTTGTGGTCAGCGTCGCGCGGCACGATGCCCGATGCCGCCGCCGACATCGCGGCGAGCCGGCCCGGGTGCGTGACGAGCGGGATCACGACGTTGTCGATCCAGGCCGGGGTCAGCGCGGCATCGTCGATCAGCAGCGCTCCCCCGGCCTGCACCACCGGATGGGCGTTGTGAGCCTGCTCGCCGTTGCCGATCGGGAGGGGCACGAAGGCCGCGGGCAGCCCGACCGCCGCCACCTCGGTCACGGTGTTGGCGCCGGCACGGCACACGATGAGGTCCGCGGCCGCGTAGGCGAGGTCCATGCGGTCGATGTACGCAGTGACGACGTAGGGCGGGTCGTCCGGCCCGGGACTGACCGTGACCTCGTCCGGCCGCCCTGCCGCATGGAGCACCTGCACCCCGGCGTCGGCCAGGTCGCGCGCAGCGGCCGCCATCGTCTGGTTGATGCGCCGGGCGCCCTGCGAGCCCCCGGTCACCAGCAGCGTGGGCCGGCCGGGGTCGAGGCCGAAGTGCGCCCGTGCCTCCGCGCGTACGCCTGCCCGGTCGAGACCCGAGATCTGCCGGCGGATCGGCAGACCGATGTAGCGGGCGTGCGGCAGGTCGGTGTCGGGGAAGCTCGTCGCGACGTGCTCGGTGAACCGGGCGCCGAGCTTGTTGGCGATGCCGGGGATCGCGTTGCCCTCGTGAACGACCAGCGGGATGTGCCGCCGACGCGCGATCAGGTAGGCGGGGACCGACACGTAGCCGCCGAACCCGACGATCACGTCCGGCCGTACGCGGTCGATGACCTCGCCGGTCGCCTTGACCGCGGCCCGCAGCTTGCTCGGCACCTGCACCATCGCCTTCCCGGGGCGACGCGGCAGCGGGACCGGGGGGACCAGCTCGAGCGGGTAGCCCGCCTGCGGGATCAGCGTGACCTCGAGACCGCGCGGGGTCCCGAGGCAGGTGATCTCGACGCCGAGCTCGCTCAGCACTGCGGCCGTGGCCAGGAGCGGCGAGGTGTGGCCGGCGGTCCCCCCACCGGCAAGCAACGCACGCACTGTTCAGCTCCTCCGTGAGACGCGGCCCTGCGCGCGGGTGGCGCGGCCGGCGGCGAGGGCCCGCTTGGCCCCGGGTTCGGTCTTGGCACAGTTAAGCAGCACCCCCATGGCGACGAGCGTCACCAGCAGGCTCGAGCCACCGTAGGAGATCAGCGGCAGCGGGATGCCGATCACGGGCAGCAGGCCCAGCACCATGCCGATGTTGATGATCGACTGGGCCATGAGCCAGATCGTGATGCCGGCCGCGGTGTAACGGGCGAACGGGTCCTTGGTACGACTCGCGATGCGGATGCCGGCGAACGCCAGGACCACCAGCAGGAGCAGCACCACGAGCGTGCCCAGCAGGCCGAGCTCCTCGCCGATGACCGCCAGGATGAAGTCGGTGTGCGCCTCGGGAAGCGAGCCCCACTTCTGCCGGCTGCCGCCCAGGCCGACGCCCCAGAAGCCGCCGCGGGCCAGCGCCATCATGCCGTGGATCGCCTGGAAGCCGGCGCTGTCGGGGTCGGACTGCGGGTCGGTGAAGTTGAAGAGCCGGGCCACGCGGTGCGGCGCCGTGGCGACGAAGAACACGAGCACGACGAAGATGCCGGCGATCACGGCGCTCATCTGCTTGGCGGGCAGGCCCGCGACCCAGAGCATCCCGCCGATGAGCGCGAACAGCACGAGCGCCGTGCCGAGGTCGTGCTGGCCGACCACGAGCGCGGCGACCGCCCCGGCGATCGGGACCATCGGGGTGAGGACGTAGCGCGGGGTCGAGAGGTACTTCTGGCGCCGGGCGTAGAGGTCGGCGATCCACAGGACGAGGGCGAGCTTGGCGAACTCGGACGGCTGAAGCTGGAAGCCGCCCGGCAGCGCCAGCCAGTTGCGGTTGCCGTTGACGTCGACACCGACGAGGAACGTGGCGCCGATGAGCGCCACCGTGCCGAGCAACATCGGCAGGACCAGCCTGCGGATGATGCGCAACGGGATCCGGGCCGCCACGACGGCACCCATGACCCCCAGCACCGCGAAGATCAGCTGCCGCTGGACGATCGCGAACGAGTTGTCATAGGTCCTGAGGGCGAACACCGAGCTGGCGCTCAGCACCATGATCAGGCCGAGCCCGACCAGCAGGGCGGTGGCGCCGAGCACGAGCTGGTAGGAGGCGAGGGGGCGCTCGAGCGTACGGCGAGCGGCCTCGACGATCGCCGGGGACCGGCGCTCAGCGGTGGCTGTCATGCCAGCTCCGCATCATGCTCACTCCTGCGCCTCGGGGAAGGAAGGTTCAGGACCTGTCACGCAAACGCAGCACTGCCGCGGCGAAGCTGTCGCCTCGTGCGGAGTAGTTGCGGAACTGGTCCATGGACGCGGCACCCGGGGCCAGCAGCACGGTGTCGCCCTCACGGGCGAGCGATGCCGCGACCTCGACGACGCGATCCATGGGATCAGTCTCCCCGGTGTCGACCTCGACGACGGGGACATCAGGCGCGTGTCGCGCGAGTGCCTCGGCGACCAGCGCGCGGTCTCGACCGACCAGAACGGCTGCCCGGAGGCGGTCCCGGGTCGCCAGCACGAGCTCGTCGAAGCTCGCACCCTTGGCCAGTCCCCCGGCGACCCAGACGACGTGCTCGAAGCTCTGCAGCGACGCCTGGGCGGCGTGCGTGTTGGTGGCCTTGGAGTCGTCGACCCATCGGACGCCGTCGATGCGGGCCACCTCGGCGATGCGGTGCGCATCGGGCCTGAACGACCGGAGCCCGTCCCGCACGGCCCGTGGCGTCACGCCGTGCGCGCGGGCCAGCGCCGCGGCGGCCAGAGCGTTGGCGACGGTGTGAGGTGCCGGTGGCTCCCCCTCGGCCCGGGCCAGGTCGTGGATGCTGCCGAGCTCCGCCGCGCTCGAGAGCCGGCCGGCGATGAACGCGCGGTCGGCGATCGCGTCGTCGACGAGCCCGATCATCCCGGGCGCCGGGATGCCGAGCGTGAACCCGATCGCGCGGCACCCCTCGACGACGTCGGCCTCCTCGACGAGCCGCTCGGTCACGGGGTCCTGCACGTTGTAGACGCACGCCAGCTGCGTACGGTCGTAGATCCGAGCCTTGTCCGCGGTGTAGGCGTCGAGGCTGCCGTGCCAGTCGAGGTGGTCCGGAGCCACGTTGAGCACGGCGCTGGCCTCGGCGGACACCGACGAGCTCCAGTGGAGCTGATAGCTCGAGAGCTCCACGGCCAGCACGTCGAACCGCTCGGGGTTCATGACCGCCTCGAGAACCGGGATCCCGACGTTGCCCACAGCGGGGGCGTTCAGTCCCTCGGCCCGGAGGATCGACTCGAGCATCTGCACCGTCGTGGTCTTGCCGTTCGTGCCGGTGACGGCGAGCCACGGCGCGGGGTTCTCGCCACGCAGGCGCCAGGCGAGCTCGACCTCGCCCCACACCGGGATGCCACGCCGGCTCGCCTCGAGCAGGAGCGGCGACGCGGGACCCCAGCCGGGCGACGTGACGACGAGGTCGACGTCGGCGGGCAGCTGGGCCGTCGAGCCGACTCCCAGGCGTACGTCGACCCCGAGGATCTCGAGCAGGGTCGCCTTCTCGCGCAACCCGTCGTCGTCGCCGTCGTCGAGCGCGATGACGGTCGCGCCGAGGTGCTGCAGCGTGTCGGCGGCGGCGAACCCGCTGACGCCGAGGCCGCCCACGACGGCCCTGACGCCCTCCCAGGACGAGTCCCGGCCCAGACCTTCGAGCTCAGGACCGGTCATGCCCCGGTGACCCACTCGGCGTAGAAGATGCCCAGCCCGGCTGCGACGCACAGGCCGCTGATGATCCAGAACCTCACGACGATCGTGATCTCGTCCCAGCCCAGCAGCTCGAAGTGGTGCTGCAGGGGTGCCATCCGGAAGATGCGTCTTCCCCCGCTGAGCTTGAAGAACCCGACCTGGAGGATCACCGAGGCCGTGATCGCGACGAACAGGCCGCCGATGACGACCAGCAGGAGCTCGGTCCGGGTCATCAGGGCGAATCCGGCCATGGCGCCGCCGAGGGACAGCGATCCGGTGTCGCCCATGAAGATCTTGGCCGGTGACGCGTTCCACCACAGGAACCCGAAGCACGCACCGGTGAGGGCGGCCGCGACGACCGCGAGGTCGAGCGGGTCGCGCACCTCGTAGCACTTGGGTCCGGCGTTGATCGCCGAGCAGTTCTGGTTGCTCTGCCAGATGTTGATGATGACGAACGCGCCGAACACCATGACCGACGCGCCGGTGGCCAGGCCGTCCAGTCCGTCGGTGAGGTTCACGCCGTTGCTGGTGCCGGCGATCAGCAGGAGCACCCAGATCACCAGCAGCGCCGTGGGCAGCTCAGGACCGTTGAAGTCCCGGGTGAACGAGATGAAGTGCGTGATCGGGGTCTGCCCCGTGTCGTCCTCCATCCGGATCGCGAGCCACGCGAAGACCAGGCCGACGAGTATCTGGCCGAAGAACTTGGCCTTGCTGCGCAGCCCGAGGTTGCGCTGCTTGAAGACCTTGATGAAGTCGTCGAGGAAGCCGATCACACCGAGGCCCGCGAACAGGAACAGCAGCAGCAGGGCGGACGCACTGGGCTCGGTCTGGGTCGCCAGCTTGGCGACGAAGTAGGCCACCAGGACCGAGGCGATGATCACGAGACCGCCCATCGTGGGCGTGCCCCGCTTGGTGTGGTGCGACGTGGGACCGTCGTCGCGGATGAGCTGCCCGTATCCGTGCTTGACCAGGACCGAGATCGCGAAACGGGTGCCGATGAGGGTCCCCAGGAGGGACAGAGCTCCTGCGATCAGGATGGCCTTCATCGGGTGGCTGGTCCTTTCCCGGGGGCGTTGGGCATGCTCCGACGAGTATGCCGTCAGGGTTGCAGCAAGGCGTCCGCGACCCGCTCGAGCCGGCCACCCCTCGATGCTTTCACAAGTACGACCTCGTCCCCCGACAGGCTCGCGGACAGTGTGCGAACCGCCACATCGACGTCGTCGACGAGCACGGCGATGTCCCCGGCCCCCTCGGCGATGCCACGTGCACCCTCGCCGACCACCACGACCTGGCTGAACCCGAGGTCGGCGGCGAGCCGGCCCACCTCGACGTGCGCCTCGTGGCTGCCGTCGCCGAGCTCGAGCATCTCGCCCAGTACCGCGACCGCCTGCCCCTCGCCGATCGCGGCGACGGCTCGCAGGGCGGCCGCCATCGACTCGGGGTTGGCGTTGTAGGCGTCGTTGACCACGACCACGCCGTCGGCGCGCACGTGGCGCTCCATCCGCATCGGTGAGCGGGGCTGTGCGGTCGCGAGTCGCTCGACCGCAGTCGTGAGGTCCACACCGAGCATGACGGCCACGGCGACCGCCGCTGCCGCGTTGGAGGCCTGGTAGCCGCCGAGCAGAGGGACGTACGCCGGGACGGTCCTGCCGTCGTACGTCAACGCGAAGCGCGGACAGCCCGTGGCGTCCAGCTGGACGTCGCTGACCCCCATGTCGCCGGTCTCCCCGAAGGTGACGACCGCTGCCTCGGTCCTGGCCGCCATCGCGGCCACCAGCGGATCGTCGGCATTGAGCACGACGACACCGTCGGCCTCGACGGCTTCGGCGAGCTCGCCCTTGGTGCGGGCGATGATCTCCGCCGAGCCGAACTCACCGATGTGGGCGTGCCCGACGTTGAGGACCACGCCGACGTCGGGCGGGACGATCTGGCAGAGCTCGGCGATGTTGCCCAACGACCGGGCGCCCATCTCGACGACGAGGTAGCGGGTCAGCTCGTCGGCTCGCAGCACCGTCAGCGGGACGCCGAGCTCGTTGTTGAAGTTGCCCGCCGTCGCGACGGTCATGCCGTCGGGCTCGAGGAGATGGGCGACGAGGTCCTTCACGCTCGTCTTGCCGCTCGAGCCGGTCATCGCGACGACCGTGACGTCCTCCAGCTCGTCCACCACGTGGCGGGCCAGCCGGCCCAGCGCTGTGACGACGTCGTCGACCACCACCGACGGCGCCTCGACGGCTCGGGACGCGAGCACGGCGGCCGCACCACCGGCGGCGGCCTGGGCGGCGTACGCGTGACCGTCCACGTGCTCGCCCGCGATCGCGACGAAGAGCCCGCCCGGCTCCGTCGCCCGGGAGTCGAGGGTGGCGGGGGCATCGACGACGATCGCCCCGTCGCCATGGACCACACCCCCGGTGATCGCGGCGATCTGCGCCAGCGTCAGCGGGATCATGCCTGCTGCCCGATCAGCTCGACCAGGACCTCGCGGTCGTCGAACGGGTCCACGACGCCGTTGACCTCCTGGCCGCGCTCGTGGCCCTTGCCCGCGACGACGACCGTGTCGCCGAGATGGGCCAGGTGGACGGCGTGGGCGATGGCCTCGCGACGGCCGGGGACCTCGACCGCGACGCCGGGGCCCGCAGCGGCGCCCTCGAGCACCGAGGCCCGGATCGACGCGGCCCGCTCGGTGCGGGGGTTGTCGTCCGTCACGATCACGACGTCGGCGTGGCGAGCGGCGGCCTCACCCATCAGGGGGCGCTTGCCGTGGTCGCGGTCGCCGCCGGCCCCGATCACGATGATGAGCCGGCCGGCGGTGACCGGACGGAGGGCGGTCAGGACCGCCGTGACCGCGTCCGGCTTGTGCGCGTAGTCGACGATCGCGGTGAACGGCTGGCCCACCTCGACCCGTTCCATGCGGCCCGGCACCCCCGTGCTCGCAGCGATCCCCGCGGCGAGCTCTTTGGGGTCGTGGCCGGCCTCGGCGAGCGCGGCGATCACCGACAAGGCGTTGGAGACGTTGAAGACGCCGGGCAGTGGGACCGTGAGGTCGATCGCGAGCTCGTGGGGTCCCAGCACCTCGAGATCGGTGCCGAGCCGGTGCGGCCGGATGTTGACCGCACGCCAGTCGGCGGGGTTGCCGTCGGTCGAGAACGTGGTGACCGGCAGCGGCGTCAGCTCGCGCAGACGACGGCCGTGCGGGTCGTCCACGTTGATGACGGCGTGCTTGGCGTGCTCCGGGGTGAACAGGGCGGCCTTGGCGAGGAAGTAGTCCTCGAGGTCCTTGTGGAAGTCGAGGTGGTCGCGGCCGAGGTTGAGGAAGACCCCGATGTCGAACGTGAACCCGTCGACCCGGCCCTGCACCAGGGCGTGGCTGGACACCTCCATCGCGCACACCTCGACCGCCTCCTCGCGCATGACGGCGAACAGCGCCTGGAGCTGCGGCGCCTCGGGGGTCGTGAGCGTGGACGCAGCCGGGACCCGGCCGATCCGCGTGCCGATCGTCCCGACCACGGCGGAGACCCGGTTGCCCAACGCCGCCTCGGCGAGATAGGTCGACGTCGTCTTGCCCTGGGTCCCCGTGATGCCGACCGTCGTGAACGCCGCGCTGGGGTCGTCGTAGAACGTGCTGCTCAGCCGCGCGAGCTCGCGACGGGGGTCGTCGACGACGATCATCGGCAGGTCGCCGATGATCGCGGCACCCTCGGGGTCGGTCAGCACCGCGGCGGCACCGAGGTCGCGCGCGACCCCGGCGAAGGCCGCGCCGTGGGAGTTCGCCCCTTGCAGGGCTGCATAGAGGTCACCGGGCTCGACGTGCTTGGTGTTGAGCGAGATTCCCGTGACGATCGCCTCCGAGGTCGCCACCGCGTCGAGCTCCGCCGCCAGCTCGGCGAGGGTCCATCGCGGCGTCTCCCGCGGCCGTACGCGCATCTCCTCAGTCACCCCCCGACCCTATCCGCCGGGAGAACTCGCGCCACGCCGAGCCACGGCCCCAACCCAGCCCAGCAATCAGGCGAGATGAAGGTCGGGCGAAGCCCGACAGGCGCCCCGTGACGAGCGCAGCGATCACGCGAGTCGAAGGTCGGGCGAAGCCCGACAAGGCGGCAGCGGCGGAGCCGCTCAGAAGGGCGCCAGCCGAGACCCAGCCCAGCAATCAGGCAAGATGAAGGTCGGGCGAAGCCCGACAGGCGCCCCGTGACGAGCGCAGCGAGTCACGAGATGAGCCGCGAGGAACGAGCGGCGTGGCGCCTACCAGGTCTGCTTCACCTTCGGGCTCTTGGAACCCGTCGGTGCGACTCCGAAGCGCTCGAGCGCCATCGACATGATGTCGTGGAAGACCGGTGCAGCGGTCGAGCCGCCGCCGGCGTTGCTGTACGGCTTGTCGAGCACGATGTAGGTCAGGAATCGGGGGTTGTCGGCCGGCGCGAAGCCCATGAACGACACCGTGTTCTGACCCCGGATGTAGCGGCCGGTGGCCGGGTCGACGCGCCATGCCGTGCCGGTCTTGCCGGCGACCCGGTAGCCCTTGATGGCCGCGGCGGGCGCCGTGCCGTCCGGAGCCGTGACGGCCTCCATCATGCGGGTGACGGTGGCGGCCGCGTCCTTGGAGACGACGCGCTTGCTCGGCTTGGCCGGGACCTTGGTCTCCGTGCCGTCGGCGTCGCGGGTGGAGCTGACGACGGACGGCTCGCACATCTTGCCGGCGTTGGCGATGGCACCGACGGCGCGGACCATCTGCAGCGCGGTCACCGAGACGCCCTGGCCGAACGAGATCGTGGCGTGGTTGGCCTTGGTCCACTCCTTGCCGTTCTTGAGGATGCCGTCGGACTCGCCGGGCAGGTTGGCGCCCGACATCTGGCCGAAGCCGAACTTGCGGAAGTAGCCGTACATCGTCGAGTTGCTCATCTGCTGCGCCGCGACGATCGTGCCGAGGTTGGAGGACTTGGCGATGACGCCGGCCGCGGTCAGGTTGATGACGCCGTGCTTCCAGTAGTCGCCGATGTGGAAGTTGTCGATCTCCATGCCGGACGGGACGACGATCGGCGTGTCCGACGCGATCTTGCCCTGGTCGGCCAGCGCGGCCATCGTGATGGTCTTCATGACGCTGCCGGGCTCGTACACGTTCTGCACGGCGCGCGAGACGGTGTTGGAGTCGACCATGCCGCTGTCGTCGTCGGCGTTGAACGTGGGCGCCTGCGACATCTGCACGATCTGGCACGTCTTGGTGTCCATCGTGATCGCGAGGCCCCAGTCGGAGCTCGACTCCCGGACGGCGTCAGCGAGCCGCTGGTCGGCGTACCACTGCAGGTCGCGGTCGATCGTGGTCGTGACGTCGCGACCGGGCACCATCTTCGTCACGGTGCTGTCAGCCATCGGGATGCGGACACCGGTGTTGGGATCGATCTCGTACGTGCTGGCGCCGTCGGTGCCGGTCAGCGTCTTGTCGTACTGCTGCTCGATGCCCGCAACGCCCTTGCCGGCGCCGTTGACGTAGCCGACCAGGTTGGCGGCGAGCTTGCCGCCCGGGTAGGTCCGCAGGGTCTCCTTCTCGCTGAAGACGCCCGTCATGTCGGCCTCGGCGATGGCCTTCAGCGCCTTCTTGGCGGTCCAGGCGGGGACGTCGCGGACGAGGTAGACGAAGCGGGAGTCCGGCGTGCGGAGCTTGTCGATCGTGTCGAAGTAGTCGATGCGGTCGCCGAGCTTCTCGCTCAGGATGCGCGCGATCTGCGGGGCGTACGGCGCTGTCATCTTGGGGTCGGCCGTCAGCGTCAGGCCGTCGACGCTGGTCGCCAGCTCGGCGCCGTTGCGGTCGAGGATCGCGCCGCGGGGTGCCGGGATCGTGCTCTTGGCCGTGCCGTCCTCGATGGCCTTGGCCGCGTAGGCGCTGGCATCGAGGCCCTGGATCTGGAAGAGCCGCACGCCGAAGACACCGAAGACCCCGACGACCATCGCGAGGCACACGCGCAGCCGGCGCCGGGACACGGTCTTGCTCATGGCGTCACGCTCCGGATGTTGGTCTTGCCGGGCTTGGCGGCCTCCGGCTTGCCGAGGACCTCGCCGTCGGAGAGCCGCAGGAACGCCGGGTTGGTGTTGGGCACCATGCCGTACTGGATGGCGCGCCGCGCCACGTTGGCCGGGCTCTGCAGCTTGTCGACCTCGCGGGACAACAGCTGGCGCTGCGTCTCCAGCTCGGCCGACTGGCTGTTGAGCTTCTGGGCTTCGAACGACTGCGCCTGCAGGATCGTGCTCATGATGATGAGGCCGACGAGGCCGACCGACAGGATCGTCAGGACCACGACGACGAACGGCGCCTTGCGGGCCCTGCTGCGTACCGGACGGACGAGGCGGAGCCCGGCGGCCTTGGCGCCCTCGGTCGAGAACCGGGGTGCGGGCGCGTCGGGAGCGCTGATGGTCCGCGCCAGCTGCGGGCTCATGCGGGGTCCCCGCAGAAGCGTGAGCGCGTGGCAGGAACTCGGGGTGCCGGGGAGCACAGCGAACGGTTCTGTGGGGTGGCGTTCATGCGGCAACCCGCTCGACGACGCGAAGGCGTACGGACCTGGCGCGTGAGTTCTCGTCGATCTCGGCGTCGGTCGCCATCTCGGCGCCACGCGTGACCAGGCGGAAACGCGCCTCGTGCCCCTCGGGCACGAACGGAAGGTCGCGCGGGACGTCGGTCGTGGTGACCTCGGTGAACGCCCGCTTGGTGATCCGGTCCTCGAGGGAGTGGTACGCGAGGACGACGACCCGCCCACCCGGCGCCAGGATCTCCAAGGATGCCGGCAGGGCACGGCGGTAGACGCCGAGCTCGTCGTTGACCTCGATGCGCAGCGCCTGGAACGTCCGCTTGGCGGGGTTGCCGCCCGTACGCCTGGCGGCGGCCGGGATCGACGTACGGATGAGGTCGACCAGCCGGGCGCTGTCGGTGAACGGCTCGCGGGCTCGCTCGGAGACCACGGCGTCGGCGATGCGCTTGGCGAACTTCTCCTCGCCGTACTCCCGCAGCACCTTCGACAGCTCGCGCGAGGTGTAGGTGTTGAGGATGTCGGCGGCGGTCAGCTCGTCCTCGGGGTTCATGCGCATGTCGAGCGGCGCGTCCTGGGCGTACGCGAACCCGCGGTCGGCCAGGTCGAGCTGCATCGACGAGACCCCGAGGTCGAAGAGCACGCCGGAGACCGTGCGGAAGCCCGCCTCGGCCACCACGTCGGCGATCTCGTCGTAGACGGCGTGAGCGAACGTCACCCGCTCCCCGAACGCGGCGAGGCGGGTCTTGGCCCTGGCCAAAGCCTCGGGGTCGCGGTCGATGCCGATGACGTGCAGGTCGGGGAAGCGCTCGAGCATCGCCTCGGTGTGACCGCCGAGGCCGAGCGTCGCATCGACCACGACCGGACGGTCGACGGCGACCGAAGGGGCCAACAGGTCGAGGACCCGCTCGAGCAGGACCGGGACGTGGCTGGCCTCGGTCATCGCGACCCCAGCTCGAGGACGAGGGCCGGTGTGCCCATGAGTCGCTCGCCGTCGCCAAGCTCGTGCCGCGCCGGCTGCCTGCTCTGCTCGATCCTCATGTCACCTCGTCCCGTCTGTCGTCGTCCTGCCCGGCTGATGTCGTGTGGCCAGATCTGCGTCCGCTGGGTCTGACACCGGGGAAGTGATGTCAGAACCATGCGGGCGCAGATCTCGCCGCGCGACTGTCAGAAGATGCCGGGCATCACTTCCTCTGACATGTCCGCGAACGGACCCTCTTGAGCGTTCGAGAACTCGGTCCAGCGGCCCGAGTCCCAGATCTCGATGCGGTCCATCGCTCCGACGACCGTGCAGTCGCGGTCGAGGTGCGCCCACTCGCGGAGCACCGGCGGCACGGAGATGCGTCCCTGCTTGTCCGGAACCTCTGACGAGGCACCCGAGAAGAACATGCGGGTGAAGTTGCGGGCGGCCTGGTTCGTGAACGGCGTGTCGCGGACCCGGTCGGTGAAGGCGTTGAAGGCCTCGGTCGTCCACCCGTAGATGCAGTTCTCCTGCCCGCGGGTGAGGACGATGCCGTGCTCGAGCCGAGGACGGAACTTGGCCGGAAGGAAGAGCCGGCCCTTGTCGTCGAGACGAGGGGTGTAGGTGCCGAAGAAGTTTGCGACATCCGGGTTCACCTCTCTCCTCCTCGCCGCCGGTCAGTTCCTCCATTTCGCCCCACCATACCCCACGATCCCCCACTTCGCCCTCACTTTAGGCATGTTTCAGCACATTTTCGTGCCGCCGCTCCACGGCGGAGGGCAGCTCGAAAATGCCGTCAGGGCAAAGAAAAACCGCCCCCGAGGGGGCGGCTGTGGTGGAAGTGGAGTGAAGTGGGGCGGATCTAGCGCTCGTCGCCGTCCCTGCGGCGCTGCCAGCGCTCCTCCATGCGATCGACGAACGTGCCCGAGGCCTTGGGCGGCTTGCCGCCCGGGCTGCGGACCGGCTCCTCGCTGCTGCGGCCGATCCCGCGCTTCCAGGCGGTCATGAAGAGATAGGCCGCGCCGAGCATCGTCACGAATCCGACGACGCCGAGCCAGGTCATGGCCGAGACCGCGCCGGCGAAGAGCAGGACCAGCCCGCCGAGGAACCCGAGGACGGCCAGGATCGCCACACGTCGGTTGTGCGCCATGAACTTCGATCCACGGAGAGTGGACGCGAAGTCAGGGTCTTCGGCTGCCAACGACTGCTCGAGCTGATGGAGCAGCCGGGCCTCTTCATCAGAGAGCGGCACTGTTGCCTCCTGGATCGGGTGTTGCTTCTGGCAAGTCTAGGCGGGCGATCGTGTGCAGACCAGCCGAAAGCGAAGTGAAGTCCTCGGAGGTGCTCAGCAGGCGCTCCAACGCGTACAGGGCGTCGCGCGCGCCGGGCTCGGCGTCGACGATCGCGCTGGGCACCAGGTCGGCGAAGACCCGCACCCCGGTGGTCGCGACCGGAGAGAAGCCGTGCGAGGTCAGCAGCAGCTGGAGCTCGGTCACGACGAACCGTCGCGGCCCCATCGTGCGTACGTCCCACGAGCTGGCGGAACGGCCCAACAGGGACTGGGCCGTGACGAAGTCGCCGGCCAGGGCACGCGCCGCGACGGCGGCGTTGCGGCCCGCGACGACGACGCTGACGTGACCGCCGGGACGCAGGACCGTGGCGATCGTGGCGAGCGCCTGCCCGGGATCGTCGACGTGCTCGAGCACGTCGTGGCAGATCACCAGGTCGAACGACGCCGGAGCGACATGGTCGAGCAGGTCCGCGGCGTCACCCTGCACGGCGTTGACCCCCTGCGCCAGGCCGGCCTCGACACCGCGGCGGTGCAGCGAGGCCAGGGCGTCGGGGCTCGGGTCGACGACGGTGACGCGGTGCCCCGACGTCGCGAGACGCACGGCGTCACTGCCCGTTCCACCCCCAAGGTCGAGCACGTCGAGGGCGTCGCCGGGTCCCGCCACGTCGACGGCATCCACGACGGACTGCCACATCAACTCGGTGCGGACCGGACCCATGACGGACACTGTGCCACAGCGTGGATCACGTCTTCCGATAGCGTCCCGGCATGGAGTCCTTGACGGCCCTCGTGTTCTCCAGCGGCTGGGCGAGCGGCATCAACGCGTACGCGACGGTGGCCGTGCTCGGCCTCGCCGACCGGCTCAGCGACACCGCGGCGATCCCCGACACCCTCGCGCGAACCGACGTGCTGGTCATCTCGTTGGTGATGTTCACCGTCGAGCTCGTCGTCGACAAGGTGCCCGTCGCGGACTCGATGTGGGACGCGGTCTCCACCGTCGTACGTCCGGCCGTCGGCGCGTTCGTGGCCTATCACTTCGCCGGCGACACGAGCGGGACGGAACAGGCCTTGCTCACGGCTCTGGGCGGAGGCACCGCCTTGACGTCGCACGGCATCAAGGCTGGTCTTCGCCTCGCCGTCAACACCTCCCCCGAGCCGATCAGCAACGGGATCGTCAGCACCGCGGAGGACGTCGGAGTCGTCACCGTCGTCGCCCTCGCGGTGTCCCACCCGTGGATCGCCCTGGGGATCTCCGCGTCACTGCTGGTCGCGGGTGCTGTCACGGTCGTCCTGCTGTGGCGCGTCATCCGCAAGGCGTGGCGACGGCACCGCCGGGTCACCACGTAGTCTGCGCGCATGGCGAACGTCGTGGTCGTGGGTGGCGGCTTCGCCGGTCTGTCCGCCGCGGCCCGTCTGGCCAAGCTGCGTCATCAGGTCACGCTCCTGGAGACGAGCCAGCAGCTCGGCGGCCGGCTCAACGGCATGACCGTCGGGGGCCGTACGTGGAGCCTCGACCTGGACACCGTGACGCTGCCGGGAGTGTTCCGCGACCTGTTCCGCAAGTCGGGGCGACCCTTGGAACGGGTCCTCGACCTCACGAAGACCGACGGCCGGCGGCACGTCTTCAAGGACAAGTCGGTCCTGGACCTTCCCCTCGGCAACCGCGGCGACCAGCACGCCGCACTCGTCGAGACGTTCGGCGAGGACGAGTGGTCGCCCTGGGTCGACTCCTGGGCCGAGCCCTGGGACCTCATCCGCCGCACCGCCCTCGACCAGGTCTTCGAGGGCCGCGCTGCTGTCGACCGCACCATGCGCAAGGCCCTGCGCCCGCGGCGCAGCATCGCGACGCTCGCCCAGAAGGACCTGGACGACGACCGGCTGCGCAAGCTCGTGCTCGACCCCGTCCGTCTCGCCGGGCAGGACCGGCACGCGACGCCGGGATTCGTCGCGGTCAGCCACTACGTCGAGCGGTCCTTCGGCCGCTGGCGGTTCGCCGGCGGGCTCCCCGCGCTCGCCGCCGCGCTCGAGACGCGTCTGGGCGAGCGGGGCGTGACGATCGAGCTCGGCGAGTCGGCGCACGAGCTGGTCCTCGAGGCCGGTCGGGTCCGCGGCGTCGTGACCTCACGACGTACGGTGCCGGCGGACATCGTCGTGTGGTGCGCTCCGGCATGGCCCGCTCCCCTGCCGCCGGTCACGCTGATGCCGGTCATACCGGCATCCAGGACCTTGGTCGCCCTGTCGGCCGACGCGCCAGACCTGCCCGACGAGATCCTCGTCCACGCCAATCCCCCGATCAGGATGTGGTCGGGCGGCGACGGCCTGTGGACCATCGAGCACCGCAGCGGTGAGGATCCCCTGCGCGCGCTCGTGCGCTTCGGGATCGACGTCCGGCCGTACGTCGACGAGCGGGTCGACCTCAACCCCACTGACGTCCTCGGACTCGGGCATGCCGGCTGGGCGTGGACGGGCTGGACCAGCGCCTTCGAGCTCCCTGGCGTGGCGCCGGCTGCTGGGATCCACTTCGCCGGCGCGCACGCCCACCCGGGCGCGACCCTCGAGGGCATCGGCATGGCCACCGCGGCGATCGCCGATGCGATCGGCCCGGCCCCGCGCCAGACGTACAGCTAGAGCAGGTCGTCGGCCCGGAGCGCCTCGAAGATCTCGCGGGTCGCCTTCGACCGGTTGAGGGTGATGAAGTGCAGGCCCGGCGCCCCTCCGGCGACCAGGTCGCGGCACAGCTGGGTCGCGAGCTCGATGCCCTTGGCGCGCACGGCGACCTTGTCGTCCTGGATCGGCTCGACCTGGTCCAGCACCTCCCGGGGCAGCTCGGCTCCTGAGAGCTCGGCCATGCGGGCGACCTGGGCGAAGTTGAGGATCGGCATGATGCCGGGGACGATCGGGATGTCGCAGCCCTTGGCGCGGACGCGCTCGACCAGGTCGAAGTAGTCCGATGCCCTGAAGAACAGCTGCGTGATGGCGTACTCGGCACCGGCGTTGGCCTTGTCGACCAGCACCTGGGCATCGTGGTCGAGGCTCGCGGCATCGGGATGTCCCTCAGGGAAGGCCGCGACGCCGATGCGGAACCCGCCGAGAGAGGTGGCCAGCTCCACGAGGTCGATCGCGTGGTCCATGCCGTCCGGGTGCGGCTCCCAGGTCGCGCGGGGGCCGCCCTTGGGGTCTCCGCGCAGGGCCAGCACGTTGTCGACGCCGGAGGCGGCGTACTGCTTGAGCACCGACTCGATCTCGCCCTTGGTCTGCGCGACGAGGGTCAGGTGCCCGACCGGACGCATGCGGGTCTGCTCCGCGATGCGCGCGGTGATGCGGACCGTGCGTTCCTGGCTCGTGCCGCCAGCGCCGTAGGTCACCGAGACGAACGTCGGGTCAAGCGGCTCGAGGTCGGCGATGGTCTGCCAGAGCACAGCTTCGCCATCGTCGTCCTTGGGCGGGAAGAACTCGAACGAGTAGCTCACCGACGGCCCACGGATGGCGTCGACAAGGGACTGGTCATGAGACGGCATGGTCCAACGGTATCGTCCGGGCTGTGAGTCCACGCCCCGTTGATCCCGAATTCCGGGTTCGTGTTGATCACACCCTGGAGTCCTTCGTCGATCGGCAGCGGGGCGTGCTCGCCGAGCTGGGTCCTGACCTGCAAGGCCTCGCGGACGCCGCGATCGGCTTCGTCGCCGGCGGGAAGCGGCTGCGCCCCCAGTTCTGCTTCGCCGGGTGGCTCGTCGCCGGCGGCGATCCCGAGGAGCCGGGCATCGTGACGGCAGCGGCCGCCCTCGAGTGGCTGCAGGCCAGCGCGCTCGTGCACGACGACCTCATGGACGGCTCCGACACCCGGCGCGGCCGGCCCAGCATCCACCGCGCCTTCGAGGCGCGGCACCGCGAGGAGTCCCGGCACGGCGACCCCGTCGGCTTCGGGACGTCGGCGGCCGTCCTGCTCGGCGACCTGATGCTGTCATGGTGCGACGAGCTGTTCCGGAGCAACGGGCTGCCGCACGCAGGCGACGCCTTCTCCTTCCTCGACCGGTGCAAGACCGAGGTCGTCGCGGGGCAGTTCCTCGACGTCGCGGGGCAGACGCGGGAGTCGCTCTCGGTCGCCGAGGCCATGACGGTCGTGCGCTACAAGTCCGCCAAGTACACCGTCGAGCGGCCACTGCACATCGGCGCCGCCCTGGCCGGTGCCGGTCCCGAGCTCATCGCCGCCCTGACCGAGGTCGCCCTTCCGCTCGGCGAGGCGTTCCAGCTGCGCGACGACGTGCTCGGCGTCTTCGGCGATCCCGAGCAGACCGGCAAGCCGGCCGGCGACGACCTGCGGGAGGGCAAGCGCACCGTGCTGGTCGCCCGCGCCGCCGAGCTGACGGACGAAGCCGGGCGCGAGCTGCTCCGGACCTCCCTGGGCACGGCCGAAGGCGTCGATTCCGTGCGGGACCTGATTCGTACGTCCGGCGCGCTCGCGGCCGTGGAGGGTGACATCGCCCGGCTCGAAGCTCAGGCCGACGAGGCGATCGACCGGCTGGGAGCCGACGCGCGCGACGTGCTGGGTCCCCTTGCGCTCACAGCAACCCGTCGAACTCGCTGATCTCCAGGTCGTCCCGCACGATGACCACCAGCACCGCCGCCTGGCCGCAGGCGTCCCGCAGCACGTCGAGGATCGCGCTGGTCTGGACCGGGTCGAGCTCCGCGAGACGGCGCAGGCCGTCCCAGACGATGAGCGTGGGCTGCACGGCGAGATCCGCCAGGACGTCGAACAACGCGTCGAGGTTGCGACCGAACCAGTCCGGGAGCGCCCATGCGCGGGCGACCTCGTCGTAGAACTCCTCGAACGACGAGACGTTGCGGGTGTCGAGGCCAAGCGCCTCCCAGCCCGCTGCCTCGGCCTCCCCCACCAGGTCGCGGTCGGGCCGGCCCCGCCAGGCGAACAGGCCCGGCGTCACGGCACCGGACAGCACCGAGGCGAAGGTCGCGGTCATCGACGGGCCTCCACACGTACGAAGGATCGGTAGTGGTCGGCGGTGTAGTAGAGCTCGCCACCTCGCCCTGCGACGATGCGACGGGCACCCCGGTCGGACTCGCCGGGCGTCGGCACGGTGTACTCCCGCCAGTAGCCACGCTCGTGAGCGGGCAGCCGGCGTTCACGGTTCATGAAGACCGCGCCGTCACGGTCAAAGGGATACGGTCCGCCGGCCTCGATCAGGGCGATGGTCTCGAACGCCTGCGGTGGCAGCCCCTGGCCCGAGCCCGTGGCAGGGGTCTGCGACGACGCCGACGCCCGCGGCTCGTCACCTGTTGTCTGGCCGCGGTTGCCGAGAACCACGAGCACGACGCCGGCAACCAGCAGCAGGACGATCCATCCACCGCGGCGCATGAGCCCATCGTCCCTCATCCGGCGTGGGGAACGTCACGAGAAGACCGTGACACGCCCACCGTCACGGTGATGATGTGGAAGAGTCTCTAGAATCAATGGACGGGTCGGGGGATCCATATCTCGAGGGAGTGCGGCGTGACAGTGACGGGCGACGAAGCCCTCGTCGGGCGCGTCCTCGACGACCGCTACCTCGTCGGCGACCGCATTGCACGCGGGGGCATGGCCAGCGTCTTCCAGGCCGTCGACCGTCGGCTCGACCGCGCCGTCGCGATCAAGGTCATGCACCACGGCCTCGGTGACGACCAGCAGTTCACCGACCGCTTCGTCCGCGAGGCGAAGTCCGCCGCCAAGCTCAACCATCGCAACGTCGTCTCGGTCTTCGACCAGGGCCGCGACGGCGACGTGACCTACCTCGTCATGGAGTACGTCCCCGGCCGGACCCTGCGGGACGTCATGCGCGAAGAGGCGCCGATGCCGCCCTATCGCGCCCTCGAGCTGCTCGAGCAGGTCCTCGTGGCGCTGTCGGCCGCGCACGCCGCCAAGATCATCCACCGCGACGTCAAGCCCGAGAACGTCCTCATCACCCCCGACGGCGACGTCAAGGTCGCCGACTTCGGCCTCGCCCGCGCCGTCAGCGCGGCGACCACGGCGACCGGGGGCACACTCATCGGCACGGTCTCCTACCTGGCACCGGAGATCGTGACCAACGACGGCGCCGACGCACGCTCCGACGTCTACGCCTGCGGCGCGATGCTCTACGAGATGCTGACCGGGCTCAAGCCGCACGCCGGCGAGTCGCCCATCCAGGTCGCCTACAAGCACGTGCACGAGGACATCGGCCCGCCGTCCGCGGTCAGGGCCGGCATCCCCGCGTACGTCGATGCGTTGGTGGCGCGAGCGACCGTCCGCGACCGCGACCAGCGCTCCACCGACGCCCGGGTGATGCTGCAGCAGGTGCGATCGGTGCAGCGAGCCCTCGACGCCGGCCTAGCCGACGACCCGGACCTGGTCGCCGACCTCAAGCCCGGCGCGCGGGCCACCAGCGGCGACAGCGCCCCGACCGTACCGGTCCCCCGGGCCGCATCGGCTGCATCCGCCGCTTCGGTCGCCTCGGCGGCCGACTCCGAGGCAACGGAGGCCGTGCACGTCAGCGAGGCGACGGTCCAGTGGTCCGACGGGCTCTCCTCCTCGGCGCGCGTCGACCCGGAGCCTCGCGCCGGTCTCGACACCCCACCGGTCCTGCCGCCCACCGCCGACCGTCCGATCGGGCTGCACCCCGCCATGTCAGCGGACGACTACAAGAAGGCTCGGGCCGGCGAGGCGAAGTCCCACCGCGGCCGGAACCTCCTGATCCTGACGATCGTCCTGGCGCTGGTCGTGTTCGCGGTCGGTTACTGGTTCAGCGTCGGCCGCTACGACGACACCCCCGTTCTGGTGGGCAGCGCCGAGACCTCGGCGCAGGAGACCGCCGAGAGGGCCGGCTTCGAGTTCAAGGTCTCCGAGCGACAGTTCTCCGAGAAGTTCGAGCTGGGCCAGGTCATCGAGACCGACCCGGGCCCGGGCGACAAGATCCTGCCCGGCAGCACGATCGAGGCCGTCGTCTCCAAGGGGCCGGAACGATTCCTGATCCCCAAGAACATCAAGGGCATGACCCTCGCCGCAGCCACGGCAGCGCTCGAGGAGCAGAAGCTCGACGTCACCGACACCAAGCAGGTGTACGACGAGAAGGTCCGCAAGGGTCGCGTCGTCGGCCCCGTCAACTACACCTACACCGACCAGCTCAAGCGCGGCACCGGCGTCGTGCTGGCCGTGAGCCGTGGCCCCCGGCCGATCGAGATCGAGGACTACCGCGGGCGGCCCTTCAGCGAGGCCAAGAACGGCCTCGAGGAAGCCGGCTTCAAGGTGTCCGCGAGCGAGGTCTTCAGCGAGGACGTCGACAAGGGCGACGTCCTCGCCCAGACCCCCAACGAGGGCACCGGGACCAAGGGCGACACCATCACGCTGACGGTCTCCAAGGGTCCAGAGCTGATCGAGGTCCCCGACGTCGTCGGCCGACCCCGCGTCTCCGCGCTGGTGATCCTCAAGCGTGCGGGGTTCAAGGTCATGGCGTTCGGCGCCGGCAACTTCACGGTCAAGGCCCAGACCCCGTCCGCGGGTGCTGAGCGGCGCAAGGGCACGACCGTCACCATCGTCGGCTTCTGAACCCGTGCGGACCCGTCTGGCTGCGGCAGCGCTTCTGGGCGTCACCGCGGTGTGGGGCTCGACGTTCTTCCTGATCAAGGACCTGCTCGACCGCGTGCCGGCCGCCGACTTCCTCGCCGTACGGTTCACGATCGCCTTCGTGGCGATGCTGCTGCTGGCACCCCGCGCGATCGGCCGCCTCTCCCCCGAGGTGCGGCGCCGCAGCGCGTACGCCGGTGGCATCTACGGCGTCGCCCAGATCATGCAGACGGTCGGCCTCGGCCACACGGACGCGAGCGTGTCCGGGTTCATCACCGGGTTGTACGTCGTGGCGACCCCCGTGCTCGCCTCGCTCGCGTTCCGGCAGCGCGTCTCCCGGACGGTCTGGATCGCGGTCGGCCTGTCGACCCTGGGTCTCGGGATCCTGTCGCTGCGCGGCTTTGCCGTGGGCTTCGGCGAGTCGATCACGTTCGTGTGCGCCCTCCTCTACGCCGTGCACATCGTCGTGCTGTCGCGGTGGTCGACGGCCCGGGACGCGTACGCGATGGCGACGATCCAGATGGGGGTCATCGCGATCCTGTGCTTCGTGGCGGCAGCTCCCGGCGGGCTCACGCTGCCCGACCGGTCCGCCGACTGGGCCGCGACGGTCTACATGGCACTCGTCGCCGGCGCCCTCGCGATGGTGGCCCAGACCTGGGCCCAGAGTCAGCTGGACGCCGCGCGGGCCGCGCTCCTGATGACGATGGAGCCGGTCTTCGCAGCGACGTTCGCCATCACGTTCGGCGACGAAGGGCTGGGCTGGCGACTGCTGCTCGGCGGCGCGCTCGTCCTGGCTGCCATGGTCCTCGCGGAGTCGTCGGGACGGAGTGAGACGCGCGTACAAGTTCCCCTAGACTGACGCGATGGACGAACCCCGCATCGCGCCCGGTGGGCTCAAGGAGCTCGGACTCGTCAACTACGGAGTGAGCGTCCTCGCCGGTCGCGTGATCGGCGGGCACAAGCCCAACGTCTTCACGACCCTGGGGCGACAGCGCCGACTGTTCCGCGGGTGGCTGTACTACAGCGGCAGGCTCATGCCCGGTGGCCGGCTGCCGCGGCGTGACAGCGAGCTCGTCATCCTGCGCATCGCGACGATCCGCGAGTGCGAGTACGAGCGTCGTCACCACGTGCGCATCGGTCGCAAGGTGGGGATCACGCCGGCCGAGATCGACCGCCTCGCCGACGAGACGTGGCCCGGCTGGAGCGACCGGGAACGGGCCCTCTTCGCGGTCGCCGACCAGTTCGTCGACGACAAGTTCATCGACGACGCGACCTGGGCGGCGGTGAGCGCACACCTCGACGAGGCCGAGCTGATCGAGCTCCTGCTCCTGTGCGGGCAGTACGACTCCCTCGCGACGGTGCTGCTGACCCTCAAGGTGCAGCCGGAGGCCTGAGCCCCACCCCTGCGATTCATGACCATGTGCACCGGTCGCGGGCGACCAGGGGGTGCACGCCCTCACACATCGCGAGGTCAGAGGGCCTTGAGGTAGCGCCGGGTCATCGCCCTCTGCAGCAGCCGGCCCACCGGCCCGGCGAGCCTCGTGCGCCACAGAGCGGGGTTGGAGAACGCCGTGACGATCGCGGTCACCTCGCCCGTCGCCGGGTCCCGCTCGACGGCGAAGCGCTCCTCCCCCGTTTCCGGGTGCCCGGGCAGCGTCCCGTACGCGAATCCGCGCCGGTCCGGCTCGTCCACGACGTCGACCACGCGGCACGGGATCTGCTGGCCGTAGAACCTGAAGGTCACGTCCGCGCCCAGCGTCGCCCGTGGAGGGCCGCTGGTGCGTCGCACGCCCGATCGCTCCTGCATCTGCCAGGTCATGATCGCCTCGGCAGCCTCGTCGAGGTCGACGACACCGAGGGACCGCGTCGCGCGTACGTGGTGGTAGCCGTCGGGCAGCGGCTCGCGAGCCGTCGCGCCGACCTCGGCGTACGTCAGGTCAGTCATGCCCCGACCATTGCCGAGAAGCCCTTGCGATCGATCCCGACGCCACGTGAGGTCACCTAGCCACGACCGGACAGCATCTCGGACACCAGGAAGGCGAGCTCGAGGCTTTGGGCCCGGTTGAGGCGAGGGTCGCAGAGGGTCTCGTAGCGGTGCGTGAGGTCCTCGGCCGACAGCTTCGCGCCGCCGCCGACGCACTCGGTCACGTCGTCGCCGGTCAGCTCGACGTGGACGCCGCCGGGCCACGTGCCCAGGGCTCGGTGCACCTCGAAGAAGCCGCGAACCTCGTCGATGACGTCGTCGAACTCACGCGTCTTGTAGCCGTTGGACGTTTCGAACGTGTTGCCGTGCATGGGGTCACAGACCCACGCGACCTCGATGCCGGCGGCGGTGACCTTCTCGACGAGGTGGGGCAGCCCGTCGCGGATCTTGCCCGCGCCGAAGCGGGTGATGAACGTGATCTTGCCCGGCGTGCGCTCGGGGTTGAGCTTCTCGTAGAGCGCGATCGCGTCGTCGGCGGTGCTGGTCGGGCCGAGCTTGACGCCGATGGGGTTGGCGATCTTGCTCATCAGCTCGACGTGAGCGCCGTCGAGCTGGCGGGTGCGCTCGCCGATCCAGACGAAGTGGCTCGACACGTCGTACGGGCGCTCGGTGCGCGAGTCGATGCGCGTCATCGAGTGCTCGTACTCGAGGATCAACGCCTCGTGGGACGAGAAGAAGTCGACGGTGTGGAACTCGTCGGGGTCGACGCCGATCGCATCCATGAACGCGAGCGCACGATCGATCTCGGCGCCGATGCGCTCGTAGCGCTCGCCGACAGGGCTGCTCTTGACGAAGTCGGTGTTCCAGGCGTGCATCTGGCGCAGGTCGGCGTAGCCGCCGGTCGTGAACGCGCGCGCGAGGTTGAGCGTGGCGGCCGACGCGTTGTAGACGTCGACGAGTCGCTGCGGGTCGTGCGCGCGGGACGCGGCGTTGAAGTCGAAGCCGTTGACGGCGTCGCCGCGGTAGGCCGGCAGCGTCACCCCGTCACGAGTCTCGGAGTCGCTGGACCGGGGCTTGGCGTACTGGCCGGCGAGGCGGCCGACCTTGACGACCGGGACGCTCGCGGCGTAGGTCAGCACGACCGCCATCGACAGCAGCACGCGGAGCTTGTTGCGGACGTTCTCGGCCGTCACGCCCTCGAAGGTCTCGGCGCAGTCACCGCCCTGCAGCAGGAACGCCTCGCCGCGGGCGACCTCGGCGAGCCGGTCGCGCAGGGCGTCGCACTCGCCCGCAAACACCAGGGGCGGCATCTTCCGCAGCGTCTGCACCGCGGCGTCGCGGGCGGACGGATCGACATACGTGGGCTGCTGGGCAGCACCCATCGCATGGAGGTCGTCAAGGCTGGGAATGCTCACCCATCAAGGGTACTCGGCAGGCTCATGTGTCCCCGCACACGCTCGCTCTCGTGGACTACCAGCCGAGCGTGCCGGGAGCGCCCTTGAAGGGCCCGCTGACGCGCGACGTGATCCAGCCCCCGTAGAAGTCACCGTCCTGCGCCTGGACGACCTCGCCGTCGACCGTGCACTCGTCGACCTTGCCGGGATAGATGGCCACGTGTCCGGCGAGGTCCGCGAACCGATCGCTGGGTGCCGGGTAGGTCCAGGCGCCGTGCCGCACGGTCCGGCCTCCTCCGAGAAGGTCGAAGTAGGACGCGCGTCCCTTCCACTCGCACACGGTCGAGCCCGTCGCCGGGCGCAACGCACCGGCGACGAATGCCTCGAGCGGCAGGTAGTAGGTCGGCGGGTGGCTCGTCTCGCACACCCGCCAGGATGACGCCGTCTCGGCGACGACCTGGCCGCCCAGGCGGACCACGAGCCGCTCGTCACTCGGCTCGATCGACGGCGGACGCGGGTAGTCCCACACGTTCTCGACAGCACGCTCAGCCATGCTCTCGAGCGTACGTGTCCACCGGTCAGCCGAAGAGGACCTCGGCCTCCTCGTAGAGCTCGGGACGTACGACCTTGAGCTCCTTGGTGCCCTCGGACAGCGGCACCCTCGCGATCTCGGTGCCGCGGAGCGACATCATCGTGCCGAAGTCGCCCTCGTGCACCGCCTGGATCGCGTGCAGCCCGAACCGGGTCGCGAGCCAGCGGTCGAACGCCGTGGGCGTGCCGCCGCGCTGGATGTGACCGAGCACGACGGCCCGGGCCTCCTTGCCCGTACGCTGCTCGATCTCCGACGCGAGCCGGTCGCCGATGCCGCCCAGGCGGACGTGGCCGAAGGCGTCCTTCTCGCCGCTGATGAGCGACATCGAGCCGCCGTCCGCGGGGACCGCGCCCTCGGAGACCACGATGATCGGTGAGTAGTGCGTCGCGAAGCGGCTCTCGACCTGGGCGCACACCTTGTCGATGTCGAACGGGCGCTCAGGGATCAGGATGATGTTGGCGCCCCCGGCGAGACCGGCGTGCAGCGCGATCCACCCCGCGTGCCGGCCCATGACCTCGACCACGAGCACCCGGTGGTGGGACTCCGCGGTCGTGTGCAGGCGGTCGATGGCCTCCATCGCGATGTTGACCGCGGTGTCGAAGCCGAACGTGAAGTCGGTGCCCGACAGGTCGTTGTCGATCGTCTTGGGGACGCCGACGACGTTGACGCCGAGATCGGCGAGCTTGGTCGCGACGCCGAGGGTGTCCTCACCGCCGATCGCGATCAACGCCTCGCACCCATTGGCCGCGAGGTTGTCCTTGATGCGCTCGACGCCGTTCTCGATCGCGAACGGGTTGGTGCGCGACGAGCCCAGAATCGTCCCACCGCGGGGCAGGATGCCGCGGACTGCGTTGATGTCGAGCTGGATGGTGTCGTTCTCGAGCGGACCACGCCAACCGTCGCGGAAGCCGACGAACTCGTGGCCGTACGTGGAGACGCCCTTGCGCACGGCCCCACGAATGACTGCGTTGAGCCCGGGGCAGTCGCCTCCCCCAGTGAGCATGCCGACGCGCATCGAGCTTCCCTTCGTTGGTGGTTGCGTTACTCGGGCTTGATCTCGTCCCAGACCTCGTCCGCCTCGGCGCGGGCGGCGACCTTGGCGGCCTCGCGCTCGGCGTCACGATCGCGCTTCTTGGCGTCCTGGGCGTAGAGGTCGACGTACTCCTGCTCGGACAGCCGCATGATCTCGTACATGATCTCGTCGGTGATCGCCCGAAGGATGTACCGGTCGTCCTGCATGCCCTCGTAGCGGCTGAAGTCCAGCGGCTTGCCGAAGCGCACCCCGGGACGGGCGAACCTGCCGAAGACCTTGCCGGGAGGGGCCACGACGTCGGTGCCGATGACGGCGAGCGGGATGACCGGGACGCCGGCCTCGAGCGCCAGGCGGGCGACACCCGTGCGGCCGCGGTAGAGCTTGCCGTCGTGCGAGCGAGTGCCCTCGGGATAGATGCCGCAGACCTCGCCGTCGGCGAGGAGTCGCAGCTGCGTCTTGATCGCGCCGGCCGCCGCGGAGCCGCTCGTGCGGTCGATCGGCACCTGGCCCGCGCCGGAGAAGAACGTCTTCTGCAGCCAGCCCTTGACGCCTGAGCCCTCGAAGTACTCGGCCTTGGCCACGAACGTGACCCGACGCGGGATGACGAGCGGCATGAACAGCCAGTCGGCGTACGAGAGGTGGTTGCTCGCCAGGATGACGGCACCCTCCTTGGGCACGTTCTCGGTGCCCTCGGCCCACGGCCTGAAGATCAACTTGAGCAACGGGCCCAGTGCGAGGAACTTCAGGAACCAATAGAACACGGACAGGACACTACTCTGAACCGGACGCCTTTCGCATGAGGCGACCCGATCCTCACCGTCATGGGGGAAGATGGACCCATGACCTCGACGACGTCACCTGGACTGCTGCCCGGAGCCGAGCCGTTCTCCGCCGACGGTGGGCGCGTGGGCGTGCTCCTCAGCCACGGTTTCACCGGCTCGCCGGCCTCGATGACGCCGTGGGGCAGGCAGCTCGCCGACCTCGGGCACACGGTGCGGGTGCCGCGACTGCCCGGCCATGGCACGACCTGGCAGGACCTGAACTCGACGACCTGGGAGCAGTGGTACGCCGAGGTCGACGCGGCCCTGACCGACCTGCGCTCGCGGTGCGACCACGTCGTCGTCGCCGGCCTGTCGATGGGCGGCTGCCTGGCGCTTCGCCTTGCGGAGCAGCGACCCGCCGACGTCGATGCCGTCGTGCTGGTCAACCCCGCCGTCAACCTCGCCCGCTTCGACCTCAAGCTGCTCCCCGTCCTCAAGTGGCTCGTCCGCTCGATGCCCGGCATCGGCAACGACATCAAGAAGCCCGGGCAGGACGAGGTCGGCTACAGCCGCACGCCCCTCAAGGCGCTCGCGTCGCAGCTCGTGATGTGGAAGGACGTCCGCACCAACCTCGACAAGGTCACCCAGCCGCTGCTGATCTTCAAGTCCGAGGAGGACCACGTCCTCGACCCGACGTCGGTCGACCTGATCCGGGCCGGCGTCTCGTCCGCCGTGGCCGAGGTCGTGGCGCTGCCCGAGAGCTATCACGTCGCGACGATCGACAACGACGACCAGCTCATCTTCGACCGCACGGCCGCATTCATCGCCGAGCACACGGGCGATCCCGATGACTGAGCGGGACGACTTCGACAAGATCGTCGAGGGCCTCGAGCTCGACCTGTCGTTCATCGACGAGCCGCAGGAGCAGCCTGTCGAGGAGCCCGAACCGGCATGGTCACCACTGACGGACGACGACATCGATGCCGCCGAGACCGAGGAGCCGTTCTACCGCAAGGTCGAGCCCACGCCTCTGATCCCCCGCCGCCGCGGCATCATGCTCGCCTGGGCAGGAGTGCTCGGAGCGCCGCTGACGCTCGTCGTCGCGACGATGGCCGGCGTCTTCCTCGACCGGCCGATCGTGGCGGCCGCCGCGCTCACTTTCGTCGGCGCGGCGATCTACTTGATCTTGCAGTTGCCCGAACACGGGCCCTCGCGGAGGGATTGGCCGGACGACGGCGCCGTGCTGTGAGCCGGGCCATGTCCGCGGCACCGATGAGGCCGGCCTCCGGGCCGAGGTGGGCCCGCACGATCCTCGCCTCGGCGCGGTAGCCCCGGCCGGTCAACGTACGGCTGAACGCGGCTCGCGCCGGGTCGACCAGCAGCTCACCGGCGTCGCTGACCCCGCCACCGATCACGAACATGCCGGGGTCAAGAGCCGCGGCCAGGTTGGCGATGCCGACGCCCAGCCAGTCGCCGACCTCGGCGATCCACTCGATCGCCTCGTCGTGGCCGGCCTGCGCGTGCTTGGTCACGAGGTGGCCCTCGATCGCCGAGACCTCGCCACCGGCCTCGGCCAGGATGGTCTTGCCGAACTCGGTCCCTTCGGTCGCGGCGGCCCGGGCGCGGCGGGTCAGGACGCGGCCGCTGGCGTACTGCTCCCAGCAGCCTCGGTTGCCGCACTCGCACTGGTTGCCGTCAGGGACGACCTGCATGTGGCCGAACTCCCCCGCGATGCCGAACTGACCGCGGTAGGGCTGGCCGTCGATGACGATCGCGCCGCCGATGCCGGTGCCGAGCGTGATGAGCACGAGGTCGGCCTCGTTCTGGGCCGCGCCGTAGCGCCACTCCGCCCAGCCCGCGGCATTGGCGTCGTTGTCGACCAGCACCGGCAGTCCCGTGCGGCGGGCGACCGCGTCGCGCAGCGGCTCGTGGCGCCAGGCGAGGTGCGGGGCGAACAGGACGGTTGACTGCGTCGCATCGACGAACCCGGCTGCCCCGACCCCGATGGCACGGATGTGGTGCTCGCGGCGGAACTCCTCGGTGATGTCGGCGATCGCGTCGATGACCTCGAGCGGCTCGGTCGTGGGGGTCTCCCGCTTGAGCCGGGCCAGCACGTGACCGTCCTCGTCGACGACGCCGGCAGCGATCTTGGTGCCACCGATGTCGATGCCGACGGCCAGCTTGTCGGCCATCAGGCGGGCTCGGTGCGGGAGAGATCGGCGGCGCCGATGATGCCGGCCTCGTTGCCGAGCGCGGCCAGGCGGAGCGCCGCCTCGGGGCGGTGCGCACGTGCGGGCAGGTTGGTCTCGAACGCCTCGAGGATCGGGTTCATCAGCAGGTCCCCGGCCGCTCCGACACCACCGCCGATCGCGATGACGCTGGGATCGAGGATCGTCGTCAGCACGGCGATTCCCTCGCCCATCCACCGACCGAGGTCGGCGAGCAGCTCGACCGCCAAGGGGTCGCCCGCCTGGGCCAGCTTGGTGATGCCGGGGCCGGTGATCCGGTTGGGGTCGCCGTCACCGAGGGCGGCGATCGCCCCGGCTCCGTCGTCGTCGTTGGCCACCCGCTCGCGCGCGTTGCGGACGAGGGCACTGCCGCTGGCGTACTGCTCCCAGCAGCCGTGCTGCCCGCAGCCGCACAGGATGCCGTTGGGCACGACACGCATGTGGCCGATCTCGGCTGCCACGCCGAAGCCGCCACGGAAGAGCTGGCCGCGGTGCACGATGCCACCGCCGATGCCGGTGCCGATCGTGACGAGCAGCAGGTCGTCGGTGTCCTCGCCCGCGCCGAACCGGAACTCGCCCCACGCCGCGGCGTTGGCGTCGTTCTCCACGACCACCGGCAGGTCGACCAGGGCGCGGACGTGCTCGCCGAGGGCCTCCTCGCGCCAGTCGATGTTGGGCGCGAAGCGGACCGTCGAGCGATCCTCGCCGACGAACCCGGCAGCGCCGATGCCGATGCCGGCAGCGTTCTCGTCGCCGACGAGGCGCTCGACGAGGTCGGCCACGATCGCGGGGATCTTGGTCGCGTCGTCGGGGGTGGGCTCAGATGCCGAGTCGAGGATCTTGCCCTCGTCGGACACGAGTCCGGTCGCGATCTTGGTGCCGCCGATGTCGACGCCAACGGCCAGTGTCATGAGTCGTCCCGTGGGGTCAGAGCGGTGTCGATGAGCTCGCGGAGCGAGCGGGTGAGCTGTGCAGCGGAGTCCGTCACCTTGGCGACGGCCTCCGGGTTGTCGCGCACGAAGCCGGCGACCTGGCACACGGGGCACCACGTCGTCGTGCACACGTGGGACGAGCTGTCGGTGGCCTCGGCGGCGTGGGGCTGCGAGGCCATGACGCGGAACAGCTTGAACGCCTCCTCGGCGACCGAGCCGACGGGGTCCGAGGCTGCGGAGCTGGAGCTCTGCTCGCTCACAGCGACTCGACCTGTTTCTTCAACCCCTTGAGAGCCGTGTCGATGATGACCTTCTCGGCCTTGCGCTTGAGCATGCCCAGCAGCGGGATCGAGACGTCCACGGCGAGCTGGTAGGTCACGCGCGTCCGGGCGTCGTCCACCGGCTCGAGGATGTAGGCGCCGTCCATCGACTTCAGCATCGAGCCCTTCTCGGCAAGGCTCCAGGACACGGAGCGGTCGCCGTCCCACGTGTAGCCGAGGTCGTACTCGTCGCGGATCGGCGAGGCGTCCAGCACGAAGTGCACCTGCTTGGCCCGCCCGTCGCCGGCGTCGACGATGTCGGCCGCCTTCACGCCCGTGGCCCAGTCGGGGTAGGCCCCGAAGTCGGCGATGACGTCCATGATCTGGTTCGCCGGAGCGTCGATGACGATGTCGCTCGTGGTCCGCGCCATCACCCCTCCTCGTCCGGCTCGATGTGAGTTCCCATGCTAGTGGTGTTGCTCCCGGGTGCCGCGCTCGGGAGGTGGCATGCAGGAGCGCCCACCGATTCCGTGCGCCGGCGCCCGTGAGAGTAGCCTGCCGTACGTGACACAGGCGCATGCACCCGAACTGGGCAACCTCTCCGACGACATCCTCGACCGCCTTCAAGAGCACGCAGACGACGTCGCGCTGGCCCGCATGGTGGGCGGTGAGTGGCAGGACGTCACCCTGGGCGAGTTCCACCGGGACGTCCTGGCCGTGGCCAAGGGCCTCATCGGCGCCGGCGTGGCACACGGCGACCGGGTCGCCCTGCTGTCCAAGACACGCTACGAGTGGACCGTCGCTGACTACGCCATCTGGTGGGTGGGCGCAGCGACCGTGCCGATCTACGAGACCTCGGCAGCGGCGCAGATCGCGTGGATCCTGTCCGACTCGGGAGCCGTCGCGGCGATCGTCGAGTCCGACACCCACCTCGCGAGGGTCAAGGAGGCCATGGCCGAGGCGCCGGACCTGCGTGACGTCTGGGTGCTCGAGGACGGTGCGATCGACCAGATCACCGAGCGGGGCGCGGACGTCAGCGACGCCGACGTCGAGGCGCGCCGCGCTGCCCTGTCGAGCGACACCCTCGCCACCTTGATCTACACGTCCGGCACGACGGGACGGCCCAAGGGCTGCAAGCTCTCGCACGGCTCGTTCCGCTACGAGCTGGGCGCCGCGATCCCCGAGCTCCCGGAGCTGTTCGAGCGCGAAGGCGCCTCCACGTTGCTGTTCCTCCCGCTCGCGCACGTGTTCGCCCGCATCATCCAGGTCGGCGCGATCCGTTCGGGCGCCAAGCTCGGGCACACCGCGGACGTCAAGGACCTCGTGACCCATCTCGGGTCGTACCAGCCGACCTTCGTGCTGGCCGTCCCCCGGGTGTTCGAGAAGGTCTTCAACACCGCGAGCAGCAAGGCGTACGCCGACGGCAAGGGCAAGATCTTCGACCGCGCCGCCCAGACCGCGATCGCCTACAGCAAGGCGCTCGACAACGGGAAGCCTGGGCTCGCCCTGCGGACTCGTCACGCGGTGTTCGACCGGCTCGTCTTCGGCCGGCTCCGGGACGCGCTGGGCGGCCACGCCGAGTGGGCGATCTCCGGCGGCGCCCCGCTCGGCGACCGTCTCGCGCACTTCTACCGCGGCATCGGCGTCACGGTCCTGGAGGGCTACGGCCTGACCGAGACGACCGCCGCGTTGTGCGTCAACACGCCGGACGACCAGCGCATCGGCACCGTCGGACGCCCCCTGCCGGGCACCGAGGTGCGCGTGGGTGCTGACGGCGAGCTGAGCTTCCGCGGGCCGCAGGTGTTCACGGGCTACTGGCACAACGACGAGGCGACGGCCGAGGCGCTCGACGCCGACGGCTGGTTCGCCACCGGTGACCTCGGTGAGGTCGACGCCGACGGCTACGTGCGCATCACGGGCCGCAAGAAGGAGATCATCGTGACGGCGGGTGGCAAGAACGTGGCGCCCGCCGTGCTCGAAGACCGCGTGCGGGCCCATCAGTACGTCAGCCAGTGCCTCGTCGTGGGCGACGGCAAGCCGTTCGTGGCCGCGCTCGTGACGGTCGATGCCGAGGCCTGGACCGGTTCCCTCGACGACGACACGCTGCGCGCCGAGATCCAGAAGGCCGTCGACGACGCCAACTCACAGGTCTCGCAGGCCGAGTCGATCCGCAAGTTCGTGATCCTGCCCGAGGACTGGACCGAGGACAACGGCTACCTGACGCCGTCGTTCAAGGTCAAGCGCAACGCAGTCCTGCGCGACTTTCACGACACCGTCGAGGCGCTCTTCGCGAGGTAGTCAAGCCATGCGGCGGTGAGCTGGTCGGTGGTGATGCCGAACGACGTGCGCAGGGCGTCATCGAGCTCGGCGCCGCCCATGACGGCCTCGTAGAACCCGACGACCCGCTCGTCCCCGTAACGCTCCCCCAGCATCCGGAAGATCATCCACGCCGACTCGTACACCGCGCCGAGGCCGTGGCCCTCGGCATCGAAGTCCTCCGCCGACGGCAGGCGCTCGGGCGTACGACCCGCCCTCACCTCGGCCAGGATCTGGCCCGCGCTGACGGCCAGCGACGCCGAGTCCTCCCGGAGGGCGACGAAGTCGGCGAATCCCTCGATGACCCAGCTCTCGGTCCGCGCTCCGACCGCGTCGGTGAGCAGGTGGGTCGCCTCGTGCGTCACGACGACCTGGGCTGCGCGCTGATCCATCGTCGCGAACACCGCCGGGTTGAGCACCACGACCGTGTCGGCCGATGTGCCCCCGCGGCCGTCCAGCCTGGTCGTGACCGCGGCGATCTGCCGGACCTGGTCGAGCGGCTGACCCACCAGCCGCGCCATCTGGGTCTGGGACCGCGGCGAGACCACGGTGACGTCGCCCTTGGTGTCCGGGACGACTCTCGCGACAGCGGCTCGTGCACGCGACGCCATCGACTCGACCGGCACCTCCGCGTCCCCACCATCGACCCGGACGACGACGGCACCGGGCTCGCGCTCGACGGAGACCGCACCGGCCAGCCAGAGCGGCAGCGCGCCGTCCCGAGGCGTCGCCGCGATGATCGAGAAGGTGTCATCGGACTCGGGCGTCACCCGGAACGCGACGGTCGACGAGTGATCGGTCGTCCCGGCCAGCCCGATGCCGTCGCCGGCACGCCAGCTGACCTCGACCGAGGCCAAGGCGGAGCCATCAGCCCGATCAGGGACCTCGCCGCCGCTCACGTAGCGGAGCTCGACGGAGGTTGCGCCTAGCGCGGCGCGGGACCGCCAGGCCTCTCGGGCAAACGCCTTGGCGGCGCGGGAGGTACCCGCCGCCGCGACGAACTCCGCCTCGGAGTCGGCCTCGGTCAGGGCGCGGAACTGGGTCGTCAGCCGCGAGGGAGCATCAGCAGGGATGCCGACGTTGTTGTCGTCGGAGCCCTGCCACGGGCGCTGCCAGACGAGCAGCGCAGCACCCAGGGCGACCAGGACGAGGACGGCGGCCGCGTTGGGCCCCAGTCTTCGACCTGGGTCAGCCAACCCGCCCGCCGACGCTGAAGCCGCTCAGGCTCGTGATCTCGACGCTCTTGCCGGGGCGAGGAGCGTGGACGACCTTGCCGCCGCCGAGGTACATGCCGATGTGCTGCATGTTGCCGTACGCGACGAGGTCTCCGGGCTGCAGTGCGTCCATCGACACGCGGCTCGTGGCGGCCATCTGCGGGCCGACGACGCGCGGGAGCGAGACTCCCGCGGCGGCCCACGCCTTCATGACCAGACCGGAGCAGTCCCAGCCGTTGGGGCCCGTGCCGCCGTAGACATAGGGATCGCCGAGCTGGCTCAGCGCGAAGTCGATCGCGGTCTTGGCGCGGCCGGAGGCGTCGACCTCGGGCATCGACGTGTCGCTGGCGTTGAACTTGGCCTGCTGGGCGGCGGTCAAACGCGCGAGCTCGGCCTTGGCATCGGTGTAGTGCTCGCGGATCTTGTCGCGCTTGGCGTCGGCGTCCTTCTGCGCGGCTGCCAGCTCGGCCTTGCGGTCCTGCAGCTGGGCGCGGCGGTTCTTGAGCTCCTTGCTCGTCTCGCCGAACTTCTCGAGCGCATCGGCGCGGGTGCTGTTGAGCGCCTGCACGGCACCGAGGCCGGCGAGGAACTGGTCGGGGTCGCCGCTGCTCAGCAGGTTGACGCTCGGGCCGAGCGGCGCGTCCATCTGCTGCTGGGCGATCGCGTCGCCGAGCTCGGACTTCTGGCGGTTGTAGTCCGCCAGGTCGCGATTGATGTCGGCGGTGAGGTCGTCGATCTCGGCCTGCGTCTGCTTGGCCTCGACCTCGAGCGCGTTGACCTGCTCGTTCATCGCCTCGGCCTTGTGGAACGCCGCTTCGACGTCCTTGGGCGTCACAGCCGGATCGGCCGCGGACGGGACGGCGAACAACCCTCCCAGCAGAGCCAGTACAGCGGCGGTGGCGAATCCTTGACGACGTGTTCGGGTAGCGGGCAAGCGCACGCAGAACTCCTATGTAGCCTCGACGCCTACCGGGTGAGCTGACGGGTTCGGGCCAAGGTCTGCCCTACGGTCGTGCGTGTCCCTCGACGAGCTCAGGACGCGCGGTTCCGATTCACCCCACACACATGGGTCCCCGGTTCGCCTCAGACATCTTCCCCATGACTGCAGCGATTCGGCGGTGCGGCCGGCGCCGTCCGGGGGGGACGACGTTCACCGGTCACACAAGGGACCACTGTAAGGGGCAGTCGGGGTCAGTTCAACTCTCAACCAACCTGTGTCTCGGGTCCCGTGACCGGGGTCACCAAGCGCAGCGGCGGGGTGAGACCCGCATCCGCGAGCACGCCGAGGGCGGCCATCTCGTCGGCGTCGATCTCGATGCCGGCCGGCGGGGCGCCGAGCAGGACCGTCACGATGCAGTCGCCGCACGCGCTGGGGCTGCGGACGAGACACCGGTCGCAATCGACGACCACGGAGTCGGTGGGGAAGTTCTCGGTCATGGCTGCACCTCCTGCTGGTTGCCACATGCCCCGTCACTCGGGGACGACCACGACGTTAGGAGCCGGCTCGGACAAAAACGCCGCGGGTTGCAGGTTCCGGCTCTGTGTCGGTACCCCCACCTACGGTGAACCACATGGAGGTAGTTCAGGCGTCGTTCGACGAGCTCGGGCGTGCCCTGTCCGACACCACGTTCTGCGTCGTCGACCTCGAGACGACCGGCGGCTCCGCCGCCAAGGGCTCCAAGATCACCGAGTTCGGCGCGGTCAAGATCAGGGGCGGTGAGGTCCTGGGCGAGTTCCAGAGCTTGGTCAATCCAGACGAGGTGATCCCCGCCTACATCACGGTGCTGACCGGCATCACCAACCAGATGGTCATCGGCGCCCCGCGCATCGCCGAGGTGTTGCCGAGCTTCCTCGAGTTCGCCCGGGGCAGCGTCCTGGTGGCCCACAACGCGCCGTTCGACGTCGGGTTCCTCAAGCACTTCAGCCGCGAGCTGGGCATCCCCTGGCCGGGTTTCGAGACGCTCGACACCGCGACCCTCGCCCGCCGGATCCTGTCCCGCGAGGAGGTTCCCAACTGCAAGCTCGCCACGTTGGCTGCGAAGTTCTCGGCCACCACGACGCCCAACCACCGGGCGCTGTCCGATGCCCGCGCGACAGTCGACGTCCTTCACGGCCTGTTCGAGCGACTCGGCCCCCTCGGCGTCACGACCCTCGAGGAGGTGTCGACCTACACCGCCAAGGTCAAGCCCGAGCAGCGCCGCAAGCGACACCTCGCGGAGCACCTGCCCGAGGCGCCGGGCGTCTACCTCTTCCGCGACGCCCGAGACGAGATCCTCTACGTCGGCACGTCCCGCAACCTGCGCGTCCGCACCCGCTCCTACTTCACGAAGGCCGAGACGCGCACGCGGATGGGCGAGATGGTGATGCTGGCCCAACGCATCGAGGGCATCGTCTGCGCGACCGCGCTCGAGGCGCAGGTCCGCGAGCTGCGGCTCATCGGCAAGCACCGCCCGCCCTACAACCGCCGCTCGCGGTTCCCCGACCGGCTCAGCTGGCTCAAGCTCACCCGCGAGCCGTGGCCGCGGCTTTCGATCGTCCGCAAGATCCTCGATGACGACGCCGACTACATCGGGCCGTTCCGCGGTCGCGCGGCCGCCGAAGGGGCACTCACGGCCCTCCACGACTCGTTCCGCATCCGGCAGTGCACCACCAAGCTCGCCAAGAGGTCCCGCATCTCACCGTGCGCCCTCGCCGAGATGGGCCACTGCCTGTCGCCCTGCGACGGATCGACCGACCTCGAGACGTACGCCCTCGAGGTCGCGCACGTCCGCCACGCCATGACGGGAGACCCTGAGGAGCTCGTCGCGGCGATCCGCGCCCGCATGCTCGACCTCGCCCGCACCGAGCGGTTCGAGGACGCTGCCATCTGGCGTGACCGGCTCACCGGCTTCCTGCGTGCCGTGGCCCGAACCCAACGCCTGCGCGAGCTGACCGGCACGCCCGAGTTGGTCGCCGCAGCACCCCACCCCGAGGGATGGGAGATCCACGTCATCCGCTTCGGCCGGCTGGCCGCGGCCGGGGTCATGCCGCGCGGCACCCACCCGATCGGCTGGGTCGACGCCCTCCTCGCCACGGCCGAGTCCGTCGCGCCGGGATTCGGGCCAATCCCGGCGGCGACCGCCGAGGAGACCGAGACCCTGCTGCGCTGGCTCGACTCCCCCGGCATGCGCATGGTCCGCGGGTCGTGGCACACCCCGCTCGGCGGTGCGGCCCGCCACCTGTCGCCGTTCGAGGACGCCAGCGCGTCGTGGCAGGGACTCCAGCGACCGGGCTAGGGTGAATCCGTGATCACCGCCATCGTCTTCATCCAGGCCGAGGTATCCCGGCTGTCCGAGATCGCCGAGCAGATCGCCGACATCGACGGGGTCAGCGAGGTCTACTCCGTCACGGGTGATCTCGACCTGCTGGCCATGGTGCGCGTTCGCCAGGTCGACGACGTCTCGTCGGTCGTCGCCGACCAGCTCAACAAGGTCGACGGCGTGATCGCGACCCAGACCCAGATCGCGTTCCAGACCTTCAGCCAGCACGACCTCGAGGAAGCCTTCTCGATCGGGCTGTGAGCCTCAGACCATGGTCTGCGTGGTCCGCGCCCAGCTCTCCAGCACCGAGGTCGCCGCACCGGAGTCGATCGAGCCCTGCGCCCGCTCGATGCCGGCCCGCAGCCGCGACTCGAGGTCGCCCGATCCCGCTTCGTGGGCGGCGATCGCAGCGCCCGCGTTGAGCACCACGGCCGTACGCACGGAGGACTGCTCACCGGCCAGGACCCGCTCGAACACCTTGGCGTTGAAAGCGGGGTCGCCGCCGGTCAGCTCCGAGACCGGCGTGTAGTCGAACCCGAGGGCTCGCGGGTCGATCGTGTCCTCGCTGACCGCGCCCGAGGCGCCGTCGGCGATCCACACGCTCGAGGTCGTGCTGGTCGTGATCTCGTCGAGCCCGTCGTCGCCGCGGAACACGAACGCGTCGGCCCCTCGAGCGGCGAGCACTCCGGCCATGATCGGCCCCATCCGGGCGTCCGCGACGCCGACCGCCGATGCGGCGGGCTTGGCCGGGTTGACCAGCGGGCCGAGGAAGTTGAACGTCGTGGGGATGCCGAGCTCGCGCCGCGGCACGGCCGTGAAGCGGTAGGACGCGTGGAACACCGGCGCGAAGCAGAACGTGATGCCCACGGCGTCGAGGACCTCCGCGAGCCGGGTCGGCGGCACGTCGAGGCGGACGCCGAGCTCCTCCAGCACGTCGGCGGCGCCGCTCGCGCTGGATGCCGCACGGTTGCCGTGCTTGACGACAGGGACCCCGGCACCGGCGATGACCACGGCGGACATCGTCGAGATGTTCACGGTCTTGGCGAGGTCTCCCCCGGTGCCGACGATGTCGACGACGCGGCCGTCGACCGCGAACGGGACGGCGTGCCGGTACATCGCGTCGACCAGGCCCTGCACCTCGGCCAGCGTCTCGCCCTTGGCGCGCAGCGCGACGGCGAACCCGGCGATCTGGGCCGGCGTGGCGTTGCCGGAGAGGATCTCCTCCATCGCCCAGGTCGTGGACCCGGCGTCGAGGTCGCGCCTGGCCACGAGGGCGGAGAGAACCTCAGGCCATGTCGTCGACACGGCGTCAGCCGGGCTGGAGCACGCCGCGCGCCAGGTCGATGACGACCTCGGCAAGGCGGATCGGCTCGATCGGGTGTGGCAGCGCGGCCTCGGCCCGCGACCAGGTGGCGAGCCAGGCGTCCTGCGGACGTCCGGTCAGCACGAGCACCGGAGGCGCCTGGTAGATCTCGTCCTTCATCTGCCGGGCGATGCCCAGGCCTCCTGCCGGGACGGCCTCGCCGTCGAGGATCACCAGGTCGATGCCGCCCTCGTCGAGGTGCTGGAACACGACCGGCTCGGTCGCGCACTCGACGTAGTCGAAGGGCGGAAGGTCGGGGTGTGGGCGAGCTCCGAGGGCTGACAGCACGGCAGCGCGCACGTCGCGATCGTCGCTGTAGACCAGGACACGTAGGGGCTTGTGCTCGCTCACGGGTCGATCGTACATAATGATCGCGTGGCGACTACATCCGTGATTCCTGCTTCCCGACTCCATGGCCAGGAAGGCCGTCCGTCGATGGTGACGGTGGGGACCATCGTGTGGCTCTCCAGCGAGCTGATGTTCTTCGCCGGGCTGTTCGCGGCCTACTTCACGATCCGCAACATCTCGCCCAACTTGTGGGAGCAGGAGACCGAGCTCCTCAACATCCCGTTCGCGACCGCCAACACCACGATCCTCGTGCTGTCGTCGCTGACCTGCCAGTTCGGCGTGTTCGCCGCCGAGCGCGGCAAGCCGGGCCGCACCGGCAAGCTCCACCAGATCAAGCTGTGGGGCATGCGTGAGTGGTTCCTCCTCACCTACCTCATGGGCGCCGTGTTCATCGCCGGCCAGGCCACCGAGTACGCCGCCCTGGTCACCGAGCACGTCACGATCTCGTCGTCGCCCTACGGCAGCGTGTTCTACCTCGCCACCGGGTTCCACGGCATCCACGTCCTCGGCGGCCTGATCGCGTTCCTGCTGGTCATCGGGCGAACGTTCGCCGCCCGCAAGTTCACGCACGAGCAGGCGATCTCGGCGATCGTCGTGTCCTACTACTGGCACTTCGTCGACATCGTCTGGGTCGGCCTGTTCGCGACGATCTACATCCTCAAATAAGGCTTCCCTCACTGCATGTCGGGTCACCGCCCGAAGGTATTCTCAGAAGCACTCCAAGGAACGAGGTTCTCGGTGCGGAAACTGTCCACCAGACGCCGGCATCCACTCGCCGGCATCGTCGTGATGCTTGTGGCGCTCGGCGTTGTCGGAGGTGTCTACTCAGCTGTCGCACCTGAGCCCGCCAAGGCCGAGACCGTGTCGACGCAGGATGTCGAGGCCGGTCGCGACCTGTTCTTGATCGGCTGCGCCAGCTGCCACGGCAAGAACGCCGGCGGCATCGAGACCAAGCGCGGCGGCAACTATGGTCCGTCGCTGATCGGCGTGGGCGCGGCCGCGGTCGACTTCCAGGTGGGCACCGGACGCATGCCGATGGCCCAGATGGCCCCGCAGGCCCCCAAGAAGGATCCCGAGTACACCGCCGAGGAGACCCGGCAGCTCGCGGCCTACATCGCGACGCTCGGCCCCGGCCCCGCGATCCCCGACGAGGAGTACACCAACACCTCCGGCAAGACCGCTGAGCAGATCCGCGAGGGCGGCGAGTTCTTCCGCACCAACTGCACCGCTTGCCACAACTCGGTCGGCGCCGGTGGCGCCCTCCCCGGTGGCAAGTACGCCCCTGCCCTCGACGGCGTCAGCGCCAAGCACATCGCCGAGGCCATGATCACCGGCCCGCAGCAGATGCCGGTGTTCTCCGACGACGTCATCACCCCTGAGGACAAGAGCAACATCATCGCCTACATCGAGGCGGTGCAGGAGCAGCCCAACTACGGCGGCATGGCCGGCGGCGGCCTCGGCCCGGTGGTCGACGGACTGTTCACCTGGATCATCGGCATCGGCGGCCTCGTGATCGCCGCCGTCTGGATCGGTGCCCACGGAGCGAGAGTGAAGAAGAAATGAGCGACGAGCTCGACCGCGTGCCCGACACCGAGCCGGTGCGGGATCCCGGCCTGCCCGAGCACCAGTACCGGCCGACCGACGTCGACCCGGCCCAGGACCGTCGCGCCGAGCGACAGATCTCGGGCATGTTCGCGGTGGCAGCGGCGCTGCTCGTTGGCTTCTGCGTGGCTTACATCATGATCGACGAGGACCAGACGTTCCTCGGCTGGTCCGCCATGAACTTCACGCTCGGCGCGACCCTCGGCGGCGCGATGCTGCTGATGGGCGTCGGGATCATCCAGTGGGCCAAGAAGCTCATGGGCGATCACGAGATGGTCGAGATGCGCACTCCGGCAGCCTCCAGCTCGGAGGACCGCGCCCACGCGCTCAAGGACCTCAACGACGGCATCAACGAGTCCGGCTTCGGCCGCCGCCCGCTGATCCGTCGCACGCTCTTCCTCTCGATGGGCGCACTGGGCCTGCCGGCCATCGTCCTGCTGCGCGATCTCGGCCCGCTGCCCCACGGCCACCGCAACACGGTCTGGAAGAAGGGCATGCGCGTCGTCAACGATGTCTCCGGCACTCCCCTGAAGCCCGCCGACCTGCAGGTCGGCCAGCTCGTCAACGCCGAGCCCGCGATCATGTACGAGACCGACGAGGACGGCCACCCGGTCCTGCACGGCGCCGAGCTGCTGGCCGCGAAGTCCAAGGCCGCCGTGATCGTCGTCCGCATGCGTCCCGAGGACATCACCCCGGACAAGGGCCGCGAGAACTGGGGCGTCGGCGGCATCCTCTGCTACTCCAAGATCTGCACGCACGTCGGCTGCCCCATCAGCCTGTGGGAGCAGCAGACGCACCACCTGCTCTGCCCGTGCCACCAGTCGACGTTCGACCTGGCCGACAACGGCAAGGTCGTCTTCGGTCCGGCACACCGGCCGCTGCCCCAGCTGCCCCTCGCGGTGGACGCCGAGGGCTACCTGATCGCCGTGAGCGACTTCACCGAGATCGTGGCGCCCAGCTACCCAGAGCTGGTCCGCGACCAGAAGAGGTTGGACGATAAGTCATGAGCACCGTCGACGACACCACCAGCACCGAGGGCACCGCCATCGAGGACACCGGCTTCGGCAAGAAGGCTGCCGGCCCCGTCGGCTGGCTGGACGACCGCCTGGGCCTGGCCGGTGCCAGCAAGCGCTCGCACCTGCTCCGCAAGGTGTTTCCCGAGCACTGGTCGTTCATGCTCGGCGAGATCGCGCTCTGGAGCTTCGTCGTCCTGCTGCTCACCGGAACGTTCCTGACGTTCTGGTTCGTGCCGAGCATGGGTGAGACGACCTACAACGGCTCCTACACCCCGCTCAACGGCCTGGAGATGTCGCAGGCGTACGCATCGACGCTCGACATCTCGTTCGACGTCCGCGGCGGCCTCCTGATCCGTCAGATCCACCACTGGGCGGCTGCGCTGTTCGTCGCCGCCATGATCGTGCACATGCTGCGCGTCATGTTCACGGGCGCCTACCGCAAGCCGCGCGAGATCAACTGGCTGATCGGCCTCGGCCTCCTGCTCCTCGGCCTCGTCGAGGGCTTCGCCGGCTACTCGCTCCCGGACGACCTGCTGTCCGGCACGGGCCTGCGGTTCGTCGACGGGCTCGTCAGGTCGATCCCGATCGTCGGGTCCTACCTCGAGTTCTTCATCTTCGGCGGCGAGTTCCCGGGGGACATCATCATCCCGCGCCTCTACATGGCGCACATCCTGCTGATTCCTGCACTCCTGCTCGGGCTCATCGGTGCCCACATGCTGCTGCTCGTCTACCACAAGCACACGCAGTGGCCTGGCCCCGGACGCACCGAGAAGAACGTCGTCGGCTACCCGATGCTTCCGGTCTACGCCGCCAAGGCGGGCGGGTTCTTCTTCGTGGTGTTCGGCTTCACCGCCCTGATGGGTGCCACGCTGCAGATCAACCCGATCTGGGCCTACGGCCCCTACAACCCGTCCGAGGTCACGGCCGGCTCCCAGCCGGACTGGTACATGGGCTTCGTCGAGGGCGCCGTCCGCATCTTCCCCAACTGGGAGAGCACGTTCTTCAACTTCACCTGGAGCTGGAACGTCTTCCTGCCGGGGGCGATCCTGCCCGGACTGTTCCTGGGTGTCGGCGCCGGCTGGCCGTTCATCGAGCAGTGGATCACGGGCGACAAGCGGGAGCACCACCTGCTGGAGCGCCCGCGCAACGCGCCGTTCCGGACCGCGTTCATCGTCGCCGGCATGACGGCGTACGGCGTGCTGTGGATCGCGGGTGGCAACGACATCATCGCCACCCAGTTCAACATGAGCCTCAACGCGATCACGTGGTTCTGCCGCATCGGCTTCTTCATCCTGCCGATCGTCATGTTCATGATCACCAAGCGGATCTGCATCGGCCTGCAGCGCGCTGATGCCAACCGCATCCTGCACGGCTACGAGACCGGTGTCATCGAGCGTTCGCCTGACGGCGGGTTCACGGAGCGCCACGCTCCCCTGCCGGTCGGCGCGCAGTACACGCTCACGACGCACGACCGGCTGCCGGTGCTCGAGGCCCCGGCAGAGACCGATCACAACGGCGTGGCAGCCCCGCACAGTCGCCGCGAGAAGCTCCGGGCCAAGCTCCGGGCGTTCTACTACGACGGGGCGCTCGACAAGCCCACCGTCGAGGACGTCCATCACGCTGAGGAGCACCTGCGCGACCACGACGGCCACCCGGTCGAGCTCGGCGACGAGTTCCAAGGCGTGTCCGAGACCGGTATCCCGCGCGTGCACTAGATCGCCGGTTCGACCCGCAAGCCCCCGCCAGCACGCTGGCGGGGGCTTCGTCGTTCTGACGGCGATGCCCCCGCCAGCACGCTGGCGGGGGCTTCGTCGTTCTGACGGCGATCTCGCCATCGGTGACGCCCTCGACGGCGCCCCCACCCTGCTGCGCACCTTGGTGCTCGCCACGGCCGCCGTGCCGATCGTCGTCTACGGCCCGATGCCGCAGCTGCACCGGGCCCGCGGCACCCTGATCGTGCGCCGACGCAACCGGTGAGGCCTCAGGTCTTGTCGAGCGCCGAGCCCTGGACCCAGGTCGACCACGGCACGTTCCAGTCGGTCCAGCCGTTTCGGTCCTCCAGCGGCCTCGGGCTGTTGATGTAGCGGACCACGTCGCCGCGTCGGGAGTTGCGGTAGAGCCAGCCCGCGTCGGCGGTGCTCATGCCGGTGCACCCGTGGCTCACGTTGGCCCTGCCCTGAGAAGCCACCGACCAGGGCGCGGCATGCAGGAACTCGCCCGAGTTGGTGACCCTCATGGCCCAGCGCACGTTCTCGATGTTGTAGTAGCCGGGGTCCTCGGAGTCGACACCGGTCGTGGCAGCGTCCATGTCGATCGAAGGGAACTTCTCCATGATGACCTTGGTGCCCTCGCGGGTGCGGTGGGTGCTGTCCCCCGTCGACACCGGGATCGTCTTCTCCACCTTGCCGTCGACGGTGTACTTGAGCCGGTGCTTGGCGACGTTGACGACGCTGACCCGCTTGCTCCCGACCTTGAAGTCGATGAGCTGGTCCTGCTGCCCGTAGACGCCGTTGCCGGCGGGCAGCCCGTTGAGGCGGAGGTTGATCTTGACGCGGGCGTGAGCGGGCCAGAACGTACGCGGGCGGAAGTGCGCCTCTCGGTCCGAGAACCAGCTCCACGAGCCTGACACGGCCGGCTTGGACTGCACGCTCATGCTGCGCTCGAACAGGGCACGGTTCTTGACCGGCACGTCGAACGTGACGATCACGGGCATGCCGACGCCGACCGTCTCACCTTGGAGCGGTGCGACGGACGGATAGGTCTGCTGCTCGAGCGTCAGGGGCTGGGTCGTGAAGTGCCGGACGAGGCGTCCGCGCTTGCCGTCCTCACCCTTGCCGTTGACCTTGAGCGTGTAGGCCGTGCCCGGCTCGAGCCGCTGACCCGCGCGCCAGGAGCCGTCGGCGACCCGACCCCGGATCGTGGACTTCCCGTCGTCGCTCGCGAGCACGCCGCTCGTGATGGAGCCGTCCTGCGCCTCAACCGTGACCACGGTGCTGACCTTGACGTCGGCGGCCTTCTCGTCGACGTTGGCGGTCAAGGACACCGGGTCCTTGGCCTCACCGGGCGTGACGGCATCCTTGACGCCATCAGCGGTGCAGGCGGACAAGGCCACGAGAGCCGCGCACACGAGCGCGGCCGGCAGACGAAGATCCCTCACCAGGTCATTCTAGGTGGTCGGGCGTAGCAGCCTACGCCCATCGACCGGCGTGCTGCGACGTGGATCAGTGCGCGTGGACGCCGCGGTAGTACTCGAAGATCCAGCCGACCGCGGTGACGGCCATGAACACCGAACCGATGATGAACAGCCACCAGCCGATCACGACGCCCAGCACCACGACAGCCAGCGACGCGGCGCAGAACAGCGGCCACCAGCTGTAGGGCGGGAAGAAGCCCTGCTCGCCGGCACCGTCGGCGATCTCACCGTCGCTGCGGTCCTCAGGACGAGCCGGGATCTGCTTGGCCACGACAGCCAGGTAGAAGCCCAGCAGCGCGGTCAGCAGGAAGGTCATGGTCAGCGCCGAGGTGCCGGTGGGGTCGTGGGTCAGCACCCAGTAGACCGGCGCGACGATCGCGAAGAAGATGCCGCACGCGACGATGGTCCAGTACTCAGCCTTCATGGATCAGTGACCGCCCTTGCCGTCGTCGGTGGTGTCTGTCGGCGCCTGGCCCTCGCCCTTGCCCTCGACATCGGGCGCGTCGGCGAAGGCCGACTGCTCCCCCGGGTTCTCGAGCAGCTCGAGCCGCGCGATCTCCGGGTGGTGCAGGTCGAACGCGGGGCTCTCGGACCGGATCCGCGGCAGCGACGCGAAGTTGTGGCGCGGCGGCGGTGACGACGTCGCCCACTCGAGCGAGCGGCCCCAGCCCCACGGGTCGTCGAGGCCGACGAGCGGGCCCCGACGCGACTTCCAGACGTTGTAGAAGAACGGCAGCGTCGAGGCGCCGAGCAGGAAGGCCCCGATCGACGAGATCTCGTTGAGGGTCGTGAAGCCGTCGGTCGCGCTGTAGTCGGCATAGCGGCGCGGGAAGCCCTCGACGCCCAGCCAGTGCTGGACGAGGAACGTCATGTGGAACCCGATGAACAGCAGCCAGAAGTGGATCTTGCCGAGCTTCTCGTCGAGCATGCGGCCGGTGAGCTTGGGCCACCAGAAGTAGAAGCCGGCGAACATCGCGAACACCACGGTGCCGAACACGACGTAGTGGAAGTGCGCGACCACGAAGTAGCTGTCGGAGAGCTGGAAGTCCAGCGTCGGCGACGCCAGGATGATGCCGGTCAGGCCGCCGAAGAGGAACGTCACGAGGAAGCCGAGCGAGAAGATCAGCGGGGTGTCGAAGGACAGAGATCCCCCCCACAACGTGCCGATCCAGTTGAAGAACTTGACTCCTGTCGGCACCGCGATCAGGAAGGTCATGAACGAGAAGAACGCCAGGTCGACCGAGCCGGTCACGAACATGTGGTGCGCCCACACGGCCACCGAGAGCGCCGCGATCATGAGCGTTGCGCCGACCAGGCCCATGTAGCCGAAGATCGGCTTGCGGGCGAAGACCGGCAGGATCTCGGTGATGATGCCGAAGAACGGCAGGGCGATGATGTAGACCTCTGGATGCCCGAAGAACCAGAACAGGTGCTGCCACAGGATCGGGCCACCGTTGGCGGCGTCGAAGACGTGCGCACCCAGGCGCCGATCGGCCTCGAGCGACAGCAGCGCGGCGGCGAAGATCGGGAACGCGATGATGACCAGGATGCTCGTGACCAGCGTGTTCCACACGAAGATCGGCATGCGGAACATCGTGAGACCGGGGGCTCGCATCGTGAAGATCGTGGTGATGAAGTTGACGCCGCCCAAGATGGTGCCGAGGCCCGACATCCACAGGCCCATGACCCACAGGTCACCGCCTATGCCCGGAGAGTTCACCGCATCGCTGAGCGGTGCGTACGCGAACCAGCCGAAGCTCGCCGCTCCACCGGGGACGAAGAAGCCGGAGACGACGATCGTCGAGCCGAACAGGTAGAGCCAGTAGCTGAACATGTTGAGCCGCGGGAACGCGACGTCAGGTGCACCGATCTGCAGCGGCATGATCGCGTTGCCGAAGCCGAAGAACAGCGGCGTCGCGAACATCAGCAGCATGATCGTGCCGTGCATCGTGAAGAGCTGGTTGTAGGTCTCCTCGTCCACGATCTGCGTGCCGGGCTGGGCCAGCTCGGCGCGGATCAGGAGCGCCAGGATGCCGCCGATGATGAAGAAGGCGAACGAGGTGAAGAGGTACATGTTGCCGATCACCTTGTGATCGGTCGTGGTCAGCACCGTGACGACCTTCTGGCCGAGGGTGCGCTCCCGCGTTCCGGCGCGGAGCACCTCGGAGCCGTCGTCGAATGCCGCTGTTGCGTCGGCCATCAGTGCCCCGCTCCTTCCTGGACGTCTTCGGCGTTGCCGTTGCCCTCGTCTTCGAGGCCGGCGATCGTGTTGGCTTCCTTGGCACCCTTGGGCGCACCCGTCTGGTCCGCGTCCTGGAGCTCGCGCAGGTGCGCGTCGTAGTCGGCCCTGGACACGACGTGGACCTTGAAGATCATGCGTGAGTGATAGAGCCCGCACAGCTCCGCGCAGCGACCGGTGAAGGTGCCCTCGCGCGTCGGCGTCATGTCGAAGTGGTTCTTCTGGCCCGGGACGACGTCCATCTTGAAGTAGAACTCGGGGATCCAGAACGAGTGGATGACGTCGGGCGACAGCAGGTTGAACCGCACCGACTCGTCGACCGGCAGCCAGAGCTCGGTGGGGTCCTCGGGGGTCCCGATGTCGAACACGTCCTCGCCCTGGGTGGCGTCCTCGTCGAGGTAGTTGAACGCCCACTGCCACTTGCTGCCGACGACCTCGACGGTGTGGTCGGGGTTCTCGACGTCGCGCAGCATGTCGTTCTGCGACGTCACGGTGTGGAAGAAGAAGACCGCGACGATGATGACCGGCGCGAACGTGTAGAGCGCCTCGATCGGCAGGTTGTAGCGGATCTGCACCGGGACCTCGTCCTCGCTGCGGCGGCGGTAGCGGATCATCGAGTAGACGATCAGGCCGAAGACCAGCAGGAACACCACCAGCGTGGCGATCCAGGCACCCAACCAGACGTTCCACATGGCGTCCGAGCGGTCGCTGCCCTTGACGGGCAGCGCGAGACGCTGCACGTCGGAGTCATCGACGGGAGAACAGCCGCTCAAGATCACGGCGGCGACGGCGAGAACCGCCAGCTTCATCCGACCCACGGGGTGCCTTTCTGAACCATGACTGCACGTGAGGACACGTGCAGAACCTTACTTGAGCGCGACCGGGCACCTGCGGTGAGGTCAGCCTCTGTTGAACGGGTGTCGGCCCGACCTGTCACGCGAGCGCGAGGGCTGCGCCGATGTCAGCCTTCGCCTGCTCACCGTATGCCGCTGCGATGCGCTTGAGGAAGCCCTCACGCTCGAGCTGGTACTCCTGGGTGCCCTTGGTCTCGACGACGCTGGCGGCGATCGTGCAGCCGATCTGCGCCGAGCGCTCGAAGTCGAGTCCGGCCGCGATGCCGGCCAGGAATCCGGCACGGAAGCTGTCGCCGACGCCGGTCGGGTCGACCGCGACGATTCCTTCGTTGGCGCCGACCTCGATGGGGTCACCATCGGCCGGGTAGATCGTGACGCCGGCCTTGCCCCGGGTGACGATGCGCGTGCCGACGTGGGCCTGGACGTCGGCCGTCGACCAGCCGGTCTTCTGCTCGATGAGCGCCGCCTCGTAGTCGTTGCTGAACAGGTAGGTGGCCCCGTCGATCAGGTCGCGGATCATCTCGCCCTCGGCGAACGCGAGCTGCTGCGAGACGTCGGCGGCGAACGGCACGCCGCGCTCACGGCAGGCACGGGTGTGCCGCAGCATGCCCTCGGGATCGTCAGGTCCGATCAGGACCAGGTCGAAGTCCTCGCCGACGGCGAACAGGTCGATGTCGCGGGACTCGGACATCGCACCGGCATAGAACGTGGCGAACTGCGCCAGCTCGCTGTCGGTGGTGCACACGAACCGCGCGGTGTGGCGGGTCTCGGACACGAGGACGCCCGACGTGTCGACGCCGGCGTCGTCGAGCCAGCCGCGGTACTCCGCCTCGAAGTCGCGGCCGACAGCCCCGACCAGCAGGGCCCGGTGCCCGAGCTTGGCGAGGGCGTAGGCGATGTTGGCGGCACACCCCCCACGGCGTACGTCGAGGTCGTCCACGAGGAAGGACAACGAGATCTTGTCGAGCTGGTCCGGCACGAGCGAATCGGCGAACTTGCCCGGGAATGTCATGAGGTGATCAGTGGCGATCGAACCGGTGATGGCGAGGTGCACCCCCACACCATAGACAACGGCCTCCTGCGATGCAGGAGGCCGTCGTGTGTCGTAGGTCCTAGTGGAACGAATCACCGCAGGCGCAGGAGCCCGTGGCGGCCGGGTTGTCGATCGTGAAGCCCTGCTTCTCGATCGTGTCGACGAAGTCGATCGTCGCGCCACCGAGGTAGGGCAGGCTCATGCGGTCGACGACGACGTTGACGCCGCCGAACTCGAAGATCTGGTCGCCGTCGAGCGAGCGCTCGTCGAAGAACAGCTGGTAGCGCAGGCCGGAGCAGCCGCCGGGCTGCACCGCGATGCGGAGCGCGAGGTCGTCGCGACCTTCCTGGGCCAGGAGGCTGCTCACCTTCTCGGCCGCACCCTCGCTCAGGGTCACGCCGGTGGCAGGTGTGGTCTCGACGGTGGACTGCTCAGTCTCGATCGTCATGTGGTCTCCCATGGATCTGGTCTGTGGTCACGACACGGTGGTCAACATGTCCCGTGCCGATTCCATTCCATCGTACGCCGTCAATCCTCATGCCGAGGCGACCACGTGCGCGCGACACGCTCGGCGAGCGCCGCGAGGCTCGCATGGGGCTCCCCCATCGCAGCGTCGAGTCCCACGAGGTCGGACACCGAGTAGGCGCTCTCGACCCCCATGGCGCGCATCTCCCGGGAGCCGACGAGGACCTGCCCCGCGAGCACGATGCAGGGACGGGCCGCAGAGCCGGCGACCGACGCCACGCCGTAGACGACCTTGCCGGCGCGCGACGAGAAGTCGTACGTCCCCTCGCCCGTCACCACGAGGTCGTGCGCGTCCGCCTGGGCGGTGAGCCCGACGGCCTCGGCCACGAGGTCGATGCCGGAGACGACCTCGCCACCGAGCAGCATGAGCGCGAACCCCAGCCCGCCGGCTGCGCCGGCGCCCTTGGCGTCGGCGACCCGGCGCTCGGCCGGCGTCGAGCCGCAGGTCGCCTCGACGAACCGGTCGAGGATGCCGTCGACGGCGATGATCTCCTCGTCGGTCAGTCCCTTTTGCGGCCCGAACGTCTTGGTCGCCCCGAACATGCCGAGCAGCTGCACGTCCACATCGGCCGCGATGACGAGCTCGACCCCGTCGAGCCGGGCGCGGGCCGGAGCGAGATCGACCTGTGTGACGCCGGCGAGCCCGTCGGGCCCGGCGTCCAGACCTACGTCAGCGGTGGCCCCGAGGGCGGCGAGCAGGCCCGCTCCCCCGTCGTTGGTGGCGCTGCCACCGAGGCCGACCACGACGCGTCGGGCGCCCGCGTCGAGGGCGGCACCGATCGCCTGCCCGACGCCGTACGTGGTGGCGTGCAGCGGGTCCTGCGGATCCGCCAGGTGCAACCCGCACGCCTGGGCGCTCTCGACGTACGCCGTGCCGTCCGCGTGCAGGATCGTGACCGGGACGTCTGCGCCCACCGGCCCGCGCACGGTCGCGACCTCGAGATCGCCGCCGGTCCCCTGGTGCAGGACGTCGACGAAGCCCGGACCCCCGTCAGCCATCGCGGCGGCGTGGAGCTCGTCGTCGGGGGCGTGGCGCCGCCAGCCCTCGATGATCGCCCGGGCCGCCTCAGGGGCAGTGAGGGTGCCGCCGAACGCGTCAGGCGCCACCAGGACCCGCATGCGCGACCTACTGGGCGAGGGCCTGCTCGGCGGCGGCGATCAGCACGCACGTGGCGAGCACGTCGATCGCGGCCTCGAGCTCCTGGGGCGACGGGTAGGACGGCGCGATGCGGATGTTGCGGTCGCGCGGGTCGTCGCCGTACGGGAAGGCCGCACCGGCAGGTGTCATCGCGACGCCGGCCTCACGGGCGAGCTGGATGACCCGCGACGCGGTCCCGTCGACGACGTCGAGGCTGACGAAGTAGCCGCCCTTGGGCTCGGTCCAGCTCGCGACCCCGTGGTCGCCGAGGCGGGCACGCAGGATCTCGGCGACGGTCTGGAACTTGGGTGCCAAGATCGCCCGGTGGCCGTCCATGAGCTCGTGGACACCCTCGGCACTCTTGAGGAAGCGGGCGTGACGGAGCTGGTTGACCTTGTCGGGGCCGATCGTGCGCTTGCCGAGATGCTTGAGGTACCACTCGATGTTGGCCGCCGAGCTGCCGAGGAAGCACACGCCTGAGCCCGCGAACGTGACCTTGGAGGTCGACGCGAAGATCACCGGGCGGTTGGGATGCCCGGACGCTGAGCACAGTCCGAGGATGTCGGCTGTCTTGGTGTGCTGCTCCGTCAGGTGGTGCACGGCGTAGGCGTTGTCCCAGAAGATGCGGAAGTCCGGCGCCGCGGTCTCCAGCGCCGCGAGCTCGGCCGCGACGGCCTCGCTGACGACGGCGCCGGTCGGGTTGCTGTAGGTCGGGACGAGCCACATCCCCTTGACGGCCGGATCCTTGACGAGCTCACGCACCGCGGCGACGTCGGGACCGTCGTCGAGCAGGTCCACCGGCAGCATCTCGATGCCGTACTCCTCGAGCAGGGCGAAGTGCCGGTCGTAGCCCGGGACGGGGCAGATGAACTTGACGGCCTCCTCGACGCCCCACGGCTGCTCGGAGTCGGCGACACCGTGGAAGAGCGCGAACACGAGGTTGTCGTGCATCATCGCGAGGCTCGCGTTGTCACCCGCGACGACCTGGTCGACCGGCACCTGCATGATCGGTGCGAAGATCTCGCGCAGCTCCTTGAGCCCCGTGAGCCCGCCGTAGTTGCGCGTGTCGGTGCCGGCGGCGTCAGTGAACTCCGAGCCGGGCATCGACAGCAGCTCGTTGGACAGGTCGAGCTGGGCCGGCGACGGCTTGCCGCGCGTGAGGTCGAGCTTGAGGCCCGACTCCTTGAGCGTCTGGTAGGCCGCCGTCTGCTCGGCGAGCAGGGCCTGGATCTGGTCGGTGGAGAGGGTGTCGAACGTCACCTGTCCAACCTATCCGCCCGGGTCCTGTCAGCCGAGACCGGGAGCGCCCCAGATCGCGAGCCACTTCGTGAGGTCGGGCTCGACCGGCACGTCCTCGCCCACGATGCCGCGCACCTGCAGCTCCAGCGCGTTGTCACGCTTCTCGCCGTCGAGCGGAGCGAACGGGTAGAACGTGCCGCGCTTGTAGAGGTAGACCAGGGCGAGCGGCTTGGCGTCGACCGCGGTGAAGCCGATCGTCGAGCACAGCAGGGCCGAGCCGAAGCCCGCGTCGGCCAGCGAGCTGTTGACGGCGTGGAGGTCGGTCACGAGGCCCGACACGTCGCCGTCCGTACGGGTGACCGTGAGCCAGTGGAAGCCGAAGCGGTCCGTGCTGCGGGCGACGGTGGCGCCTGCGTTGGTCGTGATCAGCTTCTCGGCCTCGGCCATGACCGTGTCGTCGGCGCTGCCCTCGACGTCGCGGAAGCACACCGAGCCCGAGCCGCTGGTCGTGAAGCCCTCGGTCTGCAGCGACAGCGCGGCCTGCGGCACGGCGAACAGGACGTCGAGGTCGGCCTGCGGCGGCTTGGTACGACCGAGGATGGCGTCGAAGATGCCCACGGCGTCAGCCCTGCTCCGACAGCTCGGCGCTGACCTTGGCGAGCTGGTCGAGCCGGACCTGCAGCGGCGGGTGCGTCGCGAACATCGCGCCGATCGACTCGCGGTTGATCGCGGGGGCGAAGAAGAACGCGCTGATCGCCTGGCCCTCACGCAGGTCGCGGTTGGGGATGCGCGCCATGTCACCGGAGATCTTGACCAGCGCCGACGACAGCTTGGACGGCCGGCCGGTCAGGTAGGCGCCGCTGCGGTCGGCGCTGAGCTCGCGGTAGCGCGACAGCGACCGGGTGAGGACGAAGCTCACGAAGTAGACGACCATGCTGACGAGGAACACGACCAGGAACACGGCACCGCTGTTCTTGTTGCCCCGCCCCCCGAAGATGTTGCCGGCGTACATGCCCCAACGAGTGATGAAACCCGCGAGCAGGCCCAGCGACGAGGCGACGGTCATGACGGTGACGTCGCGGTTGGCCACGTGCGACAGCTCGTGCGCCAGCACGCCCTCGAGCTCGTCGGCGTCGAGCCGTTGCATGATGCCGGTCGTCACGCAGACCGAGGAGTGCTTGGGCGAACGCCCGGTCGCGAAGGCGTTGGGCATGTCAGTCACGGCGACGGCGACGCGGGGCTTCGGCATGTCGGCGAGGGCGCACAGCCGGTCGATCATGGCGTGCAGCTCGGGAGCCTGCTCGGGCTCGACGACCTTGGCTCCCATCGACTTCAGCGCGAGCGTGTCGGAGAAGAACCACTGGCCCCACGCGATGGCCAGGACGATGACGATGCCGAAGGCGCCCAGTGACGTCTGGGTCAGGAGGACCGCGCCGAACGCGACGTAGAGCGCGCCCAGGCCGAGGGAGACGCCGCCCATCCGCCAGGTCAGCCCACGATCACCTTTGAAGCGAGTCCGTGCCATCGTCGTCCTTCCCGGGAGTGGAGATCTGCTCGAGCTGCCGGTCGACCTCGGCGCTGTCGAGTGCGGTGTCGAAGCGGCGACGCAGCGCGTCGTCGGAGCTCTCGCCCGGCTTGGTCACCACGCCCTCGGCGACGAGCTCGTCGACGGCGTCGGCCGTGGCCTCGAGCTCACGCGTACGGCGTTCGGCCGACTCGACCGCCTGGCCGACGTCGCTCACTGAGGAGTTGATGCCGCGGGTCGCGCTGTTGATCTCGGCGCGCGCCGCCGCTGCCGTGTGGCGCGCGGCCAAGGTGTCCTTGCGAACGCGGAACGCCTCGACCTCCTGCTCGATCTTGAGGGCGGCAGCCTCCAGCTTGTCCTCCTCGAGCACCAGGTCGGCATGCCGGGTCCTGAGGTCGGCGGCCGCCTTCTCGAGGGTGACCTTGCGGGTCAGGACCGCTCGCGCCGCGTCGTCGTTGCCGTGAGCCACGGCCTGGCGTGCCTCGTCGTCGAGCTGCGCGGCCTGCTGGTCGAGCGCGGCGAGCTGGAGCTCGACCCGTTTGCGGCTCGTCGCGACGTCGGCCACGCCGCGGCGTACCTGCCGGAGGAGGGCCGTCTGGTTGCGGTAGGTCTCGTCGAGCTTGTCCTTCAGGTTCTCGACATCGTTGCCGCGGAAACGCCATGAGCGGAAGATCCTGGCGAGCCGCTTGCCGATGCTCATGCCGTGCCCTCCGTCGCCGTCGTCGGGCGGTTGCTGCGCTCGCTCATGTCACCAACCCTACGGGTAGGGTTGCGCCCGTGGTAGACGAGACAGAGGCCGGCAAAGGACGTCGCACGCCGACGCGCAAGGAGGCCGAGGCCGCGCGCAAGAAGCAGATGAAGGTCCCCCTGACGCGCAAGGAGCAGGCCAAGCGTGAGCGGGCCGCCCGCGAGGAGATCCGCCTCAAGCAGCGCGAGGCGCTCAAGACCGGCGACGAGAAGTACCTGCCGGCCCGCGAGCGCGGTCCGGTGCGCAAGTTCTGCCGCGACTACGTCGACCGCCGCTGGAACTTCGGGGAGTTCCTGCTCCCCCTGCTCGTGGTGATCCTGATCGCGGTGTACGTGGCCCCCGTCCTCACGTCACTCCTGTGGGCCGTGACACTGGCGGCGTTCGCGATCGACGAGCTCTTCCTGATCCGCGGACTGAAGCGGGAGCTCAAGAAGCGGTTCGCGCCCGAGGACGTCCGCGGCACGACCTCCTACACGTTCTTCCGCAGCACGCAGCTGCGCCGTCTCCGGCTGCCGAAGCCGCAGGTCAAGCGCGGCGACCCGCTCGCCAACCGCTACTGACTGGTCTCGCGCGGGTCGCTCAGGCGTCCTCGGCGTGCAGCGACATCGGGCCGTAGACCTCGGTCTCGCCCTCGAAGAGGCGTACCTGGTCGATGCCCTGCTCGATGAGCGACTCGAAGTCCTCGCCCACCCAGGACTCGGCGTCACCGCGGCTCTCGAACTCCTCGGACCGGCCCTTGACCTCGCCGAGTGAATCCTCCAACGTCCAGGTCCATGCCATGACTCAGCTCTCCTTGGTCGACGGTTGCACGAATGGTGGCTTGGTGACGGTAAAGGCCTCGGAGCGTCCGCGCACGTCGACGACGACGGTCGCGCCGTCCTCGACCGAGGGCTCGAGCAGGGCCAGCGCGATGCCTTGGCGGAGCGTCGGCGAGAACGTGCCCGAGGTGATCTCCCCGAGCTCGGCGCCGTCGGCGTCAGCGACCGTCATGCCGGGGCGCGGGATGCCGCGACCCTGTGCCAGCAACCCACGCAGCGTGCGGACGGTCTTCTCCGCGCGCTGACGCTCCAGTGCCGCCTTGCCCCAGAAGGCCGGCTTGCCCCAGCCGACCGCCCAGCCGGCGCGAGCCATGACCGGGCTGATCTCGGGCGACAGCTCGTGCCCGTGGAGCGGGTATCCCATCTCGGTGCGGAGGGTGTCGCGTGCACCGAGGCCGCACGCCCGGATGCCGTGCTGCTCCCCCGCTGCCATGACGGCGTCCCACACGTCGCCGGCGGACGCCGACGGCACGACGAGCTCGTAGCCGCGCTCGCCGGTGTAGCCCGTGCGGCAGACCGTGATGTCCTGGCCCGCGATCGTCGCGTCGGCGAACGACATGTACTCGTGGTCGACCGGCAGGTCGAGCGCCTTCAGCACCTCGTCGCTCAGCGGACCCTGGATCGCCAGGACGGCGTGATCGCGGTGCTGGTCGGTCACCTCGATGCCCGCGGGGGCGGCAGCCTGGAGGCGGGCGACGACCGCGGCGGTGTTGGCCGCGTTGGGGATCAGGAACACCTCGAAGTCGCTGCGCAGGTAGGCGATGAGGTCGTCGACGGTGCCGCCGTCGTCGTCGCAGCACAGGGTGTACTGGGCCTTGCCGGTCTCGATGCGGGCCAGGTCGTTGGTCAGGCACTCGTTGACGAACTGGGCCGCGCCCGTGCCACGCACCAGCGCCTTGCCGAGGTGGCTGACGTCGAACAGGCCGACTGCCTCGCGCACCGCCTTGTGCTCGGCGAGCACGCCCCCGCCGGCGTACTCCAGCGGCATGTCCCAGCCACCGAACTCGGCGAGCTTGGCCCCGAGGGCCACGTGGCGGTCGTGCAACGGCGAGTGCAGCAGATCCATGGGACCCAAGGTAGGGCACGGTCGCGCACGCTCGACGTGCGAGCCTAGAGTGGCGGACATGCTCTCAGTGACCCTCAGCACCGCCAAGCCGACCACTGCCCGCGCCGACGCACTGATCCTCGGAATCCGCGGCGACGAGGACAAGGGTGACCTGGCTCCCACGCTCGACCTGCTCGGGTTCACGGGCGAGAAGGGCCAGACCGTGACGTTCCCTGCCGGGGACGCCGCCAAGGCCTCCTTGATCGTGGCCGTCGCCCTCCCCGAGGAGCCGACCGCCGAGGACCTGCGACGCGCCACTGCACGCGGGGTTCGTGCTGCCAAGAACGCCACGAGCATCGCGATCGCCCTGCACCCGGCCGGGGTCGACGAGGTCGAGGCGATCGCCGAGGGCGTGCCCCTCGGCGCGTACGTGTTCGACACCTTCAAGTCCAAGAAGAAGGGCGACGCCAAGAAGCCCAAGCTCAAGTCCGCCGTGATCCTGAGCCCGTTCGCGCGGCAGACGACTGCGACCAAGGCCGTGGAGCGCGCCGCCACTGTCGCCGCCGCCGTCAACACCGCCCGCGACTGGGTCAACACGCCTCCCGGTGACCTGCGACCGGCCGACTTCGCCGAGGCCATCACGGCGCACGCCGGCACCGACGTCAAGGTCACGGTGTGGGACGAGAGGCGCCTGGCCAAGGAGAACTGCGGTGGCATCCTCGGCGTGGGACGCGGCTCCGACAGCCCGCCCCGGCTCGTCACGATGACGTACGCCCCGGCCGACGCGGTGACGCACCTCGCGCTGGTCGGCAAGGGCATCACGTTCGACTCGGGCGGACTCTCCATCAAGCCCGGCGCGTCGATGCAGACCATGAAGCTCGACATGGCCGGCGCCGCTGCCGTCGCCGCCGCGACCGTGGCGATCGCCCGTCTCGGCCTGCCGATCAAGGTCACGGCGTACGCCTGCATCGCCGAGAACATGCCGAGCGGCGGAGCGACGCGTCCCGGCGACGTGCTGTCGATGCGCAGCGGCGCCACGGTCGAGGTGCACAACACCGACGCCGAGGGTCGCCTCGTGCTCGCCGACGGTCTCGCGCTCGCGGCCGAGGGCAAGCCCGACCGCATCGTTGACGTCGCGACGCTCACCGGAGCGTGCGTCGTCGCCCTGGGCGAGCACACCAGCGGCATCCTCGGCAACGACGAGGAGTTCGGCGACACCGTCTTCGCGGCGTCCAAGTCGGCCGGCGAGTCGATGTGGCCCTTGCCCATCACCGAGGAGATGAAGGGCAAGGTCAACTCCTCCAGCATCGCCGACCTGCGGCAGCACAACCCCAAGCCGTACGGCGGCACGCTGTTCGCCGCGGCGTTCCTGCGGGAGTTCGTCAAGGACATCCCCTGGGCGCACCTCGACATCGCCGGTCCGTCGTTCAACGAGGGCAGTGCGTTCGACTACACGCCCGTCGGCGGCACCGGCACCGGCGTCCGCACGCTGGTCCGGCTGGCATCGGAGCTGGCCGGGGCTCGATGACGATCGACGCCGCCACGGCCAGGGCCCTGTCGCAGCGGTTGGCCGTCGAGCAGTCCACCCAGCGGCTGCCGTCGATCGCCGCCGGCATCGTCCGTGACGGCGCGCTCGTGTGGTCCGACGTCGCGGGCACCCTCGACGGGCAGGCAGGCGGCACGCCACCGACGACTGACACCCAGTACCGGATCGGCTCGATCTCGAAGACGTTCGTCGCGGTCGAGGTGCTGCGGCTCCGCGACGAGGGTCGCCTCGACCTCGGCGACCCGATCGGTACCCACCTGCCCGAGGTGCCGTTCCCCCAGGTGACCGTCGCCCAGCTGCTGACGCACACGTCCGGCCTGCAGGCCGAGACCGACGGGGACTGGTGGGAGCGCACCGAGGGCGTGCCCTGGGCCGAGCTGATGGCCTCGGCACCTCGGCTCCGGAGCACGCCCGGGACGGGCTTCCACTACTCCAACGTCGGTTTCGCCGCGCTCGGCGAGCTGATCGCCCGGCTCCGCGACCGACCGTGGGACGAAGCGGTGCGGACCGGCATCCTCGAGCCGCTCGGCATGACCCGTACGACGGTGAGGCCGGTCGCTCCGGCAGCACCCGGCCTCGCGGTGCATCCCTGGGCCGACCTCGTGCACGTCGAGCCCGAGCACGACGCCGTCGCGATGGCCCCCGCCGGGCAGCTGTGGTCCACCGTCGACGACCTGGCCCGCTGGGCAGCGTTTCTCGGCGGTCGGACCGCCGGGGTGCTGTCGGAGGCCACGCGGGTCGAGATGCTCCGGCCGATCGCGGTCAACGACCTTCCTGGCGTGGCGTGGACGGGCGCGCACGCGCTCGGCTGGCAGGTGTGGAACGTCGACGGCCGCCGCTTCGCCGGTCACGGCGGGTCGATGCCCGGCTTCCTCGCGACGCTCCGGGTCGACATCGAGTCCGGCGACGGGATCGTGCTGATGACCAACTCGACGAGTGGACTCGGCACGTCGACGTCGGACCTGCTCGACCTGTTGGCCGAGAAGGAGCCACTGGCCCCGAAGCCGTGGAGCGCCGACTCGGCGGAGGCTGCAGCGCTGGACCTCGTCGGCCCGTGGTTCTGGGGGACGTACGCGTTCACCCTGTCCATCGCCCCCGAGGGCGTGCTGCGCCTCGGGACGCCCGGCGAGGGACGCGGAGCCCGGTTCAGGCCCGATGGCGACGCCTGGGTGGTGCTGGACGGCTACTACCGCGACGAGCCGCTCACGGTGGAACGTGACGCCTCAGGCCAGCCCGTCCGGCTGCTGATCGCGTCGTTCGCCTTCACGCGTACGCCCTACGACCCCGACGCGACGGTCCCCGGCGGCGTGGACGAAGCCGGCTGGCACTGACCGTCCGCCTGCTCGGGCGGGCCGGTCGGCGGGTTCAGCGGCTGGCGGCGATGAACTGCACGATCCGGGTCAGCAGCTCGTGCGGCAGCGGGCGGTCGTACATGAGCTTCACGGTGTCCTTGTCCGAACGCAGCGGCGCGATCTCGGGCTCGAGGTCACCGTCCGCGACCGGGACCGGGTAGAGGCCGATGTGCTTCGACCACCCGGCGTAGTGGACCAGGTAGCGGTCGCCCAGGGTCACGCACGGCATCTGGTAGCGGATCGTCTCGCCGGACCCCGGCACGGCCGTCCTGATGGTCGCCCGGACGTCATCGAGAACGGCCTGCACCTCGACCGGGAAGGAGGCGATGTACTCGTCGACGGTGTCGAAACGCTCTGCCATGCCGTCAGTCTGGCAGGTCAGTCGGGCAGGCCGAGCGTCCGTGCTGCGTCCTCGACGGTGTCCCACTTGGTGCGCTCGCCGCCGAGCCGGTCGGGGTGCGCCTGCTTGCGGGCCTTGCGATAGACCCGCATGAGCTCGTCGAACGACGGATTGGTGGGCAGGGGGTCGACGCCGGCGACCGACTCCAGGGTCATGATCGCGGCGAGCTCCTTAGGCGTCTGCTTGGCCGGCGCGGAGGTCGTGGAGCTCGACGAGGACGGCGGCGGGGTGCCCTTGGCCTTGCGCAGGTCGTAGTCGCGCTTGCGTGACGGCACACCGACGAGGTTGGCGTCGTAGACCGGGATGTTGAGCTTCTTGCGGGCGAACTCGTAGGCCGCCTGCGCCGATGCGACCCGGCGCCGGATCGACTCGCCGTCGGCCGCCACCAGGAGCAACGTCGTCTGGGTGACGGACGTCTTGGGCTCGACGTACGCCTCGACACCCTGGCGTGACTCGGCGAAGGCGCGCAGCGCGTCGAGGTCGGCACGGCTGGCGTTGCGGTCGGAGACCACGGCGCCGCCGTCCGTCCTGGCCTTGCGGCCTCGGAAGATTCCCATGCGCACAAGTGTGCCCGATCGGAGGGCATCGCCGGATCAAACCCCGGTGGCAGCGTCCTTGCCGCAAGTGACAAGATGATGACGAACGACATCCTTGGGAGGACACCGTGGCGGACGTCGCCGGCAACAACTTCGACATCGTGATTCTCGGCGGCGGCAGTGGCGGCTACGCCTGCGCGCTGCGCGCGGTCCAGCTGGGCAAGAGCGTCGCCCTCATCGAGAAGTCCAAGCTGGGCGGGACCTGCCTGCACTGGGGCTGCATCCCGACCAAGGCGCTCCTGCACTCCGCGGAGGTCGCCGACCTGGCCCGCGAGGGCGAGAAGTACGGCATCAAGTCGACCTTCGACGGCATCGACATGAGCGCGGTCAACACCTACAAGGACGGCGTCATCGAGCGCCTCTACAAGGGACTGCAGGGGCTCATCAAGTCCGGCGGCATCACGGTCGTCGAGGGCGAGGGCAAGCTCGTCGATCCCAAGACGGTCGAGGTCAATGGCGAGCGCTACACCGGCGCCAACGTCGTCCTGGCGACCGGCTCGGTCTCCCGCACCTTGGGCCTCGACATCGGCGGCCGGGTCATCACCAGCACCGAGGCGCTCGCGATGAGCGAGGTACCCGAGAAGGTCGTCATCATCGGCGGCAGCGTCATCGGCGTCGAGTTCGCGTCGGTCTGGAAGTCGTTCGGCGCCGATGTCACGATCATCGAGGGCCTGCCGACGCTGATCCCGCTCGAGGACCCGTCGCTGTCCAAGCAGCTCGAGCGCGCGTTCCGCAAGCGCAAGATCAACTTCAAGACCGGCGTGAAGTTCAGCAGCGTCGAGCAGAACGAGTCCGGCGTCACGGTGTCCCTCGAGGACGGCACCACGATCGACACCGACCTCGTCCTCGTGGCCGTCGGCCGTGGACCCAACTCCGCCGGCATGGGCTACGAGGAGGCCGGCATCACGGTCGACCGTGGCTGGGTGCCCACCAACGAGCGGCTCGCGACCAACGTCGACGGCGTGTTCGCCGTCGGTGACCTCGTCCCCGGCCTGCAGCTCGCGCACCGCGGCTTCGCGCACGGCATCTTCGTCGCAGAGGAGATCGCCGGCCTCAACCCGCAGCCGGTCGTCGACTCGGGCATCCCCCGCGTCACCTACTGCGACCCCGAGGTCGCCTCGGTCGGCCTCACCGAGCCCCAGGCCCGCGAGAAGTACGGCGACGACAACGTCGAGATCCAGGACTACAGCCTCGGCGGCAACGGCAAGTCGCAGATCCTCGCGACGACCGGCAGCGTCAAGCTCGTACGCGAGAAGGACGGCCCCATCGTCGGCGTCCACATGATCGGCGCCCGCTACGGCGAGCAGGTCGGAGAGGCGTCCCTGATGGTCAACTGGGAGGCTTACCCCGAGGACGTGGCGCAGTTCATCCACGCCCACCCCACCCAGAACGAAGCTCTCGGCGAAGCAGCACTCGCACTCGCCGGCAAGCCCCTCCACTCGCACGCCTGACCCGGAGACCTGAGGACATCATGGCAACTGAAGTCACCCTTCCCGCGCTCGGCGAAAGTGTCACCGAGGGCACCGTCACGCAATGGCTCAAGCAGGTCGGCGACTCGGTCGCCGTCGACGAGCCGCTGCTCGAGATCTCGACCGACAAGGTCGACACCGAGATCCCGTCGCCCGTCGCCGGCACGTTGCTCGAGATCAAGGCCGACGAGGACGACACGGTCGAGGTCGGCGCGGTCCTCGCCGTGATCGGCGAGGAGGGTGAGAGCACCGACGACTCGGCGACGGCTCCCGTCTCCGAGGAGAACCTCCAGGCCGACAAGTCCCAGGACGACGGATCGACGTCCTCGGACGGCTCACAGCCCGAGCCCGACGCGGTCGCCGAGATGCGCACCGTGACTCCCGACGACAGTGCCGAGGCGGCGCACGACGCGGCCGAGACCGAGGCTGCCCCGCAGCCCGAGACCAAGCAGACCTCCGGCGGAACGGCTGTGACGCTCCCCGCGCTCGGTGAGAGCGTCACCGAGGGCACCGTGACCCAGTGGCTCAAGCAGGTCGGCGACGACGTCGCCGTCGACGAGCCGCTGCTCGAGATCTCGACCGACAAGGTCGACACCGAGATCCCGTCCCCCGTCGCCGGCAAGCTCCTCGAGATCAAGGTCGCCGAGGACGAGACCGTCGAGGTCGGTGCCGAGCTCGCGATCATCGGCTCCGCGGATGCCGCGCCCGCCGAACCGGCAGCCGAGGCCCCCGCTCCGGAGGCCAAGGCTGAGCCGGAGCCCGAGCCCGAAGCCAAGGCGGAGCCCGAGCCGGAGCCGGAGCAGGCACCTGCATCCGAGCCCCAGGCCGCCGAGCCGGAGTCACAGGCCAACCCGGCCGAGTCCTCGCCCCCGGCCGAGGCCCCCGCTGCCGCGGAGGCACCCGCCCCCGCGCCCGAGCCGGCACCTGTGCCCGCCGCGTCACCCGGTTCCACGGGCGACACCTATGTGACGCCCATCGTCCGCAAGCTCGCCAAGCAGCACGACGTCGACCTCGCGACCGTGACCGGCACCGGCGTCGGCGGGCGCATCCGCAAGCAGGACGTGCTCGACGCGGCCGAGAAGGCCTCCTCCGCCCCGGCAGCAGCACCCGCTGCCGCGGCCCCCGCTGCCCAGGCTCCCTCGGCCGAGCCGTCGCCGCTGCGTGGAAAGACCGAGAAGCTCAGCCGTCTGCGCAAGGTCGTCGCCAGCCGCCTGGTCGAGTCGCTGCAGATCTCGGCTCAGCTGACCCAGGTGCACGAGGTCGACGTCACCGAGGTGGCCCGCCTGCGGGCTCGGCACAAGGACGCGTTCCTCGAGCGTGAGGGCGTCAAGCTGACCTACCTGCCGTTCTTCGCCAAGGCCGCGATCGAGGCGCTCAAGCAGTACCCGACGCTCAACTCGGCCGTCGACATCGAGGCCGGGACGATCACCTATCCGGCCGGCGAGCACCTCGGCATCGCCGTCGACACCGAGCGCGGTCTGCTCGTGCCGACGATCAAGGATGCCGGCGACCTGTCGATCGCCGGGCTGGCCCGCAAGATCGCGGACGCCGCCGAGCGCACCCGCACCAACAAGATCACCCCGGACGAGCTGTCCGGTGCGACCTTCTCGATCACCAACCTCGGCAGCAACGGCGCGCTGTTCGACACGCCGATCATCAACCAGCCGCAGGTCGCGATCCTGGGCGTCGGCGCGGTCGTCAAGCGTCCTGTCGTGGTGACCGATGCGCAGGGCAGCGACAGCATCTCGGTCCGCAGCATGGCCTACCTCGCGCTGACGTATGACCACCGCATCGTCGATGGCGCCGATGCCGGCCGGTTCCTCACAGCGGTGAAGCAGCGCCTGCAGGGCGGCTCCTTCGAAGGCGAGCTCGGGTCCTGACCCATGCACGTCGTCATCGGTGGGGCATCGGGCTTCCTGGGCAGCGCCCTGACGCAGCACCTGCGTCAGGGCGGCCACCAGGTCACCCGTCTCGTACGCTCTGCCGACACCTCTGACGACACGTCGCTCTGGGACCCCTACACGGGTCGCATCGACCAGATCGTGATCGACCGCGCCGACGCAGTGGTCAACCTCTCGGGCGCCTCGGTGGCGCGATGGCCGCGTACGCCCCAGCGTCGCCGGGAGATCCTCGAGTCACGCACGGCCCCCACCAGCACGCTGGCCAAGGCCGTGGCCGCGTCGCCCAACCCCCCCGCCTTCATCTCGGCCTCCGGCATGTCGAAGTACGGCGTGGACCGCGGCGACGAGGTCCTGACCGAGAGCAGCACCGCCGGCAGCGGCTTCCTGCCCGAGGTCATCCACGCCTGGGAGGCGGCCGCAGCCCCGGCTGTCGACGCCGGGGCTCGGGTCTGCTTCATGCGCACCTCCCTGGCCCTCGACGGCGACGAAGGCCTGCTCCGGTTCATGCTGCCGGCCTGGAAGCTCGGCGTGGGTGCTCGCCTCGCCAGCGGTCGCCACTACATGTCGTTCATCTCGCGCCGCGACTGGGTGCGCGCGGCGGAGCTGCTCATCGAGTCCCCCGACCTCAGCGGGCCGTTCAACTTCGCGGCGCCGACTCCGGTGACCAACGCCGAGTTCACCGACGCGTTGGGCGACGCCGTCCACCGGCCGACGTTCCTCGTCGCGCCCGGCTTCGCCCTCAAGGCGGCGCTGGGCAGCATCGCCGACGATCTGCTCGGGTCGCTGCGCATCTTCCCGAGCGCGCTGCTCGACGCGGGCTTCACGTTCGAGGATCCCGACATCGCCTCGGCGCTCGGATCCGCCCTGCGATGAGCGGGTCGCTGCCGTCGCCCCACACGGCGTCGTCAGACCCGCAGGAGGCGTTCATCGCCTACCTGGACTTCTTCCGCGAGGCGGCCCGCCACAAGGTGGCCGGACTCGACGAGCAGGCCCTTCACCAGAGCCGATTGCCGTCAGGCTGGACTCCCGTCGAGCTGCTGGAGCACCTGGTCCACATGGAGCGCCGGTGGCTCGTGTGGGGATTCCTCGCCGAGCCCGTCGACCGCCCGTGGGGTGACCACCTCGACGACGTCGACTCCGGCCGGTGGGCCACCCGGCGCCCGCTCGAGGAGATCCTCACCGACCTCGCCGAGGGCGGCCGGCGCACGACGGAGATCGTCCGCTCGCACGACCTGCTCGACCAGGCTGCGACCGGCGGACGGTTCCCGGCGGACGGGGCGGTGCCCACCCTCACCACGATCCTGTTCCACGTGATGCAGGAGTACGCCCGCCACGTCGGGCACCTCGACATCGTCCGCGAGCTCATCGACGGGACCACCGGCGAGGAGTGACGCGAGGCCGGCTCAGCCCTGGTCGGACCCGGCGATCCGCCAGCCCTCAGGCGTACGCACGAGGGTGATCTCGCGACGCGACGACCGGTCCCTCGGCAGATCGGTCACGGCTCCGTCGGACCACACGACGCGCGCCGGGCCCAGCCGGTCGACGACGTCGAGCCGGGCCCGGGAGCCCGACGCCGCCAGCACACGGCACGAGATGACCCTGAGGTCGGCACCGACGACGCGCCCGCCACGGCGCCGGTAGTCGGCGATCGTCATCGCGTCCGCCTGCAGCGAGCGGCTGCCGCGGACGTACACCCGGTCGAGCAGCCCGGCCTCGGACGTCGCGAAGGCCTCGGCTCGCACCTCGTCGAGCTCGCCGAGCCTGGTCGCCCACTGGTCGGCAGGTGCGGGCGAGACGGCTCGCACGGCCGCGATCAGCACCCAGAGCCAGTCCATGGCGCCACTGTGCCGTCGTACGGCCACACGCGCTCGCCGCCGTCCACAGGCGGTCATCGCCGGAGGGTTACGCTGGAGACGTGACGCTGCAGATCCTGGACGAGTGGTACGGCGAGCGCGCGATCGACTACGCCGAGGCGTGGGAGCTCCAACGCGAGCTGCACGGTCAACGCGTGGCCGACGAGATCACCGACACCGCACTGTTCCTCGAGCACCCCGCGGTGTACACGGCGGGCCGGCGCACCGAGCCCCACGAGAGGCCGTTGGACGGCACTCCCGTCGTCGACGTCGACCGCGGCGGCAAGATCACGTTCCACGGTCCAGGCCAGCTCGTCGGCTACCCCATCACCAAGCTGCCGTCCCACGTCCTCGTGGTCGACTACGTGCGCCGGGTCGAGGAGGCGATGATCCGCGCCTGCGCCGATCTGGGCGTGACAACGGGACGTGTCCCCGGCCGCTCCGGCGTGTGGCTCGCTGCCGGCCAGGGCCGCATCGAGCGCAAGGTCGGCGCCATCGGCATCCGCGTCTCAGGCGGGGTCACGATGCACGGGTTCTCGCTCAACGCCAACGTCGACCTGGGCTTCTACGACCGCTTCGTGCCGTGCGGCATCGCCGACGCGGGAGTGACGTCGCTCAGCGCCGAGCTCGGCCGCGACGTGACGGTTCGTGAGGCCGCGGAGGCCATCACCCCGCACCTGCGCGCGCTGCTCGAGTGGCAGGCGTACGAGCCCTCCGCGGACCTGGTCCACGACGAACATCCCAGCGTCCCGGTCCTCGGTCTGAGCGCTGGGGCACGGGCGTAGGCTGGCACTGTGACCATCGCACCTGAGGGACGCAAGATGCTGCGTCTGGAAGTCCGCAACGCCGAGACCCCCATCGAGAAGAAGCCCGAGTGGATCAAGACCCGGGCCAAGATGGGTCCGGAGTACAACGAGCTGATGAAGCTCGTCAAGGGCGAGGGCCTCCACACGGTCTGTCAGGAAGCGGGTTGTCCTAACATCTTCGAGTGCTGGGAGGACCGCGAGGCGACCTTCCTCATCGGTGGCGAGCAGTGCACGCGCCGCTGCGACTTCTGCCAGATCGACACCGGCAAGCCCGACCCGATCGACCGCGACGAGCCCCGCCGCGTCGCCGAGTCCGTCCAGAAGATGGAGCTGCGCTACGCCACCATCACCGGCGTGGCCCGCGACGACGTCCCCGACGGCGGTGCCTGGCTCTACGCCGAGACGGTCCGCAAGATCCATGAGCTCAACCCCGGCACGGGCGTCGAGAACCTCATCCCCGACTTCAACGGCATCCCCGAGCTGCTCACCCAGGTCTTCGACAGCCGTCCCGAGGTGCTGGCGCACAACGTCGAGACCGTTCCGCGCATCTTCAAGCGCATCCGGCCGGCATTCCGCTACGAGCGCTCGCTCGACGTCATCACCCAGGCCCGTGACTACGGCCTGGTCACCAAGTCCAACCTGATCCTCGGCATGGGCGAGACCCGCGAAGAGGTCTCGCAGGCGCTGGTCGACCTGCACGAGGCCGGTTGCGACCTCATCACGATCACCCAGTACCTCCGCCCCTCGGTGCGCCACCACCCCGTCGAGCGGTGGGTCAAGCCCGAGGAGTTCGTCGAGCTCAAGACCGAGGCCGACGAGATCGGGTTCGCCGGCGTCATGTCCGGACCGCTCGTCCGCTCGTCCTACCGGGCCGGCAGCCTCTACAAGCAGGCCATCGAGTCAGGACGCGGCGGCGCTGCACTGCGCAACGCGACGTAGACTGACCCTCATGTCGAATGCCACCCCCGAACCCGCCAAGGGTCGCCTGGGCCAGATGCGCCAGGCGTACACGATCACCAAGCGCAGTGACCGCAACATCGGTCTGCTCCTGCTGCTGACCTTCCTGCTGGCCGGTGGCCTGGCGGCGACGCTCGGCTACTTCGTGTTCGGCACCGGCACCTTCGGCCTGATCTTCACGATCCTGTTCGGCGTGCTCATCGGCATCCTCGCGGCGCTCATCGTCTTCGGCCGCCGCGCCGAGAAGGCCGCGTACGCGCAGGTCGAGGGCCAGGTCGGCGCCGCCGCCGGCGCCCTGCAGATGCTGCGTCGCGGCTGGGAGCTCAAGCCTGCGGTGGCATTCACCAAGAACCAGGACGTCGTGCACCGCGTGGTCGGCCGGCCCGGCATCATCCTCGTCGGCGAGGGCAACCCCACGCGGGTTCGCAACCTGCTGACCGCGGAGAAGAAGAAGCACGCGCGCATCGGCGGCGACGAGGTCCCCGTGCTCGACGTCGTGGTGGGCAACGGTCCCGACGAGGTGCCGCTGACCAAGCTGGTCAAGCACATGCGCAAGCTGCCCAAGAACATCAAGCCCGCCCAGATGACGGCGGTGCTCTACAAGCTCAAGGCTCTCGACGCAATGCGTCCTGCCGCTCCCATGCCGCGTGGCCCCGTGCCGACGAGCATGAAGGGCTCCCGCAAGGCGATGCGCGGCTGATTTCGCGTCATGCCTTCTGAGGTCCGTGGGCCTCGGTCCTCATGACGCAACAGGCGTGGGTCAGGCTCGGGCGACGCGAGAGCCGGCGGCGAGGTCGTGGATGCCGCGCTTGTCGTCGGTCATGACGACCGCGGGGAGCACCAGGCACAGGAGCAGCGAGCGCACGAAGGCGCGTGGGAGGCCGATGGGGCGCCCGTCAGGGTTCTCCACCTTGAGCTTGAAGAGTCGCTTGCCGATCGTGAACCCCAGCAGTCCCGTCAGGACCGACATCTCGACGACGAAGAACGCCGTGATGATCAGGTTCTCCCGGATGTCCTCGGGCGGGTAGCCCGTGCCCACGATGGCTGCTGCGCTCAACGACGCGATGATCCAGTCGACGAGCAGGGCGCCGAGGCGGCGGACGAGCGAGGGAGGCTGCACGCGGCCGAGCCTACCGACGGCCCGATTGCGCTCGGCACGGGCACTTGTAACATTCCTGAAACAATCCAGTGACTGCCGGGAAACTGCCCGAGCCTAGCGTCAACGGTACGGTGCAGCGACGCACTCACCTGTCATCGACAACACAGGCCGCACAGCGGTCGAGGAGGCCCCATGTTCGGCAATGCCGACGAGCTGTTCAAGTTCATCAAGGACGAAGGTGTCGAGTACCTCGACGTCCGATTCACCGACTTGCCCGGCATCCAGCAGCAGGTCACCCTGCCTGCTTCGACCTTCGACGCCGACATGGTCGCCAACGGCGTCGCGTTCGACGGCTCGTCGATTCGCGGCTTCCAGACGATCGACCAGTCCGACATGGTGCTCTTCCCCGACATCAAGACCGCCTACATCGACCCGTTCAAGGCGCGCAAGACGCTCGCGATGGACTTCTTCGTCCACGACCCGATCACGGGCGAGGCCTACTCCCGCGATCCGCGCAACATCGCCCGCAAGGCCGAGGCCTACCTGGCGACGACCGGCATCGGTGACACCGCGTACTTCGCGCCCGAGGCCGAGTTCTACATCTTCGACCGCGTCAACTACGGCACCAGCGCCAACAAGTCGTTCTACGAGATCACGTCGGCCGAGGCCGCCTGGTCCACGGGTGACTCGATCGACGACAACCGCGGCTACAAGGTCCGCTTCAAGGGCGGCTACTTCCCCGTCGCGCCGACCGACAAGACCGCCGACCTGCGCAACGACATGATGAGCAACCTCACCGAGGCCGGCCTCGTCCTCGAGCGCGGTCACCACGAGGTCGGCACGTCCGGCCAGGCAGAGATCAACTACCGCTTCGACACGCTGCTCAAGGCCGCCGACGACGTCATGAAGTTCAAGTACATCGTGCGCAACACGGCGTGGGCGAACGACAAGACCGTCACGTTCATGCCGAAGCCGATCTTCGGTGACAACGGCTCGGGCATGCACGTGCACCAGTCGATCTGGAACGACGGCAGCCCGCTGTTCTACGACGAGGCCGGCTACGGCGGACTGTCGGACCTGGCGCGGCACTACATCGGCGGCATCCTGAAGCACGCGCCGTCGCTGCTCGCGTTCACCAACCCGTCGGTCAACTCCTACCACCGCTTGGTGCCGGGCTTCGAGGCGCCGATCGCGCTCGTCTACTCCGCCCGCAACCGTTCGGCCTGTGTCCGCATCCCGATCACGGGCTCGAACCCCAAGGCCAAGCGCATCGAGTTCCGCTGCCCCGACCCGTCCGCCAACCCGTACCTCGCCTTCTCGGCGCTGCTGCTGGCCGGGCTCGACGGCATCAAGAACAAGATCGAGCCGCCGGCGCCGATCGACAAGAACATCTACGAGCTGCCGCCCGAGGAGTACGAGGCCATCGACATGGTGCCGACCTCCCTCAACGCGGTGCTCGACTCGCTCGAGGCCGACCACGAGTTCCTCACCGCCGGTGACGTGTTCACGCCCGACCTGATCGAGACGTGGATCGACTACAAGCGCAACGAGGAGATCCTCCCCGTCCAGCTGCGCCCGCACCCGCACGAGTTCGAGCTCTACTACGACATCTGAGTGGTGGTCTCACCGACCTGAGAGCACGGCGTGAGGTGACTCCTCCGTCACTCAGCCGGCGAGAACAGTCGAACCGCCCGACGACAGCGCATGCAGGTCGCCCCCAGCCCTACGGCTGGGGGCGATCTGCGTCTCGTACGGCTCGCGCGAACGACGCGTGTCAACATCACCTCCGGAGCCGTGACCTGCCGTATATTTGGGCCCTGACCGACGGCGGGTCTGGTCCCCCTTCGAAGAAGCGAGAGACGATGTGAAGGCGCCCATCATTGTCCTCATGGTCGTCTTCGCGCTGGCGCTGTGCAGCACCGCAGTCCCGACCGGCTCCGTTGAATCTGCTGAGGCCGCGGCCACCCCGGCTCCCCGGGTCCTGTTCGTCGGCGACTCGTCGGTCTCGCTCTACAACAACAGGGTCGGCAGCTATCAGCGCGGCTGGTGGTCGTACGTGGCCGCCGCCAAGGGTTGGACCCCGATGAAGGACGCGGAGTACGGGTCGGGCTACCTGCGACGCGGCAACTCCTGCACGGGCACGCGGTACGCCCACCGGTTGCCTGTCGTGAGCGAGCGGAAGCCCGACGTGATCGTCGTGGCCGGCGGACGCAACGACGCCAAGAAGTGCGTGGCCGGCAAGCTGGTCCCAGCCACGACCGCCGAGCTGGCCCGGCTCGCCGACACCTACTTCGACGAGCTGTTGACCCGCGCGACGGCGGCTGGGGTCGACAAGGTCTATGTCCTGTCGCCGTGGGCCGGCGACTTCCCCGTGGGCTACAAGATCCGCCCGATCATCCGTGACGCTGCGCAGGCACATGGGTTCACCTGGATCTCGACGTCGTTCATCCCGAGGAACTACACGACCGACGGACTGCACCAGAACGCCAGCGGCAACCGCCTGATCCGCGATCAGGTCCTCGCGGGCATGTCCTAGCTGCCGACCCCCACGGCGCCGTGCGGGGCTGACCGTATCGAACATATGTTTTATTGTGGGCAGCATGGGGTTCGTCGACCGTTCCAGTGAGTTCCCGGAAGGCCGGGACCCCGTCAAGCAGCCCGCCCGTCACGTCTGGGTCAAGCCGTCGGCCCAGTACGCCATGACCCCATGGGCCGGGCTGCTGATCGAGTGGCGGCGTACGTCCTCCGGTGAGTGGCTCGCCCTCGTAGCCGTCGTCACCGGCGGGGTCGGCAACAGCCTCACCGTGCAGTGGCACAAGGCAGATCAGCTCGTCCCGGCCAAGGGCTACGCAATTCCCCCGAACTAGCCAGTGCCAGGCGGCCTCATGAGGTCCGATACTCAGGGGATGGACAGCAGCACCGACTACCTCGTCGTCGGCGCGGGCGTGAGTGGCCTCGCGTTCGCCGACAGCCTCGTCGCGCACAGCGACGCCGAGGTCACGATCGTCGACCGCCGTAGCGCACCGGGCGGGCACTGGACCGACGTCTACCCGTTTGTCCGGCTCCACTCCCCCTCGACCTACTACGGGGTCAACTCGCTGCGCCTTGGACAGGACGCGATCGACACGGCCGGGCCGAACGCCGGGCTGTACGAGCGCGCGTCCGCCGACGAGCTGTGGTCCTACTTCCGCGAGGTCACCGACCGGCTGACTGCGACCGGTCGGGTGAAGGCGCTGCTGGGTCACGAGGTGCTGGACGACGCGCAGGGCACCGTGCCCGTCCGCGACCGTGCCACCGGGGACATACAACGGATCGAGGTGCGACGCCGGGTGGTCGACGCCCGGTTCCTGGAGGTCTCCGTGCCAGCCACCCACACGCCGACGTTCGGGGTCGCGGCGGACGCGTCCTTCGCTCCGGTGCACCGCCTCCCCGAGGTCGCCCACAGCGCCTCGGCCTTCACGGTGCTCGGGTCGGGCAAGACTGCCGTCGATGCCGTGCTGTGGCTCATGGACAACGATGTCGACCCGGAGCGCATCCGCTGGGTCCGGCCCCGCGAGGCGTACGTCCACAACCGCGAGGCGTTCCAGGCGCTCGATCTGGTGGTCGACGTGATCGACGGCATCGCCACGGACACCGAGATCGGAGCCCGGGCGACCAGCAACGCCGACCTCGTCGCCGATCTCGAGCAGAACGGCCGGCTGATCCGTCTGGACCCTGACGTGCCGGCCACGATGTACCGCGGCGCCATGCTGAGCAGCCACGAGGTCGACCGGGCCCGACAGGTCGCCGACGTCGTCCGCCTCGGCCGGGTACGCCGCGTCGAGCGCGACCGGCTGGTGCTCGAGGACGGCGAGGTGCCGACCGACGGCGCGCTGCACGTGGATGCGAGCGCCAGCGGGCTGCGACTCGTCCCGCCGCGACCGATCTTCGCTCCAGGCCGGATCACCCTTCAGCAGGTGCGGCACAAGACCCCGTCCTTCAACGCCGCACTGCTGGGCTGGGTGGAGGCGAACCGGGAGGACGACACGGACAAGAACCGGCTGTGTCCTCCGAACCCGTTCACCCACTCCGTCGACGAGTGGGCCGCGATGTGCGCGCGGACCTGGCGCACCGAGAGCGGGTGGGGTGGCGAGCCCGACCTGCAGGCGTGGGTCGGGTCGTCCCGCCTCAATCTCATGCAGGCGCTCCCCCAGCACCTGCACGAGCCTCGCGCCCAAGCCGCCGTGACGCGCTTCGTCGCCAACGTCGGCGATGCCATCGTCCGTCTGGAGGAGATCGCGGGCCAGACCCGGCGCACTTCCTCGGAGTGACATGACGGCAGGTGGGTACGGCCACGGTGACCGAGAGGAACACCATGACCACACCGCACCCCGAAGATCCTGCCGAGGGTCCAGACACCCCGGCCACCACCGAGCCCGGGCAGGACCCTGCCGAGGACGCCGGACAGGACGTCGATCCGGCGCCCTGATCCGCGCTGGTTGAATGGCGGGATGACGACCGGCACCGAGCACGAGCTTGTCGAGCGCTGGATCACCACGTGGCGACACGCTCGGGCGCTCGAAGCCTCGGTCCTCGACGGCTGGCCGCTGGTGCATGTCCGCTCACGCACGCGTGAGTCCGAGCTGATCTGCATCGATCCGGGGCCGGACGCGTTCTTCGCGCTGTTCGAGCACATCGACGGGGATCCGCGGGCGATGCTCACGGTCATCGCGAGCGACGCCGACCCCTACCTGGCGCTCGACCTGCCCGCGGGCGTGAGGGTGGACCGCGACGACGAGACGCTGATGACCACGAGATTCACGCCGATCGACGCGCCGCTGCTCGACGCCGGGCTCACCCCACGGTGGGACATCGACGAGCATCGCACCAGGTACGTCCTGGAGTCCGGCGACCGCGTCGCCGCCGAAGGCACGATCGGCATCCTCGGCGAGGACGCGACGTTCGACGCGGTCGAGACCACGCCCGCGTTCCAGCGACGCGGGCTCGGCCGGCACGTCATGGCCACCCTCACGACGTACGCGATGGAGTGCGGCGCACAGCGCGGGGTGCTGGCGGCCTCAGCTCAGGGGCGCCGGCTCTACGAGTCACTGGGCTGGGACTCCGCGTTCGAGATGCTGTCGCTCATGGGCACCTCCACGGAGGAATGAGCTCGAGCGCTCAGACGACCGCGCTCCGGCGGCAGACCTCGTCCCAGGGAGTCGGCTCCATCCCGAAGTGCTGACGTGCCGCGTCGTCGTCGAGCACGTACGGCGCGTTCCACTGGTACGACAGCTGACGCAGCTCCCAGACCAGAGGCACGACCTTCGACAGCGCGGCGAAGACCGGCTCCGGCACCGAGCTGACCGGTACGGCCGGGTTCCCGATGCTGGTCAGCACGTCGGTGATGGCCTCCTGCTGCGTGCGCGGAGGGTTGCTAGGGACGTGCCAGGTCCGGCCGTGCGCGGTCTCGTCGTCGGCGGCCGCGATCAGCAGCCGCGCGACGTCGAGGACGTCGGTGAAGGTGTGCGGCTGGTCCTTGCGGTTGAAGACCCACGCCCGCCTGCCCTTGAGCGCACCGGGGACCTGGCGGGTCACGTGGCCGTTGCCGCCGACCCCGGTCCCGACATAGTCCGAGCCGCGGACCTCGACGGTCCGGATGCGCCCCGCCTCGTGCAGCGCCTTGGCGTCCGCCCACATCGTCGCACGCAGCCGACCCTTGAAGTCGGTGGCCGCGTCAGGCATGTCCTCGCGCATCGGCTGGTCCACCGGGCCGTACGGATAGAGGTTGCCGGTGATCGCGTAGACGGCTCCCGAGCGCTCTGCCGCGACGAGGAAGGCCGCAGCCAACGGCGGCCAGAACCTGCCCCACGTCGTGTAGTCGGCCGGGTTGGCGCAGTTGTAGAGCACCGATGCGCCCGCTCCGGCGGCGCTCAGGGCATCGGCGTCCGAGGCGTCCAGCGTGAGGTGCGTGACGCCGTCGATGCCGGTGTCCGTGCCCGAACGCGTGGCGACGACCACCTCGGAGCCCCGTGCCGCGAGCAGCTGGGCCACGTGGCGGCCGACGGGTCCGGCCCCCACGACGAGATGACGATCAGACATGGCGATGGTCCTTCCGTTGATGGAGAGCACCGCTCTCGATCATGATCCTGACACAAGAACCCAGCCAGTACAAGAGCACCGCTCTCGTTTGTTGCGTGTGCTCTCGGGTTGCGCCAGAGTGGACGCATGACAGTCGCACGCACGGCCCGCGAGCGGGCTCGACAAGAGATCACCGCCGAGATCCTGGCGGCGGGACGCGCCCAGCTTCGTCGAGTGGGTCCCGGTGAGCTCTCCCTGCGTGCCGTGGCGCGGGACGTCGGCATGGTCTCGTCCGCGGTCTACCGCTACTTCGCGAGCCGTGACGAGCTGCTGAACGCGCTGATCATCGCCGCGTACGACGAGCTCGGCGAGGCTGCCGAGGCCGCGGACGATGCTGTCCAGGACCGGGACGACCACGTGGCGCGCTGGATGGCGACGTGCCGCGCGACCCGTGAGTGGTCCGTCGCCCATCCGCACGACTACGCCCTGATCTACGGCTCTCCCGTGCCGGGCTACGCGGCGCCGCAGGACACCGTCGTCCCGGCGACGCGCGTGATCGTGCGGCTCGTCGAGATCATCGTGGCGGCGCATGCGGCCGGCAGCACGACCGCGGCCGCCATGCCGCCGGCGAGCGCCGCCGACCCCTCCGGCGTCGTCGCCGACGCGATCGCGTTCATCGCCGAGCGGAGCGACGTCGACCTCGAGACGCTGCCCGAGCTGGTGATGCGGACCCTGATGGTGTGGTCGACGATCTTCGGGACGCTCTCGTTCGAGCTCTTCGGGCACTTGAAGGGCTCGGTCAGCGACCTCGAGGGCTACTTCGAGCAGACCGCCTTGCGCCTCGCCGGCGACCTCGGCCTGGCGTGACGAGTGAGCAATCCCTCACCGGTTCGATGAGGCCGGGGGCGGAGCGGCACGCGACAATGTGGGCATACCTCCCAGCCGCGCCGAAGGATCTCCATGCCTCGCATCACCCGTCGTACGTTCGTCGCCGCCCCCGCTCCCCACGTGTGGCAGCTGGCCGGTGACTTCGCCGAGTGGCACCCCACGCTCCGCATCTACGCCAATGGCCCGGAGGCTCCTGCCGACGTCGTCGTGACGATCGTGTCGCGGGACGACGAGGCGATGACGCTGTCGTACCACATCCCTGATCCGCCGTTCCCGATCGCCAACCACCGGGCCACGATCCTGGTCGAGGACGCCGGCCACTCGTGCTCGTACGTCACGTGGGAGGCCGACTTCACCGCCGAGCCCGAGGTCCTGCAGGAGCTCGAGGACTCGATCGGCGACGACGTGTTCGTCAAGGCCCTCGACAACCTGGCGACGTACGCGCAGGACGAGTACGGCCGCCAGCAGATCGCCCGCGCCGGCTGACCCTCGCTCAGCTGCGCCAGTCCCTGAAGCCGACCACGATCAGGCGCATCTGCCTGCGGGCGCCCTCCTTGATCTTCTCCTCGAGGTCCGGGCGACCGTCAGGCATCTCGACGACCTCCTCGGCGTTGGAGACCATGTTGCGGACGAAGAGCCGCGACACCATCTGCACGTCCTCGGTCGACCAGTTCTCGATGTTGGGCAGCCGGGCCAGCACGACCGCCAGCTCGCTGACGAACAGGTCGAGCTCGTGCCGGATCGCCGTCCGGACGACCTCCGGCCCGCCCACGCGCTCGCGTGCCACGAACGCGAAGTGCGCCTTGCTCTGCTTGACGGCCTCGACGAGCACGTCGGCCGCCGCGTCGATGATGTTGTCGAAGACATGCGGATCGCGCTGTGCGTCGCGGATCATGCGCCGCAGCGTCGAGAACGACTGCTCGACGAGTGCGAGCCCGAGCTTGTCCATCGACTCGAAGTGCCGGTAGAACGCGGTCGGGACGACGCCGGCGTGGCGGGACACCTGACGCAGGCTGACCTGCGCAAACCCCTGCTCGTGGCTCAGCTCCAGGGCGGACGCGAGGATCGCCTGTCGGGTGCGCTCCTTCTGGACCTGGCGCGAGGCGGACTGGGCTGGCTCGGACACCTTCACAGCCTATCCACCCCTTTCGGTGCACACGTGTATCGCTGGTGTTGGAGGTCACTCGGCGCGTCAGTTGCGCGTACCGCGTGAGTCATGCACAATTTGAGTGTACGCATGTTCACTGATTTCGAGGAGACGGCATGGGCATCATCCGCAAGGCTCTCGCCTCGCGCCCCGTGGCCTCGCTGACCTCCCCGTTCACGATCGATCACTACCTCGACCAGATCCACCCGATGCTCGCAGCGGAGAACGTCCGCGCCCGGGTGGTCGAGGTGCGCCGGGAGACCGGTGACGCCAGCACGGTCGTCCTGCGCCCCAACGGCGCCTGGAACGGCTTCGTCCCCGGGCAGCACGTCCAGTTCGGCGTCGAGGTCGACGGCAAGCGCCGCGTCCGCGTCTTCTCGGTCTCCAGCTCCAAGGCCGCCAAGAAGGGCACCTTCAGCGTCTCGGTCAAGGCCCACCCCGACGGCTACGTCTCGCAGTTCCTGCACCACGAGCTCGAGCCCGGCACGATCGTCTACATGTCGCAGGCCGAGGGCGAGTTCGTCCTCCCCCGCGTCGTGCCGGACGACCTGCTGCTGATCAGCGGCGGCTCCGGCATCACCCCAGTCATGTCGATGATCCGCACGCTTCGCGACACCGGCCACCAGGGCCGGGTCACGTTCCTGCACTACGCCCGGTCGCGCGACGACGAGATGTTCACCGCCGACCTCGACGCCCTCGCCGACCTGCCCAACGTCACCGTGACCCGGGTCTACACCCGCAAGCCGGAGCCGGGCGCCGAGCTCGAGGGCCGCTTCCACGTCGACCACCTCAAGCACCTGGGCATCGACCCGACCGACACCCTGACGTACGTCTGCGGGCCCGCCGGCCTGATCGCGACGGTCCGTGACACCTACACCGAGCTCGGTGCGGCTGACCAGCTGCGCCTTGAGTACTTCAAGGTGCCGTCGGTCGACCTCGACGCAGCCGACGCCACCGGCACCGTGACGTTCGACGAGGCGGGCATCGAGGCCGACAACTCCGGCGCGACGATCCTCGAGCAGGCCGAGGCCGCCGGGCTCAAGCCGGAGTTCGGCTGCCGCATGGGCGTGTGCAACACCTGCGCCCTGAAGAAGAACAGCGGTGCCGTCCGCCACGTCGTGAGCGGTGAGGTCACCGCCAACACCGACGAGACCATCAAGATCTGTGTCAGCGTCCCCGTCGGCGACGTCAACGTCGCCATCTGAGAGAGGGAGAACCATCATGGCCAAGCACGCACCCATCGCACCCCGCAGCGCGAGCGCCCACGACGCCGCGCCCAAGTCGCTCGTCGGTGAGGACACCGAGAAGCGCGCCACCATCGGGCTCGACCTGATGACGTACGAGCAGCTCGAGGAGTTCGGCGAGGAGCTCAACGCCGTTCGCCAGCGGGTCCTGGACGACCTCGGCCAGAAGGACGCCGACTACATCCGGCGCGTCATCCGGGCCCAGAAGGCCAGCGAGGTGCTGGGCCGCATCGGCATCTTCATGCCGTTCTTCCCGCCCGCGTTCATCGCCGGCATCCTGTTCCTCGGCCTGGCCAAGATCCTCGACAACATGGAGATCGGCCACAACGTCATGCACGGCCAGTACGACTGGATGAACGATCCGATGATCGACGCCAGCCGCTACGAGTGGGACAACATCGCGCCCGCCAAGGACTGGAAGCACGGCCACAACTACATCCACCACACGTACACCAACATCCATGGCATGGACCGGGACATCGGCTACAACATGTTCCGCATCGACGAGGACCAGCCCTGGTACGCCAGCCACCGGTTCAACCTGCCGCTCGCGTTCGTCCTGATGCTCATCTTCGAGTGGGGCATCATGTATCACGGCGTCGAGCTGGACCAGTACCTCCAAGGCAAGATCACCAAGGAGGACTTCCAGGGTCGCAAGAAGCGCGCCCTGCGCAAGATCCGCAAGCAGGTCTTCAAGGACTACGTCGCGTGGCCCGTTCTCGGCATCGCGCTCGTGCCGTTCGTCGGCTGGTGGGCGCCCGTCGCGATCCTGGTCGCCAACATCGTCGCCAACGTCATCCGCAACGTCTGGTCCTTCATCATCATCTTCTGCGGCCACTTCCCCGCCGAGGTTCAGACGTTCGCCGAGGAGGACGCGCAGAACGAGACCCGCGGCCAGTGGTACCTGCGCCAGCTGCTCGGCTCGGCCAACATCACGGGCCACAAGCCGTTCCACGTCCTGACCGGCAACCTCAGCTACCAGATCGAGCACCACCTGTTCCCCGACATCCCGGCCCGCCGCTACCCCGAGGTCGCCGAGGACGTGAAGCTCCTGGTCGAGAAGTACGGCCTGCAGTACAACACCGGTCGCCTCTCAAAGCAGATCGGCAGCGTCATCAAGCAGCTGGCCAAGCTCGGCCACAAGCCGGACGATCCGTACAAGATCGGCAACAGCCCGGAGTCGAAGGCACTGCGTCGCGCGAAGCGCGAAGAGGCTGCCCGTCGCATGGAAGAGGCACGTGCGCCACAATTGACCTCGTAGTCACTGTGACCGAGAGGGAGTCCGATGGCACTGAGCCGCCGTGAGATCGCCAAGGATGTCCTCCAGCAGTCGACCGAGGCCGCGATAGCCAGTGCGGGCCACGTCGTGGCGATCCTGTTCGAGTCCGCCCGCAAGATCACGACCGAGATCGGTGCGTTCGGCACCGAGATCTTCGAGATCACCGAGGCGAGCAAGCGGGCCGGGCAGGACGCCGAGGCAACCAATCCGGTGGATCGCTAGCGACGAATCACTGGCATGAGCATGATCGCCAGCCGTCGACCCGGCCACCCTCACGCCCACCGGAACGCGTCCGCCCCCGCCCTGCGGGGTAGTCGTCGGACGACCGACTCGTTGCAGGGAGGCGTCCGATGACCGACATCGCCACAACCCGCTGGCCCGGCATCGCGCGGGCGCCGCGCACCCCGCTGAAGGCGCGAGTCGCCAAGGCGATCCTCAAGCCGACCGTCAACCACGTCCCCGTGCGGCTGACCTTCGCCAACGGCAGCACCTGGGGTGCCGGCGGCGCCGATTCCCCCGAGATGCGCGTCGTCCGTCCGAAGTCGTTCTTCGCCCGCCTCGGCGCCGACACCAAGATCGGCTTCGGTGAGGCCTACATGGCCGGTGACTGGACGACCGGGACCGGCACCGACCTGGCCGACCTGCTCGAGCCGTTCGCGGCACGCATGGCGACCATCGTGCCGGTGCCCCTGCAGCGGTTCCGGGTCTTCGTCGACAAGAAGCTGCCGCACCACCAGCGCAACTCGGTCAAGGGGTCGCGCAAGAACATCGAGGCGCACTACGACCTCTCCAACGACCTGTTCGCCCAGTTCCTGGACCCGACGATGTCCTACTCGTCCGCATGGTTCGAGAGCCCTGAGCAGGACCTCGAGGCCGCCCAGCTCCGCAAGATCGACGCGATCCTCGACGACGCGAACGTCACGGCCGGCACACGGGTCCTCGAGATCGGCAGTGGGTGGGGCGCACTCGCGATCCGCGCCGCACAGCGCGGCGCCACCGTCACGACCATCACGTTGTCGTCAGAGCAGGCCGCCCTCGCCCGGCAGCGCTTCGTCGAGGCCGGCGTCGACGTCGACCTCCAGCTCGTCGACTACCGGGAGGTCACCGGCGAGTACGACGCGATCGTGAGCGTCGAGATGATCGAGGCGGTCGGCGAGGAGTACTGGGCGACGTACTTCGCCAAGATCGACCAGCTGCTCGCCCCCGGTGGCCGCGTGGCCATCCAGGCGATCACGATGGACCACCACCGCTACCTGGCCACCCGCAACTCGTACGGCTGGATCCAGAAGTACATCTTCCCCGGCGGGCTCATCCCGTCCCTCGACGCGATCGACCAGACGCTGGGTGACTACACCGGCCTCACGGTCACGAACCGACGCTCGCTCGGCCAGGACTACGCCCGCACGCTGCACGAGTGGCGCGACCGGTTCACCACGAACTGGGAGGCCGTCCGGGTCCAGGGCTTCGACGAGACGTTCCGCCGGATGTGGGAGTTCTACCTGGCCTACTGTGAAGCGGGCTTCCGCACGGGCTACCTCGACGTCTACCAGCTGGCCATGGGCCGGCCGACGGAGGTCTGAGCCATGGCCAGCGTCAGCCGTCTGCCGAAGCCGCTGCAGGACTCGTACGAGTGGCAGTACGACGCGGCGTGCGTCGGTGCCGACGAGTCCGTGTTCTTCTCCCCCGAGGCCGAGCGCGGCCCGAGCCGCAGAGCGCGTGAAGCGGCCGCCAAGGCACTGTGCGCGGTGTGCCCGGTCGTTCAGGAGTGCCTGCAGCACGCGCTGACGGTCCGCGAGCCGTTCGGAGTGTGGGGCGGGATGAACATCAACGAGCGGGAGCAGCTCCTGCGCGCGAGCGCGTAGCGGTTTTCCCGGCCGGGTGTCCGAGCATGGTGCCATGCTGGGCCCATGCCGAGGATGGAGCAGGAGGCCGCGCACGCGCGGCTCGACGCGCTGTCGGCCGACCTGCAGCAACAGCCCGATGTCGACTGGGGCCGGATGTTCGGCTCGACCGGGATGCGGGTCAGGGGCAAGGTCTTCGCCGTCGCAGCACACGCCGGCGGCCTGCTGATCAAGGTCCCGGAGGCACACGCCGACGAGCTGGTCGAGACCGGCGTCGCCGACCGGATGGTCATGGGCGGTGTCCCTCGGCGCGAGTGGGTGCTGGTCCCCGACGACGCCGATGACGCCACGTGGTTCGCCGAGCTCCAGACGGCCTACACGTACGTCGACTCGATCACACCCTGAGCTGAGCCTCTCGGGTCAGTGCGGGACCAGGACCGACGGTGCATCGCCGATCGGCAGCTCCGCAGCCTCGCGGTCTCCACGCGAGTCGACCGTGGTGATGCTCTCCTTGCCCAGGTCGAAGTTCATCCGCAGCACGCTGTCGCCGACCAGAGCTGCCTCGCTTCGCCAGACTCGTCGGTCGACCAGCCAAACGGTGGATCCCCACGAGGCGGCCTTGTTCTTGTTGAAGACGGTGATGTCGAAGTTCAGTGACTCGCCATCGAAGTACGCGCTGGTGAGCGTGTCTGGATCGAGCCTGAGCGCGTAGTGCCCGCGGTCGTCCGTCGTGATCGGCTTGCTGTCACGAGTGTCGACGGTCCCGCCCTCCTCGACCTCACCGGCATCGTCGGGCCAGAGCGTCAGCCACACCTTGGCACCGGCCAGCGGTTCTCCTTCGTGCTTCACGATGCCCTGGACCACCATGGTTCCTGTGCCCGGTCCGGCTGTCGCGACCGGCTTGTCCGGCTTGTCCTCGCCTCCGCACGCCGCCAGCAGAGACGTAGCACTGGCCAGCAGGAGACCGATGGTGCGGGCCTTGAGACGCATGCGACTGAGTGTCGCAGATCAGGTGACTGGCAGGTCCCGTTTCCGGGATCGGGCCCCTGCGTCTCACTCGTAGAAGATGCGCTCCACGACCTTGCGGGCCTGCCGGGTCGTCCGGAGGTACTCGTCGACCATCCGCTCGCTCTGGTCCATGCCGTACCCCAGCAGGTGGGCGACACCGGCTCGCTCGGCGACCTGCTCCACCATCGACTCGGCCGGCTTGCCGCGCATCAGGACGACGGCGTTGCGGATGCGACTGACGAGACGCCACGCGGCCTCGAGCGCCTGGGCATCCTCCTCGCTCACGAGCTCGGCCTCCGTCGCGGCATGCAGGGCGTCAAGGGTCCGCGTCGTACGCATCCCGGGCACGGCGTGCGCGTGCTGCATCTGCAGGAGCTGCACGGTCCACTCGACGTCGGCGAGGCCCCCGCGACCCAGCTTGAGGTGCGTGTTGGGGTTGGCGCCCCGAGGCAGGCGCTCGGAGTCGACGCGCGCCTTGATGCGACGAACCTCCCGGATCTCGGCCGGCGTGGCACCACCCTCGGGCCAGCGCAGGGGGTCGATCAGCGCCGTGAATCGCTGGTTGAGGCTCGCGTCACCGACCGTCGCGTTGGCGCGCAGCAGTGCCTGCGCCTCCCAGACGGCCGACCACTTCTCGTAGTAGGCCCGGTAGGCGGCGAACGTACGGACCAAAGGCCCGTTCTTGCCCTCGGGACGCAGGTCAGCGTCGACGTCGAGCGGCGGGTCGTCCCCGGGCGCGGCGAGCATCTTGCGCAGGCCCTGAGCGACGGCCATCGCCGCCTCGGCCGCCTCGGTCTCGTCGGCACCCTCGACGGGGTCGTGCACGAACATCACGTCGGCGTCGGAGCCGTAGCCCGCCTCGCCGCCGCCCAGCCGCCCCATCAGCACGATCGACATCCGGGTCGGCATCTCGCCACGCTCGGCCTCGACTGCGGCCGTCGCGGCGTTGAGGGCTCCGTCGAGGGATGCCGTCGACACGTCGGTGAGCGCCTCGCCGACCTCGAGGATGTCGAGGCGGCCCAGCACGTCCGCGATGCCGATGCGTGACAGCTCGCGGCGCCGCACACGCCGCACGGCACGGATCGCGTCTTGGGGATTCTTGTGACGGCTGGACGCGAGCTCGACCTCGGTGCGCAGCCGATCCCGCTCGAGCGGGCGCAGCTCCGCGTCATCGCCCAACAGGGCCACGGAGTCGGGCGCGCGCAGGATCAGGTCGGTGACGTAGCGGCTGGACGAGAGCACGTGGGCGAGCTGCTCGGCGCCTTCGCCCTCGTCGCGGAGCTTGCGGAGGTACCAGTGGGTCTCACCGAGGCCCTCGGAGATCTTCCGGAACGCGAGCAGGCCGGCGTCGGGGTCGGGCGACTCGGCGAACCACGCCAGCATCGCCGGCAGCAACGACTTCTGGATCGCCGCGCGACGCGAGACGCCCGACGTCAGTGCCTGGATGTGCGCGAGAGCGCCCTTGGGATCCGCGAAGCCCAGCGCCGTGAGTCGTTGCTCGGCGGCGAGCGCCGTGAGTCGCAACCCGTCGGTCGGCAACGAGGCGACCGCCTCGAGCAGCGGCTGGTAGAAGAGCTTCTCGTGGAGCCGCCGGACGATGCGTCGGTGGGCCTGCCACTCCCGCGTGAGGTTCTCGGCCGGGTTCTGGCGGAAGCCCATGCTGCGGCCGATGCGGCGCAGGTCCTCGACGTCGTCCGGCACGATGTGGCTGCGCCGCAGCTTGTAGAGCTGGATGCGGTGCTCGAGCGTGCGCAGGAACTCGTACGCCTCCTCCATCGCAGCACCGTCTCGGCGGCCGACGTACCCACCTTCGATCAGCGCCTTGAGGGCGTGCACCGTCGTCGGACTGCGCAGCGACAGGTCGGCACGGCCGTGGACCAGCTGCAGCAGCTGGACGGCGAACTCCACGTCCCGCAGACCACCGGCGCCCAGCTTGAGCTGGCGCTCGCGATGGTTGGACGGGATGTTCTCGATGACCCGCCGGCGCATCGCCCGTACGTCCCCCACGAAGTTTTCGCGCGTGCTGGCCATCCAGATCATCGGCGACAGTGCGTCGAGATAGGCCTGCGCCAGCTCCTCGTCGCCGGCGGCGTAGCGGGCCTTGAGCAGCGCCTGGAACTCCCACGTGGTCGCCCACCGCTCGTAGTAGGCGATGTGGCTGGACAGCGAGCGAACCAGCGGGCCTGAGCTGCCTTCGGGGCGGAGGTTGGCGTCGACCTCCCAGATCGTGCCCTCACCGGTGTGCTCGCGGCAGAGCTTCATCACCGCTGCGGCGAGCCGGGTGGCGGCCGCGATCGCCGCTCCCTCGTCGGCGCCCTCGGCCGGCTCGTGGATGAAGATGACGTCGACATCGCTGACGTAGTTGAGCTCGCGCCCGCCGGTCTTGCCCATCGCCATGATCGTGAGCCGGCACAGCTCGCCCCCGTCGTCCGCAGCGCACGCGATCTTGAGCGCCGCACCCAAGGTCGCCACCGCCAGGTCGGCGAGCTCTGCCGAGGATTCCTCGAACGAGGTCAGGGCCGTCAGGTCCCGGGCCGCGATGTGCAGGAGCTTGCGGTAGTAGCCCACCCGCAGCTCGTCCGCGGTCGTCGCCTCCTCCATCTGCCGGCGGCGTACGTCCAGCGAGATCGGAGTCGTCGACAGCTCGGCGGTGCTCAGGTCGCGCACGTGCTCGGGGTGGCGCACCAGGAAGTCGCCGAGCGCCTCGCTCGTGCCGAGGACGACCAGCAGCCGTTGGCGCAGCTCGGCGTCCGTGGCGAGCAGGTCGAGCAGCTCGGCGGTGCCGAATCGTTCGGCGATGTTGGTCAACGACGCCAGGGCGGTGTCGGGACTGGCGACCCCCGCGATCTGGTCGACGAGGGCGTCCGGCACGGCCCCGAGCCTGGTGAGGTCGGCGACGGCGCCCTCCCCGTTGCGAAACCCCTTGCGGGCAAGTGCTAGGGCGAGCTCACGTGCGTCAGTTGCCACCCGTGCAGGCTACCCGGAAAGAAATCCGGAAAAATTCTGCGACATGTGTCGATCTCGACTTCTCCCGTTCGAAGCGTAGATGAGAGGGTCGAGACACGGCCTGCAAACGTAGAGGACACATCATGCGATACATGCTCATCATGCGGACGCCCACCGAGTTCGAGATGCCTGCCGACTTCGACTTCACCGAGGTCATCAACGCCATGGGCGCCTACAACGAGTCGCTGATCAAGGCCGGCGTGCTGCTGAGCGGCGACGGCCTGGCCCCCGCCGAGGAGGGCTTCGTGGTCGATTTCGACTCGACTCCCCCGGTCGTCACCGACGGCCCGTACGCCGAGGCGAAGGAGCTCTTCACGGGCTTTTGGATCATCCAGACCTCGAGCAAGGAGGAGGCCGCCGAGTGGGCCAAGCGCTGCCCCCTCGGCCCCGGCACCCGCCTGGAGGTGCGCCTCATGACGGAGACCGAGGACTTCGACCAGTCGAACGAGTACATCCAGAAGGAGTACGAGTGGCGCGAGCAGCTCGGCACCCACACCCCGGTGCAGGGCTGAGCCATAGAGCAGCGCGCGCAGGACACCGACGCGGCGGGTGTCGAGGATGACTCCTCGGCATCCGCCCGTCGTCGTGTCGAGGCGGTGTGGCGCATCGAGTCCGCGCGCATCGTGGCAACGCTGACGCGGGTCGTCGGCGACTTCGGTCTCGCCGAGGACCTGGCGCAGGAAGCCCTCCTCGACGCACTGGCCCAATGGCCGCGCGATGGCGTGCCACCCAACCCCGGCGCGTGGTTGACGACTGTGGCCAAGCGCAAGGCGATCGACGGCTGGCGCCGCAACGAGCGCCTCGACGACCGTCACGCCGCCATGGCCCGCGAGCTGGCCGAGCAGCAGCGGCTCGCCGCCGCCGATGACGACCTGCCGTGGGACCCCGAGACCATCGACGACGACGTCCTGCGGCTCGTCTTCACCGCCTGTCACCCGATCCTGCCGCGCGAGTCGCAGATCGCGTTGACCCTGCGTGTCGTGGGCGGCCTGACGACGGAGGAGATCTCTCGCGCCTTCATGATTCCCGTCGCGACGGTCCAGCAGCGGGTCGTGCGGGCGAAGAAGACCATCGCCGCGGCCGACATCCCGTTCGAGGTGCCGGCGCGCGAGGAGTTCGAGCAGCGGCTCGGCTCGGTGCTCAGCGTCGCCTACCTCATCTTCAACGAGGGATATGCCGCCACGTCAGGCTCGAGCTGGATGCGTACCGACCTGGCGTTCGAGGCGATCCGGCTCACCCGCATCCTGAGCGCCCTCGTGCCCGACGAGCCCGAGGTGCACGGCCTGCTGGCCCTGCTCGAGCTGCAGGCCTCGCGGTTCGCAGCACGGGTCGACGGCAACGGTGACCCCGTCCTCCTCGCCGACCAGGACCGCACACGGTGGGACCACGGCCAGATCCAGCGCGGCCGCGCGGCACTCGCGCGAGCCGACGCCGCAGGGCGCGGCCGAGGGGCGTACGCGTTGCAGGCCGCGATCGCCGAGTGCCACTCCGTCGCATCCTCGGCCGAGGAGACCGACTGGGACCACGTCGTCGCGCTCTACGAGGCGCTCGCGTCCTTGGCACCCTCGCCGATCGTCGACCTCAACCGTGCCGTTGCGACGGCGATGGCTCAAGGACCGGCCGCCGGGCTCGACATCGTCGACGAGCTCGCCGGCAGCGCCCTCAAGGGGCACCCGCTCCTGCTGGGCGTCCGCGGAGAGCTGCTCACTCGGCTCGACCGCCACGACGAGGCGCGCGCCGAGTTCCTCGCCGCCGCCGAGCTGACCCACAACGAGCGCGAGAAGGCCGTCCTGCTGCAGAAGGCCGGCGTCAGACCATCGGCATGAGGCGGTCGAGCTCGAACTGCGTGACCTGGGACCGGTAGTCCTGCCACTCGGACCTCTTGTTGCGCAGGAAGAAGTCGAAGACGTGCTCGCCGAGCGTCTCGGCGACGAGCTCGCTGCCCTCCATCGTCCGGATCGCCTCGTCGAGGTTGCGCGGCAGCGGAGCGATGCCCATCGCCTTGCGCTCGTTCTCGCTGAGGCCCCAGACGTTGTCCTCCGCCTCGGGAGGCAGGTCGTACTTGCCCTCGATGCCCTTGAGCCCGGCCGCCAGCACCAGGGCGAACGCCAGGTAGGGGTTGCAGCCGGAGTCGATGCCGCGGTGCTCGACGCGCGCAGACCCGCCCTTGTGCGGCTTGTACATCGGGACGCGGATGAGTGCCGAGCGGTTGTTGTGGCCCCAGCAGACGTAGTTGGGCGCCTCTCCCCCGCCGGCCAGCCGCTTGTAGGAGTTGACCCACTGGTTGGTCACCGCGGTGATCTCGGCCGTGTGCTCGAGGACACCGGCGATGAACGCGCGGCCGGTCTGCGACAGCTGGTACTCCGCGCCGGCCTCGTAGAAGGCGTTCTCGTCGCCCTCGAACAGCGACACGTGGGTGTGCATGCCCGAGCCGGGGTGGTCGGTGAAGGGCTTGGGCATGAACGAGGCCCACTTGCCCTGGCTGAGCGCCACCTCACGGACGACGGTGCGGAAGGTCATGATGTTGTCAGCGGTCGAGAGCGCGTCGGCGTAGCGGAGGTCGATCTCCTGCTGGCCCGGGCCGTTCTCGTGATGACTGAACTCGACCGAGATGCCCATGTTCTCGAGCATCGTGATGACCTCGCGGCGGAAGTCCTGGCCGCCGCCCTGCGCCGTGTGGTCGAAGTAGCCGCTGTCGTCGACCGGCACGGGCTGCTCGCCGAGGCCGGGCTTGCCCTTGAAGAGATAGAACTCGATCTCCGGATGCGTGTAGAACGTGAACCCCGCCTCGGCCGCCTTCTGCAGCGTTCGCTTGAGCACGTGCCGCGGATCGGCGTACGACGGCGTGCCGTCGGGCATCAGGATGTCGCAGAACATGCGCGCCGTAGCCGGGGTCTCGCCGCGCCACGGCAGGATCTGGAACGTGGACGGGTCGGGCATCGCCAGCATGTCGGACTCGTGGACGCGAGCGAAGCCCTCGATCGCCGATCCGTCGAAGCCGATGCCCTCGGCGAAGGCGCCCTCGAGCTCAGCCGGCGCGATCGCTACGGACTTCAGGGAACCGAGCACGTCGGTGAACCACAGACGTACGAAACGGACATCGCGCTCCTCGAGGGCGCGCAGCACGAAGTCTTCCTGTTTTCCCATGCTCACAGTGTGACCACGACGTGTTACGGCCATGTAAACGGGGTGCGGGGCCGCAGGCGCCTCAGGCGGTCCGTCCGGGACCCGCGAGACCCTTGAGCCGATCGAGCTGCGCCCAGTGCCGGGCGATGCGCTCTGCACCGTGCTCGGTCAGCGTGACGTTGGTGTTGGGCTTCTTGCGAACGAACCGCTTCTCGATGCGTACGAGGTCCGCGTCCTCGAGCTTCGTGAGGTGACTGGAGAGGTTGCCCTTGGTGAGTCCGGTCGTCCGCTGGAGGAAGACAAAGTCGGCCTCGGCCACCGACGTGAGGACGGTGAGGATCGCCAGGCGGCCGGGCTCGTGGATCAGCCGGTCGAGGGCGAAGTCGTCGTCAGGCTCAGGCATGGGCGTCCCCGCCGGATCCGAACCTGCGTACGAGCAGTCGGTGGTCGAGCAGTCCACTGATGATGAGGGCGATCCCCGCCATCCACAGTCCGGTGTTGCCGCTCATGCCCTCCCGCTCCCAGACCGGCAGGAGACCGGCGACGAGCAGCGTGCCGTAGACCACCACGTGATGGGTTCGCACACCGACCGTCGCCGCACCGACCATCAGCATGATGAGCGCCATCGAGATCGCGATCGTGTTGAGCGGCAGGTCGAGCGACCACGAAGCACGGCTCGACAGGAGCAGGGAGCCGAAGAAGATGGCCGGAGCCCCGACGAACATGGCAACGGCCATCCGGCGATGGTGGCGACCGGTCGGCCGCGACCAGCCGTATCTGCTGTTGTAGTGGCTGTTGAGGCCCCACGCGGCAAGGCCCAGCACCACGACACCCGCGACGAATGCCGCCGGGTGCTCGAACGGGCCCCAAGCGCTGTTGCCGAGCGCGGACAGGATCAAGAGACAGCCGCCGACGACCCCGAACAGTCCCCGGAAGTGTGAGTTCTCGGCGACTGCAGTGGTTACGTCGCTGTGTTGCATGGCGTTCTCCTCAAACTGGTTGGCGAGACAAACCTAACCGACGAAGACGACCACGTCAACTAGTCTGCGCCACAAACCTGACCGGCGCGCTTCGCGCCTATACGCTGACGGTGTGCCCCAGCTGCGTCTCGCCCTTGCCCAAGTCAACGCCACGGTCGGGGACCTGGCCTCCAACGCTGATCTCGTGGTCGAGCACTGCCGGCAGGCCGTCGAGCAGGGCGTGCACCTGGTGGTCTTTCCCGAGATGGTGCTGACCGGCTATCCGATCGAGGACCTGGCGATGCGCGCCTCGCTCATCAAGGCCTCGCGGGCTGCGGCCGAGGATCTCGCCGCCCGGCTCGAGCGCGAGGGATGCGGTGACGTCGTCGCGATGGTTGGCTTCCTCGACCAGGCTCAGGACGTCACCGAGACGATCGGCGTCCCCAAGAACGCCCCGACCAACTCCGTCGCCGTCATGCACGGTGGCCGGATCGTCGCCCGCCAGGCGAAACATCACCTGTGGAACTACGGCGTCGGCGACGAGATCCGCAACTTCGTTGCCGGTGACACGATCAACATCGTCCAGATCGGCGGCATCGACGTCGCGCTCGCGATCTGCGAGGACCTGTGGCGCGACGGCCCGTCCGCCGCCGCCAAGGCCGCCGAGGCCGCGCTGCTCGTCGTGCCGAACGGGTCGCCGTACGAGGCCGACAAGGACGACGTACGACTGGAGCTGTGCGCACGCCGGGCCAGCGAGGGCGAGTGCGTCCTGGCCTACGTCAACCTGGTCGGCGGACAGGACGAGCTGGTCTTCGACGGAGACTCCATCGTCGTCGACGCCACGGGCACGGTCCTCGGCCGCTCGGGACAGTTCGATCCGGAGCTGCTCGTCGTCGACCTCGACCTGCCCGCCGCGACCCCGGCGATGCCGGACGCCGACGAGCGTTTCGGCGGGCTCTCGATCAAGCGGACGATCATCAGCTCCGAACCCTTTGCGGCGTACGAACCGATGCCGACGGTCCACCACGAACGCATGCCACGGCTCGAGGAGATCTGGACGGCTCTCGTGGTGGGGTTGCGGGACTACGTGCACAAGAACGGCTTCCGGTCCGTGCTGTTCGGCATGTCCGGCGGCATCGACTCGACGCTCGTCGCCGCGCTGGCCGTCGACGCGCTCGGTGCCGAGAACGTCTTCGGCGTCTCCAACCCGAGCGCCTGGTCGAGCGAGCACTCGAAGTCGGACGCCGCCGAGCAGGCTCGTCGCACGGGGCTGTCGCTCGACACCGTGCCGATCGCGCCGATCTTCGACGCCTACCAGGAGGCGCTGCATCTTGACGGACTCGCCGAGGAGAACCTCCAGGCCCGCGTCCGCGCCGTCATCTGGATGGGACTGTCCAACCAGCACGGCCAACTGGTCCTGGCGTGCGGCAACAAGTCCGAGCTCGCCACCGGCTACTCGACGATCTACGGCGACGCGGTGGGGGCGTATGCGCCGATCAAGGACGTGCCCAAGACGCTGGTGTGGGAGCTGGCCCGGTGGCGCAACCAGGCGGCCACCGAACGCGGCGAGACGCCGCCCATCCCCGAGGACACGATCAGCAAGCAGCCGTCGGCCGAGCTCCGGCCCGGGCAGCTCGATTCGGACTCGCTCCCCCCGTACGACCTCCTCGACGCGGTCCTCGACGCGTACGTCGAGCGTGACCTCGGCTCGGCCGACGTCATCGCCGAGGGCTTCGATCCCGCTCTGGTCGAGCGCGTGATCACCCTGGTGGACAAGGCGGAGTACAAGCGCCGCCAGTACCCGCCCGGACCCAAGGTCTCCCGTCGAAACTTCGGGCGCGATCGCCGGGTGCCGATCACCCATCGGTGGCGCGAGAAGCTGTAACCAGTCTCACGTCTGCAACCTCTCCGGTTTCTGGCACGCTGGAGACATCCGTGGACTCCGCGAGGAGCTGCGAGACGACAAGGAGCAACGACCATGGCCGACGCCACCCCTGAAGAGACCGCGCCCTACGGCTCCGGACCGGCCGCAACGCCCGCTGCCCCGGCCGGAAGCAGCCAGATCCGCAAGATCCGCACGCATCACCTCCAGCAGATGAAGGAGCGCGGCGAGAAGTGGGCCATGCTCACGGCGTACGACCAGTACGCCGCCGCGACGTTCGACGAGGCCGGCATCCCGGTCATGCTCGTCGGTGACTCCGCGTCCAACAACGTCTTCGGCAACGAGACCTCGCTTCCGGTCACGGTCGACGAGCTGATCCCTCTCGTGCGCGCCGTGACCCGGTCGACGACGCGAGCCCTGATCGTGGCGGACCTGCCGTTCGGCTCCTACCAGCGCTCCCCCGGCCAGGCGTTCGACACCGCGGTCCGGTTCATGAAGGAGGCCAACGCGCACGCCGTGAAGCTCGAGGGCGGCCTGCCGATGGTGCCGCAGGTCAAGCTGCTGACCGACGGCGGCATCCCCGTGATGGCGCACATCGGATTCACCCCTCAGGCCGAGCACAACCTGGGCGGCTATCGCGTGCAGGGGCGGGGCGAGGCGGCCGAGAAGCTGATCGCCGAGGCCAAGGCGTTCGAGGAGGCCGGGGCGTTCGCCATCGTCATGGAGATGGTCCCGGCCCCCGTCGCTGCCGAGGTCACCAAGGCGCTGCGCATCCCGACGATCGGGATCGGCGCCGGCGTGGACTGCGACGCCCAGGTGCTGGTGTGGCAGGACATGATGGGGCTGCGCACCGGCAAGGCGCCACGCTTCGTCAAGCGCTACGCCGATCTGCACGGCGTGATGCTCGAGGCCGCCAAGGCCTACGCCGACGACGTCGCCAACGGCTCGTTCCCGGCGGCCGAGCACTCCTTCGAGAGCTGAGACCTCCTACGAGCTCAGGGGCTCCAGTCCCAGACGACGGCCCCGACCCAGGCCAGGCCCACCCACGCCAGCAGCCCCACGACCGGGACGATCATCGTCCGGCGCGGGTGAGGGCGCGCCCACCTGGCCACGAGCCAGACCTGCGGGCCCAACAAGGCGAACGCCATCGCGATCCCCCACCACGGGGCGAAGAGCGCCGTCGAGACCGTGCACCACAGCACCATGAACAGCCCGACGACGGCGACCCACGGTCCGGACCGGTCGAGGTTGAGCCTGCGCCGACTCACTCCTTCGGCTGCTCGGCGGCGTCGTCGTTCCAGTCGGGGTCGTTATCCCAGGCCTTCGTACGCTCCGCTGCGATCTCGTAGGCACGCGAGGCCTCTTCGGCCGTGTCGTACGGGCCGAGCCGGTCGGCCGCCCGGCAGCCGTCGGGGCCCTCGACCGTCTTGTGCTTCGTGCAGTAGTAGAACGTGCCGTCGCTCATGTGCTCACCCTTTCGAAGTCCGCCCCACGTTATCCGGTCGAGCCGGCTTGCGGCCGACTCCGTACCGGAGGTGGTTGACCAAGGTGTACCCGCCGTCCGGCCTGCGGAACGCCTTCGCCGCGGCCAGGACCGTCGGCGCCAGCTCTTCGAGCGTCTCCGGATCCTCGCCCAGCAGCACGCCGCGCACCAGCGCGTCGTCGTCGTCCGCGTGCCACGGCACCTTCACGAGGCCGCCTTCGGCGCTGACGAGACCGCCGCTCGTCAGCAGCTGCTCCAGCTCGCCCGCAGCCCTGAGAGCGCCTTCGGGGCGGGGCTCGTCGCCGACGGCGTCGGCCACGGCCGCCTCGATCGTGTCGAGGTCGTTGAGGTCGCGGCCGGCCCAGTTGACGACCGCCACGCTGCCGCCGGTCACCGTCACGCGTACCAGCTCGGCCAGGGCGGCGTCGGTGTCTGCCACCAGCTGCAGCGCGTTGACCGCGGTCACCAGCTCGAAGCTGTCAGTGGGCCACGGCAGGTGCTCGGCGACTCCGAGTTTGACGTCGGCACGAGGGACCCGGTCGTGGGCGAGGGCGACCATTCCCGGTGCGGGATCGATCCCAGCTGGAGCAAAACCCTGCCGCTCGAGGTGGGCGATCAGCTCGCCGGAACCGCACCCGACGTCCAGCACCCGCGAGCCGGGCGCAGGGACGGCGACGGCCAGGACCGCGGCCCAGGCAGGCTCGGGGAACCGGCCCCACAGCTCAGACCAGCCCTCGGCCACCTCCGACCAGCCGTCGCCTCCGTCCACGTGCCCCACGCTACCGAGCCGAACAGTTCGGGCGGGGTCTCTAGACTCGGCGGGTGACTGTCCTGACTGCTGGCCGCCTATCGGCCGAGCGTGCGGTGCCGTCGTCGATCGAGCGGCCCGAGTACGTCGGACAGATCGCGCCACTCCCCTATCGCGGACCTCTCGTGCGCGACGACGAGACGATCGCCGCGATGCGGATCGCCGGCCGGATCGCGGCCCAGGCGCTCGATGCCGTCGAGGCCGCCATCGCACCCGGCGTCACCACGGACAGGCTCGACGAGATCGGCCACACGTTCCTCGTGGACCACGGCGCCTACCCGTCGACGCTGGGCTACCGCGGCTATCCCAAGTCGCTGTGCAGCAGCGTCAACGAGGTCATCTGCCACGGCATCCCCGACGACCGTCCGCTCGAGGACGGCGACATCGTCAACATCGACATCACGGCCTTCATCGGCGGCGTGCACGGCGACACCAGCAAGACCTACCTCGTCGGCGACGTCGACCAGGAGTCACGCCTGCTGGTCGAGCGCACGCACGAGGCAATGATGCGCGCCATCCGCGCCGTCAAGCGTGGCCGCGAGGTCAACGTCATCGGCCGGGTCATCGAGTCGTACGCCAGGCGGTTCGGCTACGGCGTGGTTCGCGACTTCACCGGCCACGGCGTCGGACCCGCCTTCCACGACGGGCTCGTCATCCCCCACTGCGACGATCCGACCTACGACACCGTGATCGAGCAGGGCATGACGTTCACGATCGAGCCGATGCTGACGCTCGGGTCCGTCGAGTGGGACCTGTGGGAGGACGGCTGGACCGCGACGACGCAGGACACCTCACGGACGGCACAGTTCGAGCACACCTTGCTGGTGACCGCGGACGGCGCGGAGATCCTCACGCAGTCCTGAGGCAGCCGGGTCTCAGGCGCCAGTCGTCAGGGGATCCAGTTGAACGTGTCGGGGTCGGGCCCGGTGCGGTGATCCTTGTCGAGCGCCGTGATGAGACCCATGTCCGAGTCGGAGAGCTCGAAGTCGAACAGCGCGAAGTTCTCCTCGACCCGGCTGCGGGTGACCGACTTGGGGAAGACGATGTCGCCGCGCTGGACGTGCCACCGCAGGACGACTTGGGCCGGCGTACGTTCATGGGCGTTCGCGATGCCGGTGACCACCGGGTCGTCGAGCACGAGGCCCTGCGCGATCGGTGACCAGGCCTCGGTCGCGACGCCGTGCTCGGCGTTGACCGCGCGCACGTCGTCGTTGGTGAGGTAGGGGTGCACCTCGATCTGGTTGACCGCGGGCACGACCTCGGTCTCCTGGATCAAGCGGCGCAGATGGTTCGCCTGGAAGTTGGAGACACCGATCGCCCGCGCCCGCCCGTCGCGATAGATCTCCTCCAAGGCGCGCCAGGTCTCCACGAAGTCGACCTCGATGCCCGGCAGCGGCCAGTGGATCAAGAACAGGTCCACGTAGTCGAAGCCGAGGGCCTCGAGAGTCCCGTCGAACGCCGTCAGGGCGTCGTCGTGAGCGTGGAAGCCGTTGTTGAGCTTGCTCGTCACGAACACGTCGCCGCGGTCGAGACCCGACTCCCGCACGGCTTCTCCGACGCCCTTCTCGTTGCCGTACATCTCGGCCGTGTCGATGTGCCGGTAGCCGACCTCCAACGCCGTCAGCGTCGCCTCCTTGGTGTCCTTCGGCGGCACTTGGTAGACGCCGAACCCGAGCTGCGGGATGGCTGTTCCGTTGTTCAGGTCGATCGTGGGGACAGTGCTCATGAAGACAATCTCCTGTGAGGTTCGTGGGGTCTGAAAGCGCTCATCGGCCGCTGCCGGAGACCGGCGGGCTCGCTCTCGCCAGCGTACGTGGCGCGTGATGATGCGCACGCCTAACTTCCGTGCGTCCTGGTCGTTCTAGATGTGGGGGCCCAGACGAGGAGGACCAGATGCAGCGAGTCGTGCTCAACATGCAGATGAGCAGTGACGACGCGTTCAGCACCGTGTCCACCGCCTTGGGTGCCATCCCGGACATCACGATCGACGCCCCCGGCTGGAACAACAACCGCCACCTCGTCGTCACGATCGAGACCGACGATCCCGACATCGTCGACATCGTCCGCGAGATCACCTGGCAGTTCGACGCCTTGGCGATCCAGCACTCGTTGCACCTCGCCGACGCCGGCTGAGGCCGTCCGGCCCTCGCCGCCAGCCCGGACGGGCTCGATGCCGGGTGCGAATGAGCCGGCCTGTAAGCCGGATCCTGTCGGGCCACCGAAGTGGCCCGGGCGACCATCCATCTGGGACGCCCATTGCTGGACGCCTCGTGCAACCTACCCGCTGACATCGGACGAGCAGCCCGTCAGCGCAGGCCCGGAGGCCCTCTTGGTCTTGCTCCCGGTGGGGTTTACCTAGCCGTCCCGGTCACCCGGGACGCTGGTGAGCTCTTACCTCACCGTTTCACCCTTACCCGTTCCTCGAAAGGCCGTTGGCGGTTTGATTTCTGTGGCACTGTCCCGCACGTCGCCGTGGGTGGCCGTTAGCCACCACCGTCGCTCTACGGAGTCCGGACTTTCCTCGACACCCCACCGAGGTGGGGCGCCGCGGCCGCCCGGCCGACTCATTCGCGTCCTCCAGCCTACCGCCCGGCGCGACGGCATGGCGTCGTCCGCTAGGCTTGACCCGCGAAAGGGAGTAGTCCCCAACGGCTGTGTCGACATACTGACTCCACGAAGCTGTGGAATCCGGTGCAGCAGGCCACCTCGCGGTGGCGGACGAGACTTTCGACCGGGATGAGTCGATGACTATGCCTGGTCGAAGGCTTGTCATCCCGGCTCTTCGTCCAGGTGGACGAGGAGCTTTCTTCATGTACGCCGTCCTGCTGAGCGCGGCCCTGGTGTTCGTCGCCGAGCTCGGCGACAAGAGCCAGCTGATGTCGATGACGTTCGCGACGCGCTACCGCGCGCGCACCGTGATCATCGGCGCCGGCATCGCCTGCACGCTCACCAACCTCGTCTCCGCCCTCGTGGGCAACGCGATCGGCGACGCGCTTCCCGAGCAGGCCGTACGCGTCGCCGGTGGTGTGCTGTTCCTCCTGTTCGCCGCATGGACCCTGCGTCATCTGGCCGCCGGCGAAGAGCCCAAGGCCCCGGCCAAGGGTGGCGCGGCGGTGTTCGTCGTCGGGGTCGCCTTCGTGCTGTCCGAGCTCGGCGACAAGACCATGCTCGCGACGATGACGCTGTCGACGCAGCACCACTGGGTGCTGATCTGGATCGGCAGCACCGTCGGAATGCTGATCTCGATCGTGCTGGCGGTGTTCGTCGGACGCGCGCTGCTCCAGGCTCTGCCGATCAAGGCCGTGCACCTCGTGTCAGCCCTGTTGTTCGCCGCGGTCGGTGTGTGGATGCTCGTCGGCTAGCGTCGTCGGCGTGATCCACGACCTCGCCTCCCTGGCGGAGACCGTCGCCTTCCTGGTCTCGATCATGGTGCTGGCGCAGGCCTGTGCCGACGAGGGCCTGTTCGAGATCCTCGGCGAGCACATGGCGCGGCTGGCCGCGGGCTCCAGCACGACGCTGCTGGCTTGGAGCGTCGGCCTCGCCGCCGCAGTCACCGCCGTCTTGAGCCTCGACGCCACGGTCGTGCTCCTGACGCCGATCCTGATCGCCGCGACCGGGGTCAGCCCGCACCGCTCGCACGCGTACGCATCGGTCCGGATCGCCAACTCCGGGTCGACCTTGCTGCCGGTCTCCAACCTGACCAACCTGCTGGTCTTCGGGGCGACAGGGTTGTCGTTCGTCGGGTTCGCGTGGGCGATGCTCCCGGTGTGGCTCGTCGCGGTCGCGGCGGAGTACGCCGTCCTGCGCTGGTGGTTCCGGTCCGAGCTCCGCGAGCCGTACGTCCCGCCTGCCGGGGAGTCGTACGCCATGCCGCTGTTCCCGGTCGCCGTCGTCCTCGTCGTCCTGCTCGCGCTGGCCAGCGGCATCGTCCCCTGGCTGCCGGCGCTCGCGGGCGCGATCCTGGTCGGCGGTCATGCACTCGTGCGGCGCAACAGCACCTGGGCCGACCTCGTGGCGGCCGCCAACCTGCCGTTGGCCGCGTTGGTGCTGGTCTGGGCGCTGGCCGTCGCCTGGCTCGGCACCACCAGGTTCGGCGAGTGGTTCGACGATGCCATGCCGACCGGCACGAGCCTGGGTGCACTCGTCGCGATCGCCGTGATCGCGATGATCGCCGCGAACCTCGTCAACAACCTGCCGGCGACCTTGCTCCTCCTGCCGGCCGCCGCGGCGGCCGGACCTGCTGCAGTGCTTGCCCTGCTGATCGGCGTCAACGTCGGGGCGAACCTGACGGTGGTCGGATCGCTCGCCAACCTGCTGTGGCGCCAGTCCGGTGGTCGCACGCTCTCGTCGCTGCGGGAGTTCCACCTGCTGGGTCTCGCCACCACGCCGCTGCTGGTGGTCGTCTGCACGTTCGTCCTTTGGGGGTGGACGTCCGTCATCTGGTGACGAGCTCGCCCAGATAGGGTCGAGCCGTGCTGATCCTGCTGCCGCCGTCCGAGGGCAAGACGCGGCCGGAGACCGGCGCACCACTCGACCTCGAGGCCCTGTCGTCCAGCAGCCTCTCCCCCGTCCGCGCGCAGCTGCTGCGGGCCCTCGTCAGGCTCTGCAACGGCAACCCCAGACGGGCGATGGAGGTGCTCGGGCTCGGCACGACCCAGGCTGACGCGATCACCGTCAACGCGGCGCTCCCGGACGAGCCGACGGCGCGAGCCGACGCGATCTACACCGGGGTGCTGTTCTCCGAGCTCGACCTGTCGACGCTCGACGACGCGTCCCGCAAGCGCGCCGACGAGTCCCTCGCGATCGCCAGTGCCCTGTTCGGGCTGCTCCGACCGGACGACCTGATCCCGGCCTACCGCATGTCGGGCACCGTGACCCTGCCCCGACTCGGCTCGGTCGCCGGTCGCTGGCGCGGGCCGCTCCCCCGCGTGATGTCTCAGCTGGCGGCTGACGGCCTCCTGATCGACCTGCGCTCCGGGACCTACACGGCGCTCGGCAAGCCGCCGGCCGAGCTCAGCCACCGCACCGCCACGATGCGGGTGCTCCACGAGCACCGCGGCGTTCGCAAGGTGGTGAGCCACTTCAACAAGGCGACCAAGGGCCGGGTCGTACGGGGACTGCTCGAGTCCGGCGCCGATCCGCGCACGGTCGACGAGCTGCAGTCCGTGCTGGCCGACCTCGGCTGGACGGTCGAGCGCGACGGACAGCGCCTCGACATCGTCGTCTCCGAGGTCTAGCCGCCGGTCGGATCCGGGACGACGTTGAAGTTGCGCAACGACGCCGCACCGTCGCCGAACCACTGGATGGTGGTGAGGGATGCCGGTGACAGCTCGATCTTGTAGATCACCTGCATCGGTGCGTCGAGCGCTCGCCGCACCAGCATCTTGATCGGGGTCACGTGGCTGACCGCGACCACCGTTTGGCCGGCATGAGACTCCAGGAGTCGGTCGCACGCCGCGGACACCCGCTCGTACACCGCGTCGAACGTCTCACCGCCGGGCGGCGCCACCGCCGTCGACGCGAGCCACGCGTCGAGCTCCGCCGGCCACCGCTGCATGATCTCCGCGAAGCTGGATCCGTCCCACTCGCCGAAGGCCGCTTCGGCCAGCCCGGCCTCCAGGTCGACGTCGAGTCCCAGCTCATCGGCGACGACGGCCGCGGTCTCACGCGTCCGTTGCAGGGGTGACGCGACGATCGCGTCCACGCCACCCAGCCGCTTGAGCCAGGCGGCTGCTCGCCGCGCCTGCTCCACCCCGGTGGGCGTCAGCCCGGGATCTGTCCCGCCGCTGCCGCAGAACACCTTGCGCTCGGTCGACGGCGTCACGCCGTGACGCAACAAGATGAGCGTCGTGGGCTCGCTGTGCGGGCCGCCTCGCCAGCCGAGCTGGGTGGCGGGCTTCACGGTCGTCGATGGCGACCCACCGACCGTTCCTGACCCGCCCGCCGCCTCGTCGTCGAGCGCGGCGTTGGCCAGGGCATCCGCGGCTGCGTTCTGCTCGCGCGGGACCCAGGTCCAGGTCACGCCAACCCGCGGCAGCAGGCCACGAGCCTCCGCAGCGAGCGGCTTCATCGACTCGTGCTTGATCTTCCATCGGCCTGCCATCTGCTCGATGACGAGCTTGGAGTCCATGCGCACCTCGACGGACGACGCATCAGGCACATGCTCGCGCGCCAGCCGGAGCCCGGCGACCAGGCCGGAGTACTCGGCGACGTTGTTGGTCGCGACGCCGATCGTCGCACCCTGCTGGGCGATGACCCGCTCGGAGTCGGCATCGCGGACCAGCGCACCGTAGGCCGCTGGACCGGGGTTGCCCCGCGAGCCACCATCGGCCTCGATGATGATCCGCGAGGTCACAGCCCGGACTCGGCCGTCCGTACGAGGATGCGTCCGCACTCGGGGCAGCGCAGCACGTCGTCCTCCGGCGCGGCGGCGATCTCGCGCAGATCGGCCCCGTTGATCTCGAGCCGGCAGCCCTCGCAGCGGCGAGCCCGCAGCGCGGCAGCGCCGAGACCGCCGTACTGCGCACGCACCTTGTCGTACAGAGCGATGAGGTCGTCAGGAACACCCGAAGCGGCCTGAGCCCGATCCGCCAAGGCGGCGGTCGCCTGCTCGTCCAGCACGACGATCGCGGCGTCCCGGGCGGCGACGGCCTGAGCCAGGTCTTCGTTGATGGCACCGAGGTCGGCCTGGACTGCGGCCAGCCGGATCTGCGCCTCCTCGAGCTTCTCCATGATCTCGAGCTCGTCGTCCTCGAGGGTCGAGATGCGGCGCTCGAGCGCGACGAGCTCGTGCTGCAGGCTCTCGAGGTCCTTGGGATTGCTGATGGCACCGGAGTTCAGCCGCTCCTCGTCGCGGGTGCGACGGGTCTTGACCTGTTCCACCTCGGCGTCGGCCTTCTTCTGGGCGCGGCTGAGGTCGGCCACCTCCGTGTCGGCCTCGATGCGTGCCCCGTCGAGCTCGCTCGCCTTGGCCTGAAGGTCCTCGATCTGCGCGTGCTCCGGGAGGGAGTTCTTGCGGTGCTGGAGCTGGGCGAGGACGGAGTCCTGAGCCTGCAGGTCGAGCAGGGCGGACTGGGCGGTGGGGTCGGCTTTCACAAGGGCTACCGTACCGGCTGCGGATTCCCCGTCATGGCCCGCTCAGGCCGCTCCGCTCACGAGATGTGCGACGTCCAGGGGTCGGTGACGATCGTCGAGACCTTGGTCTCGACGCCTGGCACCCGCTCGGCAAGCGCCGCCGCGGCAACCGGCAGCCAGGTCCACTCGGCCGCCCAGTGCGGGACGTCCACGACCGCGCAGGCGCCCGGTTGCTCGAGGTGCTCGCTGACGGGGTGGTGCCGCAGGTCCGAGGTCACGTAGACGTCCGCACCGGACCGGGTCGCTGTCGCGAGCAGGAAGTCGCCCGACCCTCCGCACAGCGCGACCGTGCGGATCGGCCGCTCCGGGTCACCGGCGACGCGGGTCGCGCTGTGGTGGCTCGGCAGACGGTCGGCGACATGCGCCGCGAACTGTGCCAGCGTCATCTCCGAGCTCAGCGTGCCCACGCGTCCACTCCCCCGGTCGGCGGCCCTGGCCGCCGGTTCCAGGACGTCGTAGGCGACCTCTTCGTACGGGTGCGCCTCGACCAGCGCCGCCCGGACGTCCTCGCGCAGGCGGCGGTCGGCGACCATCTCGATCCGGACCTCGGGGACGCGCTCGACCGTGCCCACCTCACCGATCGCCGGGTCCGCGCCGGGCAAGGGCCGGAACGACCCGGTGCCGGTCGACCGGAACTGGGTCGAGTCGTAGTCGCCCATCGCGCCTGCACCAGCGCCGTGCATGGCTGCGGCGACGGTGTCAGCGGCCTCCTCCGGGACGAAGACGACCCACGTGTCCGTCGGATCGGCCGGGTCGGCCTCCAAGGGGTGTACGTCGGAGAGCCCGAGGGCGAGCGCCATCGACTCCGAGACGCCAAGGGCCGGGCTGTCCGCGTTCGTGTGGCAGGTGTGGAGCGCGATGCCGTGACTGATCAGGGTGTGCACGACGCGGCCCTTGGGTGTGGTCGCTGCGACGCTCGTGACGCCCTTGAGCCACAGCGGGTGGTGCGTCACCACCAGGTCCGCGCCCCAGGTCACGGCCTCGTCGACGACCGCCTGGACGGGGTCGACGGCGAACAGCACCTTGCCGACCTCGGCATCCGGATCGCCGGCGACGGTGCCGACGGCGTCCCAGCTGTCAGCCCACCGCGGGTCGTACAGGCCGTCGAGGACGCCGACGACGTCGCGCAGAGTGGGCATGACCGCACTCTAGCGATCAGCGCGCACGCCGCTGAGCGTGGCGACGGTCAGGCGACGACGGCCAGAGCCAACGGGAGCACGGCTCCGGCACCACGGAGCCGCAGCTCCCGGGCAGCGACCGTCATCGACCAGCGGCTGTCGACGCGGTCGTCGACCAGCAGGACCGGCTTGCCGTCCAGAGCCCGAAGGCCGGCGGCCAGCTCGTCACCGATGCCGAACGTGCCCCACACGTCGGCGAGCCGATAGGCGCTGTTGCCACCGGGTCCGCCACGAGAGCCCTCGCCGAGCAGGTCGAGAGACCCGAGGTCCTCGAGCCGGCCGATCCGGGCGATGCCGCGCGCCAACGAGTCCACGAGCTGCGGGTGCGACCGCGACGGCATGCTAACGACGGCAGCCGGGCGTCGAGCCCAGTTCCAGTCCTTGAGCACCCGGACGCAGGCGCCCAGCAGCTCGTCGGTCACGGGCGCGTCCTCGACGCCCGGCGAGAACAGCTCGCGCAGCACGCCACCCCAGCCGAGGTCGGTCAGGCGGGCCACCGCTCGGCCGGGCTCGAAGCGCTCGTCCTCGGCGATCTTGCCCTTGGCCTCGACCCCCAGCCGGGTGGCGCCGGTCGGCCACTGCGCGCGCGGCTCGATCTCGACGCCGACCTTGTCGAGCGTGCTGGATGCGACCTGGGCGGCGTCGTCGGCGACATCGGTCGGGAACCACGGCCCGGCACACACGTCGCAGCGACCACACGGGGCAGCGGTCGGGTCGTCGAGGTCGCGCTGCAACATCTCCATGCGGCACGTCGTAGCCCGCTCGTAGGCGAGCATCGACTGCTGCTCGGCGGCGCGTGCCTCCGAGATGCGCTCGTAGCGCTCACGGTCGTACGTCCAGGGCTGCCCCGTCGCGACCCATCCGCCCTGCACCCGGCGCACCGCACCGTCGACGTCGAGCACCTTGAGGAGCAGCTCCAGCGGCGTGCGCCTGATGTTGACGAGTGCCTCGAGCGCCGGCGTCGACAGCGGCTTGTCGCCGAGCTCACCGATCACCGCTGCCGCGCGCTCCTCGCTCGGCATCGACGACGTGGCGAAGTAGTGCCAGATCTCGGCGTCCTCGCGCCCCGGCAGCAGCAGCACGTCAGCGTTGTCGGTGGCTCGTCCGGCACGTCCGACCTGTTGGTAGTAGGCGACCGGCGAGGACGGCGCACCGAGGTGGATCACGAAGCCGAGGTCGGGCTTGTCGAATCCCATGCCCAGCGCGCTCGTCGCGACCAGGGCCTTGAGCTCGTTGTCCTTGAGCTGTCGCTCCAGCTCCTCGCGCTGCTCGGGATCGGTCCGCCCGGTGTAGGCGCGCACCGCGTGGCCACCTTCGCGGAGCAGGCGGGCGGTGTCCTCCGCCGCCGAGACCGTCAAGGCATAGATGATGCCGCTGCCCGGCAGCTCGGCGAGGTGGCTGAGGAGCCAGCCGAGCCGGTCACGGGACCCGGTCAGCTCGAGCACGCCGAGCCGCAACGACGTACGAGCGAGGGAGCCCCTGATCGTCGTGACCTGGTCGACCGAGCCCAGCTGCTCGGCCACGTCGGTGACGACCCGGGCGTTGGCGGTCGCGGTCGTCGCGAGGACGGGCAGGTCGTCGGGCAGTCGTCCGATCAGCTCCGCGAGCCGGCGGTAGTCGGGCCGGAAGTCGTGGCCCCAGTCCGAGATGCAGTGCGCCTCGTCGACCACGAGCATGCCCATCCGGTCGATGAGGGCGGGCAGCTGCTCGTCACGGAACCGGGGGTTGTTGAGCCGCTCCGGCGACACCAGCAGGATGTCGACCTCGTCCGCCGCCAGCTTGGCCTGCGTGTCCTCCCACTCGTGCGGGTTGGCGGAGTTGATCGCCACCGCCCGCACGCCGGCCCGTGCGGCTGCGGCCACCTGGTCACGCATCAGCGCCAGGAGGGGCGACACCAGCAGCGTCGGCCCGGTGCCCCGCTGGCGGAGCAGCAGGGTGGCGATGAAGTAGACCGCCGACTTGCCCCACCCGGTCCGCTGCACCACCAGGGCACGACGGCGGTCGTCGACGAGCGCCTGGATCGCCTCGAGCTGGCCGTCGTGGAAGACCGCGTCATCGCGACCCGTCAGACGCCGCAGCGCGGTGGTGGCGTCCAGCTCGGTGCTCGTCGAAGTCATGACCCCCACTGTGTCAGCCCGAGCCGACAGTGGCTCCCTTGCCGTCCACAGCGCCGTCAGCTCAGCGGCGGGATCCGCACGACGACCTGTCGCCACGCCTTGGTCCCATGGTTCATGCTCACGAGGGCTTGGGTCCCGCCGGCATTCAGCTCATCGAACGAGCTGTCCTCAGGAAAGGCCTTCACCGTGCGTGAGTCGAGGTCGACGAGGAACCGGCGATCAGCGCCGCCGTCGCCGGTCATCGTGACACCTGTCCACGGTCCGACGGGGGCCACGTGGTGCGGTACCGGGTTGTTCAGCGAGTCCGTGGGGAACGGAGTGAAACGGGTCGTCCGGCCCGAGTGTTCCGTGATGGTCAGCACCGGATTCACCACCTCGCCAGGTTCGTCACCGCCGGGCTCGCCCATGCACAAGGTCTCGAAGGAATCGGTGAGCTCCGCTCCGCAGAATCCAGGTTCCTTCACACGGGGGCTGACTGGAAGCCGAGTCGTCTCGCCCGTCGTGAGGTCCCGGCTGAATCCGGCGCCCTTGACCTCATACCTCAGGGCGTCGCCTGCGAGCGTCACGAACTTTCCTCCGTCGATCAGAACCTTCGCAGGAGACGAGCCGTCGGCCGGCACCGAGTAGACCGCGGCGTCGCCACGGTCACGCTCGCGGCAGCAGGCGAATCTGCTGAAGTAGACCGTGTCGCCGGCGACCACCAGATCGTCGCCCCCAACCATTCGGCCACCAGGGTCGATTGCGCTGTACAGACGGGTGACCTTCTTGCTCCGGCGGTCGTACGAGTACAGCGCAAACGCTGAGCTGGCGATGTGGGTCTCGGGCGTCTCCATCCACACCACGTGGTCGCGCGTGCCCACGATCGTCGGCACCTGCGTCGGCTTCGCGCGCTCGCGTTCGTCGAGGACGGTGAACTCCGTTGTCTCCACGTCATACAGCACGGGGTGGGTCTGCGCGATGAGTCCGCCACCGACGACGCCGTCGCCGGACCGTTTCTCCGGGAGCGACACCGTTCCGAGGAGCTGTCCGTCAGGCGTGAAGCCTCGGAAGTTTGCGTCCTGGTCCCCCAGGTTGCTCGGCAGATCAGCGACGATCTCAAGGTCCTCGCCGAGCTTCAGCGTCGGCGCCTTCGCCGGGTCGATGGTGCGGACGGTGTCTGTGGTCCGATCTGCCTGGGGCAGCTCGTCGGACCCCGATGTGCAGCTCGAGATGCACAGCAACCCGACCAGACCGAAGACACACTCTCGCAATCGCATGCCGCATCATGGCACTCCGTCAGCGTGGGCGTGACCCAATCACGACGGTTCCGTCCACGTCTTCTGCTCTGCGTACTGTCGAGGTCAGTCCCGACTCGGCGAACACCTCGGCCGTACGGGCTGCCTGTTCCCGGCTCGTCTCGATCAAGAGGTGGCCCCCCGCGGCCAGCCACCCGGCCGCACCTGCCGCAACCCGCTGCTGGACGTCGGTGCCGTCCGGTCCCCCGTCGAGCGTCACGTGCGGCTCGTGCTCCCGCGCCTCCGGCGGCATGAACGCGATGGCGTCAGTGGGCACGTACGGTGCATTCACGACGAGCAGGTCCACCTGCCCGCGCAACGCGGCCGGCAACGGGGCGTAAAGGTCACCCTCGAAGACGCAGCCGCCCAGCGGCTCGAGGTTGCGGGCAGCGCACCGTACGGCCGCCGGCTCGATGTCGGTTCCGTACAGCTCGACCCCTCCGAGCTCAGCGTGCACCGCCGCGCCGACCGCGCCCGTCCCGCAGCACAGGTCGACGACGACTGCGCCGGCCCGGCCCAGCGCCGCCGCCTCGCGGACCAGGACCTCCGTACGGCGTCTCGGCACGAACACGCCGGGCTCGACCCCGATGCGCAGGCCGCAGAACTCCACCCAGCCCACGACGACCTCCAGCGGCAGGCCGGCAACGCGCCGCTCGACCATCGTCTCGAGCTCCTCGGATGTGCGTGCCTCGGCGACCAGGAGCGCCGCCTCGTCCTCGGCGAACACGCTGCCGGCCGCCCGCAGCCGCGCGACGACGGGCGAATCGGGCATGACGGCATGGTTTCACAGCTGGATCGGTCGTTATCGCGGCGAGCACGTGGGTACGCCCCGGGTCAACGCGACAACGCAAGGGAGGATTCGAGATGACGACAGCACGAGAGATCATGACCGGCGGCGTCGACTGCGTGGACGCCAGCGAGACCCTGGTGGACGCCGCCAGGAAGATGCGCGACCTCGACGTCGGCGCCCTCCCGATCTGCGGCGAGGACCAGCGACTCAAGGGCATGCTCACCGACCGCGACATCGTCGTCCAGTGCATCGCAGAGGGCGGCGATCCCGCGACCAAGACCGCCGGTGACCTCGCCGACGGCAAGCCCGTCACGATCGGGGCGGACGACTCGATCGAGGAGACGCTGCGCACCATGACGGAGCACTCCGTACGTCGCCTGCCGGTGATCGACGGGCACGAGCTCATCGGCATCGTGAGCCAGGCGGACGTGGCGAAGAACCTGCCGGAGGAGCGGGTCGGCGAGCTCGTCGAGGCGATCTCGGGCGCACCGAGCAACGACGGCTGATCCACAGGGGCTGGGCCGTGGGCCATCGAGGCCTTGCGGCCCGGCCCTCCGTCGTGGACGGTGGTCCCATGCATCGGTCGTGGCGGAGTCGTGGACGGACAGCGGCTCTGGCAGTGACGGGCATCCTGGTCCTCGCGAGCTGCTCGTCGGACCCTGACAAGGCACCGGACCGCCCAAGGCCCACGGCACTCACCGCCGAAGGCATCCGCTGTGACCGCGAACGGGCGACGGCGGAGGTCAAGGACACCATCGAACGCGTCGGCGGCCTGGTCGCCGACGACTACGTGGTGCGGTTCTCGCAGAGCACCCAGGCCGGCGTCGTCGCGCTCGTCGACGGCGACGTGCAGAAGGCGTTCGACGAGCTGACGAGCACGACCGCGGTCACTATCGTCGCGAAGTTCGAGGACGACACGTCCGTCAAGGTTACCGGGTTCCAACAGGTCCGTGACCTCGTCGCGTCGGTCTGCGGCTGACAGGCGTACGCGGGCAGGTCACGCCAGGCGAGCGGTGGCCGTCGGCTCGTCACGACCACGCAGCACGAGGCTCTCGTGGTCGACCCAGTGCCGGCCCTCGTCCGCGCCGGCCTCCGAGACGCTCGCCGCGGCGACCAGCACCCGTCCCTCAACCTCTTTTGCCAGCTCCGTCAGCCTGGCCGCTGCGTTGACCGCGTCGCCGATGACGGTGTACTCGAACCGGGAGCGGTGGCCGACATTGCCGGCGACGGCTGGCCCGGTCGAAACGCCGATACCAGCACCCACCTCGGGCAGCTCGGTCTGGAGCCGTTCGGCGATGACGCGCGCCGAGGCGAGGGCAGCGCTGGCGTGGTCGTCCAGGTCGACCGGTGCGCCGAAGATCGCCAGCACGGCATCGCCCATGAACTTGTTGACCAGCCCGTCGCGCCGATCGACCTCTTCCACGACGACCTCGAAGAACCGGTTGAGCATGCCGACGACCTCGCTCGGCGGCCGATTCTCCGCGTACGACGTCGAGCCGATCAGGTCGATCATGAGGACCGAGACGATCCGCGTCTCTCCCCCGAGCTCGACCTCGCCCGAGGTAGCCGCCTTCGCAACCGCCTGTCCGACGTGGCGCCCGAAGAGGTCACGGATCTGCTCACGTTCGCGCAGCCCGGTCACCATCTCGTTGAACCCCGCCTGCAGCAGACCGAGCTCGGTGCCGTCGTCGACCCGGACCTCGACGTCGAAGTCGCCCTCGCCGACCTTGGTGAGAGCGCCTTGGACCGCCTTGATGGGGCCGACGACGGCTCGTGCGTTGAGGACCGTCACCATGAGTCCGAAGACGAGCACGACCGCGGCGAGACCCGCCACGACGAACGCGAGCCGCGTGACGCTCGCCTCCTCGATCGTGAGGGCGACGACGGCCGCCACCACGAGGCCGAGGACCGGAGCGCCCGTGCCGAGGCTCCAGAACACGATCATGCGACGTTGCACCCCGGCGCCGAGCCGATCGGTGCTCGACCGACCGGCCAGCGCCCGTGCCGCCACCGGGCGCAGCGCGAACTCGGTGAGCAGATAGGCGATGGCGCTGACCACGACGCCAGCGATGCCCACGGCGAAGAACGCGCTCAGGGCGCCTTCGGGCTGCACGACCAGGGCGAGGACACCGAAGACGATGACGCCGCCGAACCACAGCTGGGACTGGATCAGCGTCAGTCGCAGCGGCAGCCGCAGGGCGGTACGACGTTCGTCGTCGGTCGGCTCTCGTTCCTCGAGCGCCCAGCGCATCGCCCGCAGGGCACTGACCGTCACGGTGCTCGCGCCGATCACCACGGCCGCGAGGACGTACACCGGGACGGCGATCGCGAGAGCCGTGAGATACGCGGTGGACGGACCCTCCCCGGGGGTGATGAGGAACGTCAGTCCGAAGACGATGCCGGCGCCGATGACGTTCGTCAGGACCAGCAGCACCGTGAGGAGAACCTGCACGCGGATCCGCAGCTTGACGAAGGGCTGCTCCGGCGAACCGACCAACCAGTCGTTGCCGCGCCGGTACACGCTTGCCACGGCAACTCCGTTCCTGTGAGGGGCTCGGACGAGACCCTACCGGCCGGATGCCGCAACGACTGCGACCCCGGGCACACAGCAGTCGGGGCAACCATCGATGTGGGCGAAGAGGGACTCGAACCCCCGACCTTCCGGGTGTAAACCGGATGCTCTAACCAACTGAGCTATTCGCCCTCAGGACCAGCGGAACGATACCGCAAGCGCCGCGCAGGTCCCGCATGAGCAAGAGGCCGGGCACGCAGAACCGCGGCTGCCAAGGTCTCGGGTCCCTGGCAGCCGCGGCAGCTCAATCAAAGCGTATGGGCACGTTCGACCGCAGGTGATTTGGGAAGATTTCAGGAAAGTTCGGCCACCGCAGCGCGATAGTCGGCGAGATCGCGCTGATCGCCGATTCCCATCTGCACCATCCACCTCAGCACTCCCTCGCGATCGATGACGTACGTGCCGCGGTTGGGCACGCCGACCTCGTCGTTGAAGATGCCGTACGCCCTCGAGACCTCGCCGTGCGGCCAGAAGTCGCTGAGGACCGGGAACGGGTGCCCCTGCTGGTCGGCGAACGCGCGGTTGGAGAAGAAGTGGTCGCACGAGACCACCAGGATCTGGGTCTGTGCCGCCTCGAACGTGTCGGCGTCGTCACGCAGGGCGGCGAGCTCGTCGGAGCAGATGCCGCTGAACGCGAACGGGATGAAGACCAGCAGGACGTTCGTCCCTCGGAAGGACGAGAGGGACACGTCCTCGCCGTGCTGGCTCTTGAGGGTGAAGTCCGGCGCGACAGATCCGACATCGAGGCTCATGCGTCGAGCCTAGGACCCCACCGGGCCGGGTGCCCGCTGGAGCTAGCGCTTGTGCGCTGTGAGCCGGGTCGAGGCCCAGTCGTCGGAGGCCGAGGCCGTGGTCGTCGTCGACAGACCCGCGATGGGCGCCGCTTCGACGACGTCGGCGCCGGGCACGTACCCGGGTCGGCCGACCTTGGGCGTGAACAACCAGACCGAGCCGCCTTCGGCGAGGTCCTGGAGAGCGCCGACGAGCTCGTCGACCAGGTCGCCGTCTTGGTCGCGCCACCAGACGATGACGCCGTCGACGACGTCGCCGTGGTCCCCGTCGACCAGGTTGTTGCCGGTGACCCGCTCGATCTCGACCCGGAGCTCTTCGTCGACGTCCTCATCCCAACCGAGCTCCTGGATGACGGTGTCAGGACTGAAGCCCAGCTTGCCCGCGTCCACCGCGATGTCCCCTTACGTTCGTGGAAAACCTACTGAAAAGTAGGTTCGTCAGCACTGTTGCCGCTAACACAGTAGCGAACCCGGGGTGGGATGATGGACACGTCCACAAGACTCTAGGGAGCAAGCATGCCGCAATCCGGCCCCGATCGACCGCCCGTCATTCACGAGGGTCTGCCGACCCAGTTGCCCGACATCGACCCGGACGAGACCTCCGAGTGGGTCAGCTCGCTCGACGAGATGATCGACAGCCGCGGCCGCAGCCGTGCGCGTTACGTCATGCTCAAGCTGCTGGAGCGTGCGCGCGAGCAGAACGTCGGCGTGCCGGCGCTGCGCAGCACCGACTTCATCAACACGATCCCGCCCGAGCGGGAGCCGTGGTTCCCCGGCAACGAGGCCATCGAGCGCCGCATTCGTGCCTACATCCGCTGGAACGCCGCCGTCATGGTGTCGCGCGCCAACCGCCCGGGCCTCGGCGTCGGCGGGCACATCGCTTCCTACCAGTCGGCGGCCAGCCTCTACGAGGTCGGCTTCAACCACTTCTTCCGCGGCAAGAACCATCCCGGTGGCGGTGACCAGATCTACTTCCAGGGCCACGCGGCGCCCGGCATCTACGCGCGGTCGTTCCTCGAGGGCGGGCTCAACGAGACCCAGCTCGACCGATTCCGGCAGGAGCACTCGCACGGCGAGGGCAACGGTCTGTCGTCCTACCCCCACCCGCGACTCATGTCGGACTACTGGGAGTTCCCGACGGTGTCGATGGGCCTCGGCGCGATCAACTCGATCTACCAGGCACGGTTCAACCGCTACCTGCACAACCGCGGCATCAAGGACACCAGCCAGCAGCACGTGTGGACGTTCCTCGGCGACGGTGAGATGGGCGAGCCGGAGTCGCTGGGAGCGATCGGCATCGCCGCGCGCGAGGAGCTCGACAACCTCACGTTCGTCGTCAACTGCAACCTGCAGCAGCTCGACGGCCCGGTGCGCGGCAACGGCAAGATCATCCAGGAGCTCGAGTCCACGTTCCGTGGCGCCGGGTGGAACGTCATCAAGGTCGTCTGGGGACGCGAGTGGGACGACCTGCTCGCCCGCGACACCGACGGTGCGCTCGTCAACCAGATGAACCGTACGCCGGACGGCGAGTTCCAGACGCTGTCGGTCGAGTCTGGCGCCTACAACCGCGAGAACTTCTTCGGCCCCGACCCGCGCCTGCGCAAGATGGTCGAGCACCTGTCCGACGAGGAGATCGAACGTCTCCCCCGCGGCGGGCACGACTACCGCAAGGTCTACGCCGCGTTCGACGCCGCCCAGAAGCACACGGGACAGCCGACCGTGATCCTGGCGCACACGATCAAGGGCTGGCTGCTCGAGTCGTTCGCGGGCCGCAACGCGACCCACCAGATGAAGAAGCTGACCAAGGACGACCTCAAGGGGTTCCGCGACCGGCTCAACATCCCGATCTCCGACGCCCAGATCGACGGCAGCGACATCGCGCCGTTCTACCACCCGGGCGAGGACAGCGAGGAGATGCAGTACATGCGGGCCCGCCGCGAGGCACTCGGCGGCTCGCTGCCCAAGCGCGTCGTCAACCCGGTCAGCGTCAAGCTGCCCGAGGACCAGATGTACGACGAGCTCAAGAAGGGCTCCGGCAAGCAGCAGATCGCCACGACGATGGCCTTCGTACGCCTGTTGCGCGACCTCATGAAGGACCCCGAGATCGGACACCGCATCGTGCCGATCGCCCCGGACGAGTACCGCACGTTCGGCATGGACTCGATGTTCCCCTCGGCCAAGATCTACAACCCGGCCGGGCAGACGTACGAGGCGGTCGACCGCAAGCTGCTGCTCGCCTACAAGGAGTCCGTGAAGGGCCAGCTCCTCCACGAGGGCATCAGCGAGGCCGGGGCGATGGCCTCGGCGATCGCGGCCGGCAGCGCGTACTCCACGCACGGCGAGCCGATGATCCCGGTCTACCTCTTCTACTCGATGTTCGGCTTCCAGCGCACGGCCGACTCGATCTGGGCGATGGCCGACCAGCTGGCCCGTGGCTTCCTGATCGGCGCGACCGCCGGTCGTACGACGCTGACCGGCGAAGGCCTGCAGCACGCGGACGGGCACTCGCCCCTGATCGCGCAGACCAACCCCGCGGTCGTGCACTACGACCCGGCGTACGGGTTCGAGATCAGCCACATCGTGAAGTACGGCCTCGAGCGCATGTACGGCACCACCGAGTCGTTCCCCAACGGTGAGGACATCATCTTCTACCTGACGGTCTACAACGAGGCCTACAACCAGCCCGCCGAGCCGGAGGAGGTCGACGTCGAGGGCATCCTCAAGGGCGCCTACCTCTACCGCAAGGCCACCGGTGGTGAGGCGTCCGCGCGCATCATGGCGTCCGGTGTCTCGGTGCCGTGGGCGCTCAAGGCGCAGGAGATCCTCGCCGCCGACTACGGCGTCGAGGCCGACGTCTGGTCCGTGACCTCGTGGAACGAGCTCGCGCGCGACGCCGTGGCAGCCGAGAAGTGGAACCTCAACCACCCCGGCGACTACAGCCGGATGCCCTACATCACGGCCAAGCTCATGGAGACGTCCGCCGTGACGGTCGCGGTCAGCGACTACATGCGCGCGGTGCCCGACCAGATCGCCCGTTGGGTGCCCGGTCCGTGGCAGTCGCTCGGCACCGACGGGTTCGGCTTCGCCGACACCCGTGCAGCCGCCCGGCGCACCTTCCAGGTCGACGCGGAGTCGATCGTCCTCTCGGTGCTGCAGACGCTGGCACAGCGTGGCACCGTCCGGCCCGAGACGGTGCGTGACGCGTTCAGCCGGTTCCGCATCGACGATCCGACCGCCGTCGCAGACGTACCTCAGGAGGGTGGCGACGCCTGACGCAGCCGCCAAACCCACGGGACAAGCTCTCAGGTAAGGGCCATAGGATGGCGGTCATGTTCCGCTGGCCCTACACGTTCGCCGTGTGTCTTTCGCTTGCCGTGGGGGCGACTGCGGTCTACTACTCGCAGCACCTCGACGTCGGCCTCAAGGATCCCGAGGGATTCCTGGGGCCGGCGTACGTGCGGCTGCCGCTGATCGGCCTGCTCATCTTCGCCGTCGGCATCGTCCCGCAGTCGATCCATCGGTTCGGCTTCCGGCACTTCATCGGCGGCGTCCGGACGATCATCCGCGACGAGTGGACGTTGAAGCGGGTCGGCTACGTCGCGGCCGGAATGCTGTCGTTCTACATCTGCTACGTCAGCTACCGCAACCTCAAGAGCTACCTGCCCGAGCTGCGCGAGGACGTCAACTACGACCGGGAGCTGGCCGCGCTCGACCACTTCCTGTTCTTCGGCAACTACCCCGCCGAGGTGCTGCACTCGGTGTTCGGCACCGCGGTCATGGCCCAGGTGCTTGCGGTCCTGTACGTCCTCTACCTGCCGTTCGTCCCCATCACGGTCGGCGCCGTCCTGGTGCTGCACCGCGACTTCACGGTCGGCGCCTGGTACGCCACCGCCGTCAGCCTCAACTGGGTGCTCGGCACGATCAGCTACTACATCCTGCCGTCGCTCGGCCCGGCGTTCTTTCAACCACAGTCCTTCTACGACCTGCCGGAGAACGGCGCCTCCGCGTTGCAGATGTCGCTGTTCAAGGGTGCCTTCAACTTCAAGGAGGACCCGCAGGGCGACGCCATCTTCGGCATCGCCGGCTTCGCCTCGCTGCACGTCTCCGTCGTCTTCACCGCGTGCCTGTTCCTCCACTACGCGGGCATCAACCGCCTCGTGCGGACCGCCGCCTGGACCTATCTCGGCTTCACGATCCTCGCGACGCTTTACCTCGGCTGGCACTACATCGCGGACGACATCGGCGGCCTGTTCATCGGCTGGCTGGCGGTCGCCGTGGGCGCGTTCGTCACCGGCAACACCCGTCGGCAGAAGCGCAAGCGCCTCGCCGCGAACGAGGTCGAGGGAGTCAGACCGGCCACCGAGGTCGCGACGACCGGGCCCAGCATCTAGGCAGCTCAGCTGATCGCAGGCTCGACCGTGTCAACCGCCGGTACGCTCTCGAGCGCGAACTGGTCGCCCCTGCGGAGCAGCGCGCGCCAGCGGCCGCGATGGTAGTGAGCCGGCTCGTTGGCTGCGATGAACGCCGTCACGAGACGGCAGAACTCCTCGGGGTGGTCCTTGTGCGGGAAGTGCCCGGCGTCGTCGAGCACGTGGACGTCCGAGACCTGGGTGGGCGCGAAGTCGGCGTGCTTGGAAGGGATCACCATGTCGTCGCGACCCCAGACGACCAGCACCGGCATCAGCCGGGCGAGGTAGCTGCGGTCCGTCATGGTGACGAACTGCCCCTTCCAGTTGAGCACGTGGCTGGTCACGCGCTGGACGGCCCTGCGAGTCGCCGGGTCCGCCAAGGACTCGTAGATCCTGGCGACCTCGTCGAGGTCGCGGGTGGCGGTCAACGGCGTACGCGCGAGGGCACGCATCGCGCCGCCCACGAGCGGACGCAACGGCCGAGCCGTGGCGGCGGCGATCGCCGCGGTGCTGCCGGGCACCGTGAGGAACCGGATCAGGGGCGTGACCTCCTTGCCGAGGCCTCCGGTCGACACCAGCACGACCCGCTCGGTGCGGTCGGGGAACTGGTAGGCGAACTGCATCGCGACGCCGCCGCCGAAGCTGTGCCCGACGACCGTGACCTTGTCGATGCCCAGCACCGTCAGCAGGTCGCGCATCCCGTTGGCATAGCCGCCGAGGGAGTAGTCCGCGTCGGGCTTGTCGGACTCGCCGTGGCCCAGCAGGTCAGGGGCGATCACGGTGAAGTGCTCCGACAGGCTGGGCATGACGTCGAGCCAGGTCGAGGAGTCGCAGGCCAGGCCGTGCAGCAAGAGCAAAGCCGGGCCGGTGCCGGAGATGCGGAACGCGCGCCGGTAGCCGTGCACCACCACGTACTGGACGTCCTCGACGCTTTCCATCCGGTCATCCTAGGGCGCTCCCGCCTAGCCCTCCGGGCTGCCCCTGCGCGGTGTGCGGCATCGTCGCCCCGGCTCGTTAGACTCGACTCGTGCCGTCCTCCACCTCAGTCCTCGAGCAGCTCACGGACATCCTCGTCCGTGTCGTCGACTGTCGCGCCGATGCCGTGGTGCCGGAGGCGACCCTCAGGGAGCTCGGCACCGACTCGCTGACGATCGTCGAGATGGCCGAGGAGCTCGGGCGGCGGTTCGACGTCTACCTGTCCGACGACACCGTCGACGGTCTCGTGACGGTCCAGGACGCCGTCGATGCGGTCGTCGACCACGACGGGGCCACCGCGCCTGCAGCGGGCGGGCGCGTCCCCACGACGCTCGAGTCCCCCGCGCGGCCGGAACACGACGAAGAGACCGTACGCCGGCGGCGTCTGGCCGAGCGGCTGTTCTTCCTGTTCATCTTCATCGGTGCGGGTCTCGGCGCGGTCCTCGGCTTCGGCGGCTCCGCGCTCGTCGAGGCCACGGGGATCGGTGCTGTCGACCTGCCGTCAATCAGCAATCCCACGACAGCCCCGACTCCGACGCCGTCGGCGACACCGACGCCCGAGCCCACCGAGACCACGCCCGCCAGGCCCAACGAGCCGAAGCCGACGATCAAGGTGTCCAAGCCCCAGGTGGCACCGGGTGAGCGGTTCGTGATCGAGGGCCGCTATCCGTCCCTCGGAGAGGGTGCTTCCCTCCAGGTGCAGGTCAAGGACGAGGGCACCGACTGGGACGACTTCCCCATCGAGACCACGACGAGGGACGGCGGGCGGTTCAAGACCGAGCTCTACACGTCGCGCACGGGTGAGCGCCAGTTCCGTCTCCTCGACAAGCGGAGCGACAAGGCCACCCCGTCGGTCACCGTGCAGATCGGCTGATCCGAGCGATCCGCTAGATCACCTGGTGCAGCCAGCGGACCGGCGCGCCGTCCCCGGCGTGGCGGAACGGCTCGAGCTCGGCGTCCCACGCCGTGCCCAGGAGCCCGTCGAGAGCGGTCTCCATGTCGACCTCTCCGAGCGCAACCTTGACCCGGAACGCCTTGATGCGGTCCTCCGGGATGAGGATGTCGCCGTGCAGCCCGGCCATGGCATGGAAGATGCCGAGCGACGGGGTGTAGGAATAGCGCGCGCCCTCGGTGGACGCCGTGGGCTCCTCGGTGACCTCGAAGCGCAGCTGGTCCCAACCTCGCAGCGCCGACGCCAGGGCAGCGGCCGTACCGGCAGCGGCCTGCCAGGACAGCTCGGCGCGATAGGTGCCGGGCTCGGCCACCTGCGGCACCCAGGCGATGTCGGGAGTGCCGCCGAGCACGCCGGCAGCAGCCCACTCGACGTGCGCGCACAGCGCAGACGGTGCCGAGTGCACGAAAAGTACACCCCGGGTCGGGGTCGTCGGCGTAGACATGTTCATCGGTGCCTCCCTAGTGTCGCCTTCCCCAGCGTCTTGGGAGCACCTGAGACCATTGTGACGCATGTTCTCCTGCACGGACAACATCTGAGCCGAAAGGAATGTCGGATGGCGACCACTGTGGCGGACAACCCCGCCTCGTCCAGGTTCGAGATCGCGGTCGACGGCGAGCTGGCCGGGTTCATCGACTATCGCCGGGACGGCGACGAGTACGCCCTCCCACACACGCGGATCTATCCCCAGTTCGAGGGCCGAGGACTCGGCACCCAGCTGGTCAAGGGCACGCTCGCGGAGATCGCGGCCCGTGGCGGCACCGCGCTCCCCTACTGCCCGTTCGTCCCGCCCGTCATCCAGGCCAACCCGGAGTTCCTCGAGCTCGTGCCCGAGGAACAGCGGGCGACCTTCGGGCTCTAGCCCCGGTCAGCGCCCACGGCGACGACGCTTGGGCCACACCGCGACGACCGCCGGGCGCGGCACCGAGCCCGGGCCGTCGGGCCAGGTCGAGGCGGGTGCCTCGACCGAGGCGCCGGACATCTCCCCGGGGTGCTGCACGCAGACCATGACGCGTTCGCGGTCGATGTGCGGTCCGCAGGTCTCCGCGCCGTTCGGCACGGTCAGGAACTGCTTGACCTGGCCGCGGTACTTGCCCTCGAGCGCCAGCCCGAAGAGGCCGTCGTGGGAGCCCAGGGCGTTGCCATCGGTCGAGATCCACAGGTTGCCGTAGTCGTCGAACGCCAGGTTGTCCGGGCACGAGATCGGCGAGACCTGGCTCTTGTCGAAGCCCGCGAAGTAGGTCGACGGGTCCTGGGGATCGCCGCACAGCAGCAGCACGTTCCAGCTGAACGTCGTCGCGCCGGAGTTGTTGCGTGCCTCGGTCAGCTCGATCACATGACCGTGCTTGTTGTTGTTGCGCGGGTTGGCCTCGTCGGCGCCGGCGGCGCCGTTGGCGCCGCGGTTGCTGTTGTTGGTCAGCGCGATGTAGACCTTGCCAGTCTCAGGGCTGGGCTCGACGTCCTCGGGACGGTCCATCTTGGTCGCGCCGACCTTGTCACCGGCCTGGCGCGTGAACAGCAGGACCTCCTCGGCCGTCATCCCGTCCACGAACGACTGGGTGCCTCGGACGAGCGGGATCCACTCGCCGCTGCCGTCGAACTGTCCATCGGCCGGCAGGGCGCCGGAGCCGTCGACCGGCCCGGAGTCGCCGGTGAACTTGGCGACGTAGAGCGTGCCTTCGTCGAGCAGCGTCGCGTTGTGGCGACGAGCCGCTGCGCCGTGGCCACGCGCGACCCGCTTGTCGGAGACGAACTTGTAGAAGTAGTCGAAGCGCTCGTCGTCGCCCATGTAGACCGCGACGCGACCGTCGCTCGTGATGCGGGGCTGCGCCGCCTCGTGCTTGAACCGGCCGAGCGCGGTGCGCTTCTTGGGCGTCGAGTGCGGGTCGTACGGATCGACCTCGACGACCCAGCCGAAGCGGTTGACCTCGTTGGGCTCCTTGGCGATGTCGAAGCGGTCGTCGAACCGCTCCCACTTGCGCTCGGTGGCGGTCCCGGAGACGCCGTAACGCTTCAGACGCGCGGCCTGGACCGGCTCGGTCACGGTCGCGGCGTTGGCGAAGTACTGGTTGATGTTCTCCTCGGCTGTCAGCCAGGTCCCCCAGGGCGTCAGGCCGCCGGAGCAGTTGTTGAGCGTGCCGAGGACGGTGCGCCCGCGGGGGTCCGCCTTCGTGCGTACGAGGGGGTGACCCGCGACAGGTCCGGTCAGCTCGAACTTCGAACCGGTGTGCAGACGCCGGTTGCGCTTGTCGCCGACGATCGGTCGCAGCGAGCCGTCACGATCGGACTCCTTGACGGCCACGACGCTCAGACCGTGTGCCGCCCAGGCGATCTCCACCTGCTCGCGGGTCGGGTTCGCCGCGTCGTACGCCGGGAACATCAGCGTCTCGCTCGTGTACTCGTGGTTGATCACGAGCAGCTTGGTGTCCCGACCGTAGGGCAGCAGGCCGAGGTAGTCGTTGTTGAAGCCGAACTGCCGGCGCTGGGCCTCGGCCGTCTGGGCGCGCACGTCAAAGGCCGGGACGCCCTTGAACAGTGGATCGCCCCAAGCGATGACGACGCTCTGGTCGTACCCGGCTGGGATGACGACGTCGTCGATCACGTTGGGCGGCACCGTGGCAAAGTCAAGGCCCGGCGCGAAGCCCTTGACGGGCGGCTTGGGCCGGCCCTTTGTCGCGGCAGCAGCCGCTCCGCCGCTGAGTGCGGGCGCAACCAGGCCCGCGACACCCACGACGGCGCCGGCGCGCAGCAGGCCGCGGCGGGTGACCGCCGCGCGCATCATGTCGCCGAAGTACTCGTTGTCCGAGCAGTTGGGGGCGGCCTGCGCGCAGGCGTTGCCACACCGGTAGAGGCACGTGACGGAGGAACGCCCGGGGCGGTGGGGTGACTGGTCGTCGAGCTTCTGGCGGGGTTCGATCGTGAACATGGGGGTTCTCCCGAGGTGTCGATGGTTGCTGCCGACGACGCTAGGGGTGGTGCCCGGCGAACGACCCAACGTCAGGTGAACGTTCGATGGACACCGGCGGACGCATGGTGGGCCCTGTTGCGGGTAGGTTGAGGCCGTGGGACAAGAAGATCTGCACGACAGCATCCGTCAGCTCGCCAAGGCCCTCAAGCCCGGCGACTTCGACGCGACCCTCAGCTCCATCACCGCCGCAGCAGTGGAAGTCCTGCCGGACGTGCACTATGCCTCGATCACCGTCAAGCACGCCGACGAGAGCATCGCCACGGTCGCGCCGACCCACGACCTCGTCCTGGACCTCGACGCCCGCCAGTACGAGCTCAAGGAGGGCCCGTGCTACGACGCAGCCACCAACACGGCCCACGTGATCTCCCCCGATCTGGCCGCTGACGACCGGTTCCCGGAGTATGGGCCGTACGTCGTGTCCAAGGGCATTCAAGCCCAGGCGGGCCTGCGCCTGTTCGACGCGCCCAGCTCGCAGGGCGCCCTGAATCTCTATTCGCACAGCATCGGCGCGTTCGAGGACTTCTCCACGGTCGCGGCGCTGTTCGCGCACCAGTCCGCCATCGCGATCGCGTATGCGCGCGAGATCTCCGACCTCAACGACGCCTTGCGCACACGATCAACGATCGGTCAGGCCGTGGGCATCATCATGGAGCGCTACGAGCTCAACGACGAACGCGCCTTCGCGTTCCTCACGCGGTTGTCGCAGCATCGCAACGTCAAGCTGCGCCTCATCGCGGCGGAGATCGTCGATGACGTCGAGCGGCGCCGCAACGGCTGATCTCAGTCGACGACGTGCACCTCGATGCCGTTGTCGCGCCACAGGTCGATCACGTCCGGCTTGTCGTCCCAAGCCTCCAGCACAGCGAAGCCGTCGTCGGCGATCTGGCCGAGGATGTCCTTCTTGATCAGGACGTCCTTGCGGTAGTCACCGACGATCCGCATGTAGAGGGCGTCGTAGGGCACGCCGTGCTCGACCAGCCAGTCGAGGGTGAGGTCGCGCCAGATGAACTCCCGGGACGTCACCACCAGGACCGCCCGGCCTTGCTCGTGCTGGGCGCGAGCCGCCTTGACGACCTTGGGCCGCGGCGGGCACGTCGCCGACGCGGCGTGAAAGGCGTGGAAGTCCTTGTCCTTGCCGGCGATGAAGTGCTCGATCGTCGTGGTGTCGCACAGCGTGCCGTCCATGTCGAAGATCACCGCGTCGCGCATACCTTGATTGTGTCGCATGAGCCGGACCTTCGGCGGCGCACTCTCCTCGGCCGACCGGCATGTCCCTGTGAATGGCTTCGTGGCTCTCTCCTCGAGCCATGGCCGCGCGGCGCACCAGCTCCGAGACGTCCCGCCGCCCTGTGGGGCGACGGGACGCCGCCGGCCATCCAGAAGAACTGGCCTGCGGATCGAAGACTAGCGGTGTCTCGCAGAGACGGTGGGCGATTCGGGCCGGCCGGCAGCGGAACAGGGATCACGGAAGTTTGTCAGCCACGCCCTGGTTCGGACCTTCCTGTCGGCCGGTCCTCGCTCCGAGAATCAGGAAGATCGCCAGCACACCCAGCGGAATCGTGAAGATCAGCGAGCCGAGGGCTTGTCTGCGATAGAAGGGCTCGTTCGTGGCGGCGAAGAACGCGAACATCGCGACGGTGCTCAGGACCATGTAGATCGGGACAGGAAGGTCCAAGAGGAGCGACCGTGCAGGCAGGCGTCGGCCGGCGAAGTGCGTGACGGCTGGCCAGAAGCTGATCGCGATGAAGAACCCCGGGTAGACAAGAGCGCCCCACGGATGACCGCTGCCCAACGCGCGGGGAAGGTGGAAGCAGAAGAAGATCCCGACCCCGGCCGCCACCGGCCAGGAGGCCAGCACGTCCGAGACCTTCTTGGACTCGGCTTCGGCCGCTTGCTTGGACTTCGGGTTGTACCTCGGCATGCCTTCAGCGGCCTTCTGCAGCTCTCCCCCGTCATCAGAGGCTTCTCGACCCGCCATGCCGCCACACTAGGTTTGGCAGGAGCCCTCCGCCAGCTCGGCTGGGGTCATCGACCAGCACCGTCCTTCGTAGGGAGGGCGGGGCTCGAACCCGCGACCCAGGGATTATGAGTCCCCTGCTCTGACCAGCTGAGCTACCTCCCCTTGGGAATGCGGGCTTAGCCTAACCGTATGGAACCCGAACGCCTGGAGCCCGTCGACGAGAGCTGGGACCGCGCGCTGGTCGTGGTGGCACACCCCGACGACGTCGAGTTCGGCGCCGCCGCCGCGATCGCGCGGTGGACCGGCCAAGGCAAGACCGTCGTCTACTGCATGGTCACCAGCGGTGAGGCCGGGATCGACGGCATTGCACCCGACGAGTGTCGCGAGATCCGTACCGCGGAGCAGATCGCCTCCGCGAAGATCGTCGGCGTGGACGAGGTCGAGTTCCTCGGCCTGCCCGACGGCACGATCGAGTACGGCGTGCCGCTTCGCCGGGCCATCGCCGAGGTCGTCCGGCGGCATCGACCCGAGATCATCATCACCAACAACTTCCGCGAGACGTGGGGAGGATCGATGCCCAACCAACCCGACCACATGGCAGTCGGTCGCGCAGCGCTCAACTCCGCCGCGGACGCGGGCAACCGCTGGATCTTCCCCGAGCAGCTGACCGAAGGCCTCGAGCCCTGGGGCGGTGTCCAGCAGGTCTGGGCCGCCGGCTCCCCCGACGGGCGGCACGCGGTCGACACGACGGAGACCTTCGATCGCGGTGTCGAGTCGCTGAAGGCCCACCGTGCGTACATCGACGGGCTCGGCTGGGACAACTTCGACCCGGCCGAGATGCTCGAGGGCATGTCACGACCGACCGGTTCCCGACTGGGCGTCACCCATGCTGCGCCGTTCGAGGTGTTCTCGATGACGTGGGGGGACTGACCTCAGCCTGACTTCGACAGGACGAACTCGATCGCGTCAGGCGGTAGCACCGTACGCACCTCGCCCTGCGACTCCTCCGACTCCGGGATCACCCCGGCGCGGTGCACCTCGCCGGCGACGTCCGGCTCCAGGTGCTGGCGCGGATCTGTCGTCAAGAGCTCTTGCGTCTTCGGTGACAACTTGGACCACCACAGCTCGGCGTCGTCGGTGTCAGTCATGGTTCCCCTCATCCCTGCGGCCGGCTGCCGCGTCGCTGCTGCGTGATCGCCGGGCGGCGCGATAGGCGCCCTCGCGCATCGCGGCTGCCCAGTCGTAGTACCCCAGACCCGGGAGCTGGTTGAGCACCGGGTCGAATGACGGTGAGTCGCCGGACGAGGTCTCGGTCAGCGTCATCCGGGCGAACGACTCCCACGCCCCGCCGACGCGAGCACAGGCAAGGTCGAAGACCAGGCCGTCGGCGCCCACCGGAACCGCCGCGAGCACCACGGCTCCTGCCGGGGAGCGGTACGGCAGCAACGTCGAGTACGCCCGTTGACCCGGGTGCTGGGCCGGGAACAGCACGAAGCGCGTCAGGCGGCCCAGTCCGGTCGTGGCGAAGAGCAGGTCGGCGTGCTCCCCGTCGACGAGAGGCACCCGGAGTGACAGTCCGTAGATGTCCGGCAAGGCGGTCGGGATGCCGATCGCCCGCGAGACACGGACGACACCGGTCGACGTGCCGGGATCGTCGACCCACGGCACCCCGATGCCGTCCCTCAGGCCAACGCCCTCGATGGTCGCACTGTGGAGCCGTCCCCGTGGGTGCAGTGGCTTGCGGGTCGGTCTGATGCGCCCCGTGGCAGCGAAGACGCCCTCGAGCGCCTTGCCGGTCAGCGCCGCGGCCCCGTGCCCGAGCTGCTGTGTCTTCGTCCTGTCCACGGCGGACGCGTACCCCACCAGGTCGATCTGACGCGGCGCGACCTGCCCCGGAACCACGAAACGGCGCCGAGATCGGCGCCGTCCGGGTGATGCTCCCCCACTTGGACTCGAACCAAGAACCCTCCGATTAACAGTCGAATGCTCTGCCAATTGAGCTATGGGGGATCGGCTCCTCTTGCAGAGGAGCACGGTCAATTACTTTAGCAAGCCGCTCGCGCAGTTGTCGCATCGCCTTGCCCTCGATCGTGCGGACCTGCGCGATGCTGAGACCGAGCCGCTCGCCGACCACCCGACGGGGCATCGGGACGGCCAGAGGATCGCCCAGACCGAAGCGCAGCCGAAGCACCTCCGCCAGCTCGTCCGGCATCCCGTCGAGCAGGTCGAGATCGGAGATCTCGGCCTCGGAGGTCGGCCTGTCCTCGTCGCCGAGGGGTTGCTCGGGGCGGTGCTCGACGGTCATCGCGGCACCGATCCAGTGCCAGGCGTACGTCGCCAGACGCGCACCGCGGTCGGGGTCGAAACGGTCGATCGCCCGGATCAGGCCGACCGCTCCGGACTGCACGGCATCGCGCAGCTCTTCGCCGACGAGGCCGCGAAGCCGCGCTCGCATCGCGACCGACCGCATGCCGGCCGTGATGAGCGCGTCGCGGGCGCCGCGGTCGCCGCGCTGCGCCAGCCGGGCCAGTGCGAGCTCCTCGGCGGCGTCCATGGGTGGGAGCGAGAGGAGCTCACGCACGAATCGATCCATGCCACCAGCCTCGGTCGGCGTACGCGACGCAGGGCATGCCTGCCGGCAACCTGTGGATCGATGACAGGCTGCAGGTCAGCTGGGGATGTCGCCGCCCAGCGAGCGGTCGCGCAGGGTGCGGAACTGCTGCTCGAGGGCGATGAGCTCGCCGAACATGCGGTTGTAGGACTCGGCCTGCTCGATCGGGTTGGTTCGCTGGAGCTTCGACTTGACCTCGGTGATCCGGCGTCCGCACGTCAGCAGCTGCAGCCGCAGGATGACCGAGGCGACGACCGCGCCGGTGTTGTTCTCGCGAGCCCGCATCGGCTCGACCGCGGCCACCGACAGCACACGTCGGGCGTCGTCGTCATGAATCGACTCGGCGAGCCTCGGCAGCCAGGTGGTGTCGGGGCCGGTCGGCCAAGTCATGCCCTGGATGTGCTTCCAGAGGTACTTGGACACGAAGTGGGTGAAGTCGTTGTCGTCCAGCTCGTCGGCATGCTCGCTCGCGAGGTGCGGGAACTGCACGATCGCCTTGAGCGCCTCGCGCTCGTCGGCGAACTGCGGCGCACCGAAGCTGACGACCTGGCCGGCCGGCTCGGCGGGCGGCGCCTCGGCCGTCGCCGTTGCCGGCGCACCGGGTGCGGCAGCCGGCTTGGCGCCGGTGGCCGTGCGCTTGCGGTGCTCCGCCCGCACCTGCTCGATGTCAGTGCCGACCCGGCCGGCGATCTCGCGCAGCAGCTCATCGACCTTGGACTTGTCGCGGATCGCCGATGCCAGCGAGACGGCTTCGCGTACCGCATCGACTCGCTGGTCGCCGCGGTCGAGGTCGTACTTGCCCAGCATGTTGTCGAGCACGAAGCGATAGAGCGGAATGCGGGATGCAACCAGCTCGCGCACGGCGGCGTCGCCCTCGGCCAGGCGCAGGTCGCACGGGTCCATGCCGCGCGGCTCGACGGCGACATAGGTCTGCGCGACGAACTGCTGGTCGCCGCTGAACGTCTTGAGCGCAGCTCGCTGGCCCGCCTCGTCGCCGTCGAAGGTGAAGATGACCTCGCCGTGGAACGCGTCGTGGTCGAGCATGAGTCGGCGCATGACCCGCGCGTGGTCCTCGCCGAACGCGGTGCCGCACGTCGCGACCGCGGTCGTCACGCCGGCCTCGTGGCACGCCATCACGTCGGTGTAGCCCTCGACGATGACCGCCTGGCTCGACGACGAGATCGACCGGCGCGCGAGGTCGAGGCCGTAGAGGACCTGGCTCTTCTTGTAGATCGGCGTCTCGGAGGTGTTGAGGTACTTGGCCTCGACCCGGTCGTCGTCGAACATGCGGCGTGCGCCGAAGCCGATGATCTCGCCGGTCATCTCGCGGATCGGCCACAGCAGCCGGCCGCGGAACCGGTCGTAGAGCCCGCGCGAGCCACTGGCGGCGAGGCCACCGACCGTCAGCTCCTCGTCGGTGAAGCCCTTGGCCTTGAGGTGGGCGACGAGCGCCTCTCCCCCGCGAGGCGCGAATCCCATGCCGAACTTCTCGGCGGCCGACTGGTCGAAGCCTCGGTCCCTGACGAACTGGCGACCGACCTCGGCGTCCCTCGAGCTCTGCAGCGCAGCCGCGTAGAACTCGCCTGCCTCGCGGTGCGCCGCCAGCAGCCGTGGCCGCTGGTTGGGGTCGCGCCGCGGGCCGGTGTGGCCGCCGTCCTCGTAGCGCAGCGTGATGCCGGCCTTGGCGGCGAGCCGCTCGACGGTCTCGACGAAGCTCAGGCCCTCGATCTCCATGACGAACCGGAACACGTCGCCGCCCGCGCCGCAGCCGAAGCAGTGATAGGACCCGACGGAGGGGCGTACGTTGAACGACGGCGACTTCTCGTCGTGGAACGGGCAGAGACCCTTGCGGGAGCCGCCGCCGGCGTTCTTGAGGGTCACGTACTGCTCGATGACCTCGTCGATGCGGGTGCGCTCACGGACGAGCTGGATGTCCTCGTCCTTGATGCGTCCGGCCATGGGGTGAATGCTAGTCGGCCGCACCCACGGCCGAGTCGGCCATCGCTCGATACTCCCCGTCCACGTCGTGCTCCTCGTCCGCGAGGTACCAACGGTCGGAGATGGGTGATGCGCGCCAGAGCGTGAAACGGTGGTGCAGCGCCTGTCCTCGCACCCAGCCTCGTCCGCCGTGGTAGTGGTACATGTCGTACGCACGAACGTCAGCCACAGCCTTGGTGCCTTCGATCCTGACGCCGAGCCAGTCCGTCACGTCCAGCCGCGTGTCGTCATACAGATCGAGACTGCCGGACCCATGGAGCCGCCGGATCTCGAGGATCTCGTCGACGTAGTCATCCCACGCCCTCATCTCACGAGCCACGTGATGCTCGACCCAGACGGCTCGAACCGCACGTTCGATCCGGTCCCGCGATCCCCGGGAGCGCAGCTCCTCGGCCGTGACCTCCGTCGGACGCTCCGGGAACGCACCGATCGCGCGGTCGCCGCGCACGAGCTCGGGCACGGCCGCCTTCACCCCGGCGATGTCGTCAGGATCGCCGGAGAACCTCTCGGTGCCGGCCCGCTGCACGACGAGGATCGTGACCAGCACCGCAAGGCACAAGCCGACGAGACCCGGGACGACACGGAACCGTGAGGCAGCCACACGGCGACGCTACTGCAGCGGATGCAAGGCGGCGCTAGTTGAGCAGGCGGAGGGCCCAGGTACAGGCGGAGGCGTCGGTCAGGCTGGCGACCTGATCGATCACCACGCGGCGCCTCGCGGCGTCGTCGGCGGCGTGCGCGAAGTCGAGGGCGAACTCCGCCTCGAGCTCCTGACCGTCGGACTTGTCGAGCACCTCGACCAGCGCCAGCAGCAGCTCGCGCTGGCGGCTGAGCGGTCCGGCCCGGTCGTCCGACCGCATGACGTAGTGCGCCGCGATCGACTTCAGCACGGTGATCTCGTCGCGCGTGTCGTCGGGCACCTCGAGATCGGCTGCGAAGCGGATCAACGGCCCGCCTCCCCAACGCTCCACCGTCGCGAGCTCCGCGGCACGGGCGAAACGGCCGATCAAGGCGCTCGTCAGGCTCTTGAGCACGGCCCTGGCCTGCCGGCTGCCGTCGAACGCCGTCGTGGGCCACTCCGGCAGCTCCTGCAGGCGTACGAGCGCTGCGTCGAGCCGGTCGTCAGCCGCGCCTGGGTCGTACCAGTCCCGTGCGACGGCGTGGATCGACTCGCGGTCGAGCTCGCCGGAGAGCAGCCCGAACCAGCCGCCGACGACCCCGTCCTCGACGTCGTGCACCGAGTACGCGATGTCGTCCGCCAGGTCCATGACCTGCGCCTCGATCGGCCGCCTCGTCGCGGGCGCCCCCTCGCGCAGCCAGGCGAAGACGTCGACGTCGTCGGCGTACGCTCCGAACTTGCCTCCGGCGCCGGGCACCTCGCCGCGGAGCCACGGGTACTTCACGCACGCCGAGAGGGTCGCGCGGGTCAGGTTGAGGCCCACGCTCGCACCGTCGCCGTCGAACGCCTTGGACTCGAGTCGGCTGAGGATCCGGAGCGTCTGGGCGTTGCCCTCGAACCCCCCGCACGACTGAGCCGCCTCGTCGAGCGCGACCTCGCCGTTGTGGCCGAACGGGGGGTGCCCGAGATCGTGGGCGAGCGCCGCCGAGTCGACGATGTCCGGATCGCACCCGAGGGACTTGCCGAGCTCACGTGCCACCTGGGCGACCTCGAGCGTGTGCGTCAGGCGGTTGCGGACGAAGTCGTCGAACCCGGCGCCCATGACCTGCGTCTTGGCCGACAGCCGCCGAAGGGCCGCGGAGTGGACGACGCGGGCGCGATCGCGCTCGAACGGCGTACGGCCCGAGCGCTTGGGCGGTTCGTCGACGAAGCGTGCGCGGGCCTCGTCGCCGTAGAGCGGGTCGGTCACGCCGACGGGATCCGCTTCATCATGTGCATGCTGGTCAGCTGGTAGCCGGCCGACTCGTAGAGGGCCCGGGCCGTCGTGTTGGGCGCGAACACGTTGAGCCGCACTGACGCGCTGCCGTGCTCGGCGCTCCAGGCCTCGGCGGCGCCGAGGAGCGCACGGCCCAGTCCCTTGCCGCGATGGGACTCGAGGATCTCGATGTCGTAGATGTAGGTGCTGGGCACCGGCAGCTCCGGGTCGGTGAACAGCCAGAGGTTGCCGACGACGTCGTCGTCGACGACACCGACGAAGAGCTCGTGACCCGTCGTCCGCCTGCCATCAGGAAGGGTCTCGGCCTGCTCCTTCCTCGACAGCTGCAGCGCATGCTCCTCGGTCCACACACCGGCCTCGACCTTCTCCCGGGCGTACTCCACGACGAGTCGCTCGTTCCACGTCGCGAAGTACTCGTCCGTCATGGGCTGCAGGGTGAGGCTCACGCCGCAAGACTAGTCAGAACCTGCCGTTGCGCGGACGTGGCTGGCACGTCGGGCACCAGAACGACGACCGGTTCATGAAGGCGTCACGGCGGATCGGTGTGCCGCAGCGCTGGCACGGCTTGCCCTCCTGCCCGTACGCCTGCAGGGACCGCTCGAAGTAGCCGCTGTTGCCGTTGACGTTGACGTAGAGCGTGTCGAACGACGTACCGCCCTGCGCCAGCGCCTCGAGCATGACCTCGCCCACGTGCACCAGCAGGCCCTCGACCTCTCGAGAGCGGAGGTGTCGCGTGTTGCGGGCGTAGTGCAGCGGGGTGCGCCACAGCGACTCGTCGGCATAGATGTTGCCCACGCCCGAGATCAACGTCTGGTCGAGGATCGCTCGCTTGACCCCGGTCTCGCGCTTGCGCAGGCGGGCGGCGAACTCGGCGGCGTCGAACAGCGGGTCGAGGGGGTCGCGGGCGATGTGGGCGATCTCGGGCGGCAGGTGGGCGCCGTCCTCGCTGAACGACATGCCGCCGAAGATGCGCTGGTCGGCGAATCGCAGCTCGCGCCCGTCGTCGAGGGTCAACGCGATGCGCAGGTGCCGCGGGGGCGGCGCGTCGGCCTCGGAGATCAGGAACTGCCCGCTCATGCCGAGGTGGCACAGGACGGCATCGTCGTGGTCCAGCTGCAGCCAGAGGTACTTGCCGCGGCGCGCGGCACCCATGACCGTACGACCCTCGAGCCGGTGCTCGAAGTCCGTGGCGCCGGGGAGGTGGCGACGCACCGAGCGGACGTCGTGGACGACCACGCGATTGATCGTGCGGCCGACCACGTGCTCGGCGATGCCGCGGCGGACGACCTCGACCTCGGGCAGCTCTGGCACAGGAGCAGCCTAGGCGGGGTCTGCGACAGAACTCTCGAGGTCCGCGCTGATGGAGCGCCAGGCGATCTCGGCGACCATCTGCTCGGCCTCCTTCTTGGAGCGCCCGGCACCACCGTCGAAGACCCGCTCGCCCACGTGCACCTCGGCCGTGAAGGACTTGTCGTGGTCGGGGCCGGTGCCCTCGAGCACGTAGTGCGGCACACCCAGGTCGTTGTTGGCGGCGATCTCCTGCAGCGAGGTCTTCCAGTCGAGGCCGGCGCCGAGCTCGGCCGCCACGGCGATCACCGGGTCGAAGATGCGGTGGATGACCTCGGCGGCCCGTTCGATGCCGAACTGCACGTAGATCGCGCCGAGGAGCGCCTCGACGGTGTCCGACAGGATCGACGCCTTGTTGCGGCCCCCCGTCGTCTCCTCGCCGCGGCCGAGGCGGACGTGCTCGCCGATGCCGAGCGTGCGGGCCACCTCCGCGAGGGCCTTGGCGCTCACGACGGCCGCGCGCAGCTTGGCGAGCTGGCCCTCGGGAAGCTCGGGGTGCTCGGTGAACAAGGTGTCGGTGACGACCAGCCCCAGCACCGAGTCACCGAGAAACTCGAGGCGCTCGTTGTTGGGGACGCCACCGTTCTCGTACGCGTACGAGCGATGCGTCAGGGCATGCTGAAGGAGCCCCGCATCCAGGTCCTCCACACCGAGAACCTGCCGGAGCCCATCAGCATCAGATGCTGCAGAGATCAGAGGACCTGGCGACGCTCGCCGCGAGCTCCGTACTGTCCGCACTTGGTGCACGCGTGGTGCGGCTGCACCTTCGAGTCGCACGCGGGGTTCGCGCAGTCCACGATCGCGGTCTTGGTGGTCTTCCACTGTGCACGACGATGGCGCGTGTTGCTGCGCGATGTCTTCCTCTTCGGGACTGCCACGATCTACTCCTTGCTGTCGTCGGACGCGATGTCCGACCCTGTCTGGTCGGCTGGCGGGACCGGTTGCTCCGCCAGCTGGCTCAACGACGCCCACCTCGGGTCGATCGCCTCACCGTGTGTGTGATCTGGATCATCCGCGAGCCGCGCACCACATTCAGGGCACAGTCCCGGACACTCCGGACCACACAACGGGTTGTGCGGCAGTGCGAGCACCACCGCGTCCCGCAGGACGGTCTCGAGGTCGAGCAGGTCGTCCTCGAGGAAGAACTCCTCTTCCTCCGCCTCTTCCGTGTCGGAAGGAGCTTCGTAGAGGTACAACTCCTGGAATCCCACCACGACAGCCTCGTCGATCGGGTCCAGGCACCGCACACACTCGCCCACGGCCCGCGCCGAGATGGTGCCTGTTGCCAGAACACCTTCCATGATGGCCTCGAGCCGGAGCTCGATCTCCATCGGGGAATCCTCGGGCACGCTGTAGACGTCGTAACCCATGTCTGCCGGCGCGGGGACGGTCAGGGTGTGCGTACGTTCGGCGCCCGGTTTGCGACCCATCTCGTGGGTGTCGAAAACCAACGGTCCCGAAAGCACGGCTTGCCCATCTGTCCAAGTGCACGACAAAACTTCAACCTGCGAACAGGCCGAAGAGAATCGTAACCCGCCGGGCCCAGCGGAGGCCAATCCGTGGCTGGGTGTCCCCACTGGGTGACACGATGACGGTATGACCGAGGGTACCGTCCTGCACGCGGACCTCGACGCGTTCTACGCGTCGGTGGAGCAGCGCGACGACCCCTCGCTGCGGGGCCGCCCGGTGATCGTCGGCGGAGGCGTCGTGCTCGCCGCCAGCTACGAGGCCAAGGCGCGCGGAGTCCGCACCGCCATGGGCGGGCGCCAGGCGCTGCAGCTGTGCCCCGAGGCGGTCGTCGTGCCACCACGGATGAAGGCCTACACACAGGCCAGCAGCGACGTGTTCGAGGTGTTCCGCGACACCACGCCGCTCGTCGAGGGCCTGTCGATCGACGAGGCGTTCCTCGAGGTCGGTGGGCTGCGCCGCATCCGCGGCCTGCCGTCGTCGATCGCCCGGAAGCTGCGCGAGGACGTCCGCACCAAGGTCGGCCTGCCGATCTCGGTCGGGGTGGCCCGGACCAAGTACCTCGCCAAGGTCGCGAGCGCCGTGTCCAAGCCCGAGGGCCTTCTCGTCGTCGAGGTCGAGCGCGAGCTCGAGTTCCTCCACGCGCTGCCCGTCGAACGGCTCTGGGGCGTCGGCAAGGTCACCTCCCAGAAGCTGCGGGACGCCCGCATCGTCACGGTGGGCGACGTGGCCAACCTCTACGAGATCGAGCTCGTCCAGCTGCTCGGGCCCGGCGCCGGCCGGCACCTCCATGCGCTGGCCCACAACCGGGACCCCCGGCCGGTCGTCGTCGGCAAGCGCCGCGGGTCGATGGGCGCCCAGCACGCGATCGGGCGCGGCCCGCACTCCCCCGACGAGATCGACCTGGCGCTGCTGACCCTGGTCGACCGGGTCACGCGGCGCATGCGCGCTGCCGGGCGTACGGGCAGCACCGTCACGATCCGATTGAGGTTCGGCGACTTCACCCGGTCGACGAGCTCGCACACGCTGGCGCGGCCGACGGCGCACAACCTGACGGTGCTCGAGGTCGCCCGCACGCTCCTGGCCTCACGAGCCGAAGCCATCAAGGAACGCGGCATCACCCTGATCGGTGTCTCGGTCGGCTCCCTCGACGATCAGCCGGCCCAGCTCGCGCTGCCGCTCGACGTGACGAGCGGGGCAGAGCTCGACGACGCGATCGACGCGGTGCGCGACAAGTACGGCTCGTCGTCGCTGCGCCGTGCCGTGCAGGTCGGCAAGAAGGAGCACCTCTCCGTCCCCCTGCTGCCGGACTGACACCGACTTTTGTGACGCATCTCGTCACGACCGCGCCGATCGTGACGAGGTTTGTCACAAAGCTGGGCGGGTCAGGCGTACTTCGCCTTGAGGTCGGTGAGCACGAAGTCGGGCACCAGCCGCGAGACGTCACCCCCGTGCTTGGCGACCTCCTTGACGAGGCTGGAGGCCAGGAAGGAGTACTCCGGGGTCGTCGGGATGAACAGCGTGTCGACCTCGGTCAGGCTGCCGTTCATCTGGGCCATCTGCAGCTCGTAGTCGAAGTCGGTCACGGCCCGCAGGCCCTTGACGATCGCGGAGATGCCGTTGTCGGTGCAGAAGTCGACCAGAAGCCCGTTGAACGAGGCCGTCGAGACGTTGGGCAGGTCCGACGTGGCCCGGTCCAGCAGCTCGAGGCGCTCGTCGATCGTGAAGAGGCCCTTCTTGCTCTCGTTGACCAGCACGGCGACGACCACCTCGTCGAACAGGCGGGAGGCCCGCTCGATGATGTCGAGATGACCATTGGTCACCGGGTCGAACGAGCCGGGGCACACGACCTTCGTCATGTCAGCGACCGTACCAAAGCGACGTCTCGCCGTAGGTCTTGTCGCGGAGACCTTCGACACCCTCGGGCCACGCGAACGGATCACGGGTCGCCCGCTCGACGACGAAGAGCGCGTCGGCGGCGCGGCCCGCCTTGAGCCTGCGCACCAGCTCCGCCACGACGGCGGTCGCCACGGCATAGGGCGGGTCGATGAACACGAGCCCGAACCGGCCGTCGGCCTGGTCCACGAAGGGCCCGGCCTTCATCCGGACGACCGACCCGTTGGCACCGAGCAGCCGGATGTTGGCCTTGATCACTGTCGCGGCACGTTGGTCGGACTCGACGAACACCGCAGAGCCCGCTCCACGCGACAGCGCCTCGAGTCCCAGCGCGCCGGAGCCCGCGAACAGGTCGAGCACGCGCAGCTCGTCGTCGAAGCCGCCGAGCTCGGACTCGAGCGACGAGAACATCGCCTCGCGGACGCGGTCCGACGTGGGGCGGGTGCTGTCGCCCTTGGGCGTCTCGATGCGGCGGCCCCCGTAGGCACCCGCGATGATCCGTGTCACGTGCGCTCCAGGTAGTCGGCCCGCTCGGACCGCTCGAGCTCGTGCACCGCCGCGGCGAGGGCCGGGTGCGAGGCCAGTGCCGGGTCGGCAGCCACGATCGCGTCCGCCACCTGCCGGGCCTCCTCGATGACATCACCGTCCTTGACGACCGACAGCAGCCGGAGGCTCGACCGGATGCCCGACTGCCGGGCGCCCAGCACGTCACCTTCACGCCGCAGCTCGACGTCGAGCCGGGACAGCTCGAAGCCGTCAGACGTCGACGCCACCGCGTCGAGCCGCTCGCGCGCCGGGGAGTCGCCCTCGGATGCCGTGACCAGCAGGCACAGGCCGGCCTCGGAGCCACGACCGACGCGGCCGCGGAGCTGGTGGAGCTGGGACATGCCGAAGCGATCGGCGTTCATGACGACCATGACCGTCGCGTTGGGCACGTCGACGCCGACCTCGACGACCGTCGTCGCGACGAGCACGTCGATCTCGCCGCGGGCGAACGCGTTCATCGTCGCGTCCTTGTCGTCCGGTGTCATGCGTCCGTGGAGGCTGCCGAGGCGAAGCCCGTGGAGCGCGCCACCTTCGAGCTCCTCACGCATCTCCAGCAACGACCGCGTGTCCTTGTCGGTGCCGCCGTCGTCGCCCTCGCCGATGCGCGACACCACGACGTAGGCCTGACGGCCCCTCCCGACCTCCTCGCGCACGCGCTCCCACCCCCGCTCGAGCCACTGCGGCCGCTCGGCGTGGGGGACGACGGTGGTCTGGATCGGCTGGCGCCCGGCCGGCAGCTCGCGCAGCGTCGACACCTCGAGGTCGCCGAAGACCGACATCGCGAGCGTGCGCGGGATCGGCGTCGCGGTCATCACCAGCACGTGCGGCGTGACCTCGGCACGATCGACCAGGGCGGCCCGCTGCTCGACGCCGAAGCGGTGCTGCTCGTCGACCACCAGCAGACCGAGCTCGGCGAACTGCACGTGGTCCTGGATCAGCGCGTGCGTGCCGATCACGATGCCGGCCTCGCCCGAGGCGGCGTCGAGCAGCGACTCCTTGCGAGCCTTGGCCCCTTGGGACCCGGTCAGCAGGCGCACGCGGGTCGCGCCGTCGGCACCACCGAGCATGCCCCCCTTGGCGAGGTCGCCGAGCATCTTCGTGATCGCCCGGTAGTGCTGGGCCGCCAGCACCTCGGTCGGCGCCAGCAGGGCGGTCTGCGCACCGGCGTCGACGACCTGGAGCATCGCGAGCAGCGCGACGATGGTCTTGCCGGAGCCGACCTCGCCCTGCAGCAGGCGGTGCATGGGGTGCGTACGCCCGAGGTCGGCGGAGATCTCGTCGACCACGGTCTTCTGCCCGGCCGTCAGCTCGAACGGCAGCTGCTGCTCGAACCGCTCGCGCAGGCCGCCTGGCGTGAACGGACGCGAGGCGGCACGCTCGTGCTCGAGCGCGTTGCGCCGTTGGGCGAAGATCGTCTGGACGACGAATGCCTCCTCGAAGCGGAACCGGTCGCGGGCGCTCTGCCAGTCCTTGGCGTTGCGTGGCCGGTGGATCGCCTCGAACGAGCCCTTGAGGTCGTGGAAGCCGCGTGCCGCGCGGACGTCTTCCGGCAACGGGTCGTCGAGCGGGCCGATCGCGTCGAGGCACATGCCCACGCAGCGCTCGATCTTCCACGACGCCATGGCGGCCGTTGCGCGGTAGAGCGGGATGACCCCGCGGGCAAGGCGCGAGGCGTCGGTGGGATCGTCCGACTCGGTCAACGGCTCCCAGTCGGGGTGGGTCAGCTGCAGGCGGCCGTTGAACTCGCTGACGACGCCCGCCGCGAGACCCAGGGACTCGACCTCCATCGACTTGAGCCGCCAGGCCTGCTGGAAGAACGTGAGGGTGAGGTGGCCTGTGCCGTCCGTGACGACGACCTCGGTGCGCGTACGCCGGCCGCCCGGGCCGAACGCGTAGTTCTTGACCGACGCGACGCGCGCCATGATCGTGACGTGCTGGCCGACCACGAGCTGCGACAGGTCGGTGAGCCGACCCAGCTCGGCGTAGCGGCGCGGGTAGTGGCGCAACAGGTCCTCGACGACGACCATGTCGAACGCCTTGGTCAGCGGCTTGGTGGTCTTGTCGCCCAGGATGTTGACCAGCTTGGTGGAGAGCTCGACCATCACTCCACCGCGATGAACAACGGGTAGTTCTCCTGGCCGCCTTCGTAGACCACGAGGTCGACGTCGGGGCGCAGCGTGCGGAGGTACTCACCGATCGACTCCTCGATGAGACCCTGGGCTCCCTCTCCCGTCACGACGGTGAGCATCTCACCAGCCGGCGACAAGATGCGGTCGATGACCTCGTAGGCCACGGCGAGGATGTCCTGGCCGATCACCGCGAAGTCACCCGCGACGACGCCCAGCACGTCGCCCGCGTCGCACGGCCCGACCATCGTCATGCCGGGCTCGGTGGCGATCGTGACGGCACCGTGCTGCGTGTGCGCCGCCGCGCTCGACATCGCCACCACGACCTCGTCGAAGCCGAGACCGGGGTCGTGCACGGCGAGGGCGGCGAGGCCCTGCACCTGGGCGTGGGTCGGGATGACCGCGACACGTACGCCGTCCTGCCTGGCGGCCTGCGCGGCGGCCTCGAACTGTCGGACGTACCGCTGGTTGTTGGGCAGCACGATGACCTCGTCGGTCCCGGCCTCGCGCAGCGACGCGCTCATCTCGGCGATCGTCAGCGGACGCTCGCGGGTGAACTCGAGCGCCAGGGCGCCGGCCTCGCGGCAGAGCGCCGTCAGCCCGTCGCCGGTCGTCGCCACGATGACGGCGCGGCCGGTGCGCGGCTGCTGCGCCATCTGGTCCGCGAAGTGGGTGACGGCGATGCGGTAGGGCCGGCCGGCCGCGATGCCGGCCTCGATCGCCGCCCCGACGTCGTCGACGTGGACGTGGACGTTCCAGAGCCGGTCGCCGCCGACCACGACGAGCGAGTCTCCGAGCGGCAGCAGCGCCGAGCGCAGACCGGCGATGCGGTCGTCGTCGGCCTCCAGGAGGTACATCACCTCGTACGACGGTCCGTCCGCGCTCAGGTCGTCCCCGGGGGCGACCGCCGGCACCGGGATCGTGCTGGCGGCGGGCCTGGGGATGCGCCCGGTCAGCGCCTGCTCCGTGGCGTCGAGGACCACGACCAGCGCGCGGCCACCGGCGTCGACGACTCCGGCACGGGCCAGGAGCTCCATCTGCTCGGGGGTGCGGGCCAGTGCCTCGCGTGCGGCTGCGGCGGCCTTGCCGAAGACCGTACGTCCGTCGATGCCGGCTGCGGCCGACTCGGTCGCGCCCTCGGCCGCGGCCTTGGCCACCGAGAGGATCGTGCCCTCGACCGGCGCGCCCACCGCAGCCCATGCCGCGTCGGACGCTGCGACGAACGACCTCGCCACGTCGTCGGCGGTGATGTCGCCGCCCGTGAGGTCGAGGTCCCTGAAGCAGGCCCGCACGAGCTGGGACAAGATCACGCCGGTGTTGCCCTTGGCCCCCGTGAGCAGCCCGTCGACGTATGCCTTGACGAGCTCGGGGAACGGGACGTCGGCCGGCACGGCCTCGACGGCATCGGCACCGGAGGCGAACGTCAGGTAGGCGTTGGTCCCGGTGTCGCTGTCGGGCACGGGGAACACGTTGAGGGCGTCGATCTCGGCACGGGCCGAGGACAGGGCTCCCGCGCACAGCTGTGTCCACGCCCGGAATGCCGCGGGGTTGAGGGTGAGGCCCATGGGGCGAGGCTATCGGTCGGACCGGCGCAACCACGGGAGCAGCCGGCCTGATTCGCTTCGACGTCGGGTCGTCGGCTATTCTTGAGCGGTTGTCGTCGCACCGTTCGGTGCCGGCGGCGCCCGTTTCGTCCAAGTAGTCTCAAATCCTCAGGAGTTCGCCGTGGCTGCGGTCTGCGATGTCTGTGCCAAGGGACCTGGCTTCGGCCACAACGTCTCCTTCTCGCACCGACGCACCAAGCGTCGTTTCAACCCCAACATCCAGCGTGTTCGCGCCGTGATCAACGGGACCCCCAAGCACGTCAACGTGTGCACCAAGTGCCTCAAGGCCGGCAAGGTCTCGCGCTAGTCGCTGGCTGTCGGTTGCGATGTGACCCTAGAGTCATCTCGTGACCCTTGAGAAGAACACTCGCGTCCACGCCTTCGGCGACGATGCACTCGGCGACCTCGACTCTGTCGGGGTCGCCGCTGCCATTGCCTCGGGAGCCATCAGCGCCCGCGAAGCCGCCGAGGCTGCCATCGCCCGCGCCGAACGGGTCAATCCCGAGCTGAACGCGATCCAGCACCCCGATTTCGAGCGCGGCCTCGCCGCGGCCGAGCAGCCCACCGAGGGCCTGCTCGCCGGCGTGCCGACGTTCGTCAAGGACAACACCGACTTCGCCGGGCTGCCGACCGACCAGGGATCCCTCGCGGTGAAGTCGGTCGCGGCCCCTGCCCATGCCCCGTTCACGGACCAGTTCCTGTCGGCCGGGCTCACGGTGCTCGGCAAGTCCACGATGCCGGAGTTCGGCTTCAACGCCACGACCGAGTACGCGACCTTGCCCCCGACGCGGAACCCGTGGAACACCGCCTACTCCGCCGGTGCATCGTCCGGAGGCGCTGCGGCCCTGGTCGCGTCCGGCGTCGTGCCGATCGCCCACGCCAACGACGGCGGCGGGTCGATCCGCATCCCGGCCGCCGCGTGCGGCCTCGTCGGGCTGAAGCCGACCCGCGGACGGGTCGTGCCTGCCGCGGAGGCCGCCAAGCTGCCGGTCGACATCGTGTCCAACGGCGTCGTCACCCGCACGGTGCGCGACACGGCACACTTCATGGCAGCCACCCAGGCGTACCGGCCGGCGACGAAGCTCAAGCCGCTGGGACTCGTCGAGGGCCCGTCCGAGCGGCGCCTGCGGATCGGGATGATCCTGGACTCGGTCACCGGCAAGCCGACCGACGAGGACACCCGCACGGCCGTCCTGGCGACGGCGGACCTCCTCGGAAGCCTGGGGCACGAGGTCGTCGAGGTCCCGCTGCCCGTCGACAAGGCGTTCATGGAGGACTTCAAGCACTACTGGGGCCTGCTGGCGTTCTCCACCCAGCACTTCGGCCGCAAGGTCATGGGCCCCGGCTTCGACAAAACCCTGACCGATCCCCTCACGCGCGGCCTGGCTCGCCGGTTCGTCCGGCAGGCGTGGCGTACGCCGACCGCGATCCGCGGTCTCAAGCGTTCCGAGATCCGCTACCGCGCGGCGTTTGCCGACGTCGACGTCATCGTGTCGCCCACGCTCGCGTACGCGACGCCGGAGCTGGGCTTCCTGTCCCCCGCGGTCGAGTTCCCCGTGATGTTCGAGCGCCTGGTGCAGTACGCCGCGTTCACGCCGCTCAACAACGCTGCCGGCGGTCCGGCGATCTCACTGCCGCTGGGCCGGTCCTCGGCGGACCTGCCGATCGGCGTGCACTTCTCGGCCGACCACGGCGACGAGCAGACACTTCTCGAGCTCGCCTACGAGCTCGAGGCCGCCCAGCCGTTCGCGAAGATCCAGAGTTGAGCCTCGTCCTTCGTCGTCTGGCCATCGCGGACGAGGCGGACATCAAGGCCGCGGTGGCCGAGCTCGAGGCCGAGGGCGGGCACTGGTCCTATCGCTACCGCCCCGACCTGACGTGGCCGGACTACGTCGCGCTCGTGCACGGCTGGGAGGACGGCCACGACCTGCCCGGGGACTTCGTGGCCAACGCCGACCTGGTGGCCGACGTCGACGGCGTCGTGGTCGGCCGAGCCTCGCTGCGTCTCGAGCTCAACGACTTCCTGCGCACGCTCGGCGGCCACATCGGCTATGCCGTACGCCCGCAGTTCCGCGGCCGCGGCCACGCCAAGGAGATCCTGCGCCAGTCCGTCGAGCTGCTGCGTGCGCGCGGCGTCAGTCCGGTCCTCGTGACGTGCGACGACGACAACCTCGCCTCGGCGCGGGTGATCGAGGCCAACGGCGGCGTGCTCGAGAACATCGTCCCCGGGGTCGCGGACATCCCCAAACGTCGCTACTGGATCAGCTGACGCCCCGAGATTCAGCGGTAGTGCTGGTGGCCGGCAGGGCCTTCGTACGCGCTGCCGTCGACCGTCAGGCCTCTGCCGTCCGCGACCCGGCCGATGCGGGTCCAGCCCTCCGGGAGGGTGGCCTGCGAGCTGAACGTGGCCACGAGGGCATAGTCGTCGCCGCCGGTCAGCATGAACGCCATCGGGTCGGCCCCGAGCGCCTCGCTGACGGTCGCGACAGCCTCGGGGACCACGAACGTCGTCGAGTCGAGGTCGATCGCGACGCCGCTCGCCTCGGCGATGTGCCCGAGGTCGGCCAGCAGGCCGTCACTGATGTCGGTCATCGCGGTCGCGCCGGCGCCCGCCGCCTGGGGGCCTGCGGCATACGGCGGGTGCGGCACCCGGTGGGCGTCCACGGCAGCCTTGGGCGATCGGAACCCGCGGCTCAGCGCGGCGAACCCCGCGCCCGCGAGCCCCAGCTGCCCGGCGTACGCCACGACGTCACCGGGCAGGGCGCCCGATCGCAGCACCGGACGGGCGACGTCGCCCATCGCGGTGACGGCGATGACGATCTTGTCGGACGCGGTGACGTCTCCCCCGACGATGTTGGCACCGACGTGGGCGCACTCGACCTCGAACCCCCGGGTCATCTCCAGGGCCCACGAGGCCGGCAGGTCTCCCGGTGCCCCGAAGCCGACCGTCAGCGCCGTCGCGACTCCACCCATCGCGTTGATGTCGGAGAGGTTGCAGGCGGCGGCCTTGCGGCCGATGTCGTGTGCCGAGGACCAGTCACGACGAAAGTGCCGGCCCTCGATGAGCAGGTCGGTCGACACGAGGAAGCTGCCGTCCTTGGTCGAGACATGGGCGGCGTCGTCGCCCGGACCGAGCAGGATCTGGCGGTTGTCGCCGATCTGGCCGCGCAGCTGATCGATCAGGCCGAACTCGCCGAGGTCACCGATCGTGGGTTCGTCCGCAGCACTGGTCGCCATGGGCGCCATTGTGTCGCAGGCAGCGGCGCACGTGAGGAGGCGCATCGGGTAGCGTGGCACAGTCCGGTCTACCGAAGGAGTTCCACGATGGCTGTGCAGGCATACATCCTCGTCCAGACCGAGGTCGGCAAGGCCGCCGAGGTCGCGACTGCGATCGCCGCCATCGAGGGCGTCACGCTCGCCGAGGACGTCACCGGCCCGTACGACGTGATTGTGCGCGCGGAGGGCCCCAGCGTCGACGAGCTCGGCGCCCTGGTCGTGACCACGATCCAGAACGTCCCCGGCATCACCCGCACCCTGACCTGCCCCATCGTTCGCATCTAGGCCGCACGACGTGGCTCGCCGCCTCCTGCTCGCACTCGCCCTAGGCACGGCTCTCGCCGCGTCCGGCTGCGGCTCGGAGCTCACGGTCGACGAGTACCCCACCGAGGCGGGCACGACCATCAACTGCAAGAGCCTGCTCGCTGACCTGCCTCGCACGGTCGCGGGCCAGGACAACCGCGCCGTCAAGGACGGCAACGCCGCGGCGTGGGGCGATCCGGCCATCATTCTGAGGTGCGGGGTCGAGACACCCGAAGACCTCGGACCGGCGTCGCGGTGCGACATGGTCGACGGCGTGGGCTGGTTCACCGAGTCGACGGCCGACGGCTACCTCTTCACGACGATCGGCCGCGACTTCCACGTCAGCGTCGAGGTCCCCCACGACCACGAGCCGGAGGCCGATGCCCTCGCCGACGTGGCGGACTCGGTCGAGCGGCACGACCCGGTCGTGAAACCCTGCGTCTAGCGCAGGCCGGTCTCGCGCTCGATCGCGAGCTGGATCAGCCGCTCCACGAGCTCGGGGTAGGACACCCCGCTCGCCTGCCACAGCACCGGGAACATCGAGAACGGCGTGAATCCCGGCATCGTGTTGATCTCGTTGATCACGAGACCGTCGTCGGTCAGGAAGAAGTCCACCCGGGCGAGCCCTTCGCACCCGACCGCCTCGAAGGCCTGCACGGCGTACGTCCGGATGCGCTCGCTGAGCGTCTCGGGGACGTCCGCCGGGGCGACGTTGCTGCTGGTGCCGTCGAGGTACTTGGCCTCGAAGTCGTAGAACTCGTGCGCCGAGTCCTGCGCGACCGTGATCTCGCCGACCACGCTCGCGACGGGCTTGCCGTCCGGGCCCTGGATGACCGCGCACTCGAGCTCGCGCTTGCCCTTGGCTCCGGCCTCCACGATGACCTTGGGATCGAAGTCGCGGGCCTTGTTGACGGCGCCGTCGAGCGCCTCCCACGTGTCGACCATGGTGACCCCGGAGCTGGAGCCGGCCCGCGCCGGCTTGACGAAGACCGGCAGTCCCAGCGCGCGGATGCGTGCCTCGACCCGGTCGCGCTCGCCCTTCCACTGCCACGGCAGCACGGTGACGTACGGCAGCTGCGGGAGCCCGGCGGCGGAGAAGACCGTCTTGGTGAACGGCTTGTCCATGCTGACCGCGCTGGCGAGCACGCCGGCGCCGACGTATCGGACGTCAGCCATCTCGAAGAGGCCCTGGACCGTCCCGTCCTCGCCCCACGGCCCGTGGAGCAGCGGGAACACCGCGTCGTAGCCGCGCAGGTCCTCCCACGCGAAGGGCGGCAGCTCGCCGCGCACCTCGGGCAGCTGGCCCGGCACCAGCTCGGCCCACTCGAGGTTCTCGCGGACCCAGGTGCCGTCGCGCGTGATGCCGACGGGCTGCACGTCGTAGCGATCGGTGTCGATCGCGGCGATGACCTCACGGGCCGTGAGGCACGAAACCCCGTGCTCGCTGGAACGGCCGCCAAAAATGACAGCGAGTCTGGGTCGGTTGGCTGAGGTGTCCATCGAGAGGCTCATTGTCGAGCACCATACCGCTCAGGGCATGATGTCCTCATGCCCGGACACGAACTCTCGCCCTCGACGATCGCCGTCGGCGCCGGCCGGCCGGACCGGGTCCCGGGGAGCCCTCTCAACGCACCGATCACGCTCGCCAGTGCCTTCGTGCCCGGGGGCTCGTCGGAGTACGGCCGCCACGGAAATCCGACGTGGGACTCGTTCGAGACCGTGCTCGGCGCCCTCGAGGGCGGCCGGGCGCTGGCCTTCTCCTCCGGCATGGCTGCCTCGAGCGCCCTGTTCGACCTGGTGCCCGCCAAGGCCACCGTCGTTGCGCCGCGTCACGCCTACTACGGCACGCTCAACCAGCTGCAGGAGCGTGATCGGCGGGGTCAGATCGAGCTCAAGCTCGTCGACATCGACAACACCCAGCAGGTCATCGATGCCGCCGAGAGCGCTGCCCTGGTGTGGATCGAGTCGCCGACCAACCCGTCGCTGGAGGTCGCCGACATCGCAGCGATCTCGCAAGCGGCCTCGCGCTCCGGCGCGGCTGTCGCGGTCGACAACACGTTCGCGACTCCCCTGCGCCAGCGCCCCCTCGACCTGGGCGCCGACTTCGCGGTGCACTCGGCCTCGAAGCTGCTGTCGGGCCACAGCGACGTCATCCTCGGCGCGGTCGTCACCAACAGCGACCGCGCCCACGCCGCGATCGAGAAGCGCCGCACCGTCCTGGGCGCGATCCCCGGCGCGATGGAGACCTGGCTCGCGGCACGCGGCATCCGTACGCTCCACGTGCGCCTCGACCGGGCGGAGGCCAACGCCAAGGAGCTCCACAAGCGGCTCTCGGCATCCAGTCGCATCGTCTACTCGCGTTATCCCGGGTTCGGCACGATCATCGCGTTCGAGGTCGCCGGCGGCGCCCAGGTCGCGCAGAAGATGACCGAGCAGAGCGATGTCATCACCTACGCCACGAGCCTCGGCGGGGTCGAGTCGACGTGGGAGCGGCGGCGCCGGCACCCCAACGAGCCGGACACCGTGCCCGAGGGCCTGATCCGGTTCTCGGTGGGCATCGAGGACGTCGAGGACCTCTGGATCGACATCCAGAACGTGCTTGCGGCGTTCGCCTAGAGCGTCTCGGGCTTCGCCTGCCGCGAGATCAGTGCTCCGACGAGGTCGTCGGGGCTCATCTCACCGGCGATCAGCGCAGCGACGTGCTCGACGATCGGCATCTCGACGTCGTGCAGCTTGGCCAGCTCGCTGACCGACACGCAGGACTTCACGCCCTCGGCCACCTGGCTGGTCTGCGCCGTGACCTCCTCGACGCTCATGCCGCGCCCGAGCTTCTCGCCGAACGTGCGGTTGCGCGACAGCGGTGACGAGCAGGTGGCGACCAGGTCGCCCATCCCCGCGAGCCCCATGAACGTGACGGGGTCGGCGCCGATCACCGCGCCCAGCCGCGCCGTCTCGGCGAGACCACGCGTGATGACGGAGGCCTTGGTGTTGTCGCCATAGCCCAGTCCGACGCACACACCCACGGCGAGGCCGATGATGTTCTTGGCCGTGCCGGCGAGCTCACAGCCGATGACGTCGGTCATCGAGTACGGCCGGAAGGCCGCCGAGTGGCACAGCTTCTGCAGTCGCTCGGCCACGCCCTGGTCCTCGCACGCCACGACGCTGGCGGCAGGCTCACGGTTGGCGATCTCCCGGGCGAGGTTGGGACCCGAGACGACGGCGATGCGCTCGGGTCCAGCACCGGTGATCTCGGCGATGACCTCGCTCATGCGCTTGTGGGTGCCGAGCTCGACACCCTTCATCAGGCTGACCATGACGGCGTCGGCCGGGATGTGCTCGCTCCACGACTCGAGGTTGCCGCGCAGCTGCTGCGACGGCACCGCGAGCACCACGACCTCGGCGCCGGCCATCGCCTCGGCCGGGTCGGACGTTGCCGTGATCTCCTTGGGCAGCGCGATGCCCGGCAGGTAGTCGGAGTTCTCATGCTTGCTGTTGATCGACTCGCACAGCTCAGGCCGCCGCCCCCAGAGGCGTACGTCATTGCCGGCGTCGGCCAGCACCATGGCAAAGGCCGTGCCCCACGAACCTGCGCCCATCACGGCTGTCTGCGCCATTCACGATTCCTGTCTCTTGGGAGGAAGCTGCTGGTAGTTGGTCTTCGGCTTGCTCAAGGTATGCACATCGATGCGAGGTGTCGAGGGCAGCTCGCCCCGCACCTCGGCCATCATCGCAGTCAGGGTGTCCATCAGCCGGTCGGTCGCCGCGTGGAGGACCTGCTCGGTGAGCTCCTTGCCCTGGAAGTCGGACAGGTCCACGGGCTTGCCGACCCTGATGTGGATCGTCTTGCGGGGGAACAGGCGCAGCTTCTTGGCGTACGGCCAGAGGATCTCCTGCGGGCCCCACTGCATCAGCGGCACGAGCGGCTTGCCGGTGCTGAGCGCGACCCGGACGGCGCCGGTGCGCCCGCTCATGGGCCAGGCGGCGGGATCGCGGGTGATCGTGCCCTCGGGGTAGATCGTGACGACGTGGCCCGCCTCGACCGCGGCGGCCGCGGCGCGCAGCGACTCGGCGGCGCCTTCGGTGCTGCGGTAGACGGGGATCTGCTCGGCGCTGCGCAGGATCCAGCCGTAGCCCTTAGCCCCGACCAGCGTGTCCTTGGCCAGGAAGCGTGGCGCGATGTTGTTGTCGAGCATGAAGTGGCCGATCAGGAACGGATCGGCGTGGGACACGTGGTTGGGCGCGAGCACGAATCCGCCCTCCGGCAGGTTCTCCATGCCCTGCCAGTCCCGCTTGGTCGTCATCATCAGGATCGGCCGCAGGAAGAACCTGATGACCCTGATCGTTCGAGGAACGGGGCGTCTCACCATGAGGGCGAGCCTAATCCTTCGCGTCCCGGCTAGGGTGACTGCCATGCAGGGCACCGTCGCGAGCTTCGACCAGTCCACCCGCGACGGCAGCCTCCTGACCGACGAGGGCATGCCGCTGTCGTTCCCGGCGGCGTCGCTCGCCGACCACATCCGTCACCTGCGTGTGGGCCAGCGCGTGTTCGTCGAGACCGGTCCCGACGGCGCCGTGACGGCGATCAGCATCTGGCGCTGACGAGTCAGAGGGTGGCGGGCTTGAAGCTCGGCCGCGACTTCTCGTACGTCACGATGTCGTCCTCGTGGCTCAGCGTGATGCCGACGTCGTCGAGACCCTCGAGCAGGCGCCACCGGGTGTAGTCGTCGATCGTGAACGAGTCCTCGATCGCGTCGACGCCGTCGCCGGCCTTGACCGTGCGCGACTCGAGATCGATCGTGATCGTCGCGCCGGGGTTGGCGTCCAGGTAGTCCCAGAGGCGCTGCACGACCTTGTCGTCGACCTGGGCCGCGAGCAGGCCGGCCTTGCCGGAGTTGCCGCGGAAGATGTCGCCGAAGCGGGGCGAGATGACGACCTTGAAGCCGTAGTTCTGCAGCGCCCAGACGGCGTGCTCACGCGACGAGCCGGTGCCGAAGTCCGGCCCGGCGACGAGCACCGTGGCGTTCTTGAACGCGTCCTGGTTGAGGACGAACGACGGGTCGCTGCGCCAGGCCGAGAACAGGCCCTCCTCGAACCCGTCGCGCGTGACCTTCTTGAGCCACACGGCGGGGATGATCTGGTCGGTGTCGACGTTGCTGCGTCGCAGCGGGGCGCCAACTCCGGTATGACTGCTGAACTTCTCCATCGTCAGGCTCCTGCCTTCTCGAGCTCGGCGAGGTCGGCCGGCCCGGCCAGGTGGCCCAGGATGCCGGTCGCGACGGCGACGTCGGGCGACACGAGGTGTGTCCGTCCGCCCTTGCCCTGCCGGCCCTCGAAGTTGCGGTTGGACGTCGAGGCGCTGCGCTCCCCCGGCGTGAGCTGGTCGGGGTTCATGCCGAGGCACATCGAGCAGCCCGCGCCGCGCCACTCGGCACCGGCGTCCTTGAAGATCACGTCGAGGCCCTCCTGCTCGGCCTGCAGGCGTACGCGGACCGAGCCCGGCACCACGAGGATGCGGGTGTCCGGAGCGACCTTGTGCCCGTCGATCAGGTTGGCGGCGACGCGGAGGTCCTCGATGCGGCCGTTGGTGCACGAGCCGATGAACACCGTGTCGACCTTGATGTCCTTCATCGGCGTGCCCGCCTCGAGGCCCATGTAGCGAAGGGCGTTCTCGGCGGCGATGCGCTCGTTGTCGTCCTCGAACGACGCCGGGTCGGGGACGTTGCCCGACAGCGGCACGCCCTGGCCGGGGTTGGTGCCCCACGTGACGAACGGCGTGATGGTCGACGCGTCGATCGTGATGACCTTGTCGAACTCGGCGTCGTCGTCAGTGACGAGGCTGTCCCAGTAGGCCACCGCAGCATCCCAGTCGGCGCCCTGCGGCGCGTTGGGCCGGCCTTCGAGGTAGTCGTACGTCGTCTGGTCCGGTGCGATGAGACCGGCCTTGGCGCCCCACTCGATCGACATGTTGCAGATCGTCATGCGCGCTTCCATCGACAGCTTGCGGATCGCCTCGCCGCGGTACTCCACGATGTAGCCCTGGCCGCCGCCGGTGGTCTCCTGCGTGATGAGCGCCAGGATCAGGTCCTTGGCGGTCGAGCCGACCGGCAGCTCTCCGACGACCTCGACGGCCATCATCTTGGGCTTGGCCTGCGACAGCGACTGCGTGGCCAGGACGTGCTCGACCTCGGACGTGCCGATGCCGAACGCGATCGAGCCGAACGCGCCGTGCGTCGACGTGTGCGAGTCGCCGCACACGATCGTCATGCCGGGCTGCGTGAGCCCGAGCTGGGGCCCGACGACGTGCACGATGCCCTGGTCGATGTCGCCCATGGGGTGCAGGCGGACGCCGAACTCCTCGCAGTTGCGGCGGAGCGTCTCGACCTGGGTGCGGGACACGAGGTCGGCGATCGGCTTGTCGAGGTCGGTCGTCGGGATGTTGTGGTCCTCGGTGGCCAGCGTGAGGTCGGGGCGGCGCACGGTGCGCCCCGCGATCCGCAGCCCGTCGAAGGCCTGAGGGCTCGTCACCTCGTGGATCAGGTGGAGGTCGATGTAGAGCAGGTCGGGCTCGCCCTCGTGGCTGCGTACGACGTGCTCGTCCCAGATCTTCTCGGCAAGGGTCTTGCCCATGGTGCTCTCCTCAGCTGCGTTCCGTGCCCCTCGGCACGACCACCAGTATGCACTTGCGTCTCACAATGCGATACGGCAGTATCAAGACATGGACAACTCTAGCGGAGTCGGCGTTCTCGACAAAGCCGCTCTCGTGCTCGCCGCACTCGAGCCGGGACCCGCCACGCTCGCCGGCCTCGTCGCCAGCACGGGCCTCGCCCGGCCGACCGCTCACCGCCTCGCGGTGGCACTGGAACATCATCGACTCGTCGCTCGGGACATGCAAGGACGCTTCATCCTGGGCCCACGCCTCGGCGAGCTCGCCGCCGCCGCCGGCGAGGACCGCCTGCTCGCGGCTGCCGGTCCCGTGCTGGCCCGCCTGCGCGACATCACCGGCGAGTCGGCGCAGCTGTTCCGTCGCCAGGGCGACTTCCGCGTGTGCGTCGCCGCCGCCGATCGGCCCACCGGCCTCCGCGACTCGATCCCCGTCGGTGGCCAGCTGACGATGAGCGCCGGCTCCGCGGCCCAGGTCCTGCTCTCGTGGGAGGATCCCGAGCGCATGAACAAGGGCCTGCTCAAGGCCACCTTCTCGGCCGCCGAGCTGTCAGCCGTACGCCGACGTGGGTGGGCCCAGAGCGTCGGCGAGCGTGAGACCGGCGTCGGCTCGGTGTCGGCCCCGGTGCGCTCCCCGTCGGGCAAGGTCGTCGCCGCCGTGTCGGTCTCCGGTCCGCTGGAGCGCCTCACGCGTCAGCCCGGCCGGATGCACGCCCCCGCCGTGGTCGCCGCGGCCGAGCGGCTCTCGCAGAGCCTTCGCCGCTCGAACTAGGCCGCGAGGTCGTCCGGGGACATCACTCGGAGGACCGCGTCGTCCGCAGTGTGGAGCGGCCAGCTGCCGAGAGCGTGGACCTGCGTCACGGCGGTGATGGCGCGGATCCACTGGATGTCGGAGGCACGCGTGCCGGCGTGCGTGGGACGGGCCCACAGCATCGCGACGCTGCCCTCGGGCTCGCTCTCGTCGAGAACCGTGCGCAGCGACCGTGCCAGGCTGACCAGCATCTGGCCGTCCGGCGCGGCCGGGCAGTCGGTGACGTTGACGATCGAGGGGTGCACCCGCCCGTCGTGGCCCAGGATGACCGCGAAGATCTGCCTGCTCCCGAACCCCAGCGGCTCGATGAGCCGGCGCCAGAGAGCCTCGAGGTCAGCGGCTGAGTGGACGTCGGGCAGGTCGCGTGAGGTCATGCCCAACGATGTGCGGACATCGCCGCGGCCGTCGAGCTCGTTGTCCACAGCAGGTCCTCCCTAGACGAGCCGCGCGAGCAGCTGGTCCTTGCGCATGCGGGAGTACCCGGCGACGCCTTGGGCGCGGGCCGCCTCGCGGAGCTGGACCACGGTCCAGGTCGCCTCCGGCAGCGGGGCGTCTCTGAGGGCGAGCGGTTCGGCCCGGGGGTGGTCCGCGATGGCCTGTCGCTCGCGTGCCTTGGCCTTCTTGCGCCGGGCCGTGGCGTCGGCGATGGCCTTCTCGGCCTCGGCGATGGCCTTCTCGGCTCTGCCGCGGACCTTCTGCAGACGGGACTTGTGCTTGTCGGCCCGCTTCTGCCAAGCCTTCGACTCCGCCTCGAGGGTCTTGACCCGGGCCCGCAGCACGGTGACCTCAGCCGTGAGCTCGTCGACCGTCGAGGTCGCCACGGCGAGCCTGCGCTCGAGCTTGCTCGGCTTGGGTGTCGTCTTGCCGGCCATCAGCACCTCCGGGAGCGGATGCCCAGCACCTTGGCCCACCGAGGTGAACGGACGGCGAACGCGAGCACGCGGTCAGCCGAACGGTCAGAACAGGCCGGGCTGCTCGAGGTCGAGCAGGGTCTTCTTGCGCTCGAGTCCTCCGGCATACCCCGTCAGCGAGCCGTTCGAGCCGATGACTCGGTGGCACGGCACGACGATGGGGATCGGGTTCGCGCCGTTGGCCGCTCCGACCGCCCTCGAGATGACCGGCTCGTAGCCGAGTCGACGCGCGATGTCGCCGTAGCTGGCGGTCTCCCCGTACGGGATGCGCTGCAGCTCGGCCCAGACCTTCTTCTGGAACTCCGAGCCCTCACTGGCCAGAGGCAGGTCGAACGCCGTGCGCTCGCCCTTGAAGTACTCGCTGAGCTGCAGCTCGGCGCGGTCGAGCAACGCGTCGCTCACCCGTGTCCTGCGCGGGTTGGCGGCGCCGAAGTCGATCGCCGTGATCAGACCGGCCGAGGCGTGGATGCGGAGCCCGCCGATCGGTGAGTCCATCCACCGCGTGGTGCGTGAGCTGCTCATGAAGGTGTCCTTTCGAGGGCTGAGGTGGCGCGCCACAGGTGCATGCCTGCGTAGGAACGCCATGGGCGCCACCGTTCGGTGTCGTCCGCTGTGATGCCACGACGGTCGAGCTCGCGCCGCAGCACGAGATCGGTCGTCAGGAGGATGTCGGGGTGCGCAAGTGCGCGCATCACGATGTAGTCCGCCGTCCACGGGCCGATGCCGCGCATGGCCACGAGCTGCTCGCGCACGGCCTCGCGATCGACGCCCGGGTCGAGGTCGAGCTTGCCGTCAGCGACCGCCTGGGACAGGTCGATGATCGTACGGGCTCGGGACTGTGGCATCCCGAGCTCGGTGGGTGCGGCCTCGGCCAGTGACTCTGCGGCGGGAAAGGCATGGGTCAGGCCGAAGGCGGCCGCCAGCGCGAAGTCGACGCGCGTGCCGCGGACGGGAACCTGGCGACCGAGCACGGTGTTGGCCCCGGCGACCGAGACCTGCTGCCCGACGATCGTGCGCACGGCGAGCTCGTAGCCGTCCACGTGTGACGGCACCCGCAAGCCGGGCGCAGCTGCCACGAGCTCGCGCATCGCCGGATCGGCACCCAGCACGCCGTCGATGGCCACGGGGTCGGCATCGAGGTCGAGCATCCGCCGGGCGCGACCGATGGCCACCGCCGTGTCGCGCAGGTCGGCGAGCTCGAGCTCGCACTCGACGCGGTCGTCGCACACCGTCAGCGCCATCACGCCCAGCCCGTGAGGCAGTCGCAGCACGCGGGCGTACGTGCGGTCCTGCACCGTCTCGACACCTGGCAGGACGTGCGCGGCCAGGAAGTCCAGCAGCGCCTCGGCATGGAACGGCTGCCGCACCGCCAGGCGTACGGTCACCCGTCCGGTCGGTGTGCTGCGACGCCGGCCCCGCATCTCGGTCGGCGACAGGGCGTAGACGTGCCGGACCGAGTCGTTGAACTGGCGGATCGACGCGAAGCCGGCCGCGAACGCGATGTCCGACATGGGCATGTCGGTCGTCTCGATGAGGACCCGCGCTGCGTGGGCCCGGTTGCTCCGGGCCAGGGCGAGGGGACCCGCGCCAAGCTCCTGGGTCAGCATCCGGGTGACATGGCGCTGGCTGTAGCCGAGACGGCTCGCGAGTCCTTCGACGCCCTCGCGCTCGACGACACCGTCGCCGATCAGTCGCATCGCGCGACCCACGGCGTCGGCCCGGACGTTCCACTCCGGCGACCCGGGCGTGGTGTCGGGACGGCACCGGCGGCACGCCCGGAACCCGGCATCCTGTGCAGCCGCGGCGGAGGGATGGAAGGTGACGTTCTCGCGCTTGGGCGTCACCGCCGGGCAGGAGGGACGGCAGTAGATGCCGGTCGTCCTGACCCCGACGTAGAACACACCGTCGAAGCGCGCGTCGCGCGACGATGCGGCCCGGTAGCAGCGTTCGTGGTCGGTGTGCATGTCTCCATCATGACCGCTTGGCCGGACACTTACCGGCGGGTTTCGGACATGGACGCGGTATGGGTTCGGGGCCGGATGCTGGGGGTACTCGTCACCCATGCATACGACACCTCAGCGACAGTCCGGCCGCGCCGGCACCCGCTCGTTGGCCTGGGGCGTCCTGGCAGCAGCGGTGCTGCAGGTCATCGCCCCGGTCATCACGATCAACGGTCCAGGAGCGTCGCCCGGGAGCGGATCAGGGCCGGACCTGTTGATCACTCCGGTGGGATGGGCGTTCTCGATCTGGGGCGTCATCTACGCCCTGGCCATCGCCCAGGCCATCGGTGTGCTGGTGCGAGGAGGCGACATTCCCCTGCGACTCCAACTCGATCAGATCGTGCTCTACCTGGGCGGCGCCCTGTGGATCGCGCTGGCCGGGCTCGACAGCAGCCAGGCGACCGCGGGAGCTCTGCTGCTGATGCTGGTCGCGGCGGTCGACGGCGTCCTGACAGCAGCTCGCCGACAGCTGCACGCAGGATGGCTGACCGTGCTCACCCGCGCCGCCGTGGGCCTGTACGCCGGCTGGGTCACCGCTGCCTTCTTCCTCAACGCCTCCACGGCACTGGTCGACTCGGGTGTCGTCGAGGCCGATGAGCTCTCGTGGCAGGTCGGCGTCCTCGTGGCAGCCGTCCTCACCCTGGTGGCACTCACCATCGCGTCGCGCGGCATCCTCACCTACGCAGCCGCCGGCGTGTGGGCTCTGCTCGGCATCGCCGTCACCGGCCGGTCCGACGGTACGACCGAGGTGGTCACCGTCGCCGCGATCTCTGCCATCGTGCTCGTGGCGACCACCGCAGCACTCAGGCTGACCGGCCACCGCCCGGCAGCTCACCACACGGCCTGACCGCCGACGCAGAAGACCCCCTGGACCGGCATCTCTGCTGGTCAGGGGGTCTTCTCCATGGTAGCCCCGACGGGATTCGAACCCGCGCTACCGCCTTGAGAGGGCGGCGTGCTAGGCCGCTACACAACGGGGCCATGGGTGGTCTTGCGACCGCATGAAACCCTACCAAAGCGTGCTCGGGAGCTGCTCGGAGGGTTTCGCTGGGATACTAGGACTCGAACCTAGAATGGCGGTACCAGAAACCGCTGTGTTGCCAATTACACCATATCCCACTGGCCGCGGACGGGGTCCGAGCCGAGGTCACACTTTACCCGACCGGACCTTCCACGCCCAAACCGGGACCACCTCTCAGGACGCGATCGCGGACGACAACCGCGCCAGCGTGACGTCCCGACCGAGCAGCTCGAGCGACTCGAACAGCGGTGGCGAGATCCTGCTGCCCGTGACCGCAACGCGTACCGGCCCGAAGGCCAGTCGAGGCTTGAGTCCGAGCCCCTCGATGAGAGCAGCCCGCAGGGCTTCCTCGATCGACTCGGTCGACCAGTCCGCGACCTGGGCGAGGGCCTCGTGCGCCGAACGAGCGACAGCGATGCCGGCCTCGTCGAGGTTCTTGGCGCGGTCCGCCTCGTCGATCGAGAACTCCGACTCACCGACGAACAGGAACCGCAGCATGTCGACCGCCTCGGTCAGCAGCGTCATGCGCTCGTGCACCAACGGCGTCGCAGCCTCGAGGACGCTCAGCTGGTCCGCGGTCGGCTCGGCATCGATCAGCCCAGCGGCCTGGAAGTAGGGCACCAACCGGTCGCGCAGGTCGTCCGGTGCCAGCAGGCGTACGTGCGAGCCGTTGATCGCCTCGCACTTCTTGATGTCGAAGCGGGCGGGGTTGGGGTTGACCCGGCCGATCTCGAACGCCTCGACCATCTCGGGAATCGAGAAGATGTCGCGATCCTCGGCGATCGACCAGCCCAGCAGGGCCATGTAGTTCAGCAGCCCCTCGGGCAGGAACCCCTTGGGCTTGTAGTCCAGCAGATTGGACTCCGGGTCGCGCTTGGACAGCTTGCGGTTGCCCTCCCCCATCACGAACGGCAGGTGCCCGAACTCGGGGGTGAACCCGCCGCCGATGCCGATCTCGGCGAACGCCTCGTACAGCGCGATCTGGCGCGGCGTCGAGCTCAGCAGGTCCTCGCCGCGCAGCACATGGGTGATGCCCATCAGCGCGTCGTCGGTCGGGTTGGTCAGGGTGTAGAGCGGTTGGCCGTTGGCGCGCACGAGGACGTAGTCCTGGACGTTGGCGGAGTCGAACGTGATCTCGCCACGGACCAGGTCGTTGAACGTGTAGGTGCGCTCCGGCATCTTGAAGCGGATGACCGGCTCGCGGCCCTCGGCCTCGTACGCCGCGACCTGCTCGGCCGTGAGGTTGCGGTGCAGGCCGTCGTAGCCGCTGGGCCTGCCGGCGGCACGGGCGGCGTTGCGGCGCTCCTCGAGCTCCTCGGCGGTGTCGTACGCCTTGTAGGCGAAGCCCGCCTCGAGCAGCTGCTGCGCGACGTCGGCGTAGATGTCCATCCGTTCGGACTGGCGGTAGGGGCCGTTGGGGCCTCCGACCTCCGGGCCTTCGTCCCAGTCGAGCCCGAGCCAGCGCATGACGTCGATCAGGAGCTGGTAGGACTCCTCGTTGTCGCGGGAGGTGTCGGTGTCCTCGATGCGGAAGACGAACCGTCCTCCGTGATGACGCGCGAAGGCCCAGCTGAACAGGGCCGTGCGAGCCATGCCGACGTGCGGGTTGCCGGTCGGTGACGGGCAGAACCGAGCCACGACGGGACGGGCGGGCGTATGGATGTCACTGCTCACGGGAGACCACGCTGTTCGTCAGGGTGCCGATGCCTTCGATGGTGACGCTGACCTCGTCGCCGACCGTCATGGGACCGACACCGTCGGGCGTACCGGTCAAGATGACGTCGCCGGGCAGCAAGGTCATGAACGAGGAGACGTACTCGATGATGGCGGGGACGGTGAAGACCATGTCAGAGGTGTTGCCGTCCTGCTTGATCTCCTCGCCGAGGCGGGTCGTGACCTGGACCTTCGACGGGTCGAAGTCGGTCTCGATCCACGGTCCGAGCGGGCAGAACGTGTCGAAGCCCTTGGCGCGGGTCCACTGACCATCCTTGTTCTGCAGGTCGCGCGCGGTGACGTCGTTGCCGATCGTGTAGCCGAAGATCACCTTCGCGGCGTCCGCTGCCGAGATGTCGCGGCAGATCCGGCCGATCACGACGGCGAGCTCGCCCTCGAAGTGGACGTCCTCGCTCTGGTCGGGATAGAAGATCGGCTCGCCCGGCCCGATGACACTGGTGTTGGGCTTGAGGAAGATCAGCGGCTCGGTGGGCACGTCGTTGCCGAGCTCGGCCGCGTGTGCCGCGTAGTTGCGTCCCACGCACACGACCTTGCTGCGCGGGATCACCGGCGCCAGCAGGCGTACGTCCGCGAGCGGGATCTTCTGCCCGCTGAGGTTGAGCCCCGCGTAGAGGGGATCACCGTTCAGGACCGCGATGGTGGGGACGCCGTTGTCGTCCCCGATGACTCCGAAGCGGGGATCGTCGTCCCCCGCGAACCTGGCGATGCGCATAGGGACACAGCCTATCGGTCGACCGACCCGGCAAGACCGCCGCCAAGAAGCGTTGACTGAATATTCAGTCAGGACCTATTGTGTCGACATGACCTCTCGCCAGGACGACATCGTCCGTGCTGCCGCACGCTGCATCGCACGCCAGGGCGTCCGTGGGCTGCGCGTCCACGACGTCGCGGCCGAGGCCGGCGTCTCGACGAGCCTGCTCTACTACCACTTCGCCGATCGCGACGGCCTGCTCGCGGCCACCCTCGCGCACGTGGACGCGCTCGTGCCGGAGCCGCGCACCGGCACGGCGGCCGACCTGACCGAGCTCCTCCTCGGCGAGATCACCGACGACGACGCGATCCGGGCCGGGTCCGTCGCCTGGAGCGAGCTGCGCGCGTCCGCGGCCTTCGAGGACGCGATCCGCGAGCCGCTGGCCCGACGCACTGCAGCGTGGAACGACCGCATCCAGGCCGCCCTCGAGACGGCCGGCGCTCCGGGTGACACCGCGATGCTCGCGATCGCCCTGACCGCCTTGGTGGAGGGGCTGACCGGCCGCTGGATCAGCGGTGAGCTGACCACCGACGAGGCGCGTGGCGTGCTGGCCGGCACCGTCGAACGACTCGTCCCGGCGGGGGTGGCCGCATGAAGCTCCTGACCGCCGACGGCGCCCTGCCTTCTCTCGCCGGGTCCGCGTCCGAGCCACAGCGGCCGCCGCTGCGGGTCGGACTGGTGCAACACCGCTGGCGGGCCGATCCCGACGAGCTGGCCACCGTGCTCCACGACGCCGTCGGCCTCGCCGCCGCCGCAGGGGCCCGCGCGGTCTTCCTGCCCGAGCTGACGCTCAGCAAGTACCCCGCCGACGTCCGGGCGCCGGCCCGGCCCGGCGAGCACGCCGAGGACCTGTCGTCCGGACCCACGTTCGCGCTCGCCGCACGGGCCGCCCGCGAGCACGGTGTCGTCGTGCACGCCTCGCTCTACGAGCGCGCCGACGGTCCGGACGGTCGGGGGTTCAACACCGCGATCCTGGTGTCCGTCGACGGCACGCTGCTGGCGCGCACGCGCAAGACCCACATCCCGGTCACCGCCGGCTACTACGAGGACACCTGGTTCCGCCCCGGGCCGCCCGACGACGCGTACCCGGTGGTCGCGGTCGACCGGCTCGAAGCGCGGCTCGGGCTGCCGACCTGCTGGGACGAGTGGTTCCCCGAGGTCTCCCGCGCCTACTCGCTGGCCGGCGCCGAGATCCTGGTCTACCCCACCGCGATCGGGTCGGAGCCGGCGTTCCCCGACTTCGACACCCAGCCGCTGTGGCGCCACGTCATCGTGGGCAACGGCATCACGGCCGGGACGTTCATGGTCGTGCCCAACCGCACCGGCGACGAGGGAGCGCTGCGGTTCTACGGATCCTCGTTCATCTCGGACCCCTACGGACGTGTGCTCGTCGAGGCACCCCGCGACGAGGAGGCGGTGCTGGTAGCCGACCTCGATCTGCAGCAGCGTCGCGACTGGCTCGACCTCTTCCCGTTCCTCACGACCCGGCGGCCCGACACCTACGCCGCACTCACCCGGCCGGTGGACGCGGCCCGGCCCTACGGGGGCGCATGAGCTGGGTGATGCCGGCTGAGACGGCGCTGCAGGACCGGGTCTGGATGGCCTTTCCACCGAGCGGCTACCTGCTCGGCGACTCGACCGAGGACGCGCACGAGGCCCGTGCCGCGTGGACCGCAGTGGCCCACGCGGTGCTGGAGTTCGAGCCGGTCACGATGGTGGTCGACCCGGCTGACCTCGAGACCGCCCGGACCTACCTGTCCGCCGACATCGAGCTCCTCCCGGTTCCCCTCGACGACGCGTGGATGCGCGACATGGGGCCCACGTTCGTCCGCGGGACCGACGGCTCGGTCGCCGGCGTCGACTGGGTGTTCAACGGCTGGGGCGCCCAGGAGTGGGCCCGCTGGGACCGGGACCAGCACGTGGCGCGGGCCGTCCTGGCGCACGTCGGTCTCGAGGTCGTGCCGTCGCCGCTGGTCAACGAGGGCGGCGGGTTCCACGTCGACGGCGCCGGCGCGGTGCTCGTCACCGACACCGTGCAGCTCGACCCCGGACGCAACCCCGGGCTCGGCCGCGCGGACGTCGAGGCCGAGCTGCGACGGACCCTCGGCGTCGACGACGTCGTCTGGGTGCCGCGCGGCCTCACCCGGGACAGCGAGCGCTTCGGCACCCGCGGGCACATCGACATCGTCGCCACGTTCCCCTCCCCCGGCGTGCTCCTGGTGCACGACCAGCGCGACGAGTCGCACCCTGACGCCGCCGTCATGCGCGACGTCCGCGCGGCCCTTGGCACGCGGTGGGAGATCGTCGACCTGCCCGCGCCGACCGGCCTCAGGGACGCCGAGGGCTGGGTCGACCACAGCTACGTCAACCACCTCGTCGTCAACGGCGGCGTCATCACCTGCGCGTTCGACGACCCGCACGACGCCGACGCCGCGGCGATCCTGGCCGATGCCTACCCGGGCCGGACGGTGCGCAGCGTCGACGCGCGCCCGCTCTTCGCCCGCGGTGGCGGGGTGCACTGCATCACGCAGCAGCAGCCGTCGGCTCAGGCGCTGCCGTAGCGGCGGTTGCGGGCGGCGTACTCCTCGATCGCGGTCCAGAGGGCGCGCCGGTCGACGTCGGGCCAGGCGATGTCGGAGAAGACCATCTCGGCGTAGGCGGACTGCCACAGCAAGAAGTTGCTGGTGCGCTGCTCCCCCGACGTGCGCCAGAACAGGTCGACGTCAGCCATGTCGGGCTCGTCGAGGTAGCGGGCGAACGTACGCTCGTTGACCTTGTCGGGGTCGACCTTGCCGGCGGCGACGTCGCGGGCCAGTGCTGCTGCGGCATCGGCGATCTCGGCCCGGCCGCCGTAGTTGACGCACATCGTGAGGGTCAGGACGTCGTTGGCCTTGGTCAGCTCCTCGGCGGTCTCGAGCTCCTTGATGACGCTGCGCCACAGCCGGGGACGGCGCCCTGCCCAGCGCACCCGGACGCCGAGCTCGTGCATCTCGTCACGCCGACGCCTGATGACATCGCGGTTGAATCCCATGAGGAACCGCACCTCATCGGGCGAACGCTTCCAGTTCTCGGTCGAGAACGCATAGGCCGACACCGCCTTGACGCCGATCTCGATGGCGCCCTCGACGACGTCGAACAGCGCCGCCTCACCCATCTCGTGACCGGCGGTGCGTGGCAGACCGCGCTGCTTGGCCCAACGCCCGTTGCCGTCCATGACGATCGCGACGTGGCGAGGCACCTGCTCGATCGGGATCGCCGGCGGCTTCGCCCCTGAGGCGTGCGGCACCGGCGGACGTACCTCGCGTCGCATCAGCGATCCACGTGGCTCAGCGAACGCAGGCCACGCTCGAGGTGCCAGGAGAGGTACGCGCTGACGATGCTGCTGGCCTCACGGCGCGACCGGTCGTCGGACGTGCCGACCGTGCTCCAGTCGCCGCTCAGCAGGCCGGCGAGCAGGGTGACGGTGAACGGCGAGGGTGCCGCGGAGCCGGCCACCCGGCACTCGTCGCACAACATCCCGCCCGACGCGGCGTGGAAGTTGCGATGCGGGCCCTCGGCGGCGCAACGGGCGCAGGCGTCGAAGGTCGGCGCGTAGCCGGCGATCGACAGGGCTCGCAGCTGGTAGGAGTCGAGGATCAGGCTGGGCGTCATGCGGCCCTCGGTGAGGGCCCGGAGGGCACCGACCAGCAGCTGGAGCTGCGGCACGGCCGGCTCGCCGTCCTCCTGCACGAGCCGTTCGGCGGTCTCGAGCATCGCGGTGCCCGCGGTGTAGGCCGCGTAGTCGCCGCCGAGATCCTTGGCGAAGGCGTTGATCGTCTCGACCTGCGTGATGATGTCGAGCGAGCGCCCCTCGGCGAGCTGCAGGTCAACGTGCATGAACGGCTCGAGCCGGCCGCCGAACCGCGACGTCGTCTTGCGGATGCCCTTGGCGGCGGCGCGCACGATGCCGCGATCACGCGTCAGGAGCGTGATGATGCGATCGGCTTCACCGAGCTTGTGGACGCGCAGCACGATGCCGGCGTCACGGTAGAGGCTCACCCGTCCATTGTGCCGTGCTGGACCGACGATCCTGCCCCGGCACGCTGCATCGCGGCACGACCAGCCGTGCCCCACGTCCCCGGCTAGTCGTGCGGAACGCTGATCCAGCGATAGATCTGGCCGTCGCGCAGCTCGATCTCGGCAGGGCGGGCCGGCGTACGGGTCAGCTCGGCCAACGCCTTGGTGCGCGCGCGGGTCGTGAGGCCGGACTCATGGGTCCAGTGCACGTACGGGTGCACGAGGACTCGCACGCGGTCCCAGTCGGACCGCGTGATCGCATCGAGGACCTCCTGCACCGGATCCATCAGTCGAGGCAGAATTCGTTGCCCTCGGGGTCGCGCATCGTGATGAAGCCGAGCTCCATCGGCGGCTCGGGCTCGACACGGTAGGCCCGCGTGGCGCCCAAGGCCTCGAGTCGATCGGCCTCTGCCTCGAGGACCTCCATCCGGCACTCACCATCGGTGCCCGGCACGCGGACGTCGAGGTGCACGCGGTTCTTGACCGCCTTGCCCTCGGGGACGCGCTGGAAGAAGACGCGCGGCCGCCCGTCGGCCACGATCGCCGACTTGGAGTTCCACTCGCTCTCGGGCACGCCGAACGCTGCCAGCGCGGCCTCCCACGAGTCGAACCCCTCGGGTGGGGCCTGGACCTCGTAGCCCAGCGCCGCGGCCCAGAACGTCGCGAGCGTGCCGGGATCGGCGCAGTCGAACGTGATCTGCACTTCGTTGCTCATGCGGCCCACTCTCCCGCGGGCCACCGACAGATACCAGTGCAAGGATCACGTCATGACGGTTCTGGGAGTGGACGGGTGCCGGTCAGGCTGGGTCGGCGTGCTGTTGGGCACGACGACGCAGGTCCTCGTCGCGCCGACGATCGAGGCCCTGGTCGACCTGGCGGGACGCGTCGAGGCCGTCGCGATCGACATCCCGATCGACCTGCCGACCACCGAGCCGCGCAACGTCGAGCGGCTCGCGCGCGCACGGCTGCCGGGACGGGCGTCGACAGTGTTCAACGCGCCCGCCTCTGACGTGCTGGATGCCCCGGACTACCACGCGGGCAACGCCGCGAACCGAGCCGCGCTGGGCCTGGGGCTGAGCAAGCAGACGTGGTACCTCGTGCCCAAGATCCGAGAGGTCCGTGACTGGCTCGCCGGGCGGTCGGGCGTCCCGGTCGTCGAGGCCCACCCTGAAGTGTGCTTCGCCGCGATGAACGGCGGCGTCGTCATCGACGGGAAGACCACTGCCGCAGGCGAGGCCGCCCGAGTGCGCCTGCTCGCCGACCACGGCATCGAGGTCACCGCCACCCCGCGCCGCGGTGTGGCAGTCGACGACGTCCTCGATGCCGCGGCCACGGCCTGGACCGCCCGCCGCGTGGCCGACGGAGTCGCCGAGCGGCTGCCCGCGGAGCCCCGCGAGCAGCTCAGCCCGGCGATCTGGGTCTGACCTCACCCCTCAGGGCGGTGGGTTGATCGGCCTTCCACGCCTCCGAAGGCCGACCAGGCCACCGCCCAGCAGGGCGTAGGCCGCCCAGGTCACCGCCCAGCAGGGCGTACGCCGACCAGGTCACCGCCCCGCGTCAGACGAACTCGACGCCTTGCGCCAGCGGAAGCTCCGTGGAGTAGTTGACCGTGTTGGTCGACCGGCGCATGTAGGCGCGCCACGCGTCGGAGCCCGACTCACGGCCTCCGCCGGTCTCCTTCTCGCCGCCGAACGCCCCGCCGATCTCAGCACCCGAAGGACCGATGTTGACGTTGGCGATGCCGCAGTCGGAGCCGACGACCGACACGAACAGCTCGGCCTCGCGCACGTCGAGGGTGAAGATCGACGACGACAGCCCCTGCGCGACCTCGTTGTGCAGCGCGAGCGCCTCGTCGAGGTCGGTGTAGGTCAGGACGTAGAGCAACGGCGCGAAGGTCTCGGTCTTCACGATGTCGGTCTGCTTGGGCATGTCGATGATGGCCGGGTGGACGTAGTGCCCCTCGCCCTCGACGTCGGCTGCTGTCCCGCCCGTGACGAGCTCACCACCATCGGCCTTGGCCTGCTCGACGGCAGCGCCGAACGCCTCGAACGCCGGCTGGTCGACCAGAGGCCCGACCAAGGTCGAGGCCTCCAAGGGCGACCCGATCGGCAGCGTCTCGTAGGCGGCCTTGAGGCGAGCCACAAGATCGTCCTTGATCGACTCGTGCACGATGATGCGGCGCAGGGAGGTGCAGCGCTGACCCGCGGTGCCGACGGCGGAGAACACGATGCCGCGCACCGCGAGGTCGAGGTCCGCCGAGGGCGCGACGATCGCGGCGTTGTTGCCGCCGAGCTCCAGGAGCGTACGTCCGAGGCGGGCCGCGACCCGGGGCGCGACCTCCTTGCCCATGCGCGTGGAGCCGGTCGCCGAGATCAGCGGCACGCGCGGGTCGTCGACCAGCACCTCACCGATCTCACGGTCGCCGAGCAGCACGGCGGAGAGTCCCTCGGGCACGCCTGCGCGACGTGCGGCCTCAGCGGCCAGCGCCTGGCAGCCGAGAGCCGTCAGGAGCGTCTTCTCGGAGGGCTTCCAGACGACGGCGTCGCCGCACACGAACGCCAGCGCGGCGTTCCACGACCAGACGGCGACCGGGAAGTTGAACGCCGAGATGACACCGACCACGCCCAGCGGGTGCCACTGCTCCATCATGCGGTGGCCCGGGCGCTCCGTGGCGATCGTCAGGCCGTGCAGCTGGCGCGACAGCCCGACGGCCAGGTCACAGATGTCGATCATCTCCTGGACCTCACCAAGCCCCTCGGACACGATCTTGCCGGCCTCGATCGACACCAGAGCGCCGAGATCGTCCTTGTGCTCGCGCAGCAGCTCACCGAGCTCGCGGACGAACTGTCCACGTACGGGTGCAGGCACGCTGCGCCACTGCTCGAACGCCGACTGGGCGCGGCCGATGACCTCGGCCGCCTCGTCAGCGGTGTGGGCACGCAGGCGACCGATCTCCGCGCCGTCGATCGGCGAGCGGCAGACCAGGTCGCCGTCGGCGACGAAGGGGTCACCGGCGCCGAGGCGGTCGAGGATGTCGTGCGTACGGGTGGCGATGTCGGTCATGTCAGACCTCTCCCTGCTCGGCGAAGTGGCGCCCGGCCTGTGTCGAGAACAGCTGCTCGAGCGTGATGTCTTCCTGCTTGATGAAACCGGAGTGCGGCAGCGCACCGTCGGCGACGAGCTCGACGACACTGACGGCTGATGCCGCCGTGGTCCAGGAGATCGCCCGCCAGATGCGCCCGGAGATGTCGAGCGGCTTGTAGGCGCGCACGTGGTTCTCGCGGAACGGGTGTCCGTTCTTGACCCCTTCGACGGCAGCGTGGATGAACACGACGTCGTCGTTGACCGGCGGCTTGGAGTCGACCAGCATCTTGCCCACGAGCTCGCGCTGCTCGCGCAGGTTGAGCTCGTCGAACAGGAAGTGCATCTGGTCGAAGTGACCGGGATAGCGCAACGTCTTGTAGTCGAGCCGGTGGACCCGGCCCTCGTACGTCTCGCACATCGTGCCGAGCCCGCCTGAGGTCAGCGCGGCCTCGAGCTCGATGCCGCCGATGAACACGCGCTCCTTCTCGGTCATCGCCGGAACCATCTGCCGGTTGCCCGAGCGGAGCACCTCGCAGTCGTTGAGGTACTCGTTGACGACGCCTTCGGGCGACCAGTTGATCGCGTAGCCGAGCAGCCCCGTGGGGTTCTGCGGCAACGCGCCGACCTTGAGCTCGATCGACCGGATCTCGGCGAACGTCTTCGCGATCGAGGCACCGATGATGCCGATCAGGCCGGGAGCGAGGCCGCACTGCGGGGCGAACGCCGCTCCGGCGCCGCCCGACGTGCTCTGCTCCGCGAGCTCGATGACGCGATTGGTCGTCGGGACGTCCTCGGTCAGGTCGAAGTAGTGGGTGCCGGCGTCGTACGCGGCCTCGGCCACGTCGATGTTGAGGTGGTAGGGCAGGCACGAGACGACGGCATCGACCCCGCGCAGCGACTCCCTGAGCCCTGCGGTGTCCTGCACGTCGAGCGGCTTGACCTCGAAGCCGAGATCGTCACGGGGTGCCGAGTCGTATCCGATGACCTTGAAGCCCGACTCCCCCAGCATGACGGCGACGAGCTCGCCGACCTTGCCGAGTCCGAACACCGCGACCTGGTTGATGATGCGCGCCACGAATCCTCCTCACGACCACGATGGATCTCACCGCGGTCCGACGTACGCCGAGGGGTGGTCGGCGACTCCCCGAGCGTATCGCGCCCGAGCCGCATCTACTGTACCGGCCGGTGCAGTGATCTACGGCACGTCGGCGGAGAGCCGGTCTAGTCGACGTCGACCCAGTCGAGAGTCCGGGCCACGGCCTTCTTCCACTGGCCGTACCCGGCCTCGCGCTGCTCGTCGTCCCACTGCGGCTCCCACCGCTTGGACTCGTCCCAGTTCTCGCGGAGCTCGTCCGTCGACCTCCAGAAACCGACCGCGAGCCCGGCTGCGTACGCCGCGCCGAGGGCGGTCGTCTCGGCGACGACCGGGCGGCTGACGGCGACGCCGAGGACGTCGGACTGGATCTGCATGCACAGCTCGTTGGCCGTGACACCGCCATCGACCTTGAGCACCTCGAGCACCACGCCGGAGTCCTTCGCCATGGCCTCCGCGACGTCGCGCGACTGGTAGCAGATCGCCTCGAGGGTCGCGCGCGCCAGATGGGCGTTGGTGTTGAACCGCGACAGGCCGACGATCGCGCCTCGGGCGTCCGACCGCCAGTAGGGCGCGAACAGGCCCGAGAAGGCCGGAACGAAGTAGACACCACCGTTGTCCTCGACCTGGCCGGCCAAGGCCTCGGACTGGGCCGCGCCCGAGATGATCCCGAGCTGGTCGCGCAGCCACTGCACCGCGGACCCGGTCACCGCGATCGAGCCCTCGAGCGCGTAGACGGGCTCGTCGTCGCCGAACTGGTAGCAGACCGTGGACAACAGTCCCGCGTTGCTGCGGACGAGCTCGGTGCCGGTGTTGAGCAGCATGAAGTTGCCCGTGCCGTACGTGTTCTTGGCCTCGCCGGGTGCGAAGCAGACCTGCCCCACGGTTGCCGCCTGCTGGTCGCCGAGGATTCCGGTGATCGGCACCTCGCCACCGAACGGGCCGTTCTCGAGCGTCAGGCCGTACGGCTCCTTGGTCGAGGACGGCTTGATCTCCGGCAGCATCGCCCGCGGGATGTCGAAGAACCCGAGGAGCTCGTCGTCCCACTCGAGCGTCTCGAGGTCCATCAACATCGTGCGGCTGGCGTTGGTGGGGTCGGTGACGTGCACCCCGCCGTTGCGGCCACCCGTGAGGTTCCAGATGACCCAGCTGTCGGTGTTGCCGAAGAGCGCCTCACCCTTCTCGGCCGCCTCCCGCACGCCGTCGACGTTCTCGAGGATCCACTGGATCTTGCCGCCCGAGAAGTACGTCGCCGGCGGGAGCCCGGCCTTGCGGCGGATGATGTCACCGCGCTCGTCGCGGTCGAGGGCACTGGCGATGCGGTCCGTGCGCGTGTCCTGCCACACGATGGCGTTGTAGTAGGGCCGGCCGGTGTTCTTGTTCCACACCACCGTCGTCTCGCGCTGGTTCGTGATGCCCAGCGCAGCCAGGTCCTCGGAGCCGAGGCCGGCCTTCGTCAGGGCGGTCTGGATGACCGCCGACGTACGCTCCCAGATCTCGGCGGGATTGTGCTCGACCCAACCAGCCTGCGGCATGATCTGCTCGTGCTCGAGCTGGTGCCGGGCCACCTCGCTGCCGCTGTGGTCGAAGATCATGAAGCGGGTGCTGGTCGTGCCCTGGTCGATCGAACCTACGTAGTCAGCCATCCTGACGCCTTTCACTGGTGGTCCTGCAGTTGTCAGTGTGCTTGACCAGGTCCACTCGCGCCGACAACCGCGCGATCGACCCCGCGCTGGGCCGGGTCCTGCCGCCGGAGCGGACCGTCCCGGCGGCAGGACCCACGGCTAGCTGGGGATCGTCTGGCCCGCAGCCCGGTTGGCGGCGGACACGACAGCCCGCAGCGACGCCGTGACGATGTTGCTGTGGATGCCGACTCCCCACACGGTCTCGCCGGCCACGTCGCACTCGACGTAGGCGGCCGCCTGGGTCGTCGCACCCTCGCTGGCCGGGGCCAGGGCGTGCTCGGAGTAGTCGAGCAGGCTGATGTCGGCGCCGGCCTGCCGGAGGCTGTCGACGAATGCCGCGACCGGCCCGTTGCCCTCGCCCCTGAACTCCTTGACCTCACCACGCACCCGCAGCATCACCAGCTGCTGGTCGCCGCCGTCCTCTGCTGTGACCGAGCTGTAGCTCTGCAGGTCGTACGGCTCGTCCGCGTCGAGGTACTCGCGCTCGAACGCCGCCCAGATCGCGCTGGGCTCGATCTCGCCGGCCTCGCCCTCGGTGAGCTCCTGCACGACCTGGCTGAACTCGATCTGGAGCCTGCGCGGCAGGTCGAGCTGGTGGTCGTTCTTGAGGATGTAGGCGACGCCGCCCTTGCCCGACTGGCTGTTGACCCGGATGACCGCCTCGTACGTCCGTCCGACGTCCTTGGGGTCGATCGGCAGGTAGGGCACCTCCCACTGGACGTCGTCGACGTCCTTGCCGGCATCTGCGGCGTCCTTGGCCAGCGCCTCGAGACCCTTCTTGATCGCGTCCTGGTGCGAGCCGCTGAATGCCGTGTAGACCAGGTCACCACCGTACGGGTGCCGCTCCGGCACCGGCAGCTCGTTGCAGTACTCCACCGTCCGGCGGATCGCGTCGATGTCGCTGAAGTCGATCTGCGGGTCGATGCCCTGGCTGAACAGGTTGAGGCCGAGGGTCACCAGGCACACGTTGCCGGTGCGCTCGCCGTTGCCGAACAGGCAGCCTTCGATGCGGTCCGCCCCGGCGAGGTAGCCGAGCTCAGCGGCCGCGACACCCGTGCCGCGGTCGTTGTGCGGGTGCAGGGACAGCACGATGCTGTCGCGCCGCGGCAGGTGCCGGTTCATCCACTCGATCGAGTCGGCGTAGACATTGGGAGTGGCCATCTCGACGGTCGCCGGCAGGTTGATGATCAACGGCCAGTCGGGCGTCGGGTCGATGACCTCGATGACCCGGCTGCACACCTCGAGCGCGTAGTCGAGCTCGGTGCCGGTGTAGGACTCCGGGGAGTACTCGTAGGAGATCTTGGTGTCCGGCGTGTGGATCTCGGCGTACTTCATGCAGAGGCGAGCACCCTGCGTCGCGATGTCGGTGATGCCGTCCCGGTCGAGCCCGAACACGACGCGGCGCTGCAGGGTCGACGTCGAGTTGTAGAAGTGCACGATGGCCTGCTTGGCGCCGACGAGCGACTCGAAGGTGCGATCGATCAGGGGCTCGCGGCACTGGGTCAGGACCTGGATGACGACGTCGTCGGGGATGTGGTCGCCCTCGATCAGCTGCCGGACGAAGTCGAAGTCGGTCTGGCTCGCGCTGGGGAAGCCGACCTCGATCTCCTTGTAGCCCATGCGGACCAGGAGCTGGAACATCGCCAGCTTGCGGGCCGGTGTCATGGGGTCGATCAGGGCCTGGTTGCCGTCACGCAGGTCGACGGCGCACCAGCGGGGGGCCTGGGTGATCGTCCGGCCCGGCCAGGTGCGGTCGGGCAGCTCGATCGGCACGAACGGCTGGTAGCGCTCGAACGGCATGCCGCTGGGCTGTTGTGAAGTGGTGGCGTAGGTCGTCATGTGGATCCTCGGGATGCTTGTCTGGCTGGGAAGCGGCCGGTACGTGACAAACTCCGCGCCGAGGGGTCCGACCTAGAGGACCTCGACGCGGCAGCGAAGGAGCAGGCTGTTGATCCGCATGGTGCTGGGTACTTTATCAGCATGACGAGTGACACTGCGAAGGGTTCGTACGTCGAGCCCGGCAAGGCCTTCGACCGCGACATGAACTACATCCCCGACCGCATCACGCGTGACGGCCGTGACGGATGGCCGGTCGAGCCCGGGCGATATCGCCTGGTCGTCGCCCGCGCCTGCCCCTGGGCCAACCGGTCGATCATCGTGCATCGCCTGCTCGGCCTCGAGGACGCCATCTCGATCGGCTACTGCGGACCGACTCACGACGAGCGGAGCTGGACCTTCGACCTCGATCCAGGCGGCGTCGACCCGGTGCTGGGCATCGAACGGCTGCAGGAGGCGTACTTCAAGCGGTTCCCCGACTACCCACGCGGGATCACGGTGCCGGCGATGGTCGACGTGCCCACCGGCCAGGTCGTGACGAACGACTTCCCGTGGATCACGCACGACCTCGCGACCGAGTGGGTCGACTTCCACCGCGAAGGGGCCCCCGACCTCTGGCCTGCCGAGGTGCGGGACGAGATGACCGAGGTCATGCAGCGGATCTTCACCGAGGTCAACAACGGGGTCTACCGGTGCGGGTTCGCCGGGTCGCAGGAGGCGTACGACGCCGCGTACGACCGGCTGTTCGTGGCGCTCGACTGGCTCGAGGACCGGCTCGCGACCCGTCGGTTCCTCATGGGCGAGACGATCACGGAGGCCGACGTCCGCCTGTTCACGACGCTGGCGCGGTTCGACGCGGTCTACCACGGGCACTTCAAGTGCAACCGGCAGAAGCTCACCGAGATGCCGGTCCTGTGGGCGTACGCCCGAGACCTGTTCCAGACCCCGGGATTCGGCGACACCACCGACTTCGAGCAGATCAAGCAGCACTACTACGTCGTCCAGTCCGACATCAACCCGACGCGGGTGGTGCCCCAAGGGCCCGACCCGGCAGTCTGGCTGACCCCTCACGGTCGCGAGGAGCTCGGCGGCAGGCCGTTCGGTGACGGCACCCCACCGCCCCAGCTCTAGGTCGCGGTGAGCGGTCCGCTGGGTACGTAGGCCCGGCGTCCGGCGAGGGACCGGGGCAGGGCGACCGCGCGCCACCGCTCCGCGCGGGACGCGCCGCCGGCAAGCGACGCGACGACCGCCCGCAGGTCGTAGGTGCCGTCGCCGTCCATCGCCGCCGAGCGCGCGAAGCGGGACCGCTCGACCCGCAGCAGCAGCCGTTCCAGCGCCTCGCGGTCGATCCCATCGCGGCCACCGAGGTGAGAGATGAATCCCCGGGGTGTGTCGGTGGGCGAGAAGGGCAGCCCGTAGTCGCGCGCGGTGTCCTCGAGCTCGCGCCAGAGCGGCTCGACGGACGCGCCCGCCCGGCTGAGCCTCCAGCGGCGCCGGGCCGATCTCAACAGGGCCGGAAGGCCGAGGAGCGCGACGAGCGCCACGGTCGTGACCAGGGCCGTGCGGGGCGCGGTCCTCTCCGCCGTCGACGCCGCGGGCGCGGCGGTGTCGACGCTGCCGTCCTGCTCACGCACCGAGGGGTTGTTGGTGCTGGGCACCTCGCCGTCGTCGGTCTCGGACGTCGGTGAGCCCGGCTCCCTGAACGACGTGGGCGAGCCGACGCTCGGCGTCGGCTCGAAGTTGATCCAGCCGACGCCCTCGAAGTAGATCTCGGTCCACGCGTGCAGGTCGTCCGACGTCGCCTCGTACTGGTTCTGGCCGTCCTTGACCCCGACGACGCTGCCCGGCGCGTAGCCGACCGCGATGCGGGAGGGAATGCCGAGCGTCCTGGCCATGACGGCCATCGCCGACGAGAAGTGCACGCAGTAGCCGGACTTCTTCTCGAGGAACTCCGCGATCACGTCGATCCCGTTGCCGTCGTACCCGTCGGCGACCGGTGCGGTCTCGGAGTACGTGAACGAGCCGGTCTGGCGAAGGTGGTCCTGCAGAGCGATGACCTGGTCGTACTGGTTCGTCGCCCCTTCGGTCACCCGCCGGGCCGTGTCCCCGATGATCGCCGGCACCTTGTCGGGAAGATCGGTCTCCAGCTTCAGCAACAGCTCGGACCCGGCCGGCAGCGCCCGCATCTGGTTGGCGGTCGGCTGGATGTCCAGGCTCGTGACGGAGTACTTCTGGCCGCGGGTGTTGTCGGTGCGTGACGTCATCGTGAGACCGAGCCCCGGGTCCCAATTCCCTTCGAGGCCGGTGACCTTCTCCAACGGGTACGGCACCGGCAGCATCGTCGTGCGGAGCTGGCGGATCGTGATGGTCGTCGACTCCTTGTTGACCTTGATCCGGGGGTCGATCATGTCGGCACCCTCGCGCGCTCGGTAGCCGCCCGCGGAGCCCGGCTTCCACGTCTTGCCCGAGAAGTCCCGGAGCGTGGCGACCTTGAGGTAGGGCGCGTCCGGCAGGCCGGTCGTGTAGGTCAACGCCGTGGTGGTGCCGTTGCGGCGCAGGTTCTGCCCGAGCTCGAGCATCGGGTTGATGCCGCGCCCGAAGACGGCGGGAGGCGGCTTGCCCCACGACGTCGCCACGGCGCTGACGTCGGGCGAGATGATCGGGAACGCCACCGATGCAGCCAGAGCCGCCGTCGCGAGGACGAGGGCGGGACCGCGCTGCCCCCGAGCCACCGATCCACCGAGGCCCGTGCGTGACCGCAGGATCAGCAGCCACAGCGCCGCGACGACGACGAACAACCACACCGACGGGGTGTCCCCCGAGATCAGGGCAGGGGTGGCAAAGACCGCCAGCAGCAACAGGCCGATCCCAGAGGCGGCGTGTCGGCGCTGGAGCAGGACGTCGGCGACGATCACGAGCAGCCCGAACGAGCTGGCCATGACCAGCACGACCGGTTCGGCCGCGGCGACCGGCGCCTGCTCCTCGATGATGATCTCCTGTGCCGCCGAGGCCAGGTTGCCGAGCTCGCGGAACGTGTCGAAGGTCGGCACGACGACCATCAGGGTCTCCGGCACGAAGATCCAGGCCAGGGCCAGCAGCTCGACCACGATCGCTATGGGCGCGACCCACCGCAGGCCCACGGCTCGCAGCACCGCGCAGGCGAGGCCCGTGAGCGCCGCCACGAGGATCGTCGTGACCCACCAGTCGTTGCCGGCGATGATGCTGCGGAACCCCGAGAGCAGCGCGGCGAGTGCCACGCCGATCACGACGTGGTCGAACCAGGTGTCGCGGGCCGTGCGGACCGCGCGCTGTGTCGATGCCTCAGCCCGCAGCATGCGCACGCGCCCCGTCGAACTCGGCCCACGACGCGGCGACGTCGTCGTTCGGGCGATAGGTCACGAGTCGCCAGCGGGCGTCCTCCAGGACAGCCAAGGCCTCCGGCGGTGTGTGCGCCTCGACCAGGGCGAGCACGGCGCGCGACGTCGCCAGCGTTGCTGCCCACTGGACGGCGCGATCGACGCTGACCCGCCCGAGCACGACGAACGCGGCACGCTCCGGGGTCACGTGCCGGTCGTGGTCCTCCTCCTGCGGCTCGACCACCGCCAGGTCGACCATCGCGTCCTCGAGCGTGTCCTGGCCATCGGCGATGAACCTGTCGACGGAGGTCCCGTTGGACTGCAGGACCACCACGTATCCGGCCTTGACCAGGTGGGCCGTGATCGAGGCGGCCGCGACGACGCACCACTCGAACGTCGCCGAGTACTCCCAGTCGCCCTGCCGGTCGCGGGCCGTGCCCTGGCTCATCGGTTCGCAGTCGACGAGCACGGCAGCGCGGGGCGTGAGCTGCTGCTCCTCCTGGCGCACCATCAGCTCGCCGCGGTGGGCGGTCGCCTTCCAGTGCAACCGCTTCATGGCGTCGCCGGGCATGTAGCTGCGCGCGATGACGTCGTCCTCTCCGAGGCCGACGTGCTGCGGTGCAGGACGAGTCGCACCGTCCTCGCTCGTCCCCCGCGGGGCGATGGGGCGCAGCTCGTGACGCTTCGGCAGCACGGTCAGCATCTCCGGGCTGCCGAAACGGTGGCGGCGGAAGACCAGGCCGAACGGGTCCATCACGTTGACCCGAAGCGGCCCGATCGGGTGGCGACCGCGGCGCAGGCCCTGCAGGGCGTACGAGAACGAGACGCGGGAGTCGGTGCCGTGGCTCCCGCCGAGGGCGGGCAACGTGCCGGCGGCGTCGCCGGAGATGCCGTGGGGCAGGTCGTCCGACCACTTCGCCTCGAGGCACGGCAGCACCGACAGGTTCGTGATGCGCACCGTGGCCCGCGACATCTGCCCCGGAGGAACGACCTGCGGGGCGAACGAGCGCTCGATCCGTACGCGGGAGTGGCCCGCGAAGACGTAGACCGCCGAGAACAGCACCAGCGCGAGCAGCAGGCCCGTGACGTAGAGCAGGGCGGGGAGGGAGAGGATCGGGGCCGCGGCGAAGGCGACGACAGCGGTCAGGAGGAAGCCGATGCCGCGCGGGGTGAGCACGACCGAGCTTGCGGCCATCTTCAGGCGACCGGCGGGGCTGGCAGGGGTCACGGGAGTCAGCTCGGCTGGACGGCGCCGGCCGGGACCGGCGTCTCGGCGACGATGCGGTCGACGACGTCCTCGACGCTGGCAGCTCCCCGCATCGGGATCAGGCGGTGGGGCAGCACGACGGGCACCAGCGCGTCGATGTCGTCGGGCAGGACGTAGTCGCGGCCCTGCACCGCGGCGCGGGCCTTGGCGGCCCGGACGAGCTGCAGCGTGGCCCGTGGGCTCGCGCCGAGACGGAGATCGGCGTTGACGCGCGTCGCCTGGACGATGTCGACCGCGTACTGCTCGACCGACGGGGACACGTAGATCGCCCTGGCGGCAGCGATCATGGCCTGCACGTCCTCGATCGAGGCGACCGGCTCGAGGTCGTCGAACGGGTTCTCGGCATCACGGCCCTGCACCATCGCCAGCTCGGCGGAGGGATCGGGGTAGCCCATCGAGATGCGCGCCATGAAGCGGTCTCGCTGCGCCTCCGGCAGGGCGTACGTGCCCTCCATCTCGTAGGGGTTCTGCGTCGCCACGACCGTGAAGGGGCTGGCCAGCACGTACGTCGTGCCGTCGACCGTCACCTGGCGCTCCTCCATCGCCTCGAGGAGGGCCGACTGGGTCTTGGGCGACGCGCGGTTGATCTCGTCGCCGATCACGATGTTGGCGAACACCGCTCCGGGCTTGAACTCGAACTCGCGGTCGGCCTGGTTGTAGACCGAGACACCGGTGATGTCGGACGGCAGCAGGTCAGGGGTGAACTGGATGCGCCGGACCGAGCAGCTGACCGAGCGGCCCAGGGCCTTGGCGAGGACGGTCTTGCCGACTCCGGGAACATCCTCGATGAGGAGATGTCCTTCGGCGAGGAAGACGACCAAGGCGGCCTCAGCGGCCTCGGGCTTGCCGTCGATGACCCTCTCGATGTTGGCGAGGATCCCGCGCGCAACCGTCTGGAACTCCATACGTGATGGTAGTCATACCGGGTCAAATGCGCAGGGGTGTTCGGTTGAACATTCACTCGGTGTTCGCCCGGTCGTGCCGGCCTTCAGGGCAGGTACGCGGCCTTCAGCCCGAGCTCCGCGGTGGCGCCCGGAACGGTCGTCACGGTGACCTCGACCCGGTCGGCGCTGCCGACGTCGTGGTGCGGTCCGCCCGTGAAGCTCAGTCCCTTCTCGCCCGGTCGCATGGAGAACCGCTGCACCCCGGCCTTCAGCGCGCCCTTCTTGGGGCTCCACGACCACGTGCCCACGACCTGGTCTCCGGCATGCGCGGTCACGTCGAAGCGTACGAACGGCGCCGGGTCCACGACGTCGAGCAGCACGCGCACGGCCTCCAACCCCTCGACCGGGAACGCGACGCCGCCGCCCGACGTGAAGCGACAGTTGATCTTGTCGGAGTCCTTGTCGTCGGCTCGCAGCGTCGCCTGGCCGCCGCTGCCCACCGGCTTCATGTCCTGGGCGCCGATGACGACGAACGTCCGAGCCTTCACCAACGGGGCCGACACCCGCGTCGGCGGGCGTCCGCTCGCGTTGCGGACGCGCTGCGAGAGCTCGGGGCTGGCGGAGGCCACGACGAGCGTCCAGGCGTTCGACAACGGCTCGACGTGGTGGGCGTAGAGGCCCGCACCGTCGAGCATCTCCTTGAGCCGGGCGACGTCGAACACGGACAGATGTCCCCAGGTGCTCTCGAGCCGGCCGTGGAGCGGGACCGAGAACAACAGGTCGGCGCCCTCGGGCAGGGCGTCCGCCAACGTGCGCAGGGCGCGTTCTGCGTCGTCGACGTGCTCCAGGACCTCGCAGCAGATCATCAGGTTCGCACCCGTGCCCGCGACCTTTTCGGGCGTCAGGTCGAACAGGTCGCCGATCTCCAGCTCGATGGGTGTCTCCGAGAGCCCGTTCGCCGCGAACAGGCCGTGCGCCGACTTCAGGTAGCCCTGGACGACGTCGATGCCGTGATAGGCCGCGATCCCCCGTTCCTTGATGAGCTGCGCGGCGAGGTAGCCACGGCCGAACCCGACGTCGAACACGCGATCGCCGGGCTGGGCGAAGTCCATCGTCCGGCGGTAGCGAAGGCGGTTGACCCTGCTCTCGGGGACCGTCATCGATCCGGGCTTGGCATGGTGGTTGAGCAGGGCGATCGTGTCGTCCGCGTACGCGTGCCACGCGTCCAGCTCGTGCTGGAACACCTGTCGCGCGCCGAGGCGGCTGAGCCGCTCGTGCGCGTCGACCAACAGCCAGCCGGCGGCGACGGCCGCGGCCTCGGTCGGATCCGCCACCTGGCGCTCGAGCTCGCCGCTGCCCACGCCTGCCGGATCGACGACTCGCAGCCAACGGCCGGGGACGTCGCGGACTGCCGCCCCGCGCCCGGCCGTCGGGACCGGACGTCCTGTCAGGAGTGACCACGCGCTCCGCAGCAACGCCACCAGGGCCTCGTCGCGCGGCGCCGGGAGGACTCCGATGATCCTGCGGGCGAGCTTGCGTGCACGGCCTCGGGCTCCGGACCCACGTGGTGACATGTGCAGTGACTCTAGGGCAGGCGCCGTCACGCCCTCGACTGGCACGCCGTTGCTGCACCGGCGGCCGTCGGTGGGATCGTGACAGCGTGCGCCGACCGGTAGCGTCACCCTCGTGAGCCGCCTGCTGATCGTGCACCACTCCCCCACCGCGAACCTGCAGCGGATCACCCAAGCGGTGGTGACCGGCGCCTCGGACGAGCTCATCCACGGTGTCGAGGTGGTCGTGCGGCCCGCCCTGCAGGCAGGCGCCGAGGACGTGCTGGCTGCCGACGCGTACCTGCTGGGGACGTCGGCGAACTTCGGCTACATGAGCGGCGCCTTGAAGCACTTCTTCGACACGATCTTCCTCGAGGCCGGCGGATCGCTCGCCGAGGACGGATCGGCTGGTCGGGGTGCCGGGGGCCGGAAACCGTACGGGCTGTGGGTGCACGGCCGGTACGACACGACCGGCGCTGTCCGCTCGGTCCAGAGCATCGTGCAGGCCCTGTCGTGGACGCAGTCGGCAGACGTCCTCGAGATCATGGGTGACGTCACCGACGCCGACCTCGAGGCGGCCCGCGACCTCGGCGGGACGTTGGCAGCGCTGCTCATGGACTGATGCCGCTTGACCCGCGCGGGACACTGGAGAGGTGACCACGAATCTGCCCGACGCCCTGCCGACCCTGTCCGCGGGCTCTCACGACGCGGAGCACGGCGAGGCCTGCGTCATGGAGTATGTCTCGTTGCTCGCAGGCGAGGAGTGGAGCGACCGCCCCGAGTGCACGCACCCGATGCTGGCGCACGAGGCACGGACGACGAACGACCTCCTCCGCGACAGCGACCGGGGCCGTCTGGTCCCGTTGATCGGTCGGCTCTTCGGCACGACCGAGGACACCCCCGATCTGCGTGCCAGGCTCCGGATCGAGCAGGCCCGGCAGGTCATGGCGCTCCTCGAACCTCACTCCCGAGGCCCGGTCGTCGCGGCGATCGACGAGGCCGAGGCCTGGATCGAACGCGCGGGCGACCCAGCCGATGTCCGCCGGGCGATCGACGAGGCCATGGCGCACCCGCGACGCGAGGGCGACCTGGATCCTGCCCACACGAGCTTCCACCTCGACGCGGCACGCGTGTTCGCCTTCGTCACGACCCCTGAGCTCGGGCCCGCCGAGGCGTACGCCGCCAAGGCCCACGTCGTCGCGCACCTGGTCGCAGCGTCCGGGGAGTGCCGTGCCGACTGCGGCAACGAGCCCGCCCGGGCCCGCCGCATGGTCAAGGACCTCGCTCGGCTGATCGACGTCTACGACGAGGTCACCGGGCGTGCAGCGAGCCCGTCATCGGAGGCGGACGTCAGCGTGCTGGCGCAGAGTCTCCACTGACTCCGAGTCCGACACGGCGCTGCGTCCCGAGCCCGACACCACCGCGCCCCTCAGGTTGTTCAGCTTGCGGATGGCGTCGTCCGCCATGGCGCTGAAGTAGGCGTCCTGCCAGAACGGGAACTCGGTCAACCGGGAGTCGTACTTGAGCCTGGGATGCGCCTTGAGCATCGCCTTCTTGAAGGCCTTGTTGACCGCCTTGTTGTCCTTGACCATCTGGTCGAACTCCTTGCGGAGCTTGCTGTCCGTCGGGGCAATCGACTTGATGACGTCGCCGTAGTCGCCGAGGTTCGCGTAGTAGGACGACAGGGTGCGCTTCAGCTCCGCACACAGCTTCCCGTACGACGTCCGGTCGCAGGCGCCTGCGGCGAAGAACCGGTCGGTGAAGTACGCCTTCTCGACCTTGAGCCCGTTGAGGATCGTCTCGACGTACGCGGTGCGCTCGCCCACCGACGCAGGCAGGCACGACACCTTGGACGTCGAGGGGCAGTAGTAGTTGCCGTTCGTCTGGCCGGGCTTCAGCAGCATGCCCTTGGCCTTGTCGAAGATCTTCTTCGCCCCCGCCGCGTCATCCTTGGTCGAGTTCACCTTGATGTTCCACGTGCAGTCCTTGCGGAGCTGGACCAGCACCTCGTCGGCCTCCTTGGCAAACGCCCGGACGGCCTTCTTGTGGGTCGCCGAGTACTTGACGGCCTTGCGCTCGTCGGAGCTGAGGAGCGTGAAGAAGTTGTCGGGCTCCTCCGGGACCGCTGCCGCGTCCTTGGCGGCAGCGGTGCGGAGATCCAGCACGGCCTCGCACGCGGCCTTCTGCTTCTTCAACGACTTCTTGGTCGTCGGGTCCTCGTCGAAGCTCCACAGGTCCCTGTTGGCCTTCGACGGCGCGCCCAGCAGGTCGTTCCTCTGGTCGTTCCAGGCGTCGAGCGCCTGGGCGTAGTCCTCGGCCTTCGCATCACCCTTGGCCTTCACGGCGTACGCTGCTCCGCCGAGCACCAGCGCGAGGACGGCCACCACGGCCGCGACGATGATCCACCTCCGGCCGATCCGGCGGCGTTTGCGCGGGGCGGATTCGAGCTCGGGAACGGATGGGGTTGGATCAGACATGGTGCTTCCCAGGGAGTGTCGTCGTGCATGGCCAGGGCTGCCCGGACCGACGATGTCCCCGAGACGAGCCGGATCAGTATATGGACGAAAGGCGTCAGTGTTTCGCGTTTGCCCATTCCAGCAGCCGGTCGACCGGCCAGGTCGTGACGATGCGCGAGGCCGGCACCTTGTTGGCGGCCGCCCGTTCCGCCCCGTAGTCGAGGAAGTCGAGCTGTCCCGGCGCGTGCGCGTCGGTGTTGATCGCGAACAGGCAACCGTAGTCGAGGGCGATCTGGATCAGCTGGCTCGGCGGGTCCCGACGCTCTGGACGTGAGTTGATCTCGACCGCGACGTCGAACTTCTCGCAGGCCGCGAACACGATCTCAGGGTCGAAGCGGGACTGGTCGCGGCCACCGCGAGATCCCGCGACGAGCCGCCCGGTGCAGTGGCCGAGCACGTTGGTGTGCGGGTTCGCGATGGCGGTGACCATGCGCCGGGTCATCAGGTCGCGGTCCATCTTGAGCTTGGAGTGCACGCTGGCGACGACCACGTCGAGGCGTCCGAGCATCTCGTCGGTCTGGTCGAGCGTCCCGTCGTCGAGGATGTCGACCTCGATGCCGCTCAGCAGCCGGAGGTCGTCGTGCTGGGCATCGACCTCCGCGATCACGTCGAGCTGCTCGGCGAGTCGTTCCGCGGACAGCCCGTTGGCGATCGTGAGGCGCGGCGAGTGGTCCGTCATGACCTGGTACTCCCGGCCGAGGCGCCCCGCCGCGCGAGCCATCTCCTCGATCGACGAGCCGCCGTCGGACCAGTCCGAGTGGCTGTGCAGGTCGCCGCGCAGCTTGGCCCGCAGCTTGGCCCCGCCCGCGGCCAGGGGCGACGCTCCCCGCTCGCGCAGGTCAGCGAGGTAGCCCGGCACCTCGCCGGCCGAGGCCTCGGCGATGATGCCGAAGGTCCGGTCGCCGATGCCCTTGAGGCGCTTGAGACTGCCGTCCTGCACCTGCCTGCGGATCTCGTCGGGCGAGAGGTGCTCGATGGCCGCGGCAGCCTTGCGGAACGCCTCGACCCGGTACGTCTTGGCGAGCTCGCGCTCGAGCCAGAAGCCGATCTCCTTGAGCGCCTCGACAGCATCCATGGCGTCTCCCTACCCCGCCCAGTGCCCGGGGCGCACCAGAGCCACCGGAATCCTGGTGTGCGCATCGCCCTTGGCCGAGCTGACCTGCATCTGGGTGAGGAAGAGGCTGTTGGTCAGGTCGGCTCCGCTCACGTCGGCGTCCCTGAGGTCGGCGCCGATCAGGTCGGCCTCACGGAGGTCCGCGCCGCGCAGGTCTGCCGCGATCAACAGCGCCCCGCGCAGGTCGGCCCCCCGGAGATCTGATCCGACGAGAACGGCCCCGGCGAGATCCGCGCCGCGCCGGTCGGGTCCACGGTGTGCGGAGCGTACGGCCTCGCTCGTGCGCTGCAGCAGCGGCGCGACCTTGGCCCGGTGCGCCGTCAGGTCGAGGGCGGCGAGGGCTGCGGCCGTCGTACGCGTGAGGGCCTCGGTCTCCGCACGCGCGGCCTCGAGCTCCGGCCGCAGGCCCGCGGCCGCCGGGCGTTGCAGGGCATCGGCCAGGTACCAGAGCATCTCGTGCAGCTGCTGCATGATCGGCAGCGTCGCGAACATCGCCGTCGCGCTGGCCGGATCCGCTCTCCAGCTCGTGCCGCCGAAGGTCACCTGGGCGACCTGCTGCCCGGCGCCGAAGCAGTCGTACACCGCCGATCCCCGAAACCCCTCCTCACGGAGCCTGGCGTGGATGCTGCAGGCGAAGTCGTCCTGCAGGTTGACGCACGGATCGCCCGCGGACTTGTCCACCGGGAAGTCCGCCGACCGCTCGAACGCCAGGGCGACGCAGCACAACCCGAAGCAGCTGCTGCAGTCGGCGACGAGGTCGAGGCGGTCCACCCGGGGAGCCTAATACGCTGGGGCGATGATCAGCCGGCGCGTCGTGGTCCACGGGACCGTGCAGGGGGTGTTCTTCCGCGCCTCCTGCCAACGCGAGGCCGCGGCCAACGGCGTCGCCGGCTGGGTGTCGAACCGTCCCGACGGATCAGTGGAAGCCGTGCTCGAGGGCGACGAGGCGGCGGTCACCGCCGTTGTGGACTGGTGCCGGCACGGTCCGCCGAGGGCTGAGGTGAAGGATGTCGAGGTCAGTCCCGAGGAGCCGACGGGACTGTCCGGGTTCGTCGTTTGCTGACGCGAGACCCCGCACAGACAGAGGTGCGAGAGGATCGACCAGAGCGGACTCCCGCCCCCGGAGCGAAGGACTCAGCATGCCGAAGACCGATTTCACCGTCCACACCAGCCTGGCGCCGAGCGACGTGCTGGCCCTCCTGACCGACTTCGGACCGGGACGGCCGGACACGTGGCCATCGATCGACGCGTCGCACTACACGGTGCACGAGCTCGGCCCGTCCTCAGCCGACGTGACGGAGGGCAACGCCATGGGCTGGGAGCGGGGGCGCTACACGTGGGACGCCGCCGCCGGCACCGTCACGGTCGACACGGTCGAGTCCAACCTGTGGGGACCCGGAAGCGGCTGGCTCTACCGCCTGACTCCTGCGGGCGACGGGACGGACGTCCACGTCACCCTCACCCGCGTGGCGAGCTCGTTCAAGGGGCGGCTCATCGGTGCGTTGATCCCGCTGATCGGCGCCCGTGCCCTCGGCAAGCAGCTCGGCTCGGTGCTGCGCAAGGCCGAGACGCGCTGATCCACCCCAGCCGTGAGCGTGACGATGTGCAGGCGACACGCCGACGACAACCTGCAGGACGTCACGCTCAGCGGGGTCGAGGGGTCAGAAACCGAGCTTGCGGAGCTGCTTGGGGTCGCGCTGCCACTCCTTGGCGACCTTGACGTGCAGGTCGAGGTAGACCGGAGTGCCGAGCAGCTTCTCGATCTGTGACCGCGAGCTGGTGCCGATCTCGCGCAGGCGGGCGCCCTGCTTGCCGATGATGATGCCCTTCTGGCTGTCGCGCTCCACGTAGACGTTGACGCGTACGTCGATCAGCGGCTTGTCCTCAGGACGGTCGGGGCGGGGAACCATCTCGTCGACCACGACCGCGATCGAGTGCGGGAGCTCGTCGCGCACGCCCTCGAGCGCTGCTTCACGGATGATCTCGGCGATCAGCGTCTCCTCGGGCTCGTCGGTGAGCTGGCCCTCGGGATAGAGCGCCGGACCATGCGGCAGCGTGCCGATCAGCAGCTCGGCGAGCAGGTCGACCTGGTCGTTGGCGACGGCCGAGACCGGGATGATCTCCTGCCATGTGAGCCCCGCGTCGATGCCCGCCTGCTGGATCTGCAGCAGGTGGTCACGCAGCTTGTCGGGCTTGACCAGGTCGGTCTTGGTGGCGATCGCGAAGACGGGCTTGCGCCGGATCTGCGCGAGCTCGCGGATCAGGAACTTGTCACCCTCGCCAACCGTCTCGTTGGCGGGCAGGCACATCCCGATCGTGTCGACCTCGGACCACGTCGACCGGACGAGCGCGTTGAGGCGCTCACCCAGCAGCGTGTGGGGCTTGTGCAGCCCGGGGGTGTCGATCAGCACGAGCTGCGCATCGGGCCGGTTGACGAGCCCGCGGATCGCGTGGCGGGTGGTCTGCGGCTTGGACGACGTGATCGCGATCTTGCCGCCGACGAGCGCGTTGGTGAGCGTCGACTTGCCCGCGTTGGGACGACCGACGAAGCAGGCGAAGCCTGACCTGAACTCACTCATGCCACGACTTCCGAGCCGACCGTGCCGCTGGCATCGGCCACGAACACACTGACCCCGTCGCCGGCGAGGTCGCGCACGGCTGTCGTCTCGACCGAGGCCGACTCCGTGACGACCGCCGCTCCCTCGAGGCCCTTCGCGCCCGAGGACACCGCCATCGCGACCGCGAGGTCCAGGGCGGCGACTCTGAGAGACTCCAGGGCGACGGTCGACGCGGCGTAGGTACGCCCGTCGAGATCACGCACGGCCGCGCCCTCGGCCGCACCGGTGCGGGCCCGTGAGGCGCGCGCGAGCGTCACCAGCTTGGCGTCCTCAGGACTGAGTTCCATGGTCCGACCCTCTCGGTGCTGTGGTGGTGTCAGTGTCGTGGTCGACCCGGCTCACGAGAACCCGGCCGATGCGGTTGCGCCGCCCCGACGGCCCCTCGGCCTCCAAGCGCAGCCCCTCGACCTCGACGACGCTGCCGCGGATCGGGACCTTGCCGAGGTGCTTGGCCATGAGACCGCCGACCGAGTCGACGTCCTCGTCCTCGATCGGGATGTCGAACAGGTCCTCGAGATCGTCGACCTCGAACCGTGAGCTGACCCGCCACGAGCCGTCGGCGAGCTGCTCGCTCTCCTCGGGCTCGGTGTCGTACTCGTCGGTGATCTCGCCGACGATCTCCTCCACGATGTCCTCGATCGTCACCATGCCGGAGGTTCCGCCGAACTCGTCCACGACGATCGCGACGTGCGTGCGCTCGGCCTGCATCTCCTTGAGGAGGTCGTCGGCGTGCTTGGTGTCGGGCACGAACAGACACGGCCGGGCGATCGACTCGACCCGCTCGGTCGTCTCGGCGACGTGGTTGTCGAACACCCGCTTGGTGATGTCCTTGAGATAGGCCATGCCGACGACGTCGTCGAGGTTCTCCCCGATGACCGGCATGCGGGAGTAGCCGCTGCGCAAGGCCAGCGACATCGCCTGGCGGAGGGTCTTGTGCCGCTCGATGAACACCAGGTCGGTGCGAGGCACCATGACCTCACGGACGATCGTGTCGCCGAGCTCGAACACCGACTGCAGCATCTTGCCCTCGTCGGTCTCGATGACCGAGCTCGCGGCGGCGAGGTCGACGAGCTCTCGCACCTCGACCTCGGACGCGAACGGGCCCTCGCGGAATCCCTTGCCCGGCGTCACCGCGTTGCCCAGCAGGATCAGCAGCTGCGGAATGGGCCCGAGCAGGCGGGTCAGGCCGATCACCGGCAGCGCCGACGCGAGCGCGATCGATTCGGCGTGCTGGCGACCTAACGTGCGAGGGCCGACGCCGATGAGGACGAAGCTGACGACCACCATGATGCCGACGGCGATCAGCAGGCGTTGCCACAGCCCGTCGACCTGGTCCGCCACGAAGAGGGCGACGAGCACGACGCTCGAGGTCTCGGCGACGACGCGGACGAGCAGCACCGAGTTGAGGTATGGCGCGGGGTCCTCGAGGATGCGTGCCAGTCGCCCCGCTCCCCCGCGGCCCTCGTCCTCGAGCTCCTCGGCTCGTGCCTTGGAGAAGGCAGAGATCGCCGCGTCGACGCTGGCCAGCATGCCCGCGACCAGCGCCAGGGCCACCGACACGACGATCGGTGCCCAGCTCATCGTGGGCTCGTCACGGTTGTTCGGGGTCCTTGCCCTCGGCGGCCTGCTGCCACTCCAGGAGCAGGCGGCCCTGGATGCCGAACATCTCCTTGTGCTCCTCGGGCTCCGCGTGGTCGTAGCCGAGGAGGTGGAGGATGCCGTGCACCGTCAGCAGGTCGACCTCGTCCTGGGCCGTGTGACCCGCTGCCGGTGCCTGCTGCTCCGCGACCTGCGGGCACAGGGCGATGTCGCCGAGATATCCCTCGGGGCTCTCGGCGTCGTCACGGCCCGGCGTGAGCTCGTCCATGGGGAACGACAGGACGTCGGTCGGTCCCTTCTTGCCCATCCACTGCTCGTTGAGCGTCGCGATCGTGTCGGGATCGACGAGGCGCACGGTCAGCTCGGTCGCGGGGTGCAGGCGCATGCGCCGCATCGTGAAGCGGCACAGCCGGGTCAGGCCGACGACGTCGACGTCGGCGCCGGACTCATTGAGTACGTCGACGTTCATGCGGCTCTGCACCCGCCTCGGCGACCCGGCCGGACCGAGGCGCAGCGGCCTTGTCGGCCTCGAACGAGTCGTAGGCGGCGACGATGCGTCCGACGAGCTTGTGGCGGACGACGTCGGAGGCCGTCAGCTGCGAGAAGTGGATGTCACGCACGTCGTCGAGGATGTTCTGCACGACGCGCAGACCGCTCTTGGTGCTGTTGGGCAGGTCGACCTGGGTGACGTCGCCGGTGACGACGATCTTGGAGCCGAAGCCGAGCCGTGTCAGGAACATCTTCATCTGCTCCTGCGTCGTGTTCTGCGCCTCGTCGAGGATGATGAACGCGTCGTTGAGCGTGCGGCCGCGCATGTAGGCCAGCGGAGCGACCTCGATGACGCCGGACGTCAGCAGCTTGGGGATCGACTCGGGGTCGATCATGTCGTGCAGGGCGTCGTAGAGCGGGCGCAGGTAGGGATCGATCTTCTCGCCGAGCGTGCCCGGCAGGAAGCCGAGGTGCTCGCCCGCCTCGACGGCCGGCCGCGTCAGGATGATGCGGGTGACCTCCTTGGCCTGCAGTGCCTGGACGGCCTTGGCCATCGCGAGGTAGGTCTTGCCGGTGCCGGCCGGGCCGATGCCGAAGACGATCGTGTGCTTGTCGATCGCGTCGACGTAGCGCTTCTGGTTGACCGTCTTGGGGCGGATCGTGCGGCCCCGGTTGGACAGGATGTTGAGGCTGAGGACCTCGGCCGGCTTCTCCTCGGTCTCGGTGCGCAGCATCGACACGCTGCGCTCGACCGTCTCACGCGTGAGGTTCTGTCCCGTGCGCACGATCGTCACGAGCTCGTCGAGCAACCGCTCGACCATGGCGGCCTCGGCGGGCGATCCCGTCACCGTGATGGTGTTGCCGCGCGCGTGGATGCGCGCCTCGAAGGAGTCTTCGATGAGGCGGAGGAACTCGTCGGCGGGGCCGAGCAGGGCAACTGCCGGGACGCTCGACGGAATCGTGAACGTGTGGGCAGGCGTGGTGTCTTCAGTCATGTGGTCTCAATCGTACGCATTCGCAGTGACAGCGTGCCAATTCTGTTCCTCGCGGCCTGGTCGGCGATCGGGGTCGGGCTCAGCCCGGCGGCCAGCCGAGCTCGCGACCAGCGAGCACGTGCGCGTGGCAGTGGAACACCGTCTGGTGGGCGTCCGCACCGGTGTTGAACACCAACCGGTAGGACCCGTTGCCCTCCTTCGTGGCGATCTGCCGGGCCTCGGCGAGGAGCGCGATCGTCGCGTCGGGGTCGGCCGCGGCGAGACTGCCGATGTCAGGCTCGTGCCGCTTGGGGATGACCAGCACGTGGGTCGGGGCCTGGGGGTCGAGGTCGCGGAACGCCACCGTGTGGTCGGTCGTCGACACGATCTCGGCAGGAATCTCGCCGCTGACGATCTTGCAGAAGATGCAGTCCTCGCCGCTCACTTGAAGGCGTCCTTGATCTTGCCGAACACACCCTTGTGGTTGTTGCCGATGAGCGCCTCGGGGCGCTCCTCGTCGCGCAGCTTGGCCAGCTGCACGAGCAGGTCGCGCTGCTCGTCGTCGACCCGGGTGGGGGTCTCGACGACGACCTGGACCTTGAGATCGCCCCGGCCGGAGCCGCGCAGCCGCGGCACGCCGTGTCCCTTGATCGTGATCGTGTCGCCGGACTGCGTCCCGGGTGCGACGTCGAGCTCGACCGTCGTCGAGCCGTCCGCCGGCTCCGGGAGATCCGCCTCGAGCGTCGGCAGGTCCAGGTGTGTGCCGAGCGCAGCGGCCGTCATGGGCACCGTGATCTGGCAGAACAGCTGGTCGCCCTTGCGCTGGAACACCGGGTGGCGGGCCACGTTGACCTCGAGGTAGAGGTCGCCGGCCGGACCGCCACCGGGCCCCACCTCACCCTCGCCGGAGAGCTGGATGCGCGTCCCCTGGTCGACACCGGCGGGGATCGTCACCGAGATCGAGCGGCGTGACCGGACCCGCCCCTCACCGGCGCACTCGGGGCACGGCTCGGGGATGACCGTGCCGAACCCGTGGCACGTGGGGCACGGGCGGGACGTACGGATGTCGCCGAGCAGCGAGCGCTGGACGTGCTGGACGTCGCCGTGACCGTGGCAGGTGCGACAGGTGACCGGCTGCGACCCGTTGGCGGCGCCGCTGCCCTCGCACGTCGTGCAGGTCACCGCGGTGTCGACCTTGATCTCGTGGGTCACGCCGAACGCCGCCTCGGCGAGGTCGACGTTGAGCCGCAGGAGCGCATCCTGCCCGCGCTGCATCCGCGGCCGCGGACCACGGCTCGCGTTCTGGCCGAAGAACGCATCCATGATGTCGTCGAAGTTGAAGCCCTGGCCGCCGAAGCCGCCGCTGCCGTGGGCGCTGAGCGGATCGCCGCCGCGGTCGTAGGTCGAGCGCTTCTGGGGGTCGGACAGCACCTCGTAGGCGACCGTGACCTCCTTGAAGCGGTCGGAGGCGTCCGGCTCGCTGTTGACGTCGGGGTGCAGCTGGCGCGCGAGCTTGCGGTACGCCTTCTTGATCTCGTCGGCGCCCGCGTCGCGTCCGACGCCGAGTGTCGCGTAGTAGTCCTGGGCCATCAGTGGTGGGTTTCCTTGATCAACGGGGTTCAGTTGTCGGCCAGCATGCGGCCGACGTAACGGGCGACGGCGCCGACGGCGGCCATCGTTGCGGGATAGTCCATGCGGGTCGGCCCGACGGTGCCGAGGGTCGCGAGCGCCTGGTCGTCCAGACCGTACGCCGATGAGACGACAGCCGTGCTCGACAGGCTCTCGTTGCCGGTCTCGCTGCCGATGCGGACCGTCAAACCACTGGTCGCCTCTCCCAGCAGCTTGAGGAGGACGACCTGCTCCTCGATCGCCTCCAGCACGGGCTTGATCGCGGTGTCGAAGTCGTTGCCGAAGCGGGCCAGGTTGGCCGTGCCGCCGACCGCGATGCGCTCGTCGGACCGCTCGTTGGTGAAGGTCTGCGACAGCGTCGTGACGATCGACGTGACGATCGGCCGGTCGTTGGGTGCGAACGTCTCGATCATCTCGGCGAGCCGGAGCGACGCTTCGGGAAGTCGCTGGCCGACCGTGGCGCCGGTGATGCGGGAGCGGATGTCACCGATGAGCTGCTCGCTCGGGGTCTCGACCAGCTCGATGATGCGCTGCTCGACCCGCCCGCTGCTCGTGATGACCACGAGCAGGACGCGCGCCCCCTCCAGCGCGACGACCTCGATGTGACGGACGGTCGATCGGGTCAGCGACGGGTACTGCACGATCGCGACCTGGTTGGTCAGCTGCGCCAGCACCCTGACGGAGCGCTGCACGACGTCGTCGACGTCGACGGCGCCGGTCAGGAACGTCTCGATGGCCCGTCGCTCAGCCGGGGACAGCGCCTTGACCGTCGCGAGCCGGTCGACGAACATCCGGTAGCCCTTGTCGGTCGGGATGCGCCCGGCGCTCGTGTAGGGCTGCATGATGTAGCCCTCGTCCTCGAGGGCCGCCATGTCGTTGCGGATCGTCGCCGGCGACACGCCCAGCTGGTGCCGATCCAGCAGGGACCGGGAGCCGACCGGCTCCTGGGTGGCGACGTAGTCCTCGACGATGGCGCGCAGCACGTCGAGACGGCGGTCGTCAGACATGCAATCCCCTCTCCGCGAGCCTACTGGCACTCTCCCTGGTCAAGTGCCAGTCTAGCGATGTGCGGGGAATCCAGACGAATGACGACGGCACGATCGCGGTCACAGGCACTGAGCGATCCCTCACATACGCGCCTCGCCTGATCACGCTCGACGACGGGACGACGATCGCCCACGAGTCCCAAGGCGGTGACATGTCGTCGGTGTGGGCCACCGATCTCGGCGGCGGCTGGTTCGTCGAGGTGGCACACCTGGGCGACGGGCCGGCCGGTGGCGAGCTCGTCATGACGGCCACCGAGATCAGGCTCGACGAGACGATCCGCTACGTCGCCATCGGCGACCTGTGGGCCCGCGACCTCCCGGCCGACGTCCAGCCGAGCTGGCCGGCGGCGATCGATCTCGCACTGGGGCTGATGGAGGGCAAGGTCACGATCCTGGGGCCCGGCATCACCAAGGACGACGTCGAGACGCTGCACCAACGACTTCTGGGGGCACTGCATGGTTGACCGATACGGCACCGACGTCCTGTCGAGCGACTGGCGCAAGCCGCCTCGGGGCCGCACGGTCGAGGTCGTCGTCGAGCACGGCATGGTCGTCGAGGACGCCACGACCGGGTTCTGCGGCGAGGTCATGGTCATCGAGAAGGATCTCGGCATGATGATCCTCGAGGACCGGCGACTCGTCCGCCGCTCGTTCCCGTTCGGTCCCGGCTTCCTCCTCGACGGCAAGCCGGTCGACCTCAGGCCTCCGTCGGCCGCGACCAAGGCGACCTCCGGCCGTACGGCCTCCGGCTCCCGAGCGGTCGCCGGTGCCAAGGCCCGCGTGGCCCTGCCGAGTCGCATCTACGTCGAGGGGCGGCACGACGCCGAGCTCGTCGAGAAGGTGTGGGGCGACGACCTGCGGATCGAGGGTGTCGCGGTGGAGTACCTCGGCGGCATCGACGACCTCGCCTCGGTCGTCGACGAGTTCTCCCCCGGACCCGAGCGCCGTCTCGGCGTCCTGGTCGACCATCTCGTGCCGGGGTCCAAGGAGACGCGCATCGCCCAGCAGGTCTCCGGCCGGCCACACGTCCTTGTGGTGGGGCACCCCTACGTCGATGTCTGGCAGTCGGTCAAGGCCGACCGCCTCGGCATGTCCGCCTGGCCGGTGATTCCCCGCGGCACCGACTGGAAGCACGGCATCTGCGAGGCGATGGGCTGGCCGCACCGCGACCAGGCCGACATCGCCCGCGCCTGGAAGCACATCCTGGGCCGGGTCGACTCCTACGCAGACTTAGAGCCCGCCTTCCTGGGTCGCGTCGAGGAGCTCATCGACTTCGTGACGGCTCCTACGGCTTGATGTCCACGACCTGCTGGTGCAGCAGGACCGAGCTCGCGCCGCGGGTCCCGGCGACGTTGGAGCCGTACAGGTAGACCGTGCGGGGCCCGGTCGGCATGCTCGAGCTCGACCACGTCGCCGTGAAGGCGAACTTCGCCGAACGCGAGCTGGTGAAGGTCACCAGCTTCGCGCCGTTGCGGACCACGGCCTTGAGCCTGACGCCGCTCGCGTACGAGTCGGGGTCGGTCACGAAGCCGGACACGTCGATCCTGCCCGAGCTCGGGGAGGTGATCGGGTCGATCTCGCCCTTGACGGTCCCGCTGGCCTGGGCGAACGAGAGGTAGCCGTGCGGCAGCCTCGAGCCGGACACGCGGACCCAGCGGAACGCACCACCCTCGTTGTCCTCCGAGACGGTCACGTAGGTCTTGCCGCCGATCGTCTCGACCTTCTGCACGTACGCCACGTGACCCTTCGGACCGGCCAGGCCGCTGTTGGCCGGCCACCACGCGATGGTGCTCGGCTTCGGCGTCGTCGAGAACGAGGCGCCCCAGCCGGGATGGTCGAGGACAGCCTGCTTCCAGGTCGTCGCGCTGCCCGTGCCGGGCACCCGGGCCGCCACGCGCCCGTTGTGGGTCAGGCGCCAGGCGACGTAGTTCGTGCAGTTGTGTCCGCCGCTCTGGCTCCAGAACGACGACGTGTACCTCGACTGGTAGCCGTAGGTGCTGCGGTTGGCGTCGGCGCAGTCGGCCCAGCCGTTGCAGATGATCTGGAACTCTGTGGCCTGGGCCGGCGCTGCACCCACGAGGGTGCCGAGCGCCAGGGCAGCAGCGACGGCAAGACGGCGGATGCGCATGACTCCTGAAGCTACGCGTCGGAATGCTTGCGGGCAACGCGATGTGGAAACCTGTCTCACCTGACCCTCAGGTACACGGTCCTGCTGCTGCTTCCGAACGACGTCGTCCGGTGGTAGCGCACCTTGATCGCCCACCGGCCCTTGCGCTGGCGCGGCAGCGTGACGGTCCTGCGCGTCCCGCTCTCCATCGTGACCCGGGCGAGGCGCGTCGTCCCGCGCATGACGTCCACCGTGCCGCTCGCCTGCGTCGGGGCCAGGCTGATGCGCACCTTCGGGTGCCGCGAGCGGGTGATCGTCGAGTCGACGAACGACGCACGCGTCGTCGACGAGCGCATGATCGTCACCGGGCGGTGCCCGAGCAGCACGTCACGGCCGGCCGTTCCCGCGGTGTTCAGGGCGTACAGGTATGCCGTCGTCGGCCCCCGCGTGCTGACGTCGTGGAGACGACGGAACCGGAAGAACTCGCTCTGGAACGTGAAGGCCTCGGCACCGACCGTGCCGCGCGGCCCCCCGAGGCTGACGAGGTAGGTCCGGTTGTCGCCGGCGGCGTCCGGGTCCATGGCCGAGCCCCACAGCTCCAGCCTCCCGACCTGCGGCGAGGCCACAGCCGTGAGCTCACCCGCCGGCGAGCCGTCGGACTCGGGGTAGTGGATGAAGCCCGAGGGCCACGTGCCGTCCAGCCGGGTCATGAGCCGCCAGCGGAAGTCGCCGCTGAGGTTGTCCTCCGACACCAGCACCCCGCCCGGCAGGACCGCCTCGACGTAGGCGACGTGGCCCGAGGTCGCCGACGCCCCCGAGACGCCGGCGTCCCACCACGCGACGGCGCCGACCGCAGGCACGTCGTCGACCCTGATCCCGGCCTGTCTGGCGGCTGGTCCCCACGTCAGCGCACTGTTCGTGCCCGGAGGCCGCGCGACGAGCCGGCCATGGGTCAACCGGTAGGCGACGTAGTTGGTGCAGTTGTGGCCCGGCTTCATGCTCCAGAACGACTGCAGGTACACGTTCGCGTACCCGCTGTCGGTCCGCCCGACCGTGAGGCACCCGGTGAATCCGGTGCACAGCACCGTCAAGGCTGCCTGGGCCGGTGCGGCCCACATCGTGGTGATCAGTGCGACGACCACTCCCAGCAGTCGCACCGGCCCATGCGCGTGGCGCATAGCTCCCTCGCCGTTTCTCCCCCGAAGCTCCCTGGGTCCACTCCCATAGACCCACTCCCTGACTGCAGCGTAGGCAGTAACTCCGAGTTACTTGAGGCGAATACAACTATTCGACGAGCTCCCGCACGATGGCGTCCGCGAGGAGGCGTCCCGACCGGGTCAGCACGAGCCGGCCGTCCTCGCGCGTCGCGAGCCCGCGGGCGACGATCTCGGCGACGGCTGCGCGACCCCTCGGGCCCAGTAGCTCGGGCCTGAGCCCGGCCCGCAACCGGGTCTCGAGCATCACGCGTTCCGTGTGGGCCGTCGAGGCATCGATCGTCTCGCCGTCGTGCCGGGGCGACTCTCCGGCGATGAGCCTGCCGGCGTACGCCGCGGGGTGCTTGACGTTCCACCACCGCTCGCCCGCGACGTGCGAGTGCGCGCCGGGGCCGATGCCGATCCAGTCGTCGCTTCGCCAGTAGAGGACGTTGTGCCGGCACTGGGCGGCCGCGTCTCGCGCCCAGTTGGACAGCTCGTACCAGCCGAGTCCTGCAGCGGTGAGCTGCTCGTCCGCCAGGAGGTACTTGTCGGCGGTCTCGTCGTCGTCGGGCAGGACGACCTCCCCGCGGCGTACCTTGCGGGCGAACGCCGTGCCGTCCTCGACGATCAGGGCGTACGCGCTGACGTGGTCGGGCTCCAGGGCGATCGCCTGGTCGAGGCTCGTCCGCCAGTCGTCCACCGACTCGCCCGGCGTGCCGTAGATCAGGTCGACGCTGAGCTGCTCGAACCCGGCCTCTCGGGCCCACCTGACGGCCTGCGGCACCCCGGCCGGGTCGTGCGTGCGCTCGAGCGTCGCCAGGACGTGGGGCACGGCGGACTGCACGCCGTACGAGATCCGGGTGAACCCGCCCTCGCGCAGGACGGCCAACGACTCCGGCGTGACGCTGTCCGGGTTGGCCTCGGTCGTCACCTCGATGCCGTCCACCAGTCCGAAGGTGCGACGGATCGCGTCGAGGATCCGCACCAGGTCGGCCGACGGCAGCTGGGTCGGCGTGCCGCCGCCGAAGAACACGGTCTCGACCGCGGGCGCCTGCGTGAGCTGCCGGCCCGCCCGCTCGATCTCCAGGATCGCGGTGTCGGCGTACGACGCCCGCGTGGCGCCCTCCCCGAGCTCGTCCGCGGTGTACGTGTTGAAGTCGCAGTAGCCGCACCGGACCGAGCAGAACGGCACGTGCACGTAGACGCCGAGCGGTCGCCCCGCCGGCGCAGCAAGAGCCCGGTCGTCCAGCTGGACGACCGGGCTCTCGGGAAGACTCACTGCCTAAGCGTAGAAGGCGTCGAGGATCTCCTTGTTGTTGGCTTCCACGACGTTGCGCTTGACCTTCATGCTCGGCGTGATCTCGCCGTTCTCGACGCTGAGGTCGTGGTCGAGGATGGCGAACTTCTTGATCGTCTCCCAGCGGTTGAGCTTGGAGTTGAGCTCGTCGATCTGACCCTGGATGACGTCGTGCATCTCCGGCGACGCGACGACCTCGGCGTACGGCTTGTCCTTCATGCCGTGGTGCGCCGCCCACTCGGCGACGCCGTCGGGGTCAAGCGTGATGAGGGCCGAGCAGAAGTTGCGCTCGTTGCCGTGCACCACGATCTGGCTCGTCAGGGAGCTGATGCCCTTGAACATGCCCTCGATGTGCGGCGGCGCGACGTACTTGCCGCCCGACGTCTTGAACAGCTCCTTCTTGCGACCGGTGATGTAGAGGAAGCCGTCCTCGTCGATGCGCCCCTCGTCACCGGTGTGCAGCCAGCCGTCGCTGGTGAGCGTGGAGGCGCTCTCGGTGTCCAGGTTGTGGTAGCCGCGCATGACGTGCGGGCCCTTGATCAGGATCTCGCCGTCCTCGGCGATCCGCGCCTCGCTGCCGGGGAATGCCGTGCCGACCGAGCCGAGCTTGAAGTTGTCGGGGTGGTTGACGAACGCGCCTGCGGAGTTCTCGGTGAGTCCGTAGCCCTCGAGGATCAGGACGCCCGCGGCGTGGAACCACTCGGCGATGTCGGGCGACAGCGCTGCGGCGCCGGAGATGAAGAAGCGCACCCGGCCGCCGAAGCGAGCCCGCACCTTGGAGAACACGAGCTTGTCGGCGACGGCGAACTGCGCCTTGAGGATCGGCGAGACGGGCTTGCCCGAGCGCACGGCACGCGAGTGCGCGATGCCGACCTTCTCGGCCCACTGGAAGATCTTGAGCTTGGCGCCGCCCTCGGCCTCCGTCATGCCGACGATGCGTCCGTACGCCTTCTCGAAGATGCGCGGAGCCGCACCCATGAAGGTCGGCTTGACGATGGCCAGGTTGTCCACGATCCGCGGGACCCGGCCGTCGATCGCGGTTGCGAAGCCGATGGCCAGCTGCGTGGACAGCAGGACCTTGCCGAACGAGTGGGCCATGGGCAGCCACAGGAACTGCAGGTCGTCCTCGGAGAGGATGTCCGCGGCGACCATGACGGTGCCTTCATAGACCCAGCCGTCGTGGCTCAGCCGCACGCCCTTGGGCCGGCCGGTCGTGCCGGACGTGTAGATCAAGGTGGCGAGCGAGTCGCCGTTGGTCGCGGCGACGCGCTCGTCGACCACGGTCGGGTGGTCGGCGAGGTAGGCCGCACCGAGCTTCTCGAGGTCCTCGAACGTGATGACCCAGTCGCCGTCGCCTTCTCCGTCGAACACCACCACCTTCGACAACGAGGGCAGCTCGGAGTGCTTCTGACGGAGCTTGGCGACCTGCTCGTCGTCCTCGGCGAAGACGACCCGGCTGTCGGAGTCGGCGAGGATGTAGGCGACGTCGTCGGCCATCGTCGTCGGGTAGACCGTGGTCGTCGCACCGCCCGCGGCCATGACCGCGAGATCGGCCAGGATCCACTCGATGCGGGTGCCCGAGGCGATCGCCACACGCTGCTCGGCCTCGATGCCCAGCGACACGAGCCCGGCGGCGAGGTTGGTGACCCGGTCACCCGTCTCGGCCCAGGTCAGCGACTGCCAGTTCTCGTTCTCGTCGGGGTAGCGGTAGGCCTCACGGGCAGCGCTCTTGTGGACCCGATCGAAGAACATCGCCGACACGCTGGCGGGGCGGTCCTCGATGATGGCGAGCTGTTCCGGGGTGACGACCTGAGGGGGCATGTATGGGTTCCTTCGACGCAGACGTACGGCAGGTATGTGGTGCGGATCACCCTAACTTACCTAGGAGTCACGAGGCCGTGGCAGAACTCACAGTCCCCAGCCGTCGAGCCACGAAATCGTCCAGCCGCGGCTCCTCGGCGAGGCGTGGCACGAGGTGCCGCTCGGTGGTCAGGGCCCGGAACACCAACGCGACCGTCAGGTCGTGATCGCGGCGCTCGACGACCTCGATCGGGTCACCGGCGCGGACCGTGCCGGGCTCGACGACCTTGAGGTAGGGCCCGGGCCGGCCCTCGAGCATGAAGCGCTTGACCCACTGCTTCTCACCGAGGAAGCCCTGGAACACCGAGCACGGGATGCGGACACCCGAGACCTCCAGGAGCGCCCCGCCGACCCGCCACCGGTCGCCGGCCCGCGTGGCGTTGAGGTCGATCCCCCGCGTGGTGAGGTTCTCGCCGAACTGTCCCGGCACCAGCTCGCGGCCGAGGATCCCCTGCCACACGTCGAGATCCTCGCGGGCGTAGGCGTACACCGCCTGGATCGGGCCACCGTGGTGCTGCAGGTCGGCGATCTCGTCGTGCCCCACGCCGTACGTGTGCACGTGCACCGCGCGGTCGACCGGACGCTTGTCGATCGCCGTGCGCTTGAGCTGTCCCCACGGGACGTCGACCGTGTGGCCGACATTGACGGACTCGACGAACGACATGGTCAGACCCTATCCGCGCACCGTCCCCGATTTGTGAGGTATCAGGCGTCTCGCCGCCGCGTTGACCCCTGTGCGTCGACGAATCGCGGAGTGGGAGCTACTTGTCGACGTCGCCGGTGGAGAGGGCGGCGATGAAGGCTTCCTGCGGGACCTCGACGCGACCCACCATCTTCATGCGCTTCTTGCCCTCCTTCTGCTTCTCCAGAAGCTTGCGCTTGCGGGAGATGTCGCCGCCGTAGCACTTGGCGAGCACGTCCTTGCGGATCGCGCGGATGTTCTCGCGGGCGATGACCCGGGCGCCGATGGCGGCCTGGATCGGCACCTCGAACTGCTGGCGCGGGATGAGCTCCTTGAGCTTGGACGCCAGCGAGACGCCGTAGGCGTACGCGTTGTCGCGGTGCACGATCGCGCTGAAGGCGTCGACCACCTCGCCCTGCAGCAGCACGTCGACCTTGACCAGGTCGGAGGCCTGCTCGCCGGTCGGTTCGTAGTCGAGCGACGCGTAGCCCTTGGTGCGGCTCTTGAGCGCGTCGAAGAAGTCGAACATGATCTCGCCCATGGGGAGGGTGTACTTGATCTCGACGCGGTCCTCGGACAGGTAGTCCATGCCGATGAGCTGGCCGCGGCGGGCCTGGCAGAGCTCCATGATCGTGCCGATGTAGTCCGTCGGGCTGAGCACCGTGGCGCGGACGACGGGCTCGTAGACCTTGTCGATCTTGCCGTCGGGGTACTCCGACGGGTTGGTGACGAGGTGCTCCTTGCCGTCCTCCATGTCGACGCGGTAGACGACGTTGGGCGCGGTCGAGATCAGCTCGAGGTTGAACTCACGCTCGAGCCGTTCGCGGACGATCTCGAGGTGCAGCAGACCCAGGAAGCCGATGCGGAAGCCGAAGCCGAGCGCGCCGGACGACTCCGGCTCGTAGACGAGGGCGGCGTCGTTGAGCTGCAGCTTCTCGAGCGCGTCGCGCAGCGTCGGGTAGTCGTCTCCGTCCATCGGGTAGAGACCGGCGAAGACCATGGGGTTGGGGTTCTTGTAGCCGCCGAGCGGCTCCGTCGCGCCACGGACGTTGGAGGTCACGGTGTCGCCGACGCGGGACTGGCGGACCTCCTTGACGCCGGTGATGAGGTAGCCGACCTCGCCGACGCCGATCTCCTTGGCCTTGACCGGCTCCGGCGAGATGACACCGACCTCGAGCATCTCGTGGACGGCTCCGGTCGACATCATCTTGATGCGGTCGCGGTGCGAGAGCTTGCCGTCGACGACGCGGACGTACGTCACGACACCTCGGTAGGTGTCGTAGACCGAGTCGAAGATCAGCGCGCGCGGCGGCGCATCGGGGTCGCCCTTGGGCGGAGGCACCTCGTCGACGATGAGGTTGAGCAGCTCCTCGACACCCTGGCCGGTCTTGGCCGAGACCCGCAGGACGTCATCGGGGTCGCCACCGATGATGCCGGCGATCTCCGCGGCGTACTTCTCGGGCTGCGCGCCCGGCAGGTCGATCTTGTTGAGGACCGGGATGATGTCGAGGTCCGCGTCGATCGCGAGGTAGAGGTTCGCCAGGGTCTGCGCCTCGATGCCCTGGGCGGCGTCCACCAGCAGGATCGCGCCTTCGCAGGCCTCGAGGCTGCGGCTGACCTCGTACGTGAAGTCGACGTGCCCGGGGGTGTCGATCATGTTGAGGACGTAGACCGTGCCGGCGTCGTCGCCGCTGGTCTTGGTGAACGGCATGCGTACGGCCTGGCTCTTGATCGTGATGCCGCGCTCGCGCTCGATGTCCATGCGGTCGAGGTACTGGGCCTTCATGTCGCGGCCGTCGACGACACCGGTGTGCTGCAGCATGCGGTCGGCCAACGTCGACTTGCCGTGGTCGATGTGCGCGATGATGCAGAAGTTGCGCAGGACCTGCGGGTCGGTGGCCCCGGGCTGGGGAACGGGGCTGGTGCTCATGATGCGTCCATTGTCCCATCACCCCGGGCATGCTCGTGCCACGCGCCCGCCCTCGCCGGATTTGAGGGGGCGGGGCGTCCACTGATAGAGTTGGCGGTCGCGTGCCCCGGCACGTCCAACCACTTTTCGCAGCATCCACCACATTCGAGAGAAACAGGTTTGCCCCGTGGCGAATATCAAGTCGCAGATCAAGCGCAACCGGCAGAACGAGCTGGCTCGCGAGCGCAACAAGTCCGTGCGCTCGGCCCTCAAGACCGCCGTTCGCCGCTTCGAGGAGGCCGTGACGGCCGGCAACACCGACGACGCCAAGAAGCTCGCCGGCGAGGCCACCAAGAAGCTCGACAAGGCGGCCTCCAAGAAGGTCATCCACAAGAACCAGGCAGCCAACCGCAAGTCGGCCATTGCCAAGAAGGCCGCGTCGCTCTGACGCACGCCCCGAACTGAGCCGCCCCTCGGGGCGGCTTTTTTCATGCCCGGGAGCGCCTGCCCCACACCGACAGGCGGCGCATGAGCCACTCGAGCGGTCCCTTGCCGACGAACCGCTGCCACAGGGCCGCGGCCACGAGCAGCACCACGACCTGCAGCAGCCAGTCGCGGTAGCTGCCCTCGAGCGCGAACGGCCCGGGATCGTTGATCGCGTCGACCCGCAGCCGCCAGGACCAGAGCACGTGGATCGTGTAGAGCGTCAGCGTCATCGCGCCGGCTGCCCGGACGGGCATCAACAGCCGCCGCATCCACGACACCCTGAGCGCGAGGGAGCACAGTCCGACGACGAGGAGCGCCGAGCCGATCGCGCCGAGGACGTTGAGAGGCGTCGACGTGTGCTCGCCGACCTGCAGCAGGTCGTTCCACCTGGCCGGCTCGAACGGCCAGAAGCTCGGGGCGAAGAGCTGGCGCCAACCGATCTCGTAGCGATCGTCGACCAGACCGCCCTCGATCAGCAGCCATCCCGTCGCGAGGGTGGCTGCCACGAGTGCGGCGCCCACGCCCGCGAGCCGTGCCGCGACCGAGGCGCTCCGCAGGTCGAGCCGCCCGACCGCGAGGCCCACGAGGACGTACGCGAACCAGACGGCGGCCGGGTAGGCGCCCCAGACGACGATCTCCATGAACAGGTCGACGGGATGCTCGAGGTCCGACAGCTCGGCCTGCCCCGCCTCGACGGGTGCGTGCTCGATCTTGGCCCACATCACCAGCACCGGGGCCACCGCGACCCAGACTCCGGCCAGCAGCAGCAGCGACCGTGCCGAGAGCCGGCGGAACGGCAGCGCAACCATGATCAGGAGGCCGTAGTAGGCCAGGATGACGAGCATCGGCAGGTCGTCCAGCGAACCCAGGCCGAGTCCGAGGGCGATCAGCAGGACCGCCCGGATCGTCGTGGCCCGCACCGACCCGGCACCACGGGCGTCGCGCTCGTGCACCAGCATGAGCGCGGTCCCCGCCAGCAGCGCGAACAGCGGCGCGGCCCGTCCGCCGAAGATCATGTGGCCCAGTGGCGGGTCCCGGTCGACCCAGAAGGCGGCGAGGTGCACCAGCATCATGCCGAGCAGGGCGAAGCCCCGGGCCAGGTCGACCGCCTCGACGCGCCCCGCACGTGAGGTCGAGGCCGCCTGCGGCTCCCCCACCTGCGTCGCCATCAGTGGCGCCGGCGGGACGCCGCGACCTGGAGCACCATCCGCTCGATGGCATACGCCGGATCGGCCGAACCGCCCTTGACGTCGAGATCGGCCTGAGCCACGGCTCCGAGCGCGTGCGCCAGACCGTCCTGCTCCCACGACCGCAGCTGCTGTCGCATCGAGCGGATCTTGAACGGCGGAGCGCCGATGTGCGCAGCCAGGTCGTTGTCACGCATGCCGTCGGGGGCGCTGGCGAGCTTGGCCAGCGACCGCAGACCGCTCGCGAACGCGCTCGTGATCAGCACGGGAGCGACCTTGGCCGTCTCGGCCCAGCGCGCTGCCTCGAGCGCGACGTTGATGCGGCCGTCGATCGCGGCGTCGGCGATCTCGTAGCCACGCACGTCGGCACGTCCGCCGAAGTACTGACGTACGAGGGAGGCGCTGATCTCCGCGCCCTTGTCGAGGTTGGCGACGAGCTGGTCGGCCGCTCCACCGAGGGCACGGAGATCCTGGCCGACGGCGGCGACGAGAAGCGTCGCCGCCTCTTCGTCGATGCGGGCACCGAGGTCGCGGATCTCGGTGTAGACCCAGCGGGCGTAGTCGCGCTCGTACTTGGGCTGCTCGAGCTTGACCTCGCTGACGCTGCCGAGCTTGCGCAGCTTGTCGAGCAGCCCCTTGCCCTTGGTGCCACCGCCGTGGACCAGCACGACGGCGATGTCGGGCGAGGTCTCGGCGGCGTAGGCGAGCAGCTCGGCCTGGGCGACGTCCGGCAGGTCCTGGAGCTCGGTGAGGACCAGCGCGCTCACGTCGCTGAACAGCGAGGGACTGGTCAGCCCGGCGAGCTCACCGGGCTGCAGCCCGGACGCGGTGGCCTCGGCCACCTGGCAGTCAGGATGCTCAGCGGTGACGGCCTTGACGGCGCGCGCACGGGTGCGATCGGCAAGGAACTCGGCGTTGCCGGTGATGAGCAGGATCTTGCCGAATGCCGAGGCCACGGACACAGACTATCCGCGAGTGACGACGAGAAGCCGACCGTCACGCTCGACGATCGCGATGTCGCCGTCGGTGTCGGTGCGCCACCACCGCATCCCCTGGGCGCGCATCAAGGCGAGGGCCGCGCCGGCGGGGTGCCCGTAGTCGTTGTCCTCCCCGGCACTGATCGTGACGAGCCTCGCCCCGACCGCCTCGAAGAATGCCTCGGACTGCCGGGCGCTGCCGTGGTGCGGCATCTTGAGGACGTCCGCGGCGAGGTCGCGGTCCTCGCGGAGGATGCCCTGCTGGGCGTCCGGCTCGATGTCGCCGGACAGCATCAGGCGGACCCCCCGGACCCGTACGGCCAGCACGACGCTGGCGTCGTTGGCCGCCGACCCCTCACCGCCCGAGGCGCGGACCGGGCCGGTCGCCACCGGCCACACGACCTCGGCCGTGACGTCGCCGATCGTGAAGGACTCCCCCGGCGCCGTGACGTGCCGTGGGATCGCAGCGGCAGCCGGCCCGCCGGTCGGACCCACCGCGACCTGGTCGACCGTCCGCCCGCCCAACACCCCCGGCCAGCCGTCGACGTGGTCGGCGTGTGCATGGGTGAACACCATGAGGCGTACGCGATCGATGTCGAGCCGGTCGAGGCAACGGTCGACAGCCGTCGGGTCCGGGCCGGCGTCGACGACCACGGCTGAACCGTCGCCTGCGGGCAGCACCGTCGCGTCACCCTGCCCCACGTCGCACGCGACCATCACCCATCCGTCGGGCGGCCAACCCGTCTCCGGCGGCCGCCACACGGCCACGAGCAGGCCCGCCGAGAGGCCGATGAACAGGACCGGCCTGGAGGAGACCGCGACGATCGCCGCGGTGGCCACGGGCACCAGCACGAGCAGCCACTGCCACGGCGAGCGCCACTCGAGCGCCGCGGCGTCGAGCGCCGCCGCCCGGTGCCCCACCGTCAGGATCCAGCTGGCACACGCCCCGGCAGCGATGCCCGCGAGGTGTCCGAGCGGCAGCGACACGAGGGCCAGCAGCCCGCCGACGAGACCGGCCACGGTCGCCGGTGCGACGGCGGGTGCCGCGAGCAGGTTCGCGACGACGGCGACGAGGGAGACCTCCCCCGAGAGAGCAGCGATCGCCGGCGTGCACACCAGCTGGGCGGCGATCGGGACGGCGATCGCCAGGGCGCACCACCGTGGCATCCACCGTTCGAGCCGGCGCGCGAGCGGCGGCGCGAGCAGCAGGATCCCGCCCGTCGCCGTGACCGAAAGGATGAAGCCTGCCGATCTGGACAGCCAAGGGTCCAGGAAGAGCAGGCCGACGACGGCCCAGGCGAGCGCGCGAACGCCACCACGCGCGCCGAATCCCAGCGCGGCGACGCCCACAGCCCCCATCGCGGCTGCACGCACGACACTGGGGTCAGGCCGCGCGAGCAGCACGAAGGCGATGATCGACACCGCGGCGAGCATCCAGAGCCCGCGGCGGCGGACGCCCGCCGCCCGACCGACGCCCATCACGACGGCGAGCACGATCGTCAGGTTGGTGCCCGAGACGGCCATCAGGTGCGTGAGACCGGCCCGGCGGAAGTCCTCCTCGACCTTGTCGCTGACCCGGCCGTCGTCGCCGTCGACCAACGCGGGCACGAGAGCCTCCGGCTCGTCGCCGACCGGCGTCACCGCCTGCCGTACGCCCTCTCGCACGTGCTCCGACGCCTCCCACCACCAGGTCGCCCGGTCGGCGGGTCCACGGCTGACGATGTCGATGACGGCGGCCTCGTCCGACGCCTCGGAAGGAGCGAGCCGCCCCGTGGCCGTGAATCGTCGCCCCACCACCAGGTCGCCGGCACCCCCGTCGAGGAAGGCGGTCGCGTGGTCCCGGGTGTCGAGGTCGACATCGCGGCTGACGGCACGCCGGACGAGGACCTCGACGACGACGGACTCGTGCCCATGATGCGTGAACGTGCGCGCGTCGCGACGCACCTCGAGGTCGAGCGTCACCAGACGGCGCTGGACCGCGAGCTCGGCCAGGGGCGAGTGCTCGACCGTCGCCAGGCGCCACGCGGTGGAGGCTGCGACCGCCGCGAGGCAGACCGCGGTGAGCACCCAGACGAGCCCCCGACGCGGGCGCCATCTCGTCAGCCCGGCACCCGCGGTCACGGCGATGACTGCCACCACCACGCCGATGCGCGAACCGGCCGTGACGAGCCACGCAGCCGCGCCCCACGCGACCAGAGCCGGCGGGACCATCCGGAGGTCGTGCATCACACCGAGACGTGGTCGCGCAGCTCAGCGAGCGTGGCGTCGCCGATGCCCTTGACGTCGAGCAGGTCCTCGACGGACCCGAATCGGCCGTTCTCCTCCCTCCAGTCGAGGATCGCCTGCGCGGTGACCGGCCCGACGCCGGGCAGGGTGTCGAGCTGCTCGGCGGTCGCGGTGTTGAGATTGACCGTGGCGCCGGTGCCCGACGCGGGAGAACCGCCGCCGCCTGTGGCCGGCGCGGGGGCCGCTCCCACGGGCTCGAGGCCGACGAGGATCTGCTCGCCGTCCGTCAGGATGCGCGCCATGTTGAGCGATGCGGTGTCAACGCGGCCCTTGAGACCTCCGGCGGCCTCGATCGCCTGATAGACACGCGACCCCTTGGGGAGCGTGACGATGCCGGGCTTGCGGACCTTGCCCACCACGTCGATGATCAGTTCCGGATCGGTGGCCTTGGCGGCACCGGCCGGCGCGCTGGTCTCGGCGAAGGCCAAGGGGGCAGCCGGCTCACTGGTCTCCGGCCGTCCGGACAGCAGCCACCACACCAGCAGCACCGAGGCTGCGACGGCGATCGTGGCCAGGACCCGGACGTGCGGCAGCTCGACGGTGCGGCGCGCGGCAGCCTGCTCCGGCTCGTCGGCCGGCGGCAGCTCGGCGTCGAACGAGGCAGCGAGCTGGGCGAGCCTGCGGCGCGCGATCTCCGCACGCGTCTCGTCGGTGGGAGGGGGAGGTCGCCGCTTCACACGTCGACGCTAGGCAGGGCGGGAGGTGTCGCGCCTGCTCCCGGAGGGAGGCTGTGGACGATGCGCCAAGACGTACGCCCGGTGGAAAACCTCCGACCCCATCCGGGAGCGGTGGGCTGGTCGCCCATCAGCAGGCGTGAGAGGCGACCAGGTCACCGCCGATCGGGCGAATCGGCGACCAGGTCACCGCTCAGCGCGGGGTGACGGTCACGGAGATCATGCCGGGTCCGACGTGAGCGCCGATCGACGCTCCGACCTCGTCGACCCCGATCGTGTCCAGCCCCAAGGCGGCGGCGAGACGCTCGGCGACGGACGTCGCCACACCGGGGCTCGCGAGGTGCTGGACGCCGATGTCGAAACCGTTGTCGCACGCCGTGGCCTTCTCGACGGCCAGCGCCTCGAGCCGGGCGAGCGCCTTGGCCTGGGTGCGTACGCGTTCGAGCGGCACCACGAGGCCGTCCGTGAGCGTGAGGATCGGCTTGACCGCGAGAGCTGAGCCGATCAGGGCGGCGGCGGCGCCCACGCGCCCGCCACGCTTGAGGTACTCGAGCGTGTCGACGTAGAGCAGCACCGTGGAGGACTCACCGGCCCCGCGTGCTGCCTCGGCGACACCCGCCGCGTCCTCGCCGGCATCGCGGGCGCGAGCTGCCCGGCCGGCGGCGAAGCCGGTCGCGATCCCGACCTGGGTCGAGTCGATGCAGGTCACGGGCACCGACGCCTGCTTGGCCGCCAGGATCGCGGAGTCGAGCGTGCCGGACATCTTGGCGCTGAGGTGCACCGAGACGACGGCCTCGGCCCCGTCGGCCGCCAGACGCTCGTACACCGCGAGGAAGTCGTCAGGGGTCGGACGCGAGGTGCTGACCGGCACGAACGACGCGAGTGCCTCGGCGATCATGTCGGCCGTGACGTCGACGCCCTCGGTGTAGGTCTCGGCACCGATGATGACCTGCAGCGGGACCACCGAGATGCCCTCGCGCTCGGCGTCGGCGGGCGACAGCGAGGACGTCGAGTCCGTCACGATGCCGATGGTCATGCGGGAGATCGTATCCGGCCGCCGACGCAGCCACCGGGCGAGTCGCGAAGGGCGACTCACACCACGATGCTGACGAGCTTGGGCGCCCGCACGATGACCTTGCGGATCTCGCGACCGTCGATCGAGCGTACGACGTTGGGCTCGGCGAGTGCGAGCGCGGTGAGCTCGTCGTCCGAGATGTCCGGGCTCACCTCGAGCTTGCCGCGCACCTTGCCCAGCACCTGCACGACGCAGGTCACGGATGCTGCGGAGAGGTGCGCCGGATCCGCGGTCGGGAACGGCGCGTGCGTCAGCGAGTCGGGGTGACCCAGGCGGGACCAGAGCTCCTCGCCCAGGTGCGGGGCGAGGGGCGCGAGCATCAGGACCAACGGCTCGACCGCGGCTCGGCTGCGCACGCCTGCCTTGGTGAGGTGGTTGGTGAGCTCGATCAGCTTGGCGACAGCCGTGTTGAACCGCATGCCCTCCATGTCGCTGCGGACGCCCTCGATCGTGACGTGCAGGACGTGCAGGGTCGCCGCGTCCAGATCGGCGTCGTCGACCAGCAGCTCGCCGCTGTCCTCGTCGACCAGCAGACGCCACACCCGCTGCAGGAAGCGCTGCGCGCCGACGACCGCCCGGGTCTCCCACGGCCGCGAGACGTCCATCGGCCCCATCGACATCTCGTAGACCCGCAGGGTGTCCGCACCGTACGACTCGTACATCTCGTCCGGGGTCACGGCGTTCTTGAGGCTCTTGCCCATCTTGCCGAACTCGCGGGTGACCTGCTCGTCGCCGAACCAGTAGGTCTTCGTGCCCGAGTCGTCGACCCGCTCCTCGACCTCGGCCGCCTCGACGTAGACGCCACGCGCGTCCTTGAACGCGTCCGCCTGGATGTAGCCCTGGTTGAACAGCTTGTGGAACGGCTCCTCGCTCGACACGTGGCCCAGGTCGAACAGCACCTTGTGCCAGAACCGGGCGTAGAGCAGGTGCAGCACCGCGTGCTCGACCCCGCCGACGTACAGGTCGACGCCACCGGTCTCCCCCGGCTTGCGCGGGCCCAGCCAGTAGCGCTCGTTCTCGGGGTCGACGAGCCGTTCTGCGTTGTGCGGGTCGGCGTAGCGCAGCTCGTACCACGACGAACCGGCCCAGTTGGGCATCGTGTTGGTCTCGCGCCGGTAGGTCTTGGGGCCGTCACCGAGGTCGAGCTCGACGTTGACCCACTCCGGCACGCGAGCCAAGGGCGGCTCCGGGTTGCTCTCGGCGTCCTCCGGCTCGTACGTCTTGGGCGAGTAGTCGGGCACCTCGGGCAGCTCGACCGGCAGCATCGAGTCGGGTACGGCGATCGGCTGGTCGAGGTCGTCGTACACGATCGGGAACGGCTCGCCCCAGTAGCGCTGGCGGCTGAACAGCCAGTCGCGGAGGCGGTAGGTAGTCGTGCCCTCCCCGGCCCCGTGCAGCTGGAGCCAGGCGATCACCGCGGCCTTGGCCTCGTCGATCGACATGCCGTCGAGGGCCAGCTCGTCGTTGGTGGAGCCGATGACGACGCCCTGCCCGGTGAAGGCACCCTCGTGCCCCTCGGGCGGCTGCACCGTGTGGACGATCGGCAGCCCGTACGCCTCCGCGAACTCGTGGTCGCGCTCGTCGCCGCCCGGCACCGCCATGATCGCGCCGGTGCCGTAGCCCGTGAGCACGTAGTCGGCGATGAAGACCGGGATGCGCGCCCCGTTGACCGGGTTGGTCGCGTACGCCCCGGTGAAGACGCCGGTCTTCTCCTTGTTCTCCTGGCGCTCGAGATCGGTCTTGGCGGCGGCCATCGTTCGATAGGCCGACACCGCCTCGGCCGGCGTCTCGGCGCCGTTGGTCCACGTGCGAGGCGTCTCGGCCGGCCACGCGTCTGCCGTGAGGTCGTCGACCAGCCCGTGCTCCGGCGCCAGGACCATGTAGGTCGCCCCGAAGATCGTGTCGGGCCGGGTCGTGAACACGTCGATCGGCGTCGCGAGGTCCTCGACGGGGAAGCTGATGCGCGCTCCGTGCGAGCGGCCGATCCAGTTCCGCTGCATGTTCTTGACCGAGTCGGGCCAGTCGACGCGCTCGAGGTCGTCGATGAGGCGGTCGGAGTAGGCCGTGATCCGCATCTTCCACTGACGCAGGTTGCGGGTGAAGACCGGGAAGTTGCCGCGCTCGCTGCGGCCCTCCGCGGTGACCTCCTCGTTGGCGAGCACCGTGCCGAGCCCGGGGCACCAGTTGACCGGGGACTCGTCCACGTACGCCAGGCGGACGGAGTCGATCAGGACGCTCCGCTCGATCGGCGTGAGGTCGGCCCACGCCGTGCCGTCAGGAGCGGTACGGGCGCCGGACTCGTAGTCGGCGCGCAGCTCGCTGATGGGCCGGGCCCGGCCCTGCTCCTGGTCGTACCAGGACTCGAAGATCTGGATGAAGACCCACTGCGTCCACCGCATGAAGTCGGGGTCGATCGTCGCGAAGCTGCGGCGCGGGTCGTGTGCCAGCCCGAGTCGCCGCAGCTGCCGGCGCATGTTGGCGATGTTGGACTCGGTGTTGGTCCGGGGGTGCTCACCGGTCTGCACCGCGTGGATCTCGGCCGGCAGGCCGAACGCGTCGTAGCCGAGGGCGTGCAGGACGTTGTCTCCGCGCATGCGGCGGTAACGGCCCACGACGTCCGTCGCGATGTAGCCGAGCGGGTGGCCGACGTGCAGTCCCGCACCCGAGGGGTACGGGAACATGTCCATGATGAAGAACTTGTCGCCCGTGGCGTCGCCGGCGAGGTCGCCGACGGGGTTGGGCGCCTCGAACGTGCCCTCGGCGGCCCAGCGATCCTGCCACCGCTGCTCGATCTCGCCTGCGAGCGCACTCGTGTAGCGGTAGGAGGCAGGGCTCAGATCAGGCGTGGTCACCGCCCGAATGTTACCGGGCGCGCGGGTCCTCCCCCGCCCCGCCTTGCGTCACACGAGCTGCGGCCCGGGACCCTCACCACGTATGACGCAGGAAGCTGCGGCGATGGTCTACTCCTCGGTGTCGTCGGGGACGATCACGGGACGGAGCCGCGCCCACGCGATGAATCCCACGCCCACCACCAGCATCCCGAGGCCTGCCCACAGGTTGATGTTGAGCCCGTCGCCACGAGCGAGCTCCTCGTCGCTGGCGTTGAAAAGGCCCAGGAGCGTGAGGATCACCCCGTAGAGACCGATCAGTCCACCGATGATGATGCGGATGTCGAACAAGCCGACAGTACGTTTGCCAGGTTCAGCCATGTCGGACTCCTATCGGAAGATGACGTTGAGGACGATGACGATCACGAGCCCGATCCCGGCCAGCTTGGGCGGTGACTGGTACCACGGCAGGTGCACCTCGTCCGGGTCGACGAGGGACTCCTTCGGGGTCAGGGAGTAGACCAGGCCCTTGAGCTCGGACTCGGCCCTCGGCCGGGTGACCATCGTGACGATGACGCTGACCACGATGTCGACGACGAACGCGGCGCCGGCCGCCACGAAGCTGGCGCCCTGGCCGGAGATGCCGAGCACGCCGATGCTGGCGCTGCCGAACGAGTCCTCGCTGAGGAAGGCGACCAGGACCGCTGCGAGCGTGCCGGAGACCAGACCGGTCCAGCCGGCCGTGGCCGTCATGCGCTTCCAGAACATGCCGAGGATGAACGTCGCGAACAGTGGGGCGTTGAAGAACCCGAACAGCGTCTGGAGGTAGTCCATCAGGTTGGAGTAGTTGGACGCGATTCCCGCGGTGCCGATCGCGATGACGGTGGCGGCGACGGTCGCGATGCGGCCGACCCCGGTGTAGTACGAGTCCTCCTCGTCCTTCTTGACGTACTGCTGCCAGAGGTCGTACGAGAACACCGTGTTGAAGGCCGAGATGTTGGCCGCCATGCCGGCCATGAACGACGCCAGCAGGCCGGCGATCGCGATGCCGAGCATGCCGTTGGGCAGCAGGTCGCGCATCAGCAGCAGGATCGCGTCGTTGTACTTCACGTCCCCGGAGGCTTCACCGGCCTTGAGCTTCGCCAGCTCGGGGATGATGATCGCCGCGATGATGCCCGGGATGATGACGATGAAGGGGATGAACATCTTGGGGAACGCGCCGATGATCGGTGCGCGCTTGGCCGCTGAGATCGACTCGGAGGCCATGGCCCGCTGCACCTCGACGAAGTTGGTCGTCCAGTAGCCGAACGACAGGACGAAGCCGAGCCCGAACACCAGGCCGATGACCGACAGGACCGGGTTGTCGATGCCGGTGAGGTCGGTGCCCGGCCACGACGAGAGCTGCTCGCCGGACGAGCCGGCCTGCCCCGCACCCGCCTTGACCTTGTCCTGGATGCCCTGCCAGCCGCCGACCTTGTGGAGCGCGATGATCGTCAGCGGCAGCAGCGCGGCGACGATCACGAAGAACTGCAGCACCTCGTTGTAGATCGCCGCGGACAGTCCACCGAGCGCCGTGTACGACAGCACGACCGCCGCAGCGACCACCAAGGAGATCCAGAGCGACCAGCCGAGGAGCCGGTTGACGATCGTGGCGAGCAGGTAGAGGTTGATGCCCGCGATCAGCAGCTGAGCCACGGCGAAGCTGATGGCGTTGACCAGGTGTGCCCCGGTGCCGAAGCGCTTGCGCATGAACTCCGGCACGCTGCGGACGCCGGAGCCGTAGTAGAACGGCATCATCACGATGCCGAGGAACAGCATCGCGGGCACCGCGCCGACCCAGAAGTAGTGGACCGTCGCCATGCCGTACTCGGCACCGTTGGCGGACATGCCCATGATCTCGACCGCGCCGAGATTGGCCGAGATGAACGCCAGTCCGGTCACCCACGCGGGCAGGGAACGGCCGGACAGGAAGAAGTCGAGGCTCGTCGAGACCTGACGGCGGGCCATGACGCCGATCCCGAGCACGACCACGAAGTAGATCGCGACGATCGTGTAGTCGAAGAAGTCCGCGTCGAGCCTGAACGTGTCGTCGGCGGTGTGCAGCACTGGAGTTCCCCCGTCTTCCCAGGGCGTCACCCGCCCCCCTGGCGGGTTCCCTCCCGGGACGTTACTCCCGGTTCACCTGACCCGCACCCCGACGTCCGTGAGCGGACGCCCGCGGTCAAGGCAGCGCGCAGAAGACCTCGACCTTGTGGGTCGGGCCGGAGACGATGAGCTCGTCCGAGTGAGCGATCGAGGTCTCGGGGCGGGCGTAGGTGAAGTCCTCGCCGCGCGTCTTCACGCCGACGACGGTGATGCCGTACTTCTGGCGCAGCGCCGACTCGGCGAGGGTCTTGCCGCAGGCGACCTGCGGGGTGCGCGTACGGGCGATCGCGAACCCGTCGTCGAACTCGATGTAGTCGGTCATCGTGCCCGTCACCAGGTGCGCCACCCGCTTGCCCATGTCGGACTCCGGGCGTACGACGTGGGTGGCGCCGACGCGCTCGAGGATCGCCGCGTGCTTGCCGCTGATGGCCTTGGCCCAGATCTCGGCGACGCCGAGGTCCGAGAGGCTCAGCACGGTCAGCACGCTGGCCTCGATGTCGGTGCCGATGCCGACCACGGCGCGGCGGAACTGCTCGGCACCGATCTGGCGCAGCGCCTCGGTGTCGGTGCTGTCGGCGGACACCACGTGGGTGAAGTCGCCGGCGAACTTCTGGACGATCTCGGGTCGCTCGTCGACGGCCAGCACCTCGTGCCCGAGCCGTACGAGCGACTTGGCGACGGACGAGCCGAAGCGCCCCAGCCCGATGACCAGGACAGGAGCAGTTGGGGATTCCGCGCTCTTAGCCAATGATCGGTTGCTCCTCGGGAAGGTGATACCTCGGGACATGGCGTCGAAGGACGAACGCGGACGCAGCCGTAATCGTGCCCACTCTGCCCAGGAACATCAAGCCGATCAGCACGATCTGGGCATTGGCCGGCAGGTCGGGAGTGATGCCGGTGCTCAGGCCGACGGTGGCGAACGCCGACGTCGACTCGAACAACGCGGCGTCGAACTCGACGTCGGTCATGAGCATCAGCAGAAGGGTCGTGACGGACACCAGCATCACCGCGAGCAGGGCGATCGTGAGCGCCGACCGCATGACCACGGAGCTGATCGACCGGTTGCCGATCGTGACGTCGGGATCGCCGCGCAGCTCGGCGAGGATCACGTAGGCCAGCAGCAGGAACGTGGTGATCTTGATGCCGCCTGCGGTGCTCGCGCTGCCACCGCCGATGAACATCAGCACGGTGCCGATGTTCAAGGTCTCGGGTCGCACCGCTCCCCAGTCGAAGCTGTTGAGCCCGCCCGAGCGCGGCATGATGCCGCCCTCGATGCCGGACACGATCTTGTGCCAGAACCCGAGACCGCCCAAGGTGTCGGGGTTGCTCCACTCCAGGGCCAGGAACGCCAGCGCGCCGACGATGAGCAGCCCGATCGATCCCCACACCGTCAGCCGGGTGTGGATCGTCCAGCGGTCCGGCGTCCGCCACTCCTGGAACAGCTCGGCCAGCACCGGGAACCCGATCGCGCCGACGAACACCGCGATGCAGATCGGGATGATGATCAGGCCGTCGCCGGCATACCCGGTGAGGCTGTCCCGGTTGAGCGAGAACCCGGCGTTGTTGAAGGCCATGACCGAGTCGAAGACGCCGTGCCACACAGACGTGGACAGGTCGTCGAAGTAATGGGCCCGGTAGCGGATCGTCAGCACCGCGGCGGTGATCGTCTGGAAGAAGATCATGGTCACCGCGACCCGGCGGAACAGCGGGCGGACCTCGCCGAGGCTCACCACGTGCATGTCGGCCTGGGCGACGAGTCGGGTCCGCAGACCGAGTCGCCCACCGATGAACAGGCCCAGGACAGTCGCGAGCGCGATGATGCCGAGGCCGCCGATCTCGACGAGGGCCAGGATGATGCCCTGCCCCACAGGCGACCAGTACGTCCCGGTGTCCACCGTTGCGAGGCCGGTGACGGTCACGGCGGACGTGGAGGTGAAGAACGCCGGCATGAAGCCCGGCGCGTTCTCCCCCGCGCGGGCGAACGGCATCAGCAGCAGGAGCGTCCCGATGACGATCAACGCGAGGAACGTCAGCGGCAGGAGGCGGACGGGATGCGCGATCGCGGCGGGGATCCGGAGGCTCCGAGGCGCGCGCACGCCATGACGTTACCGCAGAGGAGGCCCGAGGACGCGTGATAATTTCGTCCGCATGGTCTCGCCCGTTCGTGCTGCTCAGGCCGCATTCCACCGATTGGGCCGGACCGAGGAGCTGCCCGGGTTCCTGCTCTCGGTGGGCTGCCTCTTCCTCGCCCTGCTCTGCGCCGCGCTCGGGCTCGAGATCGGCGCTCTCGTCTTCCTGCTCCTCTCGGTGCTGGGCGAGCTGCCGTTCGAGGTTCGCTCGTCCACGGCCTCCGACCTGCTCGACCAGGCGTCGTTCGGCCTGCCGATGCGCTTCGCCCTGCGCGTGATCGCCGGGCTGGTGGTGAGCGACCAGCTCGACAGCGCCGCAGCGGTGCGGGTCTTCACCGTGGTGGCGGTCGCGTACGCCCTGGTGCTCTGCGCCCGGGCACTGCACCAGGAGTACCGCCGGGTGGGCCCGCTCAAGCCGATGGAGACCCGCAACATCCCGGGATCACCGCGCATCCACGACGCTCCCCGCCGCCGGGCCGTCGAGGTCGTGCTGACCCAGCTGCTGGTCCTCGGTCCGGTGCTGTTCGGCACGCCGTGGCTGCCGGTCCTGCTCGCCGGCATCGTGGCGGTGGCTGCGCTGACCGCGGTCACGGTGCCCGACGTCAGGGCCTCCTGGGCGCTCCGCCAGCAGAAGCGGGCCACGGGATTCACCGCACCGCTGCGCCGCATCCAGGAGTTCCTCGACGACTACCAGCCCGACGTCGTCGTGCACCTGAGCGGTCCGGAGGCCGCGGGCTACCAGATCAACACCTGGCTCGAGAGCCTCGAGGCGCTCGATCGCCGGGTGTTCATCGTCCTGCGCGACCACCCGCTGTTCACCAAGATGGCCTCGACGTCGATCCCCACGCTCGAGCTCAAGGACCCGGGCGAGCTGCTGATGCTCGACTTCTCGTCGGCTCGCGTCGCCCTCTACCCGTCCAACACCGGCAACAACATCCACCTGCTGCGCCTGCCGACGCTCATGAGCGCGTTCATCGGGCACGGCGACAGCGACAAGAGCGCGTCCAACAACCCGTTCTCCCGCGCGTACGACGAGCTGTGGGTCGCCGGCGAGGCCGGGGCGGACCGCTACCGGCGGTCCGGGCTCGGGGTGCACGAGGACCAGTACCGCTTCGTGGGCCGGCCGCAGGTCCACGGCATCTCGCGCGAGCCCAGGCTCGGCGACGAAGACGTCCCGACGGTGCTCTACGCCCCCACCTGGGAAGGCGTCAACCACGACCAGGAGTACTCGTCGGTCTCCGCTGTCGGCGTCCGCGTCGTCCAGGCGCTGCTGGCCGCCGATCCGCCGGTCCGGGTCGTGTTCAAGGCGCACCCCTTCACCGGACAGCGCGACGCCAAGTACCGCGCCGTCCTCGCGCGGATCGCCGGCCTGCTCGACGACGCCTCGGCGCGTACGGGCATCGACCACCGGGTCGTCAAGGGCGGCTCGATCAACGAGTGGTTCAACCGGGCGACCGCGCTCGTCACCGACATCTCCAGCGTCGTCAGCGACTTCCTCGCGAGCGAGAAGCCGTATGCCGTCTTCAACCACACCGACGACGACGACGCGACGTTCCGGGCGACCTACCCGTCGACCGGCGCCGGCACCACGATCGGCCGCGACGGCCGCGGCATCGCGGAGTTCATCGACGTCGTGACGCGGTCCGCCCCCGACCTGCAGGCCGGTGCCCGCTCCGAGCTGGCGACCTATCTGCTCGGCCCCCCGGAGCAGCGCACCCTCGCGGCGTTCGCCGCGTCGGTCGACGCCTTCATCGCCCGCTCCGACGCCGAGCGTGGCGCCTATCGCGGCACGTCGTACGCCGTGGAGCCGGGCGACTCCGAGGACGAACCAGCGCTGTAGCCGAGCGATTCGGAGGCAGGGGCGCTCAACGGTAGGGTTGCACGGGTGAATTCGGCACCTGGGAAGATCGCCATCGCGATCGTGACGTTCAACCGATCGACGTACCTCAAGGAGCTTCTCGCCAGCGCCGCAGCGATGGACACTCCCCCGTTCCGGATCGTCGTCGTCGACAACGCGAGCACCGACGACACGCAGGACGTCCTCGCAGCCGCGGCCGCAGACTTCCCCGACGGGATGCTGGTCAACCACCGGCTGGACACCAACACGGGTGGCTCGGGCGGCTTCAGCGAGGGCACCAAGGTCGCGCTCGAGCTCGGCGCCGACTGGGTCTGGCTGATGGACGACGACGTCGAGATCCTCCCCGACGCGCTGCAGCAGTTCGCGCCGTGGATGGAGCGCTTCAAGGTCATCCACGGTCGGCGCTACGACTTCGACGGCACCCCGTTCTACTGGCAGGCCAAGTTCAACGAGTTCCTCGGCGTGCCGCTGCCCTACAGCGGCAAGCAGTTCAACCGCGAGGGCTTCGCCGTCACCAACTCCGGGACGTTCGAGGGCATGCTGATCAGCGCCGACATCGTCCGGGCCATCGGCCTGCCCGATCCGCGGTTCTTCATCTCCTGGGACGACGCCGCGTACGCCTGGCTGGCCGCGCAGCACACCGACGTCGTCTACGTCGACGCGTTCGTGCTCAAGCGCAAGCGCGAGCAGAAGCAGGTCAACCTCGGCATCCGCCACCTCAACGACGGCAGCCCGCTGTTCCGCTTCCACGTGATCCGCAACCGCGCGTACGTCGGCAAGTACTTCGCCGAGTACGGCAAGCTCAACCGGGTCGGGTTCGGCCTCGGCACCGCGCTGACCCTCGCCAAGGAGGTCTTCCGCCTCGTGGTCGTGCAGCACACCCTCAAGGGGCTCGGCGACCTCGCCCGGGGATTCCGGGCCAATCGGGCCCTGTGGCGGGACAAGACGTGGCGTCCGATGGATCCGGCCGACGTACCGGCACAATTGACGAATGACCGCTGACCTCCTGATCGTCGGGTCCGGGTTCTTCGGGCTGACGATCGCCGACCGGTGCGCCCGCGAGCTCGGCCTGCAGGTGCAGGTGATCGACAGGCGACCCCACATCGGCGGCAACGCCTACACCGAGGTCGAGCCCGAGACCGGCATCGAGGTGCACCGCTACGGCGCGCACTTGTTCCACACCTCCAACAAGCGGGTCTGGGACTACGTCAACCGGTTCACCGACTTCACGCCCTACCAGCACCGCGTCTACACGACGTACCGCGACGAGGTCTTCCCGATGCCGATCAACCTCGGCACGATCAACCAGTTCCAGCGGGCCGCCTTCACCCCCGCCGAGGCCCGCGCGTGGGTCGCCGAGCAGGCCTCGATGCTGACCGGCGAGCCGAGCAACTTCGAGGAGAAGGCGATCTCCTTGATCGGGCAGCCGCTCTACGAGGCGTTCATCAAGGGCTACACCGCCAAGCAGTGGCAGACCGATCCGCGCGAGCTCAGCGCCGAGATCATCTCCCGCCTGCCGGTCCGCTACACGTACGACAACCGCTACTTCTCCGACACCTACGAGGGCCTGCCGGTCGACGGCTACACCGCGTGGCTCGAGCGCATGGCCGACCACCCCAACATCACCGTGACGCTCGAGGCCGACTTCTTCGACGAGACGCAACCCCATCATAAGGCCGCGACGGTCGGTCAGGTGCCCATCGTCTACACGGGCCCGGTCGACCGCTACTTCGACTTCGCCCACGGCGACCTGTCGTGGCGCACGCTCGACTTCGAGACCGAGGTCCTCCCGGTCGGCGACTTCCAGGGCACGACCGTCATGAACTACGCCGACACCGACATCGACTACACCCGCATCCACGAGTTCCGGCACTTCCACCCCGAACGTGACTACCCGAGCGACAAGACCGTGATCATGCGGGAGTTCAGCCGCTTCGCGGAGCACAGCGACGAGCCCTACTACCCCATCAACACCCCGCAGGACCGCGAACGGCTGCTGGCCTACCGCGAGCTCGCCAAGGGTGAGACCGACGTGCTGTTCGGCGGACGCCTCGGGACCTACCAGTACCTCGACATGCACATGGCGATCGGCTCGGCCCTCAGCATGTACGACAACAAGCTGGCGCCGCACTTCACGGACGGCAAGGCCTTCACCGACCATGGCCTCTGAGGCGCGGGTCGGGCTGGCCCGTCGGCTCCAGCTCTGGGCGATCGGCCGGCTGCGACATTCGCGCTTCCTGCCGGTCGGCATGCCCGACAAGCTGACCGACGAGCCGCGGCTGGGCACGCCCTTCACGCAGCAGGTCATGCTCTACTTCCCGACCCCGCAGGACAGCCTCTACCAGCTCCGCCCCTGGTACCACGCGTTGCGAGAGCTCGACCGCGTCCACCCGATCGTGTGTGTCTTCAAGGACTCCCGGACCGCAGCCGTCGTCCGCGCCGAGACCGGCTTCGACTGCGTGACCTTGGCCCGTTACGGCCAGCTCGACGAGATCTTGTCGATGTCGGAGGTCAAGCTCGCCCTCTACGTCAACCACGACCCGATCAACTTCGAGTCGCTGCGGTTCACGTCGCTCGTGCACGTCTACGTCGGTCACGGCGACAGCGACAAGGGCGTCTCGGTCTCCAACCAGGTCAAGGCGTACGACTGGTGCTTCCTCGCCGGCCAGGCGGCCCTCGACCGCACGGCCTCGGCGGTCATGCTCTACGACGCTCCGGCGCACAGCCGCCTGATCGGCCAGCCACAGCTCGACGGGGCGGCCCCGGTCGCCGCCCGACCTGCGCCGGACGGTCGCCAGACCGTGCTCTACGCACCCACCTGGGAGGCGTCGCAGCCGTCCGTGTCGTACGGCTCGCTCGAGACCCACGGCGAGGCCCTCGTACGTGCGTTGTCCTCGGCCTACCGCGTGATCTACCGGCCGCACCCCCTCAACGGCGTGATCCGGCCGTCGTACGCCGCCGCCGACGCCGCGGTGCGTGGTCTGGCCGACCGCGTCGACACCGACGTCAGCCTCGAGCAGTCGTTCGCCGATGCCGACCTGCTCGTCACGGACGTCTCGGCGGTGAGTCTCAACTGGCTCCCCAGCGGCAAGCCCCTGCTGGTCACGCGGCCGCTCGTCGCCTACCCGCCGAGCCGCTTGATGGCGACCGTGCCGCAGCTCGCTGCCACTGACGACTTCGCCGCCGTCGTGGCCGAGCACCTGTCGACCGACCCCACCAAGGCCGACCGTGACGCCCTCGTCGAGCACTACCTGGGTGATCCCACGCCGGGCGCGGCGACCCGCCGCTTCATCGCCGCGTGCGAAGAGGTCATGGCGATCCGCGACCGCGAGTGGGACGCCGCGAGGGCTCGCGGCGCCAACGGGACCTGAGGCGTGGCGGGCCTCTGGACGAGACTCTCGCCGCTCGCCGTCATCTCGATGGCGGTCGCGGTGCTGATCGCCCTGCGCCTCCTGATGTTCCGGGCGTACGTCGGGGCCGACGAGGCCGGCTTCCTCATGGTCGGCACCGGCTGGCACGACGGATCGTCGCTCTACGGCGACTACTGGGTCGACCGCCCTCCCCTGTTGCTGTGGATGACCGAGCTCGCCGGCGGGGTGACCTCGCTGCGAGTCCTCGGGCTCGCCGCATCCGTGCTGACCCTGCTCGGCATCGCCTGGGCGGCCCACGTCGCCCGTGGCCCGGAAGCGGCGCGCTGGGCCGCCGGCGCAGCCGCCCTGTTCGGCGTGGCCCAGTGGCTCGGTGTCGCCAGGGTCAACGGGGAGATGCTCGCCGCCCCCTTCGTGGCGTGGAGCATCGGCCTGGTGCTGCGCGCCGTGCTGCACCCGAGGTGGCGCGTCCCGGCAGCGCTCGGCGCGGGGGTGCTGGCGATGGGCGCGCTGGCCATCAAGCAGAGCGTCATCGAAGGATTCGTGTTCGCCATCGCGCTCTCGCTGGCGATGGCCGTGCAGCGCCGCGAGTCCCTCCGTGTGGTCGTCCGCGTCGTGGCCTGGGGCGCGCTGGGCGCCGCAGCAGCGGCGGTCGTGATGCTGGTCGCCGCTGACGCGCGCGGTACGTCGCCGACCGACCTGTTCGACGCGGTGGTCCGCTTCCGCGCCGAGGCCGGTGAGGTCATCCGGGCCTCGGCCAGCGGCGCGACGCCGCTGCGGCTGCTCGTCATGATGGGCACCTGGGCGGTCAGCGGCCTCGGAGCGGCGACCGTGCTCACGGTGCTGCTGGGTGCCCGTCTCAAGGACCCGCTGCTGCTGGCCACCGCGGCGACGCTGCTGTGCAGCCTCGTCATCGCCCTGTTCGGAGGCAGCTACTGGGCGCACTACCTGATCCAGATGGTGCCTGCCGCGAGCCTGGCCGCCGGGCTCCTCGCCGGCCGCGCTCCCGTACGCCTGATGCGGCGCCTGGCCATTGCGACGGTCGCCGTGACGGCGGTCAACCTCGTGATCGCGCTCGGGTTCGAGCCGGACGACAACGGGCAGCAGCACACGGTCGGCACCTGGCTGCGCGAGGCTCGCGAGCCCGCCGACACCGGGATCATCACGTTCGGACAACCCAACGTCCTGTTCGAGGCGGGGATGTCGAGTCCCTACCGTTATCTGTGGAGCCTCCCGGTCCGCACGCGCGACGCCGACCTCAGCGAGCTGTCCGCGGTGATCGACTCCTCCCGCCGGCCGACCTGGGTGGTCAACTGGTCGGGGCTCAACTCGTGGGGGATCGAGCCGGGGCGCACCGTGCAGCTGCTCCGTGACGGCTATCGCAAGGTCGCGACCATCTGCGGGAGGTCGATCTGGTTGCTCACGACCGAGACCCGCACCCTCCCAACCGTCCCGAAGGTGTGCCCATGACGACCCGAGCTGATCAGCTGCCGAGCACGTCGTCGAGGTGGCGGGCGCCGGCCGTGGCCGCGTACGCCGTCGCGCTCGGCGTCTGGATCGCGCTGATCGGCGTGCCGACGGACCCGTTCCAGATGTTCGTCTGGCTGTGGCTCGTGACGATCGCCTGGCGGCCGTCGGCGCCCTGGCGCTACCACCTGGGGTTCGCCCACGACTGGGCCCCGGCGTTCGGGCTGCTCGTCATCTACCTCTACAGCCGTGGCCTGTCCGACGAGTGGATCTCGATGCCGGTCCACTGGACCATGCCGATTCGTGTCGACGAGTGGCTCGGCGGCGGCGAGCTGCCCACCACACGGCTGCAGGACGCCTGGTGCGCCGCGCCGTGCACCAGCTCGACCGAACCGCGCTGGTACGACGCGATCCTGACGACGGTCTACTTCACCCACTTCGTGGCGGGCCTGACGATCGCGGTCGTCCTGTGGCTGCGCAGTCGCGAGGCCTGGATCCCCTGGATGCGCCGCTATCTCGTGATCAACTTCTCGGCCCTGGTTGTTTACATCCTCTACCCGATGGCGCCCCCGTGGCTGGCGTCCAAGGAGGGCTACATCGCCGGGGACGTCCCGCGGCTCACCGGTCGAGGGTGGGACGACCTGGGCCTCGGCGGCTTCCACGTCGTGCTCGCCAAGGTCGGCAATCCGGTGGCGGCGATGCCGTCGCTGCACGGCGGGCTCGCGATGCTCATCGTCCTCTACGCGATCACCCGCCTGAGCAGCCCGTGGCGCTGGCTGCTGCTCACCTACCCGCTGCTGATGGGCCTGGCACTGGTCTACTCGGGCGAGCACTATGTCATCGACATCGTGGCCGGCTGGGCCCTGGCCGCGCTCGTGATGGCCGGGTGCGGCTGGTGGGAGCGGACCCATCCCCGCACGCCACCGCTCACCACCTGAGCCCGGATGGAACCGTTCGCCTTCGGGATCCGTCGTAAGGTGACAGGTCATCTGAGGAGGCGGCGTGGACGCGACGTCAGAAGCGAGCTTCGCGGAGTTCGTGCGCACGCAGTGGCGTGATCTCGTTCGTGCCGCGATCTTCCTCGGCGCCGGTCCCGACGAGGCCGAGGACCTGGCTCAGCAGACCTTGGTCCGCTGCTACTCCAGCTGGCAGCGGGTGACCGACGCGGCCAACCGCGACGCATACGTCTACCGCATGCTGCTCAACCAGCTCCGCGACGTGCGGCGCACGCGCTGGTGGCGGAGCCGCGTCGACATCGAGCCTGACGGGCACGTCGAGGATGTGAGCGGCGACGTCGTCACGTCCGACGCGATCCACCACGCGCTCGCGGCGCTGACCAAGGCGCAGCGCGACGTCGTCGTGCTGCGCTACTTCGTGCAGCTGACCGAGGCGCAGACCGCCGCCGCCCTTGGCATACCGGCCGGCACGGTCAAGAGCCGACTTTCCCGCGCGCTGGCGATCCTCGCCGGCTCGCACCACCTCTCCGAGCTGTCCGAGGAGCACCGATGAGCGATCTCGAAGACCTGTGGGACGAGCTGCCGACCGGCACGCCGCCGGTGGAGGCGATCCAGTCGGCCGGCCGCGCCGAGGCCGCCCGGCGGCGCAAGCTGCGGCAGACCTTCATCGCCGTCGGTGCCACGGCCGCTGTCGTCGGCTCGTTCGTGGCCGGCGCCGCGGTCGGCAATCGTCCCGGGCCGGGCAGCTCGACGCCCCTCAGCGACGCCCGCCCCGTCGCGTTCCAGGCCGACCTGGAGCCGGCGCAGAGCTGTGACGAGCTGCTCGACTCCTATCGCGACCGCGCGCTGGGGCTGGTCTCGGCGTGGGGCTGGGGCCGGCGGTTCGACCCATACGGCTCGTACAAGCTGGAGAGCAGCACATCGCTCAGCCTGGAGCGCATGGACGTTTTTGCAGCAACGGGAACCGCCAAGGACATCGGAGGCCAGCGGTCGCAGGACTCGAGTGACACCGGCACCAACGTCCAGGAGAACGGCGTCGACGAGCCCGACAACGTCAAGACCGACGGCAGGCTGGTGGTGCGGCTCCGCGGCAGCAGCCTCGTCGTCTACGACGCGTCCGGCCCCAAGATGGTCAAGCAGTCGAGCACCCCGCTCCAAGGCATCGAGGACGGCCAGATCCTGCTGGCCGGGCAGACCGTCATCGCGATCGGCACCGACACCCACAGCCCCCGCGACGAGGCAACCGGCCTGCGTCGCGGCAGCCGGGTCATCACGGTGTCGGTCGAGGACACTGCAGAGCCGAAGGTCGTGTCCGACGTGGAGTACTCGTCGCGGGTCGTCTCGGCAAGGCAGCATCGCTCGACCGTCCGCCTCGTCATGGCCGCGGGTCTGCCCACGCTCGACTTCATCCGGCCCGAGGGCAAGGTCACCGAGCGCGAGGCGCTCGTGGCCAACCGTCGCGCCGTCGAGGAGTCGACGATCGAGGACTGGCTGCCGAGCTACACCGCCGGCAAGGACCGGCGTCAGCTGCTCGACTGCACGAACGTCGCAGTCCCGGACACCGCCGCCCTGGACACCGTCAGCATCGTGGGATTCACGGCCACCGACGCCGCGAAGCCGCATGCCATCGGACTCGCGGGGGGCACCACGATCGCGTACGAGTCGGCAGGTCACCTCTACCTCGCAGAGTCTCCTCGTCGGTCGGACTGCTTCGGGTGCAAGACCATAGGGTCACAGGGCGGCGGGACCACGCACCTGTACGACTTCGAGCTCGACGGCGTCGACGCGGTCCACGTCGCCTCGGGCGAGGTCGAGGGACGGGTCGCGGACCGCTGGTCGCTCGACGAGGCCGACGACGTGCTGCGCGTCGCTGTGGGACCGTCCAGCGAGACCGGCAACTTCAACTCGGTCGTCACGTTCAAGCGCGAGGGCACCGAGCTGACGGAGATCGGCCGGGTCGACGGGCTCGGCCGCAACGAGGACCTCAAGGGTGTCCGTTGGTTCGACGACCTCGCCGTCGTGGTGACGTTCCGGCGGGTCGATCCGCTGTACACGATCGACCTCAAGGATCCGGCGAAGCCTCGATTGCTCGGCAAGCTCAAGATCCCCGGGTTCAGCGACTACCTGCACCCGCTGAGCGACAGGTGGCTGCTCGGTGTCGGCCGCGGCGGACGGGGCGCGCAGATCGCCCTCTTCGACACCTCGGACCTCACCGACGTCCGGCGCACTGCCGTCGAGACCTACAAGAGGTCCCGGGCGCTCGCCGGGGACGACCCGCGATCGTTCACGTGGCTGCCCGAGCACGACACCGCCCTCGTGGTGATCCAGAAGGGCCGGCGGGTCAAGATCGCCACGGTGACTGTCAAGCACGGCCGCTCGGACAGCACCCTCACCAGTGTCGAGTACGGCGACGATGCCGCCCAGGTCCGCACGATCGGCATGCCCGACGGTCGGGTCGTGCTGGTGACCGGGGAGGACGTGCGCTTCTTCGATCTCCCGTGAGGCCGTCAGCCACTCAGGGCTCCGGCGCCGCCCACGAGCTGAAGTCGCCGAGCCGGCGGGGGAAGAACGTCGCCAGGGCGGCTCCGACGGTCCACCATCCGCGGTGCACCAGCGCCCGGCACAGCGCCGGGTCGAGCTTGTCGAACACGGTCGGCACGAGGGCGAGATCGCGATCCTCGTGCGTACGGCGCTCCGGGAAGGCCTCGCGCCACGCCCTCAGCGGCGCCGGCCCCGGTTCCGGCAGCGCCGTGACGAGGCCGGTCAGCACGCCGCGACGGCCGTCGGGCGGCAACGGCCCCGAGCCGGCCTTGCGGCCGCGCTGGAACTGCGCGACCAGGCTCGTGGTCCGCAGCGCGACGCTCTGGCGGTAGAGCAGCGAGTTGGCTCGGGCCAGGTCGCGGATGACCGGCACCCGGCCGTACGGGCCCGGTCGCAGCAGGCCGCCGGCGTTCATAGCGACGAGGAACACGTCGCGGTACGCCTTGTCGTCCAGCGCCTGCAGACCGGTGTTGTCGTACGTGCCGCCGTCCATCAGCACCGGCAGGTGCTCCGCGCCGGGCAGCTTGGGTGACGTCAGCACGACCGGGGCGAACGCTCCGGGCACCGCGGCCGACGCCGCGACGGCGGTGCTGAGGCGGAGCCCGCTGCCGGCCGTCGGCGCGTGGCCGATCGTGTAGTCCCCGACCATGTCGCGCTCGAAGCCGAACCGGACGCCGGTCGTGAGGTTCGCTGCGTTGACGATCCAGCGGACGCTGCGGTCGAGCTGCTCGAGCTCCACGCCGTCGAACCACCACTCGTCGAGGCGTCGCGCCAGCAGGTCCGTGCGGGTCGAGGGCCCGATCGCCCGCCAGCTCCCGCGGACGAGCGACCACTTCAGCGACTGCGTCGAGATCTGGGCGACGAACGGGTCGATCAGGTGCTCCTGCACGGCAGCGCCGGTCAGTCCGGCGTCCCTCAGCAGTGGCCAGCGCGACGCGAGCAGGCCGTTCGCCAAGGAGCCGCCCGAGACCGAGGAGACGTACCGGAGGTCGCCGAGCATCCCGGCATCGGCCAGCAGGCGGATCGCGCCGAGGCCGGCGAGGGTGGCCCGGAACCCACCGCCCGAGATCGTGAGGGCCACCGGCGCTGCTGATCGAGGCGGCTTGCGCGGTGGCCTGTCACCCCGAAATCGCTCGGGCTGCAGCCCGGAACCGATGGCAGGTGAGTCGACGACCCATCGGCCGGAATCCTCGCGCTCCCCCATCTGGACACCCTCTCACCGGGTGCCTCCGGCGTCGAGCGCTACGTCTAGGAGCCGCCGCCGACCGCGGCCGGGCCGTCCTCGCGACGGATGTCGATGATGTGCCCGGTCTGCTCGGCCAGCAGCACGTCGAGGGACTGCCGGGCGACCTCCATCGAGCTCAGCAACGTGCCTTCGGGCTCCTCGCCGAACGCCTTGGTGCGCATCGGCGTGCCCGTACGTTCGGGGTTGACGCAGTTGACTCGCACCTCGCCCGCCCACTCGTCGGCCAGTGCCTGGGTCAGGTTGACGACGGCCGCCTTGGCCGAGGAGTAGAGCGAGTAGCCGCCGCGCCCACGCGTGTAGGAGGACGACGTGAACAGCAGCAGCGAACCGGACGACCGCGCGAGGTGTGGGTAGAACTCCTGCGCGATGAAGATCGGGGCCAGGTAGTTGATCTCGGTCGCCGCGAAGATCGTCTCCTCGGAGGTGTCGGCAAGGTCCTCGATCACCAGCACGCCGGCGGTGTTGACGACGAAGTCGATCGACTCGGACTCCTTGAGCACTGCGGCAGCGGCGGCGGCGATGTCCTCTCGGCGATCCACGTGCGTGTTGGTCGACGAGCGCGAGAACGAGTGCACTGTCGCACCGAATCCGCGGGCGAGCTCGGCGATGTCGCCCCCGATCCCGTAGGACCCGCCGAAGACGACCATAGTCTTGCCCTCGAGCGCCGAACGGTACTGCTCGTCGGTGAGCTGGTCGGGCTTGTCGGCTGAGTGCAGCTGGAAGAGCTTGTCGGCGATGTAGACGTCGATCGGCTCGGTGACCTTCATGTTGCGCTCGTGCCCCGTGACGACGGCGATCGGCACCTCGGGCAGGTAGCGCAGCACGACGGTGCAGTCGTCCGTCGCGGTGAAGTCCGGGTCCTGCCACGCCAGCTCGTACGCCTTGCGGATCACCGAGAGGCGGAACGCCTGGGGGGTCTGGCCGCGGCGGAGCAGATGGCGCGGGAGCACGTCCGAGATCGTGTCGGTCCCGTCGGGTGTGTCGTGCACCTGCACGACGGTGTCCGCCGAGGGGATCGCCGTGTCGACCGCCTCGTGCGTCGCCAGGGCTGCGACGACGTCACCGATGATCGTCTGCGACACGAGCGGGCGCACGGCGTCGTGGAACAAGACGTTGCACTCCTCGGAGCCCAACGCCTCGAGCGCGCGGCTCGTCGACTCGTTGCGGGTCTCGCCGCCCTCGACGATCTGGGTGACCTTGTCGTACCCGCCGTTCTGCACGATCGCGCGCACCGGATCCAGGTGCCCCGGCGTCATCAGGATCACGATCTCGTCGACGAGCGAGGACGCCTGGAACGCCGCGATGGTGTGCTCGATGATCGTCTTGCCGGCGATCTTGATGAGCTGCTTGGGGATCGACAGACCGACCCTCGTGCCGGTGCCACCGGCCAGGACGACGGCCACGTTGCGGAGTTCAGTCACCCGACGAGGTTACCGTCAGGGCAGCGTCAGGGCGCCGCCGGTCGCATGACCGCGTCCTTCTGGGCGGACTTCCACTCACGGAAGCCTTCCTCGGTCGCGCCGCGCCGCCAGTAGGCCGAGACCGAGACGTCCGCGCGAGCCACACCCCGGTCGTCCAGCACGTACGGCCGGACGCTCTTGAGCAGTGCTGACTCGCCGTGGATGAAGGCCTGCGCACGGCCCGGACGCCAGCTCCAGGCCCGGACGGCGTCGTCGAGCAGCGTCGTGGTCCCCGGAGCACGGTCACCGCGGTGCAGCCAGTGCATCTCGAGCTCCGCGACGGTCGCGAGTGCGATCTCGTCGTCCGCTCCCCCGACCTCGACGAAGGCCACGGCCGCGGTGCCGGCCGGCAGCGCCTCGAGAGCGGCCGAGATCGCGGGGAGACCGGCCTCGTCGCCGACGAACAGGTGCCAGTCCGCAGTCGGATCGGGCCGGTAGGCCCCGCTGGGCCCTCGCACGTGCACGGTGTCGCCGGGCTCGGCGCCCGCTGCCCACGGACCGGCGACGCCCTCGTCGCCGTGCACGACGAAGTCGATCGCGAGCTCCTGGGCCTCGAGGTCGACCCAGCGGACGGTGTAGGTACGCAGCACCGGCCAGGCCTCGGGCGGCATGGTCTCGCGCACGGCTGCGAGATCGAGCGGTCGCTGGTAGTCGTACCCGTCGGCGAGGAAGACGAGCTTGACGTACTCGTCGGTGAAGGCGCCGCCGTCAGGGACGTCCCGGTTGAGCAGCGCGTGCCGGTTGCCGAACTCGACGAATCCCGGCCCACCGAGCACGACGCGGCGCATGCCCGGAGCCACGAATTCCGTGCGGACGACCGTCAGTTCGGCCGGATGGGTCTTGCTCACCTGTGTAGCCTACTGGCGTGACCCACGGCATCGACATGACCCAGTTCGACCCCTCCATCCGGGTTCAAGACGACCTGTTTCGCCACGTGAACGGCCCGTGGCTACGGACCGCGGAGATCCAGCCCGACCGCGCCACCGCGGGCTCGTTCGTCACCCTCGTCGACGAGTCAGAAGCCAAGGTCCGCGAGATCATCGAGAGCGCCAGCAAGGCGCCCGAGGACGACGAGCAGCGCAAGATCGGCGACCTCTACGCCAGCTTCATGGACGAGGAGCGCGTCGAGCAGCTCGGCGCGACCCCGCTCCAGGGCGAGCTCGCCCAGGTCGACGCCATCTCCGACATCCCGGCATTCGTCTCGACCCTCGGTGCCCTCGACCGGCAGGGCGTCGGCAGCGTGTTCGGCATGTACATCGGGCCCGACAGCGGTCAGCCCGACCGCTACGTGACCCACCTGGGCCAGGGCGGCATCGGCCTGCCCGACGAGTCCTACTACCGCGAGGAGGGTTCCGCCGCGATCCGCGAGGCGTACGTCAGCCACCTCACGACGATGCTCGGCCTCGGCGGACTCGACGACCCAGCAGGCCGCGCCCAGCGGATCATGGACCTCGAGACCCGCTTGGCGACGTTCCACTGGGACCGGGTCGAGTCCCGCGACGCGCAGAAGACGTACAACCTCCTGGCCCTCGACGGCCTGAAGTCCCTGACCCCCTCGTTCGACTGGCTCCTGTGGTCCAGCGCCGCCAAGATCCCCGAACCCGTGGTCGCCGAGATCGTCGTGGCTCAGCCCTCCTACCTCGAGGGACTTGAGACCCTGCTCGTCCCGGCCGAGCTCGAGGCCTGGAAGGACTGGCTGCGCTGGCAGGTCATCCACAGCGCGTCGCCCTACCTCTCGTCGGCGTTCGTCGAGGCCAACTTCGAGTTCTACGGCAAGACGCTCAGCGGCACCGACGAGCTGCGGCCCCGCTGGAAGCGCGGCGTGGGCTTCGTCGAGGGCGCCATGGGCGAGGCAGTCGGCAAGATCTACGTCCGCAGCGAGTTCCCGCCCGCCTCCAAGGAGCGGATGACCGAGCTGATCGACAACCTCCTCGAGGCCTACCGCCAGAGCATCTCGGCCCTGCCTTGGATGAGCGACGAGACCAAGAAGCGTGCGCACGACAAGCTCGACACCTTCAACCCCAAGATCGGGCACCCTGACGAGTTCAAGGACTATTCCGCGCTCGAGACCGCGCCGGACGACCTGCTCGGCAACGCCCGACGCGCGATCGCCGTGGCCACCGACCGCGAGCTCGCCAAGATCGGCTCCCCGATCGACCGCGACGAGTGGTACATGACGCCGCAGACCGTCAACGCCTACTACAACCCGACGATGAACGAGATCGTCTTCCCCGCCGCGATCCTGCAGCCGCCCTTCTTCCACGCCGACGCCGACGACGCGGTCAACTACGGGGCGATCGGCGCCGTCATCGGTCACGAGATCGGGCACGGCTTCGACGACCAGGGCTCCCAGTACGACGGGTCCGGAGCGCTGCGCAACTGGTGGACCGACGAGGACCGCGAGTCCTTCGAGAAGCTGACCTCGGCCCTCATCGCCCAGTACGACGCCCTCTCCCCCGAGGGCGCCGACGACCGTACGGTCAACGGCTCGCTCACGATCGGCGAGAACATCGGGGACCTGGGCGGCCTCGGCATCGCCTACCGTGCGTTCCGGCTCACCCAGCCCGACGACGCCGAGATCGACGGACTCACCCCCGACCAGCGGTTCTTCATCTCATGGGCGCAGGCGTGGCAGTCCAAGGTCCGCCCCGCCGAGACCGTCCGCCGCCTGACGATCGACCCGCACTCGCCCCCGGAGTTCCGCTGCAACCAGGTGGTCCGCAACATCGACGCGTTCTACGACGCCTTCGGCGTCACCGCCGACGACGAGCTCTGGCTCGACGAGCAGGAGCGCGTGACGATCTGGTAGGTGGCGCGACTTCGTCGCTTCAGCGGCTCGTTCCTCGCCGCTGCCGGGCTTCGCCCGGGCCACTGCCATCGCTCGCTGGCGCTCGCTCGGCCCATGCGTGCGTTAGGTTGCTCACGTGATGGAGACAGCTCCCGTAGTTGATCCGGCTCAGCGGCGCATCGTCACGGTGCTCTCGCTCGTGCAGGTCGTCGGTGGTGTCGGCAACGGCGCGGGCCTCGCCGTCGGAGCGCTCCTGGTCAAGGACGTCAGTGGGTCGTCCGGCTGGGCCGGCATGGCCGTCGTCATGCTGACCCTCGGAGCAGCCGGCTTCACGATGCCGCTGTCGTCGATCGCTGCGCGCACCGGGCGGCGTCCGGCACTTGCACTCGGCTGGCTCCTCGGGGCCTCCGGCGCAGGTGTCATCATCGCCGGCGCCGAGATCGAGTCCTTGCCCGTCCTCCTGGCCGGTCTGCTGCTGTTCGGTGCCAGCACGGCAGCGAATCTGCAGTCCCGCTTCGCCGCCGTCGACCGCGCCGCGCCGGGACAGGTCGGCCTCGCGCTCTCCTTGGTCGTCTGGTCCACGACTGTCGGCGCCGTCATCGGACCCAACCTCACCGGCCCCGGAGCCACGGTCGCCGACGCCGTCGGGCTGCCGGACCTGGCCGGCCCCATGCTGTTCTCGGCCGCCGGCTTCGCCGTCGCCGGCCTGCTCACCGCGCTGCTCCTGCGCCCTGACCCGCTCATCCGGGTCGAGGGCGCCAAACCGGCCGCGCGCGGCGTCAGGGCGGCCTTGCCCCACGTCCGCGGCCGCGCCGCCACGGCGATCTTCGCCATCGCGGCCTCGCACGCGGTCATGGTCGCCGTCATGGCACTGACTCCGGTGCACATGGAGGACCACGGCGCCAGCCTCAACGTCATCGGCCTCACGATCAGCCTGCACATCGCCGGCATGTTCGCCCTGTCGCCCCTCATGGGCGTCCTGAGTGATCGCTGGGGTGCCGACCGCACGATCCTGCTCGGTCAGTCGATCCTGCTGCTCGCGGTCTTCGTCGCCGGCACCTCCGGGCACTCCGAGGTCCAGATCACCGTCGGACTGACGATCCTCGGCATCGGCTGGTCCGCCTCGGTCATCGCCGGGGCCGCGATGCTGACCCAGGCCATCGCGGTCGTCGACCGACCCGTCGTGCAGGGGTTCTCGGACCTCTCGATGAACCTCGCCGGCGCGCTCGGCGGCCTGCTGGCCGGCATCGTCGTCGCCCTCAGCGGCTTCGGGACGCTCAACGCAGCGGCAGCCGTGCTGACGGTGCCGGTCATCGGCCTGGTGCTGGCCGGCCGGCGCGTCGCTGCCGCCGTCGCCTAGCTAGCCGGGCTGGTCGGCGGGACCGCTGCGCACCAGGCTGGGTTCCCGTTCCTTGACGCCTTGGCCGTCGTCCTCGGCGCCGCGGCCGTCCTTGGATCGTCCCGGCAGCTTGTCGACGATCGGGTCGGCGACGTCCCAGAACAGGTCGGCGACGGGTCGCAGCTTGGCGCGTATCCATCTGTCGAACAGCACGAAGGTCGCCGTGCTGACGAAGATCGCGTCGAACGCGATCATCGACAGCGAGAACCACGGCAGGGCCATGAAGACCGCGATCGAGAGGTGGAACATGATCGCGCAGAAGATGGCGATGCGTCGCGCGACGGGATGCAGCAGAGCCAGGCCGAAGCCGATCTGCACGACCATGGCGACGTACGTGCCGAGACCCACCATGACGCCGAAGTGGGTCATCGCGTCGGTCAGGAACGGGAACGGCTTGTACTCCTGCAGCTGCATCGGATAGTAGATCGCGGTGCCGTGGTACCAGAGCGAGCCCTGTGCCTTGAACCAGCCCGCCGAGAAGTAGATCATGATGAGCTGCCACCCGAGCGCGATGAGCACGACGTTGTGGATGCCGTTGGTCAGCCACAGGGGCAGCACGCGCTGGTTGTTGTAGAAGTTCTTGAGCACCGAGCCGACGCCGTCGTTGGGCGCGGCCTCGGTTCGCGCTCGTCTGCGCGCATCGAGCGACCAGTGCTCGTTGATGTGCATGAACAGCAGCAGGAACAGACCGACACGCAGGATGTTGTCACCCTGGTCACCGAGGACCGGGATGCGCTCGATGATCGACATGTGGCCGATCAGCATGAGGACGCCGACCACGCGGCTGTGCCAGCCCAGCACGAACAGCAGGGCGAGCAGGATGACGAACAGGTAGTAGAACAAGAACGTCGTGTTGCCCATGTGGCTCACGATCAGGCGCGGCGGCCAGTAGATCGCATCGTCCTGGAGCGGCTTGTTCCAGACCGACCCTTGGCCGAACATCAGGTTGCGCACGCGGAAGTTGGTGATCAGGATGCCCATCACCGAGCAACCGGCGAGGATACGGGCCAGCGAGGCACCGTAGATCGATCGCTTGTCGGTCAGGAGCCACGCCTCGAACCGGTCGTACCACTCGTTGACCAGGTCGAGCCCGCGGGAAGCGACGGAGGGCTGGGACATGCTCACTCACCGCCCTTCGTCGACTTCGGCGCCTTGCGGACATAGCCGTCGAAGGCGGCCTGCGCATCGGCGTTGCCGGGCAGCGCCTTGCGGACCCCGATGCGGTAGTAGGTGAACGGCACGTCGAGGAAGTTCTCCTCGTTGCGCCTGCTGTAGTTGGGGACCGAACGGTGTCCCACCTGGAACTCGACCGCCGAGACGCCCTTGCCCCAGCGGGCGTTCGCATACATCGTGCCGAAGCGGGTCAACATCTCGTCGTTGTCGATGTACTGGTCGATGTTGGCCTTGCCCTGCAGGCCCTTGGTGTTGCCCTGCTCCAACAGCTGCCTCAGCTTGCTGCGCGGCGACGTGATGAGGGATCCGCCGATCAGGATCCGCTGCCGCTTGTTGAACTGGCCGACCGTCGAGTTGATGTTGCCGCCGAGGCGGCGGGTCGCGGAGTGGAACCGCGAAGGATTGACGAGGTACTTGATCCGCTGGTCCTCTTCGGCCGTGATGTCGTACCACTCGGTGACGCGGCTGTCGTCACTGCCGGGCAGTCCGTAGTAGGCCCTGAGCTTGACGTTCTCGCCGCCACGTCGCGGAGTCGGGGCGAAGACGGACCACGACTGCTCGAACGGGAACACATCGTTGTTGATGTATCCATAGAGGTTCTCGCCACCGACCGCGTCGCGGAACGGGTTGGGCGGCTGGATCCAGATCGTGATCAACGCGGTGTGGATGGCGAACACCACACCGATGCCGACGATCACCAGACGACGCCCGATCGATGGGATGGGTGTCGCGTGCTGCGATGCTTTCGGCTCTTCCACTCTCACGTGTCCTTACGTGCCAGACGCTGCCCACGACTACGCCGAAGCGTAGCCGTGGACAGCGTCGGATGCTGTCTGATCAGGCTCGTGTTGCTCGCCGAGCTCAGGCCTGCTGGCGGCGACGTGCGCTGAAGATGACCGCGCCACCTGCAGCGACGAGGACACCACCGGCTGCGAGCAGACCGAGGTTCGAGCCACCGGTGTCCGGCAGCGCATCGTCGTCGCAGTCCTCAGCGGCGGCCTTGAACTGCGTCGCGCTCAGGATGCTCGTCGTGCTGGTGCCGGTGAGGCCGGTCACCAGGACACCCTCGAGAGCGCCCTCGACAGCGACGGCGTCGATGTCGGTGTCGCCCGTGATGGAGTTGGTGCTGGCCACGGCGTCGAGGTCGAGGCCGGCGACAGCCGAACCGTCCGTCTCGGTGCCGGTGGCCGCGAGACCCGCGACGCCCACCGAGTTGGGGCTGGCAACCGCGACACCGTCGAGGTTGGTGGTGACGAGCTCGCCGTCGGTGGTCGTGCCATCGGCATCGGCCGTGACGGCCTCGATGCCGGCAACGCCGACCGAGTTGTTGGCGGCGATCGCGTCGGCGTCGAGGCCGGCGACGACTTCACCGTCGGTGTCCTCGCCCGTCGTGCTGGTCACGGCCGTGATGCCCTGGACGCCGACCGAGTTGGTCTCGGCGACGGCGACACCGTCGAGGTTCGACGTGACGAGCTCGCCCTGCGTCTGCGTTCCGGCGACAGCTTCGAGGCCGGTCGTGCCGTCGACGTCGACGGCGATCGAGTTGGTGGCGGCCACGGCGTCGAGATCGAGGCCGGCGGCTACTTCGCCGTCGGTCTCCACGCCGGTCGTGCTGGTGGCCAGGATGCCGTCGAGCGCGGCGGAGTTGGTCGCTGCGATGGCAACGCCATCGAGGTCAGTGGTGACGAGCTCACCATCGGTCTCGGCGCCGGTCACGGCCTCGATGCTCTCCTCGCCGGCGACGTTGGTCGCGACGGAGTTGGTCGAGGAGACGGCGTCGAGGTCGAGGCCCACGGCAACGGTGCCGTCGGTCTCGGTGCTGGTGGCGATCGCGCCGTCCGCGATGGTCGAGTTGGTCGACGCAACAGCGTCGATGTCGAGGTTCTGCGTGACCAGCGTGCCGTCGACCTGCGTGGCCGTGGTCAGCACGCCCTCGGTGGTGTTGACGGCGTTGGGGCTGGAGATCGCGACACCATCGATGAGGAGGACGAGCTCGCCGTCGACGTCATCACCATCGGCGTCGACATCGACGTTGGTGGCGTCGAGAGCGTCAGCGTCGGCGTTGACATTCGTGTCGGTGTCAGCGTCGGTGTCGGCGTCAGCGTCCGTGTCGGCGTCTGCATCGGTGTCGGCGCTGGTGTCCGCGCTGTCGTCCACGCAGCTGTCGGCCGTCACGAGGCTCGCGGGGGCAGCGCTAGCGCTGCCGGCGAAGCCGATCGACGTGCCGGAAGCCAGGACCAGGGTTCCGAGCGCCATGGTGGCTTTGCGGATCTTCATGCGTTTCCTCGTCATTTCTGCGTGTTCACGGGAGTTCTGGGACTACGTGCAGTGCGCCGGCGCCGCGTGGTGCGACACAAGCCAGTGAAAAATTACCACACCTCGTGATGCTTCCGAGACATTCGGTCGCTTCTTCGAGCCTAATTGATGTGAAGCACATCACCACTTGAACAACGAGTTCGGCGGCCTGGGGTTATTGCGAGGCCGCGACGATCTGGACCTGCTCGTCGACCTGGACCTGGATCCCCGACTCGAAGGCAGCGAGGCGCTGGAACAGCTCGACGGGGCGGTCTCCGAGCTGGAAGAAGAACGCCTCCTGGTCGTCGATCTTCTCGGCACCGTCCTTGGTCTGGGCGATGACGTCGTCCGCATACGTCACGAGATCCAGCTTCAGGAGCCGAGATCCCTCGGGGACACTCTGCTTCTCGACCTGCGAGCGTGCCTTCTTGTACGCGGGAAGGACCCGTTCGCGGAGCGGATCGCCGTTCAGCACCGGGTCGTCTCCCAGGAGAGTGCCCGGACGCAGGCCGACCAGCTTCTTGCCGGCAGCGATGAACTTCGAGTCCGGGATCGCCCTCTTGCGCAGGTAGGTCTCCAGGTCGGCCAGCGACTGAAGCGCTGCCCGTCGCCGATCCTCGGCCGACTGGTAGTCGTCACTGTGCTCGCGCCCGTACGACGTGGTGCCTCTCTCTCCGAGCTCCGGTGCCCCTCTCAGCTTCGCCTGGGCCAGCTTCAGCAGCGCCGGATAGCCGTCCTGGTCCGCGTCGTGCTTGCTGGCGATGTCGGCCGCCGCGTCGGAGACATAGCGACTCACGGCCCTGTCGAAACGCTGGGCCACCGCGTCAGCCGCCCGGATCTCGTCACGCTGCTCGGGCGACTTCGCGACGACCGACCCGAGACCGGCCAGGACGAGGCCGATGACGAACGTCGCCAGGACGGCGAGCCGCAGTCGTGACCTCATGACTCCAGTGTGCGGCTGAGCGGGGTCCTTGCGTCGTCGCGGCCCCCGTCGTGCCCCCGGTTCACTCCGTGTCATCACACGTGACCGGTCCGCTGGGCTCTTCGTTGAACACCAGGTAACGCTCGACGACCCGGTCCACGCACGCGTTGCCCACGCCGTACCCCGTGTGGCCATCGCCCTTGCGGGTCACCAGGATTCCGCTCGACAGGTCCTCGGCCAAGGACTCGGACCACTCGTATGGCGTGGCCGGGTCCCGCGTCGAGCCGATCACCACGATCGGCGCGGCACCCTCGGCGCTGACCGGCTGCTGCGGGTGCTCCGAGGTCGCCGCCCAGTCCTGGCACTCCGCAGCGGACCAGGCCATGACCCCGCCGAAGACGGGCGACGCCTTCGAGTAGTCCGGAAGTCGACGCACGATGGTGTCGTCGTCCGGAGCCTTCGGGAAGTCGAGGCACCGGATCGCGAAGAACGCCTGGGCGCTGTTGTCCTTGTAGGTGCCGTCCTGCCGCCGGCCGTAGTACTGGTCGCTCAACGCCAGCAGGACGGTTCCATCCCCGAATCCAGCTCGGACCAGCCCCGTCGTCAGGACGTCCCAGCTGTCGGGGTCGTACATCGCGTAGGCGATGCCGTAGATCGCGGCTCCCTCGGTGAGCTTGCGGTCGAAGCGGGTCTCGATCGACTTGTCCTCCAGCGCGTCGAGGAGCTCGAGGATGTTGTCGTTCGCGGCGTCCTTGTCCTCCCCGAGGGGGCAGCTGCCGCCCTCGAGGCAGTCCGCGACGTACGCCTTGAGGGCCCGCTGGAAGCTCTTGGTCTGGTCGAGCCCCTGCCGCTCCTTCGAACGGGACGGGTCGACGGCGCCGTCGAGCACCAGCGCGCCCGACCGCTTCGGGAACAGCTCGGCGTACGTCGCTCCCAGCTGCGTGCCGTAGGAAGCGCCGTAGTAGGTCAGCTTCTTCTGCCCCATCAGGGCGCGCAGGACGTCGAGGTCCCGCGCCGCCTCCTCGGTCGTGACGTGCGAGGCCAGTGCGCCGGAGTTCTTGACGCACGCCTTGCTGAGCTTGCGGAACCCGTCCCCCAGCTTGTCGACGAGCTTGAGCGTGTCAGGGTCTGGGTCCATCGCGATGAGCTTGTCGAACGTCGCGTCGGTCTGGCAGGTCACGGGATCGCTGCGCCCCACCCCCCGGGGGTCGAAGCCGACGATGTCGCGCTCCCGGCGAAGCTCCTTGGACGTCAGGGACGCGAACTGGTCGACGAACCCGACACCCGATCCGCCGGGGCCGCCGGGGTTGATGAACACGCGGGCGTCCGTGTCGGAGAGAGCCGGGCGAAGCTTGACCCGCAGCCGGATGGTCTCGCCGGCGGGCTCCTCGTAGTCGAGCGGCACACGCACCCACGTGCAGATGGAACGGCCGCACGGGTCCCAGTCCAGCTTCTGGTCGTAGAAGCGCTCCAGGCCGGCGGGCGCCTTCTCCCCGGTCGCGACCGGGATCAGGTCCGCCTCGGTGCCGCGATCCCCCACGTACGCCGCAACGATGATGATCCCGGCCATCATGGCGGCGATGCCGAAGCTGATGCGGGCGAGCACGGGTGGCGGAACCTTCCTGGTTCGACGGGGCGGCCACCAGCCTAGGGTGTGCGTTCTCGTGCGCGGGCGATCAGGGGTGCGTGGCGTGTGCAACGGGAGACCGCTCGCGCGCTCCTCCCCGAATCGCTAGCCATACGCAACGAAGAAGGACCCCCAGAGCAAAGAGCGCTCTGGGGGTCCTTCTTCGTTGTGGAGCATAGGAGACTCCGTCGCGCGCTCGCGCTCTGGCACCACCGACGTACCCACCAGACCCGGGAGACCGCTCGCGCGCTCCTCCCCGAATCACCAGTCCCATACACGCCAGAAGGCCCGGGCAAAGAGCGCCCGGGCCTTCTGATCGTGTGGAGCATAGGAGATTCGAACTCCTGACCTCTTCCATGCCATGGAAGCGCGCTACCAACTGCGCCAATGCCCCGCTGTGGCCCGTGTGTTGGGCCTCGCCAATGCTAGCCGCTGACCCCGGGCAAGCCCAAACCGGGTCACTCGTCGTCGGACAGGACCGGCTCCGGCAGGGTCCCCGCGTTCCATTCGGTGAGCCGCCACATGGACCAGTCCTTGTGGCTGGACTCCTCGAGGACCGACCACGAGCAGTTGCCAAGCCCTCCGAAGGTCGCCCAGTGCGACTCGGGGATGTCGAGGAAGGCGCACGCTCCCGTGCGCAGGACGGCACCGTGTGCCACCACCACCATGACCCCGCCGGCCGGCAGGTCCTCGAGCAGGTCGTGCAGCGCCGCGGCGAACCGCTCCCCTGCCTGCCGGTGCGTCTCGCTCCCGGGAATCTGCGTCTCGTCGCCGTCGACCCACGCCTGCATCCCGTCGGGGAACGTCGTCCACGCCTCGCGCCAGGTGAGGCCTTCGCGCTCCCCGAAGTTGAGCTCCCGGAGGCGGGGGTCGAGCTCGACCCGGCCACCTGTCACGTCAGCGAGCGCGCGGGCGGTGTCGGCAGCGCGTACGAGGTCGGAGCTGACGATCCGGTCGGGCCGGAGCGCGGCCAGGCGCGACGCAGCGGCCTTGGCCTGCGCCAGGCCGACCTCGTCGAGCGGGATGTCACTCTGGCCCTGCACGCGGCCCTCGACGTTCCACTGCGTACGTCCGTGGCGCCAGAGGATGACCTGGCGGGTCGTCATGACAACGGGACCAGGGGGCAGTCGCTCCAGAGCCGCTCGAGGGCGTAGAAGACCCGCTCGTCCTGGTGCTGGACGTGCACGACGATGTCGGAGAAGTCGAGCAGGACCCATCGGCCCTCGCGCTCACCCTCACGGCGTACGGCCTTGGCGCCGAGCTCGATCATGCGCTCCTCAATGGCGTCCTGGACGGCCCTGACCTGACGCGGGCTCGACGCCGAGCAGAGCAGGAAGACGTCGGTGATCGCCAACAGCTCCGAGACGTCGAACGCGATGATGTCCTGCGCGAGCTTGTCCTCTGCAGCGGCGGCCGCAGCCTTGGTGAGCTCGACGGCTCGATCAGTGGCGCTCATGCTTCGGCCTTCCGGTAGAGCTCGTGCTTGCCGATGTACTGGACGACGCCGTCCGGCACCAGGTACCAGACCGGCTCGCCGTTCTCGACGCGCTGTCGGCAGTCCGTCGACGAGATGGTCAGGGCGGGGATCTCCACGAGGGTGATGCGGTCCTTGGGCAGGCCCTCGAGGGTGACCTCGGTGAGCTCGTGGCCAGGGCGGGTGCAGCCCACGAAGTGCGCCAGCGTGAAGAGCTCCTCGTGGTCCTGCCAGGTCAGCAGGGCGGCCATCGCGTCGGCTCCCGTGATGAAGTAGAGATCTGCATCGGGATGCAGCGCCGTCAGCTCGCGCAGGGTGTCGATCGTGTAGGTCGGCCCGCTGCGGTCGATGTCGACCCGGCTGACCTCGAACCGCGGGTTGGCGGCTGTCGCGATGACGGTCATGAGGTAACGGTGCTCGGCCGGCGACACCGCGCGATCGGCCTTCTGCCACGGCTCCCCGGTGGGGACGAAGATGACCTCGTCGAGGTCGAACCAGGACTGGACCTCGCTCGCGGCCACGAGGTGGCCGTGATGGATCGGGTCGAACGTGCCGCCCATGATGCCGACGCGTCGGCGCTCACTTCCCGCGCGGCGGTCCCGCGTCACGTCGTTCAGGAGTGCTCGCGACCCTTGCCGAACGACAGCAGCGCGAGCATCAGGAGGACGAGGATCGCCAGGGCGATCGCGCCAACCGCGTAAGGATCGATGCCGATGTCGCGAAGGGGCTCTTCGGACGTCACGAGGTTCGAGAACATGACGTCAATCTATCAGCGGGTGTGTCCCTCGCCCACGACGACGTACGTGGTCGTGGTCATCTCGGTCAGGCCCATCGGCCCGCGGGCGTGCAGCTTCTGCGTCGAGATGCCGATCTCGGCGCCGAAGCCGAACTCACCCCCGTCGGTGAACCGCGTCGACGCGTTGACCATGACCGCCGCGGAGTCCACACCGGTGGTGAACCGTCCTGAAGCGGCCAAGGACGAGGTGACGATGGCCTCGGTGTGGCCGGAGGAGAACGTACGGATGTGGTCGATCGCGTCGTCGATCGAGTCGACGACGCGGGCGGAGATGTCCAGCGAGAGGTACTCGGTGGCGTAGTCCTCGTCGGTGGCCGGGACGACGTCGTCGTGAACCGCCCCGAAGGACGCGTCACCGTGGATCGTCACGCCGGCCTCGCGCAGCGCCGCCACGACGCGCGGCAGGAACGCGTCGGCGACGGCCTTGTGCACGAGGAGCGACTCGGCGGCGTTGCACACGCTCGTCCGGTGGGTCTTGGAGTTGAGGACGATGTCGAGCGCCATGTCGAGGTCCGCGTCCGCGTCGACGTAGACGTGGCAGTTGCCGACGCCGGTCTCGATGACGGGCACCGTCGACTCCTCGACGACGGCTCGGATGAGGCCCGCACCACCACGCGGGATCACGAGGTCGACGAGCCCGCGTGCCTGCATCAGGTGCGTCGCCGAGGACCGGTCGTCTGCGGGGATCATCTGGATCGCGTCGGCGGGCAGGTCGGCCACCTCGAGCGCACCGCGCATGACCTCGATGATCGCGGCGTTGGAGCGGGCTGCCGACGCCGAGCCACGCAGCAGCACCGCGCTGCCGGCCTTGAGGCAGATCCCCGCGGCGTCGGCCGTCACGTTGGGCCGGCCTTCGTAGATCATCCCGATCACGCCCATCGGCACCCGGACCTGCTGCATGCGGAGGCCGTTGGGCAAGGTCGCCCCGCGTACGACCTCTCCGACGGGGTCCGGCAACGCCGCGATGTCGCGCAGGCCGTCGGCGAAGGCCGCCACGCGAGCGGGGTCGAGCCGGAGCCGGTCGATCACGTGCTCCCCTGTGCCGCCGGCGCGGGCGGCCTCGACGTCGAGGTCGTTGGCCGAGACGATCGCATCCGTGGCGGCAACCAGTGCGTCAGCCATGACGTGGAGCGCGGCGTCCTTGCCGGCTCGTGTGGTCACGGCGAGGACGGCTGCGGCGGTACGGGCGCGGCGGGCAGCGGTGTGGACCTGCTCCTTCATACGACAATCCTAGGAGCCATGGTCAGATCACCATCATGTCGTCGCGGTGCACGACCTCGCGCTCGTACTCGGCACCGAGCTCAGCGGCGAGGTCACGCGTCGATCGGCCAAGGAGCGACGGCAGCTCAGCGCTGTCGTAGTTGACGATGCCGCGGGCGATGACGACGTCGTCCGGGCCGATCAGGTCGACCGGGTCGCCGGCGACGAACGTGCCGGTGACTCCGGTGATGCCGGCGGGAAGCAAGGAGGCCTTGCGGACGGTCAAGGCCCGCACCGCGCCGGCGTCGAGGTGGACACCGCCCTTGGTGTTGCTGGCGTGGGCCAGCCAGAGCAGCCGCGTGGGTCGGCGGCGACCCGTGGGGTGGAACCGGGTGCCGACGGGCCTGCCCTCGAGCGCCGCGCCGGCCTGCGGAGCCGACGTCAGGACGACCGGGATGCCGGCGCCGGTGGCGATGCGTGCCGCCTCGACCTTGGTGACCATCCCCCCGGTCCCGATCGCGGAGGCACTGGGCCGCACGATGTCGAGCTCGGCGATGTCGGCCTCGCCGTGGACGTCCGCGATGATGCGCGCGCCCTCGCGCCGCGGGTCACCGTCGTACAGCCCGTCGACGTCCGACAGCAGGACGAGCAGGTCGGCGTGGACCAGGTGTGACACGAGAGCCGCCAGCCGGTCGTTGTCGCCGAACCGGATCTCGCTCGTCGCCACGGTGTCGTTCTCGTTGACGATCGGCACGACGCCGAGCTCCAGGAGCCGGGCGAAGGTCTGGTAGGCGTTGCGGTAATGGCTGCGCCGCGTGACGTCGTCGGCGGTCAGCAGGACCTGACCGACGACGAGGTCGTGGCGGGCGAACCGTTGCGCGTAGCGCGCGATGAGGGCGCCCTGTCCCACGCTCGCGGCCGCCTGCTGGGTTGCGAGGTCGCGCGGACGGCGAGGCAGGGCGAGCGGCGCGAGCCCCGCGGCGATCGCGCCGGAGCTCACGAGCACGATCTCGTCGCCGCGATCCCGGCCCGCAGCGAGAGCATCGACCAATGCGTCGACGCGCTGGCCGTCCAGGCCGCCCTCAGCAGAGCTGAGCGACGACGAACCCACCTTGACCACGATGCGGGTCATCAGCGCGGGTCCTCGGAGGCGCCATCACCGTCCAGTTCAGCACCGTCGGCGACGTCGTCGGCCAGCGACGGATCGTCCTCGGGGAAGCTCCAGTCCGGCTCCTGTCCCACTTCGCGCGCCTCGCGCTTCTCGGCCTCGTACGCCCGCCTGGCGGCGAGCTCCTCGCGACGCTGCACGTTGGTCCGGCGATCCGACTGGTCGATGCGCAGGTCCTCGCCGCGCCGGCCCAGGACCTCGGCACCGGCCGGGATCTGCGGGTCGAAGTCGAACATGACCGCGTCGTCCTCGTCGCCGATGATGACGTCGTCGCCGGCCTTGGCACCGAGCTTGAGCAGCTCGTCCTCGACACCGAGCCGGTTGAGCCGGTCGGCGAGGAAGCCGACGGCCTCGTCGTTGCTGAAGTCGGTCTGGCGCACCCACCGCTTGGGCTTGTCGCCCCGCACGATCCACTGGCCGTCGCGCTGGGTGATGGTGAACTCGCGGCCCACCCCGGCCTCGGCCTTGGGCCGCAGCACGATGCGGGTCACCTCGGCGACCGGCGTCTCCGCGCGGCGCGAGGCGACGATCTCGGCCATCGCGAACGACAGCTCGCGCAGCCCGGCGTGACTCGCCGCCGAGACGTCGAAGACCTCCAAGCCTCGAGACTCGAGCTCGTCGCGGACGAACCCCGCGATCTCCTTGGCGTCGGGGACGTCGGTCTTGTTGAGCGCGACCAGGCGGGGCCGGTCGCTCAGGTCGCTGCCGGTCGCGTCGGCGTACTTCGTGAGCTCGGCCTCGATGACGTCGAGGTCGGTCAGCGGGTCGCGGCCCGGGTCGACGGTTGCGCAGTCGATGACGTGCACGAGCGCGGCACACCGCTCGACGTGACGCAGGAAGTCGTGACCCAGCCCCCGACCCTCGCTGGCTCCCTCGATGAGCCCGGGAACGTCGGCGACGGTGAACGTCGTGGAGCCGGCCGTGACGACGCCGAGGTTGGGCACGAGCGTCGTGAACGGGTAGTCGGCGATCTTGGGCCTCGCCCGCGACAGCGCCGCGATCAGGCTGGACTTGCCGGCGCTCGGGAAGCCGACGAGACCGATGTCTGCGACGACCTTGAGCTCGAGCGTGAAGACCAGCTCGTCGCCGGGCTCACCCTTGAGGGCGAAGCCGGGAGCCTTGCGCTTGGACGAGGCGAGCGCGGCATTGCCGAGCCCCCCGCGACCGCCGGCAGCGATGACCAGCTCGGTGCCGGGTCCCACCAGGTCGGCCAGCAGCTCGCCGTGCTCGTCGCGGACGACCGTGCCGTCGGGCACCCGAAGGACCAGGTCCTCGCCGTTGCTGCCGCTGCGGTTGCTGCCGGCACCGGGCGCACCGTTGGTGGCCTTGCGGTGGGGCTCGTGGTGGTAGTCGACGAGCGTCGTGACGTCCGCCCCCACGCGCAGGATGACGTCGCCGCCGTGCCCGCCGTTGCCGCCGTCAGGGCCGCCGAGGGGCTTGAACTTCTCGCGGTGGACCGAGGCCACACCGTCGCCGCCGGAGCCGGCCGTGACGTGGAGCGTCACCTTGTCGACGAAGCTGGGAACAGCCACCGGTCGCTCCTTCCGTGTGGGCCTCTAGGGACCGAGAACTCGATTGTTGCCGTGAAACGGGACGAAGGGGCAGCCCGCAGCTGCGGACCGCCCCTTCGACTCGATGTGTCTGAGAGAGTGTGCTCGCCGAACTACTCCGCCGGGACGCCGGGGACGATGTTGACGACCTTGCGCCCACGGCGGCGGCCGAACTCGACCGCGCCCGAGGACAGTGCGAAGAGCGTGTCGTCGCCGCCACGGCCGACGTTGGTGCCGGGGTGGAAGTGGGTGCCGCGCTGACGCACGATGATCTCGCCGGCGTTGACGAGCTGCCCGCCGAAGCGCTTCACGCCGAGGCGTTGCGCGTTGGAGTCGCGGCCGTTCTTGGTGGAGGCTGCGCCCTTCTTGTGTGCCATGAGTTCAGTCCTCTACTTCTTGATCCCGGTGATCTTCACCTGGGTGTACTTCTGACGATGACCCTGACGCTTCTTGTAGCCGGTCTTGTTCTTGTACTTCTGGATGACGATCTTGGGACCCTTGGACAGGCCCAGGACCTCGGCGGTCACCGTGATCTTGGCGAGCGAGTCGGCGTCGGCCGTGACGGTCTCGCCGTCGACGAACAGCACCGCGGGAAGGGACAGCGTCTCGCCCTCGGCCTGCGTGACCTTGTCGATCTGGATGACGTCGCCGACGGCTACCTTCTGCTGGTTGCCGCCACTGCGGACGATTGCGTACACCACGGGATTCCTCACTCGTTTCAGCTCTGGGGGCACGCCCGCTCGAAGAAGCGGGCCGCGCGAGAACGGCGCGCAGAGCGCACCGAAGGACTAGTTTACGGAGCCTGACCCTCGCTGGTCAAAACGGGGTTGTCCCCACCCTGTCCAGAAGGCTCAGAAGTCGTGCCGGCGACCTGGGTGCTGGCCGGTTCGACGGGCGGCGGCGGGCCGGCCGGCTTGGAGGCCGAGCCCCGCTTGCGCGAGGTCTTCTTCGCCGGTGCAGCAGCCTGGTCGTCCGGCGTGCGGTCGGCAGGCGCGACGTCGGGAGCCGGAGCGCGGTTCTCGGTCGAGGCGCCGTCCTGCGTGTCGCCGTTGCTCGGTGCGGGGTCCGCGGGCTTGTCGGGCGTGTTGCCACCCGTTGCCGCGTCGGAAGCCTGGTCGGGCTGGTTGCGGCCCGAGCCGTTGCCGCGTTTGGCGTTGCCGCCCTGGTTGCCGTTGCCGCCCTGGTTGCCGTTGCTGCCCTGGTTGCCGTTGCCGTTGCCGCCCTGGTTGCCGTTGCCGGTGCGGCCACCTCCACCGCGGCCGCCTCGGCCACCGCGACGCTGCTCGTCCTTCTTGGGCTCGACCGGGGCGTCCTGGATCATGACGCCACGACCGTTGCAGTGCTCACACTCGTGGCTGAACGACTCGAGCAGTCCCGTGCCGATGCGCTTGCGCGTCATCTGGACGAGGCCGAGCGACGTGACCTCGGCGACCTGATGACGGGTGCGGTCACGACCGAGGCACTCGACGAGGCGGCGGAGCACGAGGTCGCGGTTGCTCTCGAGCACCATGTCGATGAAGTCGACGACGATGATGCCGCCGATGTCACGCAGCCGGAGCTGGCGGACGACCTCCTCGGCTGCTTCGAGGTTGTTCTTGGTCACGGTCTCCTCGAGGTTGCCCCCGGAGCCGGTGTACTTGCCAGTGTTGACGTCGACGACCGTCATCGCCTCGGTGCGGTCGATCACGAGGGAACCGCCCGACGGCAGGAAGACCTTGCGGTCGAGGGCCTTGTGGATCTGCTCGTCGAGCCGGTACGCCGTGAAGGCGTCCTGCCCGTCCTCGGCCTCCCAGCGCCTGACCCGCTCAGCGAGGTCGGGCGCGACGTGGTCGATGTAGCCCTTGATCATGTCCCAGGCGTCGTCGCCCTCGACGACGAGACCTTGGAAGTCCTCGTTGAAGAGGTCCCGCACGACCTTGATCATCAGGTCGGGCTCGGAGTAGAGCAGCTCGGGCGCCTTGCCGGCCGCCACCTTGCCCTCGATGACCTCCCAGCGGGCCGAGAGCGCAGTGACGTCGCGCGTCAGCTGCTCCTCGGTCGCCCCCTCTGCGGCGGTGCGGACGATGACGCCGGTGTTGTCGGGCAGGACTTCCTTGAGCAGGGTCTTCAGGCGCGCTCGCTCGTTCTCGGGCAGCTTGCGCGAGATGCCACTGGTCTGACCGCCGGGCACCAGCACCAGGAACCGGCCGGGCAGGCTGATCTGGCTCGTCAGACGAGCACCCTTCTGGCCGATCGGGTCCTTGGAGACCTGGACCAGGATCGTCTGGCCGGGCTTGAGCGCATCCTCGATCTTGCGCTGCTTGCCGTTGCCCAGAGTGGTCCAGTCGACCTCACCGGCGTACAGGACGGCGTTGCGGCCGGCGCCGATGTCGACGAAGGCCGCCTCCATGCTCGGCAGGACGTTCTGGACCTTGCCGAGGTAGACGTTGCCGATGATCGAGACCTGGGACTCGCGGGCGACGTAGTGCTCGACCAGGACGTTGTCCTCGATCACGGCGATCTGCGTGTAGTCGTCACGCTGGCGCACGACCATCTCGCGCTTGACCGACTCACGACGGGCCAGGAACTCGGCCTCGGAGACGATCGGCGCGCGGCGGCGTCCGGCCTCGCGGCCCTCGCGACGGCGCTGCTTCTTGGCCTCGAGGCGGGTCGAGCCGGCGACGCCGGTGATCTCGTCCTCGGCGGTCCGCCCATTGCGTACCCGGACGACGGTGTTCTCCGGATCGTCCGGCGACGCGTCGGCGCCTTCTCCGGCACGGGCCCGGCGACGCCTGCGGCGGGTCCCGCCGTTGCCGTCGTCCTCGGAGTCGTCGTCGCTCTCGGTGTCGCCGTCGCCCGAGGCCTCGTCGCCGTCCGCATCGCCCTTGCGGCGGCGGCGGCCGCCCCGGCTGCGGCGACGCCGCTTGGGCGCGTCAGGATCGTCGTCGTCCTCGTCCTCGGCGTCGTCATCGACGTCGGACTGGGCCGGCTTGGGGCGAGCGGGCGCAAGCCCCGGCTCCGGCGCCTTGAACATCGCCGCTGTCGCGGGGACGGGCGCTGATTCGGCGGAGTCGTCCTCGTCATCCTTGGCGGCGGACTTCTTGGCCGCGGCCTTCCTGGCCGGGGCCTTCTTGACGGGTGCCTCGGTCGTGTCCTCGTCGGCACCGCCGGCCCCATCGCCGGCCCCTGCTGCCTGCTGGTCAGCCGGGGCCTTCTTGGCCGGCGCCTTCTTGGCACGGGGCTCGGCGGGAGCGTCGTCCTGGGGCGCCTGGGCCTTGGGCTCAGGCGCAGCAGGAGCGGAGAAGCTGACTGCTGCGGGCGGTCCGGCGGGGCGGCCGGCGGCCCTGCGGCGTGCGGGGGGTGTCTCGGTGGTGGATCCGGCGGGTGTCTCGTTGTCGTCGAGCATGTGCTCTCCTTCGCCCGAGGCCGATCGAGATCGGCCTGGGCACGTCTGCGGCCCGTCAAGCGGGCCTGAAGCCTTCGGTCAACCCCTGCGCCACGCGCCGGGGTGTGACGTCGATCCTTGGTCTGTCACATCAGCTCCCACATTCACCGCCGCGGTCGACACCCGTCAGGATGCGTCGCGGTCGAAGGCAAATGGATCGCCCACCGTGCCGGTCTCTGTGTCCAGAGGGCCCTGGGCCAAGCGAGTCGCGATGGGCGTCTGCTCGAGCTCGAGGCCACCGCTGGATCGGAGTCCGGCGAGAACGTCGTCCGGTCGTATCGACGGTGTGTCGTGTCGTACAACCACGGCCAGTATCGCACATGGGCCCATCCGGGTCTCGTCGGAACGCGCGGACAGGGCCAGCACGGCGTCGCGGCAGTCCAACGTGCGGAGGCCGCGCTTCATCATGCGCTCGATCAGCACCTCCTCGGTCGCGAGGAACGCCTCGACGGCAGATTGAGCGTGCTCAGGGGCCACCCCGGGCAACGCGATCTCCCAAGAGCTGGCCTCGAGACGGTCGGCCAGGGCGCCGGGCCTGGCCTCGACGACGTCGACGAGATCGAGCCCGTCGGGCAGCGCCGCGTCGAGGGACGCCCGAACGTCGTCGGGGTCGCAGCGCCTCGTCATGCCGATCTCGAGGTACTCCGCCTCGCTGGCCGCGCCCGTCGGCGACGCGTTGGCGTACGAGATCTTGGGGTGCGGCGTGAACCCCGACGAGAACGCGATCGGTATGCCGGCTCGCCTCACGGCTCGCTCGAACGCGCGGGCGAAGTCGCGATGACTCGTGAACCGCAGGCGTCCGCGCTTGGCGTAGCGGATCCGGAGCTTCTGGACGATGGGCAGCTGCGGATTCGGGGCTTCGGGGTTCGGCGTCCCCTCGAGGGTTGTCACCCGACGAGGCTACCCGCGCAGCGTCTCGGCGATCGATGCGTGGGCACGATCCCGGCCCGCGACGGACCCGGACGTCGCGGCGCTGCTGCGCAGGGCAGGATGGTGGATCGTGACCTCCGCTGCACCCCGGCCCACGACCCGGGGACGTCTGCTCGTCGGCGCCGCGATCGTGCTGCTGGCCCTCAACCTGCGGGTGGCCGTGGGCAGCGTCGGCGTCGTCCTCGGGCCGCTCCGCGACGACCTCGGGATGAGCACCACCGTCGCCGGGATCCTCACCGCCGTGCCGGTCATCTGCTTCTCGGTCTTCGGCGTGGGCGCCCACGGCGTCGTCAAACGGCTCGGGCTCCACCGCACGGCGGCCCTCGTGCTCGGCCTGGTCACGGCGGGACTCGTCCTACGGGCCTTGGTCGACACGACCGGGCTGTTCCTGGTCTTCACGACCTTGGCGCTGGCCGGGGCCGCGATGGGCAACATCATCCTTCCGCCCCTGGTCAAGGTGCACTTCCCCGACCGGATCGGGCTCATGAGCGCGCTCTACGGCGCGGCTCTGATGGCCGGCGCCAGCCTCGGCTCGTTCGCCACGGTTCCGCTGTCGGACGCGCTCGGGGGGTGGCGGGAGGGTCTCGGCCTGTGGGCGGCGCTGTCGTTCGCGGCGCTGCTCCCTTGGCTGGCCTTCCTTCGGCACGACGTACGCACCGATCCCGCGGGGCCGGAGCGGCTCGCCGCCCGTGACGTCGTCCGCTCACCCTTGACGTGGGCGATGCTGCTGCTGTTCGGCTCGCAGTCTGCGATGGCGTACGCCCAGTTCGGCTGGTTGCCCGAGATCTTGACGGAAGCCGGCCTGAGCGAGGCTCACGCCGGCGCGATGCTCGGCCTGCTGAGCAGCATCGGGATCCCGCTCACGCTGGGACTGCCGTGGCTCATGCGGGTGTTCGGGGACCGACCGGTCCTGCCGGTGGCCTTCGCGGCGGTGACCGCCGCTGGATGGCTGGGGGTGCTGCTGGCGCCGACCACGCTGACGTGGCTCTGGGCCGTTCTGCTCGGTCTCGGGGGTGGCGCCTTCACCTGGACCCTGACGATGATCGGCAAGCGCACCCGTACGGCTGCGGGCACCACCGCGCTGTCGGTCTTCACCCAGGGCCCGGGCTACCTGATCGCCGGGATCGGTCCGCTCGGGGCCGGGGTGCTGCACGACGCCACCGGTTCGTGGACCGCTCCGCTCGTCGTGCTCACAGCGCTCAGTGCAGTGATTGCGGTCTCCGGCTGGTTCGTCGCGCGGCCCGTGATGCTCGAGGACACCCTCGGACACGGGCCGCGAGGCCTCAGCAGCTGACCGGACGGGCGACGGCGAGGGTGGCGCGGCGCGTACGGGCCAGGTGGGCCATGAGGGCGAGACGATCGCCGTTGAACTGCTCGGCGACCAGGCGCTCCGCTGCGACGCGGCGGCGCTCGAGGGTCTCGGCGAGCTCACGCTCGTGCTGCTGGTGGTCGACCTGTGCGAGGTATTCGGTGATCATGATGGACTCCGTCTCTGGGGTTCTTTCGACATCACCTACATTCGTCGCTGAGGTGGCCCTGCCACATCGGGCGGATGCCTTAACTTCTGCCTGAGTCCTCACCACAGGAGGGGTCTGAGGTACCTCAGACCCGCCTGAGGTCCCCTAGACGCGGATGGTCGATCGTTCGGCGATCATGGCTGCCTCGGTGCGGCTCGACGCACCCAGCTTGCGCAGGATGGCCGAGACGTGGACGCTCGCGGTCTTGACGCTGATGAACAGCCGCTCGCCGATCTGCCGGTTGGTCAGCCCCTCGGCGATCAGGTCGAGCACCTGCTGCTCGCGTGCCGTCAACGTGACCGACCCGGTCTCGTGGCGATCGGCGGCACCGCCGATGGGCAGCCCGGCTCGCCCGGCGAAGGACAGCGCCTCGGCGGTCACCAGCCCTGCCCCGAGGGCATCGGCGGCTTCGATCGCCGCCAGCACGGAGACCGACGAGTCGGCGCGGCGCCCGCCCGCGTGCTGCGCCATCGCGAGGCGCAGCAGCATGTAGGGGCGCAGCTGGGCCGGAAGCGTGTCGGCGAGATCCAGCGCGTGCTGCCAGGCATCGGGGTCGTCGCCGGTGCGGGAAGGCCCGCCCAGCTCGGCGTCGACCACGGTGGTCCACTGGCCAGCCGTCGGCCAGAACGAGTCGGTGGCCAGCTTCTTGCGCAGCTGCTGCTCGGCGTCGTCGAGATCCTCATTGGCGGTCCCGTCGCCCCGCAGCCGGCTCAGAGCTCGCGCGGCCTGGGCGTAGATGGGCATGGCGTGCCCGGGCTGGGAGGGGAAGTCGTCCGCGATGACCTGGGACAGGTGGGTCCAGGCCGTGGCCGAGTCGCCGCGGGCGAGTGCGAGATCGCCGGCCAGCCGGATGTACTGGAGCCTCGTCTGGATCTCCACCTCGGCGAGCGCGATCATGTGCGGGCTCCACTGCTTGAACATCCGCTCGGCGACCTCGAGCTCCCCGCGCCACAACGTCGACCAGACCTTGGACTGCAAGAGGTAGACCCGGAACGTCAACGGGGGTGACAGCGCGATCACCCGGTCGAGCAGGCGCGTGGCTCGTTCCCACTCGCCCTGCGCGAACAGTGGGTCGATCATGTTGGACGCCAAGATGGCGCCGGAGCTGCGCTCGACGCCGAGCTCGCGCGAGCGGTCGAGCCCCTCGTCGGCGACCGCGACGGACTCGTCGTAGCGACCGAGGAGGTTGAGCATGTCGGAGTAGTTGACCCGGAACCGCAGGAGCGCGTCGGGATCGCCCTGGGCGAGGTCCTTGGCCCGTTCGAGATCGGCCAGGCCGCCCGCGACGTCGCCACGGTGTGCGCGAACCACCCCACGGATGTTGGACGCCACCGACGCCGCCTCGGGGTCGCCGAGCTCGAGGGCGAGCTCGAGGGCCTGCGTGGCCGTCTCGACGGCGGCGGGCTGGGCGCCCTCGATCATGTACCTCGCGGCGAGGCGGTAGAGGATCGTCGCTCGCAACGTCTCGTTGACACCCTTGGGCACCAGCTCCAGGGCTTCCTGGAGCAGTGGGATCGCGCCGAGCCTCGCGGCGTTCTGGAGGCACTGCGCCTTGAGCATCAGGTGACGGGCGAGATCGGGGCCCTCGACGTCTCCCACGGAGATCGCGAGGTTGACCGTGGCGAGGGCGCGTTCGGGCTCGCCGGCCGCGTGGAGGTAGGCAGCGACCCGCCCCATCAGCATCGACCTGGGCATCTCGGCGACCGCCTGGGCGTCGTCGACCGCGTCCCAGATCTCGAGGGCACGCTCCCCCATCTGCGCCGCGGCGGCGTACGCATAGGAGTGCGCGGCGCTGCGCATCGCCGCGATCGTGGCGGGGAACGCCTTGTCGTGGACGTTGGCCGCGTGCCAGTGATAGGCAATCTCCGTGATGTCGCCGGGCTTCTCGCGGTCGGCGAGCGCCTCGGCGTATCGGGCGTGGAAGCGGGTGCGCTCGCCCGGCAGCAGGTCGCCGTGCACCGCCTCGCGCACCAGGGCGTGCCGGAACGTGTAGGCGCTGTCGTCGACCACCAGGACGTTCGCGACGACCGCAGCGCGGGCCGCCGAGTCCAGCTGGTCGGAGCCGCGGTCGAAGATCGCGTTGACGAGCTCGTGCTCGACCCGCAGGCCGCCCGCCGAGACCACCCGCAGGAAGTACTGGGTGGCTTCGTCCAGTCGCTCATAGCGCGCCAGCAGCACGTCGCGGAGGGTCTCGGGCAGGACCGAGTCCTCGCACCCGACGAGCTCCTCGACGAAGAACGGCACGCCTTCGCTGCGCTCGAAGACGCTCTCGACGAGGTCGAAGTCGGGCGTACGCCCGAGGATCGCCTGGGCCTGCTTGCGCACCTGGGCGCGGGTCAGCCGCCGCAGCTCGAGCCGCTTGGCCCGCCGCCCGCGCTCGATCTCGGTGAGGAACACCCGCAACGGGTGCCCGCGATGGACGTCGTCGCTGCGATAGCTCAGGACGATCATGATCGGCCCGGAGGTGACGGCGCGCAGCAGGAACCTCAGCACCGTGAGGGTCGCCTCGTCGGCCCAGTGGAGGTCCTCGACGACCAAGATCAGCGGACGCTCTCGCGCGACCTGCTCGAGCAGCAGTGCCACGCCCTCGTGGAGACGGTTCTCACCCGCCCCCGCTGCGGCCTGCCGGCCCAGCTCGGGGAGCAGCACGCCGATCGTGTCGCGGCCGGGGCCGGCGGCCTCGAGCACGCGTTCGGCGCCCTCCTGGGCCACGAGCTCGCGCAGCAGTGCGGTGATCGGTGCGTAGGGCGTCGCCACCTCGCCGAGGTCGACGCACTGGCCGTGCAGCACGCGGGCGCCGTCGGCCGTGCGCTCGGTGAACTCGGTGAGGAGCCGGCTCTTGCCGATGCCGGCCTCTCCGGCGATGACGACCGCTCTCGGCTCGCCCGCCACGACCTGGGCGTAGAGCGCCTCGAGCTCGCGCAGGTCGGCCGCGCGCCCGATCAGGGTGGCGCTGGAAGGCGGGAGGTGCACGGTCTCATCGTGCCACCTCCCGCCGACGGTTTGACGGTCTTCGGAATCGCCCTCAGCCATGCGCCGGAGCGTCGGAGAAGAGCTCCGCAAGCCGGTGCCGCACGACGTAGGACAGCCCGTGCCGCGCCGGCCGCGCCTTCGCTCGTACGCCATGGCGCTCCAGGGCGACGCGACGGCGCTCGTTGCGGAGGTTCATCTCCTGCTCGCGCTGCAGGAAGAGCGCGTGGTGGGTGTAGTCCGATGCAGTCATGATGACCACTCCTTCGATCTCGATGTCTCCATCGTGATTTCTAAGGTGGGGTCGCCACATCGGGCACCTGCCCTATCTTTGCGCTGACCTGCGCCCGAGGTTGCCCTAAGGCATCCGTGCTCCGGCTCAGACCACCGAGAGCGGCAGGAGGCTTCGACCGGTGGGACCGATCTGGATCTCGGTGTCCATCTGCGGGCAGACGCCGCAGTCGAAGCACGGGGTCCAGCGGCAGTCCTCCACCTCGAGCGCGCCGTCGGGGTTGAGCGCGTCCTGCCAGTCCTCCCACAACCAGTCACGATCGAGGCCAGCGTCGAGGTGGTCCCACGGCAGCACCTCGGCGTACTCGCGCTCGCGGACGGTGTACCAGTCGAGGTCGACCGGCTCGTCGGCCAGCGCCTCGGCGGTCTTGTCAGCCCACCGGTCGTACGAGAAGTGCTCGCTCCAGCCGTCGAACCGGCCGCCGTCGCGCCACACGGCCTCGATGACCCGGCCGACACGGCGGTCGCCGCGTGAGAGCAGTCCTTCGATCGTGCCGGGCTTGCCGTCGTGGTAGCGGAAGCCGATCGCCTTGCCGTACCTCTTGTCGGCGCGCACGGCGTCGCGCAGCTTCTTGAGCCGCTCGTCGGTCGTCTCGTGGTCGAGCTGCGACGCCCACTGGAACGGGGTGTGCGGCTTGGGCACGAAGCCACCGATCGAGACCGTGCAGCGGATGTCGTTGCGTCCCGAGACCTCACGGCCGGTCTGGATGACCCGCTTGGCGAGCTCGCCGATCTGCATGACGTCCTCGTCGGTCTCCGTCGGCAGGCCGCACATGAAGTAGAGCTTCACCTGCCGCCAGCCGTGCGAGTAGGCCGCGGCGACGGTACGGATGAGGTCGTCCTCGCTGACCATCTTGTTGATGACCTTGCGCAGCCGCTCGCTGCCGCCCTCGGGCGCGAACGTCAGCCCCGAGCGGCGGCCGTTGCGGCTGAACTCGTTGGCCAGGGTGATGTTGAAGGCGTCCACGCGGGTCGAGGGCAGCGACAGCGAGGTGTTGGTGCCCTCGTAGCGGTCACCGAGCTGCTTGGCGACCTCGCCGATCTCGGTGTGGTCGGCACTCGAGAGGCTCAGCAGGCCGACCTCCTCGAAGCCGGTCTTGTCGAGGCCGTTCTGCACCATCGCGCCGATGCCCTCGATCGAGCGCTCGCGGACGGGGCGGGTGATCATCCCGGCCTGGCAGAACCGGCAGCCACGCGTGCAGCCGCGGAAGATCTCGACGCTGAAGCGTTCGTGGACCGTCTCGGCGAGCGGGACCAGCGGGTTCTTGGGGTACGGCCAGGAGTCGAGGTCCATCAGCGTGTGCTTGGCGACGCGCCACGGCACCCCCGGACGGTTGGGCACGATGCGCTGGATGCGCCCGTCGGGCAGGTAGCTGACGTCGTAGAACTTGGGCACGTAGACGCCGCCGGACTTCGCGAGGCGCATCAGCACCTCGTCGCGTCCGCCCGGGCGCCCCTCGTCCTTCCACTCCCGGACGACGTCGCTGATCGCCAGCACGATCTCCTCGCCGTCGCCGAGGACCGCCGCGTCGATGAATGTCGCAATCGGCTCGGGGTTGAACGCGGAGTGGCCGCCGGCGATGACGATGGGGTCGTCCTCGCCGCGGTCGACGGCGTACAGCGGGATGCCGGCGAGGTCGAGCGCCGTGAGCATGTTGGTGTAGCCGAGCTCGGTCGAGAACGAGATGCCGAACAGGTCGAACGCCTTGACCGGCCGGTGCGCGTCGACCGTGAACTGCGGGATGTCGTTGTCCCGCATGACCTTCTCCATGTCGGAGAACACCGCGTACGACCGCTCGGCCAGGATCCAGTCGCGCTCGTTGAGGACCTCGTAGAGGATCTGGACGCCCTGGTTGGGCAGCCCCACCTCGTACGCGTCGGGGTACATCAGCGCCCAGCGCACCTGCGCCGAGTCCCACTCCTTGCTCGTCGCGTTCAGCTCACCACCGACGTACTGGATCGGCTTGCTCACGGAGGGCAGCAACGGTTCCAGGCGGGGAAAGACGGACTCGACGGCCATGCCTCTAGGTTAGGCGCTGGGCCCCGCGGCGCGAAAACGTCGTGCGACGGATCGGTCCCCGGCCGGGCGGTCGGAGGCGACGGCCTAGGCTCGGCGTGTGAGACGCAGATCCCGCCAGCAGCGCCCGTTCTCCGTGAAGTACGTGCCGATCGCCACCGACGGTGGACCCGACCAGGTCCTGACGATCGAGAACCACACCGACGTGTCCGTCATGCCCACCTTGGCGTTCACGCCCATCAGCGTCTACGGCCAGGAGCTGCCGAACGTCGTGACCCAGACGGTGCACGGCTCCCACCGGGGAGGCCCGGTGCTGCCCGCCAACGGCATGCTGCGCGACATCCTCCGCTTCGACGGGCCCGGCAGCCGCCACGTGCGTGGCGTGAACGTCGAGCTCGCCTCCGTCGAGGAGCTCGACCATCCGGCGATGGAGCAGGAGACCCGCAGCGTCATGATCGACCTCGACCAGAAGGCGACCGACATCCCCGAGGAGTTCTGGGGCATCGGGCTGGTCAACCCCAACTCGTTCGGCGTCACGGTCCGCGTGTCCCTGCTGGAGTTCGAGGAGCGCGAACGCGACTTCCCGCGGCAGGTCGTCGACGTCGTGACGCTGCAGGACGACGTCGACCTCGCCTCGGTGTCCAACCACGTGATCTGGCTGCCGGAGGACGTCCGGGGACAGTTCCACGAGGTCGAGCACCACCTGCGGGCGCCCACCTACGCCTGAGACCAGACGCTCAGAGGTCGGGGAACCAGAGCGCGATCTCGCGCGCAGCCGACTCCTCGGAGTCCGAGGCGTGCACGAGGTTCTCGCGGTTGGACAGCGAGAAGTCGCCGCGGATCGTGCCGGGCGCAGCCTGCCGGCCGTCGGTGACGCCGTTCAGCAGGCGGACGACGGCGATGGCCTCGTCGCCCTCCAGGACCAGCGCGACCAGCGGCCCGGAGACCGCGAACTCGCGCAGCGGCGGGTACCACGGCTGCTCGACGTGCTCGGCGTAGTGGGCGTCGGCCTGGGCGGCGTCGATCGTCCGCTGCTCCAGTGCGACGACCGAGAGGCCCTTGGACTCGAACCGGGACAGGATCTGGCCGGTCAGGCCGCGGCGTACGGCGTCGGGCTTGATCAGGACGAGGGTGCGTTGCGACATGGCCAAAACCTATCCTGCGCCCAGGTACGCCCGACGGGACGCCCGTGCGTCGTCCTGCGTACGTTGGACGCGGCGCCGGCCGGCGCCCGGAGGGAGGCGAACATGGCACGATCCGGCGAGCAGTGGTGGCGCGACGCGGTGATCTACCAGGTCTACCCACGCTCGTGGGCCGACTCGGACGGCGACGGGATCGGCGACCTGCCCGGCATCACGGCACGTCTCCCCCACCTCGCCGACCTCGGCGTGGACGCCGTGTGGCTCTCGCCGTTCTACACCTCCCCGCAGCACGACGCCGGCTACGACGTGGCCGACTACCGGGACGTCGACCCAGTCTTCGGCGACCTTGCTGATTTCGACACGCTGACCAGTCGGGCGCACGAGCTCGGTCTGCGCGTCATCGTCGACATCGTCCCCAACCACTCGTCCCACGAGCACCCGTGGTTCCGCGCGGCCCTGGCATCGACTCCCGGCAGCCCGGAGCGGGCCCGCTACATCTTCCGCGACGGCCGCGGCGACGGGACGCTGCCGCCCAACAACTGGCAGAGCCTGTTCGGCGGGCCCGCGTGGACCCGGGCGACCGAGCCGGACGGATCACCCGGGCAGTGGTACCTGCACCTGTTCGACACGACCCAGCCCGACTTCGACTGGACCAACCCCGAGGTGCGCGCAGAGCTCGAGGACGTCCTGCGTTTCTGGCTCGACCGCGGAGTCGACGGCTTCCGCATCGACGTGGCGCACGGCTTGGTCAAGGCCGACGGCCTGCCCGACAGCGAGTTCGACCAGTACACCGAGCCCACCGCCCTGGCTCCGATGTGGGACCAGCCCGGGGTCCACGACATCTACCGCAGCTGGCGCACGATCACCGACTCGTACGCCGTGGAGGGCCAGGACGCCGACCGCATCCTGTGTGCCGAGGCATGGGTCCTTCCTGCGGAGGCGCTGGCCCGCTACGTCCGCAAGGACGAGCTGCACCAGTCGTTCAACTTCGAGTACCTCATGACCCCGTGGCTGGCGGCCGATCAACGGGCCACGATCACCCACTCCCTCGCCCAGGCCGAGGCCGTCGGCGCGCCCCAGACCTGGGTGCTGTCGAACCACGACGTCGTCCGCCACGCGACCCGGCTCGGCTTCCCGCAGACGCCGGGACTGGAGCGGATCGACGGCATCGGGACCGACGACCCGCAGCCGGACACCGCGGTCGGGCTGCGCCGGTCTCGCGCGGCGACCGCCGTGATGCTGGCGCTCCCCGGCTCCGCCTACCTCTTCCAGGGCGAGGAGCTCGGCCTGCCCGAGGCGACCCGGCTGCCGGACGAGGCTCGGCAGGACCCGACGTTCGCCCGCACCCAGGGCGCCTCCAAGGGCCGCGACGGTTGTCGCGTGCCCGTCCCGTGGGAGGCCGACGCACCGTCGTACGGCTTCGGGCCCGGCGACCGGTCGTGGCTGCCCCAGCCGGCCGAGTACGGACCGCTCGCGGCGGACCGTCAACGCGGCGCAGAGGGGTCGACGCTCGAGCTCTACCGAGGCCTGCTGCGCCTGCGCCGCGAGCTGCGGCTGGGCCGCGGACGGCTCGCCTGGCTCGACGGCTTCCCCGACGATGCCCTGGCCTTCACCGTCACGTCACCCGATGGATCTGTGACGGTCCTGGCGAATCTCGGCGAGACACCCCTGGCCCTCCCGGAGGGTTCGACGATCCTCGCGGCCAGTGAGCCCCTCGAGCTCGGCGCGACCCTGACCACCGATGTGACGGTGTGGCTGACGACCTGACTCCCGCCCGGTTGCGCTCCCCCAGAGGTGCGGATACGTTCGAGGCGTCCCTGTGACCCGCATCACCTGCGGGGCCACCGAAGGGCTCGGTAGGGGGAGGAATGGCCGTACGTCCAGTTCGTCGAGTCGTCGCAGGCATGGCCGCTGCGGCGCTGTCCGTCAGCGTGCTGTCCGCCTGCGGCGGTGGCAGCGGCGGCAAGGCCACGCTCAACTGGTACATCAACCCTGACGGCCAGGTGACGCTCAACAAGCTGGCCAAGGATTGCAGCACCGATCAGTACGAGATCAAGATCCAGCTGCTCCCTGCCAGCGCGACCGACCAGCGCACACAGCTCGCCCGGCGCCTCGCCGCCGAGGACAGCTCCACCGACTTGATGAGCCTGGACCCGGTCTTCGTGCCGGAGTTCGCCAACGCCGAGTGGCTCGCCCCGTTCGAGGGTGAGCAGGCCGACCAGGTCCTCGACGACGACGTCCTCAAGGGCGCCGCCGAGACCGTCCAGTGGGACGACAAGGTCGTCGCCGCGCCGCAGTGGGCCAACACCCAGGTGCTCTGGCACCGCAAGTCGCTCGCCGAGAAGGCCGGGCTCGACATGACCAAGCCCGTCACGTGGGACCAGGTCATCGAGGCGGCCTCCGACAACAAGGGCACGGTCGGCGTCCAGGCCAACAAGTACGAGGCCTACGTCGTCTGGATCAACGCTCTGATCCAGGGCGCCGGGGGCAACATCCTCGATCCCGAAACGGTCGAGAGCGGGCGTGACGCCAAGGTCACGATCGACTCCGAGGCAGGCAAGGAGGCAGCCGCGGTCATCAAGAAGCTTGCTGACTCCCCCGCCGCGCAGCCTGACTTCACCACCTCCAACGAGGGCACGAGCCTCGGCCAGATGTTCCCGGCCGAGGGTCCGGGCGAGTTCATGACCAACTGGACGTTCGTCTACAAGAACTACGAAGGCCTGATCGGCAAGCCCGGCGGTCCCAAGGACAAGAAGGGCTTCGAGGACCTCGGCTGGGCCCGCTACCCCGAAACGGTCGAGGGCGAGGAGTCCAAGCCCCCGATCGGCGGCATCGACATCGGCGTCGGCGCCTACTCCGAGAACCTCGAGTACGCCCAGAAGGCCGCGGTCTGCGTGACGAACGCCGAGGCCCAGACCCAGCTCGCCGTCAACGAGGGGCTGATGCCGTCGCGCCAGTCGGTCTACGACTCGGCTGAGCTCAAGAAGGCCTACCCCGCCGACCTGCTCGAGCTCTTCAGCGAGAGCGTCGACACCGGCGGCCCCCGGCCCAAGAGCGCGTTCTACAGCCAGATCTCGAGCGCGATCCAGTCGAGGTGGCACTCGCCCAACTCGGTGAGCCCGAACAGCACGCCCGAGAAGTCAGCTGACTTCCTGACGGCGATCCTCGAGGGGAAGGCCCTGCTGTGAGCACCACATACGTCCAGAACGCTGCCGCGGAGGACACGCCGCCGCCGGTCGACTCCGACCGGGCGCGCGCGGAGACCTCGCTGGCCCGCAAGCTGGTGGCGCCCGCCGTCATCCTGATGCTGCTCGTCACGGCGTTCCCGATGCTCCGGGCGCTCTACCTGTCGCTGTTCGACTACTCGCTCACGGCACCGGACGACAAGGAGTTCGTCGGTCTCCAGAACTACGTCACAGCGCTGACCGACGGCCTGTTCTGGCGCGACACCTTCACGACCGTCATCATCATGATCATCACGGTGGCGTTCGAGCTCGTCATCGGCTTCGCGTTCGCGATGGTCATGCACAAGGTGGTCTTCGCCCGCGGGACCATCCGCACGTCGATCCTGATCCCCTACGGCGTCATCACCGTCGTGTCGGGCTTCGCGTGGCAGTTCGCCTTCTCCAACAGCAACGGCTTCGTCAACGGCTGGCTGCCGTTCGTCGGCGACGACTTCAACTGGTTCTCCGAGCGCAACTCCTCGTTGATCGCGATCATGGCGTCCGAGATCTGGAAGACCACGCCGTTCATGTCCTTGCTCCTCCTGGCCGGCCTTGCACAGGTGTCCAACGACATGCTGGAGGCGGCGAGGGTCGACGGCGCCACGTGGTGGCAGCGGCTCTTTAAGGTCATCCTGCCCAACATGCGCGCGGCGATCATGGTCGCGGTGCTGTTCCGCGCCCTCGACGCCTACCGCATCTTCGACAACATCTTCGTGATGACCGCCGGTGCGAACGCGACCGAGTCGATCTCGTTCCTGACCTACAGACAGGTGATCGAGCAGTTCCAGCTGGGCATCGGCTCAGCCTTGTCGGTGCTGCTGTTCCTGTCGGTCCTCGTCGTCGCCTACGTGATCGTCAAGCTGTTCAAGGTCGACCTGGCTGCGGCCCGACAGGAGGACTGAGATGAGCACGAACGGAGATCTCAAGAGCAAGGCCCTGACGGGTGTCGGAGTCGCCTTCATCCTCGCCTGGTGCCTGCTGCCGGTCGTCTGGATCGTCTCGCTGTCGTTCAAGTCGCAGGACGCCGTCACCAACGGTAGCCCCGGCTTCTTCCCGTCCTCCGGGGGCCGGGCCGGCTTCGACAACTACACCCAGGTTCTCAAGGATGACAACTTCTTGTTGGCCATCCGCAACTCACTCGTCGTGTCGCTGAGCGCGACACTGCTGTCGGTGATCTTCGCGACGCTGGCCGCCTATGCCATCGCGCGGCTGGAATTCAAGGGCAAGAAGTTCGTGCTCACCACTGCCCTGGTCATCGCGATGTTCCCGGTCGTGTCGCTCGTCGGGCCGTTGTTCGACATGTGGCGCACGTTCGGGCTCTACGACACCTGGTGGGGCCTGATGATCCCCTACATCTCGTTCACGCTGCCGCTGGCCATCTGGACGCTGTCGGCGTTCTTCCGCGAGATCCCTTGGGAGATGGAGCAGGCCGCCCAGGTCGACGGCGCGACGGCATGGCAGGCGTTCCGCAAGGTCATCGTCCCGCTCGCCGCGCCGGGCGTGTTCACCGCGGCGATCCTGACGTTCTTCTTCGCGTGGAACGACTTCGTCTTCGGCATCTCGCTGACGTCGACCGAACGCGCCCGACCGATCCCCGCCGCCCTGTCGTTCTTCGTCGGGGCTGATCCGTTCAACCGACCGGCCTCCCTCCTGGCCGCGGCTGCCGTGGTCGCCACGGTGCCGATCATCATTCTCGTCCTGTTCTTCCAGCGCAAGATCGTCGCCGGCCTCACCGCCGGCGCAGTGAAGGGTTGATCGCATGGCCACCATCGAGATGAAAAACATCGTCAAGAAGTACGGCGACGGGTTCCCGGCCGTGAACGACGTCAGCATCGACGTCGCCGACGGCGAGTTCCTGATCCTCGTCGGGCCCTCGGGCTGCGGCAAGTCGACCTTGCTGCGGATGATCGTCGGCCTCGAGGACATCACGTCGGGCGACATGGTGATCGACGGGACCAGGGTCAATGACCTCGCCCCGCGCGAGCGCAACCTGTCGATGGTGTTCCAGAACTACGCGCTCTACCCCCACCTCACGGTCTACGAGAACATCGCCTTCCCCTTGCGCCTGGCCAAGATGAGCGACAAGGAGGTCGACGAGAAGGTCCGCGAGGCCAGCAAGACGCTCGATCTCGACGAGCACCTCCAGCGCAAGCCCGGCAACCTGTCGGGCGGTCAGCGCCAGCGCGTCGCCATGGGCCGCGCGATCGTGCGCGAGGCCAAGGCGTTCCTGTTCGACGAGCCGTTGTCCAACCTCGACGCCAAGCTCCGCGGCCAGATGCGCACCGAGATCGCCCGCCTGCAGAAGCGGCTCGGCATCACCACGGTCTACGTCACGCACGACCAGACCGAGGCCATGACCCTCGGCGACCGCGTCGCGGTCATGAAGCGCGGTGTGCTGCAGCAGCTCGCCACCCCGCGTGAGCTCTACGAGCAGCCGGTCAACCTCTTCGTCGCCGGCTTCATCGGCTCACCGCCGATGAACTTCCTGCCGGCCACGGTCGAGGGCAACAAGGTCACGCTGCCGTTCGGCGAGTTCACGATCCCCGACGCCAAGGCCGAGAAGACCGCCGGCAAGGGCCTGCTCATGGCCGGCGTCCGCCCCGAGCACTTCGAGGACGTGTCCGTCATCGACTCGGGCAAGGTCGACACCGACCAGACGTTCAAGGCACACATCGACGTCCGCGAGTGGCTCGGCGACCAGCAGTACGCCTACGTGCCGTATGAGGCCGAGGCCGAGGTGCAGGGCCAGCTCAAGGAGCTGGCGCGCGAGGTCGACAGCGACTCGCTGCGCACGCAGCTCATCGTGTCGCTGGACTCCGACAGCAAGGTCACCGAGGACGACGACGCGACGTTGTTCATCGACACCAACAAGATGCACCTGTTCGACCCGGCGAGCGGCGACAACCTCACCGTCGGTCTCTGAGGCTGGTCAGCGCTTGCGCTTGCCCTTGCTCGTCACCGACTTCATGACGTCGGCGTTCCACTCGTGCTCGCGGATCAGCCGATACCGCTCGCACGCGACGCGGAGGTAGGCCTCGGCCGGTCGCTCGTCCTTGCCGCGGACCCCGGCGTCCTCGATCATCGCGACGACCGGCTGGAACTCCTCGGCGTACCACCGTGCGGCCATCGTCGCCTTGTCCATGTAGGCGCCCTCGGCGTGCATGGCGCGCGCCGCCCACGCCTCGACGGTCTCGGCGATGACGCCGTAGTCGAAGGGGTTGTCGACCGCGACGGCAGCCCGAGCCTCGCCGGTGAACGGGACCCGCTGGAGCATGAGCCGCCGCCAGTACTTCAGCTCGAGGTCGGCGCGGGCGCCGATGCCCACCGGGGCCAGAAAGGTCTCGATCGCGGTGACGTTGGCCTCGATGACGTCGAGCTTCAGGCTGCGGGCGACCGAGACGCGGTGGTGCCCGTCGCGGACGAAGTAGTAGTCCCCGACCTGGTAGACGTCGATCGGCGGGATCTCCTCGCCGGTGCGACTGGCTCGCGACAGCCGTTCCCACCGCTGCCGGCTGACCGCCGAGGTCGGCCGGAAGCGCCGGTCGAAGTCGCGCGCCTTGTCGACCGAGCCCACGATCGCGTCGAGCGGGATGACCTTGGTGCCGGCATAGTGCTCGGCCTTGCGTCCGAGCGCGTCGACCACGTCGTCGAACGACATCGACTGGATGACGTCGTCGGCGTCGTTGCGCAGTCGGGCGGCGAGGCCGGACAGCACCTGGTGGCGCCGCGCCCGCATGAAGTCGCTCTCGGCGTCGACGCGGGGCGATCCTGAGTCGCGCACCATGTCAGCCCCTTCCCGCGCGGGCGCCGACCGGAGCCGCTGCCGGATCGATCTCGATGACCTGCCACGGGATCACGTTGCGGATCGTCGTCGAGCCGAGCTCGCGGTCGGGCTTGTGCATGCCGTAGGGATGAATGTGTCCATGCAGGTGCCAGGTGGGGCGCAACGTCTCGATGACTCCGTGGAGCGCCGAGATGCCCACATGGCTCGGGTCGGGCTCGTCGCCGAGGCCGAGCGGCGGCGCGTGGGTCAGCAGCACGTCGACGGGCCCGGCTCGCCGGGCGTCCTTGAGCAGGCGCCGGGCGCGCCGGTCGTACTCCTGCTGGGTGTACTGGTGCGGTCCGGAGTTGTAGCGGACGCAACCGCCGAGACCGGCAATGCGAAGGCCGCCGACCATGAGCACCCGCCCGTCGACGTCGACCAGCCCGTCAGGGCCCCTGCCACCGGCAGTGCTCGGGTCGTGGTTGCCCGGCACGTACGCCGCGGGCACGCCGAGCACCGAGGCGAGGGACTCGAGATAGCTCCACGGCAGGTCGCCGGCGCCGAGCAGCAGATCGACCCGCAGGTCCTGGACCCGCGCCTGCGCCCCGGGCACCTCTTCGTCGGCGACGACCAGCACACGCACCATGCCCTCGACACTAGCGCGGGAGGACCCCGGAGACACGGGTCAGCCCTGGCCGGCCTCGCGGGCCCAGCGGGCCTTGTCCTCCTCGATCCGCCGGCCCAGGAAGAACGCGGCGAACCACAGCGCGGCGAACATCGCACCGACGAAGAACATCACGGTGACGAGGAAGCCCAGCGCCATCGCGCCGACCTGGATCACGTGGCCCACGACGTACGCCTGCGGGCGTCGCAGCGCACCGGCGGTCAGCACGCACAGCACCGCGAGCCCGAGTCCCGAGGCGAGCGCCAGCGGCGTGCTGACGTCCTCGACGGAGATCATGACGGGCACCGCCAGGGCGAGGATGATGGCCTCCAAGGTCAGCATCGCGGCGCACATGCCCCTCATGCCGGAGTGCCTCCGAACAGGACCCGCGCCTCGCCGACCGTGATGACCGAGCCGGTGACCAGCACGCCACCGCTGCCGATCGCGTCCTCGTTGCCCTCGGCCGAGTCGGCCATCGCCACGGCGCGCTCGATCGCGTCGTCGAGCCGCGGCTCGAGGATGACCCGCTCGGCGCCGAAGATGTCCTCGGCGATCTCGGCGAGCTCCGCCGCGGGCATCGACCGCGGCGTGCTGTTCTGGGTGCACACGATCTCGGCCATCAGGGGCTCGAACGTGCGCAGCACCTCTTCGACGTCCTTGTCGGCCATGACACCGACGACGCCGATCAACGGGCTGAACGTGAAGGCGTCCTGCACGGCCTCGACCGTCGCACCGGCGCCGTGCGGGTTGTGCGCGGCATCGAGCAGCACGGTGGGGCTGCGACGGACGACCTCGAGCCGGCCCGGCGACGTGACCTGTGCGAACGCCTGCCGCACGAGATCGGCGTCGAGCTCCTTGCTGCCGGTGAACGCCTCGACCGCTGCCAACGCGTACGCCGCGTTGTGGGCCTGGTGGGCGCCGTGGAGCGGCAGGAAGATGTCGGAGTAGGCCGAGGCGATCCCCTGCAGGTCGATCTGCTGGCCACCGACCGCCGTCGCCCGATGGTTGACGCCGAAGTCCACGCCCTCGCGCAGCGCGATCGCCCCGACATCGACCGCGCGCCGCATCAGGACGTCCATGACGGCCTCCTCCTGCTGCGCGATGACGACGTGCGAGCCGGGCTTGATGATGCCGGCCTTCTCGACGGCGATGATCTCGGCGCGGTCACCGAGGTAGCGCTCGTGGTCGACGCCGATCGGGGTGATGACCGAGACCTGGCCGTCGGCGACGTTGGTGGCGTCCCAGGAGCCGCCCATGCCGACCTCGACGACCGCGGCGTCGACCGGCGCGTCGGCGAACGCCGCGAAGGCCATCGCGGTGACCAGCTCGAAGAACGAGAGCGGGTGCTCTGACGAGTCGTCGACGATCTGCGCGTACGCCGCCACGTCAGCGAAGGCGTCGACGAACAGCTCCTCGGACAGCGGCACGCCGTCGAGGCAGATGCGTTCGGTCATCGACTGCAGATGGGGGCTCGTGAAGCGGCCGGTCCGCAGGTCGAGGGCGCGGAGCAACGCATCGACCATGCGGCTCGTCGACGTCTTGCCGTTGGTGCCGGTCAGGTGGATCACGGGATAGGCCCGCTGGGGGTCTCCGAGCAGCCGGCAGACGGCGGCAATCCGGTCCAGGGACGGCTCGAGACGGGTCTCCGGCCACCGGCCGAGGAGCGCGCGCTCGACCTCCGCGTACGTGGGTGTCATCTCGTCCATTGTCGCAGGGCATCAGGGGCGACTCAGGGTGGCCACCCATGGCGCTTGTGTCAGTGCATTACGACATGATGTAGTCGCTGTGTCTTCGCGCCTTGAAGGGCGCTCTCACGAGGAGTTGTGCATGAACCGGCAGATCGCAGGGTGGGTCACCCACCACTGGGCCAAGTGGGTCACCTTGGGTGTCTCGCTGCTCGTCATCATGGGCACCGGATCGCTCGGCGCCAAGCTCGCCGACGTCCAGGAGAACGACATCGCCGGGTGGCTGCCCGGTGACGCCGAGTCGACCAAGGTCATCCAGCAGTCGGAGCAGTTCTCCGACCCCGACGCCATCCCGGCGATCGTGCTCTACGTCCGCGACTCGGGCGTCACGCCCGCGGACTTCGCCAAGGCCGAGGCCGACGGTGCCGAGATCGCCAAGATCGAGGGCGTGCAGGACAACATCGTCGGGCCGATCCCCTCCAAGGACGGCAAGGCGCTGCAGGTCATCGCCACGATCAACATGGGTAGCGACGGCTGGGACAAGCTGCCTGACGCCGTCGACGACATGAACGACATCGTCGACAAGGGCGGCGATGGCCTCGACGCGCAGCTCGCCGGTCCCGCAGCGCTGGGCGCCGACCAGGCCAAGGCGTTCGAGGGCATCGACGGCATCCTCCTGCTGGCCGCGCTCGGCATCGTCTTCATCATCCTGCTGATCACCTACCGCAGCCTGCAGCTCGCGATCCTCTTCCTGTTCTGCGGCGTCGGCGCGGTCTTCACCGCCCAGGGCGTCGTCTACCTGCTCGCCAAGTACGCCGACCTGACGGTCAACGGGCAGAGCGCCGGCATCCTCAGCGTTCTCGTGCTGGGCGCCGGCGTCGACTACGCACTGCTCCTGGTGGCCCGCTACCGCGAGGAGCTGCACAACTACGAGGACCGGCACGAAGCCATGGCCCACGCGCTGCACCGTGCCGCTCCGGCGGTCATCGCCAGTGGTGCGACGGTCATCATCGGCCTGCTGTGCCTGCTGTTCGCCCAGATGAACTCCACGAGCAGCCTCGGGCCGGTCGGCGCTGCCGGCATCGCCATCGCACTGCTGGTCATGCTCGTGATGCTCCCGGCGCTGCTGGTCATCGTCGGCCGCTGGATCTTCTGGCCGTTCGTCCCCCGCTTCGGCGACCCGGTCAAGAGCGAGACCGGCATGTGGGCCAAGGTCGGCCAGCGCATCACCAAACGGCCCCGCGTCGTCTGGGTCACCACCAGCATCGTGCTGATCGCCCTCACTTTCGGCATCACCCAGCTCGGTGCCAACGGCCTGACCAACGAGGAGAGCTTCACCAAGGCGCAGCCGTCGGTCGCTGCCGAGAAGGAGCTCGCCAAGCACTTCGCCGGCGGTGCCGGGTCGCCGGTCGCCGTGGTCGCCAAGACCGAGCGCGCCGACGCCGTGGTCCAGGCGCTGTCGGACGTCAAGGGCATCGACCCGGCCACGGTCGAGGTCAAGGACGCCAAGGGCGGTGTGTCCTACATCGAGGGCACGCTCACCTCGGCTCCGGACTCCACCGCAGCCTTCGACACCGTCGAGGCGGCTCGTGACGCGGTGCACGCGGTCGACGGGGCGGATGCGCTCGTGGGCGGCAACACCGCGGTCAACAAGGATGTCCAGGACGCGTCGTCGGCCGACAACAAGCTGATCATCCCGATCATCCTGGTCGTCGTCCTGCTGGTCCTGGCGTTGCTCCTGCGCTCGATCGCGGCGCCGTTGATCCTCCTGGTGACGGTCGTCGTGTCGTTCGGTGCGGCCCTGGGCATCAGCGGACTCGTCTTCAAGCACGTGTTCGACTTCGCCGGGACGGACTCGTCGTTCCCGCTGTTCGCGTTCGTGTTCCTGGTGGCGCTGGGCATCGACTACAACATCTTCCTCATGACGCGAGTCCGCGAGGAGTCGTTGAAGCACGGCACCCGTCGCGGCGCGCTGATCGGTCTGGGCGCAACGGGCGGTGTCATCACGTCGGCCGGGTTCGTGCTCGCCGGCACGTTCGCGGCGCTCGCCACCCTGCCGGTCGTGTTCCTCGCCGAGCTCGGGTTCATCGTCGCGGTCGGCGTCCTGCTCGACACGATCATCGTCCGCTCGGTGCTCGTGACGGCGCTCAACCTCGACATCGGCCGACACATCTGGTGGCCGAGCAAGCTCGCGCACAAGGAGGACGTCCCGGTCGGCCAGCCCGGCGACGACGTCGCCTACGCCAAGGCCGACGCCTAGGACCGGCGAGCGGCGTCGCGGGTCACCTCGGTGGCCCGCGACGCCGCTGCCGGAACGCTGAACGTCCCGCCTAGACTTGCCTGCTGTGACCAGCCCCACGAGCAACCGCGTCCCGGAGAAGCCTGTCCTCGAAGGCCTCGAGGCCGTTTGGTCCGCCCGCTGGGCGGAGCAGGGCACCTACACGTTCGACCGCACGAAGACCCGCGAGGAGATCTTCTCGATCGACACCCCTCCGCCGACCGTCTCGGGCTCCCTGCACGTCGGCCACGTGTTTTCGTACACGCACACCGACCTCATCGCGCGCTACCAGCGCATGCGCGGCAAGGAGGTCTTCTATCCCATGGGCTGGGACGACAACGGCCTGCCCACCGAGCGCCGCGTCCAGAACTTCTACGGCGTCCGCTGCGACCCGTCGCTGCCCTACGACGCCGAGTTCACGCCCCCCGAGAAGCCCGACGCCAAGAAGCAGGTCCCCATCAGCCGGCGCAACTTCGTCGAGCTGTGCAACGAGCTGGTCAAGGAGGACGAGAAGGTCTTCGAGCAGCTGTGGCGCACGCTCGGGCTCAGCGTCGACTGGTCGCAGCAGTACACGACGATCGGCGACGAGTCCCAGACCGTCTCCCAGCGCGCCTTCCTGCGCAACGTCGCCCGCGGCGAGGCGTACCAGCAGGACGCGCCGACGCTGTGGGACGTGACCTACCAGACCGCTGTCGCTCAGGCCGAGCTGGAGGCGCGCTCCTACCCCGGCGCCTACCACCGCGTGGCGTTCCGCGGTGCCGACTCCCCCGTCATCATCGAGACCACCCGGCCCGAGCTCATCGCGGCCTGCGTCGCGCTGATCGCCCACCCCGACGACGAGCGATACCAGACGCTGTTCGGCACCACCGTGACGTCGCCGCTCTACGGCGTCGAGCTGCCGGTCCTGGCGCACCCGCTGGCCGATCCCGAGAAGGGGTCAGGCATCGTCATGTCCTGCACGTTCGGCGATCTCACGGACGTGCAGTGGTGGCGTGAGCTGCAGCTGCCGAACCGTACGATCATCGGCCGCGACGGCCGGGTCCTGCGGGAGACGCCCGACTGGATCACCGGCGACGGGATCCCCCGCTACGAGGCGATCGCCGGCAAGACCACGTTCTCCGCCCGCGAGGCCGTGGTCGAGGCGCTGCGTGAGACCGGCGACCTCGACGGTGAGCCGACCCCGACGGAGCGCATGGCCAACTTCTACGAGCGTGGCGACCGGCCGCTCGAGATCGTCTCGACGCGTCAGTGGTACATCACCAACGGCGGGCGTGACGCCGACCTGCGGCAGAAGCTCGTCGCCCGGGGGGACGAGATCGAGTGGGTCCCGGCCTACATGCAGTCGCGCCTCACCAACTGGATCGAGGGCCTCAACGGCGACTGGCTCGTCTCGCGCCAGCGCTTCTTCGGCATCCCGTTCCCGGTCTGGTACCGGCTCGACGCCGACGGCGAGCCCGACTACGACGACCCGATCTTCGCCGACGAGTCGACCCTGCCGGTCGATCCGTCCTCCGACGTCCCGCCCGGCTTCACCGAGTCGCAGCGGGGCGAGCCGGGCGGGTTCCTGGCCGATCCCGACGTCCTTGACACCTGGGCGACCTCGTCGCTGTCGCCGCAGATCATCTGCGGCTGGGAGCGGGACGAGGATCTGTTCGCCCGGACGTTCCCGATGGACCTGCGTCCCCAGGGCCACGACATCATCCGCACCTGGCTCTTCTCGTCGATCGTCCGGGCCCACCTGGAGCACGGCGTCGCGCCGTGGAAGCACGCTGCCCTGTCAGGATTCGTGGTCGACCCCGACCGCAAGAAGATGAGCAAGTCCAAGGGCAACGTCGTGGTGCCCGACGAGATCCTCGACAAGTACGGCGCTGACGCGGTCCGCTGGCGTGCCGCAGGATCGCGACCCGGCGCCGACTCGCCGTTCGACGAGGCGCAGATGAAGGTAGGTCGACGGCTCGCGATGAAGGTGCTCAACGCGAGCAAGTTCGTCCTCGCCTCCGAGGAGGCCTACGGGCTGGGTGCCGGTGCGGACGACCTCGACCCCTCGCGCGTCACCGAGGCGATCGACCTCGCCATGCTCGCAGGGCTCCGCGACGTCGTGACGGCGGCGACTGCCGCCTTCGAGGCGTACGACTACGCCTCGGCCCTGGAGATCAGCGAGCGGTTCTTCTGGGACTTCTGCGACGACTACCTCGAGCTCGTCAAGGAGCGGTCGCGCCGGGACGACCCCACCGGTCGCTCGGCGCGGAGCGCCTTCGTGCTCGCCCTGTCGGTGCAGCTGCGCCTGCTCGCTCCGTTCCTGCCCTATGTCACCGAAGAAGTCTGGTCGTGGTGGCAGGAGGGCTCGATCCACCGCGCCGACTGGCCGGTCAACGACGTCGACCTGACGACGGGGCACCAGGATCCCGCGCTGCTGGCCTCGGCCGCCTCGGTCCTCGCCGACATTCGCGGAGCCAAGTCGATCGCCAAGGTGAGCCAGAAGACCGAGATCAGCAGCCTGACGATCGGTGCCACCAAGGAGCAGCTCGACCATCTGCGCCTGGCCATGACCGACGTTCTCGCAGCTGGCCGCGTGGTCGTCGAGCCGACCTACGTCGCCGACGAAGCCGTCGAGGGCTTCAAGGTCGAGGCCGTTCCGGCCGTCGTCGACTGAGGCCCGTCAGTCCGCCAGCCGCTCGATGGCGACCTGGCGGGCCTCCGCCGGCCCGGAAGCCTCCATCGCAGCCGCGGCGGCCGAGCGGCACGCCTCCAGCGTCACGCCGCCCAGCGTCGCTCCGACCAGCGGTGCGGCCGTTGCCGCCGCGGACAACGAGCTGATCCCGAGCCCGGCCAGGACGCAGGCGAGCTGGGGGTCAGCCGCTGCCTCGCCGCAGACCCCGACCGGCTTCCCCGCGTCGAGGCCGGCCCGGGCCACGCCTTGGACGAGTCTGAGCAGCGCCGGCTGCCACGGGTCCGTGAGGTGCGACAACGAGGCAGCCATGCGGTCGGCCGCGAAGGCGTACTGGCTGAGGTCGTTGGTGCCGATCGACACGAAGTCGACGTGCCGCAGGATCCGGTCGGCCAGCAGGGCCGCGCTGGGAACCTCGATCATGACGCCCGGCACCAGGCCGTGCGCCCGCACCTTGGCCCCGAACCAGGCCGCCTCGTCCTCGGTCGCGACCATCGGCGCCATGACCCACACCTCACCCGCAGAACCCTCGGCTGCGCGCGCGACGGCGTCGAGCTGGCGATCCATCAGCCCTTCGTCCTGCAGGCCGAGCCGCATGCCGCGGACGCCGAGCGCCGGATTGGGCTCGTCCTTGATCGTCGCGAATCCCAGCGGCTTGTCCGAGCCGGCGTCGAGCGTGCGGATCACGACCTTGCGCTCGCCCATCGCATCGAACACCTCACGGTAGATCGCCGCCTGCTCGTCGACCGTCGGCTCGACGTCGCGGTCGAGGAAGCAGAGCTCGGTGCGGAACAGGCCAACGCCTTGGACGTGCGTCTCGGCGGCCCGGCGCGCTCCGGCGCCATCCTGCACGTTCGCGAGGATCTCGACCCCGTGACCGTCGGACGTCGTCCCGGGACCACGCCACGACGCTGCGGCCGCCACCGCAGCCTCGGCCGCTCCCGTACGTTCGCGGGCAAGGTCCGGACTGGGCTCGATGACCACCTCACCGGCCGAGCCGTCGACCAGGACGCGTGTCCCCTCGGCCACGTCGTCGAGACCGTTCGTGCCGACGACGCACGGGATGCCGAGCTGGCGGGCGATGATCGTCGTGTGGCTCGTCGCGCCACCCAGCGACGTGGCGATCGCGACGACCACGGCGGGATCGAGACCGGCCGTGTCGGCCGGTGCCAGGTCGTCGGCGCACAGGACCGACGGAACCTCGGGTGACGGCACGCCGGGCTCAGCCTGGCCGGTGAGGTCGGCGATGACCCGGTCGCGGATGTCGGCGAGATCCGTGACCCGCTCGGCCATCACGCCGCCCGCGGCACTGAACATGCCGCTCAGCTCGTCGATGGCCCCAGCCGTCGCCGCGCACAGTCCTGCGCCCTCGGCGAGCCGCTTCTGCACGAGCGCGACCAGGCCGCGGTCGCGCGCGAGTGCCGCTGTCGCGAGCAAAACCTCCGCGGCTGGTCCGGTCGCCCGCTCCGCACGGTCCGCGAGCCGGTCGGCCACACGAGCCGCGGCGGCGCTGAACTGAGCCGTGCCGGCGTCAGGGTCGATGCCGGGCTCGTCGGCGGGCACGACGGGGCGGGCTATCGGACGCACGACCGGGCCGACCCCGATGCCGGGAACCACGCCGTTGCCATGGAGGACGGAATCGGACATGGACACTCCTGAACGCGGGACTGGGCAGACGATTCGCCCCGACTCTACTCGCGACCGGGCGCAAAGCCATACACTCGATCGCGAAAGCCACACAAAACCACGTCCTTCGAGCGAGGAGCGCCGCGTGTACGCCGCAGAACGTCAACAGCTGCTCGCCGAGCGGCTCCAGCAGGACGGGCGACTGGCCGTCATCGACCTGGCCGAGGAGCTTGACGTCAGCAGCGAGACGATCCGCCGCGACCTCGCGGTCCTGGAGCGCGAGGGCGTGGCCCAACGCGTGCACGGTGGCGCGGTGGCGACCCGGGCGCTGACGATCCTGGTGCCCAACCTGGCCCAGCGCGAGATCGTCCACGCCGAGCAGAAGCGCCGGATAGCCCGCGAGGCAGCGGCCCTGCTGCCCGACGCCGGCGGCAGCGTCGTCCTGGACGCCGGCACGACCGTCAACGAGCTCGTCGACGCCTTTCCCCTCGATCGCACGCTGACCGTGTTCACGCACGCCGTCCCGGCTGCGGCCAAGCTCATCACCCTGCCGTCGATCACCCTGCATCTCCTGGGTGGCCGGGTCAGCGGGGCGACCGCGGCCGCCATGGGTCCGACGACGATCGACTCCCTGGCCGACCTGCGGGCCGACGTGTGCTTCCTGGCCACGAGCGCTGCGTCCACGGCCCATGGGCTCAGCACGCCGGACCCCGACGAGGCCGCCGTCAAGCGCGCTCTCGTCCGGTCGGCTCGCACCGTCGTCGCCGTGTTCGACTCCTCGAAGTTCTCGCTCGACCACGTGTTCTCGTTCGCGTCCTACGACGACCTCGACGTGGTCATCACCGACACCGACGCGAGCGAGGACGATATCAAGGAGCTCCGCGCCCGCGGGGTCGAGGTCGTGAGGGCCTAGTGCGACTCGGTCCAGCGCTCTGACTGCGTGAGCCAGAACAGATAGGCAAGCGCCGGGACCACGATGACGCCGGCGAGGCCGACCACGACGAGCAGGCCGGACAGCGTCGCATCGGCGCCGGCGGCCGCGGTGATCGTGACCTCGTCGACCAGCATCCACGGATACTGCGCGACGCCCCAGCCGATCACGACCGCCGCCACGGCAGCGACCGCGGCGAACCGGGCCTGACCGAAGCGTCGCCGGTGCAGCAGGACGAGCGTCGCGAGTCCGGCGATGGCGGACGCGACGATGAGGGGTGCCGCGGGCCCGAGCAGGCGGTCGCTGAGCGTCGGCGAGTCCTGCTTGATGGGCACGAGCGCCGCGAACACGATGACGCCCGTGGCGATCCCGACACCGATGGTCCGGGTGCGCAACGCCTCGCTGAGGTCTTGGTGCCTCGCCCGCGCGGCATCGGCGGTCAGGAAGACGCCCGCGAGGAAGGCACACGTGCCCACCGCGATCAGCCCTCCGAACAACGAGGTGGGGTGCAGCCACGAGTCGAGCTGGTCACCGTTGCCCTCGGCCGGCACCCGGCCCGACGCGACGGCGCCGGCGGCCGCACCGAGGAAGAACGGCGTGATCAGCGAGGATCCGGCGAACACCGCGCCGAACAGCCTGGCCTGGGCGAGGGTCGCGGAGTACTTGCGAAAGGCGAAGCTGGCACCGCGCAGCACGATGCCGACCAGCGCCAGCGCAAGCGGCAACGTCAGGGTCGTCGTCGCTGCGGCGAAGGTCTCCGGGAAGCCGGTCCACCAGATCACCAGGATGTAGATCAGCCACACGTGATTGGCCTCCCACACCGGACCGATGCTGTGGTCGATCAGGGCGCGCAGCTCTCCGCCGCGCTCCGACCCGCCCGCCGTGAGGTCGAAGAAGCCCGAGCCGAAGTCGGCACCACCGAACAAGGCGTACAGGACGATGCCGGCGAACATCGCGATCGCCACCACGACGGCGAGGCTCATCGGGCAGCCGCCTCGTCGACCGTGGCGTTGCCCGGACCGTACGGGCTCGGCAGGTCCTCCTCGCCCGCGCGCCACCGCCTGGCCATCGACCGCAGCACGACGAAGGCGCCGATCGTCATCCCGACATAGATCACGACCGCGGCAGCGAGACTCCACCACAGCCCTGCGCTCTGGCTGGCGGCGTCCTCGGTCCGCAGGATCCCCCAGACGACCCAGGGCTGGCGGCCGACCTCGGTCGCGATCCAGCCCGCTTCCATCGCGATGATCGCGAGGGGTCCCGCGACGACGGCGCCACGCAGGAACCAGCGATGGGACAGCAGGTCGTGGCCCCGCCAGCGGGCGAGCCAGAACAGGATCACGGCGATCATCAAGAGGGTGCCGATCCCGACCATCGACTGGAACGCGAGGTGGGTGATGTTGACCGGCGGCTGATCCGCTGCCGGAACCGTGTCGAGGCCCGGCACGGGCTTGTCGAACGAGTTGCGGGCGATCAGGGAACCGAGCTTGGGGATGTCCAGGGCGCCGCGGACCTCACCGTCGATGAGCACCCCGCCGAGCCGCAGCGGAGCAGGCTGCTCGGTCGTCGTCGCGAGCTCGAACGCCGCGAGCTTCGACGGTTGGGTCTCTCCCACCCGCAGGCCGAGCACGTGACCGATGAACGGCTGCACGATCGCCGCCACGGTCGCGAAGATGAACGGCACGGTGAACCCGAGCCGGTGATGGGCATCGACCCGGCCCTTGAGCATGCCGGCGGCGTAGACGCCCGCAACGACGAAGCCGACGACCATGAAGGCCGCGAACCACATGTGTGCGAACTGCAGCCAGACACCGTCGTTGAACATCGCCCGCCACGGGTTGACGTCGGTCACCTCGCCGTTCACGAGGGTGAAGCCGGTCGGGTTGTTCATCCAGGCGTTGACCGAGATGACGCAGAACGTGCCCACGACACCGGCGATCGCCATCGGGATCAGCATCGCGAGGTGACGACGCGGCGGCATGCGGTCCCAGCCGTACAGGTAGATGCCGAGGAAGATGGCCTCGACGAAGAACGACAGCCCCTCGAAGGCGAACGGCAGCCCCAGCACGTCTCCGAACCGGCCCATCAGCCCGGGCCACAGGATGCCCATCTCGAAGCTCAGCACGGTGCCCGAGACCGCACCGATGGCGAACAGCACGGCCGACACCTTGGCCCAGCGCTTCGCCAGGGCCAGGGCGACGGGGTCGTCGCGGACGATGCCGCGACGGTGGACGACGTAGATCATCGCCGGGAACGCCACGCCGAAGCAGGCCAGGATGATGTGCCAGCCCAGCGAGAGCGCCATCTGCTCGCGGGCGGGAAGCAACCCCGGCGGGGCATCACTCGAGGCCAGGACGTGGGTGATGGCTCCGGCGAGATCCATGCCTTCAGCCTACGTCCGCAGCGCCGCCGAACCCCGTCCGAGGAGTGTGAGAAGGTCGCGCATCGAGTTCGTCACACGTCAGGCGTCGTCGACCGTCCGGAAGATGATGCCGGCCTGCTGCAGGCGGTCGATCAAGGCGTCCCCCATCGCCACCGCGGTGGTCGTCTGGCCGGACACCTCGGGCAGGTCGTCGTACGCCAGGCAGAGGGCCGACTCGCCCAGCATCTTGGACGTCTCGGTGTAGCCGGGGTCGCCGCCGGTCACCTCGGTGTGCACCTTCTTGCCCCCACCCTCGGCGAACACGCTGAGCTTGAACCAGGACTTCTCACGCTTCTCGTCCGACGGGCCGGCCCCGGGATCCTTGGCCTTGAGCAGGAGGGCGCGGGTGGGAGGCAGCTGCGCACCCAGGAACGCGACGCCCAGCCCAAGACCGGAGGCCGCCAGCATGCGGCGGGTCTTGAAGTGCGCGAAGTGCGAGTAGGTGAACTCCGGGCCGTAGCGCTCCAGCGCCCGCGCCGAGCGCAGCACGATCTGCGGATCGATCGTCGGCATGGGGACGCCCCAGCCGCCCAGCTCCGGCGCCTTGCCGAGCTTGCCCGACCCGCGCACCGTGCGGCCCTCGGGCCGAGGCTCGGCCTTGCGGCGAGCGCCAGAGACCTTGCCCGACTCGCGCATCGACGAGAACTGGTTGATCGCCGAGTGGTAGGTGCCGCCGGAGAACTCGGCGTTGGCGCGGATGTAGCCCCGCACCCGGATCGGCACGTCCTCGGGGAGCTGCTGGACGGCGTGCAGGACGCCGAGGTCGTACGGGATGGAGTCGAACCCGCACGCGTGGATGATCCGTGCGCCGGTCTCCACGGCCCGGTCGTGGTACTTGAGCCACATGTCGTCGACGAACTGCGGCTCACCGGTCAGGTCGACGTACGCGATGCCGGCCTCGACGCTCGCCTTGACCGCAGCCTCGCCGTACTTGAGGTAGGGCCCGACCGTGGTGACCAGGACGCGGGTGCTGCCGGCCAGGGCGCTCATCGAGTCGGCGTTGCCGATGTCGGCCGAGATGATCTCGGGGCGCACTCCCCCGAGTCCCTCGATGCGGTCCGCGACGGCCTCGAGCTTGCCCTGGTTGCGGCCCGCGATGGCCCACGACCCGCCCGGCGGCAGGTGCGTGCCGAGGTAGTCGGCGGTCAGTCCGCCGGTGAATCCAGTGGCTCCGAGCAGGGCGATGTCGACTGAGGTCATGTCCCCAACGTACCGACGGACGGCAGGAGCGGCTCTACGAGGCCTTCTTGGCCACGTCGTCGTGCGTCAGGATCGTCGGACCCTCGATGCCGGCGACGGTGGCATCGGTCACGATGACCTTGGCGACGTCGTCACGGCTCGGGATCTCGTACATGACCGGCTCGAGCACGGCCTCGATGATCGAGCGCAGCCCGCGAGCACCGGTGCCACGCGCCAGAGCCAGGTCGGCCATGGCGTCGGCTGCGTCAGGGCTGAACTCGAGCTCGACACCGTCGATCTCGAACAGCCGGACGTACTGCTTGGTCAGCGCGTTGCGGGGCTTGGTGAGGATCTCGACCAAGGCGTCCTTGTCGAGGTTGTCGACGGCCGCGATGACCGGCAGACGGCCGATGAACTCCGGGATCAGCCCGAACTTGAGCAGGTCCTCGGGCAGCACCTTGGAGTAGAGCTTGTGCGGCTCGGCGGCCTTGCCGATGTCTTGCTGACCGGTGTTGAAGCCCAAGCTCATCTTGCCGCTGCGCTGCTCGATGATCTGGTCGAGGCCGGCGAACGCACCGCCGACGATGAACAGCACGTTGGTCGTGTCGATCTGGATGAACTCCTGGTGCGGGTGCTTGCGCCCGCCCTGGGGAGGCACCGAGGCCGTCGTGCCCTCGAGGATCTTGAGCAGCGCCTGCTGCACGCCCTCGCCCGACACGTCGCGGGTGATCGACGGGTTCTCGCTCTTGCGCGAGATCTTGTCGACCTCGTCGATGTAGATGATGCCGGTCTCGGCCTTCTTGACGTCGTAGTCCGCGGCCTGGATGAGCTTGAGGAGGATGTTCTCGACGTCCTCACCGACATAGCCGGCCTCGGTCAGTGCGGTCGCGTCGGCGATGGCGAACGGGACGTTGAGCATGCGGGCCAGCGTCTGGGCGAGATAGGTCTTGCCGCAGCCGGTGGGTCCCACGAGCAGGATGTTGGACTTGGCCAGCTCGACCTGCTCGTCCTTGCCCCGCGTGCTGCCGACCTGCGCCTGCACGCGCTTGTAGTGGTTGTAGACCGCGACGGCCAACGACTTCTTGGCGCCGTCCTGCCCGATGACGTAGCCGTTGAGGAAGTCGTAGATCTCGTGGGGCTTGGGCAGCTCACCGAGGCTCAGCTCGGCTCCTTCGGCGAGCTCTTCCTCGATGATCTCGTTGCAGAGGTCGATGCACTCGTCGCAGATGTAGACGCCGGGTCCGGCGATGAGCTTCTTGACCTGCTTCTGGCTCTTTCCACAGAAAGAACACTTCAGCAGATCGGCGGTTTCACCAATGCGTGCCACGTGGAGAGTCCCTTCGTTGGACTACGCAGTCTTCAACTGCGCGGTGTGAGCCGGAGCCGGCCCGTGACCGAGAGAGCAACATTTTCACCTTAGCGGCGAATGTGGGCTGCGTCTCGGTCACGGCGCCTGTGTCGTCGTGCGTGTCGTCAGACCGCGGGGACCTTGAGCGTGTCGAGGACCTCGTCGACGAGGCCGTACTCGACCGCCTGCTGGGCCGTGAGGATCTTGTCGCGGTCGACGTCCTTGCTGACCTCCTCGATCGACTTGCCGGTCGCCTCGGAGATCATCTTCTCCATCAGCTCGCGCATCCTGAAGATCTCGTTGGCCTGGATCTCGAGGTCGGAGATCTGACCGCCGGTGCCCTCGGTGTAGGGCTGGTGGATCAGGATGCGGCTGTTGGGCAGCGCCAGGCGCTTGCCGGGCGTCCCGGCCGCGAGCAGGATCGCCGCCGCGGAGGCCGCCTGGCCGAGGCACAGGGTCTGCACGTCGGGCTTGATGTAGCGGATGGTGTCGTAGATCGCCGTCAACGCCGTGAAGGAGCCGCCCGGGCTGTTGATGTAGATCGAGATGTCACGATCCGGGTCCATGGCCTGCAGCGACATCAGCTGCGCCATGACGGCGTTGGCGACGTCGTCGCTGATCGGGGTGCCCAGCATGATGATGCGGTCCTCGAACAGCTTGGTGTAGGGATCGATGCGCCGGAAGCCGTAGGAGGTGCGCTCTTCCCACTGCGGGATGTAATAGCTCATGAGGTCAGATCTCCTGCGCTCGCGACGACGTGATCGATCAGTCCGTACTCCTTGGCCTGTTCCGGCGTGAACCACCGGTCCCGGTCGGAGTCGAGCTCGATCTGCTCGACGGTCTGGCCACTGTGGACCGACTGCAGCTGGTTGAGCTGCTTCTTGAGCAGGACGCTCTGCTCGGCCTGGATCTTGATGTCCGACGCGGAGCCGCCGATGCCGCCCGAGGGCTGGTGCATCATGATGCGCGCGTGCGGCAGGGCGTAGCGCTTGCCCGCGGTGCCGGCGGCGAGCAGGAACTGGCCCATCGAGGCAGCCAGGCCCATGCCGAACGTCGCGACGTCGTTGGAGATGAACTGCATGGTGTCGTAGATCGCCATGCCCGAGTCGACCGAGCCGCCCGGTGAGTTGATGTAGAGATAGATGTCGGCCTGCGGGTCCTCTGCGTTGAGCAGCAGCATCTGGGCGCAGATCGCGTTGGAGTTGGAGTCGCGCACCTCGGAGCCGAGGAACACGATGCGTTCCTTGAGGAGCCGCTGGTAGATGTGGCCGTCGAGATCCGAGGGGCCGGCCTCGCCGGCCATCCTCGGCGACAGGGGGCTGGGGGTATCCGGTGTGTTCACGTCCCCAAACCTAGACGGCCGGGCCTTCGAACACACGCCAAAACACGGCTGTTCGCTGACAGCGTGAACGGGCCGGCGCTAGCGCGTACGTCGGCGCGCCGCGTGGTCGTCGAGCGCCCGGTCCAGCTGCGCGGCGTCCCAGCTCTCCCCGATCGCACGATGGAGCAGGTCTGCCTGCGACGGCGGCGTGAGTCCGCCGACGGGCTGGTCGAGGTCGAGGTTGGTCGGGAACGGGTAGCCCTCTGCCGCGGCCGCCACCGCGTTCGCGACCTGTTCGATCGCCATGCCGTCCCGGCTCCGTGCGGCGAGCGCCGGGAAGATCGCCCGCGTAACGCGGTCGCGATCGACGGCCTCCATCGCGCGACCGAAGCCCGACGACACCTGGAGCAGGTTGGCCATGCGCTGGATGCCGGCCGAGACGTTGCTGCCCGCCCCGTGGAACAGCGCCGGGTTGAAGAACGCCGCGTCCCCCTTCTCGAGCGGCAGCTGCACGTGATGCTCGGCGAAGTGCTGGCGGAACTCCGGCAGTCGCCACGCGAGGTAGCCCGGGACGTACTTGTGCGAGTGCGGCAGGTACATCGTCGGACCGCTCTCGACCGGCATGTCGGAGTGCGCCACGGCACCCTGCAGCGTGAGCACCGGGGACAGCAGGTGGACGTGGGTCGGGTAGCGCTCGACGACGTCGTTGGCCAGGAAGCCCAAGTGGTAGTCCCGGTGCGGGTCCTGTGCAACGCCTCCGGGCCGGACGACGTTGACCTGCGACGTCACCTGGTAGCCCGGGCCGAGCCAGGCGGTTGAGACCAGCGCGATCATGTCGTTGGCGTAGTAGTCGACGAACGCCTCGGGGTCGCGGACCGCGAGCTTCTCGAGCGCGTTCCAGACCCGGCTGTTGGCGCCCGGCTTGGCGAAGTGGTCGCCCACGGTGGCGCCGGAGGCCGCCTCCTCGGCGATCATGGCGTCGAACGCCGCGCTGACCCGGTCGACGACGGCGAGGTCCTCGAACGCTCCACGCAGCACGACCAGGCCGGGACCCTCGGTCAGGGCGCGGACCAGCTCGGCCTCGACGTCCTGCCGGCCGTCGGTCGTCGCGGACGCAGCGCGGAGGTCGTCGGACTCGTAGACCAGGACCTCGTCGACGACGTCGCCGACGTGCGGGAAGTCGGCCGGGTCGGTCGTCGCGGACACGATCTCGACGAAGTCGTCGATGCGGCAGTCCGAGGCGCGCAGGCGGGACGCGTGGCTCATGCCGCGTACAACCCGGGCCGCTCCGGCACGTCGACGGCCTCGAGGAGGCCCGAGCCGAGTGCGCGTACGCCTGACGCGGCGACGAGGTTGGCGACGTAGCCGTCCCACGCGCTCGCCCCCACCACGTGCCCGGCCGACGACGCCTCGGCCCACGCCGCCAGCTCGAGCCGGTAGGACTCGATGAAGTGCGCCACGAAGTCGCTGCCGATCGAGCTGCCGCTCGAACCCGAGACGCGGCGGACCACCGGCGTACGAGGCTCGAGGGTGGCCGATCCGCCGGTGCCGACGACCTCGACGCGGACGTCGTAGCCGTAGCCGGCGTTCACGAACACCTCGGCGGTGATCATCTGTCCGCCGCTGGTCCAGAGGGTGGCGACCTGGGGATCACGGAAGCCTTCGACGATCGGCGACTCGACGCGGATGCCGACGATCTCGCCGTCGAGCAGCCAGCGGAACGTGTCGAACTCGTGGATCATCGACCCGGTCACGAGGCCGGCGTCGTCGGTGCTCGTCGAGTTGGACGCGTTGCGATGGATGCCGTGCACGACGCGTACGTCGCCCAGCGTGCCGTCGTCGACCGATGCCTTGAGGTCGCGAAAGCCCGGATCGAAGCGACGGTTGAAGCCCACCTGCACGAGACGCCGGCCCAGGGCGACCTCGGCGTCGACGACCCGCCGCGCCTCGTCGGCGCTGACGGCGAGCGGCTTCTCGCAGAGCACGTGCTTGCCGGCAGCGATGCAGGCCAGCGCCAGGTCGGCGTGGGTGAAGTCCGGCGAGGCAATCACCACGGCGTCGACCTCCGGGTCATCGACCAGCGCCTCGGCCGAGTCGGCGGCTCGTGCACCAACGGGGCCGGCGATCTCCTTGGCGCGCGCGGTGTCCATGTCGAAGACCTGGGTGACCTGCGCCGCCGGCACACCAGCGCTCAGCGTCGCCACGTGGGACGCACCCATCGCTCCGGCGCCGATCACGCCGACCCTCAGTCGCTCGTTCACAGCGAGACCCCCGTGAAAGAAAAAGCGTACGGGGGCCTCGCTGCGAAGCCTCGATCGTTCTCTCGCTGGCGCTCGTTCACAGGGAGACCCACTTTCGTTCGTCGGCCGACACGATCATCGCGTCGACGGTGCGCGCTGCGACCAGCGCGTCATGGATGGTGGCGCCGTGCGGCTTGCCGTCGGCGATCGACTGCACGAGCCGTCGGGCCTCGATGACCTTGAGGTCGTCGAACCCCATCGGGTTGTTGGCCCCGGGCTGGAACGCGGCGAGCTCGCCGTCGCCCGGGGCCGCGTAGCGCGTCGCGTAGAACGCGTCGTGGTAGTCCTGGTCGACACAGACCTGCAGCTCGTTCATCCGCCGGAAGTCCCACTTCAGGGCCCCGGTCGTGCCGTGCACCTCGATGCCGTACGTGTTCTGCTCCCCGACCGCGGCGCGGCTCGCCTCGAGGATGCCGCGGGACCCGTCGTCCAGGCGCAGGAGGGCCGAGACGTAGTCCTCGTTCTCGACAGGTCCCATCGCGCCGGAGCCGCGCTCGTAGTGCATCGCTCCGGGACGCGCCTCGGGTCGCTGCGGGATGAACGTTGCCCGGTCGGCGATGAGCTCGTCGATGTCGGCCACCACGTGCCGAACGAGGTCGGCGGCGTGGCTCACCAGGTCGCCCAGCACACCGCTGCCGGAGAAGGCGTTCTGGAAGCGCCATGACAAGGCGCCGTCGGGGTGGGCGGCGTAGTCGGACACGAAGCGGACGAACGTGTGCTCGATCGTCCCGAGCCGGCCCGAGGCGATGAGCTCGCGCGCCAGCTCGACGGCCGGTGCGTTGCGGTAGTTGAACCCGGCGGCCGTCTGGACGCCGGCCGTCTCCACGGCGGCGGCGATCTCGGCCGTCTCCCCGGCGTCGCGACCGGCGGGCTTCTCGACCCACAGGTGCTTGCCGGCCTGCGCCGCGGCGACCGCGACATCACGATGGATGAAGTTGGGGCCGGTGACGCACACGAGGTCGAGGTCTGCCCGACCTACGAGCTCGGTCCAGTCAGAGAGCTGTTCCTCGAACCCGAACGCAGCGACCGACCTTGCCAGTCGGTCGTCGTCAGCCGGGTCGGCCACGGCCACGAGGCGTGGCCGCAGCGGGCTGTCGGGATAGTGCTGCAGCAGCCGGCTCAGCGCCCGGGCGTGGACCTGGCCCATCCAGCCCAGGCCGACGATCCCGACGCGGAGCTCGGCCGTCACGTGACGTCTGCCTTCATGTCCTGCGCGATCGTCGAGTCGGCACCCATCGTCTCCTCGATCTCGTGCGCGAGCGACGCCAGCTCCTCCCCGCCGGCCATCATCGAGGTCAGGTCCTCGAGCGAGAGCTCCGACTTCGGGAAGTCGCCCATGCTCTTGCCGCGGCGCAGCAGCATGAACCGGTCGCCCACGGGATAGGCGTGATGCGGGTTGTGGGTGATGAAGACGACGCCGAGACCGCGCTCGCGCGCCTTGGCGATGTACTTCAGCACCACGCCGGACTGCTTGACGCCGAGGGCCGCGGTGGGCTCGTCGAGGATCAGCACGCGGGCACCGAAGTAGACCGCACGGGCGATCGCGACGCACTGCCGCTCGCCGCCGGAGAGCGTGCCGATCGGCTGCTCGACGTCACGCAGGTCGATGCCCATCGCGGAGAGCTCGGACTTCGTGGTCTTCTTCATGAACTCGATGTCGAGCTTCTTGAACGGACCGACGCCCTTGCTGATCTCGCTGCCGAGGAAGAAGTTGCGCCACACCGGCATCAACGGAACGACGGCAAGGTCTTGATAGACCGTCGCGATGCCGAGCTCGAGCGCCTCACGCGGGCTCGAGAGCTGCTGCTCCTCGCCGTCGATCAGGAGCTGGCCGTCGGTGTGCTCGTGCGCACCCGCCAGGATCTTGATGAAGGTCGACTTGCCGGCACCGTTGTCGCCCAGCACGCACGTCACCTCGCCGGCACGGACCTGGGTCGTCACGTCGCTCAGCGCGATGATGTTGCCGTAGCGCTTGCCGATGTCGCGCACCTCGATGATCGCGGTGCCGCGCGGCGGTGGGGTGTAGGCCGCCGTGACGGGGGAAGCCGCCTCCACGGTCTCGTCGTTGTCGCTCATTTTGCCGCCTCCGCCCGTTTGCGAACCCATTCGTTGAGGAGCACCGCTCCCAGGAGCATGACCCCGAGGAAGGCCTTGAGCCAGTTGTTGTCCCAGCCCGAGTAGACGATGCCCTGGTTGACCATGCCGTAGATCAGCGCGCCGAGGGCGGCACCGATCGCCGAGCCGTAGCCGCCCGTCAGCAGGCAGCCACCGACCACGGCGCAGATGATGTAGATGAACTCCTGGCCGACGCCGGTGTTGCTCTGCACCGTCGACGTCGTGAAGATCAGCAGCATGCCGACGAGCCAGCCTGCGGCGGCGGTCGTCATGAACAAGCCGACCTTGGCCTTGAACACCGGCACGCCGACCTGGCGCGACGAGACCTGCGCCCCGCCGACGGCGAAGATCCAGTTGCCGGTCCGCGTGCGCAGCAGGACCCAGGTCGCCACGAGCGTGACGCCGATCCACCAGAACACCGACGCGTAGATCTGCCCGCCGGCACCGGTGCCGTTGATGTCGATCGAGGAGCCGAAGACCTTCTTGGCCTGGTCGTAGTAGGGCACGTTCGTCATGCCCTGGATCGCGACCTGGCCGATCAGGGCCTTGGTGCCGGCGAGGTCGATGCCCTGCAGGACGAAGAACGTGCCGAGGGTGACGATGAAGCTCGGGAGTCCCGTCTTCATCACGAGGATGCCGTTGATCGCGCCGATGCCCAGGGCCAGCGCGAGCGACACGAGGATGGCGGCCCAGATGTTGAGGCCGTACTCGGTCGTGAGGACACCGACGACGAGCCCGGTGAAGCCGGTCATGGCGCCGGCGGACAGGTCGAACTCCCCGCCGATCATGAGCAGGGCCACGGCGACGGCCATGATGCCGATCGTCGAGGCGCCCCGCAGCCAGGTGCTGGCGCCGCTGCCGGTGGCGAAGGTGTTCGTGGTGACGGCGAAGAACACGAAGATCACGATGGCTGCGACGAGCGCCCCGATCTCCGGGCGTTTCAAGAGCGTGGTGAGGGTCGACGTACGCGCGACGCGCTCGTCGTCCAACGTTGCGGTGGTCATGATGGCTCCGTTCCTCGACGCCCAGGTGCTCGTCGAGCCTGCGTATGGATGAGGGTGAGGCCCGGGGGCCCGGCAGGTGCCGGGCCCCCGGTCAGCTCAGCGTGTTCCGTTCTTGGCGAACTTCTCGACCGCTGCCGCGTTGTCCTTCGTGATGAAGGCCGGTCCGGAGTTGATCGGCTGTCCGCCACCGATGTCGTTGCCGTTGATCGACTTCAGGTAGAGACCGCTGACGCCCAGGAAGCCCTGGACGTACGGCTGCTGGTCGACCGCGAACAGGATCGTGTCGTCCTGGATGGCCTTGAGGACGTCCTCGGAGAGGTCGAACGTCGCGATCTTCGCGCTGCTGCCGGAGTCCTTGACGGCGCCGACGGCGTCGATCGCATACTGGCCACCGAGGGTCAGGACGGTGTCGATGTCCTTCTCCGACTGGAGCTTCGACGTGATCGTCGACTGGACGGCGGCGTCATCGGTGCCGTCGACCTGCAGGTTCTCGACCTTGCCGCCGAAGGTCTTGGCGACCGCGGCGCAACGCTCCTCGAGGCCGATGTTGCCGGCTTCCTGGATGACGCAGATCGCGTTCTTCAGGCCCTCACCCTTGAGCCGCTCGCCGACGGCCTCGCCGGCGATCGTCTCGGTCTGGCCGATGTGGGTGATCGCGCCGAAGTCCTTGAACTTGTCGACGCCGGAGTTGATCGAGATGACCGGGATGCCTGCGGCAACGGCCTTCTTGACGCTGTCCTCGATGCCGTCGGGGTTGGCCATCGACACGACGATGCCGTCGACCTTGTCGGCGACCGCGCCGTCGATCAGCTGCGACTGCTTGGCCGGGTCGCCGTCCGAGCTGTACTCGACCTTGACGCCGTAGTCCTTGCCGGCCTGCTCCGCACCGGACTTGACCCGGTCCCAGAAGGCGTCGCCGGGCGAGCCGTGGGTGACGACCGCGTAGGTGTAGTCCTTGTTGGCGGTCTCCTCGGTTCCTTCGTCCTTGCCGGTGCCACTGCACGCGGCCAGCAGGACGCCGGCGGCCGCCATGGCGCCGATGATCTTGATCTTCTTCATGTGATGGTGTTCCTTCTCTTTCGGGAGCCCGTCGCCGTTGAGGGTTCGGGATCAGTGTGCCGTCGGGAAGTTCAGCTGCGCGAGGGAGTCCTCGTCGACGTGTGGCCACCGGGTGGTGACCACCTTTGCCTGGGTGTTGAACCTCACTCCTTCGGGACCGTGGATGTGGTGGTCGCCGAACAGTGAGTCCTTCCAGCCCCCGAAGGAGTGGAAGGCCATCGGGACGGGGACCGGCACGTTGATGCCGATCATGCCCACATGAACCCTCCGTTGGAAGGTTCGTGCCACCTCGCCCGAGGAAGTGAACACCGCTGTGCCGTTGCCGTACGGGTTCGAGTTGATGAGCTCGATGGCAGCGTCCAGCGTCGGAACCCGCAGCACGGTGAGCACGGGTCCGAAGATCTCGTCGGTGTAGACCGACATGTCGGTGGTGACCTGGTCGAGCAGGGTGGGGCCGACGAAGAAGCCGTTCTCGTGCCCCTCGACGACCAGGTCGCGGCCGTCGACGACGACCTTGGCGCCGGCGAGCTCACCCTGACCGATGTAGTCGACGACCCGGTCGCGGGAGGCGGCCGTCACGACGGGGCCCATCTCGGCGTCAGGATCGGTGCCGACGCCCACCTTGAGCCCGACGGACCGCTCGCGGATCTTGTCGACGAGCGTGTCGGCGGCCGGGCCGACCGCGACGACGGCGCTGATCGCCATGCACCGCTGCCCTGCCGAGCCGTAGCCTGCCGCGACGATGTGGTCGGCCGCGAAGTCCAGGTCGGCGTCGGGCATCACGACGGCGTGGTTCTTGGCTCCGCCGAGGGCCTGCACCCGCTTGCCCGTGCGCGAGGCGTTCTCGTGGACGTACTGGGCGATCGGCGTCGACCCGACGAACGACACGGCCCTGATGCCCGGGTGCTCGAGGATCGCGTCGACCGCGACCTTGTCGCCGTGGACGACGTTGAACACACCGTCAGGCAGGCCCGCCTTCTGATAGAGCTCGGCGACCATCTGCGACGCGCCCGGATCGCGCTCGGAGGGCTTGAGGATGAAGGTGTTGCCGCATGCGATCGCGACCGGGTGCATCCACAGCGGGACCATGATCGGGAAGTTGAACGGGGTGATGCCCGCGACGACGCCGAGCGACTGGCGGAACGTGTGCGAGTCGACGCCCGCCGAGACCTGGTCGTTGAACTCGCCCTTGAGCAGCTGCGGGATGCCCGCGGCGAACTCGACGACCTCGCGGCCGCGGACGACCTCGCCCTTGGCGTCGTCGAGCGTCTTGCCGTGCTCGGAGGAGATGATCGCGGCCAGCTCGTCCTCGTGCTCGACCAGCAGCTGACGGAAGTCGAACATGATGCGGGAGCGCGCCGTCACCGACGAGTCGCCCCACGTCTCGTACGCCTTCGCGGCGGCCTGCACCGCCGCGTCGACGTCGCCGGCAGTCGCCAGGCGCACCCGCGACTGCGGCGTGCCGACAGCCGGGTCGTACACGTCGGCGAACCGGTCGCTCCGGCCCGTGACGCTCGCTCCGGCGATCCAGTGGTCGTACGTCGTCATGCCTCGTCCTTCTCGTGGTCGGGGGCCGGCGCGAGGTGGCTGCGCTGGCGGGTCTTATGGTCGTCGTACGCCGTGCGGGCCTGCTGGGTCGACTCCAGTGCGGAGATCTCGGCCACCGGGACGTCCCACCATGCCGGACTGTCCGGAGCGGGGACCAGCGGGTCGGTCTCGACGTGGATCACGGTGGTCCGCGTGGACTGCTTGGCCTTGAGGAGCGCCGCGCGGAAGTCCTCGATGCCGGTCGCCGAGAGCACGTCGGCGCCGAGACTCGCGGCATTGGCGGCGAGGTCGACCGGCAGCCGATCGCCGTCGAGGCCGGTGTCGGTGCGGTAGCGGTACTGCGTGCCGAACCGCTGGGACCCCAGCGACTCCGAGAGGGCACCGATGGAGGCGAAGCCGTGGTTCTGCACGAGCACGACGATGATCTTGACGCCTTCGGCGACCGCGGTCACGAGCTCGGTGTTCATCATCAGGTAGGACCCGTCGCCGACCATCACGAACACGTCGCGCGCGGCCTCGTCGAACAGGGCCTCCTCGTCGAGGGCGGCGAGCTTGACGCCGAGGCCTCCGGCGATCTCGTAGCCCATGCAGGAGTAGCCGTACTCCACGTGGTAGCCCTTGCGGTCGCGCGTGCGCCACAACTTGTGCAGGTCTCCGGGCATCGAGCCCGCGGCACACAGCACGACGTCGCGCGGACCCGAGAGCTCGTTGACCGCGCCGATGACCTGCGACTGGGCCGGCAGGGGTTGGTTGTCCCGGTCGTACGCGGCCTGGACCGTCGCGTCCCACTCACCGGCGAGCTGCGTCGCCCGGGCCGTGAGGTCCGCATCGGCCGTCCAGCCCTCGAGCTCGACTGCCAGGGCACGCAGGCCCTCGCGGGCGTCTGCCACGAGCGGCGTCGCGGACAGCTTGTGGGTGTCGAAGGCCGAGACGTTGAGGTTGACGAAGCGGACGTCGTCGGCCGCGAACACCGTGTGGGACGCGGTCGTGAAGTCGCTGTAGCGGGTGCCGACGCCGATCACGACGTCCGCCTCGGCGGCGAGGGCGTTGGCTGCCGTCGTCCCGGTGGCACCGATCGCGCCGACCGACCGGGGGTGGTCGTAGGCCAGGGCGCCCTTGCCGGCCTGGGTCTCGGCGACGGGGATGCCGGTCGCCTCAGCGAGCTCGCGCAGCGCATCGTTGGCGCGGCTGTAGGTCACTCCGCCGCCGGCCACGATCAGCGGCTTGCGCGCGGAGCGGATGGCGGCGACGGCGCGATCCAGCGCCGCAGGCTCGGGCACCGGACGGGCGATGTGCCAGACCCGGCGGGCGAACAGCTCGTCGGGCCAGTCCCAGGCCTCGGCCTGGACGTCCTGGGGCAGCGCGAGGGTCACGGCTCCTGTCGCGGCGGGGTCGGTCAGCACCCGCATGGCGTGCAGCAGGGCCGGCGCGAGCTGCTCGGGGCGGTGCACGCGGTCGAAGTACGCCGACACCGGACGGAACGCGTCGTTGACGGAGATGTCGCCGTTGGCGGGGTCCTCCAGCTCCTGGAGCACCGGGTTGGCGACCTTGGTCGCGAACGTGTCGCCGGGCAGCAGCAGCACCGGCAACCGGTTGATCGTGGCGAGCGCCGCACCGGTGACCATGTTGGTGGCACCGGGGCCGACCGAGGCGGTCACCGCCATCGTGGCGAGCCGGTCACGCTGGCGGGCGTACGCCACCGCGGCATGCACCATGGCCTGCTCGTTGCGGCCCTGGAGATAGCGCAGGTGCGACGGGTCACCGGCGACCTCGCGCTCGAGGAGCGCCTGGCCCACGCCGGCGACGTTGCCGTGACCGAAGATGCCCCAGCAGCCGGTGAAGAACGCGTTCTCGACCCCGTCGCGCTCGACGTGCTGCACCTCCAGGAAGCGCACGAGGGCCTGCGCCACCGTCAGACGTACGGTCATGCTTTCTCCCCTCCGAACGGCAGCCGCGGGTCGACGGGCTGGTCGGCCCACGTGTCGCGGACCCAGGTGTGCGCTGGGTCGTCACAGATCAGCCAGGCTCGCTCGGCGCCGGGTCCGGCCATGACGTTGAGGTAGTAGAGGTCGTAGCCGGGGGCGGCGATCGACGGGCCGTGCCAGCCGTGCGGGATCAGCACGGCGTCGCCGCTGCGGACCTCGGCGGTGATGTCGATGTCGGCGCCGTCGTGGCCATAGACCCGCTGGAAACCGACGCCGGGTCCGTTGGGCCCGTCGGCGACCTCGAAGTAGTAGATCTCCTCGAGCGCGGTCTCCCCCTCACGCTCCTCGTCGTGCTTGTGCGGCGGCCACGACGACCAGTTGCCGCCGGGCGTCAGCACCTCGCACGCGATGACGCGGTCGGCCTCGAGCACGCCGGGGATGCCGAAGTTGTTGACCTGCCGGCTGGACTGGCCGGCGCCCCGCAGCTCGACGGGCACGTCGGCCTTGGGCAGGTGGGCCGGCTCGAGCCGGTTGTCGCAGCGGGCCGAGGCCAGGGCGAATCGTCCGTGTCCGGTGCTGGTGATCGTCACCTCGGCGTCTCGCGGGGCGTAGACGACGTCGCTCGGACCCGCGAAGACGTTGCTGCGGCCCTCGAGGTCGTACGCCTGGCCGTCGACGACGACCTCGGCCGAGCCGCTGAGCGACAGCACGACGTACTCGGACCCGCCGGTGGCGATCGTCTCGCTCTGCCCGGCCGACAGGTCGACGATGCGCAGCCCGCAGTGACCCCAGCCCGCAGACTCCGGGGTGATCTCGAGGAGACCGTTGGTCGAGTGCAGCACCTGGTTCACGGTGTCATCATCTCCACCGTCGTGTCGACAGCGCCTTCGACATCGCCGTCGGGCGGGAACAGTAGGGTGCGGCCGACGACCATGCCGCGCACGTTGGGGCTGGCGAGGGCCTTGGACCATGCGGCGAACTGGGCCTCCTGATCGGCCGAGACCTCACCGCCCAGCAGGACGACCGGCAGGGTCGTCGCCGCCAGCACTGCGTCCATGTGATCCACCACGGGCAGCTTGAGCCAGGTGTATGCCGAGGTGCTCGCCAGACCGGCGGCGACGGTCGCGGATCGGATGACGGACTCGGTCGTGAGGTCGTTGCGGATGCGTCCCTCGGCGTCGCGCCGGGAGATGAACGGCTCCACCATCGCCATGACGTGGTGCGCGGCGAGCTCGTCGACCGCGTGGGCGCACGCCTGCATCGTCGCGGGGGTCGCGGGGTCCTCGGGGTCGATGCGGAACAGCATCTTGCCGCCCTGGTAGCCCGCGGCCGCGATGGACGCCGCGCCGTACCCGGTGAACCGGTCGTCGATCTCGAAGACCGTGCCGGCCAGGCCACCGCGATTCATCGAGCCGATGACGACCTTGCCCTCGAGGGCGCCCAGCAGCAGCAGGTCCTCGATGACGTCGGCCGTGCCGAGCACGCCGTCGACGCCAGGGCGGGCGAGTGCCCGGACCATGCGGCTCAACAGCTCGGCCCGGTCGCCCATCGCCATGGCGTCGTCACCGGCCCGCAGCGCCCCGCGGGCCGGGTGATCGGCGGCGACCAGCAACAACCGGCCGGTCTCCCCCGCCAGGCTGGTCGGCTGCTGCCGGGCCGCGGCGAGCTCGGCGATCCGCTCAGGATGGAGCGCGCGCGTCGCGACGATGCTCGCAATGCTGTCGGCGTTCACGGCGGTCATCAGACCTTCCCCCGTTCGAGCACCGCGGCGACCTCGCCTGCGGTGGGCATGGCATCGGCGCAGGACAGCTGTCCCGCGACATGGGCTCCGGCGGCGTTCGCGAACGCCAGGGTGGTCGCAAGGTCCCAGCCGGCGAGCAGCCCGTGGACGAGGGACCCGCCGAAGGCGTCTCCGGCCCCGAGGCCGTTGATGACCTCCACCGGGACCGGCGGCACGACGACCGACTCGTCGCCGCGGACGCCCAGGACCCCGGCGGGGCCCTGCTTCACCACGGCCAGGTCGACGCCGGTCGCCCGGAGCGCCTTCGCCGCGGCCTGCGGGTCGGTCTCGCCGATCGCGACCTGGCACTCCTCACGGTTGCCCACGGCCACCGAGACGTGCGGCAGCGCCGCTTGCATCTGCACGGTCGCCGCGTCGGCCGACTCCCAGAACATCGGCCGGTAGTCGAGGTCGAGGATCGTGATGCCCCGCCGCCCGCGCGCCTCGAGGGCCGCAAGGTGCGCCTCTCGACTGGGCTCCTGCGAGAACCCGGTGCCGGTGACCCAGAAGACGTCGGCGGCGCGGATCGCGTCGTAGTCGAGCTCGTCGGCGCTGATCTCGAGATCAGGCGCCTTCGGCTCACGATAGAAGTACAGCGGGAAGTCGTCGGGCGGGAAGATCTCGCAGAACGTCACGGGCGTGGGCAGCTCGGCGACCGAGGTCACCCACCGGTCGTCGACGCCGAAGCCCTGCAGCGCGGTGTGGATGAACCGGCCGAACGGATCGTCCCCAGTACGCGTGATGGTGGCGACGCGGTGGCCCAGCCGTGCGGCCGCCACCGCCACGTTGGTCGAGCTGCCACCGAGGAACTTGGCGAACGAGGCGACGTCCTCGAGGTGCACGCCGACCTGCTCGGGATAGATGTCGACCCCGACGCGCCCCATCGTGATGAGCTCGAACTGCTCGGTCACGCCAGCACAGCCTTCACGAAGTCCAGGCTGGCACGGACGTTGGCGATGGGACCTTCGCCCTCGGGCTCCCCGTCCTTGAACATGACGTCCTGCTCCAGGACGTACCAGCCGTCGTAGCCGGCGCCCTCGAGTGCCTCGATCATGGCGCGGATGTCGACATCGCCCTCCCCGAGCACCTGCCACATCCCGCTGGCGACGGCGTCGGAGAACGTGAGCTCGCCGGCGACGACCCGGGCCGACATCGCGGTGTCGACGTCCTTGAGGTGGACGTGCTTGACCCGGTCGAGGTTGGCCAGCGTGATCGCCACGGGATCGGCTCCAGCCGCCGCCAGGTGGCCGGTGTCGATACAGAAGCCGATGTGGGATCCGTCGACGACGCGCTGCACGTCCTCGGCCGTCTCGACCAGCGTGCCGATGTGGGGATGGACGACCGCGAGCAGATCCCGCTCCGCGGCGCGATCCGCCAAGCGGTCGAGGTTGGTCAGCAAGGTCTTCCACTGGATGTCGTCCAGCACCGGGCGAGCGTCGTAGCCGTCGACGCCGGTCGCCGCGGCGAGCACGACGACGCCGGCACCGGTGGCCAGGCAGACCTCGATGAAGGCATCCACCTCGGCCATCGGGTCGTGGGTGGGATCGTGCAGCACGACGGGAAGGAAGCCACCGACGGCCTGCAGGTCGTACGTCTCGAGGAACACCTTGCGTGCCGTGGGATCGTCCGGGAGGAACCCGTCGGGCCCGAACTCGGTCGCGGAGAGCCCGAGCCGTTCCATCTCGGCCATGACCCGCTCGGCGGGGAGCTGGAATCCCCAGCCGGGGACCTCACACACTCCCCACGAGATGGGGGCACCGGCCACCTTGGGGCCGGCCGGGCGCAGATCGCTCGAGGTCATGCTGATCCTTTGCAGGTTTGTGCTGACAAACTATCAAGGAAGAGTGTGTCGCCACTCACACCCTCTGTCAACCATTTGTCCTGACATATTGACGTCCAGTCATGAGTGGATACATTGTCCGCATGCCAGGTCCCCGGTTCACGCTCGACCGATCGAGCCCCGTCCCGCTGTACTTCCAGGTGGCCGAGCAGTTCGAGCAGGCGATCCTGACCGGTGAGATCGCACCCGGCGAGCGGATCGAGAACGAGATCGCGCTGGCCAAGGACCTCGGCCTGTCGCGGCCGACGATGCGCCAGGCGATCCAGGTGCTGGTCGACAAGGGCATGCTCGTGCGCAAGCGGGGTGTCGGCACCCAGGTCGTCCACGGGAAGATCCGCCGCTCGGTCGAGCTCACCAGCCTGTTCGACGACCTCAGCGCTGCCGGGCAGAAGCCACGCACCGAGGTCCTCGCGGTCGGCAAGGTGCCGGCCGAGGAGGACGTCGCGCACGAGCTCCAGCTCGGCGTCGGCGACGACGTGTGGTCGCTCGAGCGGCTGCGGTACGTCGGCAAGCAGCCCCTGGCGCTGATGCACAACTTCATCCCCGTCGACGTCGTCGACCTCGACGAGGTGGACCTGGCGAAGACCGGCCTCTACGCGCACCTGCGGACGACCGGCATCCTCATGCGCGTCGCCCGGCAACGCATCGGCGCGCGCGGAGCTGGTGCCGACGAGGCCGCCCGGCTGGGTGAGAAGAAGGGCGCTCCCCTGCTGACGATGCAGCGCACGGCGTACGACAACGCCGGGCGTGCCGTCGAGTACGGCCGTCACGCCTACCGGCCCGACCTCTACGCCTTCGAGCTCACCCTCGTCGACCGCTGACCCGCGCCGCAACGCCAGGTCCGAAACCCGCCGGACTCGACGACCGGTCTCGCGGAGCATCGAGGTGTGACCACCTCGACGCACCTCCGTGACCCCCACACCGTGATCGACCCGGCCATCCTCTACTTCGGCACACCGGTCGTGCTCGTCACCTCGGTCAATCCGGACGGCACCAGCAACATCATGCCGATGTCATCGGCGTTCTGGCTCGGGAGCACCGGCGTGCTGGGCATCGGCGGAGGCTCACAGACGGCCGTCAACCTGCGGCGCAACCCCGGGTGCGTGCTCAACCTGCCTTCGGCCGACCTGGTGACCGCGGTCGACCGGCTCGCCCTGACGACCGGGCGACGCGACCTGTCGGCGGGGAAGGCCGCCCGCGGCTACCGGTACGAGCCGGACAAGTTCACGGCGGCCGGCCTGACCGCGCTCCCGGCGGGGACCGTCGACGCAGCCCGCATCGCCGAGTGTCCCGTCAACCTGGAGGCGCACGTCGTCGACGAGCATCCGGTCGATGACGGGATCCTGCTGTTCGAGGTGCGGGTGGGCCGCGTCCACGTGCACGACGACATCCGACTCGCAGGCACCGAGCATCGCATCGATCCCGACCGCTGGCGGCCGCTCATCATGAGCTTCCAGCACTTCTACGGCCTCGGCGACCGGGTCCATCCCTCACGCCTCGCCACCATCGACGAGGAGCTCTACCGCTGAGGCTGGCTCAGCGCTCGACCTCGGACTTGATCGCGGCGAGCGTACGGTCCATGCCGTCGCACAGCTCGACGTCGTGCGCCTCCGCGCCGCCCAGGGCGAGCCGTGCGGTCAGGCGTACGCTCAGCGACGGGTCGGGCAACGCCGTACGCCGCTCCGTCAGTCGCGTGCCGCCGTCGGCGGGCTCGATCTCGTAGGACCAGTCGACGTTGGTCGGCCAGACGTGGAAGCGGAACACGCCTCGTCCGTCGTCGTTCGCCGGCGGCTTCCACTGGGTCACCCGGCTGAAGGTGGGCCACACGAACGCCTTGCGGCGGTTGAGGTTGACGCCCCGGCGGCCGGCCTGCGGCCTGCCGAACAGCCACATGCCCACCAGCTCGGGGCTGCGGCGGCGCATGGCCTTGACGTCCGACACCGCGGCCCAGACCTGGTCGGGGGTCGCGGCGATCTGGACGGTCGACTCGAGCGGGGGCTGCCCCATGGCTAGGCCTTTCGGTACGGGAGCGGGTCAGGCACGCCGCGGCGCGGCGGGCAGGGCGCGCACGGTGCGCGTCCGGGAGTTGAGCCACTCGACGAGCCAGTCTCCCACCTGGGGGTGGTTGAGGAGCGCGAAGTGGTGGGCACTCGGGAGGTACTCGAACGTCGCACCGTCCACGATCGGCCCGGCCCGGCCCACGCCGGTCGCCGACGAGAAGTGCACCAACAGGTCACCGAGCACGGCGCTCAGTGGATGGCGCTGCGAGGCGCCGAGCGTCGCGGCGACGAAGTGGTACTCCGCGTTGGGCAACGGAGCAGCGGCGATGCGGTCGAGACCCCACTGGCCGGTGAGGTCCTGGCCCTCCCACTCGTCCTTGGTGATGTAGCCGTGGCGGAGGTCGACGATGCCGGCCGACCGGGCGTCGAGGATCGAGCTGAACGGTGTCGACTCGGGCCAGAACCGCAGGAGCCGCGAGCCGAGGTGCGCGACCTTCTCGAGGTTGGCGCCTCCGTGAGGTGTCCCGAGGCAGACCACGTCGCGCACCAGGTGCTGCCAGGTCTGCCCGGACGCCGTCGCGTGGTTGGTCGCCGCCCGGGCGACCAGACCACCCATCGAGTGCCCCACGAGCGTGATGCGGGTGACCGGGACGGGCCACGACTCCACGAGCCGCTGCAGCAGGGCGTCGAGGTGCTTGCCGTTCTCGGAGATGTGCAGGCCGGTGTTGTAGCGGACCATGACGGGGGTGCCGTCGGTCTCTGCGACGACCCGCTCGGCGTACGTCGTACCGTGCACCTTGGCCGCGTTGGACCACGACTCGTCGTTCTCGCAGAGCCCGTGCAGGAACACCACGGGGTGGCTGGTGCCGTCGCGGAACACCTCGGCGAGCGGCCACGAGGTCACCGGGACGTCCTGACCCTCGTGACGGACCGCCATCGTGATCGCCTGGGGATCGTCGAGCATCCGCAGCTCGTCCCCGATCAGGCCGTTGACGGCGGCGACGACGAGCCGGCCCCGGCGCGAGTCCTCGATGGGTCGGCCGACGCCCCGGGTCGCCAACGCCCGGACGGATCCGCTAGAGACCCGCAGGACGCCGGAGATCGCGCCGTAGACCGACGTCACGACGGCATCGTGCAGCGACTCGGGCACCCGACCGCCGACCACCCGGGTCGCCTTGAACACGCGGGACGTCACGGCGCCGTGCAGCTCACGTACGGTCCCGACGATCAGGCGGTCGCTGTAGTCAAGAGCCAGCGCCGCGACGTCGGTCGTGCGTGCTGGTTCACCGGGCATGGGTACATACTGCCGGTATCCGAAGCGAAAATGAACTCCCACGCCGGGAGGCATGCGTCACGCGTCGGCGGGAGCCTCTGCGTCGTCGGCCTCGTCGGCGTAGGTGCCGTCGGCACGCAGCTTGGACAGCTCGATCACGTTGCCCGACTTGTCAGACACCTTGGCCGATTCGACGAGCGACGCGAGTGCCTTGCCGCGCAGCACCTCGCTGACCATCTCGGGCACGTGGTTGTGCTCCATGATGTGCTGGATGTAGGCGTTGGGGTCCTCGCCGGACTGCTGCGCACGGCGCATGATGTGCTGCGACAGCTCGGCGTCGTCGATGCCGAACTCCTCGTTGGCGACGATCTGGTCGAGGACGAACTGCGCGATGAGCGAGTCGCGCACCCGCTTCTCGAGATCGGCCTCGAACTCGTCGACGGTCTGCTTCTCGTCGTCGAGGTAGGTCTGGAACTCGACACCGGCCATCGCGAGCTGCTGCTCGATCTGCTGGCGGCGGCTGTCGATCTCCTCGGCCACGAGGTTCTCGGGCAGGGGCGCGTCGATCTTGCTGACGATCTCGTCGAGCACCAGGTCGCGGGCCTCGTTGGCCTGCTCCATGCGCTTGCCGCGCGTCACGCGGTCGGTGAGGTCGGCACGGAGCTCTTCGATCGTGTCGAACTCGGAGGCGGTCTGCGCGAACTCCTCGTCGAGCTCGGGCAGCTGCTGCTCCTTGACGTCCTTGACCGTCACCGTGACGTCGACGTCCTGGCCCGCGAGCTCGCCGCCCACCAGCTTGGTCGTGAAGGTCTTGCTCTCGCCGGCCTTGAGACCCGTCACGGCCTCGTCGAGCCCGTCGAGCATCGTGGCGCGACCGATCGTGTAGGGCATGCCCTCGGCCTGTGCAGCCTCGATCTCCTCGCCGTTCTGCGACGCCGACAGGTCGATCGTCAGGAAGTCGCCCTCGGCGGCGGCGCGGTCGACCTCGGCGAACGTCGCGAAACGCTCGCGAAGGGCGGTGAGCTGCTCCTCGACGTCGTCGTCACTGACCTGGGCGTCCTCGACCGTGACCTCGATCGTCGAGATGTCCGGCAGCTCGAGCTCGGGGCGCACGTCGAGCTCGGCGGTGACCTCGATCGGCTCGCCGTCCTGGAACTTCGACAGGTCGATCTCGGGCTGGCTCAGCGGCTGGATCTTGGTGTCCTGCAGGGCCTGACTGTACCAGCCCGGCAGAGCGGAGTTGATGGCCTCGTCGAGGACCGCGGTGCGACCCACACGCTGGTCGACGATGGCGGCGGGGACCTTGCCCTTGCGGAAGCCGGGAATCGTGATCTGCGAGCCGATGGTCTTGTATGCAGCGTCGAGGCTGGGCTTGAACTCCTCGAACGGCACCTCGATGGTGAGCTTGATCCGGGTCGGGCTCAGTGTCTCGGTGGTGCTCTTCACGTGACTGACTCCTGCATGATCTCGATGCTTGACGGTTGGGGGCTGTGGCCGACGGACGCGCGGCGAACACAGCGACGTACCAGTCTCTCATGAGCGCCAAGAAGCCCCGAATCGAGTCTCGGCCGGTGCTCACGCCTCGACCGGTCGTCGCACCGCCTCGACCCGGGCGGCACCGGACCGGACCGCCCACGACGCAAGATGACTGCTGGCCGCACGAGGATCGCGGCGGTCGACCGCGAACCAGTCCATCTGGATGCGGGCAGCCGTCACGTCGAGGACGCAGTAGCCGTGGTCGTCGAGGTTCACGAACCGCACGTGCGGGTTCTCGTCCTGGATCGCCGCCTCGAGGGCGAGCGAGACCGTGCGGGGACGTGCGCCGATGAAGTCGTCCACGTTGTTGCTCGTGATGGAGCTGCACACGAGCTCGGTGGCGACCGGCACGCCACCGGTCCCGGGCACGTCATTGGCCCACGCCGTGTGGACGTCGCCGGTCAGGAACACGACGTCCTTGGTGCCCTCGGCCTCGACCCGGTCCAGGAGCCGCCGCCGGTCGGAAGGGTAGCCGTCCCAGGCGTCGGTGTTCGGCGCCGCCGACCTCAGCGGCGTGAAGCTGACCACCTGGCGGAGCGCGAACTCCTGGGCCGCCGGCCGCGGCGGCAGGCGTACCGGCGTGACCATCACCGGGTTGCCGATGAGCTTCCAGCGACACGGTGACGTCGCGAGGTTCGCAGCGAGCCACGGGAGCTGGTGACCGCCGGCGATCGTACGACGGGGCTCGCCGATCGCCGGGTCGTCGGCAGCGACCCGTTTGCTCCGGTAGCTCCTCAGGTCGAGCATCGACAGGTCCACGAGCTGGCCGAACTGGAGCCGGCGATAGATCTTCGACCCGTCGCCGGGCTCGGCGGTGCCGGAGATCCGGACGGGCATCCACTCGTCGTACGCCCGCTGGGCTGCACGCACCCTGCGGTCGTACGGGCCCTCCCGGCCCGGCTGGTGCTCGAAGGCCCCGTGCGCCCAGCTGCCGTCCGCCACCTCGTGGTCGTCCCACGTCACGATGAACGGCACCGCAGCGTGCAGCGCCTGGAGATCGGGATCGGTCTTGTACTGCGCGTGCCGCCGCCGGTAGTCGCGCAGGGACACGATCTCGCGTGGCGGGTCGTGCCGGCGGATGTCCTCGTTGCGGTGGCCGTACGAGTACATGCCCGGCTCGTACTCGTAGAGGTAGTCCCCCAGGTGGATCACCGCGTCGAGGTCGCCCCGCTCGGCGAGGTGCCGATAGGCGCTGAACCAGCCCGCCTGCCAGTTGGCGCACGACACGACGCCGAAGCGCAGCCGCTTGGGCGTGTTGCTGGGCGCCGGTGCGGTGCGCGTACGGCCGACCGGCGAGGCCTCGTCACCGACCGCGAACCGGTAGAAGTAGTCCGTCGCGGGCTGCAGGCCGGTGGCGTCGACCTTCACCGTGTGGTCCCGGTCGACGTTCGTGACCGCTGTGCCTGAGCGGGCGACGCGGGTGAAGCCGTCGTCGAGTGCGACCTCCCACCGAACCGCGACGGCGGGCCCGATCCCGGACCCCGGCAGGGCCTGCTCCGTCGGCGTGACGCGGGTCCACAGCACCACGGCGTCCGGCAACGGGTCTCCTGACGCCACACCATGCCGGAACGGCGACACGGTGGACGAGTCGGCCGGCGCCGAGAGCGTCTCCGAGCCGAGGGCGCCGAGGCCGGCGGCGAGCCCGACACCGCCGAGCAGGAGATGACGGCGACCCGGATGCACAGCAGCTGCGCTGGTACTCACCCCGCCATTGCGACAGGCCCGGCGGAACCGTCCCGCCAGCCGGGGGTGAACGTCGCGCGTCGATCAGACGTACGTCCGGTGCCGTTGTCGGTGAAGTCGGGATGACAGGATTTGAACCTGCGACCCTCCGCTCCCAAAGCGGATGCGCTACCAAGCTGCGCTACATCCCGTAGCCGCGTCAGTCTAGTGGACACTGGCCCCGTGACTTCGCATCGGTACGACGAGCTCGTCGCGATCATCCGCGATCGGCAGCCGGCGTGCGGCTCGACGACGGTCGTCGCGATCGACGGACCGAGCGGATCGGGCAAGACCAGCCTCGCCGACCAGCTCGGCCAGACGACGGGCGCCGCCGTGCTGCACCTTGAGGACCTCTATCCGGGGTGGCACGGCCTTGCGGCGACGCCGCCGATGGTCCGCCGCATCCTCGACTCGATCGCGGTCGAGGAGGTGGGGTCTGCCGCGCGCTGGGACTGGGTCGAGGACCGTCCGGGCCCCGCCCTGCTGGTGCCTCCAGCGCCGCTGCTGGTCATCGACGGGGTCGGCAGCGGCGCAGCGGTCCTCCGGCCGTTCCTCAGCCTGCTGATCTGGGTCGATGCGCCGACCGCGGTGCGAAAGCAGCGCGCGCTGGCTCGTGACGGTGGGACCTACGCGCCGTTCTGGGACGTCTGGGCGGCTCAGGAGGCCGAGCACTTCAGCGTCGAGCACACCCGTCGGCACGCCGACGTGGTCGTGCGAACCGGGGTCTGATCGCCGGGGCGCATGTGGCAAGATGGATGTCGTTGCCGCAAGGCTTCGCGGACGTAACTCAATTGGTTAGAGTCTCTGCCTTCCAAGCAGAATGTTGCGAGTTCGAGTCTCGTCGTCCGCTCCATCCCCGCGTAGCGGTCCGTCGGCGGACGACGAGACTCATGGGTCCCTCAGCGCGGCGAAGCCGCCGTCTAGGGATCGTCGTCCGCTCCGTCACCGCGCAGCGGTCACGACGCGGCAGACTCCGCGGTCGCGACGATCGCCGCGACGAGCGCGTCGCAGAACGCGTCGAGGTCCTCGGGCGACCGGCTCGTGATCAGGTTGCCATCGGTCGCGACCTCCTCGTCCACGACGTCGGCACCAGCGTTGCGGAGGTCGGTCCGGATGCTCGGGAAGGACGTCACCGTACGCCCAGCCACGACGCCGGCCTCGACGAGCGTCCACGGCCCGTGGCAGATCGCCGCGACGGGCTTGCCGCTCTCGACGAACTCGCGCACGAAGGCGACGGCCGCCTCGTCAGCCCTCAGCTTGTCCGGGTTGACCGTCCCGCCGGGCAGCACGAGCGCGTCGAAATCGGCGACGGAGGCCTCGCCGACGAGGCCGTCGACGTCGAAGGTGCCCGACTCGTCCAGGTCGTTGTCGCGCGCCGCGATCGTGCCGGTCTCCAGCGACAGGAGCATCGTCTCCGCCCCGGCCCCGACGAGGGTCCCCCGCGGTTGCTCGAGCTCAACACGTTCGACCCCGTCCGCCGCCAGGAAGGCCACGCGGAACCCGTTCAGATCAGCCATCTCAATCCCTTTCGTCTCGGGCCCGATACCCCTCGTTCGCGGGCCGAACCGCACGCGGGCCAAACGGCACGATTGCTTGGCCCCGGGCTGCCGGGGTACTTCCTCGAGAGCCTCCACGTGAGGACAGGACGCGCGACCGCGCGGCAGGACAGGAGACAGCCATGATCTGGAACCGTGACAAGGGTGAGCACCTCGACTCCGCCGGGGACACGCGCAGCCCCGAGACCCGACGGGTGGACCCCGCGTACGACCGCCCCGCTGACCGGGCCGCTGAGCGCGAGGAGCACCGCCACGAGGAGTGGGGCGGCATGAACTTCGGCGCCGGCTTCTTCGGCTGGCTCGTCGCCGTCGGCATGGCGGTGCTGCTGTCCAGCATCATCGGAGCCGTCGCCGCGGGGGTCGGCAACGCCAATGACGTGACCCAGTCGCAGCTCGAGCGCGAGAGCGGCGAGATCGGCGTGGCAGCCGCGATCGTGCTGCTCGTGGTGCTGCTGATCAGCTTCTACGCCGGAGGGTACGTCGCCGGCCGGATGTCACGCTTCGACGGCGCCCGGCAAGGGTGGGCGGTCTGGCTCATCAGCCTGGTGGTCGTGATCGCGGCTGCGATCGTCGGTGCGGTGTTCGGCTCGGAGTACGACGTCATGAACCGCGTCGACATCCCGGACGTGCCGATCCCGACGGAGGACCTGACGATCGGCGGCGCCATCACGATCGCCGCCGCGATCCTCGCCACGCTGCTCGCAGCGCTGGCCGGCGGCAAGGCGGGCACGCACTACCACCGCAAGGTCGACCGGACCGCCTAGCTCACTGGAGCTTCTCCCCGCGCTCGAACATCGCGATGAACTTCTCGATGCGCCGGGCGCGGGTCTCCGGACGTTTGGCGTGGTGCAGCTGGTAGTAGATCGCGAAGGTATTGCTCTTGTTGAGCGTCGCGTAGAACTCCTTGGCCGCGGGACTCGCCTCGAGCGCCTCGAGGAAGTCCGCAGGCACCTCGGCCGTCGACGGGCTCGCCGTCGCGGCGTCCCACCGGCCGTCCTGCTTGGCCCGCTCGACCTCGGCGATCCCGGCCGGCCGCATGCGACCGGCGGCGGTCAGCGCCGCGACCTTGTCGCGGTTGATCTGCGACCAGGGGCTCCGTGCCCGCCTCGGACCGTACGACTGGAGGTAGGCCTGGTCGTGGAGCGAACGGCGCTGTCCGTCGATCCAGCCGAACGCCAAGGCGAGATCGAGCAGCTCCGTCAGGGTCGGCGTCTGCAGTGCGGAGCCCTTCTTGGCGATCACGAACCACGCCTTGTCGGTGTCGGCGTGATGGGCCTCGTACCAGGCCTCGGCCTCGGTGGCGTCGGCGAAACGCAGAGGCTCTGCGTCCTCGGCCGTCATGGATGTGCGTGGTCAGGACGCTCTGCCGACCCGATCTCCTCGGCTGAACGGCTCGGCACGCCGGGACGACTGATGATCAGGACGGCCCGATCGTCGTCGCCCGACTCGACGAGCTTGAGGATCCGTCGAGGAGCCTGGTCGAAGCCTGCGCTGACGATCGTGGCGGCCTCGGTGCGCAGCCAGTCGATTCCTGCGGTGAAGTCCTGCGTCCGCGACTCGACGACGCCGTCGGTGTAGAACATCAGGGCTGAGCCGACCTCGAGGCGGCCGGTGGTCTGGTGGAAGTCAGGGCGCTTCATGATGCCCAGCGCCGTGCCCCGTGCTCCGTCGAGGTCCCACGAGGAGCTCGCGGTGTTCCACCGGAGGGCGGGCGGATGTCCTGCGTTGATGATCGAGTAGTCGCCGGTCTTGAGGTTGACCAGGACGTGGACCGCGGTGGCGAAGCCCTCGTCCCAGTCCTGGCGGATCAAGAAGTCGTTGCCCGCCGCGAACAGGCCCAACGGCGGAAGCGCTCCGATGAGACCCCCGAGGGCGCCGGCGAACTGCAGCGACTGCGTGCCGGCGGCGACTCCCTTGCCGCACACGTCGACCAGGACCAGCTCGAGCTTGGTCTCGTCCTCGGACAGGTTGGCGACCAGGAAGTCGCCGGCGAACTTCGCTCCACCGGCCGACAGCATCGCCGACTGCGACCGCCACCCCTCTGGCAGCGCCGGCACGACTCCCTGGGCCTGGAGGCGGTCCTTCAGCTCGACGAGCATCGCCTCGCCGAGAGGACCGGGCAGCCCGCTGCGGTGCCGGCTCGACTCGAACAGGACGATGATCGCGACCAGTGCCATCACGACCAAGGTGCTGATGCGCCCGGTGGTCATGCCGCTCTCGACCGTCTCCTTGGTCACCGTGAGAGCGGTCGCGAGGACGATGAACGCCACGAGCGCGAGCAACGGCTGGTAGCGCAGTGCCATCGTGCCTAGCAGGATCGGGATGACGAACGTCGCCGCCGGGAACGTGTTGTAGCTGATCAACGACACCAGCATGATGCCCGCCGACATGAGCAGGAGCGCTCCGAGGACGACGGCCTGCCCCTCGCTGGTGCCGGTGCGCCACCTGACGATGCGGTCGTCGACGTAGCGCGCCACATTGGGCAGGGCGCGCTGGAACCGTGTCGTCACACGGTCGAGCCTATCCACGATGCTGACATGTCGGGCACCAAAACAGGTTTCTGCCGGCCAGGACCCGACGGCGTACGGGGGTCCCGCACACCAGGCAGGGCTGCTGGTCGCGTCGGTAGACGTACACCTCGCCGCCGTGGTCGTCGGCGCGCGGCTCGCGCCCCATCGCCTCGGGCTCGTGCTCCGGCCTGACGGTGTCGATGCGACCCGTGCGCACCCCGTCATGCATCAGCTCGACGAGGTCGGCCCACATGGCGTCCCAGCGCTTGCGCGTCACCCGCCGGCCCGCCGTCATGGGTGCCACCTCGTTGCGGAACAGCACCTCGGCCCGATAGACGTTTCCGACGCCGGCGAGCACCGCCTGGTCCATCAGCAGCGCGGCGATGGGCACGGTCGAGCGGTGGATCCGGTGCCACGCCCGCTCGGGGTCGGCGTCGGGACGCAGCGGATCCGGCCCGAGCCGCGCGATCCTGGCGTCCATCTCCGGCGGCGTGAGAAGCTCGCAGGCGTTCGGCCCCCGGAGGTCTGCCGTTGCGTCGGCCTCGACCCGCCACCGCACCTGACCGACGACCGGCAGACCCGTGCCGGGGGTGATGACGAACGAGCCGTAGAGGCCGAGGTGGACGTGCACCTGCTCCGGCAGGTCCGCGAACGTCACGAACAGGTGCTTGCCCCAGGCCTCGGCGCCCTCGAGGACGAGCCCGTCGAGGCGGACGGCCTCGGCGGCGAATCGACCCTGCGGGCTCGAGCACGCGACGACCCGTCCGGCGTACGCACTGCGGAGCTCGTCAGCCAGGCGGTGGAGCGTGTGCCCCTCAGGCAAGCTCGCCGGTCTCCTCGTAGGTGCGCAGCATGTCGATCCGGCGCTGGTGGCGCTCGGCCTCGCTCCACGGCGTCGTCAGGAACGTCTCGACGATCGCCGTGGCCTCCTCGGCCGTGTGCATGCGGGCACCGATGGCGACGACCTGGGCGTTGTTGTGCTGTCGCGCCAGCGACGCGGTCTCGGTGCTCCACGCGAGAGCGGCACGAGCGCCCTTGACCTTGTTGGCGGCGATCTGCTCGCCGTTGCCGGATCCCCCGACGACGATGGCAAGGGACCCCGGCTCGGCGACCGCTGCGGCAGCCGCGTCGATGCAGAACGGCGGGTAGTCGTCCTCGGCGTCGTAGGCGTGGGCCCCGTGGTCAACCGGCTCGTAGCCGTTGTCGGTGAGCCAGGCGATCAGGTGGGTCTTGAGCTCGAAGCCGGCGTGGTCGGAGCCGATGTGGACGCGCATGATCCCAGTCTTCCAGTTGCCCTGCTGACGCGCTCAGGCACCTCGGACGAGATCCCGCACGAATGCGGCGAACGCGTCGGCAGACTGCTCGTCGACGAACTCGCCCAGGACGTAGCGCTTGCGCTCGGCGCGCGCGACGGCCAGTGGATCACGCTCCAGCAGGTCGTCGAGCACCTCGTCGAGGTTGGACAGGTCACCCAGCAGCACGTAGGCCGTCTCGGCCACGGAGAACTCCTCGCGGAAGTCCTCGACTCCGGCGCGCATGCTCGTCATGGCATATGGCTTCTCGGACTGCAGGAAGTCCGAGACGACGCTCGAGACGTCCGAGATGAGGGCGTCGGAGCGGTTCGCGCAGTCGACGACGCTCCACGTGTTGTCGGCCAGGTTGCCCCACACGTGCTTGAGCCCTGACTGGGCCTTGTCCTCGCGCAGGATCGCCTGGATCTCCTTGACCACCGCGCGCCGGATGCGCCACCGATAGCTGAGCGGGTGCGGCCGGAAGATCACCTTGACCCCGCGCTGGACCAGGGCACGGACGATCTCGGGGCCCTTCTCCAGGGACGAGAAGTTGACCGCCTCGTCGAGGCCCTGCCAGGTCGGCGCGTAGAAGACGACCTTGGGCGGGTCCAGCTCGGCGACCGGCCCGCGAGCCGGCTTGACCCCGGAGGCCTGGGGCCGCCCCAGGATGCGGAACTTCTCGGGTGCGACGTGGATCCCGTGCCGCTCGTAGCGGTCGACCCCAGCCTGCCCGCAGACCACCAGGACGTCGTACAGCGCGTGCCGCGGGTTGAAGTTGGCCGGCTTGTCGGAGTCGCCGTGGTTGAGCCACACGTGCGTCAGCTCGGTGTGCGCCATGAAGCCCTTGTTGGCCTGGGCGTTCTGGACGTAGAACACGGCCTTGATCGACGGCACGAACAGCGCGTCGAGGTCGCGAGTGCCGCGGGACCCGAGCTGGACGAGCGGCGACGTCAGGTTGGCGCCGTCGAGGATCAGCGGCAGGTACTTCTCGTGCAGCGTGATCACGACGCACCGCTCACCCGAGCGCAGGATGTAGGGCTCCCACATCCGCAGCTGCCACGGACCGCCGGAGCGTCCCGCGAAGCCCATCGCCGTGGTCGGGGCGTACGCCTCGAGGGCCTGGCGCACCCTCCGGCCGTGCCGCAGGTAGCGCAGCATCGTGGCCGCACAGGCCAGCCACGCCACCACCGCGACCGCGGCCAGGGCCACGAACGCAGGAGCGGGCGCGTCGACGATCGTCAGCACCACGGCGGCGACGGCCGCGGCGAGGCTGACCCAGGTGTGCGCCTCGACCGGGACGCGACTCGGTCGAGGTGGCCCGTCGGGCACGCCCGGCAGGCCGTAGGAGTACGACGGGGTGTCGGAGATGCGTGGGACCAGGAACGACCCAGCGGCCAGCACCAGGAGCGAGACGAAGATCGTCGGCTCCGGCAGCAGCGCCAGGAGCACGACCAGCGTCACCCCGACGATCGGCAGCACCACCAGGCGGGGGCGCTCGGCGACCTGCTTGCCGACGGCCTGCGAACGCTTGCTGGACAGCCGCACATCCCCGGTCACGCGCTCAGTATGCCAGTCAGCGTGCCCGCGCCCGATGGGCGTCGAGCAGGGCCCCGACCGTCGTGACCGCGGCGCGTGAGGCGTCGAAGACGGTCGGTTGCCGCCAGAAGGCGTGCACCATCCCCAGCGCCCTGAAGGCCGTCACGTCGACGCCGGCCTCGGCGAGCTGCGCGGCGTACGCCTCGCCCTGGTCGCGCAGCAGGTCGTGCTCGTTGGTCACCAGCAGGGCCGGCGGGTGCTCGGCCAGGTTGGACGCGTTGACGACCGAGACCTCGGGGTCGTCCGCCGCCCCGCCCGGGGCGTACGCGTCCCAGAACCACTCCATCGCCTCACGCGACAGTGCCGCGTTGTCCTCGGGACCTTCGAGATCGGCACGACGGTCGACCGGTGGGTACATCAAGACCTGGAAGTCGAGCGCCGACGGCTCCCGCACCGCGAGTCCGGCAACCAGGTTGGCGCCTGAGGAGTCGCCGATGGCCGGCACGAAGGACGCGTCGACCCGGTGCTCGCGGTCATGCGTGCGCAGCCATCTCGCGGCGGTCTGCACGTCGTCGAGCGGTGCGGGGTGGGGATGCTCCGGCGCTCGTCGGTAGTCGACTGCCAGGAGCGCCCATCCCGTCGCGTGGGCGAGATAGCGACAGAAGCTGTCGTGCGTCTCCAGGTCGTGCAGCACCCAGCCTCCGCCGTGGACGTACAGCGCCACCGGTGCACCCTGCCGGGGCCGGTAGAGGCGACAGGGCACGCCGTCGGCGTCGAGGTCGCTGACGTGGTCGAGGCCGATGCGGCCGGGCGCTGCCAGCGCCTCGGCACGCGCGGTCGCCCGGACCTCCGCGTACGTGTCGTTCAACGAGTCGTACGCAGAGGGTCCGAGCAGGTCGAGGAACGCACGGGACTGCGGGTGGAGCGCCATGCGGGCAGCCTAGTGCGCCGCCCGGTGGGTCAGTCGAAGCTCAGGTCGCCCTTGCGGGTCCGCTTGAGCTCGTAGAAGTCCGGGTAGCTCGCGAGCAGCCGTGCGCCGTCGAACACCGAACCGGCGACCTCGCCGCGGGGGATGCTTTGGAGGACCGGGCCGAAGAACGCCGTCCCGCCGATCGCGATGACCGGGGTGCCGACCTCCTCGCCGACCCGCTCGATGCCGTCCTGGTGCGAAGCGCGCACGGCGTCGTCGAGCGAGGCGTCCTCAGCCGCGTTGGCCAGGTCGATCGGCAGACCGATCTCCTCCAGGACCTCCTCGTAGAGCGCCTTGTCGAACTCGCGCTCCTCGTTGTGGTGCTTGGTGCCGATCGCGGTGTAGAACGGCCGCAACGCCTCGGTGCCGTGCGCCTGCTCGACCGCGATGGCGATGCGTACCGGGCCCCAGCCGCGCTCCAGCATGTCCTTGTAGCGCTGCTCGACGTCCTTGTCCTCGTTGAGGACCGACAGGCTCATGACGTGGAAGGTGGTGTGCACGTCGCGGACCTTCTCGACCTCGAGCATCCAACGCGAGGTGATCCACGCGAACGGGCACAGCGGGTCGAACCAGAAGTCGACGTTCTCGGTGGAGGTCTGCGGGTCGGGCGGGAGGTTGTCGGTAGAAGTCATACAACGTTCAACAACGGATGACCCGCTCGCATTTCCTGGACCAAAGATCCGACGACCGCGTCGAGCTCGCCGCCGTGCATCGCGGCGACCTTGCGCTGGCGCTGGTAGGACGCGCCACCGGAGATGATGTCGTGGATGCCGGCGAGCTCCTCGGTGCACTTGAGCCGCTCGGCGACCGGCTCGAGCTGCTCGAGGACGCGGTGCAGATGGGTCGTGACGAGCTCCTCGTCGGCGTGCTTGTCGAGGATCAGGATCGCGTCCATGCCGTAGCGAGCCGACCGCCACTTGTTCTCCTGTGCGAACCACGGCGGCATGCTCGGCAGCTCGCGGCCGGCATCGAGCTCGGCGGAGAAGTGCTCGACCAGGCAATGGGTGAGCGCCGAGATGCTGAGCAGCTCGGCCATCGACGGGATCCCGTCGCACACCCGCACCTCGAGCGTGCCGAACTTGGGCGACGGTCGCAGGTCCCAGCGGATCTCGTCGAAGACGTCGATGACACCGGTGTGCAGCATGTCGTCGACGTAGCCCTCGAGCTGGTCCCACGTCTCGAACTGGAACGGCAGACCGGCCGTCGGCAGCTGCTGGAACATCAGGGCCCGGTTGGAGGCGTATCCCGTCGCTTTGCCTCCCCAGAAGGGCGACGAGGCGCTGAGGGCCTGCAGATGGCCGTAGTAGGTCAGCATCGCCCGGCTGATCGGCAGGACCTTGTCGCGGTCGTCGATGCCGACGTGGACGTGGACGCCGTAGATCAGCATCTGGCGGCCCCACCACTGCGTGCGGTCGATCAACGTCGCATAGCGCTCCTTGTCGGTGACCTTCTGGTGGTCCCACGCGGCGAACGGGTGCGTGCCGGCGCACATCAGCTCGACCCGCAGGGGGTCGGTCACGGTGCGGATCTCCTCGATGGCCCGCTCGAGGTCGGCGCCGGCCTCGCCGACCGTGCGGCACACCCCGCTGACGATCTCGACCGTGTTGAGCAGCAGCTCCTGCCGGATGTGCGGATGCTCGCCACCACCGGCCGGCGCGACCGCGTCGAGCACGGTCTGCGCGACTTGGCGGAGGTCGCCGGAGTCCGAGTCGACCAGCGCGAGCTCCCACTCGATGCCGATGGTCGATCGTTCGGACTGGGCGAACGGGATTTCCATGACTCCATCCTGCCTGAGATCGGCGACTCGGCCCCCCTCGTCCCAGGAACGGTCCCGTGAAAGCATGACGAACATGCCTGGTACCAACCTCACCCGCGAAGAAGCCAGCGAGCGCGCCTCGATCGTCTCCACAGAGACGTACGACGTGCAGCTCGACCTCACCCTCGACTCCGACACCCGCTTCGGGTCGACCACCACGATCCGGTTCGGCGCGACCCCCGGGGCCGCCACGTTCGTCGACCTCGTCGACGCCGAGATCTCCTCGATCACGCTCAACGGCGATGCCGTCGACGTCACGGCGTACGCCGACAACCGCATCGCGCTCACCGGCCTGGCCGAGAGCAACGAGCTCGTCGTCGACGCGACCTGCGCCTACTCCCGCTCCGGCGAGGGCCTGCACCGCTTCGTCGATCCCGTCGACCAGCGGGTCTACCTCTACACGCAGTTCGAGGTGCCGGACGCCCGACGCGTCTTCGCGACGTTCGAGCAGCCCGACCTCAAGGCCGTGTTCACGTTCCACGTCACCGCGCCCAGCGGGTGGGCCGTGGTGTCCAACTCCCCCACTCCCGAGCCCGTCGCGGCCGGCGAGGGCACCTCGACGTGGCACTTCGAGCCGACCAAGCGCATGTCGACCTACATCACCGCACTGATCGCCGGCGAGTACGTCTCGGTGACCGACTCCTACCGCGGAGCGTACGAGGAGATCCCCCTCGGCATCTTCTGCCGCCAGTCGGTCGCCCCGCACCTCGACGCGGACGACATCTTCCTCGTCACCAAGCAGGGGTTCGAGTTCTTCGAGGGCGCGTTCGAGATGGCGTACCCGTTCGGCAAGTACGACCAGCTGTTCGTGCCGGAGTACAACATGGGCGCGATGGAGAATGCCGGCGCCGTCACCTTCCGCGACGAGATGATCTTCCGCAGCCGGCAGACCGTCGCGGCGTACGAGCAGCGGGCCAACACGATCCTGCACGAGATGGCGCACATGTGGTTCGGCGACCTCGTCACGATGAAGTGGTGGGACGACCTGTGGCTCAACGAGTCGTTCGCGGAGTTCGCGGCGTCGCACTCGGCGACCAACGCGACCCGGTTCACCGACTCGTGGACGAGCTTCACCAACGCTCGCAAGAACTGGGCCTATCGCCAGGACCAGCTGCCGTCGACCCACCCCATCGCGGCCGACAACCACGACCTGCACGCTGTCGAGGCCAACTTCGACGGCATCACGTACGCCAAGGGCGCCTCCGCGCTCAAGCAGCTCGTCGCCTGGGTCGGCGAGAAGGACTTCTTCGCCGGCCTGCGGGCGTACTTCGGCAAGCACGCCTACGGCAACACCGAGCTCAAGGACCTGCTGGTCGAGCTCGAGGCGGCTTCCGGCCGCGAGCTCGGCGAGTGGGCCGAGGAGTGGCTGCAGACCTCGGGCGTCAACACCCTCCGGGCCTCGTTCGAGACGAACGACGAGGGCTTCTTCACGGCGTTCTCGGTCGAGCAGACCGCCATCGACGCCTACCCGACCCTGCGCCGGCACCGCATCGCGATCGGCCTGTACGACCGGGTCGACGGCCGCCTCGTGCGCCGGGAGCGCGTCGAGACCGACATCCGCGGCGCCTCCACGCAGGTCGCCGAGCTGCTCGACACCCGGCAGCCAGACCTGATCCTGCTCAACGACGACGACCTGACGTACGCCAAGATCCGGCTCGACGAGCGCTCGTTCGCCACGCTGATCGAGAGCATCGCGACGTTCGAGGAGTCGCTCCCCCGCGCCCTGTGCTGGGGCTCGGCCTGGGACATGACGCGTGACGCCGAGCTGTCGTCGTCCGACTTCGTCACCCTCGTCCTCGCCGGTGTGGGGTCCGAGACCGACCTGACTGCCGTGGGATCGCTGCTCCGGCAGGGCTCCAGCGCCGTCAACCTCTTCACGCCCGACGCGGCGCGCCCCGAGCTCAAGGAGCGGTGGGAGTCCGGCGTGCTCGCGCTGATGGAGGCGGCCGAGCCCGGCAGCGACCACCAGCTGGCGTTCGTGCGGGCGTACGCGTCGGCGGCTTCAGGTCCTGACCGGCTGCGGGAGATCCTCGACGGCGGCCTCGACGGGCTCTCGGTCGACACCGACCTGCGGTGGACGCTCGTGACGGCGCTGGCTCGCATCGGTGCGGCCGACGAGGCGGAGATCGCTGCCGAGCTCGAGCGGGACAACACGATCTCGGGCCAGGAGAACGCCGTCGCGGCCCGGGCGATCCGGCCGCTCGCCGAGGCCAAGGCCGAGGCGTGGCAGATCGCGGCGGTCGATCCGTCGACCCCCAACGAGACCCGTCGACAGGCCGCGCTGGCGTTCCAGGTCGCGGGGCAGTCGGAGGTCCTCGAGCCGTACGTCGATCGCTACCTCGACATGGCCGCGACGATCATCGACGACATGGGCGTGTGGATCGGCCAGGTCGCGCTGATCTACCTGTTCCCGTCGGCGAACCCGTCGCAGGCGACCCTCGACAAGGTCGATGCGTGGCTGGCGTCGACGACGGCCAACCCGGCAGCGGTGCGCTACGTCTCCGAGGGCCGCGACGACCTCGCGCGAGCCCTCAAGGCCCAAGCCGCCTTCTGACCCCAGCCTCCCCGCTGGCCGTGACCCGCTGGGAGTGACGTTCTGCAGGCCCGCATCGGCGTGTCGCCTGCAGAACGTCACTCTCACGGGTGAGCGGGCTGTGGACGGGCGCGCGCATCCACAGCGTGACGCTTTGGAGCCCTAGGCCTCTCGCGCCGCGGTCATGTTGGGTGCATGTCTGACCTTCGACCCATGACCCGTCGCGCCGCACTGCAGCTCGAGCTGACCCGTTGGAGCCTCACGAAGAGCCCGTGGACTCGCCCGCATCATGGCGTGGTCGCTCCCGATCACCTGGATCCCGACGATCCGCTGGTTCGTGTGGGCCACGTGATCCCGATCCTCTCAACGGGCAGCGTTCTCACCGGTTGGGGGTCCGCCCGTTGGCAGGGCAACCTGATGCTCGGCGGGATCGACCGGTACGGCCATCGGCTGCCAGTCACGGTGGCCACTCCCGACGGCGGCCAGCACCGCCACCGGCCCGGCATCCGGGCCACCCGGCGATCCATGCTGCCGGACGAGACCTTGGTGTTCGACAACGTGCCGGTGACGACACTTGCGCGGGCCGTCTACGACCAGGCGCTGGACGCACACGACCTGCGCGAGACAGTCGTGACGATCGACATGGGTGTGTCGCGGGTCGTCTCGCAGGCACGCACGACCCTCGCCAACATCGACCGCCTCGTCGAGCGCCATCGCAAGACCCGGGGCATCGTGCGAGTGCGAGAGGCGCTGTCGTTGGCCACGGATCGTTCGGCGAGCCCGTGGGAGACCCGGACGCGGCTGCTGGCTGAGCTCGACGCCGACGTCCGGGGCCTCCTCTCGAACGTCCCCGTTTTCGACCTCGACGGCGGATTCCTGGGCGTCGCCGACCTGATCGACCCTGAGTCCGGACTCGTCGTCGAGTCGGACGGCTCGCACCATCGCGAGGCGGAGCAGCACGCGGACGACAACCGTCGCGAGGAGCGGTTCGAGCGCGCCGGCGCCGTCGTGTGCCGTGTCACAGCACTAGACCACCGTGCGTCGGAACGCTGGACAACCGTCGGGCGCATCCGTCGGGCGTACCTCGACGCGGCCCGCCAGGGCAGCCGCGACTGGACGCTCGATAAACCTGACTGGTGGTCGGGCTGGGACCCCGGCCGACGCTGGGACTGACCTCACCCACCCATGAGCGTGACGATGTGCAGGCGACACGCCGACACGAGCCTGCAGAACGTCACTCCCAGCGGGGCACTACCAGCGGGGAGCCAGCGACGGTCAGTGGTGGTGGGTCGGGGTGTTGTCCGTACGGACGTGGATCTCCTTGCCCGGCGCCGGCGGGACGTAGTTGCGGCGAGCCGTGAGCAGGGCGAACAGCGAGATGACGACGAACAGGCCGACCGTGCCGCCGCCGAACACGACGAGCAGCCACAGGTCGCTGCGCTCCTCGCCGCCGGACCAGTAGCTGCCGACCGGCTCGTCGGCGAAGGCCGCGGACGACCCCGCGAGGAGCGTGACGACGAAGGCGAGCGCGAGTCCGAGCAGACGGGCAGGAGTCCTCATGGGCCCCATCGTAGCCACCCGTAGGCTGGAGGAATGTCACCCCTCGACGTCAACTGGGACCTCCCCGCCGACACGGCCTACAACTGGTTCGTGGCCGCTCCGTTGTCGATCCTGCTCATCATCGTCTCGGGTCTGGTCTTCCGCTGGTTCGTCTGCCGGGCGATCGACCGGCTCGTCGCCCGCGCCAGCAAGGGCGCCGTGCCCGGCGTCATCGCCAACTCCAAGGCCGGCGAGTTCCTCGACGGGCTCAAGCAGGGCAGCAACCAACGCCGGGAGCAGCGCGCACAGACGATGGGGTCGCTGCTCAAGAGCGTCGCGACCGGCATGATCCTGGCCGTCGTCATCGTCATGGTGCTGTCGAAGCTCGGCGTCGACGTCGCTCCCATCATCGCCAGCGCCGGCATCCTCGGCATCGCGTTCGGCTTCGGCGCCCAGAACCTCGTCAAGGACTTCCTGTCGGGCATCTTCATGATCCTCGAGGACCAGTACGGCGTCGGCGACACCGTCGACCTCGGCGAGGCCACCGGCACCGTCGAGGCCGTCGGCCTGCGCGTCACCCGGCTCCGCGACGTCAACGGCACGGTCTGGTACGTCCGCAACGGCGAGATCCTGCGTGTCGGCAACCAGAGCCAGAACTGGGCGCGCACGGTCCTCGACGTGACCGTCTCGTACGACGCGGACCTCGACCGCGTGCAGGAGATCCTCCAGGAGGTCGCGACGACGACCTATGAGGACCCGCGGTTCCACGACGTCATCATCGAGGCGCCGGAGGTCTGGGGCGTCGAGCGCTTCGACAAGGACGGCGTGGTCGTCCGGGTCGTGCTCAAGACCGCCCCGGCACAGCAGTGGCTCGTCGCCCGCGCGATGCGCCAGCGCATCAAGGCCGAGTTCGACCGTGCCGGCGTCCGCATGCCGACGACGTTCCCCGTCGCCACCACGACTCTCGCCGACGAGGAGCCCACGCCGTGACCGAGCAGACCTTCTACGACGCCATCGGCGGCCACGACACGATCAAGCTCATCGTCGACACGTTCTACGAGGGTGTCGCGACCGACGAGGTGCTGCGACCGCTCTATCCCGAGGAGGACCTCGGCCCCGCTGCCGAGCGTTTCACGATGTTCCTCGTGCAGTACTGGGGCGGCCCGACGACGTACTCCGACCAACGCGGACATCCCCGCCTGCGCATGCGGCACGGGCCGTTCGCCGTGACGATGGAGGCACGTGACCGCTGGCTCGTGCACTTCCGCGAAGGCCTCGACCGCGCGAAGCTCTCCCCCGAGCACGACGCTCAGTTCTGGGCGTACGTCCAGCACGCCGCCAACTTCATGGTCAACACCGCGGACTGAGCGAAGCGAAGCGGTGTTGGGCCATGAAGCACCAACGCAGCATGGTCAACTCCGCGGACTGAGGCCGCCGAACTCGTTCTTCTCGGTGTCGCTGAGCCGGCGCGAGCGCTGGCTGTCGAGGTCGAACCCCACGAGCACCGAGCGGCACTGCGCGAGCGCGACGTCGCCGTCGGCCAGCTGTGACTCGATCGTCACCGACGAGGAGCCGACCCGGCTGACCCAGTTGCGCGCCTCGTAGGGCTCGGTCCGCCACGAGAGCGGAGCGGCGTACGAGACCTCGACGTGTCCGACCACGAACCGTCCCGGGGTCATGGACGTCAGGCGTTGCGACAGGAAGAGGATCCGTGACTCCTGGAACAGCTCGAACATCTTGGTCGTGCTGACCGCACCGGTCAGGTCGAGGTCGCTGTGGCGTACCCGCGTCGGCAGCGGATCGCCGGCCTCGGCGGGGAGCGCGAGGGCGGCCGGGTCGCCGTACGTCGTCGTGACCCGCGCGAAGACGACGTCGCTGCCCTCGGCCCGGATCTCCTGGACCAGTTCGGTCCCGTCGGCGGTCGACCGGACCTGCACCGGGTGGCTGCTCAGCAGCAGCGGTCGCAGGAAGTCGATCGCGATGCGGCACACCGGCCGGTCATCCAGCACGCCCTCGTCGACGAGCAGGGCCCGGCTCTCTGCGGCGTAGTCGAGGTAGACGACGTTGTTGACGTGGTTGAGCGAGTCGAGGTCCGCCCAGCGCATGGGCAGCTCGTGAACGGCATCGGCGGGCACGCGCCGATGATGCCAGACGGTGCCGATCGCGTCAGGCGTGGCTCTCGTCGATCTCGATGAGCGGGTCGCCCTCCTGGACGATCTGTCCGACCTCGACGAGCACCTTGCTGACGAACCCGGAGGCCTCGGCGTACACCGGGATCTCCATCTTCATGCTCTCCAGGACGGCCAGCACGTCGCCGGCCCCGACCTGGTCACCCTCACGGGCGACGATCTTCCAGACGTTCGCAACGATCTCGGCCCGCGCAGCGAACATCAGATCGACGACTCGTGCGTCAGCATCCGCAGGGCAGCAGCCATGCGGTCGCGGGTCTCCTCGGGCAGGATCACGTCGTCGACGATACCGGCCTCCGCGGCGATGTAGGGGCGCGCGACTTCCTCGCGGTAGACCGCGGCGAGCTCGTCGCGGAGCTTGGCCGGCTCCTCGGCCTCCTTGAGCGCACGACGGTGCAGCAGTGCGACAGCACCGCCGGGACCCATGACGGCGATCTCGGAGCCGGACCAGGCCCAGTTCACGTCGGCGCCGAGCGAGGCGGCACCCATCGCGATGTAGGCACCCCCGTACGCCTTGCGGACCACGACGGTCAGCTTGGGCGACGTGGTCTCGACGTACGCCTTGAGGAGCTTCGCGCCATGCGTGATGACGCCGCGCCCCTCCTCGACGGTGCCGGGCAGGAAGCCGGGCACATCGACGAACGTCAGGACCGGCAGGTCGAACCGACCGCAGAACTCGACGAACCGCGCCGCCTTGACCGACGCCTTGGCATCGAGGATGCCGCCGCGGGCGTTCGGCTGGTTGGCCAGGATGCCGACCGCGTGGCCGTCGAGCCGGCCGAAGAGGGTCAGGATGCTCGGCGCGTGCGTCGGCATGAGCTCGAGGCGCGCGCCGTTGTCCAGCACGCCGTCAAGCAGGGCATTCATGTCGAACACGACGCTCGACTTCTCCGGCACGAGGCCGGGCAGACGCTCGACCGCGCCGGGGTTGGCCGGCACCGGGCTGTGCCGCTTCTGCGGGGCGCCCTTGTGCGTCGGCAGGAACGACAAGAGCAGGCGAGTCGCGTGGAACGCCTCCTCCTCGCTGTCGACCTCGAGGTGCGCGACGCCGCTGACCTTGGTGTGCAGGGCTGATCCCCCGATGTCCTCGGCCGAGGCGTCCTCGCCCGTCGCGGCCTTGACGATCTCCGGCCCGGTCAGGAACATCTGGCCCTGCTCCTTGACCATGATGGTCCAGTCCGTCAGCGCCGGCGAGTAGGCCGCCGCGCCTGCGCACGGCCCGAGGATCAGCGAGATCTGCGGGATCCGCTTCTGCGCCTCGATGTTGTTGGCGAAGATGCCGCCGCAGCCGTGCAGCGCGAAGATCCCGTCGTGGATCCGTGCTCCACCGGAGTCGTTGATGTAGACGATCGGGTAGCCCTTGTCGATGGCGAACCTCTGCGCCTTCATGATCGCGTCGGCCATGACGGCACCGATGGCACCCGAGGCGACGGCCGCGTCGTGCGAGACGACGACGACCGCGTGCCCGTCAGTGGTGCCCCAACCTGCGACGACGCCACTCCCGGCGCCTCCGCCCGCCGTGCGCAACGGCGTCATCTCGACGAAGGAGCCCTCGTCGACCAGCATCTCGGCGCGCTCGCGCGCCGTGAAGACACGCTTGCCCTTGGGCTCGACCCGGGCAAACCGATCCTGCCGGCGCTGCGTGAGCGTCGTACGGTGTTCGGCCTGGTCCGGCGCTGAGACCACCGAGGGGGTGTCGAGCTGCGTCACGAGGACTCCTAAAACATGAGGTTTTCCTCAACTATACACAAACATGAGGAATCCTTCATCTTCGCCGTCGGCAATCTGGCAGGTGATCTCGCACACGCGAGCCGGGTGCGATACCGTGCGATGAGACCACTAAGCAAGCGCTTAGGCGCCCGTTCTTGAAGGAGCACGCCGTGACCGAATCCCGTACCGCGATCGTCACCGGAGGCGCACGAGGCATCGGCGCCGCCGTCTCGCAGCGCCTCGCCGCCGACGGCTTCCAGGTCGCCGTCGTCGACCTCGACGAGGCCTCGTGCGCGAGCACCGTCGACGCCGTCACCGCAGCCGGCGGCAAGGCCCTCGCCGTCGGTGCCGACGTCAGCAACGAGGAGCAGGTCGCCGGGGCGTTCGAGCGCATCGCCGCCGAGCTGGGTGCCCCCACGGTGCTGGTCAACAATGCCGGGATCATCCGCGACAACATGCTGTTCAAGATGACGGTGGACGACTGGGACGCCGTCATGAACGTGCACCTGCGCGGCGCGTTCCTGATGACCAAGGCAGCGCAGAAGCACATGACCGAGGCCAAGTTCGGCCGCATCGTCAACCTGTCCAGCACCTCTGCCCTCGGCAACCGCGGCCAGGCCAACTACTCCGCTGCCAAGGCCGGCATGCAGGGCTTCACCAAGACCCTGGCGATCGAGCTCGGCAAGTTCGGCATCACCGCCAACGCGATCGCGCCGGGCTTCATCCAGACCGACATGACGGCGTCGACGGCCGAGCGGCTGAAGATTCCCTTCGACGACTTCATCACGTGGAACGCCGAGCAGATCCCCGTCGCCCGCGTGGGCCAGCCCGAGGACATCGCGCACACGGTGTCGTTCCTCGTCAGCGAGGGCGCCGGGTTCGTCTCCGGCCAGGTCATCTACGTCGCCGGCGGGCCCAAGGACTGACATGAGCGACACGGACCCCCAGGGGCTGGACCTCGCGGCGCTCCAGGACTGGCTCGAGCGGGAGCGCCCCGAGCTGATCACCGGTCCGCTCTCAGCGAGCCTCATCACGGGCGGCAAGTCCAACCTGACGTACACGCTCAGCGCGGGATCGCGTGAGTACGTCGTACGTCGCCCGCCCCTGGGGCACGTCCTCGCCACGGCGCACGACATGGGCCGCGAGCACCGTGTCATGGCCGCTCTCGCGCCGACCGACGTGCCCGTGCCGCAGATGATCGCGCACTGCGAGGACACCTCCGTCGTCGGCGCCCCGTTCTACGTGATGGAGAAGGTGGCCGGTACGCCCTACGGTCGCGCGGCCCAGCTCGAGCCGCTCGGACCCGAGCGGACCCGCGCCATCAGCGAGCGCATGGTCGACACCCTGGTGGCCCTGCACGACGTCGACCACGCAGCGGTGGGACTGGGTGACTTCGGGCGGCCCGACGGCTACCTGGGCCGTCAGGTCGCACGCTGGAAGAAGCAGCTCGAGGCGTCGACGAGCCGGGAGCTGCCCGGCATGGACGAGCTCGTCGGCCATCTCGAGTCGAGCATCCCGGACAACGGCGACGGCACGATCGTGCACGGCGACTACCGGCTCGACAACCTACTCGTCGACGCCGACGACCGGGTGACCGCGGTGCTCGACTGGGAGATGAGCACGCTCGGCGACCCGTTGACCGACGTCGCGGTGCTCCTGGCGTACCAGCAGCTCGCCGAGGTCGCTCCCCCGGCGCGCGAGGGCGCGGCGCTGGTCACCGACGCCCCGCTGGCTCCCGGCTACCTCAGCCGCGAGGACGTGCTCGCCCGGTACGCCGAGGGGTCCGGCCGCGACGTGAGCGACATCGGGTTCCACCTCGCGCTGGCGTTCTTCAAGCTTGCCGTGATCCTCGAGGGGATCCACTACCGGCACTCGCACGGACAGACCGTGGGGACCGGATTCGACGGCATCGGCGACATGATCGTTCCTCTGATCGCCGCGGGGCGCGCCGCCACGAGATAGGGTGGCGCGCGTGACGGCCGAGATCCTCGAACCCCGGCGCCGCCCGACGCAGGAGCGCAGCCACAAGAAGTTCGACCACCTGCTCCAGGTGTCGCGCGAGCTGCTGCTCGACGTCGGCTTCGAGTCGTTCACCTGCGAGGAGGTCGCGCACCGGGCCGGCCTGCCGATCGGCACGCTCTACCAGTTCTTCCAGAACAAGTACGTCATCGTGTGCGAGCTCGACCGCGTCGACGCCGTGGCGGTGCGGCAGGAGCTGGCCAGCTTCGCCCAGGAGATCCCGACCCTCGACTGGCTCAAGTTCCTCAACCGGGTCATCGACCACATGGCCGCGCTGTGGGTCAACGACCCGTCACGCCGCGCCGTGTGGCTCGCCGTGCAGTCGACCCCAGCGACGCGAGCGACCGCCGCCGTCACGGAGCGCGACCTCGCCGCCGAGGTCGCGAGGGCGTTGGCGCCCTTGACTCCGGGCACGCCGCGCGAGCGCCGCACGATCATGGCCGAGGTGCTGGTGCACGTCGTCTACTCGATGCTCAACTTCTCGATCCGCGACGGCCAGGAGCACGCCGAGTCGATCATCGAGCTCAAGCGCCTCGTCACGGCCTACCTGCTGAGCGCCGAGCCCGCCTGACTCCCCGGTCAGGCGCGCGACAGGACGACGTACGCGATGGCGTAGTCGCCATCGTGGCTGAGCGAGACCTCGAGGTCGTGGCCGTCGAGCCACTTCGCCACCTCGCCGTGCAGCCGGATGCGCGGGCGTCCCCAAGCGTCGGAGACGACCTCGATCAGGTGGTGCACGTGCTCGTCCATCACGGGCGGCTCACCGTAAAGGGACGCCGACCACGCCTTGATGACCGCCTCCTTGGCGGCCCAGCGCACCGCGAAGTGACGTGCGGAGTCGGAGGGACGACTCCGCACGTCACGCCGTTCACCGGGCAGGAAAGCCGTGACGAACGTCGTTCCGGGCTGGTCGAGCTGGTCCGCGAACGTGGGAACGTGGACCAGGTCGACACCGACACCGACCACCGTCACTGGCACGACGCTCCGAAGTAGACGTCGTCCTCACCCAGCCGTGCCTGCGGGTCCAGGAGCAGTCCAGCCTCCCGGGTCCGCACTCCCTCGCTGCCGAGGCGCCGGTCGGCAGGGCGTTCGTACAGCGAGGGGCCGCCGTACATCGCCCTGACGAGGCGCATGCGGCCCTCGATGATCCGCGCTTCCGCACGGGCGGCGTACGAGTCGCGCTCCTCGCCGCTCAAGGTCGCAAGGAATGCCTGGGGGTGCGCGATCGCGATCAGGCCCGCGACGTGGCCGAAGCCGAGGCTCGTCAGGATGCCCGCCTTGAGCCGGCCGGCGGCGAGCGGCTTGCGGAGCCACACGAGGTGCTCGTGCTCGGCGAGATCGTCCATGACGCAGTCGAGGCTGCGGTTCGGCGGAATGACCCCGCCGGACAGGACCTGGCACAGACCGACGACCTGGAAGGCCGCGGCGCCACCCTTGGTGTGGCCCGTGAGGCTCTTCTGCGAGATCACGTAGAGCGGGTTGCCCTCGCTGCGGCCGATCGCCGCGGCGAGCCGCTCGTGCAGCTCGGACTCGTTGCGCTCGTTGACGCCGGTCGACGTGTCGTGCTTGGACAGCACGCCGATGTCGTCCGCGGTCAGCCCGAGCGTGTCGAGCGACCTGGCGAGCGCGGACTCCCGGCCGCCGAGACCCGCGGCGAGCGCACCCATGCCGGGCGCCGGGATCGACGTGTGCACGCCGTCGGCGAACGAACCGGCATAGGCCACGACGCCGAGGACCGGCAGGCCCATGCGCAGCGCGAGGTCACCGCGAGCCAGCAGGATCGTGCCGCCGCCCTGTGACTCGACGAAGCCGCCGTAGCGCCGGTCGTTGGCCCGGCTGAAGTAGCGGTCCTCGAGCCCCTTGGCCCGCATCGCTGCAGAGTCCGCTGTCGCCGACATGTCGGCGAAGCCCACGATGCCCTCGACGCTCAGGTCGTCGAAGCCTCCCGAGACCACGAACTCGGCCTTGCCGAGCTTGATCTTGTCGACTCCCTCCTCGACCGACACCGCCGTGGTGGCGCAGGCGGCGACCGGGTGCACCATCGCGCCGTAGGAGCCGACGTACGACTGCACGACGTGCGCGGCGATGACGTTGGGCAGCGCCTCCTGCAGGATGTCGTTGGGCTTGCTCTCGCCCAGGAGCGTGTCGAGGTAGAGCGACTGCATCGACTGCATGCCGCCCATGCCGGTGCCCTGCGTGTTGGCGACCAGCGCCGGGTGGACCCAGCGCATCAGCTCGGACGGGTTGAAGCCGCTCGACAGGAACGCATCCACCGTGCAGATGAGGTTCCAGAGCGCGACGCGGTCGATCGACTCGACCATCTCGGCCGGGACGCCCCACACCGTGGGGTCGAAGCCTGTCGGGATCTGGCCACCGACCGTGCGGGTCAGAGCCATGCGGCGCGGCACCCGGATCTCGGTGCCGGCCTTGCGGGTCACGGTCCAGTCGCCGTCGGCGGTGGAGGAGATGACCGTACGCTCGGGATCGGCCTCGCGCAGCGCCTGCGCCTCGGCCTCGCTGGACACCGTGAACGAGAGGTCCTTGTCGAGGAACACCGAGGTCAGCAGCGGAGCGGAGTTGTCGACCATCGTGCCCTCGTCGACATAGCGCCGGATGCCGACGGCCTCACGCACGACCTCCTCGTAGCGCTCCACGAGATCGGCCTCGTCGACCTTCTCCTGGGACTCGGTGTCGAACCAGCCCCCGCTCTGCTCGTCCCAGCTGACCAGACCGGTCGTCCACGCCAGCTCCAGGACGCCGGCGGCCGACAGCTCGTCGGACACCTCCATCTCGAAGCGGGTGCGGGACGAGCCGTAGGGGCCGAGCTCGCCGGCGCCGACGATGACCACGAGGTCCTTCGGGCGGGCCTCGACGGGCGCCCAGTCGGGCTGCTCGACGCGGTCGAGCTGCGCGGGCGAGGCCGCGAGCGCAGTGATCGTCGCTGCCTCGTCCTCGACGACCGCCGTGGGACGTTCGACGCCTTCGGCGAGCGCCTTCATGTCCAGCTTGATGCCGGCCAGCCCGCCGGTGAGGTCGACCGTGAGCGGCTCGACCTGCGCGGCAGCGCGCGCCTCGCGCGTGGCGGTCTCCAGGAGTGCCTGAGCCATCTCCTCGGGCGACCAGGTGCGGACGCCGCGCGCCTCGATGGCCTCGACCAACGGGTCGTTGCCGCCCATGAGCCCCGTGCCCCGCACCCAACCGATGATGGCGTGGCTCAGCGTGACGCGATCGGCCCACGTACGCTCCGCGGACCAGCGGGTCACGATCGCGTCGAGCGCCGACTTGGCCTCGCCGTAGCCGCCGTCGCCGCCGAACATCCCGCGGTTGGGCGAGCCCGGCAGCACGACGTGGAGGGTCGAGGTGAGGTCGCGGTCCTGCACGCCGGCCGAGAGCCGCCCGATCAGGCGCTCGACGGACCACAGCAGGATGCGCATGTCGACCTCGGTACGGCTGCCGGCGTCGGTGAGGTCACCGGCGACGCGGCCCGCCGCGAACGGGAACAGCAGTGTCGGCGTCATGGCCGGCTTGGCGACCGTCGTGACACCCGCGCGCGTCTGGGTCTGCTCGCTGGCGATCCAGCTGGCCAGGGCGTCGACATCGGCGTACGAGGCCATGTTGGCCGGCACGACCCACAGGGCTGCGCCGTCGACCGCATGGGTCCGGTAGAGCTCCTTGTAGAACGCGAGGCGCTTGGCATCGAGGCCCGAGGTCGTGGCGACGACCGTTGCGCCGCCGGCGAGCAGCGTGCCGGTCACGGCTGCGGCGATCGAGCCGCGGCTCGCGCCGGTCACGACCGCCAGCTCGCCTGCCCACGACTGGTCCGCCACGCTCAGCGCATCCGCGGCGATCTGCGTGAACCGCTCGGACAACCGCGGGTCAGCGTGTGCGGCGTGCCAGCGAGCCTGCGCTGCGACGACCGTGCCGGCCCCCACGAACGAGGCGTCGACGGTCTCGCCGGCGGCGATGCGGGCGAGGTCCTCGCGGGCGCTGGCCCACCGGTCGTCCAGCACGACGGCCTTGAGCGGGTCGAACGCCGGAGCGGTGAGCTTGGCCCAGTCGCTGCCGAGCTCGGCCTCCACGCGAGCCAGGATCTCCGCGTCGGCCTCGTCGGTCTCGACGACCGCCGGTACGTCGGTCAGCCCGAGCTGGTCGAGCACGAGGCGGGCCGACGAGGCGAGGACGCCGTCGGGTCCGGTGATCTGGGCGGTGAACTCGCCGAGGGCGGCCGCGTCGATCGTGGCTCCCTCTCCCCCGCCGGTGGACGGCAGGTCGACGCTGATGCCGTGGCGCGCGGCCACGGCCTGCACGCTGGCATCGATCGCCGCGTCGACGTCAGCAGCGGACGCGAGACCGGTCAGCGAGCCGTACTCACCGCCCCGGACGCTGGAGCCCTCACGGCTCGAGAGGGCGAGCTCGACGAGTGCGTGACTCGCCCAGCCCGGCCCGAGCTGCCAGACGTCCGCGACGCGCTCGGCGACGGCCGACTGGCGCTTGCCCGTGGGACCGAGCACCTTCTTGAGGTGGTCGCCGAGGGCCTCGGCCAGCACCGGGCCGAACGGCTTGTAGCCGCGGGCCAGGCCCTTGACCTGGGTGGACAGCGTCGGCAGGTCGGCGTCGGCCGCACCGTCGATCGCGCCGAGGCTCAGCTCGCCGCCGAGGTCGACGAGCAGCTGGTTGCGGCGCGAGGACGCACCGTCGCACAGCGACTCGATCGTGTCGGCGGCTCCGATCTGGTCGAGGCGCATCTTGGTCCACCAGGCGATGAGCACCGTGGTGGCGTCGGCCGCGTCGAACGTCAGGTCGGCCGGACGCGGTCCGCTCGCGGTCGCGGGAGCAGCCGCAGCCGTCGGCGCGGCGGGCGCTGCAGGTGCGGAGCTCTCGGCCGGGGCCGTCTCCTCGGCCTCGTCCTCGACGACGGCCTGCTCCTCGTCGGTCGCGAAGACCGCAGCGCCGTCGCGCTCGAAGTTGAGCACCTCGACGGGACGGCCGAAGCGGCCGGGCAGCTTGAGGGTCGACGACGCGAGGTTGGCCACGGTGGGCGCCTGGCCGACGCCGACCTCGATGAAGCGCTCGACACCCAGCTCGCCGAACAGCAGGTCCTGGGTCTCGATCCAACGGACGGGGCTGGCGAACTGCCACGCGAGCAGCTCGATCAGCACGATCCGGCACAGCTCACCGGGCTTCGCCGACCAGCTCGCGAAGTCGGCGAGCACCGCGTCGAGCGGCTCCGACGGGACGAGGTCGGCGATCTCCTGCAGGAAGGCACGATCGAGCGAGAACGGCTTGGGCACGAGGTTCGGGACGTAGCGGCCCTCGAGGATCGCCGGGTCGATCGTGGCCGGCAGGAGCTCGGTCAGGCGGTCGCGGAAGTCCGGGACGCCGTCGCGCAGCACCGTGGAGTGGAACGGCACGTCGATGCCCGGCACCAGGATGTAGGCGGCCTTGCCACCGAACGCCTCGCGCCGACGGGTGATGTCCTCCTCCAGCACCTCCAGACCGCGCACCGTGCCGGCGATCGCGTACTGCGAGTCGCGGAGGTTGTAGTTGACGATCTGCAGGAACTCGCCGGACTCCTCGGCGATGCGGTCGACGTACGCCGTGACGTTGTCGTCGTCCAGGCCGATCTGTGCCGGACGGATCGCGGCGAGGCGATAGTCGCTGCGGCCCGCGGCGTCGCGCGGAACGAGGGTGTGCATGACCGAGCCGCGCTGGAACACGACCTCAACAACGGCCTCGAGCGGGATGACGCCCGAGACGGCTGCGAGAGCGTTGTACTCACCGACCGAGTGGCCCGCGAGGATCGATCCCTCGACGAAGGCACCCGTCTCGCGCAGCTCGGCCATCTGGGCGGCACCCAGCACCGCCATGGCGACCTGCGTGAACTGGGTCAGGAACAGCACGCCGTCAGGATGCCTGTGGGTCACGCCGTTCGTCACCAGGACGGTCGGGTTGTCGCGGACGACCGTGAGGATCGAGAACCCGAGCGCCTGCCGGGTGTGCGCGTCGGCCCGGTCCCAGATCTCGCGAGCGGCCTTCGACCGCTGGTAGCCGGCCATGCCCATGCCCTGGTGCTGGATGCCCTGCCCCGGGAACGCGTACGCGGTGCGGGGTGCCTCGAGCCGGGCGGTCGCCGACATGACGACCTCACCCTCGGCGCGGCACGTGACGTCGACGAGCTCGGCGCCGTTGTCGAGGCCGATGCGGTCGGCCTTGACGTCGACCGTGACGCCGGGGCGCACGGGCGCCATGAATCGCGTCGTCCAGCCGGTGATGCGCCGGTCGGCCAGCACCTGCTGGGCGGCGGCGGAGACCCACATGCCGTGCACGATCGGGGCCCCGAGGCCAGCAAGACGGGCTGCCGCGACGCTGGTGTGGATCGGGTTGTGGTCGCCCGTCACGGCGGCGAAGCCGCGCAGGTCGGTCGGCGCGGCCAGCGTGGCGGCACCGCGCGACTTGCGCGGTGTGTCGGTGGCGTCGGCGCTGATCGCTCCCCCGGCGCGGGGCGGGTCGGCCAGCTCGCCGGCGCCGGTGCGCCCACGGATGGCGAACCGCTCGCGCAGTGTCGCGACCTCGCCTGCAGCGGACGAGACGGTGACGTCGACCGCGACGACCCGGCCGAAGCCGGTGTCCTCGATCGACTCGACGACTGCGGAGATCGTCAGGGACGTCGGCGCGAGCGGCAGCGTGCTGGTCAGGGCGATCGCGTGGTCGAGGTGGACCAGGTCCAGCATGCCCTCGATGACCGGGACGCCGTCCTGGGTCGTGGCTTCGCCGAGCACGGCGAACACCGACGGCCAGGCCAGCCCGACCAGCACGTCGGGCACGGGGTGGACGGGGGTGTGCGCTCCCGTGACACCGGCGTGGTCGGCGATCAGGTCAGGATCCCAGTCGACGTCGACCGTTGCCCGGCCCTGCGCGACGGCCGGCACGACACCGCCGGCTGCACCGGCGACGAGCGAGGACATCGCGGAGGCGGCGACCTCGGTCGTGACGACCGGTGCGGCACCGGCGAGCACCGCGTCGTCGACCGCGATGCGCAGTGTCAGCGGACGCGCCAGCGGCACCTGGAGCTCGGCGGTACGGCCGTCGACCGCGACAAGTGCCGCGCCCGTCTCGGGGTGCTCGGCGCGCTGCGGGTCGACGATGACCCACTCGGCGCCCAGTCGGTGGACGGGGTTGCGGACGGTGCGGCCGGCCCACACGAGGTCGGCGGCGGCCAGGACGAGGGAAAGGACGTCGCCGGCGCCCTCGACGCGGCGCCGTCCGGTCACGCGCTGGGCCGCGCGGCCCGAGGCGAGGAGCCCGTCGATGGTCGCGTCCTCGAAGCGACGCAGCAGGTCGGCGACCGGCTCGTCGACGCGGTCGATGCCGGCGACGGAGACCGTCCCGGGGATGATGCAGACCTCGTCAGCGGCGTAGCGGGGATCGTGAGCCTGCCACAGCGAGTCCGAGCGCCACCAGCGGCGTACGTCCTGGTCGAGGACCGGCACGAAGTTGACCGGCTTGCCCGGGGTGCGGCACTGCTCGACGAAGAACAGGACGTCCGCCGGATGCAAGATGACGCCTTCGGCGTGCGGATAGGTCTCGAGGAGGGTCGCAACGGCGTGGGAGCCATCCTCTACCGAGGCCGCGTCGGCGAACAGCGTCGGGATCGTGCCGCGATCGGCCGGGTTGAGGCGGGCCTCGGCGCGCTGCAGCATCGCGTGGAAGCGGTCGCGGATCGTCACGTCGAGCCACTCGGGCGTGCCCGACAGCTCGACGTACCGGCGCAGCCACTGCGCGTACGTCATGGTCTCGACGTCGCCGAAGTAGGGCTTCGCGGTGCGGTTCAGCGCCTCGATGATCTCGTCACGACGCGCGACGACCGCCCTGGCATCGCCGGCGACCTCGTCGAGGAGCCGGCCCGTGCGCGAAGCCGTGTTGTCGATCTCGTGGATGTCGGCGCCGAGCTGGCTGCGGCCGGAGGCCATGCCGCCCTTGGCGCTGCCGGCACCCACCCAGGAGCCGGTGCCACGGGTGTCGACGAGCAGCTGCTTGACCTCGGGTGCCGTGGTGGCCTCGAGGGTCGCCATCGCGGCGGTGCCGACGAGGATGCCGTCGAGCGGCATGACGGGGAAGCCGTGGCGGCGGGCCCACTCCCCGGTGAGGTACGCCGAGGCGACCTCCGGCGTGCCGATGCCGCCGCCGACGGCGACGACGACGTTGTCGAGGCCTCGCAGCTCGCCGTACGTCGCGAGCAGCAGGTCGTCGAGGTCCTCCCACGAGTGGTGGCCGCCGGCGCGGCCGCCCTCGATCTGCACGATGATCGGCGTCGGTGCGACGGCCTTGGCGATCGCGAGCACCTGGCGGATCTGCTTGACGGTGCCGGGCTTGAAGACGACGTGCGTGATCTCGGCGGCCCGCAGCTCCTCGACGAGCGCGACGGCGTCGTCGAGCTCGGGGATGCCCGCCGTCACGATGACGGCGTCGATCGGCGCGCCGGCGGCGCGGGCACGCTGCACGAGGCGCTTCTGGCCGAGCTGCAGCTTCCAGAGGTAGGGATCGAGGAACAGCGAGTTGAACTGGTACGTCCGACCGGGCAGCAGCAGCTCGTCCAGCTCGGCCACGCGGTCGGCGAAGATCTCCTCGGTCACCTGGCCACCGCCGGCGAGCTCCGACCAGAACCCGGCGTTGGCCGCCGCGGCGACGATCTTGGCGTCGACCGTCGTCGGCGTCATGCCGGCCAGCAGGATCGGCGACTTGCCGGTCAGGCGCGTGAAGCGGGTCTCCACGTGCAGGCTGCCGTCGGGCAGCGTCACGACGCTCGGGGCGTACGCCGACCACGGGGTGGCGAGGCGCGGCGCCGCGCCGGCCGCGGTGAGCTCGCGGTGGCCGCGGCGGGTCGTCGTCGCGATGACGCCGGCGCCACGGCTGCGCAGCTCACGTGCCGACAGACGGGCGGCGATGTCAGCCGGCCCGAGGTCCAGCAGCCAGGTCGCACCGGCGTCCAGCGCCGACTCGAGCGACGCGACCCAGTCCACGGGGTCGACGATCGAGCGCATCGTGAGCGTACGGGCGAGGTCGCCGTCGAATCCGCACGCCTCGGCCCACGACGCGACCAGGTCAGCCGCCTCCGCGAGGTCGGGGTGGTGGAACGCCAGCAGGGCCGGCAGGGGCTCGAGGACCGGGGCGAACGGCGAGCCGCCGGTGACCTTGCGCTCGCGGTCCGCCTTCTCGGCCGCGGCGATCTCCCCGAGGCGGGCCTCCACGACCCGGAGGCTGTCGGCGGGACCGGACAGCACGACACTGCGGCGGCCGTTGCGGAGGCGCGAGACGACCCGCAGCGACGCGGGCAGCTCGGCGAGGATCGCGTCGATGCGCTCGGGGACGACGTCTGCGACGCTGAGCATCGTGGAGCCCAGCAGTCCGCGGCGACGGCCCACGAGCTGCGCAGCGGCACCCATGAGGCGAGCGAGAGCGAGCAGCTCGACGTCGTCGCCACCCGCCACCGCCTGGGTCGCCAGGTCGCCCTGCGAGTGGCCGATGACCGCGACGGGCGTCACGAGCTGCGGGTCGACACCCTGGCGGCGCAGCGCGCGGAGGCCGGCCAGCTGGGACAGCAGGATGCCGGGTACCGAGGCTCCGGGTGTATCCAGCACCGCGGAGCTCGGCAGTTCAGGAGCGTCGTCGTCCTCGGCGGACTCACCGACAGCGATGACATCGGCCCACGCGAGCGGCGTGAACGTCACGCCGACCCTCGCGAGCTCAGCGGCGACCGGCGCGAGGCGCTCCTCGGCCTGCGACACCAGAGTCTCGAGCTCGGCCTCGAGCGCGAAGTCCCGGATCAACCCGGCCAGCGGCTCGAGCCACGGCGCACCCTGGCCGCCGAACGCGATGGCGTACGGGGTGCCGGCGGAGATGCGATCGACCAGGGCGCCGCGGCGCTCGGTGGGCTGGATCGTGGCAAGCGGGGTGTCGATGGTCGTCACGTGGAATCCCTCGGGGTCCTGCCGTCGCTGGATCGACGGGCGGTCATTCCATCATCGCAAAACATGAGGGGTTCCTCAAGTTTAGTGCGAGGGTTTCCTCATGTTTCTGACGAGACGTGGGTCACCCTTGCGTAGGTGACCGCGGTACGCTTGAATGAATGAACATTCAGTCATAGGAGACCCAGTGAGCTGGACCCAGAAAAACATCCCCGACCAGACCGGTCGCATCGCTGTGGTGACCGGCGCCAACGGGGGCCTCGGGCTCGAGTCCGCCGAGGCGCTGGCAGGCGCCGGCGCCCACGTCGTCATGGCGGTCCGCAACCAGGACAAGGCCAAGGCGGCTGTCGATCGCATCCGCACCGCCCACCCCGACGCATCGCTCGAGCTGGTCCCCCTCGACCTCGGAGATCTGGCCTCCACTGCTGCCGCAGCCGACCAGATCCTGGCCGGGCACGACAGCATCGACCTGCTGATCAACAACGCCGGCGTGATGGCGATGCCGGAGCGCACCACGACCGACGGGTTCGAGATGCAGCTGGGTGTCGACCACCTGGGCCACTTCGCCTTCACGGCCCACCTGCTGCCGGCGATCCTCGCGGCGGATGCCGCGCGCGTCGTCACCGTGACCAGCATCGCCCGGTTCCAGGGCCGTCCGTTCGATCCCGACAATCCGCACATGAAGGGCAGCTACGGCGCCTGGAGCGCCTACGGACAGGCCAAGCTGGCCAACTACCACTTCGGTCTCGGCCTGCAGGACAAGTTCGAGGAAGCCGGGGTCGCCGCCCAAAGCCTCATCGCTCACCCCGGCTTGTCGCACACCGACCTGCAGACCACGACTGCTGCCGAAGGTGGCGCCGGATGGCTCGGCCGCGCGTCCGAGACGCTGGCCGCGCGCACAGGAATGCCGCCCCACAAGGGAGTGCGGCCCCAGCTTCGCGCCGCCACTGACCCGAAGGCGAAGGGCGGTCAGATGTACGGCCCGCTGCTCGCGTCCAACGGTCCGGCCGTCAACCGTCCCATCCTCCGACGCATCGGGCTCGGCCGGCGCATCAAGGAGCTGTGGGACATGTCCGAGCGCGAGACCGGCGTGATCCTCGACGTGGCACGGGCTGCGAGACAGGCGTGACGCCGCCCGTCGCGATCGATCGAGCCGAAGCCGTCCGGCACGCCTTGATCCGACTGGTGGCCCGCGACGGGTTCCACGGCACGTCGATGACCGCCATCGCCAAGGAAGCGGGTGTCGCGACCGGCACGGCGTACGTCCACTACGCGTCGAAGGACGAGCTCGTGATGGCCACGTACGTCGAGGTCAAGCACGGTGTGGGCGAGGCGGCCCTGGCATCGGTCGACGCCGGCTCCCCGCTACGAGAACAGTTCGCCCAGATGTGGACCGGGGTCCGCAGGCACCTCGAGGCCCATCCCGACCGCGCCCGGTTCCTGGTGCAGGCCGACAGCTCGCCGTACGCCGCGATCGCCCACGAGCAGGCCCTCTCCGCGGAGGACGACCCGCTGATGTCCTCACCGGTGGTGGCCCGGCTCCTTGACGAGATGGTCGACCTGCCGCCGGAGGTCCTGTTCGACCTGGCCATGGGCCCGGTGGTCAGGCTCACCGCGACCTCCCGCGGCATCGACGAGTCCCTCGCCGAAACGCTGATCGAGGCGTGCTGGCGTGCCGTCACGGACTCGGGAAGCCGCTAGACGCCACCGGTGAGGGTCAGGCCGCCGTCGATCGTGATGGTCTGGCCCGTGACCCACGCGGCGTCCTCTGACAGCAGGAACGCCACGACCGAGCCGATGTCGTCCGGCATGCCGAGCCGCTTGAGCGGGTACGTGGCCGCGACCTCGTCCTCGCGGCCCTCGAACAGCGCGGTGGCGAACTTGGTCTTGACCACCGCGGGCGCCACGGCGTTGACGCGGATCTCCGGGCCCAGCTCGACCGCGAGCTCCTCCGTCACGTGGATCACGCCGGACTTCGACGCGCCGTAGACGCCGATCCCCGGCGCCGGCTTGAGCCCGGCCACGGAGGCGACGTTGACGATCGCGCCGCCGTGGTCCGCCATCCACGCGCGGTAGGCCTTCTGCGCCCACGCGATCGACGAGATCACGTTGACGCGGAACGTCTTCTCAGCGGCGCCCAGGTCGACGTCGATCATGCGGCCGTACGTCGGGTTGATGCCCGTGTTGTTGACCAGGAAGTCGACGCTGCCGAAGGCGTCCATCGTCGCCGCGACCGCAGCGTCCTGGTGATCGGCGTCGTCGGCCGCACCTGCCACGAAGATCGCGTGCTCGCTGCCGCCGAGGGACTCGACCGCCTCGGCCAGCGCATCGGCCTTGCGCGCGGTGATGCACACCCTCGCCCCATCGGCCACGAGCCGCTCCGCGACGGCGAGGCCGATGCCTCGGCTCGCGCCGGTGACGATCGCGGCCTTGCCGGCGAATCGCTGGGTCATGACAGGCGCTCGAGCACCATCGCCATGCCCTGACCGCCGCCCACGCACATCGTCTCGACACCGAACTGCTTGTCGTGGTGCTGCAGCGAGTTGATCAGCGTGCTCGTGATGCGCGCGCCGGTCATGCCGAACGGGTGGCCGACCGCGATGGCACCACCGTTGACGTTGAGCTTGTCGATGTCGATGCCCAAGGCTTGCGCCGAGCCGAGCGCCTGGACCGCGAACGCCTCGTTGATCTCGAACAGGTCGATGTCGTCGATCCCCATGCCCGCGTGGCCGAGCGCCTGCTTGACCGCCTCGACGGGGCCGAGGCCCATGATCTCCGGCGACAGCCCGGTGACGCCCGTCGAGACGATGCGGGCCAGCGGGGTCAGGCCCAGCTCCTTGGCCTTGGTGTCGCTCATGATGACGACCGCGGCAGCGCCGTCGTTGAGCGCGCAGCAGTTGCCGGCCGTGATCGTGCCGTCGGGACGGAAGACCGGCTGGAGCTGCGACACGGCTTCGTACGTCACGCCGGCACGCGGGCCGTCGTCGGTGCTGACGACCGTGCCGTCAGGCAGCGTGACCGGGGTGATGTCCTTGGCCCAGAAACCGTCGGCGATGGCCTTCTCGGCGAGGTTCTGGCTGCGGACGCCGAACTCGTCCTGCTCCTGGCGGCTCATGCCGATGAGCTGCTGGACGTTCTCGGCGGTCTGTCCCATCGCGATGTAGGCGTCGGGGAGGATGCCGTCCTCGCGGGGGTCGTGCCACGCCTCGGCGCCGCCCTGCGCGCGCTGGTCCGTACGCTCCACGGCGTCGGCGAACAGCGGGTTGTGGGCAGCAGCCATGTCGGCCATGCCGTTGCCGAAGCGGCTGACGGTCTCGACGCCGAGGGACAGGAACACGTCACCCTCGCCGGCCTTGATCGCGTGGAAGGCCATGCGGGTGGTCTGCAGGCTCGAGGAGCAGTAGCGGTTGACCGTCACGCCGGGCAAGTGGTCCATGCCGGCCTGCACGGCGACGATGCGCCCGAGGTTGTTGCCCGACTCACCGGCCGGCTGGCCGACGCCCAGGTGCAGGTCGACGATGTCACGCCGGTCCAGCTCGGGGACCTTGGCCAGCGCCGCTTCCAGCATGAGGACCGAGAGGTCGTCGGGACGCATGTCCTTGAGCGATCCCTTGCCGGCTCGGCCGATGGGCGAACGGGCGGTTGAGACGATGACTGCTTCGGGCATTTTCGTTGCCTTCCTGATGGGTGGTCCGGCCTCAGAATCCGAGGTCGCGGCCGATGAGCTCTTTCATGATCTCGTTGGATCCGGCCCAGATCTTGCTGACTCGAGCATCGCGCCACGCGCGCGCGACCCGGTACTCGTTCATGAATCCGTAGCCTCCGTGCAGCTGCACGCAGTGGTCGAGGACGTCGTTCTGGATCTCCGACGACCACCACTTGGCCTTGGCCGCGTCGGTCGCCGTCGCCTCGCCGTTCGTGTGGGCCAGCACGGCCTGGTCGACGTACGCCTCGGCGACCTCGATCTTGGTCACCAGCTCGGCGAGCAGGAACTTGTTGTGCTGGAGGCTGCCGATCGGCTGCTTGAACGCGACCCGGTCGTGGGCGTACTGGATCGTCTCGGCCAGGATCTGCTTGGCGTGAGCGACGTTGGAGACCGAGCACGTCAGCCGCTCCTGCGGCAGTCGCTCCATCATGTAGATGAATCCGCGGTCGACCTCACCGAGGATGCGGTCGTCGCCCACGCGGACGTTCTCGAAGAACAGCTCCGACGTGTCGGCCTCGCCCTGGCCAACCTTGTCGAGCTTGCGGCCGCGGCTGAAGCCCTCGTCGGTCGCCTCGAGGCCGAACAGCGTGATGCCCTTGGCACCCTTCTCCGGCGACGTGCGCACGGCCGTCAGGACGAGGTCTGCGGAGAAACCGTTGGTGATGAACGTCTTGGACCCGTTGATCACCCACTCGTCGCCGTCGCGCACCGCGGTGGTCTTGAGCGCGGCGAGGTCGGACCCGCCGCCCGGCTCGGTCATGCCGATCGCGGTGACGATCTCGCCGGTGGCGCAGCCGGGCAGCCAACGCTGCTTCTGCTCGTCGGTGCCGAGGTCGACGATGTAGGGCACCGCGATGTCGGAGTGGATGGCCACGCACGAGGCGAGGGCCGCATTCAGCTTGCTGAGCTCCTCGGCCCAAACGGCGTTGAAGCGGAAGTCGCCGGCATCCGCGCCGCCGAAGTCCTCGGGGATCTCGAGACCCAGGAACCCCTCGGCCCCGGCCGCGAGCCAGAAGTCGCGGGGCAGAGCCTTGTTCTCGAGGTACGACTCGAGGTTCGGGGTGACGTGCTTGGCCAGGAAGGCCGCGCAGGAGTCGCGGAACGCGTCGTGGTCCTCGTCAAAGATGGTTCGTCGCACGGCACTGCCTTCGTTGATCAGGAAACAGGGAGCGCATACCGCCCTAAGCGCTTGCTTAGCATGCAATCCCTCCGTCATGCTGTCAACCGAAAGAGGTGCGGACATGACGACCATCACGGCACGCGAGCGGCTGATCAACGCCGCCATCGAGGCGTTCGCCGAGAAGGGCTTCGCCGGCACGACGACGCGCGACATCGCGTCGCGCGCCGGGATGAGCCCCGCGGCGGTCTACGTCCACCACGACTCCAAGGAGAGCCTCCTCTTCACCGTCAGCCTCAACGGGCACCGCAGCGCGCTGGAGGTCATCACGAGTGCCGCGGCGTCCAGCAGCGAGCCCGTCCAGCGCCTGCGTGCGATGGTCTACGACTTCAGCCTCTGGCACGCCGACCACAGCCGGGTCGGCCGGATCGTGCAGTACGAGTACCACGCCCTGACCGACGAGCACCGCGCCGAGGTCGCGACCTACCGGCGCAGCATCGAGAAGGCGATGCAGGACGCCCTGGCCGACGGTGTCGACCAGGGCGCCCTGGATGTGGATGACGTACCGGGGACGGCGTTCTCGTTGCTGTCCCTCGGCGTCGATCTCGTGCGGTGGTTCGAGCCGGGCGGGTCACGCTCCGGCCACGAGCTGGCCAGCCTGCACGCCGATCTGGCGGTCAGGATGACCCGTCCGACCTAGGCCTGGAGAACGGCCTCGGCGACGATGTGCAGCTTGATCTTGTCGCCGATCATGACCTTGTCGCCGGAGACGGGGATGTTGAAGTCGATGCCGAACTCCTTGCGGCTGATCTCGCCCTTGGCCTCGACGCCCACACGGGTGCCGCCCCACGGGTCGCCGCCCTCACCGAGGAACTCGACCTCGAGCTCGACGGGCTTGGTGACGCCCTTGATGGTCAGGTCTCCGGTCAGGACGAACTCGTCGTCGCTCTCCTGCTTGATGGCCGTGCTCTTGAACGTCATCGACGGGTAGGTCTCGACCTCGAAGAAGTCGGCCGAGCGCAGGTGCGCGTCACGGTCGGCGGTGCCGGTGTTGATCGAGCTCAGGTCGACGGAGACCTCGACGTTGGAGGCCGTCACGTCCTCGGCGGTCACGATCGTGCCCTCGAACGACTCGAACTTGCCGCGGACCTTGCTCATCAGGTGACGGACGGTGAAGCCGATCTCGGTGTGGGTCGGATCGATCGTCCAGGTGCCGGTGCTGACTGCGTTTGCGATGGTCATGCGTTCTCCTCGAAGTATGTAGTTGATCGTTCAACGAGATAGACTGTACCACGAGGTTGAAACTTCAACCAACGGTCTCGCGGAGTAGGATGGATCACATGGAGACGACGACGGCCACCCCGTGGCTCAGCGCCGAGCAGCAGCGCGTGTGGCGCGCCTTCCTCGGCGGAACGACAGTCCTGATGGACCGGCTCGACCGCGACCTGCGCGCAGCGCACGGTCTGTCGATGCCCGAGTACGAGATCCTCGTACGTCTGTCGGAGGCTCCCGGACGTTCAATCCGCATGGCCGAGCTCGCCGACGCCGTCGCCCACTCCCGCAGCCGGGTCACCCACACGATCGCCCGGCTCGAGCGCGAGAACATCGTCCTGCGGGGCCAGTGCTCAGAGGATGGCCGCGGCGTCTCTGCCGTGCTGACCGACCACGGCTTCAGCGTGCTCGAGGCCGCCGCGCACACCCATGTGCAGGGTGTCCACGACTACCTCATCGAGAACGCCGACCCGGCAGACTTCGAAGCCATGGGCCGCATCATGCAGGGCGTCATCGAGAGCCTGCACGGCCGCAAGTTCTAGTCGCGGGTCAGCTTGCGGTAGGTCACGCTGTGCGGACGCGCGGCTTCCTCGCCGAGGCGCTCGACCTTGTTGACCTCGTAGTCGGCGAAGTTGCCCTCGAACCAGAACCAGCGCGCGGGCGTCTCGGCGTTGCCCTCCCACGCCAGGATGTGCGTCGCGACGCGGTCGAGGAACCACCGGTCGTGCGAGACGACGACGGCGCAGCCCGGGAAGTCCAGCAACGCGTCCTCGAGCGACTGCAGCGTCTCGACGTCCAGGTCGTTGGTCGGCTCGTCGAGCAGCAGCAGGTTGCCGCCCATCTTGAGCGTCAGCGCGAGGTTGAGCCGGTTGCGCTCGCCGCCGGACAGGACGCCGACCTTCTTCTGCTGGTCGGGCCCCTTGAAGCCGAACGACGCGACGTAGGCGCGGCTGGGGACCTCGTAGTTGGCGACCTTGATGAAGTCGAGCTCGCCTGACACCAGCTGCCAGATGTTGAGGTCGTTGTCGATGCCACCACGGCCCTGGTCGACGTACGAGATCTTGACGGTCTGGCCGACGTCGAGCGAGCCCTCGTCAGGCTTCTCCTCCCCCACGATCATGCGGAACAGGGTCGACTTGCCGACACCGTTCGGTCCGACGACGCCGACGATGCCGGCCCGGGGCAGGTCGAACGTCAGCCCGTCGAACAGCTCGCGGTCGCCGAAGCTCTTGTGCAGGTCCTTGGCGTTGAGGACGACATCACCGAGGCGCGGCCCGGCCGGGATGTTGATCTCCTCGAAGTCGAGCTTGCGGCCGCGCTCGGCCTCTGCGGCCATCTCCTCGTAGCGGCTGAGCCGGGCCTGGTTCTTGACCTGGCGCGCCTTGGCGTTGGAGCGCACCCACTCGAGCTCCTTGGCAAGGATCTTGGCGCGCTTGGCGTCCTTCTTGCCCTCGACCACGAGGCGGGCCTGCTTGGTCTCGAGGTACGTCGAGTAGTTGCCCTCATAGGGGTGGGTCTTGCCGCGATCGAGCTCGAGGATCCACTCGGCCACGTTGTCGAGGAAGTAGCGATCGTGGGTGATCGCCAGGACGGCGCCGGGGTAGGACGCGAGGTGCTGCTCGAGCCACAGCACGCTCTCGGCATCGAGGTGGTTGGTGGGCTCGTCGAGCAGCAGCAGGTCGGGCTGCTCGAGGAGCAGCTTGCACAGGGCCACGCGGCGGCGCTCACCACCGGAGAGATGGTCGACGAGCTCGTCCGGCGGCGGGCACCGCAGCGCATCCATGGCCTGGGCCAGACGGGAGTCGAGGTCCCAGGCGTTCGCGTGGTCGAGGTCGGTCTGCAGCTCGCCCATCTCGGGCAGCAGCGCGTCGTAGTCGGCATCGGGGTCGGCCAGCTCTTCGCTGATCTTGTTGAACCGGTCGATCTTGCCCTTGATCTCGGCGACGGCCTCCTCGACGTTCGCCAGAACCGTCTTGCCCTCGGTCAGCGGGGGTTCCTGCAGGAGGATGCCGACGGATGCGTCGGGGTCCTTGATGGCATCGCCGTTGTCGGTCTGGACCAGACCGGCCATGATCTTGAACAGCGTCGACTTGCCGGTGCCGTTGGGGCCGACCACACCGATCTTGGCGCCGTGGAGGAACGACAACGTCACGTCGTCGAGGACGACCTTCTCGCCGAGCTTCTTGCGTACGTTGCGGAGGGTGAAGACGTAGTCGGCCATGGGGCCAAGCCTATCGATCGCGGCCCTTGCCGACGAATCGGCGTCAGGCCGCCGGAGCCTCGACGGACTCGCCCTCCAGCTCGGCCAGTGCGGCGACGGTCGTGTCGTTCCGGGCCGCGGCCGGCGGCTGGCGGTCGACACGCTGGAGCCGGGTGACGCCCCACGTGAGGTCGTGGCCGATCAGGGTGGCCTCGAGGACGGTGCTCTCGCGCGGCTGACCCTCTTGTGTCGTCCACTTCTCGGTGCGCATCTTGCCGATCACCACCACGGGGTCGCCGACCTCGAGCGACTCGGCTGCGTTCTGCGCGAGGCTGCGCCACGCCTTGACGGAGATCCAGATCGTCTCGAGGTCTCGCCACGTGCGCGTCACCTGGTCGAAGTAGCTCGGCGTGGACGCGACGCGGAACAGCACCCAGGGGATGTTGGTCCCCTCGCGGAGCTCGACCTTGGTGCCGACCCGGCCGTGGAACGTCATGGTGTTGTCGTTGGACATGGATGACTCCTTGGGTTGAGGAGCTCCAGACTCGCGTCCACGCCCGGGCGGGGACACCGCAGGACGTACGACCTGTGGACAGGTCGCGTCGCCGGCAGGGCTGTGGATCAGGCCAGCGCTGCGAGGATGCCGGCGCGGTAGGCCGCGTAGGCGTCGAGCTCGGTCTGGATCGGGGCGATGACCCGCTCGGCGGTCACCCGGTCGATCGCTTCGCGCAGCTGACGATCCGCCCGCTTGGCCTTGCGACGGCCGCCGATGCGCGAGGCCAGGCTCGACAGGAGCGAGAGCAGGAGTCCTCCGACGAGACAGCCCCCGGCCACGACCGCCGCGACCGGCGCTCCGCCGACCTCGCCGAGATCGGGCAGGTCGAACGAGACGAGCTGCTGGATGCCTTGGGCGGCCAGCCAGCCGAGACCCGCGACGAGACCGAGGAACAGCAGGAGCTGGACGACCTGGACGATGCGCCACCAGATCGCCGGCTTGGCCACGCCGAGGCTCGTCTCGTGGATCGCTCGGTCGAGCGCGTCGATGATGTCGTCGCCGGGTGGGTTGGACGCGTCGCGGATCGCGTCACGCCACGGCCGCTCGAGACCGACGGACGCCTTCTCGGCAGCGTCGCGGATCGCGAGCTCTGCATTGGCCCGCTGGACGTTGCCGGTCTCGGGAACGGCAGCCCGCGCCAGCGCCGACATCGACAGGTCGTCGCCGAGGCCCAGCTCGCTGAGCGGGTCCTTGCGCAGACCACGGAGCCAGCGCGTCACCGGCCACCCGGTGCGCTGCGCGGCCCGCCGCCGGGTCGACCGCGAGACCGCGTCGACGATCTGGGGCACGCCCGCACACTCGAGGAGCGCCTCGTCGAGCGCCTGGCGGTCGACCGGGGTCAGTCCCGGCGCGTCGCTGGTGCCGCCGACCTGGGCGATGACGCCGGCGGCGGCGGAGATGTCGGAGGACAGGCGCGACTTCGCCGACGACTTGGCGCGGATGCGGCTCGCCATCTCCCGCTTGAGGTCCTCGACCCCGTCGCCGCGGGTGGCCGACACCCCGATGACCGTGACGTCGGGCAACCCCTCGTCGGCAAGGATGCGCCGCACGTCGGTCAGGGCCCGCTCACGTTGCTCGAACGGGATGCGGTCGATCTGGTTGAGGACGACCAGCGTGACGTCGGCGTAGGACGCCATGGGCCGGATGTAGCGGTCGTGGATCGCGGCGTCGGCGTACTTCTGCGGATCGAGGACCCACACGAGCAGGTCGGCGTACTTGATCAGCCGATCCATCTCGAGGTGGTGGGAGACCTCGGTCGAGTCGTGGTCGGGCAGGTCGAGCAGCACCAGCCCGTCGAGCCTGGTGTCCTCGGCGGAGTGGTCGAGCATGCTCATGCGGGACACCTGGTGGCGAGCCGGGATGCCCATCCACTCCAGGAGTCCCTGCGCACCATCGGGTCCCCAGGCGCAGGCCAGTGCCCACGAGGTCGTCGGGCGGCGGACGCCGACGCCGGCGAGCTCGAGGTCGGTCAGCGAGTTGAACAGCGACGACTTGCCGGACCCCGTGGCCCCGGCCAGCGCGACGATCGTGTGGTCACCTGACAGCGTGAGCCGCTCCGCCGCTCGGTCCGACAACATCTCGGCCGGTGCCAGGATCTCGGGGTCGATGCGGCCCCGGCTGGCCTCGACGGCCTTGGTGAGCCCGTCGAGCCGGGACGCGACGTCGTTCCGACCGCCGCCGAACACTGCTTCGGCGGCTTCGCTCGGCGCTGTCATGACGTCGTCTCTCCGTTCAGGAAGTCGGCATGTCGAGCGTATTCGGCCTGACGTGCGGATTCGCGGAGGACGCCCTGGTGGGCCTTGACGGTGTCGGGTGACTCGACGAGGTCGAGGAAGCGCTGCGCCTCGCCCTCGAACAGGGCGGCGACGCGTGACTCGAGGTCGGCCTGCGCACGGGCGGCAAGCGACTCGACGACCTCCGCACCGAAGATCGCGTCGAGCAGCTTGTGGCCCAGCGCAGCGGTGCCGCCGGCCTCCTTGCCCTCGCCGTTGCGCGAGAACATCACGATCATCAGGGCGACGCCGATGCCGTTGACGCCGAACGCGAGGAATCTCGCGGTCATGCGCTTGTCGGCACCCTCGACGCGGACGAGCTCGAGCACGGCCTGGCGCCAGTCGTGCACCACACGCTCGGCTCGCACGCGGAAGTCGCGCGAGGCGCGGTCGATGCCGCGGTTGGCGTCGAGCAGCGTGCGGCCCGCAGGGCGGGTCGCCCAAGAACGTGACGCGGCCTCGGCGGCGGCCTCGGCGTGCTCGACCAGCAGCATCTGCACGCCGGTCTCGATCGCCTCGACGACCTCGGTCGAGCGCGTGCGCTTGCCGGTCACGCCGTCGACGAACCGGTCGCGGATGCGGCTGACCTTCTCCTCCACGGAGCGCAGCAGCTCACCCGTGCCGACGAACTCCTGCCACCGCGCCAGCACCTCGCCCTTGAGCACCGTGCCGTCGGTGACCTGCACCGAGAACGTGTCGACGGCCTTGCGGTAGATCGTGTCGATGTCGCCGTGCAGCACCTCGGACGCGGCGATCTGGGCATCCATCGCATCGGCGACGTCGTGGGTGCGCAGCACGACGTGGCGGACCGCGCCGTCGAGCGTACGGGCCATCACCATCTTGCGGGCGGCCGGATCGGCGGCGAGCTCGTGCAGCCAGACGACGATCGGCGAGACCGCGTCGCGCGGCAGGAGACCGTCGGCGTCGACACCGGACTCCGGGACGGTGAACAGGGGCGAGTCGGACAGGCCTCGTGACGTCATCATGCGCGCGAGGTGGCCTCGCACCTCGATCACGGCGTCGGCCGTCGTGCGGTCCAGCACGACTGCGACAGAGGTGCTGCGCTCGGCCGCCTGGCGGAGGTAGTCCCACGGGACCTGGTCGGCGTAGCGCGCCGCCGAGGTGACGAAGAGCCACAGGTCGGCGGCGGCGAGGAGCTGGGCGGCGAGCTCGCGGTTGCCCCGGTCGATCGAGTCGACGTCGGGTGCGTCGAGGATCGCCAGCCCGCGCGGGATCTTGGCCGACGTCGCCAGCCGCAACGCGTACGTGTCGTTGCTCGGCACGTCGGTGCGCGGGAGGTCGGGCAGGATGCGGTCGGGCAGGAACCACTCGGCATCGTCGGGGTGATGCACCAGCACGGGCGACCGGGTCGTGGGGCGCAGCACGCCTGACTCGGTGACCCGCTCGCCCACGAGCGAGTTCACCAGGGTGGACTTGCCGGCGCCGGTCGAGCCGCCGACGACCGCCAGGAGGGGCGCGTCGAGCTGCACGAGACGGGGCAGGACGTAGTCGGACAGCTGGTCGGCGACCTTGGCCTGGGTGCCCCGGGCCACGTCGACGCCCTCGACCTCGAGCCGCAGCGTGATGTCACGAACGCTGGACAGGAGCTTGCTCATCGCGCCAAGGAGCTCGGCCGAAGCGTGTTCGCTGGCCACTGGGTGCTCCTCTCGTCGACGATCGTCTTGTGCGCATGGGTGTCTGTGCACAGATTAGTGGACGAGAGGGCACTTCGCCGCCACGCCTCGTGCAACGCGGGGGTCAGGAGTGACGCGCGGTGCTCTGCAGGGCAGGCGGGAATCGCAACATGGGTCGCAGCTCGTACATCGCGTCGAGCAGGGCGTACGTGCGCTCGACCCCGCGCGGGATGACCCGGCCGCTCATCAGGGAGTCGTGCAGGAACGCCATCTCGGTCGCCAGGCGCTGGTATCGCGTCACGACCTGCGCCGCGACCTTGCCGTCGTGGTCCTTGGCGTAGCGCCGCGCAGCCTTGCGATAGCCGAAGCGCGACAGGTAGGGGATCTCGGCCGGGTGGATCCAGCCGCGCTGCGCGACGTACGACAAGGAGCGCTCGAGGATGCGGACCTGCCGGTTGCGCACGATGATCGCCAGCACGGTCAGGCCGACGAGGACCACGGCCAGCGCGAGGTAGGCGAGGATGAAGCCCAGCCCGCCGCCGTAGCTCAGCGAGCCGTTCCACAGGGCGTGCAGGCCGATGCTGACGACCAGGCCGGCGAAGCCGATCAGCACCTTGAGGATCTTGGACTTACGACCCGCGGCCAGGCCGATCGCGATGCCGAAGGCCGAGGTGAACAGCGGGTGCGCGAAGGGGCTGAACAACCCCCGCACGACGAACGTCGTCGTGACCCCCTCCGCTCCCGCGACCTGGATGTCGGGCGAGCCGAGGTAGCTGCTGGCGTAGTAACCGATGTTCTCGATGAACGCGAAGCCGATGCCGACGATGCCGGCGTAGATGAGCCCGTCGAGGAAGCCGTCGATGACCCTTCGGGCGCGGACGAACGTCAGGATCAGGAACAGGCACTTGGCCGGCTCCTCGGCCAGGGGCGCGATGAACGACGCCATCTCCTTGTCGCTGAGGTTCCAGGTCTCCTGGATCCAGAGCTCCAGCGCGAGCGCGATCGCGACGGCTATGACACCGCCCCAGACGAAGGCGGCGAACTTGTAGCGACGGGGCTCGGGCTCGTAGCGGTCGAGCCACCAGTAGACGAGCAGCAGCAGCGGCAACGGGATGACGGCGAACAGGATCGACAGTCCGGACCCCGTCGCGTCACCGTCGCTCCCCCGCCAGGCGATCCACCCGGCACCGGCGACCCCGACCACGGCCACGATGGCGAACAGCGCGATCAGCGCGGTGCGACCCCTTTGGCGGATGGCCTCGCGGTACTTGGGCAGCGCGGGCGGAATCGCGGCGGCAATCGCATCTGTCACCCGCAAATCGTAGGGCATGCTCCCCCGGCCGGTGCTGGTCCACGTGCCGGGCGACCTGCGCCGATAGGCTTGGGGTCGGGTCCACGACCCGAGCGCCCGTAGCTCAGCCGGATAGAGCAAGAGCCTTCTAATCTCTAGGTCGCAGGTTCGAATCCTGCCGGGCGCGCACACCCAGCGTGCGGTTCCCTCGGAACTCCCGGCGCTCAGGATTCGGGGAGGAAGGCGCTCCGCGCGCTCACGTCAGGTGCGTGCGAGCGGCCTCGCGGATCGCCTTCGCGGTCGCCTCCAGCGCGGGGGTCTGCAGCGTCCATTGCTGCCAGTGGAGCGTGACGTCGACGTGCCGCCCGGGGTCGATGTTGACGAGCTCACCGGCGGCCTCCCTCGACCCGGACTGCTCCTTGGGGAGCATCCCCCAGCCCAGGCCGAGCGCGATGGCGTCGGCGAACTGCGACGACGCCGGGACGTGCTGACGGGGCGGAGCGAGCCGACGGCGGCTTCGCTGACGCAGGTAGGCGTCCTGCAGGTCGTCGCTGCGGTCGAACACCACGACCGGCGCGGCGGCCAGGCTCACGGCGTTGACGCCGTCCGCGAACCACGTCGCGGCAAATGCGGGACTCGCCATGGGGCGATAGCGCATGACGCCGAGCCGCGTCGATCGGCAGCCCTGCACGGCAGCGGCGTCCGAGGTGATCGCCGCCATGACCGTCCCGGAGCGCAGGAGGTCGGCGGTGCGACCCTCGTCCTCACGGCGTACGTCGAAATAGGCGGTGCCGCTCAGCGAGGCGAGGGCGGGCAGGACCCACGTCGCCAGCGAGTCACCGTTGACCGCCAGGGGGATCGTCGGCAGGTTCTGCTCAGCCGGATCCACCTCGACGCGTACGTCCCGCACGAGCGACTCGACCTGCCGGGCGAGCCGGAGGTACGCATGACCGGCCTCGGTCGCCTCGGTCGGCTTGGTCCGGCGCACGAGCACCCGGCCAGCCGAGTGCTCGAGCGCCTTGATCCGCTGGCTGACGGCCGACGGCGTGAGGTGCAGGGCTGAGGCGGCGGCGTCGAAGGATCCCTCGTCGACCACGGCCGCTAAAGCCCGAAGCTGCGCCAGGTCGATGTCGCTCACATCAATGATGCTAATGCATCTTTCAGAACATGAACTGGTCTTCAGGCAACGCAGGCCGTTGAATGGACTCATGGATCACGCAGCCCTCGTCGCCACGCTCGCCGGAGCCGGGTTCGGCCTCTCCTTGATCGTCGCGATCGGGGCGCAGAACGCGTTCGTGCTGCGTCAGGGCCTGCGAGGCGAGCACGTCCTCGCCGTCGTGCTGGTGTGCGCCGTCTCGGACGTCGTCCTGATCGCTCTCGGCGTCGCCGGGATCGGCAGCCTCCTCGAGCTGGCACCCTGGCTGGTCGACGCGATGCGGATCGGCGGTGCCGCCTTCCTGCTGACGTACGCGGTGATCGCGGGGCGCCGCGCGATCCGTCCCGGCGCGATCGACCCCGAGACGTCAGGTGCAGCCACCCCCCTGTGGCCCACCGTCACCACCGCCGTCGCCCTGACGTGGCTCAACCCGCACGTCTACCTCGACACGATCCTGCTGCTCGGGTCGATCGCCGGCACGCACGGGGACGAACGGTGGTGGTTCGGCGCCGGCGCCGCGGTGGGCTCCGTCGTCTGGTTCTCGGCGCTCGGGTTTGGTGCCCGGCTGCTCCGGCCGCTGTTCTCCAGGCCGGCGTCGTGGCGCATCCTCGACGCGCTGATCGCCGTGGTCATGGCGGCGATCGCTGCCAGCCTGCTGCACGGTCTAATGGACGGGTGAGGTCCTTTGCGCTCGTCGCCGCTGGTGGAGCTGCCGGGACCCTCGCGCGGCACGGCGTCTCCGAGGCACTTGGCCCTGATCGCCTCTTCCCCGTGGCGACGTTCCTGGTCAACGTCACCGGGTCGTTCGCACTGGGTGCCCTGCTGGCCGTGCTGCTGGTACGCCGAAGGCCAGCACCGTCGGATCGGTTGCGCCTGCTGGTGGGCACCGGCTTCCTCGGCGGCTACACGACGTACAGCGCCCTCGCCGTCGAGACCGACGCCCTGCTGCGGGGCGACCACGTCGCACTGGGTCTCGCGTACGCAGTCGGCAGCGTCCTGGCGGGACTCGTCGCCGCGGGCGCCGGGGTCGCGACCGGGCGGGCGGTCGCGCGATGACGATCCTGCTCATGGCGCTGGCCGGCGGCCTGGGTGCCGGTACGCGTTACTCGCTGGACACCTGGCTGCGCCCCAGGGTCTCCGGCCGGTTCCCGTGGTCGACGCTGCTGGTCAACGTCAGTGGATCGCTGGTGCTCGGCATGATCGTCGGACTCGGTGCCGACGACTCCTGGCACGCCATCCTCGGCACGGGGTTCCTCGGCGGCTACACGACGTTCAGCGCCGCGAGCGTCGAATCGGTGCACCTGGCGCTCGATCGCCGCTACGGCGCCGCGGCAGTCAACGCCGTCGGCATGCTCGTGCTCGGCGTCGCCGCGGCATCGCTCGGGTACGCCCTGGGCCGCGCCCTGCGCTGAGAGTGACGTTCTTGCGGCGACACGCCGGGACGGCCGGCAAGAACGTCACTCCCAGCGGGAGGTCAGCCCTTGGCTGCGGCCGTGATCGCGGCCTGGAGGTTCTCCGGGGTCGGCGTCTCGACCGTCTTGCCGTCCACCTGGATGGTGGGCGTCGCCGAGACGTCGGCGGCGCGGGACGCCTCAGTCGCGTCGACGATCCATGGGACGAAGCGTTCGGTCTTGATGCACGTGTCGATGCCGGTCACGCCGACCTGCTTCGCCATGTCGATCAGTCCACTGTCCGGCATGCCGTCGGTGCCTTCCTCTGGCTGGCTGGCGAACAGCGCCGCATGCATCTCCTTGAACTTCTTGGGACCCGACTCCTCCATGACGCACATCGCCGCGCTGGCGGAGCGGCTGGAGTACTTGTTGCCGTTGCTCGCCCGGTCCAGGAACGAGATCGGACGGTACTCGACGGTGATGTCACCCTTCGCGACGGCGTCCTCGAGGAAAGCCCCGCTCTGCTCCTCGAACGAGCGGCACGCCGGGCACTGGAAGTCCTCGTAGGCGACGACCTTGACCGGGTTGCTGGCGGGCTTGCCTGTTGCGACCTCCGTCGTGTACTCGACGCCGTAGTCCTTGGTGACGCCCGGCGGGGTGATGAGCTCCTTGTTGGTCTCGTTCTTGTCGGCCTCTTTCTTGACGGCCCACCCGCCGACCGCGATCAGGGCCACGACCACCACGACGATGCCGACCGTGATCAGGTTGCGCTGCTTGCGGTCGGCCTTCTCGCGTTCCTTGCGCATCTGCTCCGCGCGGGCGGCTCGCTGCTGACGATCGTTGCTCACTGGTTTCTCCTGGGTCGGGCGGTCACCATGTGACCAACGCGGCTCGCTCGTTGAAGGTTCCATCAGACCTTACCGGGGCCGTCGCAGGGCGGCGTCGACATGTGGCGTCTGCGGACCGTACTAGTGTTCAGCGGGTGAATGACAAGCTGGTGTGGATCGACTGCGAGATGACCGGACTCTCGCTCGAGACCGACGCATTGGTCGAGGTGGCCGCCCTGGTCACCGACTACGACCTCAACGTCCTCGGCGAGGGCATCGACCTCGTCGTCAGGCCTCCGCAGGAGGCGCTGGAGCAGATGAACGACTTCGTCCGCGAGATGCACACCAGCTCCGGGCTGCTGACCCAGCTCGACGCGGGCCTGAGCCTGCGCGAGGCCGAGGAGCAGGTGCTCACGTACGTCCGTGAGTTCGTCAAGGAGCCCCGCCGGGCACCGATGGCCGGCAACACCATCGGCACCGACCGATCGTTCCTCGCCCGCGACATGACCGAGCTCGAGGGCTGGCTGCACTACCGCGTCATCGACGTCTCGTCGATCAAGGAGCTCGCGCGCCAGTGGTTCCCGCGCGCCTACTTCGCGGCACCGGCCAAGGCCGGGCACCATCGCGCACTGGTCGACATCCAGGAGAGCATCGAGGAGCTGCGCTACTACCGCCGCGCAGTTTTCACCCCCGATCCCGGCATCGACACCGAGACCGCCAAGGCCATCGCCGCAGAGGTCGCCGGGTCGCTGACCGGAGAGTCGCAACCTACGGTCTGACCACCCGCGGGCCTGCGTTAGACTTGCCGACGCCGTGTCGGGCGCATGCCCGGCACGCGTGGTGGGCGTAGCTCAGTTGGTAGAGCACCGGCTTGTGGTGCCGGTGGCCGCGGGTTCAAGTCCCGTCGTCCACCCCACGAAGACCCCCGTTCCGCGAGGAACGGGGGTCTTGTCGTTCGTCACCGGTTGGCGAGCCTGATGTCGCCGCTGTCGGTCGTCGCGCGGACGATGCCGCCGCCGTCCTGGTCCCCGCCGAGGGCGTTGGTGACGTCGCCGTCCATCGAGTTGACGATCTTGCCGGACTTGGAGGACACCACGACGGAGTACTTGCGCTTGCCCGAGGGGACCGTCGCACGAATGTCCCCGCTGTCGGTCTTGGCCTTGAGCCCGAACGGCTGCGTGGCGAACGTCGCGCTGATGTCGCCGGAGCCGGTGTCGGCCTGGAACTCATCGACCCGCAGGTCGGTCACCGCGACGTCGCCGCTGCCCGAGGTCACCGTGAGGACGCCCTCGGCCAGTGAGGCGGCCTTGACGTCGCCCGACGTGGTCTTGACCACGATCGGCAGCCCCTTGGGCACCTCGAGCGTCGCCGTGACACCGCATCCCGGGGACAGCCAGGTCTGGCAATCCGACACGATCTTGATCTCGTTGCCGCGCCGACCGAGCTGGTAGTCGGTCTTGCGCAGCCCTGACGTGATGCGGGCACGGACGCGGACCACGCCCTCCTCGCCCTCCACCAGGCGTACGTCGGCCGAGCCGGCGTTGATCACGAGCTGGGCGATCTGCCCCAGCTCCACGTCAGCCGTTGCCACCCGGGTGTCCCGCTTGACCAGCGAGGCGCCCACCACGAGCCCGCCGAGGATCAGCACCGTCACGATGGTGCCGATCACGGTCAGCAGCGTGCGCGACGCCGGAGAGCGGACGTCGTAGTCCGCGACGGTCTCCTCCGCCATCAGGCGGACTTCGCCTTCGTCGACGTCGTGGCGATCGGGACGACGTCCTCGGCGCCCATGCGGGCGGCGTCGGCGGTCTCGTCGTCGGGCATCGTCTGGCTCTCGCGCTCGGCCTCGACCCGCTTGAGGTAGTGGTCCACCTCGTTGTCGCGCTGGGCGTCGGTCCAGCCCAGCACCCCGGCCATCAGCTCGGCGACCTCGACCGCCACGTCGACGCCGCGGTCGAACGTCTCGATCGAGATGCGGGTACGGCGGGCGATCGCATCGTCGAGGTGACGCGCACCCTCGTGCGTCGCGGCATAGACGATCTCAGCGCGGAGGTAGTCGTCCGCACCCGTCAGCGCCTCGCCGAGGTCCGGCCGCTCCTTGATGAGGTCGAGCAGCTCATGTGTGAGGGACCCGTAGCGGTGCAGCAGGTGCTCGAGCCGGCCGACCCCGATCCCGCTCGACGAGGCCAGCATCTGGCGCTGGTTCCACACGGCCTCGTAGCCGTCGGCGCCCAGCAGCGGCACGTCCTCGGTGCACGACTCCGGCACCTTGCGGTCGAGCAGCGTCGACATGCCGTGCACAGCCGCGTCGACGGCGTCCTTGGCCATGACCCGGTACGTCGTGTACTTCCCGCCGGCGATCACGACGAGTCCCTTGACGCTCGTGCCGACGGCGTGCTCGCGGGACAGCTTGCTGGTCGCCTCGTCCTCGCCGGCAAGGAGGGGACGCAACCCGGCAAAGACGCCCTCGACGTCGTCATGGGTCAGCGGCTCGACCAACACCGAGTTGACGTGCTCGAGCAGGTAGTCGATGTCGCTGCGGCTGGCGGCGGGGTGGTCCTTGGACAGCGACCAGTCGGTGTCGGTCGTGCCGATGATCCAGTGCCGGCCCCACGGGATCACGAACAGCACCGACTTCTCGGTGCGCAGGATCAGTCCCGACTCGCCCCGGATGCGGTCGCGGGGCACGACCAGGTGGACGCCCTTGCTGGCACGGACGTGGAACTGGCCGCGCTCGGACGTGAGCGCCTGGGTCTCGTCGGTCCAGACCCCGGTGGAGTTGATGACGGCCTTGGCGCGGATGTCGAACTCGCGGCCTGACTCGAGATCCTTGACGGTGGCACCGGTGACGCGGCCGCCCTCACGGAGCAGCCCGACGACGCGCGTACGACTGGCCACGTGGGCGCCGTAGGCCGCCGCGGTCCGTGACAGGAACATCGTGTGACGGGCGTCGTCGACCTGGCCGTCGTAGTAGTGGAGGGCGCCGACCAGCGCGTCCTTGCGGAGCGCGGGCATCATCCGCCGGGCGCCCCTGCGGGTCAGGTGGCGGTGCAGCGGGACGCCCTGGCCGTAGCCCGACGCCTTGCTCAAGGCGTCGTAGAGGGCGACGCCGGAGCCGGCATAGACGCGCTCCCAGACCCGGTGGGTCAACGGATAGATGAAGCCGACCTCGCGCACGAGGTGGGGTGCGAGCTTCTGCAGGCTGAGACCGCGCTCCTTGAGCGCCTCGGCCACGAGCCTGAAGTCGAGCATCTCGAGGTAGCGCAGGCCGCCGTGCATCAGCTTGCTCGACCGGCTCGACGTGCCGGACGCGAAGTCGCGCGCCTCGACCAGGCCGACCGACAGGCCACGAGTCGCCGCGTCGAGCGCCGCGCCTCCACCCACCACGCCCCCACCGATGACCAGGATGTCGAGCGGGGTGGCCGCCATCGCATCGAGAGCGGCTTGACGGTTCTCGGGTGACAGGGCTACCGATCGCATGCCCCTAGTCAATCAGGTTCACCAACCGGCGGATCTCCGGTGGTTCGGCGCACGGCAGGCGACCCGTACGCGTGCTCCGCGGGCCGCTTCCATAGGCTCGGCACATGCGCTTGATCCTCGTCCGACACGGCCAGACCCCCGCGAACGTCGAGGGCATCTTGGAGTCGACGGTGCCCGGGCCCGGCCTCACGGCGTTGGGCCACGACCAGGCCGAGCAGCTCGTCGACGCGCTGGCGGACGAGAGGATCGACGCGATCTTCGTGTCCTCGATGATCCGGACGCACCTGACCGCCGCTCCCCTGGTGGCTGCCCTGGGCATCGAGCCTGCCGTGCGCGACGGCCTCCGGGAGATCGCCGCCGGGGACGTCGAGGGCAACACCGACGAGGCGTCGGTGCACCAGTACGTCCACACGCTGCTCGCCTGGTGCGCGGGCGACCTCGACGTCCGCATGCCGGGGGCGGAGACCGGCCACGAGGTGATCGCCCGGTTCGACGAGGTCGTCGCCGAAGCCGAGGCGATGGGCGCGAAGACGGTCGTGCTGGTCAGCCACGGCGCGATGATCCGCGCGTGGTGTGCCGCCAGGACGAGCAACGTCGACCTCGACTTCGTCAGCAACCACTACGTCGTCAACACCGGCATCGTCGTCGTCGAGGGATCGAGCGAGGACGGCTGGGAGGTCGAGTCGTGGCTCGGCGAGAGCATCAGCGAGGCCGCCGCGATGGGCGTCGCGTCCGACCACAGCCCCGCCTCGGAGCCGCTCGACGAATAGCCCGGGCCGATCCACCACCCGCTTGGGCGGTGAATCCTCAACCGAAAGCGCCGACATTCGGTGGCGGATCCACCGCCCGCTCGTCATAGGGTTGCGGATCCACCGCCCGACCGCCCGTGGCTAGTCCTGCAGCATCTCGCCGTGCACCTCGGCGTGCGGGACGGTCGGGATCGAGCCGAGACGGCCCTTCTGGAAGTCCTCGAACGCCTGCCGGACCTCGTCCTTGGTGTTCATGACGAACGGCCCCGCCCACGCGATCGGCTCGCGGATCGGCTGCCCACCGAGCAGCACGACCTCGAGCGCCGGGTGGCGGCCGTCCTGTCGCTGGTCGGCCCCGACGGTGATGGTCTCGCCGTGTCCGAGAACCGCGAGCTGGCCGGGCCCGATGGGGCGGCGCTCACGGCCGACGTAGCCGTCGCCGCTCATGACGTAGACCAGGGCGTTGAAGTCCGTGCGCCACGGCACGGTCATCTCGGCCCCGGGGAGGACCGTGGCGTGCACCATCGCCATCGGCGTGTGCGTCGAGCCCGGACCCTTGAGCCCGTCGACCTCACCCGCGATCACGCGCAGCAGCGCCCCGGCGTCTGCCGTGGACCCCAGGCCCACGTCGCCACCCCGGATGTCCTGGTAGTGCGGCGGCAGCCACTTGTCAGCCTTGGGCAGGTTGACCCACAGCTGCAGGCCGTGGAACAAGCCGCCCTTGACCACGAGCCACTCCGGCGGAGCCTCGATGTGCAGGAGCCCGCTGCCGGCCGTCATCCACTGGGTGTCGCCGTCGGTGATCGAGCCGCCACCACCGTGGCTGTCCTGGTGGTCGAAGACGCCGTCGACGATGTAGGTCACGGTCTCGAACCCGCGGTGCGGGTGCCAGGGCGTGCCCTTGGGCTCGCCGGGGGCGTAGTCGACCTCACCCATCTGGTCCATGTGGATGAAGGGGTCGAGCTTGCTGGGGTCGACCCCGGCGAACGCGCGACGCACCGGAAAGCCCTCTCCCTCGTAGCCTTGCGGCGCGGTGGTCACCGACACCGGCGCGCGGTCCTCGGTCTGCGTCGGCGCCGCGATCACGCGGGGCAGGACGGTCCAGTCGGCGACATTCACAGCAGGCATGGGGTGCTCCTTCGTAGGTCTGTAATCTAGTTTAGCCTTCAATCATCGTCAAGCATTCCCCGGACCTCGGCGCGATCCCATTCCCGTGACCGGTCATGTGGCTGACGCGCCCGCGTCCACGGTGGCATTCGGATCTACTGTGGGGCCATGGAACGAGCATCCGAGAAGCAGGACGTCGTGATCGTCGGCGGCGGACACAACGCGCTCGTCGCAGCGACGTACCTTGCTCGAGCCGGCCGCGGTGTCACGATCCTCGAGCGCCAGGCCCACGTCGGCGGTGCTGCGATCAGCGCCCCGGTGTTCGACGGCCTCGACGCGCGACTGTCCCGCTACTCCTACCTCGTGAGCCTGATGCCCCAGGAGCTGATCGACGAGCTCGGGCTCGACCTGGAGCTCCGCTCACGTGACACGGCCTCCTACTCCCCGTACGACGGCGGTGGCCTGCTCGTCGAGACCGAGCCTGGCCAGGCGACCGAGGACTCGTTTCGCGCGCTCACCGGCTCGGACCGCGAGCTGGAGGCCTGGCGCCGGTTCTACGACGAGGTCGCGACCATGGCCGATGCGATCGCCCCCACCCTGCTGCGGCCACTCCCCCACATCGGCGAGCTGCGCGACCGGGTCGAGATGGCCATCTGGACCGATCTCGTCGACGAGCCCATCGGCACGGCGATCGAGCGGCGGTTCGCCGACGACCTGGTCCGCGGTGTCGTCGCCACCGATGCCCTCATCGGCACCTTCGCGTCGCTCCACGACCGCACGCTGGTACAGAACCGCTGCTTCCTCTACCACCTGATCGGCAACGGCACCGGCGAGTGGCGCGTGCCGGTCGGCGGCATGGGAGCCGTGACCGCCGAGCTCGAGAGGGTTGCGCGCGAGGCCGGGGTCGACATCCGCACCAACTGCGAGGTCGACGGCATCGATGCGTACGACGTGGGGGCCACGGTGTGCGGGGACGGCTTCGTCATCGAGACCGACTGGGTCCTGAGCGGCGTGGCACCCTACGTCCTGGCGCGGCTGCTGGGCCGGCCCGCGCCCGTGAAGCCTTCGGGGTCGCAGTTCAAGATCAACCTGCTGGTCTCCCGCCTGCCCGAGCTCAAGTCCGGCATCGATCCCGCGATCGCCTTCGCCGGCACGCTGCACGTCGGCGAGTCGATGAGCGAGCTGGAACGAGCCTACGAGCAGGCCGCTGCGGGGTCGCTGCCCAGCGCCGCAGCAGGCGAGCTCTACTGCCACACGCTCACCGACCGCACGATCCTCGGTCCCGACCTGGCCGACTCGGGCGCGCAGACCCTCACGTACTTCGGGCTGCACACGCCCTACGAGGTGCTGCCCGACGAGGCAGCCGCGGCGACGGCGTACGAGCAGTTCCTCGACGCCATCAACGCCCACCTCGCAGAACCCCTCGAACCTCTGATCCTCGGTGTCGAGCACAAGACCCCCGCTCAGGTCGAGGAGGCGCTGGCGATGCCGGGCGGCCACATCTTCCACGGCGACCTGCAGTGGCCGTGGCTCGAGGAGGACGAAAAGCCCCGGCATCCCGGCGAGCGGTGGGGCGTCGCGACGGACCACCCGCGAGTCCTGCTGTGCGGCAGCGGCGCCCGCCGCGGAGGCGCCGTCAGCGGCATCGCCGGGCACAACGCGGCCCACGCGATCCTCGATTATGAGTGACCGAGGGCGGCTGATAATGTTGCACCCGCTTCGCGGCATTAGCTCAATTGGCAGAGCAGCTGACTCTTAATCAGCGGGTTCGGGGTTCGAGTCCCTGATGCCGCACTGTGAAGGCCCCGTTCCTCGCCGAACGGGGCCTTTGCTTTGCTTGAGGCACAGCACACGACGACCGGGAGGCGGACGAGATGGACCAGGCCAAGGCGCTTGCCCTCCTCGACCACGAGCGCGAGGCTGCGCTGACCATGCTGGCCGCGTTGACCCGCGACTTCGCCGGCGTCGTCGACGCCTCGGTGGACTCCAACGCCGACGACGAGCACGATCCGGAGGGCTCCACGATCGCGTTCGAGCGGTCCCAGCTCGGCGCCCTGATCGAGCAGGCCGAACGCCGACTCGCGGAGATCGACGCCGCTCGAGCCCGCCTCGACGACGGGACGTACGGTCGGTGCGAGACGTGCGGCCGGCCGATCGCCGACGGACGCCTCGAGGCGCGCCCCGTCGCCCGTACGTGCGTGGGCTGCGCCTGACCTGCACCGGATCGCCCGGCACGGGAACTCTCGTCCCGTCCCGGGAGTTGGGCGGGGCAAGGAGGAAACATCCATGAAGTGTCCGACCGACAACGCCACCCTCGTCATGAGCGAGCGGGCCGGCATCGAGATCGACTACTGCCCCGAGTGCCGCGGGGTCTGGCTAGACCGCGGTGAGCTCGACAAGATCCTCGAGCGGGCGACCGCAGACGGGCCGCCGGCTCCCGCTCCCACGCAGGCACCGCCGCAGCAGTACTCCGAGCCGCGCTACGAGCAGCCGCGCTACGACAGCCGGCACCAGCAGCCGTACCGCAAGAAGAAGAAGGAGCACTGGCTCAGCGAGATCTTCGACTGAGCAGGCGTCGACAGGGGCACGTCGTGTGAACCTCGTCACGAAATAGCATCTCGGGTCCCCCGGTTGAGTCAGGCATGAAGATCTTGCTCACCGGGGGAACCGGTTTCATCGGATCAGCCGTGCTCGACCAGCTGGTCGCCGCCGGCCATCGCGTCACCGCCGTCGTCCGCAGCCAGAAGTCCTCGCTCCAGGTGCAGGACGCCGGAGCGACCGGAATCATCGGCGACCTGTTCGATCCGGAGTGGCTCGCAGCCGAGCTCCGCGGTCACGACGCCGCGATCCACACGGCCGCCGGCAGCGACGAGCGCGACGCCACGCTCAACGACGCCGTGATCGACGCCGTCATCGCCGCATTCGGCGGCACGAGCAAGCCCTTCATCCACACCGGCGGGATCTGGGCGTACGGCAACAACCCCGCCATCAGCGAAGCCAGCCCGCTCGATCCCCCCGCCCTCACGGCGTGGCGGCCGGCAGGTGAGCAGCGGCTCCTGGACTCCGGCGTCCGGGCATCGGTCGTCCAGCCCGGGATCGTGTACGGCCACGGCAAGGGCATTCCCGCTCTGCTCAGCCCCGAGCCCGGCATCGTGAGGCTGTTCGGCTCCGGCGAGCAGCACTGGACGACGGTCCACGCCGACGACCTGGCCGATCTGTACGTCCGGGTGCTCGACCAGGCGCCCGGCGGTCGGACGTACATCGGGGTCAGCGGGCACAACCCCACGGTCCGTGAGCTCGGTGAGGCCCTGGGCGGTGCGATCACCGCCGAGACTCCGGAGGCGACCGTCGAGCGGCTGGGCGGCTTCGGCGAAGCGCTCCTGCTCGACCAGCAGGCAAGCGGTCTCCGGGCCAAGACCGAGCTCGGCTGGCAGCCGACCCGCCCGACCCTGGTCGAGGAGCTGCGCGTGGGTTACGAGGCCGCCGCCTAGGCCCGCTCGGCGCCCGTCGCGGGCCCGTCGGGTGAGAGCACCGGGAACCGTCTCGCCAACAGGTCCACCAGCGGGCCCAGCAGCACGATCACCAGGAGCGTGCCGGGTCCGACGGCGGCGCCGCACAGCCACCCCAGCGCCGCTCCTCCACCCTGCACGACGCTGTAGCTCCACATGAACGGCACCGGAGGGTCGAAGGCCAGCGCTGCCGCCTCGGTCGGGCCGGCGCCCGCGTCGACGGCGAGATAGCCCGCCACGCCGACCGCCACGACCGGGAACGACAACGCCAGCAGGATCGCGCGGATCGCCATCGTCTCCGGCTCGTCGAACACCTCGAGAAGTCCCGAGACCACGAACCCGACCACGACTGGTTGCGTGATGGTGCCGAGCCCGGGCGTGAGCCCACGAGCCCAGGCCATGCCGACGAGCACGATCCCCACGACGAGGTTGACGACCCAGAACGTCACCCCGGTGGCGATCGAGAACCCGTTGATCATCGTCGAGTAGCCGTCCGAGCCGAGTGAGGCCAGCAGCAGCATCGCCACGCCGGCACCGAGGACCGCGCACGACACCGTGAGACGTACCAGCTGTGACACCACGAGGCGATCCTCGCAGGCCCTGAGATGATCGATCCATGTGGATCGGCTGGATCGAGTTCGACATCCTCCTCGGCGACGTGCACTCGCTCAAGTCGAAGCGGTCGATCGTCAGACCGCTGGTGGCCGACCTCCGGCGGACGTTCAGCGTCTCGGCGGCCGAGACCGGGAGCCTCGACCTGCATCGGCGGGCCGGGGTCGGAGCGAGCCTAGTGGCGGCCGACAGCCACCACGTGATCGACGTGCTGGACGCCGTCGAGAACTTCGTGGCCGGCCGGCCTGAGATCGAGCTCCTGTCGGCCCACCGGGGACTCAGCAACAGCGACGACGCCTAGGAGCGACATGTACATCCCGCACTTCAACGCGATGGACGACCACGACGACATCCGCGCATTCGTCGAGTCGGTCGGCAGCGCGGAGATCGTGACCGTGGCGCCCGACGGGACCCCGACGGCGACCCTTCTCCCGATCCTCTGGAGCGCCGACGGCGGCACCGTGGTCGCCCACATGGCACGGGCCAACCCCCACTGGCGTGACATCAGGGACGGCGCCCGGTTCCTCGCCATCGTGGCAGGCCCTCAGGCATACATCTCGCCGGCCTGGTACGCCAGCAAGGCCGAGCACGGACGCGTCGTGCCGACCTGGAACTACTCGGCCGTCCACCTCACCGGCACCGCACGGGTGCACGACGACCCGGCCTGGGTCCGTGAGGCGGTGACGCGCCTGACCGACCACCACGAGACGCCGCGCTCCGAGCCCTGGGCCGTCACGGACGCGCCTGCGACGTACGTGGACAAGAATCTCAGGGCCATCGTTGGTCTGGAGCTGTCGGTCGAACGGGTCGAGGCCAAGGCCAAGCTCAGCCAGAATCGTTCAGCGGAGGACCGGGCCGGGGTCGTCGCCGGTCTGCGCGCAGAGGGCGGCGACCCTGCTGTCGCCGACGCGATGCAGACCTGAGGACCCCCGACGTACGAGAAGGGGAGCCGCCGAAGCGACTCCCCTCCACGTGATCAGCTGTCGATCAGTGACGTCCTCCGCGGAAGAACGAACCGATCGCTGCGACGACGTCGCCCACGGCCTCCATGAAGCTGATGGGCTGCGCCGAGGCGTGCACCCGCGTGGTCACGACCGGCTGCGACACCGGCGGAAGGATCAGCGAGTAGCTCGGCATGCCGCCACCGATGGCCGCGTGGGCCACCGGCCTACGACGCATCAGGATGACGAGTCCTGCTGCCGTCATCGGGCCGGCGACCAGCAGCATCCAAAGAGGCAGACCACCTGTGTCGGGCAGGAGCTCGTCCTCCTTGACCGCGGAAGGATCCTCGAGCTCCCTGGGCTCCTCGCCACTGGGCGGCGTCTCGGCGCACTCCGGGTCGTCTGCCGACAACATCGGCAGCACCGTGATCTCCTCCTCGAACGCGAGATCGGTCAGCACATAGCCGACCACAGCCGAGGCGGTCACGACGTAGTCGCCCGGCCCGGTTCCTGCAGGCGTCGACTCGTAGATGACGCCCTCGGTGTCGGGGATCACCAGAGTGCCGTCAGCGGTGCACGTCGGCGGAGTCGCCGTCGGCGGGACCGGCGTGGCGTTGATGAGCTCGACCGGAGGCTCGTCCGGCAGGTCGCAGCCGTTGTTGTAGATCGCCTGGCCCTCGGCGGTCCAGTTGAGTCCCGGGTACTGCTCCCCGTCGAACTCGAACGGCGGGATGATGTCGCCCCATCCCGGCGTCGGGAAGAGGCCACCGGTGTGGCCCGTGTGACCGTGCAGGTCGCCACTCGCGTTGGGCGCGTTCTGCACGTACGGGTTGGTCTCCGACGAGGTGGAGTGGCAGATCGTGATCTTGACGGGCGCGGCAGCCACGACGTCCTCATCCTCGGCCACCACCTCGGCGACGACCGGCTCCTCGACAACGGGCTCCTCGACGACCGGCTCCTCGACCACTGGCTCCTCGACGACCGGCTCCTCGACGACCGGCTCCTCGACCACTGGCTCCTCGACGACTGGCGCCGGGGGCTCCGGTTCTGGGGCCGGCGGCTCCGGTTCTGGCGCCGGCGGCGGAGGAGGCGGTTCCTCCTCCACGTTCTCCGTCGTCTCTGACGACGAGGTGTCGGCGGCCGGTGCCACCGGCTCATCGGCGGTCGCGGGCTGCGCGAGGAACACGCTTGCCGCGATCATCACGAGTACGATCAGCATCTTCTTCATCACACAAACTCCATCCGTGACGCCCCTTGCGGGGACGGTTCGAGTCGTAGTCGGGGGGTTCCTCGGCTGCGTTTCGGTCGCGACAGGAGGGAGTGCGCCGCGACCGTGTCTATATGGGGCAACGGCGCACACCGCGCTCGTGTCACGTCGAATGCCGGCAAAATCACCGGTCTTTCGGGGAGACAGCCAGACTTCATCCTCATGAGCCACGGGCTCTAGTTCGGATGAGCCCCTGGATGCGAAAAGGGGAGCCGCCGAAGCGACTCCCCTTCTCGTGATCAGTGCTTGATCAGCGACGTCCTCCGCGGAGGAACGAGCCGATCGCTGCGACGACGTTGCTCACGGCCTTCATGAAGCCGATGTGCTGCGTCGAGGCGTGCGCCCGCGTGATCCCGGCCGGCTTCTTCACCGGCGGGAGGGTCAGCGAGTAGGTCGGCATGCCGCCACTCGTCGAGGCGTAGGCCACCGGCTGGCGACGCATCAGGATGATGAGTCCGCCGGCCGTCATCGGCCCGGCCACGAGCAGCATCCAGAGCGGGATACCGCCGGTGTCAGGCAGGAGCTCGTCCTCCCTGGCCGGGTCGACCTCGCCCTCGGGGTCGGGGTCCTCCTCGCCGCCGGGCTCCGTGCAGTCGTCCACTGACAGCTGCGCGTCGACCGTGATCTCGAAGACGCTCTGACCGACGAGGACGAACTCCTCGTTGAGCGGCGCCGCGGTGACGACATAGTCGCCCGGACCGGTTCCGTCCGGCGCCGAGGTGTACACGATGCCCTCGGTCTCCGGCAGGATCAGCTCGCCGTCCATCTCGCAGTCGGCCGGGACCGCCGTGGGCGGCTCAGGCGTCACCTCGGTCGGCACGATGCCGGCTCCGTCGCAGGCCCCGTCGTTGTAGAACGCGATGCCCTCAGGCGTCCAGTTCTGACCGGGGTAGTCGACATCGTTGTACGTGTAGGGCGGGATGATGTCGCCCCACTCGATGCCCTGCGCCTTGAGCGTCGGGTTCCAGATCGGGCCCTCGTGCTCCTGGTCGTGACCGTTCGCGACGCCGGCGGTGGCCGGACCGTTCACGACGTACGGATTGACGTTGCTGTTCGTCCGGTGGCAGATCGTGATGTCGACGGTGTCGCACTGCGCACCCGTCAGCTCCTGCGGAATCGCGACGAACTCGAGGAACGGGAACTCCGTCAGGTAGAAGCCGGGCTCGGGAAGGGCAGTCACGAAGACCACGTTCCCGAGGATCGGGATGACGAAGTAGTTGATGTTCTCGTCGTCCTCGAACACCAGCGCGCCGTCAGCCGAGCAGGTCGCCGGCGTCACCGACACGCCCGGGTTGGCCGGCGCGAGTCCGTTGATGATGCACTGCGGGCCGGTCAGCTGCGGAAGGACCTCGACGACAACCTCGAAGTCGGGGTTGGTCAGCTCGTAGCCGATGTCCGCCGTTGCGGTGATCGTGTAGGTGCCCGGGCCGGCGATGGCCGGATCGACCTCGTAGATGACACCTTCGGTCACCGGAAGCTCCAGAGAGCCGTCTGCGAGGCAGGTCGGCGCAGTGGGAACCGGGGCGACAGCGGTGGCCTCGTCGAGCGGCTCCGGGTCCTCGCCCACCGGGGCGCAGCCGTTGTTGTAGATCGCCTGGCCCTCGGGGGTCCAGTTCTGGCCCTCGAAGCTGCCGTCGGCGTTGTCGAACGGCGGGATGATGTCGCCCCAACCGGGCGTCGGGAAGACGCCGCCGTCGTGGCCGTCGTGGCCGCCGAGGATGCCGCTGACGTTCGGGGAGTTCTCCACGTAGGGGTTGGCCTCCGACGAGGTCGCGTGGCAGATCGTGACCTTGATCGGAGCTGCAGCGACGACGTCATCGCCGTCCGCGTTGGGTGCGTTGCCCGACGTGCTCTCGTCGGGCTCGGCCGCGTTGCCGTTGTCGACGGGCGGAGCCTCTTCGGCCTTCTCCTCGGCCGGGGCCTCGGGAGCCTTCTCCTCAGCCGGCGGCGGCGCCTGCTCGGCGGGCGCCTGCTCTGCAGGCGGATCCTCCGCCAGCGGCTCGGCGGCCGGCTCGGTCTGTGCGGGCGCGCTCTCGGCGGCCGCTTCGGTGCCCTCTGCCTCGGCAACTGCGGGCTGCGCGAGGAACACGCTTCCCGCAATCATCACGAGTACGAGCAAGATCTTCTTCATGCTGGATAACTCCATCCGTATCGCCCCTGCACGGAACGGTTCGAGTCGTAGTCGAGGAGAGCCCCCGCTGCGGATGACCGCGGCATCATGGGAGTGCACCGCAGTCTTCCCCCACCCAACTGCATAGAGCGCACCAACGTCACGCCGAACCGCGACCGGACAGCGGTAATTCAACGCTTTTCGGCTGATTTCATTCGGAATGACCATGTCGACTAGTCACAAAGAACTATGTCGAATAGGACTAGACCTTATCGATTAGCGACGGCATGTCGTCGCAGGCTGCAACGGGTGTGCCGAGGACCGGCGCCTCCCGCTTCAGCCGCAGCCGGCTCGATCCGGCTGCGGTCGACCCGACGTGTGATGTCCGCCCTAGGCGCTGACCGGCGCCGATGGACATACTGGGAGGAGTTTTGTCCTCGTCAGGAAGAGATGTGACCCGCGTGCGCAACCCCCGAGCCTTCCTTCGCCCCCTGGCCGTCGGCGCTCCTGCTCCGGCAGCGGACATCCCGTTCCGCCCGAGCCGGATGATCCACTTCTTCGATCCCAGCAACGAGAAGATGCAGGCCAAGGTGCCGGAGATCGCCACCAAGGTCGACATCATCCTGGGCAACCTCGAGGACGCCATCAAGACCGAGAACAAGGAAGCGGCCCGGCAGGGCTTGGTCGACATCGCCAGGAAGACCGACTTCGGTCAGACCCAGCTCTGGACCCGGATCAACAGCCTGGACTCGCCGTGGGCCCTGGACGACCTGATCACTCTCGTGACGGAGATCGGCGACAAGCTCGACGTGATCATGGTGCCCAAGGTCGAGGGCGCCCAGGACATCCACTACGTCGACCGGCTGCTCGCGCAGCTCGAGGCGCGGGCCGGGCTGACCAGGCCGATCCTCGTGCACGCGATCCTGGAGACCGCCGAGGGCATGACCAACGTCGAGGAGATCGCCGGCGCCAGCCCGCGCATGCAGGGCATCTCGCTCGGACCCGCTGACCTCGCCGCGAGCCGGCGCATGAAGACCACGCGCGTCGGCGGTGGCCACCCCGGCTACCTCGTCCGGCAGGACCCGATCGGCGACGATCTCCACTCCGGCCGCACGACGTACCAGCAGGACCTGTGGCACTACACGATCGCGCGCATGGTCGATGCCTGCGCAGCGAACGACATCCTCCCGTTCTACGGCCCCTTCGGTGACATCAAGGACGTCGTGGCGTGCGAGGACCAGTTCCGCAACGCCTTCCTGCTGGGCTGCGTGGGCGCCTGGAGCCTGCACCCGGTGCAGATCGACATCGCCCGCAAGGTGTTCTCCCCCGACCCCGCCGACGTGGCGCACGCCAAGGAGGTCGTGGAGGCGATGGGCGATGGCTCCGGCGCCGTCATGATCAACGGCAAGATGGAGGACGACGCCTCCTGCAAGCAGTGCCAGGTCATGCTCGACCTCGCCAAGGCCCTCGCTGAACGCGATCCCGAGCTCGCCACCGCCTACGACCTCTAGGAGCCCCGCATGACCGACACTCTCCTTCGCCCGCGCCGCTCCGTCCTCTACATGCCCGGCGCCAACGAGCGGGCCCTCGAGAAGGCCAAGAGCATCGACGCCGACGCGTTGATCCTCGACCTCGAGGACGCCGTCGCCCCCGATGCCAAGCCCGAGGCGCGCGATCGCGTGTGTGCCGCCGTGACCTCCGGCGACTACGGGCACCGCGAGCTGGCGATCCGCGTCAACGGGATCGGCACCGAGTGGCACGGGGCGGACATCGCCGCAGCCGCCGAGGCGGGACCCGACGCGGTGCTGGTGCCCAAGGTCAACTCCGCCGCGGAGGTCCGCCAGCTCGTCGCCGCGCTCGAGCACGCCGGCGCACCGGACCGCACGGCGCTGTGGGCCATGGTCGAGACGCCCGTCGCCCTGCTCCAGGCCGCCGAGATCGCGGCCGCGCACGAGCGGCTGACCGTGATCGTCATGGGCACCAACGACGTCGTCAACGAGACGTACGGGCTGCACGTGCCCGGGCGCAACCCGGTCGTCCTGACGTCGCTGTCGATCGCGCTCCTCGCCGCTCGCGCGGCCGGCAAGGTCATCCTCGACGGCGTCTACAACGACGTGAAGAACCTCGAGGGCTTCGACGCCGAGGCCCGCCAGGGTCGGGAGATGGGCTTCGATGGCAAGACGTTGATCCACCCGAGCCAGGTCGAGCCGGCCAACGCGATCTTCGGGCCCTCGGACGACGACGTCGCGCATGCCAAGGAGATGATCTCGACGTTCGAGGAGGCCAGGGCCGCAGGGCACGGCGTCGTCACGTTCAACGGCCGCATGGTCGAGGAGCTCCACGTCCGGGATGCCCGACGCATCCTGGCGCTCGACGAGGCCATCAGCGCCCGCTGAGCTCCGGGCTGGGCTACGGTGCCTGACCATGAACGAGTTCACCGACGACCTGCAGGTCGCGGAGCGCCAACGCGAGGCCATCGCCGAAGCGTGCTACGAGCTCGCCTCGGCCGAGGGGTTCGCGGCCGTGACGCTCGAGGACGTCGCCGTACGTTCCGGTCTCCCGCTCGAGACCGTGCTGACTCACTTCGACGACCCGGACGAGCTCATCGAGTACGTCATCGTCGGTGACATCGGCCAGGTGATGGCCGAGACGACGGTGCTCTTCAGCGGCGGCACCTCGGCACCGGACGTCGTCGTCGAGGTGTTCGCCTACGTCTACCGGCGGCTGTGCGACACCCTCACGTTCAAGGAGCTGCTGGAACCCGGACGCACGCGCCTCATGGACCACCTGCGTGGGAACCGACCGGAGAACCTGATCCTCTCGATCGACTTCGTCGCAGAGGAGCTGCGGACCCTCGGCGTACGCACCGGGACCCCTGTCGACGACCCGGACGGCGGGGCTGAGTTCTTCATCCGCCTCCTGCTCTCGCTGATCGTCAGCCCCCAGCTCGGTCCGGACCTGTCGGAGGACGGAGTCGTCGAGGCGGTCGCCCGTCGCTGGCTGCTGCCCGGGCTGTTCAGCGGTCAGGCCCGCTGACGACGAAGCGGCGAGCAGGGATCGCTCCCCGCTCGCCGCTCCTTGTCTCGCGCCGTTCAGCGCATGCTGCGCAGACGGTAGATCTCGTTGTGGATCGCGAGGTTCTGCTTCTCGATCTTGCGGCGCTGACGCACCGACTCCAGGAGCACCACACGGTCGATCTCGGACATCTCGTCCCAGGCGCGCTTGCGCTCGTTGCGGGAGCTGAGGACACCCACGGCCTTCACCCCCTCTCCATCAGTTCCTGTCGTCGGATGTGGAGTGGTCGGGTTCTGTGCGGGCATGAGTCGTGTATCGGGCTTCGTGGTCATAGCGCGCCTCCTTTCTGGAAGGTCGGATGTGTGGAGTAGGTGTTCGGACAAAAGAAAAACCGCCTCAGATCTAGGATCCGAAGCGGCAGAAGAGCCAACGAGTGTGGACTACTTCAGGTGCACTGCTCCGGAGGTGGGGCCGGCAAAAGGCATGACGGCGTCGCGGCCGGCGAGGCCGAGAGTCGTGACGTTGATCTTCTGCATGGGTCCACCTCCTTCGACGTGTTGCGCTCCGAGCGGAGCAGTTCGAGAAACGTAGCGCATGAGCGGACACCTTGTAAAACATCCGGCGTGTCGCGGCCGGCGGAAGCGTGTTGCGACGACCGCGACACCTCATGGACCCATGGCACCGGACCGGGATGAACCCCGTCTGAACGCGTGCCCGACCTCAGTCGAACTCGAGGCGTTCGTCGATCTCGTCCCGCGTGTAGCCACTGGCGTAGAGCAGGTCGGCCGCCAGCGACCTGACCTGAGCGGCGATGGAGGCGCTGTTCATCGTCATGGCATCCGGCAGCGCGGCCGACGCCATCCGCGCGGCCTCGACGAGCTCTTGGCGGGCGTGGTCGAAGTCGTCGTGCTCCGACAGGTCGTCGGCGAAGATGCCGATCGCCTGGGCGAGGGCATCGATCGCCCGGTCCATGTCGGGCGGCACGCGCTCACCGTGTCGCAGCAGCGCCGAGGTCTTGCGGGCCAGGACCCGGGCGTCGCGGATCGCGTTGTCGAGGTCGCGGACCGTGGCGACGTACGTCTGCACGTGGTCGCGCTGCTTCCAGCGCATGGGCGAGAGGCGGGCGATCTCGCTGACGTTGGCCGCGGTCGACGTCATCGACTCGACCTGCGGCTGCATCGCCCGGGCCTCGTCCAGCGCCAGGTCCGCCAGCGAGGCGTCGACCGTTCGCAACGCCTGGGCCGTACGGCTGAGGATCGCGGCCAGCCGCTTGAGGAAGCCCTGCACCTCACGGTCTATGTCGCGGACCGGGTTGCGCGGAATCAGCAGCACCATCGCCAGTCCGACGGCGCCACCCACGAGCGCGTCGAGGAAGCGGCTGATCGCCGGGTTGCCGGAACCCGCGACCGGGATCACCGCTGCGAGCAGCACCGACGACGTCGCGGCCTGGGTGAGAGCAAGCCCCTTGAGCCCCAGCAACGTCCCGGCGATGACGGTCAGCGTGACGACCAGCGCCAGCTGCCAGGTCCCTCGGCCGATGCCCAGGATCAGCAGCTCGCCCACCAGGACGCCGAGCGAGACGCCGACCACCAGCTCGTACGAAGTGCGGCCACGCAGCCCGGCACCCGCTATCAGCACGATGATGCAGGCGATGGGGGCGAAGAACGCCTGGCGGTGGTCGAGGACGTGCGTCGCGACGAAGTAGGCGAGGGCCGTGCCGACGCTCAGCCGCACGAGCGTGCGCCACCGGCGACGCAGGGCACGGAGACGGTCCTGCCAGGAGTCAGCAGGCCTGCGCAGCCGGAGGCGGCGCAGCGGGATGTCGCGCGAGGGGCTCATGGGCCGAGATGACGCACGACCATGCGCGACATGGTCAGCGAACGAGTCGGCGGATGACGATGATCCCCGCGACGACCGCGACCGTGCCACCGACCAGCGGGACGATCGTGCCGAGCTTGGGCGAGCCCGTCTCGTCCACGAACCGGGAGCGCAGGTTGCCGAGGCCGCGCCGCGCGATGTTGCGCGGGCTGGTGCGGTCGATCAGTGCGTCGACGGTGTCCGCCAGCCGCTCCCGGATCTCCTCGATCTCCTCGACCATCTGGTCGGGTTTAGCCTTCGCCACGTCGTGCCTCGCTCACCTGGGTCTGCGGAGGGTGCAGGCCACTCACCTGCACACGTACGTCAGGATAGTGCCCATGACGACGCGCCTGCAGCCCGGAGACACGGCACCCGACTTCACGCTGATCAGCGACGCCGGCGACGAGGTCACGTTGTCCGACCTCACCGACCGCAAGGTCATCGTCTACTTCTACCCTGCCGCGATGACGCCCGGCTGCACCAAGCAGGCCTGTGACTTCAGCGACTCGATCGACCGCCTGCAGGCCGAGGGCTACACCGTCCTGGGCATCTCCCCCGACAAGCCTGAGAAGCTCGCCGCGTTCCGCGAGCGCGACGGCCTCACGATCACGCTCCTGTCCGACCCGTCGAAGGAGATCCTGCGCGCTTGGGGCGCGTTCGGCGAGAAGAAGCTCTACGGCAAGGTCGTCGAGGGCGTGATCCGGTCGACGTTCGTCGTCGAGGACGGCACGATCAGCCTCGCGCAGTACAACGTCAAGGCCACCGGGCACGTCGCCAAGCTGCGCAAGGACCTCGGCCTCGGAGCGTAGGACCACTGACGTCGACCACTCGCCTATCCTTGGCTCCGGGCCGGTGTGGTGGAACTGGTAGACACGCAGGACTTAGGATCCTGTGCCTTCGGGCGTGCAGGTTCAAGTCCTGTCACCGGCACTCAGACGTGACGGTCGACCTCAAGGCTGCAGACCTGCCCTGAGCTTGTGACCAAGAGGGACCGACGATGCTGTTTGTCCTCGGGCATCCGAGGGTATTGCGGTGACTCAGGTTCCCGATGTGGGCACCCCAAAGGGAGGCAGATCCATGCCGAACGTCGTCACCCCCTTCACCCGCAAGCGCCAGGCCGTGGCAGCTGCTCCGGCCGTGGCGCCGCGTCATCGCCGCGACGGCTGGTTCGACGACAAGGACCAGTGGCACGACGCCGCCGAGAGCGTCGAGCCGGCCCGCGCGCACGGCTGACCTGCGCGAAGTGCTCCTCCCGGTCTACCGGGCCCCCATGAGGTCGCGCCGCGACGACCTCCCTGTCGCCGCGGCCGTCGAGCGTGCACTGGCGATCGGCGTGTGCGGCATGGGCGCGGCCGACGACGACCGGGCCAGGCGACGGCTCGATCGCTTCATCGCCGCACCCATGGGCTCGTTCGTCTGGACCCGTGACGCCGACGGCGGCACGTACGTCGGCCGGCTGACCGGCGCCTGGCGGCACGACCCCGAGGGCGCGGAGGTCGACCTGGTGAACGTCCGCGACGCCGAGTGGACCAGCGACCCCGTCGACGCTGCGCTCGTGCCTGCGGCAGTCGCGCAGACCTTCGCCCGCGGCGGACGCAACTTCCAACGGATCCACCCCGGCGACGTGGAGGTCGAGACGGCGGAGCTCTGGGAGCGTCTCAGCTCATGACGACCGCGCTCGTGCGGTCTTGCGTGCGGTACCTCACGGGGTCAGCTTCGGCAGGCCCTTCTTGATGTTGGCCGCGACGACCTTGCCGACCAGCCCGGCGACGCCGGGGACCGGCAGGTTGAAGCCGATCGTGTAGTCCAGCCGGGTGCCGCCGTCGGCGGTCGGCGTCAGCTTCTGCACGCCCCAGTGGTCGCGGAGCGGGCTCCCCTTGCTGATCTTGTACTCGATCAGGCTGTGCGGCTCGGCCTTGGTCGTCGTCTCGTGGAAAGCGGGCAGGGGGCCGATCTTGAGGCTGCGGGTCGATCCGGGGCCGTTGCGCGACGTGTCACCGTCGCAGACCCGGGTGATCCTGGCGCCGAAGAGGGGCCCCAGGTTCTCGTGCTCCGCGAGCTTCTCGAAGACCGTGGCGGGATCGGAGGTGTAGGTGTGCGTGACGTGGACGCGCTGAGGGGAGGCCATAGCGGGTGAGTCTAGGCTGACTCCCCATGGAACGGCACTGCGCGGTCTCGGGTCGCGGATGACCCGTTCGGAGCTCCAACAGCCGATCAGCGCCGGCATCATCGCCATGGTCGTGGGCTACACCAGCTCGTTCGCAGTGGTCCTGACCGGCCTCACCGCCGTCGGCGCCGACCGCCGCGAGGCCGCGTCCGGCCTCATCGCCCTGTGCGTGACCCAAGCAGTCGGCGTCATCTGGCTGAGCCGCCGGCACCGCATCCCGATCGTGCTCGCCTGGTCCACCCCCGGCGCCGCCCTGCTGGCGGGCATGAGCTCGGTCGACGGAGGGTGGTCGGCGGCGATCGGCGCCTTCATGCTCGCCGGGCTGGCCTACGTCCTCACGGGGTTCTGGCCGGCACTCGGCCGGCTGATCGCCCGCATCCCGGCCCCGGTGGCCCAGGCCATGCTCGCCGGTGTCGTCCTCGGACTCTGCCTCGAGCCGGTGAGGAGCCTGGTCGACAACCCCGGGGCCATCGTGCCGATCGTGCTCGTGTGGCTGGTCGGCGTACGACTGGCACCTCGTTGGGCCGTGCCGGCCGCGTTCCTGACCGCGGGGGTCGTGATCGGCATCGACATGGTGCGCCGCGGCGAGGGCATCGCCTCCTCGAACCTGCTGCCGGAGCTCTCGTTGACGTCGCCGACGCTCAGCTGGGAGGCCGTCGTCGGCATCGCGGTCCCGCTCTACATCGTCACGATGGCGTCGCAGAACGTGCCGGGCGTGGCGATCATGAAGTCCCTCGGCTACCACGTGCCGTGGCGCGACACGATCGTCACGACCGGGGTTGCCACGATCGCTGGCGCCACGGCCGGCGCGCACTCGGTCAACCTCGCCGCGATCAGCGCGGCCCTCGCCGCAGGTCCGGACGCCGGGCCCGATAAGGACCGGCGGTGGATCGCGTCGCAGTCGGCCGGATGGACGTACCTCGTCCTGGCCGCCGCCTCCGCCGCGCTCGCCGCCCTGGTCGCGGTGGCTCCGACCGGGGTCATCGCCACCGTTGCGGGCCTGGCCCTGCTGGGCACGCTCGCGGACTCCCTCGAGGGGGCCATGTCCCGGCGCAAGGGCCGCGAGGCCGCCGTCGTGACCTTCCTGGTCGCGGCGTCGGGGATCAGCGCGTACGGGATCGGTTCGGCCGCGTGGGCCATCGTCGCAGGCCTCGTGGTCCACGCCGTGCTGGACTGGTCTCCGAAGGGACGTGCCTGAGATGTTCCGGATCCTCTTCCACGAGCCGCGCATCGCCGGCAACACCGGGGCGGCGATCCGCCTCGCCGCCGTGACGGGTGCCGAGCTGCACCTGGTCGAGCCGCTGGGCTTCGACCTCGAGGAGTCCAAGCTCCGGCGCGCCGGGCTCGACTACCACGATCTCGCAGTGGTCTCGGTGCATGCCGATCTCGACGCGGCGCTGGAGGCGCTCGACGCGCCACACGTGTACGCGTTCACGGCCGGAGGCGACCGGGTCTATACCGAGGTGGCCTATGAGCCGGGTGACGTCCTCATGTTCGGGGCGGAGCCGACCGGGCTGCCGGCCCACGTGCAGGACGACCCGCGGGTCACGGCGCGCGTACGCCTGCCCATGCTGCCCGGACGGCGCTCCATGAACCTCGCCAACACCGCGTCCGTCGCCGTCTTCGAGGCTTGGCGCCAGCACGGATTCGCCATCCCGGAGTAGTCATCGAGCCAGGTCTTCATGAACCGTTCGGATGAGGTTTGGTGACTTTTGGATTGACTTCTGCGATTTCGTCGGGCCGGACAACAATTTCGACCTACAGTGGCGCTCACTCAGCACAGAAAGCGCGCGCATGACGATTCCGAGGATGACGACACGGCGACCTGTCGTCCTCGCGATCGTGGCCGCGCTGCTGATCGCCCCGTTCGTCGCCTGGCAAGGTGCGACCGGCGACGAGAGACTGCCGGTCTCGCCGCTCGCACCCCAGGGGATCGTCGTGGTGGGTGACTCGATCACGGCTCGCTACAACGACGAGCCGGGGGCCGAGGAGCAGGGCTGGTGGAGCATCGTCGGTCGCCACTTCGACGCCGAGGTCACGCGCTTCGCCCAGTCCGGTTCGGGCTACCTGCGGCCCGGTCACGCCTGCTCGGGCAACACGTTCATCGACCGGCCCGACGCCTATGCCGGCAAGACCCCGTCGCTCGTGATCATCGAGGGTGGTCGCAACGACTGGGCAGCCTGTGAGGGCGGCCGCTTCGTCCCGGCCTCCGACGAGGCCATCACGCATGCGGTCGACCGATACCTCGACACGCTGCAGACGTTCCTGCCGCGGTCGACCCGCATCATCGTCCTCGGCCCGCCCTGGGGGCCGCTGGACCAGGCCAACCGGGTCCGCGTCACGGCCATCATCCAGGAGCAGGCCGAGGCGCACGGCATCGAGTTCATCAGCACGCGGGGCGCCCTGACCGCTGACCGGGTGGTCGACGGAGTGCACCCCAACCGTCGCGGCAGCCTGGCGATCGCGCGACGGGTCATCGCCGCGCTCGACGCGACGTCCTAGGTCAGCGCCGCCACCACGGCAGGCGCGATCGCGGTGAGGGCCTTGCCGCGGTGGCTGATGCGGTCCTTCTCGCCGGGCGGGAGCTCGGCGGTCGAGACGTCGTAGCCCTCGGCGGCGAACAAGGGGTCGTAGCCGAAGCCGCCCTCGCCCTGCTCGCCCCGGAGGATCCGGCCGGCCATCTCGCCCAGCTCGATCACCTCGGAGCCGTCGGGCGTGCACAACGCCACGGCGCACCTGAACTGTGCCGTGCGCCGGTCGTCCGGCACGTCGGACAGCTGGCTGAGCAGCAGCGCGTTGTTGGCGGCATCTCCCCCGGCGTCCTTGGCCACGCCCGACCAGCGCGCCGAGAGGACGCCCGGCATGCCGTTGAGCGCGTCGACACAGAGCCCGGAGTCGTCGGCGAGGGACGGCAGCCCGGTCGCAGCGAGGCACGCCCGCGCCTTGATCAGCGCGTTGCCCTCGAACGTCGGCTCGGTCTCGGCCGGCTCGTCGTAGGCCGCGACGTCGGCGAGTCCCAGCACCTCGACGCCGGGGACGAGCGGTTCGAGGATGCGGCGCAGCTCTGCGAGCTTCTTGGCGTTGTTGGAGGCCAGCACCACGCGGGTCATCGGGCGAGGGCCTCGTTCTGCAGCGCGGTCAGGTCGGCACAGCCCTTGGCGGCGAGCTCGAGCAGTGCGTCGAGCTCCGCCTTGTCGAACGGTGCACCCTCGGCCGTGCCCTGCACCTCGATGAACTTGCCGCCACCGGTCATCACGACATTCATGTCGGTCTCGGCGCGCACGTCCTCGACGTAGGGCAGGTCGAGCAGCGGGACGCCGTCGATGATGCCGACGCTGATCGCCGAGATCGACTCGACCAGAGGCTCTCCGCTCAAGGCGCCCTTGGCGCGGAGGTGCTCGACGGCGTCGACGAGGGCGACGTAGGCCCCCGTGATCGCGGCCGTGCGCGTCCCGCCGTCGGCCTGCAGCACGTCGCAGTCGATCGTGATGGTGTTCTCGCCGAGCGCCTGGTAGTCGATCGCGGCGCGCAGCGAGCGCCCGACGAGGCGGGAGATCTCGTGCGTACGCCCGCCGACGCGGCCCTTGACCGACTCGCGGGGCGACCGGTCGTGCGTGGCCTGCGGCAGCATCGCGTACTCGGCCGTGACCCAGCCGAGCCCCGAGCCCTTGCGCCAGCGCGGCACACCCTCGCCGGCACTCGCGGCGCACAGCACCTTGGTCTTCCCGAACTCGATGAGGCACGAGCCCTGCGCGTGGTCGAGCCAGTTGCGGGTGATGGTCACGGGTCGGAGCTGGTCGGCACTGCGGCCATCGTCGCGGGTCATGCCGCGAGCCTATCTAGCCGAGCTGACAGGTGAAGCCGGCGGTCACGAGCTCGTAGGGGCCGTCCCAGGTGGTCTTCATGTCGGCCTCGACCTCGGAGCGATCGGTCCACGCCGGGATGTGGGTCACCAGCAGGCGACCCACGCCGGCCCGGGTCGCGTAGTCGCCCGCCTCCGCTCCGGTGAGGTGCAGGTTGGGCGGGTTGCTCGCGGACTCGAGGAAGGAGGCCTCGCACAGGAACAGGTCGGCCCCGCCGGCGAGGTCGACGAGCACGTCGGTCGGCCCGGTGTCGCCGGAGTAGACGAGCGAGTGCGCCTCGGTGGCCACCCGGATCGCGTACGCCGGCACGGGGTGGTCGACCAGGACCGAGGTGACGCTGAACGGCCCGAGCTCGACCGTGCCACCGTCCTCCCAAGCCCGGAAGTCGAACTGCTCGGTCATGCCGACCGGCTCGACGATGCCGTAGGCCCTCGCGAGAAAGTCTCCGGTGCCGGCCGGGGCCAGGACCGGGATGCGGTCGAGCGCGCCGGCCGGGTGGTACTTGCTCACGACGTAAAGACCCGACAGGTCGAAGCAGTGGTCGGCGTGCAGGTGCGAGAGCGCGACGGCATCGACGTCGCGCAGGTCGCAGAACCGCTGCAGGTGGCCCAGGGCCCCCGAGCCGAGGTCGAGCAGCAGCCGGTAGGTACGCCCCTCGAACGGCGCCTCGACGAGATAGCAGCTGGCCGGGGAGTCCGGGCCCGGGAACGAGCCGGCGCAGCCGATGACGGTGAGCTTCATGCGCCGGCACCGACCCAGGAGAACTGGCGGGCCGACTCGACCTCGGGGCCGAGGAACCGGCGCGCGAGCACCGCGAACTCCTCGGGCCGGCCGGTCGTGAGGAAACCGTGCTCGGGGGCGGGGAGGTCGAGGTCCCGTTCGAGGCCCTCGCGCACCAGCAGCGCGTAGACGTCCTTGGCGGTCTCCTCGGCGCTCGACACGAGCGTGACGCCGTCGCCCATGACGTACGAGAGGACACCCGTGAGCAGCGGGTAGTGCGTGCAGCCGAGCACAAGCGTGTCGACCTGGAGCTCGATCAGGGGACGCAGGTAGTCCTCGGCGACGGCCAGCAGCTCGGGACCGCTCGTCACACCGGCCTCGACGAGGTCGACGAAGCGGGGGCAGGTCTGGGTGTGCAGCGTGACGCCGGGGTTGGCGGCGAACGCGTCGTCGTACGCCTTCGAGGTGGCCGTCGCCTCGGTGCAGATCACGCCGATCGACCCGTTGCGCGTCGCGCTGACCGCCCGCCGGGTCGCCGGCACGATGACCTCGACGACGGGCACGTCGTAGCGCTCCCGGGCGTCCCGCAGCACCGCGGCGCTCGCGGAGTTGCACGCGATGACGAGCGCCTTGACACCCTGCGCGACGAGGTGGTCGAGGCACTCCAGGGCGTACTCGCGGACCTCGGAGATCGTCTTGGGACCGTAGGGCTGACGGGCCGTGTCGCCCAGGTAGAGCACCGGCTCGTGCGGCAGCTGGTCGAGCACGGCGCGGGCGACCGTCAGGCCGCCGAAGCCGGAGTCGAAGATGCCGATCGGTGAGGTGCTCACAACCGAAGAGGTTACGGGGGTGGAGTGTTACGGCAAAGTGAACAGGCCGCAGATCACACGTGAGTCTCCTCGCCCCGCTCGGCGGGACTAGAGCGGGAGCTTGGGCTGCGGCGGAGCGTGCGCCGGGTCGACCCCGTCGAACAGCGACGAGACCGACTCCCCCGCGTGGATGCGGGCGATCGCCTCGGCGAACAGGCCGGCGATCGACCGTACCTGCAGCTCCGGCCAGTCAGCCGGCGGCGGCACGGTGTCGGTCGTCACGACCTCCGTGATCGAGGGGTGGTTGCGCAGACGCTCGACGGCCTTGCCGGTGAAGAGGCCGTGCGTGCAGGCCACCGACGCCTCGGTGCAGCCTTCCTCCTCGAGCTTGTTCATCAGCTCGATGATCGATCCGCCGGTCGCGATCTCGTCGTCCAGGACGATCGCGGTCTTGCCGGCCACGTCACCGACGATCGCGTCGATCACGACCTTGTCGTCGGCCTGCCGCTGCTTGCTGCCGGCCGCGACCGGCACGCCGAGCAGGCGGGCGAACAGCGATGCGGTCTTGGCGTTGCCGAGGTCGGGCGAGACCACGACGGTGTCGGCGAGGTCGCGGTTGCGGTAGTAGTCGGCGAGCTCGCCGATCGCGGTGAGGTGGTCCACCGGCACGCTGAAGAACCCGTGCACCTGCGGCGCGTGGAGCGTCATCGTGACGACCCGGTCGGCGCCGGCCGTCGTCAGCATGTCGGCCACGAGCCGGCCGCCGATCGAGATGCGGGAGGCGTCCTTCTTGTCGGAGCGGGCGTACGCGTAGTGCGGGATGACGGCGGTGACCGAGTCCGCGCTGGCGCCGCGGGCAGCGTCGATCATGAGCAGCAGCTCCATCAGGTGGTCCTGCGTCGGCGGGACCAGCGGCTGGATGATGAAGACGTCCTTCTTGCGGCAGTTGGCGAGCAGCTGCACCTGGAGGCAGTCGTTGCTGAACCGGACCGTGTCGGACGCCGAGAGCGGCTGGCCGAGCTCGGAGCAGATCTTCTCGGCGAGGGGTCGATGGGCGCTTCCGGAGAACACCACGATCTGGCTCACGGCACGAGGCTAACCGACGGCGCCCCGTCGCGGTACGGCCTCCAGGATTTGTGACGGTCTGCACGTGTCCCCGGCGCTGCCGGCGTGCAGACCGTCACACATCGCGTGGGTCAGGGCAGGACGCGCTGCAGCATCCCGCGGTGGACCTCTTCGGGGCGGTACTGCTCGCTCGCGTACGACGCGATGGCGACGATCGCACCGGTCAGCGCCGGGACGGCCCACTGCAGCTGCTTGAGCTTCTTCTGGGCCGCGGCGACGTCCGGCGGCGTGCTGGCGGTCGGCGTCGTGCCGTCCGCGGCCGGTACGGCGTGGTGCTGGGAGACCTTGCGACCCAGCACGCGGCTGTAGGCCGTCACGCCGAGGGCACCGATCGTCACGGCGGTCTTGGCCAGCGCCATCGAGCCGACGCCCTTCTGCACCGACATGCGGCCGAGGTCGTGCTTCAGGAGGCCGACGCTGCCGATCAGGTGGGCGCCGATCGCTGCGGCGTTGACCGGTGTCCAGCGGTCCCAGCCCTCGTTGGCGACGGCGCCCGTGCTGGCGGCGTCACCGCTGTGCGCGGCTGCCTTGTTGAGGGCGACGGCGTTGGCGAGCGTTCCGCCGAACCAGGCGGCGAGGCCGAGGTCGTGCAGCTGGTGGGCGGTCGTTGCGCGGGCCATGAGGGCTCCTTCGGGTCGGGATCATCCCTGTACCCAAAGCGCCGTGCGGCCATTCGTACGGCGTGGGGTCAGGCCCAGAGCTGGCCGTCGAGCTTGTCCTCGGCCTCATCGAGCGTGCCCTCGTAGGCACCGGTGGAGAGGTACTTCCAGCCGCCGTCACACACGATGAAGACGATGTCCGCGGTCTCGCCGGCCTTGACGCACTTGGCGGCCTGCGCCAGCGCGGCGTGCAGGATCGCGCCGGTCGAGATGCCCGCGAAGATGCCCTCGCGCTCGATGAGCTCGCGCACGCGGCGCACGGCGTCCCGGGGCCCGACGCTGAAGCGCGAGTCGATGAGCGTCGCGTCGTAGAGCTCGGGCACGAAGCCCTCGTCGAGGTTGCGCAGCCCGTAGACCAGCTCGCCGTACCTCGGCTCGGCCGCCACGATCCGCACGGAGGGACGGTGCTCGCGGAAGAACCGGCCCACACCCATGAGGGTGCCGGTCGTGCCGAGCCCGCCGACGAAGTGCGTGATCTCCGGCAGGTCGGCGAGGAGCTCCGGGGCCGTGCCCTCGTAGTGCGCGTCGGCGTTGGCCGGGTTGCCGTACTGGTAGAGCATGACCCAGTCGGGGTGCTCTGCGGCGAGACCTTTGGCGACTCGCACGGCCTCGTTGGAACCGCCCGCGGCCGGGGACGGAATGATCTCGGCACCCCACATCGTCAGCAGCTGCGTCCGCTCGATCGAGGTGTTCTCCGGCATGACGCAGATCAGCCGGTAGCCGCGTTGGCTGGCGACCATGGCCAGCGAGATGCCGGTGTTGCCGCTCGTCGGCTCGAGGATCGTCGCACCGGGGGCGAGGCGGCCGTCCTGCTCAGCCCGCACGATCATGCTCAGCGCCGCGCGGTCCTTGATCGAGCCGGTCGGGTTCTGGTCCTCCAGCTTGGCCCACAGCCGCACGTCCGGCGCCGGTGAGAGGTTGGGGAGGCCGACGAGCGGGGTGCCGCCGACGGAGTCGATCAGCGAGTCGAACCGCATCTCAGGCGGCGCCGCCGGCCACGGCCGGCAGGATCACCACGGTGTCGCCGTCGGCGACCGCGGTGTCGAGGCTGCCCGTGAAGCGAATGTCCTCGTCGTTCACGTAGATGTTGACGAACCGACGGGCCTCGCCGTTCTCGAGCAGGCGCTCCCGGATGCCGGGGTGGTCGCCCTCGAGCTTGTCGATCAGCTCGGCGACCGTTGTTCCGCTGCCTTCGACGGCGCGTTCGCCGCCGGTGTAGGGGCGCAGGATCGTGGGGATGCGGACCTCGATGGCCATCAGTGCTCTGCCTTCTGTTGGGTTGCTGCTACGTCTTCATAACGGTCGACGACGCGAACTTCTTCCTCCGTGACCTCGCCGTCGACGATGCGGTAGGACCGGAACTCCACGGGGCCGGCCTGGTCGGCACCGTCGCGAGTCGAGACGAGCACGTAGTGCGCGCCCGGCTCGCCGGCCAGGTTGATGTCGGTGCGCGACGGATAGGCCTCGGTGGAGGTGTGGGAGTGGTAGACGACGACGGGCTCCTCGTCACGGTCGTCCATCTCGCGGTAGAGCCTGAGCAGGTCGCCGGAGTCGAACTCGTAGAACGTCGGGGACATCGCCGCGTTGAGCATCGGGATGAACCGGGCCGGCACGTCCGAGCCGATCGGCCCGGCGACGACGCCGCAGGCCTCGTCGGGGTGGTCGCGTCGCGCGTGCGCGATGATCGCGTCATGCGTGGCTCGGTCGATGGTCAGCACCAGCCGAGTTTATCGGCCGGCACGCGAGCCCCTCGGCGGCGGCCAACCGCTGAGACACCGCCGAGGAGGTCGTGGTCCGGCGGCCGGTCGCGGCGAAGCGCTCGACATGAAAAGAACGACCGTGCTATAAATGGTCCATGTCCAAGGGTGACGAGACGCGACGCGCGATCCTGACCGAGGCGACCGCGGTGGCCGCGAAGGTCGGGCTGACCGGCATGACGATCGGACAGCTCGCCACCCACACCGGGATGTCCAAGAGCGGGCTCTATGCCCACTTCGCCTCCAAGGAGGCGCTGCAGATCGAGATCCTGCGCCACACGCGGGAGCGCTTCGTCGACGAGGTCGTCCGACCCGCGCTGCGGGCCCCGCGCGGCGTGGCCCGGCTCCGGGTGCTGTTCGACTCCTGGGTGACGTGGTCGGAGTCCGCCGAGGACAGCGGCTGCCTGTTCGTCGCGGCGAGCTCGGAGCTCGACGACCGACCCGGCCCGGTGCGCGACGCCCTGGTGCGCGACGAGCGGGACTGGCTCGAGATGATCGCCACCGTCGTCGGCACGGCCGTCAGCGAGGGTGAGTTCCGTCCCGACGTGGATCCCGACCAGTTCGCGTACGAGATGCACGCGCTGACCCTCGCCCACCAGCACGCGTCGCGCCTGTTGCGGGACCCCCACGCCCTCGATCGCGTGCATCGCGCCTTCGAGTCACTCATCACCCACGCCGGCCAGCCGGCCTGAATCCCGAAGGAACTCCCATGGCACTTGACTCGGCACAAAAAAGCACGAACGTTCGGCCTTCTCAGCACCTATTGCGCGGCGCCTTTCGCGTTCTCGAGCACGTTGCGCCGTCGCTCGGAGCCCGCTGGGCCGACCGCTGGTGGTTCGCGCTGCCGCCCTCCCGGGTCACTGAGCTGCCGCCGGGTCACACGCCGTTCGAGGTCCGCTCGCAAGGCCGTACGATCCGCGGCCACCGTTGGGGCTCGGGTCCCGTGGTCTACCTCGTGCACGGCTGGGGTGGCAACGAGACACAGCTCGGCCGCCTGGTGCCGCCGTTGGTCGCCTCGGGATTCACCGTCGTCACCCATGACGCTCCGAGCCACGGCACCTCGGACGCGGGCGAGGTCGTCGGCCAGAGCCACGCGGTCGAGATGGGCCACGCGATCGACGCCGTCGCGGCGGTCCACGGACCGGCCCACGCCGTCATCGCGCACTCGATGGGCGGCCTCGCGACCGGCCTGACGCTCCAGCACGGCTGGCTCGGCACGGACCGCCTCGTGCTGATCGCCCCGATGGTCCGCATCAGCGACCATCTCCCGACCCTGCAGGCGGGCCTCGGCTTCGGGCCCCGCACCCGCGCCCGCCTGGAGCAGCGGGCGCTCCGACGGGTGGGCCTGGCGGTCGAGGAGGTCAACCTCGTACGGATCGCGGACGAGATCGACAAGCCGCCGCTGCTCGTGGTCCACGACCGCACCGACCGCCTGGCGAGGTACGCCTCGGCGGTGCAGCTCGTCGAGCACTGGGCCGGCGCTCGGCTCACCACGACCGAGGGCCTGGGCCACCAGCGCATCCTGGCCGACGACGCCGTCGTGCGGCAGGTCGTGGCGTTCGTCGTGGCCGGCGCCCTCGAGGAGCTCGACGAGACCGCGTGAGGACGCTCAGTCCAGCGCGGCGATGAGCGTCTCCTGCACGTAGCCGAGCCAGTCGTAGATCTCCGACATCGCGGCGATCGCCTCGTCCTCCGACTGAGCGATCAGCATGATGTCGTCGTCGTCCTCGATGCCGAGCCGCACGGCCAGTGACAGGCGTACGTCGGTCAGGGCACGGAGCCAGGCCTGCACCTGCGCCGGGTCGAGCTCGACCTCGATGGGCTGCTGGTCAGCGTCCGCCGGGACCCCGAAGGCGAGCCCGCCGTCGACGAGCGAGCCGATCAGGGCCTCGGCGTTCGCCACCTTGGCCGACGTCAGCGATCGCTCGGTGAAGCGCCGGAACTCACCGGAGTCCTCCGCGTCGTCGCGGTAGGCGTCGGGCAGCAACCGGCGCAGCACCGGGTCCTCGGGCGGCAGCGAGGGCCCGCCCATGCCGAGCTGGGTCGCGAGCGGGTCGGCCGTCGACTCGTCGGCACCGTTGCGGTCACGCAACAGCTCGACGACCTGGCCGGACAGGCTCGCCAGGAGGTGCGCCTCACCGGCCTCGAAGGTCGCGGTGATGCCGCCGCGGCGGCGCTTCTTGAACGGTTTCACAGCTCCTGGCCCCCGGCCGTCGATGGCATCAGCATTCAGGCGTCCTGCCGCTCCAGCGTCGCCCACAGACCGTACTCGTGCATGGCCTGCACGTGGCGCTCCATCTGCTCTCGACTGCCGCTCGACACCACGGCCTTGCCCTCGTGGTGCACCGCGAGCATGAGCTGGTGGGCCTTCTCCTCGGTGTAGCCGAAGTAGTTGCGAAAGACGTAGGCGACGTACGACATGAGGTTGACCGGGTCGTTCCAGACGATGGTGACCCACGGGTCCTCGAGCTCGACGATCTCGTCGACGTCGGGCTCCGCGATCTCGACGGGCGTCGGCGTGGTCATGCCGTCCATTGTGTCCCAGGCGCCTGGGCGAGCGAAACCGAGCCGCCGGGCCGATGAGTCCTAGGCTGGATACCGTGAACGCCAATGCCAGCACCGCCCTGCTGACCGACCGGTACGAGCTCACGATGCTCCAGGCGACACTGAGGGACGGCACGGCCCATCGCCGTTCCGTCTTCGAGCTGTTCGCCCGCCGACTGCCCCAGGGGCGCCGCTACGGCGTGGTCGCCGGGATCGGCCGGCTGCTCGACGCCCTCGAGGACTTCCGCTTCGCCCAGGCCGAGCTCGACTGGCTCCGCGAGGCGGACGTCGTCGACGCCGACACGATCCAGTGGCTCGCCGACTACCGGTTCACCGGGACGCTCTGGGGCTATCCCGACGGCGAGCTCTACTTCCCGCAGTCACCCGTCCTGGTCGTGGAGGGGACGTTCGCCGAGTGCGTGATCCTCGAGACGGTGTTCCTGTCGATCCTCAACCACGACTCGGCCATCGCGTCGGCCGCGGCACGCATGATCTCGGCTGCTGGCGACCGCCCCTGCATCGAGATGGGTTCGCGGCGCACCCACGAGGCGTCGGCGGTCGCGGCCGCCCGCGCCGCATATATCGCCGGGTTCGCGGCGACGTCGAACCTCGAGGCCGGACGTACGTACGGGATCCCCACGACGGGCACGAGCGCGCACTCGTTCACGCTGCTCCACGACACCGAGCGCGAGGCGTTCGAGGCGCAGGTCCGGGCCCTCGGCCCGGGCACGACGCTCCTGGTCGACACCTACGACATCCCCGAGGCCATCCGCACCGCCGTCGACGTCGCCGGGGCCGAGCTGGGCGGCGTACGTCTGGACTCCGGTGACCTGGTCGCGCTCGCGCGCGAGGTGCGCGCCCAGCTCGACGGCCTCGGCGCCACGTCGACCCGGATCACCGTCACGAGCGACCTCGACGAGTACGCCATCGCCGCCCTCGCTGCCGCCCCCGTCGACGGCTACGGCGTCGGCACGGCGCTCGTGACCGGCTCGGGCGCGCCTACCAGCGGCTTCGTCTACAAGCTCGTGTCACGAGCGGGCGAGGACGGCACGATGGTGCCGGTCGCCAAGAAGAGCACCGACAAGATCTCGGTCGGCGGCCGAAAGTCAGCGCTGCGCAGGCGCTCCGCCGACGGCACGGCCCAGGCGGAGGTCATCGGCATCGACCTGGCACCGGTCGACGACGGCGACGACCGAGCCCTGCTGGTCGAGCTCGTGCGACACGGCGTACGCGTGCACCACGAGACCCTCGACGCCGCACGCGTACGTCTTCGCAGCTCGCTCGCCGAGCTGCCGGTCACGGCCATGCAGCTCATGCGCGGAGAGCCGGCCATCGAGACCGTCTACGAGAAGGAGAAGGCATGACCCGAGCACTCATCGTCGTCGACGTGCAGAACGACTTCTGCGAGGGCGGCTCCCTCGCCGTGGCAGGAGGCGCCAAGGTCGCCGGCGACATCGCCGACCTGCTCGCCACCAGGACGTACGACACGGTCGTCGCGACCCGCGACCACCACATCGACCCGGGCCCACACTTCTCGGACACCCCGGACTACGTCGACTCCTGGCCGCGGCACTGCGTCGTCGGGACGCGTGGCGAGGAGCTCCACGCGCCGCTCGAGCCGACGCTGTTCGACGAGATCTTCTACAAGGGCGAGTACGCCGCGGCCTACTCCGGCTTCGAAGGGGCGTCCGCCGACGGCGTGGGCCTCGCCGACTGGCTGCGATCGGCCGGCGTCGAGGCTGTGGATGTGTGCGGCATCGCGACCGACCACTGCGTACGCGCGACAGCGCTCGACGCCGCACAGGAGGGCTTCTCGGTACGAGTCCTCGAGGGACTCACGGCCGCGGTGACGCCCGACAACCTGCCCTTGGTCCACCGCGAGTGGGCCGAGGCGGGCGTCACCCTCAGCTGACCCTGACGGTGACCGACGGAGTGTGCGAGACGGCAGCCAGCGAGCTGCCGAGGTAGTACGCCCTCAGGTGACGACGGCCCGTCCACCGCAGGGTGACCTTGGCACTTCCCTTGCCGCCGCTGAGCCTGATGGTCTTGATGACCTTCGAGCCGTCGCGGACCTGCACCGAGCCGGCCGGGGTGAACCCCGTGCCGGTGACGCGCACGGTCGCCGTCACGGTCCGGCCCTTGCGCACCGAGTGGTCGTTGACCGACAGCTTGGTCGCCGTGGCGCCCTTCGCCACGGTCAGCGTGACGGGAGCGCTCGCACTGCTCGTCGTGCGGGCATCGCCGGCGAACTCCGCCGTCAGGTGCCGCGTGCCCGGCTTCAGGCCGCTCAGCGTGAGGGTCGCTGCGCCGTTCACGATCACACCCTTGGCCACGGTGGACGGACCGTCCTTGACGACGACGTCCCCTGACGGCTCGACCCCGGCACCGCCGGTCACGGAGATCGCGGCCGTCGTCTTCTGCCCGTACTTGATCGACGAGCTGGACAGCTCCAGAGTCGTCGTGCTCTTCAGCGCGTCGCTGAACGCGTCGGTGGCCTGGCCCAGGCGGAGGAAGACCGTCTCGCCCGTCGAGTCCTTGAGGCCGTCGTTGTCCGTCACGCCGTAGAGCGCACCGTCAGCAGCGATCGTGAAGCCCTCCAGCTTCTCCTGCGTCCACCCGTGCGTGGCGCGGAGCTCGGGGAGGACGTCGATCGCCAGCGACTTCTCCAGGACCGGCACCTCGTCGCCGACCGGGTCCGTGGCGGGGATGTCGACCGTGTAGATCCGCTTGTTGCGGGCGTTCGGGCCGTTGAGCTTGTCCCGCTCGATCACCGCGAACGTGTCGTCGTCGACGGCCGTGATCTCCGACAGGCCCACCCAGTCGCCCCCGTCCTTCTTGGGGCTGTTGAGCTCATAGCCGTACCAGTGCCAGGACCCGTCCTTGACGTCGTAGCGGCCGATGCGAGCGATGTTGTCGCCGTCGAGGCCCTCGGTCTGGTCCGACACGTCGGCCCACAGCTGGCGCTGGACGACGGTCCACACGTGCTCGCCATCGGCGTCCGTCGTGGCGGTCACGCCCTCGAGACCCCAGTTCTTGATGTGATCGGTGACCGAGGTCGGCAGGGTCACGGTCTGCTGGATCGCGCCGGCGTCGTCGGTCCGATAGATCTTGTTGGCCGCGCCGGTTGCTCCTTCCGAGGCGAGCCAGAAGCCACCCTCCGGACGGGCGTACAATCCCTCGATGTCGAGGTTCGACGGCACGCCGCCCTCGCTCACCGTCATGGCCGCGGTGATGTGCGCCGGCCTCCGTGAGACGTCGACGGTGAAGATCTGCGCCGGCTTCAGCACCGTGTCGGCTGCTGCGAACAGCGTGCCCGGATCCTTCGGAGCGGCCGTCAACGCGCCCAGGGCGCTCCAGCCGATCGGCGCCCCGGCGACCTCGTCGGACTCGATCGAGGGAAACGTGCCGGCCCCGTCACCGAGCTCGTAGAAGCTGACGCTCGCTCGCACGTTGACCGAGGCGTCGTCGGTCTCGCTGGAGACCGCGAGCAGGTCACGTCCGGGGATCGGCAAGATCCCCTCGGGGCCGTTCGTGGCCGGGAGGATCTGCTTGAACACCGGCGAGGTCGGGTCACTCAGGTCGTAGACGGCGATGAAGTTGCTTCGCTCGGAGCCCACGAACGCGTACGTCACCCCGTTGATCGTCGAGATCGAGAGCCCCTCGGGCTCGGTCCCCTTCTTGGCCGCGCGGTCGTCGTTGTAGTAGCCGTGCTTCACCGCGAGCCGTTCGAACGTGTTGCCGGCGTCCCAGTCGACGGAACCATCCGTGGCGTCGAAGATCGTCCACCCTCGTGAGCCACCCTTCCAGTCACCCTCGTTGGCGGTTGCCACGTGGGTGTCGTCGACCCACGCGATCGAGTCCGGCTCGCGGACGACGTTCGTCAAGGAGTCCGTCAGCGAGACCTTGCCATCCTTCTTGGTGTCGAAGCCGGCGCCGGAGACACTGCCGGCGGTGAAGACCTTGTCGATCGCCCGCGTCGCGAGGTCGATGACGACGATCCCGTTGTTCTCCTGCAGCGTGAGCGCGAGCTTGTTGTGGCGATTGATCGAGACGTACTCCGGCTCGGGGTCGGTCGGCTCCACGATTCCTGCGTCGACGAACGACGGCAAGGCCGTGCCGTCACCGTTGACCAGATCGATCCTGTGCGGCTGCCAGTCGGCCGGTGCACCCCCGAGATCGATGACCTGCACGAACCCTGCCGGCAGCTGCGGCAGGTCGCCCTTGGACCTGCCGGGAGGCGTGGCGTCCTCGTCGCGCTGGTTCTCGATGGCGATCGCGGCGAACTGCTCGTCGGCGCTGATGTCGATCGAGTCGGGCTGGCCGTCGAGGGGGATGCTCCGTATGCGCTTGGAGTCCGAGAGCCTCACGATGTCCAAACGACCCGAGGGATCGGCGAAGCTCGTGCTCGTGTCGACGACCACGAGGACGTACTTGCCGACAACGGCGACGGACGTCGGCTGGTCATCGGCGTCGCCGAGCTGTGCGAGCGAGAGACTGCCGTCGCCGACCGGTGACGAGGGGTCTGAGATGTCGAGGAACCCGATCCGCTTGCCGGCCGCGTCGGTGTAGATCAGCGTCTTGCCGTCCTTCGACACGTCGGAGATCTCCGCGACCGTCTCGGAGCTCGCCGGGACGTCCTTCGGCAGGTTCTTGTAGACCGGATAGGTGGCGACCCGATGGAAGGTCTGGTCCGTGTCGGCACTGGCGCCGGTCGACGGCACGACGACGGCCGCGAGCGCTCCGGCGACCGCTCCCGCGAGGGCCGGTCGGGCGATCGAGCGTACGAGCAGGGAGAGGCGGGAGGGCAGGGGGCTGTCTGGCATGGCCTGGATCCTGTCGACCCGAGTCGACATGTCGGCGACGTCCGGGTGAACGGCGGCCCATCAGTCGGCGTCGGGTTGTCCAGAGCGGTGGTTAGCCTGATGCCATGGGCCACGACAACCACCTCGACCTGCCCGTCGACGACGTGTCCGCCGAGCGGCTCGCCGCCGACGGGCTCCGCCTCGGACTCCTCGACCCCTCAGACCAGCAGGCCTACGCCGCATGGTCCCGAGCCGAGTCGCGCGGGTTCCACGGCAGCCGCGAGACGAGCGAGGCGATCGAGCAACGCCGCACGTACGTCATGTCCCGGCGGATCACCGGAGTGTGGGACGCGTCCGCTCCCCTGCCGGACGAGCCGGTCGCGACGACCGAGGTGTGGCCCGCCGACCTGACGGTTCCCGGGCGCCGCTCGGTCGGGTCGTGGGCCATCAGTGGTGTGACGGTGGCGCCGACCCACCGGCGACGGGGGGTGGCCCGCGCACTGCTCGAGGCCGAGCTGCGCACCGCGATGGCCCACGGCACGCCAGTGGCCACGTTGACCGTGTCGGAGTCCACGATCTACGGCCGGTTCGGCTTCGCCCCGGCCGCGCTCGCCCGTGACCTGACGATCGACACCCGCCGCGCCCGGTGGACGGGTCCGCAGCCGAGCGGCCGGGTCCACTTCGTCACGGCCGACGAGCTGCTCGCCGACGGACTCGCCCTCGTCGAGCGCGTGCGGCTCGAAACCCCCGGCCAGATCGCCTACGACGGCATCCTCTGGGATCGTCAGCTCGGCCTGATGATCGGCGACGAGGATGCCAAGAAGCAGCGGTTCATCCGCTACGACGACGCTTCCGGCCAGCTGCAGGGGTTCGCGAGCTACAAGCTGACCGCGAACGACCGCGACTTCACCCAGCACCGGCTCGACCTGTTGCACCTCGTGACGGCGACCGACGACGCGTACGCCGCCCTGTGGCGATTCGTCCTCGAGATGGACCTGGTGTCGGAGGTCCGCGCCCACCTGCGTCCGGTCGACGAGCCCGTGCGATGGATGGTCTCGGACTTCCGGGCGGTGCAGGTCGCCGAGCTCGATCACCTCTGGATCCGCATCCTCGACATCGAGGCCGCGCTCGGCGCTCGCACCTATGCAGCACCGGGGCGGCTGGTGCTCGGCGTGAGCGACCCGTTCGGAGCGTGCGACGGCACCTGGGCCCTCGACGTCGACACCACCGGTGCCGCGACCGTGACGCCCAGCAACGAGCCGGCCGACGTGGCGCTGTCGGTCGAGGACCTCGCGGCGATCTACCTCGGCGGGGTCTCGCCGGTCGTGCTCGCCGCGGCCGGGCGCATCACCGGCTCCGCTGCCGAGCTCGAGCAGATGTTCCGCTCCCCCGTCGCGCCGTTCCTGAGCATCTGGTTCTGATGGTGGAGATCCGTGAGCTCGCCGACGGCGACTGGCCGCAGGTGTGGCCGATCATCCGCGAGGTCGTGCTCGCCGGCGACACGTTCACGTACGACCCGGGCCTGACGGCCGAGCAGGCGCGGGAGCTCTGGGTCAAGCCCGCGCCCGGCCGCACGGTCGTCGCGCACGACGGCGGTGCGATCGTCGCGACGGCGCAGATGGGCGCCAACCGCGCGGGCCCCGGCTCGCACGTCGCGACGGCCAGCTTCATGGTCGCCTCAGCCGGCCGGGGGCAGGGCATCGGGGGCGCCCTGGTGCGCGACGCGCTCGACTGGGCCCGCGCGCAGGGGTTCGCCGGCATGCAGTTCAACGCCGTCGCGGCATCCAACGTCTCGGCGGTCGAGCTCTACCAGCGCCTGGGCTTCACGATCATCGGCACGGTCCCCGGAGCGTTCGAGCACCCAACCCAGGGCCGGGTGGGGCTGCACGTGATGTACGCGCCGCTCGAGCCCTAGAGCAGCTCCTTGGCCAGCAGCTCGAGGGTCTGCTCGCGCCCCGGCGCCGTGCGCGGGTCCGTGCCGCGGCGGGCCGACGCCACGGGGTTGACCATGACCTCGTCGACCGCGAACGTCTCCGCGAGCTCGCGGATCTGCTCCGCCGCCTGAGCGGGCGTGCCGACCACGGCGCGGGCCAGACCGGAGCTGATCATCGCCTCGACCTGCGGGTGCAGCTCCGCCGCCTGGGCGTCCTCCACGAGGTCGAGAGCCGTGAGCGGCTGGCCCGTGCGCAGGCGAGCCATCATCTGCAGGTTGGGCAGCATCAACGCCGCCGCCTCGCTCTCGGTCTCGGCGACCGAGGCGTTGACGGTCAGGAAGGTGACCGGTTCGCCGGCAACATCGCTGGGCTGGAACTCCGACCGGTAGACCTCCAGCGCCTCGGCGGTCCCGTGGCCGGAGAAGTGATGGGCGAAGACATAGGGCAGGCCCTTGGCGGCCGCTAGGTGCGCCGAGTACATCGAGGAGCCGAGCAGCCACATCCGTGGCTCGGAGGCCGCCGCCGGGGTCGCCTTGAGCACGTAGTTCTGCCGCGGCACCGCGACACGTACGCCGTCGGCCCCCATCAGCGCCACGACGTCGTCGAGGTACTGCGGGAAGTTCTCGATGTCCGTGTCGTCACGGCCTGCGGCGCCGCGCAGCGCCATCGAGGTGACCGGGTCGGAGCCGGGAGCGCGGCCGATGCCGAGGTCGATGCGACCCGGGGTGGCGGCCTCCAGCAGCGCGAACTGCTCGGCAACGGCCAGTGGCGCGTGGTTGGGCAGCATGACCCCGCCGGAGCCCAGCCGGATCGAGGTCGTCTGCGCGCCGAGCATGGCGATCAGCACCGGCGGTGACGTCGCCGCGACGGCCGGCATGTTGTGGTGCTCGGCGAGCCAGTAGCGGGTGAAGCCGAGGCGGTCGGCCACCTGGGCCAGCGACACGGTGGCCGCCAGGGCGTCACCGCTCGACTGGTCGGAGCGTACGGGGACGAGGTCCAGCACGGAAAGTCTCACACCAGTGCCAACGCGCGACCCTCGTCGATGCTTCCCGCCTCCGCCCTGGGCGGTGGATCGTCAACCGAAAGGGCCTGCATTCGGTTGACGATCCACCGCGCGGACCGCATTCGGTTGACGATCCACCGCGCGGACCGCATTCGGTTGACGATCCACCGCCCGGACCTAGCTGATCCGCGCCACCGCTCCGCCGGGGCCGAACGAGACGGTTCGGGTCGCCGTGGCGCCGGAGCTCGTGCGGGCGCAGTAGGTGAACTTCGAGGCCAGTCGCGTGTGGGGCTGGCCGGCCTTCAGCAGCACGCCCTGCACGGTGGTGCCGAGAGGAATGCCCCTGATGACGCTCTCGTCCTTGATCGCCTCGGGATCGCGGCACGCGTCGTTGGTCACGCCCTCGGCCCGCTCCCACATCGCGAGGTAGGCCTCCGCGCCGCGGGCCATGTCGTCGGCGATCGCCTGACCGCCCTGCTTGCGGAGGTCCTCGACCCAGTCCGGGTAGAGGCCGTAGTGCGAGACGCCGTCGACGTTGATGTCGTACGTCCGCTTGCCGCTGACCTGCTTGTCGATCGTCACGCCACCGAGACCCGTGAAGGGGTACGTCACCTTGTCGGGCACGTCCGCGCCGCGCGGGTTGCCCTGAGCGCCGAGCCCGTTGATGTCGGCGCCGAACCCGAAGCCGAAGTAGTAGCGCGGGTCGGCCCACGTCAGGTGCTTGCGCCACTTCTCGACGAATCCGGCGCTGTCGCCCGCGTACGGCGTCACGACACCACCGAGCTCGTAGATCCGCGGGTACGCGTCCGGGGTGGACCAGGAGTGGCTCGACACGACGCCGGGATACTTCAGCTTCTCCGCCAGGTCGAGCGAGGACTTCCGCGCCGCGACACTCATGTGGTCAGGGTCGAAGATCATCTTGCGCTCGGCCATGCCCTCGATCGTGTGGTCGCCGAGACTCGTGAGCCCGCGGGCGTTGCAGTGCGGGCCCGAGGCGTACAACGGGAGCTTGATCGGCAGGTGGAGACCGGCGATCGCGCCGAACAACGCGTCCTGCGCGGGGGCCACCGACGGCAGCGCGAGCTGGTCCTTGTCGTGCACCTCCGGGTCGCCGCCCGGCGCGCACGTGCGCATGTCCCAGAAGGAGCCGGTCTCGAGGAAGTTCGCGGCATTGATCAACGGAGCGGCGGTGCCCGTGTCACCGGCCACGCCTGACAGCGCGTTGTCGAACTTGTTGACGAGCTCCATCTGCCGCACCCCGAGGGCGTGAACCTCGTCGAGCTGCTTGTCGATCGACTCGGGGCTGCACTGCGGCACGTCGAGCTTCTTGGAGCAGCCGAACAGCGCGCTCGTCTCGATGCCCATCACGACCGCGAGCTTGCCCTGGTTGATGACCTGCCGGGCCTGGAACGGATCCGTCACGATGCGGTACCAGCCCTTGCCGGGCCCGCCGCTCTGCGCGTCGATGTAGCGCTCGAGCTTGCGCATGTCAGCTGCCTGCAGCCGGACGGAGTCCATGTCGTTGCACGAGTTGTGCTTGAGCGGGTAGAGCATGCACAGCTGGTTGTTCTCGACCAGCAGGTTGACGAGGATGCGCTGGCCGCCGCGCCACGAGCGCTCCAGCCACTTGTAGTAGGTGCCCTCGTGGGTCAGCGAGTCCGGTGCCGGCCAGTCCTTGAACGTCGGCCAGCCGACGGTGTCGTGCGGCTCGACCGTCCCGCCCTTGAAGAAGTTCTCGAGCACCGCTCCGCTGCCACCGGTGAGCTCGTGGTCGATGCAGTCCTTGAGCGCGTACGCGACGCCGTAGCGGTGCCACGGCCGGCCGCAGTGGACGTCGCCGCCGAGGAACTCGAACGCCATGCCGTGCGTGTGGGCGTCGAGGTAGCCGCGGACCTCCTGGAACGGGGTCGTGCCGGCAAACGGGTTGCCCTTGACGTTGACGTCGATCTCCGGCCATTCGTCGCACCCGGAGGTCAGCCGGAGGTTGAACGGAGCCGGAGTCCCGTTGACGAGTGCACCGGACGACGACCGGCCGAGCGAGATGTTCTTCGCGGGCAGGGTGAACGTGAAGGTCGACCCGGTCCGGTTCACGGTCCAGTCACTCCACGTGCTGGGCGTCCCGTGCGCGCTGGGACGGGTCAGCAGGTTGGCGCTGAGGAAGGTCTTGCCGGGCCCATAGAGGAGGTACGTCCCGAGGTCGGTCGCCTGGAAGTGGAACGGCATCGCACCGGCGAGCGAGCTGCCCTTGGCGGCGTACTCCCCTGCTTCCGGCACGACCCACTTGCCGGTCGTGGCCGACTGCAGGGCGTAGCAGCCCCCGGCCATCGCGTAGCGGTCCGCGGGAACGGCGACGCGCTCGGCGGGTGAGGGCGCCGGGACGAGCGTGGGATCCGGCTCGTTGCGCTGCGCCGCGACGCTGCTGAAGTGGGCGATCGCCTGGGTGAACGTCGTCGGGTCGGTCGTGTCGCCGGTCTGGGGCGCCCGAGAGATCGCGTTCTTGGTCGCCGCGTCGTCGTGGGTGTGAGGCTTCGACTCGTCCACGACGGGACCGGCGGTCGTGGCCGGCTCGGCCGGCTCGCCGTGGAACCGCTCGACCCACGTGGCGTAGGCCGGGAACGTGCTCATCGTGACGGCGATCGTGGTGACCGCGATCGTGACGGGCCAGAAGTGACGGTGGCGTGAGACCGGCCGCATGAAGCCTCCCAAGTTACTTGGAGGTCACAACGAGACGTACGTCACGAAGTCACGCGGACGTCGCCCTCCGGTCGGCCGCGTCCTCTACCGTCTCGGGCATCGTGGCGGGGAAGGTGCCGAGCCTCTCCACCATGAATCCGCCGGGGTACGTCTTGATGCGCTTGAGGTCCTTGGCATACCTCGGCCGGCGGCGGGGCGGCAGGAACCGCACCACCCTCGCCCGCATCCGCAGGCCGCCCCGGGCCAGCGCCACGACGGCGCGTGACGGCTGCTCGAGCTCGAACGCCGCGAGGAGCCGATCGTCCATCAGGGCACGGCTGAAGGCCTCGACCGGCCGCGCGAGGACCCGCGGGTAGAACGAGACGAGCAGCTCCAGCGTGGCGTCGGCGACGGCGCGGGTCTTGGGATCCGGGGCGAAGTGCTGCGACTCGTACGTGTCCAGCAGCTCCTCGAAGCCGGCGAGATCGGCAGGGATGTCCTTGATGCCCATCAGCGCGCCGAGCCGCTGGTAGTAACGCACGGACGCCGTCGTCTCGACCTCGCTCGGTCTGCGCCAGCCGTAGTCCTGCAGCCAGCGGTGCGGGACCACGACGAACGTCGCCAGGACGTAGCGCAGGTCGTCGTTCGAGATGTCGTAGCTGCCGTGCATCTGGTTCATCCGGCGCACCGCGGCACGGCCGCCCGGCGACTCGGCGCCGTCGACCAGCACCGCCTCTAGCACCAGGGCCGTGTCGTCATGGCGCTTCTGCGTGCGCTGGGTGAACTCCCCGGTGTCGTACAGCAGCCGGCCGATCGACGGCACGGCGTACGTCCGGAAGAGGGCGAAGCTCAACGCCTGCTGGTAGTCCCACGGGAACTCGTGGTACGACGCGATGCGCGCGATCTCCTCGTACTGCGTCTCCGGGTCGAGCTCGGCGATCCGGCGCTGCCAGTGGTCACGTCGCATGCCGCGACCCTACCGTGACAGCGGCACTGTCACCATGGTTCGGAGGACCTGGGATCAGAGGGTCTGGGCGAGGAAGTCGACGATGTCGTCGAGCGCCTGCCTTGCCACCGGCACGACGCCGGGCAGGCTCATGAAGCCGTGGATCGCTCCGTCGTACTCCGCGTAACGCACCGGCACCCCAGCAGCGACGAGGACGTCGCGGTAGCGAGCGCCGTTGTCGAGCAGCGGGTCGAGCTCCGCGGTGAGGATGAACGTCTTGGGGAGACCGGCGTGCGACTGCGCCCGGATCGGCGAGGCGCGGAAGTCCTCGTCGCCGTACCGCTCTCCCATGTAGAGCCGGACGAACGCGCGCATGTTCCTGGACGTCAGCACCGGGGCCTCGGCGTGCCGGTCCTCCGAGGGCCACCGGTCGTACATCTCGGTGCCGGGATAGATCAGCACCTGCGAGCGGAGCTCCGGGCCGCCGGCGTCGCGGGCGAGCAGGGCCATGACGGCCGCCAGGTTGCCGCCCGCACTGTCCCCCATCACCGACAGTCGGTGTGGGTCGACGCCCAGCTCCGCGGCGTGCGCCACGACCCACTCGAGCGTCGCCCAGCAGTCCTCGACCCCCGCGGGGAACGGGTGCTCCGAGGCCAGCCGGTACGCCGGGGAGATCACCACGGCGCGGTTGCGCACCGCGATGCGGCTCGCCATCCAGTGCGACTGCTCCGGATTGCCTTGCACCCATCCGCCGCCGTGGAAGTTGATGACGCACGGCAGCGGCGCGATCGCGCCGACGGGTCGGTGCACGAGCGCGCGTGAGCCGTTGCCGACCGTGATCTCCTCGACCGACGCGGCCCGGTCAGCGCGACCGAAGACGAAGCGACCCACCGGGGTGCGCTGCAGCTTCGCCCGCTTGGCTCGGTGGGCCGGCAGGTCGACGACGTCCTCGATGCCCTTCTCGGAGACCTTGAGGAGCGCTGCGAACAGCCGCGTGCGCGGGGCCATGGAGGACGTCACGCCGCGAGCGTAGCCGTACGACCCACCTCGGGAGAGGTCAGCCGGACGCCTTGAGCGCCCAGGCACGGATCGCGTCGATCCGTTCCTGCAGCTGGGCGGCCGAGGCCTGGGCCGCCGGAGGGCCGCCGCACTGGGACCGCAGCCGGCTGTGGGTGACGCCGTGCGGCGCACCCGTGCGGTGGTGCCACGCGCCGACCAGGGCATGGAGCTCGCGGCGCAGCTCGCTGCGCCGCTCGAACGCGACGTCGGCCTCGGGTGCTGCCGTGTCCTTGGCCTTGGCCTTGGCCCTGGCGCGCTTGGCCCGCGACGAGCGCAGCAGCTCGGCGACCTGGTCCTGGTCGAGCAGGCCCGGGATGCCGAGGAAGTCCAGCTCGCCCTCGTCGTCCGACAGCGCGTCGTAGCCGAACTCGCCACCGTCGTAGACCAGCCGGTCGAACGAGGCGTCGCTGCCGAGCGCGCGGTACTCGCCCAGCTGGTCCGACGCGCCCTGCTCCTCGTTGGCCTTGGCCAGCAGGTCGGCCTCGGCGGCGAACAGGTCTTCGGCGTCCTTGACCGGCCGGCCGATGACGTGGTCGCGCTGGCTCTCGAGGTCGGCCGCGAGCTGCAGCAGGCGCGGCACGCTGGGCACGAAGATCGACGCGGTCTCACCCTTGCGACGGGCTCGCACGAAGCGACCCACCGCCTGCGCGAAGAACAACGGGGTCGAGGTCGTCGTGGCGTAGACGCCGACCGAAAGGCGCGGGACGTCGACGCCCTCGCTGACCATGCGGACCGCGACCATCCACTGCGTCATGCTTGCGGAGAACTCGGCGATGCGTGCACTGGCACCGGCCTCGTCCGACAAGACGACGGTCGGCGTCGTGCCGGAGATCTCGGCGAGCACAGCGGCGTATTGGCGCGCGGTGTCCTGGTCGCTTGCGATGACCATGCCACCGGCATCGGGGACGTCGCGGCGCACCTCCATGAGGCGCGTGTGCGCAGCCGTCAGGACCTCGGGGATCCAGGAGCCGTTGGGGTCGAGCGCGGTGCGCAGGGCCTGCGCCGTCGCGGCCCGGTCGAGCGGCTCGCCCAGCCGGGCGGCGACCTCGTCGCCCGCCCGGGTGCGCCAGTGCATCTGCCCGGAGTAGGCCATGAAGAGCACCGGCCGCACGACCCGGTCCTTGAGCGCCTGCGCGTAGCCGTAGGAGTAGTCGGCGACGCTCGTCACGGTGCCGTCGACCTGCGGGGCGTAGGTGACGAACGGGATCGGGTTGTCGTCGGACCGGAACGGCGTGCCGGTGAGCGCGAGGCGTCGGACCGCGGGCTCGCACGCCTCCTGCACCGCATCGCCCCACGACAGGGCGTCGGCCGCGTGGTGCACCTCGTCGAGGATCACGATCGTCGGCCGGTGCTCGATGCGGGCCCGGTAGGCGTTGGGGTTGATCGCGAGCCCGGCGTAGGTCACGGCGAAGCCTTGGAAGTCCGCCCCGAGGACGCCTTGGCCCGCGAGCGTCGGGTCGAGCGTGATGCCGATGCCTGAGGCTGCCAGGGCCCACTGCGTCTTGAGGTGGTCCGTGGGCGTGACGATCACGACGCGCTCGACGACGCCGCGGGCGAGCAGGTCGGCGGCGATCGTCAGCGCGAAGGTCGTCTTGCCGGCGCCCGGCGTGGCGACGGTGAGGAAGTCGCGCGGCTGCGCGCGCTGGTAGAGCTCGAACGCCTCACGCTGCCAGACCCGGAGGTGCTGGCTACGCGTCACCCGAGGGATCCCCCTGATCGCCGTCGTCGCTCATGCTCTCCCAGATGTCCTTGCACTCGGGGCACACCGGGAAGGGCTCGGGATCACGGCTGGGCACCCACACCTTGCCGCACAGCGCGACGACGGGGTTGCCCATGATCATCGCCTCGGTCAGCTCGTCCTTGGGGACGTAGTGCGAGAACTTCTCGTGGTCACCTTCTTCGGTGCGCATGTCGGTGCGCTCGTCGACAACCGTCTGAGTACCTCGCCCGAAGAAAGCCACGGCCCCAGTCTAACGAGTCCTGGCGCCAGCCGGGTCAGTTGGCGGAGGGGTCGTCAGGGAATGTCGTCCAGAACCGGACGTCGTCGTCCTGACGTCGCAGGACCTCGCGCCAGAGCGTCTCGGGCTGCGGCGAGATGAGGTCCGAGTCGAGCGCCTCGACGACGAGCCAGGCACCTTCCTCGAGCTCGGCCTCGAGCTGGTCGGCCCCCCAGCCGGCATAGCCTGCGAACACGCGGATGCCGGCGAACTCGCCGCTTCCGGGCAGCGGCCCCTCGAGGTCGACCAGGCCCACGCGACCGGCCATCTGCCGCCATCCGGTCGGCGGAGCGACGTCGGCGATGACGCCCAGTGCCAGGGCCGAGTCCATCGCGACCGGGCCGCCGTCGAACAGGCAGACCGGCGCGTTGACGAGGCCGGCCCAGTCGGGCAGCACGTCGTCGACCTCGGAGTCGAGCGGCCGGTTGAGGATCACACCGAGGGCCCCGTCGGCGTCGTGGTCGAGGACGAACACGACGCTGCGCAGGAACGGACCGGACTCGATGGCCGGGGTGGCCACCAGGAGTCTTCCTCGCAACGTGTCCATGTCTCCATGATGCCTCGTGCCACCCCACCGCGCCCGGAATGGGCGCGGCCTATGATTCGTGCATGCCAGAGGACGCCGAGCGGGGCGAGGAGTACACCGTCGACGAGCTCGCCTCACGCGCTCAGATGACGGTCCGCAACGTCCGGGCGTACGCCGGCCGCGGCCTGATCGAGGCGCCACGGCTCGAAGGGCGTACGGGCTACTACAACCACGAGCACCTGCAGCGGCTCCAGCTGATCCGTCAGCTGATCGAGCGCGGGTTCACCCTCGCGGCGATCGAGAAGGCGATCCTGAACGCTCCGCATGCGGCCGGGCACACCCTCGACCTCATCACGATCCTCGACGAGCCCGACTCCGCCGAGCCCGAGATCATGTCGCGTGACGCGCTCGCCGCGTTGGCGGGGGTGCACCGCGACGACACCTTGATCGAGTCGCTCGTCGGACTCGGCCTGGTCGAGAAGCTCGACCCGGACCGCGTACGCCTGATCGAGCCCTCGGTCGTCCGTTCGGGCGCAGCGGCAGTCAAGCTGGGGCTGGCGCCCGAGACCGTCATCGGCCTGTTCCCCCTGCTGCAGACGCACCTGCGCACGATCGCGGACGCGTTCGTCCACGAGGTCGTGCAGGAGATGCTGCAGCCGTTCATCGATGCCGGCCTGCCGGACGACGAGTGGCCTCAGGTGCTGAACATCGTGGAGAGCCTGCTGCCGATCGCGAGCCAGGTGACGCTCGGGATCTTCCGCTCGGAGTTCCGGGCGGCGATCGACGTCGAGGTCGGCGAGCAGATCACCGGCATCGCGGCCAAGCAACCGCCAACGAAGTAACCCCGCCCGGCACCAGAGGGAGGGGGTGCCAGGCGGGGTGGTCTGCGACCGGTTCTTCCTACGCGGCGGTGGCCGTGGCGACCACGGACTCGCGAGCGGAGTTCATGATCCGGCGACCGTGACCCGTGAGGTCCGGGTGGCTCATGGGGACACCGGCGGCGGCAGCCAGGAACGCCTGTTCCTTGGCGAAGGCCTTCGCCAGCGCGGTCTCGTGGATGTGGGCGTCGAGCAGGGCGCGGGCACCGGGCATCTCTGCGGCGGTGTTGACCCATGCGGTGGCGGCCATCATCTCGGGGGACTCGGTGCTCTCGGTGACGAGACGGTCCAGCTGCCCACTGAGGCGCTGGAACCAGGACATCTGCAGGTCGAACAGCAGCTCGGTCTCGTCCGCGAAGGCCTTGCGGTCCTCGTCGACGGTGTCGAGCAGCTCGGTGAGGGTCAGGTCGCGGCGCCGGTCGGCGATCGCGAGCAGGTCACGGAGTGTTTCCTTGCGACGGTTGTAAGCATCCCAGGTCATGGTGTGCTCCTTTCTGTTCCGTCGGATCGAGAGTTCCATACTCTCGGTACGTACTCTCAGTATGTTGGCTGCTGATCGTCAAGGCAAACCCTCGGTATGTGATTCGCCCCACGGGTGGTGTTCGGCCGTAGACTGGTCGGCATGCCTCACCACGCACGCGTGACCAAGAACGTCCTGCGCACGGCGCGCAAGACCACGCGACGCCAGGACTACTCCTCGAGCACCAAGCGTGCTCTGCTCGACAGCGCCACGATCCTGTTCACGGATCACGGCTATGCGGGCACCTCGCTCGACGAGGTCGTCGCGGCGGCGCGGGTCACCAAGGGCGCGCTCTACCACCACTTCCCCAGCAAGCTCGCGCTGTTCGAGAGCGTGTTCTTCCGCGTGCAGGAGGCCACGACGAACGACGTCGAGAAGGCCATCAACGCGTCCAAGGACCCCTGGGAACGCGCCCAGATCGGCCTCGAGAAGTTCCTCGAGGTCTGCCGCGAGCCCCAGTTCCGCCGCATCTGCATGCAGGAAGGCCCGGTCGCCCTGGGCCACGAGCGCTGGGCCGAGGCCGAGCGCGCGTCGTCCTTCGGCATCGTCCAGCGCACGGTCGACGACCTGCTGGCCGACCTCGGCGGCGGCGGAGAGCTCAACGAGTCCTTCGGCGCGGTGTTCTACGGTGCGATCCGCTCGGCCTCGGAGTACGTCGCCGACGCCGAGGATCCCGAGGCCGCGAGCGAGGACGTGCAGTCCACGATCGCCGCGATCCTGGCCGGCCTGCGTCTGCTGCCCTCGATCGACTGACCGTCAGCCGAGGGTGACCTTGCCGTCGCCCTTGGGCACGAGCTCGACGAACACCTTGCCCGGGTCGATCGTGAACGGCTCCCCCGCCTTGGTCGAGAACCTGATCGACTCGTCGAGGCTCGGCTTCAACCACTCGACCTCGGTCACGGTGCTGCCACGGAAGATCAGCGCGCGTCCCTTGCCTTCGAGCTTGGTCTCGGGCACCGGGTTGCCGGCCGGGTCGGTGTAGCCCGCATCGCCGACGCGGCAGAACATCACGATCATGGTGTTGGCCTTGAACTCCTTGCCCGGGGCAGCGTGGCCGTTGGTGCGCCGCCACGTCCCGCCGGCCAGCTTCCAGGTCGTCGACGTGGAGTTGGAGAAGCGTACGGTCGCGCGGCGAGCCGTCTTCTGACGCGGCGGAGCGGGAGCCGAGGCGCTCGCATCAGGTTCCGAGTCGGTCGACTTCTTGGGGGTCCACGGCAGGTAGGGACCTTTGATCCTGGACGCCTTGGCCTTCTTCGCCACGGTCTTGAGGTTGATGAGCCGGTTGTAGGGGCGACCCAGCGCGGGATCGCTGCTGAAGCCCGGCGCGCCGCCATCCTCCGAGAAGACCTTGATGCCGGACCGCTCGACGCGTCGGTAGGTGCCCGCGGCGCCACCCGACGCCACGACCTGACCCCCCACCGGCGCGGCGATGCCGATGTCGGTGTCCCGCAGCGAACGGACGTGCCCGATCTTGGACGGCAGGTTCGAGTAGTAGAACGCTGCCAGCCTGGTGAGCCCGCCCTCGACGAGCTCCTCGACGACCAGGTCCGACTTGTCGAGCCCGTACTGCGGGGCGCCAGCAGCCGTGTTCTCGATCTTGACGACGAACACGGGGTTGCTGGGGCGGCCGTTCGGCAGGGCACGCCCGGTCAGCGGTGAGACCTCGACGAGCTTCTTGGCGGTGCCCTTGGACGCCTCGGGCGTCGTCGGCTCCTTCTTGCCGTCTGACGAGGAGCAGGCGGTGAGGGTGAGGGCCGTCGCGGTGACCGCGACGAGCAGGCGCAGCTTCATGCGGCCAGCATGCCTCATGGGCGAGCTCACCCCGCGCACCGACGCGGGTCAGTCGCCTAGGTGTCTTGAGAGCCCTCCGGCGGTGCCGGACTCGGTGGGGCCTGCTTGGTCGCAGGGCTCTTGACCGGCGCTTTCTTCGCCGCAGCCTTCGTCGCCGCTGTCTTCCTGGCCGGCGTCTTCTTCGCTGCGGTCTTCTTCGCTGCGGTCTTCTTGGCCGGCGTCTTCTTCGCCGCGGTCTTCTTGGCCGGCGTCTTCTTCGCCGCGGTCTTCTTGGCCGGCGCCCTCTTGGCGGCAGCCTTCTCCTGCGGCCCCTCGTCGGCCGAGGGAAGACCCAGCGAACCCTCGGCTGGGGGCGCCGGCTCAGGTGGCTCGGGCGGAGTGGCCGGTACGACGGTGGGCGGTGCCGGACGTACGCCCAGGGTGCTGGTGGAGCCCGACCTCGCACGCAGCACGAGCTCCCTCGCGACCCATCCGAGCGCGAAGCCCAGTCCGGCCGCGAGCAGCAGCCAGACGATGATCTCGCCGATCGTGTAGCCCGACATGCCTCAGCTCTCGTTGACGACGAACTCGACGCGGCGGAACTGCCTCGACGCCACGTCGGCAGTCTGCCGGTGGGAGGCAAATGTCCTCGTGCTGACGCGCGCCGGGCTCACGCCGGACCGCACGAGGTACGCCTTGACGGCTGCGACGCGAGCCAGGCTGAGCACCTCGCCCTCGGACGGGTCATCGGGTCCCGCGTACCCGCCGGCCTCGATCGTGACGCCGACGTTGCGCCGCAGGACAGCGGCCACGTCGTCGAGGATCCCCCGGTTCGCCGCGCTGAGGTCGGAGCTGTCGCGGCCGAAGTAGAGCGTCGACGAGATGAGGACCGTCGCATCTGCCTCGGAGAGGCCTGCTCGCCGCACGCTGAGTCGGTTCACGACGTCGAGCTCCGGCACTGCGGCGGCGACCAGCCTGCGCGCGTCCTCGACCCCGGACCGGCTCTCGATCGAGCCGCCGAGGTCGAGCGTTCCCGAGCCGTCGATCTCGAGCTCGAGGTCCTTGATCCCGACGAGGTCCACGAACGCGTGCGTCAGCTCATCGGTCCACGGAGCCGGGCCCACGGCGGGATCGATGGCCAGGTCGCCGGTGACCGGCACGGCGAAGGCCTCCGCGACCCCGGCCTTGATGCCGACCGCACCATCGGCGTCCGGCACCGTGCCGCTGATCGTGATGCCGGCGCCCGTGCGCGAGACGCGGAGGGTCGGGGTCGTGTCAGCCGCCTCGGCGGGAGCGCCACCGGCCGGCCGGACGACGTCCGCCCGGCGCACGCCCTCGATGCCCTCGACGACGAGCTCGGCCTGGCCGAGGTCGTCGACAGTGCCACCGCTGAGCTCGGCCTCGCGGCCCTCGAACGTCACCCGGATCTCGTCGAGGCCGGCGGAGGCAAGGGCCCGCTCGGCCTTGCCCTGCAGGTCCGAGGCCGCGGACGAGGACCCGACCAGCGCGCCCACGGCGACGACTGCGAGAAGGGTCGTCCCGAGCAGGGCGGCCAGCCCCCTGAGTCGCTGCTCCGACACTCCCGGTCCCCCTGCATGGACGTCTCGACGAGCGTCCAGCGTAGCGGTCAGCGCGCCGGCGCCGAGCACGTCCCGAGCGCATGTCGGTGGTGGCTGGGACGATGGTGGCATGACCGGCACGCTCGACCGATTCGCCCCTGCCACCCGGCAGTGGTTCGACGAGTCGTTCGATGCGCCGACCCCGGCGCAGCTCGGCGCGTGGGACGCCGTCGCCGGCGACGAGCACGTCCTGGTCGTCGCGCCGACCGGCTCGGGCAAGACGTTGGCGGCGTTCCTGTCCTCGATCGACCGGCTGATGCACGCGGGCGAGTCCGAGGGCACGCGGGTGCTCTACATCTCGCCGCTCAAGGCCCTCGCGGTCGACGTCGAGCGCAACCTCCGGTCACCTCTGGTCGGCATCACCCAGGCGGCGGCCAGACGCGGCGACGAGTTCCGCGAGGTCACGGTCGGCGTGCGCTCCGGCGACACCCCGCAGCGGGATCGGCGCGCGCTCGTGACGAACCCGCCCGACATCTTGATCACGACACCGGAGTCGCTGTTCCTGATGCTGACCTCGGCCGCGCGTGAGACGTTGCGGACCGTCGAGACCGTCATCGTCGACGAGATCCACGCCGTGGCCGGCACCAAGCGCGGCGCCCACCTGGCCCTGTCCCTCGAGCGCCTCGACTCCCTGCTGACCGAGCCGGCTCGCCGCATCGGCCTCAGCGCCACCGTGCGGCCGCACGACGAGGTCGCACGGTTCCTGGGCGGCTCTGCCCGCGTCTCTGTCGTGGCGCCCGAGGCGGCGACCCGCCTGGCCCTCGAGGTGGAGGTGCCGGTCGACGACATGACGAGCATTCCCGCGCCCCCGCGCGAGGAGGGCAGCGGCGGACGCGCGATCGACGACGACGACCAGCCCCGCGGCAGCATCTGGCCCCACGTCGAGGACGCCGTCATGCGCCGGGTCCTCGAGCACCGGTCGACGATCATCTTCGTCAACTCCCGCGGCGTCGCCGAGCGCCTGACCGCGCGCCTGAACGAGGCCTATACCGCCCACGTCGACGCCGAGTCCGGCGCGCCGGCCTCAGACCGTCCACCGGCGCAGCTGATGGGCGGCAGCGCCCAGACCTCCGGGGCCGAGCCGATCCTCGCCCGGGCCCACCACGGGTCGGTCAGCAAGGAGCAGCGCGCCCTGATCGAGGACGACCTCAAGACCGGCCAGCTGCGCTGTGTCGTGGCGACCTCGAGCCTCGAGCTCGGCATCGACATGGGCGCCGTCGACCTGGTCATCCAGGTCTCCTCGCCGCCATCGGTGGCCAGCGGGCTGCAGCGGGTCGGGCGGGCCGGGCACCAGGTCGGCGAGATCTCGCAGGGCGTCACCTTCCCCACCTCCCGCCAGGACCTCCTCGGAGCCGCGGTCACGACGTCGCGGATGCAGCAGGGCTTGATCGAGCGGCTCGACATCCCGGCCAACCCGCTCGACATCCTGGCCCAGCAGACCGTCGCGGTCACCGCCCTCGAGGCCGTCGACGTCGAGGAGTGGTTCGACACCGTTCGCCGCAGTGCCCCTTTCGCGACGCTGCCGCGCTCGGCCTACGACGCGACGCTCGACCTGCTCGCCGGGCGGTATCCCTCCGACGAGTTCGCCGAGCTGCGGCCGCGCCTCGTGTGGGACCGCGACGCCGGCACCCTGACCGGGCGGCCCGGAGCGCAGCGGCTCGCGGTGACCAGCGGCGGCACGATCCCCGACCGCGGCATGTTCTCGGTCAACCTCGCCGCCGGCACCGACGACTCAGGCGGCAGCCGCAAGGTCGGTGAGCTCGACGAGGAGATGGTCTACGAGTCGCGCATCAACGACGTGTTCGCACTCGGCGCGACGAGCTGGCGCATCCAGGAGATCACCCACGACCGCGTCATCGTCACGCCGGCGTTCGGTCAGCCGGCGCGCCTGCCGTTCTGGAAGGGCGACGCAGTCGGCCGGCCCTACGAGCTCGGCGAGGCAATCGGCGGGTTCGTCCGCGAGGCCGCCAACCTGTCGCCGGCCAAGCTGGCCGAGCGCACCTCCGCGCTCGGGCTCGGCCGGCAGGCCTCCGACAACCTGTCGGCCTATCTGCGCGACCAGAAGGAGGCCACGGGCCAGGTGCCGTCCGACCGCACCTTGGTCGTCGAGCGGTTCCGCGACGAGCTGGGCGACTGGCGAGTCGTGCTGCACTCGCCGTTCGGTCGTCGGGTCCACGCTCCGTGGGCGCTGGCCGTGGGCGCGCGCATCATCGAGCGCTTCGGGATGGACGGTTCGGTCGTGGCCAGCGACGACGGCATCGTCGCCCGCATTCCCGACACCGAGGCCGAGCCCCCCGGCGCCGACCTGTTCATCTTCGATCCCGACGACCTCGACAAGATCGTCACGGTCGAGGTCGGGGGCTCGGCCCTGTTCGCCTCCCGCTTCCGCGAGTGCGCCGCACGCGCCCTGCTCCTGCCCCGCCGCAACCCCGGCTCGCGGGCACCGCTGTGGCAGCAGCGACAGCGGTCGGCGCAGCTCCTCGACGTCGCCCGCAACCACCCGACGTTCCCGATCCTGCTCGAGACCGCGCGCGAGTGCCTCCAGGACGTCTATGACCTCCCGGCCCTCACGGCGCTCAGCAAGCGACTGGCCTCCCGCGAGGTCCAGATCGCCGAGGTCACGACCGAGCGTGCGTCGCCGTTCGCCCAGAACCTGCTGTTCGGCTACGTCGCCGCCTTCCTCTACGAAGGTGACACGCCGTTGGCCGAGCGCCGGGCCTCGGCGCTGACCCTCGACCCGACCCTGCTCGCCGAGCTGCTGGGTCGCGCCGAGCTGCGCGAGCTGCTCGACCCGGCCGTGATCGAGCACACCGAGCTCGAGCTGCAGCGCCTGACGGACGACCGGCGGGCCAAGGACGTCGAGGGCGTCGCCGATCTCCTGCGCATGCTCGGGCCGCTCACGACCGCCGAGGTCGCGGCCCGGCTACAGCCCGACGTCGCCAGCCAGGCCGCGGCCTGGCTCGGCGAGCTGCAGGAGGCACGACGGGCCATCGAGGTCGCGATCGCCGGAGACGTCCGGTGGGCCGTGGTCGAGGACGCAGGCCGGCTTCGCGACGCCCTGGGCGTGGTCGTGCCGATGGGCATCTCGGAGGCCTTCCTCGAGGTCACCGCTGACCCGTTGACCGATCTGCTGTCCCGCTACGCCCGGACCCACGGCCCGTTCACGACCGAGGAGGCTGCGGCCCGCTTCGGGCTGGGCAGCGCGGTCGCGGTCCAGGTGCTGCGCCGGCTCTCCCGCGACGGCCGGCTGACGGAGGGCGAGTTCCGGCCCCAGGCGACCGGCACCGAGTGGGTCGAGCCAGGCGTGCTGCGCCGGCTCAGGTCCCGCTCGCTCGCGGCGGCCCGCCACCAGGTCGAACCGGTCGACCCCCTGACCTACGCCCGCTTCCTGCCGTCCTGGCAGGGCATCGGCGGCAACCTCCGCGGACCCGACGGCGTGCTGACCGCGATCGACCAGCTGGCGGGGCTCGCCCTGCCTGCATCGGCGTGGGAGTCCCTGGTGCTGCCTGCCCGCGTTCGCGACTACTCCCCCGCAATGCTCGACGAGCTGACGACGGCCGGTGAGGTCATGTGGTCCGGGGCCGGCACGCTGCCGGGCAACGACGGCTGGGTCCAGCTGCACCCCTCCGACCTCGTGCTGCGGGCCGCAGGCACCGCTCCACCCGAGCCCGACTCCCTGCAGGACACGATCATCACGGCGCTCGACGGCGGCGGAGCGTTCCTGTTCCGCCAGCTCGCCGATGCCCTCGGCACCGACGACCACGGGGCGCTGGCGGATGCCCTCTGGGACCTCGTGTGGTCGGGACGCGTCAGCAACGACACGTTCGCCCCGCTGCGGACCTTGGTGGGCCGTGGGGGTGCCCACCGCACGACTCGGCCCGCCCCTCGCGCCCGTATCCACGGCCGCCGCACCCGGTCTCCCCGCACGGCACAGCAGGGTCCGCCGACCGTCAGTGGCCGGTGGTTCGCGCTGACCGAGACATCGGGCGACCCCACGAGCCTCCAGCTGGCGCGCACCGAGGCGCTGGTCGGCCGCTACGGAGTGGTGACGCGCGGTTCGGTGATGGCCGAGCAGACTCCCGGCGGCTTCGCAGGGGTCTACCGCGTCCTGCGCGAGCTGGAGCAGACCGGTGCCGTGCTCCGGGGCTACTACATCGAGACACTCGGGGCGGCCCAGTTCGCCGCACCCTCGACCGTCGATCGCATGCGAGGACACGTCGACGACGACGATCGGCCGAGCGAGGCCGCAGCCGTGACCCTGGCCGCGACCGACCCGGCCAACCCTTATGGCGCCGCACTGCCCTGGCCCGACCGCGGCGAGGAGTCCGCCGGTCATCGGCCCGCTCGCAAGGCCGGCTCGCTCGTCGTGATGCACGACGGTCATCTCGTGGCCTACCTCGAGCGCGGCGGCCGCAAGGTGCTCGTGTTCGACGACGAGCCGGCCCGGCTGGCTGCCGCAGCGGCGTCGCTCGTGGCCACGGTGCGCGCCCGGCGGATCAGCAGACTGACGATCGAGACGGCAGACGGCAAGCCGGTGGCGTCGACACCCTTCGGCGAGTCGCTGAGCGAGGCCGGCTTCGAGCCCACGATCAAGGGGCTGCGCATCGATGCCTGAGGGCGACACCGTCTGGCGCACGGCCCACCACCTGCACGAGGCGCTGGCCGGCCGTGAGCTGGTCCGCAGCGACTTCCGCGTCCCGGCGTTCGCGACGGTCGACCTCAGCGGCAGCCCGGTCGACGAGGTGGTCAGCCGGGGCAAGCACCTGCTGATCCGCACCCCTGACCACTCGATCCACTCGCACCTCAAGATGGAGGGCGCGTGGCACGTCTACCGGCTCGGGTCGCCGTGGCGCCGGCCCGGCCACTCGGCTCGAGCCGTCTTGGAGAACGATGAGTGGCAGGCGGTGGGCTACTCGCTGGGCATCCTCGAGGTGCTGCCCCGTTCCGACGAGGGCTCGGTCGTCGGGCACCTCGGCCCCGACCTGCTGGGGCCTGACTGGGACCTCGCCGAGGCCGCCAGACGAGTCGCCGCCGACCCTGACCGGCCGGTGTTCCTCGCCCTGCTCGACCAGCGCAACGTCGCGGGCTTCGGCAACGAGTACGTCAACGAGCTGCTGTTCCTCATGGGCCTGCTGCCGACCCGGCCGGTCGGTGAGGTCGCCGATGTCGAGCGCGTCCTCTCGCGCGGTCAGCGGATGCTCGACGTCAACAAGTCACGCGTCGACCGCTCGTTCACCGGCAGCGCGCGTCGCGGCGAGGAGCGCTGGGTCTATGGCCGCGAGCGCGCACGCTGCCGGCGATGCGGCACTCCGCTTCGCCATGCCACCCTCGGAGACCGGCCGACCACCGAGCGCAACACCTTCTGGTGCCCGCACTGCCAGACGTGATCCCAGCCGGCCCACGGGTCCACCGGACCGAACTTGTCGCTGGACCTTAGGATCACCGTTATGACCGATCTGATCGACGACGTCGAGACCACGGGCGAGAGCACCGTGACCAGCCGGGGTCTTGGCCTCCTCCTGCTGATCGGCGGCGCGATCGGACTGTTCTCCGCAGCTGTCCTCATCGTCGAGAAGATCAACTTCCTCGACGACAAGGCGGCCGGCCGGCCGACGAGCCTGGGCTGCGACATCAACCCCATCGTCGGCTGCGGCAACGTCATCAACACCGACCAGGCGTCAGCCTTCGGCTTTCCCAACCCGCTGATGGGCGTCGCGGGCTTCGCGATCGTCGCCACGATCGGTGCCCTGGTGCTCGCCGGGGTCAAGCTGCCGACGTTCGTCTGGGGCGGCCTGCAGGCCGGAGCCCTGTTCGGCATCGGCTTCGTCACCTGGCTGCAGTACCAGAGCCTCTACGAGATCCAGGGCCTGTGCCCCTACTGCATGGTCGTCTGGGCCGTCATGATCCCGATCTTCGTATGGGTCACCGCCCGCAACCTCCGCGCCTGGGCTCCGACCAATCCGGTCTCCCGGTTCGTCGGCGACTGGACCCTGCTGATCGCCATTCTCTGGTACGTCGCCGTGCTGGCCGCGATCTGGTTCAAGTTCGGCAGCGACCTCTGGGCCTAGGCGGTCGCGCCGGCCACCCGCTCGAGGACCTTCGCGAGTCGGATGTCGCGGTCGGTGACGCCCCCGACGTCGTGGCTGCTGAGCTTGATGTCGACGCGGTTGTAGACGTTCGTCCACTCGGGGTGGTGGTCCATCTCCTCGACCGGCCCGGCCGCGCGGTTCATGAAGTCGAGCGCGGCCCGGAAGTCCGCGAACTCGTACGTCCGTACGATCGCCTCGCCCTCCTGTGACCAACCGGGAAGAGCGTCGAGGGATTCTTCGATCTGGGCATCAGTGAAGGTCGACATGCTCTCGACGATACGTCGGTCCCCCAGCGTTCGACAGCCCTGCTCACGGCTCCGAGCCTTGCGTCGCGCGTCCCCGCGCGTGGAGGATTGAACGGATCGGCGACGCGCGTCGTTGTAGAGCCTGGAGGACTCATGCCCGAGGACCAGGACGAGCTGTTGCGTGCGTTGCACGACGCACACGCGCCTGCCCTGCTGCGCTACGTCACCCGGCTGACGTACGACCCGGCGCTGGCGCAGGACGTCGTGCAGGAGGCGCTGTTCCGGGCCTGGAGGCGACCCGCGATCCTCGAGCAGGGCGAGGCCGCGTCGCGCGCCTGGCTGTTCACGGTGGCGCGCAACCTCGTGATCGACGATCGGCGAACCGCCCGACATCTGCACGAGGTGACCAGCGAGCGGCTGCCGGAGACCTCTCGCGCGGACGGCACCGACGCGGCCCTCGACCGGTGGCTGGTCTCCGATGCGCTGCGATCGCTCTCGCCCGAGCACCGCCATGCGATCGTCAACACGTACTACCTCGGCCGGTCCGCCGCCGAGTTCGCCCGGGAAGAGGGCATACCCGAAGGCACCGTGCGGTCGCGCATGCACTACGCGCTCCGCGCCCTGCGGCTGGCGATGCAGGAAAGAGGTGTCACGCGATGACCGACGATCGGTTCCGCGACTGGGATGCGGCCTACGTCCTCGGCCTGCTGCAGCCCGACGACCGGCGCGCCTACGAGGAGCACCTCAGCACCTGCGCGTCCTGCTCGGACGCCGTCGCCGAGCTGGCCGGCCTGCCCGGCATCCTGACGACGTTGAGCACCGAGGAGGCCGTGGCGCTGCTCGATCCCGCACCCGAGCCGTCCGACGATCTCGTGACACGGCTCGCTGTCAGGGCCGGGCGCCGTCGCCGTCGCGTACGACTCGCGATCGCCGGAGCCGGAGTGGCCGCTGCGTTGGGCCTCGGGATCGGCGGGTACGCCCTCGGCTCCGCCGACGAACCCAGGGAGCCGGCCGGACGGTTCGTCGCCATGAGTGCCGCCGATCCCGAGGTCATGACCGCCAGGCTCCGCCTGGAGGAGCGGGACTGGGGCACGCGACTCGACTGGAGCTGCGACTACCGCGGCACGCCTGGGTACGGCGGCAGCACGACGTACGAGCTGGTGATCACCGACTTGTCGGGCCGCGAGACGATCGCCGCGACGTGGGTCGCAGCGAGCCCGGAGGCGGCCTCGCTCACCACCATCAGCGCCGTGCCGAAGGACGAGATCAAGCGCGTCGAGATCCGCGTTGCCGGCTCGACGAAGCCGCTGACGGAGACTGACCTGTAGCCGGGAGCTGCCGGGATCCCTTCATGGGCGGCTTCGCCGCGACGGAGGGGCCCACTCGATTCACTCTGCTTGTTTCACGAGCTGCCGGGATCCCTTCATCGGCGGCTTCGCCGCGACGGAGGGGCCCACTCGATTCACTCTGCTTGTTTCACGAATGACAGAGCCCCGCTCGCCCAAGACCGGGGCGAGCGGGGCTCTGTCATTCGTGGAGCTGCCGGGAATCGAACCCGGGTCCTACGGCGCTGAGTCAGGGCTTCTCCGGGTGCAGTTCGTCTCTCGCTTTTCTCGGCCCCGACGCTCGGACGAACGCGTCGCCGACAGGCCCAGTCGCAGAAAAGTCCCGGTCACACGCTGCGACGCCGTGTGACCAGCAAGTCCCCTAGATGAGACTGGCGATCCGGAGCGGGAACGCCCCCGGGCCAGCCCTTCACCTATCGCTTAAGCAGCGAGGGCGAAGTCAGTGCGCTTTGAATCGGCACTTGTTGGTTTCCAGAGATCGTTAAAGAGATAACCCTGGATCCTCTACCCGCTTCACCTGAATCGAACGACCTTAGTCGAAACCGATCAGCCCCTCTTGAGTTGTCAACCGCTGCCGAGGCAGCGACACCATCCTACTCCTCCACAACCGCGATCCCACCTGAGCAATTCCCCGGCGGGGCAACGACTCAGTCCTCGGCCGCCAGAGCCTCGGGGCTGACGGCCCGGCCGTGGATGAGAGCCGCGGCGCAAGCACCCGCGACGACCAGCATGCCGACGCAGATCAGCATGCCCATGCGGAAGCCGGGGGCGAACACGTCCGGGTCGGCGAAGTCGTCGCCCGCGATCCCGGCAAGCGGCGGGATCGCCGCGACGGCCAGCAGCGAGGCCGTGCGGGCGACAGCGTTGTTGATGCCCGACGCGATGCCGCTCTGCATGTCCGGCGCAGCGGCCAGCACCGCCGTCGTCAACGGGGCGACCAGCAGGACCAGCCCGATGCCGAACACGATCGCGCCCGGCAGCACGTCGATCCAAAAGCTCGTGTCCTCGTCGATCATGAGCCACAGCAGCAGGCCACCGGCCGCCACGACGGGACCGGCGGTCATCGGCCACCGCGGGCCGATCCGGGTGGCGAGCGCACCGGCCTTGGACGAGAACAGCAGCATGAGGATCGTCGCCGGGATGGTCGAGAGGCCGGCCTCGAGGGGCGAGAAGCCGGCGACGTACTGCAGCTGCAGCACGAGCAGGAAGCCCGAGGCGGCAAGCGCACCGTAGATCGCGAACGTGCAGATGTTGGCCGCGGTGAACACCCGGTTGGCGAAGAGCTCCAGCGGCACCAACGCGTGCGGGGTGCGCTTCTGGTGGAGCACGAAACCGGCCAGCACGACGAGCCCGGCGACCGACCACGGCCACGACTCCTCGACCAGCCCGTACGTCAGCAGGGCCAGGCCCACCGCGGTCAGAGCAGCGCCGGTGAGGTCGAGCTTCTTCTGCTCACCCGTGGTCTCGGGGACGTGCTTGATGGACAGCACCACGACCAACGCGGCCAGCGGCACGTTGATCCAGAAGATCGATCGCCAGCCCACCATGTCGACGAGCCAGCCACCGACCAGAGGGCCTATCGCCGTCGTGACACCGGCGAGGCCGGACCACACCCCGATGGCCGGGCCGCGGTCCTCGGGGACGAACGAGGCCGAGATGATCGCGAGACTGCCCGGCGTCAGCAGGGCCGCGCCGATGCCCTGCAGGCCTCGCGCGGCGACCAGGACCTCGATCGTGGGGGCTACGGCGCAGATCACCGAGGCCACGGCGAACCAGACCACGCCGACGACGAAGACCTTGCGTCGGCCGAGCCGGTCGCCGAGCGAACCACCCACGAGGATCAGCGCCGCCAGGGTCAGGGTGTAGGCGTTGACCGTCCACTGCTGGCCCGGCAGCCCTCCCCCGAGGTCGTCCGTGATCGCCGGCAGCGCGAGCCCCACGATCGAGCCGTCGAGGAACGCCATGCCGGAGCCCAGGATCATGGCCGCGAGCAGCCACTTGCCTTGGGCGCTCGCGAGCCTCATGCCGACACCCCGAACAGCTCCGCGCCGTTGTGCCAGAGCACGCGCCTCATCCACTCGTCGCCGAGGTCGAGCCGCTCGAGCACCTCGACCTGGTGCGCGTACGCGTAAGGGATGTTGGGGAAGTCCGTGCCGAACAGGATCTTGTCCTGCAGCGCCTCGAGGCGCGGCACGACCCCGTCGGGGACCGGAAGTCCCCAGAAGTCGACGAAGGCCATCGTGGTGTCGAGTCGCACGTTGGCGTAACTCTCACCGAGGTCGAGGAATTCCGCGATCTCCGGCATGCCCAGGTGGGCGATGATCAGCGCGAGGTCGGGATGGCGTGAGAGGACGTCGGCCACGTTGGCCGGGCCTGTGTGGTGTCCGGGCGCCGGGCCGGAGCCGGCGTGCAGGACGACCGGCACGCCGCTGTCGGCGATCGCCGCCCAGACCGGCTCGAGCAGCGGGTCGTTCGGCGCGAAGTCGCCGACCTGCACGTGCGCCTTGAACACCTCGACCCCGTCGGCGATGAGCTCCGGCACGTAGGTCGCCGCCTCGGGCTCGGGATAGAACGTGGCCGAGCGCAGGGCGTCGGGCGTACGGTCGGCGAACTCGCCGGTCCAGTCGTTCATGTAGCCGGCGACACCGGGCCTGTGGGCGTACGACAGCGTCGAGAACCGCTTGACCCCCATGGCCCGCAGCTGCTCGACCCGTTCGTCGTCGCTGCCGCGGTACGTCACCGGCCACGGCCGCCCGAGCAAGGGACCGGCGGAGTCGAAGTAGTCCCAGACCTTGGCGAGGATCGCCGGCGGCATGAAGTGGGCGTGGACGTCGACGATCCCGGGGATGCCGAGCCGGGCCGCGTACGCCGGCAGGTCGGCGTCCTGCAGCGCCACCGCTACATGCCCTTGAGGCGACGCCCGAGATCGCGTTCGGCCTCACGCGTCGCGTCGCGCTCGGCGATCGCATGCCGCTTGTCGTAGGTCTTCTTGCCCTTGGCCAGCGCGATCTCGACCTTCGCCCGGCCGTCCTTGAAGTAGAGCGACAGCGGGATGATCGTCAGGCCCTTCTCGGACGTACGACGCTCGATCCGGTCGATCTCCTGACGGTTGAGCAGCATCTTGCGGCGCCGCCGGGTCTCGTGGTTGGTCCAGGTGCCCTGCGTGTACTCGGGGATGTGGACGTGCAGGAGCCACGCCTCGCCGCGCTCGATCTCGCCGAACCCGTCGACGAGGGATGCGCGACCCGCACGCAACGACTTCACCTCGGTGCCGGTGAGGACGAGTCCGGCCTCAAAGGTGTCTTCGATGTGATAGTCGTGGCGCGCCTTCTTGTTCTGCGCAACGAGCTTGCGCCCGGTTTCCTTGGCCACCCCGTCATTGTGTCATCCCCGGCTCGCGGTCAGCCGGGGAAGGCGCTCACAGCCAGTTCATCGGGTTCACGGTCGAGCCGTTGGCGATGACCATGAAGTGCAGGTGGCACCCCGTCGAGTAGCCGGTCGTGCCGGAGTAGCCGATCCGCTGGCCGCGCTTGACCCGCTGCCCCGGGCTGACGGTCCAGCGCGTCAGGTGGTTGTAGGTCGTCACGACGCTCTTGCCGCGCATGCGCCCGTTGTTGAGGATGACCCGGTTGCCGTAGCCGCCGTTGTAGTACGTCTGCAGGACGGTGCCGCCCGCGGCGGCCCTCACCGTGGTGCCGCACGGGATGCCGAAGTCGGTGCCGTCGTGCAGCTTCCAGACGTGCAGCACGGGGTGGAAGCGCATGCCGTACTGCGAGGTCACCGGACCGTTGGCGGGGTATGACAGCGTGCCGCCACCGTCGCCGCCGGCGTCCCTGACCTGCTTGGGCGTGAGGGCGCGGATCCGCGCCTCGAGGCTGCGGCGGTCGGCCTCGAGCGACTCGAGCTGCTTCTTGTCAGCAGCGCGCAGCTTGGCCGCGGTGAACCGTGCGCCTCGACGGGCCGTGACGAGCTGGGCGACCTCGGCCGCCTGGGCCTCGGCGGCGTCCTCGAGCTGCTGCTTGCGGACGAGGTTGGCCGCGGCGGCCTTGCGCTGCTTCTTGACCTGGTCACGCAGCTTCGTCACCCGGTCCCGATTGACCTCGAGGATCACCCTGGCGGCGGCGAGGCTCTGCATCGTGGCGACCTGGTCCTCGCTGACCGCGTCGTTCAGGCTCATCTGCTCGGAGAACGCGTTGGGGTCCTCGCCCTGCAGCAGCTCGCTGAACGCCCGCATGCCGGGGTCACCCTGCTCGATGTTCTGCACCGCGAACTGCTCGACCTTGGCCTCGGAGGCGCGCAGCTCGGCCTTGCCCTTGCTGAGCCGCGCGACGGCGGCGTCGAGCTGGGCCTCGGTCGACACGAGCTTGGCCTGCATCTGGGCGTCCTGCGCCTTGGCGGTGGCGAGCGCGCCACGGGTGTTGTTGAGCTTGGACTGGGCGGTGTTGAGCTTGCCCTGGGCCCGCTTCAGCGCGGCGACCGCGGCGGCGTACTTCTGGGAGGACGCCTCGAGATCCTTCTTGGCGTCGTCGATCTTGCCGCTGACACCCTTCTTCTGCTTCTCGAGGTCGTCCTTCTTGTCGGCGAAGGACGGCGACGTCAGCGCGGCGATCAGTGCTGCGACCAGCAGCACCGCCAGCGCCGCCTTGCGGGTGGTGGGAAACATCAGCTCGACCTTTGGGGAAGGATCCCCCCGGAGGAGGACATGTCGGTGTCTCCTCCGCACCATACGCCACATGCGCCCCAATGCCGGGGATTTGTGTCGCGGTGGTCAGCCGGCGTCGAGGACCGCTGGAGGTCCGCCGACCAGGCCGGTCTCCGCCGCGTCGCGGCGCGGGAGCGGCGAGCCCGACCAGGCCTGCTGAGCCGCGGCTCAGACGTCGAGGTACTTGCGCGTCATGACCAGGGTCGGGATCAGCGCCAGCACGAGGGCCAGCACCGTCGTCAACCCGGCCACGAGGAACGCCTCCTGCCAGCCGACCCAGGTCGTGATCTGGCCCAAGGTGTCGCGCAGGTAGCCGTAGACGACGAAGTACATGAAGGCGGCGAGGCCTGCGGCGGCCAGGGCAGCCGAGAGCAGGGCGGCGAGCAGCGACTCCAGCACGAACGGCAGCTGGATGTGCCAGCTCGACGCACCCACGAGCCGCATGATGCCGATCTCGCGCCTCCGGGCGTACGCCGTCATGCGGATCGTGTTGGAGACCTGAAGGATTGCGGCCATGACCAGCAGGAGGGCCGTGACCAACGACGCCCACTGCAGCTTCTCGAGTGCGGTGAACAGCGGGCCGAGCAGCTGCTTGAACGAGGTGAGGCTGCCGACGCCGTCCATCCCCTTGACCTGGCTGACGACGCTGTCGAACTTGTTGGCGTCCTTGAGGGTGACCCGGTACGACTCGGGGAACGACTCGGGACTCAACGTCTTGAGCTGGCTTCGGCCGGTGTCCGACTGGCCGAAGACGGCGCGGGCCTGCTCGTAGTTGTCGTTGGGCGTGCGCACGTCGAACGACTTGACCTGGGGATTCTCACGGAGGGCCTGCTTGACGGCCTCCTTCTGGTCCTCCGTCGCGACCCCGCCGATGCAGTTGGAGCTCGGCGAGTTCTTGGTGCACAGGTTGACCTGGATCTGCAGCTTGCTGCCGAAGTACTTCTCGGTGCGGTCGGCCTGGCTCTGCATCAGCAGGCCGAGCGCCACCAGGAGCAGCGAGACGGTCATCGTGACGACCAGCGAGATCGTCATGGACTTGTTGCGGGACAGGCTTTGACGCAGCTCACTCAAGGTGCTTCGCATCGACGTCTCCTAGTTCTGGTAACCGTAGATGCCGCGGGCCTCGTCACGGACGACGTGTCCGTTGTCGAGCTCGATGACCCGCTTGCGCATCTGGTCGACGATCGACGAGTCGTGCGTCGCCATGACCACGGTGGTGTCGGTGCGGTTGATCCGGTCGAGCAGCTTCATGATGCCGACGCTGGTCGCGGGATCGAGGTTTCCGGTCGGCTCGTCCGCGATGAGGATCATGGGCCGGTTGACGAACGCGCGCGCCACGGCGACGCGCTGCTGCTCGCCACCGGACAGCTCGTCGGGCATGCGGTGTCCCTTGCCCTCGAGTCCGACCATCTCGAGCGTCTCGGGCACGAGCGCGTTGATCTCGCTGCGCGACTTGCCGATGACCTGGAGGGCGAACGCGACGTTCTCGGTCACGGTCTTGTTGGGCAGCAGGCGGAAGTCCTGGAACACCGTGCCGACTTGGCGGCGCAGCTTGGGCACCTTCCAGCTCGAGAGCTTGTTGATCTCCTTGCCCGCCACGTACACGCGACCCGTCGTCGGACGGGCCTCGCGGAGGATCAGGCGCAGGAACGTCGACTTGCCCGAACCGGAGGAACCGACGAGGAAGACGAACTCGCCCTTCTCGATCTCCAGGTCGACGGCGTCGAGCGCAGCGCGCTTCTGGCCGGGGTAGGTCTTGGTGACCTTGTCGAATCGAATCACCCGTCGAGTGTAGGGCGGCGGTCCCACCCCTCGTCGGACCCGGTGGTCAGGCCGGGTGCGCTGCAGTCTGTCTCGCGACGTAGTCGTCGACGGCGCGCGGGGACAGGACCGCGTCGATCACCATCGCGCTCGCGCCGAGGATCCCGCCCCGGCTCTCCGCCGACGTGCTGACGATGCGCAGGTCGTGCGTCGCCAGCGGCAGCGAACGCTGGTAGACGACCTCACGCACGCCTGCCAGGAGGTACTCCCCCGCCTCCGAGAGCTTCCCGCCGATCACGATCACCGACGGGTTGAGCAGGTTGACGCACGTGGCGAGCACCGTGCCGAGGTCGCGGCCGGCCTCGCGAACGGCCTGCAGCGCGGCGATCTCGCCGGCGGCGACGGCGTCCACGATGTCCTGCGAGCTCTCGACGTCGAGCCCTCGCTCCCGCAGCTTGCCGGCGATGGCGGGTCCGGCGGCGACCGCCTCGAGGCAGCCGGTGTTGCCGCAGCGGCACACGATGTCGTCACTGGCGCCCGCGACCTGCACGTGCCCGAGGTCACCGGCCGAGCCGAAGGCGCCACGCATCAGGCGCCCGTCCGAGACGATGCCGGCACCGATGCCGGTGGCGACCTTGACGAGCATCAGGTGGGGCGCGGTCTGCCACGACGTCGCGTACTCGCCAAGGGCCATGAGGTTGACGTCGTTGTCGACGAGCACCGGACCGGCGAACGTCGCTCCCAGGTGCTGGGGGATGTCGAAGTCGTGCCAGCCCGGCATGATCGGCGGGTTGGCCGGTCGGCCGGTGGCGTGCTCGACCGGCCCGGGCACTCCGATGCCCACGCCGGCGACGTCGCTGACCGGGCGGTCGATCGAGGCCAGCAGCTCGAGGCTGATCGACGTGACCTGCTCCAGGACCTTGTCGGGACCGTCCGCGATGTCGATGTCGACGGTCTTCTCGTCGAGCACCTCACCCGAGAGCCCGGTGACGGCCACGCTGGCATGCGAAGCCCCGAGATCGATCGCGACCACGACGCGATTGTCGCGGTTGAGGGCGAAGCGCGTCGGCGGGCGGCCGCCGGTCGAGGCAGCCTCCCCCACAGGGGCCAGGAGCCCTGAGGCGAGCAGCGCGTCGACGCGCGTCGTGACGGTGGACCGGGCCAACGACGACAGCTGCGCCAGCTCGGCACGCGTGCGGGGAGTCCCATCACGCAGCAGCTGGAACAGTTCCCCCGTGCCGGCCAACGTGGGCGGCAGCACGGCGGGCAGAGACATGGCCATGAGTAAACCATGCACCCTTTGGCGCCATTCGTCGAGCAAGTACGTCGATGAGACTCAGACTTTTGCTTGACGAACGACAAAACGTGTGACTAGCATCACCGCCATGCCACAGCCCCTTCTCGAGATGCGCGGCATCGTCAAGGAGTTCCCCGGTGTCCGGGCCCTCGACGGTGTCGATCTGGTCGTTCGCGCCGGCGAGGTCCACTGCCTGCTGGGCCAGAACGGTGCCGGCAAGTCGACCTTGATCAAGGTGCTCGCCGGGGCCCATCCGATCGACGAGGGCACGATCTTGTGGAACGGCGAGCCCATCGCGTTCGCCAACCCGCAGGCCGCGCTGGCCACCGGGATCGCGACGATCTACCAAGAGCTCGACCTCATCGACGGCCTGAGCGTCGCCGACAACATCTACCTCGGTCACGAGAACGCCCGCGGCGGCGTCACCAACGACCGCGACATGAACCGCTCCGCCCGCGAGCTGCTGAAGCGCCTCGGGCATCCCGAGATCCGCCCGACCCGTGAGGTCGGCAGCCTCTCGGCAGCCGGCAAGCAGATCGTGTCGATGGCTCGTGCCCTCTCGCGCGACGCCAAGGTCATCGTGATGGACGAGCCCTCGGCCGTCCTGGACCCCGACGAGGTCGACGGCTTGTTCCGTGTCGTCGAGGACCTCCGCACCTCGGGCGCGGCGATCATCTACATCTCGCACCGCCTCGAGGAGATCCGCCGGATCGGCGACCGACTCACGGTGCTCAAGGACGGCCGCACCGTCGCCTCGGACCTTCCCGCACGGGACACCCCGACCTCCGAGCTCATCACGCTGATGACCGGTCGCACCGTCTCCTCGGTCTTCCCGCGGCGGTCGACGCCTCTTGCCGAGGGCGCTCCCCTGCTGAGCGTCGACTCGATCAGCCGTGTCGGCGAGTTCTCCGACGTCTCCTTCGACGTACGTCCCGGCGAGATCGTCGGCATCGCCGGCCTTGTCGGTGCGGGACGCAGCGAGATCATCGAGACGGTCTACGGCGCCCGCCGGGCCGGTCAGGGATCGGTCACGGTCGACGGCCGCACGCTCCGCAACGGCTCGGTCGCCGCAGCCGTGTCCGCGGGGCTCGGACTGTGCCCCGAGGAGCGCAAGTCGCAGGGCCTGGTCCTCGACGACGCCGTCTATCGCAACATCTCGCTCGCGAGTCTTGACCGGTTCGCGCAGTACGGACTCACCCGCGAGGGCGCCGAGCGCAAGGCAGCTCACGAGGCGGCGAGATCGGTCGACGTACGACCCGACGACCCGAACCGCATCATCAGGACACTCTCGGGCGGCAACCAGCAGAAGGTCGTCCTGGCCCGCTGGCTGCTGCGCTCCTGCAAGGTGCTGCTCCTCGACGAGCCGACCCGTGGCGTCGACGTCGGCGCCCGCGCCGAGATCTACGCCCTGATCCGCGAGCTCGCCGACTCCGGCGTCGCCCTCGTCGTCGTCTCCAGCGACATCGAGGAGGTGCTCGGCCTGTCCGACCGCGTCCTCGTGGTCGCCGACGGACGCGTCGTCCACGACGGGCCCAGCGACGCCATCGACGCCTCCGGAGTTCTCGACCGCATCCTCGCGGAGCACGACTCGACCACGACCGACAAGAAAGGGGAAGTTGCGTGAGCAGCGCCCTCGAGCAAGACCCCTCGCTGAAGCTGCCGGCACCGTCACGCGGTGACCGCGGCGGCAACCTCGGCCTGGCCCGCAACCTCGGCCTCGTCATCGCCCTGGTCGTGCTGTGCGTGGTCGGCCTGATCACGGCCGGCGACCGGTTCGCCAGCACCGACAACCTGCTGACGATCCTGCGGCTCGCAGCCGTGGTCGGCGTGGTGTCGATCGGGATGACGTTCGTCATCACCGGCGGCGGCATCGACCTGTCGGTCGGCGCGATCCTCGCCCTCGCCTCGGTCTGGGCCACCACCACCGGGACGCAGGACATGGCCGACAGCATCGGCTGGATCGCGATGGTGTTCAGCGCCCTGCTGGTCGGCACGTGTGCGGGCCTGATCAACGGCCTTCTGGTGGCCTACGGCAAGGTCGTCCCGTTCATCGCCACGCTGGCGATGCTCGCCTCGGCCCGCGGCCTCGCCGAGGTCATCGCCGACCGCAAGACCCAGATCATCCGCAACCAGGGCTTCACCGACTTCTTCGACGCCGAGCCCCTCGGCATCCCGGTCATCGTCATCATCTTCGCCCTGGTGACCGTCGCCGGCTGGTTCCTGCTCAACCGGACGACGTTCGGCCGCCGTACGTTCGCCGTCGGCGGCAACCCCGAGGCCGCACGGCTCGCCGGCATCAAGGTGCAGCGCCACACGGTCTACCTCTACGCGCTGCTCGGCCTGACCTGCGGCATCGCCGCCGTGATGCTGATGTCGCGCACCACGACCGGGTCGTCGACGCACGGCACGCTGCTCGAGCTCGACGCCATCGCCGCGGTCGTGATCGGCGGCACGCTGCTCAGCGGCGGCCGAGGCACCGTGGTCGGCACGCTGTTCGGCGTCCTGATCTTCACGATCCTCACCAACGTCTTCACGCTCAACAACCTCTCGACGTCCACCCAGAACGTCGCGAAGGGCGTGATCATCGTGGTCGCTGTGCTCCTGCAGCAGCGCATCGCGAACCGCAAGACCTGACTTCCCACAGCCCGTCCGCCCCCCACCACAACAGGAGTCCACACCATGTCCGTTTTCCATCATCGTCGGCGTCGCGGTCTCGCGATCATCGGCGCCTTCGCCGCCGCCACGCTCGTCCTCGGAGCCTGTGGCAACAGCTCGGGTGACGACGACGACAACGCCAACATCAGCAAGAGCAACACCGACAACGACAAGTCCGGCAAGAAGGTCGTCATCGGCTTCTCCGCCCCCGCAGCCGACCACGGCTGGATGGGTGCGATCACGAAGGCCGCCGTCGCCCAGGCCAAGCAGTACGACGACGTCACGCTCAAGGTCGCCGAGGGCACCAACGACGTCAACCTGCAGATCTCGCAGGTGGAGACGTTCATCAACGACAAGGTCGACGCGATCGTCCTGCTGCCGTTCGATGGTGCGGCCATGACCGCCGTGGCCCGCAAGGCCATGGACGCCGGCATCACCGTGATCAACGTCGACCGCGAGTTCAACTCGCCGTTCGCCGCCCGCACGACCGTGCTGGGCGACAACTACGGCATGGGCGTCTCGGCCGGCACGTACGTCTGCGAGGACGCCAAGGGTGACAAGAACAAGGTCGTCACCGAGATCGCCGGCATCGACTCGCTGCCGCTGACGCAGGACCGCTCGCAGGGCTTCGCCGACGCGCTCAAGAAGTGCGGCCTCAAGGTCAACAACCGCGTCGCTGCCGAGTTCACGGTCGAGTCGGGTGAGAAGGCTGCCTCGAACCTGCTGCAGGCTGCTCCGAAGATCGACTACCTGTGGAACCACGACGACGACCAGGGTGTCGGCGTCCTCGCGGCCATCAAGAACGCCAACCGCGACGAGTTCACGATGATCGGTGGCGCCGGCTCGGCTGACGTCATGGAGGCCATCAAGGCCGGCAACTCGGTGCTCAAGGCGACGGTCATCTACCCGTCGACCCAGGCTGCCGACGGCATCAAGCTGGCCCGCCTGATCGTCCAGGAGAAGGCGCTGTCCGACCTGGCCGAGGTCGAGGTGCCGCGTGAGATCAAGCTCGCTGCACCGGTCGTCACCGAAGAGAACGTCGACACCTACCTGCCGTCCGCGTTCCGGTCCTGATCGGTCGGGGGCCCGCGGTCACCGCCGCGGGCCCCCACCCCCAGCCCCACTGAGACCCCACACACGAGAGACAGGGACATGACCGACACACGTACCGAGCTCGGGATCGGCATGGTCGGCTACGCCTTCATGGGCGCCGCCCACTCCCAGGCCTGGCGCACCGCACCCGCATTCTTCGATCTTCCGCTCCGTCCCCGGCTTCGCGCCATCTGCGGCCGCAACGAGGACGCCGCCGGCGAGGTCGCCGGCCGGTTCGGCTGGGAGTCCGTCGAGACCGACTGGCGCGCGTTGCTGACCCGCGACGACATCGACGTCATCGACATCTGCACCCCCGGCAACACGCACGCCGAGATCGCGATCGCCGCCCTCGAGGCCGGCAAGCACGTCCTGTGCGAGAAGCCCCTCGCCAACACCGTCGAGGAGGCCGAGGCCATGGCCGCGGCCGCCGACGAGGCCGCGAAGCGCGGAGTCCGCGCCATGGTCGGCTTCACCTACCGACGTACGCCCGCCGTGGCGTACGCCCGCCAGCTCGTCGCCTCGGGCCGCATCGGCACGATCCGCCACGTGCGCGGGCAGTACCTCCAGGACTGGCTCTCGGACGAGAACACCCCCCTGAGCTGGCGGCTGGACAAGTCGCTCGCAGGTTCCGGCGCACTCGGGGACATCGGAGCCCACATCATCGACATGGCGCAGTACGTCAGCGGCTCGTCGATCACCTCGGTGAGCGGCTTGATGGAGACCTTCGTCAAGACCCGCCCCGTGGCGGGCGAGAGCGCGACGCTCGGCGGCACCTCCAGCGCCGATGCCGAGCGTGGACCCGTGACCGTCGACGACGCGGCCGCCTTCACCGCCCGCTTCGCCGACGGCGCGATCGGTGTCTTCGAGGCGACCCGGTTCGCCACCGGCCGCAAGAACGCGCTGCGGCTCGAGATCAACGGCACCCTCGGCTCGATCGCGTTCGACTTCGAGGACATGAACGTCCTCGAGCTGTTCGACGCGACCGAGGACCCCTCGGTCGCCGGCTTCCGCCGCATCCTGGTCACCGAGGCCTCGCACCCGTACGTCGCCGCGTGGTGGCCGCCCGGACACGGGCTCGGCTACGAGCACGGGTTCACGCACCAGGTGGTCGACCTCGTCACCGACATCGCCAAGGGTGCCGACCCGGCGCCCTCGTTCGCCGACGGCCTCGCCGTCCAGCGGGTGCTGGCGGCCGTCGAGGCCAGCGCCGCCGACGGCACGACCCACACGACAGGAGCCTCAGCATGACCCGACCCATCACGTTGTTCACCGGCCAGTGGGCCGACCTGCCGTTCGAGGAGGTGGCCAGGCTCGCCGGTGAGTGGGGCTACGACGGCCTCGAGATCGCCTGCTGGGGCGATCACTTCGACCCGTGGACCGCTGTCGAGGATCCGGGCTACGTCCAGACGCGCCACGACATCCTGGAGAAGAACGGCCTCAAGGTCTACGCCATCTCCAATCACCTCACGGGCCAGGCCGTCTGCGACGACCCCATCGACGCCCGGCACCAGGGCATCCTGTCGTCGCGCATCTGGGGCGACGGCGACCCCGAGGGCGTACGCCAGCGGGCTGCCGAGGAGCTGAAGAACACCGCTCGTGCGGCCAAGCTGCTCGGCGTCGACACCGTCATCGGCTTCACCGGCTCGGCGATCTGGAAGTACGTCGCCATGTTCCCGCCGGCGACCGAGGAGATGGTCGCCGCCGGCTACCGCGACTTCGCCGACCGTTGGAACCCCATCCTCGACGTGTTCGACGCGGAGGGCGTGCGGTTCGCCCACGAGGTGCACCCGAGCGAGATCGCGTACGACTACTGGACGACGCACGCCGCGCTCGATGCGATCGGCCACCGCGAGGCGTTCGGCCTCAACTGGGACCCGTCGCACTTCGTGTGGCAGGACCTCGACCCGCTGGGCTTCCTCTGGGACTTCAAGGACCGGATCTACCACGTCGACTGCAAGGACGCGAAGAAGCAGGTCGGCAACGGCCGCAACGGCCGGCTCGGCTCGCACCTGCCGTGGGCCGACCCCCGGCGTGGCTGGGACTTCGTCTCGACGGGTCGCGGCGACGTGCCGTGGGAGGCGTGCTTCCGCATGCTCAACACGATCGGCTACGACGGGCCCATCTCGGTCGAGTGGGAGGACGCCGGCATGGATCGCCTCCTCGGTGCCCCCGAGGCCCTGGCCTTCGTCAAGGCCAACCTGTTCGACGCACCGACCGCGGCCTTCGACGCCGCCTTCAGCTCGGGAGAGTGAGCGAGGAGCGGTGACGTGGCGTCCACCTCGACCGACTGCCTGGACGCCAGGTCACCGCTCCGTCCCACGTTGCCTGCAGAGGCGTGGATCGGCAGCCGCGGCCCTGGTTCGCTAGCGTCATGGGCATGAAGCTCCCGCTCGGCGACCCTCGAGACGTCCTCGCACTCATGGCGCGTACGCCGGCCATGGCCGAGCAGGTTGTCCTGCTCCTCCCCCGCGCCCTGGCCTTGCTCGACTCCGCCGAGGCGCTGCTCAGCCGCGTCAACGGCCTCGTCGACCGGATCGAGCAGACCCGGGCCGATGCCGACGACGTCATCGGCCGCGTCGACGAGACCGTCACCCACGCGGACGCCTTGATCGTGCGCACGGCCGGCACGGTTGGCAGCGTCGAGCCGACGATCGAGCGGGCCCAGGGGCTGCTCGACTCGTTCGCCCCGGCCCTCGAGCGCTTGCAGCCGACGCTCGACCGCCTCGCGGAGTCCACGCATCCGGACGAGGTCGACGCGGTCGTCAAGCTTGTCGACCACCTGCCGGACCTCGTCGAGCGCCTCGAGACCGACATCCTGCCGATGATGGCGACGTTGCGGAACGTCGGCCCCGACGTGCACGACCTGCTCGACATCACCCGCGAGCTCAACCAGATGCTCGGCAAGCTGCCCGGCATGGGCCGGATGCGCTGCCGAGCCGAGGAGCAACGCGAGCAGGACCCGCGCGAGCCGGACTAGGCTGCCTGACCCCTGCGCCAGCGGATGCCGGCCTCGATGAAGTCGTCGATCTCGCCGTCCAGCACGGCCTGCGTGTTGCCGGTCTCGTGCTCGGTGCGCAGGTCCTTGACCATCTGGTACGGGTTGAGGACGTAGTTGCGCATCTGGTCGCCCCACGACGCCTGCACGTCACCGCGCAGCTCGTCGAGCTGGGCCCGCTCCTCGGCCTTCTTGAGGGCGAGCAGCTTGGCCTTGAGGATCACCATCGCGCTGGCCTTGTTCTGCAGCTGGCTCTTCTCGTTCTGGCAGCTGACGACCGTGCCGGTTGGGATGTGGGTCAGGCGTACGGCCGAGTCGGTCGTGTTGACGCTCTGCCCGCCGGGGCCCGACGAGCGGTAGACATCGACCCGGATCTCCTCTTCGGGGATGTCGATCTCGTCGGTCTGCTCGAGCACCGGGACGACCTCGATCGCGGCGAACGACGTCTGCCGGCGACCCTGGTTGTCGAACGGCGAGATGCGCACGAGGCGGTGGGTGCCGGACTCGACCGACAGCGTGCCGTAGGCATAGGGGGCCTTGACCGCGAACGTCGTCGACTTGATGCCGGCCTCCTCGGCGTACGACGTGTCGTAGACCTCGACGCTGTAGCCGTGGCGCTCGGCCCAGCGGATGTACATGCGCTGCAGCATCAGTGCGAAGTCGGCCGCGTCGACGCCGCCCGCACCGGAGCGGATCGACACCAGCGCGTCCCGCTCGTCGTACTCGCCGGACAGCAGCGTGCGGATCTCGAGCGAGTCGATGGCCTTCTGGATGCGGACGAGCTCACGCTCCACCTCGGCGGACGCCTCGGCGTCGCCCTCCTCGAGCGCCATCTCGTGCATGATCTCGACGTCGTCGAGACGCCCGCGCAGCCCGGTGACGCGCTCGACCTCGGCCTGCAGCGCGGAGAGCCGGCTCGTGACGCGCTGGGCGTTGGCCTGGTCGTCCCACAGACCGGGATCGCCGACCTCCTCCTGGAGGGTCGCGATCTCGGCGCGGATGGAGTCGAGGTCGAGGACCTTCTCGATCGAGGTCAGGGTCGCGTCGAGGGCCTTGGTCTGCTCTGCAAAGTCGGGTGTCGCCACCCGACGAGGTTACAGGGAACGCTCAGATGCTCTTGCGCCGGAACTCCGGTGCCTGGGTCGGGCCGTTGGCACCGTGCGACTTCTCGCTGCCGTCGTGCTCGGCACCCTCGGCGGTGGCGTGGTGCTTGGTCTTCTTCTTCTCGAGCGCCTCGCGGAACTTGGCCTTCATGTCGGTCTTGTTGTCGGTGCCTTCTGCGTCAGCCATGCCGCCACCCTATGCCAACCTGTGATGGGATCGGCACATGAATGCGGACTGCCTGTTCTGCGGCATCGTCGCCGGCGACGTCCCTGCCACGGTCGTGATCGAGACCGATGACGTGGTGGGATTCCTCGACGTACGCCCGGTGTTCAAGGGGCACACCCTGCTGGTGCCGCGCGAGCACGTCGTGACGCTGCCGGACCTGCCGGAGCCGCTGATCGTCCCGCTGTTCGGCACCGCGCAGCGCGTCGCCGACGCCATCACGTCCGGGCTCGGGGCGCAGGGCACGTTCGTCGCGATGAACAACGTCGTCTCGCAGAGCGTCGCCCACCTGCACGTGCACGTCGTCCCACGCACCAAGGGTGACGGGCTGCGCGGGTTCTTCTGGCCCCGCACGAAGTACGCCGACGGCGAGGCCGAGGAGTACGCCGAGCGGATCCGCGCCGCACTCGAGGACTAGTCACCGAGCCGGAGCTGTGACGTCGCCTCGGACACGATCGTGGTCCGCGACGTCCAGCCGGGCGGGGCGATCGCCATGCTCACGGTGCGCTCCAGGCGCACGGACATTTCCGGGGTCACCAGACACCGTCGCACCAGGAGAAGAAGGACCCATCGCCTGTGATCAGCGTGTTGCCGGTATCCGGAGCCTGCCCTAGCCTGCCGACATGACCCCGAGGAAGCCCCGGGACCCGGACGCCATCACTCTTGCGCAAGCGGCCGAATTGCTCAGATTGTCAGAGATCCGGGTAACCCGGCTGCGGCGCGAGGGGCTCTTGATCCAACTCAGCGGCTATCCCTCTTACTCGAGATCCGATATCGAAGAGTTCCTGGACAATCCCTGGCTGAACGGAGTGCAGGCAGCATCGATTCTTGGAGTCAGCCATCACCGGGTGTCTCAGCTCGCGGCCGCCGACCGCATCCCTGCGCATCGGACAGCCTCGGGAAAGCGGATTTACCGCCTACGCCAAATCGAAGTTGTCGCCAACGCGCGGAAGCAGCGCGCTGGTCAACCCACCGAGACCTGATCGGCCCTGGTGAGACCAGATACGTCTGGAACCTTGGCGGGATCTCCGATCGACTGGGTCGACGGGATCAGCCTACGCGGCGCCGGGCGGGTTGCGCCGGCACTCGATGATGTCCGCGTCTAGACCGCTGTCAGAACCCTCGCCACTCATGTCGGTCACGGGGGCCACAGGAGTGCCGCAGCGCTCGGGTGGTCAGGTCATCAACCTGACCGCGAAGGGCTGCCTCCATGGCGTCGACATCGGGTCGGTCGAGAAAATCAGGTCTACCCGAAAGACTCGCAGGCCTATCGACGACACCCGGACACGCCGAATCGCGGCCTCGAGCACTTAGCGTAGGCGGCAATAGACTACCCATATGCGCCTGTCCAAAGAGGTGACGAAGGCAATCGACGAGTTCGAGTATGGAGATCCGGAGTCGGCGATGGCGCATGCATGCATGGCGGTAGATGGCTCCGCGAAGATCGCGTTCCCCCACATGGGAGTCGGCGCACGATTCACGAGATTCCTCCGTGACCACGTGGACGTGCTCGAACGCATGGGTCTCATGGGGCTAGACGCGGCGGACTCACGGTTCTCGGTGCCCAAGGAGATGCTCCGAAGCGACGGCACAGCGCCGGACGTCGCTGAGCTGATTTACTCCGTTCACAGATGCGCGCACGGTCACGGCGACGCCGTCGCGGAAAGCTTCGAGCTCCTGCCGCCGGGTGACGCGGACTGGCATCTGCAAATCGGGATGGAGGACCGTTCGGTTCGGCTACCCGAGTCAGTGATTTGGGGGCTTCTCGGGGCCACGGTCCTGGCGGCGACCAATGCGGAGCAACCAGCCGTGGCGCCGTACTACAAGCTGCACTGGCAGCCCGGACGGGGCCAACAGGCAGATTGGCTAGCGATGCCGATTAAAGACTGGTGGGGCCGCGAGCAGGACTTCCTAGACATCGCCCTTCTGCACCCTCGGAGCTTCCTCCGCGTCACGCCCGAAGGCCCGCACTACGTCACCGTGGAACCCGGGTCGGGAGGCGTGGAGATCGTCGCTCAGTTGGGCGACGACATCGCGGCATATTGAACCTCGCAATCAAGCGCGGCGGACGTCGGCTGCGGTGACTCAGCGGTCGACCCGTACGGACCATTGGAATTCGCCCTCCGTCCTCACGAATGAACACGGGAATTGATGGCGAACGCCGCGCCGACGCTCTAGCCGTGCGACGCATGTCTGCAGCGCCGGCCCACTTCACGTGACCCACTCTTCCTCAGGGAGGTCTTCGCCGAGGCCGGGCTGCTTGCGTCGGAACCAGCGGTCAGACTTCAGCTCTCGCATGGGGCGGTCTTCATACTTGGACCACGAAATGTTGTTGGCGTCGGTAAACGCCAGGAGGAGTTTCGCCTTTTGATAGGCACCCGGGGGAAACACCATCTGGTATCGACGCTGCTGGCCAGGCTTCATCACACCGGCCGATGCTGTGATCGGCGCTGGGTCGAACGGATTCTTCTGCAGCCGTGCGGTCACCCCGTATGCGAAGCGATCCGATGCGTTGACGATCTGCACTGAGACGACATAGCAGTCGCTTTTTGCCACGTACGTCAGGCCAATCCCGTGACCCTTGTCCAGTAGGGCGGCACGATCCAAGAGTTGCCCGATGGCGGGGACCCTCTCGCCGTTCGCAACAAACTCGTCATCGTCATCTACGGTGCGGAAGCACTCCACCATGCTCGCTTGCGATGAGCGCTCCCGCTGTGAGTTCCGCCAGTAGGTCCATGCGGCGAGCGACAGGGCACCCATCGTGCCGATCGCACTGATGCCCTCAGCGGTGAACGGCCACATCCACTCCCACAGGTCTGACGCCATGGGGGCGAACATAGCGCTGAACAAGCGCGTTGTCCGTTGATGTGGCGGGGGTGCATTCTGTACGTGTCCGCGTGCGACAGATGGGTCTCGACATCACCGCACCGCGAATACGCTCGAACGTGACAGGCCGCAACTAGGCTCGGTGGAATGACAAAGACTGTAAGTCTTCCCGAAATTCCAGGCTCGGGCGACGAGCTGGAAGACTACGTCGCTGCGCTCTTCCAAGCGTCGGGACACTTCGTGGAGAAGCAGGTCGTCGAGGCCGACCCACTCGACCTTTTAGAACTCGACATCGTGACGACGATGTACTCGAAGACGAAGTTCGCGAAACGCCTTGTAGAGGTCAAAGGCGGCAAGTGGGGGTACGGCGACCTTTTTAAGGTTGTCGGATGGATGGAGTACCTGAACATCCCAGTCGGCGCGTTCTTCGTGAAGGATTGGTTCGATCTCGGGAACTCCGCCGAGCGATTCCAACCGCTTGGCCTTGACGTAGTTCAGTACGGCAATTTCGAAACGGCCGCTGACCAGTTCGAAGCCGAAGGATTCGGGCAGTTTGCCGACCCCGAACTCGTCGGGCTGTGGCGTCACTCCTACAACGTGGAGCGAGCCCTCGTGCAATGCGTTTTTAAAGGCGCTAAGACCGGGCACGAGGGAGCCAAGTCAGCCAAGTCCTACTACAAGCTAGTCAACAACGGCACGTTCTTCGCCCGGACGCCCGAGGAGTCGCTGAATCTCCTCTACGCGGCGTACAAGGAGCATCCGAAGATCTCGCTCGGCTACGCGCTGGAACTCGACGGCGGGACTTTCGATCCCCACGCATCGGGCGTCCAGAGTGACGCGTACACGCGAGCCATGCGCGGCGGCGAGTTTCCCGAAGTCCAAGCGTGCATGTACCTAGAGCAGCGGGCTCGTCTCTCGATCCTCAAGAGTGCCGTCGACTACGCGCTGCTTCATCCGCAGGGTCCTCCGGCGCTAAAGGAGGGAACATTCACTTGGGGTGATCTGGACTTTCACGTACTCCCACAGAGTTTCAAGAGCGGCCTTGAATGGCTCATGGCCCAGGACAACTACGCCCTCTACCCGACGTTCTGGCAGCAGTTCCTGTGGGGGTGGGGCGGCTTCTACCTGACTGATCGTGAAGCCGAGGAGTTTGAGTGGATGAGCAAGTACTCAGGTATTCCTGCAGCCGAGATCCCGATCGCGCTCGAAGCGTTTGATCACTTTTTCCCGTGGGCCGGATGGTTCACCAGCCTCGGCAGCGCCCCAATTCGCTGGCTCAAACTGACCCCGTTCCTATTTCAGGGTATCGGGGCACATCACCGTCGCAGCCAGTACTCCACCCCGGAACTGTCTAACCTGAGCCTCGGAGACTTCGGCACGCATCTTCTGGGAAGCCGTATCAACACTACTGTCGACTTCCTGCTCCCGGACTGATCGGAAAGACTGGCAGGTGTCATTCACGCCGGTTCACCGTCTACACCGATGTGATGTACGGAGCTAGCCGGAGCTTCGTCGCACAAGAGTCGTGGGACAGACGCTCGTCCAACAGGTCCTCGGAATGCGGTGCTCGGCATCCCGACCTACGGTCGGGTCATGCGAACCACCGTGACGATCGAGACCGACGAGCTCCCCGAGATCACCCGCGACATCCGCGAGAAGCTCGAGGCCGCTGACGAGTCCCTCAGGAAGAGCTTCGCGGGACTGGACGTGGAGGACGTCATCCCCGAGGTCAGGCGCTCGCTCGACGAGATCGGCATCGACCTGCCCACCGAAGAGGTGCGGCAGTACGCCCAGCACATCTGCGACCGCGCCGACTACGAGCTCGTCCTGCACTAGTCGCCGCGTGGCACGATCAGGCCCATGACCTGGACCGTCCCCACCCCGACTCCTGCTCCCGAGGGGCCGATGACCGGCCCCGACCGCCCGTTGCTCGAGGAGATGCTGGCGCACCACCGAGCGACGCTGCTCAGCATCTGCGCGGGCCTGACCGCCGAGCAGCTGGCGGAGCGCCCGATCCCGTCGACCAGCCTCACGCTGCTCGGGCTCGTTCGCCACATGGCCAAGGTCGAGCGCGTGTGGTTCCGCAAACGGCTGGCGCAGCAAGACATCGAGCACCTGCACAACTTCGAGGCACGCGACGACACCGACTTCAACGTCATCGACCCGGCTGATGCCGAGCGCGCCGTGGCCGAGCTGATCCGCGAGCAGCAAGAGGCCGACAAGGTGGCCAAGGCGCTCGACCTCGACGTGACGTTCGAGAGCCATGGCGAGGACATGTCGCTGCGGACCCTCTACCTCCACATGATCCAGGAGTACGCCCGGCACAACGGCCACGCCGACCTGATCCGCGAGGCGATCGACGGGGTCACGAGCCGCTGACTTGCGGGTTTCCACACCCCGTCTCGAGGCCCATGGACAGTGTCGGTGGGCTGGTCTAGATTGGGATCAGTCGAACATCTGTTCTAGTGATCGGGGGATCATGGTCGCCGAGCTCGTCCCGCAGCCACCACCGTTGGTGGGGTGCCTGGACGCGCTCGAAGAAGTCCTGGACTCGATGGCTGTGGATGCGTACGAGGGGTTGGATCCGGTGCTGCAGCGGGCGGCGGTCGAGCGGTTGCGGCGGTTGAAGGCACGGGTGACCGCGCACGAGCTGGCCGCCGTCCGGGCGTTGGACGCCGGGCTGGGTGACCGGGCCAGGACCGGTGACCTGCTGGCCCGGGGGTTCGGTCGCGACCGGCATGAGGCCAACCGGATTGTGCGGGTGGCCAAGACCATGTCGTCCGCACCCCAGACGGAGGACGCACTGGCCGCCGGTGAGCTGGCCGAGACCCAGGCCGCGGTGATCGCCGGCGCCATGGACGGCCTGCCCGACGACGTGACTCCTGCCCAGCGCCATGCGTGTGAGACCACGTTGATCGCCGACGCGAAACGGTTTCCGATCAAGGACCTGCGCCAAAGAGCGTTGCGGATCACCGACGTGTTCAAGCCACCCGCTGAGGCCGCCGTCGACGAGGACGAAGCCCTGAGACTGCGCGAACGCCGTGCTTGGGGTCGCACCGAGATGTGGATGATCGACGACCACGACGGCACCTGGCGGTTCGGCGGACGCCTCCCCTCGTTGCAGGCCGAGATGCTCAAGACCTCACTGGACGCGATCGCCGCACCCCGCCGGCGCCACCTCACCGAGCAACAAGAGCGTGACCAGGACGAGCTGACCTACACCCAGAGGATGGGCCGGGCGTTCGCGCATTTGGTGGAGCACCTGCCGGTCGACGAGCTCCCCACCACCGGCGGCACACCGGCCCTAGTCACCGTCAACATCAACCTGACGGATTTGAAAGACCAAGTCGCTGCAGCGACGTTGACCACCGGTACCCGCATCAGCCACACCGAGATGCGCCGCATCGCCTGCAACCAAGGCATCCTGCCCATGGTCTTCAACGGCGCATCGTTACCGATCGACATGGGACGGTCCAAACGACTGTTCACCCCAGCCCAAAGGATCGCGATCGCCAACCGCGACCACGGCTGCGTCGCACCAGGCTGCGAAGCACCGCCCGGCTGGTGCGAAGCCCACCACTGGCAGACCGACTGGGCCCACGGCGGCACCACCAACATCGACGACGGCACCCTGCTCTGCTCACGACACCACCACCAAGCCCACAACGAACACTGGCAGTTCCGACAACACACCGACGGCCACATCCAGACCAAGACACCCCACGGCATCTGGCAGACCAACCACCGCTGGCGACCCTGAGGAAGTAACTCCCTGTCACCCAACTCGTTGTGACCTGCAACACAACCAGTCAAAGGGAGCACCCGTGCGTCGTCGTGCCGCCGTAGTCAGCATCTTCAGTGTCGTGGCAGTCGGGGCGGCGGTGATCCCCGCCCAGGCCGCAACGGTCCCGTCGCCGACGACCGCCGACTCGTACGGCAGCGTGCGCAACATCGTCCCGGCCGGCCAGCGCGGCACGATCAACGCGCTCCAGCTCGCCAACGTGCTGCTCGGAGGCGGCCTCACGGCCGTCGACGGGAAGAACGCTCCCAAGAACTACGCCGACCAGCTCGAGATGTACGACGCCCTCGCCAAGCAGCGACCCGGCACCATCACCGACGCCGTCGTCGACAAGAACTACAAAAAGGCCGGGTTCGTGCCCGAGAAGGTGGTCAGCACCGAGAGCCCGAAGCCGGGCGTGACGATCGTCCGCGATGCGTACGGCGTCCCCTACATCACCGGCAAGACCTACAACGACACGATGTTCGGCGCCGGGTTCGCCGGCACCCAGGACCGCATGTTCCTGATGGATGCCCTGCGCCACCTCGGCGCGGGCCGTGGCGCCGAGTTCGTCGGTGGCACCCCGGGCAACATCGCGATGGACCGAGCGCAGATCCGCTCGGCCTACTACACGCCCAAGGAGGCGGCCGACCAGCTCGAGATCATCGCGCAGGAGAACGGAGCCGAGGGGCAGCGGCTGCTCGAGGGCGCCGATGCCTACCTCGCCGGCATCAACGCCGCGCAGGACCAGATGTGCCCCCTCGGCCTCCCGACAGGTCTCGAGTGCCCCGCCGAGTACCTCGCCCTGCAGAAGAAGCCGACGCCATGGACGCGGGCCGACCTGACGTACGTCGCCTCGCTCGTCGGCGGCATCTTCGGCAAGGGCGGCGGCCAGGAGTACGCCAACAGCATGTTCTACGGCAAGCTCGTCAAGAAGTACGGAACGGCCAAGGCCGACAAGATGTTCGCCGGGCTCCGCGAGAAGAACGACAAGGAGGCGCCGACCACGTCGACGCTGTCCTTCCCGTACGACAACAAGGCGTTCAACCCCCGTCAGGCCGGAGTCGCGGTCCCCGACGTCGACGGCGCCCACGGCACCGGTTCCGGCGACGACGTCGGCAGCACCAGCCCCATCGAGACGCTGCTCGACGCGCTCAAGCTCGGGCTCACCGGTGTGCCCAGCGAGGTGACGACACCTTCGGGGACCATCGACCTCAGCAGCCTGTTCTCGGCCAACGGCATGAGCAACGCGCTCCTCGTCGGCGCCAGCAAGTCCAAGACCGGTCACCCTCTCGCGGTGTTCGGCCCGCAGACCGGCTACTACAACCCGCAGCTGCTCAACGAGCAGGTGCTCATGGGCCCCGGCGTCTTCGCGCGCGGCGTGTCCTTCGCCGGCACCAACCTCGTCGTCGAGCTGGGCCACGGCCTCGACTACGCCTGGTCCGCGACGAGCTCCGGCAGCGACAACATCGACACCGTGATCGAGAAGCTGTGCAACGCTGACGGCAGCACTCCGACGGTCAACTCGACGTCGTACCGCAAGGACGGCGGCGCCTGCGTGCCGATGCAGTACAACGAGCACAAGCAGACCGTGATCCCCAACATCTCCGCCCCGACCCTGCCCAAGACCATCAAGATGCAGGTCTGGCGCACCAACCACGGCATCGTGCAGACCCGCACGACGGTCAAGGGCGTGCCCGTCGCGGTCGTCATCGAGCGCAGCACGTACGGCCGCGAGGCCGCCTCGATCCTGGGCTTCTCGCGCTTCAACAACCCCGACTACGTCAAGGACGCCACGACGTTCAAGCAGGCCGCGAACGGCATCGACTACACGTTCAACTGGTTCTACGCCGACGACCGCGACATCGCGTTCTTCTCGTCGGGTCGCCTGCCCGTGCGTGCTGCCGGCACCGACACCGACCTGCCGCGCTGGTCCGACAAGGCATACGACCCCACCGGCTGGCTGAGCGCCGCCAAGCATCCGCAGCAGGTCAACCCGGCGTCCGGCTACCTCGCGAGCTGGAACAACAAGCCGGCCCGCGACTTCGCAGCCGCCGACGACAAGTGGTCGGACGGATCGGTGCACCGGTCGCTGGCCCTCAGCCGACGGACGACCAAGGCGATCGCCGCGGGCAAGATCGGGCGGGCGCAGCTCGCCGGGCTCGTCGAGGACGCGGCGACCGAGGACGTCCGCGCCAAGGAGCTGCTCCCCGAGCTGCTCAAGGTGCTCGGCGACGACCCGCAGACCGCCGAGGCACGCAAGCTCCTCTCGGCCTGGCACGCCTCCGGCGCCCACCGGGTCGACTACGACCGCACCGGCTCCTACGAGCACCAGGCCGCGATCCGGATCTTCGACACGTGGTGGGAGGACGGTGACAAGGCCCTGGCGTACGACTTCATGAAGCCGAGCATCGGCACCGACCTCGCCCGCGCCCTGCCGCAGCCGCTCGACGACCACCCGCGCGGGGGCAGCGGCTCGGCATGGCTCGGCTCGCCCTGGTACGGCTACATCGACAAGGAGCTGCGCGGACTGACCGGGTCGACGGTGCAGACGCCGTATCCGTACCGCCTGTGCGGCACCCTCACGACGTGCCGCACGACGCTGCGCGCGTCGCTGCGCGACGCCGTCCAGCGCGCTCTGACGGCCCAGGGGGCAACGAGCCCGGGCAAGCTGACGTACGACAAGTCGATCGACTACATCCGGCCGACGACGGGAGGCGTCGTCAGCGTCCGCCCGATCGACTGGCAGAACCGGCCGACCTTCCAGCAGGTCGTGGACTACCGGAGGCACCGGGCTCGGTGATACTGGTCGGCATGAGACGCACTCCCCTGGTGGTCACGGCGATCCTGTTGCTCACCGCGGGGTGCGGGGGCTCTGACGACCCCGAGGACGCGTCAGACGGGACGACGGCGACACCCACCACCACGACGGCATTGACCCCCTCGACCACCACGCCGGCGCCGGGGCCGGGCTCGACCTTGATCGACTACGGCGACGACGAGGTGACCGTCGCCAGCGCCGGCGACGTCGACAAGCTGACCGGCGCGCCAGAGGACTTCAAGGCGTTCGTCGTGGCCGACCTCCAGCGCCAGCAGGACACCAAGGACGACGTCTGCACCGAGAAGCCGGAGATCCGCGTCGCCCGCGTCGATGTCGAGGGCTGGGCGGCGGGCGGCACCTTCATCCCGCAGTGCGGGGGCAGTGCCGTCCTCTGGGCCAAGGTCTCGGGCACCTGGCAGGAGGTATGGGGCGGACAGACGCTGCCGGACTGCGCCATCCTGGAGAAGTACCGCTTCCCCGCGACCGTCGCCGGCAAGGAGTGCGGCACCGCCGACGGCGGGACCCGCGGCTACCCGGCCTAGGCCGACGGTGCCGTGATGGCGGCGACCAGCGGCTCGATCATCCGCAACAGGCGGTCGGGCTTGGCGTCCGGGTTGACCGACTGGCGCATGGCGAGGCCGATCGCGTAGTCGACGGCGGCCTCCGCCAGCACCTCGAGCGTCTCGGGATCGATCGAGTCGGCCGGCAGGAGCGACCGGACGACGTCCACCGCCTGCTGGATCGAGGCAGTCTGCCGCTCGGTCTGCGCCGCAGCCAGCCGCGGGTCGTGCATCGTGTCGAGCAGCAGCTCGAGCTCGAGCCGCACCCAGCCGGACGTCATGGCTTCAGCGGCCCACCCCCGGACCTGGTCGAGCACGTCGCCGGAGTCCCGCGCGAGCGCCACCCGTTCGCCGAGGGCACCGATCTGCTCGGCCTGCAGGCGTTCGAGCACGTTCAGGGCCAAGTCGGCCTTGCTGCCGAAGCTCGAGTAGACGATCCCGGTGGTGAACCCGGCCTCCTTGGCGACCGAGGCCACGGAGTTCGCGACGTAGCCGTCGCGCAGGAAGGCGGCGCGAGCCACCTCGAGCACCTTCTCCCGGTTCAGGTCCTGCACCTGGGATCGGGTCAGCCGCGCCATGAGTCCAGCGTAGTGGCGATCCGCCGTCTGCCGCACAGCCCGTCACCAACGAGTCGTCTGCCACGCCCGGACCGCACTCACAGGTGTCTCACAGCAGGTTCTCACCCATCCCCGTGGCGGGACCTCCACACTGGGCTCATGTCCTCCAGCTTGACCCGTGCGGACGGCACGCCCCTGCGGGTGCTCGTCGTCGACGACGAGGTCAACATCGCCGAGCTGCTGCAGATGGCCCTGCGGTACGAGGGCTGGGACATCCGGACGGCGCACACGGGTCGCAAGGCCGTGGCCGCCGCCAAGGAGTTCGGGCCCGACGCGATCGTGCTCGACATGATGCTGCCCGACTACGACGGCATGGAGGTCCTGCGCAAGGTCCGCTCCCAGTCCCCGGACATCCCGGTGCTGTTCCTGACCGCCCGCGACTCCGTCGAGGACCGTGTGGCGGGTCTGACCGCCGGCGGCGACGACTACGTCACCAAGCCGTTCAGCCTCGAGGAGGTCGTGGCCCGGCTGCGTGGGCTCATGCGGCGTGCCGGGGCGATGGACGCCAGGCCGAGCTCGGTCATCACGGTCGGCGACCTCACGCTCGACGAGGACAGTCGCGACGTCGAGCGCGCCGGCCGGCAGATCGAGCTGACCGCGACCGAGTTCGAGCTGCTGCGCTTCCTGATGCGCAACCCGCGACGGGTCCTGTCGAAGGCCCAGATCCTGGACCGGGTCTGGGACTACGACTTCGGCGGGCAGGCGAACGTCGTCGAGCTCTACATCTCGTACCTCCGCAAGAAGGTCGACGCGGGGCACGAGCCGATGATCCACACCAAGCGCGGTGCCGGGTACGTCCTGAAGCCCGCCGAGTAGGTCACGTGCGCCAGCTCCTCCCCTCCTCCCTGACCGCCCGGCTGATCGTCACGGTCGTGACGCTGGTCGCCGTCACCAGCCTGCTCGTCGCCGGCGTCGTGACGGCGGTCATGAGCAACTACCTGACCGACCGGCTGGACGAGAAGCTGGTCCAGTCCATGGCTCGCGCCCAGCACGCGCCGGCCCGCGCCGCCATGGGCCCCCAGGGCAGGCGGCCCGTTCCCGGCCGCGGCCAGGACGTCGGCCTGATCACGGTGGTACCCGACTATCCGGGTTCGATCGTCAGCGAGGACGGCGAGGCGCCGACGATCTCGACGGCCGCGCGCGACCTGCTGGCCGACGTGACCCCTGACGGTGAGCCGCGCGACATCGACCTGCCCGCGTACGGCTCCTACCGTGTGCTGGCCGCGAAGGGTCCCGACGGCTCGATCTGCATCGTCGGGCTGCCGCGCAGCTCGGTCGACAACACGATCGGCAACCTGATCTGGTGGGAGGTGCTGCTAGCCCTCGGCGCCACCGCCGCCGCCGCGGTCGCCGGGCGGGTGCTGGTACGACGTCAGCTCCGCCCCCTCCGCGAGGTCGCTGCGACGGCGCACGAGGTCATCGCGATGCCGTTGTCGTCGGGCGAGGTCGGCCAGACGGTCCGAGTCCCGGCAGAGCTCACCGACGCCGGCACCGAGGTCGGGCAGGTCGGCGGTGCCCTCAACCAGCTGTTGGGGCACGTCGAGGAGGCACTCGATGCCCGGCACGAGAGCGAGCAGCAGGTGCGCCAGTTCCTGGCCGACGCCTCGCACGAGCTGCGCACCCCGCTCTCGACCATCAAGGGCTATGCCGAGCTCGGCAGGCGCACCGGTCGGGACGATCCCGACCAGATCCTCGCCAAGGTGGAGTCCGAGGCCGGCCGCATGTCGACCCTGGTCGAGGACATGCTGCTGCTGGCCCGGCTCGACTCCGGCCGGGAGATCGACCGGCGGCCGGTCGACCTGACGCGCCTCGTCGTCGAGGCGGTCGACGACGCCCGGGTCGTCGATCCGGAGCGGAGCTGGACCTTCGACGTGCCCGACGAACCCGTCACCGTGACCGGCGACGAGCAGCGGCTCCACCAGGCCGTGACCAACCTGCTGACGAACGCCTCCCGCCACACCCCGCCGCGCACCACCGTCGACGTACGCCTGCGCGCCGACGACCAGGTGCGGATCGACGTGCACGACGACGGTCCGGGGATCGACCCGGCGCTGGTCCCCACGATCTTCGACCGCTTCGTCCGCGGCGACTCGTCGCGGACCCGCTCCTCGGGCGGTGCCGGGCTCGGCATGTCGCTCGTGCGCGCCATCATGCAGGCACACGGCGGGGCCGCGGCCGTCGAGAGCAGGCCCGGCGACACGACGTTCACCCTGACCCTGCCGGTCCACTGAGCTCCCGGGCGGCGGTACGGCTCACGCAACCAGTTGTCTCGTCAGGTGTCATGCACCAAGATCGACAGGAGACGACGAGATCCCTGACAGAGAGTGACCACCATGGCCCAGAAACAGACCATCCTCGGGCGCATCGGACAGTTGACGCGCGCCAACATCAACGCCCTCCTCGACAAGGCCGAGGACCCGGAGAAGATGCTCGATCAGCTCGTGCGCGACTACACGAACTCGATCGCCGAGGCCGAGGACGCCGTGGCGCAGACCATCGGCAACCTGCGGCTCGCCGAGGCTGATCATGCCGAGGACGTCGCTGCGGTCAAGGAATGGGGCCAGAAGGCGCTCGCCGCCTCGCAGAAGGCCGACGCGCTGCGCGCCTCCGGCCAGGCGACCGAGGCCGACAAGTTCGACCAGCTCGCGAAGATCGCCCTGTCGAAGCAGATCGGCTTCGAGACCGAGGCCAAGCAGGCCGCGCCGATGATCGCGTCGCAGAACGAGACGGTCGAGAAGCTCAAGGTCGGGCTGATCGGCATGCGGGGCAAGCTCGGCGAGCTGCAGACCAAGCGTGACCAGCTCGTGGCCCGCGCCAAGACCGCCGAGGCCCAGGCCAAGGTCCAGGACGCCGTGAAGTCGATCGACGTGCTCGACCCGACGAGCGAGCTCGGCCGGTTCGAGGACAAGGTACGTCGTTCCGAGGCGCAGGTCGCCGGCCAGGCCGAGCTCAACGCGGCCACGGCCGATCCGTGGGAGCAGCTCGAGGAGTCGTCGACCAACGCCGAGGTCGAGGCCCGGCTGTCCGAGCTCAAGAGCCTCGGCGCCGGCACCACGACGGAGCAGGTGTCCGAGTGAAGCTCACCGAGTCGTTCAGCTATTCAGGCGCCGACGTCGAGGCGGTCTACGCCCTGATCACCGACCAGGCGTTCCGCACCGAGTCCTGCGCCAACCAGGGGTCGATGGACTACGAGGTCACGGTCGAGCCGGCCGGCGACGGCGCGACCGTCACGGTCGTCCGTACGCAGGAGGCCGACATGCCCGACTTCGTCAAGAAGCTCACGGGCAACACCGTCAAGGTCAAGCAGACCGAGGTGTGGAGCGGCCCTGACGCCAGCGGCAACCGCAGCGCCGACGTCAAGGTCAGCATCATCGGCCAGCCTGCCGAGATGACCGGCCAGGCCAACCTCGTCGCCAACGGGTCCACCACCGACTTCACCCTGAACGGCGACGTCAAGGTGTCGATCCCGTTCATCGGCAAGAAGATCGAGCCCGAGGTCGCCAAGGCGATCCGCTCCTCGCTCCGCGAAGAGGTCGAGTACGGCCAGACCAGGCTCTAGGCGACTACGACGCCGTGCTCGGCCCCGCGAGGGCGCTGAGCACGGCGTCGATCTCCTGCGTGGCATACCACGCGAGATCGCCCGTGCCGTCGACGTCGAGGTGGAACGACACGACGTCCTCCAGCGTCACCGGGCCGTCGGGGTCGTCGAGCTCGGCCGCGGCGACGGCAGCGGCGTGCTCGGACGCCTCCTCGAGCGCGGCGAGCTCGTCCTCCTCGTCCTGCGAGGCAGCGAGGAATGCGGCAGGGGTGATCGCCTCGCCGTCGGCGAGCGCGGCCAGGTTGTCGCGGCTGACCGCGAGGTAGACCCTCATGACTTCTTCGCCGGTCGCTGGCGGCCCCGGGGCGCCCGGCCACGGCGGCCCTCGACGGACTCGACGAGCTCGAGCAGGGCATCCTCGATGCACTGGGCCAGCACCTCGACGTCGGGCACCGCCTCGCGGTCGGCGACGATGCCGAAGAACACCTTGCTGTTGTAGGACGTGACGCCGATCGAGATGGCTCGGCGCCCGCTCAGCGGGATGCAGGGATAGACCTCGCTGACCGCCTCACCGGCCATGTAGACCGGGTCCTGGGGTCCCGGCACGTTGGTGATGACGATCTGGTGACCGCGCCCCGCCTCCGCGTCCGCCACGCGGGCGCCGACGGCGTGGAACGTCGAGGTCGCGAAGCCGGGCAGGTTGGCCAGCTTGTTGGCGGCGACCGCAGATCCGGTCTCGCGGTGGTCCTTGAGCGCGTACGACACCTGGTGGAGCCGCACGACGGGGTTGGACTCCCCCACCGGCAGCGACAGCAGATGCCCACGCACCTTGGAGCCCAGCGAGGTGGGCAGGCCGTCCTCGGCGACGACCGACATCGGCACCATCGCGCGAAAGCTCGTCTTGGGGGTCACCGGCTCGGCGCGGGTCAGCATCCAGCCCCGGATGCCGCCGGCGATCGCCGCGAGGATCACGTCGTTGACGGTGCCCCCGTGCTCCTCCCGCACACGGCGGAAGTCGTCGAGCTTGGCCGCGAGCGAGGCGAACCGGCGATGCCTCGACAGCTCCGTCGACAGGACGCTGTTGGGTGGCTGGCCGTCGGCGCCGATGACCGGCAGGCGGCGGGCGAGGCGTCCGAGGTTGAGCTCGGCGACGCGAAGGGCCTCGCCGGGATGCCGCAGGTTGCGGTTGAGGGTGCCGACGACGAGGCCGGCGGCGTTGGGCTCCGAGCGCGGGTTCCACTCCTCGTGGGGGATGTCCCGCTGGTGGGCGGTCTCCTCTAGGAGCACCTGCGCCAGGTCGACCGTCTCCGAGCCGTCGACGAGCGCCTGGTGCGCCTTGAACAGGAGCGCGACGCGGCCCTTGGACAGCCCCTCGATGAGGTAAAGCTCCCACAACGGCCGGTCGAGGTCGAGTCGGCGGGCGATCAGCCGGCCGACCAGCTCGTGCAGGGCTGCGGTCGTGCCGGGACGTGGCAGGGCCGATCGGCGTACGTGCAGCGAGATGTCGAAGTTCTCGTCGTCGAGCCACACGGGGGTTCCCAGTGAAGCCGGGACGGTGCGCGGGACCTGCCGGTAGCGGGGCACGAGGTCGATGCGCTCGTTGATGACGTGAATCAGCCGGTCGTAGTCGAGGGGGTGCTCACCGGGCTCGAGGATGGCCAACGAGGCGATCTGGCGGGGGACGGTCGGGCTGTCCTGCTGCAGGAACATCGCATCCAGCGGGCTCAACCGTTGCATGACTCTCCTCTGGGACGTCCTGCAGAGAAGTTACCACCGGGTCATGGTGCCGTGGCCGTGAGCACGCCGGGGGTCACCAGCTGGGACACCAGGCTCCTCGTCAACACCTCGACCCGCGTGACGAACGGTGACGACGGCGCGACCTCGCGCGGCGTCCGGCCACTGACGGCGGCGAGGTCGAGGCCGGACTGGTCGAACGGGAGGTAGGCGGTCGGCGCGAGGCCGGTCAGCCGTCGCAGCGTCGCGTCGATCTCGCGCTCGCGCCAGCCGAGCGACGTACGGGTCATGTTGACCACGAGCGTCGGTTCGCGGCCCGGTACGGCCTCGGCCAGGTCGTGCAACCCTCGCACGAGACGGGCCAGACCCACGGGATCGGGCCGGCCCACCGCCACGATCTCCTCGGCCTGGTCGAGCACCTGGAGGGTCGTCTGGTTGCGCTGGCCCGCGTGCCCCGACCCGGTCTCGAGGGAGAACCCGCAGTCGACCACGAGCAGGTCGGTCACGGGCCGCAGCCTCGCCAGGACGAGCTCGAACGCCCCGGTGCGCACCTGGGGCCACATGTCGGCGCGCGGCAGCCCCGTGAGCAGTCGCAGCCCGCTCTCGACATCGAGCAGGTGGTCGGCGGCCTCGTCTGCTCGTCCGGTGTTGGCGGCCCGGCACGCGGCGACCAGGCCGCTCACGTCGTCGAGGACCGACAGCGCCTGGCCCTGCGAGCCGCCATAGGTGTCGGCGTCGACCAGCACGGTGTCGATGCCCTGTGCCGCGGCTGCCGAGGCAAGGCCCAGGGCGACGGTGCTGCGACCGGGTGCTCCCGACGGCCCCCAGACCGCCACGAGAGGCGCGCGGTGCTCCTGCGGCGCATGGCGGGGCTCGGGAGCGTCCCGGGCCACGACGTCGAGGGAACCCAGCCGCAGCCTTCGTTCGATGCCGAGGGCACGGCACCGCTCCTCGTCCGCATCGACGGCGGCCACGCGCACGCCGGAGTGCTCGAGCCGGTAGACCGTGTCCGCGTCGAGGCCCGGCAGGTCGGCCGAGACGAGTGCCGCGGAGGCCAGGTCGGTCTCGGCGACCGCCAGCAGGTCGGCGACGTCGACGCACCGGCGCACCAGTCGCAGGTCCGGGGCCGTCTCGATCTCGCGGATCGCGGTGGCCTCCCAGGGCGCCCCGCCGGCGGCGAGGACGACGTCCGTCACGACACCCTGACCAAGGTCACGTGCCCCGCCGCCACGGTGCTGACGACCGATCCCTTGAGCTGCGACTGGTCGACGTCGACCAGCACGGTCTGTGCGAGAGACCCGTTGAGGGCGGCGGCCTCGTCACCCGACTCGACGACCCGCACCGACTCCAGCACCAGCCTCGCCTTGGCCGCCGGCTCGTCGCCGGGACCGGGCCCGACCCAGACGTCGACGAGGTCACCACGACCGAGGTCGGCCGGCGCCGCCCCTTCGGCGACGTTGAGCGGCAGCTGGTTGCGCGTCGTGGTGTCCCGCGGGACGAGCGCCTGCTTGGCGACCAGCGAGCCCTCCGCCACCCCGTGGGCCCAGACCAGCTCGTCGAGCGGCGCCGCGAACTCCTCGTCCGTACGCAGGTAGCGGTCCGCCGTCGCCGAGGACAGGCGCACGCGGGTCATCTGCAGCGAGTCCTCGGTCACCGGGTCCCCGGGGGCGACCGTGGACCGGACCGACCAGTACGCGACGGTGTCGTCGCTGGCTGCCGCGAGTCGGGCACCGCCGACCGTCGCCCCCAGCACGAGCAGCAGCCCGATCAGGAGTCGTGGATCCCGCCACGGTCGGATGCGCAGCCGTTGCGCTGCTGCCCTGCCTGAATCCCCAGGCCCCCGCCAGTTCGTCATGCATCGGTTGTACCGACTCGGCCGGTATTCGTCCATACCCCTGCACGGTTGTCCACAGGCGGCGCGAACCCGCGGACGGGCTGACACCGGGGCGTGGGAAACTGAAGCCATGCCACCCACCAGCCCGCGGTTCCTCACGCTGGCCGACGTCGCAGAGGTCCTCAACGTCACGGTGCGCCAGGTCTATGCGTTGGTCCGCTCAGGCGATCTCCGTGGCATCCAGATCGGCGGTCGCGGCCAGTGGCGCGTCGAGAACGACCAGCTCGAGGACTACATCGCCCGGCAGTACGCCCGCGCCGAGGTGCCGGACCACGTCGACGAGCACATGCCCGCCGACGACGTCACGTCCGACCGCTGACCACCGCGATCGCACCGAACGGCAGCACCTGACCCCGCCCTGACCCGGCGCTGAGCCGGACGAAGTCCCGGCCGACCACCAGCACCGTCCCGTCGCGGACGCTGCCGTCGACGAGCCGGATGCGGATGTCCTCGCCGGCGTCCCGCAGGGCCCGGAAGACGTGGCCCCAGCCGAGCGCGTCGTCCACGGCCGTCCGCGCGTCGGCCCGACGCTCGCTCGACTGGACGGACGTCACCGCCGCGGCGTTCACCACGTGGTCGAGCGCCTCGCCACGAAGGCGGACCAGTCGTTCGTTGACCAGGGCCACCGTGCCCTCGACCCGGTCAGCTCCACGGACCGTCAACACGACCCGGCCGCCGAGCAGGTCCTGCCACGAGGTCTGCCCCCATTCGCCGTCGCGTAGCTCGTCGACCAGAGCGTCGCGCTCGTCGAGCTCGAGGTCCGCCGCCTGCGCCTCGAGATCCGCGAACAACCGATCCCATCGCATGCCGGAACGCTATCCCAGCGGACCGGTGGACCGACACCTGTGCACGACAGGTTGACACGCGTCCTCAAACAGACTTGTCTGTCATCAAACGTCATCCAACGTCATCAAACGCAGATCGGGGGGTCATGGTGTTGAGTCGTGCGGGTTGGTTCCTGACCGGCTTGGCCGGCATGGGCGTGGCTCTGCTGGCCCCGGGCGCGGACCAGGCCGTACGCGACGTGGCCGGGCCGAGCCTTCCCACCGCGCTGCTCGGTCTCGGGTGCCTCGTCCAGCTGGCCCTGTCCACCTGGGTCCTCCTGACCGTCGCCCTCACGCTGATGCGTGCACCTGACTCTCTCGTTCGCGCCATCGCACCTCGGCTGCTGCGCAGCGCGCTGCTCGCCGGCACGGCAGGCGCTCTGGTCCTCGGCCCCGTCCACGCCGAGCGATCGACGGTCCCCGACGCCCGGGCCCGTCACGACCCCGCCGGGCTGCGCCTGCCGGACCGGCCGGTGGCGTCACCGCCACGTGCCTCGGCGGCGCCGTCGACGGTCGTCGTACGACCGGGCGACACCCTCTGGGCCATCGCCGCCCGCTCGCTGCCCGCAGACGCCTCCGACGCCGAGGTCGCCGCGGCCTGGCGTCGCTGGCACGCCGTCAATCGCGACGTGATCGGCGCCGACCCTCACCTCATCTTCCCCAAGCAACGACTCCATCCGCCGCTCGGGAAGGCCCCCACATGAGAACCGCAACAGCCCTGATCGTCCCCTCGCTCCAGCCGTCGTTCGCCGGCCCGGTCGAGCCGGCTCCCGGACAGATCCCGCTGCCGTTCCCGGGCCTGAGCCCGGTGCTGCCGGTTCCCGTCGAACGTGGCGACGCCGGCCCGATGCGCCAGCGGGCGGCGCGGTTCATGCAGGCTCTCGTCGAGGTGCTGTCAGGGGAACGCGCGGCGCGACAGATGGCCGCCTGGATGGCGCCCGACGTCTACGACCAGCTGACCAGCCGGCTCGCGGCGCACGCACGGGTCCCGCTGCGCTCCCGCTCGGGCCGCGGGGCGCGCATCGTGTCGGTGCACGTCGCGATGGTGCACGACGGCGCAGCCGAGATCGCCGGACGCATGGTGCACCGCGGTCGTTCGCGTGCCCTTGCCGTACGCCTGGAGCTGCAGACCACCCACCGCGGCGACCAGGTCTGGAAGTGCACCGCCCTCACCTGGGCCTGAACGCGCCGAGCCTGACGTCCTCGCACGCGCCGTCGGCGTGCGAGAACGTCAGGCTCAGCGGGTCTAGCGGTTGTTCTTGCGGGACTTCCGCTGCTGCTTGGCCTTCTGGCGCGCCCTGTTCTTGGCGTTCGCCTGACGCCGGGCCTCGGCCTCCGGCGTCTCGTCGGCCGCCGCCTCGCCACGCACCTCGGGCTCGCCGTCCTCGCTCGGTGCGGAGTAGGACAGGGCCTGCGGCTTCTTCTCGGCCGTGAGGCCCTTGGCGCTGACCTGCGGCTCGGCTGCCGCTGCCTCCTCGACCTGGACGTCGAGGTTGAACAAGAAGCCGACGGACTCCTCGGCGATGCCCTCCATCATGGCGTTGAACAGGTCGTAGCCCTCGCGCTGGTACTCCACGAGCGGATCGCGCTGCGAGTACGCCCGCAGGCCGATGCCCTCGCGCAGGTAGTCCATCTCGTAGAGGTGCTCGCGCCACTTGCGGTCGAGGACGCTCAGGACGACGCGCCGCTCGAGCTCGCGCATGACCTCGGAGCCGAGGTCCTCCTCGCGCTTGGCATAGGCCGCCAGCGCATCCTCGGCGACGGCCTCCTGGAGGAACTCCCGCGTCAGGCCCTCGCGGCCTCCCGCCTCGGCCTCGACACCCTCGACCGTGAGGCCGATCGGGTAGAGCGTTCCGAGTGCGGTCCACAGCTGCTCGAGCTCCCACTCCTCGGGGAATCCCTCGGTGGCACCGCGGACGTACGCCCCGGCGACCTCACCGATCATCGAGGTGACCCACTCGTGCATGTCCTCGCCCTCGAGGACGCGGCGGCGCTCGGCGTAGATGACCTCTCGCTGACGGCTCATGACGTCGTCGTACTTGAGGATGTTCTTGCGAGTGTCGAAGTTCTGCGCCTCGACCTGTGCCTGCGCCGACGCGATCGCACCCGTGACCCGCTTGTTCTCGATCGGGACGTCGTCGGGGATCTTCATCGTCTGCAGGACCCAGTTGACCCAGTCGGCCTTGAACAGCCGCATGAGGTCGTCCTCGAGCGACAGGTAGAACCGGGTCTCCCCCGGGTCACCCTGACGACCGGAGCGGCCGCGCAGCTGGTTGTCGATGCGGCGCGACTCGTGCCGCTCGGTGCCGATGACGGCCAGGCCGCCGACCGAGGCGACCTCGTCGTGCTCGGCAGCGACCTGGTCCTCCATCTGCTTGAGGGTCTGCGGCCACGCGGCCTCGTACGCCTCGGAGTCCTCGAGCGGATCGAGACCCTTCTTGCGCAGCGCCTGGTCGGCCAGGAACTCGACGCTGCCGCCGAGCATGATGTCGGTGCCGCGGCCGGCCATGTTGGTGGCCACCGTGACGGCGCCCTTGTGCCCGGCCATCGCGACGATCGCGGCCTCGCGGTCGTGCTGCTTGGCGTTGAGCACCTCGTGCGGGACGCCGCGCTTCTTGAGCTGCTTGGAGAGCCGCTCGCTCTTCGCGACGCTGGTCGTGCCGACCAGGATCGGCTGGCCGTTGTTGTGCCGCTCGACGATGTCCTCGACGACGGCGTCGAACTTCGCCTGCTCGGTGCGGTAGACCAGGTCGGGCTGGTCGACACGGGCGACCTCGCGGTTGGTCGGGATCGGCACGACGCCGAGCTTGTAGATCTTGTCGAACTCCGACGCCTCGGTCAGGGCCGTACCGGTCATGCCGCTGAGCTTGTCGTAGAGGCGGAAGTAGTTCTGGAGCGTGATCGTGGCGAGGGTCTGGTACTCCTCGCGGATGCGCACGCCCTCCTTGGCCTCGATCGCCTGGTGGAGGCCCTCGTTGTAGCGGCGCCCGTCGAGGATGCGTCCGGTGTGCTCGTCGACGATCAGCACCTCACCCTCCATGACGACGTAGTCCTTGTCGTTCTTGAACAGCTCCTTGGCCTTGATGGCGTTGTTGAGGAAGCTGATCAGCGGGGTGTTGACCGCGTCGTAGAGGTTGTCGATGCCGAGCTGGTCCTCGACCCGGTCGATGCCTTCCTCGGTCACGGCGATCGTGCGCTTCTTCTCGTCGACCTCGTAGTGCTCGTCGACCTTCATGGCACCGACGATCTTGGCGAACTCGGCGTACCACTTGACCTCTTCCTCGGTGGGACCCGAGATGATCAGCGGCGTGCGCGCCTCGTCGATGAGGATCGAGTCGACCTCGTCGACGACGGCGAAGTTGTGCCCGCGCTGCACGCACTCGGCGATGTCGTCCGCCATGTTGTCGCGCAGGTAGTCGAAGCCGAACTCGTTGTTGGTGCCATAGGTGATGTCGGCGGCATAGGCCTCGCGGCGCTCGTTCGGCGTCATCGACGGCAGGATCATGCCGACGCTCAACCCGAGGAAGTGGTGCACGCGACCCATCCACTCGGCGTGGTACTTGGCGAGGTAGTCGTTGACCGTGACGACGTGCACGCCCTTGCCGCTGAGCGCGTTGAGGTAGGCCGGCAGCGTCGAGACGAGCGTCTTGCCCTCGCCGGTCTTCATCTCGGCGATGTTGCCCAGGTGCAGCGCTGCGCCACCCATGATCTGCACGTCGAAGTGCCGCTGACCGAGCACGCGCTGGGCGGCCTCACGGACGGTGGCGAACGCCTCGGGCATGAGATCGTCCAGCGTCGCCCCCTCGGCGATGCGGGTGCGGAACTCCGCGGTCATGCCCTGCAGCTCCTCGTCGGTCATGCCGTGGAACTCGTCCTCGAGGTCGTTGACCTGCTTGGCGACCGCCTGGAGCTGCTTGAGGATCTTGCCTTCGCCCATGCGAAGGATCTTGTCGATGACCTTGGGCACGTAGATGCACTTCCTGATACGCCGGAGTCCGCGATGGCTGGAGCCCCAGAAAAAGTTTGAGAGCCTGTTCAGTCTAGGTGACGTGCAAGGGACTTCGTGAGTTCCCCGGCCAGATCGCCCTTGGCAGGAGGAACGACGGAGTTCAGGCCGAGCCAGCCCGCCATGAGCCGCAGCTCGGTGGCGAGCTCGGCCGCGGTGTGGTCCGGCGCGTGCGACTCGGCCCAGGCACCGTGGACCAGCAGCGACCCGGACTGCCGATCGGCCTTGAGGTCGACCCGCGCCACGAGCCGGTCGCCGAGCAGGAACGGCAGGACGTAGTAGCCGTGGACGCGCTTGTGTGCCGGGACGTAGATCTCGATCCGGTAGCGGAAGTCGAAGAGCTGCTCGGTGCGGGTGCGCTCGAACACCAGGGGGTCGAACGGGCTCAGCAGGGCACGGGCGGCCACCTTGCGCGGCCGGGTGGCGTCGCGGTGCACGTAGGCGGGCCGCTTCCAGCCGGCGATCGTGGCGGGGACCAGCTCGCCGGTCGCCACGAGCTCGTCGATTGCGGCCTTGGTGGGCTCGGGGGCCATGCGGAAGTAGTCGCGCAGGCACTGGGCCGTGCCGACCCCCAAAGCGCGGGCGGCGTGACTGACCAGCACGCGATGGGCCTGCGCCGGGTCGAGCGGCGGCTCGTCCAGCTGTGCCTGCGGGATGACACGCTCCGGGAGGTCGTAGACCCGTTCGAACGCTGAGTTGCGGCGAGCGGCGGTGACCTGCCCCTTGTAGAACAGGTACTCCAGCGCCATCTTGACCTCGGACCAGTTCCAGCCCCAGCTGTCCTTGTCGCGCGGCGCGTCGTGCTCGATCTCGCGGGCGGTCATGGGGCCTTTGTCACGCACCTCCTGCAGGACCCAGGCGACGAACTCGGGCTTCTGCTCGATGATCTGCGCCATGCTCCCCCACATCCGCGCGCCGCTGTCCATGCGGAACTGGAACGCCTGCCAGAGCCGGACGTCGACGAGGGCCGCCTCGTGGGCCCAGTACTCGAACAGCCTGCGAGGCCGGCGCGAAGCCGCTCGGTGCAGGAGCTCGCGGTCGTAGGGGCCGAGGCGGGAGAACAGCGGCATGTAGTGCGCCCGGACCAGCACGTTGACCGAGTCGATCTGGAAGAAGCCGAGCCGCTCGATGATGCGGTTGACGTGGCGGGACGCGACCTCACCGTCGAGGCCGGGGCGCGGCCGGGTGAACCCCTGCGCACCTAGCGCGATGCGGGCAGCTTGCGATCGGGTCAGGTCCATGAACGCCGATGCTCGTCTATCGAGGTGACACTTACGGGAGGTCGTCGACCAGCTTGCTGCGAACGGCGTACATCGCCGCTTCCATGCGCGACTTCATCTGCAGCTTCTCGAGGATGTTGCGGATGTGGTTCTTGACCGTGTTCTCGCTGATGAACAGCTCCTCGGCGATCTCGCGGTTGCTGCGTCCGCGGGCGACGTGGCGCAGCACGCCCAGCTCGCGCGGCGTGAGGTTCGTCGTCGGCGCCGGGCTCTTGGACATGTGCACGAACTCGTCGAGCAGCTTCGTCGCCATGCTGGGGCTGATCAGCGACTGGCCGGAGGCCACGAGGCGGACGGCCTCGGCCACCTGCTCGTACGTCGAACCGTCCTTGAGCAGGTAGCCGGAGGCGCCGCTGCGGATCGACTCGTAGAGATCGGACTCGTCGTCGCTGGCGGTGAGCATGATGATGCCCGTCGTCGGCGAGATCTCCTTGATCGCGGCGCACACCTCGACGCCGCTGCGGCCCGGCATGCGAACGTCGAGCAGGACGATGTCGTAGGGGTTCTCGGCGACCATCTCGAGCGCCTTGTCACCGTCGTCGACCTCTTCGAGCTCGAGCACGTCGTCGGCGCCGAGGACCATCTTGACGCCACGCCGGAAGAGCTCTTGGTCGTCGACCAGTAGGACCCGAATGCTGTCACCCCGCGAAGTCACATCCTTGATCATGCCACGGGACGAGCCGATTCGCTGGCACCGGCCTACTCGGTGACGTCGAGGTGGATCACGCCGTAGTCGTAGCCCTTGCGCAGGTAGACGACGCTCGGTCGCATCGAGTCCTTCTCGAGGAACAGGTAGAAGTCGTGCCCGACGAGCTCCATCTCGTACATCGCCTGGTCCAGCGTCATGGGCGGCGCCTGGTGCGTCTTCTCCCGCACCACGATGGGGCAGTCGCCCTCCGAGGCGATCGGCGAGGACTGGCCGGCCGGGAGGTCGACGTCCGGCTCGCCGTCGGCCGGCCCCTCCATCGGCAGCTCGGCCGTCGCCTCCGACAGCGAGGTGGGGGCGTGCCGGCCGTGATGGATGCGGCTGCGGTCGACGGCGCGACGCAGGCGCGACTCGAGCTTGTCGATCGCGGCGTCGAGCGCCGAGTGCTGGTCGGTGGAGGCGGCCTCGGCGCGCACGGCCGGGCCGCGCGAGCGCAACGTCATCTCGACCTTGGCTGCGGTGTCCTGCTGGCGAGGATTCTTCTCGTGCGTGACCTCGACCTCGACGCGGCTGATCTTCTGGCGGGAGTCGTACTTCTCGAGTCGATGCAGCTTTTCCTCGACATGCTCCCGGAACCGCTCAGAGATCTCACTGTTGCGACCGTTGACGACAATTTCCATGGGAACTCCCTTGTCTCGGTGTCGCGCTCGAGTGCAGCGCAGCCTTCATGCCATACCTGTGACGGTAGACCGCGCTCCAAGGATTCGCCAGAGCCGATGCCAAACTCATCCCGGATGCTCAGGATCCGGTCGCGCGACTTCCCGTCATCCGAGGGGTGGCGGCCACCACCGCGATGCCGAGCGGTCGGTGACCCGCTGCGCTGAGCACGCGCACGGCCTCGGCCACGGTCGCACCGGTCGTCAGGATGTCGTCGACCACGACGACGTCACGACCGGGGAGGAGCCTCGTGCTGCGCACCCTGAACGCCCCCCGCAGGTTGGCCGCTCGTGCGGCGGCGCCGAGGCCCACCTGGTCGGTCGTGGCTCTCGCAGGCGCGAGCGCCTGCGAGACCCGCGCCTCGAGCCCCGTGCCGCGCAGCAGCCCAGCCGCCGAGCGGGCGAGCTCGTCGACGAGGTCGCAGCCTCGCTCGCGGCGACTGCGTCGTGACGTCGGCACGGGGACGAGGACGAGCGGGCGCCCCGGCCGGGCCAGCTCGACGACTGCGCTCGCGAGCAGGTGGTCGAGCACCGAGGTCAGCCTGGTGCTGCCGGCCTCCTTCCATGCGACGAGCACCCTGCGCAGGCGGTCGGTGTGGACGCCGGCGGCGACCGGGGTCACGAGGGTGGGCCGTCGCAGGGCAGCCGGGCACGGGTCGGGCCACGCCTCAGCAGGCTCGGGCCGGATCGCCTGCCCGCAGGGACGGCACACGGTCAGCGCCGGCCGGTCGCAGCCGGGGCACCGGGCACCCAGCAGCAGGTCCGCGGCCGGGACGAGGAAGTCACGCATCCGCCGACGATGTCGTGGCGGTCGTCGCCGTTCCAGATCGCCGCACCGAGCCTGTGGACGTCAGGAACCGTAGGTCAGGCCTGTGACTCCTCTGGCCGACAGCAGCTGCCAGGACTGGCCGGCTGGCAGGAACCACAGGCGCCTGCGCGCGTCCGTGGCGTAGCGAGCGGGCGTCTCCCCCGTGCCGACGGCCAGGTCGGTCGCTCCGACGTCCGGCAGGAGCGCGCCGTCGCGAGACAGACCGCCCGACGTCGACGAGCCGTCGATCGCGGTCGTGTGGACCTGGCGTCCCGTCTGGGTCTCGGCGAGGTAGCTCACGTCGGTGCCGGACGACCACGTCACCGACCGCGGCGCCGTCGCGGGGGTGAAGACCGACGTCGGGTCGCCGAGACCCAGGACCCGGTCCTTGGTGTCCCGCTCGACCCAGCCGACCCGGAGGGAGGTGCCGCCCACGCCGCGCACCGTGGCGGCGTAGCGCGAGCCGTCAGGTGACAGGGCGAACGTCCTGACGTCGAGCCGTGCCAGTCCACCGATCCCCAGCGTGCGGATGCGGTCGCCCGTCACCAGCCGGGCCCGGGTCCGGCCCGCCTGGCGGTCGAGCAGCCACACGCTGCCGTCATCGTCCCACCGCGGCGTCAGGAGCTGGGAGCCACCGAACGTACGGGCGTCCGTGCCCTGCCGGTTCGTGACGCGCACGAGGTTGCGACCCCGGAGGACGCCGGCCACGCCGGCGTCCGAGACGCCCACGGCCACCGCCCCCCGGGCGTCCTGGCCCCACGCCCCGCTGAGCCGCTTGACGGTCGACTCGTCGATCTGCACGACCCGGTCGTCCGCGATCGCGTACGCGTGCCCCCGAGCCCCTCGCGGGCCGAAGCTGCGCCACGAGCTCACGTCCTGGGTCGTCCTGTCGCTGTTGGAGAGCACCGTGGTTCCCCCGGCCAGCCGGACGGAGCTCACGTCGGGCACCTGCCGCAGGGTCCAGACGATCTGCGCCGACAGGTGGTTCTGGGCGGACTCGCTCATGGCCGCGAAGTCCGTGGTGAACTCGACGTCGGCGATCCCGTCGTCGGACACCGGCACCGAGGGCCGCAGCGACCGGAGTCGGGGGACGTACGTGCGGGTGGCACCTCGAGCCGAGGTGGCGGGACCGCGCGCGAGGCTCGTGACGAGGGTGGTGGCGAGCTGTTCGCCGACGACGGCGTGGACGGGGTCGGGGACGACCCGGCGCCCGGGTCGGTCGAAGTAGAAGATGTTGAACGACCGGTAGTAGTCGTCGAAGAACTTGCGGTTGACCAGCAGCCCGTCCTGGGGGTTGGTGATCCGCCACTCGCCCTTGACCCGTTCGAGGCGGTAGGTCACGTTCCCGGGCCCGGCCTGGCGCGTGTAGTGGCCTTGCTGGTCGAGCCTCGCGTCGAGGACGAGGCGGGTCTCGACCTCCACCGGGTCGCGGGTCTTGTCGGTGGTCTCCCCGCCCTCACCGCTCTCGCCGGCGGCCAGCGTGGGACCGGACAACCCGACCAGCGAGTAGACCCGCACGCCAGCGGACGGGTTCCACCCCTTCTCCCCCTCTGGCGTGAGGAAGGCCGTCGCCGTGCCGGTGGACACCGGATAGGCCAGCATGGCGTCGAGATAGCCGCGCACGATCTGCTGAGGTGATGCGCCCTCGGCGGGACGCGCCGGCGAGTAGCGCACCGTGCTCTCGCCCAGTCCGCCGTCGTCGGCCACCTTGGACACCGGACCGGACGACGGGATGCCGGCGCACGCCGACACGACCAGCAGCGCGATGACGGCAAGAGCGGAGCGCCGCGCGGTGGCCGGCGCAGCGGTGCGGCTCGCGGACGTCATGCGTGCACCGAGGTCAGGGCGGGATGCTTCGCGGTGCCGTCTGGCTTGGGGATCGTGAGGATGAACTCGCTGCCTTCGCCGGGACGGCCCCAGGCCTGCAGGGTGCCTCCGTGCAGGGCCGCGTCCTCGCGGGAGATCGCGAGGCCCAGGCCCGTGCCGCCCTGCGTACGCGCGGGGTCGGCCCGCCAGAACCGGTCGAAGACGCGGAGGTTCTCGTCGCCGGACAGGCCGATGCCGAAGTCGCGCACGGCCAACGACACGCACTCGTCGTTCTGGGCGACCTCGACCTCGACGCGCGGCGAGCCGCTGTACTTCGCGGCATTGGTCATCAGGTTGCGCACGATGCGGTCGATGCGTCGGATGTCGGCCTCGACGATCGCCGGCTCGTCGACGCCGATGAGCCGCACCTCGATGCCCTTGCGCGCGACCGTGGGGTCGTCCGCGAAGTGGCGCGCGACCTGGCTCAGGTCGATCGTGTCGAGCTCGAGCTTCGCCGCGCCGGCGTCGAAGCGGCTGAGGTCCAGGAGGTCCGACAGCAGCGACTCGAAGCGATCGAGCTCGCCCTTGAGCAGCTCGGCCGACCGGGCGGTCTGCGGGTCGAACCGGTCGCGCGAGTCGTACAGCACCTCGCTGGCCATCTGCACCGTCGTCAGCGGCGTGCGCAGCTCGTGCGACACGTCCGACACGAAGCGCTGCTGGAGCCGCGACAGATTCTCCAGCCGACGGATCTGGCTCTGCAGGCTGGCGGCCATCTGGTTGAACGACGAGCTCAGGCGGGCGATGTCGTCCTCGCCGCTGACGTGCATCCGCTGCTCGAGGTTGCCGCTGGCGTAGCGCTCGGCGATCCTGCGGGCCAGCCGGACGGGGTCGAGCACCTGTCGCGAGACGAGCCACGCGACGCCGCCGACCATCAGCACCATGGCCAGCCCGCCGAGCAGCAGTGCCCGGCGGACCAGGTCGAGCGTCTCCTGCTGGTCCTCCATCGAGAACAGGTAGTACAGCGCGTACGTGTCGCCGGTGCCCGGTGCGCGCAGCTGGCTGCCGACCACGACCGACGGATCGCTGTCGGAGGCGCCGAGCAGCGCGAGGTTGGAGTAGCGCCAATAGGTCCCCGGATTGGTCCTGACCGCCCGGTCGAGATCGGCCGGCAACGAGCCGGGCTGGATCGCGGCGGACGAGCGCACGGGGACCTCGCCTGCACCGGTCAGCAGAGGTCCCTCGAGCACGAGCTCGTACGTCCGCTTGGCACCTCGCGAGCTGGTCAGCGAGTCGACCATCTGCGTGAGCGCCTGCGACTGCGTCGCCGGCTCGGTCTCGACGGTGGCGTCGAGCTGGGTCTGGGCGTAGTCGAAGCCGGACCGTGCCTCGGAGATCGCCGCGACGCGGCGGCTGTCGGCCAGTCCCCCGGCCACGTCACGCAGCAGTGCCCAGCCGGTCAGCGAGATCACAAGGGCGCTGAGCACGATCGTGCTCGTCACGACCCGGGCCTGGATCGACCGCCGCCAGATGCGGGTCAGGCGCCGCATCGGGCACCGTCGGACGGGCGTGGCGGCGTCATGCCGCCGGGCTGATCGCCTGGTAGCCGACGCCGCGGACGGTGCGGATGATCTGAGGGTTCTCGGCGTCGTCCTCGATCTTCGACCTGAGGCGCGTCATGTGCACGTTGACGAGCTTGGTGTCGCCGGGGTGGTGGTAGCCCCACACCTTCTGCAGCAGGGTCTCGCGCGTGAAGACCTGGGCGGGGTCGCTGAGCAGGCAGGCCAGGAGGTCGAACTCCAGCGGCGTCAGCTCGAGCGGCTCGCCCTTGCGGGTCACGGTGTGGCCGGCCGGGTCGAGCACGATGTCGCCGAACACGAGCGGCTCGGCCAGCTCCTCCGAGCGGCGCAGCCTGGCGCGGACCCGCGCGACCAGCTCGGTGTTCTTGAACGGCTTGGTGATGTAGTCGTCGGCGCCGGCCTCGAGCCCGGCCACCACGTCCGGGGTGTCGGCCTTGGCGGTCAGCATGATGATCGGCACGGCCGACTTCTCACGGATCTGCCGACACACGCTCATCCCGTCGAGCCCCGGCAGCATCAGGTCGAGCAGCACGACGTCGGGCTTGAACTGGCTGAACGCCGCCATCACGCGATCACCCGACCGGCAGACCGCTGCGGTGAGGCCCTCGCCCTCGAGGACGATCGTCAGCATCTCGGCGAGCGAGGCGTCGTCGTCGACGACGAGCACCCGGTCGCGTTTGGTCCGTCGGTATGACATGAGGCCTCAATGATACGGAGCCCGACACAGCAACGGGCGCCAGATGCGAACACCTGGCGCCCGAGCTGTCGTCGTGCGGGATCTCAGTAGCGGTAGTGATCCGACTTGTAGGGGCCGGCCACGTCGACACCGAGGTAGGCGGCCTGCTCCTTGCTGAGCTCGGTCAGCTCGACGCCGAGGGCGTCGAGGTGCAGGCGGGCGACCTCTTCGTCGAGGTGCTTGGGCAGCACGTGGACGCCCAGCTCGTACTGGCTGGCCTTGCTGAAGAGCTCGATCTGCGCGAGCACCTGGTTGGTGAACGAGTTCGACATGACGAACGACGGGTGACCCGTCGCGTTGCCGAGGTTGAGCAGTCGACCCTCGGACAGCACGATGATCTTCTTGCCGTCGGGGAAGATCCACTGGTGGACCTGCGGCTTGATCTCGTCCTTGACGATGCCGGGGATCTTGGCCAGGCCGGCCATGTTGATCTCGTTGTCGAAGTGACCGATGTTGCCGACGATCGCCTGGTGCTTCATCTTCTCGAAGTGCTCGACCCGGATGATGTCGAAGTTGCCCGTCGTGGTGATGAAGATGTCGGCGGTCTCGACGACCGACTCGAGGCGCTTGACCTCGTAGCCGTCCATCGCGGCCTGCAGCGCGCAGATCGGGTCGATCTCGGTGACGATGACGCGAGCGCCCTGGCCACGCAGCGACTCCGCGGAGCCCTTGCCGACGTCGCCGTAGCCACACACGACGGCAACCTTGCCGCCGATCATGACGTCGGTGGCGCGGTTGAGGCCGTCGATCAGCGAGTGGCGGCAGCCGTACTTGTTGTCGAACTTGCTCTTGGTGACCGAGTCGTTGACGTTGATCGCCGGGAAGAGCAGCGTGCCCTCACGGAAGCGGTCGTAGAGGCGCAGGACGCCGGTGGTCGTCTCCTCGGAGACGCCCTTGATGTCCTTGGAGATCGTGGTCCAGTGCTGCGGCTTGTTCGCGACCGAGCGCTCCAGGACCCGCAGCACCTCCTTGAACTCCTCGTTGTCGGTGCTGTCCTGCGAGGGGACGACGCCGGTCTTCTCGTACTCGACGCCCAGGTGCAGCAGCATCGTGATGTCGCCGCCGTCGTCGAGCAGCACGTTGGGTCCGCCCTCGGGGAAGTCGAAGACCTTCTCGGCCTCGTCCCAGTACTCGGCCAGCGTCTCGCCCTTCCAGGCGAAGACCGGGGTGCCCTTGGGGTCGTCCACGGTGCCGTCACGGCCGACGACGACTGCTGCCGCGGCGTGGTCCTGGGTCGAGAAGATGTTGCACGTCGCCCAGCGGACGTCGGCGCCGAGGTCCACGAGGGTCTCGATCAGCACGGCGGTCTGGATCGTCATGTGCAGCGAGCCGGCGATGCGGGCTCCGGCGAGCGGCTTGTCCTTGCCATAGCGCTCGCGCATGGCCATGAGTCCCGGCATCTCGTGCTCGGCGAGGTCGATTTCCTTGCGACCGTAGTCCGCGAGGGACAGGTCTGCGACGTTGTAATCCATACGGGACAGCGTACCGGCGGGCGGCGCCTCTCACCGAATCGACGCGGGTGACACATCTCGCGACGTGCGTGCGTAACCTTTGCGACAGTCCGTTCTCAACGTCGATAGGATGTGCGGACGGCGCGGGCAGTCAGGGGGCGGGTCGATGACGGACGGACCGGAGCAGGTCTTTGCCGACATGACGTCCGGCGAGCCCGGGACGCTGGACGCCGCGATCGATTCCTGCGCCACCACGATCCGCCACCTCGCCGACGCGATCGACCTGATCGGCATGGCGACCGACAAGCCCGAGTGGGACAGCTCCGAGGCGTACGAGGCCTACAACCTGCGGGCCTGGACGACACGGGCGGCGGCCGAGGTGGCCCTCATGCGGGTCAACCGCACGTCCCTGGCCCTGCAGATGGTGGCCGAGGCCTACGCCGCGATGGTCGAGTCGGCAACCGTCGTCATCCAGTGGTGGCGCACCACCAAGGGGTCAGACGTGAGCGGGGACCAGGTGTCGCTCGCGCGCAGCATCGCTCTCGTGCGCCTGGCCCTCGTTCGCCTGGCCTTCAACGCCCGCCTCGCCGAGGCGATCGACTTCGTGCAGACCAACCCGTTGAGCGAGGACCAGGAGCAGTGGCGCACGACGGGTCTGATCAAGTCGATGCTGTACGACCTCAACAACCCGACCGACTCCGGCCCGATCATCCCCAACACCTTGGCCACCGGCGACGACGACACCGGTTGGAAGCCGCAGGGCCTTGGCTACGACCCCGACGGCAACCCGCCGGCGCTCCTGCAGACCGCGTACTCGGACGATCAGGCGCAGCTGGCGCGCATCGACCCCGAGACCGGCGAGCAGCTGGGGTTCGTCGACCTCGGCGGCCACGAGGGCGGCCCTCCCCCCGACCATGCCGGTGGCGTGACGGTGCACGGCGGCCAGGTCTACGTCATGTCGTCGGGCGACGACCCCACGATGTACGCATATTCGCTGCGCGAGATCCGCGAGGCCGGTCCCGGGCAGGGCGTCAGTCCTCTGGGCGAGCCGGTCCCGATGGCCGCGGGCGCCTACTCCACGATCGACGGCGACACCATGTACGTCGGCACCCATGTCGAGAACGGTCCCGGCGAGCTCTTCACCTACGTCAAGGACGAGGCAGGCGCGTGGGTCGAGCAGTCCGGTCCGCATGCCACGCCGCCGCAGGTCCAGGGCGCAGCGGTGATCGACGGCCAGGTCGTGTTCTCGACCTCCTTCGGCCGCGGCAACACGAGCGACCTCCAGGCCTACCGGCTGAGCGACGTCCTGGCCGGCCACGGCAACGACGGGGACCGCATGCTCGGCGAGGTCAGCCTGCCCACGATGTCCGAAGGCGTCATCGCGATCGACGGCCAAGGCCTGATCACGACGTACGAGTCCGGCGCCGCGCCGTACTCCACGGCCAGCGACTCGGCGAGCCTCGAGGACCTGTGGGCGGCCCAGACCATGACCGTCACCCCGTTCGCCGAGCTCGGCCTGACCGGTGACGGCATCGACGTCGTCCCGGTGTCGCTCGAGCGGGCGTCGGTCGACTTCGACGCCGGAGCCGGCCGTCTGCGCAGAGCGGCGACCTCGATCGACGAGGTGACGCTCCCTTCGGGGTGTCTCGGAGTCAACCCCCAGGGGGACGCGTTCGCGTCCGTCGTCACGACGCACTGCGACGAGACCTCACAGTGGATCAGCCAAGGGCGGATCTCGGCCGACGTGACGGCAGACGGCCTGGTCGCGTCGGCCAGCTCCTACGTCACCGCCGATCAAGCCATACGCGACGTCTTCTCGTCGCTCTCCTCGTGGTTGGGTGGGCCCTGACATGCGCCGGACACTGACGTTGCTGATCACGGGCCTGCTGTTGGCCGCCTGCGACTCCCCGGACGCCGGTGGGCTCGACTGGCCGGGCGTCGACGAGCCGCTGGGAGCCGAGGCCGGACTGTCCTGGGCCAACTGGCGGACTGGCGAGGTCCATCTCCCGGACGGCAGCACAGTGGAGTCCGGCCGGCCGATCGCCTCTTTCGTGGTGGCCGGCCGAGGTGCCTACGTGGTCGATCGCGCCAGCAAGGAGCTGGTCGAGGTGACCGCGGACGGCGCGCGTGAGACCGGCGCAGTCGTCGACGAGACACCGACGGCCTCCCCCGACGGGAGATATCTCGCCTTCCTCGACACCGAGGCCGGGCCCGCGAACAACGAGGACGTGCACGTGCTGACCTCGGTCGTGGTCGATCTCGAGACCGGGGAAGAAGTGCTGCGCTCCACCCGAGGCATGGGCGATCCCGACAAGGACGATCTCACGGTGCTCTACGACGACGTCGCCCACGGGGTCCTCGCGGTCTCCGACGCAACGGCCTGGATCCACGCCGCCAAGGGCTACGTCCTGGCGGTCGACCTCGCGACCGGTGAGGTCGAACGCGAGTCCGACGCCGACCTCGGCGGTGAGCAGCACCCGTGGGTCACCCCGCAGCTCTCGCCTCCCACGGCCGGCGGTGACGCGAACCCGGACCGCACCTGGGGCATCTACCACGTCAACAAGATGGACCCCAAGATCTCGACCGACCCGGCCGTCCGCTTCCCCTACGACGAGCTGGAGCGAGCCGGCGGCACCCGACTCGTCCCCCGAGTCGACGCGAGGAACTGGTACCTCAAGCAGTGGGTGGACAACACCACGGTGGCCGGGTTCGCCAACACCGGGCTCGACGACCCTGAGCGGGTCAAGCGCACCATGCCCAGCTCGCTCCTGACGTGCACCGTGCCGAGCGGCGAGTGCGAGCTCGTGCCCGACTCGGACGACGCGATCCTGCCCGAGCCGAGCCTGTACTGACACCCCGATCGGCAGCCGCTAGGTTGGTCCGGGGCGTGACGGGGGTCACGCCGACATGACTGGGGGGTCACACATGTCAGAACACACCGCGCCCGGCAAGGGCCCGCTGATCGGGGCGGGGGTGGCGCTGACGATCGCGATCGTCGTGCCGCTGCTCGTGTGGACGTACGCCAAGCCCGATCCCGAGCTCTGGGGCATCCCGTTCTTCTTCTGGTACCAGTTCCTGCTGGTCATCGCCTCGGTCGTCCTGACGACGATCGCCTACTGGCTCGTGATCGGCCACGAGCGCAAGCGTCGCCTCGCTGAAGGCCGCACGAACGGGGGCCCGCGATGAACGACGTCGATCCGGTCGCCCTCAGCATCTTCCTGTTCTTCTTCCTCCTCGTCACGGTGCTCGGCTTCCTCGCCGCGCGCTGGCGCAAGGCCGAGACGCTCGACAACCTCGACGAGTGGGGCCTCGGCGGGCGCAGCTTCGGCACGTTCATCGCCTGGTTCCTGATCGGCGGCGACATCTACACCGCGTACACGTTCATCGCCGTCCCGGCCCTGCTGTACGCCGGCAACGCCACCGGGTTCTTCGCCGTGCCCTACACGATCATCCTGTACCCGATCATCTTCATCTTCCTGCCGCGGCTGTGGTCGGTCTCGCACCGCAGGTCGTACGTCACGCCGGCCGACTTCGTGCAGGGCCGGTTCGACTCGCGCGGGCTGTCGCTGGCGATCGCCTTCACCGGCATCCTGGCGACCCTGCCCTACATCGCGCTGCAGCTCGTGGGCATCCAGGCGGTGCTCGACGTCATGGGCCTCGGCGGCGGCGAGGACGCCAGCTGGTTCCGCAAGGACATCCCGCTGTTCGTGGCCTTCGCCCTGCTGGCGGCCTACACGTACTCGTCGGGCCTTCGGGCGCCCGCCCTGATCGCCTTCGTCAAGGACACGCTGATCTACCTCGTGATCATCGTCGCCGTGATCTACCTGCCGACGCAGCTCGGCGGCTGGAGCGGCATCTTCGACTCGGCCGGCAAGGCGTTCGACTCGTTCAACCAGGAGAACGCCGATGCGATCGCGGCCGGCGAGGCCAGTCCCAAGGGGCTGATCCCCGGCATGGGGTCTCGCAGTGGGCGTACGCCTCGCTGTCCCTCGGCTCGGCGCTCGCGCTGTTCATGTATCCGCACTCGGTCACCGCGGTCCTGTCGACCAAGAACCGCAACATCATCCGGCGCAACGCGGCCCTGCTCCCGGCGTACTCGTTCCTGCTGGGCCTGCTCGCCCTGCTCGGCATCGCCGCGGTGGCTGCCGGCATCCAGGTCAAGAACCCGCAGCTGGCGATCCCGCAGCTGTTCGAGCAGGAGTTCTCGCCGTGGTTCGCCGGCGTCGCGTTCGCCGCGATCGTGATCGGCGCGTTCGTGCCGGCCGCCATCATGTCGATCGCCGCGGCCAACCTGTGGACCCGCAACATCTACAAGGCGTTCCTCAACCCGGACGCCACGGATGCGCAGGAGGCCAAGCAGAGCAAGATCGCAAGCCTCCTGGTCAAGTTCGGTGCGCTGCTGTTCGTGCTGGCGCTGCCCAAGGACTTCGCGATCAACCTGCAGCTCCTGGGCGGCATCTGGATCCTGCAGACGTTGCCGGCGATCGTCATCGGTCTCTACACCCGCTGGTTCCACCGCTACGCGTTGATCGCCGGCTGGGCCGTCGGCATGGTCTGGGGCACCATCGCGGCCTACAACAAGGAGGTCGTGGGCGATCCCGGGTCGCACTTCGGTGGCTCCGTCGGGCCGCTCGAGGTGTTCGGCATCGAGCTGAGCGACAACCTCATCTACTTCGGGCTGACGGCGCTGGCGCTCAACCTGATCGTGGCGGCCATCGGCACGTTCGTCTGCCGCGCGCTCGGCGTCGACGCCGGCACGGACGACACCCACCCGACGGACTACCTGGCCGACGCCGGCGACCCGGACGTCGTCGACCGGCTCGATCCGCTCGCGACTCCCCCGGTCGACTAGGCAGGCCGGGACCTGGCGGCTGGATCACCACGGGGCGCGTGCCCGCTGGTGATCCGGCCGCCAGGCCGTGGCGGGTCGAGGGTCAGATGCTGCGGGCCTCGTCGACGAGCATCACCGGGATGTCGCGGCGGACGGGATAGGCCAGGGCGCAGGTGCTGCAGACGAGCTCGCTGGCCTCGTCGTCGACGGCCAGCGTCGCCCGGCACTGCGGGCACACCAGGATCTCGAGCAGGGCGGGGTCAAGATTCATGATCGCCACTCTAGTGGGCCGTTCAGCGCCGGATGACGGACAGCACGTCGTCGCGCACGCGCGCCATCGTCGCCTCGTCGTCACCCTCGACGTTGAGCCGCAGCAGCGGCTCGGTGTTGGATGCGCGCACGTTGAACCACCACTGGTCGCCCGTGACGGTCAGCCCGTCCAGGGTGTCCTGCGGCAGGTCGGCGTACGTGCTGGACAGCTCGGCCAGGATCGCGGGCCCGTCGTCGACGGTGCTGTTGATCTCGCCCGACGACACATACCGCTCGTACTGCGCCATGAGCTCCGACACCGTGCCGTCGGTCTCGGCCAGCGCGGCCATGACGTGCAGCGCGGCGATCATCCCGGAATCGGCGAGGAAGAAGTCCTTGAAGTAGAAGTGCCCCGAGTGCTCGCCGCCGAAGACCGCGCCGGTGCGCGCCATCTCGGCCTTGATGAGGGAGTGGCCCACCGGCGTACGGACCGCGGTGCCGCCGTTCTCGGCGATGATCTCCGGCACCGCCTTGGACGTGATCACGTTGTGCAGGATCGTCGCGCCCGGCGTGGTCAGCAGCGCCCGTGAGGCGATCAGCGCCGTGATGGCCGAGGGCGAGACGACGTCGCCGCGCTCGTCGACGACGAAGCAGCGGTCGGCGTCGCCGTCGAAGGCCAGGCCGATGTCGGCGCCGGTCTCGCGCACGGTGGCCTGCAGGTCGACGAGCGTGGCGTGGTCGAGCGGGTTAGCGTCGTGGTTGGGGAACGTGCCGTCGAGCTCGAAGTACATCGGGGTCAGCGCCACGTTGAGGGTCGCGAACACCGACGGCACCGTGTGCCCGGCCATGCCGTTGCCGGCGTCGGCGACCACCTCGAGCCGGCGGCGGTCCGGGACCGGCACGAGCTCGTGGAGGTAGTCGGCGTAGCGGCTCAGGGCGTCGAGCTCCTCGTAGGTGCCGGTGGGGTCGGGCAGCTCCGTGCGGGCCAGGAACTCGGTGGCGCGCTCGGCGATCGCCGACAGCCCCGTGTCGTAGCCGATCGGCTTGGCCCCGGCCCGGCACAGCTTGATGCCGTTGTAGGCCGCCGGGTTGTGGCTGGCCGTGATCATCGCGCCCGGCAGGTCGAGGTCGCCGGAGGCGAAGTAGAGCAGGTCGGTCGAGGCCAGGCCGATGCCGATGACGTTGCCCCCCTGGGCCCGCACACCGTCGGAGAACGCCTCGACGAGCAGCGGCGACGTGTCGCGCATGTCGTGGCCGATCACGACCGTGCCGCCGCCGGTGACCCCGGTCTCGATGGCGAAGGCCTCGCCGAGGGCGCGGGTCAGGGCAGGGTCGAGCTGTTCGGGCGAGCGGCCGCGCACGTCGTACGCCTTGACCACCTCCGCCAGACGGGGGTCGATCAAGAGTCAGGCCTCACGAGTCGAAGGGCGGGTGGTCCGTCGGGCTGGGGCGCCGGTGGGCGGCCGGCCTCACGCACGGCGTCTGCAAGGGCGAGCAGGTCGTCCCGGGTGGGCTCGGTCGCGGCGGGGTCGGGAGCAAGACGCAGGACGTTCCAGCCCTGGGGCGCCGACATCCGTTGCGAGTGCTCGGCGCACAGGTCATAGGTGTGCGGCTCGGCGTAGGTCGCGAGGGGACCCAGCACAGCGGTCTGGTCCGCATAGACATAGGTCAGCGTTGCCACTGCCGCCTGGGAGCACGCCGATCGCGTGCATCGTCTCACCGCACCCACGAGCCGAGGTTATCCCCCGGCGCCGACACCGCGCGTTAGGCTCACCGCATGGATCACCTCGGTGGCGTCGTCAGCGGTCCGCGGCCCGGCCGCATGCGCGATCGACGCGGGCGGGGCCCACGGGGACCGATGGCTCTCCCGGGCCCGCTCTCGCCGCGCAGCGTGCCGGTTCACCGCCCGGCGCGTGCGTCGTTCGACCTGCTGGTCGGGGACGTCCTGGCCGCGCTCGAGCCACACTTCACGGTCGAGCCCGACCACGTCGAGGTCGTGGTCGAGGAGGCGCCGCTGCTGCCCCCCGAATGGACCGACGACGTGCCGTTGAGCATCGTCGCGCCGGAGGCCGAGGGCTCCCGAGTCGTGCTGTTCCGCATACCGATCGCCCAGCGGTGCACCAGCAACGACGACCTGGAGGACCTCGTCTGGACGGTCGTCCTCGACCGCCTCGCGGAGGTCTGGCACATGTCGCCCGACGACCTCGATCCCCGGCCGCGCTAGTCCTCGGCTAGGAGACCGGCCGCACCTGCGGGCTCAGCACCTTCACCGGCGCAGCCGTGAGCGCCAGCGAGCTGATGCCGTCGTCCTTGACGTACGTTGCCGCGGCCACGACCTTGCCGCCGCGCGGCGTCACGACGTAGTACGCAGCCTCGGCGGTCTCGAGCCGTGTCCAGGTCGTGGTGCGGGCCTTGATCTTCACCTCGGTGGAGGCCAGACGTCGCATCGACGCGTCGTAGGCCTGGACGTCGACCGACGCCGCCGCGCCCGGCGCCGTGAGCAGCAGCCTCGGCACCTTGATCTCGGGGCCGATGTCGACCGGCACGATCGCCGGACCGGTCAGCGCTGGGACGGCCTCGGCATACGCGTAGTCCTCGTCGTCCGGAGCCAGCCGCACGGACGCCGAGACCGGCTGGTCCGAGGTCACCCGCAGTGCCTGCGCGCCGGCACCGGCCGATTTCGGCACGGTGACCGATCGGGTGCTCTCGGCCCGGACCTTGATCTGCTCGAGGCCCGAGGGCGCGAAGGTGCTCTTCGCGCCGATGACCTTGACGTCGACGCGCGCGGTCGACTGGCCGGGGTTGACGAGCATGAGGGTCCGGCCCTCGGTGCCCTCGACCAGCCCGCCGACGACCTGGCTGCGGCGCGGGGACAGCGTCGCCGAGATCGGCTCGGTGCCGCTGAACACCGAGGTCGAGCTGTCGTTGACGACGGCGGAAAGGGAGCCGCGGCGACGGTGGACGTGCAGCGCGAGCTCGGTCTCGCCCGCCGCGAGGTCGTCGAGGCGGATGCGCCTCACCGACGCCGGCTTGACCACGATGCCCTCGGAGCCGACCGCGTCGATCTTGCCCTTGGGGCCCCAGAGGGACAGGTCGACGGCGGCCGGGGTGTCGGCGAGATTCGTCAGGATGAGGGTCGAGAAGTGCTTCCCACCCGAGCCGAGGCCCAGCAGCCACGCGTCGTCGACGACACCGGGGCACGAGCCGACCACGAGACCGCCGCCGCCCTTCTTGGGCGCCGTGCCCGCGAAGAAGCCCACGGGGCCGGAGGCCCTGCCCTGCTGCTGGACCATGACGCCGGAGCCGTCGACGACCGAGGTGCGCCACGTGGCGGGGTCCTCGAGGTCGGCATCACGGTCGCCACCCGGGAAGACGCTTGCGACGGCGCCCGCCCCGGCGCGGACCTGGCCGGCGGCCACGGTGATGGTCGAGCCGGCCGGGCAGGCGTACGACGCCTCGGTGACCGTGACGCGCGACGGCGGCCGTGCGGGGTCCGAGCTCGACGGGGCGACGAGGGCCAGCCCGACGAGGAGCGCTGCAGCGAGGGGCAGCACCAGGTAGCGGAGATCCTTCATGCCGTGACCTCGGCTTCCTCGTCGTCGCCCAAGGGCTCGGGGGTCGCCCGCCGGCGTACGGGTGCGGTGAGCACGATCGCCACGAGCCAGGCCAGGACCTGCGTCGCGGCGACCAGGCGGTGCCACCACGGAGTCGCGGCTGTCTCGTTCCTGGGTTGCGGCGCCAAGGTCCAGACGCGCGAACCGGGCTGGTCGCTGCCGGCCGGGGAGAGTCGCGGTGCCGCGTCGATCCGCCGACTGACCTCGGGGTCGGCGCCCGGCGCATAGATCGAGTCGATGCCGAGCTCACCGAGAGCGTCGACGTCGGCGGTGGTCGCCTGCGCCAGGATCCGGCGCACCACGGCCGTCAGACGGGCGGAGTCCGACGAGGTCGCCGTCACCGCCTCCTGCCCCAGGAACGGCCCGTCGCCCGCGACGACCCGGTAGTCGACGCCGTCGTCGATGCTGCCCGTCACGATCAAGGTGTCCCCGGGACGCTCGGCGAGGAAGACCGGCACCACGTCGGCGCGGCCGTCGTCCACCGGGTCGGCGACCCCGCGGACCAGCCACCAGCCCGCCGTGCCGAGAGGCAGGACGAGGGCGACCACGACAGCCGCCGTGAGGGCCGGCCGTGGCCACGACAGGGCAGCGGGCACCGCCAGCAGGACGGCCGTGAGCAAGCCGCCGATCCAGACGACCGTGGGGATGCCGACCCACGGGGTGATGTCGGCCGGGCCAGCGTGCGTCGAGTAGTCGACGAGGGTTCCCACGAGGGCCGCGCCGAGACCCAGGAGGGCGACGAGCCACGAGAGCAGCACGCCGGTGCGCGTGCGACGAGGCACCAGGGCGACCAGCGCGAGGACGAGGAGGCCAAGGCTCAGCCACTCGGGGGCCGCGCCCGGCCCGCCGGCCCGACCGAGGACGACTTCGCGCACCGTGGCAGTGCCGGGCACCGGGTAGCCAGCTTCCCACCAGGTGCGCCACGGGCGGAGAGCGCGCTGCGCCAGCCACGGCCCGAGCAGGACGAGCGGCACCACCGCCGCGACGACGAGCTGCTTGCGGACCCAGCGACCCTCGGCGTACCAGAGGACCAGGAGCCCCGCGAGGCTCATGGGCAGGACGATCGGGGCGAACGCCGCGGCGAACGCGACCCAGATGCCGAGCCGGAGCGCGAGCTGCCACCCGGGCTTCTCGGCGAGCTGCCACGCGGTGTTGGCGATGACCGGCAGCACGACGAGGGCCACGACGGTGCCGAGCCGGCCTTGGCTCACCGCGCCGGTCGCGACGACGCACAACGCGTAGGAGATGGCCCAGACCATGCGGGGCGCGCGGTGCGGGCTGATCTGACGACCGAAGCGGTGAGCCGTCAACGCCGCGAGCGGCACCGAGAAGACCATGACGACCGTGACGACGAGCCCCGGGTGGAACCACACGGGCGTCGCCAGGGCGGCCAGGGGCAGCGCGAAGATCGGCGGGAGGGTGTCGCTGGGCAGCCCGACGTCGTGACGCGTGCCGAGCAGCAGCTCCCACCAGCCGCCCGCCGTGCCCGGCGCCGGGAGAAGAGCACCCCCCTGGAGCCCACCGCCGAACAGACCCCGGCCGGCGACGACCGAGAGCACGGTGAACACCAGCACGACCGCGAGCCACGGTCGTCGCTGCAGCAGCGAAGGGCCGTCGTCGAGGTCCTCGGCCTCGTCGGGCGCGTGGTCGAGCGTCGTCGACCGGCGGCCGACAGTCTCGACGGCCTCCGGCTTGATCAGCGCGGTCGCGGTGTCCCGCACCATGTCGAAGCCGTGCTGGTACGGCAGCCAGAACGGCGCGAGCAGGTGGCGTATCGAGCGGTGCGACCGCTTGGCGGTGGCCCGCCTGCGCCGTCTGGCCCGGATGAGCTTGACGGGATGCGCGTACGCCGAGCGCAGGGCGAGCAGCTCATCGCTCGCGGACTCGGGGTCCTTGCCGATCAACAGTCCGGCCACCCGCAGGAGCGACCCGAAGAACAGCCGGACGTACTGCCACAGGAAGCGCGGCATCGGGGTGTTCGCGAGCAGCGTGTAGATCGCCGCCCGACGCTCCTCCCAGTGCGGCACGTCGCCGGCGGTACGCACGCGGGTGCCGCGACGGCTCGACTCGGCGTGGAACACGACGGCGGTCGGCGCGGTCCTCGTGCGATAGCCGGCCCGTGCGATGCGCCAGCCCAGATCGATGTCGTCGTAGAACATCGGGAGGTTGGGGTCCAGCCCGTCGAGCTCGTCCCACACGTCCCGGCGGATCAGCATCCCCGCGGTGTTGACCGCGAGCACGTCGCGCGGGCGGTCGTGCTGGCCGGCGTCCGGCTCGCCCGTCTCGAGACCGGTCTCGCGTGAGCCGGTCGCGGTGATCGTCAGCCCGACCTCCAGCAGGCGGCGCAGCGACGGCCACTCGCGGATCTTGGGTCCGACCGCCGCGATGTCCGGGGCCGACGTGGCGGTGTCGAGCAGGCCCGACAACGTGCCGGGCAGGACGGCGGAGTCGTCGTGCAGGAGCCAGATCCAGTCCGTGCGGGGCATCGACTCCAGGCCGAGGCGCACGGCCTCGCCGAACCCCGTGCCCGATGGCGCGTAGGTGATGCGCTCAGCCCCGAAGGAGTCGCGCAGCAGGCCGGCACTGCCGTCGGTCGAGCTGACGTCGACGACCCGCCAGGTGGTCGGGGCGTAGAACATGTGGGCGAACGAGGCGAGGACCTTGGGCAGCCAGGTGGCGCCGTTGTGGGCCACGAGGATGGCGCCGACCGTGGGCGGTTCGTCGAGCCAATGGCGCGTCGTGCTGGTCTCGTCCACGTAGAGCGACTCTAGTGGACGAGGACAACGGGCTCTCTGCTAAGCCCGCTTCTTCAGCTTGCGACGCTCACGCTCGGACAGACCGCCCCAGATGCCGAACCGCTCATCGTGTGCCAGGGCGTACTCGAGGCATTCTCCGCGGACGTCGCACGTGAGGCACACTCGCTTGGCCTCACGCGTCGATCCACCCTTCTCGGGGAAGAACGCCTCGGGGTCTGTCTGAGCGCAGAGGGCGCGCTCTTGCCACATGAGTTCCTCATCGAGCTCCTGCGGCAGACCCAGATCGAATGACATACATGGAATTACAGTCCTGTCACCTGTCACAAGTCAAGCCGAATGGCAAGATTCATGAAATCCCCGGCGTGTCGCCCGCCTGCTCGCCGCCTCGGTCGGCACGACACAATGGCCGGCATGCGGATCACGGTCATCCTCGGCGCGGACGGCGCCCCCTTCATGCACGACCTCGTCGGGCTGCTCGAGCCCGAGGACGAGCTGGTCGTGGTGGTTCCCACGATGCGTGACCGCTGGACCACGGGCCTCAAGGCATGTCCCGATCTCGACGCCCTGCTCGCGGCGCCCGGGGCGACCTACACCCACGCGGTCGCCGACGAGCTCATCGGGATCGGCTACTCCCCCGCGTGGCAGCGACCCACCGACGCCGACGTCGCGGGCCAGCTGATCCGGACCGAGCTGCTCGCCGCGGGCTACTCGTTGACCGACGCCACCGCCGCGACCGCCAAGCGCCGCGATCTCGGTTTCACGGTGCTGCCGGTGAGCGACGACCGGGCCGAGCTGCACGTCGTCGTGCCTGCGGCAGACGGAGCTCGTGCCGTGCACGTCAGCGAGGTGCTCGCCGACCCCGACGCCCACGACGTGCAGGACCTGGTGCTGGTCGCCGAGACCTGGTCGGCGTCCGAGGCCGCCCGCACGGCGATCGCCTCGGCCGACGTCGTCGTGCTCGGCCCCAGCAGTCGTACGCTCGCGATCGACCCCGTGCTGCGCGCCCCGAGCCTGCGGGAGTCGTTCCGCTCCGACCACCCCGTCCTGGTCGTCGAGCACGACGACCCCGCCCCGGCCGAGCTCGTCCGCGTGGCCGGCCTGCGTGAGCCCGATCCGGGCCGGGCCGAGCCGGTGCCCGCCGACGCGGGCGCCGTGCTGGACCGCGCCCGCAAGGTCGTGGCGGCATGAGGACGCTCGACCAGCTCCTGCGGTCGGCGACCGACCCGTCCCAGCCGCTCGTGACCTACTACGACCAGTCGACGGGCGAGCGCGTCGAGCTCAGCACGACGACGACGGCCAACTGGGTGGCCAAGACCAGCAACTTCCTCGTCGACGAGCTCGATGCCGGGCCTGGCAGTCGCATCCGGATCGGGCTGCCGAGCCACTGGCTGACGACGGTGTGGATCCTGTCGGCGTGGAACGTCGGCGCCGCGGTCGTCGACCACTCGGCCGACATCGGGCTGAGCGGACCCGACCTCGTCGCAGACGAGCCCGTACGTGTTGCGGCGTCGCTGCGACCGCTGGGTGGGCGCTTCGCCGAGCCGCCTGCCGGGTTCCTCGACGTCGGAGCCGAGGTCCCGGGCCACGGCGACCACTTCATGGCTCTCGACCCGCCGGAGCCCTCCACGCCGGCGCTCGACCTCGAGGGCACCGCTCGTACGCACGCCGACGTGCTCTCCGATGTCGCACCGGATCCCGGGCGCCGTCTCGTGGTGCCGGGCAGCATCCGGCGCGACGCCGAGCTGATCGCTGCAGCATGCCTGGGCGGTGGCTCGCTCGTCATCGTGGCGTCCGCCACACCCGAGCAGATCTCACGCGTGAGCGAGCAGGAGGGCGCCGATCCCGGGTAGGTCGATCCACTACACTCGACGATGCCTCGGCGCAGGACGTCAGGCACGCCCGGACGCCTGAACAGTAGGGACACCACACGGATGACAATCGCCGAGGACGCGGCGCGCCTGGGCCTGCACAAGGTCGGCGGTCGCCCTCCGCTACGCGACTACGTCTCCGAGGTGTGGAAGCGCCGGATCTTCATCTTCTCGATGGCCCGGTTCCGCATCGAGTCGGAGAACCAGCAGAACTCCCTCGGGATGTTCTGGGTCATCCTCAAGCCGTTGCTCAACGCGTTGGTCTACGGCGCGATCTTCGGTCTGCTCATCGGCACCAGCGGCCGGCCCCCGCACTTCGTCGAGTTCTTGATCATCGGCGTCTTCGTCTTCGAGTTCTTCGCCCAGTCCTGGACCACGGCGGGCAAGGCGATCACCAGCAACGCGGCGCTGGTGCAAAGCCTCGCGTTCCCCCGCATGGTGCTGCCGCTGGCGGGCGTGACACAACGCTTCCTGCAGTTCCTGCCCACCATCGCGATCATGCTGGTCTTCCTGCTGGTCAGCGGCAATCCGCCGCAGTGGGAATGGGTCCTGATCCTGCCGTTGTTCGTCCTCTACTACTTCTTCAACGCCGGCCTCGGGCTGATCACGGCCCGGCTCTCGGTGCACTGGCGCGACCTCAACAACTTCCTGCCGTTCCTCACCCGGTTCTTCTTCTACACGACCGGCATCTTCTTCAGCATCGAGGAGCGGTTCGAGAAGCACCCCACCGTCATCACGATCAGCGAGTTCCAGCCGATCCACGAGTTCCTCAGCCTGGCCCGGTCCATCCTGCTCACCGGGCCGACGTACGAAATCGACGCGCACCTCTGGCTCTACGCGGGTGGGTGGTCGCTCGTGCTGTTCAGCTTCGGGGTCTGGTTCTTCTGGCGCGCCGAGGAGAGGTACGGCCGTGTCGACTGACGAGACCCAGGTCCAGGCACCGCAGCCGCCCACCGACCGCAAGCCCGTCGTCGTCGTCGACGACGTGCACGTCGAGTACAAGGTGTTCGCCACCGGCAAGCGGCCGACCGCTGCCGACCGCCGCTCCAAGGTGCTGCGCGGTCGCGGCAAGCAGATGCGCACCGTCCACGCGCTCAAGGGGGTGTCGTTCACGGCGTACGAGCAGGACAGCATCGGCGTCATCGGCACCAACGGCTCCGGCAAGTCCACGCTCATGCGCGCCATCGTCGGGCTCACGCCGACGAGCCGCGGTGCGATCTACGCGTCGTCGCGGCCCAGCCTCCTGGGCGTCGGCGCGGCCCTGATGAAGGACCTCTCGGGCGAGCGCAACATCATCCTGGGCGGCCTCGCGATGGGCTTCACGATGGACGAGATCGATGCCAACTACGAGGACATCGTGAAGTTCTCCGGGCTCGAGAAGTTCATCGACCTGCCGATGCGGGCGTACTCGTCCGGCATGACCGCTCGTCTCAAGTTCGCCCTCGCCAGCGTGCAGACCCACGACATCCTGATCGTCGACGAGGCGCTCGCGGTCGGTGACCGCAAGTTCCGCTCACGCAGCGAGGCCCGCATCCGCGAGATCCGGGACAACGCCGGCACGGTGTTCCTCGTGAGCCACTCGATGCAGTCCATCAAGGACACCTGCAGCCGGGTCATCTGGCTCGACCAGGGCACGCTCGTCATGGACGGCGAGCCCAACGAGGTCATCAGCGCCTACAACGAGGCCCAGGACAAGTAAGGCGCGCGGCTCGTCCCTCGCCACTCCTAGCAGACGGATTTGAGGTCGTCGGTCTGGTTGGCGGGGCGACCGGAGGTGTCCTTGGGCTTCTTGGTCGCCTTGACCGTCGACTCCGACTTGTCGATCGCCTTCTGGATCGCCGCCTGGATCAGTGGGAAGTCCGGGGTCACGGTGTCGAACTCCGGCGGCACGACCGAGACGGTGCGGATCTTCTGGCCGCGGGACTTCAGCGCCAGGTCGGCGAACTGACCGAGCTCCTTGGCCGGGATGTTCGTGCTGAGCAGCTCCTTGCCGGACTGGGCGATCTTGGTCGCGTTCAGCAGCACCGTCTGCGGGCTGAGCTGGTCCGCCATCGCCGCCATCAGGCACTTCTGCCGACCCATCCGGTCGTAGTCGTCCGACCCCACCCGGCTGCGGGCATACCAGAGCGCCTGCTGACCGTCGAGCTTCTGCTCACCGGGCTCGATGTAGGTGTTCTTCCAGGCGTCCTCGTGGCCGAACATCGCGATGCGGGTCTTGACGTTCATCGTGACGCCGCCGACCGCGTTGACCAGGCCCTTGAAGCCGTTCAGGTTGACCATGACGTAGTAGTTGATCCTGAGGTTCGTCACGCCCTGCACGGCATCGATCGTGGCCTCGAGCCCCGGGCTCTGGCTGTTGGGGAACAGGTCGGGACGGCTCTCGGCCGTGACGTAGACGGCGTTGAGCAGGCACTCGGCGCCGCAGTTGAAGCCGTTCGGGTAGAGCTGCTGCATCGGCGAGCCCTTGGAGAACGGCACGTTCTGCAGGTTGCGTGGCAGCGAGATCAGCACGACCTTGCCGGTGTCTGCGTCGATGCTGGCGACCGTCATGGAGTCGGGACGGACGCCCGTGCGGTCGGCACGGGCGTCGGAGCCGAGCAGCAGGATGTTGTAGCGACCCTTGAGCGGCTCGGAGGTCTTGGTCGCCTTGAACACCGTCTTGACGGTGTCGCGCGAGACCTTGATGAGCTGTGAGGCGTACGCCGTCGAGCCGGCCACGCCGCCGATGATCGCGAGGTTGAGCACCGTGATCAGGGCGGCGCGCATGAAGTTGAGCCGATAGGGCGACGCGAGGCGCCAGGCGTCGAGGAACAGGATGACCCACAGCACCGCCACCGCCACGATGGCGCCCCGGGCGAGCAGGAGGACGTCGGTGTCGGTGAACCAGCCCAGGACCTCGGCGCGGTCCGTGCGGTACTTCCACAGCAGGTAGCCGCCGCCGCCCAGTGCGGCGACCCACATCGTGACGGCGAACCAGCCGACCGCCCGCCTGCCGACGGCGATGTGCCCGGAGCCGGGGACGATGACCGTCATGAGGCACAGCAGGAGGGCGCGACGGAAGCGGACGCGCGGCGAGTCCAGGTGGTTGTCCTGGTAGCCGCGGCCCAGGAGACTCGCGCGATGCGACATGAGTTCCCTCTACGAAGTGACCGACGAAGCACCCATTATCACTGACGCACGGGGTATCTGTGACATCGCGTCGGTGATCTCAGCGACTCCTCAGGTCAGCACGCAGCGCCGAGGTCGGAGCTGTGGTTGGCCTTGCGGGGATCCCGGCCGTCGTCGCCGGTCTTGGGCAGCGACAGCTTGGCCTTCGTGATGCCGCTGGGGACCGACGAGCGACCCTCGGCCCGGTCGATCGCCCGGTCGATCATCCGACGCACCTTCGCGAAGTCGGGGTTGCCGGTGTAGATCACCGGGGGCACGAGCGACACGCTGGAGATCTTCTGGGTCTTGGCCTTGAGGGCGAGGTCGACGAACACGTCGAGATCCTGCTTGGGGATGTTGGTGGTCAGCAGCGACTTGCTCGAGCTGGCGATCTTCTCGACGTTGAACAGCACCTTCTGCGGGCTGAGCTGGCGCAGCATGGCGTTCATGACGCACTTCTGCCGGCCCATGCGCGAGAAGTCGTCGTTCTGCACGCGGCTGCGGGAGTACCACAACGCCTGGTCGCCGGTCAGCGTCTGCTCGCCGGCCTCGATCCAGCCGCGGATCGGCGAGCCGATGCCACCGATCGCCGTACGCTCCTGGACGTCCATGCGCACGCCGCCGACGGCGTCGACGAGCTTCGAGAAGCCGTGCATGTTGACCATGGCGTAGTAGTTGAGCTTGAGACCGGTGATCTCCTCGATGGCACCCATCGTGGCCTTGAGACCGGGGTTCTTCTCCTTGAACAGCGACGCGTGGTCGTTGGCCCAGGTGTTGATCGCGTTGAGGTACTGGCCCTCGCCGTTGAATCCGTCGGGGAACTGCTTGGCCATCACCGACCCCTTGGGGAACGGCACGTTCTGCAGGTTGCGCGGCAGGCCGATCAGCACGGTCCGGCCGGTCTCCTTGTCGATGCTCGCGACCGTCAGCGAGTCGGGACGCAGGCCGCTGCGGCCGGAGCCGGAGTCGCCGCCGAGCAGGAGCACGTTGTAGCGGCCCTCCTGCGGCTTGGAGACGGTGCTGGCGTTGAAGACGTCACCGACGAACGAGGTCTGCACCGCGACGAGGTGCGCGGCGAAGAACAGTGTCCCGGCGGTGACGAAGCACAGCGCGCTGTTGATGCCGGTCATCCAGAGCCGGTGGTTGCGCCGTAGCTCAAGGGGCCGGCCCAGGCGCCAGGCATCGACGATGAGCGCGACCCAGGCGATCGCGCCGGCGATGAGGATCCACCGGCCCACCGGCAGCAGCGGCGTCTCGAGCACGAGCGACAGCAGCTGCTTGCGCGAGTTCATGGCCAGGAACAGCAGCACGCCACCCACGACGAGGAAGCCGAGCCACACGCGCACGGCGATGCGGCCGATCCGCTTGTTGCCCGACACGAGCTGGGCGGAGCCGGGCATCAGGAGGGTCATCGCCGTCAGCGTCAGGGCGCGGCGGAACTGGATGCGTGCGGAGGTGTCGGCCGGGCGGGCGTACGACCCACCCATCACACTCGAGCGAACGTCAGACATGGTGTCCTCACGTGGGGAAGAGGCTGAGGCGATTCTCAGTATCCACACAAACCCTCCAGTCGAGGTTGAGGGCGCGCCGAGTTCCTCGGGAATTTCCGGCACGTCCGTGCGGGCGGCTCACCGGCGCGTGAGCCGAGGTCAGGTACGGTCGTGCTCATGTCAGATCAGCGTCCCGACGGCGAGTACGGATGGCTGTACGGCGAGGACAAGCCGACCCGTCAGGTGCCGCCATCGGACAGCCCGACCCGGCCGGTGCCGCGTCAGGCCGCGTCCGACCTGCCACCGCCCAACCTGCCCCCTCCCGGCCGCCGGATCGCCGACGAGCCGCCGTCCGGACCGCGCAAGCCCAAGAAGCGCCACAACGGCCGCCGGATCCTCGGGATCCTCGTGCTGGCCTGGGTCGTCTTCCTCGTCGCGGTCCCCTGGTGGGCCTGGGGGCAGATCGAGAAGGTCGATGCCTCTCCCGCCTCGGGCCGTCCCGACGACCAGCCCGGCACGACCTACCTGTTGGTCGGCTCCGACAGCCGCCGCGGCCTGACCAAGGCCGAGCAGAAGGAGCTGACGACCGGCGGGGACACCGGGGGCCGCGGCCGCACCGACACGATCATGCTGCTGCAGACCGGCAGCGGGCCCAGCGTCTTGATGTCGCTCCCCCGCGACTCGCTCGTCGACATCCCCGGCTACGGACGCACCAAGATCAACGCGGCGTACACCTTCGGCGGTCCCAAGCTGCTCGTCCGGACCATCGAGGACAACACCGGCATCCACGTCGACAACTACATCGAGGTCGGCTTCGGCGGGCTGGTCAAGGTCGTGGACTCCCTCGGTGGCGTCGAGATCTGCCCCAAGGAGCGCATCAAGGACAAGGACTCCGGCCTGAATGTGCAGAAGGGCTGCCAGAACGCGGATGGCAAGACCGCGCTCGCCTACTCGCGCAACCGGCACTCGTACGCGACCCAGGACATCCAGCGCGTGCAGAGCCAGCGCGAGGTGCTGGGGTCGATCTCGGCCGAGGCCAAGTCGCCCTGGACCGTCCTCAACCCCGTCCGCTACCTGAGCGTCGCCAAGGGCGCTTCGGGCTCCCTGCGCATCGGGGACGACGTCAGCCCGATCGCGCTGTTCCGGTTCGCGCTCGCCCTGTCGGCATCCATGGGCGGCGACGGGCTCAACTGCACCGTGCCGTTGCGGGACTTCGCGGTCAACTGGGACCCCGATCGCGCGCCCAAGATGTTCGACCTGATCAAGCAGGATCGCACCGACCGGATCGGCAACCTGTGCACCAAGGACGGCCTGCCGAAGCGCTAGCCGTCCCCAGATAGGTTGGGGGACATGACTTCTGCGGATCATCCCGGCGCGTACGCCTACGGCATCGCGACCCTGACCCTCGACGGTGCGGTCCTCGACGTCTGGTATCCCGAGCCCCGGCTCGGCGCCGCACCCGACGGCGATCCCGAGCCGGGCGAGCTCACGGCGCTGGCCGGCCAGGACGCCATCCGCGAGGTGCACAAGGCCGTCGTCCACACCGTGATCCCGGACCTCCAGCAGCCGCCCACCGACGCGTACGACGTCTACCTCCGCCTGCACCTGCTGTCGCACCGGCTGGTCGCACCGCACGGACAGAACCTCGACGGGGTCTTCGGGCTGCTCACCAACGTCGTGTGGACGTCGCTCGGGCCGTGCGCCGTCGAAGGCTTCGAGACCGTCCGGGTTCGCGCCCGCGGTGCGGGCCTGCACGTCCAGGTCACGAGCATCGACAAGTTCCCCCGCATGACGGACTACGTCGTTCCGTCCGGCGTGCGCATCGCCGACGCTGACCGCGTACGCCTCGGCGCGCACCTCGCCGAGGGCACGACGGTGATGCACGAGGGCTTCGTCAACTACAACGCCGGGACCCTCGGTCACGCGATGGTCGAGGGCCGCATCTCTGCGGGTGTCACGGTCGGCGACGGCTCCGACGTGGGTGGCGGTGCGTCGATCATGGGCACCCTGTCCGGGGGCGGCAAGACCGTGATCACCGTCGGGCAGAACAGCCTGATCGGCGCCAATGCCGGCATCGGCATCTCGCTCGGCAACGACTGCGTGGTCGCGGCCGGCACCTACGTCACGGCGGGCTCCAAGGTGTCGATGCCCGACGGCTCGGTCGTCAAGGCGGCCGAGCTCTCGGGCCAGGACGGCATCCTGTTCCTCACCAACAGCCAGACCGGCGCGATCGAGGCCCGCCCGCGCGGCGAACGCACAGGCATCGAGCTCAACGCCGACCTGCACGCCAACTGAGAGCACGCCCCTTCGTGCGGTTCCGCTGGTTCGTCGTCCTCGCGCTCATCACCGCCACGGTGATGGTCGCGGTCGTGCTGCGTGACCGCGAGCCGCTGCGCAGCGAGTCGTGTGTCGCCGAGGTCGGCACGGTACGCGCGGAGATCGATCTCGAGCAGGCCAGGTGGGCGTCGCTGATGTCAGCGATCTCGCAACGCCGCGGGCTGCCGCCGCGGGCCACCACGATCGCGATCGCCACGGCCTTCCAGGAGTCCAAGATCCACAACATCGACTTCGGTGACCGTGACTCCGTCGGGCTCTTCCAGCAACGTACGTCGCAGGGCTGGGGCACGATCGAGCAGATCTTGAACCCCTACTACTCGATCGGCCGGTTCTACGACGCCCTCGTCAAGGTCAGGGGCTACGAGCGGTTGCAGATCACCGACGCGGCCCAGCGGGTGCAGCGCTCGGCCTATCCCAGCGCCTACGCACAGCACGAGGACTACGCGCGGGCCCTCGCCTCTGCGCTGCGGGGCTACAGCCCGGCGACCTTCACCTGCCAGATCAACCCCAAGGGCAGCGGCACGATCCCCCGGGTGACCGCGGACGTCAAGGCGGCCTTCGGCGACATCACCGCCGAGACGGACGGCGACGACGCGTCCTACCCGCTCGAGGGCGGGGCCTCGGACGTCAAGGCCCGCGGCTGGGCCCTGGCGCACTACCTCGTCGGCAACGCGTCGCGCCTGCGGATCACCGACATCTCGTTCGGCAACCGGGCCTGGAGCGCCGAGGACTCCGACGACGGCTGGACGGCCCACTCCGGCCTCGACTCCGACACCGTACGGGTCTCCACGAACTGACCCAAGTTTTGCGCCGGTCCTCGTCATGTACTAGCCGGAAATGACGAGGTTCGTCACAAAACTTGGGGGTCAGCGGGTCAGGCGGGTGACGGCTTCGGCGACGCGCTCGTCGGTGGCCGTGAACGCAGCGCGTACGTGCTGGGCCCCGGCGGCACCGTAGAAGTCACCCGGCGCCGCGAGGATGCCGCGGTCGGCGAGCCAGTCGATCGTGTCGCGGCACGGCTCGCCGCGCGTCATCCAGAGGTAGAGCGCGCCGTGTGAGTGCTCGATCGTGAAGCCCGCAGACTCGAACGCCCGGCGCAGGTCGGCACGGCGCGCGGCATACGTCCTGCGCTGCACGTCGACGTGCTCGTCATCGGCGAGGGCAGCTGCCATCGCGGCCTGGATCGGCGTCGGCATCATGAAGCCGAGGTGCTTGCGGACCTCGAGCAGCTCGGAGACGATCGCCTGGTCGCCGGTCACGAACGCGTCGCGGTAGCCCGCGAGGTTGGACCGCTTCGACAAGGAGTGCACCGCGAGGATGCCGTCGAACGAGCCACCGCAGATGTCGGGGTGCAGGACCGAGACGGGCTCACCCTCCCAGGCGAACTCGAGGTAGCACTCGTCGGAGACGACCAGCGTGCCGCGCTCGCGGGCCCGCTCGACGACCTTGCGCAGGTGGTCGGGCGGAAGGATCTGTCCCGACGGGTTGGCCGGCGAGTTGAGGTAGATGAGCGCCGGGACCCGCGGGCCCAGGGACACCGTCGAGCCGGCGGCGACGACCTCGCAACCGGCGTAGCGGGCACCCACCTCGTACGTCGGATAGGCCAGCTCGGGCACGACGACGAGGTCACCTGCGCCGAGGCCGAGCTGCACGGGGAGGTTGGCGATGAGCTCCTTGGAGCCGATGGTCGGCAGCACCTGCGACGGCTCGAGCCCGCGTACGCCGAAGCGTCGCTGGATCCAGTCGACCGCGGCTTGGCGCAGCGGCTCCGGTCCGAACACCGTGGGATAGCCGGGAGCGTCCGAGGCGGCGACCAGCGCGTCACGGGCGACTTCGGGCGTGGGGTCGACCGGCGTGCCGATCGACAGGTCGACGAGGCCGCCAGGATGCGCGGCGGCCCGTGCCTTGGCACTCGCCAAGGTGTCCCAGGGGAAGTCCGGGAACCGCGCCGAGACGTTGCCCCTCGAGGTCATTCCTGGGGCTGCGGGGGCAGAGCGGCGATCAGCGGGTGGTCCTTGTCGATCACGCCGAGCTTGGCAGCGCCGCCGGGCGAGCCGATGTCGTCGAAGAAGTCGACGTTGGCGGTGTAGTAGTCCTTCCACTCCGGCGGCGTGTCGTCCTCGTAGAAGATCGCCTCGACGGGGCACACCGGCTCGCAGGCACCGCAGTCGACACACTCGTCGGGGTGGATGTAGAGCATCCGGTTGCCCTCATAGATGCAGTCCACGGGACATTCGTCCACACAAGCGCGGTCCTTGAGGTCCACACAGGGCTGGGCGATCACGTACGTCACGAGCAGTTCTCCTTCGACGAGCTGACACCAGTATCGCGGGTCCGGCAACCGACCCGGTACTGAGGTCCGCCTCACCGTGCATGGAAGTCTTGGGTCATGAGCCTAGACGGTGGAGCCATCGGTCGGCGCGTGGTGCTGCGTCATGAGACAGGCCATGTCGGGCCGTCCGGAGGACCGGAGCTCAACGACGTCATCGGGCGGGTGCGGGCGGTCGACGCGACCACGGTCACCGTCGAACGGCGGGACGGCCGTACGGAGGTCGTTGCGCTGACCGACGTCGTGACGTGGAAGGAGGTCCCGGACCGGCCGCTGCGCCGTCGCAGGGCCCTGGACATCGAGGTCGCGGACCTGACCAGGATCACCTCTCGCGGCTGGCCGGCGATCGAGTCGGTCCCGCTCGGCGAGTGGGAGCTGCGTACGTCCGGGCGCTTCACCGGGCGGGCCAACTCCGTCGCGGTCCACGGGGATCCGGGGCTGCCCTTCGAGCAGGCGCTGGTCCGGGTCCGTGAGTTCTACGCGTCGCACGACTCCCCCGCCCTGGCCCAGGTCGTGGTGGGTTCACCCGAGGAGCGCGCCTTCACCGCAGCCGGCTGGGTGCCGATCACCGGCCATCACGGCGGGGCGGTCGTCCAGGTCGCCGACCTCGACCCCGCCTACGACAGCGATCCGGCCGCGCGCGTCGCCTCCACCGTCGACGACGACTGGCTCGCGAACTACGGCCGGGTCAACGATCCGGTCGCCGCACGGGCCGTGCTCGAAGGCCCGCAGACCGTCGGATTCGTGTCGATCGGGTCGCCGGCCGTCGCGATCGGGCGCATCGTGGTGACCGGTGAATGGGCCGGGATCGCCTGCGTCGAGGTGGCTCCCGCCCACCGCCGCCAGGGGCTGGCGCGCCGGGTCGTCGAGACGTCCCTCGGCTGGGCCGTCGAGCACGGCGCCGACAAGGCGTACCTGCAGACGATGCACTCCAACCACGCCGCCCTCGCGCTCTACCGGCCGTACGGGTTCGTGGATCACCACGACTACCGCTACCTCGAGCCCGGTCCTGCGCCCGCGCCCACAGACTCCGCACAGTGAAGGCACCGCCACCCCTCAGCCCCGGCTCGTACGGTGATGGCATGACGCACGATCACGACGGCCCTCACGAGCACGATCTGGGACTCTCCCACGACCTGCCGGCACTGCTGAACCGGCGCCGAGCGCTGGGGCTGCTGACCGGCGCCGGGCTCGCCGCCGCACTCGCTGCCTGCAGCGGCAGCGACTCCGCGGGCGGGACGACCACGACCAGCACGCCGTCGCCGAGCGGCGGCTCCTCCAGCGGCGGCTCGACCGCGACCGTCGCGGACGAGGTGCCCGCCGAGACCGGAGGGCCGTACCCGGCCGACGGGTCCAACGGCGTCAACGTGCTGGCCGAGACCGGGGTCGTCCGAAGCGACATCCGGTCGAGCTTCGGCGGCACCAGCACGACGGCCGAGGGCGTCCGGGTGTCGATCGAGCTGACGGTCTTGGACCTGAACGGCAGGGAGGTCGCGCCGTACGAGGGCGCCGCCGTCTACCTGTGGCACTGCGACCGTGAGGGCCGCTACTCGATGTACGACTCGGAGATCGCCGACGAGAACTACCTGCGCGGGGTCCAGGCCGCCGACGCCGACGGCCGGCTGACCTTCACGTCGATCTTTCCCGCGGCCTATCCGGGCCGGTGGCCGCACATGCACTTCGAGGTCTACCGGTCCGCCGCCGACGCGCAGAAGGCGACCGGCAAGCTCCGCACGTCGCAGCTCGCCCTGCCCGAGGACGCCTGCGACGTCGTCTACGCCAGCCCCGGCTACGAGCAGAGCGCCGACACGATGAAGCAGACGACCCTCGCCTCCGACCTGGTCTTCAGCGACGGCCACTCGTTGCAGATGGCCACGGTCACCGGCACCGTGGACGACGGCATGACGATCAGGCTCAACGTCGCGGTGTGACCACCGCTCGCGTGCGTCAGTCGCCCTAGGGCTTCTTGCCGCAGATCACGTGGTCGGCCGCCTGGTAACGGGCCGTGTCGGTCTCGGTCTTGACCCGCTTGCCGGCCTTGTAGAACGAGCGATAGATGTCGATGTCGAAGCCCGGGATCGGGTCCTGGGGCACGCAACGGTCGGTGTCGTCGTACTGCTTGCCCGGGGTGCGCCCGTTGCGGCGCTCGGACTGGCCGGCCTTGATCTCCCAGACCTTGGTGCTCCACAGCTCGACGTGCATGATGCCGGCCGACGACGGCGTGCTCTTGACGACGTAGGCACGGATCAGGACGCCGTACTTGGTCGGGTTCTTGAACCTCAGGTCGAGGTTGCCGAAGTAGACCGTCGCCTCGCGGCCCACCGGGTAGCGGTTGATGTAGAACGCGTGCGGGTGGTGCTCGACGTCGTCCATGCCGCCGAAGAAGCCGGCGTTGTACGCGGTCGTCGCGACCTGTGAGACGCCGCCGCCCAGCTCCTCGCGGAACACCCCGCCGTTGATGACGGTGCCGTTGACGAAGCCGTTGGCCGCGGTGCGCTCGCCGACCGTGTCGTTGAAGCTGAACGTCTCGCCGGGCTTGAGGATCGTGCCGTTGATGAGCTCGGCGGCTCGGCTCTGGTTGGTGTTGCGGTACTCGGCGTAGGGGAACTGCGTCTCGAAGCTGCTGATCTTTTCCTTGATCCGCAGTGCCTTGGCGTCCGCCGTCGTGAACAGCGGCTCGACGACCTTGGCCTCGACCTCGACGGACCGCTTCGAACCCGACTCGGTCAACGCCGGAAGCAGCTTGACCGCCATCTCCTTGGGCTGCAGGCCCACGCCCTCCTTGCCGGGGACGATGACGGGCTTGTTGTCCTCGATCTTGACGGTCGCGTCGACGGCCTTCTTGCCGATGCCCGTCGTCGAGTCGGTCAGCGGCTCGGCGAGCTTCTTGGGGTCGAGGTACGGCTGCAGCGCGCCCTCCTTGACCCGCACGACCAGCGCAGGCGCATAGGCCGACACCGGCAGCGTGACCTTCTTGTCGCCCACGCGGATCGTGATGGGCGCGCTGACGGCCGGCTCGGCGATCGTCTTCATCGCGTCAGCCAGACCCTCGGAGTCGACCGCGGGCTCCACTGTCGCCATGGGCACCTTCACCGGCTCGTCGCTGACGAGGTACGCGTCGCGGATCGCCTCGGCGGCGTCGGCCCGGGCGATGACGCGGCCCGCCTTTGGCTCGCGCGGCTTGGGCTCGGCCTTGGGGAAGGTGATCTGCGCCTCGACGACCTCACGGTTGACGGTCTCGCCGATCGTCCCGATCGCGCTCTGAAGCTTCGCCTCGTCGACGTCGAGGGCCGGGTCGCTGTCGTGCTCGCCGAAGAAGAGCCCCGCCATGTCGACCGGGTTCCAGCTGCGTTCGCCGCCGGCCTCGCTGATGCTCCGGTCGAGGTCGAAGGCGAGCCCCGCAGCCTTGGGCTGCACGGGGAACTCGGTCTTGCCGTGTGTCAGGACGATCTCGCGGTCGACGCGCGGGGACAGGGCGTCGTCGACCGCGGCGCGCGCCGCCGCGGGCGACTTGCCGCTGACGTCGACGCCGCCGATCGTCGCGTTGGCCGGCATGCGGGAACCCGTGAGGAAGTAGCCGCCGACGTAGAGCAGGCCGAGCACGAGCACGAGTCCGAGCAGGATGCGCCTGCCCCAGTGAGCGGACCCACCCTCGTCGCCGTCCTCTGCGGGTGGCTGCAGGTCCGTGCTGTCATCGCCCGCGTCGTCGGCCGCCTCCTGCCAGTCCGAGGGAGCGGCCAGGACCTCGTCCGACTCGTCGTCCACGCCGTCGGCATCGGCGTCGTCCACCTCGTCAGTGCCGTCGTCGTCGCCGTCGGGACTCGCCACGGCCTCGTCGAGCACGGCGTCCTCGCCGGGCTGCAGCTCGTGGGCCGGCTCGACGTCGGGTACGTCGTCGAGCTCGATCTCCTCGTCGTGCTCCACCACGAGGCCGGGCTCGACTGCCGCATCACCCTCGCCGGCAAGGTCGGCGTCGTCGGCCCCGGCCGGCACCTCCTCGGAAGGGACGGCCGGATCGCCGTCGACCGGTCCCTCGCCGGCACGCGGCGCGTCGTCCGGCGTGAGGTCCTCGTCAGGCTTGTCGGTCATGTGTTGCTCCCGTAGACAGTCTTCTCGGAGGCGGGCAGGCGCACGATCGTGCCGTAGTGCGAGCGGTAGTACAGCAGTGGATCGTCGAGGTCGTCGCGGACCGCCGCTCCCGTGACCGCACCGACCAAGATCGTATGGTCACCACCGTCCGTGACGGAAACCGTGGTGCACTCCAACCAGGCCAGCGACTCGTCGAGCAGGGCCGCGCCCGACACGCCGCGGTGGTAGGCGATGCCCTGCAGCTGGTCGTCGAGCGGCCGGCCACGGTGCGCGAACCAGGCCGATGCCGCGATGCCCTCCTCGGCGAGGATCGAGACTCCCCAGAATCCGGTCGTCAGCACGGCATCGTGGAAACGACTCGTCTTGTGCGAGCACACCAGGACGAGCGGCGGGTCGAGCGAGACCGACGTGAACGCGCTTGCGGTCATGGCGTGGTCGACACCGTCGTGCACCGTCGAGACGACCGTGACGCCGCTGGCAAACCGTGAAAGCGCACCGCGAAATGCGGTCTGGTCCACCGACGCGGTCATTGCTCAAGCCTAGGAGTGCGGGCGACCCCGACGACGATGGCCCCCAGACAGCCGATCGTGAACGACCAGCCGACCCAGTCCGAGGCGACGAGATAGCTGCCGCCCGGTGAGAGCTGCTGCACCAGCAGGACAAGGCCCCAGCCGAGTCCCAACCAGGCACCACCGACCTTGGTGATGCGATCGGCGGCGAGCACCACGACGTACGTCACCACGATCGCGAGGACGAGGCCCCAGGGCCAGTCGACGCCGGCCGCGTGCCAGTGATGCCGGTGCACGAACGCACCCACGACGCCGACATACGCCCCGAGGACGAGGAGTGCTGCGCGCTTCACCTCAGAGGCCGGCGAACAGGTCTTCCTCGAGACCGTCCGGTCCGACCGGACCGAGCGTGCCCTTGGCGAGCCGGTAGTACTCGGTGCCCCAGACCTCGGAGCCGGCGTTGTTGGACAACGCGAAGAACGGCCCGTCGACGGTGATCTGCGACGCGTGCGCCTTCATGGCGTCCATCTTGGCGTCGGCGTAGTCGTTGGCGTCGACCTTGGCGTCGAGCTCCTCGTCGGTCTGGCCCCACGGCAGGTTGTCGGGGTCCCACCCCTCGAACGTCGTCTCGTCGCCGGCCTCGCGGAGCTTGCGGATGCCATCGGCCATCTGCGTCCTGGACATCGCGGACCAGTAGATCTTGGGGACGTCCCAGGCCTCGCCGAGCTCGGGGCGGTAGGAGCGCACGGCGGCCAGCGCCGCAGCGTAGGTCGCCACGCGGTGGGCCTGGACGTGGTCGGGATGGCCGTAGCCGCCGAACTGGTCGTACGTCACCAAGACCTGGGGGCGGACCTCGCGGATGATCTCGACCAGCAGGTCGGCAGCGACTGTCAGGTCGGCGTGCCAGAACGTGTCGGGACGGGTCTCGTCGGCCGCCGTCGCGCTGCCGTCGTCGGCCCACTTCATGCCGGAGTCGCGGAAGTGTCCCGGACCACCGAGGAACCGGTGGTCGGTGACCCCCAGCTCCTTCATCGCCGCGGCGAGCTCCTGGACGCGGTGTGGGCCGAGCGCGTCGTCGCGGTCGGCCGCGAGGTGCTCGAGCTCGGGGACCAGGATCTCGCCCTCCTCGCCGGCCGTGCACGTCACGAGCGTGACCTGCACGCCCTCGGCGACGTACTTGGCCATCGTCGCGCCATTGCCGATCGACTCGTCGTCGGGGTGGGCGTGGACGAGCAGGATCCGCCGGTCGCTCAAGGTCATGGGTCCAAGGTTACTGACCGGCACCGACGGCACCGGGGCCCACACCTGACCGCGTGATTGGATCGGAGGCATGACCGTCTCCTATCCCCGCCTGGCCGCCCGTACCCTGCGCTTCACCCTTGGCATCCCGCGCAACATCACGGTGTCCCCCGACGGCGGCACGGTCCGCTTCATCCGCACCCCGGACGGCGTCACCCGCACGGGCCAGCTCTGGGAGCACGACGTCGCCGCCGGGACCGAGACGATCCTCGTCGACCCCGTCGCGCTGCTGGGCGAGGAGGGCGAGCAGCTCTCGGCCGAGGAACGATCTCGCCGCGAGCGCAGCCGTGAGTCGGCCGCCGGCCTGGTCGGCTACGACGTCGACGAGACCGGTCGCTGGGCCTGCTTCGCGCTTTCGGGACGGCTCTGGGCCGTGCACCTCGGCGCCAAGGCCGTGCACGCGCTGCCCAGCGTCGGCGCGGTCATCGACCCTCGCCTCGATCCGACCGGGCGGCGCGTCGCGTACGCCTCGGGCGGTGCGCTCCGCGTCATCGGCGTCAACGGGCAGGACGAGCGCACCCTCGCCGAGCCGGAGTCCGCCACCGAGGTGTGGGGCCAGGCCGAGTTCATCGCAGCCGAGGAGATGGAGCGCTTCCGCGGCTTCTGGTGGGCGCCCGACGGCGGATCGCTGTTGGTCGAGCGCTACGACGAGGCGTCCGTCCAGACGTGGCACATCGCCGACCCGGAGCACCCCGAGCGCGAGCCTGTCGCCCAGCGCTATCCCGCCGCCGGCACGCCCAACGCGGACGTCACCCTGTGGCACGTCGACCTCGACGGCAATCGCACCGAGATCACCTGGGACCACGCGACGTACGAGTACCTCGGACGCGTGACGTGGAACCGCCACGGCGACCCCGTGATCCAGGTCCTGAGCCGCGACCAGAAGTCCGCCCAGATCCTCTCGGTCGACGTCACCACCGGACGCACGACGGTGCTGCGGGAGCTGTCCGACCCGGCGTGGGTCGAGCAGTCCTCGGCACCTCGGTTCGCCCCTGACGGCTCGCTCGTGACGATCGAGGACGCCGCCGGGTGGCGCCGGGTGCTGCGCGACGGCGAGGCCGTCTCCCCCGAAGGGTGGCAGGTTCGCGGCATCGTCGAGGTGTTCGAGGACTGCGTCGTGGCGTCGGCGTCGCAGGAGCCCACCGAGGTGCACGTCGTCAGGTTCGGATTCGACGGCAGCGTCACGCCGATCACCGAGGGCGCGGCCGTGCACGGTGCCGTCATCAGTGGTCCCACCACCGTCGTGGTCCGGTCGGGTCTGGAGGCCGTCGGCACGACCGTCACGGTGCACCGGGAGGATGCCGAGCCGGTCCCGATCGAGGTCCTGGCCGAGCCGGCGCCTCACGAGCCCGTCGTCACGCTGCTTGCCGCGGGTGAGCACCAGCTGCGTACGGCCGTCCTCTTCCCGGCCGGCCATGAGCCCGGCTCACGACGTCTGCCGGTGCTGATGGACCCGTACGGCGGGCCGCACGCGCAGCGCGTGCTGGCCTCGGCGCGGGCGTTCCTCGAGGCCCAGTGGCTCGCCGACCAGGGATTCTGCGTCGTCGTGTCGGACGGCCGTGGCACCCCGGGCCGCGGCCACGCCTGGGAACGCGCGGTGATGAACGAGTTCGCCACCGTGACGCTCGACGACCAGGTCGCCGCGCTGGAGGCGGTCGCCGAGGCGTACCCGGACGACGTCGACACGACGCGGGTCGGGATCACCGGCTGGTCGTACGGCGGCTACCTCGCCGCCCTCGCAGTGCTCAAGCGCCCCGACGTGTTCCATGCAGCCGTGGCGGGGGCCCCGGTGACCGAGTGGCGGCTCTACGACACGTGCTACACCGAGCGCTACCTCGGCGATCCTCGTACGCAGCCCGAGGTCTACGACCGCAACTCGCTCCTGCCACTGGCCCCTGCCCTCGAGCGGCCGCTGATGATCATCCACGGACTGGCCGACGACAACGTGGTCGCCGCGCACACCTTGCAGCTGTCGTCGGCGCTGCTCGCTGCCGGTCGGCCGCACACCGTGCTGCCGCTGTCGGGGGTCACGCACATGACCCCGCAGGAGGTCGTGGCCGAGAACCTCAAGCTCCTGCAGGTGCAGTTCCTCAAGGACCACCTGGGCACGTGAGCCGGCCCGTCCTCGAGCCTGTCAGTCCTTGAGGCGCTTGGGCTGGTCCGGCAGGGCCGCCGGGTCGTCCGGGAGGCGGTCGTCACCGGGAAGCCAGCCGCCGTAGACGTCGACCATCTCGACGACCCGGTCGTCGAACGGCTCGACCAGGAGCACCCACGCGCGGTCCTCCCAGTCCTCCTCGCCGGCGAACGCCTCGCGCCTCAGGGTCGTGGCGTAGCCCTCGCCCTCGAGAGCCTTGACCAGCTCCTCCGCGTCGTCGTCGGAGTCGAAGTAGATTCCAAGCACGGGAAGAGCGTACGATGAACGCCGCACACATCCCCTGAGGAACAGGTAGCCGGTCCGTTGAAGCTCTGAGGTCAGATCCCGCGCAGCAGCCCCCAGTGGCCTGCGCACCCATCGACCTCATGGAGCGCACATGCGTGCATCACTTTCTGTCAACGACCTCTCGTTCTCCTGGCCCGACGGCTCGACCGTCCTCGACGGGCTCGATCTCGGCGTCGGCCCGGGCCGGCACGGCCTCGTCGGGCTCAACGGCTCGGGCAAGTCCACGCTGCTTCGGCTCATCGCCGGCGAGCTCGTGCCCCAGCGCGGCTCGATCGGCGTGGACGGCACCGTTGCCTACCTGCCCCAGGACCCGGGCGCCGACCCGGACCAGACGGTGTCCGACGTCCTCGGCATCGCCGATACGCTCGCGGCACTCGGACGGGTCGAGCAGGGCTCGACCGCGATCGAGGACTTCGACGTCATCGGCGACCAATGGGACATCGCCGAGCGCACGGAGGCCGAGCTCGCCCGCCTCGGGCTCGGCCACCTGGGCCTCGGCCGCCCGGTCTCGTCGGTGTCCGGAGGTGAGCTCGTCCTGCTCTCGCTGGTCGCCCGGCTGCTGACCCGGCCGTCGGTCCTGCTGCTCGACGAGCCGACCAACAACCTCGACACCGCAGCACGCGAGCGGCTCATTGACATCGTCGCAGCCTGGCGGGGCACCCTGCTCGTGGTGAGCCATGATCGCGAGCTGCTCAACGCGATGGACGACATCGGCTCGCTCCGTGGCGGCTCGGTGCGCTGGTACGGCGGTGGGTTCGACGACTACGAGGCAGCTGTCGCGGTCGAGCAGGAGGCGGCAGCACGGGCCGTACGCGCGGCCGAGGCCGACCTGCGCGCTCAGAGACGCGACCGGATCGAGGCCGAGTCGGTCCTCGCGACCCGCCGCAAGCAGGGCGAGAAGGCCTGGGCCGAGAAGCGGATGCCCAAGATCGCCATGGGCAACTACAAGCGCAGGGCCCAGGTGTCCGCCGGCAAGCTGCGCGGCGTCCATGAGGATCGGATCGAGGACGCGAATACCCGGCTGATCGAGGCCGAGGAGCTCGTGCACGACGACCGCGAGATCCGCGTCGACCTCCCGAACACCGTCGTCCCGTCAGGGCGCAACGTGCTGACGCTCGATGGCGTCCGTCCGGCGTACGGGAGCATCGAGCTCGACCTCGAGATCCGGGGGCCCGAGCGCATCGGGCTGACCGGGCGCAACGGCACGGGCAAGACGTCGCTGCTGCGCACGATCACAGGTGACCAGGCGCCCGCCGCCGGCTCGGTGCGCGCGCACGTGCCGATCCGCCTCCTGCCGCAACGAATGGACCTGCTCGACGGCTCGCTGACGGTGGCCGAGAACGTCGCCCTCATCGCGCCGAGCACGACCGAGAACGACCGTCGCGCCCAGCTCGCCCGGTTCCTGATCAGAGGCAGGGCCGCGGACCAGCCGGCCTCGACGCTCTCGGGCGGCGAACGACTGCGTGCGACGCTCGCGTGCCTGCTGCTGGCCGAGCCCGCGCCGCAGCTGCTGCTGCTCGACGAGCCGACCAACAACCTCGACCTGCCGAGCATCCGGCACCTGGTCGAGGCGCTGGAGTCGTACCGCGGCGCGTTCGTCGTCGTCAGTCACGACCAGCGGTTCCTCGACGACCTCGGACTCACCCGGCGGATCGAGGTGTGACCCGCCCAGCACACTGGTGACATGACCGAGACCAACTGGGCAGGCAACCTCACCTACGCCGCATCAGCCCTGCGGACGCCCCGCACGGTCGACGAGCTGGCCGCGATCGTCGCAGCCGAGCCTCACGTGCGCGGACTCGGCAGCCGGCACTCGTTCAACCGCATCGCCGACACGACCGGCGTACAGGTCAGCGTCGCCGGCCTGCCGGCTCTGGTCGAGGTCGACGACTCGGCGCGAGAGGTGACGGTCTCGGCGGGCCTTCGCTACGGCGAGCTCGTGGAAGAGCTGGACCGGGCGGGCTGGGCGCTGCACAACCTCGCGTCGCTCCCCCACATCTCGGTCGCCGGGGCCATCGCGACCGGCACGCACGGCTCGGGTGATCACAACGGCAGCCTCGCGAGCTCGGTCGCCGGCCTCGAGCTGGTGACCGCCGACGGCTCACTGCTGACGGTGCGGCGAGGCGACCCCGACTTCGACGGCATGGTCGTCTCGCTCGGCTGCCTGGGCATCGTCACGAAGGTCACCCTCGACATCGTGCCGACGTTCGACGTCCGCCAGGACGTGTACGAGGGGGTGTCCTGGGAGTCGATCGCCGACCACCTCGACGCGATCACCTCCAGCGCGTACAGCGTCAGCATGTTCACCGACTGGGGTGACGCGGGCGCCGGTCAGGCATGGCTGAAGTCCCGGGCCGACGTCACCCCGCCCGCGACGTTCTTCGGCGCCACGCCGGCGAGCCGTGAGCTGCACCCGCTGCCCGACGAGTCGGCGGAGTTCACCACGAGCCAGCTCGGCGCACCGGGCGTGTGGTGGGACCGACTGCCGCACTTCCGCCTCGGCTTCACGCCGAGCAACGGCCAGGAGCTGCAGAGCGAGTACCTCGTGCCGCGGTTCGACGCCGCCGCCGCGATCGACGCCGTACGCTCTCTCGCCCCGGTCATCCGGCCGCACCTGTTCGTCAGTGAGCTGCGGACGATCGCCGCCGACAGCCTGTGGCTCAGCCCCAGCCACGGCGTCGACTGCCTCGCGATCCACTTCACCTGGCGCATGCACGTGCCCGAGGTGACGGCTCTGCTCCCAGCCCTCGACGACGCGCTGGCGCCGTTCGCCGCCCGGCCCCACTGGGGCAAGGTGTTCCAGAGCGACCGCGAGCGCCTGGGGGCCGCCTACCCGCGGATCGACGAGTTCCGGTCGCTGGCCGACCGGCTCGACCCGACCGGCACGTTCGCCAACGAGCAGACCTCGGAGTGGCTCGGCCGCTGACGTGGTCGTCAGGTGCGTGCCGGCGCGCCGATGCGGCGCGACAGGACGTAGCCCCAGGCTGCCGCGAACACGAACATGAACAGCGAGTAGACCGCGGCCGGGACGGATATCTCCGTGCTGTCGAGCACCTCGACCGCGACGTAGATGGCCAGCGTCCCGTTGTGGACGCCGATCTCCATCGAGGAGGCGATCGCCTGGCTCTCGACGATCCCGGCGGCCTTGGGGATGACGTAGCCCACCACCAGGCTCACGGCGCAGAAGACGGCGGTGGCCAGCCCCACGTCGGCAAGGTAGTCGCCCACGTTCTCGCGCTGGTCGAGCAGGATCGCGATGACCAGGATCGCGAGGATCACCGCCGAGCCGATGCGCACGGGCTTGTCCATCCGGGCCGCGAACGCTGCGCGTCGTGCCCGGACCAGCATCCCCAGCAGCACCGGGAGCAGCACCACCGCGAAGACCTCGACCACTTTGCGGAACTGCAGCGACACCGAGTCCTCGCGATCGAACCAGGCGATCGCGAGGTTCGTGATGATCGGCAAGGTGAAGATCGCGATGACCGAGTTGATCGCCGTCAGGGTCACGTTGAGCGCGACGTCCCCGTGGAACAGGTGGCTGAAGAGGTTGGCGCTCGTGCCGCCGGGCGATGCCGCCAGCAGCATCATGCCGATGCCCAGCAGGGGCGGGAGGTCGAACAGCAGGACGAGCCCGAAGCACACCGCCGGCAGCAGGAGCAGCTGACAGGCCAGCGCCACGACGACCGCACGAGGATGGCGGCTGACCCGGCGGAAGTCATCAGGCGTCAGCGAGAGTCCGAGGCCGAACATGATGATGCCGAGGGCGAGTGGCAGCCCGACGGTGCTGAGGGCGGAGTCCATGCCTCACCTTAGGCGGACGGCAGGTCAGCCGCGCCGATCTCGAAGTCGTCGAAGTCGAAGCCGGGTGACACGAGGCAGCTGACGAGCGCATCGCCCTCGGAGGGACGGGTCCGTTGCCAGACGCCGGCCGGCACCAGCAGCTGCGGCAGCTCTCCGGCGTCGAGGTCGAGACCGACGACGTGGGCCTCCCCGACGCCGGGCTCGGCGTCGAACCCGCCGAGCTCGATCACCACGGCGCCGTCGTGGGCGAGCCACACCTCGTCGGACGCGACGCGGTGCCAGACCGAGGCCTCGCCGGCGGGCAGGAAGAAGTAGATCACCGTCGCCGTCGGGCGTACACGACCGTCGGGCAGCTGCACCGAGACGGGTGAGGCCCAAGTGCGCCGGAACCAGCCGCCCTCGGGGTGCGGCTCGAGGTCCAACGTCTCCGCCAGCGGCGGCCTCACAGCGCCGCCTCGATCGCGGGCAGGCGGGCCGTGAAGGCGGCCACCCGGTCGCGCGTGCGTTGCGGCTCTCCGACCTTGGCTAGGTTGAGGAACCCTTCATCCCCTCGCTGCTGACCCGCCGCGATGCGGTCGCTCGCCGCCGTCATGCGCTCGACCACGGCCTGGAGCACGGTCATCGGACCCCACTCGCCGTAGGCGTCCACGAGGAGGTCGAGCCGTCGCACGACGTCGTCGAGCGGGATCTCGCGGTAGAGCGGGATGCCGGTCCAGGCGAGGAACGCGAGGTCCTCGATGGGGCGTCCCGGCCCCGCCATGTCCCAGTCGATCATCGCGACGAAATGGCCGCTCTGGATGATCCAGTTGTAGGCACCGGGGTCGTGGTGGCAGATGACCTGGTCGTCGGCCAGCTCGGACTCTCCGCCGCGCCACCGCCGCGCGCCCTCGGGGCGGAACCCCTCGACGAGGTCGTGGAAGTCGCGCAGCCACGTGACAGCCTCGGCCAGCACCGTGTCGAGGACGATCTCCTTGTCGACCGGCACACCGCGGCCCTCGACGTAGTCGAGCACCTCGCGACCCTCGTCGTCGATGCCGTGCAGCTCGGGGATGCCACGCAGCCCGTTGTCGTGCAGGTAGGTCAGCAGCTCGTGGACGGCGGGCGTCCACGGCCCCGTCGGCCGGCGTACGGTACGCCCGACACGACTCGCCCCACCCACCGCGCCGGGCAGGTGCTCAGGCTCTGTGTCGTCACGTGGCACTCTTTCATCGTGGCACATTCTCACTCGCATGCCGTGGTCGACTCCGGACCTCCCCGACGCGGCCTTGCAGCCACCCTCACAGTCGTCGTGCTGGCGATCGCGGCGGTCGCGATCGCCGCCATGGTCGTCCTGTGGCCCGACTCCGATCAGGTCCCGCGCGACAAGAATCCGTACGGCGGGCAGGGCGTCTCCACGATCGGCGCCAAGGTCACCGGCGTCGACCCGTTCGACTGCAACAGCGGTGGGGAGGGCCCCGACGGGATGCCCCAGGTCGCCGGCGACTGCGCCCACATCACCGCGACCACCGACGAGGGCACGGCGACGTTCGATCTCGATGCCGCCCGGTTCAAGGCCGGCATCGACGTCGGCGACGAGGTCAAGATCCTGCGCATCGCCCCTGAGGGTCAAGCGGTGTCGTACGAGTTCCTCGACTTCCGCCGTGGGGTGCCCTTGACGGCGCTCGCCCTGATCTTCTCGGTGCTGGTCGTTGTGGTCGCCCGGTGGCGTGGCCTGTTCGCGCTGGCCGGCATCGCGGTGACGATGCTTGCACTGACCGAGTTCATCCTGCCGGCGTTCCTGGCCGGCGAGTCACCGCTGCCGGTCGCGATCGTCGGCTCTACGGTCATCATGATCGTCGTGCTCTACCTGGCGCACGGGATATCCATCCGTACGACGTCGGCGTTGTTCGGCACGCTGGTCGGCATCGGGTTGACCGGCCTTCTGGGCTACGGCGCCACCGCATGGACGAACCTGTCCGGCGTCGGCTCCGAGAACGACCAGGTCCTGGTCGCCACGGTCCCGGGCATCGACCTGTCCGGCGTCGTCGCCGCCACGATGGTCATCGCCGGCCTCGGCGTGCTCAACGACGTCACCGTCACCCAGGCCAGCGCGGTGTGGGAGCTTCGCGCTCTGCAACCCGCGATGCGGGCCGGCTCGCTGTTCGCGTCGGCGATGCGAATCGGCCGTGACCACATCGCGTCCAGCGTCTACACCTTGGTGTTCGCGTACGCCGGCTCGGCGATGACGGTCCTGCTGCTCATCACGGCCTATCAGCAGAGCCTCGGCACCATGGCGACGACGGAGGAGCTCGGCACCGAGATCGTACGGACCCTCGTCGGCGCGATCGGGCTGGTGCTTGCCGTCCCCGTCACGACCGCGTTCGCGGTGCTGCTCGCGCCGCGGGGCGAGCACGACGCGCCCACGGCATCGCGCGGCGGCAGCTACGCAGGCCCGGTCGCCGGCTGAGGTCAGTCGTCCTCGGCGCCGGGCCCTCCGGCGTGCGGGGCCAGGTCGCCCGGCTCGTCGCCGAGGTCGCTGGCGTCCTCCGCCTCGGGCGGAACGGGTCCGGGGTTCGCGAGCTGCCCATCGGTGTCGTCGGCGGTCTCGTCTGCGGTGTCGTTGCGTGCTTCCTTGGGATCTGCCATGTGTCGGACGTACCCCTCCCCGGTGGGCCCAAGCGTGGGTCCCGACCGGCGCGGGGGTCTCGCGACGCCCGTCGGATCAGCGTTCAGATGAGATACATCTCGCAGAGGCGCATGTCGCCTTGAGTCTCGAGGCGAGCCGGGGTACATCTGGTGAGTCACGTTCGCCTCCAGCAGCTGGGGCGGTCCTTCGCTGACCGTCACCCGCTTCCCCCTGCCGAGGAATGGTTCCATGATCGACTTCGTCGTCCGCCCGTTGGCGGGCCTCCTGCTCTGCGCCGCCTTCGTCGCACTCTTCCTGCTCCTGCCGACCGCCGTGCGCCATGCGCGTACGTGGATCGGCCAGATCCGTCAGGGCAACCTGCCGGCCCCGGTGCTGAGCCTGATCCGACAGCGCGAGGAGCCCGTCGAGGAGGCGGAGCCCGAGCGCAAGGCGTCCTAGCCGCTTCTCCCAACGCCGAACGAGGTGCGTCCTCGAGCCTCCAACTGACGGCGCGCCTCAACCTGTCCTGACGGCGCTGCCGGCGTACTCGTAGATCCAGGGCCGCGCGATCCTCGGCCCAGATCGGTATTCCCGGTCGAGGTCGGTGATGCCGAATCCGGCGGACTCCACCAAGGCCGGGATGTCGCGCGACAGGTGGCATCCGCCTGCCGCGGCCTTCTGCAAGGGATCGAGACGCCGCTGCCAGCGCGCCACCCGCGGCTCCGGCGCCAGCCCGTGCTCGAGGAAGGCCAGCGTGCCGCCCGGCCGCAGCACGCGATGGATCTCGCGCAGCGCGAGCTCCACGTCCGGGATCGTGCACAGCGTGAACGTGGACAGGACTGCGTCGAACGCGCCGTTAGGCTCGGCGAGCGACTGCCCGTCGAGGCCCGAGCGGACGATCGGGGTCGACGATCCTTCGCGGCGTTCGGCGGACATCCGCCACGCGGTGTCCGACGGCTCCACGGCCGAGACCGACTGCACGGCGTCCGGATACCGCCCGATGTTGAGCCCGGAGCCGAAGCCGATTTCCAGGACCCGGCCCTCCAGCCCCGCGCACACGTGGCGGCGTTGCTGCATGACGTCGTCCGTCGACAGCGCCTTGTCGATGAGATGCGGCAGCATCCGGTCGGTCCACCAAGCCATGCCCGATCGTACGCCGGGCGCCATGGTCAGGACGCAGTCAAAACTGGGGGCGATCACAGCCTGCCCACAGCGTGGCCGACGACCGTGAGGTCCAGACAACGCACTCAGGAGGACTCACATGGACAGATCGACAGCAGCACGCCTCGGCATCGCTGGAGCGGTGGCCGGCGCAGGACTGGCGGCAGGAGGGATCGCGATCGCCTCGGCGGGGACGTCGACGGAGACGCCGAGCAGCGTTCAGGCCCATCCCGGAGGGCACCGAGGTGACCACGGGCAGATGGCCGAGACGCTGGCCGAGGAGCTCGGGCTCACGACGGATGCGGTCCAGAAGGCGCTCGACGCCGTACGCGAGGACCCCCGCCCGTCGAAGGCGACGGACGGGTCGAGCAGGCCGGCCCCGCCCACCGAGGCCGAACGCACCGAGCGACGGGCGGCGCTCGTGACGGCCCTGGCGAAGGAGCTCGACGTCTCCGAGGCCAAGGTCAAGGCGGCGCTGGCGGTGGTCGACAAGCAGGTGGACGCCGATCGCCGGGAGCGCCGGACGGAGCTTCGCGCCGACCTGGTCACGCGGCTCGACGACGCGGTCGAGGCCGGCACGCTGACGTCTGCCGACAAGACGTCGGTGCTCAAGGCGTACGACGCCGAGCTCATCGGCGGCTTCGGCGGTGGCCCGGGCGGTCACGGGTTCGGCGGACGCTGAGGCGAGTGGGATCGGGGCCGACCTCGCCGAGGCCGGCCCCGATCCCACTCTTTCTCATGTGATGCAGGTCACTGGGCGCGCCCCAATCGACCTGCACTCCTGCTTCGAATCCGGCACGGCGCACTCTCGCCGAGACCCGAACAGGAGAGCCGATGACCGACGAGGAAGCGATCCGCCTGGCCAGGACCAAGCTCAGGGAGCGGTACGGCCTGACCGACATGACCGCCCGCTTGATGCTGGCCGTGCGGGCCGACCGGCGCGGGCGGACCCTCGTGCAGCAGGCCCGATCCACCCTCGAGCAGCGGCCCTAGCGAGCCAGCTCCGCACGGTCAGGAGACCACGGAGCGGACGATCTCGGCGATGCGCTTCTCGGTGTCCTCGTCCAAGGTCTCGAAGTACCACGCGGCCGGCATCAGGGCCCCGTCCCGGCCACCGGCGGGCCGGAAGTCAGCCTTCTCCGTGATGGCGAGGTTGAGGCGTTCGTCGGTGCGCAGCGTCAGCAACGCCGGCGTGCTCGCCGACAATGCATAGGCGGGCATCCCGTACCAGATCCGCGGCTTCAGGTCGGGCGCGACCTCGACGATGATCTCGTGCACGCGTTGCATGATCGATCGCCGCGGCTCGTCGGTCTTCGCGAGCTTGTCGACGACCTGGCTGAGGTTCTTCTCGTCCTTCGATGACATGGCATGTCCTCTCGTCCGGCCGATGTCGAGCATCGGCAGCATGAAGTCGGCGCATGGAGCGCCGCACCCCAACCGGACGTGTCCTGAGCTGCTCAGGCCTCTCCGCGATGATTCAGGCGATCTTCACCTGGAAGTGCTGTCGGTGGCGCGAGCCACCACGCTCAGCGTACCGAAACCATGTCACCCAGCGACAGGTCAGACGTTGAAGCGGAACTCGACGACGTCGCCGTCGGCCACGACGTAGTCCTTGCCCTCCATGCGCACCTTGCCGGCCGACTTCGCCGCGGCCATCGTGCCGGCCTCGACGAGGTCGTCGAAGGACACGATCTCGGCCTTGATGAAGCCGCGCTCGAAGTCGGTGTGGATCACGCCGGCGGCCTGCGGAGCGGTGGCGCCCTTGGGGATCGTCCAGGCGCGCGACTCCTTGGGCCCGGCGGTGAGGTACGTCTGCAGGCCGAGCGTGTCGAAGCCGACCCGGGCCAACGCGTCCAGGCCGGGCTCCTCGACCCCCATGTCGGCAAGCATCTCGGCGCGCATGACCTCGGCCTCCTCGTCGTCGCCGAGCTCGACCAGCTCGGCCTCGGACTTGGCGTCGAGGAAGATCGCCTCGGAGGGAGCGACGATCTCGCGCATGCGGGACTTGAGTGCCTCGTCCTGCAGCTCCTCGGTGTCGCAGTTGAAGACGTAGATGAACTTCTTGGACGTCATCAGGTGCAGGTCGCGCAGGAGCTCGAGGTCGAGGCCGGCCTTGAGCACGCCGTCGCCACGCTCGAGCGCGTCCTTGGCCTTCTTGGCCTCCTCGAACGCCGGGACGAGCGACTTGTCCTTGCGGGACTCCTTGTCGAGGCGGGGCAGCGCGTTGTCGACGGTCTGCAGGTCGGCCAGGACGAGCTCGATCGAGATCGTCTCGATGTCGTTCGCCGGGTTGACGTCGCCGTCGACGTGCGTGACGTCCTCGTCGCGGAACACGCGGGTGACCTGGCAGATCGCGTCGGACTCGCGGATGTGGGACAGGAACTTGTTGCCCATTCCCTCGCCCTCGGACGCACCGCGGACGATGCCGGCGATGTCGACGAACTGCACCGTCGCGGGCAGCTGCTTCTCGGACTCGAAGATCCCCGCGAGCACGCCGAGACGGGAGTCCGGCACCCCCACGACGCCGACGTTCGGCTCGATCGTCGCGAACGGGTAGTTCGCCGCGAGGACGTCGTTCTTGGTCAGTGCGTTGAAGAGGGTCGACTTGCCCGCGTTGGGGAGTCCGACGATGCCGATGCTGAGAGCCACGATCGACAAGCCTACGGGTTCAGGGGCGGTCGAGGCGAAACGCCCGGAGCTCCTGGTCGTACCAGTCCGACCTGAGGCCGAGATCCGTCATGCCGAGGCGCTGGCAGACCGCCTGCGAAGCGCGGTTGTCGGGGTGCGTCACGGCATGGAGCTCGGGCATGCCGTACGCCCACGCCCTGTCGACCATCGCCTGCGCCGACTCGGTCGCGAAGCCGTTGCCCCACGCGTCGGGGAGGAAGTGCCAGCCGATCTCCATGTCGTCGCGGTCGATGCCCTCGCTGGCCGGCAGCGGCACGAGGAGGACAAGACCCGCCGTCGCTCCGGTCGCCCGGACCGTGACGCGGAAGAATCCAGCCCCGGGACAGCCCGCCACCCGGTCGACCCACCGGTGGAGGCGGGCGACGGCTTCGTCGCGGTGCGTCATGGGTGTGCCTGCACCACTCCACCGTGCGACCTCCGGCCGGCGATAGAGGTCGAAGACGAAGTCGGCGTCCTCCGCTGTGACCCTTCGCAGCGTCAGGCGGTCAGTCTCGATCACGCCCGAGCCACTCCTGCCGCGTCATGTGGAAGATGTGGGAGTCCCCGCCGTACCAACGGTCCGGAATGATCCCCAGGTCGGTCAGCCCGATGCGCTGGGCGACTCGCGCCGAGGGCTCGTTGTGGGGATACATCGTGCACCAGACCTCGTCGAGCCCGTCCGCGAAGACCGTGTCGAGCAGCGCGACGGCGGCCTCGCTGGCATAACCGTGCCCGGCGGCGTCGGGATGCAGGTGCCAGCCGACCTCGTAACGCCCCTCCGGGTCGCCCGGCAGCGGGGTGACGCCCATGCCGCCGGCCAGCACACCGGTCTCGCGGGGCTCGATCGCCAGGTGCACGGTGTGCTCGCGCTCGGCATCACGCTCGCGCCACTCCTTCATCCGTGCGTGTGCCTCGTCCAGGGACGCCATCGGCACGAAGGGCGGGTTGCTGAGCCACCGGATGACCTCGAGCCGGCTGTGGATGTCGAGGATCCGCTCGGCGTCACCGTCGACGTACGGCCGAAGGACCAGCCTCGGGGTCTCGATCGCGTCGTTCACCCCTCGGTTCTATCAGGCGGCCGCACCAGCGCGGCCAGGCGACACCTCCCGCCATGACGGCGTTCTGTCGGTTCGGTCAACTACCGTCGTAGACATGTCGCAAGCGGTGTCACGCACACCCGCCGCCATGGCCCGGCGCGATCCCAGCGCCCGCCAGGCGATCACGGTTGCCTGCGTCGCGATGGCCGCCGTGATCGGGCTTGACCTCACGGACGGCCGCCTCGGCCTGCTGTTCTCCGTCGGCTTCGTGCTGATCGCCGTGACGGTCCCGCTCGCGGTCGACGTACGGTCGCTGTTCCCCGCGGGCGTCCTGCCGCCGGCGCTGCTGATCGGCAGCCTGCTCCTGGTCACCGTGTTCGCCTCGTCGGCGATCAGGATCGACGGGCTGGCCGAGGACGCGAGCATGATCGGCCGGTTCATCGCAGCCGTGGTGGACCGCGGCCTGACCCTCGTGGTCGGCCACGGCCTCGCGCTGGGGATCATCGCGCTGCGCATCCTGTCCGACCGCGACCGCTGACCCGCACCCGTCCCGACCAAGAGCGAGAGCGAGAGCGCGGCATCATGGGACCCGTGACCGACGACTACCTGCAGATCAACCGGGCGATGTGGGACGACCGCGCCGCCGCCCATGCGGCCTCCCCCGAATACGACGTCGATCGTCTGCGAACCGACCCGAAGGCGCTCAGCGACGTCGTGCGGTTCGACCTCCCGCTGCTCGGTGACGTGACCGGGCTGCGCACCGTCCACCTGCAGTGCCACATCGGCACCGACACCCTGAGCCTCCACCGGCTCGGCGCCCACGTCACCGGCCTGGACCTCTCCCCCGCCTCGCTCGAGCAGGCACGCGGGCTGGCCGCCGACGCCTCGGCGTCGATCGACTACGTCGCCGCGGACGTCTATGACGCGGCAGACGTGCTGCCGGAGGCCGGCCGCTACGACCTGGTCTACACCGGCATCGGAGCCATCATCTGGCTGCCGAGCATCGACCGCTGGGCCGGCACCGTGGCGGCGCTGCTGCGCCCCGGCGGACGCCTGTTCATCCGCGAGGGGCACCCCATGCTCGGGACCCTCGACATCGGCGAGGTCGGCCCGGTGCTGTCGTACCCCTACTTCGAGCAGGCCGACGCTCTCGTGTTCGACGGCGACGAGACGTACGTCGACACCGACCAGACGCTGCAGTCCCTCCCGAGCCACGAGTGGACGCACGGACTGGGCGAGATCATCACTGCCCTCCAGCGGCACGGCATGGTCTTCGAGTCGCTCACCGAGCACGACAGCGTGCCGTGGCGAGCCCTCGGTCCGTTGATGGAGCCACACCCCGACCATCCCGGCGAGTACCGCCTGGCCGAGCACCCCGAGCGGCTCGCGGCCAGCTTCACCCTGACGGCCACCCGCGCGACCTGACGCTGAGCGGGTCAGCCGTTGGCCTGGTCGATGAAGCACCAGCGCCACGCCTCGCCCGGCTCGAAGCTGCGGATCACGGCGTGCCCGGAGTCCTCGAAGTGCTGGGTGGCGTGCTTGCCGGCCGACGAGTCGCAGCAGCCCACGTGGCCGCAGTCCATGCAGAGTCGCAGGTGGACCCAGTCATGGCCCTCCGCCAGGCACTCCTCACATCCCGTCGGCGTCGTCGGGTTGGGCACCGAGCAGGCGTTCGCGAGGTGCTCGCAGGCGGCAGCCGTGTCGGTGGGCCGCAGGTCCTCCTCGCGATCGGCGGTCGTCTCGTCGGCGTACGCGACGTCGAGGATCGACTCCTCGACGTCGAGCGCGTTCATCACCTGGGCCAGCACGACCTGGTCGACCGTCCCGAGCCTGCGGATGCGCAGCAGCTCCTCGCGCTCGTGCTGGATCATCTCGCTGCGGATCCGTGAGTACTGCGCGCTCGGCGTCTCTGCTCCGCCGAGACGCTCCCAGACGGCGTTCGTCCGGTCGATCGCCCGCTCGCGCAGCCGGTGCATGACGGTGTCCGAGACCTCGTCGTGCATCTCGTTGTCGAGATAGGCCATGCCGGCATCGGTCACCGACTGCAGCACCGTCGCCTCCTGCAGGTGGTCCTCCTGGACGTCGGGCCCCGGCACCTTGAGCCACCGCACGAACGCGGGGATCGTCAAGCCCTGGATCAGCAGCGTGCCGACGGTCACGACGAACGCCATCAGCACCAGGACCTCCCGCTCCGGGGTGTCCTCCGGCAGCAGGAACACCGCAGCCAGCGTCACGACCCCACGCATGCCGGTCCAGGCGACCAGGAACGCGGCCTGCGGCGTCGGCCGCGCCTCGGCTGCGGCGATGCTCGGGATCATCCTGGGGATGTACGTCGCCGGGAAGACCCACACGAAGCGCAGCACGATGACGGTCACGAGCACCGCGATGCACGACCAGGTGATGCGGGACGCAGACAGGTCGCTGCGGCCGAGGTCGTCCACGATCGCCTTGATCTGCAGCCCGATCAGGAGGAAGACGGCATTCTCCAGGACGTACGAGATCGTGGTCCAGTTGGTGCGCTCGAACAGCCGGGACGAGGCGGACTGGATGCGGGGCGACTTGTGCCCGAGGATGACGCCGGCGACCACGACGGCGAGCACGCCCGACGGCTGCGAGTCCAGACCTGGCAGGTGGATCTCCTCGGCAGGCAGGTAGGCGAGCCACGGCGTCAGCAGCGACACGGCGACGTCGGTGACGTCGTCCTGGATCAGCTTGCGGATGTGGCCGATGACGAAGGCGACCGCCAGACCGATCAGCACGCCGCCGACGGCCGAGACGACGAAGCCGCCGCCGACCTGCCAGACGCTGACGCTGCCCGAGATCGCCGCGATCGACGTGCGCAGCGTGACGATGGCGGTCGCGTCGTTGACCAGGCTCTCGCCCTCGAGGATCGTGATGACACGTCGCGGCAGACCGACCCGGCGCGCGATCGCGGTGGCGGCGACGGCATCGGGCGGGGCCACGACCGCGCCGAGCGCGAAGCCGACTGCCAGCGAGACGTCCAGCATGGCCCAGACGACGAGCCCGACGCCGACGGTCGTGAACAGCACGAGGCCGACGCTGAGCAGCGCGATCGGGCGCCGGTACGTCTGGAAGTCGATCAGCGACGTGCGGATCGCCGCGGCGTACAGCAGTGGCGGCAGCAGGCCCAGCAGCACGATCTCGGGGGTCAGCTCGAACTCGGGCACGAAGTCGAGATAGGAGCCGATGATGCCCACCACCATCAGCACCAGGGGGGCCGACAGCTTCATCCGGCCGGCGGCGGCGCTGACGGCGACGACGATGGTCAGCAGGGTCACAAGCGTCAGGGCGGTGTGCACCCCACCATTCTCTCAGTCGGGTCCAGCACCCTCGTCCTGCGTTGCCGCACCGGCCACGCAGGCATACCGTGAGGGAACGCCAACGTCTTCCGGGGGGAAGCCATGCCTGAGGTCGCCACCGTCCATCCGCACCGCCGAGTCGCCGCAGGGCTCGCTGTCGCACTGACCGCCGGCACCCTGCTCGCCGTGTCAGCCGGTCCGGCCAGCACCGCCAAGAGCGGCAGCCAGACGCGATCGACCTCGTACGGCTACGGCGGCGCGGTGTCGTCCGTCGACGCCAGCGCCAGCAAGATCGGCCTCGAGGTGCTCCGCAAGGGTGGCAACGCCGCCGACGCCGCGGTCGCGACAGCCTCGGCGCTCGGGGTGTCCGAGCCCTACAGCGCCGGCATCGGCGGTGGCGGCTACTTCGTCTACTACGACGCCCGCTCGCGCAAGGTCAGCACGATCGACGGCCGCGAGACCGCGCCGCGCCGCATCACGCACGACGCGTTCATCGACCCGGCGACCGGCAAGCCCTACCGGTTCACGCCCGAGCTGGTCTCCTCCGGTGTCGCGGTCGGCGTGCCCGGCACGGTCGCGACGTGGGACGAGGCGCTCGACCGGTTCGGCACCCGCTCCCTGGCCCGTACGCTCGCCCCGTCGATCGAGCTGGCCCGCAAGGGATTCGTCGTCGACGCCACGTTCCGCAGCCAGACCCTCGACAACAAGGCGCGCTTCGCCGCGTTCCCCGACACCGCCGAGCTGTTCCTGCCCGGTGGAGACGCGCCGCAGATCGGCTCCCGCTTCCGCAACCCCGACCTCGCCGACACCCTGAGCCGCATCGCGCGGTCCGGCCCCAGCGCGTTCTACCGCGGTCCGCTGGCCCGGGAGATCGCGGACGTCGTGCAGGACCCGGTCAAGGACCCGGCCTCGTCGCTCCCCGCTCCTGCCGGGTCGATGACGGCCGAGGACCTGGCGGCGTACCGGGTCCGGAAGCAGGCGCCGACCAAGGTGTCCTACCGCGGGCTCGACGTCTACGGCATGGCACCGTCGTCGTCCGGCGGCACGTCCGTCGGCGAGGCGCTCAACATCCTCGAGAACTACGACCTCGGTGACGGTTCGAAGCTCGGTCAGAGCCTGCACCTCTACCTCGAGGCCTCGGCGCGGGCGTTCGCCGACCGTGGCGCGTACGTCGGTGATCCCGCGTACGTCGACGTGCCGACCAAGACCCTGCTGAGCCAGGAGTTCGCCGACTCGCGAGCCTGCACGATCGACCCGGCGAAGGCGTCGACCCGACCCGTTGCCGCCGGTGCGCTCGGCGGCTCCGGCTGCACGACCGTGCAGCACGAGGAGAAGGCCGACACGGAGAACGTCTCGACGACTCACCTGTCGGTCGTCGACAAGTGGGGCAACGCGGCGGCGTACACGCTGACGATCGAGCAGACGGGTGGCTCGGGCATGACGGTCCCGGATCGCGGGTTCCTGCTCAACAACGAGCTGACCGACTTCACCGCGGTCTACGACCCCAAGGATCCCAACCGCATCGAGCCCGGCAAGCGGCCCCGCTCCTCGATGTCGCCGACGATCGTGCTCAGGGACGGCACGGTGAAGTACGTCCTCGGCTCCCCCGGCGGCGCGACGATCATCACGACCGTGCTGCAGATCCTGCTCAACCGGATCGACCTCGGCATGACGTTGCCCGAGGCGGTCGCGGCACCGCGGGCCTCGCAGCGCAACGCCGCGGCGACGCCGGCCGAGCCGGAGTTCATCGCGGCGTACAAGGAGCTGCTGGCGCCCTACGGCCAGGTGCTCACGCCCTCAGGTGACCAGCTCACGTCCGCGGCCGAGATCGGCGCCGCGGCGACGATCGAGGTCGGCCCGCGGGGCCAGCTCATCGCGGTGTCGGAGCCGAAGCGCCGAGGCGGCGGCACGGCACTGGTCGTCCGCCCCTCCCGACACTGACCTGCCGAGATTTGGATCCGCATGCACCATGCAGGCGCCCCGCGTGGTGCATGCGGATCCAAATCTTGGGGGTTCAGGCTTGGGCGGCGGCCTTCATGTCGCGGCGGAGCTCGGGCGGCAGGGCGAAGATCAGGCTCTCGTCGGCCGTGCGGACGGCCTGGGCGCCCGGGTGGCCGCGCTCGGCGAGGTAGCCCAGGACCTCCTGCACCAGGTCGTCGGGCACCGAGGCTCCTGACGTGACGCCGACGTTCTGGACGCCGTCGAGCCAGCGCTCGTCGATCTCGGAGATGTCGTCGATGCGGTAGGACGCCTTGGCGCCGGCCTCGAGCGCGACCTCGACGAGACGCACGGAGTTGGAGGAGTTGGCCGAGCCGACGACGATCACGAGGTCGGCGTCCTTGGCGATCTCCTTGACCGCGACCTGGCGGTTCTGGGTGGCGTAGCAGATGTCGTCGCTGGGCGGATCCTCGAGCTGCGGGAACTTCTCGCGCAACCGGCGTACGGTCTCCATCGTCTCGTCGACGCTCAGCGTGGTCTGCGAGAGCCACGACAGGCGGGTGCCCTCGGGGAACTCGAGCGCGTCGACATCGTCGGGGGTCTGGACGAGGGTGATGTGGTCCGGCGCCTCGCCGGCGGTGCCCTCGACCTCCTCGTGCCCCTCGTGCCCGATCAGCAGGATGCGGTAGCCCTCGCTGGCGAAGCGGCGCGCCTCGTGGTGCACCTTGGTGACCAGCGGGCAGGTCGCGTCGATCGTCTTGAGGCTGCGCTCTGCGGCCTCGGCGTGCACCATCGGCGAGACGCCATGGGCGGAGAACACGACGGTGGCGCCCTCGGGCACCTCGTCGAGCTCCTCGACGAAGATCGCTCCGCGGTCGCGCAGGTCGTTGACGACGTGCTTGTTGTGCACGATCTCCTTGCGGACGTAGACCGGGGCGCCGTAGAGGTCGAGCGCCTTCTCCACCGTGATCACGGCGCGGTCGACACCGGCGCAGTAGCCGCGCGGGTCGGCGAGCAGCACGCTGCCTCCGACGGGGGGCATGCCGAGCTCGATCGTGGAAGACATGTGGACGAGTCTAACGGTGTCCGCCCAGCACCCTAGGGTGTGCGTATGGCACTGGAGACGACCGCGGACACGCCTGCTCCGCTGCGGCAGATCTCCCAGCTCATCGACGGCTACATCGGGCGGCTCGGCGCGGTCTGGGTCGAGGCCGAGATCGCCCAGCTGACCCGCCGGCAGGGCGTCTGCTTCCTGACGCTGCGCGACCTGGTCGCCAAGATCTCGATCGATGCGACGTGCCACGCCAGCATCCTCGACGCCTCCCCCACGCCCATCACCGAGGGCTCGCGGGTCATCGTCAACGCCAAGCCGTCGTTCTACCTCCCTCGCGGCCAGCTCGCGCTCGAGCTGCGCGAGATCCGCCCGCAGGGCGAGGGCCAGCTGTTGGCCCAGCTCGAGCGCCGCAAGCAGCTGCTGGCGGCCGAGGGCCTGTTCGACCCGCGCTTCAAGAAGACGCTGCCCCTGCTCCCCCGCGGCATCGGGCTGATCACGGGCAAGAACTCCGCCGCCGAGCGCGACGTCCTGCAGAACGCGCAGCTGCGCTGGCCGGACGTACGCTTCGTGGTCCGCCACGCGCTGATGCAGGGCAACGGGTCGGCGCTCGACGTCATCCGGTGCCTCAAGGACCTGTCGGGCGACTCGTCCGTCGACGTCATCGTCATCGCCCGCGGCGGCGGGTCCGTCGAGGACCTGCTGCCGTTCTCCGACGAAGCACTGATCCGGGCGGTCCACGCGTGCCCCACGCCGGTCGTCAGCGCGATCGGGCACGAGCCCGACAGCCCGATCCTCGACCTGGTCGCCGACCTGCGGGTCTCGACGCCGACCGACGCCGCCAAGCGCATCGTCCCGGACGTCCGCGAGGAGCTCGCCGGCCTCGCCACGATGCGCCGGCGATCGTCCCATGCGATCCGCGCCATCCTGGACCGCGAGGTCCAGGGACTCGCTGCGATCCGCTCGCGCCCGGTGCTGGCCCGGCCGACGACGCTCGTCGACGCCGAGCAGGGACTCGTCCACGAGCTCCGCGACCGGGCGCGCCGATCGCTGGGCCACCGGCTCGACCGAGCCCACGACGAGGTCGGGCACCACCTGGCCCGCGTGCGCGCCCTGTCACCGCTGGCGACCCTCGAACGTGGCTATGCCGTGGCCCAGCTCGCCGACGGCAGCGTCGTGACCGCGATCGACCAGGTGGCGGTCGACGACGAGCTCACGGTGCGGGTGGCCGACGGCACCCTCGGCGTACGCGCCCTGACCAAGCACGCTGCACCCGGCAAGGAAGGCCAGCATGGCTGAGACACCGTCCACCCCAGAGGTCCCCTACGAGCAGGCTCGCGACGAGCTCATCTCGGTCGTGCAGAAGCTCGAGGTCGGCGGCGCGAGCCTCGACGAGTCGATCGCCCTCTGGGAGCGCGGCGAGGTCCTCGCCGGCATATGTCAGCAGTGGCTCGACGGAGCCCGCACCCGCCTGGCCGCGGCCGCAGGACTCGACGCCGAGGACGCCACCTCCGACTAGCCTCCCGGCCCGGCCGCGCGGCCTATCATCGTGACTCCACGCGGAGAGGGGTCAGCCATGGCGATCGACGACCTCGACCTGTTCGGGGACACCTCGATCCTCAAGGTGTCGGCCACCGACATCGCGTCGGCGAGCTCGTGCCCCCGCCACCTCGCGGTCAAGATCCGCCCTGACGTGAAGTCCCGCAGGTGGCGGCGGTCGTTCGGGTCGGAGAAGACCTTCGTGCTCGGCATCGTGACCGACCTCGTCCGTGCCGCGCACTCGTCGGAGTGGGCGCACGACCCCCAGCACCTCGCCGGCTGGATCGCCCAAGAGCTCGATCGCCGGCGTGTGCACCGGCTGCTGCGGCCCTACGCCACGGCCGCGGTGACCAACATCCTCGAGGCGCACTGGGACATCGAGGACGGGGTCGGGCCGCTGCAGCTCTTCCAGAGCGACCCGTCGATCGGCACGGTCGAACGTACGTTGACGGTGTGGGGGCCGCTCTACCGCACCGAGGACGGCGTGCGCGAGATGCGTCGCCTCCGGCTCGGCACCGCCCACGTCGACCCCACCCCGGACGACCTGCTCTGGGTGCACGCGGCGGCCCAGGTGGCGGCCGGCCACCCGTCGCGGGACACGCCCGGACGCATCCGCGTCGTCGAGATCGGCGCGGCCGACGGCAGCATCGCGGTGCTCTTCGACGGATCGCCTGCAGACGCCGATGCCGCGTTCTCCGCCGAGGCCAGGCACGTCGCGGCCGGCCTCGGTGATCTCGGCACGGCGGTCCCGGGCTACGAGTGCGCGAGCTGCAAGGTCGCCGGCGCCTGCGACGCGCTGATCCCGGTGCCGGAGGTTCTGGGCCAGCCGCTCAAGGGTTACGCCTCGCGCTCGGTCTCCGCCTCCGACCTCGACCGTTACCAGCGGTGCCCGGCCCAGTGGCTGCTGGCCTCGGACCTCAACCTCCCGAAGGACCGGGACTACTCCGACGCCCAGACCCGCGGCCTGCTGGTGCACACCTGGCTCGAGGCGGCCCATGCGCGAGGCGTCGGGTGCTCGGCCGACGACCTGCCGGAGCCCGGCGGCGCCATCGGGCTCGCTGCGACCGTCATGGACGCCGCTGACTACGCGATCGCCCACCCCTACCTGCGGCACCACGTCGCGAGCTGCCCCCTGGCGACCGACGGAGTCGACTACATCGCCAGCGAGACCGCGATCCACGGCTTCGACCACGACGCCGAGGTCATCGCGGTCGCCAAGCCCGACATGATGTTCCGCATCGGCGACCGGCTCGTGGCGCGCGAGGTCAAGACGACCGGGACGCTGCCCCCTGGCGGCGCCGACGACGTCTACGCCGACAACCTGCAGGTGCCGTTCCTGCTGTCGATGCTCGCCGCAGGCGTCGCTGAGGCGCACGGCTGCACGACCGCCACCGTCGAGGTGGAGATGCTCACCGCCGGCACCGGAGAGGTCTACGCGTGGGATCTCGACGAGCCGGGTCTGGCCGAGGCGGTCCGCGACGACGTCGCCGCGGCAGCCCGCGACTGGCACGTCGACGCGGAGTGGCGTACCCGTCCCGGCGCACACTGCGCGTGGTGCCCGGTGCGCCAGTGGTGCCCCGACCGCCAGGTGCACGAGAACACCGAGCTCGCCTCGGCCGCCGGTCCCACGGTCGACGACGAGCCCGCGCCGTTCTGAGTCAGGACGTCGAGAGCGACGAGATGTAGCGCTCGATGACCGAGCGCGAGGCCGACCCGATGACGACCGTCGTCGCGTCGCCGTCCCTGCGGACGTACGTCGTCCGGTCCCGCGGCCCGGTGCGGACCGTCCACTCCTGGCCGTCGATCTCGACGGCCCCGTCGGCCTTGCTGCCGTCGGCGAACCGTTCGACCGCCCGCTCGACGCGGAGCTTGGCCTGGTCGAGCCCGATGTACTCGTCGTCGTCGGTCACGATGCCGAGGTGCCAGCCCTCGATGTCGAGGTTGGCCTTGTTGGCCCGCCAACCCTCGGGCAGCTTGTCCGGCGCGAGCACCTCGAAGTCGGCGACGGGCCGGACCTGGTCGACGATCGTGGCGTAGTCGACGGACCGCGTGGGGGTCTCCGGCTCCTGCGTGGAGAAGCGGCCGAAGCCGTAGATCGCGAGGACGATCAGCCCGAGCACGGCGACGGACCGGAGGATGTCGCCCATCGCTGGGTTGCCGCGGGTCGATCGCTGCTCGCTCATCGGCCCCAGTTTACGGGGCGGCACCGGCACCGGATCGCCCGGTCGCAACGCGGCTACCGGCGGGTACGATGACCGCGTGAACAGCCTCCAGCCGGCAGCTCAGGCGCCCGACCGCAACCTCGCCCTCGACCTGGTCCGGGTGACCGAGGCGGGAGCCATGGCCGCCGGCCGCTGGGTCGGCCGCGGCGACAAGAACGGCGCCGACGGGGTCGCGGTCAACGCGATGCGCACCCTGATCAACACCGTGCAGATGAACGGTGTCGTCGTCATCGGCGAGGGCGAGAAGGACGAAGCGCCCATGCTGTTCAACGGCGAGCTGGTCGGCGACGGCACGGGCCCCGAGTGCGACGTCGCGGTCGACCCGATCGACGGCACCACGCTGACCGCCAAGAGCCTGCCCAACGCCGTGTCGGTCATGGCCGTGGCGCCGCGCGGCTCGATGTACGACCCGTCCGCCGTGTTCTACATGGAGAAGCTCATCGCCGGCCCCGAGGCGGCCGACGTCGTCGACATCAGGCTGCCGGTGGCCGAGAACATCGCGCTGGTCGCCAAGGCCAAGGGCATCCGCAACAGCGACGTCACGGTCTGCGTGCTGGACCGCCCACGCCATCAGGACCTGGTCGACGAGATCCGCGCCGCCGGGGCCCGCATCAAGTTCATCATCGACGGCGACGTCGCGGGCGGGATCACCGCCGCACGTCCCGACACCGGCGTCGACCTGCTGGTCGGCATCGGCGGGACCCCCGAGGGCATCATCACCGCGTGCGCCATCAAGGCCATCGGCGGCACCATCCAAGGCAAGCTGTGGCCGGTCGACGACGACGAGCGCCAGCGCGCGATCGATGCGGGACACGACCTCGACCGCGTGCTCTACACCGGTGACCTGGTCAATGCCGACGACTGCTTCTTCGTCGCGACCGGGATCACCGACGGCGAGCTGATGGCCGGCGTGCGCTACGGCGCCGGCAAGGCCTACACCGAGTCGATCGTCATGCGGTCGCGCAGCGGCACGATCCGCAAGATCACGAGCGAGCACCAGCTCGCCAAGCTCAAGGCCTACTCGACCGTCGACTACGAGTCCTGATGGCCGAGCGCAAGCGGGACGACGTGACGGGCGACGTGGCCCGGTCCGGTGAGCAGTTCGCGTCGCTGCCGTCGGGCATCGACATCTGCTTCGAGACGTTCGGCAGCGCCGACGACCCGACGATCCTGCTCGTCATGGGCCTCGGCGGCCCGATGGGCTGGTGGTCCGAGGACTTCTGTGCGCGCCTCGCGGGTCGCGGCTTCCACGTCGTCCGCTACGACAACCGTGACACCGGTCGCTCGACCAAGCTGCGGCAGCACAAGGTCGGCAAGCTCGACCTCGTCCGCGCGTTCGCCGGTCGTGGCAACCCGCCGTACGGCATCGGCGACCTCGCCGAGGACGCATTCGGCCTGCTCGACCACCTGGGTGTCGAGCAGGTGCACCTGGTCGGCGTCTCTATGGGCGGCATGATCGTGCAGACCATGGCGATCGCGCGCCCCGAGCGCGCTCTCTCGATGACCTCGATCATGTCGACGACGGGCAGCCGGCGGGTCGGCTGGCAGCACCCCAAGGTGATCCCGATGCTGCTGTCATCGGCCGGCTCCACCCGCGACTCGTACGTCGAGCGGTCCCTGCGGACGGCCGCGATGATCGCGTCGCCGGCGTTCCCGGGCGACGAAGAGCTCGCGCGGTCGCGCGCCTACGAGACGTACGACCGGGGGTGGACCGCGAGCGGGGTCACCCGGCACATGCTGGCCGTCCTCGCCCAGCCCGACCGCACCAAGGACCTGGCGAAGCTCGACCTGCCCGTCACGGTGATCCATGGGCTCGACGATCCCTTGGTGCACCGGTCCGGTGGCAAGGCTGTGGCCAACGCCGTGCCGGGCGCCGAGCACATCGAGATCGCCGGCCTCGCGCACGACCTGCCGGTGCAGCTCTTCGACACCTACGTCGACGCGATCGTCCGCACGGCAGAGCGAGCCGTCTCTCGTTGAACCGCAGATGCGGATGTTCTCGCGCTGTGGAGCCGCAGATGATGCCCTAGAGTTCGAGGCATGCCGCACGTACGCATCTCTGATGCCGCCCGCTTCCTCGGGGTCAGCGACGACACCGTCCGCCGCTGGATCAGCGCGGGCAGCCTCGCCTCGGTGACCGATGCCGCCGGTCGCATGGCGATCGAGGGGCGCGACCTCGCCACGTTCGCCAAGGCCCAGGCGGGTGCTGCTCCGGATGCGTCGACGAGCAGCTCCGCACGCAACCGGTTCGTCGGTCTCGTGACCGCGGTCAAGGCCGACGCCGTTATGGCGCAGGTCGAGCTGCAGTGCGGGCCGTTCCGCGTCGTGTCGCTCATGAGCAGCGAGGCGGTCGACGAGCTCGGCCTCGAGCCGGGCACGGTCGCCGTGGCCGTGATCAAGTCGACGAACGTCGTGATCGAGACGCTCGAGGGCGCCTCATGAGGCGCCTCGTCGTCCTGCCCCTGCTGCTGGCGTGCTTGGTCGCCTGCGGCACCGACGACAGCCCCGACCGGACGACGATCACGGTGTTCGCCGCGGCCTCCCTCAAGGGCTCGTTCACCGAGATCGGCAGGCAGTTCGAGGCCGAGAACGATGACGTCTCGGTGACGTTCAGCTTCGCCGGTTCGGCCGACCTCGTCGCCCAGATCCAGCAGGGTGCGCCCGCCGACGTCTTCGCCTCCGCCGACACCAGGAACATGGACAAGGCCATGGCCGACGGCCTCGTCGCAGGCGCCCCGGTGGACTTCGCGAAGAACTCGCTCGAGATCGCGACCCCACCTGGCAACCCCGCCGAGGTCGACTCGCTCGATGACCTGGTGAGCTCGGACGTCAGGGTCGTCGTGTGCGCCGCTGAGGTGCCGTGCGGCGCTGCTGCCGTGGGCGTCGAGAAGGTGGCCGGCATCGACATCAGGCCGGTCAGCGAGGAGCAGTCCGTGGCCGACGTGCTCGGCAAGGTCATCTCCGGAGAGGCCGACGCCGGTCTCGTCTACGTCACGGACGTCAAGGCAGCTGGTGACCAGGTCCGCGGTGTCCCCTTCCCCGAGTCCGCCGACGTCGTCAACACCTACCCCATCGCCACCCTCGCAGGAAGCAAGCACGCGAAGCTCGCCAGAGCATTCGCGGCGTACGTCGCGGGACCGGACGGCGCGGCGGTTCTCGCAGAGGCCGGGTTCGCCACGCCGTGAGCACCGGTCTGCCCCGCTGGGTCCTCGTGCCGGCTGCCCTCGGCGCGGCAGTCATCGTGCTGCCGCTCGTCGCCCTCGCGACCCGTGTGCAGTGGGGCGACTTCTTCTCGCTGATCACGTCCGACTCGTCGCGAGCGGCCCTGTGGTTGAGCCTGCGCACGTCCGCCGTGAGCACGCTGCTGTGCATCGTCCTGGGCGTGCCCATGGCGCTGGTCCTCGCGCGTGCGTCGTTCCGCGGGTTGTCGGCGCTGCGGTCGCTGGTGCTCCTGCCGCTGGTGCTGCCGCCGGTCGTCGGGGGCATCGCGCTGCTCTACACCTTCGGCCGTCGCGGGCTGCTGGGCGAGACCATCGAGGTGCTGGGGCTGCAGGTCGCGTTCTCGACGGCCGCCGTCGTCATCGCGCAGACCTTCGTCGCCCTCCCGTTCATGGTCGTGAGCCTCGAGGGCACGCTGCGGACGGCCGGCGAGCGTTACGAGGTGGTCGCCGCGACCTTGGGCGCGCGTCCGACCACGGTCCTGCGGCGGGTGACGCTTCCCCTGGTGCTGCCGGGCCTGGCGGCCGGAGCCGTCCTGTCGTTCGCCCGCGCGCTGGGCGAGTTCGGCGCGACGATCACCTTCGCCGGCAGCCTCGAGGGAGTCACCCGGACCCTGCCGCTCGAGATCTACCTGCAGCGCGAGACCGACCCTGATGCCGCCGTCGCCCTCTCGCTCGTGCTGGTCGTCGTGGCGGTGCTGGTCATCGGTCTCGTGCGGGGCACACGGAGCAGCGCGCTGTGAGCCTGCAGGTCGAGGCGACGATGGACGACCGCGCGGTCGAGGTGTCGCTCGAGGTCGCTCCGGGCGAGGTCGTCGCGATCCTCGGGCCCAACGGTGCCGGCAAGTCCACCGTGCTCGCCGCGATCGCAGGGGTCCTGCGGCCGGACTCCGGGCGGGCGACGCTCGACGACGAGGTCCTGTTCGACACCACGGCCGGGACCTGGCAACCGCCGCACGCACGGGGAACCGCGCTGCTGGCCCAGGACCCGCTGCTGTTCCCGCACCTGACCGTGGTCGACAACGTCGCGTTCGGCCCGCGCAGCGCCGGGCGTACGCGATCACAGTCGCGTGCCGCCGCCAGCCGGTGGCTGCAGGCGGTGGACGCGGCCGGCCTCGGTGCCCGCCGCCCCGCTGAGCTGTCCGGCGGTCAGGCGCAGCGCATCGCGGTCGCGCGGGCGCTCGCCGCCGAGCCACGACTGCTGCTGCTCGACGAGCCGATGGCGGCCCTCGACATCACGGTCGTTCCCGCCTTGCGCCAGCTGCTCAAGGGGGTGCTGGCCGGCCGCAGCGCGATCATCGTGACGCACGACGTGCTCGACGCGCTGCTGCTCGCGGACCGCGTGCTGGTCATGGAGGGCGGCCGCATCGTCGAGGAGGGAGCGACCAGAGACGTGCTCGAGCGCCCGCGCAGCACCTTCGGGGCGGGCATCGCCGGACTCAACCTGATGCGCGGGAGGTCCGCCGCCGGCACCGTGCACACGCCGGGGGGGTCGCTGGTCGCCGGACTGTCGGACGTACCGCTGTCCGACGGCAGCGACGCCGTGGCGGTGTTCAACCCCAGCGCGGTCGGCGTGTACGCCGAGCGACCGGCGGGCAGCCCACGCAACGTGTTCGCCGCGACGATCCGGGAGCTCGAGCCCCGCGGCGCCCAGGTGCGCGTACGCACGGACGAGCTCAGCGCCGACGTGACGCTCCCGGTGGTCGCCGAGCTGGGCCTCGCGCCGGGCAGGGACGTCTTCCTCGTCGTCAAGGCGAGCGAGGTCTCGATCTACCCCGCCTAGAACCGCCCGGACCCCGCCCGGACCTCGCTGGGCGTGACGTTCTGGTCGCGAGACGCCGCTGACCCCCGACCCGAACGTCACGCTCAGCGAGGTCTCCTAGGGTGGGGGCATGACTGGGCCCACGTGGCGGCGGCGCGACGACGGCGCCCTCGAGCTGCGGGTCAACGGCGTGTTCGTCATGGACGACGTCGAGACCTCGTCGGAGGTGGCGCTCGCCCGTACAGTGATCGAGCTGGGGGCCCGCGAGGTCCTCGTCGGGGGTCTCGGGCTCGGCTACACCCTGCGCGCGCTGCTGGCCTCGCCGCAGGTCACCCGCGTCGTCGTCGCCGAGCTGCACCCCGAGATCGTGGACTGGATGCGCACCGGAGAGATCCCGGGCGCCGACCTCCTGGCGGACGGCCGGGTGCGCGTCGCGGTCGGCGACGTGCGTGATGCGGTCGCCGACCAGCCCGCCTCGCTCGACGCGATCGTCCTGGACGTCGACAACGGACCGGACTTCCTCGTGCACGACGCCAACGCCGCCGTCTACGGCAGCGAGTTCATCGACGTCTGCGCGAACCGTCTGCGACCCGGCGGACACCTGTGCGTCTGGTCGATGGCGGCGTCCGAGGACCTCGTCGCACGGCTCTCCGCCGTGCTGTCGGACGTACGCGAGGAAGCCGTCCCGGTGACGCTGCAAGGCCGCGCCGAGCACTACTGGATCGTGTCCGGAACCCGACGCGACGCCGTCGGCGCCGACGGCTAACGTCGAGGACATGGAACCGCTGGACCGCACCGAGGTCGTCACCGCCTGCCGCACCGCGTACGACCTCGCGAGCTCTCCGGAGGTGGCCGCCGCCTGGGAGGACGAGAGCGCCTGCGCCGGCATGACGGTGGGCGGGCTGACCCACCACCTGCTCGGCCAGGCGCGGCACATCGCCGGCATCCTCGGCCAGCCACCCACCGACCACGAGCCGATCCCGCTGCTCGACCACTACGCTCGCGCAGACTGGGTCACGTCGGACGCCGAGGACGAGGCCAACACCTCGATCCGCGACGGCGGCAACGACGCCGCGACGGCAGGGCGCGACGCCGTGCTGGCTGAGGTCGCGCCGCTGCTCGACCGGTTGCCGCAGCTCCTCCGGGCGCCCCGCGAGCCCGACACGATGTTCATCCCCTGGCAGGGCTGGGCGCTGACGACCGACGACTTCCTGGTGACGCGAGCGATGGAGCTCGTCGTGCACTCCGACGACCTCGCGGCGAGCGTCGGGCTGCCGACACCGGACTTCCCCGGCACGGTCGCCGCGCACGTCGTCGACCTGCTCGGCGGGGTCGCGATGCGCCGCCACGGGCAGTCCGCGGTGATCCGCGCCCTCAGCCGACCCCAGCGGGCACCGGAGTCGATCTCGGCCTTCTGAACGCCCGCCTGCCGGGCACGCGTACGGGCAGCAGCGATATCGTCGGCAGCATGACCGAATACCGCATCGAGCACGACACCATGGGCGAGGTCCGCGTCCCCGCCGACGCCCTCTGGCGAGCCCAGACCCAGCGCGCCGTCGAGAACTTCCCGATCTCCGGCACCCCGATCGAGCCCGCGCAGATCCGCGCCCTGGCCCAGATCAAGGCCGCCTGCGCCAAGGCCAACGCCGAGCTCGGCATCCTCGATCAGGACATCGCCGACGCGATCGTCGCCGCCGCCGAGGAGGTCGCCACGGGCGCGCACGACGCGCAGTTCCCGATCGACGTGTTCCAGACCGGGTCGGGCACGTCGAGCAACATGAACACCAACGAGGTGCTGGCGACCCTCGCCACGAAGTCCCTCGGCAAGGACGTGCACCCGAACGACCACGTCAACGCCAGCCAGTCCTCCAACGACGTGTTCCCGACGTCGATCCACGTCGCGGCCACCGCCTCGGCCACCAACGAGCTCGTCCCCGCCCTCGACCACCTCGCCACGTCGCTCGAGGCCAAGGCCGCCGAGTTCGCGAGCGTCGTCAAGTCCGGTCGTACGCACCTCATGGACGCCACGCCGGTCACGCTGGGCCAGGAGTTCGGCGGCTACGCGGCGCAGATCCGCCGTGGCATCGAGCGCGTCGAGTCGTCCCTCGCCCGTACGGCCGAGGTGCCGCTCGGGGGCACGGCCGTCGGCACCGGCATCAACACGCCGATCGGCTTCCCCCAGCGCGTCATCGAGATCCTGGCCGAGAACACCGGCCTGCCCATCACCGAGGCGGTCGACCACTTCGAGGCGCAGAGCGCCCGGGACGGCCTGGTCGAGATGTCCGGGCAGCTGCGGACGATCGCGGTCAGCCTGACCAAGATCTGCAACGACCTGCGCTGGATGGGATCCGGGCCGCGCACGGGCCTCGGCGAGATCGCCCTGCCCGACCTGCAGCCCGGATCCAGCATCATGCCGGGCAAGGTCAACCCGGTCCTGCCGGAGGCCACGTTGATGGTCGCCGCCCAGGTCATCGGCAACGACGCGACGATCGCGACGGCCGGCGCGTCCGGCTCGTTCGAGCTCAACGTCATGCTGCCCGTGATCGGCCGCAACATCCTGGAGTCGATGCGACTGCTCGGCAACGCGTCGCGGGTGCTCGCCGACCGCTGCATCGACGGCATCACCGCCAACGAGGAGCGGTGCCTCGAGCTCGCCGAGTCGTCCCCGTCGGTCGTCACGCCCCTCAACCGGTTCATCGGCTACGAGAACGCCGCCAAGGTCGCCAAGACCTCGGTCAAGGAGAAGAAGACGATCCGGCAGGTCGTCGTCGAGATGGGCTTCGTCGAGCGTGGCGAGATCAGCGAGGCCGACCTGGACAAGGCGCTCGACGTCATGTCCATGACCCACCCCTGACTGGTCAGCGGCGCTTCGCCAGCAGGTAGCCGTCGCGGTTGTAGACCAGCTCGTACGTCCCACCGTGGGTGTCCTCGGCATAGCCGACGACGTCGGTGGGTGAGCCGATCCCGGCACCGGCGTCGAACAGGACGTACGCCGGGTCGACCTCGTCGCCGATCGTGCCCCACCAGTAGACGGTGTGGTCGGTGACGAGGTGGCTCATCATCGCGATGTCGGTCTCGACCGTCGCGCCGTCGGGCACTGCGGCGATGACCTCGCGGGCGGCGTCGGCGCGCGGCGCCTCGTCGTACGTCTCGGAGTCGAGCAGGGTCGCCAGCGGCGAGCCGACCAGCGTGAACGCCGTGACGACGACCGCCGCGACCGTGGCCCACCGCAGTGGGGGCCGGCGACGCATCGCGTCGATCATCGCGATGAACACGATCGGCATCGGCAGCATCGAGTAGTGCCACTCGGTGCCCCAGTAGTACGCGTTGTCGCCGGCGAAGCGCCACGCGAACGTCGGCAGCACCAGCAGCACCCAGGGTGACGCGAGGGCGGCCAGCCCGGTGATCCCGACCGTCAGCGCGACCGTGGCGAGCTTGCGGTCCGTCCCGTCGAGCAGCGTCGTCAGGATGCCGCGGTCACCGCCCAGCGACGACGTGTAGGCGTACGTGTCGCCGGGATTGAAGGCCGGCACGATGACCAGCACGATGAACGCCATCGCGACGAGACCGACGCCGACGAGCTGGAGGCCCCGCCGGCGCTCCCCCGCGAGCCACAGGACACCACCGATGACCGCGACGGTCAGGCCGAGGTCCTCCTTGACCAGCAGCAACGGCAGCGACCACAGGACGACCGCGCGAAAGCGCCGGTCGACGTACGCCGCGCCGGCCAGCGCGAGCAGCGGGGCGCCGAATGCCACCTCGTGGAACTCGGCCTCGACCCCGGACTGCAACCCGAACGAGAGCCCGTACGCGAGACCGATCACCGCGCCCGTCACCGTGCCCAGGTGACGCATCGCCACGAGGGCGATCACCGCCACGGAGACCGCGATCAGCACGACCTGAGCCAGCAGGATCGTCTGAGCCGACGGGAAGACCCGGTAGAACGGCGCGATCAGCGCGTCGATCGGAGAGAAGTGGTCGCCGAGGATGTTGAAGCCCGGACCCTTGACGTCGACGATCGGCGCTCCGGGCCTCGCGTAGCCCTTGACCGCCTGCTCGAAGATGGCGTGGTCCCACGACGAGATCGTGAAGCGCCGGTAGCGCATCAGCGTCAGCACGCCGTACGCCGCGCCCACGGCGACGGCGAGCAGCCCGGCGAGGAGTCGCTGGCCGCGCGACGTCGAGGTCATCGGGCGAGCGTGAGGTTCTCACCCGTCTCGGGATCGAACACGTGCACCCTCTGCCGTGGGATGACGACGCGGATCGACATGCCGGGGCGCAGCGTGCTCTCAGGGGCGAGCTCGGCGACCAGGAAGTTCTGGAACAGGTCGAACTCCAGCAGGTCCTCGACCTCGTTGAGCAGGTCCTCGACCTCCGGCGCGATCTCGTAGCCGAGGTAGGCGAACTGGCTGCTGCCGCGCCACTCGACGTCGTCGATGCGGGTCGTGAACTCGACCCGGTCGGTCACCTCGCGCCCACCCTGCCCCGTCGCGTCGTAGCAGTACTCGGGGCGGATGCCCGCCACGACGACGCCGCGCTCGCCGATGCGCTCGAGCAGGTCGTCGTCGAGCAGCATCGTGGCCAGCGGCATGACCAGCTGCCGGTTCATCGGGAACGCCGGCACGAGGTTCATCGGCGGCGACCCGAGGTAGCCGGCGACGAACATGTCGGCCGGCCGCTCGTAGAGGTCGCGGGGGGTGCCGACCTGGTGGATGAAGCCCTGGTGCATCACCGCGACGCGATCAGCGGTGCTCAGCGCCTCGGCGACGTCGTTGGTCGTGAAGATCGAGGTGCGCTCGTTCTCCTGCTGCCACTGGCTCGTGACGGACCGCACCTGAGTGCGCACCCGCTCGGACTGCTGCGAGAACGGCGCATCCAGGAGGTACGCCTTGGCGTCGCGCACCAGCGAGCGACCGAGCGCGACCCGTTGGCGCTGCGCGTCGTCGAGGTCGGCCGGCTTGAGGTCCAGCAGCTCGCCGAGCGCGAGCAGGTCGGCGACCTCGTTGATGCGCTCGGACAGCTCACGGCGGTCGTAGCCCCGTCGCAGCGTCGCGGCGAACGCGAGGTTGTCGAACACGTCGAGGTGCGGGTGCAGCGCGAAGTCCTGAAACACCATCGCGAGGTCGCGGCGACGCGGGCCCGCGGCGTTCACCACGACGTCGTCGATGAGGATGTCGCCGGAGGTCTGCTCCTCGAGCCCGATCAGCGTCCGCAGCAGGAGGCTCTTGCCGGCGCCGGAGGGGCCGGTGATCGCGAGCGTCTCGCCCGACGGCACGGTGAGGCTGATGTCGTCGAGCAGCGGCCGGTCGCCGCCGCCGTCGCGCGTCAGGTTGCGGACTTCGATCGAGGTCATCGGTAGGACCTTCCCAGGAGTTGAGTGATCCGGCGCGGGAACACGAGGAGCAGCAGGACGACCGGCACGAGCCACAGCAGCCCCGCCGCGACGACGGCCGAGCTCGACGTCTCGAGCTGGCCGGTCGCGAGCATGAGGGTCGCCGGGAACGGCCGCGAGTCGTCGTCGGTCGCGAGCGCGGCGCCCAGCACGAAGTCGTTGCACGCAGCCACGAACACCAGCGCGGTGGCGACGAAGACTCCCGGCAGGACGTTCGGCAGGGCGAACCGCAGGAAGGACTGCAGCCACGTCGCACCGTCGGCACGTACGGACTCGCGCAGCGACCACGGCACGTCGCGCAGGACCGTGACGCACAGCCAGGTCGCCAGGGGCAGGGTGATCACGAGGGCCGGCGGGACCAACGCCATCCGCGATCCGTAGCGGTCCAGGGCGATGACCTGGTCGGTGATCGGACCGGCCAGGGCGAGCAGCGGCACCAGCAACGCAGCGACGAACAGGCCGTATGCGAGGCGGCGGGCGCGGACCGGGAGACGCACCAGCGCGTACGCCGCCGCGATCGCCAGCGGCATGGCGACGGCTGTGGCGATCCCGGCGACGACGACTGAGGTGACCGCGGCGTCCTGCAGGATCTGCGAGTGCAGCGCCCCGTCGAACGCCGCCCAGCTGATCTCCTGCGGCCACACGGTGCGGGGTGACGTGCCCTGCGGCGCGGTCGCGACGGTGAAGGTCCACAGCAGCGGCACCAGGGTGAATGCGGCGAACAGCTCGATGCCGATGAGCGACCAGATCGACAGTGACCGCCGGGTGTCGGCGAACAGGATGCCGGCGGCGCTGGTGAGCATCAGGATCACCGCGAATCCGAGCCACAGCCAGAGATCGGGTCGCGAGACGCGGATGATGCCGTAGTTGGCCACGGCGAACCCGAGCACGAAGGCGATGCCCGAAGCCCAGAGGCGCGAGCGCACGGACGGCGTCACACGACCCTCCTCACCCGGAACAGCGGGACCATGATCGCCGCCATCAGCAGCATCACGACCAGGAGGACCATCGACATCGCAGCGCCAAGACCCAGCTCGAGCGACGTGAACGTCGTGTCCCAGACCAGCAGGGGTGCCGTGCGGATCGAGGCGCCGGGCTCGTCGACCAGCAACGGTCCCTCGAGGATGCGGAACGTGTCGAGCGCCCGATAGGTCGCGGCGACAGCGATCGCCGGGCCCATCGCCGGCAGGACGACCCGGCGGGACCGCTGCCACGGGGTGGCACCGTCGGCGGTCGCGGCCGCCAGCAGGGAGCTGGGGACCCGCAGCAGGCCGGCGAGCAGGATCAACGCCGTGATGCCGGTGCCGCGCCAGAGCTCACCGACCGTGACACCGACCAGCTGTCCGAACGGGCCCACCTCGCCGAGCTGGAACCAGTCGACGGCGAACCCGGTCGTGACGGCGTCGCGCCAGACGACGGCCGACACCACCGCGAGCAGGGCGAACGGCACCAGCACGAGGACGCGGGTGACCGGCCACAGCAGCGTCAGCCGCCGCAGGGCCACCGCGAACGCCAAGCCGATCAGCAGCTGCAGCGCGACGACGACCAGGACGATGACGAGCGTCGCGGCGACCGCCAGCCACCACGACCGGTTGGTCAGCACCTCGACGTAGTTGTCGGGACCCACGAACGTACGGGCGTCGGGGTTGGTCAGCGGCGCGGAGTGCAACGACAGCCAGATGCCGCGGCCGAGCGGCCACCCGGTGATGGCCAGCAGGACCAGGACGGCCGGTGCGAGCCAGCGCCAGCCCTTCACGGCAGCTCTCCGGCGATGGCGGCACGCAGGGCCTTCTGCGAGCGCTCCAGCGTCGTGTCCTGGGAGAAGTCGCTCAGGGGCAGCCAGGTGTCGTCGAGCGCCGACTGCGCGACCTGCCAGTAGGGGGTCACGGGCAGCGTCGTGCCGGACTGGACCGCAGGCCGCGTCACCGCGGCCATCGGGTAGGACCGCTTGACTGCGGGGTCGTCGTACGTCGTCAGGCGGCTGGCGCTGTGGCCGGCGGCCGCCATGATCGAGCTGAGCACGGTGGGGGACGTCAGGCACGTGATCGCCTGGTAGGACAGCTCGGAGCGTGGCGCGTACAGCGGCACCGCGAGACCCACGCCCGACAGCGGGGCGACGCTCGTGTCGGTGACGGTCGGGTATGCGGTCCAGGCCATGTCGGACGCCACGGCAGCGACGTCGGGATCGGAGATCACCGAGCTGGGTGCGAGCAGGAAGCCACCGTCGGGGGCGGCGAACTTCTTGAGCGCGTCGGCCGTCGGACCCGGTCCGCGGCCGGAGTCGAGGTAGAACTCGACGACCGAGGCGGCGGTCCGTCCGGCAGGAGTGTCGAGGCCGACCTCGGCGTCGCGGCCCGTGCCCTTGACGAGCGTCCCGCCGGCCCCTGCCACCAGGGCGTTGACCCACTGGGCGAGCCCGGTGCCGCCCTCGTCGGCGATCTGGATCGTCACGCCGATCCGCTCGGCCCCCGCGACGAGGTCGTCCCAGCTGATCGGCTTCGTGGTGTCGAGGCCGGCCCGTTCGGCGACGTTGCCGCGGTACCAGAGCAGCTGCGGGTCGAACCACCACGGCGCGACGGCGAGCTGTCCGTCGTACGTCGCGGCGGCCAGCGCAGCCGGGGCGATGTCCTTGCCGAGCTCGCCCTTGAGCTCCTCGGGCAGCGGGGCGAGATACTGCGCGGCGGCGAACTCGGCCGTGAACGCCGAGTCGAGGCTCAGGATGTCGATCGAGGTGTCCTTGGCCTGCAGCCGGCGCACGAGCAGCGCGTGCCGCGCGCTGACGTCGGCAGGGAGCTGCTCGACCCTGATGTCGTACGCACCACCGGCCTGCGAGGTGCACGTGCGCGCCAGGCCGTCGAGATCGGCACGATCGGGGCCGACGTACCAGGTGAGGGTGGGCGTGGGATCGGGCTTGGCGCCCGACGATCCACACGCGGCCAGAGCACACAGCAAGGCAGCGGCTGCCGCGCGTGCCCATACCCTCCCTGGTGCGTTCACGAGCGCAACTTTGCCACAGAGGAGGGGCCCTCCCCGGTCATACCGGGAAAGGCCCCTCCGTCACTTGCGTTGACTCACGTCACAAGGTGACGTCTTCGAGCATCTCCGTCACGAGTGCGGCCACCGGCGAGCGCTCGGAACGGGTCAGCGTGACGTGGGCGAAGAGCGGGTGGCCCTTGAGCTTCTCGACCACGGCGACGACCCCGTCGTGGCGGCCGACCCGCAGGTTGTCGCGCTGCGCGACGTCATGCGTGAGGACCACCTTGGAGTTGGCCCCGATGCGCGACAGCACGGTGAGCAGGACGTTGCGCTCGAGGGACTGGGCCTCGTCGACGATGACGTAGGAGTCGTGCAGCGACCGGCCGCGGATGTGGGTCAGGGGCAGCACCTCGAGCATGCCCCGGTCGAGGATCTCGTCGATGACCGCGGGCGACGTCACGGCTCCCAGGGTGTCGAACACCGCCTGCCCCCAAGGGCCCATCTTCTCGGACTCGCTGCCCGGGAGGTAGCCGAGCTCCTGGCCGCCGACGGCGTAGAGCGGGCGGAAGATGACGACCTTCTTGTGCTGGCCGCGCTCCATCGTCGCCTCCAGTCCGGCGCAGAGCGCGAGGGCCGACTTGCCCGTGCCGGCGCGACCGCCGAGCGACACGATGCCGATGTCGGGGTCCAGCAGCAGGTCGAGCGCGACCCGCTGCTCGGCCGACCGGCCGTGGATGCCGAACGCGTCACGGTCGCCGCGCACGAGCTGCACCTCCTTGTCGGCGGAGACGCGACCGAGGCCGCTGCCCTTGTCGGACAGCAGGACCAGCCCGGTGTGGCACGGCAGCTCGCGGGCCTCGGGGAGGTCGAGCGTGCCGCTCTCGTACAGCGTGTCGAGGTCGATGCTGTCGACCTCGAGCTCGCGCATGCCGGTCCAGCCCGACTCGAGGGCGAGCTCGGCGCGGTACTCCTCGGCGACGAGTCCGACGGCTGAGGCCTTGACCCGCATCGGCAGGTCCTTGGAGACGATCGTGACGTCGCAGCCCTCGTTGGCGAGGTTGCGGGCGACCGACAGGATCCGGGTGTCGTTGTCGCCGAGGCGGAAGCCCGACGGCAGCGACGAGGAGTCGGTGTGGTTGAGCTCGACCCGGATCGTGCCGCCCTCGTCGCCGATCGGCAGCGGCACGTCGAGGGTGCCGTGCAGGACGCGGAGGTCGTCGAGGAACCGCAGCGCGCTGCGGGCGAAGTAGCCGAGCTCGGGATCGTGCCGCTTGCCCTCCAGCTCGGTGATCACCACGACAGGGATGACCACCTCGTGCTCGTGGAAGCGGTTGACCGCGTTGGGGTCCGCGAGCAGGACGCTGGTGTCCAGGACGTACGTGCGGCGGACGGGGCTCGTGCTCGGCTTCTTGGTGCGCGTTGCGGCCACAACTGTCTCCTCAACGAGCCCGCGCGCACCCTGCGCCGGCCCTACTCGTGGGCTGGAAATCGGGGCTCAGGGGCGAGCATCAACACATCTCGAACGTACGACCGCAGTTCGAGGAATTCCGGCGCGACACGCTGACAGCAGGTCACGAGCGTGTGAACAATCGATGAGCGGTGGCCTAGTGGCCGAAGCGGCGCTCCCGGGCAGCGTACGAACGCATGGCGCGCAGGAAGTCGACGTGCCGGAACGCGGGCCACAGCGCGTCGCTGAAGTAGAACTCCGAGTGCACGCTCTGCCACAGCAAGAACCCCGACAGCCGCTGCTCCCCCGACGTCCGGATGACGAGGTCGGGGTCGGGCTGGCCCTTGGTGTAGAGGTGCTCGGCGATGTCGTCGACCTCGAGCGTGCCGGCGACCTCGGTGAGGCTGCGACCCTTGGCCGCCTGGTCGAGCAGCAGTGACCGCATCGCGTCGGTGAGCTCCTGGCGTCCGCCGTAGCCGACGCAGATGTTGACCCGCATGCCCTGGACGTCGGACGTCGAGTCCGCGAGCCGCTTCATGCGTCCGGCGGACTCCGCCGGCAGCATGTCGAGGTTGCCGATCACCGCGAGCGACCATCGCCGCTCGGCGGCGAGCTTCTCCATCAGCCCCTCGACCGCCGCGAGGATGCTGCCGACCTCCTGGGGCGACCGCTGCAGGTTGTCGGTGGACAGGAGCCACAGCGTGACGATCTCGACCCCCAGCTCGTCACACCACTGGGCGAACTCCGAGATCTTGTCGGCGCCGGCCTGGTAGCCCTGCTCGAAGCGGGTCCCCGCGCCCTTGGCCCAGCGCCGGTTGCCGTCGACGATGGCCCCGACGTGGTGGGGCAGACGGGCCGGATCGAGGCTCTTGACGAGCCGCCGCTCGTACACGCCGTAGGCGAGGTCACTGACTCCCATGGTCCGAGCGTAACGCTCACCACAGTCCTCGCTCGGCGCCGTTGCCACCGGTCTGCCGGTGAGCGGTGGTGGCCTACGCTGAGCGCATGACCGACCGTGAGCAAGAGAGCATCGTGCACGAGGCCACGGACCGAATCCGGGAGACCGTCGACGAGATCAAGCCGAAGCTGCGTGGGTGGCTGCACGCCGTCACGCTGCCGCTGGCGTTCTTCGCGTTCATCGTGATGCTCGTGATCTCCGAGGACATCAGGGTGCGCGTCGGCGTCGCCGTGTTCATGGTCAGCTCGATGCTGCTGTTCGGCGTCAGCGCGGTGTATCACCGTGGCACCTGGAGCGACCGCGTCAAGGGCTTCTGGAAGCGCTTCGACCACGCCAACATCTTCTTGCTGATCGCCGGCTCCTACACGCCGTTCTCGCTCCTCCTGCTGTCGGACGAGCACGCCGCGATCATGCTGACCCTCGTGTGGGGTGGCGCCCTGCTGGGCGTCGCGTTCAAGATCTTCTGGATCGGCGCGCCGCGCTGGCTGTATGTCCCGCTCTACCTCCTGCTCGGCTGGGCGGCGGTGCTCTACTTCCCCGAGTTCGTCGACAACGCCTCGACGGCGGTCCTCGTGCTGCTCGTCACGGGTGGCGTGCTCTACTCGATCGGCGCCGTCGTGTACGGCTTCAAGTGGCCCGACCCGTCACCGACGTACTTCGGCTTCCACGAGATCTTCCACGCCTTCACGATCGCGGCGTTCATCGTGCACTACATCGGCGTCAGCCTGCTGGCCTACCAGAAGCACTAGAGCTCGGTCAGCGCCTCAACCGTCGTGACGGGCCTGCGGCACACGAATCCCTCGCAGACGTACGCCGCCGGCTGCCCGTCGACCAGGTCGCGCTGCTCGAAAAGCGGCACGTCGAGGCCCACGTCGCCGGCGAGCACCACGGCTCCCGGCGAGGTCAGCCGCAGGGCGGCCCGGTGCAGGTCCGTGCGCCCGTCGGGCGGTCCGACCACGGCGATCTCGAGCGGTCCGGCGAGCACGGCCTCGGCGGCCGCGAGGGTCCAGCCCGCGAAGCGCGGGACCTGCGTCGCGATGTTGGCCGCCGACGCGATGCCGGACTCGGCGGCAGCGCGGTAGCGGTGCTCCCCGGTGACCGCGGCGAACGCGATCAGCGCAGCGACGGCCGCCGACGTGCCGGACGGGTAGGCGTTGTCCGACGCGTCCTTGGGTCGGACGACGAGGGACTCGGCGTCGTCGGCGGTGTCGAAGAAGCCGCCCTCAGCATCGGCGAAGTGGTCGACGACCCGGTCGAGCAGCTCGCGGGCCCGGCCCAGCCACACCGCGTCGCCGGTGATGCCGAGCACCGCGATGAACGCCTCGGCGACGGCTCCGTGGTCCTCCAGCACCGCCGAGTTGGCACCCGCGATGCCGTCGCGAGAGGTCCGCGCGAAGCGGTCCCCGAGGTGCACGTCGACAAGCAGCTGCGCCGCCGCCACGGCCGCGTCGGCGAAGTCGGGCTCGTCCAGCAGCACCGCGGCCTCGGCCAGCGCCGTGATGGCCAGGCCGTTCCACGACGCCACCACCTTGTCGTCGCGCGCCGGTCTGGTGCGTTCGGCCCGGGCCTCCAGGAGCCGGGTGCGTACGCGCTCCCATCGGGCCTCGTCGTCGGGGTCGATGCGCAGCTGCAGGGTCGAGAACCCCCGCTCGAACGTGCCTGGCCCCGTGACCCCGAGCAGCTGCGCCGCCCAGGCGCCGTCCTCGGCGCCGAGCACCCGCATCAGCTGGTTCGGGTTCCAGACGTAGAACGTGCCCTCGTGCCCGTCGCTGTCGGCATCCAGGGCCGAGGCGAACCCGCCCTCGGGCGTACGCAGCTCGTCGAGCATGAACCGAGCGGTCTCCCGAGCGATGCGCTCGGCCAGCGGTGAACCGGTCTGCCGCCACCAGTGCATGTAAACCCGGAGCAGCAGGGCGTTGTCGTAGAGCATCTTCTCGAAGTGCGGCACCCGCCAGAATCGGTCGACGCTGTAGCGGGCGAAGCCGCCCGACAGCTGGTCGTACATGCCGCCCCGGGCCATGGCCTCGCACGTCCCGGCGACCATCCCGAGCGCCTGCTCCGACCCCGTACGGGCGATGTTGCGGAGCAGGAACTCCAGCACCATCGACGGTGGGAACTTCGGGCTCGCCCCGAACCCGCCGGCCTCGGCGTCGTACTGCTTCACGAGCTCGTCGACGGCGGCGTCCAGCTCCGCGGGCTCCAAGGCGCTGCCGGCCGTGTCGGCGTTCTGCTGGAGGTGGGCCAGCACGTCGTTGCTCACCTTGAGCACGTCGTCGCGTCGGTCGCGCCAGGCCTCTGTGAGCGCCTGCAGCACCTGTGTGAACGCCGGCGCGCCCTGCCGCGGCTCCGGCGGGAAGTACGTCCCGGCGAAGAACGGCTCACCCGTCGGCGTCAGGATGCAGGTCATCGGCCAGCCGCCCTGACCCGTCATCGCCGTCGTCGCCTTCATGTACACCGCGTCGATGTCGGGGCGTTCCTCGCGGTCGACCTTGATGTTGACGAAGTGGTCGTTCATGTACGCCGCCGTCGTCGGGTCCTCGAACGACTCGTGCGCCATGACGTGGCACCAGTGGCACGCGGCATAGCCCACGCTCAGCAGGATCGGGCGGTCCAGCTCCTGCGCGACGGCCAGGGCCTCGTCGCTCCACTCCCACCAGTCGACCGGGTTGTCGGCGTGCTGCTGCAGGTACGGACTCGTGGCCTGAGCGAGACGGTTCGGCATACCGCCAGCCTAGGCGCGTGATTCGCACCTCGCCTTTCGCGGATGTCGACCCGCGGCTGTGAACCGCTAGCGGTCCTCGCCCTCCCAAGGCTGCTGGGCCCTCTTGGAGTGCTTGAGGAACGAGCGCGCCAGGAAGTAGGTCGCGACGCACAGTGCGACGACGATGCCCAGAGCGACCCAGCCGGGCTTGACGTCCTCCTTGGAGAAGGCCGGTTCGGCCGTGACGAAGGCTGCGATCGCATACACGTTCATGCCTTCAGCCTAGTCGCCCCAGATGTGGATCCTCCTGCACCACCTGTGGAGGATTCGTGGTGCTGCGGGATCCAGATCTCGGACGGTCAGCGCAGTCCGGCGAACAGGTCGTCCTCGGGCACGCTGGTCTCGACCTTGGAGTCGACGAGCTGATAGTCCTCAGTCGGCCACGCCTCCTCCTGCACCTGGTGCGGGATCGCGAACCAGAAGCCGTTGGGATCGATCTGCGTCGCATGCGCCAGCAGGGCCGCATCGCGCACGCCGAAGTACTCGGCGCACTCCACGCGGGTCGTCAGCCGCTCCTCATCCTCGGGCTTGCGCTCCCACGACTCCAGGCGCTCGGCAAACGGGTTCTCCAGGCCGTGCTTGGTCATCTCGTCGTCGATCGCCTTCATGCGGGCGTAGCTCCAGCTGAGGTGGTAGTAGAGCTTGGACACCTGCCAGGGCTCACCGGCGTCGGGATAGCGCTCCGGGTCGGCCGCCGCCTCGTAGGCGTACACGCTGATCTCGTGGCACTTGATGTGGTCGGGGTGCGGGTAGCCGCCGTTCTCGTCGTACGTCGTGAGGACGTGCGGCCTGAACGAGCGGATCAGGCGGACGAGCGGCTCGGCGGCCTCCTCGATCGGCACGAGGGCGAAGCACCCCTCGGGCAGTGGCGGCTTGGGGTCGCCCTCGGGCCAGCCGGAGTCGACGAACCCCAGCCAGTCCTGCTTGACCCCGAGGATCTCGCGGGCCCGGTCCATCTCCTCACGGCGGATCTCCGAGATGAGCTCGGGGTTGTCGAGGATGCCGGGGTGCTCGAACCCCGGGTTGAGGATCGAGCCGCGCTCGCCGCCGGTGCACGTGACGACGTGGACGTCGACCCCCTCGGCGACGTACTTCGCAGTCGATGCCGCGCCCTTGCTCGACTCGTCGTCGGGATGGGCGTGCACGTGCATGAGGCGCAGCTGGTCGACCACAGTTCTCCTTCGAAGGCTCGAGCAAAATCCTCGCACTGTCACCAACATCATGGACGCGCCGGGTGTTCCGTCCGCAATACTCGCGGTATGACATCACCCGCCGACGCCGTGATCGTGACCGGAGCATCGACCGGGATCGGCAAGGCCATGGTCGACACCTTCGCCGCCAACGGGATCCGCGTGTTCGCCGCTGTCCGCGACCTGTCGACCGTCGAGGAGCACCCCCTCGTCACGCCCGTACGCCTCGACGTCACCTCGGCCGAGGAGGCACACGCCGCTGCCGAGGTCGTGAGCGCGGCACTCGGCACGACGCGCCTGCGGGGCATCGTCAACAATGCCGGCATCGCCGTCGGCGGACCGCTGGAGTTCCTCGACCTCGACGAGCTGCGCCGCCAGCTCGAGGTCAACGTCGTCGGCCAGCTCGCCGTGACGCAGGCGTTCCTGCCCCTGCTGCGCCAGCACGGCAAGGGCCGCATCGTGTTCACGAGCTCCGTCGCGGGACGCATGGCCGCACCGCTCATCGGCCCGTACGCCGCCTCCAAGCATGCCCTCAACGGCATGGCCGAGTCCCTGCGCCGGGAGCTCAAGCCGTGGGGCATCGGCGTCTCGGTGCTCGCCCCCGCCACTGTCTCGACGCCGATCTGGGACAAGGCGACCGACGACATCGACACCATCGTGGGCGCCCTCCCGCCGCGCGCGGTCGAGCTCTACGGCTCGGCCTTCGAGTCCATGCGCTCGATCTCCAAGGACGCGCGCAACGGCGGCATCCCGGCGTCGAAGGTCGCCGAGGCCGCGCACCACGCGGTGTTCGCGCGACGGGCCAAGGCGGAGTACCTCGTCGGCACCGAGGCCAAGATGATCGCCGCCGCGTCGGGCCTGCTGCCGTACCGGACGTTCGACAAGGCCGTCCGGAAGCAGATGTTCGGCTCCTGAGACAATGGCTGGCGTGACCGACCTCAGCTCCCGCTACGGGACCCGCACGCGACCGCGCTGGTTCTGGCCCGCCGTCGCAGCGGTCGGCATCGCCCTGGGCATCTCGTTCGCGGCGTGGGTCGGCTTCCAGGACGAGCCCGTCAAGGGCCAGCTGTGGGGCTACGACGTCAAGGGCGAGCACCTCGTGACCTTGACGGTCGACGTCATCCGGCCCGATCCGCTGGACGTGCGCTGCACGGTCTACGCGCAGGCCGCGGACCACTCCATCGTCGGCGAGAAGACCGTCGACGTCCCGGCATCCAAGGACGAAAAGACCCGCATCACGATCGACGTCCAGACCGAGCGCAAGGCTGTCACGGGTGTGCTGAGGACGTGTGAACCTCGGGCTTGAGTGCTAACGTGAGAAGTTCACCCCGGGCGTACGCCTGGGGTGCAGCACGTAAAGGAGCGCTCAATGACTCAGCCCACCGAGACCGACACCATCTGGGTGACCCGCGAGGCGTACGACCGCCTGCAGCAGGAGCTCGAGCACCTCAAGGGCGACGTGCGCGCCGACATCACCGCCAAGATCGCCGCAGCACGTGACGAGGGTGACCTCAAGGAGAACGGCGGCTATCACGCCGCCCGCGAGGAGCAGGGCAAGACCGAGGCCCGCATCCGCCAGCTCGAGGACATGCTGCGACGCGCCGAGGTCGGCGACAAGCCTGCCGACGACGGCCTGGTCGAGGCCGGCATGATCGTCACGATCCGCTTCAAGGGCGACACCGACACCGAGCAGTTCCTGCTGGGCTCGCGCGAGCTCCTCAGCATGGACTCCAGCGTCGACATCGACGTCTACTCCCCCACGTCGCCGCTCGGCGCCGCGATCCTCGGCAAGCGCAAGGGCGCCGAGGCGACCTACGAGGCACCCAACGGCAAGAACCTCACCGTCGAGGTCGTCGACGCCAAGCCGTTCTGACCCCGCCCCTACCCGGGCGGTGGGTCAGTCGGCCTTCCGGCTGCAGAGCGGTGGGTCAATCGGCTTTCAGGGCAACGGCAGGCCGATCAGCTCACCGCTCCTGACCGCGTTGGCCGATCAAGGCACCGCTCCCCAGGGCCCCGGTGAGCGGGTCAGACGAGCTCGTAGCCGAGCTCGAGCAGGCGGTCGCGCACCTCTGAGCGGTGCTGCGGGCCACGCGTCGCGACCTGGACGTCGACGTCGACCTGCCCGACGCCGAGGTTCTCGGCCGCCCGGTCGTGGTTGACGTTGAGCACGTTGACCTGCATCTCGGCGAGGTCGGTCAGCAGGCGCATCAGCCCACCGGGACGATCGGCGATGCGGGCACGGAACAGCAGGAACCGACCCGCGGCGGCGAGGCCGTGCCGGATCACGTCGAGCAGCACCAGCGCGTCGATGTTGCCGCCGGACAGCACCGCCACGACGGGCCCCTCGAAGGCGTCCGGCTGCTCCAGGATCGCCGCGACCGCAGCGGCGCCGGCCGGCTCCACCAGCAGCTTGGACCGCTCCAGCAGCGAGATCAACGCGCTGCTCATCGAGTCCTCGCTGACCGTGAGCACCTCGTCGCACAACGCCTCGAGGATGCCGAAGGGGATGTCGCCGGGCAGCGCGACCGAGATGCCGTCGGCCATGGTGATCCCCATCGGCGAGGTCGTCGGCCTGCCGGCGGCCAGGGACGGTGGGTAGGCGGCGGCGTCCTTGGCCTGGACCCCGATGACCCGCAGGTCGGGGCGCTCGGTGCGCAGCAACGCGATGCCGGCAGCGAGGCCCCCGCCGCCCAGCGGCACCAGGATCGTCCTGACGTCGGGGCACTGCTCGAGGATCTCGAGCCCGATCGTGCCCTGTCCCGCGATGATGTCCTCGTGGTCGAACGGGTGGATCAGGACCGCGCCCGTACGCTCGGCGAACTCCCGCGCCGCCACGAGCGCCTCGGTGACGCCGGCGCCGTGGAAGTGGATGTCGGCGCCGTAGCCCTCGGTCGCCGCGACCTTGGGCAGCGCCGCGCCGACCGGCATGAAGATCGTGGCCTTGATCCCGAGCAGCGACGCCGCCAGCGCCACCCCCTGCGCGTGGTTGCCCGCGCTCGCAGCGACGACGCCACGTGAACGCTCGTCCTCGCTGAGCCGGGAGATGCGGACGTAGCCGCCGCGGATCTTGAACGACCCGGTCCGCTGCAGGTTCTCGGCCTTGAGGTAGACCTGCGTGCCGGTCCGCGAGCTCAGCCAGCGTGAGTGCGCCATGGGCGTCACCTCGGCCACTCCCTCGAGAAGCTGCCGGGCGGCCCTCACGTCATTCAGATCCACCTCACCAACGTAGTGGCTCGTGGGGTCCGGCGGTACGGTCGACCCATGGTGACCGAGACCGACCTGAAGCACCTGCGCCGCTGCCTCGAGCTCGCCGCCGAGGCGATCGAGGCCGGGGACGAGCCGTTCGGGTCGGTCCTCGTCGGGAGCGACGGCGCGATGCTCGCAGAGGACCGCAACCGCGAGACCTCGGAGGCCGACCAGACGCGCCACCCCGAGCTCGCCCTTGCCCGCTGGGCCGCCGGACACCTCGACGCCGTGGAGCGTGCGGCCGCCACGGTCTACACCTCTGGCGAGCACTGCCCCATGTGCGCTGCGGCCCATGGCTGGGTCGGTCTCGGCAGGATCGTCTTCGCGAGCTCGTCAGCCCAGACCAGCGCGTGGCTCACCGATCTCGGAGTCGGCCCCTCGCCCGTACGCCCGATACCCGTCCAGGAGGTCGCGCCGAACGTGGAGGTCGAGGGTCCCGTCGCCGGTCTCGACGAGGAGGTGCACGAGCTGCACCGTCGCTACCGCCTCAGCCGCTGACCATTTGGTTGCAGCACACAACCTGTTATATGGTTGCAGCATGCAAGCACCACTCGTCCAGGAGACCGCCGCCGAGGACGCGCTGATGCACCTCATGCTGGCGCTCGGTCGGCGCTTCCGTGCACGCGCCGACGGTGACGCGGTCGACCCGTCGCAGGCAGCGTTGCTCTACACGCTGAAGTGTCACGGGGCGATGCGCCTCGGCGACATCGCCGAGGTCATGCAGCTCGACGCCTCCACCGTCAGCCGGCACGTCCAGCAGCTCGGCGACCGCGACCTCATCGAGCGCGAGCCCGATCCGGTCGACGGCCGCGCCCGCATCATCGCGTTGTCCGCCGCCGGAGCGGCCACCCTCAAGCAGACCTTCGACCAGCGCCGCGCCTTCATCGCCGCCGCGCTCGTGGACTGGAACGACGCCGAGCGCGACCGGCTCAGCCACGACCTGACCCGCCTCACCGCCACGCTCGGAGCCACCTCATGACCGACACGACACCCGCGACCGTCACGCCCACCTACCTGTCGCACCGCCAGATCCTGGTGATCCTCGGCGGGCTCATGACCGGCATGTTCCTGGCGTCCCTCGACCAGAGCATCGTCGGCACGGCACTCCCCCGCATCACGTCGGACCTCAACGGTCTGGACAAGCTCAGCTGGGTCGTCACGGCGTACCTGCTGGCCTCGACCGCCTCCACGCCGCTGTGGGGCAAGATCTCCGACCTGTATGGCCGGCGGTCGATCTTCCAGATCGCGATCGTGACGTTCCTCGTGGGCTCGCTGCTCTGCGGGTTCTCGCGCAACATCGAGGAGCTCATCGCGTTCCGCGCCCTCCAGGGCATCGGCGGCGGCGGCCTCATGGCCCTCGCGTTCGCGACGATCGGCGACGTCATCCCGCCCCGCGAGCGGGGCCGCTACATGGGCTACATGGGCGCGGTCTTCGGGACCTCGAGCGTCGCGGGGCCCCTGCTGGGCGGCTGGCTCGCCGACGGTCCCGGCTGGGAGTGGATCTTCTGGCTCAACGTGCCGATCGGCGCCGTCGCCCTCGTCGTCACCTCGTACGCCCTCAAGCTCCCGCACACCCGCCGCGAGCACACGATCGACTGGCTCGGCGCCGGGGTGCTGGTCACGGCGGTCTCCTCCCTGCTGCTCTACGTCTCGTGGGCCGGACCCGACCACGGGTGGAGCTCGAGCCTCGGCCTCGAGCTGCTGGCCGGTGCGGTCGTGCTGACGGCCCTGTTCATCGCGATCGAGCTGCGCGCCAAGGAGCCGATCATCCCGATGGAGCTGTTCCGCGGCTCGATCTTCCGCACCACCAACGCGATGTCGATCGTCATGGGCATGGCGATGTTCGGGGCGATCATCTTCGTGCCGCTCTACCTGCAGATCGTGATGGGCATGTCACCCACCCGGTCCGGGCTGGGCATGCTGCCCATGGTGACCGGCCTGTTCTGCACCTCGATCCCGTCGGGCAACTGGGTCACCAAGACCGGCCGCTACCGCCCGCTGCCGATCGCGAGCACCGTGGTCGTCGCCTCGGCGTTGCTGGTGCTCTCGACCGCCGACGCGCAGAGCCCCTACTGGGTCGTGGGCCTGGGCATGTTCATCCTGGGTGCCGGCCTCGGCCTCACGATGCAGCTGCTCACGGTCATCGTGCAGAACTCGGTCGACCCGCGCCACATGGGCATCGCGACCTCCACGATCACGTTCTTCCGTACGCTCGGCGGCGCGTTCGGTGCGGCGATCTTCGGCGCAGTGCTCAACACCCGCCTGTCGCACCACCTGGCCGACACGGTCGGCGGCGGCAAGGCCCCGTCGGTCAACACCAACGACGCTTCGGCGGTCCACGCGCTGCCCGAACCGCTGCAGAGCAAGGTGATCGAGGCCTTCGCGAGCTCTCTGCACGACGTGTTCATCGCGGCGCTGCCGATCGTCGTGATCGCCTTCGTGATCTCGCTGTTCATCAAGGAGATCCCCCTGCGCACCCGCGACACCCCGACGCCTGTCGAGTAGCGCGATCAGGGCCGGTCGCGCGCCGGCAGGTTGTCGACGACCAGGTCGTACGAGTCCTCGACGAGCTCGGCGACCAGACCGTCGGGCAGGTCGCCGTCGACCTGCACGGTGATCCAGTGCTTCTTGTTCATGTGATAGCCGCGGGTGACCGCCTCGTACGTCTCGACCAGCCCGGTCACCTCGCCGGGCTCGGCCTTGAGCGTGACGTGCGTCGGTGCCTCGGCGGCGGTGAGGGCGAAGACCTTGCCGCCGACCTTGAAGACAGCGGTCTCCTCACCGAACGGGAACGTCAGCGCGGCACCGGGCAGCGCCAGGCACACCGCGTAAACGTCGGTCATGCGAGCCCGGGCAGGGCTGTGCCACCGTCCTCCTCGGAGGGCTCGTCCTGGAACTCCGTCGCAGCAGCGGCCAGGTGCCGCACGACCCCGTTGAGGCACGCAGCCAGGGGCACCGCGATGAGCGCGCCGACGACACCGGCGACCACGACGCCGCCGGCGATCGCGAAGATGATCGCGAGCGGGTGCACCGCCACGAAGCGGCCCATGAGGAACGGCTGCAGCACGTGCGACTCGAGCTGCTGGATCGCGATGACGACCAGCAGCATGAACAACGCCGTCCACGGCCCCTGTGCGACGAGGGCCACGAGCACGGCCACCATCCCCGACAGCAGCGCGCCGATGATCGGGATGAACGCACCGAGGAACACCAGGACCCCGATGGCCAACGTCAGCGGGACGCCGAGCACCCACGCGCCGAACGCGATGCCGATCGCATCGACCAGGGCGACGATGACCGTCGCGCGGACGAACGCCGTCAGCGAGGCCCACGCGGTGTGCCCCGAGGAGTCCACCTTCTCGCGGGCGGCGCGCGGGAACAGCGCGACGACCCAGCTCCAGATGCGGTTGCCCTCGTAGAGGAAGAAGAACAGGCAGAACAGTGCGATGAAGAATCCGGCCAGGAGGTGGGTCAAGGTCGAGCCGACCTCGCTGACCCGGGTCAGCAGCGAGGTGTCGCTGGACCGGATCGCGTCCTTGACGTTGTCGATCCCCGACTGCAGCTGATCGTCGCTGAGGTTGAGCGGGCCGGTCCTGGCCCAGTCCTGGACCTCGGAGATGCCCTCGACGACCCTCGACCGCAGGTCCGACGCCTGCGTGGCGAGCTGCTGGCCAACCAGGGCCAGCATGCCGAACAGACCCGTCAGGAGCCCGAGCACCACGATGAGGGTCGCTCCCAGGCGGGGCACGCGATGGGCGACCAGCCAGTCGACGATGCTGACCGTCAAGGCCGTGCCCAGCACCGCGACCGCCAGCGGCACGGTGATCTCGGAGAAGTAGCGCAGGAAGTAGACGCCCAGCAACGCCGCTCCCGCGATGACCAGGATCCGCCAGGCCCACTGCGTGGCGATCTCCACGCCGATCGGCACCTGGTACCGCTCCCTCACGAACCACACCTCATGCGCAGGAGCCTAGGCCATCTCCGCGGAACCTCCGGGGACCGTGGCGAGTTGAATTCACCGTGAGGAAGACCCGTCTCGCCACCCTCGTGTCGGCCGCCCTGCTGGCGACGGCGTGCTCGTCCGACCCGGCCCCGCCGGCCACCCCGCGAACCACCCAGCCACCCAGCGCGTCGCCCTCGACAGTCACGCCCACCCCCAACCCGTACGACTCGCTGTCCACGACCGAGCTGGGCTCCCGACTCCTCGAGGCGGCGGCTCGCGGACGTACGACGGAGGTCTCCCAGCTGCTCGACGCCGGCGCCCGCACCGAGGTCCGTGACGGCCGTCGGCGTACGCCGCTGCTGCTCGCCGTCACCCGCGATCGCGTCGGGGCGGCCCGGGCCCTGGTGAAGGCCGGGGCCGACCCGGACGCCCTGGACGACCGGCACGACACGCCGTGGCTCGTCACCGGGGTGACCGGCAGCGTGGCGATGGCGAAGGTCGTCCTCGAAGCCGATCCCGACCTCACGATCCGCAACCGCTTCGGCGGGCTCTCGCACATCCCGGCGAGCGAGCGGGGCCACGACGACTACGTGGCGTACGTCCTCGACCACACCGACATCGCGGTCGACCACGTCAACGACCTTGGCTGGACCGCGTTGCTGGAGGCCGTGATCCTCGGCAAGGGAACAAGACCGTGGCAGCGCATTGTTGAGTCATTGGTCGACCACGGTGCGGACGTGTCGATCGCCGACCGCGCAGGCGTGACTCCCCTGGAGCACGCCCGGCGCCGCGGCCACGCCGCCATCGCTCGGATCCTCGAGCGTGCGTGACCTCCGTAGACTCGACATGAGAGGTGGAAATCCATGATCTTCAGCAGTCGCAGCAAGTCCGAGCTCCCCGGCGCCGACAGCGCGCTCCCCGGCCGCGAGGGCCGGCCCTACCAGGTCGGCGGCACCCATCTGACCCTCGGCAACCCCGTCGAGACCCAGGCGCCCGACGGCTTCGGCGTCGCGGTCTTCGGGCTGGGCTGCTTCTGGGGCGAGGAGAAGACGTTCTGGGAGGTCCCCGGCGTGTGGTCCACGTCGGTCGGCTACGCGGGCGGCGTCACGCCCAACCCGACGTACGAGGAGGTGTGCACCGGTCGCACCGGGCACGCCGAGGTCGTGCGGGTCATCTTCGACCCCGCCAAGGTGACGTACGAGGACCTGCTCAAGGTCTTCTGGGAGAACCACGACCCCACGCAGGGCATGCGCCAGGGCAACGACCGCGGCACGCAGTACCGCTCGGTCATCCTCACCACGACGCCGGAGCAGCAGGCGCAGGCCGAGGCGTCCCGCGAGGCGTACCAGGTGCGCATGACCGAGGCCGGCTACGGCGAGATCACCACGTCGATCCTGCCGCTGGAGAAGTACTACTACGCCGAGGACTACCACCAGCAGTACCTCGTCAAGAACCCGTTCGGCTACTGCCCGCTGCACGCGACCGGCGTCGCGTACGCCTGACCGCGGGCCCCTTTGCAGGGGTGGCTCAGGCGTTCGCCGGCGAGTAGACCGGCACCGGGAAGTGCACGCCCTTGCACTGCACCTCGCCGCGGGCCTCGCACGAGATCCGGTCCTTGACGAGGTGCCAGCTGTAGTCGCTCAGCAGGATCCGGCCGGGCTCGCACTGCGCCTGGATGCGCGCCGCGATGTTGGTGTGCAGCCCGATCGCGGTGTACGTCATCCGGCCCTCCGAGCCGAAGCTGCCGACGCTGAGGACCCCGGTGTCGATGCCGATCCGCATCCGCATCGGCGTGATGACACCGAGCCGTTGCCACTGCTGGTTGAGGGACGGCAAGCGGTCCTGCATCTCCTGGGCCGCGCGGACGGCGCTCACGGCCTGCTCCTCGACGTCCATCTCGTCGGGAGCCCCGAACAACGCCATGAGCCCGTCGCCGGCGAACTCGTTGACGAGCCCTCCGTGGTCGTCGACGAGCTGGCTCATCGTGGTCATGTAGTCGTTGACGACCTGCGTCAGGATCTCGGCCTCGACGCGGTCCGCGAGCTCGGTGAACCCGACCAGGTCGGCGAACAGCACGGTGACCCGTCGTCGTGTCGGTGTGTCGATGCCGACGGTGTCGCCGTTCACGATGTGCTCGAACACGGCCCTCGGGACGTAGCGCCGGATGGTCTCCCGGCTGTGCCGCAGCTCCCGCTGCTGCGTCTCGATGACCTGGTCCTTGCAGAACGCCTGCCGCTCGACGATCTCGATGACGAGGCAGACCAGCAGGCTGCCGGCGAAGGCGATCCACTGCGCGGCCGCCAAGGAGGCGGCCTCCACACCGCTGAGCGGCTGACGGTCATATCCCTGGAACAGCTGGTACGACGCAAAGGCCGTGTAGGGGGTGACCGCCGCCACGGCAGCCCCGGGTGGGACCCGGAAGATCGCGAACCCGAAGAACATCACGATGATCAGGCCCCCGGTCATGATCCCGGCCCTCGTCTGGCTCACCTCACCGTTGAACGTGGCCTCCGAGAACAGCCAGACGATCAGGAAGCCCGCGAGACAGTTGGCCAGGGCGGCCGACGGCATCACGATGCGTCGCAGCCGCTCGGGGAACGTCAGCGCCGTGAGGACGACCAGAAGCAGGATCCATGCGGCAACCCAGATCCCTCCGCGCCTCGCACCGTCCGGGTCGAGCCCGATCAGCACGACCAGCAGCAGCGTCCAGCTCGGCGCCGATCCGATGTAGCCGATCCGCACGAACGGGGTGACGCGGCCCAGTCGCCACTGCCGGTACGCGCACTCGGTCTCGCGTCGTTCGAAGCGCAGGCCGAACAACCGCTGCGCGTGCACGGGATCGCGGCCAACGTGCATGGCATCCCCTGTACGGTCGCCCCGAACGATTGCGGGTCAGCTTCGGCCCACGCTCCCTGGTTCCATGAAACCAGCGATTCGGGGAATCGTCAGGAGTTCATGGCGCTTTTCGTCTCTCGCTGACCGGGTCGTTCCGCGTTAGGCGCGGCGGCTGCCGGGTACGGCGAGGGCACGCACCGATCCCAGGAGGACCCATGACCGTGCCATCCGCAGGAGCCGCCGACGTCCCCCAGGAGCCCGGCGACGTCGCCGACCTGGTGCCCGAGGGAGACGCAGCGGAACAGGCTCGGAGTGCCCGGCCGGACGACGAGGACCAGGACGTGGTCCCCGACGCCGAACGGGTCGTCACAGACCTCGACGAGCCCTGAGGGACACCGATCGACCTGCCATCTTCACCCCAGCGCTTCACCCGCGAGGAGCTGCTCTCGTACGCGGGACGGACGATCCCGGACCTGGTCGGTGACGACCTCCGACTGCTGTTCGTCGGCATCAACCCGGGGCTCGTCAGCGCGGCGACCGGGCTGCACTTCGCCCGTACGGGCAATCGCTTCTACCCGGCGCTGCGGATGGCCGGGATCCTGCCCGCCGACGTCGTAACGCCGCAGGACGCCAGGCCTGTGCTGCTGGAGCGCGGCATCGGCATCACGAATCTCGTGGCCCGCGCGTCGGCCCGGGCCGACGAGCTCGAGCCGGGCGAGCTGGTGGAGGGGCGGGCGAGGCTGGAGGCGTTCGTCGACGCGCATCGCCCGCGGGTCGTCGCGATCGCCGGCATCACCTCGTACCGGGTGGCCTTCGGGCGACGCACCGCACGTGCCGGGCGCCAGGACGTGACGCTCGGCGACGCGCAGCTCTGGGTCGTCCCCAACCCGAGCGGGCTGAACGCGCACGAGACGGTGGATTCGCTCGCCGCCGCCTATCGGGAGGCGGCCGTCGCCGCCGGGGTGGTGTGATTCTCCGGCCGGCGGGGTCGCGACCCGTCCCAGACGCCTACGCCGTGCGGGCCTTGGCCTCCATGACGTCGGGCATCACGGCATAGAGCGCGAGGATCAGGTCCTTGACCGCTGTCGCGACCCGCTCACCCTCCGGGGTCAGGCGATAGTCGACGTGCAGGGTCGAGTGGACGTGTCGCTCGACCAGGCCGTCGGACTCGAGCGCCTTGAGCGTCTGCGACAACATCTTGTCGCTGACCCCGTCCACGCACCGACGCAGCTCGCCGAACCGGGCCGGTTCCGGGCTGAGCGCCGCCAGCGTCAGCGAGCCCCATCGGCTCGTGACGTGCTCGAGCACCTCCCGGGACGGGCAGGCGCCGTTGAACACGTCGAACGGGCGTCTCGTGTCGTCTGACATGGAGCCTCCTTCGTCCGACAATGCTAGCACTTCGTTAGTGCTAACCTAGAGTTGGTACTAACCAATCGTTAGTGTACGGTCGAGGGCGTCATCACCCAGACCACCGACAGAAGGACTCAGCATGACCATCGCCGTCACCGCAGCAACCGGCCACCTCGGCACCCTCGTCGTCGACGCACTCCTGGCGCGCACGACCCCCGACCAGGTCGTCGCGGTCGTCCGCGACGCCGCCAAGGCCGAGCCGTTGGCCGCCAAGGGTGTTGCCGTGCGCCTGGCGAGCTACGACGACCCGGACGCACTCAAGAGCGCCCTCGCCGGCGTCGACCAGGTGCTGCTGATCTCGGGGAGCGAGGTCGGCAAGCGCGTCCAGCAGCACCGCAACGTCATCGACGCGGCGATCGTGAACGGGGTCGAGCGGATCGTCTACACGAGCGCACCGCAGCCTGAGACGTCGACGCTCCCCGTCGTTCCTGAGCACCTCGCGACCGAGCAGTACCTGGCCGAGACGGGCGTCGAGCACGTCCTGCTGCGCAACAACTGGTACCACGAGAACTACGCCCAGGCGCTCGAGGCCGCCCGGCAGACCGGTTCGGTCCTGACCAGCGCAGCCGAGGGCCGCGTCGCCAGTGCGGCTCGTGCCGACTACGCCGAGGCGGCCGCAGCCGTGCTCACGGCGACCGGCCCGGTCAAGCCCGTCTACGAGCTCTCGGGCGACATCGCCTGGTCGCAGGACGAGCTCGCCTCGACCCTGACCGACGTGCTCGGGAGTCCCGTGACCGTCGCCCAGGTCACCCCGGAGGAGCAGGCCGCGATCCTCGTCGAGGCCGGTCTCGACGAGGGCACCGCGGGCTTCGTCGCAGCGATCGACGCAGCCACCGCCAAGGGCGACCTCGCACTGGCGAATGGCGACCTCAGCGCCCTCATCGGCCGCCCGACGACGCCCCTCGTCGAGACGCTCCGTCGCTTGGCCTGAGCCGGCGCCGGGCCCGGGGCGGTCGGCCGGGTCTGGCGCTAGCGTTGCTCCTATGGAGCAACGACTCAGCCTGGTCACCCTCGGCGTCTCCGACCTGGCCCGGGCCCGCCTGTTCTACGAGGACGGTCTCGGCTGGACCAAGGGCAATCCCGAGGACGAGGTCGCGTTCTACCAGCTCAACGGCCTCGTCCTCGCGCTCTGGAGCCGCGCGGACCTCGCCGCCGACGCCCGGGTCCCTGACACCGGCGCGACCTTCGGCGGCATGACGATCGCGTTCAACACCCGCAGCCGGGACGAGGTCGACGAGATCCTCGGGACGGTCGAGGCTGCCGGCGGCACCGTCCTCAAGCGCGGCGAGCAACAGCCGTGGGGTGGCTACTCCGGCTACTTCGCCGACCCGGACGGGCACCCGTGGGAGGTCGCCTGGAACCCGGACTGGTCGATCGACGACGCCGGGCACACCTCGCTCGGGGCGGGCTGACCCGGCTCGGCCTCACCAAGCGTCTCCGGTCTGCGAGGGGTGACGGTCAGCTCGAAGCCCTTGGGCATCAGCGTGAGGCGCTCGGCGATCTCCAGCTCGTACGCCGGGTCCCCGGCGATGTCGTAGCGGTGCAGCAGCCGGGCCAGCACCAGGATCGCCTCGTGCAGGGCGAACTGGCGGCCGATGCACGACCGCTCCCCCGTACCGAACGGCTTGTACGAGTGGGGCAGGCGACCGCGGGCGTTCTCCGGCAGGAACCGGTCGGGATCGAACGCGTCCGCGTCGGCGCCCCACACGGCCGGGTCCCGGTGGACGAGCGGCAGGACCACGATGGCCCAGTCCTCGGGCCGCATCGTGTGCCCCGTGCTCAGCACCGTGGTCTCGCGCGGGCTGCGCGTGAAAGCCGGAGCCGTGGGCCACAGCCGCAAGCCCTCGTCGAGGATCCGGCGCAGGTAGCGCAGCTTCGCGACCTGCTCGAACGTCGGCTCGACGTCCCGGTCGGGTCCCAGGACGTGGTCGACCTCGGCGTGCGCCTTGGCCAGGACCTCCGGATCCCGCGACAGGTAGTAGAGCGCGAACGACAGCGCGCCGGACGTCGTCTCGTGCCCTGCGACGAGGAACGTGAGGATCTGGTGCCGGATGTTGAGGTCGTCGAGCCGCTCCCCGGTCTCGGGGTGCGGCGTGTGGAGCATGATTCCCAGCAGATCACTCTCGTCGGCCTCGTCGGCATTGCGGCGCTCGGCGATGATGCCGTCGAGCAGCGAGTCGACGTAGGCCTGGTGATGAGCGTTCTTCTTGTCGATCCGCCGGGCCATGAGCGCCGCGCCCGGCATGGCATTGAGCGAACCCTTGCGCTGACCCGCCTGCAGGGCGGCGATCATCGCCGGGATGAACGGATGCGGCTCACTGCGGCTGAACGACCCGAAGTCGGTGCTGAACGCCGTACGGCTGATGGTCTCCATCGTCAGCTTCGTCATGTCCGCCGAGACGTCAACCGGTCCCGATCCCGCGTCCCACGTGTCGAACAGCTCCTGCGCCGCGGCCAGCATGACCGGGTGGTACCGCTGCATCGCCGCCTTGGTGAACGCAGGCCGCAGCAGGTCGTGAGCCAGGGCCCAGTTGGTCTCGTCGTTGTAGGCCGTGAACAGGCCCTGACCGGCGAACTCGCGCAGCGCGACCAGGGCAGGTGACAGGCTCTTGGCGAAACGAGACTCGTCGGCGAGCTCGGCCGCGAGCTCGGCGCCGGTGACGAAGACGAACTTCTGGTCGAAGATGTGCAGCTCGAAGATCGGACCGAGGTCCTTCGCCCGCCGCATCGTGCTCTGGAGCGGGGCACGCGCATCGGCGCCGAGCACGTCGCCCACGATCGGTCGGCGGCCAGGAGGGTGCGGGAACGTCTGACCCGACCAGTCGTTGCGCACGGCTCTCCTTATTGGACGACAATTCAGTAGGCCAAGCCTAACCCCTGTTGAATCGGTGTCAAGTAGTCTGACGCCATGGCGACCCGCACCCGACTCAGCCGCGAGGCTCGACAGGACCAGCTGCTCGAGCTCGGCACCGAGCTGTTCGCCGACCGGTCCTACGAGGACGTGCACATCGAGGAGCTGTCAGAGGTCGCCGGCGTCTCCCGCGGCCTGCTCTACCACTACTTCCCGACCAAGCGGGCGTTCTTCGCCGCGATGGTCCGCCGCGAGTCCGCACGGATGATGGAGCTCACGACGCCTGACGAGTCGCTGCCGATCCTGGAGCGATTGCGCCACGGCATCGAGGCCTACCTCGACTACTGCGAGGAGCACAAGACGGGTGTCAAGGCCATCTTCCATGGCGCCGCGTCGGCCGACCCCGAGATCCAGGCGATCATCGAGGACGACATGCAGCGCCAGCAGAACCGCATCACCGCCGGCGTGGAGCCCACCGGTGAGCCGTCGGAGCTCATGCAGATCGCGGTGCGCAGCTGGCTGCACTTCATGCGCAACGCGTGCCATCAATGGCTCGACTCGACGGGGACGAGTCGTGACGAGGTGCGCGACCTCTGCGCGCAGGCGCTCGTCAGCACGCTCGTCGCCCTGCCGGAGGGCTCGCGCCCGTCGGCGCTCGCCGAGCTGTCCGGCTAGAGACCGTTGCGGCGGCTGAAGGCCGTCACGGCACGCTGGTATCCCGACCCGGTCAGGCGCACGAGCACGTCGAGCACCCGGGCGTCGGCGCCGATCAGGACGCGAGCCTTGTTGTTCTCGACGCCGTCGAGGATGACCTTCGCCGCCTTCTCCGGTGACGTGCGCGCCAGCTTGTCGAACGAGCTGGCGAGCTTGTCGTGGTCGCGCCCCTCGACCTGCTCGGCGTTGCGGGCGATGTTGGTCTTGATCCCGCCCGGGTGCACGCACGTGACCTTGACCGGCCGCTTGGCGAGCACCATCTCCTGGCGCAGCGACTCGGTGAAGCCCCGCACGGCGAACTTGGCAGCGTTGTAGGCACTCTGCGACGGCACGGAGAACAGCCCGAAGATGCTCGAGATGTTGACGACGTGGCCGTCACCGGACTCCACCAGGTGCGGCAGGAAGGCCTTGGTGCCGTTGACGACGCCCCAGAAGTCGACGTCCATGACCCGGTCGATGTCCTTGAACGACATCTCCTCGACGTTGCCGGTGAACGCGATGCCGGCGTTGTTGAACACGAGGTTGACCCGGCCGAAGCGGGCGACGACGTCGTCGGCGTAGGCGAGCACCAGCTCACGCTGCGCGACATCGAGGTGATCGGCCATGACCTCGGCACCGGCCAGCCGCACGAGCTTCTCGGTCTCGGCAAGGCCGGTCGGGTCGACGTCGCAGATCGCGAGCTTTGCGCCGCGGATGGCCAGCTCCATGGCCAGCGCGCGGCCGATGCCGGAGCCGGCTCCGGTCACGACGGCGACCTTGTCGGTGAAGTGGGTCATGAGGTCCTCTCGCTTCCAGATACTGAGAGTATCTGAGCTGAGGCTATCAGATAATGAGGTTAGCCAGAAAGTGGTTGATCGAGCAGGTCCGTCGTCGCGCCCGCGTCGAACTGTGTGCGATGCAGCTCCTCGTAGCGACCTCCGAGGGCCAGCAGCTCATGATGGGTGCCCTGCTCGACGACGCGACCCTCCTCAATCACGAGGATGCGGTCCGCCGCTCGTACGGTCGACAACCGGTGCGCGATGACGACCGACGTACGCCCGGCCAGCGCGACCGCGAGGGCCTCCTGCACCGCGGATTCCGAGGTCGAGTCGAGGTGCGCCGTCGCCTCGTCGAGGATGACGACCCGCGGCTGCGCCAGCAGCAGCCGGGCGATCGTGAGCCGCTGGCGCTCGCCACCGGAGAGCCGGTAGCCGCGCTCCCCCACGATGGTGTCGAGCCCGTCCGAGAGCGACGCGACCAGGTCGTCGAGCCGGGCATCGCGCAACGCCGCCCACAGCTCGTCGTCCGTGGCGCCCGGCCTGGCGAGCCTGAGGTTGTCGCGCACCGACTCGTGGAACAGGTGCCCGTCCTGCGTCGCCATGCCGAGGGTGTCGCGCAGCGACGACATCGAGAGGTCACGGACGTCGACGTCGCCGAGCCGCACGACCCCACCGTCGACGTCGTAGAGGCGCGGGATCAGGCTCGCGATGGTCGACTTGCCGGCCCCGGACGTGCCGACGAGGGCGACCATCTGGCCCGGCTCGACCCGGAAGGACACGTCGTGCAGCACGTCGACGCCGCCGCGGTTGTCCAGCATCGCGACCTCCTCGAGCGAGGCCAACGAGACCTTGTCGGCGGACGGATAGGCGAACCTGACGTGGGAGAACTCGACCGAGACCGGCCCCTCGGGCACCGGCACCGCACCGGGCCGCTCGCGGATCAACGGCTGGAGGTCGAGCACCTCGAAGACCCGCTCGAAGCTCACGACGGCACTCATGATCTCCACGCGGGCACTCGCCAACGCGGTCAGCGGAGCATAGAGCCGGGTGAGCAGCAGCGCGAGGGCGACGACGGCGCCAGGATCGAGAGAGCCCTTGAGGGCGTAGAACCCGCCGAGGCCGTAGACCACGGCCAGGGCGAGTGCCGACACGGTCGTCAGTGCCGTGACGAAGACTGACTGCAGCATCGCGGACCGTACGCCGATGTCGCGCACGCGCCTGGCCCGTGCGGCGAACTCTGCGGACTCGTCGTCGGGCCGGCCGTAGAGCTTGACCAAGGTCGCGCCCGGAGCAGAGAAGCGCTCGGTCATGCGCGTGCCCATCACGGCGTTGTGGTCGGCGGCCTCACGCGACAGCGCAGCGAGCCGGCTGCCCATCCGCCGCGCCGGCACGACGAAGACCGGCAGCAGGATCAGTGCGACGAGGGTGATCTGCCACGAGATGCTGAGCATCACGACGAGCGTCAGGGTCAGCGTCACGAGGTTGCTGACGACACCGGACAACGTGCCGCTGAAGGCGCGCTGAGCGCCGAGGACGTCGTTGTTGAGCCGGCTCACCAGGGCCCCGGTGCGGGTTCGGGTGAAGAACGCGACCGGCATGCGCTGCACGTGGTCGAAGACCGTCGTGCGGAGATCGAGGATGAGACCCTCACCGATCGTCGCCGAGAGCCACCGGGTCCAGATCGCCAACGCGGCATCGGCGACGGCGATCAGGGCGATGAGGCCGGCGATGCCGAAGACCGTGCTGCGGGAGTCACCGTCGACGATCGCGTTGACGACTCGCCCGGCCAGGACCGGTGTCGCCACGGCGAGGCAGGCCGAGACGACGCTCAGCACGAGGAACTGGACCAGCAGGCGCCGATGCGGCGCGGCGAAGGTCGCGATGCGCTTGAGGGTCTCCTTGGTCAGCCGCTGAGGCCCCTCCTGCGTGTTCATCACGCGGTGCAGCGAGTTCCATGCCGCGGCATCCATGCTCATGTCGTCCTCCTGGATCGGCGTACGCCCTGTCCAGTGTCCACCTCGGGCACGACAAACCTAGGACCTCAACGAGAGTTGAGGTCAACAGGAGGACTCAGGGGACGGTGCGGCGGCGGGGCTTGAGGCGGATCTCCGGGATCGGCGGCGCCGGGATGCGCTGGCCGTCGTGCCCGGCCACCTCCCCGAACCTCTCCGAGGCGTTCTCCCAGTCGTTGCGCGCCTGCAGGATGTCGTCGTGGGAGCGCCCGATGAAGTTCCACCACATCACGAGCTCCTCGTGGAACGGCGTGCCGCCGATGAGCAGGAGCGTCCGCGCGGCCGGGACGAACAGCTCGACCTCGTCTCGTCCGGGCGCGAGGTAGCGCATCTGCCGGTGCACGATCTCGGTGCCGCCGACGAGGGCCTCGCCGTCGACGGCGAGCACGGCGTGCTCGAACTCGGGACGCAACGGGATCACGGCCCCGCCGGGTCGCACGGCGAGCTCGGCTCCCATCATCGGCGAGTGGGTCGTGGCCGGCGACGTCGTGCCGTCGAGCTCACCCATGAGGATCTTGGCCGCCCAGTTGCGACCCTCGGCGACGGGCAGCTCGGGGTGGTGCTCGAAGCCGGCTGCCCCCGTGCGGCGCTGGTTGGGCAGCGCGACCCATAGCTGCAGGCCGTGCATCGGAGCATCGGGGGCGCCGACGCTGACCTCTGAGTGGGCCACCCCGTCACCCGAGGTCATGAGGTTGAGCTCGCCGGGCTTGAGGACGACATCGCTGCCGAGCGTGTCGCGATGACGGATCTCGCCCGCCATCGGCCAGGTCACCGTCTGCAGGCCGGTGTGCGGGTGCGGGAGGACGTTCATGGCCGTCGCCGTCGGCCCGAAGTGGTCGACGAAGCACCACGGGCCCACGGTCGGCAGGCCACGATGAGGAAGCGTGCGGTGAACCGTGATGCCGCGGACCCCGCCGAGCGGAACCTCCCGCGCATCCAGGGACAGGTCGAGCGAGGTCATGCGAGAAGCGTACGACGCAGCTGCTCGATCAGGGCCTCGCTGCCGCCGATGCCGACGAACCAGCCCTCGACGCCACCCTCGTGCGCGTCCCAGACGTCGAGCACCCCCTCGATCGCCTCGACGGGGACGGCGAGGAACTCCGGCGGCAGAGCGGCTCGGTGGTGACGGCCGGGCAGCCGGCGGAGCCGGGACGAGATCGCCTGCTCGGCGTGCTTGGTCTCGAGGAAGTCGGCGACCACGTCGTCGCGGGAGACGCCCACGAGTCGCAGCAGCAGAGCGATCGAGACGCCGGTGCGATCCTTGCCCGCCGCGCAGTGGATCAAGGTGGCGCCACGGGCCGTGCCCACCTCGCGCACGAGCTCGACGAGATACATCGACGCGTGGTCGAGGAGCAGGAGGTAGAGACCGGCGAGGCTGTCGGTGGGCGCAGTGCCGGGACGCAGCGCGCTGAGCAGCGGCAGGTTGACGATGCGGGCACCGGCGCGGGCGAGCGGGTGGATGCCCTCGGACTCGTTGGCCGACCTCAGGTCGATCACGAGGGCCGGCGGCCAGGCGATGTCGTCAGGCGCCTGGTCCTTGGGCGACGGCATGGCGCTGCGCAGGACACGCCCCTTGAGCACCGTGCGCCCGTCCGCTGTCTCGACCCCACCCACATCGCGGAGGTTGGGGACGAATTCGCGCACGGAGCCACCCTAAGCGCAACGAAGGACACATCGTTGCCGAACGGTTTCCGCGTGTTTCAGTCGTGCGCCCGACGTAAAATGACACGGTGCCTCGCTCCCGCCGTATCGCCGCCGCCACCCTCATCGGCGGCGGCGCCACTGTCTCGGGGTTCTACGGATTCCTGGTCGGCGAGGCGCTGCTCGCCCGCCGCGCCATCGGCACGACTGACGAGCGACCGCCGTCCCCCGACGGCGTCTACGGCGACGACCTCCCCGGTCGTACGATCCGGGTGCTCGTGCTGGGGGACTCCGCGGCTGTCGGCTACGGAGTGACGCGAGCCGACGCCACGCCGTCGGCCATGATCGGCGTCGGCCTCGCCCACGTCATGGACGCACCCGTCGAGGTGCAGTGCCGCGCCGTCGTCGGCGCGCAGACGACAGACCTCACCGCTCAGATCGACCTTGACCCGGACTGGCAGCCTGACGTCGCCGTGATCGTGGTGGGCACCAACGACGTCACGCACCGGGTCGCACCGCGAACGTCGGCCCGCGAGCTCAGCCGGGTCGTCCGGCGACTCGTCTCCGAGGGCTGCGACGTCGTCGTCGGCACGTGCCCCGACCTCGGCACGGTGCAGCCGATCCCCCAGCCGCTGCGCACCGTGGCTCGCCAGCTGAGCCGTTCCCTGGCGCGCAAGCAGACCATCGCGGTCGTCGAGGCGGGTGGCCGGTCGGTGTCGCTCGGTGACCTGTTGGGCACGCTGTTCACCGAGAAGCGCGACCTGATGTTCGGCGCCGATCATTTCCACCCGTCAGAGACCGGCTACGCCAACCTGGTCTCGGTGCTGATCCCCGCGATCTCGGCGTCCCTGAGGCAGAAGCGCACCGCGCACGCCTATGCCGGCCCGACGCGCGACCTCGTCTCGGTGGCCGACGCCGCTGCCGTCTCGGTCGACAACCCCGGCACCCAGGTCGTCCCCGATGCCGGACCCGGGGGACGCTTCGCCTCGGTGCTGCGCCGCCGCCGCGCCTCCTGAGGACCCAGCCCTCAGCGGTGGATCCTCAACCGTTCGCCGCCGCAGCGGTGGATCCTCAACCGAATGCCGCAGCGGCGGTGGATCCTCAACCGTCTGCCGGCGTATTCGGTTGACGTTCCACCGCCCATGAGGGCGCGGCGCGGCAGCGGGAACGACGAACGGCCGACCCCCGAGGGGATCGGCCGTTCGGCTGTCTAGCGCTGGAGGTCAGTCGCCACGCAGGATCGCGAGGATGCGCAGGATCTCGATGTAGAGCCACACCAGGGTGACCGTGAGACCGAACGCCGCACGCCAGGACTCACGCTCCGGCAGGCCGGCTGCGATGCCCTGCTCGACGTAGTCGAAGTCCATGATCAGCATGAACACCGCCAGCACGACGAGCGCGCACGACACCAGCAGGCCCAGCGTGTTGAAGCCGCGCAGGCCGCCGTTCTCGAACACACCGGTGAGGCTCAGCACGAAGTTGAGCAGCAGGACGCCCATGACGCTGAACGCCGCGATCGTGACGATCTTGCGGAACCGGTCGGTGACCTGGATGTTGAAGAACTTGTAGGCCGCGAGCGTGCCGCCGAAGGCGACGACGGTGCCGAGGAGGGCCTGGAAGACGATCGACGGCTCGCCCACCCAGGTCGCGATGACCTTGGAGAAGGCGCCGATGAACACGCCTTCGACCACGGCGTAGGCCAGGACGAGAGCCGGGCTGACGACCTTCTTGAACGAGTTGACCATCGCCAGCACGAAGCCGATCAGCGCGCCGCCCATGGCGAGTGCGTAGGCGGTGCCCTGTGCGGCGTCGGCCTCTGAGACGTCGGCGCTGTCGAGATCACCGATGACGAACCAGCTGACGGCAGCCGCCAGAGCCAGGAGGCCCAGCGTGATGCCGGTCTTCTCGACGACCGAGTCGATCGTCATCCGGCCGGTGCCGCTGCCGCGCTCGGTGTGGGTGGGCGATCCGTTGACGTCGATCTGCCACTGGGACGGGTCGCTGGCGACTGCGCCGCCGCGGCCGTTGAACTCGGCGCTGCGGGCGAAGACGGGGTTGCTGCTCTTCATGATTCCCTCCGTGGGATGGCTCCGAAAGTGGAGTCGTTGTCGTTCACTCTATCCAACGCTGGAGACAACCGGTTTGATCCCACGTCAGTCGTTGGATTTGGCAACCTTCTCGCGCGAGTCCCCAAGCGGCTCAGGGGGCGGCAGGCGCGATGCGGTGCACCCCGGCGTACGCGTTGAAGCCACTACCGCGGCTGAAGCCCACGAGCGTCAACCCGGCCGACTCTGCGTGCTCGACCGCGAGCGACGAGGGTGCCGACACCGCGGCGAGCACGGCGATGCCGGCCATGTGCGCCTTCTGGACCAGCTCGAACGACGCCCGGCCGGACACCTGCAGCGCCGTGCCGGTCAGGGGCAGCCGGCCCTCGCGCAGCGCCCACCCGACGACCTTGTCGACCGCGTTGTGCCGGCCGACGTCCTCGCGCAGGCACAGCAGCTCGCCGGACGCGTCGAAGAGCCCCGCGGCGTGCACTCCCCCGGTGCGGTCGAACACCTTCTGGTGCTCGCGGAGCCGGTCGGGCAGCGCTCCGAGCAGGGCGTGGTCCCAGCTCGTGGCATCGTCCAGGTGGCCGAAGTGGGCCGCCTTGTGCACCGCGTCGATCGACGCCGTCCCGCAGATGCCGCACGAGCTCGACGTGTAGACGCGCCGCTCCAGTGATGCGTCGATCGGCGGGGTGTCGGCGCTCAGCTCGGCGTCGATGACGTTGAAGGTCTGCAGGCCGTTGTCGTCGGTGCCGGCGCAGAATCGCATCGAGACGAGCTGGTCGGCCGACCAGATGACCCCCTCCGAGACCAGGAAGCCCGCGACGAGGTCGAAGTCGTCCCCGGGCGATCGCATCGTCACCGAGAACGACGTGCCCCTGACCCTGATCTCGAGCGGCTCCTCGACCGCGAGCGCGTCCTCCCGGACCGTGGCGGTGCCGTCCGGGACGAACCGGGTGACCTTGGTGCGTCGGGTCAGGCGTCCGGCCACTAGGCGTCGGCCTCCTCGACCCGTTCGCACAAGGCCGTGGCGGTCTCGATCGCATCACGCAGGTCGGACTCGGAGCCGCCGGCCATGCCCGCAGCGAGACCGGCGAGGAACGTCGTGAGTGGCGCGGCCGGACGGACGACAGCATGCGCAGCGACAGCGGCGAGGTCGAGCACCGACTCGGTGTCGAGGTCGAGCTCCTTGATGCCCAGCTCCGCGGCCACCTGGACGACCCAGTCGTCGAGCGTCATGTCAGCCATCGTGGCTCCCTTCTGCCAGCGCCCTCTCACGATCGTGCCACGTGTCGATGTCGAGCGCTGCTCGTGCGGGGATCGCGATCTCCATCAGCTCCAGCGGGACCATCAGGGCACGCACCGAGAGGTCGACCAGCGACGCCTGCGCCGCGATCGAGGCCCGCAGCGCGGCCGTGTCGAGCACGCACATGAGGTACTGCCGGCGGCCCTCGCCGTCTATCGCGATGACGCCGTCGCCCGAGGCCTCGTCGAGCAGCAGGTCGACGGCGTCGGAGAGAAAGGGATGGTCGCAGCCGGACAGGAACACGTACGGCGCGTGCACCTCGGTCATGGCGGCACCGATGGCGGCGGCCGGGCCCGCGAATCTGGGCTCCTCCCGCACCAGGACCGTCCCGGCCGGCAACGGGCGCGGGTCGCCGGCGACGATGACCCGCCCGGCCCCGGACACCGCGCGAAGCGTCCGGGTCAGCAGTGTCTCGCCCTCGATCTCGAGGGCCGCCTTGTCGACCCCGCCCAGGCGTGAGCCGCGTCCGCCGGCCAGCACGATCGCGTCCCAGGCGGCGGTCGGGGGCACGTCAGCCTCGTACGTCGTGGAGGTGGTGCGCGATGTCGTGCAGGTAGTACTGCGCCAGCGTGGCGACGGTGAACTCCGAGCCGTTGCTGCGAAGACCCGTGCGCTCCCACGCGTCATCGGGCACCGACTGCAGGATCTCGACCATGCCCTCCCCCGCCTCGACGAGCTGCGCCGCGACCTCCGTCGGGTCCTGCGACGCGTAGTCCTCTGCGAGGGCCGTCTCGTCCTGGTCCCAGTTGGCGAACTGCGGGGCGTCCTGCTCGAGCATGAGCCGGATCCGCTGGCCGAACAGGATGTGGACGTCACGGACGTGGCACGCGTACTCGGTGGGCGACCACGTGGTCGGCGCCGGCCGCTCACGGGCGTCGGGCCGCTCGAGCACGGCCGACCAGCGGGGCAGCTCGGCCTGCACCCGGTGGGCGATCTCGGTCGGCGGGACGGCGCCGGCGGCGAGCCCGCACTCGGGGCACGGCGCGTCGAGCACCCAGGTCCAGTCCTTGGTGTCGGGTTCGATGTCCACGCGTCTACGCTAGCGCGAGTGGAGCCCACGCCGTACCGGACCGAGCCGGTCTCGTTCACCCGACGCGGTGGTCGCCTGACCGAGCGGCAGCAGGCGGCCTGGGACGCGCTGGCCGGGACGTACGTGCTCGAGGTCCCGCGCCACGGCCCCAGCACGTCGGTCGACCCGGCGTACGTCCTCGACACCCAGGTGGCGTTCGGCCGCACCGCCCCCCTGGTCGTCGAGATCGGCAGCGGTCGTGGCGAGGCGATCGTGCACGCCGCCGCCGAGCACCCCGAGCTGGACTTCCTGGGCCTCGAGGTCTACGTGCCGGGTGTGGCGCAGACCCTCGTGACGATGCGCCACGTCGGCGTGACCAACGTACGCCTGATGGTCGTCAACGCCGCCGAGGCGCTCACCACGATGCTGGCGCCGGGCTCCGTGCGCGAGCTGCGCGTGTGGTTCCCCGATCCCTGGCACAAGAAGCGGCACCACAAGCGCCGCCTCGTCACGCCCGAGTTCGCCCGGCTCGCCGCACGCGTGCTGGAGCCGGAGGGCGTGTGGAGGCTCGCGACGGACTGGGAGGACTATGCCGAGCAGATCCGGGACGTCGTCACCGGGTCGCCGGACTTCGACGGTGGCGAGTGGGGCCCGCGCTTCGCGGGACGGCCGCAGACCCGGTTCGAGAGCAAGGGACTCGGCGTCGGCCGTGCGATTCATGACGTGACGGCCGTCCGCCGACGACCCATAGGATGACGCCATGACCGAGACGACCAACGCCGAGCGGCTCCGGATCGGCGACGGGTTCGTCGTCTGGATCATCGGGGCGAGCGTCGAGGAGACGTCGCTGCTCGACCCGATGCCCGAGGGTGCCGAGACGATCGAGGTCCGCGACGAGGACGAGCCCGAGAACGTGGACGCGGCGATCCTGATCACCGACAACCGCGCGGCCTTGACGGACGACCTCGACGAGGTCCTCCCGCAGCTCGGCTCGATCCCGATCGTGTGGATCACCTATCCGCTGGACGGTCACTCCGACCTCGGCGAGAACACGCTGCAGGACCTGCTCGACGACTACGGCTGGATCGCCGTCGAGAGCATCGCGCTCGACGAGACCTGGGCCGCGATGCGGATCCTGCAGAGCTGAGGCTAGGCCGGTGGCCTGCGGAACCGGGTGATCCAGATCCCCGGCGGAACCTGTTCGTCACCTGCTGCGCAGAAGCCGTGCTTGACGTAGAGCGAGACCGCCGGCGCGTTGGCGCGCCCGGTCGCGGCGACGACCTCGCGGCCGGCACTCCGCTCGAGCACCTGTCCCAGCAGGGCGCTCGCGACCCCGCGACGAACGGCTGTCGGGCTGACCATGACCTTCTCGATCTCGACCTCGTGCTCGCCCTCGGACCAGGCGGCAGCTCCGACGAGGTCGACCCCGTCCCAGGCGGTGAGCCAGCGACCCCGCCATGCCGTGAGGCGCACCTCGTCCTCCCGCAGCGGCGGGATGCGGTCGTCGCCGATGAGCTCGGCCTCGAGGGCGTACGACGCCTTCTGCAGGCGCAGCAGCGCCACGGCGAAGTACGGGTCGGTGGCCGGGTCGGGCGACGAGAAGATCATGCCGGCCGGCGCTCGACCGTCGCGAGACCGGCTCCTGCGAGGCTGGCCCACTCCTCGGCGTACGCCGGCGAGACCGCGACCCAGTCCTGGAACGGCCGGCCCCGGCCGGACGGGTCGAACAGCTCGGCTCCGTCGAGGCCGAGTGCCGCCGCGTGCGCCGCGCTGCCGGCCCCGAGCTTGACCGCGAGGTGCCCGTTCTTGAGGCAGGCGAACGCCGTGCCGTCGACCGTGAGCGAGCGGGCTCCGAACAGCGCGCCCGGCAGGACGCCCAGCGGCGCCATCTCCTCGACGATCGCGTCGAACCGTGCCTCTGCGTCCATCCTCACCTCGCTGGCCGTCAGCCTAGACCGCCTTCTCGCTCCACGGGGTGAGCTCCCGGCGCTTGCCGGTCCGGCCGTCGCCGGACGACCGGCCGGTCAGGCGACGGCCGACCCAAGGGCCCGCGAAGCCGGCCCACCACTGCACCTCGCCCGCCAGGCGACGAGCGGCACCCGGTGCGGGGGCGGCGACCAGCGGCTCGTCCCACGACGAGGGCGTGGGCAGGCCGAGGGTGTGCAGCATCGCCAGGGCGAACCGGGTGTGCCCCAACGGCGAGAGGTGGAGCCGGTCGCTGCTCCACGCCTCGGGCAGCCCGAAAACCTGCCGCGGCGGGAGCGGGGCGAGCAGGGCGCCGTGCCGGCTCGCCACGTCCGCGAGCACCTCGTTGAGCGCGTCGACACGGCCCTTGATCCGCGCCCCGATCGGGAGGAGCCCCGTCATGTCTGGCATCGGGACGAGGACCGTGACGACGTCCTCCGCGCGGAGCCGGCGCGCCATGTCGTCGAGCTCCTCAGCCACGGCGGCGAGGTCGACGTTGAGCCGCATGAGGTCGTTCATGCCGGCCGTGACGGTCACCAGGTCCGGCTCGAGCGCCAGTGCTGCGGGCAGCTGCGACTCGCGTACCTGCGCCGCCTTCTGACCACGCACCGCCAGGTTCGCGTAGTGGATGGGCTGCCCTGCGTGCACCGTCAGGTGCTGGGCCAGGCGGTCGGCCCAGCCGCGAGGGACGTCACCGGGCCACGGCGTGTCACCGAGGCCCTCGGTGAGGCTGTCGCCGATGGCGACATAGCGACTAAACATGTCCGACTCCTCGAGGCGTGGGTCTACCAGCGCGGGTGGATGGCCTCGCGCAGGTTGCGGTCGTAGATGTCGCGCACGATGGTGTCGAAGCCTTCGGGCAGCGTCACGTCGGCGGCCGCCGCGTTGGAGCGTGACTGGTTGACGTTGCGCGCTCCGGGGATCGCGGCGGTCACGCCGTCCTGGGCCAGGACCCAGGCGATCGCGGCCTGCGCCGGGTGCACTCCGTCGGGGACCGCAGCAGCGAACTCCTGCGCGGCACGCACGCCGGTCTCGAAGTCGACGCCCGAGAACGTCTCACCCACGTCGAACGCCTCGCCGGACCTGTTGTAGGTGCGATGGTCGTCCGCCGCGAACGTCGTGCTCGTGGTGTAGCGGCCCGACAGCAGCCCCGACGCCAGCGGCACCCGGGCGATGATGCCGACCCCGGCCTCCTTGGCTGCGGGGAGCACCTCGTCGAGCGGCTTGAGCCGGAAGGCGTTGAGGATGATCTGCACGCTCGCCACGTGGGGTCGCGCGATCGCGGTCAGCGCCTCGTCGACCGTCTCGACACTGACGCCGTAGCTCGCCATGACGCCCTCCTCGACCAGCAGGTCGAGGGCGTCGTAGACCTCGTCGCTGGCGAACACCGGGGTCGGTGGGCAGTGCAGCTGCACCAGGTCGAGCGTCTCGACGCCCAGGTTGGCGCGCGACCGATCGGTCCAGGCGCGGAAGTTGTCGAGCGTGAAGTGCACGGGATCCTGCTCGGCCCGGCGTCCCATCTTGGTGGCCACGAAGACGTCGAGCTCGGGGCGGTCGCGGAGGTACTCGCCGATCAGCTGCTCGCTGCGTCCGTCGCCGTACACGTCGGCGGTGTCGAAGAAGGTCACGCCCGCCTCGGTGGCGCTGTCGAGCACCGCGATCGCCTCGTCGTGCGTCACGTCGCCCCAGTCGGCGCCGAGCTGCCAGGTGCCGAGGCCCACGACCGAGACCTCGCGTCCCGTGCGTCCCATCGTCCGTGTGTCCATGTCCGCTCCCCAGTCTCGTCCGACCTACCCGAAGCAGCCTAGATGCGAGAGGCCCGCCCCTCGTCGGCGGTCCGGGGGCGGCGAGGCCTCAGAGCCGGTCCTGCAGCCAGGCGAAGTCCGCCTGGTGCTCGGCCGGACCTCCGGGGGTCTCGCAGATGACCGGGCCGCCCACGGATCGCACGACCGCAGCGAGCTCGTCCGGATCGACCTGGCCCTTGCCGAAGCTCGCGTGCCGGTCGGCGCCGGACCCGAACGCGTCGCGGCTGTCGTTAGCGTGCACGAGATCGATGCGGCCGGTGATCGCGCGGACCTGCTCGACCACGTCGGCGAGGTCGATGCCGCTGGCCCACGCGTGACAGGTGTCCAGGCAGAAGCCGACCTGGTCGGCACCGTCGGCGGCGGAGATCGCCTCCCACACGCCGGCGATCCGTTCCAGGTGCCGGGTCATGGCGTTGTCGCCGCCCGCGGTGTTCTCGATCAGCACCGGCACCTTGAGGTCCGTGGCCTCGACCGCCTTGCGCCAGTTGTCGAACCCCACTGCCGGGTCGTCGTCCTTGTTGACGTGGCCGCCGTGCACGATCAGCCCTTTGGCACCGATCTCGGCCGCAGCATCGACGTGCTGCTGCAGCAGCTTGCGGCTGGGGATGCGGATGCGGTTGTTGGTCGTCGCGACGTTGACGATGTAGGGCGCGTGCACGTAGAGGTCGATGCCGGCAGCCTCGGCGTCGGCCCGCAGCGCGGCTGCTCCCCCGGCGTACCGGACCTCGGGGCCCTTGTAGCCCTGCGGGTCGCCGAGGAAGAACTGCACCAGTGTCGTGTCGCGCGCTCGCGCCTCGGCGATCGGGTCGGCCTGGTCGACGTGCGCTCCGATGCTGATCGTCATGCGTCCAGTCTAGGAACCGCGGCAGACAGCTTCGGCAGCGCGACCGACCGGTTGCCGTTCACGAGCCGCCACCCTCGCCGCCTCGACCGGCATCCGTGCATGACCGGCTGACCGTTGGGTATGCCCATCCGCAGGGATCGACCCCACGGAAGGAACATCATGACTGAGACTCGAGGCACCGTCAGCGACGCGGAACGGTTCGCCAGGGCGGCCGCCGCTGCCGTCGGCGCCGTCTTCCTGCTGGTCGGCGTGCTGGGGTTCATCCCCGGCGTGACGACCGACTACGACACCATGACCTTCGCCGACCACCACAGTGACGCCAAGCTCCTGGGCATCTTCCAGGTCTCGGTGCTGCACAACATCGTGCACCTGCTCTTCGGCGTCGCCGGCCTCTGGGCCGCCAGCCGGACCCGGCTGGTCCCGCAGGTCCTGATCGGCAGCGGCCTGATCTACGGCGTGCTGACGGTCTACGGCGTGCTGGTCGACCACGACTCGAGCGCCAACTTCGTGCCCGTGAACTCCGCGGACAACTGGTTGCACCTCGTGCTGACGGTCGCCCTGATCGGGCTGGGCTTCGTGGTCAAGAAGCGTCTGGACGGCGATCGGGCTGGACGAGCAGCACGCTGACCCCTTCGCCACGGAACATCTGCAGCAGCTCGTCGGGCGCGTCCGGCGTCGTGACGAGATGAGTGATGTCCTCGGGGCCGCCGAACCTGAAGGCCGATGACCGGCTGAGCTTGCTCGCGTCGGCCACCAGGACCACTCGACTCGCGGACCGCAGGATGGCGCGCTTCAGCTGGACGTCCTCGTACGTCGTGGAGGTCAGGCCGTGCGTGGCCGAGGCCGAGCAGGCCCCCACGATGGCGACGTCGGCGCGCACGTCGCGGACCGCATCGATCCCGGCGGCCGTCATCGCGAGACTGTCGGTCTCGACCGTCCCGCCCGGCACCGTGACGTAGGTGCCGGGCTGGGAGGCGAGCGCGGCGGCGGCGTGGAGCGAGAGCGCCAGGGCCGTGATCGGCCGGCCGGCAAGCTGGCGCGCGACCTCGAAGCACGTCGTGCCGTTGTCGATGATGACGGCCTCGCCGTCCTGCACCAGGTCCGCAGCGACCTCGGCCAGCATCGCCTTGCTGCCCTGGTCGCTCCCGAGACGGACCGAGAACGGCAACGGGCTGCCGCGCTTGAACGCCTGACGCGCACCGCCGTGGGTCCGGCTCAGCACGCCGTGCGCCTCCAGCTCCACGAGGTCGCGGCGGATCGTCACGGCCGAGGCACCGGTCAGCCGAGCGAGGTCGACGACCGAGACCTCCTGCCGTCCGCTGACCGCGTGAATGATCGATTTGTGCCGAAGTGATCGTTTCACCTGATCATTCAACCACCTAGGCTGTCGCGGTGACACTCTTGCGACCCGCCCAGCGGGACAACACCCGTGGCCGGCTCGGTGCCTCGCTCATGTTCTTCACCAACGGGGTGCTGTTCAGCTCCCTGCTGCCGAGGTACCCGGAGCTGAAGGAGCAGTTCGACCTGTCCAACGCTGCCTTCGGCCTCACCGTCGTCAGCTTCGCCGCCGGCGCGATCGCCGCTGCCGGGGTGGCTGCACCCCTGATCCGGCGCCTGGGTGCGGCCCGCGTGACGTGGGTCGGGTCGGCCGTCATGGCTGCGGCGATCGCCGCAGCCGGGGCGAGCCCCAGCGTCTGGTGGTTCGCCGCTGCCCTCGTCTTCGCGGGGGTGACCGACGCCGTCGTCGATGCGGGCCAGAACGTCGCCGGCATCGCGGTGGAGCGGTCGTACGGACGGTCCATCATCAACTCGCTGCACGCGCTTTGGAGCCTTGGCGCCGCGACCGGCGGGGCGATCGGGGCGGCGGCGTCCGCCCTCGAGGTCGACATCGGGCTGCAGATGCTCGTCAACGGCCTGGTGTGGAGCCTCATGGCATACCTGGCGAGTCACCTCGTGTCGTCGGCTGCGTCGAACCTTCCGGACGAGGCCTCGGACCGCCCAGCCGCCGCCACCGGGCCGGGCCGCGCCTGGCGTCTGCTGCTCCCGCTCATCCTGCTCGCGATCTGCGGCACCCTGGTCGAGGACGTCGCCAACAACTGGGCCGTGCTGTTCATGCGTGACGAGGTCGAGGCGCCCACAGCCGTCGCCGGCCTCGCGCTGACGGTGATGCTGGGTGCGCAGTTCGTGGGTCGCGTCCTGGGCGACCCGATGACTGATCGGTGGGGACGGGAGAGGGTCGCCCGCGCCGGTGGGGTCCAGATCGCGGTCGGGATGCTCGGCGTCGCCGTCAGCCCGTGGCCGGCCCTCGCCTTTGCCGGGTTCGCGCTGGCCGGTCTCGGCTGCGCGACCCTGGTGCCGGCGGCGTTCGCTGCCGCCGACCGGGTCCCCGGCCTGCCTGCAGGTACTGGCGTCGCGATGCTCGGCTGGCTCATGCGCCTGGGGTTCCTGCTGACCTCGCCCAGCATCGGTGGGCTCTCGGACCTGACGGACCTGCGCGTCGCCTTCGTCATCCCCATCGGTGCCGGCATCGTCGCGGCGACCATGGCCCACCTGGCCCTGCGGCGGCGCTGACGCGACTCAGCGCAGGTCGAGGCGCATCAGCACCCGCGGGAGGCCGTCGATCACCGAGTCGGTGTCACCGGCCTTCGCGAAGAGACGTTCGGAGGGACGGCGGGTGCCGAGCTGTCTCGGGCAACGTCGATGTGTGCTCAAGATGTGCTCACCCGTATCTCAGGCGCCCTACTCATCCGTCATGAACTCTCCAACAGCGCTGAAAACGCAACGCTCTTCCAGGTGCTCCCGGTGGGATTCGAACCCACACTGTGACGGGTTTAAGCCATCTGCCTCTGCCAGTTGGGCTACGGGAGCCTCGGCCAGCCTATCGGCGTACGTCCGGGAGCGAGCCTCTCAGGAACGGCCAGGCGAGATGACGACGGAGTGTGGGCTGCGCCCGTCGAGCAGGAGGGCGATCTGGCGGCGAACCACCGCATCGATCCTCGGCTGCATCGCCGTGGACATGCCGCCGACGTGCGGGGAGATCAGGACGCCCGGGACCTCCCAGAGCGGATGGTCGGCGGGGAGCGGCTCCGGGTCGGTCACGTCCGTGGCGTACCGGATGCGCCCGGCCTGCCGCACCACGGCGTCGGTGTCGGTGACCTTGCCGCGCGAGATGTTGACCACGACAGCACCATCGGGCAGAGCCGCGAGGAAGTCGTCGTCGACCAGGCCCACTGTCTGCTCCGAGAGCGGGACCGCGACCACGACGGCGTCGACGGTCGGCAGCAGGTCGGCGAGCTCATCGGTGCCGTGCACGACCCCGCGCTCGTCCTGACGGCGGCGGCTCGCGACCCGTACGAGCTCCGCATCGAAGCCGATCAGCCGCTTCTCGACCTCGGTGCCGATGCCTCCGTGGCCGAGCAGCATGATGCGGCGGTCCTGCAGGCTGGGCGACCAGCGACGGTTCCACTGCCCCTGCTCGCGGGCGTAGCGGTCGAGCTGCCGCTGCGACGCCAGCAGCAGCGCAATGGCCAGCTCTGCGGTCGACCCCTCGTGGACGCCGATCGCGTTGCAGCACGTGACGCCGGCCGGCAGGGCCTCCAGCACGCCGTCGTGCCCGAGCGTCTGCAGCTGCAGGACCCCGAGCCGCTCCGGGTCGATCCGGCGCAGGCCCTCGGTCGCGTTGGGGTAGCCGCTGACGGCCAGGTCGATGCGGCCCTCCGGCTGGGGCTGCTGCGCGATGTCCCAGACCTCGAGGTCGACGCGGTCGGCCAGGTCGGCGAGACGCTCGAGCCAACCCGCGTCGGGCACGGTGACACGAAGTGCTGCGGTCATGCCTCGATCATGCTCTCGGCTCGAAGCGTTCGAAGTCGTGGGTGCGAGCCCACCGTCAATCCCTGACCATGTCCCAGGCGATGCCGTCGAGGATGTCGTGCTCGCTCGCGACCAGCGTGTCGGTCGCGAGCGGAACGATGTCGATGAGGCGATCGAGGATCAAGGCTCCCCCGCCGATGACGTCGGCCCGGCCGGGGTGCATGAAGGGCAGCGCCCGCCGGTCCGCCACGGACATCTGCACGAGCGAGAGGCAGGCGTGGCGTACGTCGTCGAGCGCCAGCTTGGCACCGTGGATCGTCGCGGAGTCGTACGACGGCAGGGCCAAGGAGTGCGCGGTGACGGTCGTGACGGTGCCCGCGACCCCGACGAACGATCCCACCGGGTCGAGCTGACCGACGACCGGTGCCAGCACGGCATCGAGGTGGTTCATGCACGCGGTCACCTCGGCAACCGTCGGCGGATCGCTCGGGAGGTGACGCTCGGTCAGACGTACGGATCCGATGTCGAGGGACACCGACCACTCGACGTCGTCACCGGTACCGACGACGAGCTCGGTCGAGCCGCCCCCGATGTCGACCACGAGCGTCCGGACCGGCTCGAGGTCTCGCGTCGCGCCGAGGAAGGAGGCCCGGGCCTCGTCGAGGCCGGCCAGGACGATCGGACGCACGCCGAGGATGCCCTCGACCGCGTCCTCGAGCTCGACGGCGTTGTCGGCGTCCCGCACCGCCGAGGTGGCGCAGAACCGGACCTCGTTGACGCCGAACATCGCGATGAGCTCGGCGTACTCGCGCGTCGCCTGCAGCGTGCGGGCGATGGCCTCCTCGGCGAGGTGCTTCGTGCGGTCGACGTCCTGTCCGAGGCGGACGATGCGCATCTCGCGGACCAGGTCGACCTTGTGGTCGGCTCCGACATCGCTGACCAGCAGGCGGATCGAGTTGGTCCCACAGTCGATCGCGGCCACGCGTCTGCGCTGATCAGGCATGCGACGAGCGTATCGGCAGCGCGTGCGCCGAGCTCAGCAGTCCGTCAGGTCGCCGTCGGGGCCGGGCCGCAGGAGTTGCCGGCCCACCACTCGCCGAGCAGCTGCAGCGCCTCGTCGCCGAGCGGGTTGACGCCAGGGCCCTTGGCCAGGGAGTGGCCGACCAGCACGTGCAGGCACTTGACCCGGTTCGGCATCCCGCCGGCCGTGATCCCGTCGATCTCGGGCACGTGGGCGATCGCCTCGCGCTCCGCCAGGTACGCGTCGTGGGCGCGAGCGTAGGCCGCCGCCAGGTCCTCGTCCTCGGCGAGCCGGTCGCTCATCTCCTTCATGAGGCCCGACGCCTCGAGCGTGCCGATCTCACCGGCGAGCCGGTCGCAGGTCAGGTAGAACATCGTCGGGAAGGGCGTCCCGTCGTCGAGCCGGGGCTCGGTCTTCACGACGTTCGGGTGGCCCGAAGGGCACCGCGACACGACCTCGAGGATGCCCCGAGGCGTACGGCCGAGCTGCTCGGCCACGGCATCGAGATCTGCCTGGTCGACGTTCACTTCTTCTTCAGCACCTTGTCCGGATCGGTCGTGGGCCTGGTCGGCTTGGGCGTCTTGCCCGACTCCTTGACGCTGCCCCAGAGCTTGTCGTACCACTCGGTCTCGCTCGTCGCGGTGGGCGGCGCATCGAGCGTCGGCACGTCACCCTTGACGTTGCCGTCGGTGCCGATCACGCGGTAACCGACCTCGCCCGGGATGACCCAGCCGAACCGCTCCTTGGCCTGCTGCTTGACGTACGCCGGGTCCTCCCAGCGGAGCTTCTGGTCCTCGAGCGCGAGGATCTGCTGCTTCTGCATGACGATCTTGGCCTTGGTGGCCTGGTTCTCGCTGCGCTGCTCCCACCACGCGTGCAGCGTGGAGGTGTAGGACGCGATCAGCAGCAGCACGACCGACAGCAGCACGATCGCCCGCGTCGTCAGCTGGGGACCGGTGCCCGCGCTGACCGTCGCAGTCCGCGGCGTACGGTTGCGGGCCGCTCCCCGCGCTCCGCCGCCGCGTGCCCCACGCTCGGCCGGACGCCGCCCGCGATCGGGCGGCCTCCGGCCGGGGCCACGTGGGGGACGCGAGGCCATGCGGACCTAGAGCGCCAGCCGCGGGAAGGCGGAGGCGCCGGCGTAGGTCGCGGACGACCCGAGGGCCTCCTCGATGCGCAGCAGCTGGTTGTACTTGGCCACCCGGTCCGATCGAGCCGGCGCACCGGTCTTGATCTGGCCGCAGTTGGTCGCGACCGCGAGGTCGGCGATCGTGGTGTCCTCGGTCTCGCCCGAGCGGTGGCTCATCATGCAGGCGAAGCCGTGACGGTGAGCGAGGTCCACCGAGTCGAGCGTCTCGGTCAGCGAGCCGATCTGGTTGACCTTGACGAGGAGCGCGTTGGCCGCGCCCTCGGCGATGCCGCGCGTCAGTCGCTCGACGTTGGTGACGAACAGGTCGTCGCCGACGATCTGCACGTCGTCGCCGAGGTTGTCGGTCAGCGTGGTCCAGCCGGCCCAGTCGTCCTCGTCCAGCGGGTCCTCGATCGAGACGATCGGGAACGCCGCGACGAGCTCGGCGTAGTAGGCCGACATCTCCTCGGCGGTCTTCTGCTGGCCCTCGAACGCGTACGTGCCGTCGGCGAAGAACTCAGAGGCGGCGACGTCGAGCGCGAAGGCGATGTCGGTGCCCACGGTCAGGCCGGCGTTCTCCACGGCGGTCGAGATGAGCTCGAGCGCGGCGCGGTTGGAGTCGAGGTTGGGCGCGAAGCCGCCCTCGTCACCCAGGCCGGTGGACAGCCCCTGCTTGTTGAGCACCGACTTGAGCGAGTGGTAGACCTCGGCACCCATGCGAAGCGCTTCGGAGAACGTCGGCGCACCGATCGGCGCGATCATGAACTCCTGCACGTCGACGTTGCTGTCGGCGTGCGAGCCACCGTTGAGGATGTTGAGCATCGGGACCGGCAGCACGTGGGCGTTGGGACCGCCGACGTAGCGGAACAGCGGCAGGTTGGCCGAGTCGGCGGCAGCCTTGGCCGCGGCGAGCGAGACGCCGAGGATGGCGTTGGCGCCGAGCTTGGCCTTGTTGTCGCTGCCGTCGAGATCGATCATCGCCAGGTCGATGGCGCGCTGGTCGTCGGCGTCGAAGCCGGCCAGTGCGGGGCCGATCGTGTCGTTGACGCCGGCGACGGCCTTGAGCACGCCCTTGCCGACGTAGCGGTCGCCGCCGTCACGCAGCTCGACGGCCTCGAACGCGCCGGTGGAGGCGCCGGAGGGCACCGCCGCACGGCCGATCGTGCCGTCGTCGAGGGCGACCTCGACCTCGACGGTCGGGTTGCCCCGCGAATCCAGAATTTCCCGTGCGCCGACGGCGTCGATGCGTGCCAAGACTGCTCCTCTTTAGCTGATGGACGTGCGAGCCCAAGCCTAGTCCCGTCGACCCGATGCCCAGCACCGCCTCGCTGGCGTGGGACGAAGCGGTTGCCGCCCGACCTCCGAGCGGTGATCGGGCTAGGCGAGGAGGCGCACGGCTCGGCGGAGAACCTCTTCGGCGTCCTGGCCCTGGTCACGGGCCTCGAGGACGAGCCTCAGCAGCCGGGCGCCGAGATCGTCGCCACTGACGTCGGTCTCGCCGACCCGGCCGAGGACCTTGTCGGCGTACGCCAGGGCGGGCAGCGTCGCCGGGATGCCCTCGAGCACGGAGGCGCGCTGCTTCTCGGTCGCCTTCAGCCGCTGCCAGTTGGCGTCGACCTCTTCGGCGCTCGACACGGTCGCGTCCCCGAAGACGTGCGGGTTGCGGTAGACGAGCTTCTCGGCGATCCCGGCCGCGACGTCGTCGATGTCCCAGCCCTCGCCCTCCGCGGCGATCCGGGCGTGGAACACGATCTGCATCAGCAGGTCGCCGAGCTCCTCGCGGAGATGGTCGCTGTCGCCGTTGTCGAGCGCCTCGAGCGTCTCGTGCGCCTCCTCCAGCAGGTAGTGGCTGAGCGTCTCGTGCGACTGCTGCGCGGTCCACGGGCACTCCCGGCGCAGTCGGTCCATGATCTCCACGACGTCGAGCAGGGCGGAGCCGGGCAGGTCGTACGAGCCGAACACGACCTCGACGTCCGAAGCCTCTCCCCCGTCCGCCATCAGGCCGTCCGCGATCGTCCGGGCCCACGCGGTGTCCCCCGTCGGCGCGATCCAGACGGCGTCCGGTGCGTACGACGGACGGTCGGCAGTGACCTCGACCTCGATGCCGGAGGCGACGATCGCCCGCACGTGCGGGTCGTCGACCGACGCGCGGACGAACGCAGCGTCGCGCAGCGCGTCCCAGGCAGCGAGGGTCAAGATCCCCGGGGCCACCCGCGGGCTGAGGACGACGATGCGCATCAGCTGCAGCGTTGCGCTGCCGGCAGCTGGTTGGGCTCGTCCTCGCCGAGATCGGTCGGGGCCGCGGACAGCGAGCCCGTCGCCGCCACGGTCTCGGCCGAGTCGCTGAGCCCGAAGCGCGGGGCGAAGTCGACGTCGTAGTCCTTGAACGCCTTAATGATCACGGTCTGGCCGGCGCCGGCGAGCTGCTCGGAGTTCTCTTCGGTGACCGGCTGCCCGGCAGCCTTCGCGCCGAGCGCGACCTGGAGCTCGAACAGCTCGCGGCTGTCCTCGATGACCTGCGCGACGACCTTGGGGTCGATGCCCTTGTAGGCCGCGGCGACGCGGTCCAGGTCCGAGTCGGGCACCTCGTAGCTCGCGGGCTCAGGGCGGGCCACGCCCTCCTCGTCGGCCAGCTTGCGGGCGACGATCAGCGAGACCGTCCTGGCCACGGCCTGCCGACGGATCTCGGCGTTGTCCTCGGAGGGAGCCGCGCCCTGCTCCTTGGCGGCCAGGATCGAGTTCAGGCAGTAGACCTCGGCGGTCTCGTCGACGGACTTCATCGAGATGGTCTTGTCGTCGACGACGGCGGCTGCGCCGGGATGCGTGCTGCCGCATCCGCCCAGCGTCAGGACCGCGAGGACGAGAACCGCAGCGCGTGCACGAGTGAGCATGCTCACACGGTATCCGAGCCGCTCGCGGCACCGGTGGACGGCTGCTCCGACCGTGCGGGCGCCGGGACGAGGGTGTCGACCACGGTGCGGGTCCACTCCAGGAGCTCCCGCCCGACCAAGGGCTTGCCACCGACCGGCGCCGTCTTGGGCCGCGGCACCAGCGCGACCTCGGCGGCGACCTTGTAGGTGCTGCGCGGATAGATCCGCTGCAGCCGCATCTGCGCGGAGTCGGGCAGCTTGAGCGGCGCGAAGCGGACATTCGGGCCGGCGGCCGTGACCTCGGTGAGGCCCGCCTCGCGCACCCGCACGCGCAGCCGCGCGACGTCGAGCAGGACCTCGACGGCCTCGGGCGGGTTGCCGTAGCGGTCGACCAGCTCGGCGCGCAGCTCGTCGACGTCCGACAGCGCGCGTACGTCGGCCAGCCGCTTGTACATCTCGAGGCGCAGCCGCTCGCTCTGCACGTAGTCGTGCGGCAGGTGCGCCTCGATCGGCAGCTCGATCTTGACCTCGCGCTCCGGCTCGGCGTCGCCGCGGAACTCCGCGACCGCCTCGCCGACCAGCCGGACGTAGAGGTCGAAGCCGACGTCGGCGATGTGTCCCGACTGCTCACCGCCGAGCAGGTTGCCGGCGCCGCGGATCTCGAGATCCTTCATCGCCACGGCCATGCCGCCGCCGAGCTCGGAGTGCTGCGCGATCGTGGCGAGTCGGTCGTGCGCGGTCTCCGTCAGGGGCTTCTCGGGCGGATAGAGGAAGTACGCGTACGCGCGCTCGCGCGATCGGCCGACCCGGCCGCGCAGCTGGTGCAGCTGCGACAGGCCCAGGGTGTCGGCGCGCTCGATGATCATGGTGTTGGCGTTGGACACGTCGAGGCCGGACTCGACGATCGTGGTGCAGACCAGGACGTCGTAGCGCTTCTCCCAGAAGTCGACCATGACCTCCTCGAGCTGGTGCTCACCCATCTGCCCGTGCGCCGCGGCGACCCGCGCCTCGGGCACGAGGTCCTTGATGCGGGCGACGGCCTTGTCGATCGACTGCACCCGGTTGTGGATGAAGAACGCCTGGCCCTCCCGCAGCAGCTCGCGGCGGATCGCGGCGACGACCTGCCGGTCCTCGTAGGGGCCGACGAACGAGAGCACCGGATGGCGCTCCTCGGGCGGCGTCGCGATCGTCGACATCTCGCGGATGCCGGTGATCGCCATCTCTAAGGTGCGCGGGATGGGGGTCGCCGACATCGAGAGCACGTCGACCGCGGCCCGCAGCATCTTCATGGCTTCCTTGTGCTCGACGCCGAACCGCTGCTCCTCGTCGACGATCACGAGGCCGAGGTCCTTGATCTTCACGCCGGGCTGCAGGAGCCGATGGGTGCCGATGACCATGTCGATCGAGCCGTCGGCCAGGCCCGCGAGGGTCTCCTTGGACTCCTTCTCGGTCTGGAACCGCGACAGCGGCTTCATCGTGACCGGGAACTGCCCGAAGCGCTCGGCGAACGTCGCGAAGTGCTGCTGCACGAGCAGGGTCGTCGGGACGAGCAGGATGACCTGCTTCCCGTCCTGGATCGCCTTGAACGCCGCACGCACCGCGATCTCGGTCTTGCCGTATCCGACGTCGCCGCAGACCAGCCGGTCCATCGGCACGGTCCGCTCCATGTCGCGCTTGACCTCGTCGATCGTGACGAGCTGGTCAGGCGTCTCCACGAACGCGAACGCGTCCTCGAGCTCGGCCTGCCAGGGCGTGTCCGGGCCGAACGCGTGCCCCTTGGTGGCCTGGCGCGCGGCGTAGAGCTTGATGAGCTCCCCGGCGATCTGGCGTACGGCCTTGCGGGCCTTGTTCTTGCGGCTGGTCCAGTCCGCACCGCCGAGCTTGTCGAGGCTCGGCGACTCGCCACCGACGTAGCGGCTGATCTGGTCGAGCTGGTCCATCGGGACGAACAGCCGGTCGGCGGGCTGTCCTCGCTTGGAGGGGGCGTACTCGACCACGAGGTACTCGCGCGCAGCACCCTGCACGACCCGCTGCATCAGCTCCACGTAGCGGCCGACGCCGTGCTGCTCGTGCACGACGAAGTCGCCGGTCTTGAGCTCGAGCGGGTCGACCTGCTTGCGCCGGCGCGCCGGCATCTTGCGCTCCGTGCGGTCTGCTGCCCGCTGGCCGACCAGGTCGTCGTACGTCAGCACGGCGAGCTGCAGCGGCGGCGACACGAAGCCGTGGTCGAGCTCGCCGCAGGCCACCTGCACGACGCCGGGCGACGGCGCCGTGACCTCGTCGTCGAGCGCGGCCGCGACGTCGTTCTCCGCGAGCCACTCGCTGGTGCGCTGCGCCTGGCCGTGGCCCGGGGCCACGAACACGACGCGCATGCCCGCCGCGACCCACGCCTTGATGTCCGCGAGCGCGGCCGTGGTGTCACCGCGGTAGGCCGCGGCAGCCTCCATCTCGACGGAGCGGGTCTGGTCGTCCGTGTCCAGGCCGAACGGCGAGACGGTGAACCAGGTGTGGCCGAGGCCGAGCGTCGCCAGGCGTACGTCCTCGAGCGTGCGGAACGCAGCCGAGCCGAGGTCGATCGGCGCCTCGGCGCCAGTCGCGGCGGCAGCCCACGACGCCTGCAGGAACTCCTCGCTCGTGGCCACCAGGTCGGCCGCCCTGGCTCGAATGCGTTCCGGGTCCATCAACAGGACTGAGGACTGAGGTGGGAACAGCTCGACGAGCATCTCCATCTCGTCGACCAGCACCGGGGTCAGCGACTCCATGCCCTCGACGGCGTGGCCCTGCGAGATCTTCGTGAAGATCTCGGAGAGCGACGGATGGGCCACGGCCAGCTCGGCGGCGCGCGCCTTGACCCGGTCGTCGAGCAGCAGCTCGCGGCACGGCGGCGCCCACACGTGGGTGACCTCTTCGAGAGTGCGCTGGTCGGCCACCGCGAAGCGGCGGATCTCGTCGACCTCGTCACCCCAGAACTCGATGCGGAGGGGGTGCTCTTCGGTCGGCGGGAACACGTCGATGATGCCTCCGCGCACGGCGAACTCGCCGCGTCGCTCGACCAGGTCGACCCGCGAGTAGGCGGCGCCGGCCAGCCGGCGCACGACCTCGTCGAGAGCGATCTCGTCGCCCTGGTGCAGCTCGACGGGCGTCAGGTCCGCCAGCCCCTTGACCTGCGGCTGCAGCAGCGACCGGACCGGAGCGACCACGACGCGGATCGGGCCGGTGGAGGTGTCCTCGGCGTTGTCGGCCGTCGGATGGACCAGGCGGCGCAGCACGGCCAGTCGTCGGCCGACGGTGTCCGAGCGCGGCGAGAGCCGTTCGTGCGGCAGCGTCTCCCAGGCGGGGAAGTACGCGACTGCCTCCGGCCCGAGCAGCTCGCCCAGCTGGGTCACGAGGTCCTCGCCCTCCCGCGCCGTGGCGGTCACCGCGAGGACCGTCGACTGCTGAGCCAAGGCATGCGTGAGGAACGGCCGCAGGGGCGCCGGCGCCTGCACGTTGAGCGTGCTGACCCCGTCGGTCCGGTCGGCCAGCACCGCGGCGATCGTCGGATCGCTCGCCACCAGCGAGGAGAGCCGAGCCAGTCGTGACGTACCCATCACCTGTTGAACGCGCTCTGGGTCGGTTCCAGTCCCTGCACCATGAGGCTCTCGACGGCATCAGCCGCCTCCTCGACGTACGTCGGCAGGTCCTTGCGCTCGGTGGAGCTGTAGGCCTTGAGCACGAAGTCGTGGACGCTCTGCTGGCCGGGCGGCCGGCCGATGCCCACGCGTACGCGGAAGAAGTCGCCGGTGCCCAGTGACTGGCGGATCGACTTGAGCCCGTTGTGGCCGTTGTCGCCGCCGCCGAGCTTGACCCGCAGCATCCCGAAGTCGATGTCGAGCTCGTCGTGAATCACGACGAGATGGTTGGGCTCGACGTCGTAGAACGAGGCGAGCGTCGACACCGGGCCGCCGCTCTCGTTCATGTACGACCGGCACCGCCCGAGGACGGCCCGCTCACCGGCGAGGCGACCCTCGATGACGTCGGCGCGGCCGGACTTGTGCTTCTTCCAGGATCCGCCCGCACGGGCGGCGAGCACGTCGGCCACGAGGTAGCCGACGTTGTGACGAGTGCTGGCGTACGTCGGGCCCGGGTTGCCGAGCCCGACGACCAACCAGGTCACTCGGACTCGGAGCTCTCCGCAGCCTCGCCCTCGGCCGACTCGGACGCGGCCTCGGCCTCTTCGGCGTCGGTCGGGTCGTGCTCGATGCCGGCCTCGGCCTCGGCCTCGGCGAGCTCGGCGTCGAGCTGGGCCTCGGTGGGTGCCGCGGTGATGTTGACGATGAGGATCTCGGGATCGACCGCGAGCGTCGAGCCCTTGGGCAGCTCGAGGTCGCTGGCGTGGATCTGGGCGCCGGCGTCGAGGCCCTCGACCGAGACCTCGAAGGACTCGGGGATGTGGGTCGCCTCGGCCTCGACGGAGATCGTCGAGTTCTCGAGGATGACGAGGTTGCCGCTGACGGCGTCGCCGACGACGTTGATGCGGACGTCGACCGTGACCTTCTCGCCCTTCTTGACGATCAGGAGGTCGGCGTGCTCGATGAAGCCCTTCAGCGGGTCACGCTGGACCTGCTTGGGGATCGCGAGGTGCTGCTCGTCGCCGAGGTCGATCGTCAGCAGCGCGTTGGAGTTCTTGAGCGCCAGCATGAGCTGGTGGCCCGGCAGCGTCACGTGGACGGGGTCAGAGCCGTGTCCGTAGAGGACGGCGGGCACGTTGTCGGCGCGACGGATGCGGCGGGCGGCGCCCTTGCCGAACTCGGTGCGCGTCTCGGCGGCGATCTTGATCTCAGCCATGGGGAAAATGTCTCCTGAAGAGTGTTGCGTGAAAGTCGGGTGTCACCAGGCGCTCGACACAGCACTCCGTGGAGCGCCCTGTCGATCACGGCCCGTCAAAGGACCCTCGCCGAGGCAACCTGACGATCTTATCGCAGCGGTGCGTGAGCCGGAAATCCGTCGGACCCCCGTCCGCCACTGAGGCCGCCCGCGGCCGGACGTGAGCGAGACGAGGCGAAGATTCGAGAGATGACCTCGCTCAGGGAGCGTGATCAGACCGGGAGCGGCTTGTCCCACTCGGTGACGTTGACCGCGATGCGCTGCCCCTGTCCGGGAACCCACTGCACCTGCACTCCCTGCCGCCGCAGCGCCTCGACGACTTCCCCGGCCACCACCTCCTCCGACCCCAGCACGATCTGCCGACGAGCTTCTTGGTCACCCCCGTCGGCGAGTGCCCACAGGTCGGGCGATCGTTCCGCCGTGAAGTCGCCGAGCGCGGAGAACGACCCATACGCGAGGAACAGGACGGCGGGACGATCGGCGAGCCGTTCGGAGTCCTGTTGGTGGAAGAAGACGTAGCCGCGCTCCTCCCCGGTCGTCTTCTCGTCCACGATCTCCGCGTGTCCGCATGACTGGCAGCAGGTGAAGTTCATCCGCGCAACGATGCCGCGTCCGGAGAGGTCCTCGAAAGCGGCGCTGAGACGCGCATAGTCGCCGTCACCCGACCACTTCTGCTGTCGCTGCAGACGTTCGGCCCAGCGCTGGTCGAGAACGCGCTGGATCGTCTCGCCAGAGGCAGCATCCTCGAAGTACTCCCGTGTCAGCTCGGCAATTGCGGACTTGGTTTCGAACGCCGCCTCCACCATCGCGGCAACGTGAGCATCGACGTCTTCCTCGGCCGGCGGCTCCACCACGGGAGGTGGCTCAGCGTTCCGTCGAGTCTTCCTGAACCACGCCATGACGCAAAGCGTACGACTCAGCAACGCACGAACCACGTCGGGAGTACATGCGCCACGCGACGACGTATCGCACCATGAACCCTCCCGATCAGCCCGACGACGAGGGTGATGGCGCGGTCAGGACTTGAACAGCGAGGTGACGGAGCCCTCTTCGAAGACGGCTGCCGTGGCCTGCGCGAGCAGCGGCGCGATCGACAGCACCGTGAGCTTGTCGAAGCGCTGGTCGTCGGCGATCGGCAGCGTGTTGGTCACGATGACCTCGCACGCCGTCGAGTTCTTGAGCCGGTCGACCGCTGGACCCGAGAACACCGCGTGGGTCGCGACGATCACGACGTCCTCGGCGCCGTCGGCCATCAGCGCCTCGGCGGCCTGCACGATCGTGCCGCCGGTGTCGATGAGGTCGTCGACCAGGATGCAGACCCGGCCCTCGACATCACCGACGACGCGGTTGGCCTTGGACTCGTTGGGCTTGCGGGGATCGCGGGTCTTGTGGATGAACGCGAGCGGGGCGCCGGAGAGCGCGGCGGCCCACGACTCGGCGACCTTGATGCGGCCGGCGTCGGGTGACACGACGGCGAGCGGCTTCTTGCCGTACTTCTTCTTCACGTGACGCGTGAGGATCGGCATCGCGAGCAGGTGGTCGACGGGGCCGTCGAAGAAGCCCTGGATCTGCGCCGTGTGCAGGTCGACCGTCATGAGCCGGTCGGCGCCGGCGGTGAGGAACAGGTCGGCCATCAAGCGCGCCGAGATGGGCTCGCGGCCGAGGTGCTTCTTGTCCTGCCGGGCGTAGCCGTAGAACGGCAGGATCACCGTGATGCGCTTGGCCGACGCCCGCTTGAGCGCGTCGATCATGATGAGCTGCTCCATGATCGCGTCGTTGATGGGCGCCGCGTGGCTCTGGATCACGAACGCGTCGCAGCCACGCACGGACTCGTCGAAGCGTACGTAGATCTCGCCGTTGGCGAAGTCGTAGGCGGTCGTCGGGACCAGGTCGACCTCGAGGAGGTCGGCCACCTCCTGTGCCAGCGTGGGGTGCGAGCGGCCGGAGAACACGAGCATGTTCCGCGTCGGGGTGCGTTTGGACAGGCTACTCACCGGAGGTCTCCTCTGCCGGTTCGGATGACACGGCCTGCGCGGCCTGGTCGGATGCGGTGCCCGGACGTCTGTCGGCCACCCACCCCTCAATGTTCCTCTGCTGTCCTGCGCTGACGGCCAGCGCCCCCGGTGGTACGTCCTCACGGATCGTCGAGCCGGCTCCGGTGAACGCGCCGTCGCCCACGCTGACGGGTGCGACGAAGGTGTTGTTGGAGCTCGTCTTGGCGTGCCGGCCGATCGTCGAGCGGTGCTTGTTCACGCCGTCGTAGTTGGCGAAGATCGTGCCGGCGCCGATGTTGGCGCCCTCTCCGATGTCGGCGTCGCCGACGTACGACAGGTGCGGCACCTTGGCGCCCTCGCCGATCACGGAGTTCTTGACCTCGACGAACGTGCCGATCTTGCCCTTCGCGCCGAGCTCGGCGCCCGGGCGCAGGTAGGCGTACGGACCGACGGTCGCCTCGGGGCCCACCACGGAGTCGGAGCCGTGCGTACGGACGACGGTGGCGTCGGCACCGACCTCGACGTTGCGGAGCGTCGTGTCGGGACCGATCGTGGCCCCTCGCGCGACGACCGTCGCACCGAGCAGCTGGGTGCCGGGGAGGATCGTCACGTCCGGCTCGATCGTGACGGCGGAGTCGATCCAGGTCGTCGCCGGATCGACGATCGTGACGCCCTCGGACATCCAGTGCGTCGTGATGCGGCGGTTGAGCTCGGCCCCGAGGCGGGCCAGCTGGGCGCGGTCGTTGACGCCCTCGGTCTGCCAGATGTCCTCGAGGACGTGGGCGCCGACGGGACGGCCCTCGGCGACGGCCTTGCCGACGATGTCGGTGAGGTAGAGCTCACCCTGGGCGTTGTCCGCCTCGAGGCCGGCCACGGCCGCGGTGAGGAACTCACCGTCGACCACCAGGATGCCGCTGTTGATCTCACGGACGGCGCGCTCGTCGTCGGAGGCGTCCTTGTGCTCGCGGATCGCCGTCACGGCGCCGTCCTCGGCGCGCAGGATGCGGCCGTAACCGGTGGGGTCGTCGACCTCTGCGGTCAGGATCGTCACGGTGTGCCCAGCGGCCCGGTGCGCGACCAGCAGCTCGGACAGCGTCTGGGCCGACAGCAGGGGCACGTCGGCGTACGTCACGATGACGGTGCCCGCGGGCGGGGCGTCGAGCGCCTGAAGGGCGACGTGCACGGCGTGACCGGTGCCGTTCTGCTGCTCCTGCACGGCCTGGACGATCGCGGGGTCGTGAGCGGCCACGGCCTCGGAGACCTGCTCGCGGTCATGGCCCACGACGGCGACCGTCGTGCGGACGCCGGCGCCCGACACGGCGACCAGCGCGTGCTCGAGCATGCTTCGGCCGCCGATCTGGTGCAGGACCTTGGCGCGCGAGGACTTCATCCGCGTGCCCGCCCCTGCTGCCAGCACGATGGCCGTGACGTGATCGTGATCGGTGCTCGTGCTCACCAGACTCCTTCGTCGACGGACCAGCAGATCGTTGCTGGCTCCCCGGGTAGGAGTCGAACCTACGTCGCTTGTCCGCATTCAAAGTGCGGCGGGCCCTGCCGGCAGACCAACCGGGGATGGTCCCGGCGAACCGGGAAGTGTTGTCAGCAGCAGACCCAAGGCTACCGGAGTCGGTCCTGGCGCCGGGCCACGGCGAACGTACGGCTGAACGGCAGCACCGTGCCCCAGGCTCGCGCCGGATAGGCCTCGCGAAGCGCGGCCTTGTAGGCCGTCACGAACTCGTCCCGCAGCCCGTCCGGCAGTGCCTGCAGGATCGGCCGCGCACCGGTGCCGGAGATCCAGTCGAAGACCGGGTCCTCGCCCGGGAGGACGTGCAGGTAGGTCGTCTCCCACGCGTCGACCGCCCAGCCGAGGTCCGCGAACAGGTCGAGGTAGACCTCGCCACGGGTGCCGCGGACGGCGTGCAGGCCTTCGGTTTGCGCGGCGTACGGGGGACGGGACGCGATCTCGTGCAGCAGACGGTGGCTCGGGGCGTCGTGGTTGACCGGGACCTGGAGGGCGAACGTCCCGCCCGGGGCGACGGAGCCGGCGAGACGCCGGACCACGTCGAGCTGGTCGGGGACCCACTGGAACAACGCGTTGGAGACGATCAGGTCGACCGGCTCGGTCGCCGTCCAGGTCGCGACGTCGGCCAGCTCGTACGTCGTCCGCTCGTCCGCGGTGTCGGCGACCGCGCGATCGACCATGTCCGGCGAGGAGTCCACCCCGTGGATCGCCGCGTCCGGCCAGCGGCGGCGGAGCACGGCCGTGAGGTGACCCGGACCGCAGCCGAGGTCGACGATCGTGGCCGGCTCACCGTCGATGCGGCCGATCAGGTCGACGAACGGCCGGGAGCGGTCGTCGGCGAACTGCAGGTAGCGCGCCGGGTCCCAGGTCGTCATCGCGCGCTGCGCTCGAGCTGCCCGGCCAGGGACATCAGCCGCGCGTCGTCACCCCGGCGGGCGACGAGCTGGACAGCCAGCGGCAGTCCGTCGTCGGTCGCCCCGGCCGGCATCGAGACGGCCGGCACGCCGGCATGGTTCCACTGGGCCGTGTAGGGATAGAACGCATTCATCGAGAGCACTGTCGACAGGCCGCCCTTGCCACGCCAGTGCTCGACCTCGACCGCCGGACCGGACATGACCGGGGTCAGCAGCACGTCGACGCCGACGTCGTCGTGCACCCGGTCACCCCATGCGGTGCCCTGTCGCTTGGCCCACGCAACCGCTCGCGAGCCGAAGGGCCGGCCGAGCCGGGCGATCCCCGTCGTACGCCGCTCCAGCCGCCCCGGGTCGTCGGTGCCGTCGGCGCCGTCACGGATGCCGGCCAGGTAGCGCACCGTCAGCGCCTTGGCCGCCAGCGGATAGGGGATCTTCACCTCGGTGACGGTGTGGCCGGCGGCCCGCAGGACGTCAGCCGTGCGCTCCATCGCCGCGCGCACGCGGGGATCGAGCGGCTGGGCCCTGGTTGCGGCCGACGCACTGGTCGACATGCCGATCCGCAGCGGCGCGGGGTCCGTCCCCGCCGCTTCCACGAGCGGGGCGCTGAACCTCCCGAACGTGTCGAGGAACAGCGCGCTGTCCAAGACCTTGGGTGCCACACAACCCTGCGTCGACAGCTCGTGCCACCCGCCCGAGCTCGGCATCGTGCCGTGGGTGGGCTTGAACCCGACGAGGCCGCAGCAGGCGGCCGGGATGCGGATCGACCCTGCGCCGTCCGAGGCCGTGGCGATGCCGACGGCACCGGCGGCCACCAGCGCGGCCGAACCGCCGGAGGAGCCTCCCGGGGTGTGGGCCAGGTCTTGCGGGTTGCGGGTGATGCCGTGGGCCTCGGACTCGGTGAAGCCGAAGATCGCCAGCTCCGGCAGCGCGGACTTGGCGACGACGACCATCCCGGCGGCCCGCAGCGCCGCGACGAGGTCGGCGTCCTGCGTGGCGGGAACGAGATTCGCCCGGCTGCCGTAGCCGGTGACCTCGCCGACGATGTCGAGGTCGTCCTTGACCGCGACCGGGATGCCGAGCAGGGCGCCGGCCTCACCGGCGGCACGGCGACGATCTGCGTCGTCGGCGGCCGCCAGTGCCTGGTCGGCGTAGACCGCCACCGCAGCGTTGATCGCGGGATTTTCCCGCTCGATCGCCTCGAGCGCGGCTTCGGTGAGCTGTCGGGAGGTGAGCGTCCCGGCCTCGAGCAGCTCAGCCTGTCGGGCGGGTCCAGCGGCGAGGGCGTCCGAAGCATCCATGCGGATGAATCTATGCCCCACCGTCTACTGGCAGGCCTTCGCCAGACGCTGGATCGTGGCCTCGTCGACGAGCTGCGAAGCCTTCAGGTCCTCGGCGCCCGCCTTGTCGGCGATGCAGGTGGCCAAGGCTTCCGGCACACCCTGCGAGGTCATGCCGGTGATGAACGACTTGCGAAAGGCCGGATCGCTCAGGTCGACGTCCTGCTTCTCGAGCCCCTTGGCGAGGTCGCCCACCTCGTCCTTGGAGGCGCCCGAGGCGCACTTCGAGCCGGCCTCGGCCGCCACGGTCTGCTGCTCGGAGGCGTCGAGCTCCGCGAACTTCTCGAGGCTGCCCGCGTCCTTCTCGATCTCCTTGATGGCGCAGTTCGTCAGCGACTTCGAGAGCCCCAGATCCTGCAGCTCCTTGCGCACCTCACTTCTGGCGTCACCGCCGGAGCCGGAATCGCCTCCTCCGCAGGCCGCAAGTGTGAGAGCAAGGACGAGCCCGGAAAGGACGGCGGTGACGGTCTTCATGCGAGGAACCTAACAGCCGCGCCGAGTGCATCAGAAATCGTCTCGACGTCAAGAATCTTGACGCCTACGATGGGCCTGTGGCAGAGGACGACGTCGATCGGCTGATCGCAGCTTGGCAGCGGGAGCGTCCGGACATGGACGTCTCCCCGATGCACGTGCTCAGCCGGGTCACCCGCCTCGCCCTGCACCTCGACCGCGCCCGCAAGCAGGCGTTCGCCGACCACGATCTCGAGCCGTCGGAGTTTGACGTGCTGTCGGCCCTCCGGAGGGCCGGCGAGCCCTACCAGCTGTCCCCCGGCCAGCTGGTCCAGGAGACGCTCGTGACGAGCGGCACCATGACCAACCGCGTCGATCGTCTCGTGCGCAAGGGCCTCGTCGAGCGACTCCCGGACCCGGCCGACCGTCGCGGCGTGCAGGTCCGGCTCACCGCGTCGGGCCGCAACGCGGTCGACGGCGCGCTCGACGCCCTGCTCCGGCACGAGCAGGAGCTCCTGGCCGAGCTCTCGGCCGACGACACCGCCGCCCTGACCGGCGCCCTGCGCACCCTCTCGCTACCGTTCGACCGTTGAACCGCCGGCGAGCCCGCTGCGGTGGGCGTAGGCCGTGAGCTCGGACCGCCTCGTGACGTCCAGCTTGGCCAACAGGTTGGAGACGTGGTGGCCCACCGTCCGGTGGCTGATGAACAGCCGCGTGCCGATCTCGCGGTCCGTCAGGCCCTCAGCGACCAGAAGCAGGATCTCCCGCTCCCGTGGCGTCAGGCGGAACGGATTGTCGGTGGCGCTCTCCTGCGCGCCGCCGGTCGTCAGCTTGATGCGCGAGCGACGGGCGAGGTCCTCGACGGCAGTGACGAGTCCGCGGGCGCCAATGCGGCTGCCCTCCTGCCAGGCGGCGCGCAGCTCGGCGGTGGCCGCGGCCCGGTCCTGCGTCACGCTCAGGTGCGCCTCCGCGGAGCGCCACCTGGCGTACGCGGCTCGGTACGGCTTCGGCACCTGCTCCCAGCCCGCGGCGAGCGCGCTCCAGGCCGCCGCGTCGGATCGCCCCCGCCCCCGCGCCATCTCGCACCGGGCTGCCTCGTGGTGCAGCGTCGCCACCGGCACTTCGCCCGGCCAGCGCGCCAGGGCCTGCTCCGTGGCCGCCAGCCATCTGGCCATCTCCTCGTGGGCCTCGACATCGGAGGGGTCGCGCACGGCCTGGGCTGCTGCCGCAGCCACCGCCGCCGCGGAGACCGGGACGCAGAACATCGGGTCCTCGTCGTCCAGCAGCCGGCCGGTTCCCTCCTCGGCCATCGCCAAGGCGCCGGCCAGGTCTCCCTGCCAGGTGAGCACCTCGACGAGAGCGGCGTACAGCGGCCCGACGAGCTGGCCGTCGACCAGGCGGAGTCCGCCGGTGCGTGACGCCAGGAGCCGCGCCAAGGCCTGATCGACCTCGCCGACGCGGAGCAGCGTCTGGCCCCAGGTCATGTCGACGACGACCCGGTCGATGCCGGCCGGGCCGAGATCCTCCGCCTCCGCCAGCAGGTCGAGAGCGTGCTGGTTCTCCCCGAGCAGCAGGAGGGACTGCGCCGCATCGCACCGGCACCAGACCCCCTTGCGCCGTTGCAGGCCGAGCGTCTCGACGACCGCGACGCCCTCCAGGGCGACGTCAGCGGCCTCACGCAGGTGGCCGGAGTCGAGGTAGACCGAGTGCAGGTTGACGATGGCCCGCGCAACGTCGTCGACGTCCTCCATCTCCTCATCGGCGATTCGCCGCGCGACGAGGAGCTCGGCGACCCCTTCGTCGAGCTCGCCGAGGCGGGCGAGAGCCACCCCGAGATTGTTGCGGGCGTGGCCCTCGATCGACCGGGCACCCACCTGCTGCGCCATCGCGATCGCCTCACGCGCCAACGGGATCGCCTCGGCGTACCGGCTCGACAGCATGAGGATCTGCGAGTAGCCGCTGACGACCGCGGCCCGCCAGCTCGTCGGCGGCTCCGCGGGCGTGAGCTCCATCGCGGTCGTGTACGCCTCGATCGACGCCTCGCCCTCCGCCGACATCCACAGGTAGCGGCCCAGCCGTTCGTGCAGGTAGCCGTGGTGCAGCCGCTCAGCGGGATCGACCGCCTCGATCGCCGCGCGGATCAGCTCCGCGGCACGCGCCGGGTGCGCGGCGAGGTGGGCCACCTCGGCGGCCCGCCACAGCAGCCGGTAGAGCGGCTCGTCGAGCAGCGCGATGCCGTCCGGCACCGACTCCAGCAGCCCGATCGCCCGGTCGTAGTGGAACAGCGCCTCGCTGAACGCCAGCGCCTCGGTCGCCTCGCGCGCTGCAGCGACGGCCGCCACCAAGGCCCGGTCGAGCTCCCCGGCGGCGAACCAGTGGCTCGCGATGCGCCCGGCGACGAACCGGGTGCTGCCGCCGACCGAGGGATCTGCCACCAGGGCAGCTGCGATCCGCCCGTGCATCCGCCGGGACTCCCCCGGCAGGATGCTGCCGGCGATCGCTTCCTGCAGCAGCGCGTGACGGAACTGGTACGTCCCGCCGTCAGCGTCATCGGTGACCAGCACGTGGTTCTCGACCGCGGGTCGCAGGGCCCGGTCGAGTCCTTCGCCGGACACGTCGCTGATCGCCTCCAGCAGTCGGTGCGGGACCCGCCTCCCGACGATGCAGGCGGACCGCAGGAGCTGCCGGGTCGCCGGCGCCAAGGCCTCGAGTCGCGCCAGCAGCAGGTCGCGGACCGTCCCCGGCACCTCGCCGCCCGTGCCGAGGGCCAACAGCTCCTCGGCGAAGAACGGATTGCCCTCGGCCCGGCCGTACACCCCGTCCAGCAGGTCCTTGACCGGAGGCACCCCGAGGATGTCGCTGATCTGACGAGCCTGCTGCTCGCGGGTGAGGGGCTGCAGCACGACCCGGTGGTCGGCCCCCCGCCCGGTCTCGGCGACGAATCGGCTGATCCCCGGGTCTTGGGGCGACTCGTCCGTCCGCAGCGTCAGCACCACCAGCACGTCCCCCCGCAGCTGCTGGGTCAGCAGGGCGAGCATCTCGCGCGTCGACCGGTCCGCCCAGTGCAGGTCCTCGATGACGAGCACCAGTGGCCGCCGGCTGCTCAACCCGCCGAAGACGCCGCGAAGCGCCTGGAACAGCCGGCTCGAGCTGGCCCGGGTCGCGGTCGGCACGTCGTCGACCGACAACGCCGGCACGAGCCGGGCGAGCTCGCTGCCGGACGGACCGGCCAGGGCGAGGACGGCGGCCGGACCGTCGCGACCCACGAGGTCGGCCAGGATCTCGACGAGCGGCGCGTACGGCAGAACCTGCTCACCCTGGGCGATGCAGCGGCCCACGAGGACGTCCGCGCCCCGGTCGCGCGCGCGGGTCGCCAGCTCGTGGACCGTGCGGGTCTTGCCGATGCCGGCCTCTCCCTCGACGAACACCGCCTGCACACGGTGCGACTGGAGGACGGACTCGAGCATCGACTCCAGTCGCGCAAGGGCGTCCTCCCGACCGATCAGCAGCCGGCTGGTCGCCCTGCTGTCGAGCGCGTCGTCGATCGACGTCATACGAGGAGTATGGACCGGCCGGCTGCGATTCCGGGACCGATTGGGCGTCTCAGCCGTGCGCGTGGCCCGGGACCACGCCTTCCTGGACCGGGATCAGGTGGTCGGCGAGCAGCCCGTGCGCCTCACGGTGCACCCGTTCGGCCGCCGCGGCGTCGGGCGCCTCGACGAGGCAGAACACCTTGCCAGAGCCCTCGTCGAACCAGTACTGCTGGTAGTCGACCCCGTACTGGCCCTGGACCTCGAGGTCCTTGGCGTGCGCTCCGGCGACGGCGTCGGCCGTGAGCCCTTCGATCTTCTCGTGTACGTCCATGAACAGTGCCATGAGATTTCTCCTTCGGTGAGTGGATCTTCATCGTGTGGCGCCCCGGCGCGGGCGCGTTAGGCAGAACTCCCTAGATCCGGTGTGCAGCTCCTACGTACGTCCGGGGGCGCGCTCGTGGTCAGGCGGTCACGCGCGGCGGCCTAGACTTCTTCGGTGGCACATCTCCTCGGCGTCGAGTCCATCGCGCTTGACTTCCCGACCAAGACCGTCTTCGACTCGGTCACCATCGGCATCGACGAGGGCGACCGGATCGGCATCGTCGGCCGCAACGGCGACGGCAAGTCGACGCTCCTGCGCATCCTCGCCGGCCGCATGCAGCCCGACTCCGGTCGCGTGACGACCCGTGGCGGGGTCCGCATCGGGATGCTCGACCAGACCGACACGCTCGACCAGACCCAGACCGTGGGTCACGCGATCGTCGGCGACAGGCCCGACTACGAGTGGGCCGGCGATGCCAGGATCCGCGACGTCATCGCGGGCCTCGTCTCCGACATCCCGTGGGACGCCACGGTCGGCAACCTGAGCGGTGGCCAGCGTCGTCGGGTGGCCCTCGCGGCCCTGCTCGTCGGCGATGACGACGTGCTGTTCCTCGACGAGCCGACCAACCACCTCGACGTCGAGGGCATCACCTGGCTGGCCGGGCACCTCAGGACCCGATGGTCCGCGAACGCCGGCGGGCTGCTGGTCGTCACGCACGACCGCTGGTTCCTCGACGAGGTCTGCAACGCGACGTGGGAGGTGCACGACGGCATCGTCGAGCCCTTCGAGGGCGGCTACGCGGCCTACATCCTGCAACGCGTCGAGCGCGACCGGCACGCCTCGGCGACCGAGTCCAAGCGGCAGAACCTCATGCGCAAGGAGCTGGCCTGGCTGCGGCGCGGCGCTCCCGCGCGTACGTCCAAGCCCAAGTTCCGCATCGACGCGGCCAACGAGCTGATCGCCAACGAGCCGCCCCCGCGCGACCCCATCGTGCTCAAGCAGATGGCGACCTCGCGGCTCGGCAAGGACGTCGTCGACATCCTCGACGTCAGCGTCTCCTACGACCACGAGGTGCTCAAGCACGTGGAGTGGCGGGTCGGGCCCGGTGAGCGTACGGGCATCCTCGGCGCCAACGGAGCCGGCAAGTCGACGCTCCTGGGGCTCGTGACCGGCGCCGTCAAGCCGACCTCCGGCCGGGTCAAGCACGGCAAGACGGTCAAGGTCGTGACGCTGACGCAGGAGCTCGACGAGCTCAAGGACGTCGGCGCCGACCGGGTCAGCGACGTCGTGGGCCGGCAGCGCACGGCGTACGTCTCGGGCGGCAAGGAGATGACCCCGTCGCAGCTCCTCGAACGGCTCGGGTTCTCCAACGAGCAGATGGCGACGCCCGTGCGCGACCTCTCGGGCGGGCAGAAGCGGCGGCTCCAGCTGCTGCTGATCCTGCTCGACGAGCCCAACGTGCTGGTGCTCGACGAGCCCACCAACGACCTCGACACGGACATGCTGGCGGCCATGGAGGACCTCCTCGACTCGTGGCCCGGCACCCTGCTCGTCGTCTCGCACGACCGCTACCTGCTGGAGCGCATCACGGACCAGCAGTACGCGATCATCGACGGTCACTTCCGGCACCTGCCCGGCGGTGTCGACCAGTACCTGCGCCTCCGCAAGGAGCAGGACTCCCCCGCCGCGTCCAACCCGTCGACAGCCGGCCACACGCCGGCGGCACCCGCGATGTCGAGCGCTGAGCTCCGCAACACCAAGAAGGAGATCGGCTCGATCGACCGCAAGATGGAGAAGCTGACCGCACGGATCGACGCGCTGCACGTCGAGATGGCGCAGCACGACCCCACCGACGCGTCGGGCCTGGCGGGCCTCGTGAAGGCCGTCAGCGAGCTCGAGCGGCAGGTCGAGGAGCACGAGCACCGCTGGCTCGAGCTCACCGAGCTCATCGAGGGCTGACCCCAAATTTTGTGACGAACCTCGTCACCGCGAGAGGAATCGTGCCGAGCTTTGTCCCAAAACTTGGGGGTCAGGACGTGATGCGCGCTCCGGCGACGGGGCCGCGGGACTGCACGACGTCGGCGCACCCGGCGGCGCTGCTGAGGGCGAAGGCGATGTCGAGGCTGTGCTGCTCGTCGGCGGCCAGGAACAGCGCGGTCGGGCCCGACCCCGACAGGATCGCACCGAGCGCCCCCGCCTCGATGCCGATCTCGAGGGTGTCCTGCAGCTCCGGACGCAGCGACAGAGCCGCCTCGGTCAGGTCGTTGGAGAGCGCGTCGCCCAGCGCCTCGGCGTCACCGGCGCGCAGAGCGGCCAGGAGCGCGTCGGGCACCTCTGGGTCCCCGACCTGCTGGCCGTCGTTGAGCCGGTCGAACTCGGCGTAGACCGCCTTGGTCGAGAGTCCTTCGTGCGCCATCGCGAAGACCCAGTGGTACGACCCGCGGGCCAGCACCGGGCTGATCGTCTCGCCCCGCCCACCGCCGATCGCGTTCCCGCCGTGCAGCAGGAACGGCACGTCGCTGCCGAGCTGGGCGGCGATGGGCTCGAGCTCGGCCCGGGACAGGCCCGTGGCCCAGGCGTCGTTGCACGCGACGAGTGCGGCGGCCGCGTCGGCGGATCCGCCGGCCATGCCGCCGGCCACCGGGATGACCTTGCGGATCGCGAGGTCGGCCCCGGCCGACGTCCCGGTGACCTCCTGCAGCAGTCGAGCCGCCCGTACGGCGAGGTTGTCGTCGTCCTCCGGCACCTGCGCGAGCTCGACGCGCGCGTCGAGCTCGCTGTGGACCGCGACCGTGATCCGGTCGTCGTCGCGAGCCGTGGCCTTCACCTCGTCGTGCAAGTCCACGGCTTGGTAGACCGTGGCCAACGGGTGGTAGCCGTCCTCCCTCACCGGGCCGACGCCGAGGCACAGGTTGATCTTGGCGGGAACACGAACGGTGGCGGCACTCACCCGATCAACCTAGTGGTCGAGCGGTGCGCAGCCGCCAGCCCGCCCTCGCGACAACCGCGAGGCGTGCCGTCGCAGCCACCCCTCAGAAGGTGTTGTCCTCGACCACGTCGAGGTTGTGGAACGTCGGAGGACCGTCGACCAGCTCGGACATCTTCTGCGAGAACTCATCGGTCTCGGGCCGGTTCGAGTTCTCCATCGCCGACTCGTACGAGTCGAAGAAGACGAGCACCATGAACCGGCTGGGATCGTCGCGGTCCTGGGTCTCGATCGAGCGGCGCACCGTCGACTCGCCATCCGAGCGTTCCCTGTACTCGTGGGTGAGCGCCCTCATCTCGTCGAGACGGCTGGATCGTCCTTCGATGATCTGGATGAATGTCATGATCTGCTCCTTTGCAGACGTGCCTTATGCGCACGGTAGGCCGCAGCCCGCGTCCAGACCATGGCTCGATCAGGCCACCCGCTGGGACCGTCAGCGCTCCTCGATCTCGCCCAGCGAGCGGTAGTGCTCGTCGATGCTGGTCGCCCGCTCCTCGCCCCGTGCCCCGGTGAGGTCCAGTACTCGGTCGGCCAGCAGGGCTGCGACACTCATCGCCACGGCGTAGCTGTCGAAGGCGAGGTCGGTCGCCAGCGGGCACTCCAGCCAGACAGCGGCGTGGCCCGCGAGCGCGCGGGCCGACGGATCGGCGACCAGGACGGTGGGGGTGCCCGAAACCCGGAGGATCTCGAGGAGCCCGCCGATCGTGTCCGGGCGGCGACGGAAGGCGACCACCACGGCAGCGTCGCCCTGGTCCAGCCCGATGAGCTCGTCGGACAACGACTGTCCCGGCTGCGGCGCGAGCGTGACGCCGGTGCGGGCCTGGCTCAGCGACTGCCTCAGGTGCAGCGCGACGGGATAGCTCGACCGCAGACCCACGACCGCGACGCGGCGCGCCCCGGTGATGAGCTTCGCGGCGGCGTCGAGGCGACCGTCCTCGAGCCCGGTCACGGCCTTCTGCAGGTTGGCGGCCTCCTGCTCGACGTGGCCGGCGAGGCTCGACGAGCCGTCCAAGGCGACCGGGACTCCGCGGCTGCGGAGCGTACGCAGGTGGTGGCGCACCTCGGTGAAGTCGTCGAAGCCCAGGCGGCGGAACAACCTGCTCATCGTGGCCTTGGAGACCCCGGCCAGGTCGGCGAGCTCGGCCGCCCGGTAGATCGCGAGGTCGTCGAGGTGGGCCAGCAGGACATCGGCCGCCCGGCGCTCCTGGGGCGACAGATCGGCGTACTGCGCGGCGATGCGCTCGTCGATCCTCATGGCGCCACCCTTCGCGATCGAGGCACGGCTGCCTCCCGCGAGACGTTAGTGCACACGCGAGGGCAGGCCGGTCCGGCGATTTCACCGAGGCTGGACGCGCCCGGTCGCGCTCAGGCCGGGGTCAGGAACTGGCCGAGGCGGAAGAACTCCTCGACGCCGAGCTGTTCGCCCCTGGCCTGTGGCGAGATGCCCGCCGCGACGAGCGCCTCCTCCGCCGCCGGTCCGGACCCGGCCAGCTCGGAGAGCGCGGCCCGCATGGTCTTGCGACGCTGCGCGAACGCGGCATCGACGACCGCGAACGTCCGCAGGCGCTGCGCCTCGTCGCCCGGAGGCTCCCGGCGGGTCCAGGCGACCAGGGCCGACTCGACGTTCGGCATCGGCCAGAACACGTTGCGTCCGATCGACCCGGCGAGGCGCAGCTCGGCGTACCAGGCTGCCTTGACGCTCGGCACCCCGTACGTCTTGGAGCCCGGGCCTGCGGCGAGCCGGTGGGCGACCTCGGCCTGCACCATCACGAGTCCCGTGCTGATCGTGGGGAACCGCTCGAAGAACGTCAGCAGCACCGGCACCGAGACGTTGTAGGGCAGGTTGGCCACGAGCGCCGTCGGCGTCGGTCCCGGCAGCTCGGTGACCTGCATCGCGTCGGCCGTGACCAGGTCGAAGTGTTCCGCCCGGTCAGGGGCGTGCTCCGCGATCGTCGACGGCAGCTGCACCGCCAGGGTCTCGTCGAGCTCGACGGCCGTGACGTGCTTGGCGACCTCGAGCAGCCCGAGCGTCAGCGACCCGAGGCCCGGGCCGATCTCGACGACGACGTCATCGGCGCCGACCCCGGACGTGCGCACGATGCGCCGCACGGTGTTGGCGTCGATGACGAAGTTCTGCCCGCGTTGCTTGGTCGGGCGGATGCCGCAGGCCTCGGCCAGGCGCCGGACGTCAGCGGGACCGAGGAGCCGCACGGCCGCCGCAGGGGTTGAGTGCGTCAGTCGAACCTCGCATGAGCGCAGCCCCACTGGCCCCAGCCCGAACGGGCCTGGAGGATCTTGGCGTACTTGATCTGGACCTCGCGGCTGTTCTCGTGCGGCAGGCCCGGGCCGCCGACGCTGCGCCACGTCGCGGCGCTGAACTGCAGCCCGCCGTAGTAGCCGTTGCCGGTGTTGATCGACCAGTTGCCACCGGACTCGCACTGGGCGATCTTGTCCCAGACGCTGTCGGGCGGGGTCGTGCTGGTGCCGCGCTCCACGATCTGGGCGCGGGGCTTGGACAGCGACCGGGAGACCAGGACGACGCGCTCGCGGAGCTTGCCGTCGGCGTAGATCAGCGTGACCTTCTCCTCGGCCTTGCCCTTCTTGCCCGGCCGCACGACGGTGGTCTCGCCCAGCATCGCGTCGTCGTCCTCACGCACGGTGGTCTTGAACTTGACCGGCACGGTCTCGGTCTTGGTGACCTTCTTGATCCGAACGACGCGCAGATCGGCGCCCGGCTTGACGAACGCGTCCTTGCCCGGCTTGACCTCGTCGTCGGAGTCCACCGTGACGCCGGCCTTCTCGAGGACACCGGCAACGGTCGGTGCGTTCGAGGTGATGGTGCGCTTCTTCTTGTCAGCGATGACCGTCAGCGACTTGGTGCTGCTGACGACCAGCTGGGCACCCTTGCGCGGGATGACGCTCGACGCCTTCTTGGACAGGTAGGCACCGGACGTGGGCTCGACGCCGAGGGTCTTGAACGCGTCGCCGACCGTACGGTCGTAGACGGTGTGCTCGCTGACGGCGCCGTCCACCGCCAAGGTCACGGGCTTGGCGTACGACACGGTGATCTCGTCACCGTCGGACAGTGCGGCGGACCTGGGCTTGCTCAGGCGGTCGCCCGGTCGAAGCGTGACGTTCTTGGACTCGAGCACGTCGGAGACGTTGTCGCCGAACGTGCGGATCTTGTCGCTCTTGCCGTCGACGGTGAGGGTCACGGTGTGACTCAGAGCGCCGTAGGCTGCGGTGCCGCCACCGACGATCAGGACGATCGCGAGGTTGAGAGCGATGATCGGGAATGACTTGCGATGACGACGCTTTCCGGTGGCGGGCGTACGTCGGGCGGGTGACTCTGGCTGCACGGAATTCCTTGACAGTCGGTGACGGGGCCGACTTTCCACCATACGGGCGCCCCTTCCTGGGTCAAATCCTGTGAGGCCAGTCACCACCGAAGGCAGAAAGCGTGTTCGCCTCGATGTGCTGACAGAGTTCCTCGACCGTTTTGCCTGCAATTCCAGCCATGAACCGCACCGTGAGCGGGATCAGGAACGAAGCGTTCGGGTTCCCGCGATGCGGTGAGGGTGTGAGGAACGGCGCATCGGTCTCCACAAGGATACGGTCCACCGGCGTCACGCGGAGCGCTTCGCGCAGGTTCTCGGCGTTCTTGAAGGTGACGGTTCCCGCAAACGACAGGTAGGCGCCGCGGTCGAGGCACGCCCGCGCGAACTCGGCGTCGCCGGAGAAGCAGTGCATGACCGTCCGCTCGGGCGAGCCTTCGTCGTCGAGCACCGCCAGCACGTCGTCGTGTGCGTCGCGGTCGTGGATCACCAACGTCTTGTCGTGGCGCTTGGCCATGCGGATGTGCTCGCGGAACGAGGCGTGCTGCGCCTCGCGGCCACCCTCACCGGTGCGGAAGTAGTCGAGGCCGGTCTCGCCGACCGCCCGGACGTGGGGCGACGCGGCCAGGGCGTCGATCTCCGCCAGCGCCTCGTCGAGGTCGCCCTGCTCGGCATGCTTCGGCGCCTCGTTGGGGTGCAGCGCCACGGCCGCGACGACCGACTCGTACGTCCGGGCGGTCTCGACCGCCCAGTGCGAGCCCTCGAGGTCGCAGCCCACCTGCACGATGCGGGTGACGCCGACGGCCGCTGCCCGGTCGAGCGCCTCGTCGACGGGGATCAGCAGGCCGCCCTCGACCCCTTTGGCGTACGCCCGGTGGTCGAGGTGGCAGTGGTTGTCGACGACCGGCGACGGCAGTGGCTCCGGCGCCTCGGGCCAGCCCTCGGTGAGGGTCACTCGGCCGGAGCCTCGATGCGCGGGAACAGCGACGCCGGCTTGGTGATGGTGGTGCCGGCGGGCAGCTGGCCCCACGCGGCCACCGCGTCGATGCGCTGGTCGGGCAGGGTGCCGAGCGTGGACGCGGCGCCGAGGGAGTCCCAGAGGACCGCCGACGCCTTGGGCATCACGGGGTTGAGCAGCACCGCGAGCACCCGCAGGCCCTCGGCGGTCGTGTTGAGGATCGTGGCGAGCCGGTCGCTCTCAGGGTCCTCCTTGGCGACCTTCCAGGGCGCCTGCTCGGTGATGTAGCCGTTGAGCTCGTCGACGATGCGCCACACCGCGGCCAGGGCGTCCTGCGGCGCCACGGCCTCGATCGCGGCATCGGCGTCGGCCACCGCCCCGGCGACCAGGTCGATGACCTTCTGCTCGGCCGCTGTCGTCACGCCTGCGGCGGGCAACGATCCGTCGAAGTACTTGCCGATCATCGCGGCGACCCGCGAGGCGAGGTTGCCGAAGCCGTTCGCGAGCTCGGCGTGGTAGCGCGCGTGCATGTCCTCCCACGAGATCGAGCCGTCGCTGCCGAACGTCAGCGCCCGCGCGAAGTAGTAGCGGTAGGCGTCGGAGCCGAAGGTGTCGACGATCTCGTCGGGCCGGATGCCGTTGGCCTTGGACTTCGACATCTTCTGCCCGCCGACCAGGATCCAGCCGTGGGCGAAGACCTGGTGCGGCACGGGTTGGCCCGCCGCCATCAACATCGCCGGCCAGATCACCGCGTGGAACCGGGCGATGTCCTTGCCGACGATGTGGATGTTGGCCGGCCACAGCTCCTCGAAGCGCTCGTCGTCGACGCCGTACCCGGCGGCAGTGACATAGTTCAGGAGCGCCTCGATCCAGACGTACATGACGTGTTTGTCGTCCCACGGCACCTGGATGCCCCAGTCGAACGTGGAGCGCGAGATCGACAGGTCGCGCAGGCCGCGCTTGACGAACGCGACGAGCTCGTTGCGCACCGAGGCCGGCTGGATGAAGTCGGGATTGGCCTCGTAGAAGTCGAGCAGCTTCTGCTGGTAGTCGCTGAGCCGGAAGAAGTAGTTCTCCTCGGTCATGTGCTCGACCCGGCTGCCGTCGAGCTTGGAGACCTTGAACCCCGCGTCGTCACCTTCGCCGTCGGCCACGTCGTCATCGCCGACGAACTCCTCGGCGCCGACGCTGTAGTAGCCGCTGAACGACCCCTTGTAGACGGCGTCGCGCTCGTACAGGGCCTGCCAGAACGCCTTGGCGCCGTCGAGGTGGCGTGGCTCGGTCGTCCGGATGTAGTCGTCGTTGGCGACGTCGATCGTCTCGAGGAGCGGTTTCCATTCCTCCTCGACGAGCTTGTCGACCCAGTCCTGCGGGGAGACCCCGTTCTCGTCGGCCTTGCGGAGGACCTTCTGGCCGTGCTCGTCGGTGCCGGTCAGGTACCAGACGTTCTCGCCCCGCTGCCGGTGCCAGCGCGTGATGATGTCACCCATGACGGTCGTGTAGCCGTGCCCGATGTGAGGCGCGTCGTTGACGTAGTAGATCGGCGTGGTGACGTAGAACGTGGAGTCGGACACGTCGACGATTCTAGGGTGCGCCTCCGTACGGCTATGCGTGCGCGGCGTCGTAGACGTCCTTCTTGCGCACCCCGGTCTCGCCGGCGACCTGCTCGATCGCGTCCTTACGGCTCAGCCCCTCGGCCTGCCGGGCCGTGACGAGCTCCCGCAGGTCGTCCGGCCCGTACGTCCGGGAGTCCGGTGCGGCTCCTCCGACCACGATCGTGACCTCGCCGCGGACCCCCTGCTCCTGCCCGGCCGCCCACTCGACGAGCTCGGTCAGCGAGCCGCGGGCCACTTCCTCGTACGTCTTGGTGAGCTCGCGGCACACCGCTGCGGACCGTTCGGCGCCGAAGACCTCGGCCATGGCGCGCAGTGACGCCTCGGTGCGGTGCGGCGACTCGAAGAAGACCATCGTGCGCCGCTCGGCGCCGAGCTCGGCCAGGGCGCGCGTGCGCTCCCCCGCCTTGCGTGGCAGGAACCCCTCGAAGCAGAAGCGGTCGACGGGCAGGCCCGACACGGCGAGGGCGGTCAGCACGGCGGACGGTCCGGGGATCGACGTGACCGTGATGTCGGCGGCTATCGCGGCGACGACCAGGCGATATCCGGGATCGGAGACGCTGGGCATGCCGGCATCGGTCACCAGCACGACCGTCGAGCCGTCGGCCAGCAGCGAGGCGAGCTCGGGGGTGCGGCGCTCCTCGTTGCCCTCGAAGTAGGACACGACGCGTCCGGTGATCTCGATGCCGAGCTCGGACGCGAGCCGCTTGAGCCGCCGGGTGTCCTCGGCCGCCACGACGTCAGCCGTGGCAAGTGCCTCACCGAGACGTCCGCTGGCGTCGGCGACCTGGCCGATGGGCGTGGCGGCGAGGATCAGCATGCCGCCCATCCTGTCAGGCCCGCTCCGGCGGTGGATCCGCAACCGAATGCCGGCGGAGCGGTGGATCCGCAACCGAATGCCGGCGGAGCGGTGGATCCGCAACCGAATGGCCGCTCTTACGGTTGAGGATCCACCGCTGCGTGAAGGAGTGGAGCAGGGACGGGGCGGGAGAAGAGCGACCGCCACCGCCTGCCGAAGACCGGGGGCGGTCCGTCGTACCCCCGCTCGACCAATCGTTGGTGCACGAATGTGGCGAGGGATCGCGGACGCTCGAGCCGAGCCTGGGTCACCTGCACGTACTCCCAGCCCGACCCACGGAACCCGGCATACCGATCGATGTCTCGCGAGAACTGGGCATCGTCGAATGCATGCTGGCGCCCTTCGTACTCGATGAGCAGCTTCCAGAGGCGATACGTGAGATCGCCGCACCCGATGAAGAACCCGTTCGCGTCGAGCACGTCACGATTGACCTCAGGTCTCGGCAGGCCGGAGAACACCAGCACCAACCGCGTCTCGGACTCCTTCAGCGAGCGCGATCGTTCCTCGAGGTGCGGGACCACCGCGACCGCCGCGCCTGCGCCCGGGCGCCAAGGCTGGGCTCGGGCGAGACCGATCAACGAAGCGATCGTCATGTGCTGACGGTGCAGGAGCCAGTCGCCGATCTTGACGAGATCGATCAGACGGAGCGTCGCGGCAGCACCGATGAAGGCGGCCTCCGGCACCACCCCGCCGGCCTCCACGGGTGGCATGGCAGCCGTACGGTGCAGGAAGACGTCGGCTAGATCGAGATGATGATCTCGGCCGATCGTGAAGTGGAGCGGCGTCGGCGGACCGTAGTCGACACCCAACCGCCGCATCCTGGTGAGGTGGCTGGGCTGCGCGTCATCGGGCAACGCCAGCGCGGCGGCGTCGATCAGGCCCAGGGCGTCGAGCCGAGTCCCGGCCAGCACGTAGACCGAGGGGAACACCAGCTCGAACCGAGGGTGCTGCAACATCCGGGCCGAGATGCCGTTCTGGAGCGCTTCCTGACGGCTGAACGCTCGCCGCAAGAGGGTCTCCGGCACGGGTGTGGGCGTACGCATGGTTCACGACAGCAAGGTGCCGACCCGTCGAGCCACGCCGTGCGGACCTCCTGTGGACGCGTCTACGTTCGTCCGCCGGGTGTGGATGGCGAAGCGCCGGTGGATCCTCAACCGGAACAGCCGTCATGAGGTTGCGGATCCACCGCCCCAAGCTGAGAAGGTTGAGAATCCACCGCTCTCGCGACTCCCCTAGGGTTGCTCGGGTGACCTCGCTGGCCCGCTTCTCCCCGACCTCGTGGTCGGAGCGCGCGTGGGGGTGGGTGGGTCCCCTCGGTGTGGCACTGCTCGCGTTCGGCCTGCGGATCTGGCGCGTCGGCAAGCCCCGCATCCTGATGTTCGACGAGACCTACTACGCCAAGGACGCCTGGTCGCTGCTGCAGCACGGCTACGTCCAGGACTTCACCGAGAGCGCCAACAAGGAGATCGAGAACGGTCGCACGAGCGACCTGATGACCGGCGACCCCTCGTGGATCGTGCACCCCGACGGCGGCAAGTGGCTCATCGCGATCGGCGAGCACCTGTTCGGCCTCGACGCGTTCGGCTGGCGCATCGCCGCCGTCGTCATCGGCTCGCTGACCGTGCTGGTGCTGGCGCGGCTCGTCCGGCGCATCACTGGATCCACCGTGATGGGCTGCGTCGCGGGTCTGCTGCTGGCGGTCGACGGGCTGCACTTCGTGATGTCGCGGATGGCGCTGCTCGACGTCTTCCTGGCGTTCTGGGTGGTCTGCGGTGTCGCGTGCCTCGTCGCCGACCGCGACTGGATCCGTGCCCGGCTCGACCGCTACCGCGTCGTCCGGCCGTGGCAGCTGCTCGCCGGCGTCTCGTTCGGGATGGCCTGTGGCACCAAGTGGAACGGCATCTACGTCCTCGCCGCCTTCGGGGTCCTCGCGGTGGTCTGGGAGGTGCTCGCACGCCGTCGCGGCCCCGCTGACCCCGCGATCCGCCGCAGCGGCTGGATCGGCACGACGCTGCGGGTGGGCATACCCGCCTTCGCCTCGATCGTCGTGGTGGCTGGCCTCGTCTACGTGGCGACGTGGACCGGCTTCCTCATCCACCATGACGCGTACGAGGCCAGGTTCGGCAACGGTTACGGCGAGTACTCGGCACCATGGGGGGCCTATGTCGACAAGCCGACCCCCGGCTTCCTCGGCGAGACCCGCGACGCGTTCCGGTCGCTGTGGCACTTCCACGTCATGACCTTCGACTTCTCGTGGTCGGGGCTCGACAACGCCGAGAAGCACCCGTACGAGTCCAACCCGGTCGGCTGGCTCGTGATGGAGCGGCCGGTGCTGGTCGAGTACCAGGGCGAGTTCCCGGCGTCCGAGTGCGGCGCAACGGCCGGCTCCTCCTGCGTGCGGTCGGTGCTGATCCTCGGCAACCCCATCATCTGGTGGACCGGGGTCCTTGCGCTGCTCGCCGCGGTCGTCGCCTGGGTCGTGACGCGCAGCTGGCGCTGGGGCGTTCCCGTCGTCGCGGTGGCGGTCAGCTGGCTGCCGTGGTTCATGAGCACGGACCGGCCGATCTTCTCCTACTACGCCGTGGCGATCATCCCGTTCACGATCGTCGCGATCACCCTCGTGATCCACGAGGTGGTGCGCACAGCCGAGACCCCGCGGCACCGGTACGTCGTGTGGTGCGTCGCAGGGTTCTACGTCACGGCGGCCGTCGTGGCGTTCTGGTTCTTCCACCCGGTGCTCAGTGGCGAGATCATCCCGTACGACACCTGGCACGACCGGATGTGGTTCGACCGCTGGATCTAGGGGCACAGGCCCAGCCATCACCCGATGTTCATACGATCATCTGGCGGAAGGATCGGCGCGAGACCCTCTCACGCTTCATACTTGACAGTCGACGACGTTCTCTGGAGGGAGACCCGTGAGCACCTTGGTGTCCACCCCGCGGCGGCGACGCCGCGCGGCGCTGGCGGCTGCCCTCGCGATGATCGCCGCTCCCCTCGTCGTCAGCTCCAGCGCCGAGGCCGCCGAGTGCGTCGCCGGAGTCCCGTGCGTCATCGTCAAGGTCGTGTCGGTCGTCGATGGCAAGAAGGCCGAGTACGAGTACACCGTCAACATCCAGGAGAATGCCGACCTGAAGGATGCGGAGGACCTGGCCTACACGGTGCGGTCAAAGAGGAACGGCCCGATCACACCTGTGGAAGGCATCACCGAGGCGCTCTCGCTGAACGCGATCCTCGACCGTGACAACGGCGGCGATGCCGATGACTGGACCTTCTCCGAGACCAGCGGCCGGAGCAAGGTTCCTTCCGTGCTCGATCCCGACATGAACTACCGCGACGGGCTCGTCCCGGCTGTCTACGTGACAGGCGGCCGGGTTGGCTACGTGCGCCCGCTTGCAGGCAACGGCGATGTCAACGCTGGGGACGTGTTCGTGCTGCCGGCCGGAGCGCCGCTGGTCCTCACGATCCACACCACCGGCGAGCTGCTGGACGTGACGACGACAGCAACGCCGAAGAAGAAGGTCACGACGGCGACGCCGGTGTTCTTCACGGCTGAGGTCGCCCCTGAGAGCGACACCCTCAGCTACCGGTGGACGTTGGGCACCAAGGTCTACAAGACGGCAAAGCCGTCTCGCACCTTCACGAAATCGGACACCTACCCCGTCAATCTCGTGGTGCGCGACGACAAGGATGGCTCGCTCGGCCTTGCCGCCACGACGAGCGTGAAGGTCGGGAAGCCGCCGAAGCCGCCGTCGACCAACGGCACCGGTGGTGGCGGCGGTGGCATCGGCCCGGGCACCGGCGGCGGTGGCTTCATCCCGCCCTACATCCCGAACGACGCCCCCAGCCCGCCGTCCGACGCGACCCCGCCGCCGACCAGTGACCTGCCGACCGGGCCGATCGACGACGGGCTCACCGAGGTCGAGGGCTTCGTGCTCGCCGGCGCAGGGTCGGGCGAGGGCGAGAGCATCCCCGGCACGCAGGCCACGAGCCAGCCCACCCAGGCGGACGAGCTGTCCACGAGCCGCAAGATCAGTGGCGCGGTGATCGGCGCACTCGCCGTCCTCCTGCTGCTGGGACTCGGCGCAGAGATCGAGACACGATGGGCCAGCACCAGGCTGGCCCACCTGAGGAGACGCACATGACCGACGGCATCTACGACATCATCTTCAACGTCGCGGAGGCGTTGGAGCTGCCGGTCGTGATCCTGGCCCTGCTCGCCCTGGCCGGCGTGCTGGTCGAGACCGGGATGTTCATCGTCGAGCTGGTCAAGCGCCGCCGTCGGACGTTCGCCGCCCTCTCCCGCACCGGGGCGTCGGCCCGTGAGGCCGTCGACGCCGGTCGTACGACCGAGGCGTCGGCGCTGCTGCACACCGTCGCCTGGAGCTCGGCCGTCGGTGCCGCGTTCGGCGTCATCGTCAAGGAGGTCGGCAAGCCGGGCGCCGACACCCGCATCGCCAAGGAGCTCGCCGACTTCGACTTCTCCCGGCAGGGCCGCCTCGCGCGCACCCGCCTGCTGGTGCGGGTCGGCCCGGCCCTCGGCCTCATGGGCACGTTGATCCCCCTGGCCCCGGCGCTCGACGGCCTCGCCCGCGGTGATGTCGACGCCCTGACCGAGAACCTGCGGCTCGCCTTCTCGATCACAGTCCTGGGCATCCTGATCGGTGTGCTGGCCCTCGGCCTGTCGCTCGTGCGTGAGCGGCTGTACGGCCAGGACTTCTCCGACCTCGAGTACATCGCCGCGATCCTCACCGACGATGGCACAGGTGCCTCGGCCATCAGCCCGTCACCCACTCGCCCGTCCCCGGCGGCAGCTGCCACGCCGACGTTGCGCGATCCCGCACCATCGACCCCCCAGGCGGGCCTGCCGCCCCTGACGGAGACCAAGCCATGATCCACGTGACCCCACGGGCCCGCATCTCCCAGGAGCGCGCCGGCGACCCGCTCGACGGCCTCGTCAACATGTTCGACATCGGCATCGTCCTGGCCGTGGCGTTCCTGCTGGCCGCCCTGTCGTCCCTGGGCCTCGAGGGCGCCGTCAGCGACAAGGGCCTCGTCAAGCCAGCCCTCGGCGAGGTGACGACGCAGCCCGGCAAGGACGCCAAGGACGTTCCGGCCAACGGCACCAAGACGGTGGGCCGCGGCACACCGGTCGGCACGGTCTACCGGCTCGCCGACGGCCGCCTCGTCTACGTCACCGAGGATGCTGCTGGTGGCGCCACGACCCCGACGACCCCGTCGCCGTCGGAGCCGTCCGCTGACGTGCCCACGCCGAGCGTCCCGACCCCGGGCATCCCGAGCTTCCCGGGCCCGTCGACGCCTGCGCCGTAGTCAGCTCTCGGCGCCCTTGATCGCCAGGCCGGTGATCCAGGCGATGTCGGCGGCCGCCTCGCGCGGCGGCTTCGACGGTCGGGTGATCGCCGACAGGACGAGGCGTACGACGACCTCGACCGCGATCTCGAGCTCGGCATCCGTCATGGGGACCGGTGGATAGAGCTCGACGATGGACTGCTTGACGACCGCCACCGCGACCTCGACGATCTCGCCGGACTCCGTCGTCAGGATCTGCAGGAAGTCCGCGTCCTGCTCCTCAGGCAGCGAGGTCACGATCGTGCGCACCAGCAGGCTCTGCTCCCCCATCAGCAGGGCACCCTCGCACGCCGCTCGGATGCCGTCGACCAGCTCGGTCTCACCCACCATGCGTTCGCGGACGATGTCGAGGAAGCGGGACAGCTCGCGCATCGCGAGCTGCTCGGCGAGGCCGTGCTTGGTGCCGAACTCGTTGTAGACGGTCTGCCGACTGACCCCTGCTCGGGCGCCGATGCGAGCCATCGTGACACTGGACCAGCCGGTGTCCTCGATCATGCCCTGCGCCGCGTCGAGGAGCCGCTCACGCACCGGGGCGACCGCTGCAGCAGTGGTCATGCCTCGCCGTCCAAGACGTCGGCGAGCCGCTGCCCCGCGGCGATCCACGCGGCCGCCGCACGGATGTCGCGTGGCCGCCCGATGCCCACGGCGCCGCGAACGACTCCGTCCTCGAGCAGGTACGCGATGAAGTCGCGGTCGGCCAGCGAGCCGTGCACCACGAGCTCGTGCGCCGCCTCCGGCCAGCCGGACACCTGCAGGTTGTGGCCGTACTGGTCCGACCAGCTCCACGGCACCTCGACGAACGGCTCCTGCCCACCGGCCATGGCCTTGCCGACCGCCGAACCATGGTTCTGCGCGCCCTGCCAGTGCTCGACGCGGTGGCGGCCGCCCAGCACGCCGTTGGGCTGGTTGGCCACGTCGCCGGCGGCGAACACGTCCGGCGCCGACGTGCGGCCGAGCTCGTCGACCACGATGCCGTCGGCCACCTCGATCCCTGCGGCCTCCGCGAGCTCGACGTTGGGCTGCATGCCGACCGCGACCACGACGACGGGCGCGGACCACGTCCGTCCGTCCGTGGAGCGTACGACGGTCTGGTCACCGTCGTCCTCGATCGCCTCCACCTCGACACCGGTGTGCAGCTCGGTGCCCTCGCTCTTGTGGAGGTCGACGTAGAGCTCGCCCAGCTCGGGGGGCAGCAACCGCGGCAGCGGGAGCGCCGCGGTCTCGAGCAGCGTCACGTCGCAGCCCATCGTGCGGGCGCTGGCGGCGATCTCGGAACCGATCAGGCCCGCGCCGACCACGACCAGGCGGCTGCCCGGGGTCAGCTCACCCTGCAGCTGAGGTGCGTCGGCGAGGCTCCGGAGCGTACGGATGCCGGAGGCCGACCACGGCGAACGAGCCCGTCCGCCCGTCGCCAGCAACAGCTGGTCGTAGCCCACCTCCTCGCCGTCGACCAGGCGCACCACGTGCGCCTCGGGATCGATCGCCGCGACCGTGACGCCGGTGCGGAGGTTGACGGACTGCTGGTCGTACCACTCGGCCTTCTTGATGCGGATCTCGTCGGGCGTCTTCTCGCCGCGCACGATCTCCTTGGACACCGGCGGGCGGCGATAGGGCAGCTCGGGCTCCTCGCCCAGCAGGTCGATCTCGCCCTCGTAGCCGCTGCGCCGCATGGCCGCGGCCGCGCTGACACCGGCGATGCCGGCGCCGACGATCACCGTCCGGTGGGTCATCAGGCCAGCTCGAGCATCGTGAAGTCAGCCTTGGCCGCACCGCAGTCGGGGCAGGTCCAGTCGTCCGGGATGTCCTCCCACTTGGTGCCCGGCGGGATGTCCTCCTCGGGCCACCCCTCTGCCTCGTCGTAGACGAATCCGCACTGCTGGCACTCCCACCGCTTCACTGCTGCTCTCCTTCGGTTGCCACGTCCTGGTCGGCCGCGTCCTGTCGTTCCGCCGACCGCTGCTGCACCTGCGCCCTGGTCTCGGCGGCGATGATGTTGCCGTCCTGGTCGTTGCGCTCGAACTCCTCGATCGGCAGGAAGTCGACCTGCTCGCGCACGCCGCAGTCCGGGCAGGTCCAGTCGGCGTCGATCTCGGCGAACGGCGTGCCGGCCGGCCAGCCCTCGCGCGGGTTGCCCTGCTCCTCGTCGTAGACGTACTCGCAGTTGGGACAGATGAACTTGCTCATGCGGCAGCGACCTCCTCGTCCTGGCTCGTCCCGGCACCGTACTTGCGAACGTACGCGTCGGCGGTGCGCGGGTGCAGGTTGGCGCGACCGATGTCGCCGTCGTAGTGACTGAGCACCCGCTCGTCCATGACCTTGCGCCACACCTGCGGGATCCAGGTCAGGACGATCATGCCCGCGTAGCCCGTCGGCAGCACCGGGGCCTCCTTGAAGTCGCGGAGGGCCTGGTAGCGGCGGGTCGGGTTGGCGTGGTGGTCGCTGTGCCGCTGCAGGTGGTAGAGCAGCACGTTCGTGCCGATGTTGTTGGAGTTCCAGCTGTGGCTCGGGTTGACCCGCTCGTAGCGGCCGGAGTCGAGCTTGGCGCGCTTCATGCCGTAGTGCTCCAGGTAGTTGACCGACTCCAGCAGCCAGATGCCGGCAGCGGCCTGGATCAGCAGGTACGGCAGGATCTGCCAGCCGAACGCGATCATCAGCCCGCCCCACAGCACGAGCGAGAACGCCCAGGCGTTGAACAGGTCGTTCTTGATCGACCAGTGCGACTTCTTCTGACGTACGAAGCGCTTCTTCTCCAGGCTCCACGCACTCTTCAGGCTGCCGATGATCGTGCGGGGCATGAACTCCCACACCGTCTCGCCGAGACGACCGCTCGCGGGGTCCTCCGGTGTCGCGACGCGCACGTGGTGGCCGCGGTTGTGCTCGATGAAGAAGTGGCCGTAGAACGTCTGGGCCAGGGCGACCCTGGCGAACCAGCGCTCGTGCTCCTCCTTCTTGTGGCCGAGCTCGTGCGCGGTGTTGATGCCGATGCCGGCGACCATGCCGAGACCCAGGGCCAGCCCGATCTTCTGCACCACCGTCAGCGGGTCGTCGATGCCGGGCAGCGTGTTGCCGCCGAGGAGGTAGGCGCCCCAGATCAGGCCCGCGATCTGCACGGGGATGAACGCGTAGGTCACCCAGCGGTAGAAGCGGTCCTCCTCGAGGGCCTCGATCAGCTCGTCCGGTGGGTTGTTGGGGTCGAGACCGGCGAGCAGGTCGAACAGCGGGATCAGCACGAACACGAAGAACGGGCCGAAGAACCACACGACCGTGGCGCCACCCGTCAACGCGTGCAGCCCCCACATCATCAGCGGGATCAGCGGGATGATCGCCCCCATGATCCACAGGTAGCGCTTCTTGTCGCGCCACTCCACGACTTGGCCATCGACAGTTGCCTGGATCGTCATGCTGCATTCCTCCTTGTACGCCCTGGGAGAGGCGCTTTACAAGAAGGTAGCAAATGTAAAGCACGGCGGCAAGGGGTCACCGCACGACGGCCGCCCCGGGCCTGAGCCCAGGACGGCCGTCCGCGGTTCGCGGTCGGGGGGAAACGACCCGCCACGTCCGCGCCGCCGCCGCGAGGCGGAGGTCTAGAAGGTGTCGAAGGCGTTCATGATCCCCGGCGCCAGCACCACGATGAACAGCACCGGGAAGATGCAGGCCATCAGCGGTCCCAGCAGCTTGACCGAGACCTGCCCGGCCTTCGCCTCGGCACGCAGCTTGCGCTTCATCCGCATCTCCTGCGACTGGATGCGCACCATGCCCGAGATCGACGAGCCGTGCACCTCGGCCTGGATGATGCCCCGGATGAACGAGTGGATGTCCTCCGACGTCGTCCGGGCCTGCAGCGACTCGTACGCCGCTCGACGCGACATGCCGAGCCGGATGTCCTGCACCGTGCGGGTGATCTCGTCGGCCAGCGGCCCGGTCGTCGACTCGGCCGACTTGGCCAGGGCGGACTCGAAGCCGAGACCGGCCTCGATCGTGATGACGATCTTGTCCAACAGGTCGGGCAGGGACCTCTGCATCTCCTCCTGCCGCTCCTGCGCCCGGCTGTGGAGCAGCAGGTCCGGCACGAAGTACGAGACGCCGATGGCGATCACGCCGATGATGACCTTGACCGGCGAGGCGTCGAGGAAGAAGACTTTCGTCACCAGCATCAGCATGGGCACCGGGATCAGGATCTTGGCCAGGATGATGTTGCGCATCGACCAGCCCGCGGGGTGCCCGGCCAGGAGCAGGTTGCGCTCGATCCGGCTCAGCATCCCGGTCGTCGTGACGTACTTGGCGGCGTCCTCGGGCTTGTCGATCTGCTTGATCCGCTTGCCCGCCGGCTCCGCAGCGGCATGGGTCTCGACCAGCCGCTCGCGGACCGCACGGTCCGGCAGGGCCACGAGGCCCAGCGACACCGACAGGGCGCCCAGCGCTGCGAGCAGGAACATGGCTCCGATGATCAACATGGCGTCCCTCAGACCTTGATCGCGATGATGGCGCGCATCCAGAACCACGAGACCGTGTAGAGGATGCCGGACAGGATGAGCAGCAGGACGCCGACCGTCGTCTTGACGAGCGGGTCCATGTAGCCCGGATTCATGAGCGAGTACGTCAGGCCGAGCGCGATCGGGAGCGCCATGAGGACGTAGCACGAGGCCTTGCCCTCGGCCGCGTACGCGCGGATCTTCTCGCGGATCTCGGCGCGGCCGCGGATCGTCTCGGCCACGGTGTCGATGATGTCGTTGAGGTTGCCGCCGGAGTCCCGCTGCACCTCCACGGCCTCGGCGAACCAGCGGAAGTCCTCGCTGCCGTTGCGCTCCGCCGCATCGAGCATCGCCACCACGAGGTCGCGGCCGAGCCGGTTCTCGTTGATGATGCGCGTGATCTCCTCCGACATCGGCGGAGCGGCGTCGGCGGCCACCGAGTTGAGCGCGACCGGCAGGCTCTGCCCCGCGCGCAGGGCGGAGGCGATGATGCGCAGCGTGTTGTCGAGCTGCTTGGCGAACTCCTTGCGACGCCGTCCCGCGCGCACCTTAAGCACGATCTTCGCGGCGATCGGGACCACGATCGCCAGCAGCCCGCCGGTCACGACACTGCGACCGAGCACGAACCCGACGAGGAACGCGGCAGCCGTGCCCGCGACGACCCAGGTGACCACGACTCCCAACGGCTTCTTCACGTCGGCCATCTCGAGCTCGGCCGCCCGGAAGGGCACCCAGCCCCGACTCCTGAGCACGCGGTCGACCCCCGTGACGACGGAGCGGTAGATCACCCGCCACAGCGGCTCGGTCGGCACGGTCGTGCCCAGCCGCCGACTCTTGGAGACCCGCGGCACGGGGTCGGCGAACAGGGCCTGCGCGAACAGGCCGACCGCTGCGGCCAGCAGCACGGCACCCACGATCATCATGCTCATCAGACCGTCCTCGTCAGGTTGAAGTTCGAGATGTCGAAGTCGACGCCGTACTCCTCGAACCGGTCCGTGAAGCGCGGCCGTACGCCGGTCGGCTTCTGCACGCCGAGAAACGTGCCCTGGGCATCGGTGCCGGCGGAGAAGTCGAACAAGAAGGCGTCCTGGAGCACGACGACGTCACCCTCCATACCGAGCACCTCGGTGACGTGCGTGATGCGCCGGGTGCCGTCGCGGAGCCGCTGGATCTGCACGATCAGGTCGACTGCCGAGGCGACCTGCTCCCGGATCGCCCGCAGCGGCAGGTCCATCCCGGCCATCAGGACGAGGGTCTCGAGGCGAGCGATGCAGTCGCGGGGTGCGTTCGCGTGCAGCGTGCTGAGCGACCCGTCGTGACCGGTGTTCATGGCCTGCAACATGTCGAGCGCCTCACCGCTGCGGCACTCGCCGACCACGATGCGATCGGGACGCATGCGAAGCGAGTTGCGCACGAGGTCACGGATCGTGATCTCGCCGGATCCCTCGATGTTGGGTGGCCGTGCCTCGAGCTGGACGACGTGGTCCTGCTGCAGCTTGAGCTCCATCGCGTCCTCGATGGTCACGATGCGCTCGCCGTCAGGGATGAAGCTCGACAGCACGTTGAGCAGGGTCGTCTTGCCGGTGCCCGTGCCGCCGCTGACGAGGATGTTGAGGCGTGACTCGACCGCGGCTCTCAGCAGGGCGGCGATCTGCGGGGTCATCGAGCCGAACTCGATGAGGTTCTCCACCGTGAACGGGGTGTCGGAGAACTTGCGGATGGTGAGCGACGACCCGCGGACCGCGAGGGGCGGGACGACGGCGTTCACACGGGACCCGTCCTGCAGGCGGGCATCGACCATCGGGGACGACTCGTCGATGCGCCGGCCCACCCGCCCGACGATCCGCTCGATGGCTCGACGGAGGTGCTGCTCGGACGCGAAGCGCAGCGGGCTGCGGGTGATCTTGCCGTTCCGCTCGACGTAGATCGTGTCGTGCCCGTTGACCATGATCTCGGTGACGCTCGGGTCCTCGAGCACCCGCTGCAGCGGTCCCAGCCCGAGGGCGTCGTCCTCGATGTCCTGGATGAACCGTGCCCGCTCGTCGACCGTCAGCAGCAGCTGCTCGTCCTCGATGATGGCCGAGAGCTCCTCCCGCACGAACTCGTGGAGCTGTGCCTCCGTCAGCGAGGGATCGTTGATCCGGCTGCCGAGGCGCTTGAACAGCTCCTCCACGGCGCGGGCCTTGACCGCTGCCAGAGCATCCGTCACGACCAGCTTCGGCACCTGGTCCTGCGTCTGCTCGAAGCGCGGCAGGGCCTCGGGATCGCTGCTCTGCAGGTCGGCGTGGGCCTGCAGGAGCGATCGGTCGCGGGCCGTCGCCAGGCGGTCGCTGAGGCTCATGAGGAACTCCCTTCGACGGTGCTCATGCCACGTCCAGACGCTTGTGCGTGCGCTTGGTCGAGGCGTCGGTGTTCTCGAGATGGTTGATGAGGGCGCGGATCGACTTCACGAACGCGCCACCCTTCTTCTTGTTCAGCATCAGCGGCGCACCGTGGTTGGCCGCCAGCTGTACGTCGTTGGAGCGGGCGATCACGATGTCGACCGGCAGTCCGACCGCGGTCTCGATGTCCTTGACCTTGAGGCCGGACTGGTTGCTCGCCAGATTGAGTGTCAGCACCCGGGAGGCCGGCAGCAATCCGATCTGGGCGAGCATCTCGACGGCCTTGCGGACGCCACGCACACACGCGACGTCCATCGTCGAGACCAGCACGACGTCATCCGTGACCTCGAGCGCCGCGAGGGTCGGCTCGGGCAGGCCACCGGCCGTGTCGACGATGACGTAGCGGAACTGCGTCGACAGCTGGTGGATCAGGCGGACGATCTGCGGACCGCTGACCTCGTCGTTGGCCGCCGGCGACTCGGCGCCGCAGAGCACGTGGAACCCGGCCGGGTGCACCGTCAGCATCGTCTTGACGATGAGGTTGTCGGCCGCGGCGGCCGGCGAGAGCGCCTCCTCGATCGTGTGCACCGGCGACAGGTCGAGGGTCGACGCGACGTCACCGAACTGCAGGTCGAGGTCGACCAGCACGACCTCGGACGGATAGTCCTCGGCCAGCCCGATCGCCATGTTGGTCGCGATGCTCGTCTTGCCGACGCCGCCCTTCGGCGAGATCACCGTGATGGTGCGGCTCTCCTCGGGCGCCTGGACGTGGGGCGCGGGGCTCGCGCCCGCGGCGGGGATCTCGGCGTTCTGCCGGTGCAGCTCGGCCCGCCGGAGCACGTCGCGAAGCCGCTCGTCGACCATGTCCTCCGGCAGCACGTCACGGAAGCCGGACCGCATGGCCTCGACCACGATCTCCACCGGCACGTCGTCCACCAGCACGAGATCGATGAGCGGATAGGTCTCGTCGATCATCCGGCCGATCCCCAGCGCCTTCTCGATGGGCAGCGCGGCACCGACGAAGATGATGTCGGGCAGCGACTGCGGATCGAGGCTCCGGATCAGGTCGAACCGCTCGCTCTCGATGGTGTCGCGGGTCAGCGACACGACCTGTGTGCCGGGCAGGACGTTGACCCGGGCGATGAACTCCCCGGTTCCAGCCAGGATCAGTGCCCGGGTCACTTGACGACATCCTCGGCCGTGATGATCTTGGATCCCGACGTGTCGGTGTCCGAGTTCTGCAGGGTCACCCAGACCGTGCCCCACTTCTGCGAATGCACGATCTTCTCGGCGTCCAGCGTCTTGACCGCCAGCGTGAGCATCGTTCCGGTGATCTCACCCTTCTCCCCGACGACCGCGGTGTCGGCCTTGGTCACCAGGACCTGGTTGAGGGTGAAGTTGGTGAACTGGGGTGCGCTGCTGTCCTTGGGCTCGAACGTCACGATGACGCCCACCCGGTCACCGGGCTTGACCGCCCCGGCCACCGAGTGCTCGGAGTCCAGGGCGATCGAGATCTCCTGGAACCCCTTGGGCACGTCGGTCTTGCCCTTGCGCTCACCCGGGGCGACCATGCGCGACTTGAGCAGGACCTCTCCGTCCTGAAGGCTCGCGTTCGTCGCCAGGCCCGAGACCTGGTCCAGCTTGGTCACTGCCCCGTCGGGGACCGACTCGGCGGGCAGCTCGACGACCTCCGTGCTGTCGGCGAGCTCCGCCGCGCTGGTGCCCTGGCTGACGTCCTCCGTGACCCTCACGACGGACACGAGCTTGGCTCCCTCGTACGCCCGGTCGTTGGCACCTTGTGCCCAGACGAACAGCACGAGCACGCCCAGCAGGGCGAGCACGCCCGCAGCGACTGCGGCGATGACTCTCTTGTTCATATCGATCGTTTCCCTTGAATCGATGGTTGATGGATGACAGCTACTCGACGAGCGAGACGTAGTGGGCGCCGAACTCGTCCTCGCCCTGCTCGTACTCGAAGTTCGGGTCCTTGGTGAAGCTCTTGGTGAAGTAGCCCTGCAGCCCGTTGCACGTGATCGAGGCCGTCAGGTCTTGGGACAGCACCCCGTTGACGAGGTTCAGGCCGAGGTTGAGGACCAGCTCGACCAGGCTCAGCGTGTTGAGCAGGGCGGACTTGAGGTTGTACTTCAGTGGGATGTCGGCGCACGACACGCTGCCGTCGACGTTCGCCGGGTTGCCGGGGTACTTCCAGCCGGTGACGACGAATGGCGCGAAGCCCACGATCTCGACGCCGAGCTTGGGCGGCACCTCCACGCAGGCCTTGGACGGGCCGAGCAGGCTGGCGCAGGCCGTCGCGAGCTTGAGCCCGTACTCGTCCTGGAGCGTCGAGTACGGCTTGAAGATCGGGATGAGGATCGTCTTGCCCTTGTCGATCCGCTTGCCGTTGCCGAAGTGCTGGGCGCAGCCTTGCGGCAGCAAGGCGGCACCCTGCAGGCCGCCCAGGAACGTGCTGAGCTCGCTGTCCACGTTGAGCTCGCACTTGGAGGCGTCCCAGCCGAAGAGACCCTTGATGATGTTGCTGACGACGGTCTCACCGGTCAGCCACACGGCGCCCTTGAACGTGGCGATCTGCGTCCCGTCCTCCTCGGTGCACTTGTCGACCGCCTTGGTGTCCAGGTAGTCCTGGAAGCCTTCGATGTCGAGGAGGTTCCGCAACGCGGACGTGTCGATCGGCGAGAGCATGGTGCGCAGGCTCTGCAGCGTGTCCGTACGAATCGAGGTCTTGTGAGCCGCCTCGCTCGGGGTGCCGGCGAACTGCGCGTTGTTCTTCCAGGTGCAGTAGGACACCCCCAACGGCAGGGCGACGAGGCCCTTGACGGGGTGCCCGGACTGCGACGACGCGACTGCCGTGGCCTTGACCCGCTTGGACTCCACGCCGATGACGCCCAGCAACGGCGTGTCGATGTCCTTCTCGACCGTCACGGTCACCCGGCCTGTGGCGGAGATCCAGCTGGCGGTCACCTGGCCCCCGTCGAACGACTGGGCGGCGATCGTCGAGGCGCTCGGCTGCAGGGCGGCGCACTCGGTTCCCGACGGGCTCTTGGCGCAGGACTTGGCCAGCTGCCGCGCCGCCGAGTCGGCGGCGTGCTGGGCGTTGTTGCGCTGGTAGGCGACGTTGCCGACGTCGACGCTGAGGCCGAGTCCGGCGATCAGCACCACGATCGCGAGGCCGAAGAAGGTCGCGGCCACGCCGCGCTCGTCGCGCGGCCGGTTGAGGCGTCGCATCAGTTCTCGCATCGGGCCACGCCCTTGCCCTTGATCGTGTAGCTGCCGAAGATCCCGCTCGGCGACGTGCGCGGCGAGCTGATCGTGACGGTCACCTGGTTGCCGCTGCTGCTCGTGCACGGCGACGAGGGCGACACCGCGACGGTGTACGAGCTCGTGTCACTGCCCTTGAGGGTCGTGACGATGCTGTTGGCCGACTTCGTCGGATCGATCGACAGGTCCCGCGCGACGAGGTATGCCCAGTGATTGACCTCGTTCTGCTGCGAGTAGCGCGTACCGCCCTCGACGATGCCGAAGATGACGGCGACCAGAAGAGGAACGATCAGAGCGAACTCGACAGCTGCGGCACCACGTTCCCGTGATGCGTCCATGTGCTCCCACCCATGTCCATGCAGTGCTGCTGCGAAGGGGCCCACTCCCATAGACCCCGGGACTGGAGCGGGGTGGGCCCACGTAGCGCGGTCCCACCCCGTCCAGGTTGCCGCCGGCTCCCGAGAGTGCCGTCGGCGTTCAGCAGTGGATCAGGTGAAGTCCACACCGTTGACGAAGCTGGTGATCGCCGGGCCGAACAGCGCCACGGCACCCACGACGACGATCGAGACCAGACCGATCACGAGCGCGTACTCGACTGCAGTCGCGCCCTTCTCCTCGCGCTTGTCCGTGCTGATGACGGACAGGACATAGGCGATTGCGTGATTGAACATGAGTTACTCCCTCAAATTTACCGCCACCGGTTGGTGACGCTCCCTGGTCAGAACTTAGATCGAATTCACGCGGTTCGGGGGCGAAAATCCGGGCCATCTTTTTGACCCGAAAGAACTATTGCGAAAATCACCGGTACGCCGGTTTCCGGGCGCAACTAGACGCCGAGGAGGTCGCTGACCAGGTCGACCAACGTGGCCGCCCACGTCGTGAAACCGCTCCCCAAGCTGACGGCGGCGCCGATCACCACCAGGCTCACCAGGCCGATCACCAGCGCGTACTCGACTGCCGTCACGCCACGTTCGTCCGTGCGTCTGCGCATGCGAATCTTCATGTCCACTCCCTCGTTCTCCCTGCCATGACGGTAGGTGGAGACAGGGGTGCGAGTCAGCAGAACGCGATAATCAATCGATCAGCTGGTGACGGTGACCGGCTCGTAGCGGTCCATCCCGACCAGCACCATGGTGTTCGGGCTGATGCAGGTCTGCAGGACGATGTCGGTGTCCGGAAGGTCGCGCACCTTGGTCAGGCGCCGGGGCACCTGCTTGATCGTCGTGGCGACATAGGTGCCGTCCTCGACGCCTTCTCCGGAGAGCCTGACGGCCTCGCCCTTGCCGACCTTGGGCATCCACGCCGTCCCGCCGCAGTAGTCGTGCTCCGCGACGAGCACGGGTCGGTGCTTGCCGACGAAGACCGCGATGGGGCCCTTGCAGAAGTCGAGCATCAGCTCGGAACGGCTGAGGCTCGAGCGGGCGAAGATCGTGCGGGTGAACTTCGCCGGCGGCGGGGCGGCGAGCCGGGTGACCTGGTCCAGCGTCGCTGTCTGGAGCGACGCAGGGCCTGTGACGTCAGGCGCAGGCTCGTCGTCGGGGGTCGCCGTCAGCAGGGTCACCGCGAGCACGGCGGCCGCGGCAACGACCAGGGCCGCGAGCGTTCGCTTGATCATCGATGGCCTCCCTTGACGTCCTCCATCGTACGAGGCCTCCCCCGAGTGCGGCGACTTCCGAAAAAGTCCGGCCGTACGTGAGACGGTGTGGCTCGTCCGGACATCTCTCAGCAAGGACGTCCGCACACCGCAGAGATCGGAGCGCCGGGTGACATCACCGACGACCACCGCGCAGGGCATCGGGGACCGTGAGCTGCTGGCGCGAGCGGCCGCCGGCGACCGGTCCGCGTTCGGGCAGCTCTACGACCGGCACGTGCGCCCGGTCTACTGGCAGGCCTACTCCGTGGTCCGCGACGACCGCGAGGCAGAGGACATCACGCAGGACGTGTTCATCACGACCTGGGCCAAGATCCGGCAGATCTCCGTCGTCGACGAGTCGGTGCTGCCGTGGCTGCTGGTGACGGCACGGTTCACGGCCCTGAACGCCCGGCGCCGGATCCAGAAGCGGGATCGCGACGTCGAGCTGGACCCCGACCTGGCCGGCGACACGTCGACCGAGGACGAGGTCGTCGCCGGGCAGGTGCGAGGCGAGATCGACAAGGCGGTCGCCGCGTTGTCCGCCACTGACCGGCGCCTCTATGAGCTGTGCGTCGCCGGCGACCACACGTACGAGTCCGCGGCCCACGAGCTCGGCGTCAGCCATGCCGTCGTCCGCAACCGCATCTCGCGCCTCCGCACCCGGCTCCGAGCCGACCTCCGTTCGATGAGGGAGACATCATGAACACCCCCACCCTGGACGACGACCGCATCGCCTCGATGCGCTCGAGCGTCATGAACACCGTCGATCGCGACATCGCCCGGCGTGGCCGCCGGGTCCGTCGGACCGCCGGACTGGCTGCGGCGAGCGTGCTCGTGGTCGGGCTGGGCTCGGTCGGCCTGAGCGCCCTGGACGGTGTGGGGACCAGCGGCAGCGACAGTGCCGGGAGCTCACCCGAAAAGGTGACCTCCGACCAGGTCGAGAAACCGAGCGAGAGTGGCGACGAGAACGCCTCGAGCAGGAACTCCGTGGAGGGTGGCGGCGACGCCTCGCTGAGTAAGAGCGAGGCCCCGGACGCCGACCGCGAGGTCATCACGACCGGCGAGATCACGGTGTCGGTCAAGGACCCCCGCGTCGTCGCCCAGAAGATCAGCGCGTACGCCGAGTCGATCGGCGGTCGGGTCGACTCCCGCACCGAGAACGGCAACGGCGACGACGCGTCGGCGTACGTGACGGTCCGGGTGCCGAGCACGAAGGTCACCGCCACGATCGAACGGCTCAAGACCTACGGCACGGTCGACAACGTCTCGCTGCAGAACGACGACGTCACAGCCCAGGCCAAGGACCTCGACGCCCGCATCGACGCGCTGCGACTCTCGATCGGCCGGCTCGAGAAGATCATGGCCGACGCCGACACCAGCTCCCAGCTGATCAAGGCCGAGAACGCCCTGACGAAGCGACAGGAGCAGCTCGAGAGCCTCGAGGCGCAGCGCAAGCAGATCGCCGACCAGGTCTCGCTCTCCACCCTGTCGATCGACCTGTCCCAGACGTCACGCCCCGACTCCGTGGAACCGGGAGGATTCAAGGGCGGCCTGACCGACGGGTGGAACGCCTTGGTCTCGACGGTCAACAACGTCGTCGAGGTCGCCGGCGCGCTCCTGCCCTGGGCGGCGATCATTCTCGGTCTGTACGGCGTGTTCCGACTGCTGCGCCGTCGCCGCGGGTGGAACTGACTGTTCGGGGACGTCTCAGTATTCGAACAGGTGTTCGACAATGGGTGAGTTTTCGGATATGGTGGAGGCATCAAGGGTGAAGTCTTCGCAGCAATCCCTTGACCTGACTGGATCCGAACTGAGACCGGCCCGTGGTGCATCGAGCTTGGGTGTGCCGCACTTCGAGAGTGGCCAAGCGTGCGACCGCCGTTTCGTTGCTGAGGTCTGTCGTGTCCGTTGCCCCGGTTTCTTCGCTCCGGCACCCGTTGGTGGGTGCTGTCGAGCAGATTGAGGCTACGTTGGACCGTATGCAGGTCGACGGGTGGGCGGGTCTGGAACCCGATGCCTTGAGGGCCTCGGCCGAGCGGT